>CAVWPV010000009.1:0-225932 GCA_963756985.1 uncultured Solirubrobacteraceae bacterium | reverse complement strand
CTGAGGATTCGCTCGGGCTCGCGCTCGGGGACGGTGGTCGTTGCGAGCAGCGCGAGAGACTGAGCGCTCGGGCTGCCGGGCGCGGCATGGTAGATCGACAGCGTTTGGCGATCGGTGTCGGGGATCGGGAGCTTCGTGTACGTCAGCTCGAGCCTCCCGACCTGGGGGTGCTCGATCGTCGTCGTGTCGGTCCCCTTCGGCCGGACGTCGTGGCGGGCCCACAGCTGCCGGAAGGGCTCGCTGCGCAACGACAGCTCGCCGACGAGGTCCGTCAGCCGCGGGTCGTCGACGTCCTGGCCGACGTTGGCACGCAGGGCGGCGACCGTGCTCGCGAGCGTCCGCTCCCAATCGGGCTTCAGCTCACGGCGGCGCGGATCGAGGAAAGCGCCCCTGACGAGATTCTCGCCGGCGGTGAACCACGGTGCGATCGCGGTCGCGAGCGGGTTGGCGGCGAGCACGTCGAGATACCGGCCAAAGACATAGGCGGGCGTTGTCGTCCAGGACATGATCAGCTGCTCGATCGTCTCCGGTACGCATTCACGTTTCGTCGTCCGGCGCGAGCGGGAGCGCGGCCGTGGTGAGGCCAGCCCGTGCAGATGAGCGGTCGCGTCCTCGTCGAGCTGCAGCGCGCGTGCGAGCGCGTCGAGCACCTGCGGCGAGGGATGCTGATCGCGCCCCTGCTCGAGGCGGATGTAATAGTCGGCGCTGACCCCGGCGAGCATCGCCACCTCCTCGCGCCGCAACCCGGGGGTGCGGCGCCGCCCGAAGTCGCGCAGGCCGGCGTCGTGAGGACGGATGAGCTCGCGCCGGGCCCGGAGGTACTCGCCGATCGCGTTCGTGGCGGACATCGGTGGAAACGATACGCCGCGTCCGCGCGCTCATCCTGGGGGTGTCACTACCAGGATCATCAGATCTCTGGTGCGCCGCGGGCGTGGGTTCCACACTGCGGCACATGAGTGAGAACACCCTGATTCAGACCGGCTTTGGCGCGGACTCCACAATCTGGGACGTCGTCGAGGGCATCGACCTCACCGGCACGCGCGCAATCGTGACCGGCGCCTCGTCGGGTATCGGCATCGAGACGGCGCGGGCACTCGTCGCCGTGGGCGCCGAGGTGACGCTCGCGGTGCGCGATCTCGCCGCGGGCGAGCGCACCGCCGCCGAGATCCGGGCGGCGACCGGCAGGGACGTGCGTGTGGGGCTGCTTGACCTCGCCGACCTCGCCTCGATCAGCGCGTTCCTTGCGGCCTGGGACGGCCCGCTGCACCTGCTGATCAACAACGCGGGCGTGATGCGGATCCCAACCCTCGAACTCGTCGGGCGCGGCTGGGAGCGGCAGATCGCCACCAACCACATCGGTCATTTCGCTCTGACCGTTGGACTGCACAACGCGTTGAAGGCCGCCGCACAGGACGGCCGTGAGGCGCGGGTCGTGTCGCTCAGCTCGCGCGCGCATCTGCGCTCACCGGTCGTGTTCGAGGACCTGTTCTTCACCGCGCGCTCATATGACGGAGCAGTGGCGTACGGCCAGTCCAAGACCGCAAACATCCTGTTCGCGGTCGAGGCCCACAGACGCTGGTCATCACACGGCATCACGGCCAACGCCGTGCACCCGGGAGCGATCTTCGACACCAACCTGTCTCGGCATATGACGCCCGACGAGCTCGACAGAATCTGGGGCGGCATCCGCGAACGACAAGCAACGGCGGGCGGGCCGGGAATCAAGACCCGTCAACAGGGCGCAGCCACGAGCGTACTGGTCGCCACCTCGCCGCTGCTTGACGGGATCGGCGGGCGCTACTTCGAGGACTGCAACGAGGCGCCCCGGCTGCCCCCCGAGTTCCCCGCCGAGACTACGGTGTCCGGCGTCGCCGGATATGCGCTCGATCCGGAAAACGCGGCGCGCCTATGGAACCTCTCCGAGTCCCTGATCGCCTGACACCGACAGCCATCGCCAGCCCCGCATCCCTGCGAGCACGAGCATCTTGCAGCCGGCGCGACGAGTCTCACAACGCGCGGATAGGAGGGCGGCCCGTGCGTCAGCACCCTGCGGACCGACCTCGACGGAAACGCCAACTGAGCGATGTAGCGTAACGCTCGCCGTCATTTCCGAGCTCGCCGTCGCCCCGAGCGCCGTCCAGGTCAAAGTCGGCGGCGCGTTCGCCAAACCACGCGCGCTCACCGGCGAGGAAATCACCGACATCATCACCCGGTTCGCCGAGACCGCACGCATCGCCGTCGAAAGCGGTTTCGACGGCGTGCAGATTCACGCCGCGCACGGCTACCTCATCAACCAATTCCTCTCGCCCTACAGCAACCGCCGCCAAGACAAATGGGGCGGTGATCCCGAGCGACGTCGTCGCTTTCTGCTCGAGGTCACGCGCGCGGTCCGCGCCACTGAGACTTCATGGGTCGTGGGTAGTGTGTTCGGGCTCCGCTAGCGGCCACGCGCGGTCTGTCGGCACGCGGCGAGCAGACGGCACATCATGTCGACTGCCTCGCGCGTTTCGCATCCCTGTTCGCGCACCAGCGACCGCCAGGTCGTGAAGGAGAGCCCATGGCCGATGGCGGCGCGCGCTCTTTGCGCGGCGCGACCGCGTTCTCGCCGGCCGATCATCAGCGTGTGACGCGCATCCTCGAAGTAGTTGAGAAACTGCGTGAACTGTTGCTGGACCGCCTCCACGACGTCCAGGTCGCGTAGCAGGTTGGTGAGCATTGGCTCGGTTTCGGCGTAATAGGTGTAGAGCTCGGTGAGCGCTGTGCGCAACCGCTTCTCGGGATCGCTCACGGTCGCCCAAGCATCCAGATCGGGCAGTGGATGCTGGGCCATCCAGTGGCCCGAGCAGGCCACGAATAGGGCGGCCTCGTCCGGGAAGTGGCGGTACAGCGTGGAGCGCCGAACGCCGGCGTGCTTGGCAACTGCGCTCAGTGATGTGCGCGACGGGCCAAGGGTGCCGTGGAGCTCCACTGCGCTCTCCGTGATGCGCTGGCGGGTGCGCTCCTGCAGCTCGGCGCGCGCCGTCATTCGGTAGGGACGCTTTTCGTCGGTCATGCGCGTTCCGTGAAAGTTTGACAGACACGCCTGACATCGGATACATTTCTCGCGACACACCTGTCCAACGAAATGGGGCCCCGTGAGTATTACCGCAGCGAAGGTTGTCGGACCCACCGACGGGAAGGCCGGCTTCCTCGGAAGCATCGGAGTGCGCTTCGTGATCGATGGTGCCGAAGCCGGCGATCGCTTCTCCATGGTCGAGCATCCCATGTCCGCGCACGCGCTCGCGGCGCCCCTGCACCGGCACCACAACGAGGATGAATACAGCTTTGTCATCACGGGCCGCATGGGCGCGCTACTCGGTGACGAGCATCTGGAAGCAGGCCCCGGGGACCTCGTCCACAAACCGCGCGGACAGTGGCACACGTTCTGGAACGCCGGCGACGAGCCTTGCCGAATCCTCGAGATCATCTCCCCCGCAGGCTTCGAACGCTTCTTCGCCGAGCTCGTCGACCTCGGCGGGGTCGCCCAAGCCGGCCCCGAGCAGCTCGGGGAGCTCTGTCAGCGCTTTTCACTCGAGATGGACCCCGACAGCGTGCCCGATCTCATCCAGCGCTTCGGCGTCCGCTTTCCCGCCGAGCCGCTCGCCCTGTAGAGCTGGCCGAGCGAACGTCGTCGCCTGACGCGCTGAGCGGTACTGAAGCGCGCCCGGGCCCGCAACGACCGGCACGCTGCCTCGTGCGGCCAGCGCCAGTCCTGACCGCGGCTCGTCGATTGGCTGGCACGCCGTGGAAGTGGGAGGATCGTGGCGAGATGTCGGAGATGTGGGACAGCGTCGCGCCGGGTTGGGCGGCCAACGCCGGGTTCGTCGACGAGCAACTCGCTCTGGCAACGGAGGCGCTGCTCGACGCGGCGCAGATCGGGGAGGGCGATCAGGTTCTCGACCTGGCGGCAGGTCCCGGGGGTGCAGGTCTCGCCGCCGCTGAGCGGGTCGGGTCAACCGGTGGTGTGGTCCTGTCTGACGTTGCCGCTGAGATGGTCGCCGTCGCGGCCAAACGCGCGGGCTCCGATGCTCGGGTGAGCACCGCGGTGTTCGATCAAGGCGCGATCGACTTCGGTGATGCCAGCTTTGACGCGGTGATCAATCGCCACGGCTTGATGTTCGTCGAGGACCCGGTTCAGACGATCGCCGAGGCGGTTCGTGTCCTGCGCGCCGGTGGGCGATATGCGGTGATGACGTGGGATCGCCGGGAGGCGAACCCATGGCTGGGGCTGGTGCTGGACGCCGTGAGCGCACAATTCGGCGTGCCGTTTCCGCCGCCGAACGTTCGCGGCCCGTTCTCGCTCGACAACCATGACCTGCTGGCGTCTGTTCTGCGGGATGGGGGGCTCGAGGACGTAACGGTCGAGGCCCGTTCCACGCCAATGCGCGCAGCATCGCTGGAGGAATGGTGGGAGCGCGTGCCCAAACTCGCCGGTCCGCTGGCGATTGCACTGGCCGGGATGGATGCTGAGGTCCGCGACGCGATCGGCGCCCGCGCCATGCAATCCGCAACGAAGGCTGCGGACAACGAACAGGACGGGATCTTGTTCGAAGGCTCGGTCCTGATCGGATCCGGCCACAAAGCAGCACTCTGACCGCCGAGTCACACGCCGTGGCTGCCTGCCAATTTCCGACGCGCGACAACGGCGGAACTCACCCCGTCCGGGGGACTAAGCCCGAGGACAGTGCCTACCCGAGGAGGGCTTTCGAGCCACGGCAGGCATCTCGCACTTCCCGATCCTCGTCTGCGCAGCAGGCAGGACGCGCGCCGCTGCCCCCATGCAAGTGCAAGCGCCGTCAGGCTGGTGATCTCGTCGCTGCTTAGGACGAGGAGCACGAGCGACAGCTGCTCGCCGCCGCGCGTCCTCAATGCCGGGCCGATGCAGAAGAGTCAGTCCGGGCGGTCCATGCCACCTGCTTTCGCGCGGCGACGCGAACCTCGCCCGACCGAGTACTCGACTCGGTTTGCGCGGCGAGCGGGGTCCGTGTGTTGTTGCGGTTTTGGCATTCCTTCGCGACTCGAGAGGCATCGGTCAGGCCGTCCAATGCTTGCTATCCCGTCTACGTGGGGGAGACGGTGAGGTGTTCGTTCCAGTCGATGGCGTACCGCTGTTCGGGACCGATCGTCTTCTCGAAGTTCACGACTTTGAAGAAGAGCGGCATGACCGTCTGGATGATGCGGCGCGCGACCGGCCCCGGCGTCTTGGCGCTGTTCGTCCGCGCGCCACGTTTCGTGATCTTCTCGACCCGCGTGCGGCGCAGAACCTCGTAGGTGGCGAACGCCGAGGCCGGATCGGGCAGATCACGGAGGCACCGAGCTAGCTGGATGGCGCTCTCGATCGCGAGAGAGGCGCCCTGGCCGGTGCTGTTGGACGGTGCGTGGACTGCGTCGCCGACCAGCACCATTCGGTCGCGATACCAGCGCGGAACCGGAGGCATGATGTGGATCGCGCCAAGGATCTGGAGAGTCTCCTCGGTCGTGGCGTTCGCCAATTGTTCACCCGGAACGTCGCCCGCATATGTCTCGCGCAGCGTCGTGAGCCAGTCGCCGACGGGAATCGTCCGCGCATCCGTAGTTGACAGGTACTGCTTCGACGGGAGGTTCGCTCCCCAGGTAAACCGGCCGTCAGCTTCCTTCCAATACAAGTAGTACGCACGCTTGCCAAACGCAAATGTCATGACACCAGGATCGAGATCAAGATCGAGATCGACGCGGGCCTGGAATCCGAGCAACCCGGTGTAGTCGGCACCGGGGGCTTTCGGGTCGATCAAGGTGCGAACCGTAGACCGGACGCCATCGGCGCCGACCAGCACGTCTGCCGTAGCGGTGGTGTCGTCAGTGAACCCGGCTACGACGCCGGTCCCAATGTGCTCGACACCAACGAGACGCTTGTCGTAGTGAAACTCAACGCCGGCGCTGACGGCCCGGTCGTGCAAAACGCGCTGCAAATCTCCGCGACCGACTACCTGCATCGGTTCGACCCCGTCAAGGCCTGGAAGGTCAAGGGCCTTTCCGTTCACCGACATGACCTGCCCGCTGATCGGGAGCGAAAGCGCCCGTACGGCGTCATCCACTCCGATGATGCCCAGAGCACGCATGCCATTTGCCGCGAGCGCGAGGTCGCCGCCGATCCCGTCCGATAGTGCGGGGTATGCCTCGTAGACCGTCGCGGCGATCCCTGCTTGTTGTAACGCGGTCGCCGCGACGGGACCGGCGATCCCGCCACCAATCACGATTGCGGTAGAGACTGCGGTCATGGCTCACTCCTGTATTCAGCCCGCTCTGTGTGAGCGAAAGTGTCGGAATCTACTAGTGTACACAACACTAGTGTCTAGACTACTAGTCGTCAAGGGGCTTCTTCGGGATACGCTGCGCGGCGAGCCATGCCTACCCAGGGACGCCCTTCACCGCTCGGCCTGGCCGTGCTCTGCTTGCTCTACGGCGGGCCGCTTCACCCCTACCGGATGCAGCGGCTGCTGAAGGAGTGGGGCAAGGACCAGGTGATCAACGTCGGTCAGCGGTCGAGCCTCTACAAGACGATCGGCCGGCTGAGCGAGTCCGGACTTATCGCCGTTCGTCAGACCGAGCGCGCCCAGCAGTACCCCGAGCGGACGGTCTATGAGCTCACCGCAGACGGACGAGGGTTCGTCCTTAAATGGCTGGCGGAAATGCTCGCGAACCCCCGCAACGAGTTCCCAACCTTCCCCGCCGCCCTGTCATTTGCGATGCTGCTCGGACCTGAAGGCCTACTGTCGGCACTGAGGGAGCGCAGCAAATTGCTGCAAGCGGCCGTCGCCGGACTGGGTGGGGCGCTGGCCGACTACGCGCCCGGGGTGCCCCGCGTTGCGCTGCTCGAGACCGAATATCAGCTCGCCGTCACCGAGGCCGAACTGCAATGGGTGCAGCAGGTCGTCAACGAACTGGCCGACGGCTCGCTGACCTGGACCTACGAAGACTTCACCGGCGCCGCGGACGCATACCTCCCCGACCCCCCGCCCGGCGGCGCCGAACCGTGACGCGGCCAGGCGTCCGGGAGGCTGGAATCCCTTCAATTCTTTGAGCGATGTCCTGCACGTCGAGAGTTGCCTGCAGTCGTGCAGATCGCTCGCTCGCTGGTCATTGGGCGAAGTCCTCCAGCAGCGCGAGCGCAGTCTTGACGCCGTGGGCGAGGAGTTGGTCGGAGAGGTCGGGGTCAGTCAGTGCCCTGGCGAGTTGCAGGGTGCCGACCATCAGGCCGAAGATCGTGAGGGCGTCGGTCCTGGCCGCCTCGGGGTTTGTCGGGTCAAGGCGCGCCGCGATGTTGTTGTCCATGGAGCGGGTCAGTTCGTCGGTGAAGACTTGTCGGGTGTCGGCGGGGCGTCGGGCGATCTCGTCGAGTAGTGCCGCTGTGGGGCAGCCGTCTGCGCACTGGTCGCGGTGCTGCGGGGACAGGTAGGAGCGGATGAATGCCTCGAGTCCCGCCCGACCTGCGGGCTGGGTGTCGAGGCTTTGGCGTTGAGCGCGCAGCTGGTCGGCGAGGACGTTCGCGACTAGGTCCTCCTTTGAGGTGAAGTGGGCGTAGAAGGCGCCGTTGGTTAGGCCGGCGTCGGACATCACAGCCGCGATGCCCGCTCCGTCGATGCCGTCTTGCTTGAAGCGCCTGCCGGCGGCTTCGAGGATGCGTTGTCTGGTGGCTTGCTTTTGGTCCTTGCCGTATCGCATGGCGCACCTCTCGTCGAACTGGTCTCGGTCACGCCGGCGGCGCTCCTACGAGGGGGTCTGACCGTAGGCCCGTGTCCCGATGCCCGGTGCCGGTGCCCACGATGGATATTGGATTATAGTCGTACTATGATATTATGACCATAATTCAACTCACGCCAAGGAGCAGGTCATGAAAGCCAAGCCAGGTCAAGTAGCGCTGGTGACGGGAGCATCGTCCGGGATCGGGGAGGCCGCCGCACACGCCCTCGTCGGCGCGGGGTTCACGGTGTACGGGACGAGCCGCAGAGCGACCCCGGGCGAGAAGCGCGGGGAAGTGGTGTTCCTGCCACTCGACGTCACCGACGATGACTCGGTGACCGACGCGGTGCGCGAGGTGCTCGACCGCTCCGGCCGCATCGACGTGTTGGTCAACAACGCCGGTCTCGGCGTCGCCGGCGCTGCCGAGGAGAGCTCGGTAGAGCAGGCACGCGCGCTGTTTGAGACCAACTTCTTCGGGTCGATCCGCATGACGCGCGCCGTACTGCCGCGTATGCGCGAGCAGCGCAGCGGAAGGATCATCAACGTCAGCTCGGTTGTCGGTCTGATTCCGGTCCCCTACATGGCGTTGTACGCGTCGAGCAAGCACGCTCTCGAGGGCTACTCCGAGTCGGTCGACCACGAGGTGCGTGAGCACGGAGTCCGCGTGCTGCTGGTCGAGCCCGGGTTCACCAAGACCTCGTTCGACGCGAATCTCGCTGCCGCCGACACACCGCTTCCGCTCTACGCCCAACAACGCAAGATCGTCGACGCCGGACTTGCCGACGCCCTGAAGGCGGGCGACGCGCCATCGATCGTCGGCCACGCCATCGTCGCCGCCGCCACCGACGAACGCCCGAAGCTCAGATATCCGGCCGGCAAGACCGCCCGCCGCGTGAGCAAGGCGCGCCGTTACGCGCCCACCGCCATCTTCGACAGGCAGATCCGCAAGCTCAACCAACTACCGGTCTGATCGGGATTTAGAGAGCTCTACCACGAGAACAACCTGGCGGGACGCTCGGCGCGTTCCTTCCGGAGCAACTCGACGGTCTTCCTCACGCGGTCCGCAGAAAGTTCGCGATGCGCGGTGCGAGGTCGTGCGCGTGGGTCACGAGTCCGAGGTGCCCGTCGGGGTAGACGTGCAGCGTCGCGTTGGGGAGAAGCCGGGCCATGATTCGCGCGTTGACCAGCGGGATGATCGGATCGTCGTCGCCGGCGTGGAGAGGTCCGCATCGGGAAACACCGCGACCTGCTCGGTGGAAAGGAAGATCGTCCGCCACTTATGGTCGAGCACGCTGCCGACCATCCGCGCCCGCTCGAGTGTTGCAGCAGCGGCTCGCAGCTGCTGCTGCTCGGGTAGGTCGGACGGGAGCGGCACGCGCCGATCGTATCCCCAGCCTCCGCAGGCGTCCGCTGAAGGTCTCCCCGGTCAGCCGGCGCAGCGCGCTGAGCGGCAAGAACGGCTGCACGGTATGGCTGGCGGGAGCGTTGGGTCGGCGCTACGGTCGGCCCTCCGCTCGGATCGAGAGGCTGCCCGATTCTGACTCCGACAAGGATCTCCTCGCGTTCGCCAACGGCGCCGGCTAGAGCGTCGATCACCCGACGTCGAGCAGCACGATGGGCTCGGTTGCTGACGCCGTGAGTCGCCCCATCGGTGACGGGGGAGTGGTCCAGTTCGAGGTGCTGCCGTTCGAGCGTGCCGAAGTTCAGGCCGCGCAGCTACCAGAACCCGCTTGGCTCACCGTCACAAGCTCCCCCAAGCACGGCGTTGACCACACCGTCGATTTTGCGGTGCGCCTGGCTGCGCTCGGCCACAAGGTGACTCCCCATCTGGCGGCCCGGGGGATCCGCGACGAGTCCCATCTCGAGGCGTTGCTCCTGGAGATCGCCCGAGCCGGGATCGATGAGGTATTCGTGATTGGTGGCGACAACGGCTCGCCAGAGGGCGCCTACTCCTCGGCCGGGGAGCTCTTGCCACTGATTCGCCAGAATCCGCACGGCATCCGCAGGATTGGGATCGCCGCCTATCCCGAGGGCCATCCTCTGATCGACCCAGACACGCTCTCCCGCGCGCTCGAGAAGAACAGCGCGCAGGCCGACTACATGACCACGCAGATGTGCTTCGACGCGGACGTGCTGCTGCGCTGGCTCAGAACCATGCGCGAGCGGGGCCACACGCTGCCCGCCCAGGTAGGCATGCCTGGCGTGGTCGATCGCCGCCGCCTACTCGAGGTCTCGATGCGGATCGGCGTCGGCCCTTCGCTGTCGTTCGTGCGAAAGCAGCGCGGGCTGCTGGCGCTGCTGCGCCGCTCGAGCTCGACGGCGGACACGCTCTACGACGCGCTCGCGCCGTCCGTCGAGGACCCGTCGTTGAACATCGCCGGATTTCACTACTACACCCTCAACCAGCTCCGCGATACGTGGAGCTGGGAGCGCCACAAGCGCGAGACGGCGGCTGGCGGTGCAGTCGTGAAACGTCACACAGCGCGGCCATAGCAGCCACGGAACGGAGGAGACGATGACCCCACGCAACCTTCAGGAAGTCCTGGACGAGGCGGGCAACACGGTCGAGCTGTTGCGCAACTCGCAGATCGGCGCATACATCTACCCAGTCGTGCCGTACGAGTTCACCAACTGGCGGCGCGAGCAGCGTGCGTGGCGAGAGACTGCGGTGCTGTTCGACCAGTCGCATCACATGGTCAACTTGTTTTTCCGGGGACCGGACGCGTTGAAGCTGATCTCCGAAACCGGGATCAACAGCACGGCGGATTTCCCGGTCAACATGGCTAAGCAGTTCGTTCCGACCACACCCGCCGGGCACGTGATCGGCGATGGCATCCTGTTCCACCTCGACGAGCAGGACTTCGTCTGGGTCGGACGAAATCCCGCGGCCAACTGGCTGCGCTACCGGGCGCAGACCGGGGGCTACGACGTGGAGGTCGAGTACGACGACCGCTCGCCCGGGCGGCCATACGGTAAGGCGGTCACGCGCACCTTCTGGCGTTTTCAAATTCAAGGACCGAACGCCTGGCAGGTGATCGAGAAGCTCAACGGCGGCAGGGTGGAGCAGCTGAAGTTCTTCCGCATGGCGGAGATGAATCTGGCCGGTGACCGCGTGCGAACCCTCCGTCACGGAATGGCGGGCGAGCCCGGCCTCGAGCTGTGGGGGCCATATGAGACCTACGACAAGGTCCGCGAGGCGATCCTCGAAGCCGGACAGGAGTTCGGACTTGAGCTCTGCGGGGCTCGCGCGTACGCATCGAACACGCTCGAGTCGGGCTGGATCCCCTCGCCGCTGCCGGCGATCTACACCGGCAAGGAATTGCGCGGCTACCGCGAGTGGCTCGGCGCCGACAGCTACGAGGCAACCAACGCGCTCGCCGGCAGCTTCGTCTCCGACGATATCGAGGACTACTACCTGAACCCATTCGAGCTCGGTTACGGGCCGTTCGTGAAGTTCGACCACGACTTCGTCGGCAGCGACGCGCTGAGGCAGATCGAACCCGGGACCCAGCGCAAGAAGGTGACGCTGGCCTGGGAGGGTGCGGACGTGTCCAAGATCCTCTCCTCGGTGGTCGACCTCGAGCGTGAGCACTACCAGTTCTTCGACCTGCCGATCGCCAACTACGGATCGTCGAACTTCGACTCGGTCGTGGACGGCGACGGAAACCTCATCGGGCTCTCGATGTTCACCGGCTACAGCGCCAATGAGAATCGGGCGCTGTCGCTGGCGACGGTCGACCCCGAGGTCGAGATCGGGACTGAGGTCCACGTCATCTGGGGTGAGCCAGACGGCGGTTCGCGCAAGATGACCGTGGAGCCCCACAAGCAGATCAGCGTGCGGGCGGTGGTCAGCCCGGTCCCGTATTCGGTCACGGCGCGCCTGCAGTACGCGCAGGGCTGGCGCAACGCGGAGGGTCGGTGATGGGCCGGTGGGGACTGTATGCCGCCGACCAGCGCATGCCGTCGCCCGGCGCGCATGCACCTCAGAGCGTGGATCGTTGTCTGCCAGTGCATGGCGACCTGGGTCGGCCCGGCGCCCCGTTCACGGTTGCATCGGCTCGGCTAATGTCCGCTTTGAGAACGAATGGCCACATCCCGCACCGTGGGACGGCGGTACGTCGACAAGTGAGGAGGCGGAGATGGCGACTGTAGAGCTTGCGCGGCAGCAGCTCCTGATCGGCGGGAAGTGGACGGACGCCGGTTCCGGGGAGAGCTATCAACAGCACTTCCCGTACGACGGAGCGCCGGTGGGAACGGCAGCCGCCGCGGGGCGAGCCGACGCGCGCGCGGCTGTGGATGCAGCCCACGCCGCGTTCGGCGAGTGGTCGCGCAGCGCGCCGGGCCAGCGCCGCACGATCCTGCTCAAGGCGGCCGAGCTGCTGCTCGAGCGCGCCCCGGAGATCGCCGCGATCGTGACCGAGGAGACCGGCGGTGTGTTCGGCTGGGGGATGTTCAACTGCGAGCTCGCCGCGGGGATGCTCCGCGAGGCGGCCGCGCAGGCGTATGGGCTGATCGGCGACGTGATCCCGTCCGACGTTCCGGGCAAGCTCGCAATGGGTATAAGGGCGCCGGCCGGCGTGGTCGTTGCGATCGCCCCTTGGAACGCGCCGGTGATCCTCGCCACGAGGTCGGTGGCGACCCCCCTCGCCTACGCGAACACGGTCGTCCTGAAGGCGTCGGAGATCAGCCCGCGGACTCATGCCGCGGTCGTCCGCGCGCTCGAGGACGCGGGTCTCCCGCCCGGTGTCATCAACCTCGTGACGAACGCGCCGGAGGACGCCGCGGACGTGGTCGACGAGCTGATCGCGCATCCAGCCACACGGCGGATCAACTTCACCGGCTCGACCCGGGTCGGGCGAATCATCGCCGAGAACGCCGGCCGGCATCTAAAGCGTGTACTGCTCGAGCTCGGCGGCAAGGCGCCGATGATCGTGCTCGGCGATGCGGACCTCGATCGCGCGGCGGCCGCCGCCAGCTTCGGCGCGTTCTTCCACCAGGGCCAGATCTGCATGTCGACGGAGCGGATCGTGGCCGACCAGGCGGTGGTCGACGCGCTCGCCCAGAAGCTCGCGGACAAGGCGCGCGCGCTCAATGTCGGCGACCCGCGCGAGCCCACGACGCACATCGGGCCGCTGGTTAACGAGGCTGCCGTCAAGCGCGTCACGGAGCTGGTGCGCGACGCGGTCGCCAAGGGCGCGCACGCGCTCAGCGGCGGCGAGCCGGACGGCACGTGCTTCCCGCCGACCGTGCTGAGCGGTGTCACGCCGGAGATGCGCGTGTACTCGGAGGAGTCGTTCGGTCCACTCGCGTCGATCGTCTCGGTCGACGGGCCGGACGAGGCGGTGCGGGTCGCCAACGACACCGAGTACGGGCTGGCAGCCGCGGTGTTCAGCGAGAACGTGCCATTCGCGCTCGAGCTCGCGCAACGAATCGAGAGCGGCATATGTCATATCAACGACACGACCGTCCATGACGAGCCGCAGATGCCATTCGGTGGTGTCAAGGCCAGCGGCTTCGGTCGCTTCGGCGGCCGCGCGGCGCTCGAGGAGTTCACGGAGCTGCGCTGGATCACCGTGCAGGAGCTGGCCCGCCAATATCCGATCTGATCGCTGGGACTGGATGCCATGGCAGAGCTGATGTCCCTGACGGACGCGGTCGCGGCCGTGGTCAGCGACGGAGATTCGGTCGCGCTCGAGGGCTTCACCCATCTGATCCCGTTCGCGGCCGGCCACGAGCTACTTCGTCAGGGCCGCCGCGAGCTCGAGCTGATCAGGATGACGCCGGACGTGCTCTACGACCAGCTGATCGGCATGGGCGCAGCGCGCCGGCTCGTGTTCTCCTACGGCGGCAATCCCGGCGTCGGTTCGCTGCACCGGTTCCGCGATGCGGTCGAGCACGACTGGCCGCGGCCGATCGAGCTGGAGGAGCATAGCCATGCGGGGATGGCCAACCGGTACGTGGCGGGCGCCGCGAAGCTCCCGTTCGCGGTCCTGCGCGGGTACGTCGGTACCGACCTGATGGCGCGAACGCAGGTCGCGCCGATCGTTTGCCCGTTCACCGGCGAGCAGCTCGTCGCGGTGCCCGCGCTGAGTCCGGATGTCGCAATCATCCACGCCCAGGAAGCGGACCGGCGAGGCAATGTGCAGCTGTGGGGCATCCCCGGCGTGCAGAAGGAAGCCGTGCTGGCGGCAAAGCGCTCGCTCGTGACCGTCGAGCGGATCGTCGAGCAGCTCGAGCCGCGGCCCGGAGCGGTCGCGCTGCCGGGCTGGGTGATCGATGCCGTCGCGGAAGCTCCGGGCGGTTCGCGCCCGAGCTACAGCCTCGGGATAACCGAGCGCGACAACGACTTCTACAAGTTCTGGGGCGAGGTCAGCCGGGACCGGGACGCGTTTGCCGCGTGGATGAACGAGCACGTGCTGGCGGAGATGGCGCACCGATGACGACCATCGCCGAGCCGACCACGGCTGAGATCCAGACGGTCGTCGCGGCGCGGTGGTTGCGCCACGCCGCCCGCGTGTTCATCGGCGTCGGCCGGCCCAGCACCGCGGCGATCCTCGCGCGAGCGGTTCACAACCCCGAGCTGGTGCTGGTCTACGAATCGGGCACGATCGGCGCCAAGCCGGCTCACGTCCCGCTCTCGATCGGCGACGGAGAGCTCGCCGAGACCGCCGATTTCGTCGTCAGTGTGCCCGAGATGTTCAACTACTGGATCGGCCCCGGGCGGATCGACGTCGCGTTCCTCGGAGCCGCCCAAATCGACCGCTTCGCGAACCTCAACTCGACGGTGATCGGCGACTACGAGCACCCGCGCACGCGGCTGCCCGGCGCGGGCGGCGCGCCTGAGATCGCCGCCAGCTGCGGCGAGGTGGTGGTGATCGCGGCGCACAGCACGAGGACGTTTGTCAAGCGGCTCGACTTCTGTACCACGGTCGGTTATGGCGACGGAGCGGGCGGTGCGCGGACGCGTGAGCGGCTCGGGTTCCGCGGCGCCGGCCCATCCGCCGTGATCACCGACCTCGGCGTGCTCGAGCCCGATCCGCAGTCCAAGGAGCTCGTGCTGACGCAAACTCATACCGGGGTGAGCGCCGAGCGGGTGCAGGAGTCGACCGGCTGGAAGCTGCGCGTAGCCGATCAGCTACGAACCACGCGCCTTCCGAGCGATGAGGAGCTCACTGCCCTCCGTGAGCTGGTGAGCAGATGAGCCGAGACGACCCTTACAGTAGGGCCCGTTGACCGAGCAATCCACGCCCCCGGAGTTGGTGCTTCCGTGCTACCGCCGCGAACAGGAGGGAGTCGACCCGCCGCTCGACTACGCCGGCTACCGCAGCACGGCGCTCCGGCATCCGCGCAACCCGCTCGTGTTGCTCCCGCAGCGGCTGACCGAAGTCACCGGGCCGGTGTTCGGCGACGGTCGCGTGGCCGCGAACGATCACGACCTCACGGTGCAGCATCAAGCCGAGCCGGTGGGGCAGCGGATCCAAGTCGCGGGTCGGCTGATCGATAGCGATGGGCGGCCGATACCGAACACGCTGGTCGAAATCTGGCAGGCGAACGCCGCCGGGCGCTACAAGCACCACAACGACGCCTGGCCGGCGCCGCTTGACCCGAACTTCACCGGCGCGGGCCGCTGCCTGACCGACTCCGAGGGGCGCTACAGGTTCGTGACGATCAGGCCCGGGGCGTATCCGTGGAAGAACCATCCGAACGCCTGGCGTCCGGCACACATCCACTTCTCGCTGTTCGGCCGCGCATTCACGCAGCGGCTCGTGACGCAGATGTACTTCCCTGACGATCCGCTGTTCTCCCAGGACCCGATCTTCAACTCGGTCCCCGATCCAAAGGCGCGTGAGCGCATGATCTCGCGCTTCGACTGGGACACGACCGAGGATCACTGGCAGCTCGGGTACGTCTGGGACATCGTGCTGCGCGGTGCCGGGGGCTCCGTGTTCGAGGAGCCACACCTATGAGCAAGCTGGGGATCACGCCGTCGCAGACGGTCGGGCCATTCTTCACGATCGGGCTGACTTGGGAGGACGGCGCGGAGGTCGTGCCCGCGGGAACGCCGGGCGAGATCTGGATCAGCGGGGTCGTCTACGACGGCGCCGGGGACCCGATCCCGGATGCCGTCATCGAGACCTGGCAGGCCGACGCCGACGGTCGCTTCCCGTCCGCCGGCGATCCACGGGGTGCGATCCAGACGGACCGCTTCCGTGGCCTCGGCCGCTCGGGCACGGATGAGGAGGGCCGTTACGAGATCCACACGATCAAGCCGGGTAGCTTGCCGGTTCCTGGCGGCGGGCTGGAAGCGCCGCACATCGACGTGACGGTGCTTGCTCGCGGGCTGCTCGCACGGCTCGTGACCCGGATCTATTTCGCTGACGAGGCTTCGGCCAACGCAGCCGATCCGGTTCTCTCGGCGCTGCCCGCGGGTGCGGGCGCGGACACGCTGATCGCGGTCGCGCAAGATGGCGGATACCGCTTCGACATCCGACTTCAGGGCGAGCGCGAGACAGTCTTCTTCGCGGTCTAGCGCGGCTTGGAGACCCCTAGGACCGCGGCGCCGTCCACGGGCCGCGGAGGTCGGCCTCGATCGCGGCCGCCGTCTCGCGAGCTAGCGGTAGCACGTCGCGTTTGAGCGCGGCCGCGGTGGCGCGGCTCGCGTGGACGGATACGTTCAGCGCTGCCGCGACCGACCCGGCGCTGTCCCGTATCGGGACCGCAATCGAGCGCAATCCCTCTTCGAGCTCCTGGTCGGTGAGCGCGTATCCCTGCTGGCGGACTCGTGTGAGCAGTTGCGCCAGCACCTCTCGGTCGGTGACCGTACGGGCGGTCAGCGCCCGGAGCTCGATCCGGGACAGCAGCTGCTCCAGCCGATCGTCTCCCAGCCCGGCGAGCAGCACCCGGCCCATCGACGTGCAGTACGCCGGCAGCCGTGTGCCGACCGACAGCGTGATGCTCATGATCCGGCGCGTTGGTACCCGGACGACGTAGACGATGTCCGTGTCGTCAAGGACGGAGATCGAGGACGACTCGTTCACCTGCGCGACGAGGCGTTCCATGTGCGGTGGCGCGAGCTCCGGCAGGCCGAGCGTCGAAAGGTACGGGTAGCCGAGCTCGAGCACTCGCGGCCGCAGTGAGAAGCGTCCGTCGGCGAGGCTCACGTAGCCGAGCTCCGCGAGCGTCAGCAAGAACCGCCGCGCGGTAGCGCGGGTCAGGCCGGTCGCACGGGCGACATCGCTGAGCGCAAGGTCCGGGTGCTCGGCGTCGAAGGCGCGGATTACCGCCAGTCCGCGCTCCAGCGATTGGACGTAATCCGTGCTCCGAGAGGGGGGTTTGTCCATCTGATCCGATCACGCGAAAGTCGTTCGGCATGCGAACCGTATCCAATTGCTTACGCCAAGGTCCGCGATGTGATCGAATGTTCTTATGACGGACACCGTTCGGGACGCGACTCTGGACGTGATGCGTCGCCACGGGATGACGACGATCTTCGGCAACCCGGGCTCGACCGAGGTGTCGTTCCTGTGCGACCTGCCCGCCGACATCGGGTTCGTCCTAGCGCTGCACGAGGGCTCCGCGGTCGGGATCGCGAGCGGCTACGCGATCGCGCGCGGAGAGCCGGCGTTTGTCAACCTCCATACCGCCCCCGGGCTCGGCAACGCGATCAACGCGATCGCGAACGCGCGCGACAGCCGCGCACCGCTGGTGGTCGTCGTCGGTCAGCAGGACCGACGCCAGCTGGCGTTCGACCCGTTCCTGACCGGCCGCGCGCTTGACCGTCTCGCCGGCGAGTACCCGGTGTGGACCAACACGCCCGCGCGACCGCAGGATGTACCGGGTGCGATCGCGCGGGCCTACCACGAGGCGAAGGCGGCCAGCGGCCCTGCGCTCGTGGTCGTGCCGATGGGCGACTGGGAGGAGCCGGCGGACGAGCTCGCGGCGGGGACGCCGACGCGAGTCCTGCGGCCGGCCTCGGTCTCGCCCGCGGAGCTCCGCGATCTGGCCCGGCTGCTTGACGAGGCGCGGTCGCCGGTGCTTGTCGTCGGCGCCGGCGCCGATAGCGCCGAGGGTTGGTCGGCACTGGTCGCGCTCGCGGAGCGTCTCGGCGCTCCCGTCTGGCAGGAGCCGTTCGGCGCGCGGGCGGGCTTCCCGCAGGACCATGCGCTGTTCGCCGGGCACCTGCACTGGCGCCGGCGGCTGATGCGCGAGGCGCTCGAGCAGCACGACGTGGTGCTCGTCGTCGGCACGAACGCGTTCCGCCTGTACCTGTTCGAAGCGCCTGAGCGGCCGGTGGCGCCCGGCACCCGCGTGGCTGTGATCACGGCCGATCCCGCGGAGGCGCACCGCAGTCCGTGCGAGCTGGCGGTCGTGGCGCCGGTGGCGGCGGCATGCCAGGCGCTGGCCGACCAGCTCAGCCAGCGCGACGGTCCGGCACCCGAGCCGGCGCAGCGTCCAGCGCCGCCCCCGCCGCCGGGACCAGGCGAGCCGTTGCGAGCCGGGCACGTGCTCGCGGCGCTCGCCGAGCGGCTGCCTGACGATGTGGTGCTGCTCGAGGAGGCCCCCTCGGCCAAGCCCGAGCTCCACCAGCGGATCCCGGCCCGCGCGCCGCTCGGCTTTGTCAGCTGCGCCAACGGCGGACTAGGGTTCGGACTCTCGGGCGCGATCGGCCTGCGCATGGCACTTCCGGACCGACCGGTCGTCGGCGTGATCGGGGACGGCTCGGCGCTGTTCGCGATCCAGGCGCTGTGGAGCGCCGCTCGATACGAGGTCGGCGTGCTGCTGATCGTGATGGCGAACGGCGGGTACGGGGTGATGGACGCCCAGGCGCGCGATCGCGGTGGCACCGGCGCCTGGCCCGCCTTCCCGGGCGTCGACATCGCCGGGATTGCACGCGGCTTCGGCTGCCCCGCGACCCGCGTGGAGACGCACGAGGAGCTGCTGAGCACGCTGGACGAGGGGCTGACCGGCCTGGCGCAGCGGCGCCGGCCGCTGGTCGTCGAGGTGGCGTTGGGGCAGGTGTACGCGTGAGCTCGATCGATCTGGACAGGATCGTCGCGATCGACGTACACACCCACGCCGAGCGTCTTGAAGACGAGCCGCAGGACCCGGTGACGCTCGACGTGCTGGCGGCGGCCGCCGCGTACTTCGGTGGCCATCCGCCCCAGCCGACCGCTCAGGAGGTGGCCGACTACTACCGCGAGCGCCGGATGCTGGCGGTCATCTTCACGGTCGACGACGAGGCCGGCATGGGCCGCCACAGGCTCGGAAACGCCGACGTGATGGCGGCAGCGCGAGCGAACCCAGACGTCCTGATCCCGTTCGCGAGCGTCGACCCGCACAAAGGCAAGCTCGGCGTACGGGAGGCGCGGGAGTGGATCGAGGCCGGCGTCCGGGGATTCAAGTTCCACCCCAACACGCAGGCGTTCTGGCCCAACGACCGCGACCACTACCCGCTGTACGAGGTGATCGCGGAGGCCGGCCTGGTTGCCCTGTTCCATTCGGGCACGACCGGCATCGGCGCCGGAATGCCGGGCGGGGGCGGCGTGCGGTTGAAGTACTCCAACCCGATGCTCGTCGACGATGTCGCGGCCGACTTCCCGGAGCTGGAGATCATCCTCGCCCACCCCTCGTTCCCGTGGCAGGACGAGGCGCTCGCGATCGCGGTGCACAAACCGAACGTCTACATCGATCTCAGTGGCTGGGCGCCGAAGTACTTCCCCGAGAACCTGATCCGTTACACGAACACGCAACTGAAGCGCAAGATGCTGTTCGGCTCTGACTACCCGTTGATCACCCCTGACCGCTGGCTGGCCGAGTTCGAGCAGCTGCCGATCAAGGACGAGGTCCGCCCGTTGGTGTTGAAGGAGAACGCCGCCAGGCTGTTCAAGCTGGAGGTCGCCGGATGATCGGCGACGTGCTGTGGACGCCGCCTGCGGACCTGCGCGCGAGCACGGAGGTCGGGCGCTACATGACCTGGCTCGCCAGCAGCCGGGCGCAGGAGTTCGCCGCCTACGAGGATCTGTGGCGGTGGTCGGTCACGGACCTCGACGGATTCTGGGGCTCGATCGCGGACTTCTTCGAGATCCGCTTCCGCGCCCCGTACACGCGCGTGCTGGCCGACCGCACGATGCCCGGAGCACGCTGGTTCCCGGACGCGCGCCTGAACTATGCAGAGCACCTGCTCGGGACCGATGAGGACCGCGATCGCATTGCCGTCGTCGCGCGCTCGCAGACCCGTCCGCCGATCGAATGGACGTTTGGCGAGCTGCGCGAGCAGGCGGCCCGCGCGCGCACCGGCTTGCAACGGCTCGGGGTCGGGCCGGGCGACCGCGTGGTCGCGTACATGCCGAACATTCCCGAGACGCTGGCCGCGTTCATCGCCACCGCCAGCCTCGGCGCGATCTGGGCGGCTTGTGCGCCCGAGTTCGGCGCCCGGAGCGTGACCGACCGCTTCGCCCAGATCCAGCCGCGGGTGCTGCTGGCGGTGGCGGGATACGGATACCGCGACCGCTACGTCGATCGCCGCGCGGAGGTGCGGGCGATCCGCGCACGCCTTGAGACCGTCGAGCACGTGGTGTCGGTCCCCTACGGCGACGCCGAGCTGCCGGACGCGGTCGGCTGGCACGAGTTGTGCGCCGAATCGGCGCCGCTCGAGTTCGAGCCGGTCGCGTTCGAGCACCCGGTGTACGTGCTGTTCTCCTCGGGCACCACGGGGCTGCCGAAGGCGATCGTGCACGGCCACGGCGGGCAGTTGCTCGAGCACCACAAGAACCAGGGGCTCGGCTGGGATCTGAAGCCGGGCGCCCGGCTGCAATGGTTCTCGACGACCGCTTGGATGATGTGGAACGCGCTCGTGTCTGCGTTGCTGCTGCGCTCCTCGATCGTGATGCTCGATGGCGACCCAGCGTGGCCCGACCTGCTCGAGCAGTGGCGGCTCGCCGAGCAGCTGCGCCCGACCGTGATGGGCGTCAGTCCTCCGTATCTGATGGCCTGCCGCAAGGCCGGGCTGGAACCCGGGCGGGAGCTCGACCTGAGCTCGGTCCGCGCGCTGGCCACGGCTGGATCGCCGCTGCCTGCCGAGGGCTACCGTTACGCGCTCGAGCAGCTTTCGCCGGGCGCGGTCCTGATCAACGGCTCGGGCGGCACGGACGTTTGTACCGGGATCGTCTCGGGCTCATTCGCCCAGCCCGTGTACGAGGGAGAGATCTCCGGGCGCTGCCTCGGCGTCGACGCGCACGCGTTCGACCCAGATGGCAAGGAACTGGTCGGCGAGCTCGGCGAGCTCGTGATCACCTCGCCGATGCCGTCGATGCCGGTGGAGCTGTGGGGCGATGAGGACGGCGAGCGGTATCGCAACGCGTACTTCGACCGCTACCCCGGAATCTGGCGTCAGGGCGACTGGATCATGTTCACCGAGCGCGGGAGCTGCGTGATCACCGGGCGCTCCGACGCGACGCTCAACCGCGGCGGCGTGAGGCTCGGAACCGGAGAGTTCTACGCGGTCGTCGAGGAGCTGCCGGAGGTGCTCGAGGCGCTGGTGGTCCATCTCGAGGACGCGGGCGGCGGCAGCGGCGAGCTGCTGCTGTTCGTCGTGCCGGCCGACGGGGTCGCGATCGACGACGAGCTCCAGGCCCGGATCGCAACCCGGCTGAGAGACGAGCTATCTCCGCGTCACGTGCCCGATCGGATCGTCGCGGTGCCCGCGATCCCGCGCACGCTGACCGGCAAGAAGCTCGAGGCCCCAGTCAAGCGGATCCTGCTGGGCGAGGCGCCCGAGCAGGTGGCGAGCCGCGACTCGCTCGCCGACCCTACGGCGCTCGACGCGTTCGTCGCGTTGGCGGCGGAGATGGAGATGGAGGTGTCCCCATGACCGCAGTGATTGCCAGCCCCCCGATCGTCGAGCCCGAGCGCTGGTCGGTCAACGGCGCCGATGTGTCGCGGCGTCTGGATTGCTGGTCGGAGATCCTGGCCACGACGCATCTGGCGTTCGATATCAGCGCCACGCATCGGACGCCGGCGAGGTTCGCGGCGGCGGTGACGCGACGGCGGATCGACGACCTGATGCTCGTCGATTGCGCGGCGTCGCCGTTTCGCGGCCGCCGGAGCCCAGCGTTGATCGGGTCGGACGGCGCCGCCGCGCACGAGAACATCCTCGGCTTCCAGTTCGTTTGGAAGGGCGTCGAGCACGTGCGCGAAGGAGGCCGCGAGTTGACGCTCACGCCTGGACACGTGGTGCTGTGGGACGGGCTGCTGCCGACCGAGGTTGAGATCATCGAGCCGTTCTACAAGCGCACGCTGATGTTCCCGCGCGAGCGCGTGCTTGCCGTGTGCCCACGGCTGGCCGAGCTGAAGGCGCTGCCGCCGCTCGACGGTTCAGGCTCGGCGCGGATGCTCGTGCGGTACATGAATGCGCTTGCGCTGGAGCTGCCGACGCTCGAACCGGCCGCCGGGGCGGCGGTGGCGACGGCCGCACTCGAGCTGCTGCGGGCGGCGGTTGAGCCGGGACTGCCGACCGGGCGCACCGCCGAGCGCACCGCGCTCAGAGCCGAGATCCGCCGGTACGTGCGCTCCCATCTCCAGGATCCAGGGCTCGGGCCGGTATCGATTGCGCGGGCATTCTCGATCTCGGTCCGGGCGCTACACGCGCTGTTTGAGGAAGCCGAGGTGTCGGTTGCCGTACTCGTTCGCAACGAGCGCCTCGCTCGCTGCCTCGAGGACCTGCGCCGGCCTAACGGCGGCTCGGTCACGGACATCGCATTCCGCTGGGGCTTCTGCGACGCGGCGCACTTCTCGCGCGTGTTCAAGCGCGAGTTCGGCTCGACTCCGAGCGACGTGCGCCACGAGGCGATGGCCGGCGAGGCCGCTTCACTCTGAGCGGCGGTCGAGTACGCGGACCGCCTTGCCTTCGCTGCGCGGCACGCTCCCCGGATCGAGCACGGCGACCGCGATCCGCAGGCCGGTGCGCTCGCGCAGCAGCGGCTCGAGCAAAGCGCGCAGGCGCTCGCGATCGCCGCCGGCGGCGGCGGGTTCGCACTCCAGCGTCAGCTCGTCGAGTGCGCCGCGGCGTTCGACAACGAGCCGGTAGTGCGGCGCCACGCCCTCGATGCCCAGCAGCAGATGCTCGATGTTCGACGGGTGGACGTTGACGCCTCTGACGATCAGCATGTCGTCGTACCGGCCGCGGAGTCCACGCAAACGGACGGTCGTACGCCCGCACGCGCATGCCTTCGTGCCGAGCCGTGCGATGTCGCCGGTGCGATAGCGGATCAGCGGCAGCGCCTCCTTGGTCAGCGTCGTGAGCACCAGCTCGCCCTCGGCGCCGGGCGGGAGCGGCTGCCCGGCGGGATCGACGACCTCGGCCAGGAAGTGGTCCTCCTGGACGTGCAGGCCGTCGCGGGCCGCCAGGCACTCGGCCGCGACTCCTGGTCCGCACATCTCCGAGAGCCCATAGAAGCTGACCGCGCTGAGCCCGAGGGCGGCCTCGATCTCGGCGCGCATCGGCTCGCCCCACGGCTCGCCTCCGAACAGCCCGAGCTTGAGCCCCAACGCCCGCGGATCGCCGCCGGTGTCGCGGACCGCCTGCGCGATCACAAGCGCGTAGGACGGTGTCGCGACGAGCACGTCGGCCTCGAGATCTGCGAGCAGCATCGCCTGACGCGTCGTGAACCCGCCCGACACGGGGACGACGGTCGCGCCGATCCGCTCGCCGCCCTGGTGAAAGCCGAGGCCGCCGGTGAACAGCCCGTACCCGTTCGCGTTGTGGATCACCATCGCCGCCCTGACGCCGGCCATTGTCATGCAACGCGCCATCAGCTCGGTCCAGTGCGCGAGATCGGCACGGGTGTAGGCGACGACCGTCGGCTTGCCGTGCGTGCCGCTCGAGGCGTGGACGCGGACGAGCTGCTCGCGGGGCACGGCGAGCAGGCCGAACGGGTAATGGTCGCGCAGGTCGGCTTTGGTCATGAACGGGACGCGCTCAAGCTCCTCGAGCGAGCTGAGGTCTTCCGGTCGCGTGATTCCGGCCTGCGCGAGCAGCTCGCCTCCGCGCGGTTGGCCGCGCAGTACGCGCGCGATCGTCTCGCGCAGGCGGTGCAACTGGAGCGCGGCGAGCTCGGGGCGCGGGAGCGTCTCGGCGTCCCGATCCCAGATTGGCTCACAGCCGGCGCCGGCGTGCATCCCAGTTCTGCTCGAGGTTCCGGACGAGTTGCGGGCTGAGGTGGCATGCGGCCTGCTCGCGCGCGTACAGGGACATGTACTCCCGGTAGAGCTCGAATGGCTCCTGGCCGATCCGGATCGCGCGGCGGTTCGCGACCGCGTTGACGAGCCCAGAGTCCGTCAAGGCGCCGATCCGCGCCTGCAGCGCGGCCTCGAGCCCGTCGGACGCGACGACCTCGTCGCACAACAGCGCCGCGTCGGGCTCGCCCGCGACCCACTCGCGCCCGGACAGGATCGCCTGCCGTGCGGCGCGGTCGCCGACGAACCGCGGCAACCTGAGGTTGGACGCGCCGGGGATGATTCCCTCCTTGCGCGCAGGCAGGTACAGCCTCGAGCCGCGCGTCGCGAGCACATGGTCGACGACGTGCAAGAGCTGGCAGTGGCCGCCGATCGCGAACCGCTGCACGGTCGCGATCCATAGCTTCTCCTGTCCGCTCCGAAGGCCGCGGTAGATCTTGTTCACATAGCCGAGGTCGCGCACGAGGTAGAACAGGAAGTCGATCCGGCCGAGGTACAGATGGGTCAGGTTGATGCCGCTGCCGAACACGCGCTCGCCGGCATATCGTGGGTGGTCGACCGCGCCGCCGCGGAACACTCCGACCTCGATCTCTGGGTCGAGCAGGATCAGGTCGACTGCCGCCTCGGTCGGCACGAGCGTGACGCCATCTTCGGCGTTCAGGTGGCGCGGGTTGAGCAGCTCGAGGATCCCGGCCCGGCCCTCACGGGTGACGCGTGCTGCGCCGAGCTCGACGGAGCCGGTGGCGCGCAACTCATCGACCCGTTCGAGCGCCAGCTGCGTCGGCTCGAGCATTGCGTGGAGCAGATGGCGGCCCTGCTCGGGCAACGCCAGGAACTCGGCCAGCAGCAGCCCCTGCGCGAGCTCGACGCCGTGCTTCTCGGCCAGCGGACGCTCGCGCTCGGCGTCCACCTGGGCGCGCGTCGGAACCAGTCCCGGGACGCGTTCGGCAGCCGCGTACACCAGCTCGTCGAGCCGCACCGATCTCGTGCCGGCGTCGGTGAGCTCGTCATACAGGCCGGCGACGGTCAGGCCGGCGGCCGCGAGGATCTCGCCCTGGCCGGTCACAACCATCCCAGCAGATCGGCGATACCGTCGATCACCGCGTCGGGTCGCCGGCGCTCGGGCAAGCGGTCGAGCTCGACCGCGCCGCTGATGCCGCTGCGAACGAGCACTGTGCGCGAACCGCCGATGCGCCCGAGGGCGATGTCCATCCCGAGATCGTCCCCGATCACGGCGAGGTCACTGGTTGGCAGCCCGAGCCGCCCGCCGATCTCGGCGACCGCCGCGCGGGAGGGTTTGCCGACGACCCTCGGTCGCCTGCCGCCGCCCTTGGCGATCGCAGCTGCCACCATCGCGCCGCGGCTGATGATCGGACCGCGCGCGCCGGCGTAGGCGCGTACGTAACTGCCCGCCAGCAGCGCCGCGCCGTTCGAGACCGCATGCGCCGCCCGCTCGATCGCGTCCAGCTCCACCTCCTGGACGTGCGCGACGAACACGACCCCGGGTTCGTCGTGCTCGCCGGCCACAGGGATCCCCGCGAGCGCGATCCGCTCACGGATCTCCTCCGAGCAGAACAGCAGCGCGGGCTGGTCCCGGTGGCGGCGACGCAGGTAGGTGATCGCGCTCTCGACCGGCGTCAGCAGCTCGTCGTCGGCTACTGGGAGGCCGTCATCGCGCAGGCGCCGCGCGATCGTCTCGGCGCCGACGTGGCTGCCGTTCGTGAACAGCACCAGGGGGCGCCCCGACTCGCGGATCCGCGCGAGCACGTCGACGGCTCCCGGCTGCGGTTCGGCGCGGCCGTCGGGATCGCGGTGCACGAGCGTCCCGTCGACGTCGAACACGAACCCGCGGACGCCATCCAGGCCGAGCGCGGAGTCAGTGAGCACGGCGCCAGACCACGGTGTCGGCGCCGGCACGCACCGTCAGCTCGGAGATCGCCGGGCGTTCGCTGAGCTCGCGCAGCAGCGTCACGATGGGGCTCCGCGCGGGTCGTGCCGCGGGCGCGGACGGCGGCCCCTCGCTGCGGGCCGCGGGCGCGGACGTCGGCCCCTCGCGGCGGGCCGCGACCATCGCATCGACCTGCTCGGCAGGCATCGTCAAGCGCAACAGCATCTCCTCGTCGGAGATCCGCGCGCCGAAACGCTCGCGCGCGCCGTCGAGGCTGATCGGCTCGAGCTCTGCCAGCGCAGCGGCCTGTGGGCGCGCGAGCACACGGTCGGCGATCGCCGGATCGACCGGCGCCGGCGAGTCGCCGTAGTGGCCGAGGAAGTAGCGCACGGTCTCGTCGGAGACCGTCGACCAGCGCTCGCCGTCGATCACGTTCCGCGTCGCCTGGGTCGCGATCAGCTGCGAGACGGGCGTGACCAGGATCGGGTAGCCCATCTCGGCGCGGACGCGACCGACCTCTTCGAGCACGGCGTCGAACAGCTCGGGCCGGCGCAGCTCCGCGAGCATCCGGCGCGTCGTCGTGACCATCCCACCGGGCAGCTGGTGGCGGTAGTAGGCGGCGTCGAACTCCTGCGGTGTTCCGGCCGGGAGCCCCTTCCGCGCCGCCAGCCGCTCGAAATGCTCCGACACCGCGGCTTGAGCGGCGAAGTCGAGCGGGTGTGAGAAGCCCGCCGCCTCGAGGTTCCGTGCGGTGCTGAGCGCCTCCGGCTGCGAGGTTCCGCGTGACAGCGGGCCCGAGGCGGTGTGGAGCACCTGGAACCCGGCGCGCACCCCTTCGACGTAGACAAGCGGGGCGAGCCCGATCGTGCAGTGGCTGTGGAGCTCGACCGTGCGCCCGCCCGCGGCCGCGATGAAGTGCGGCGCCAGCTCGCGGACCGCGTCGGGGGTGAGCAGGCCGCCGGGATCCTTCAGGTACAGACGGTCCATCGCGGCGCACTCCGCCAGCGCTGCGGCGCGCTCGGCGTAATAGGCGTGCGTGTGGACCTCGCTGATCGAGTACGTCAGCCCGATCACCACCTCCTCGAAGCCTTCAGCGCGCGCCATCGCGGCGAGCCGCTCGAGCCGGACCGGATCGTTCGCGGGATCGGCGATCTGCAACCGGCGCAGGCCATTGCGAACGGCGAGCGCGTAGGACAGCCGCATCACGTCCTCTGCGGCCGGCACCCACGAGATGAAGCGCATCCCGGTCGTGATCATTCCGAGCGGCGTCGCCGGCATCGCCTCGCTGACGAGCCGGATTCGCTCCCAGGGATCCTCACGGTGGAAGCGGACCGAGACCGCCATGTGCGTGCTCGAGGTGAAGTCGAGCGCGTGGTAGCCGACGCGATCGAGCGTCGGCGCGATCGACAGCACGTCAGGCGTCGTCAGCCCGGTCGCGCTCCACAGGCTCTGGTTGCCGTCACGCGTGGTCGTGTCGACGAATTCGACCATCCTGCCGGCGCTCACGACGGCTCCACACGGAACAGCGCCTCGCCCTCTTCGACCAGCGCCCCGTTCTCCGCGCAGACGTCGACGATCGTCCCGCTGACCCCGGCCGGCACGGAGTTCATCATCTTCATCACCTCGATGATGCACACGGTCGTGTCCTCGCCGACGCGGCTTCCGATCTGCACGAACGGCTGCACGCCCGGACCGTCCGCGGCATAGAACATGCCGAGCATCGGGGCCTTGATCGTGACGAAGGAGCGCCGACGAGCGGGCCCCGGCGGCCGGGTGGCCTCCGGAGGCGCAGCGGCCGCGGACCCCTCCTTGAGCACATGCAGCGAGAAGCTCTCGGTCTCCACGCGGATCTCCCGCAGCGGCGAGGCATCGATGATCCGCAGGATCTCGCGGACGTCGTCGTCGCTCAGCCCCATCGACTCACCGCCCAGCTCCGAAGGTCTTCATCACCAGCGACAGCGCGGATGCCTGCTCCGAGGCTGGCTTGCGCTCGGGCAGGGCGGTGACCGGTCGGGACTGAAGCACGTACAGCCCGTCGGCGGCGATCGCCCACTCGACATCCTGAGGCGAGCCGAAGTGCCGCTCGATCATCCGCGCGACATCGACCAGCTCCGTGATCGCACTCGCGTCGAGGCAGCTCACGGCGCGGCGCTCAGCGGGTACGTCGAGCCGAGCCGTCCCGGCTCCGCTGGGATCGGGCACGTACTCGAGTGCTTTGCTGCCGACCTGCGAGCGCACGATCTCGCCGGTGATCTTGCTGACCAGGTAATCGTCGGGCGTCACCCCGCCGCCGACAACCGCCACGCCGAGCCCCCAGCTCGCGTTGATCGCGACCATGCTCGGGTCGCCGCTGACGGGATTGCACGTGAACAGCACGCCCGCGACCGTGGCGTCGACCATCACCTGCACGGTCACGCCCATCGCCGGCTCGGCGTGCTGCTCGCCGAGCTGGGCGCGGTAGGCGACCGCTGTCGGGCTGTGCAGGCTCGCCCAGCATTCGCGTACCGCGTCGCACACCGACGCGCCGCCACGGACCCAGAGGATTGTCTCCTGCTGGCCGGCGAACGTCGCTTGCGCACCGTCCTCGCCGACGGCGCTCGAGCGGACCGCGACCGGCTGGTCCTCGCCGAGCTCGGCATAGCGCAGCTCGAGCTCCTCGCGCACCACCTCCGGCATCGGCGGATCCCGCTTGGCCAACTCATACGCCGAGCAGGCCAGCCCGAAGCCGGCGGGCACCCGCGCGCCCGCGGCAATTAATTCCCCAAGCCCCGCGCTCTTGCCGCCGAACCGCGACTCGTCCGCACGCGACAGATCCGCCAGCGCCCGGGTGTGCTCGCTCATCCGTCGAGGATCGTCACGACTCCGGCCGAGCCGTCGACGCGGATCGTCTGCCCGCTGCGGATCCGCGAGGTCGCGCGGCCGGTCCCGACGACGGCCGGGAGCCCGTACTCGCGGCACACGATCGCCGCGTGCGACATCACGCCGCCGACGTCGGTGACCGTCGCCCTGATCTTCGGGAAGATCGGCGCCCAGGCGGGCGAGGTGCTGCCGCAGACGAGGATCTCGCCATCCTCTAGATCCGCGAGATTCTCGATCGAGACAATCACGCGGGCAACTCCCTCGACCACCCCGGGTGCCGCCGCCGCACCGTTCAGCTCCGCGCCGCCGTCCTGCTGGCGAGCCCACTCCTGCACGCGCTCGGTGGTCACTCCCCAGAGCATGATCGTCATTGGATCGGTGATCGAATCGGGAGTCACGCCGAGCGCCGGGGGCGGCTTGAACTCGTTGAGCTTTTCGAGCAGCTCTCGACGGCGGGCGACGATCGGCGGCCAGTGCTGTGGCCCGAGCGCGGCGCCGCCGGTTGCCCACGTCAGCACCAGCTCGTCGAGTGCCGAGGCGACCTCGTGGCGGGTCAGGTAAAACAGGTCCTCGCCGTCGGCGAGGAAGCCGTGTCCGGCGAGCAGCGCGCCGAACTCGCGGATCTTGTTCCACCAGCGCGTCAGGAACCAGTAATCGCAATAGAACTTGTGTTCCTCGACGTACGGGAACACGTTGCGAGACAGCGCGAGTAGGTCGGCAAACGGTTTCCGGGCGCTCTCGTCGAGCAGCGCGCCGTACTCGCTGGCGAGCCGCTCGCGCTCGCGCTCGATCTTCCTGGTCGGCCGTTCCAGCGAACGGCCGGCGCGTAGCGCCTCGATGTGTCCGGTGAGTGACGAGTACGGGATCCGCGGGTCGTCGAGCCAGCTTCGGTAGTAGTGGTAGAGCCCGTCGCCGGTCGCCATGTTGAACCACGGGTCCTTGACCTGCTCGAGCTGGTCGAGCCACGCTCTGCCGGCTTCGCTCTCCCCGAGCGACGCGTCGATCTCGGCCGGAGAGCGGCCGGCGGCGAACGCGGAATCGACGCCCGTGTCGATCGCCACGCGCGCGAGCCGGCGCAGCTCGGCGTCGGGCCGGAACAGCAGCACGTCGATCCCGGCGACCATCTGCGCGATGTGCTGATCGGGGATGTCGGGCAGCTGTCCCTTGCAGAAGTCCGCGAACGTCGCGTACGCCCCGTAACCGAGCAGCAGGAACTCGAAGTGGTGCTGCCACATCAGATCGCCGAGCCGGAGCGCGCGGCCGTACGCGTTGAGGACCTCGTAGAAGGCGGTGTTGCGATCGTCTGAGAACGCGACCTCGTCCGGCTCGTACTCGGGCAGCTCGGGCACCGTCAGCTCGCCCAGTTCGGCGATCAACGCCTCCATCTTCGCCTTCCACTTGGCATACAGCTCGCCCCAGTTCTCGTAGTAGTAACCGGCGCGGCGCTCGAAGAACTCCGCCCGCTCCGCGATCTTGGCGGGGTCCGTCACCGGGTTGCCGGAGATGTAGACGTAGCCGTTGACGATCCGGTAATCGATCCCCATCGCCGGGGGTACCGCGAACACCCGGTTCTGCCACGAGCCGACCGCCTGGTAGGGCGAATCTATGCAGATCACGTCGAACGGCGGCATCGCAAACGGGAAGTGCATCGAGTTCCAGAACCAGAACCGGTTCTCGTCCGTGTCGCGGCGGCGCTCGTCGAAGCGCGCGTAGTACGGATACATCTCCTCCCAGCCTTCGCAGCCCGGCGGCGTCTGCATCGAGAACGGACTCGGAAAGGCGCTGGGCGCCGGCGCCGTGCTTGCCATACGAACCTCCGTCGCGGGTACGGCGCTTATACGCCAACCTCAGCCGGGAAGTCAACCGGCTTGCACGTGAGCGCAGGCCGCCTTGCGCCCAGGCGCTCGATTGCGCACCGAGCGGCGGCGTCCGTGCGATCTTGCCCCAGGCATGCGCGTCTGCGAGGTCACAGAGTTCGGCGGCCCCGAAGTGCTGCGGATGGCCGAGTGCCCGGAACCGAGGGCAGGACCCGGCGAGGTGGTCGTCCGGATCGCGGCCGCGAACATCAACCCGAGCGACCTGGCGGCGCGCTCGGGCGCGGTCCGCCGCCGCCTGCCGTCGCTGAAGCCGCCGTTCGTGCCGGGCTGGGACCTCGCCGGCGAGGTCGCCGACGCGGGAGCCCACCGCTCGCCGTTCGCAGTAGGCGATCCCGTCGTCGGGATGATCCCGTGGATCCAGATCGGCGGCCGGACGGGCGCGTACGCCGAGGCGGCCGCGGTCGATCCGGCGTGGCTCGTGGCGCGCCCGCCCGCGCTCGACCCGGTGACCGCGGCAACGATCCCGTTGAACGCGCTGACCGCCCGCCAGGCACTCGATCTGATCGCCGCGCCCGCGGGGGCGACCCTGCTCGTGACCGGGGCGAGTGGAGCCGTCGGCGGGTTCGCCACCCAGCTCGCCGTCGCCGACGGGCTGCGCGTGCTCGCGGTCGCATCTGAGGGCGATGAGGCGTGGGTCGCGGGTCTCGGACCGGCCGAGGTGCTTCAGCGCGATACGGACCTGGGCGCGTCGGCGCGCGTCGACGCCCTCCTCGACGCGGTGCCGGTCGGCGCTGCGGCCGCCGCGGCCGTGAGGAAGGGCGGCGTAGCCGTGTTCACGCGCCGCGTCGAGCTCGAGGGCCGGGACGACCTGACCGTGCACATGCCGCTCGCACGCCCGGACGCGGAGGCCCTGGCGTCGCTTGTGCAGGCGGTCGCGGCCGGCCGGTTGCGGACGCGCGTGGCGGCGACGTTGTCGCTCGCGGACGCCGCCGAGGCGCACCGGCTGGCCGAGCAGGGCGGCAACCGCGGCAAGCTGGTCCTGAGGACCGGATGAAGGAGGCGTGACGATGGCGCGGATCGTGCTCGTCCACGGAGCGTTCGCCGGGGCGTGGTGCTGGGAGCGGGTGCTACCGGGGCTGCGCGCCGCCGGCCACACCGTGGAGACATTCGACCTGCCTGGTTCCGGCGAGGACATGACGCCCGTCGAGCAGGTGACGCTCGATGCTTACGCCGCGCGCGCGTGCGAGGTCCTCGCCTCCGGTCCGCCCGCGGTGCTCGCCGGTCACAGCATGGGCGGGATGGTCGTGACGCAGGCCGCGGCTCGCACGCCGTCGCAGGTCACGTCGCTGATCTACGTGGCGGCGTTCGTGCCCTCGCACGGGCAGAGTCTGCTGAACCTGACCGCGTACCCCGAGGCGGCCGACGATCAGATCCAGGCGAACCTCGTGCTGGCGGGCGACCCTCCGGTCGCGACGCTGTCAGCGCCGGCGACGCGCAACGCCGTGTTCGGTTGCTGTGACGACGAGCAGGCGGCGTGGGGGCTCTCGCACCGCCGCGGTCAGCCGGGCGTTCCGTTCACACAGCCGGTCGACCTCGGCGATCCGCCCGACGAAGCGTTCACGGCGCTCCCGCGCGCGTACATTCGGTGCCTGCGCGACCGCGCGATCCCGCCCGCCATGCAGCAGCGAATGCTGAGCGACCACGGGATCGAGCGCGTGATCGAGATCGACACCGACCACTCGCCCTGGCTGTCAGCGACGGATGAGCTCGTCGCGGCGCTGGATCGTCTCGCGACCTAAGGGCCCCACGCCAGACTGAACCCCTAATCCGCGACCCCGAGCCCCCAGCCGCCGTCGATCACGATCTCCTGCCCGGTGATGTATTCGGAGGCCGGTGATGCGAGGAACAGCGCCAGGGCCTTGATGTCATCCGGTTGACCGACGCGATGCATCGGGATCTCCTTCGCGAGCGCCGCTTGCACGCCGGGGTCCAGAGCATGGCCGCCGCCGATGTTGGTGGCGAAGAACCCGGGGGCGATCGCGTTCGCCGTGACGCCATCCGCGGCCAGCTCGAGTGCGATCGAGTGCATCAGGTGCCGCGCGCCGGCCTTCGCGGCCATGTAGGCGGATCCGATTGCCGGCTCGACCCTGGTCGCGGCAAGCGAGGTCGTAAAGACGATCCTGCCGAACCGGCGCGGGCGCATCTGGCGCGCTGCGGCGCGTGCGGTCGCGAATAGCCCGCCCAGGTTGATGTCGATCACGCGCTGCCAGCGCTCGTCGCTGTAACGCTCGAGCGCTCCCTCGGGCATGCGCGGGCGCTCGCCACCGGCCCACGCGCCGACGAACCCGACGCCCGGATCGATGCCCGCGTTGGCGAACGCCACGTCGAGCCGGCCGTAGACCTCGGCCGCCTCGCCGATCGCGCGGTCAAGCGCGGCGTGATCGGTCACGTCGGCGACTGCCGCGCGCACGTCGAGGCCCTCGCCGGCGAGTCGCGACGCCTGTGAGGCGACACCGCCTGCGTCGACGTCGATCAGCGTGACCCGGGCGCCGTGCGCCGCGAGCACCTCGCCGTAGGCGAGCCCGAGCCCGCTGGCCCCGCCGGTCACGATCACCCCGAAACCGGCCACGTCGAACAGCGGCTGAACATTCACATCCGCAAGTGTCCCGGCCCCGCCACACGCCCTGCCAGCTGCGAGCGCTGATCGGCAAGAACGCCTGCACTGGATGGCTGGCCACTCCTGGGGGCCGGCGGTAGCGTCCGTCCGGTGACCGAGCTGATGGCTCTGTACTGGACCGTGTCCGGTCCGGTCGACGTCCACTACGGCCGCGAGTGGAGCCTGTTCGAGTGGCGCGACCGCTGCGCGGAGGCGGCCAATGCCGGTTTCCGCGGCATTGGGCTGTGGCACGCCGACGTCGAGCATCAGCTCCAGACGCGCTCACTGCGCGAGATGAAGGAGATCTTCGACGATGCCGGACTCGAGTACCTCGAGGTCGAGTTCCTGGCCGACTTCTTCGTCGCCCCCGGCGAGCCGGCTCGCGCCGAGTCCGACGCGCTGCGCCGGCAACTGTTCGAGACCGCCGCAGCGTTCGATGCCCACCACATCAAGGTCGGGAACATCCCCGGCACGCCGTGCGAGCTCGGCCGGCTGACCGAGGAGTTCGCCGCGCTGTGCGCCGACGCGGCACAGCACACCGACGCGAAGGTCGCGTACGAGTTCATGCCGTTCGACGTCAACGTCAACACGCTCGACAAGGCGCTCGAGCTCGCGACGAATGCCGGGGCAGCGAACGGCGGTCTCGCGATCGACACCTGGCACATGGCCAAGCTCGGGATCGCGCCCGACGAGCTCACGCGGATCCCGCTCGAGCAGCTCGTCTGGGTCGAGCTGTCCGACGGCCAGCACGAGACGATGGAAGACCCGATCGACGAGACGATCAACCATCGGCGGCTGCCGGGCGAGGGCGAGTTCGACATCGCCGGCTACGTCGCGGCGCTGGCGGACGTCGGCTACCCGGGGCCGTGGGGCGTCGAAGTGCTGTCGGCTGAGCTACGGAGCCTGCCGATCGAGGAGGAGTTCAAGCGGGCTTACGAGACGACGCTCGCGCAGTTCGGCGCGGGCGTCGCATGAGGAAAGGCGATCGATGACCGAGCCGGACAACGACAGGCTGATCTGGATCTACACGCAGATGCTCCGGATCCGGGAGTTCGAGGAGCGGGTCAAGCGCACGTTCACCGACCACCCCGGTGTGATCCGCGGCCACACGCATCTGGCCGACGGAGCCGAGGCGTCGATCGTCGGCTCGCTCGCGACGCTGAAGGACGGGGACCAGCTGCTGACGACGTACCGTTGCCACGGCTACCCGATCGTGCTCGGCACCGACCCGAAGGCGATGATGGCCGAGATCTACGGGCGCCGGGATGGTCTGTGCGGCGGTTACGGAGGATCGATGCACCTCGCGGATCCTCAACGGGGATTCCTCGGGACATCCGGGATCGTAGGTCAAGGCATCCCTCAGGCGACCGGCGTCGCCTTGGCGGCGCAAATCCGTAAGCGGGGCCAGATCGTCCTCTGCTTCTTCGGCGACGGGGCGTCCAAGCAGGGCGCCTTCCATGAGTCGCTCAATCTGGCGTCGCTGTGGAAATTGCCCGTCGTCTACGTGATGGAGAACAACAGCTACAACGTGGGCACGCGCTCCGAGCAGGAGGACGCCAACGCCGCGGCGGGCGAGCCGCTCTCCGTCAAGGCCAAGGCCTACAGCATGCCCGGGTTCACGGTCGATGGCGGCGACCCGCTGGCGGTGTACGAGCTCGTGGCCACCGCGGTCGATCGCGCCCGCGCCGGGGATGGGCCGACGCTGATCGAGTCGAAGGTCTACCGACTCAGCGCCCACGGGAACCTGATCGCGCCGCCCGGAGTGCCGTTGCACTATCCCGAGCACGAGGCGATAACCGTCTTCGGCAACCGCGAGGAGTACGAGGCCGCGCTTCGCGGTGACCCGGTGCCGCGGTTCCGTGCGCGCCTCGTAGAGCAGGGCACGCTCGACGCCGGCCGCGCAGACGAGCTCGCGCGCCAGGTGCGCGACGAGATGGACGCGGTCGTCCAGTTCGCGCTTGACAGCCCGTTTCCGGAGCCCGAAGCGGCCCTCGAAAACGTCTACGCATAGCGAGGAACCCGAAATGGCACGAGAGATCCCCTACATCGCTGCCGTCCAGGAGGCGCTCGGACTTGAGATGGCCCGGGACGACACCGTTCTGTTCTACGGCCAGGACGTCGCTCCCAGCGACGAGGACCCGCTCGTCAAGGCGTTCGGCCGGGACCGCGTGCGGGTGTCGCCGATCTCCGAGACGGCCGAGATCGGCATCGCGATCGGCGCGGCGCTGGCCGGGTATCGCCCCGTGGTGGAGCTGTTGATGGCGGAGTTCATGCTGGTTGCGATGAACCAGGTCGTCAACGAGGCCCCGCGCCTGCGCTACATGAGCGGCGGCCAGGTCAAGGTGCCGGTGGTGTTCAAGGCCGGCTACGGATTCACCGCCGGCTGGGCCGGGCAGCACACCGGCTCGATCTACAACATGTTCTGCGGCATCCCGGGGCTGAAGGTTGCGCTGCCGTCGACGCCGGCCGACGCCAAGGGCCTGTTCGCGACGGCGATCCGCGACGATAACCCGGTCTGCTACTTGATCCACTACCTGCTGGTGCTCGAGCACGGCGACGTGCCCGAAGGCGAGTACCTGGTGCCCTTCGGCGAGGCCGCCGTGCGCCGCACCGGCTCCGACGTGACGATCGTGGCAACCGGGTGGACCGTGGGCCGGGCGCTCGAGGCGGCCGAGACGCTGGCCGCCGAGGGCATCGACGCCGAGGTGATTGACCCGCGAACGATCCAGCCGCTCGACACCGAGACGATTCTCTCCTCAGTCGAGAAGACCGGTCACCTGGTGCTCGCCGACCAGGCGACCAGGCACGCCTCGGCTGCCTCGTTCATTGCCGCCGAGGTCGCCGAGCACGGGTTCTCCTCGCTGAAGGCGCCGATCAAGCTGGTCACCGCGCTTGACGCCACGATCCCCTACAGCCAGCCGATGGAGGCCTACGTGCTGCCGGACGAGGCGAAGATCGCCGACGCCGTGCACCAGGTACTCGGCTCCGCCCCGGTGACGGCCTGAGCGGGCTGTGCCGGAGCTCGACGCCGACTCCGCGCTCGGCCTGCTGCGGACGATGTGCCTGATCCGATCCTTCGAGGTGCGCGTTGCGCAGCTCAAACGCTCCGTGCAGGTCCACGGACTGATCCACCTCAGCATCGGCGGCGAGGGCGTAGCGGCCGCGGTCTGCGGGCAGCTGCGTCCGGACGACGCGGTCTACAGCGGGCACCGCGCGCACGGGCACGCGATTGCCAAAGGCGCGCCGCTCGAGCGCGTGCTGGCCGAGCTGATGGGCCGCACGGATGGGCTGTGTCGAGGGCTGGGCGGATCGATGCACCTGGTCGACGCCGAGCACGGACTGCTCGGCGCGACCGGCGTCGTCGGAGGCAACATCCCGCTCGCGCTCGGCAACGCGCTCGCGATCCGGCTCCGTGGCGGGGACTCCGTCACGGTCGTGTTCTTCGGCGACGGCGCGGTGCAGGCCGGCCACTTCCACGAGTCGGTGAACCTCGCGACGCTGTGGGAGCTGCCGGTGATCCTCGTGTGCGAGAACAACGGCTTCGCCGAGTTCACGCCGCGCTCGGCGCACACAGCGATCGAGCGCGTCGCCGACGTCGTCGGGCCGTACGGGTTCACGACTCAGACGGTCGACGGCGGTGACGCGGGCGCGGTCTGGGCGGCGTTCGGCGAGCTGCTGGCCGTCGCGCGTGGTGGTCGCGGCCCAATGTTGCTCGAGTGCCTGACGCATCGTCGCCGTGGGCACTACGAAGGCGATGCCGAGCGCTACCGCGATCCCGTCGCCGAGCAGGAGTGGGCGCGCCGGGACCCAGTCGAGCGCCTCGCCGAGCGCGCGCGGAGCGAGGGTTGGATCGACGAGTCGGGCGTGACGGCGATCGAGGACGGCGCACGCGCCGCCGTCGAGGAGGCGCTGGCGTTCGCGCGTGCGAGCCCGTTCCCCGAGCCCGAGCTGGCAGCTGAGCTGGTGTACGCCACGTGAGCGAGTGCGAGACCACGTTCGTCGCCGCGGTCAACGCCGCGCTCGGGCGCGCGATGCGCGACGACGAGCGCGTGATCGTGCTCGGCGAGGACGTCGCCGAGGGTGGGCCGTTCACCGCGACGGCCGGCCTGGCAGCGGAATTCGGTCGCGAGCGCGTGCTGAACACGCCGATCAGTGAGGGAGCCGTATGCGGGGTCGCGATAGGCGCCGCGCAGGCAGGGCTGCGACCGGTGATCGAGATCATGTACATCGACTTCGTCACCCTGGCGCTCGATCAGCTTGTCAACCAGGCGGCGAAGGCACACTTCATGTCCGCAGGTCAGCTGACCGTGCCGCTGGTGCTGCGCACGCAGGGCGGAAGCGGCAGTCGCGCCGGCGCGCAGCATTCGCAGAGCCTCGAGGCGTGGCTTGCCCACGTGCCGGGGCTCAAAGTCGTGATGCCGAGCTGCGCGGCCGATGCCGCGGGGCTGCTCGCGAGCGCGATTGCGGACCCGAACCCGGTCGTGTTCGTTGAGCACAAATCTCTGTACTTCCGACGAGAGGTGGTGGCGCAGCCGCCCGAGCCGGTTCCGCTCGGGGTCGCGAGGCTCGTGCGCGCGGGGCGCGATCTGACGATCGTCGCAACCTCGCGCATGGTCGGCGAGTCGTTGGACGCGGCGCAACGGCTCGCCGCCGCAGGGATCGAGGCCGAGGTGATCGACCCGCGGACGCTCGAGCCGCTCGACATCGACATGATCGGCGCTTCCGTGCGCCGCACGGGCCGAGCGGTGATCGCGCACGAGGCGGTCACGCGCGGCGGCTTTGGAGCCGAGCTCTGCGCGCGCGTACAGAGCGCCGCGTTCGAGTGCCTCGAGGCGCCGATCGAGCGCGTCGGCGCCCCGTTCACGCCGGTTCCGGTCAGCCCGCCGCTCGAGGACGCCCACCGGCCGGGCGCCGATCAGATCTACGCCGCCGCGATCGGCGCGATCGCGTGGGACAAACCCGAGCCTGTGGCAGCGCGATGAGCTCAGCGTGCGACCGTACTTATGACGGAGACCACTTAGTGGTCGATCGGCTGCGGCAGCGCGATCAGCGAGGCGCCCCGCATGCGCTCGAGCACGTCGCGGTGGCGCAGCGCGATCTCGAGGTTGGTCAACGCCAGCTGGGCGTGCTCGCGGGCGAGGCTCTCGGCTCGGGCGCCCTCGCCCCGCTCGATCGCCTGAATCAGGTTGAAGTGATGGCGGTGGGCGATCACGAGAATCTCGCGCGACTCGGGGATCTCCGCCTCGGAGATCACGAACGCGGCGCTCGGACCGGCGAACGGGAGCGAGACGATGCCCGCCAGCGTTCGCTCGAGCATCGAGCTGCGCGCCATCTTCAAGAGGCGAACGTGGAAGCGTTCGTTGAGGTCGACGTAGCGCTCGAACGACTCGTAGTCCGCACGGTGGACCAGCTCCTCGATCGAATCGTTGGTCGCTTGCAGGGCTTTCAGATCCCGGCGCGCGGGGCGGCGCTCGACGGCGAACCTGGCGGCCGTGCCCTCGAGCACGCCGCGCAGCTCGATCGCGTCGCGGATGTCGTCCATCGTGAACTCCCGCACGACGTAGCCGCCCCCGGCGAGCCCGCGCAGCAGGCCCTCGTGCTCGAGCTCGGCGAGCGCGAGGCGCAGCGGCGTGCGCGAGACGCCCAGCCGCTCGACCAGCGGCAGCTCGGACATGCGCTCGCCCGCGGTGAACTGCCCACTGAGGATCTGCTCACGGAGCGCGAGCAGCGCCCGTGTCATCTGCGTCTTGTTCGTTTGAGTGGCCACCGCGGAGAGCCCCGCGCGCAAGTGTATTCGCTCGGCAAAACCTGCATGCAGAAACCCTTCGGAGGGTCCCGAATTGACTTCCTTTGCGGTCCGGTTAGCGACGTCTTGCATACAGACCGACACCGCACTAGTATCAGGCTCGCCTCGCCATCAACCGGGGCGGGTTCGCACCTTCATCAACGAAGGAGGAGAGACAGGTGAGGATGTACCAGCACGGCTCGCGCGTGCGGCTATTTGCTGTGCTCGCGGCGATCTTGGGCGCGTTCGCGCTCGCTGGTTGTGGTGGCAGCTCGAATAGCAGCAGCACGGCAGGATCAACCAGCACCAGCAGCACGTCGGCGAGCACGAGCTCGACGCCGACGACCGCCAGCACGAGCACCTCGTCCTGCGGACCCAAGCCGGGGGTGGCGGCGACCGGAACGCCGATCAACATCGGCACGATCGACACCCATCAACCGGGCACCGATTTCACCGACGGCCCAAACATGATCAATGCGTACTTCGCGTGCGTGAACGCGAACGGCGGCGTCAACGGTCATCCGCTGAAGCTGTTCGTCGAGCTCGACCAGACGCAGCCGGCGCAGATCGCGGCTGCCGCGAAGCAGCTGATCCAGACCGATCATGTCGTCGCGATCGACGGCGTCTTCGACCTGCTCGAGTGCACGCTCGACGCGTCGTACTGGAAGCAGCTGGGGATCTACGAGATGGACGCGGGCATCTCGCCCGAGTGCTGGTCGACCACCAACAGCGCGCCCGTCAACATGGGGCCACGCTACAGCTCGGACGGAGCGGTGCAGTACGCGATCGCACAGCACATCTCGAAGATGGTGTTCGTGCAGTCCAACGTGCCTGGCACTGGCTACATCGCGGCCGGTCCGGCGGCGCTCGCAAAAGCGTCGAACGTGCCGATCACCGAGCTGACCGAGAATGTGCCGATCACCGACGCCAACTCGGTCGCGATCAACCTCGTGCAGGACGCCGGCCCGAACGGTTGGGTGGTGCTGAACTTCACGCCGCCCGAGGCGCTCGTGATCCTGCAGGCCGCCCAGAAGCTAGGACTCGAGGACCGGGTCAAGGGCTGGGGCTGCTCGACGCCGTGCGACACGGACTTCCTGGCCAAGGCGCTGGGGCCGAAGTGGAACCGAAAGCTGTTCGTCAATGCCGAGGCGGTCGACCCCGATGACCACAACGGTCCGGAGATGCAGCTGTACAAGGCGATCCTCGCCAAGTACGGCTCCAGCGTCGCCGGCGGCATCGGTTCCTTCAGCGAGTTCGGCTTCCTGCTGTCGAAGTTCCTCGTCCAGGCGCTGGACACCGTGAAGGGCCCGTACACGATCAAGAGCGTCAATACGGCGATCGTCGGGATCAAGAACTACCAATCGGAGATGCTCTGCCGGCCGTGGACGTACGGCCATGTGGCGCTGCACATCCCCAACAACGAGGACTACACGGTGACCCCGGACAGCGGCAGGATGGTCACGGCGCAGGGATGCACCCAGATCTCGGCCGCCGATCCGCAGATCGCGGCGTACCGAAAGGCTGCGGCCGCGGCGGGGATCACCCCGTGATCCGGAAGTAAGCGACGACAACGACTACGATGCGATCAGGGCACCGGAGCTGAGCTGATGCATCCGCTCATCGTCACCGCACTGTCACTGCCGAGCTGGACGGACGAGCAGCCGTTCCTCGTCAGCGGGCTCGCGCTCGGAGGCGTGTACGCGCTCTCGGGCGTGGGGATGATCGTGCTGTTCCGGGCGACCGGGGTGCTGAACCTGTCGTTCGGAGCCGTCGGGGCGTTGGGCGCCCTGATCGCCTGGTCGTTGATCAACCATTCGGGCTTCAACGTCTGGGTGGCGTACCTGGTGTGTGTGCTGTTCGCCGGCCTGCTGACGCTCGCCTATGGGGTGGTGTTCGGGCGAGCGCTGGCGGGCCGCGAGCCGCTCGTCAAGGCCACGGCGACGCTCGGCCTCACGCTGATCCTGCTCGGCGTGATGGATCTGCTCTGGACCTCGACCGGCGGCCAATCGCGCGCGATCGCGCTGCCGACGGACAACCATGGGTTCATGATCGGGCAGGTGCAGGTGAGCACGACGGATGTGATCGCGTTGGCGGTGGGGATCGTGGTCACGGTCGTCACCGCCGCGTTCCTGCGCTACACAAAGCTCGGGACCGCGATGCGTGCGATGGCCAGCGATCGTGAGATCACCGCCACGCTCGGGGTGCCGGTGGCCCGCGTCGAGGCCGCCGCCTGGTTCGGCTGCGGCGTGATCGCGGGGATCGCGGGGATGCTGCTCGCCGATCTCGTGGCGCTCGACGCCACGACGCTGACATTCCTCGTGATCTCGTCGCTCGCAGCCGCGCTGATCGCTCGCCTGAGCTCGATCGCTGTCACCTTCGTCGCGGCGATCGTGATTGGAGTCGTCGACGCGATGATCACCCCGATCATGTCGCTGTCGAACTATCGCGACATGACCCCGTTCGTGCTCGCGGCGGTCGCGCTGCTGGTGATCAACCGCCGGCGTGTGATCTCGCTCGCGCGGCAGGAGTTCTAGGTTATTGGGCGCCACCGAGCTGGCCCGCAGCTCTCCTCCGCCGTCGCCGCCGTCCGCGCCGGCTCGCTTACAGGGCGTGCCGCCTGTGCGCGTCGGTGTGATCGCCGTGTTGCTGCTGTTCGTCCTGCTTGGGCTGCCGCAGCTGTTGAGCACCTATTACATCGACGCGATGACGCAGGTGGCCGTGTACTCGGTCGTCGCGCTCGGACTCGGCGTGCTGGTGGGGCGGGTCGGTTTGGTATCGCTCGGCCAGGCGGCGGTGCTCGCGATCGGCGCGTGGGTCGCGGCCAGGCTGCTGTTCGCCACGTCGCTGCCGTACGAGTTTGTGCTGCTCGCCTCGGGCTTGATCACGATGGCCCTGGGCACGCTCGTCGGACTGCCCGCGTTGCGGATGCGCGGGCTCTACCTGGCATTGATCACGCTGATGCTCGCGGGTGCGATCACGGTTGTGCTGGCGACGCTCAACTTTCCCAACGGCGGCCACGGGTTCAGCGGCTACAACGGCGGTCTGCTGCACTTGCCGGCGATCCGCCGTCCCGGGATCGCAGCGAGCGACGTGGGCTACTTCCGTTACGCGGTGATCGTTGCGGCGCTGATGTTCCTGCTCGTCCTCGCACACGTCCGCAGCCGGCCGGGTCGTGCGTGGGCGGCGATCCGCCAGAGTGAGCCTGCCGCGCTCGCCGCGGGCATCAACACGACGCTCTACAAGCTGTGGGCGTTCGCGCTCGCGTCGTTCGTCACGGGCGTCGCGGGGGGCGTGCTCGCCGGTGCTGTCCGCTACCTGTACTCGATCGACTTCCAGACACAGGACTCGATCACGTTGCTCGCGGTGGTGCTGATGGGGGGCGCGTACAGCATGTGGGGCGCGGTTGTCGCTGCGCTACTGCTGCAGCTACTGCCCGCATGGCTCAACGACATCGGCGTGTCCTCGGATTGGCTCACGATCCTGTTCGGGATCGGCGTGCTCCAGGTACTGACGACCGCCCCCCGGGGAATCGTCGAGCAGCTCCCCAGGGATCTCGGTCGTCTCTTCAGGCTGCTTCGCGGGCTGCGAGGTCGTGCTGCGCCGGCCGGGAGTCGGTCGCCGTGATCGAAGTCTCCGGGCTAACGGTCCGCTTCGGCGGGGTCACCTCCTTGGACGACATGAACATCACGTTCGAGGCCGGGACGTGCGGGCTGATCGGCCCGAATGGCGCCGGTAAGACGACGTTCTTCAACGTCCTCAGCGGCTTCGTGCGACCCGCCTCGGGCACGGTCCGCGTGTTCGGCGAGGACCTGCTCGGGATGGTCAACTTCCGTCGCGCTCGTTGGGGTCTGCGGAGAACGTTCCAGACCGAGCAGGCGATCGAGCAGCTGTCGGTGTTCGACAACGTCGCGATGGTGTCCGAGCACTCGAAGCTGAAGGTGTCAAACCGCCGCCAGGAGGTGCTCGATGCGATCGAGTTCGTCGGCCTCGACGCGCCGGGGGCGAAGGTGGAGACACTCGGGGCGGGGGACCGGCGCCTAGTCGAGGTCGCGCGCGCGGTTGTCGGCAAGCCGCGGCTCGTGCTGCTCGACGAGCCGGCGGCCGGGCTGCCCGATGACGAGACCAAGCACCTCAGCGACGTGATCCGCAGAATCCCCGACGCGACCGGCGCGATGACGATCCTCGTCGATCACGATATGAGCCTCGTCTCGGCGTGCTGTGTGACGACCGCGGTGCTCGACTTCGGAAAGCTGCTCGCCTCAGGGCCGACCGCAGACCTGCTTCGCGACGAGCGGGTGATCCGCGCCTACCTCGGCACCGAGGAAGTCGTATGAGCGATTCGCCGGCCGCCGATCGGCTCAGCCTCAGCGGCGTCACCGTCGCGCGCGGCGGGCGCGCGGTCGTACGCGAGGTCTCGCTCGAGATCCCGGCCGGCGAGGTCACCGCGCTGCTCGGGCCCAACGGCGCCGGCAAGTCGAGTCTCGTGCTCGCGGTCGGTGGCGTGCTGAAGCCGCTCGCCGGGTCGATCACCGTCGGCGAGCACGACCTCGCCGGCCGCAGGCCCGAGCGAGTGCGCCGAGCTGGGATCGCGATCGTCCCCGAGGGCCGGCGCCTGCTCGCGCCGTTGACCGTGGCCGACAATCTCCGGATCGCGACGTACTCGCTGCCCAAAGCGCACGCGGCCGAGGGGCGTGCGCGGGCGCTTGAGCTGTTCCCGGAGCTCGAGAAGCGGCTCACCGCCCCGGCGCGAGCGCTCTCCGGCGGCGAGCAGCAGATGCTCGTGCTGGCGCAGGCGCTCGTCTCCAAGCCGCGCTACGTGCTGATCGACGAGTTGTCGCTCGGACTCGCGCCGGTGATCGTCAATCGCCTGATCCCGACGATTCGCGCGGTCGCCGAATCGGGTGTCGGCGTACTGCTGATCGAGCAGTTCGTGACCGTCGCACTGGGGCTCGCGAACAACGCGTACATCATGGAGAGCGGTCGGATCCAGTACGCGGGGACCGCGACCGAGCTGCGGGAGAAGCCGGAGCTGCTGCATACGGCGTACCTGCTGCGCGGTGCCGAGGCCAACGGCGCGGGGATTCCGGACATCGTCGAACCCGCGGCACCTCCGCAAGCATGAGCGTCACCGCGATGGAGCATGTCCTGGTCCTCAGCGAGGACATCGAGGCGACGCGCGAGTTCTACTGCCAGGTGGTCGGCCTGCGGGTGGGGGAGCGTCCGCCGCTCGAGTTCCCTGGCTATTGGATGTACGCGGGGACAACGCCGTGCCTGCACATCGCCGATCGGAGGCGGTACCTGACTCACGCGGCGTGGATCGGTTTGACGACGCCGCACGAGCCGCCTGGCCCGGGTCCAGTCGACCACATCGCGTTCGGCGCGAGCGACTACGAGTCGGCCAGCGCGCGGATCGAGCGCAGCGGACTGTCGGCGGTCCGCAACAACGTCCCGGGCGGCCCGCGTCAGCTGTTCATCGACGATCCGAACGGCGTGCGGGTCGAGATCAACGTCAAGACTGCGATTCCTGAAAGCGAGGTAGAGCGATGACCGCGTCGGAGACCACGGCCGCCGGGCGGCGCACGACGCCGCCGTTCCGGGCAGATCACGTCGGCAGCCTGCTGCGCCCGCCGGAGCTGATGCGCGCCCGCGATGAGTTCGCCGCCGGGCGGATCACGGCGGACGAGCTCCACGCGATCGAGGACGACGCGATCCGCGACGTGGTCAAGATGCAGAAGGACGTCGGGCTCCAGTCGGCGACCGACGGCGAGTTCCGCAGGGCGACGTGGCACATGGACTTCATCTACCAGCTCGGTGGGGTGGAGAAGCTGCCGCCGGGCGACATCACGGTCCAGTTCCACAACCCGAACGGCGACATCGAGTTCAAGCCGGCCTCGATCCACATCGGCGAGAAGGTCCACCTCGACCACACGATCTTCGAGCCCGACTTCGAGTTCCTTCGCGACACCGTCGGGTCGGGGCAGACCGCGAAGCTCACGATCCCGTCGCCGAGCATGGTCCACTACCGCGGCGGCGCGGCCGCGATCGACCGCGACGTGTATCCGGACCTGGACGACTTCTGGAGCGACCTGAGCGCCGCGTACGCCGACCAGGTCAACGCCGTGGCCGAGCTCGGCTGCCGCTACCTCCAGTTCGACGACACGAGCCTCGCGTACCTCAACGATCCGGCGCAGCGGGCGGAGATGGCGGAGCGCGGCGAGGACTCCGAGCACCTGCACGAGAAGTACATCCGCAACATCAACCGCGCGCTCGAGGGCCGGCCCGACGGATTGGCTGTCACGACCCACATGTGCCGCGGCAACTTCCGCTCCTCGTGGGTCGCCGAGGGCGGCTACGACTTTGTCGCCGAAGCGCTGTTCGGCGAGCTTTCAGTCGATGGCTTTTTCCTCGAGTACGACGACGCCCGTTCGGGCGGGTTCGAGCCGTTGCGGTTCGTGCCCAAGGGCAAGCAGGTCGTGCTCGGGCTGGTGACGACCAAACGCGGCGCGCTGGAGCAAAAGGACGAGCTCAAGCGCCGGATCGAGGAGGCATCGAAGTTCGTTGCGGTCGAGCAGCTGTGCCTGTCGCCGCAGTGCGGCTTCTCCTCGACGGTCGAGGGCAACGCGCTCAGCTACGAGGAGGAGGTCGCGAAGCTCGAACTGATCGTCGAGACCGCGGCGGAGGTGTGGGGCTGACTCGATGCGCGCTGCCGTCACCGAGGGTGTCGGATCGATCGCGCTGCTCGATCGCGGCGATCCGCCCCCGCTCGGGCCCGGCGAGGTCGCGATCGCGCCGGAGGCGGTAGGGATCTGTGGCTCCGATTACCACTTCTTCCTGGGGGAGCTGTCCGAAGCTGCAGGGGGATCGCAGTTCCCACGCGTGCAGGGCCACGAGGTAGCCGGTCGGATAACCGCGCTAGGACCCGATTGCCGTGCCGAGCTCGCGCTCGGCCAGCAGGTCGCCTTGTGGCCCTTGCACGCATGCGGGGAGTGCTATCCGTGCCGAGTCGGACGGCCTAACACGTGTGATCGGTTCAAGCTGATCGGGATCCACGTCGACGGTGGGTTGCAACAGCAGCTGCACGTCGGTCAGGCACAGGTGTTCCCGATCCGAACCGAGACCCCGGCCGTCGCCGCGATGGCCGAGCCGCTGTCGATCGCTGTCCGCGCCGTCAACCGCGCCGCCGTGCGGGCGGGCGAGCGGGTGGTCGTGCTGGGCGCCGGGCCGATCGGCCAGTGCATCTGTCTCGTCGCGCGCGAGCGCGGGGCTGATGTGCTGGTCGTAGATCTGCAAGCGAGCCGTTTGCCGCTGAGCGCCTCGATGGGTGCCGAGACGTTGGTCTGGACCGACGCTCAGGCGGTCATCACCGCGGCGCGCCGCTGGGCCGCGCCCGACGGTCCGCCGGTCGTGTTCGACGCGACCGGTGCGGCGGCGGCGGCGGGGGCGATGATCGAGATGGTCTCCTCCGCGGGGCGGGCCGTGCAGGTGGGGATGTCCAACGAGGAGGTGCCGGTGCGGATCGGCAGCCTGACCGAGAAGGAGCTTGATCTGCTCGGTGTCAGCTGCTGCGGCAGCGCTGAGTTCGCCGAGGCGGTGACACTCGTCGAGCGCAGCCAGGTGCCGCTGCAGCGGATGATCAGCCACGAGTTCGCGCTCGAGCAGGCGCCGGAGGCGCTCCAGTTCGCGATCGACAATCCGACGAAGGTGATGAAGGTGGTGATCCTCGATGGGTGACGGCGCGGTGTATGACTACGTGATCGTCGGCGCTGGCTCCGCGGGCTGTGTTCTCGCGGGCCGCCTGAGCGAGGACGCCGGCGCGAGCGTTGCGCTGCTCGAAGCGGGTGGCGAGGACTCCCAGCCGGAGATCCGCATTCCGGCGGTGTTTCCGGCGCTGTTCAAATCGAGCCTGGATTGGGACCTGCTCGGCGAGCAGGAGCCTGGACTCGGAAACCGGCGCCTGTATCTCCCGCGCGGGCGGATGCTCGGAGGCTGCAGCTCGATCAACGCGATGATCTACATCCGCGGCAACCGCGCCGACTACGACGGCTGGGCGGCCGGGGGTGCCGAGGGATGGAGCTACGACGACGTGCTGCCGTACTTCCGCCGCTCCGAGGACAACGAGCGCGGCGAGGACGCGTTCCACGGCGTCGGCGGTCCGCTGCGGGTGGCCGATGGCCGGTCGCTGAGCCCGCTCGTGGACACGATGCTCGCCGCCGCGGGGGCGGCGGGCCATGAGCACAACCCGGACTTCAACGGCGCCCGCCAGGAGGGCGTCGGGCGCTTCCAGCTGACCCAGCGCGATGGCTGGCGTTGCAGCACCGCGGATGCGTACCTGCGCCCGGCGTCGGAGCGCGCGAACCTCGATGTGATCCCGCGTGCGATGGCGCTGCGGATCGTGTTCGAGGGCAGGCGCGCGGTCGGCGTCGAGGTCTCGCGTGACGGCGCCGTCTCGGAGGTGCGCGCCGAGCGCGAGGTGATCCTCGCCGCCGGCACCTACCAGTCGCCGGTGCTGTTGATGCTGTCGGGGATCGGCCCGGAGGACCAGCTGGCGCCGTTCGGGATCGAGATCCGCGAGCAGCTGCCGGTCGGGCACAACCTCCAGGATCACTGCATGGCGCAGCTCAACTACCTGACCGACGAGCAGTCGCTGTTCATGGCCGCCGCCGCTCCCGAGAACTTCGAGCTGCTCGAGTCCGAGGGTCGCGGCCCGCTGACATCCAACATTCCCGAGGCGGCCGGTTTCTTCCGCACGCGCCCGGGGCTCGACGCGCCGGACGTCGAGTTCCACTTCGCCCCGTCGCTGTTCTTCGACGAGGGGCTGACGGCGCCCTCCGACCACGGCTACTGCTTCGGCCCGGTCGTGATCCATCCGACCAGCCGCGGGCGGGTGATGCTCCGGGCGCCGCTGCCAGATTCGAAGCCGCGCGTGCTGTGCAACTTCCTGACGACCGAGGAGGACCGGCGCAGCATGCTCGACGGGATGCGGCTGGCGCTCGAGATCGCTTCTCAGCCACAGCTGCGGGCGGTGGAGCGCGCGCCGTTCAATGTGCCTTCATCGGACTCCGAGCGCGATCTGTGGGCGTTCATCGAGCGCGCGTCACAGAGCGTCTACCACCCGACCTCGACGTGCGCGATCGGGTCGGTGGTCGATAGCGAGCTGCGCGTTCACGGGTTCGAAGGCCTGCGCGTCGTCGACGCCTCGGTGATGCCGCGGATCACGCGCGGCAACACGAACGCCCCGACGATCATGGTCGCCGAGCGGGCGGCCGACCTGATCGCGGCGGCGAGCGGCACGCTCGCCGCGGCCCGGAGTGGCTCAGAGACAGCTACCGATGCGGTGAGATGAGCGGGCGGCTCGCCGGAAAGGCGGCGCTGATCACCGGCGGCGCCGGCAGCATCGGGTTGGCGACGGCGCGCGCGTTCATCGCCGAGGGGGCCCGGGTGATGATCGCCGACCTGGAGGACGCGCTCGCTCGCGCGGCGGACTCGATCGACGCCGCCGGCGACGCGGTCGCGTGGCAGGCGACCGACGTGACCGACTCCGAGCAGGTGATGGCTGCGGTCACCGCCACGGTCCGGGAGTTCGGGCGGCTCGACATCGCGTTCGCCAACGCCGGGGTGTTCGGGGTCGTGGCGCCCGTCACCGACTACCCGGTCGACGTGTTCGAGCGGGTGATGGCGGTCAACGTCACCGGCGGCTTCCTGGTCGCCAAGCATGCGCTCGCGGTGATGGAGCCCGGCGGCAGCCTGATCGTCAACTCGAGCGTCGTCGGCCTGACGTCCGACCGGGGGATCACCGCCTACGCGACGTCGAAGCATGCGCTCGTCGGGCTCGTCCGCACCGCGGCGAAGGAGATGGCCGAGAAGGGGATCCGCGTCAACTCGCTGCATCCGGGGCCGACCGACAACGCGTTCCAGCACGCGATCGAGATCGAGGCGATCGGAGCGTCGAAGGAGGACTCGGCGGCCGCGTTCGAGACGATGATCCCGCTCGCCCGCCACGCCGACGCGGACGAGATCGCGGCCGCCGTCGTGTATCTGGCGAGCGACGAGAGCAGGTTCATGACTGGGTCGGCGCTGGTCGTCGACGGCGGGTTGAGTATCTAAAGCCCCCGGGGACACCCGCAGTGCACGGCGGGCGAGCCCGGGGTGCCGTTGCCGGCTCCTCCTCGGGCCCGCCGCCATTTGGTCCATTTGGGCCGCCACGGGACCGTCACGTTGATGCCAGCGGCGTCCGGCAACCTCACCGCGTCTCAGCGACACGGCCCCGGCTAACGCATGTGCACGGGCCTTTCGAAGCCCTGGCGTGCGAACCGGAACAGGCGGTAGGCGTAAGCGAAGTGCACCACGGTTCCGATGGCCAGCAGCCAGGCCCAGTCACCGCCGTGCCCTGAGCCGTAGAGGATGGCCATGAGGCACAGGAGCCAGATGCCGATCGCGACGCGCAACCAGGCGACCTTAATCGGATACTTCGCGCCGAGCCGGTTGATGCGCTTGGTGAAGTGAGAGCTCTGCATGATCCCTCCTCGGAGACGTGGGCGAAAGAGGCTCGTTGATGGCGAGAGCCTCGAACTCGATTACCGTTTGCCGCACAAAGCTACCACGCTTTGCGGCGCAAAGTCAAGGCCCTTACGCCTGGTGTCGGTGGCGGAACGTCCTCGCTCGAGTGCGAGCCCGGCACGGGCCGCGGGCGATCCCGCTACCGGTCACGCGTGGACGTCGCCCGGATCCGGGACTCGGCTCGTCGGCGGGATCGGCGGCCCGGTCGCGGTGCCGCTGATGTCCGGGGTGCCGTATGTGTGGAACGTGTCGATCGTTCGCACCCCCCAAGCCTGGCCACGAGCGCGCTCGGCCTGGGTCCACACGACCGGGTCGTAGTCGGGGTCGTAGATGAAGTGCGTTCCGGTCGTCACCTCGACGCGGTTGCCTCCGGGCTCGTACACGTACAGGAACATCCCCTGAGCGACCGCGTGCTTGGACGGCGCGGCCTCGATCGGAACATCGGCGTCGAGGAACAGGTCGGCCGCGCGCAGCAGCTCCTCGCGCGTGTCGACGAAGAACGCGACGTGGTGGAGGCGGCCGGTGAGGTGCGCATGGTCGCCGACGTAGATCAGCTCGTGCGCGGCGATCGTCAGGCTCATCCAAGCGCCGATCTCGGTGCCGTCGTCGTTGACGATCTGTTCGTAAAGGCGAAAGCCGAGCTGCTCGGATGCGAACCGGCGGTTCGTGCCGACGTCGGCGGCGAGCAGGTTGACGTGGTCAAGGCGCTTGACGGCCGCGCCGCGCCCGATGTAGCGCTGCGGAACGTTCTTGAGCGCCGGTCGCAGTTCCGGGGCGGCTCGTAGCGCTCGGTCTCGTAGTACAGCTCCATCGCGTGGCCGTCCGGATCGGTGAACTGGTATGCAGGGCCGTGGCCGTGGTCTCCGTCGATCCAGCCGATCCCGAGCCCGCTGCGCTCGATCTCGCCGACCCGGCGCTCGAGCGCTTCCTGGCTCCACGCGCGAATTGCCATGTGGCCGAGGCCGGGCAGCTCTGCCTCAGTCAGCTTGAGGCTGTAGCGCTGGTAGTCACCCCACCCGCGGAGGTAGACCGACCCGCCATCGCGGTGCTCGATCTCCATCCCGAACAGCTCGACGAAGAACCGCAGGCTTTCGTCTGCGAACGGCGTCAGCAGCTCGGCGTGACCGATGTGGGCGAGGTCGTGGAGGTGCTCGGTCACTGGGCGCGGAATTGCTCGAGCCGCTGTCGTAGCCCGTCGAGGTCGAACGACAGCGCACCGTCGGCGAGCTGCGCGCGTTTGACCGACTCCTTGGCTGCGCGCTCGCGCGACGCCGCGAGTACTTCGTCGACCCGCTCGGACTCGATCACCGCGACGCCGTCGGCGTCGAGCACGAGCACGTCGCCGTGGCGGATCGTGGCGCCGCCGACCGTCACCGTCCCGCCGATCTCGCCGGCCAGGGCCTTGGCCGCGCCGCGCACCCGGACCCAGCGCGCCCAGACCGGCAGCCCGAGCTCGGCCAGCTCCCCGCGATCTCTGATCGCGGCGTCGACGAGCACGGCGACGGCCCCGTGAGCCTTCGCCTGCGTCGCCAGCAGCTCGCCGACGAGCGCCACCGGGCGCGGCTCGGGCATCGTCAGCACGAGCACCTCGCCGGGCTCCAGCGACGCCATCGCCGCGTGGACCATCAGGTTGTCGTCTTGTCCGCAGCGCACGGTGCGCGCCGGTCCGGCTGCCCGCGAGCCGGGCGGCACCAGCACGAGGTCGGCGTCGACGTACCCGCGCCGCCCGCCCGCCTCGTACACGGTCGCGGAGCCGAGCGCCGCGAGCGCGTCGTAAGGGGCGATCAAAGCTCGCTCACCACCTGGGGAATCACGCGCTGGAACGCCTCGGCCTGCCTGATCTCGGCGTTGCCGCTCGCCCTTCGCGCGTGGTTGCCGCGCTGATCGGCGCGCTGGGCGTAGTAGGTCTGGAGGTACTGCTGGGCCTGCATCTCCGCCATCGCCGCGAGCTTTCGGTCCATCACCGCGGTGATGTCGACGAACGTCGTCGGCGTGAAGTTGCACAGCTCCGGCTGGTGGGGCTCGAACAGGAACAGCGCCGGCGGCTTGACGGTGGCGAAGCCACTCGGGACGCCGGCGCCGGCGGCGAGGCTGCGCGCGCGGTCGACCGCTCGGTGGGCGACGGGGTGGTCAGGGTTGAACGGGTCGGTGTCGGTGTGCGTGATCAGCACATCGGGCGCGAACTCGCGGATCTGATCGGCGATCTCGAGCAGCGCGTCGCGGTCGATCTCGAGCGGGTAGTCGCCGAGGTCCAGGCAGTGGAAGTCGGAGCCGAGCGCCGCCGCGGCGCGCTCGGCCTCGCCCTGGCGGATCTCCTTGACCTGCGCGAGCGTCTGCCCCTCCTGCTTCCATAGCTCGCCCGACTCCCCGCGCTCGCCGTAGGAGAGCGCGATCACGCGCGCCACTCCGCCGGCCGCGGTCGCGACGGCGACGGCGCCGCCTGCACGCCACACGAAGTCGGCCGAGTGCGCACCGATCACCAGCAGCCGTCGCTGGCTCACAGCGGCTCGGCTCCAGCCACGCGGCGCGTGTTCACAACTGCCATCACCTGCACCTCCTGTTCGCTGAATCCCGCTTCGAGCAGCCGGTCGACCATCAGCCCCATGCCATCCTGCACCGGTGGGTTGAAGACCTGACCGAGGTCGGTCGACAGGACCGAATGCTCGGCGCCGCACGCGCGGATGTTCTCGATCCACCTCTCCCAGGCGATCTTGCCGGTATGCGGGGTCGTGAAGCAGCGCTCGAGCAGCGCGCCGCGGGCGGCGAGCGCTCGCTGATCCCCGACCGACAGGTTCTGCGAGGGGAAGTCCGGGTGGGTGATGACGATCTCGGCGACCCCTTCCTCAAGGGCTGCGTCGAGCACCGCGAAGATCTCGTCCCGTCCGATGTGGCCGGTCGCGAGCAGCATCCCGTGGCGCGCGATCATCGCCAGCACCTCGCGCGTCTCCGGCAGCACGTCGCCGTTGTCGTCGAGCACCGGCACCGGTTCGATCTCGAGTCCCTGCTCGCGCAGCTCCAACTGGAGCTCGACCCACACCGGGACCTTGGCTCCAAGCGGTGCTTCGCGTTCGTGCGCCTCGTTCACGGCGTCGACGGTTGGCATCCAGACCGTGCGTGCGCCTTCGCGCGCGGCGATCTCGACCGCCAGCGGGTTCATCCCGCCGACCGCGCGGTTCATCGCGATCGCACCGAGCGTGTCGGCGCCCGGGACCGCCGCGCGCACGACGCTCGCGCGCTCCGCGGTGCTGCCGTAGTGGGACTTGAGCACGACGCCGTCCATCCCGAGCTGATGCAGTGCGCGCGCGAGCGAGATGTCGTCGATCCTGCGCTCGACGACGTCGGGGGCGACGTGCACGTGCGTGTCGTATGCGCCTTGCAGCAACTCCCGGGCGCGCGCTGATGGACGATCGCTCATCCGTTCGTGGACCTTAGCCCGTCGCGAGCCCCCCCCGCCTCGGCATTAGGGCGCATGACCACCAGCGCAAGCTCACCCGGCAACCAGCGCAGGCGGGCGGCCGCCGCGGTTGTCCGCGGGCTGACGCCGCTCTACTCTCGGCCGACGGCGATGCAGATTCTCGACGACCACCAGGCGGCGGTCGTGCGCTCGATATGCGAGCTGCTCGTGCCGGGCTCGGCGCGCGTCTGGCCAGAGGTGTACGTGGACGCGCTGCTGCCGCGGATGCCGGATGAGGACCGGACCGCTGTGCTCGCGGCGGTCGCCGTGCTCGAGCCGGCTGCCGGCGACCCCGCGGCGTTCGCAGAGCAGGCGTTCACGCCCGAGTTCATGCTCCTGCGCGCGCTCGCGTGCGAGGCGTTCTACAGCGACTTCGTCGCGCCCGGCGCGCCAGGTCCGGGAGCGTGGTCGGAGATCGGCTTCGCCCCGCCGCTCGCGGCGCGGCTGGACAAGGATTGGTCCTACCTCGGAGTGACGCGGTGAGCGAGCACCACGAGGTCATCGTCGTCGGCTCCGGCGCGGGCGGCGGCGTCGTGGCGGCCGAGCTGGCCGATGCAGGCCGCGACGTCTTGTTGCTCGAGTGCGGGCCGCACGTCTCAGCCGCCGATCATGTCCGCTGGGAGGCGCGCGCGACCCACGAGCTGTGGTGGCCGGTCGCGTTTGCCGAGCCGGAGAGGTCCGATCAGCCGCCGATGGTGATGTTCCGCGGCCGGTGCGTCGGCGGCACGACGACGATCAACACGAAGGTGGCGCTGCGGCCGTGCGAGGAGGACTACGAGAAGTGGCAGGCCGCCGCCGGGCTCGTCAACGACCATGGCGACCCCTTCGGTGAGCCGGACCTGCTGCCCTACCTCGAGCGCGTCGAACGGCGGCTCGGCGTCCGCGAGCGCAGCGACTGGCAGCAGTGCGTGAAAACCGTTGAGCCGGGGTTCAACGCGCTCGGCGCGGAGCTCGAGCCGGTGATGTCGTATACCGACGCGAACTGCATGCGCTGCGGCTCGTGCCTGCAGGGTTGCCCGACGAACGCCGGCAAGTCGTCGCTGAACGCGTACGTCCAGCCGGCCGTCGTGCACAGCGGCCTCGAGCTGCGGGCGGACTGCGACGTCCGCAGGGTGATCATCGAGGACCGTGGCAACGGGCCCGAGGCGACCGGCGTCGAGTGCGTGGATGGCGCCGGCGAACCGCACCGCGTCGATGCGGATGTGGTCGTGGTCGCCGCCGGCGCGCTCGCCACGCCAGGCCTGCTGCTGCGCTCGGGGGTGCGCGCGGCGGCCGGCGATTCGCCCAGCAGCCGGCTGATCGGCGCCAACCTGGGGTTCCACGTTGCGCGGCTCGTCGAGGGTCTGTTCGACGAGCCCCAGGACGCACACATGGTGTATCCGATCAGCGCCCACTGCATGCAGTTCCAGCGCGACGCCGACGGCGGGTTCGTGGTCGAGGCGGCGACGGTGCAGGACCCGATCGGGTTCGCCACCGCGCTGTGCGACGAGCAGGGCGTGCCGCTGTGGGGCGACGAGCTCGTCCAGGCGGTGCGTGGGTACCGCTACATCACCGGTCTGCTCACGCTGGCCAACGATGAGAACACCGGCAGTGCGTGGGTGGATGAGAACGGCCGCGACCGTTACTCGTTCGCGTTCAACGGGCGTGAGCAGGAGCGGATTGACCGCTCGCTGGCGTTCGCGCAGGAGGTACTGCGCGCTGCCGGCGCGAAGCGGCTGTTCCACACCGGGCTGCTCAGCACCCACGTACAGGGGAGCTGCCGCATGGGCTCCGATCCGGAGCGCTCGGTGCTCAACGCGCACGGCGAGAGCCACGACGTCCGGCGGCTGTTCGTCGGCGACGGCTCAGCCGTCCCGCGCACGCTGTCGGTGAACCCGTCGCTGACGATCATGGCGCTTGCAAGTCGGCTCGCCGCGCACATCGACGCGGCCGAGCACGACTATCTGGCGAGCAATGCGGCTCGGGCGACCGCCTCGCAACGGTCTTAGAAGTCCGCCACCGCCGGGAGCCCGGCGTAGTTCTCGGCCAGGCTCTCGCGTGCCGCGCGCGACCGCGCGAGGTACTCGAGGCGGGAAAGCTGGAGCCGACGCTCGAACGGGCCACCGTAGAGGTCGTGCAACAACTGGGTCATGTAGTTGGAGAAGTCCTGCGCGCGCCACACGCGGCGCAGGGCGGCCGCCGAATACCCGTCGAGAGCCGCGCGCGAGCCGCCCTCGACCCAGCTGCGCAGCGCCTCGGCCAGCAGGCGTACGTCGTTGATCGCGAGGTTGAGACCCTTCGCTCCGGTCGGCGGCACGATGTGGGCGGCGTCGCCGGCGAGGAACAGCGAGCCGTGCTGCATCGGCTCGCAGACGAAGCTCCGCATCGCCGTGATCCCCTTCTCCAGCACCGGCCCCTCGTTGACGCGCCAGCCCTCGGTGCCGAGACGAGCCTGGAGCTCCTCCCAGATCCGCTCGTCAGGCCACTCCTCGATCTGCTCGTCGGCCGCGACCTGGAGGTACAGCCGGCTGACTTCGGGCGAGCGCATCGAGTACAGCGCGAAGCCCCGCTCGTGCCACGAGTAGATCAGCTCGTCCGTCGCCGGCGCGGCCTGCGCCAGGATCCCCAGCCACGCGAACGGGTACACGTAGTCGTGCTCGGTGAGCACGCCGTCCGGGATCGACGGCCGGCAGCAGCCGTGGAAGCCGTCGCAGCCGGCGATGAAGTCACACGCGAGCTCATGCTCGGCTCCGCCGGCTGTGTAGGTGATCCGCGGCCGGTCCGTCTCGAGGTCGTGGACGGCGACGTCGGACACCTCGAACTGCAGCTCAACCCCGCGCTCGAGCGCTGCCGCGACGAGATCCTTGATGACCTCGTGCTGGCCGTAGATCGTCACGTGCCTTCCGGTCAGCTCGGCAATCTCGATCCGCTGCGTCTCGCCCCGGCAGCGCAGGTAGATGCCGTCGTGACGTAGCCCCTCGCGTGCGAGCCGATCGCCGACCCCGATCCGGTGCAGGAGCTCGACCGTGTTCTGCTCGAGCAGGCCTGCGCGAGCGCGGCTCTGGATGTGCTCGCGAGTGCGGTCCTCGAGGATCACCGACTTGATCCCGTGCCGCTCGAGCAGCAGCGCCAGCGTCAGTCCGGCCGGGCCCGCGCCGACAATGCCGACCTGTGTCCGATCGCCCACAATGACTGATCATGTCACCGCCTGACGATCCGTTCTCCGGCATGTTCTCTCGGGGTGGCGCGGCCACGCTCGTCGACGGCTCCGCGTGGGTGCAGGCGATGCTCGACTTCGAGGCAGCGCTCGCGCGCAGTTGCGCGAGCGCAGGGCTCGTGCCGGTGGAGGCGGCCGACGCGATCACGGCTGCGTGTCACGTCGAGCAATTCGACGTTGCCGAGATCGGCGCCGGCGTGGCCGGTCCTGGAAACCCGGCCGCGCCCTTGATTGGCGCACTCCGCGCGAAGCTTCCCGAGTCGGCCGCCGGCTACGTCCACCGCGGCGCCACCAGCCAGGACGCGATCGATACCGCTGCGATGTTGATCGCCCGCCGTGCGATCGCGCCGATCCTCGAGGACGCGGCAACTGCGGGGCGCGCGTGCGCGGCGCTCGCCGCCGCCCATCGCGACACGATCATGCTCGGCCGCACGCTGCTCCAGCAGGCGATTCCGATCACGTTCGGGCTGAAGGCCGCGGGCTGGCTCGCGGGCGTCGTGCGGGCGCGCCGCGAGCTCGCGCGCGCAGCGGAGACGGAGATCGCGCTCCAGTTCGGCGGCGCGGCGGGCACGCTGGCGTCGCTTGGCGATCGTGCCGGCGAGGTCGCCGTGGCGCTCGGTCGCGAGCTCGGGCTGCCGCTGCCGCCGCTCCCGTGGCACAGCGAGCGCACACGGGTAGCGCGGATCGCCGGCAGCCTCGCGCTGCTGACCGGGAGCCTCGGCAAGGTCGCGCGCGACGTGACGCTGCTGGCACAGAACGAGGTCGGCGAGGCGCGCCCAGGCGGTGGCGGCGGATCTTCCGCAATGCCGCACAAGCGCAATCCGGTCACCGCCGTCGCGGTGCTCGCGTGCGCGGCGCGGACGCCGGCGCTGGCGTCCACCTTCGACTCGTCGCTCGTTCACGAGCATGAGCGTGCGGCCGGCGCCTGGCACGCGGAGTGGGAGCCGTGGTCCGAGTTGCTCCGGCTGACCGGCTCGGCCGCGGCCTGGTCCGCCGCGATGCTCGACGGGCTCGAGGTCGACCCCGAGCGGATGCGTGCGAACGTCGTCGCGGCCGGCGATCTGGTGATGACCGAGAGCGTGGTCACGGTGCTGGCATCCGAGGTCGGGCCGCTTCGCGCGCGCGAGCTCGTGGACGAGGCCGCGTCGCGCGTCGCCGAGGACGGTCTCTCGCTCAGGGAGGGTCTGCGACGCAACCCGGAGCTGCCGCTCGATCCCGCCGCGCTCGACGCGGCGCTCGCGCCCGAGTCCTACCTCGGCATCGCGGGGACGTTCGTCGACGCGGCGATCGCCGAGTACGGAGCCGGATGACGACCTCGTGCGAGGTCGCATACGTCGAGGACGGCGCAACGGATGCGGCCGTGCTCGTCTTGTCAAGCTCGCTCGGCACGACGCGCGCGATGTGGGATCCGCAGGTCGCGGCGCTGTCCGAGCGCTTTCGCCTGATCTGCTACGACACCCGCGGCCACGGCGCTTCGCCGGAGCCGCCCGGCCCGTACGTGATCGACGAGCTGGGCGCCGATGTGCTGGCGCTGCTCGACCGCCTCGAAATCGAGCGAGCCTCGTTCTGCGGGTTGTCGATCGGCGGCATGGTCGGGATCTGGCTCGCGGCCAGTGCGCCCGAGCGCATCCACCGCCTCGTCGTCATCTGCAGCTCCGCGTACATGCCGCCCGCCGAGGCGTGGGCGCAGCGAGCCGCCACCGTGCGGGAGGCGGGCGGCACCGAGCCGATCGCCGACGCGGTGGTGTCGGGGTGGGTGACGCCAGCGTATGCAGAGCGGCACCCCGACGTAAGGCAATGGCTTCGCGAGATGCTCGTCTCGAGCCCGGCCGAGGGCTACGCCTCCTGCTGTGAGGCGATCGAGCGCTGGGACGGGCGCGACGCACTGGCCAGCATCCGCACGCCGACTCTCGTGATCGGCGGCCAGTTCGACCTCGCCGCGCCACCCGAGCAGCACGCAAGCGTGATCGCCGCCGGGATTCCCGACGCACGGCTCGAGCTCGTGCCCGCGGCGCACATCGCGAGCGTCGAGCTGCCCGGCGCCGTCACCAAGCTGATCATCGACCAGCTACAGCAGGAGGGCCACCAGTGACCGACGACGACTACGACGCTGGGATGCGTGTCCGCCGCGAGGTGCTCGGCGACCAACATGTCGACCGCGCCCTCGCGGCCACGACGGAGTTCACAGCGCCGTTCCAGGACTTCATCACCCGCTACGCGTGGGGTGCGGTGTGGTCGCGGGACGGCCTCGACCGCCGCACGCGCAGCGCAATCACGCTCGCGGTCCTGACGGCGCTCGGGCGCGAGCAGGAGCTGGCGATGCACGTTCGAGCTGCGGTGCGCAATGGCCTCACCGAGCAGGAGATCGCCGAGATCCTGCTGCACACGGCGGTCTACGCCGGCGTGCCGGCGGCGAACGCCGCATTCGCGATCGCCCAGGGGGTGTTCGAGGAACAGGAGTGACCTGGGAGATGGCGGCCTACTAGCTCCTCGCAACGACGATGATCGAGGCCCAGGCGAGCGTCGCGGGCTAAACGCGGGTTGGCGCGTTACAACGTTGTCGAGCAGTTGGCACGTCCCACCTGCGCGGTGATCCGCCGGCCAGAGGCGTAGCCGCCCGACTTGAAATAGACGTCGGCGTAGCCCGACGCGTCGGTGTGCCAGGTGTCCGAGCGACCGTAGGCGTCGGTCACCGTCACGGATTTGTCGGGCTGGTTTGAGTGGACGTAGACGTCGTAGTCGTGGTAGGCCGAGCTGTAGGACGCGGTGAGGGTGCACTCGGCAGCCTGCACTGAGGATCCGGCGGACGGACCGGTTGAGGCGGGCGGCGAGGGCGGCTGTCGGGCGGCGAGGCGGACCCAGTTGGTGACGATCTCGCGCTGCGCCCGGGCCAGCGGGATCTGCCCATTGCACACCTGCTGGCGTAGCTCGCTCTCGACTGTGTCCTTTGGGTTCGGCGACGCCCCCGGTTCGGGCCAGAGATTGCGGGGATCGTTCGTCGCGCCGCCGAGCTCGAGCGGCACGAAGTGGTCGTACTCATAGTCCCCGAGCGAGCCGCTGTCGCCGTAGGAGGCCATGCTCGCGGCCTTCTCCTGTTCGGTGATGCCCTCCGGGGGGCGGACCGTCGCTGTCCAGCCCTCGACGCAGATCGTCCGACCGATCGTCGCCTGGGTCACGGCAGGGTTGAGCACACCCGGGGTGCAGGCCGGATCCGGTCGCGAGTAGAGGCCTGTGCCGATCGCGTGGCAGGACCCCGGGCCGGGCTGGGACTGGACGACCTCGTTGCTCGCCGTCGAGTACGCGAGGGAAGTCGAGCGAGCGCTGCTCGGCCGGGCTGGGTGTCGATGGCGCGGGCGGTCACGACGATGAGGCGGTCGTTTCGTCCGGGCCGTCGTGACCACCTTCGCCGGCGGCGAGGTGGGCTGTCCCGCGGTCGAGCCTGTCGCGGTGGCGCCTGCCGCGCATCCCGATGTGGCGAGTGTTGCGGCTAGCAGCGCCGCCGCCGGTACCCGGCGGCCGGGGCAATCGGAGCGGCTCACGGGCTGATCCTGACGGGCGCGCTGATTCGTCAGAGGCTCGGCACGAGGTCCTTGACCGGGCTCCCGGCACTCGCCGCCAATGAGCCGATCGAGCTCACGCCGCCCTGCGCCGAGGACATGTCCGATGCGCTGACATGGCCGCTCTTGATCCGGTCGACGAGGCCCGAGATCTTGGTCGCCAGCGCGTTCAGCGGCGCCGTCAATTTCGACAGCGTCGGATCGGCGTTCGCGTCGGCGTAGGCGAGCTTCGCCTCGTGGACGACGAACAACGCGGCCGCTCCGGCTTTGATCAGCGTCAGCTTGTGCTCGAACGGGTGGGAGAAGTCGCCCGCGCGGAACGGCTTGTAGATATAGCGGTGAAACGCCCCGAAGGCGAGCCCGGCGTGCAGCACGAACTTCGCCTTGGTGTTGCTGATCGTGCCGACCGCCGATGTGCTCGTGCTTGAGGCGGCGGGGCTCCCTGCGCCACCGGTGCTCGAACTCTTCGAGCCGCATGCGGCGAGCGCGAACGCCGCGAGCAGCACCGCGAGAAGCGAGATGAGGCGCCCTCGGAGGGCGATAGCGCCGCGGATGCGTGTGTCGAAATCCATCAGTGGTACGCCTCCTGGTGGTGGTGCGAAGCCGGTCCGCGAATCCTACGGTGGCGAATATCGGATGCGGCTAAACGCTACGGGGTCGTCGCGCTGAGGGCGGTCTCCCACCAGCCGAACGAACTTATGCCGGCGGGACTATCGCCACTGGCTTCTTTTGTCGCCCGGGTTTGATCGGCTGTTCCAGGGCAATATGCTGGCTATCGAGGAGAGATGCTCGAAGGCTTGATGCAGAACGACTTCCCGCTGACCCTCGCGCACGTGCGCGAGCGGATGCGGAAGGTCAATGCCGGTGCGGAGGTTGTGACGCTTGGCGATGACGGCAAGCGCCGGGCGACGTACGGCGAGGTGATCTCCCGAGTCGACAGGCTGGCGGCGGCGCTGCGGGGCCTCGGCATCGACCAGGGAGACCGTGTCGCGACGTTCATGTGGAACTCGCAGGAGCACCTCGAGTGCTACCTCGCGATTCCGTCAATCGGCGCTGTGCTGCACACGCTGAACATCCGGCTGTTCCCCGACCAGCTCGCGTACATCGTCAATCACGCCGAGGACCGGGTGATCTTCGTCGACGACTCGCTCGTTCCGCTGCTCGAGAAGGTGGCGCCCGAGTTCAAGACGGTCGAGCGCTATGTGGTCATCGGAGACGGTCCGTCCGGATCGCTCGAGCCGGTGATCCGCTACGACGAGTTTCTCGCCGGCGCGGAGCCGCTGGCCGAGGCTGACTACCCCGTGATCGACGAGCGGGCGGCCGCGGCGATGTGTTACACGAGCGGGACCACCGGCAACCCCAAAGGCGTCCTCTACTCGCACCGCTCGGCTGTGCTGCACTCGCTCGGGACGGGGCTGACCGACTCGCTTGGTGTCGGCGGCGGCGACCGCGTGCTCCCGGTCGTGCCGATGTTCCACGCCAACGCGTGGGGCCTCCCGTACGCGTGCGCCCTGTTCGGTGCGTCGCTCGTGATGCCGAGCAGGTTCCTTCAGGCTGAGCCGATCGTCGGCTTGATCGAGTCCGAGAGGGTCACGTTCGCCGGCGCCGTCCCGACGATCTGGCTCGATGTGCTCCGCTACGCCGACGAGCACGGCAGCGATCTCAGCTCGTTGCGCTCAGTCGTGTGCGGCGGTTCCGCCGTGCCTCGGTCGCTGATGGAGGCGTTCGAGGACCGCCATGGCGTCGAGATCGTGCAGGCGTGGGGAATGACCGAGACGAGCCCGCTCGGATCGGTCGCACATGCTCCGGACGGAGTCGAGGGCGAGGAGCGTTGGGGGTACAAGGTCGCGGCGGGCAAGATCGCGCCGTTTGTGGAGGCTCGGATCGTCGGCGCTGCCGGCGACGAGCTGCCGTGGGACGGGGAGACGACCGGCGAGCTCGAGGTCCGTGGCCCGTGGGTGGCGGCTGCGTACTACAACGACCCGGACGGCTCGCGTGACCGTTTCGATGACGGCTGGCTGCGGACCGGCGACATCGCGTCGATCGACGAGCGGGGATACATCCGGATCTCCGACCGCTCCAAGGACGTGATCAAGTCGGGCGGCGAGTGGATCTCATCCGTGGAGCTCGAGGTCGAGCTGATCGCCCATCCGGCGCGTGCGCGAGGCGGCGGTGATCGCAATGCCGGACGAACGGTGGTCAGAGCGGCCGCTCGCCTGCGTCGTTCTGGAGGAATCAGCTGCGGACACGACGCCGGACGAACTCCGCGCGTTCCTCGCCGACCGCGTGGCCAAGTGGTGGTTGCCTGAGAACTTCGCGTTCATCGACGAGGTCCCGAAGACCTCGGTCGGCAAGTTCGACAAGAAGGTGCTGCGCGCCCGCCTCGCCGACGGTGAACTCGGCCTCGTGCCGGCCGGCGGCTCAACGTGCGGCGACGGGCGAGCGCCAGCCCGAGCCCCAGCAGCGGTAGGACCAAGATCGCAAACAGCGCCGCGATCTGGAACGGGCGCTTGAACGCGGAGGTGACGGCACGCTGAACGATCGCGTCGAGCTGGCGCTTGAGCCTGGCGAGTGCAGCTCGTTCCTGCGGCGGCGCGCCGGCGCTCAGCTGGCGGAACACGGGCGTGAAGTCAGGTGGTCGGCTCTGCGGGGCGCGAGTGACGGCGGCGGTCAGCTTCTGGCCGAGTTGCTCCTTGACCGACAGTGGCAGCGGCGCGAACAGGACGACGCCGGTCGCCTGGCCGGTTGCCTGGTTCGGGGCAGTGTCCAGTTGGTTGACGAATATCGGCGTCAGCACCAACAGCCCGAGCACGAGGCCGGCGTCGCGGGCGCCGACCGTCACGGCTGCGCGGCGCGATGGCCGCCCCGCCTCCGCGCAGCGCGATCGTCGTCAAACCAGGGAAGCCGAGGCCCAGGCCGGTTCCGCACAGCGCCGAGCGCGAGCACCACCAGGCCGAGCTGCTTGTGGGTCAGCTCCGACAGCAGGACCAGGCCGCCGGCGACGAGTAGCGCCCCGGCCGCGCCGAGCGCTTCCGCGGGGAACCCGCGCACCGCACGCTCCGCGACGGCCGTCGCGAGCGGGATCGTCAGCACCACCGCGGCGGCCCCGATCGGTGAGAGCAGCCAGCCGTTGATCATCTCGATCACGACCAGGAACAGCGCGCCGATCAGCCCGGCCGCGAGCAGCGTGAGTGCCGCGTTCGCGGTCAGGCGCTCGCGCGGCGGCACGGCTGGCTCCGCCGCTGAGTCGCGGGCGCGCAACGGCTCGGCGGAGGCGTGCGAGCCGGCGACCAGCACCGCCGCCACCGCCACCGCAGCGACCGGCGCCTGCGCCAAGAAGATCGAGCGCCAGCTGAATAGCTGCGTCAGCACGCCGCCCGCGGCCGGACCGACGGCAGCTCCGATCGCCGCCGCCGCCGACCACCCGTACAGCGGCGAATCGCCTGGACGTGCCGCGGCGGCGAACATCGGCAGCGAGGCGCACAGCACGAGCGCGCCGCCGAGCCCTTGAAGCACGCGGAGCGGGATCAGCGACGCGAGGCTGTCGGCGAGTCCGCAGCCGATCGACGCCAGCCCGAACAACGCAAGTCCCGCGACCAGCAAGCGGTTCACCTGAACGCGCCGGCCGAGCACGAGCATCACCGCGCAGGCGGCGATCAGCGCGACGTTGTACGCCACGATCACCCACACGACGTGGTCGATCGAGGTGTGCAGCCGGTCGAGCAGCTGCGGGAGCGCGAGCACGACGATCGACGCGTCGGCGAACGCGAGCGCGACCGCAAGACGCACGGACAGGTTCTGCACGAGGCGCGCGTTGCGCATCGCGGAAGTGTCCCTGTTTCGCCTAAACAGCGATCATGCGGACCGCGTGGCGCGGACTGCCATCATCACCGGCGCGAACAGCGGCCTCGGGCTCGAGTGCGCTCGCGCGCTGCTGCGGCGCGACGGCGACTGGCACGTCGCGCTCGCGGTGCGCGATCCCGCCCGCGGCGCCGACGCGGCGCCGGAGCTCAACGCTCCCGAGCGGTGCAAGGTGCTTGCGCTCGACCTCGCGTCACTGCGCTCGGTCCGGCAGTTCGTGCAGAGCTACCCGCAGGCCGACCTTCCTCCGACTCATGCGCTGATCTGCAACGCCGGGATCCAGCTCGTCTCGCGCACGGAGTTCACTGAGGACGGGATCGAGCTGACGTTCGGCGTCAACCACCTCGGCCACTTCGCGCTCGTCACGGAGATGCTCGCGCAGCTCGCGCGGCCTGCGCGGATCGTGGTCGTCTCCAGCGATACGCACGATCCGTCGCGGCGGACGGGGATGCCCGCGCCGCGGTACGAGTCTGCCGCGGTGCTCGCGCAGCCGCCGGTCGACGCCGCCCACGCCGACGGCCGGCGGCGGTACACGACGTCGAAGCTATGCAACGTGTTGTTCACGTACGAGCTGGCCCGGCGTCTGCAGGGAGACGAGGTGACCGTGAACGTGTTCAACCCGGGGCTGATGCCGGGCTCCGGTCTCGCGCGGGACTACAGCGGCATTCAGCGGTTCGCCTGGCGGTTCGTGATGCCGGTGCTGCGGGTGCTGCCGCAGGTCAGCAGCACCAGCAGCGTCGGGCAGCCGGCTGGCCACGCTGGCCGCGGACGAGCGTTACGCCGAGATGAGCGGCATGTACTTCGATGGGCTGAAGCAGGCTCGCTCATCGGAGGACTCGTACGACGAGGCGAAGGGGCGCGATCTGTGGGAGACGAGCGAGGCACTGATCGGGAAGGCCCCAGTGTGAGCTACGTCTCACAAGCCAGTTCCTACAGGTGTGTAGCATAATCGCTGTCATGGGTGGAGACCACGTTGATGTGCTGATCGTAGGCGCCGGCCTCTCGGGCATCGGCGCCGCGTGCCATCTGGAGACCGAGCTTCCCGGCAAGTCGTACGCGATCCTCGAGGCGCGGGATCGGCTCGGCGGCACCTGGGACCTGTTCCGGTATCCGGGGATTCGCTCGGACTCGGACATGTACACGCTCGGCTATCGGTTCAAGCCGTGGTCGGCGGCGAAGTCGATCGCCGGCGGCCCATCGATCCTGTCCTACGTTCAAGAGACCGCGCGGGAGTACGGAGTCGAGCAGCACATCCGCTTCAACCATCGCGTTGTTCGCTCGGAGTGGTCGACCGACGACGCCCGCTGGACCGTGTTCGCGGAGCGGATCGACACTGGCGAGACGGTCGAGCTGACCGCCGACTTCGTGTTCATGTGCAGCGGCTACTACCGCTACGACGAGGGCTACACGCCCGACTTTCCCGGCACCGAGCGGTTCAAGGGCGAGATCGTCCACCCGCAGCACTGGCCCGAGGATCTCGACTACGACGGCAAGCGCGTGGTCGTGATCGGCAGCGGCGCGACCGCGGTGACGCTCGTCCCGGCGATGGCGGAGACGGCCGCGCAGGTGACGATGCTCCAGCGCTCGCCGACGTACATTGTCGCGCTGCCCGACGAGGATCCGATCGCGAATCTCGCGCGCAAATACCTGCCGCGGAAGATCGCATACGGGATCGCGCGCTGGAAGAACGTGCTGCTGACGCTCGGCAGCTTCCAACTCAGCCGCCGCCGTCCAGAGGCGATGAAGAAGATCCTGCGGTTGGGGATCCAGCGGCAACTACCGCGCGGCTACGACATCGATAAGCACTTCAAGCCCACGTACAACCCCTGGGACCAGCGGCTGTGCCTGGTACCGAACGGCGACCTGTTCAAGGCGATCCGCGAGGGCAAGGCGTCGGTCGTCACCGACCAGATCGAGACGTTCACGGAGACCGGCCTGAAGCTCGACTCCGGCGCCGAGCTCGAAGCCGACGTGATTATCACCGCGACCGGTCTCAATCTGCTCGCGCTCGGCGGGATGGAGCTGGTCGTCGACGGCGAAGAGATAGCGCTCCCCGACACGATGGGCTACAAGGGGATGATGCTGAGCGGGATCCCGAATCTGGCGGTTGCGCTCGGGTATACGAACGCGTCGTGGACGCTCAAGTGCGATCTGACCTGCGAGTACGTGTGCCGGCTGATTCAGCACATGGACGCGCACGGCTACGTCCAGGTGACGCCGCAGAACAACGACCCGACCGTGATCCCGCAGCCGTTCCTGGACTTCTCCTCCGGCTACGTGACGCGCTCGATCCACAAGTTCCCGAAGCAGGGCTCGAAGGCGCCGTGGCGGCTGTACCAGAACTACCCGCGCGACATCTTCTCGCTCCGGTACGGCACGTTCGACGACGGCGCGCTGCAGTTCCGCCGTGGCGAGGACAACGGGCCGCGCGGCGACGGCCGACGCGCGGGCCGTAGCGGCGTAGACCTGCGAGCATCCCGCGCGTGACGCGGGTCGAGCTCCCGGGCAACAGCGAGGATGTCGTCGGCATCCGAGCGGCGAACCCCGGACCGTTCAGCCTCACCGGGACGAACTCATGGATCGTCGGCCGCGATCCGGCCTGGCTAGTCGATCCCGGCCCGGCGCTGCCCGAGCACCTCGACGCGCTCACCGAAGAGCTGAACCGCCGAGGCGGCCTCGCCGGGATCGCGCTCACGCACGACCACATCGACCACACCGAGGCGGTGCCGGAGATGCGAGCGCGGTTCGCAGACGCGAAGCTCGCCGCCGCGCGCGGCGAGGTCGACGTCGTGCTCGAGGACGGGCTCGAGCTTCGGTCCGCTGCGAGCGGTCGCGACGCCCGGCCATGCCCCCGATCACCTGGCGTACGTTGCCGGCGACGTCGGATTCAGCGGCGACGCGGTGCTCGGCGTGGGCAGCGTGTTCATCTTCCCGTACCCCGGCGCGCTCGCCGCGTATCTCGACGGGCTCCGCCGGCTGGAACAGCTGCCGGCTGGCGCTGATCGGGCCCGGGCATGGACCACCGGTGCTCGATCCGGAGGCGAAGCTCGAGGAGTACATCTCGCATCGCCTCGACCGAGAGCGCCGGCTGACGCAGGCGCTCGACTGTGGGCTACGAAGCACCGACGAGCTGCTCGACACGGTGTGGGACGACGCCCCGGCCATCCTGCGCCCCGCGGCGGCCGTGACGCTGGCGGCGCACCTCGACAAGCTGGCCGAGGAAGGGCGCCTGCCCTCCGGGGTCGAACGGCCCGAGCCGTCGGGCATCTTCCGAGAGGCTTAGAGCGCTAGATGCCGGCGTGGCGGGCGGAGTTCTAATCGGTGCCCGGCACCAGACGCCTCCGTGCGAGCTCCATCGCGACGGTCGACGGGGTGGCGCCGATCGCGTCGGCCTGGTCGAAGATCTCCTGCAACGTGTCGCCGATCGCGCGAACCCGGCGGCGTGCTCGAGCGGAGTCGTAGCGGCCCTCGAGCTCAACGGAGATGTTGATGATTCCACCCGCGTTGGCGACGAAATCCGGGGTCCACAGGACACCTCGCGCAGCGAGCAGATGGGCGACGCCGTCCTCGGCGAGCTGATTGTTGGCTGCACCGGCGACGATCGGGCAGCGGAGCGCGGGCACCGTCTCGTCGTCGAGCACCCCACCGAGCGCGCAGGGCGCGAGCACGTCTGCCTCGACCGACATCGCAGTGGCCGGAGCGACCCAGCGAGCGCCGATCGAAGCTGCGAGGTCGCGCTTGCGCGGATCGACGTCCGAGACGACGAGGCTTGCGCCGGCGCGCGCCAGACGGCGGGCGATGCGGGCGCCGACGTGCCCGAGTCCGACGACGCAGACGCGGCGTTTGGCGAGCGACGAGCTACCGAAGATGCGCTCGCAGGAGGCGCGAATCGCCGCCTCGACGCCGAGCGCAGTCCACGGCGAGGGATCGCCGGAGCCGCCGCGTCGGCGTGCCAGACCTGCGACGAAGCGCGTCCGGGTGGCGATCGCGCTCATGTCGCGGCTCGAGGTACCGACATCCTCGGCGGTGATGTACGCGCCGGCGAGCAGCTCCACCGTGTCGGCGAAGTCGAACAGAACCGCGCGGCGCAGCGCCGCGGTGAGCCGCCGGCCCGCCGGGAGCATGATCACGCCCTTGCCACCGCCGAGGGCGAGGTCTGCGACGGCCGCCTTGTAGGTCATCGCGCGTGAGAGGCGCAGCGCGTCGCTGACCGCCGAGCGTGACTCGTCGTAGGTCCACATCCGGCAGCCCCCCAACGACGGTCCGCGGACCGTCGAGTGGACGGCGACGATCGTGTACAGGTCCGAGCGGCGGCCGCGGCGAACCAGCAGCTGCTCGTGGTCAAGCGGCTCGAGGTGCTGGATGATCCGGATCCGTCGCCTAGAGGCTCAGCGGGATCGGGCCCTGCGTGGATTGGGCCGGCGTGCCGCTTCCGGATGACGACCTCGACGGCTGCGACGGCGACCCTGAGCCGGTCGACCCGGTACTCGACGTGCTCCCGGAAGAGCCCAGGCTACTGGTCGACGACGTCGTTCCGTCCGTCCCGGTCCCGGTCCCTGTGGTGGGCGCTCCGGTGCCGATGCCTAGCCCCGGCGAACCGCTGCTGCCGTTCGCACCTGTCGTGCCCGAGCCGCTGCTCGGCCCGGCGCCGGCGCTGCTTGCGCCGCCGGAGGCGTCGGCCCCGCCGCTCGAAAGCGCGCCTGCATTGGCGGCGCCGCCGCTCGATGACTGAATCGGCGTCGTCGTGTGGGCGGTCGCGAGCTTGACCTTCGACGCCGAGCTCGCGCCCTCGCGACCAGCTGCTGCCGGTGTGGACGATGGGGTCGCGGCCGGCGTGTTGGCCGCGGCGGCGCCAGAGGGGTTGGTCTCCGCGGCTGCCGGCGCAGCTGCTGCGCCGCCTGCAACGACGCTGTGAACAACGCGGTGGTGGCCGGAGTGGCTGATCCCTGCGCTGATCGTGTGCCCAAGCTCCACTGCGCCGCCCGCGGTCACCACCGCCGCGGCGAGCAACGCCGTGACGTGGCCAACCCCGCCGGCGAGCAGGCCGCCCGACGCTGCGGCGCCGCTCGCGCCGGCGGCTCCCGCACCGGAACCAGCTGCCGCGGCTCCACCCGTGGCACCGCCACCGAAGCCGAGCAGCTTCGCGAGCACGCCAAGCGGCCCAAGCGTCGGCGCGAGCGCGGCGAGCTGACGGCTCGTACCACGCAGCTGAGTGCGAAACGCCCGGCAGCTGACGCAATCGTGCATGTGCCTGCGCGCCTGTCCACTTGGCCGAACGCCGCGATCGTGCGCCAGCACGAGCGCCTCCTGGATCTCGACGCAAGCCGTGTCGCGCGCCTCGGCCGCCTGCGCGAGACCGATCCTGGCGCGAACGAGCAGCGACTTGACGGCCGGGACCGACACCCCGATCGCAGCGGACACGTCCGCATACGGCACCCCACCGAGCTCGCGCATCAGCAAGGCGGAGCGCTGCTGGTCCGGGAGCCGGCGGACGTCCTCGATCAGCCGGCGCAGCGCCTCCCGCTGCTCGGCCTCGACCGTCGGATCGCGGAGCGGCGCGCGGAGGATGCTGAGTACCTCGGGTGGCGGCGGCACCGGGCGCCGGAGCTCGTCGACGCAACGGTTGTGCGCGATCCGGTACAGCCACGGTCGCAACGAGAGCTCGCGCTCGCTCGCACGCAGTCCCACATAGGCGCGCATGAAGATGTCCTGCAGCGCGTCCTCTGCATCGGGTCGCGAGCTCGACAGCATCTGCCGCGTGTACGCGAACATCCGCTGCTTGTACCGGTCATAGATCGCGGGGAAGGCGTCGTCATGACCGGCGCGGAACAGGGCGACCAGCTGGTCGTCAGATCGCAGACGAAGCAGCGAGGTCCCGAGCGACGTTCGAGTCCGCGGGAGTCCTGCGTGTGCTTGGATAGCGGAGGCTTCCACGATCTGACCCCTTACCTGGAACTCTAACGGGCCGCGAGGGCGAAAGTTCCTAGCGGGGTTCAACCAGCTTGCTTGGCAAGCGCCGCGGCGAGTTCCTCACGCGAGTGGATGTCCAGTTTCAGGTAGACGTGTCGGAGGTGGTACTCGATCGTCTTCGGGCTCAGGAACAGCGCCGCCGCGGCCTGCCGGGTCGTCTTCCCACCGGCGAGCAGCAGCGCGATCTGCAGCTCCTGTGGTGTCAGCTCGTCGACGGCGGTCGGGTCGCGCCGGCGGACGGTCTCTCCGGTCGCTGCCAGCTCGGCGCGCGCGCGCTCGGCCCAAGAGCGCGAGTCGAGCCGGTCGAATGTCCGCAGCGCGGCGCGTAGCTGGTCGCGTGCGAGCACCCGGTTGCGCGCGCGCCGTAAGCGCGCGCCGTACGCCAAGCGTGTCCGAGCGGACTCGAACTCATCCGGGGTCTGGTCGTGGAGTTCGAGCGCACGTTCGAAGCGCCGCTCGAACAGCTGCTCGTCTGCGACCAGCCCGAGGCCGCGCATCGCTCGCGCCAGCGACCAGGGCTGTCCCTTCTCGTCGGCCGTCTTGCTGAAGCGGAGCGCCAACTCCTCGGCCTCCTCACGGCGACCAAGCCGTAGGTAGCTCTCGACCAGCTCGGGTGCCGGGGAAAGGTCTGCGTCGGTGATCCCGAGCTCGTCGATCATCCGCTGTTGCTGCTCGAAGTGGGCCGCGGCCGAATCTGCCGAGCCGAGCCCGAGTTCGAGCTCGCCCAGGGCCGCGTTGGCCCAGATCTCATACATCGTGAGTCCAAGCCGGCGCGACAGCACCAACGCCTCGGCGGAGCGCTCTCTGCACTCCGGTTCGCGCCCGCGCCGAGCCTCGAGCCAGGCGAGGCCGGCCAGCCCGCCCGTGAGCGCGAGCTGCTGGCCACTCTCGCGCGCCAGCGCAATCGCCTCGTGAAACGTGGCACCCGCCAGCGGCATGTTGCTCGTCGCCTGGTCACGAGCGACGAGCGCGAGCACGTAGGGAAGCAGTCCGACCGCAGCCCGTTCGCGCACAACATCCAGCGCCCGCTCGACCAGCGAGCGGCCGGCGTTCGATTCGCGCAGGAACAGCGGCACCAGGACCAGCCACGGCAACAGCCGCGGGTCCTCGCCGACATCGATCGAACTGTCCGCCAGCGCCAGCGCCGCGTGCAGCGCGCGGGCGCCGGCGTCGGCATCGCCACCGATGATCGATGCCATCCCGTCGGCGGTCATCGCCAGAAACCTGGCTCGGGCCGAGTCCTCGCCCCGGAGCCGCTCAATCGCCTCCCGCGCGGTCACGAGCATTTCATTCGGCTCACCCGAGTGGAACGAGGCCAGGCATGCCTCCGACAGCATCGCTACCGCCTGTTCGGGCTCCGCACGCTTGGCAGCAACGGTGAGGATCGCCCGGCCCTCTCGCACCCGGCCACCGCGGATCGCGATGTAGCCGGCCAGATGGTCGACCCTGGTGATCAGCGCCGCGTCCTCGGTTTGCGATCGGACCTCTTCGAGCAGATCAGACGCGCGGTCGTCGAGGCCGGCCAGCCATGAGGTCTCGGCCGCCTCCCACAGCATTCGAGCCCGCTGACCCGAGTCGGTGGCAAGCCGGGCACCGCGCGCGAAAGCACCGGCGGCGCTGGCGTACGCACTGCGATGCCGCGCGCGCGTCCCGGCCTGCTCGAGCGCGGACGCGGCGGCCCCGTCGGTTCCGAGCGCGGCCGCCGCGAGATGCCAGGCCCGCCGGTCGACATCACGGTCCGGCAGCGCTGAGGCGAGCGCGCGGTGCGCGGCGCGCCGCTCGTCGTGCGGCGCCGAGCCGTAGATGGCCGATCGGGCAAGCACGTGCCGGAACTCGATCTGGCCCGCGCGCAGCGTGACCAAACCGGCGCGCTCGGCTCCCGCGAGTGACGACAGGTCGACATCCACCTTCGTCGCGGCCAGCTCCAGCGTACGCAGGTCACCGGTGTCACTGGAAGCGGCCAGCACGAGCGCGCGGCGCGTCATCGGATCGAGTCGCTCGGCACGCCGCATGAAAGCGTCTGAGATCGTCGTCGGCACCGCCACCGCGGCGCCCGCGGGCGCGAACGCGAGCTCTTCGGCCTCCGCTGCGAGCTCCAGCAGCGCGAGCGGGTTTCCGCCCGTTGCCGTATGCAGCCGATCCGCGGTGTCGGGCGGCAGCCGGGGGAGTAGCTCCGCCGCCTCCGTACTCGTCAGCCCGGCGAGCCGGAGCGTGGGCAGATCGGCCTCGGCGAGGATCGATGGCTCGCCCTCGCGCGTCGCCGTGAGCACGGCGACCGGATCGGCGAGCAGACGCCGGCAGGCGAACAGCAGCGCCTGGGAGCTCGGCTCATCGAGCCACTGGGCATCGTCGATCAATACCGCTACCGCGCCTCGCTCGGCGTATGCGGCCAGCAGGCTGAGCGTCGCGGCGCCGATCGCAAACCTGTCCTGTGCCGGTCCGGGCCTGAGCGCGAGCGCCGCCTCCAGCGCCGCTGCCTGCGGTTTCGGCAGTGCCTCGATCATCGACAGGGCCGGGCGGATCAGCTCGAATAACGACGCGAACGGGATCTCCGCCTCGGACTCGATCCCTCGCGCCCGCAGCAGCTGCATGCCCTCGGCGCGCTCGGCGGCGTGGTCGAGCAGGGCGGTCTTGCCGATGCCGGGCTCGCCGATCAGGGCCAGCGTGGCGCTTTCACCCGACCGCGCCAGCGCGAGCGTGCGCTCGATCCGGCCGACTTCCTGCTCCCGGCCCAGCAGCATCGGGCGATTGTCCCATTAGGTGGAGGACTAGGGGGGCCCCGGAAGCGAATCCGAGGGCTACCGCCGTACGGTGCGCGAAACGACCGTAGGAGGATCGAAGATGAGTGCTGTCGAAGAGCCCGTCGCGGTTGACGGCGACAAACTGATGGAGTTCGTGTTCCGCGCAGTCGGCGAGGTCGGCGCGACACTGAACACCGCGCTGGTGGTGATGGGCGACAAGCTCGGTCTGTACCGGGCGCTGGCCGGAGCCGGGCCGCTGACCCCCGCCGAGCTGGCAGAGCGGACCGAGACGGCCGAGCGCTACGTGCGTGAGTGGCTGAACGCTCAGGCGGCAGGCGGCTTCGTGAGCTATGACCCGGACAGCGGACGTTACGAGCTGCCACCCGAGCAGACGGTGGCGCTCACTGACTCGAGCAGCCCCGCGTACCTGCCGGGGTTCTTTCAGATCGCGCTCGGTTCGGTGATCGACTCGCCGATCATTCTGGAGCGGGTGCGCAGCGGCGAAGGCTACGGCTGGGGCGAGCATGTGCACGATGTGCACGAGGGCTGCGAGCGGTTCTTCCGTCCCGGCTACAACGCTCATCTGATTCCCGAGTGGCTGCCCTCCCTGGACGGCGTCGTCGAGAAGCTCGAGCGCGGCGCGCGCGTGGCGGACGTCGGCTGCGGCCACGGCGCATCCACGATCCTGATGGCGCAGTCGTTCCCCAACTCCAAGTTCGTCGGCTCGGACTACCACGCCGGTTCGATCGAAACCGCACGGTCCCGTGCGGAGGAGGCCGGGGTGGCCGATCGCGTCAGCTTCGAGATCGCGCCGGCGGCCTCCTACGGTGGCGAGGGCTACGACCTCGTGACCGTGTTCGACTGCCTGCACGACATGGGCGATCCCGTTGGTGCGGCGCGGCACGTGCGTTCGACGCTGGCGTCAGACGGCACCTGGATGATCGTCGAGCCGAACGCAGGCGACCGCGTCGAGGACAACCTCAACCCGGTGGGACGTGCGTACTACTCGTTCTCGACGCTGCTCTGCACGCCCGCCTCGCTTTCCCAGGAGGTCGGCCTTGCGCTCGGCGCGCAGGCCGGCGAGGCGAGGATCCGCGACGTCGTCACGGCCGGCGGGCTGAGCCGGTTCCGGCGGACTGCCGAGACGCCGTTCAATCTGGTGTTCGAGGCGCGCATCTGAGCCGGGGCATCGGCGGTGCCCGCGAGCCTGGGGCTTGCGGGCACCGCAGCTCTGCGGGACGATTCGGACCAAGGCTGATGGGACCACAACCTGCACAACGCACCGCCGGGTTGATCAACCCGGTGATGCTGCTGTCCTCGCCCGCCGGAACGGAGCTGCGATGACTACGGTGCACGCTCCGGCCGCCGCGCGCGAGCAGACGCGCGCTCGTTACCCCGACGAGACCGGCTACGTCGTGCGCGACGGCGTCCGCGTCTTCTGGGAGCGCTACGGCGACGGCGAGCGGACGGTGATGCTGCTGCCGTGCTGGTCGGCGGTTCACTCTCGATTCTGGAAGGCGCAGATCCCGTATCTGGCGCGGCACTGTCGCGTGGTCACGTTCGACGGCCGGGGCAACGGTCGCTCGGACCGGCCGAGCGGGGTCGACGCGTATGTGGTGGACCAGTTTGCCGCCGACACGATCGCCGTGATGGACGCAACCGGCGTATCGCGCGCAACCCTGGTCTCGCTCTCATGTGGTGCGCTGTGGAATACGGCGGTCGCGGCTGATCACCCAGAACGGGTGGACGGAGCGGTGTACATCGGCCCGGCAGTACCGCTCGTTCCGGATCCCGAGCGAGCGCACTTTCCGTTCGACCTGCCGCTCGACACCGACGAGGGCTGGGCGAAGTACAACGCCCACTATTGGTTGCGCGACTACGACGGCTTCCTCGAGTGGTTCTTCGCCAGGTGCTTCAACGAGCCGCATTCGACCAAGCAGATCGAGGATTGCATCGGGTGGGCGCTCGAGACGACACCGGAGGCGCTGGCGGATATGACCAGAGGCCTCGCGTATGGTGGCCAGGAGCCGTTCTTCGAGCGGATTGGACGGGTGCGCTGCCCAACGCTCGTGATCCACGGTGAGGACGACCGGATCCGGCCGCACGCGCAAGGCGCCGCGCTCGCGGCCGAGACCGGCGGGCGGCTCGTCACCTTCGAGGGATCCGGGCACATCCCGCTCGCCCGCGACCCAGTTAGCGTCAACCTGCTGCTGCGCGACTTCATCTGCCCGCCGGTGCCGCCGGCGCGGTGGCGGCGGGGGCGTGTGCGCTGCAAGCGCGCGTTGTACCTCTCCTCGCCGATCGGGCTCGGGCATGCGCGCCGCGACGTCGCGATCGCCGACGAGCTGCGCAAGCTACACCCGGACCTCGAGATCGACTGGCTGGCCCAGAGCCCGGTCACCGACGTGCTTGCGGAGCGGGGCGAGCGGATCCACCCGGCGAGCGCGTGGCTGGCGAGCGAATCGGGCCATTGGCAGGCCGAGGCGGCGGGGCACGATCTGCACTGCTTCGAGGCGCTGCGGCGGATGGACGAGATCCTCGTGACGAACTTCATGGTCTTCCACGACGTCGTGCGAGACGAGGACTACGACCTCTGGATCGGTGACGAGGCGTGGGACATTGATCACTTTCTGCACGAGAACCCGGAGCTGAAGACCACCGCGTACGCGTGGTTGACCGACTTCGTCGGAATGTTGCCGATGCTCGATGGCGGCGATCGCGAGGCGTTACTGTGCGCCGATTACAACGCAGAGATGATCGGACACGTCGAGCGGTTCCCGCGGGTGCGCGACCGCGCGGTGTTCGTCGGCGACCCGGACGACATCATCCCCGGGCGGTTCGGCGACGGCTTGCCGGCGATCCGCGAGTGGACCGAGCGGCACTACGACTTCTGCGGGTACATCACCGGGTTCGATGCGGCGGAGTTCGAGAATCGAGAAGCGCTGCGGGCAGAGCTCGGCTATCGCCCGGACGAGCAGATCTGCCTCGTCACGGTCGGTGGCTCAGGTGTGGGGGAGGATCTCCTACGGGCCGTGATCGACTCCTTCCCGGCGGCGCGCGAACTTGTGCCCGAGCTGCGGATGGTCGTCGTCGCGGGTCCGCGGATCGCGCCGGCGTCGCTGCCTGCGCTCGACGGGGTCGACGCGCTTGCATATGTGCCCGACCTGTACCGCCATCTTGCGGCGTGCGACCTGGCGGTCGTCCAGGGAGGACTGACGACGACGATGGAACTGACCGCGCTGCGCCGTCCGTTCATCTACTTCCCGCTCGGCCATCACTTCGAGCAGCAGCTTCACGTTCACCACCGGCTGCGGCGATACGGGGCTGGGATGCGCATGGAATACGGCGACTCGACACCGGAGACGATCGCCGCGGCGATCGCGGAGCAGATCGGACGGCAGGTCGACTACCGCCCGGTCGAGCGCGGCGGCGCTGCTCGCGCCGCCGCGCTGCTCGCCGAGCTGCTGTAACGGCCTCAGTCGCCCTTGGCGTAGTTGCTCGCGCCGTAGAAGTCGACTACGACTGCGGGCTCATCGCCGACCACCCAGGCGTCGTGCCCGCTCGGGAGTGATGTCACGTCGCCGGCACCGGCGATCATCTCGGTCCCGTCGTCCATCCTGATCCCGAGCCGGCCCGAGACGTGGTACTGAAAGTGCGGCGCCTCGCAGCTATCGGTGCCGGCGATCGGCTTGACGTCGTTCGACCAGCGCCAGCCGGGCTCGAACGTCAGCCGGCCGATCTCGGCCTCACCGATCGAGAGGATCTGGGCCTTGCCGTTCGGGAACTCGCGCGTCTCGTCCGGGGTGCCGAAACACTTGTGCTCTGTCTCATGGCGCATGATCACGCCTCGTCCCAGACCTGGATGACCGTCTGACCGACGATCTGGTCTGCGTCGAGCTCGATCACCGTTCCGCACAGGACGTTGGTCCCATCCGGGTACAGACAGGCCTGGGTGTATGCGGCCCCGGTCGCATCCGCGACCGTGTGCTGCACACGGTGCGTCATGTCGCGCGCGTACATCTCTTCGAGCCAGCTCTGGATCTCCGCTCGATTCCGCAGCACGCGGGGCGACCCGGGCCGTGAGATCTGGTCGACGATCGTCACGGTCGCGTCCGGGCCGTACATCGACAGCTGCGTTGACGCGTCGCGCTCCTCGGCGGCGCGAGTGAAGCGGTCGAGATCGAAGGTTGTGATCGTGCTCATGGATGCCTCCTTGTGGCGGGTGTTTGCAGTGAGCGATCGCGAGGCTTCCAGGGCGGCGTTGAAGTGCCGTCAATCAACCGTCAAACTGATCTCGTGCTACGCGCACGGCTGCTTGGCCCGTTGCAGGTCGAGCTGGACGGGACCGGGATCGATTCCTCACCGTCCCAGCGTCCCTGGGCGTTGTTCTCCTATCTGGCACTGGCCGGACGATCCGTCTCGCGTTCCGAGCTGGCATCGCGGTTTTGGCCCGACGTGCTTGACCAGAGCGCCCGCGCGAGCCTCCGCAGTGCGCTCTGGGCGCTGAAGCGCCGGCTCGGGGAGGCGATCGAGGTCGATGGCGACGGTGTCGGCCTGCTCGATGCGTGGATCGACGCGCTCGAGTTCGAGCGGCTCGCCGAGGACGACCCGCGTGGGGCGCTTGAGTTATGTCGGGGCGAGCTGCTCGAGGGCGTCGAGGATGACTGGGCAATATCGGCGCGCGACCGTCACCGCGAGCGGGTGGTCGCGCTGCTCGAGCGACTGGCGTCCGAGACCGACGACGACCGGGAGGCGATCGAGCTGACGCGCCGGCAGGTCGAGCTCGATCGGTTCGATGAGGAGGCCCACCGTCGGTTGATGACCCGGTTGGCTGCCGCAGGCGACAGAGCGGGGGCGATCAAGGCATACCGGGGGCTGAGCGAACGGCTGCGGCGGGAGCTGGGAATGGCGCCTTCGAGTCAGACGCGCGAGCTGGCCGAACGTCTCCGCACTCCGTCGCTCCCCGCGCTCAATCCGGCCGACCGTGTCCGCGCTCCGTCCCGCCACGCGCGGAATCCGGCCGTACCTAACCTGCCGTTGCTCGGGCGCGACCAGGAGATCGCGGCGCTTGTTTCGGTCTGGCGCGCTGCGGTTGACGGCGCGGGGGCGGTCGCGGCGATCCACGGCGAAGCCGGGATCGGCAAGACACGTCTCGCGAGCGAGCTCAGATCGCGAGCCGATCAAGACGGGGCAGCGACCGCCGCGTCGGCGGCGCTGGATCTCGGTGGGGCGGCGCCGCTGAGCCTGTGGGCCGAGCTGATCCGCGAACTGCTGCCGGCGCTGCCGGCGCTGCCGGAGGATTCAGCGTGGCCAAGCGACCTCGCGCTGATCGCTCCCGGGGTGCCGGCTCATTTCGCCCGCGAGCCCTCGGAGATCGCGCCAGACCTCCAGCGCACGCGCCTGTTCGAGGCGGTCGTGGCGCTGCTCGGCTGGGGTGCGCAGTACGCGCCGCTGCTGCTGGTTCTCGACGACATCCACACCGCCGACGGCCCGAGCCTCGAGCTGGCCGGGTACGCGGCACGCCGGCTCAGCGCGCTGCGCGTGATGATCGTGATCATCCGCCGCGAGCTGCCGCACAGCCTGACCGCAGATCGTCTTGAGCAAGCGCTGCGGGCGCGCGGGGCGCTGCCGTGTGAGCTCGAGCTCGGGCCGCTGCCGGCGGGCGACGGCACGGCACTCGCGCGCGCGGCTGCTCCGGTCAGCGAACGGGATGCCCAGCGGATCGTCGAGCGGGCGGAAGGGAATCCGCTGCTCGTGGTCGAGGCGGCGCGCGCGGTCGGCTCGGGCGCGAGTGAAGTCACTCCGACGATTCGCGGCTCCGTTCGCGTCACGCTCACCGAGCTCGACCCTGGGGCGCGGCGGCTCGTCGAGACCGCGGCGGTCGCGGCGCGTGCGGTTCCGGTAGCCGGCGAGGATGACGACGCGACGACGGCGGCGTTGCAAACGGGGCTGGTGCTGGCTGTCGATGACGGCGTTGCTTTTCGCCATGCGCTACTGCGAGAAGCTGTCTACGAGGGGATTGCGGAACCACGCCGGCGCAGCCTCCACCAGGAATGGGCGAGGTCACTGGTCGCGGCCAAGATCCCGCGGCCGGCGGAAGCGGCACGCCACTTCCGGCTTGCGGGCGATGACGCTGCAGCCGTGCCCCAGCTGGTCGCCGCGGCGGCCGACGCGCGCGCCGTGGGAGCACTCGAAGACGCCGGCGCGTTCCTCGAGGAGGCGCTCGCGATCGCGCCGGATAGAGCGGACGCGTGGCTCGAGCTTGGCGAGCTCGAGGCGTGGCGCGCGCGTCGCAAGCACGTGGAAACTGCGTTCGAGCGAGCGCGTGCGCTGCTGACCGACGCCACGCCACTCGAACAGGCGCGTCTGGAGCTCCGCCGTGCCCGCGCCCACCATGGCCCGATCTGCGTTCCCCGCGCTGTGCTTGACAGCTCGCGACGTGCGATCGAGCTGCTCGACCGCAGTGGGGAGCCGGCCGGAGCGGAGCGCAGCGAGGCGCTCGCAGGCTTGGCGTGGGCGGAGGCGGTCGCCGGCAGCATCGACGAGGCGGAGCGGCTGCTGGTCGAGCTCAGTCGGTCCGAGCCGTCCGGCGATCTGCTCCACGTCTACGACGCCGGCCACGCGCGTGCGCTCGCGCTGATGCGCCGCGGCCGCTTCGTAGAGTCCTACGGGCCATCGATCGCTGCCGGCGAGTCGATCGCTCGCGCGGGCCGGCCGGACCTCGCGTACGGGTGCTGGGCAAATGCCGCCAGTGCGGCGGCAGCGGCCGGCGAGCGTGACCGCGCGCTCGAGTTCCTCGATCGCGGCGCTGACGCGGTCGCCGGTCACGGACTACAGAGCCTCGAGCTCCACCTGCTATCGCAACGGTCGTTCGTGCTCCGTGGGCTCGGCAGGCTGGATGATGCCCGCAGGGCGGCGGAGGCCGAGCAGGCGCTCGCCGAGCGGCTTGGACAGCCTGAACTGCAGGCGATGGCGAATGACGACCTTGGCGTGACCGCGCTCGAGGGGGGTGAGTGTGCCCGAGCCGCGGCGCTGCTCGCGCGCTCCCTCGAGGTACGTGATGCGCCGATCAGCCGCCCGCTGACGAGGCTTGCGCTCGCCGAGGCGCTCGCGCGCGGGGGCGAGCTGGATCGGGCCGCCGAGCAGCTGCGCGAGACCGTGCTCGAACCGGTGCGGCCAAGCGACTTCCCCGAGGCGCTCGTGCCCAGGCTGGCGCGCGTGCAGGCGCTGATCGCGCTCGCCCGCGGCGACCGCGAGGAGGCGACGCGGAGGATCGAGGAGGCTATCGGCGGCTGGGAACGGCTGCTCGAGCGGACGATCCGAGCGGACAGCATCACCAGCGTGCTCGCGGATCTCGGCCGTCCGGTCGTCGGGCTGGTGGAACCCGAGCGGGAGCTCGAGCGCGCCCGCTCCGATCTGGAGGCGATCAATGCCCTCGTTTCATGACACCACTGTGTCCTCCGCGGCGCCGGAGGAGGTTTGGAAACTGCTGTACGACCCGTCTCGATTTCCGGATTGGTGGGCCGGCATCGGGAGCGTCGAGGTGGGTGACGGAGTGCAGTACACGATGTTCCCGGACGGCTATCCCGACTTTCCGATGGCCCAGGTGCTCGACACCGAACGCACCTCAGGGCGCGTGACCGTGTCGTGTCTCGTGTCCGATCTGCGCTTCGAATGGCGGCTGGAGCCGGATGGCGAAGGGACGGTGATCTCGGTGGAGGTCGAGATTCCGGACGCGGAGGCACATCGGCTGGACACCCAGCGGGACGTGATCAGCACCTCGCTACGCCAGCTGGCGGCGCTGGCTGCCGGGCACTAGCCGCATAATTGGCAACGATGGATGCTGCGTCCGGCGTAGCGATACCGGCCGCATTCGGCGCCGGGCTGATCTCGTTCCTGTCGCCTTGCGTGCTGCCGCTCGTGCCGGGGTACATCTCGGCGGTCGCCGGCGTGCAGCCGGGGCAGATCCGCGCGCGCAGTGTCATCGGCCCCAGCCTGCTGTTCGTGGCGAGCTTCTCGTTCATCTTCATCGTGCTCGGGCTGGTCGGCCAGCGCGCACTGCATGCGACCCTGACCGGCCCCACCGCGCTGAAGGTCTCAGGCGCGCTGATCATCGCGATGGGAGTGATCTTCGTGCTCGCCCCGTTCGTGCCGATCTTCAGCCGCGAGCTGCACGTCGACAAGCTGATGCAGAGAGCCGGTCGCGGCGGCCCGGTGCTCACAGGCGCCGCATTCGCGCTTGCGTGGACCCCGTGCACCGGGCCGACGCTCGGCGCGATCATCACCGCCACCGGAACCTCGAACTCGGCCGCCCACGGCGCGTTCCTGCTCGCCGTCTACTGCCTCGGGCTCGGCATACCGTTCCTGATCACGGGGCTCGCGTTCGGCACGGCGACCTCGCTGTTCGGCGTGATCAAGCGCCACTACCCGATCGTGATCGGGGTCGGCGGCGCGATCCTGATCGGGATGGGCGTGCTGATCATCACCGGCGAGTTCACGACGCTCAACATCACGGTTGACAACTGGCTCAACAGCCTCGGGCTTCCGAACCTGAACTCCGACACCTAGGTTGTAATCCCGAGCACCTGGGTAGGCCTTAGGCGCCCCTAAGCTGGTACGCTCAAACTGGCTTAGGGTTCCCTAAACGATGTCCTTCGCAGAGACAGTCGCACTCGGCGCCGTCGCCGGCTTCACGATCTACATCGGGCTTCCGTTGGGGCGGCTTCGGCTGGCCGGCGACCGGCTGCGGGTCGCACTCGCGATGCTGTCGGTCGGGATCCTCGCCTTCATCTTCGTCGACGTGCTGTCGAATGGCCTGTCGATCGTCCACGGCGCCCTCGACCACTTCAAGCACGACCACGGTTCGTTCCTGCGCGTGGTTGGGTATGTCGTGCTGCTGGGTGGGGGTTTCACGGCGGGCACCGCAGGGCTCGCGTTCATCGAACGGCGCATGCGTCCCGCAGCGCCGCGACCGCCGATCGCCGGCGGGGCGGTCGGGATCGCCGCCGATGAGGCGACGGCGCTGGCGCTGGAGCTCGAGGCGGCGCGCAAGCGAGCGCTCCGAACCGGCCTGACGATTGCCGGCGCGATCGGGGTCCACAACTTCGCCGAGGGGCTCGCGATCGGCGTCTCGGCGCGGGCCGGCGCGATCGGGCTCGCGACCGTGCTGATCATCGGCTTCGCGCTGCACAACGCGACCGAGGGCTTCGGGATCGTCGGCCCGCTCGGCGACGTGACTCCGTCGTGGCGGTGGCTCGGGCTGGCCGGGCTGATCGGCGGCGGCCCCACATTCGTCGGTTCGCTGGTCGGCTATGAGGTCACGAGCCAGCCGCTCGAGCTGCTGTTCTACGCGGCGGCGGGCGGTGCCATCTTGTACGTGATCGGCGAGATCTGGAACGGGATGCGCCGCTACGGCCACCGAGAGCTCGGACTGCTGATGGTCAGCGCGGGCTTCCTGATCGGCGTCTTGACCGACCTGGTTGTGTCGTACGGCGGCGGCTGAGCCGCCGCCGCCAGTGATCTCGCGGCTTGCCGACGAACGCGACGGCGATGACCACGATCCCTGCGGCGAGCGTGAGCTTGCCGATCAGTGAGCCCGATGCGGTGCCCGCGAGCATGCCGAGTAGCACGAACGCCGAGGCCCAGATCGCACAGCCGAGCGTCGTCAGGAGGATGAACGGGACCAGCGGGGTCCGGCGTGCACCGGCGGGCAGCGATACGAACGTTCGCGCGAGCGGTAGCAAGCGCGCGATGAAAATTGCCTTGCGGCCGTGACGGTCGAGCAGCGCCGCCGAGCGTCCGATGCCGGGCGCGGCAGAGAGCAGCCGGGTGGTGCCGAGCGCATAGGCGATCAGCGAACCAACGAGATTCCCCGCGGTGGCCGCGACGATCGCGAGCGGCAGGCTCATCCAGTGCTGGGAGACGGCCAGCCCGCTCGAGAGCAGCGTGACCTCGCTCGGGATCGGGATGCACGCCGACTCGGGCACCATCAAAAGGAACACGCCAAGCGGGCCGTAGCTCGTGATCAGCCCGGTCATGGCTTCGGTCGCCCGGGCGGTTCTGGGCGCTTGGGGGACTGACCGTGCCTCGGCGGCTTGTGCGGCTTGTGCGGCTTGTGCGGCTTTTGCGGCTTGTGCGGCGGGGCGCCGGGCGGAGGCGGCGGCGGGCGCCGGTAGCCGAGCGCGCCCTGCACGCTCGAGGCGCGCCACTCGGCGCCCCCGCGTGGAGTCGGGATTCCGTCGGCGTTGAGCGCGGCGGCGATCGCGCCCAGGCTGAGCCCCTGGTCTCGCAGCTCCGCGATCCGCCGCGCTGCCTCCGGGTCGTGACGGGCAAGCGCCGGCCGGCCGCGCGGCCGATCCGGCTCCCACGCCGCAATCTCGCGCAGCAGCGCCGCGGTCTTGCGCCCGTCCGCCGTCCGCGTGTCGAAGCCGACGTCGCGCGCGACGAGGTCGGCGCCTGCCTCCCTCAGCCAATCCAGCAGTGCGACGAGCTGCCTCAGTGAGCCGGCGACATCTCGCAGCCGCTGGACCTCGAGCGTGTCCTGCTCTCCGGCGGCGATCCGCTCGAATGCATCCATACCGCCAAGTATACGCAAATCATTTGCGTACAAATCCTAGGGATCGTCGAACCCAGGCTCACCGGGAAGCACGACGCGAGCGGTCTCGCCGCCGAGGATCACCCGCGGCTGGACGGGCTTGACCTCACGGCCGCGTGCATGGTCGAGTAGCTCGTCGGCGGAGCCAAAGGCGCGCAGCTGTTCGAGGTGCTTGATCGTCGGGAACACCAGGAACAGCTCGCCGGCGGCGGCGGCGTCGAGCGCGTCCTGGGGCGCGTACCAGTTCCACGCGACGATCTCCGAACCGTCGATCTCCGGTTCGGCGCCGTCGGGGGCGGGCGCGAGGAAGAACCAGGTGTCGAACCGGATCTTGACCTGTGCCGGCGTGATCCACCGCGAGAACGGGACGAGCAGCTCGGGGCCGCTGAGGGCGATGCCCGCCTCCTCGGCCAGCTCCCGGACCGCGGCGGCCCGGAGCGCGTCGTCGCCCGTTCCCTCGTGGCGGTCGACGGCGCCGCCCGGGAACACCCACGCGCCGCCCATGAAGCGCGAGTCGGGGTTGCGCCGGACGAGCAGCACCTCGAGCCGCTCGCCGCCACCGCGGAGCAGGATGACGGTCGCGGCGGGGCGCGGCACCGTCTCTTCCCCGGAATTCAGCTCCTCGCCGGGAGCCGGGCGGTCGACTTCCACGGGTTCCGACCCTACCGGACGACCTGAGAGCGGCTATCGAAATCATTGGCACGCCCGGATGCGGCCCAGTATCAGCGCCGGATCGCCACCCCCGGCACTTGCAGGTAGCGCTGCTACCTGCTGCGGCCGCGTGCGGCGCCCAGCTTGATCCTGGACCACCCCGGCCGCACCCTGATTTCGATAGACGCTCTAAACGCCCCATCGCTACCCTTGCGCCGGTGAAGTGGATGTGCGAATCGTGCGGGTTCATCTACGACCCCGACGACGGAGACCCGGACGGGGGGATTCCGCCCGGTACGCGGTTCGAGGACATTCCCGAGACGTGGTTCTGTCCTGTGTGTGGCGCGCGCAAGCGCGACTTCACGCCTTACGAGGATTAGACGGGCGACTCCGCCCAGCGACGCAGACTTCTTCCCGTGCTCCGGGAACAACGTTGCGTTGCTGAACCGCTCGTGAACCCTAGGCTGCTGCCGCTGCGGGGCGGAGGTGGCCGGCGGTCGCCTCGGCGATCGCCGCCGCTGCGATCGCGACAAGTCGTCGCAGGTCCGCCTCGCTGATCGACAGCGCCGGCATCAGCACGACGACGTCGCCGAGAGGGCGGATGATCGCTCCCCGCCGGCGCGCGGCGAGCGTCACGCGGTGTCCCATCCGCTCGTGCACGGGCTGCTCGCTCAACTCGATTCCCACCATGAACCCCTTCTGGCGGACCTCGGTGACGCCCGGGAGTACCGCGACTCGCTGCGCCAGCAGCCGCTCAAGCAACTCGATCTTTCCGGCCAGGCGAGCGAGCGTTTGCTCGTGCTCGAACGCCTGCAGCGAGGCGACCCCCGCCGCGCACGCGAGCGGGTTGCCCGTGTACGTGTGGCCGTGGAAGAACGTCTTGAACTGCTCGAACGAACCGAGGAATCCCTCGTACACGCGCTCGGTGGCGAGCGTCGCTGCGAGCGGCAGGTATCCGCCGGTGATTCCCTTGCCGACGCACATCAGGTCGGGCGTGACGCGCTCGTGCTCGCACGCGAACATCCGGCCCGTACGGCCGAACCCCGTCGCGACCTCGTCGCAGATCAGCAGCACGCCGTACTCGTCGCACAGCTCGCGAACGCGTCGCAGATACCCAGGCGGCTGCATCAGCATTCCGGCCGCGCCCTGAACGAGCGGCTCGACGATCACCGCGGCGACTCGCTCCCCGAGCGCGCGGAGCAGTTTCTCCATGTGCGCCGCGTCGCCTGCTCGGGCCTGCCACGCGTCGAATAGCAGCGGCCGGTACATCGAGTGGAACAGCTCGATCCCGCCGACCGACACCGCTCCGAGCGTGTCGCCGTGGTAGGCGTTCTCGAGGCACACGAACCCGGTTCGCTGCGATTCGCCGCGCTGGGCCCAGAACTGGAACGCCATCTTCAGCGCGACCTCGACCGCGGTCGAGCCGCTGTCCGAGTAGAACACGCGCTCGAGTCCGGGCGGCGCCACCTCGACGAGCCGCTCGGCGAGCTCGATCGCCGGCTCGTGCGTGAGCCCGAGCAGGGTCGAGTGGGCGACGCGGCCGAGCTGCCCGCGGACGGCGCCGTCGATCAGCGGGTGCCGGTGGCCGTGTACGTTGCACCACAGCGACGAGACCCCGTCGATGTAGACGTTGCCGTCCCGGTCATAGAGGTTCGTGCCCTCGCCGTGGTCGATCACCAGCGGCGGCCCCTCTTCGACCCACCCCTGTTGCTGGGTGAACGGGTGCCAGAGATGGCGTCGATCGGCGGCGGCTACCTCAGCAGTGGTGCGCATGCGAGCACGCTACCCTCCGAACCGGTCGGAAGTAGTCGCACTGGATGGGGGGAGCCGGCCGCGCCCACAGATGTCTCGATCCCGCTTCCCCAGAAGAACGGCCGTGTTTGCGCTGGCCGCGATCGCTGCGACCGCCGTGGTGGCAGTCGTGGTCGTGCTCGCTGTCAGCGGCGGCGGCTCGAGCGCACCACATCGCGGGCTGTTTGAGTCGATGTTCCAGGACGATCAGTACACCCTGTACCAGTCGAATCCGGCGATCGTCGAGAAGACCCTGCGGACGCTGAAGGCGCTCGGCGTCGACCGCGTGCGCGTGCAGGTGCTGTGGGCAGCGCTCGCTCCGGACCCGCTCGCGACCAAACCGCCGCCCGGGTTGAACGCCACGGATCCGAATGCGTATCCGGCGACCAGCTGGGCGCCGTACGACCGGCTGGTGCGGCTCACGCAGGCGCTCGGGATGGGGGTCAACTTCGATCTCACGGCGCCAGGACCTCTGTGGGCGATGCGCCAGGGTGATCCCGACAAGGCAACGGTCTCCGACTACGCCCCGTCCGTGTCTCGGTTCGAGCAGTTCGTGACCGCGGTCGCCCGCAGGTACAACGGCAGCTATACCCCCGCGGGCTCGCGCGCCGGACCGTTGCCGCGCGTCGCCTCTTGGTCGATCTGGAACGAGCCGAACCAGCCTGGGTGGCTCTCGCCACAGCTGCGGACCGTGGCCGGGACTCGCGTGCCCGACGCGCCGCGGCTGTACCGCGATTACGCGAACGCCGCTTTCAAGGCGCTCGTCGCCAATGGCCACGGGCCGGCGACCGACACGGTGCTGATCGGCGAGACGGCGCCCGAGGGCTGCATCGCGCGCGGCCCGGGGTGCGAGTACCTCGCCGACGATCAGCCGATCGCACCGCTGCTGTTCCTGCGCGCGATGTACTGCGTCGACGGCAACGACAAGCCGCTGCGGGGATCGCTCGCGGTCGCGCTGCACTGCCCGGCAAGCGGCGATCCGACCGCGTTCGTGAAGGCCAACCCGGCATTGTTCGAGGCGAGTGGCTACGCGCACCACCCCTACTCGCTGCTGCTCGCGCCGAGCGTCCGGTTCCCGAGCACCGATATCGGGTTCGTGTCACTGGCAAACCTGTCGGCACTCGAGCACGCGCTCGATCAGATCTTCGCGACCTACGGCGTCAACCGCCAGCTCCCGATCTACCTGACCGAATACGGGTATGAGACGAACCCGCCGAACCCGGTCCGCGGTGTCTCGCCGCAACACCAGGCAGCGTGGCTCGACCAGGCGCAGTACATGGCATGGAAGGACCCGCGCGTTCGCGCGCTCTCGCAGTTCCTGCTGGTCGACTCGCTGCCGGACACGGCGTTTCCGCCCAACAGCTCTGGGTACTGGTCGACATTCCAGACCGGGCTCGAGTACGCGAACGGCGCGATCAAGCCGTCGTTCCTCGCCTATCTGCTGCCGATCTACCTGCCGGTGACGAGCTTCCAGCACGGGCAGTCGCTGCTGGTGTGGGCGATGCTCCGTCCTGCCACCAACGGCTCGAAGCAACACGCCATCGTGCAGTGGCACCCGGCTGGCACGGGTACGTACCGCACGCTCGCGAGCGTTACGACGACCGACCCGAGCAACGTGCTCGAGGCACACGTCCAGCCGCCGGGTAGCGGCGAGATCCGAGTCCAGTGGCGCACGCCGGCCGGGCTTGTGTTCGACAGCCGGCCCGTCGCCGTCAGCGTCCGCTAGCGCCTCGGGCCGTCAGCGTCTGCTAGCGCCTACGGCGCGTCAGCGTCCGCTAGCGCCTACGGCGCCGGCGGTCTGATGCGTCCTGCAGCGCGGCTTCGAGCCGGTAGCCGGCTTCGCCAAGCGACTGGCGCGCCGCTGGACCCCAGCGCGGGTCCCAGCCACGCGCGCGCATCACGGCAGCGGCCGCGGCGAGTAGCAGGAACGCGCCGGCGAGCGCCGCGAGGATCACGATCGGCGCCGGCAGCGGCGCGTTGGTGGAGGCCGTCAGCGGTCCGAGCTTGATCGGGCCGCCGGTCGAACCCTCCGTGACGGGAGCGACCGCCGATCCGCTTTTCGAGCAGGAGCCGCTTGCCCGGTCGGCGAGCGCCCGCTGGATCGCGTTCGGGAAATCAGCGCTGTATGCCTGCTGGTAGAGGTCGATGCTCTTCAGCACCGTGCTGAGCTGCCCAGCGGTGAACGCGCACGGGTTGACGGCGCCGGAGCTCGAGTATTGGCTGAACATCCTCGTGTAAATGTTCGCCTGTGCCGCGGCGCCGCTGGGGAACGCGGCGGCGGCGAGCAGCGCAGCGACAGCCAATCTCGAACGGCGCATCACCCGCAGGGTAACTGCCAGTGATCGAGTGGGAGCGTGGCCCCCGCCCGCGCCAGCAGCTCCGGATCCGCGTGCGGGAGCCGTGGCAGCACCTCCACTGCGACATCGCCCAGCCGCGCGATCGTGTCGCGGTTCGAGCGCTCGATCTCGCCGGGCTCCTCGGGCCAGGGGGTCAGCACGACGGCCTGCACCTGTAGGCCCCGGGCACGCGCGGCCTCGAGCGTCAGCAGCGTGTGGTTGATCGTCCCCAGTCCCGGGTGGGCGGCAATGAGCAGCGGGAGCCCCAGCTCGACCGCGAGGTCTGCGACGCCGAACCGCTCGGTGAGCGGAACGAGCAGGCCACCGACGCCCTCGACGACCAGCGGTGGCGTCGCGGCCCGGACCGAGTCGACGATTGCCGCGGGGTCGAGCTCCGTGCCGGCGAGCGCCGCCGCGAGGTGCGGGGACACGGCCGGCCCGAACGTCTGCGGCGAGACCTGCTCGGGCGTCGATCCGCTGAGCGCGGCGAGCAGCTCGTGGTCGCGCGGCCAGTCTGGATCAGCCGGGTCATCGAGGCCCGTGACGACTGGCTTGCGCGCGGTGACGGGCTCGCCGCGGGCCCGGAGCGCCGCGACGATCGCGGCCGTCAGCACTGTCTTGCCGACACCCGTGCCGGTGCCCGTCACGAACCAGCCGCGCAACGTGCTCAGGCGGCGCGGCGGCGCGGTTCGGGAGCCTCGCGGCCGAACGGCGCCCGCAGACTCGAACCCTCGGCGGTCGGCGCCGGGAGAGTGGGAACCGGCGCCGACCGCCTTCGTGGCTCAACGCCCTTGGCGCGCGCGACTTCGGCGAGTGTCCTCGCCGCTGCGCGCAGCTCCTCCTCGCGATGCGAGGCCATCACGGCCAGGCGTAACCGTGAAGTCATCGGCGGGACCGTCGGTGGACGGATCGCCTGCGCGAACACGCCGCGTTCGAGCGCCGCCTCGCAGATCTCCATCGCCAGCCGCGGATCCCCGATGATCAACGGCACGATCTGGGTCCGCGAGCCGCGCACGTCGAAGCCCTCGCGCGCGAGCTCCTGACGCAGGACCGCCGCGTTCACCGCGAGTTTCCGCACCCGCTCGGGTCGCCGCTCGAGCTCGTCGAGCGCCGCGATCGCGGCTGCCACCGCCGGCGGTGGCAGCGCGGTCGAGAAGATGAATGTGCGCGCGGCGTTCACGAGATACCGCGCGAGCGAGCGATCACAGGCGGCGAACGCGCCGTAGGAGCCGAGCGCCTTGCCGAGTGTGCCGATGATCACGTCGACCTCGTTCTCGACGCCGGCCTCGGCGCATGTGCCCGTGCCGTCCGGTCCGAGCACGCCGGTTCCGTGTGCGTCGTCGATGACGAGCCGCAGCCGGTGTCTGCGCGCCAGCTCAACCAGCTCGGACAGCGGCGCGACGTCGCCGTCCATCGAGAACACGCCATCGGTCACGATCAGCGCGCCGCGGCCCTCGGCCTGCTCGATCCCCCACTGGAGATGGTCGAGGTCGAGGTGCTCGTAGACGAACACCTCGGCTCTCGAGAGCCGGCAGCCGTCGACGATCGACGCGTGGTTGAGCGCGTCGGAAAAAACGACCTCTCCCGGCCGGGCGAGCGCCGAGATCACGCCCGCGTTGGCGAGATAGCCCGAGCCGAACAGAAGCGCGGACTCGCGCCGCTTGAACGCAGCAAGCCGCTCCTCGAGGCGGCGGTGAATCATCATCGTTCCCGAGACGAGTCGCGATGCGCCGGCGCCGGCGCCCCAGCGCATCGCTGCGTCGGCGGCCGCCTTGCGCACGCGCGGGTGATCGGCGAGCCCGAGGTAGTTGTTCGAGCACAGCAGCAGCACCGGCTTGCCGTCGAGCAGCACACGTGGCCCCTGGGGTCCCGAGACGAGTCGGGTACGCCGGTACAGCCCGGTCGCGTTCAGCTCGTCAAGCCGGGCCTCGATCTCGATCATCCGGCTCGGAAAATAATCCGGGCGCCGGACGCTCCCGTCGGGTTAGGTCGTTGCGGCGGGCTCGACCAGCTCGGCGACGCGCATCTGCACGCCGGCGGCTGAGTAGGCCTCGGGCGCGTCGAGCGTCTCGGCCTTGAGCAGCTCGTGCGCGAGGTTGTCGAGCTGGTCCCGGTGGTCGGTCAGCAGTTTGATCACGGTGTCGTGGCACTCGTCGACGATCCGCCGGATCTCGTCGTCGATCGTGGCCAGCGTCTCCGCGGAGACCTCGCTGACGCCGGGAAGGAACGGGCTGGAGCCGTCGCGTGGGAGCGCCGCGATCGGCCCGATTCGCTCGCTCATCCCCCAGCGGCCGACCATCTGGCGGGCGATCTGCGTGAGCTGCTCGAGGTCGGATTCGGCGCCGGTCGTGATCTTGCCGTACACGACCTCCTCGGCGGAGCGGCCGCCGAGCGAGACCTTGATCTTCGCCTCGAGGTCCTCCCGGCTGTAGGAGACGCGGTCGGCGTCCGGAGTGGACAGGGTCACGCCTAGCGCCATCCCCCGCGGGATGATCGAGACCTTGCGCACGGGGTCGGCCTCGGGCGTGAGCATCCCGACGAGCGCGTGGCCGGATTCGTGAAACGCGGTCCGCTCGCGGTCCTCTGGACTGAGGATGATCCCGCGCTCGGCGCCGAGCAGGATCTTCTCGAGCGAGTCGGTGAAATCGGACATCTGCACGGTGAGGTGGTCGCGGCGCGCGGCGAGCAGCGCCGCCTCGTTGCAGAGATTCGCGAGGTCTGCACCGACCATTCCGGTCGTCGTCGACGCGAGCGCGCCGAGGTCGACGTCCCTGCCCAGCGGCATCGAGCGGGTGTGGACCTGGAGGATCTTCAGCCGGCCGTCGCGGTCGGGCGGCTGGACGGCGACGCGGCGGTCGAAGCGGCCCGGCCGGAGCAGCGCGGGGTCGAGGATCTCGGGGCGGTTGGTCGCGCCGAGCACGACGACCGCTTCGGTCGACTCGAACCCGTCCATCTCGGTGAGGATCTGATCGAGCGTCTGCTCGCGCTCATCGTTGGCGCCGGTGATCCCGGCCGACCCCTGACGCGAACGGCCGATCGCGTCCAGCTCGTCGATGAAGACGATCGAGGGCGCGGCCTCCTTGGCCTTCGCGAACAGGTCGCGCACCCGCGCCGCGCCGACGCCGACGATCGCCTCGATGAACTCCGAGGCGGCGATCGAGAAGAACGCCGCGTGCGCTTCGCCCGCGACCGCCCGCGCAAGCAGCGTCTTGCCGGTTCCGGGCGGCCCGTACAGCAGCACCCCGTGAGGCATCCGACCGCCGAGCTTCTGATAGCGCCCGGGGTTCTTGAGGAAGTCGACGATCTCGGTCAGCTCGTTCTTGGCCTCGTCGATGCCGGCAACGTCATCGAACGTCACCCTGATCGCCTGGGGATCGACGCGCCGCGCTTTCGACTGTCCGAACGCGCCAAGTCCCCCGAGCCCGCCGGCGCCGCCCCCTGCCGTCGCGCGCCGCGCGAGCAGCACGAACAGGCCGACGAGCAGCAATGTCGGGCCGAAACCGAGCAGGATCTCGGCGAGCAACGAGGTCCCCGTGTTCGTCGACTTGGCGTTGACCTGAACGTTGTGGGCTTGCAGCAGTGCGCTCAGCTGCTGGTTGTTCCAGAACGACGGCACCTGGGTCTGGAACAACGTCGTCGCGGTCGCGGTCTTGTCGTTCGGCGGGTACCGGACCTTGGTCGCGAACGTCCCCTGGATCGTGTCGCCCGTCGAGTTGATCGACTTGACCTGACTCGCCTTGAGCTCGTTCAGGAAGAACTGGTTGAACGGGACCGTCACGCGCGGCTGACCGGAGGGCTGCGCCAGGATCACGGAGATCCAGTTGACCGCGAGCAGGACCAGGAAGAAGATCCAGAAGCCGCGCAGGCGATGGGGCGGACGAGGCTTGTGGTCCTCAGGCAGCCCGCGGCCGTCGGGGGCAGGCGCGACGCGCCACCCCTGCTTGTCCCGTGGCATCGGGGACGGTGGGACCGCCTTCTTGGGGTCAATCGCCGTGCTGTCGCGTTGCTCGGTCCCGTCGGTCATCGGCTCATCGTCGCAGATCGCATTACTCTTACGGCCATGAATGAGGCACGAGCGCAGGAGCTGCTGGACCGCGAGCGCGAGCGGATCGAGTCCGCGCTGGCGGCGATCCAGGGGGAGGGTCCCCAGGAGTCAGACGAGCAGTGGGAGCCCGGTGACGAGGGGTCCGAGGATCTGTACCAGGACGAGTTCGATGAGGGTCGCCGCCGCGAGCCTCCGTGACGAGCTCGCGGCGCTGCATCGCGCCGAGGAGCGGCTCGCCGCCGGTACGTACGGGCTGTCGGTCGAGAGCGGCGAACCGATTCCGGATGCGCGCCTGGAGGCTGTCCCGCTGGCCGAGCGGACGGTCGAAGAGGAAGAGCGCTACCGGCGCAGCTGAGCGAGCAGCCCCTCGATGCCGGCGATGAGCCGGTCGGCGTCGAACTGGTCCGGGCGCTCGATCAGCATCCGGCCGAAGTACTCCGCCACCGCGAGCAGCGCGTGCGACGCCATCTCGGCATCGATCTCGGGGCCGCCGCGGAGTCGTAGCCCGGCGTCGAGCAGCCACTCGATCCGGCCGCGGACAACGTCGCGATCGCGCGCGATCCGCTCCCGGACAACGACGGGAGTTCCTTCGCCGCTGAGCAGAATCGGGCGCCATGTGTCGCGGGTCGCTTTGGACGATCTCGACCAGGTGGCGGACAGCGGCGAGCAGGTATGCGTCCGGGTCCTCGAGCGTGAGGTCCGTCGGCAGCGCCCCGAACAGCTGGTTCAGCGCCCGCTCCTCCTGGCGATCGAGCAGCGCCGACAGGCAGCTCGCCGAGACCCTTGAAGACGCCGTACACGACGGGTCGGGTGACGTCGGCCTCGCGCGCGATCGCGTCGATCGAGATCCCGTCATAGCCGTCGCGCTCGATCACGGCGAGTGCGGCGTCGAGCAGCTGCTGGCGGCGCTGCTCGGGCGGCAGGCGAGGGGTGTATGGGCGGCGGGGGGTCGCTGGCATTCCGGTGTAACCCTAATTAATACAGTGGTGTAGTATTTGGCTGCCTGATAACCGGAAAAGGATGGCACCGATGGCGCTGGGTCTGATCAAACGAGACGAGGTCAAGCCGCACGAGGACTATGGGTTCTTCGGGCCTGGGTCGGTCACGTGGAAGGTGTGGGCGTATCCGACATCGCTGACCGTCGGGTTCCAGCGCTCGGTCGTGATCGAGGAGCTCGATCCCGCGCTGATCGCGGCGGTCGACGCCACCGGTGATGTCTACTCGCGGCCGCGGACGCGCTACGACCGGACGCTGCGGTACTTCGCAATGATCTCGCTGGGCGACTCACGCTCGGCGATCAAGGCCTCGGACGTACTCGTCAAGGTGCACGCGAAGGCGGTTGGAACCGAACCGCTGAGCGGCAACCGGTACGACGCGAACGATCCGAAGTCGCAGCTGTGGATCCACCTGACCGCGTGGCACTCGATCCTGTACGCGTACGAGCGCTACGGCCCAGGGCGCTTGTCCGAGGCCGAAGAGGCGCAGTACTGGGAGGAGTGCGCGATCGCCGCCGAGCTGCAGACGTGCGATCCCGGCGATGTACCACGCTCACGCGAGGGGATCCGCGAGTACTTCGAGTACATGCGCCCGCGGCTCGCCGGTTCAGAAGCGGCGCAGAAGATGATGGATCACCTGCTGAACGCCGAGGTGATGCTGCCGCCGGTGCCGCGCGCGTTGCGACCGCTGAGCTGGGGCGTCAACAAGGCGCTGCGCTCGGCGACGATCGCGACGATGCCGCAGTGGATGCGCAAGATGGGCGGCCTGCGGCAGCCGCGGATTGTCGATCTCCTGATCCGCCCGGTGATGTGGACCTCGTTCCGGGTGGGGCGCATGAGCCCTCGGCTGCAGCTGGCGCTGCTGCGCGTGCTCTCGCCGTCGACCGTCTCGATCGCGGCGCCGGTGCTGCTCGGGATTCCCCCCGAGCGGCCGGAGACGGTCACGCCGGCGCAGGCGCGCGAGCGTCACGGCTTGCTGCCACCCGTGCAGGAGTACGCGCGGTTCAGGGCGCTGGTCGACGCGCGGGCGGTCGAGATCGGGCCCGAGCGGCCGGACTCGATCGCGCTGCTGGGCCCGGTCGCCTAGTGCTGCCCGAGGATCAGCTAGATGATTCCCCCGCCGGTTGGAGCTATGCCGCGGCGATTGCTATTCGGTGATGTGACGCTCGCTCGCTAACGCGTGCCGGCTCCCGTGAAGCCGCCTACCCCAGCGTTCCTCGACGTCCGCGAACCGCCAGATCAGTAGCGCCACGAGCCAGGTCAGCACGAACATTGCGACGATCGCGAAACCAAGGGTGTTGATGTTGATGTTCGAGATCCACTGCCACACAGCGCCCTTGAGGGCCAATTCGTTGGCGAGCAGGCCCAGCAGCTCGACCGTGCCGATGACGAGCGCGACCGCCACCGAGAGCCCCGTGATCGTGATGTTGTAATACACCTTGCGGACCGGGTTCGAGAACGCCCACGCGTAGGCGAAGTTCATGAACGAGCCGTCGATCGTGTCGAGCAGCGACATTCCGGCCGCAAACAGGATTGGCAAGCAGAGAATCGCGTAGAAGGGCAGCCCGGCGCCGGCGGCACCGGCCGCCAGGAACAGCAGTGCGACCTCGGTCGCGGTGTCGAACCCGAGCCCGAACAGGAGCCCGATCGGGTACATCTGCCACGGCGCGCTCACGCCGCGCACGAAGCGACCGCAGATGCGGTTCATCAAGCCGCGGTTGTTGAGCCGCGCCTCGAGGCCTGCCTCGTCGAGCTCGCCAGCGCGCATCTCGATGAACACACGCACGATCCCGACGAGGATCACGAGGTTGATCAGTCCGATCACATACAAGAAGCCGCCAGATACACCAGTGCCGATCACGTTGGTGATCTGGTGGAGGTTCGAGTTGCTCGCGCGGACCGGCCCGGCCAGGGCCCGGAAGCCGAAGGCGAACAGCAAGGCCAGCGCGAACACGACGGAAGCGTGTCCAAGCGAGAAGAAGAAGCCGGTGCTCAGCGGCCGCTTTCGCTCAGCCATCAGCTTGCGCGTGGTGTTGTCGATCGCCGCGATGTGGTCGGCGTCGAATGCGTGCCGGAGCCCGAGTGTGTAAGCCGTGATCCCGAGCCCGACGCCGAATGCTCCGCCGCCGCCGAGACGGTAGTGATGGGGGGCAACGATGGCGATCAGGATGAAGAACCCGACCACGTGAAGCGCGATCACGACGACGGCCATCATCGTCAATGAGCGCCATTCCGCACGAGTCAGAGACCCGCGAACGCGACTCAGTCGCGCTCTCTTGCCTGAAGTTGCCGTCGTTGCCGCCATCACGCGCTCCGCTATGCGAGGTGGACTTCCGCGACCGCTCCGTCAGGCACCGTGACGGTGTCACCTTCGGTCGCTTCGTCCTCCCAGATCGACGTACCGGCCGGCGGGCAGCGATCCGAAGATCGCGGTCAGCACCGAGCCGTTCTGGGACCTTCGGTCGTGGACGCCGGTGTGGACCCGGTGCCGGTCCCCGTCCGCGGCGCTGATCTCGATCTCGAGTCCGCGAAAGCGCTCGCTCGGATAGATGATCAGCGCGCCGCGCCCGCCCCCGATGTCGAGCGCGACGCTCGCGCTCGACGCCGGGGTGCCGATGCCGGCTTCGCCGCTCCTCGACGGCCCTTCGTGGCGGTGTTCTGCGGTTGCCGTGTGCATCGTTGGCTCCCTCCTACGCCGCCAGCGGCTTCGTCGCGTAACCGCTCGACGGCGTCCCGAGGTACGGGAAATGCGAGCGGTACGAGCTGTTCTTCGGGCCGAGGCCGTCGCTGATGACCGACACCGCCGCGTCGACCTTGTACTGCTTGTCGATCAGCGGATAGAGCAGGCCGGCGACCGCACGCAGGACGATCGTGACCACATCGTCGGCCGGCCGGCGGCCGTTCGGATAGCCGGCGGCGTCCCCGAATGCCAGTCCGCCCGCGTTGGGCTTCGCGACGGCGGGATCGCCATGTTCAGCCGCAGCTGGTCGGCCAGCGTGCTTCCGGTGTTGTTCTGGAAGCCGGGCACGATCCCGGATGGGATGCCCGTCAGCAGCACGGCCTCGAGGTCGGCCCGAGGCTTGCCCGATGCCGCCAACTTCGCCAGGTTGGGGAACGCGCCCGCGTACAGCACGTTCAGCAACGACTGGAGCTCGGGGTTGGCGACGAACTTCGCGTACTGCGAGTCGCCGGCCGGCACATCGGCGTTCCACCCGTCCTTGAACGCCATCGGGATCACGGCCTCGTTGACCAGCGGGTTGCCCAGGCGCGAGACCTGGACGTAAGGCCCGGTCTGCGCCGTCGTGCCGTCGCCGTTGTGAATCACGGACTTGCGGCGGCTGGCCGAGGTCCAGACGCCGATCACCGACGACCGCTTTGGCGACGTTGGCCGGGTTCGAACCGTCGCGCGTCAGTGCCGTCTTCGGGACCTTGAGCGCGATCGACTGCACGTTCATCTGGCTGAGCGAGTCGACGCCGTGCGTCGCCGCCAGCTTCAGCGGACCGACCTGGTTCAACGGCCTCAGATCCCCGAGGTCGAAGATCGATCCGAGGTCGACGTAGAACGGATCGAGCCGCTGGCCCGCGAACACGGTGTGCCCGCTGCCCACCTTGTGAATCGCCGCAGAAGCGAGCGAGTCATATTTACTGGTCGAGCCCGGACCGATGTTGCACGGCGGGCACGCGAGGTGCCGACCGAGAACGGTTCGCTTTCCGCCTTCGACGCGTGTGACCGTGTAGAACTGCTTGCGGATCCAGTTCGCACTGTCGAGGCTCGTGATCGGGCCGACGTTGTAGAGGAACGTGGCCTGATTGGAGACCTCGGTACTGAACTGGAACTCGTAGACGATCTCCGGCTGGCCGTCGGCGTCGTTGTCGATGTTGATCCTGTACAGGACGTCGTCGCCGAACTCGTAGAAGTTCGGGCCGCCGAACGGGGCCTCTCCCGGCAGGTAGTTCGCGATGATCGTGACGGTGCTCGGGTCGTCCGGGCTCACGAACGCATATAGGTCGGTGCTGTCGGCGACCGCGTCTTTGCTGATCGCCGGCGCCTCACGGTGAGACGACATGAGTTTCCTCGTGCTTTCTTTGGAAATTGATTCGGTTTGGGTCAGCGGGCGGCGCGAGAGATGTCCCGTGCAAGCTTGCGATCACGCAGCTTGACTTCGCGCTCGCCCTGTCATGACCGAGATCTCGCCCTTGCTCGGATCGCTGACATACGCGACCACGGGCTCGGAGCCGACTGCGCCGCTGTCGGCTCCGGCAGCGTCGGCGGCTACCGCTCCGATCGCAGTCATTCCGACAGCAGTCACAGCCGAGTTCTTGACGAAATTACGTCGTGTGAGATCACTCACGGGGTCCTCCTTTGGGAAATGAATCCCTGCCCATCAACCCATACGGAAAACCTGCGTAGCCGGATCACTGGGCCGACAAACGACCGCCAATCTCCGCGCGGGGCAGGCGGACGCGGACGAGCCATCAGTCGAGGGCAGGCGGACGCGGACGAGCCATCAGTCGAGATTCACGGCTTGCCGCAAGCCCGAGTCGGCCGCGCTTCACACGGACGGCTGGACCGCAGTCGGCGCGCCCTAGACGGTCCGGCCGCGGCTTGCCGAGGCTTCCCTGGTCTCGCGGCCCTGGCCGGTATTCGGCGCTCCGTCGGGGCGTGCCGGCACCGAGCGCTTGGGCGAGAACCGAAGCTGCGATCCCGGATCCCATAGGCGCACGTCCAAGTTCGCCTGCGGCGCGTACGAGAGCGCCGCCCCGACGACGTCGGGCGTCTCTCCCTCGAACCAGCCACTGCGGTTGTCGGGCCGGGGGTTGGCGCCGTTATCCGGCTGCGCCTCGACGTTCAGTCCGAGGTTGGTGAACATCTCGCGGTCGGCCTCCGGCGTGTTGCCGAGCGTGGTCAGGAAGTTGCCCATCATCACGCCGTTCAGGCCGGCCTTGACGGCCGTCGCCTGGAGCTCGCCGAGGTTCTCGACACGGCCACCGCACAGGCGGAACAGCGCGTCCGGGAGGATCAGGCGGAAGATCGCAATCCACTTGACGACGTCCCACGGGTCCATCAGGTCGCGGTCGCCGAACTTCGTGCCGGGGCGGGGGTTGAGCAAATTGATCGGGACCGACGTGGGGTTGATCCCGGCGAGTCCGAATGCCATCTCGACCCGCTGCTCGTTCGACTCGCCGAGGTTGAGAATCCCCCCGACGCAGGTCTCGAGCCCGGCCCGCTTGACCGCATCGATCGTTCGCAGCCGGCCCTCGTAACGGACGGTGCTCGACACCTCCGGGTAGTACGACTCGGCCGTCTCGACGTTGTGGTGGACGCGCTGGATACCCGCGTCCTTCAAGGCCTTGGCGCGGGCCTCCGACATGTGACCGATCGAGACGCACCGCTTGAGGTTCGTGTGCTCGGCGACGAGGCGGGCGCCTTGCAGGACCTTCTCAAAGTCACGCTTTGACAGCCCCTGCCCCTGCGTGACCATGCAGAACCGATGCGCGCCCGCCTGCTCGGCCGCGCGGGCGTGCTCGAGGATCTGCTCGGGCTCCATCATCGCGTGCATCGGCGTGTCCGCCTCGGCGTACTTCGACTGCGCGCAGAAGCCACAGTCCTCGGCGCAGCCGCCCGACTTCGCGTTCACGAGCGAGCACATGTCGGTCGAGTCGCGGAAGCGCTCGACGCGCGCGGCCCACGCTCGCTGGACGAGCGCCTCGATCTCGGCGGGGTCGGTCAGCTCTCCGAGGCGCAACGCCTCCTCGCGCGTGATCAACGGCGGCACGGGGCGGGACAGTACGGCGTGGTCCGGACGCCGGCGCAGTCTGCCCGGGTCGCCGTGGGGCGCGGGTCGTGGGCAGTGGGGCAGTCGGCAGTGAGGGGTCGTCGGCAGTGGCTGGGGGGCCGTGGGCCGTGCCGGAAAGTCGACTTGTCTGGCGCCGGACCAATCGGAAGACGGATTTCCGGTCGATACGACCGGTTTGTCGCGAGCCGATCGCCGCCGCGAGACGAACGGCGAATTTCCGTTCCGTCCAGTGTCGAAAACGGCGCCACGGCTTCGACGTAGGGGTGAGACCGATTAGTTGAAGGCAGCGAACCGGTCTCAGATACGACCCCCGAATCCTGGAGATCCCGCCATGACCACCGACAAACGCTGGACCGCATTGATCGTCCTCTGTGCCGGCATGCTGATGATCGTGCTCGACGCGACGATCGTGAACGTCGCGCTGCCGTCGATCCAGACCGACCTGCACTTCTCCCAGTCTTCGCTCGCGTGGGTGGTGAACGGCTACCTGATCACGTTTGGCGGGCTCCTGTTGCTCGCCGGCCGGCTCGGCGACCTCGTCGGGCGGCGCCGGATGTTTCTGATCGGGCTGACCGTCTTCACGCTGGCCAGCACGGCATGCGGCGCGGCTCAGAGCCAGGCGCTGCTGATCGCGGCGCGGTTCGTGCAGGGCGCCGGCGGCGCGATGACCTCGGCCGTGATCCTCGGGATGATCGTGACGATGTTCCAGGAGCCGCGCGAGCAGGCGAAGGCGATCGGCGTGTACGCGTTCGTCGCCTCCGCGGGCGGCTCGATCGGACTGCTCGTCGGCGGCGTGCTGACGCAAGCGATCAACTGGCACTGGATCTTCTTCGTCAACGTCCCGATCGGGATCGTGACCGGCGCGCTCAGCCGCCGGCTGCTGCCAAACGATGCCGGTCTCGGTCTCGGCGAGGGCGCCGACGTGCTCGGCGCGGCGCTGATCACGAGCGCGCTGATGCTCGGCGTGTACGCGATCGTGAAGCCGGCGCCGCTGCTCGGAGTCGTCTCGGTCGCGCTGCTGGTGGCGTTCATCGCCCGCGAGGCGACCGCGAGCAGCCCGCTGATGCCACTACGGCTGTTCCGGTCTCGTAACGTCGCCGGCGCGAACCTGATCCAGGCGCTCAGCGTCGCCGGGATGTTCGGGATGTTCTTCCTCGGCGCGCTGTACCTGCGCCAGACGCTCCACTACAGCGCGCTGGGGATCGGGCTCGCGTTCGTCCCGACGACGCTGATCATGGGCGGGCTGTCGCTTCGGTACACCGAGCGGCTCGTGACCCGCTTCGGCGCCCGCTCGACGCTGGTCCCGGGGCTCGTGCTGATCGCCGGCGGGATGATCTGGTTCGCCCGCGCCCCGATCCATGCGAGCTACGTCGTCGACGTGATGCCGGCGATGGTGCTGATCGGCCTCGGCGCCGGCACGTGCTTCCCGTCGTTGATGACGCTGGCGATGTCAGGCGCGACCCAGGCCGACGCCGGTCTGGCGAGCGGTCTGGTCAACACGACGATGCAGGTCGGCGGCGCGCTCGGACTCGCGGTGCTCGCGTCGATCGGCAGCTATCACGCGGCCTTCCTGATCGGCGGGGTGCTGGTGGTCGTGGCCCTGGCGGTCGGGGTGTTCGTGCTCGAGGGCGCTCCGAAGATGCGCTCGAGCTCGACCCAGGACACCGTCGCGGTTGCCGCGGGCTCCTGAGCGATCCTCGGCCTACGGATCAGACGCCGGTTGCGGTCTCGCGCGAGCTCGAGCTGTCGGGCTCGCGCGAGTTCCAGGGCGATCCTTGGATCGATGTTCATGACTGAGCCTCCTTGTTCGCTCGAGCACGATTGCTGTATCTCAAACTACTTCAGATAAAGCTTGATGTCAAGCAATTTGTGTTAAAGCTGTGTTCGGAGTAGCTCACCGTGGATACAATGGGACCATGGCACGCGCTCCCGAGCCCACGGATGGGGTCGACGCACACGTGCGGGACGTCGTCGCTGTGTGGCCGCAGATCGACCCGATCGTCGAGGGGATCCTCTCGCGTATCCATCGAATCGACCGTCTGATCGACAAGTCGGCGGTCGTGAACCTCGATCGGGTGGGGGTGACGCACGAGGAATTCAAGGTGCTGCTCGAGCTCCAGCGTGGCGAGCGCTCACATGGCGCGCTGTGCCGCGAGCTGATGAGCTCGACCGGCGCGATGACGAACCGCCTCGACAAGCTCGAGCGGGCGGAGCTCGTCCGGCGCCGGCCCGACCCGAGCGATCGGCGCGGAGTGCTGCTCGAGTTGACAGAAGCCGGGCGCGCGGCGGCTCGACGAATACATCGAGCTGCAATCCGACCGTGAACGACAGCTGCTCGAGGTGCTTCCGGCGAACGAGCAGCGTGAGCTCGAGCGGCTGCTGCGCAAGCTGAATATCTCGCTAGCGGCAGAGCTCGGGCCCCCAAAGAGACGGCCGCTCGACGGCGGCTGACCGACGTGCGGGTCCTCGCGATCGTGCACGAGGAGGACGCGGGACCCGGCGTGTTCATCGATGCCCTCCGAGCTCGCGGCGCCGAGCTGCACTCGTGGATGATCCCGCGCGACGGTCCTCCGTCGCTCGACCCGCGCGACTACGACGCTGTGATGACTTTCGGCGGCGCGATGAATCCCGACGAGGAGGATGCGCACCCTTGGCTCGCCGAGGAGAAGGCGCTGCTAGCCGACTTGCTCGACCGCGAGGTACCGCTGCTCGGCGTGTGCCTGGGGGCGGAGCTCGTGGCCGAGGCGGCGGGGGCGCCGGCGCGGCCGATGGGGGAGCCCGAGATCGGTTGGTACGAGGTCGAGACGGCGTTCAAGGCCGACCCGGTGGCCGGGGCGCTGCCGGCGCAGTTCGACGCCCTCGAGTGGCATTCGTACGAGACACGCCTGCCGCCGGGCGGAGTCGCACTTGCATGGTCTGAGCGGTGCCTGCAGGCGTTCAGGGTCGGTGATCGCGCCTGGGGGATCCAGTTCCACGCCGAGGTGACCGGCGAGGACTTCGAGTCGTGGCTCGACACGTCGGCTGACGCGCCCCGCAACGGCGACGCGCTGCGCGCCCAGACGCGCGAGCGGATCGCGGGGTGGAACGACCTCGGCCGCGGGCTGTGCGAGCGGTTCCTACAGGCGGTCGGGTAGACCGAAGCGCTGGAAGGCGGCCTCCAGCCGGCGCGGATCGAACGGCTCGAGCGGGAAGTTCTGGTAGGAGTCGGGGTCGGGCGAGTCGGTCGAGCGGACGATGAACGCGGTCACGTCGGAGACCTTGTCGCCACTGAACGACAGCACGTTCAGCGCGAACGGGATGTATGCCTGGGCGTCCTCGTCCCAGGAGTAGAACGCGAACGCCGGCTGGCCGTTGGCGCGCGTGAGCACGCCCTTCCACCGCCACGCGCCCGACATCGGCGCGAGCTTGGCCCAGATCCGGATCCCCTCGCGTGTCGAGTACCAGGTCGCGAGCGGCGGCATCGTGAACGTCGCCTCCTCGGTCAGCATCGCGCAGAACGCATCGATGTCGTTGGCCTCCCATGCGTCGACCCAGCGGCCGACGAGATCCTGCAGCTCGTCATCGCCGAGCGCCCGCAGTGTCTGCTGCTGGGTCTGCTCTGGTACCCGCTCCTCAACGGCCGCACGCGCGCGCTGGAGCGCGCTGTTGACCGATGCGACAGAGGTGTCGAGCATGTCGGCGCACTCCTTGGCCGAGTAACCGAGCACCTCGCGCAGGATCAGCACCGCGCGCTGATTCGGCGCCAGGTGTTGGAGCGCGGCGACGAACGCGAGCTCGAGCCCCTCGCGCTGCTCGTAGCGGGCCTCCGGGGCGGCGTATCCGTCCTCGATCCCGAGCATCTCGTCGGGGTAAGGCTCGATCCAGATCGACTCGACGATCGGCTCGCCGGGCGCCGTGTGCGGGTCGACGGCGGGGCCGTAGTCGATCGGCAGCACGCGCTTGGGCCGGCGCTGGATCTGGGTCAGGCAGGTGTTGGTCGCGATCGTGTAGAGCCACGAGCGCAGCTGGCTGCGGCCCTCGAAGTTCTTCAGCCCGCGCCAAGCACGCAGCAGCGTCTCCTGGAGCGCGTCATCGGCGTCGTACACGGACCCGAGCATCCGATAGCAATGCGCGTGCAATTCGCGCCGGTAGGGCTCGACGAGCGCGGCAAACGCGCCCTCGTCGCCGGAGCGTGCAGCGGCGATCGCGTCCGGCTCAGGTCCCGAGCTGGTGCGAGTGGTCGCCATCCGCATTAGAAGGTTAGACCTTCGGCCCGGATGAAACTCATCGGGGCGGCCGATGATTTTTCGTGGCGGCGCGAGTCGAACGTGATGCAGATGAGTGAACGCGTCGTCCATCTCGAGCTGCACACGCCGGCGCTGGATGACGCCGCCGCGTTCTACGAGCAACTGTGCGGATGGCGCCCAGAGCAGGTCCGCACCCCATGGGGCTCGTACGTCGCGCTCCAGCTCGGGGGTGCGCTGGACGGAGGCATCGTCGAATGTCCCGCGCCGCGGCCGCTGTGGCTGCCGTATGTCGAGGTGGACAACATCGCCGAGCGGACCGAGCGGGCGCGGGAGCTTGGCGGACGGGTGACGGTCGACCCGCGAGAGGGTCCCGCAGGCTGGCGCAGCGTTGTCGCCACGCCAGCCGCGGGTGAGATCGCGCTTTGGCAGCGCAAGCGCTAGCGCGCGGTCTCGACGACGAGCAGCGTGTTGCCGTCGGCGTCGCGAACCCAGAACATCGGTGGGACCGGGCCACCCATCCGGGAGACCTCGGCGTCGACGTCGACCCCGCCCGAGCGGAGCGCCTCGTGCGTCGCGTCGATGTTGTCGCAGCTGAGCGAGATGCCGGTCTCACGTGCGACGAGGTCGTCCTCGCTGCCCGGACGCGGCGGCGCCAGCGCGATGCCCGCCGTGCCGCGCGGCGGGTACACCTCGACCCAGCGGTACTTGTCGCCGAACGGGACGTCGGTGCGCTTCTCGAATCCCATCTTGTCGACGTAGAACTCGATCGCGCGGTCGACGTCGGGCGTCGGAATGACCACGAGCCCAAGCTCGGTGATGCCGGTTGTGGTGGTGCTCACTACTCCTCCTTTGAGGGGGTTGGTTTCACTCCATTTGGACCCGGGTTGCGCCGAGAAGTAATCGGTCCCGGGTCCGCCGCCCCGTAGGGCGGCGACTCGAACAGAGAAACCGGTCGCATGGGCCAGAATCTCTGTTCGCGTGAGCGCAACCGGATACCGCGAGCTGATCGCCTTTCCGAGCGTCCGCCGGCAGGCGGTCACCGGGCTGGCGGCGCAGGTGATCCAAGGCGCGGCGAGCGCCGGCGTGATCCTCGTCGTCCGTCAGCACGGGTACTCGCTTGCGCTCGGTGGCGGGGTGGCGGCGGCGTTCTGGATCTCCGGCGCCGCCGCGCGGCCGCTCCAGGGCAGGATCATCGACCGGCGCGGGAGCGCGACCCTGACCGCGGTCAGCGGAGTCGTCAACTGCGCGGGGTTCGCAGGCGTCGTTGGGGCCGCGGCTGCGCACGCGCCGGGAGCCGTGCTCGTGGCGCTCGGGATCGTCGCCGGGCTGTCGCTGGCGCCCGTGTCGGCGAGCATGCGGATCGCGTGGGCGGCGGTCGGGTCGGGGCCGGACCGCACGGCCGCGTACAGCCTTGTGTACCTGATCCAAGAGGTCGCGATCCTCACCGGGCCGCTCGTGCTGGCGGTGTTGCTCGCAGTCGGGTCGCCGTCGGTTGCGTTGCTTGCCGTCGTCGCGATCGCCACCGCCGGGACGTTGGCGTTCGCGTCCTCGATTCGGTCGCTCGCGCGTCCGCCTGCGGCACAACATGCTGCCCGCGTGCTGAGGATCAGGCAGGTGCCGTCGATCGTGCTCGTGGCGATGCTCGCGGGCGGCGTGATCGGCGGGATTCAGGTCGGTGCGCCGGCGGTCGCGACCGCCCACCACACGACGTACGCCGCCGGGCTGCTGATCGCTGCCGTCTCGGTCGGGGGGATCACCGGCGCCGCGCTGTACGCGGTCGCCGGATGGCGTGCCGATCCGGCGACCCGGCTGCTCGTGCTGGTCGCATCGTTGATGATCGCCGCTGTGCTGAGCGCGCTCGCGCACGGGTTGGTGCTGCTCGGCGCGGTGCTGGTGATCGTCGGGCTGCCGCTCAACCCGGTGTTCTCGACACTGTCGGTGCTCGTCGACCGGCATGTGCCGGCGCGCGCCGCGGGTGAGGCGTTCGGCTACCTATCGACCGGGATGGCGGGCGGCACGGGGATCGCGAGCGCGGTCGCTGCGGCGCTCGCGCAAGCTCGCCACGACGGGCGCGTCGCGTTCATCGTGTGCGCCGTCGCCGGGGTGCTCGCCACCGCCCTGGTGGCGAGCACGGCGCGATCTCTCCGCGCCTAGCGGCCCTTCCACTCGGGCGGTCGCTTGGCGGCGAACGCCGCGACCCCCTCGCGGAAATCCTCCGAGGAGAAGCAGGCACGCCGGAGCTCGAGCAGCTCGCGCTCGAGGTCGGGGTCGAGCTTCGCCTGCGCTTCGAGCACCGCCCGGATCACCCGCTTGTTGCCGGCCTGGGCCAGCGGCGCGTTCGACGCGATCTCGGTCGCGAGCGCGAGCGCCTCGTCGGTGAGCTTGTCCGGTTCGGCGACCCCGTTGACAAGTCCCCACTCGCGCGCGGTGCGTGCGTCGATCCGGCCACCGACAAGGAACAGCTCGCGGGTTCGCGGCGCGCCGATCGTGTCGATGAACTTGCGGATCCCGGTGTGGCTGTAGACGAGCCCGAGCTTCGCCGGCGGCATCCCGAGCGCGATCGTGCCGGCGGCGATCCGCAGATCGCAGGCGAGCGCCAGCTCGAGTCCGCCGCCGATCGCGTGCCCGTTGAGCGCGGCGAGCGTGGGGTAGGGGTAGGCCTCGACTGCGTCGAGCGCGGCGGTGAACGGGTGGGCCACCAGCTTCTCGGCCTCGTCGACGAACACCTCTCGCCGGAGGTTGCCGATGTCGTAGCCCGCCGAGAACGTCGAGCCCTCGCCGGTGATGATCACGCAGCGGGCATCGAGGCCGGGAAGCGTCGCGGCCAGCGAGTCGAGGATCGCGTGGTCGAGCGCGCCACGCTTGTCAGGGTTGGAGATCGTCAGCCGCGCGACGCCCGGCGCGGGCTCGTCGAGCAGCAGGCGGCCCGACCCGGGCGCGTCGCCGGCTGTCTCGTCAGTCGAGGACAACGAGCGTTTCGCCTTCGGACACCGACTGACCCTCCTGGCACCGGATCTCCTTCACGACGCCCGGATCCTCGGCCTCGACCGGCATCTCCATCTTCATCGACTCGAGGATCACGACTGTGTCGCCCTCCTGCACGGTGTCACCGACCGCGACCTCGATTTTCCAGACCGTGCCAGTGATGTGCGCCTCGACGTCGGACAACAGACCCTCCTGTGCTCGCGGGATGCGCCGCGGAGGATAACCGCGCCGGCTCAAGTTCGACCTATTTCCGGGGTCCGTCCGGTGCGTCCGCTTGACTGCCCGCCGTCGCACGGGTTGCATCGAGCCGGAGGAGAGGCATGCCTTCAATCTTCATCAGTTCGTGCACGCGGCGCCAGCTCGCGCGCCGGCGTCCATCCAGGGGGATGCAGCGGCTGCAGGCTCAGCTGTGGCTGATCACGTTTCTCGGGACGGTGATCGGCGTCGTGCTCACCATTCGCGGCGTCATCTGACGCAACCTAGCTCCCGTTGAACCTCATCGGGTCGGGGCCGATCCGCCCGTCCGGGTCGTCGAGCTGATCGATCGCCGCGATCTGGTCGGCCGACAGCTCGAAGTCGAAGACGTCGAAGTTCTGCTCGATCCGCGCCGGCGTCACCGACTTCGGGATCACGACGTTGCCGAGCTGGATATGCCAGCGGAGGACGACCTGCGCCGGTGTCCGGTCGACCTCTGACGCGATCCCGGTGACGATCGGATCGTCGAGGATCGCGCCGCGGCCCAGCGGGCTCCACGCCTCGGTCAGGATCCCGTGCTGCTCGTGGTAGGCGCGCAGCTTGCGCTGCTCGAAGCGGGGGTGCAGCTCGACCTGATTGACGGCCGGGACGACGCCGGTCGCGTCGATCACCTTCGAGAGGTGCTCCTCGAAGAAATTCGAGACGCCGATCGAGCGGGTCAGCCCCTGCGAGCGGAGCTCGACCAGCGCCTCGTACGCCTCGACATATCTGCCTTGACCGGGCGCCGGCCAGTGCAGCAGGTAGAGGTCGACGTAGTCGTCGCCGAGCCGGTCGAGACTGCGCCTGAGCGCGGCCGTCGTGTCCGCACGGCCGTAGTCGCTCGGCCACACCTTGGTGGTCACGAACAGCTCGTCGCGCGGGATCCCGCTCGCGCGGACCGCCTCACCGACGCCCTGCTCGTTGCGGTACATCGCGGCGGTGTCGATCGAGCGGTAGCCGGTCCGCAGCGCGTGGGAGACCGCGTCGGCCGCCTCCTCCGGTGGGACCAGGAACACCCCGAACCCGAGCTGCGGGATCGTGTGTCCGTCGTTCATCTGCAGTGTGGGAACCGATGTCGTATCCATGACGTCAGTATTCCCGTTCGTGATCCTCGCGATCGATCAGGGCACGACGGGCACGACGTGCCTCGTGTTCGACGAAAACGCGGAGCTGATCGGGCGCGCTTACCGGGAGTTCCAGCAGTACTTCCCGCGGCCCGGTTGGGTCGAGCACGACGCAGCTGAGATCTGGGAAGTCACGCACGCGGTCGCGGGCGAGGCGCTCGACGACGCGGGAGTCGTACCCGGCGAGCTGGACGCGGTGGGGATCACGAACCAGCGCGAGACCGTGTGTGTGTGGGACCCGGACTCCGGCGATCCGCTGCACCACGCGATCGTGTGGCAGGATCGGCGCACGGCGGGCCGCTGCGACCAGCTGCGCGCGGCGGGGGTCGAGTCCCTCGTCCGCGAGCGTACGGGGCTTGTGCTCGACCCGTACTTCAGCGGCACGAAGATCGAATGGCTGTTGCGCAACGTCGATGGCCTGCGCGAAAAAGCGGACGAGTGGCCGTGCGATGTTCGGGACGGTCGACGCGTGGCTGATCTACAAGCTGTGCGGCGAGGCCGCGACCGACCCGTCGAACGCGTCGCGCACGATGCTGTTCGACATCGCGGCGGGCCGGTGGGACGACGAGCTGCTGGAGCTGCTGGGAGTGCCCGCCGCGGCGCTGCCACGGGTCGCGACCTCTTGCGGGGTGATCGGCGAGACACGCCCCGACGTGTTCCACGGCCACGCCGTACCGGTCGCGGGCGTAGCCGGCGACCAGCAGGCCGCGCTGTTCGGGCAGGCGTGTGTCGACGAAGGGCTCGGCAAGAACACCTACGGCACCGGCTCATTCGTGCTGCTCAACTCGGGCTACAAGCCGCCGCGCCCCGTGCCCGGGCTGCTCGGGACGGTCGCCTGGGGGATCGGCGAGCGACTGCAGTACGCGCTGGAGGCCGCGATCTTCGTGACCGGCGCAGCCGTCCAGTGGTTGCGCGACGGCCTCGGCGTGATCGAGACCGCGGCCGAGACAGAACAGCTGGCGGCGTCGCTGCAACAGAACGACGGCGTGTACTTCGTGCCGGCGCTGACCGGGCTCGGCTCGCCGCACTGGGACCCGTACGCGCGCGGAACAATCGTCGGACTGACGCGCGGCTCGACACGCGCGCACCTCGCGCGCGCGACGCTCGAGGCAATCGCATACCAAACGGTCGACGCCGTCCGTGCGATGGAGGCCGCCGGCGGCTCGCCGCTGACCGAGCTGCGCGCCGACGGCGGCGCCACCGCCAACCGGTGGCTGATGCAGTTTCAGGCCGACATGCTCGGGGTGCCGGTCGTCGTTCCGGAGATCGCCGAGACAACTGCGCTCGGCGCGGCGTATCTCGCCGGCGTCGGGATCGGCGCATGGACGATCGACCAGGTCTGCCGGCAGTGGCGCGAGAAGCATCGGTACGAGCCGGCGATGAGTGGCGAGGAGCGCGACTCGCTGCTCGTGTCATGGCACCGCGCGCTCGACCGCGCGCGCGGATGGGCGGAGGCGTAGCCTCACTGTCATGTCCGTGAACGACGAACGCGCCGGCCTCGACCTCGAGCTGCTCGCCGCCTCGTTCAGGACCGACTTGAGCGACGCCCACGCGTTCGTCGAGAGTCTGGCTGCCAAGCTCGAGCAGCTGCTGCCGACCCGTGTGCGAGTCGACCGCCGAAAGCAGGGCATGTTTGGCCCGAAGCTCGTGCGGCGGATCGAGTTCGACGGTGGCGAGCGGCGGCTCGAGCTTCGCTACGACGGGCGGGCAATCGATACGCGCGCCTCGACGCTGTCGGGCGGCATCGTGATCAAGTCGCAGGAGGTTGACATGGACGCCTGGCTGCACGCGCTCGGTGAGGCGCTCGCGGCCGAGGCGCAGCGGAGTGAAAGCACGCGTCAGGCGCTCGAGCGCCTGTTGATGCAATGAGAACGTGAGGTGAGAAGAGATGCCACTGTTCAAACGACCCGATGGTCCGCCGGATGATCCGGGATCGCAGGACGTAGCCATCCCTCCCGAAGCGGCGCCGCACGCCGAGGCGTATCGCGCCGGCTCGCTCGACGGGATCCCCGAGTCCGGACGCGAGCGGATCGAGCGGATGAAGCAGGACGTCGCGCGCGGTTTCTTCACGTCGGACCTGTCGATCAACGAGTTCCTGCTCGTCAAGCAGGCCGGGTTCGAGCCGCTGGGGCTGGTGCTCGGCAGCTCGATCTACCACATCGGCTTCCAGCAGGCGATGTGGAATCAGAGCCAGGAGCTCGGCGTGCTCACGCAGGCCATGTATCACGCGCGCGAGCTCGCGATGACGCGGATGGAGGAGGAGGCGGACCAGCTCGGTGCGGATGGAATCGTCGGCGTGCGGCTCGACATCGGGCGCTACGAGTGGGGCGCCGATCTGGCCGAGTTCATCGCCGTCGGAACCGCCGTCAAGCATCGCGACGGTGAGCTCCACCGCGCGCCGAACGGGCGGCCTTTCACTTCAGATCTGAGCGGTCAGGACTTCTCGACGCTGCTCCGCGCCGGGTACCGCCCCGCCGGTCTGGTGATGGGCAACTGCGTCTATCACGTCGCTCGCCAGGGGATGATGGCGTCGTTCCGCCAGATCGGCCGCAACATGGAGATGCCGAACTTCACCCAGGCGCTATACGAGGCGCGCGAGCTCGCGATGGGGCGGATGCAGACCGAGGCCGAGGAGCTCCAGTCGAACGGGATCGTCGGCGCGCGAATTGTCGAGCGCAGCCACGGCTGGGGCTCGCACGTGATCGAGTTCTTCGCGATCGGCACCGCGGTGCTCACAATCGACGTCCAGCAGGAGATCGAGAAGCCCGCGCTGGTGTTGCCGGTGACCGGCTAGACGGGCGCGCCCGCGAGGTTGGCGAAGCGCTGATCGAGCCCCTCGCCCCAGCGCCGCAACGGCAACTCGCGCCAGCTGTCGATCCCGGGCAGCCCGGCCTCGATGCGCTCGTAGCGCCGGCCGAGCTCCTGCTCTGCCTCGGACAGCATCCACCGCCCGGCGGCGCGGGCCGCCGTGCGCTCGCTGACATCCTTGCGGCGCTTGAGCGTCAGGTACACGGCGCGGTCGAAGATCGTCTCCATCCAAGCGACGTGCATGTCGGTCTGAAGCGTGCCGCCGTAACTCGCGGCACGCTTGCGCCAGCGGTGGCGGAAGAGGAACTCCCAGTGGCCGCACTCGAACTGCTCGGGGTTGAGCTGGCGGATCATCGCGCCGCACGCACAACTGTCGCGGTAAGACGCGAACAGCGTCCCGGAGCGCAGCCGGCCTCCGTGCAACTCGAGGCCGCTGATCAGCGCCGCGAGCAGTGGGTCAGGAAAGTCCGAGAGCACCCGTCGCAGGGTGTATTCGCGATCGTCGATCACCGACTGCGGCAGCTCCGGCAGCGCCGCTCGCCTGGGTTTCAGATGCACTCTCACTGCCCGAGGAAATACCCGGTCGACCTAGATCTGAACACCCTACCACTCGCGATTTAGCCGCCTCGAACCGGTATCCGTACACTTCCGCGCGTGCCTGGGGTGCCCGCAACACAGGCGCCGCCGCCCCGGCGTTCCGGCAGCACGCCAGCTGGGGGAGCATCAGGCGGGGGTCCGCCCGGAGGGACCGCACCAGGGAATCCGTCGCTGCTTCCGGAGGATCCGCCGCGCCGCCCACGTGTTCGCCGGATGATCCTCGGCTGCCTGATCGCGTTTCTCGCGGCTGCCGGCACCGGCGCCGTGTTCGTGCTCGAACAGGTCAAAAACATCACCGACGCGCTCAACCAGAATCAGAGCCTGAGGGTGGGCAACCAACTCGCGACGGCCGGCTATGGCAGCGCCCAGACGCTGCTGCTCGTCGGCGACGACACCCGGAAGGTGTTCAAGTACTACCGCGGCGGCTTCGTCCCCGACCTGGCGAACGAGATGCTGCTCGTGCGGCTCGACCCGAGTAAGCCCTACATCTCGATGATGTCGATCCCGCGCGAGCTCCAGGTGACGATCCATCCGCCGCGGCGAGCGGCGTACACGAACCGGATCAACTCGGCGTTCACGTTCGGGATCCCGACGCTCGTCTCGACGATCAAGCACGTAACCGGGCTGTCGATCAACCACGTGGTCGTGATCACCTTCACCCGCTTCGAGCAGGCGGTCAACGACCTCGGGTGTGTGTACTCGACGATCGACCGGCGCTACTACCACGTCAACACGCCGGGCAGCGAGCAGTACCAGCAGATCAACCTCCAACCCGGCTACCAGAAGATGTGCGGGAGCGCCGCCGAGCAGTTCGTCTCCTACCGGCACGGCGACACATCGCTCGTCCGCGACTCGCGCGACCAGAGCTTCCTGCTCGACGTCAAGAAGCAATACGGGCCGTCGCTGGTCGACAACGTCGGCAAGTTCGAGCGGATCTTCGGCCGGACCGTGCAGACCGACCCGAGCCTCCACTCGACCACCGGGATCCTCGATCTGCTCGGGACGCTGATCTCCGCGTCCAGCCTGCGCGTGCGCCAGGTCCAGTTCCAGGTGACGCTACTGCCGTCCTTCGACACCGCCTCGCCCTTGCAGATCAAGTCGAGCGTCGACGCGTTCCTGTATGGCACCTCGCCGCCGCCCAAGCACTCGACCGCCGCGCTCGCGCACAAGCTGCACAAGAAGCATTCCGGGCTGCCGCTGATCGCGTCACCGGCGCCCGCGGCGGCGCGCCGGGCGGCGGCCAGGATCGGGTTCCCGCTCGAGTACCCGCGCGTGATGGACGCCGCCGGCAACTCGGTGCCGCCTGACCTTCGCGCGTACCAGATCCATTTGCCGAGCGGGGCCGAGGCGCCGATCTACGTCGCGGTGTTTGCCGCGCCAGGGCTCGGTCAGTACTACGACGTTCAGGGCACGACGTGGGGGAGCGCGCCGCAGTTCGCAAGCCCCGACCAGGTCGTTCATGTGGCCGGCCGCACGTACTACCTGTACTACAGCGGCCAGCATCTGCGGATGGTCGTGTGGTACGAGCACGGCGCCGTGTACTGGGTCCGGAACACGCTGAGCGAGGCGCTCGGCAATGCCGAGCTGCTCGCGATCGCCGAGCAGACGAGCCCGATCGCCGGCTCCGTGAACCGGATCCGTCCCGGTGCGTCGCTGAACGCAGCAGCCCCGCCGTCGCCGATCAAGTCGACGGCGATCTCGCTGAGGCAGACGCTCGGCGCGGCCGGTGGACTGCTCGCTCTGATCGCGGTGCCGCTGTTCGGGTACGCGCTGATCAGGCGCCGCCGCCAGCTCGTGCTCGTGCGCGCGCGCCTGCACGAGCAGGCGCTGCGCGAGAACCGTCTCAGGCTGGCGCTTGCGCGCCGTGGCATTCCGGTGCCCGCTGCGGCCGCGGCGCCGCCGGCCCCGGCCCCGCCGCGCGGGCGCCGGCGCGGGCGACGTCTGTAGTCACCACCGCGCCCCGGCGGGGTATCCGCTGTAGATGCCCGACATCGAGCTGAAACCGCAGGTCTACAAGGACCCGCGACCGAAGGAGTTCTTCGAGCCGTTCCACGCGCGGGTTCGCGACCACGAGCCCGAGCCGGTTTACGAGTTCGTGCGAACGATGACGCTGCTGTGGGCGCTGATCGCGTTCAGGGCGCGGGCGTTTCAGACCGAGAAGGTGCCGAATGGCCCGGTGATCCTCGCGCCGAACCACGCCTCGTTCATGGACCACTTCTTCACCGGGGTGTTTCTGCGGAGGCGGGTGCAGTTCATGGGCAAGTCGCAGATGTTCGGATCGAGCCCGCTCAGCTGGATCTACACGCACGGCGGCGTGTTCCCGGTACGGCGTGGACACCACGACGAGGAAGCGTTCACGAGCGCGTTCAAGATCCTCGAGCGCGGGGGCGCCGTCGTGATGTACTGCGAGGGCGGCCGCTCGCGCACGGGGGGGCTCGCTGAGACCGCGCGGCCGGGCATCGGCCGACTGGCGCTCGAGGCCGGGGCTCCCGTCGTCCCGGTCGCGATCCTCGGCTCCTACCAGGTGCGCAACTGGAAGCGGTTGCACTTCCCGAAGGTGACGATCCAGTTCGGCGATCCGTTCCGCTTCGACCGCGTCGCGCACCCGGACCGCGAGCAGCAGCAGGCCGCGGCGGATGAGATCTTCAGGCGGATCAAGACGCTCCACGGCGAGCTGTCGGCGTTAGGGCATCGCGGCGCGGCGCGCGCCGCGCGCGAGCGGGCTACGCGGTAGCGATCGCCGCTGCGTGGGCGACCCCCGAGCGGGCTACGCGGTAGCGATCGCCGCTGCGTGGGCGAGCCCGAGCTCGTCGATCGCGGTGTCGCGCATCTTGAACTTCTGCACCTTTCCGGTGACCGTCATCGGGAATTCGTCGACGAACTTGACGTACCGAGGGATCTTGTAGTGGGCGATCTTGCCCTTGCAGAACTCCCTGACCGAGTCCTCGGTCAGCTCCGAGCGCGGCCGCAGAATCACCCACGCCATCAGCTCCTCGCCGTAGCGCTCGTCGGGAACGCCGATCACCTGCACGTCGGCGATCTCCGGGTGCGTGTAGAGGAACTCCTCGATCTCACGCGGATAGACGTTCTCGCCGCCGCGGATGATCATGTCCTTGATCCGGCCGACGATCCGCACGTACCCGTCGTCGTCCATGATCGCGAGGTCGCCGGTGTGCATCCAGCGGCCCGTGTCGATCGCCTGCGCGGTACGTTCGGGATCGTGCCAGTAGCCGCGCATCACGAGGTAGCCGCGCGCGAGGAACTCGCCGGGCTCGCCGCGGGGCTGGATCCGACCGGTGCTCGGATCGACGATCTTCACCTCCGTGTGCGGCATCACCTGGCCGACGGTGCCGCAGCGATGCTCGAGCGAGTCGTCAGGACGGGTCTGCGTCGACACCGGCGAGGTCTCGGTCATCCCGAACGCGATCACGATCTCCGAGATCCCCATGTCGCTGTCGACCCGCTTCATCACCTCGATCGGGCACGGCGAGCCGGCCATGATCCCGGTGCGCAGCGAGCTCAGGTCGTAGCTCGAGAACTCGGGATGGTCGAGCTGGGCGATGAACATCGTCGGCACGCCGTACAGGCTCGTGCACCGCTCCTGCGCGCACGCGGCGAGCGTCGCCTGCGGGTCGAACGTGTCCGCGGGATAGACCATGCACGAGCCGTAGTTCGTGCACCCGAGGTTGCCCATCACCATCCCGAAGCAGTGGTACAGCGGCACCGGGATGCACACCCGGTCGGCCTCGGAGTAATTGAGCATCCCGGCCGCGAAGCGGGCGTTGTTGAGGATGTTGTGATGAGTGAGCGTGGCGCCCTTCGGGTAGCCCGTGGTGCCGCTCGTGTACTGGATGTTGATCGGGTCGTCGAAGTCGAGCCCGGCCGCACGCCGGGCGAGCGCGTCGTGGTCGGGGGCGGCGCTGAGGAGCTCCTCCCATTCGGGCGTGCCGAACAGGATCGAGCGCTCGAGGCCCGGCAGGTTCGGCCTGACCTCGCCGATCATCGCGCCGAAGTCGGAGCCCTTGCACTCGGGCGCGGCGACGATCCAGCGGCAGCCTGACTGGCCGAGCGCGTACTCGAGCTCGGACAGCCGGTACGCGGGGTTGATGTTGACGAGGATCACGCCGAGCTTCGCCGTCGCGAACTGCGTCAGCGTCCACTCGTACCGGTTCGGGCTCCACACGCCGATCCGATCGCCCTGCTCGAGCCCGGCCCGGAGCATCCCGGTCGCCAGCCGATCGACGGCTTCGTTCATCTCGGCGTACGTGTAGCGCACACCCTGATGGCAGGAGACGAGCGCCTCGCTGTCCGGAACCCGCGCGACCGTCCGTTCGAAGTTGACCCCGATCGTCTCGCCGAGGAGCGGCTCGGTGGTCAGGCCGTTCGCGTAAGACAGCATCTTCGTCCTCTCTTCCTCGCTGCGCGGTACCCTCGCGGCAGATGTTATTGCGGACCAGGGCGGGGGTGGCGACGAGCGTGGTGGTCGGTGCCGTCGCGGCGGTGGCGATCGCTGACGCGGGCCCCCTGCTTCCCGTGCACACCCCCGGGGCGAACGCGAACCGCCGCGCCGCGCGCGTCGACGCGCGCCGGATCCTGACGCTCGCGCGGCTTCCGACGGGCACGACCTCGGTATCCGTTGATCCGTCTCCGCACGCCCAGTTGAAGTCGGCCGCGCTCAGCACAGGGGGCGGGGAGCTCGTCGATCTGCACCGGTTCTACACGGTGCCGGGGAGCCCCGGCTCGGTTCTTTCGTGGTTCCAATCCCACCCACCGGCTGACACCTCGGGGCTGGTGGAGGGTGGGGCTGCGGTCGGACCGGGCTATCGGGTCGACGCGCTGGCGTTCTCGCTTCGGCCGAACCACCGCGAGTCGACGCGCTCGCTCGTGGTGTCGGTGACCACGGCGCGCGGGGGTGGAACGGCGGTGCGAGTCGACGCGCAGGTCGTGTGGATAGTGCCGCGGCCTTCGGCCGAGGCCGTCCCGCGCGGTGTGCGTTTGGTAGTTGCGACCGGGCGCTCTGTGGACATCGTCAGCGGTCGGGTGACGACCACGGGCCCGGTCGACGTGACGGCGCTGGACAAGGTGGCGCGCATCGTCACGCTGGTGAACCGGCTTCCAGTTGTGCAGCCGGGCGTGTTTTCATGTCCACTCGACACCGGTGCCGGCGCGCGGCTGAAGTTCTATGACACGCAGGGCGGCCCGGTAGTCGCGCAGGCGGACGCCGGGGCGTCCGGGTGCGGAACTGTCAGCTTCTGGCTGCATGGGATCGCCGCGCCGGCGCTGAGCGGTGGTCCCGGCCTGATCGCTGAGCTCGACCGCCTGCTCGGAACGCACCTTTAGCCTTCGCCGGGTGGGTGGTCCGACGCATCGATTCGGGTAGTGGCGTGCTGGTGGTTGTGCCCGGTCGAACACCTTTGAGCCACGATCGGCCGAGCGCTCCGATGCTCGGTCGCCGTTTGGTGGCTATTGCGAGTATCTGCGCCATCGCAGCCCTGGCCGGGCCGCTCGCGAACAGCACAGCGAGCGTCCGGGGGCAGGCCGCGGCCCGCTCCGGCTCGTCCGGCAGTCCGAGCGCCGTAAGCGCCGGCCCGCATTTCGCCCAGCATGCCACGGCTGCCCAGGCCAGCAGCGCGCACGGAGCACAAAGCGCCTCCCCATCTGCGTGCCCGTGGCTGAATCAGTCGCTGCCGGTATCCGAGCGGGTCAACATGCTGATGGCGCGGATGACTCTCGCCGACAAGGTCGACGAGATGTACATCGACGAGGGAGCGACCGGCGGTCCATATGCCGGCTATGAGGGCTACGTGCCGGCCCAGCCGGCGCTCTGCATCCCGGATCTGATCGAGGAGGACGGTCCGTCCGGCGTGGCCTACGGCGCCACTGACGTGACGCAGCTGCCGGCGGAGGTCTCGCTCGGGTCGGCCTGGGATCCGTCGCTGGCCTATCAGTACGGCGTCGTCAACGGTCAGCAGCACCGCGAGAAGGGCATCGCGATGGCGCTCGGACCCGGGGTCAACATCCAGCGCGACCCGCGCTGGGGTCGCAATTTCGAGATGTTCAGCGAGGACCCGTTCCTGACCTCGGCGCTCGGCGCGGCCGACATCGAGGGCATTCAGAGCCAGGGCGTGATGGCCGACGTCAAGCACTTCGCCACCTACAACCAGGAGACGTACCGCGATACGCCGTACGACGACACGATCGTCAGCGCGCGGGCGCTGCACGAGATCTACCTGCCGCCGTTCTACAGCGCCGTCGGGCAGGCGCATGCTGCGTCGGTCATGTGCGCCTACCCGCTGCTGAACGGCCAGTACTCCTGCCAGAACCCGAGCTTGCTCACCGGGCTCCTCGACGACCGCTGGGGCTTTGCCGGGATTCGTCCGCGCCGACAGCGCCGCCAACAACTCGACCGTCGACTCGGCCAACGCCGGGCTCGATCAGGAGCGCGGCAGCTTCTTCTGGGACAACGGGCGGCTCGCGGCGGCCGTCGCGGACGGGCAGGTCCAAGCCGTCGACGATCAACCAGGCCGTCCGGCGGATCCTGACCGCAGATGTTCGAGTTCGATCTGTTCAACGATCCGCCCACGGGGAACTTGTCGAGCTCCTGCCAACACGCCCGCCGACGACGGGTTTGCCCGGAACGTGGCCGAGCGCGGAACGGTGCTGCTCCAGAACACCGGAGACATCCTGCCGCTCAACACCGCGACCACGAAGTCGATCGCCGTGATCGGCGCCGACGGCACCACCGCCCCCCAGACCGCGGGCGGAGGCAGCTCCGCAGTCAGGGCTCCGTACGTGATCAGCCCGCTGACCGGGATCACCAACCGTGCCGGCTCCGCGGGCAACGGTCACGTCGTATTCCGGCACCGATCCGACCCAGGCGGCCGCCGCCGCCCGGAGCGCACAGGTGGCGATCGTGTTCGCCAGCTATCCCGAGAGCGAAGGCAGCGACCTGGCGAGCATCTCGCTTGCCGAACGGTCAGGACGCCATGATCGAGGCGGTCGCGGCCGCCAACCCCAACACGATCGTGGTGCTCAACACCGGCGGTCCGGTGCTGATGCCGTGGCTCAGCCAGGTCAAGGGGGTTCTCGAGGCGTGGTACCCGGGGCAGGAGGACGGCAACGCGATCGCGTCCGTGCTGTTCGGCGACATCGATCCGAGCGGACACCTGACCGAAACGTTCCCCACCAGCCTGTCCGCGATCCCGACGGCGTCACCGGCCCAGTTCCCTGGCGTCGACGGTCAGGTGCACTACTCCGAGGGACTCGACGTCGGCTACCGCTGGTATGACGCCTACCACGTCACTCCGCTGTTCCCGTTCGGCTATGGCCTCTCCTACACGAGCTTCCGCTTCAGCCACCTGACCGTGACCCCCACATCGGTTGTCAACAGCGCCTCTGGTCCCGAGGCCCCCGTCGGTCAGGGCGCCAGCGTTGGCCCACGTCACGGCGCGGATCACGAACACCGGCTCGGTCAGCGGGCAGCGACGTGGTCCAGCTGTACCTCGGCGACCCGACCGCAGCCGGAGAGCCGCCGCGGCAGCTGGAGGGCTTTCGCCGCGTCACGCTCTCGCCCCACCAGTCGCAAACCGTCACCTTCGCGATCACCGGTCACGAGCTGTCCTACTTCAACACCACGGCAAACGGCTGGACCGCTCCCCGCCGGCCGGTTCTCGGTTTACGTCGGAGATTCCTCCGCGCTCACTTCGCTGCCGCTGCGCGCCAAGTTCACGGTCACCAAGACGATCGGGACGCCGCTATGCCACCCTGGCGGCGCCTTCCACCGTCAGTCCCGGCACGACGTTCACCGCCAACGCGCGTTTCGTCAACCAGGGAAATCTCCCGATCATCGACGGCACCGTGCAGCTCCGGTATCCGGCCGGTTGGAAGGTCGTCCGTGCGGCGCGCACGCGCACGCTCTCGCTTCCCGCCGGACGGAGCACGACACGCAACTTCCGCATCACGGTTCCCGAGAGCGCGGAGGGAGACGTGACGAACCTGACGGCGCAGCTGTCTTCGGCAGGCATCGATGGCGCCGGCGATCTGAGCGCAACGGCCGCTGTCTCCGTACTGCACCCAATCACCGTGACCCCAAGCGCGGTAACCGTCGCCAGCCCCGGGCTCCCCGTTTCCACCGCCGTCGTCCTGACCAGCCACATGAATCGAGCCGTGACGGTCGACCTCGCCCCCTCGCCACCGCCCGGGATCACGGTTGCGCCCGATCCCGGCTCGGTGTCGGTCCCTGCGCATGGGTCAATCAGCTTCAACCTCACGGTGACGGTCGCCGCGGGCCAGTCGCCGACCAGCGAGTACGTCCCGCTCAACCCGAGCTTCGTCGACCGGGGCAAGAGCTACTCACTTGCTGCACCAGACCTGACCGTCAGTGTTCCGTATGCGTCGCTGGCAGCTGCCTACAACACGGTCGCGATCAGCGATGACAGCAACGTCGCAGCAGCCAACTTCGACGGCGACGGCAACAGCTACTCCGAGGAGGCACTAACCGCAGCAGGGCTCTCTCCGGGGGCGAGCGTGACCGTCGGCGCGACCGCAGTCCAGTGGCCAGACGTTCCTGCGGGAACCCCCGACAGCGTGCTGGCTGACGGTCAGACGGTTTCGCTTGCCGGGTCGGCGACGGACACCCAGCTGGTGGTGCTCGGGGCATCGAGCGGTGCGAGCGAGTCCGGAACCGGCGCGATCCAGTACAGCGACGGCACCGTCCAGACATACACGCTCACGCTGGACAACTGGTTCAACGCCCCCAGCGACGCGTCTAACACGGCCATCGCAACCATTGCCTACGTGAACGACTCCACCGGATCCGGCAACCACGGAGTCGTCGGCCAGCGCGCCCACAAGGCCTACGTGTTCGCGGTCTCGATCCCCCTGGAACAAGGGAAGACCGTGTCGAGCGTCACGCTGCCGCTGGTGCCGGCGCTTCCGGACGTCTACCCGATGCATATATTCGCCCTCGGACTGGGCTGAGCCCCGCGTCAGGCTCATACGCCGCTCTTAGGCGGCCCACATGCTGTTGCGACGGGCGAGGCAGAAGCTGCTCGGCATGACAAGAGCACAACGAAACCGGCTGATCCGCTCGCGGGTGCTCAGCGGCGCCGTCGCCCTGTTCGTGGCGGCGTGGCTGGTGATCGCGATCACGTTGATCAGCGGGAATGACCCCGCGCTTAGCCGCAACCGGACGACCGCGAGCGTGTCGACGACGACCGCCGTGACGAACACGACAAGCAGCAGCGGCTCTGGCAGCAGCAGTGGCACCAGCGGCGGCGGGACGAGCAGCGGTAGTGCCACGGGCAGCACCGGCACGAGCAGCACCGGCACGAGCAGCACCGGCACGAGCAGCAGCGGCACGAGCGGCACGAGCGGCAGCGGCTCTAGCAGCAGCGGGACGAGCAGCGTGACTACCCACCAGTCATGACCGCCACAGTCACCGAGCTCCGGGAGACGTTCGCGTGCTTCGGCGGAGAGTGCACCGTGATCGTGACCGGCGAGCCGGGGCGCGAGGCCGATGCAGCCGCATCGCTCGGGCTCGCACGGCGGGCGCTGCTCGGATGGCACGGCCAGTTCAGCCGCTTCGACGACCGCAGCGAACTGTCGCGGCTCAACGCCGACCCGCGCACGACGGTGCCGATCACGCCGATGATGCGGCGCGTGATCGACGGTGCGCTGCTGGCGGCGCGGGAGACCGGCGGCCTCGTCGATCCGACGCTGGTCGAGGAGATCGAACGGGCTGGCTACGCGACTGACCTCGCGCAGGCGCCGTCGCTGACGGCGGCGCTCGGCGCGGCGCCCCCACGCTCGCCGGCGGCGCCAAGCGCCCGCGCGCGCTGGGGCGCGATCGCGACCGACCGCCGCGCAGGCACCGTCACCCGGCCACCCGGCACGAAGCTCGACGGCGGCGGGATCGCTAAAGGCGTTTTCGCCGACGAGCTCGCGGCTGCGCTCGGGCGCCGCGGAGCGTTCGTCGTGGACTGCTGTGGCGACCTGCGGCTTGGTGGCATCGATGGCGCGGTCCGCGAGGTTCACGTCGAGAGCCCGTTCGATGGGTCGGTCATCCATACGTTCGAGCTCGCCGAGGGTGGCGTCGCTACGGGCGGAATTGGACGGCGGGCGTGGATCGGTGCCGACGGTGCGCCGGCGCACCACCTGCTTGACCCCTCGACCGGACAGCCGGCATTCACCGGCATCGCTCAGGTCACGGCGCTCGCACCGACCGCGACCGAGGCGGAGATGCGAAGTAAGGCCGCGCTGCTGAGCGGACCGGCCGGCGCAGCGGAGTGGCTGGCCCACGGAGGCGTCATCGTGTTCGACGACGGCCGCCACGAAAGCGTTTGCTAGGGCGAGGTGCGCGCCGCCAGCCAGGCGCACATATCGTCCATCACCTGCTGCTGTTCGGGCTCGTTGAAGATCTCGTGGTAGAGCCCTTCGTAGGGGATCACCGTTTTGTCCGTAGACGAGATCCGCTCCGAGAGCATCACGCTGCCGGCCGGCGGCGCGAGCTCATCTGCCGTGCCGTACATGATCAGCGTCGGCACCGTGATCGCGCCGACCCTCGAAGGGAACGACTCGACTGCGGCCGCGAGCTCGGCGACGGTCCGTACGGGCAGCTTGCCGTGGTGGACGAGTGGATCGTCCTCGTAGGCCTTGACGACCTCCGGGTCGCGGCTGACGAGCGACGCGTCGACGCTGAAGACGCCGAGGCGCGGCATGACCGCCGACAGCCCGCGAGCGATCAGCCGGACTGGGGCTGGCGCGGCGTCGAGCGCTGCCAGCGGACCTGACAGCAGCAGCCCGCGTAGGCGGTTCTGGTGCAGGATCGCGTAAGAGACCGCGAGGCAGCCGCCCATCGAGTGGCCGAGCAGGAAGAGCGGGATGTCGGGATGCTCAGAGCCGGCGCGCAACACGAGCCGGTCAATGTCCGTCACCGCGTTGCCGACGCGGTCGATCAGCGCGCGCGGGCCGTCGGAGCGACCATGGCCGCGGTGGTCGAGCGCATACACGGCGTATTCCTCGGAGACGAGCTGCGCAGCGACGTGCTCGTAGCGGCCGAGGTGCTCGCCGGCCCCATGCGCGAGCACGACGACTGCGCGGGGCTCGCCGACCGGGATCCACGCACGCCAGAAGATCTCGACCCCGGCAGCGCCGGTGAAACGGCCGTCGGGTTGCGTCGCTACTCCGCCCAAGGCACCACGACGGCGTCTTCGAGCGGCGAATCGCGAGCGACAACGTACTCGGCGGGTTCGGTCTCGGACTGGTTTTCGAGCACGTGCGTCTCGCGCGGCGGCACGTACACGAGGTCTCCCGGCTCGAGCTTCAGTTCCTGCTCGAGGTGGTCGCCCCACTTGACCTGGAGCGAGCCCGTGAGCATGTACACGGCGCTCTCGCAGTGGTCGTGGAAATGAGGTCGGGAGCGCGCTCCCGGGGGCACGCGGAACACGCCCATGTAGATGTTCGCGGCGCCCGCCGTCGCCTGCGAGATCTCGGCGCCCCCAAGGACGCCGCGGGGGGTGTCGCGATCGGGCCCCGGCTTGATGACCTTCACGAGATCAACACTAGTTGACGGACGGGTCTGCGGGCATCCGCGCGACGAGCGCGTAGCTGCCGCCCATCCGCGTCAACACCAAGCTCCAGAGCTCGCTCGGCGCGTCCGTGAACGCATCCTCGCGGCGGGCCGGCTCGGTGACCCAGTCGCCGCGCTCGAGCTCGGAGTCGAGCTGTCCGGCGCCCCAGCCCGCGTGGCCGACGAACGCGCGGCCCTGGCGGACGCCTGCTGGCGATGGGTCTGACTCAGACCCCGCACCGATCACTCCGATGTCGTCGAACGAGATCAGTGCTGCGTCGCTCGGGTCCTCGAGCCGCGCGAGCACGATCACCGACGACGGCTGCACGGGACCGCCGATGAAGAGCGGCTCGTCTCCGTCGACGAGCTCCTCTAGTGACGGCACAGATTCGGCGATCGTCGTCTCGGAGGGGCGATTGAGCACAAGCCCGAGCGCACCCTCCTCGTTGTGCTCGACGACGAGCACGACCGTGCGCCAGAAATTCGGATCGAGGAGCCCCGGGCCGGCGATCAGGAGCTGACCTCGCGCCGACTCCATCAGCGGCTCACGGCCCCGATTCGAGGCTCGCCGGCTCGTCCCCGTCGGCATCGGGCAGACCGGCGGCCAACGCGCTCGAATCGTCGAGCCTTGCCTGCGCCTTCTCAGACAGCGCCGTGGCCTCCGCCTCTTGCCCCGGTTGCTCGAGGTCGAGTCCAGTGAGCTCGGCGATCACCTCGAACAGATCGACCGCGAGGCACACCTGCGATGGCCCGGGCAGTTCGAGTCGACGGGCGTGATAGACGTCGCGTTCCCTCCACACGACGATTTTTGCAGCCGTGCTGGCCGTCAGAGTGATTTCCACCGTTGTCCCTGGACTCGCCGCAAACGTTTGCTGGTTTGTTTGCAACGTGGATTTGACGAGAATACTCTCACATTTCATTCCACCATGCACCATCTTACGGTGCAACAGTTCGCCTACAACCCCAGCGACCGTCCCAGGATCTCTTTCATGATTTCGTCGGTCCCTCCGCCGATCGGGCCCAAGCGAGCGTCCCGGGCGGCGCGCTCGATGTCGTACTCCGCCATGTACCCGTTTCCGCCGTGAATCTGCAGGCACGTGTCCATCACGTCGAAAGCGGCGCGCTGCGTCGCGAGCTTGGCGATGGTCACCTCGCGCACGGCGTCTTCGCCCGCGACGTACCGGCGCAAGGCTGAGTACGTCACGTCACGGCCCGCTTCGATCGTCAGCGCGATCTCGGCGAGCTTGTGCCGGATCACCTGGTGGTGACCGATCGCGCGCCCGAAGGCTTCTCGCTCGAGCGCGTACTGCAACGTCTTCTCGAATGCGACCTGCATCCCGCCGAGCGCTCCGAGCGCCATCAGCAGCCGCTCCCACTGGAAGTTGGCCATGATCAGGTAGAAGCCGGCGTTCTCCTCGCCGAGCAGGTTCTCTTCCGGGACGAACACGTCCTCGAATGTGATGTGTGCGGTGTCGGAGGCGTGCCAGCCCATTTTCGAGAGCGCCACCGACTCCACCCCCGGCCCGCGCTCGACGATCAGGAACGAGATGCCGTGGTGCCCGCCCTCGGATGTGGTCTTCACGGCGGTCACGATCTCGTCGGCGCGGCACCCGCCGGTGATGAACATCTTCGCGCCGTTCACGAGGTAGCCGCCGTCGACCTTCTTCGCGAGCGTTCGGATCGAAGCGACGTCGGAGCCGGTGTCGGGTTCGGTGATCGCGAGCGCGGCGATCTTCTCGCCGCGGATCCCCGGCACCAGATACCGCTGCTTCTGTTCGTCGGTTCCGAACTTCCAGATCGGCGGCAGCGCGATCCCGCCGTGCGCGCCGATCCCCGCGGCGAGGCCGCCCGAGCCGCACCACGCGAGCTCCTCGCAGAACACGGCGTCGGCGATCACGTCGCCGTCGCCGCCGTACTGCTCGGGGAACTTGAGCCCGATATAGCCCTGGGCAGCGAGCCAGCCAAACACGTCGTTCGGGAACCACTGAGCGGCCTCCCACTCGGCGGCGTGCGGGTAAAGCTTGTCCTGCACGAATCGGCGCACGGCGAGCCTGAACTCCTCGTGCTCGTCGGTGAACGGAGGGATCGGCCGTCTGGGCGGCGACGAAGTCGTGCCGGCCTTGGTCGCGAGATCCATCGGCGCGAACCCTACTCGGAGCTGAGTGTTCAGCTAACGGGCGTCGGCGGCGGGAACGTGGGCTCGCCGGCGCCGATCAGGTCGTGCGGGCTGGCGCCCTCCTTGCGGACGCGCAAGTCGAAATAGATTACGGCGCTGATCGCCGCGACGATCGGGTAAGTGACGATCGCCGCGATGATCCGGCTGATCCCGCTGACGACGAGGATCACGCTGATGTGGTTCGTGCTCGCCGCACCGTGAAGGATCAGGCCGAGAACGATGCTGATCCCGACCAGGCCGATGATTGCGAGTAGCAGTGCGCCGAAGGTCGCAAACCAGCGGCCTTGTACAAGGTCGTATGAGCGCCTCAGCGCGGCGAACCCGCTCACTCCTTCGAACATGAGCACCGGCACGGCGACGATCCACGAAACGGTCAGAAAGATGCCGGGGATCACCAGGAGGACGTACGCGATCGCCAGCAGCACCCCGCTGATGAGCGCTAGCCACGACAGCGGTCCGACGCGGTCGGCGGCGAACTGGATCGAGTGCCGCCAGCTGGTCGGGCGACCCGTGTACGCATCGAGCATGCATTTCGACAGCGCGCCCATCGTGACGATCACGGCCAGGAAGCTGATCACGATCACGACGACGAACAGCAGTCCCGTCGAGTCTGACGTGTAGATCGTGCCGTTGGCCGCATACGAGGTACCGCCGGACAGGATGACTCGCTCGATGATCACGATTAGCGCCTGCGCCGGAATGACGACGACCGCGACGATCGTCCACAGCGTCACTGCCTGCTTGCGATAGAGATCGAACGCGGCGGAGAGGATCTCGCCAACCGCGAGCGGTCGGCCATCCGAAGTCCCGGTTGCCCCTTCCATCGCACAAAAACATAGTCGTTCGCGCGGACGGAGATGGGAAAAGTTGTTACAGCCCGTAGGAGCGGCCGATCACCTCGAGCATCACCTCGTCGGTGCCGGCGCCGATCCGGTTCAGCCGCAGGTCGCGCCACGAGCGCTCGATCCCGTACTCCTTCATGTAGCCGTTGCCGCCATGGATCTGGATGCACTCGTCGGCGACCTCGACCGCGATCCGCGACGCGTACAGCTTCGCCATCGAGATCTCGCGGACCGGGTACTCGCCGTTCTGGAACCGCCATGCGGTCGTGTAGACCATCTGCCGGGCCGTCTCGATCTTCACCGCCATCTCGGCGAACTTGTGGCGGATCACCTGGAAGTTGCCGATCGGGCGGCCGAATGCGGTCCGCTCCTTGGCGTACTGGAGCGTGCGGTCGAACACATGCTGGGCGCCGGCGACGCAGCCGGCGGCGCCGATCAGCCGCTCGCCCTGGAGCTCCCACATGATGTGGTAGAAGCCCTTGCCGATCTGTCCGAGCACGGCCGACTCGGGCACATGGACATCCTGGAACGCGAGCAGCGCGGTGTCCGAGGCGTGCATGCCGAGCTTCTCGAGCTTCTTCTCGCGGATCACGCCGGGCAGGTCCATCGGCACGAGGAACAGCGTGAAACCGTCGTACCCCGCGTCGGGGTCCGTCTTGGTCACGAGCACGATCACGTCGGCGCGGTGGCCGTTGGTGATGAACGTCTTCGAGCCGTTGATCACGTACTCGCCGTTGTCACGCACGGCGCGCGTCTTGATCCCGGCGACGTCGGAGCCGGCGTCCGGCTCGGTGATCCCGAGGCACAGGATCTTCTCGCCCTTGATCGCCGGCACGACCCACTCCTGCTTCTGCTCCTCGGTCCCGAACGCGAGGATCGGCGGCATCGCCATGTCCGTGTGGACGGCGAGGCCCATCGCCATCCCGCCGCAGTGGGCGTGAACGATCTCCTCGGCGAGCACCAGGCTCGTGTAGTAGTCGCCACCCTGACCGCCGTACTGCTCGGACTTGTCGAGCCCGAGGAAGCCGAGTTCGCCCATCCGCTGGAACACCCAGTTCGGGAACGTGTTCTCTTCCCACTCCTCCGCGTGCGGCTGGAGCTCCTTGATCACGAAGCGGCGGATCGACTCACGCAGCTGCTGGTGCTCGTCGGTGAAGATGAAGTGCTTGCGCTGGGAGGCGAAGTCGGGCTTGAGAACGTCGGCGGTTGAGGTCATGGGGGGGACCGTATCAAGTAGACAGTAGAACTTCCTACTTTCTACTTCTCGGCGGGCCGCTCGGGAAGGATGTCGGCGAGTTCCCTGTGGCCGCCAACACGTGCCCAGCCGAGCGCGTTGCCGCCGTGAAGCTCGTCGGTCAGCTGCGGGTCGGCGCCGAGCTCGAGCAGCGCGGCGACGGCTTCGCGTTGGCCTGACTGGGCAGCGAGGTGGATCGCCGTGACGCGCTGCCCGTGGTCCGAGCCGCCGAACGTTCCTCGCTGGTTGGGATCAGCGCCGAGCTCGATCAGTGCGCGCACCGACTCGATACGGCCGTTGGCCGCCGCCCAGGTGAGCGCGGTGCCTCGATAGGGATCGGCGTCGACGCGGGCGCCGAGCTCGACCAGCAGCCGGATCGCGTCGGCCCGGTCAGACTTCGCCGCCCATACCAGTGCTTCGTCGAGCACCTCCTGCGGGTCGTCCGACGGCTCCCACGCAGGAAACCCGCCGTGAGGGCGATAGAAGCCGCGGTGCGCGCCGGCCTGAGCCGTCCCCGCCAACGCCCTGACCGACTCCACGTCGCCGAGACCGGCGGCAACCCGCAGGTTGCGGGGCTCCCGTCCGAGCAGATCGACGACCTCGCGATGGCCCCAGAACAGCGCCTGCACCAGCGGCGTGCCGCCATCGCCCCGCGCGAACAGGTCGGTGCGCGCGCCGGCAGCGAGGAGCCGCTCGGCGAGCTCGCGGTCGTTTCCGTACCCGGCCTGGTGCAGCTTCGTCCAGCCGTAGTCGTTGCCCCGGTTCGGGTCGGCACCCCTCGCGAGCAGCAGCGAGGCGAGCTCGACCGAGCCGGCCATCCCGAGCAGGTCGTTGCCGTTCGTGCCGCGCACCGCAACGAGGTCCGGGAAGCGATCGAGCAGCGCTTCCAGCCGCTGCCGGTCGTTCGCCTCGAGGGCCTGGTAGGCAAGCACGAACGGGGTTGGCGGCTCGTTGCCGCTGCTCATCCGCTCAACATGGCGGCGGAGCTCGTGCCAGCTCGCGAATCCGTGCCGCGCCGCCAGATCCCGGCGCGCCTCCTCGGTACTCACGCCCTTGACCGTGGCGATCCCGTCGGCGCGATCCTCGTAGTACTCGATCTCGAGGCGAAACGGTTGCTCGAACGTCACGATGGCTCGCGGCCGAGTCTAATTGGCGAAGCCCGACGCGATAGCGTGCCGCGACGATGGCGTACGCAACGCTCCGCTACGACGTGACCGGCGGTGTCGCGACGATCGCGCTGAACCAGCCCGACACGCGCAACGCACTCTCCGACGGGCTGCTCACGGACCTGCTGGCGGCGCTCGAGGCAGCGCGCGAGGACGGTGACGTTCGATGCGTGGTGCTGACATCGACGCACGAGAAAGTGTTCAGCAGCGGTGGCAATCTGGCCGGCTTTGCGGCGGAGGTGCCGCTTGTCCACAAACACTTCGCCACCGAGCGGTTCGTCCGAATCTTTTCGTTGCTCGGAGAGCTCGGGAAGCCGTCGATTTGCGCCGCCAACGGACACGTGCTCGCAGGGGCGCTCGGGCTGGCACTCGCGTGCGACCTGATCATCGCGAAGGAAGGCGCGCGTTTCGGCACCCCTGAGATCAACGTCGGCGTGTTCCCGTTCATGATCATGGCGCTGATCTATCGCAACGTCGGCCGAAAGAAGACGAACGAGCTGCTGCTGCTCGGCGAGCAGATCTCGGGCGAGGAGGCAGTGCGGATCGGGATCGTCAACAAGGTCGTGCCCGCCGAGGAGTTCGACGGGGCTGTCGCCGATTGGGCGGGGAAGCTCGCCGCCAAGTCGCCGGTGCTGATGAAGCTCGGCAAGGACGCGATCTTCCGCCAGCAGGACATGGCGTTCGAGGACGCGCTCGACTTTCTCCGCGCACAACTGACGATCGCCTTCTCGACCGACGACATCCAGGAGGGAGTCAAGGCGTTCTTCGAGAAGCGCGAGCCTCGGTGGACCGGGAGGTAGGGTTGGCCAACAACCTGATCACGCTCGCTTCACACCTCGGAAACAGCTGACGCGCCCAGGCTGGCGAGAGTCCGGAGATACCGTTGCGGCCCCACGCGGCGGCTTATATGTCCGTCTGATCCGCGGCCCGGGGGCCGGGGGCGGTACCCGGCCCCCCGGGCCGGGCGTGGTGCCCGGCGCCCCTCGCTGCGGCTCGCTCCGCAGCAGGTGGGAGACTGTGCGCCACGGAGTCCGGATCGGGAGGTGGTGAGGTGTTGAAGTGGAGAGTGGCGATCTGCGCGATCGCGTCGACGGGGCTGCTCGCGGCGATCGTGCCCGGGGCCGCGCAGGCGACGTTCCCGGGGCACAACGGGATGTTGGTCGCACTGTTCAGCGGCTTCACGAGCAAGGGCGGATCAACCGAGCGGGCGACGTTCGTCGGGATCGAGCCAGGCGGTCAGGCCAGACGGATCTACTACTGCACGGAGTTCGTCGGCAACTGCGGGCAGTCCGTCGAGAACCCGAGCATCTCGCCCAACGGGAACGAGCTCGCCTTCGACGGGATCATCGAGACCGACTCGTACGTCACGCAGAACCAGATCACGCTGCTGCGGTTCGGCAAGTTCGGGCTGAAGCTCGTGCGATTCACGACCTCGAGCGAGGAGGAGAACGACACGGCGCCGTCATGGATTTCGGGCCACAACGCGTTCGTGTTCTCGGCGAGCTCGTCATACGGCGGCCCGAGCCCGCGGCTGGATTCCGAGAACGCCGATGGCACCGGCGTGTCGGTGCTGATCCACGGCGCCGCTCACCAACCGGAGGTCTCGCCGGATGGACACACCGTTCTCTACGATCAGGGCGCGTCGATCTGGAGCGTCGCGATCAACGGCGGCACTCCGACGATGGTCGTTGCCTCCGGGTCCGATCCCTCGTGGGCCCCGGACGGAAAGAGGATCGCGTACGTATCGGGAGGCGCGGTGTACGTGGCGAACGACACTGGCGCGGGCGCGCGCCGGCTTGCACCGAAGGGGTCGCGACCCGTGTGGTCTCCCGACGGCAAGCTGATCGCCTACGCGATCGTGAGCGGAGGCGGGGCGACCACCAGGATCTATACCCGTCCGGCGAACGGCGGCCCGGCGCGACTGACGTTCACGGAGCGAATCTCCCCCGCGGGGATCGGGTTCGGCGGGATGGACTGGCAGGCCGTGTCCGGCTAGAGTAGGAAGTAGCACGTCCTACTGTCTACTGCCCGGAGATGAGATCGGATGAGCCTTGACGACCCGGTAGTCATCACGTGCGCGATCTCTGGTTCGATCGCCAGTCGCGAGCAGTGTCCAGCGATCCCGTACACGCCAGAGGAGTACGCGGGCGAGGCGCGGCGGATCGTCGACGAGGGAGGCGTGCACATCCATATCCACGCGCGCACACCCGATGGCACGCCGTCATACGAGGTGGAGGACTTCGTGGCGATCCGTGACGCGATCCGCGGCGAGGTCGGCGACCAGGTGATCATCAACTTCTCCACAGGCACGATCGGGGTGTCGGTCGAGAAGCGGATCGCGTACCTGGAGGCGGGGCGGCCAGAGGTGGCGGCACTGAACATGGGCTCGCTGAACTACGCCAAGTACTCGCGCAAGCGCAAGGACTTCGTGTTCAAGTTCGTGTTCCAGAACCCGTTCGAGGAGATCATCGAGCTGCTCGAGGCGATGCGCCGCCTCGGGATCAAGCCCGAGCACGAGACCTTCGACGTCGGCCACGTCGCGTCGCTCGATCCGCTCGTCGACATGGGCTTGCTGGACGCGCCGCTTCATGCGGACTTCGTGATGGGCGTCGTCGGCGGCGTTCCGGCGACCGCGTTCAACCTCGCGGCGATGGCCGAGAACATGCCCGCCGGAAAGCACCATTGGGGCGTGATCGGGATCGGGCGCGACCAGTGGATGATGGCCGGCGCGGCGCTTACGTTGGGCGGGTCGATCCGCGTCGGGCTCGAGGACAACTTCTACCTGCCGAACGGCCAGATGGCGCGCTCGAACGGCGAGCTGATCGCGAAGGCGCGGCAGATGACTGAGGACATGGGGCGGCGACCCGCGACGGTTGACGAAGCGCGGGCGCTGTTGGGCTTGAAGGCGCCGACGCCGGCGTGAGCGACCAGGGGATGCTGAAGATGTCCGAGCTCGCGGAGCGCTCGGGCGTCAGCACCGGGACGATCAAGCACTACCTGCGCGAGGGGTTGCTCGGGTCGGGCGACGAGATCAAGCGGACCTCGCGCAACATGGCCTACTACCCGGAGGAGTACGTCGACCGGATCCGGCTGATCAAGCGCCTCCAGGAGGACCGCTTCATGCCGCTGCGGCTGATCCGCGAGGTCGTGGCACAAGAGCCCGAGCGCGCCGTGCGGATGCTCGAAATCGAGGACCGGATCCTCGAGCGCGCGATCGAGGCGAGCGACGCGGGCCGCGTGTCACGCGCGCGCGTGCGCGAGACTTACGACCTTCCGGCAAACGTGCTGGCGCGGCTCGAGGAGCTCGGCATCCTCACGCCGAACGCCCGCGGCTACGACGCCGATGACATCCAGATCATCGAGGCGATCTCACGTTTTCGCGCCGGCGGCTACGAGGAGACGATCGGGTTCACCGTGTACGACACGCTCCGCTACCGCGATGCCCTGCAGCCGCTCGTCGAGGAGGAGGTCGCGGTCCTGCTCGAGCGGCTCGCGGGGAAGGTAGAGGTCGATCGCGCGGTTGAGATCATCTCCTCAGGCAGCGAGCCGCTGCGCGAGCTGATCGGCGCGATGCACTCGAAACTGCTGCTGGCGGCCCTTCGGCGCCAGCGCGGAGTCAGCGCCTGAGGGGAGGTCCAATCGCCCCTAACGCGCAGACCCGCCGTTCATTGGGTAATTTCGATCCTGATGGCGCAGGCGCCGGGCGAGTCCGCCCACATCCTCGTCGCCGAGGACAACAACGTCAACCGGATGTATGTGGAGCGGCTGCTCACGCAGATGGGCCACAGGGTCACGACGGCGGTCGACGGGCAGGAGGTGCTCGATCACTGTCAGCACGGACAGTTCGACGCGATCCTGATGGACTGCCAGATGCCGGTGCGCGACGGGTACGAGACGGCCCGGGAGCTCCGGCGGCTCGAGGCTGAGTCGGGCGCTCAGCGGTCTCCGATCGTGGGGATGACCGCTGCTGCCACGGATGAGATCCGGATCAGATGCCTCGAAGCCGGGATGGACGACTTCATGACCAAGCCGGTTGCGGAAACCGAGCTTCAGCGGGTACTGGCGCCCCGGCTTGGAAGCGGCCGGGTCCAGCGTGCGACCGTGCATCTCGAGGGCTCTCGGATCGAACGGCTCCGGTCGCTGTTCGGAGGCGAGGAGGCGACGACGATGCTCGTTCGGATCGCGAACGAGGTTACGAACGACCTCGCGCGGCTCGATACGAGCCTTGCGGACGGCGACTACGCGTCGGGCGCGTCGGCGGCGCACAGCATCCGCGGCAGCGCCCAGATGGTCGGCGCGGACCGGCTCGCTGACGCCGCGGGCGCGGCGGAGCTCGCGATGCGAGACGAGTCGGCGAGCGAGCAGCGGATCGAGGCGGGCTTCGAGAAGCTGCTCGAGGCGTGGGCACCGACGCGGCGCGAGCTCGAAGCCGAGATAGACGCGGACCGGCGCGGGTATCATCATCCGGACACCGTTGACTGACCGGTCAATCGACTTCATCGTGAGGGAGGCCCGGTGCGCGCCGCCGCCGTCCAGCTGAACGCCACCGAAGATAGGGATCGCAATCTCTGCACCGCCGACCGCCTGGTTCGGGAGGCCGCGCGGGGTGGAGCTGAGCTCGTAGTTCTGCCCGAGAAGTGGCCGGCGTTTGGGACGGGCGACGTGCTGGTGGCCGGCGCCCAGCCGGTTGACGGCCCAGCGATGCAGTGGGCCTCGTCGGTCGCCTCCGAGCTCGGCATCGATCTGGTTGCGGGCTCGTTCGTGGAGCGGGTGCCGGACGCAGAGCGATTCTCGAATACGAGCATCCACTTCGGTCCCGACGGCTCGCAACGGGCGCTGTACCGGAAGGTCCACATGTTCGACGTGGAGGTCGACGGGACCGTATACGCCGAATCCGAGCACGAGCAGGGTGGCGAGGAGATCGTCGTCTCCACGTTGGCCGGCGGCGTCGAGCTCGGGATGAGCGTGTGTTATGACCTCCGGTTCCCAGAGCTGTACCGCGTGCTCGCCGTCCGCGGCGCGCTCGTCGTGGCCGTCCCCAGCGCGTTCACACTCGCGACCACGCGCGATCACTGGGAGGTGCTGCTCCGCGCACGGGCGATTGAGAACCAGTGCTTTGTCATCGCCGCCAATCAGATCGGGGAACACCCCGGCGGCTACCGGTCCGGCGGGCGCTCGATGATCATCGACCCTTGGGGCCTCGTACTCGCGCGGGCAGCGGACGCTGAGACGGTGAGCTTCGCGGATCTAGATCTCGAGTCGCTCCGCGCCGTGCGGCGCCGGCTGCCGGCGCTGGCGAACCGGCGGCCAGATGTGTACGGGTGGGAGATCTGATGGCCTCGGCTTCAGCGGCATCGGAGGGCGCGGTCGACAAGCGGCGCGTGATCCTCGATGCGGCAGTGCGGGTGTTCGCACGGCAGGGGTTCCACACCTGCCGTGTGTCCGACATCGCCGACGAGGCGGGGGTCGCCTACGGCCTCGTCTATCACTACTTCCAGTCCAAGGACCAGATCCTCGACACGCTGTTCCTGGAGCGGTGGGACGTGATGCTCGCGGCGATCGCGGAGGTCGACGCTTCGTCTCGCTCGCCGCGGGAGAAGCTCGGCGCGATCGCGGCGTTCATCGTCGATTCCTACCGGCACGATCCCGAGCTGATGAAGGTGATCATCGTCGAGGTCACTCGCGCGGCGAACACGTTCGGGCTCACGCACCTCGACAAGATCCGCGAGGCGTATACGAAGATCGCGGCGATCGTCGCGCGCGCACAGGCCGACGGCGTGTTCCGCGACGCCGTGACCCCTGAGTTCGCGGCGCTCTCGTTCTACGGCTCGATCGAGCAGGTGCTCACCGGCTGGATCTTCGACAGCCTGCCCGTCTCGGACGAGGACTTCGAGCGCGCTAAGGTGCTGATCGTCGAAACGATCTGCGGCGGTCTAGAGCGTTAACGCAACGGGTACCACCACTCTGATTGAATCCCGTGGAGATGAAGGAGAGTCCACTGATGAAGCGTCTACTCTGGTCCGGCCTGCTGGCCGGCATCGGCGCAGTCGCGAGCGTCGCCACCACGCGCGCGGCGACGGTGATCTGGAAGCGCGTTTTCGACGAAGACCCGCCCGAGTGAGCACCGTCTCTGACAACTCCTCGCCATCGCTGCCGGCCGACCGGCCGGAGGTTGCGATCGGCGCCGCATTCGCGGGCGGTTTCCTGTTCGCCATGATCCTCAAGCGCCTTGCCCGGTCCTAACGGCAACAAGCCCGACTCGACCCTGGCCTCGGCGGTCACCGAGGTTTCCGAGCGCGTCACCGTCCTGATCCGCGAGGAGATCGAGCTCGCCAAGGCAGAGGTGACTGTCAAGGTCAAGTCGCTGACCAAGGGCATCGTGTGGTTCGGGATCGCGGCCGGGCTGGGGTTCTTCGGCGTGATCTTCATCCCGGTGACGATCGCCTGGCTGCTCGACGACTTCCTCGTCAACGGCGCCGGCGGCCTGTGGTACGGGTTCGCGATCGTGATGGGCGCGTTCTTGATCGGCGCCGGGATCTGCGTATTCCTCGGGATCCGAAAGATGAAGGTCGGCTCGCCCGCGCCGAAGATGGCGATCGAGGAGGCGAAGAAGATTCGCGAGACGGTCGCCACAGCGAAGCCCAACGGCGAGGCAACGACCGCGACGCCCACGCCGGTCGCGCCCGCGCCGGCGATTCCCGCGGCGGGCACGCCGGCGACCGAGGCACCGGCAGTCGCAACGCCCGCGGCTGAGACGGCTCTGATGCCCGGCGCCGCGACGGTTGCCGCCGAGACGCCCGGGGCGCAGATCCCCGAGGCGCAGACGCCCGAGGCGCAGACGGCCGAGGCGCAGACGGCCGAGGCTGAGACGCCCGAGGCGCAGACGGCCGAGACCGAGACCGTCGTCGCCGATCCGGGCAGCTGATGCCGACCCGAACTCCGGAAGAGATCAGAGCGTCAATCGAGCAGAACCGGCTCGAGCTCGGCCAGTCGCTCGAGAAGCTGCGCGGCGAGGTCGAGCAGTTGACCGACTGGCGCTCTCAGCTGCGTCGCCACCAGCAGCAGCTCACGCTTGGCGCCGCGGCGGCGGGCTTTGTGCTCGGCGGGGGAATCGCCGCGATCGCCGCGCTCACGTTCGGGCGCGGCAAGGTCAAGCAGGACGGCAACAAGAAGAAGCGCCGACGCTAGCCGCTGGCTAGCGAAGCGCCGCGTAGTAGCGGTCGTTGCGGCTCTCCGCGCTGCGGAGCGCCTCGTAGGAGCGGCGGCTGTGTCCGTCGGCGTGTGCGGCAGCACGGCACAGTGCGAGCACGATCACGAACAGCGCGATCCAAGCCGTCACCGCGATCAGCACGATTAGCACGATTGTTCCTACGTCCACGTGAACTCCTTGCTTCTCAACGCGTGTTGTACAGCGCCGCGCGGACGATGATCGCGCACCGCCGCCCGTTATAGGCCCTAATTCGGAGATTTAGTGGAGGTTTCCTTCCCTAAATCGCGGGTTTAGGGGAAGCGGTGCCTAGAGCAAGCTGCCCGGGAGGGCGCCGGCGCCGAGCAGTCCGGGGCCGACGTGAGTGCCGATCACGGGACCGATCTCCGAGATCACGCGCGGTTCGCAGCCGAAGATCTCGGTGCCACGGCGGGCGAGCTCGGCCGCCTCCGAGGGCGCCTGGATGTGCTGCACCATCCACGCGTCGGCGCCGTCCTCGTGGCGGGAGCGGAGCAGGTCGACCATCTTCTCGAACGCGCGGCGCGAGGTCCGGACCCGCTCGACGGGAGTGATCTCGGATTCGACCGTGAGGATCGGCTTGATCTTCAGCGCCGAACCGAGCCAAGCCTGCGCGCCGGCGATCCGGCCGCCGCGGCGGAGGTACTCGAGCGTGTCGATGGCGAACCACATCTTCAGCTGCTTGCGCGCATCGCGGGCGTAGTCGGCGACGTCGGCCCCGGACCGCCCGTCGCTTGCCGCCCGGACGGCGGCGAGCACGACGAGACCCTCGCCGCCGCACGCCGTCTCCGAGTCGACGACGTGAACCCGATCGGCTCGTTCCCCGAGCTGGTCGCGGGCCTGCTCGGCCGCACGTACGGTGCCGGACATGCCGCCGGCCAGGTGAACGGAGACGATCTCGTCACCGGCGTCGAGCAGCGGCTCGTACACCGCGAGGAAGTCGCCGATCGACGGCTGCGATGTCGTCGGCAAGTCAGGGCTCGAGCCGAGCCGCTGGTAGTACTCGTCGTAGTCGGTGATATCGCTCTCGCGCTGCGCCTGATCGCCCCAGTGCACGTACAGGCTGACCTCGCGGATGCCGTGCTCGGTGAGCAGCTCCTGCGGCAGGTAGTGGCAGGAGTCCGTGACGATCGCGACTGTCATGAGCGCGGCACCCTACACCCCATAGAGCATCCGCCGCGGGCAGCACGCGGCATAGACTCCTCGCACCTGCGTTGCCAGTTTCGCTCGTCACCGGCGCGACCGGGTTCATCGGGTCGCACGTCGCCCGGCTGCTTGTCGAGCGGGGGGACGACGTGCGCGCGACCGTGCGGCGCGGGACGGATCCGGCGCCGCTGAGCGGGGACGGCATCGCGACCGTCACGGCGGACATCCTCGACCGCAGAGCCGTGCGCCGTGCGATGGCCGGCGTCGAGCGCGTCTTTCACGTTGCCGGCGCAATGAGCTTTCGCATGACCCGGGAGCGGCTGATGGCGCTCAACGTGGAGGCGACCGGAATCGTGCTCGAGGAGGCGCTGCGGGCCGGGGTCGAGCGCGCCGTGTACACCTCCTCGGTCGCCGCGATCGGCCCCGCGCCGCCGGGGGCTGCAGCGGATGAGACGAATGTCTGGGACGCCGGCCGGTTCGCGATCCCGTTCGTCGATTCAAAGCACGAGGCGGAGGTCGTCGCGCTGCGGCTGATCGCGCGCGGGCTGCCGCTCGTGATCGTCAACCCGGCGCTCGTGCTCGGCGCGGGCGACCCCGGGCGGTCCTCGACGACGATCGTGCTGCGGTTTCTCCGTCGCGCGATCCCCGCCTACGTCGAGGGGACGCTGAACGTGGTCGGCGTCGACGATGTCGCCCGCGGGCACATCTTGGCCGACGAGCGGGGCGCGCCCGGCGAGCGGTACATCCTCGGCAACCGCAACTTCACGACCGACCGGCTGTTCGCCGACCTGCAGCGGCTCTCCGGGGTGGAGCGGCCACCCGTCAAGCTGCGCCTGCCGGTGGCGCTGGCGCTCGCCGAGGCATCCAAGCGCGTCGGCGTGGGCGGGATGCCGACGCCGGCCGAGGTCCGCGCGACGGGGCTCAATTGGGCGGTTCGCAACACAAAGGCCAAGCGCGAGCTGGGGTGGAAGCCGTCGCCGCACGAGGACTGCCTCGAGGAGACGATCGCGTGGTACCGGGGGCAGCGACCGGCCGATGTCGCGCCGCCCGGAGCCCGCCAGCCGCTCGCGCTGCGGCTGGCCGCCGCTGCCGCGCGCCGCACCGGCGTTCTGGGAAGGTAAGTTCTGATGGCGACGCTGTACCGCTGCACGACCCCGACCGACTGGCTGTGTCCGTGCGGCAAGGTCGCTCGCGCGCTGAAGCGTGACGGGATCGCGTTCTCCGAGATCCGGGTGCCACAACGGCGGTCGAGGCGGCCGGAGGTTGAGGCGCTGACCGACCAGCGACGCGTGCCGGTGCTGGTCATCGACGGGGACGCGATCTGCGATTCGCGCCGGATCGTCGAGCACCTGCAGTGGCGGCGCGCCGGCGCCGGATGAGCGACCGCGCCGCCAGCCGGATCGAACTCGAGCGAGGTGCGCGCTCGCCCGAGCAGATCCGCAAGCGTGCCGAGAAGCTCGGTTTGCTCGGTTGGGTCAGGCACGACGACGACGGCAAGATCCGGCTGCACGCCGAGGGAGAGCGGACGGCGATCGAGGAACTGCTCGGTTGGCTGGGCGCCGGTGCGGTCGTGGCGAAGGCACGGGTCGAGGGGCACGAGCAGTTCGCGATCCGGGGGGTGCCGGCCGGCGTGTTCGTGGTGCAGGAGCACCAGGCAACCGCCCACCACTACGACTTCCGGCTCGAGGTGGACGGGGTGATGCGCTCATGGGCGGTCCCGAAGGGGCCGTCGCTTGACCCGGCCGTCAAGCGACTCGCGGTGCAAGTCGAGGACCACTCAATCGGCCACAACGAGTTCGAGGGCGCGACGGGCAACGGCGGCGTGATCATCTGGGACCGTGGCAGCTACGAGCAGGGCGGACGCGTCCCGTGGCCCGAGGCGATCGAGCGTGGCCACGCCGTGTTCGTGCTTCACGGGGAGAAGCTGCGCGGCGGGTTCGCGCTGCAGCGCACGGGACGCGGCGGCTCGGACAAGCCACAGTGGCTGCTGATCAAGCGCCGCGACGAGTTCGCGCGCTCAGGCTCGGAGATCACCGCGGAGCGTCCGGAGTCCGTCGCCAGCGGCGCCACCCTCGAAGAGCTGATGGATCGCTAGGCGCGCGGGTCGACGACCCACTTGCGCGCCCGTCCATCGTTCGGCGCCGCCAGCGCCGCGGGCAGCTGCTCGAGCGTGATCGTCTCGCCGGCGAGCGCGCGCCAATCGAAGCGGCCATCGGCGATTGCCGCGAGCGCCTCGTCGACCTCCGCGGCGGAATGGTGGAAGGTGCCGCGCAGCTCGAGCTCGTCGTAGTGGATTGGCGCGGTCGGGAGGCTTACGTCGGTGCCGAGCGGGCAGCCGCCGACGAGCACAACGACGCCGCCGGGCGCCGTGGCCCGCACCGCCGCCTCCCACGTCTCGGACCGGCCGACCGCTTCGAACACGAGCTCGTGCGAGGCGAGTTCGGTGGCCGTCCGGGCACCGAGCTGCTCCGCCTGGGCGCGGCGGTCGGGGTGCCGTTCAGCGACCGTGACCGCCCGTCCGCCCGCGAGCAGCAGCGAGGTCAGCATCAGGCCCATCGGGCCGCCGCCGAGCACGCCGACATCGCCCGCGTCGCTCCCGCGCGAGATCGCGTGCAGCGCCGCGGCGAGCGGCTCGGCCATTGCGGCGGCGGCGGCGGGGAGCCCGTCGGGGATCGGGTGGAGCGCGGCCGTGGGCGCGACGATCCGCTCCGCGAAGCCGCCGAGCACCCACGTCGGCCGGCGGCAGATCTGGGGCCGCCCGGCCAGGCAAGGCTCGCATCCAAGACACGCAACCGAGTCGGAGACGAGCACGCGCTCGCCGCTGTCGGTGCGGACGCCGGCGGTCTCGTGCCCGAACGGGCACGGATACGGATCGAGCGCCGGGTGGCCGTGGCGCCACATCTTCACGTCTGTGCCGCACGTGGTCGCGGCGTGCACCTCGACGACGACCTCGCCGTCGGGTTCGTCGATCTCCTCCACTCGGAGATCCCCAGGCCCGTGCAACACGGCCGCCCTCACGCGGCCTCCGCTCGCCCGCGGGCTTGCTGCCCGCTCGGCATCCTGCCTCGCCTGAACGGGCCGCGCCCGCGTCGTCCGGCTGGCTCACCGAATATGGAGGCCGCGTGAGTCATCCGGCTGGTAATACAACCGCCTTCAGCGCCTCGCCGCGGCGCTGGAGGTCGAGCGCCCGTGCGGTCTGCTCGAGCGGCAGCCGGTGCGAGACGAACGGCAGCGGATCGATTCGGCCCGACGCGATCAGCTCGAGCGCGGCCCGCATGTCCGACGGACCGGCGGAGTAGCTCGCGGTAACGCTCAGCTCGCGGAGGAACAGCGCCGTGCCGTCGAGCAGCGGCGGTCCCCCGGGCGCCGGCGGCGCGTACAGGCACAAGCTGCCGCCCGGTGCGAGTGCCTCCGTGGCAGCGGCGATCGCGTCCGGCTTCGGAGTGCACACGATCGCGACGTCGACCTGCTCGTTGCCGTGCGCCTCGGCACCGAGCCGCTCGGCCAGCTCGAGCCGCTCGGGGCGCGGCTCGCGCACCCACACAGCCTCGACCGAGCGCGCGTGGGCGGCGGCGATCGTCAGCAGCCCGTTGACCCCCGCGCCTACGACGAGCAGGCTGTCGCCCGGTCGCAGGCCGGCGCGGTCGTGTGCGCGGATCACGCACGCGAGCGGCTCGATGAACGTCGCCGCGACCGGGTCGAGGCCGTCTGGCACGGGCAGCAGCTCGTCGACCAGCTCGGGCACGAGCCGGACTTTTTCGGCGAATCCCCCTGGATCGAGCCGCACCGAGCGGAACCGCTCGCACAGCGTCTCGTGACCGCGCCGGCAGCGCCGGCACTCGCCGCATGGAGCATGATGGTGGATCGCGACGCGGTCGCCGACCGCAACCTTCGTGACCCCCTCGCCGATTGCGCTGACGACCCCGACGGGTTCGTGGCCGAGCACCGTCGGCAGCTTCCCGGCGACGTACCAGTCGGTCACGTCCGACGCGCACACGCCGCACGCGAGCACGTCGCACACGACCTCGCCGGCGCCTGGCTCCGGATCCGCCATCTGCTCGAGCCGGACGTCGCCGGCGCCGATCGACCGAGCGACCTTCACCGGGATCCGAGCAGCGCCCGGATCGCCTCGCGATCTGGATTGGTGAGTACGCCGCGCTCGGTGACCAGCGCCGAGACGAGCGCCGCGGGCGTGACGTCGAACGCGGGGTTCCGGCAGGCGGTCCCATCGGGTGCCAGCTGCGCCGGGCCGCCGGCGGCGCTGGCGGTGACGACCTCCGCCGGGTCTCGCTCCTCGATCACGATCTCCGTGCCGCTCGGACAGGCAGGATCGATCGTCGAAGTCGGACCGACGACGACGAACGGGATGCCCGCCGCGCCGGCGGCCAGCGCGAGCCCGTACGTCCCGACCTTGTTCGCAACGTCGCCGTTGGCGGCGACTCGGTCGCAGCCGACGAGCACGGCGTCGACGGTCATCGCTGCGATCAGCCCGGCGGCGGCCGAGTCGACGATCAGCTCGTGCGCGATCCCGAGCCGCCGGAGCTCGTACACGGTCAGCCTGGCGCCCTGGAGCAGCGGCCGCGACTCGGTCGCGAGCACATGCTCGAGTTGGCCGCGGGCCGCGAGCTCAGCCACGACTGAGAGCGCGGTCCCGCGCCCGGGGGCCGCGAGCGCACCGCTGTTGCAGTGGGTCATCACGCGCCGGACGTCGGCGAGCAGGTCGGCGCCGTGGGCTGCCATCGCGTCGCTCGCGTCGCGCTCGCCCGCATCAATCGCGCGCGCCTGGGCGAGGGCCGCATCGGCGGACACGTCGCCGCCCGCGGTCGCGGCCGCGGCGACCCGGTCGACGGCCCAGGCGAGGTTGACGGCCGTCGGGCGTGCACGCTTCAACGTGATGGCGGCCCGCTCGAGCGCGGCCGGCGTCGGTTCGCGCAGCAACTCGAGCGCCACCCCGTACCCGGCGGCCACCCCGATCAGCGGCGCGCCGCGGATCGCGAGGCGGGCGATCGCGTCCGCGACCTCAGCGGCGGAGCGCAGCTGAAGCTCGCGCTCGGTCCAAGGCAGGGCCGTCTGGTCGAGCGCCCACAGGGCGTCCTGCTCGAAGCGGAGCGCGGCGAACGTGCCGATCGCCGCGTCAGGGGTCCTCAAAGCGCGACGCCGGCCGCTGCGATCGCTACAGCCGGTTCTCGATCGTCAGCGGCGCCGGCTCGGCCTCATGTTCGGACGCCGGAGGCCCCGCGGGGCCGTCGGCCTCGATCCCGAGCGCCTGCTGCAGCTCGCCTGACTCGTACATCTCGGTCACGATGTCGCAGCCGCCGACGAGCTCGCCGTCGACGAACAGCTGCGGGATCGTTGGCCAGTTCGACAGCGCCGAGAGCTCCTGGCGGATGCGCGGATCGGGAAGCACGTCGACCGCCGCGAACGGCTTGCCGACGGTGTTCAGGATCCCGACCGTGCGGGCCGAGAAGCCGCACGCCGGCGAGTCCGGTGTGCCTTTCATGAACAGGATCACGGGGTTCTCGGAGATCGCGCCCTGGATTGCGTCGCGCATCGGGTTATCGGTCATCTTTGGGGCTCCTCGTCGGCGGGTCGGGTCTGGAGTGCGAGCGCATGAATGCGGTCCCCGAGCTCTGCGCCGAACACGTCGTACACGAGCCGGTGCTGCGCGATCCGCGAAAGCCCACTGAACGCGGGCGCGGAGACGGTCGCGTTGAAGTGGTGGCCGTCGCCGGTAACGTCGGCACGGGCACCGGGAATGCCCGCTTCGATCCTCGTTTTGACCTCCTCGGGGGTCACGCTCATACGTCCTAGAGTACTGAGTGCCCATCGCTATACTGAATGAAGCAATGATCACGCTGACCGATAACGCTGCGGAGAAGGTGCGTGAGTTCATGGGCGGCCAGGCTACGGTCGCGCAGACCGCCGGCCTCCGAGTCGGAGTTCGTGGTGGCGGCTGTTCGGGCTTCCAGTACGCGCTCGCATTCGACGAGCAGCGCGACGGCGACACCGTGTTCGAGGACAAGGGGATCAGGCTGCTGGTCGACGACCCCAGCCTGACCTACGTCCGCGGCTCGGTGATCGACTTCGTCGACGGGCTCCAAGGAGCCGGCTTCAAGGTCGAGAACCCGAACGTGATCGCCGCCTGCGGTTGTGGCTCCTCGTTCCGCGTCGCGGACGAAGAGCAAGTTTCCGCCGTCTAGCCGAGCTGCCACGGCGGGGCGCTGCAGATTTCCCCGTCTGAGGGGAGTTATCCGCAGCACCCCCGGTGGCTAGGCGGCTGCGGGCTCGAGGAAGCCGGTGATCGCCCGCATCCGGCCGTCGGCTGCGACCGTTGCGAAATCGGTCCCCACGGCGACCGGGTCGCCACCATCTGGGCTCAATGTCCAGCTGAACCGCACGCGGTCGTGGTGTGCGTCGGGGCCGGCGTGCAGCGCGAACGTGTGGCCCGGATACTGGTCCTGCGCGGCGCCGATCATCGCGCTGATCTGCTCGAGGCCGTCGCCTTCCATCAGCGGGTCGATGTAGGTGGCGTTCTCGGTCACGGTGGTGGCGACGAGCTCGCGCCGGCGCGCCGGGTCGCGCTCGTTCCACATCGCGATGTAGCCGTCGACGAGTGTCTGTGCGTCCGTCATCTCACTGCTCCTTTGCGTCGTTGGGTGACGGCTCTGACGGTCGCACGGCCGGCGTCGCAGGTCGATTACGTCGTAGGTAATCAGCGCCCCTCTAGAGTGCCCGGCCGTGCAGATCCGCGTGATGGAACCGACGGACGTTGATGCGGCGGTGGCCATTTCGGCCGCTGCGTTCGGTGTCGACCTCACCGATCCGGCATCGGAGCAGCGGTGGCGCAACCGGATCGCGTTTCCGTTCGAGCTCGACCCCGAGGGAATGCTCGTCGCAGAGCGCGATGGGCGGATCGTCGGCGTGGCGCAGGCGTTGCGCCGCGAGCGGCTGTGGTGCCTGTCGCTTTTGACCGTTGACCCGTCGGGGCAGAGCGCCGGCGCCGGCCGCGCGCTCTTCGACCGTGCGCTCCAGTACGACGCGGGTACCGACGCCGGGCTGATCGTCAGCTCGAACGATCCACGCGCGATGCGCCTGTACGGGGTCGCCGGGTTCCGGTTGCTGCCGACGCTCCAGACCGAGGGCGCCGCCGACCGATCGCGACTGCGAGGAACCGACGGGGCGGTCCGCGAGGCGGGCGCCGGCGAGCTCGAGGAGTTGGCGGCAATTTCACGAGACGTGCGCGGCGCTTCCCACACGGCGGAGATCGCGTTCGCGCTGCGTGACGGCGGTCGGCTGCTCCGCCACGGCGACCGAGGCTTCGTCGTCGTCAATGACCGGTGGGGCGTTTGGCTGCTGGTCGCGCGCGATGAGCAGTCCGCCGCAACGCTCCTGTGGGCCGCGATCGGCGAGGTCTCCGAGGCCGAGCGGCCGCTGGTGACATGGCTGACCGCCGAGCAGCAGTGGGCGTTCCAGGTACTGGTGGCTGCCGGGCTGCGGTTGACCGCCTACGGCGCGCTGTGCGTACGCGGCGATCCTGGACCGCTGCGGCCGTTCATCCCGAGCGGTCCGTTTGCCTAAGGCTGCGAGAGCTGGTTGAACCGCAGCGCTCGTCCGTCGACGCGGACGGTCCACGTCTTGTGAGTGCCGCTGCTGCGCGGCGCGGCTAGCCGCGCGGCGATGTGGGCGAGGGGTAGAAGCGCGACGCCGCCGGACGGGACGGTGGTGGACCCCGAGAACTGGCTGTGGGTCGGCGCGGGGAGCGCGGCTGCGATCGTCGGGTTGGTCGTCAGCCCGGCGGCCCCGGTCTCCGAGGCTCCCCCCGTAGCGACGGTTCCGAGGATCGGCGCGGCCGGGCCGGCGGGAGCCGGCTGGGATGGCGAGGTGGCGCCGGGTGCCAGCGGCGCGCCTCCGCTCGGCCAGGTCTCGGCGGCGGTGGAGGTGGTCGCGAGCGCGGCGGCGGCGGCTGCGCAGGCGACGATCAGTGTCGCTCTCGGGTGCAAGGACATCGTGTCGCGCCAAACGTTCCCGGTGGCGTGCCGGAATCCTTCCTCCTCGAGCCGGTTCGACATGATCGGAGCATGGAGCTCGCGCACCTGAACCGGCTGCTGCGCCGCCCCGGCTATCCGGGGTTCGTGCTGATCGTTTCGCTCTCGCGGATCGCCTCGACGATGTTCACCGTCTCCGGTGTGCTGCTCGTGCTCGCCCGCACCGGGAGCGCGCCGCTCGCGGGTGCAACCGCGGCCGCCGCGGTGCTCCCAGGTGCGGTCACCGGACCGTTCCTCGGAGCGTGGATCGACGTGGCCCGCCGCCGGCGGGTGCTGATCGTGTTCGACCAGCTGACGAGCGTCGTTGCACTGCTATTGATCGTGACGTTCGCCGGCCATGCGCCGGATTGGACGCTGCCCGCGGTCGCAGTCATCTACAGCGTCACGCGGCCACTCAGCTCCGGCAGCTTCTATAGCGCGATCGCCGAGCTCGCCGGTGCAGAGCTGCTCGACCACGCGAGCGCGATCGAGGCGACGAGCCTCAACCTGTCGTTCGTGATCGGGCCGGCGCTGTCGGGCACGCTGTCCGGCGCCGACGGGCCCGCGACGGCGATCTACGTCCAGGTCGTGCTCACGGCGCTGGTCGCGATCCTGATCGCGATCAACCCGGTGTTCGAGCGGCGGCCGCCCGAGCGCGCGGAGAACGCGATCGCCGCGCTGCGCGAGGGGGTCAGCGCGGCGACGCGCGACGAGGTGCTGCGCGCCACCACGATCGGAAGCACGCTCGCCGCGTTCGGCTGGGGGCTGATGGCCGTGGGCTTCCCGTTGTACGCGGCGCGGACCCTGCATGCCGGCGCACATGCGGGCGGCTATCTGTGGGCGGCGATGGCGTTCGGATCGATGCTCGGCACGTTCGCGCTGGCGGGGACGCCGTCACGGCGCCGGGTCGCGATCTCCTATTCGGTGCTCGGCTGCTCGGCGCTGCTGTGGCTGGCCGTCGACCAGCTGTGGCTCGGGATCGCGTTGATCTGCCTCACCGGCTTCCTCGAGGGGCCGGCCTATTCGGGCACGATCGCGTTGCGACAGCGCCATATCCCGCCGGCCGTCAGGGCACAGGTGATGATCACGTTCACGAGCGTCGCGCTCGTCGCCGCCTCAGCCGGCACGTGGCTCGGCGGTCTGGTCAAGCGTCCGCTGCCGACGATCATCGCGTTCGTCGCGATCAACCAGCTCGCGGCGCTCAGTGCCGCGGGGCTCCGGTGGCGCGCACGACGCCGGCGGCATCCCGCTTGTTCAAGTGGTCGCTAGGGTCAGCGCCGCCCCGTCGAGTGCTCCGAGCGCGCGCTCGACCGAGCACGAGATGCAGGTGAACGTCGGAGTGTCGCGGAGTGTGTACGAGCTCGACTCGGTCGTCCGGAGCCGCTGCACGAGGTCGAGGAAATCGGCCGGGTTGTCGGTCTCGAACGCGACGACGAACTCCTGGTCGTCGAGCCCGAAGGAGTAGCTCGTGTTGAGGTCGACCGACGGATACTCGCGCCCGACCTTGATGTGGTCCTGCATGATCCGCCACCGCTCGTCGGCCGGCAGCGCGTACCACGCGCGGGTCTTCACGAACGGGTAGACGAACAGGTACTTCCCATGTGCGGGTCGAACTTCCAGCCGTGACTCGTCCGAGTACTCGGACGGCTTCGTCATCGCGAGGAACGAGTACGGGACGGTGCACCACTTCATCAGCCCGCTCTGCGCGAGCACGACATGGAACTCGTGGATCCGTTCGAGGTTCTGCGCCTGGCTGAGCAGCATCAGATCTGCGTCGCCGCGCGTCCCGACGAGCGAGAACGAGCGCAGCAGATGGCCGTCGGCGAAGTCCTCGCACGCCGCGATGAACTCGTGCTTGTCGGCGCGCCGCTCTACCTCGTCAAGCCGGCGCCACGCCGGGTCGATCTTCAAGAACGTGTACTTGACGAAATGGCGAACAGGCATCGCGGCTTGATGATAGGGCAGGCACAGTCACGAAACCTGGTGTTAGCGGTGGGTTACGGGATACCATGAAGCTGATGCGGATAGCCCTCGTCTCGCCCTATTCGTGGACATATCCGGGCGGTGTCACGAGACACATCGAAGCGCTCGCCGACTGCTTCATCGCGGAGGGCCATCACGTGCGCGTGCTCGCGCCGTACGACCCGCCCGGCCGGTTCTCCTCGGTCCTGCACCGTGGCGCCCGGCCGCAGGCGCTCGACCCGCCCGACTACTTGGTATCGCTGGGTCGGACGATCGGCTTCAAGGCGAACGGCGCCGTTTCGAACCTGTCGATCACTCCGTACGGGGTCGCGACCTTGCACCACGAGCTGCGCACCGGGGAGTACGACGTCGTCCACGTCCATGAGCCGGTCGCGCCGCTGACGAGCTGGCTGGCGACCGACTGGACGCGGCTGCCGCTCGTGGGGACGTTCCACTCGTACTCGTCAAAGCGACTGCCGAACGGGATCGCGAACTTCTTCGGTGCTCGCCGCGTGCTCAACCACCTCCACGTGCGGATCGCCGTGTCGCAGGCGGCCGCGTGGACGGGGCAGCGGTGGTTCGGGGGTCACTACCGGGTGATCCCGAACGGCGTCGAGCTCGATCTCGACAGGGCCGCGAGGGGCGCGGCGGAACGCGATTCAGATGTGTTCCGGCTCGCGTTCGTCGGCCAGGCCGTCGAGCGCAAGGGGTTGCCGCTGCTGCTGCGCGCGTTCGAGGCGCTGCGCGAGCACATCCCGACCGAGCTGACCGTAGTCGGTCCGACGCCCGAGGAGCTCGAGCCGCTGATGCTCGACCCGGCCGGCGTGAAGATGCTCGGCAAGGTCGACGAGGCGACCAAGCTCGAGGTGCTCGAGCGCTCGGACGTGCTCGTGGCGCCGTCGCTCGGCGGCGAGAGCTTCGGCATGGTGCTGACAGAGGCGTTCGCTGCCGGCACGCCGGTAGTGGCTTCCGACATCGCGGGCTATCGCGATGTCGTGCGCGACGGCATCGATGGCGTGCTCGTGCCGCGCGCCGACGCGCAGGCGCTGGCCGAGGCGCTCCGCGACCTGTACGAGGAACCCGAGCGCCGCCAGCAGATGGCGCTCGCCGCGTCGCGCGACGTCGAGCGGTTCGCATGGCCGCGCGTGGCCGCCGAGGTGTACGAGGCGTACGAGGACGCGATCGCGACGCCCTTGGCCGAGACCGCGACGCAACGCGCGGCGGTGTGGATCGGCGCTCGACCCGCGGACCTCAAGCCACACATTCGCGCGCGGCGGTTGCCGACGCTCGAGCCCGCGCCCGTGGCCGGCCCGCGCAGCAGGGTTTGGGTGGCGATCCGGCGCGTCGCGCTGCTCGTCGCACTGCTCGCCGGTGTCGCGCTCGGCTACTGGGCGCTGCAGAAGATCGGGTTCGGCCACATCGCCTCGGCACTGCTCGCATCGAGTCCGACGTTCGTCGTGCTCGGGCTCGCGACGATGTGCCTGGCGATGGTGCTCCGCGGATTCTCGTGGCACGCGATCCTCAAAGCCGCGCTCCCGCGCGCGCGGATAAAGCTGTCCGACGCGATCCAGGGAACGATGATCGGGGTGCTGATGTCCTCGACGCTGCCGGCGCGGCTCGGTGAGCCGTCGCGCGCGCTCGTCGTGGCGCGCCGGACGGGCCGACCGCGCGACAACCTGCCGGTCGTACTCGGGACGATCGTCTCGCAGACGCTGCTGAACATCCTCGCGCTGATCATTCTCGGCGTTGTGATGTTCTCGTCGGTCGACCTCTTCAGCGGCCACCAGAACGCGCTGCTCGTGGCGGCAATCGCTCCCGCGGTGCTGCTGATCGTGGTGCTCGCGATGCCCCTCATCCTGCGTGCCGGACCCGGACAGACGGGCTCGCGATGGTCACGCGTGCACGCGCTCGTCGTGCGGATTCGCGGCGCGATGACGCGCGTACGCGCCGGGCTGACCGTGTTCTCGCACCTGAAGCTGGGCGCGCTCGCGACCGTGATGCAGCTCGCGGCGTGGGCAATGCAGTCGCTCTCGTGCTACCTGCTGCTGGTCGCGCTCGGGCTGAGCCACCAGGCCGCCTTCGGCGCAGCCGCGGCCGTCCTGTTCGCGGTCAACATCACCGCCGTGCTGCCGGCGACGCCGGCGAACCTCGGCGTGTTTCAAGCGGCGTGCGCCACGGTGCTTCACACCGGCTGGCATGTCGGCTGGGCGAGCGGCGTCGCGTACGGTGTGATTCTCCAAGCGGTCGAGGTCGCGACCGCGATCCTGCTGGGGATGCCGGCGCTCGTCAAGGAAGGCACGTCCTGGCGCGAGGTCCGGCTGCGCGCGATGCACGCGACGCCGGTCAAGCTTCCCGCGCGGCCATCACGGCGTGGCACGGGCCGCCGCAAAGCGCCCGGTCGAGGCGCTCGAGGTTGAGGGCTAGACGGTGCCCGGCGACGACGACCTGTTCGGCCAGGAGCACGTCCGCATCTACCGGCAGACGGATGGCGAGCACGGCTACCACTGGCGCGGCACCACGATCCTGTTGCTGACGACGATCGGGCGCCGCTCCGGCGAGAAGCGGACGACGCCGCTGATCCACCGCGTCGACGACGGCCGCTGGGTGATCATCGCGTCGAAGGGCGGCGCGCCCGACGATCCCGACTGGTACAAGAACATCCTCGCGGACCCGGAGGGGGTCACGATCCAGGACCGGGGCGAGGTCGTCCCGGTCAGAGCGCGGACCGCGTCGGGCGAGGAGCGCGAGCGGCTGTGGTCGCTGATGACCGAGAGCTGGCCGGCGTACGACGACTACCAGCGCAAGACCTCGCGCCAGATACCGGTCGTCGTGCTAGAGCGACGCTGACCGCGGTCTTGGGCTGCCCGTAGATCCGCGGCTCAACCGCCCCTCAGCCGTCATCGACGATCCCGACGAGCGGCCCGAGCAGCCGTCGCGAGCGCCGCGACACCCCCGGCAGCGCGATCAGGCGGTGCGTCGCCGGCTCCTCGGCGCGGAGCCGGCGCAGCTGCTCCATCGCGATCGGGCGCCAGCGCCGATCCACCACCGCCGAGGGTTGCTCGTCGGCGATCTCGCCGGCGTCGACGTCAAGGTGCTCGGCCCACAGCCGCACGCGCGTCGACGCCGCCAGCGCGGCGTCATCCGTGACGACATTCATCTCGGTGTCATTGAGCAGCGAGTGGGCGTTGAGGTTGGCCGACCCGACGGTCATCCAGCGGTCGTCGACGATGCCGACCTTGGCGTGCACGTACAGCCGGTCGTCCCGGTGCGCCGTGAGCGAGCGCACCGTCGTCGCGAGCACGCGCTCGTTGCCGCCGTCCGCGTCGAGCAGCACGCCGAGCTGGCCGGCGGTGTCGTCGTGGCCGTTGTTGGCGCGCTGGGGGAGCACGAGCACGATCCGGAACTCGTCGCAGGGCGGGTTACGCAGCTTGTCGGCGAGGAGGCCGACGATCTCCGGCGACCATAGGAACTGGTTCTCCAGGTACACGAACCGGCGGGCCGCCTTGATCGCACGGACGTAGCTCTCGAGGATCCGGAACTCGCCGTGCGGGATGGCGTCGTACATCACCTCGGAGATCGTCCGCACGACCTGGACGCGACTGTCGCCTTCCGCTCCCGGCGGCGGTACTCGCTCGAGCTCTTCGCCCGTCAGCTCGCGCCAGCGGAGCGCGATGTGGTCCTGGACGTCGGCCACCGCCGGGCCGCGCATGCGCGTGCCGACGTCGTGCCACCCGAGCCGGCGGCGAGCTGGATGCTGCCGAGATGTCGAAGCGATCGCCGCCGAAATCGGTTATGTCGATCCCGCCCACGAACGCGACCTCGCCGTCGATGACGACGAGCTTCTCGTGATGGCAGTGGAACGGGTGCTCGCGCGGGTCGGTCTCGCATCGGATCCGTGTCCGCCGGGTCAACGTCTTGACCGTCGCGGCGACCTCCTTGCGGGTCGGGTGGAACAGCGGCACCGGCGCACCTGCCCACACGAGCACGCGGACGTCGATCTGCTCCGCCTTCTCGGCGAGCAGCTCGCCGAGCACGATCGGGGGGTCGTCGCGAACGAGCTCGAACCCGGGGGCGACGTGCCAACCCGCGACGTACACGTAGCTGCGGGCGTTCTCGATCGCCGTCGCGATCTCGCGGAAGGCCGTCGACCCGTCGATCAGGACCTCGAGCCGGCAGCCATCCCGGGGCGGCGGATCGCCGTCGGCCCACAGCGTCCCGTCGTCAGGCGGATCGAGCGCGCCGCCGTGACCGAGCCGCTTCAGCCGCCAGCGGTGCTTGATCCGCACCGCCGCCTCGATACCGTCGCCGACGACGGCATCCATCCGCCCGGCTACGTCCTCCATGCGGCGAGGGCTGCCCGGCCGCGCGGCGGACTAATCCAAAGTCAGGCGCCGGCCATCGCCGGCTCGCCCTCGCCGGCGGACTCGGCGTCGGTCCCGGCGGCGCCCGGGTCGTCGTCGGACAGCTCGCCGAGCCGGGTCGGGTCCTTGTCGGTGCCGGCGATCAGCTCGTCGGACGCCTGTCGATCGGTCTTCGGCAGGAAGCCCGACTTCATCCCGAAGTACACCGCCTGCGGATGGTGGGCGACGATCGCGAGCGTCGACTGCTCGGGCTCGACCGCGTAGCCGCCGGACAGGCGCAGGCCGATCGACGGCGCGTCGAGCAGCGCGAACACCTTCTCGTGCTCTGACTGCTCCGGGCAAGCCGGATAGCCCCAGCTGTAGCGGCGGCCCTGCGCCGGCTCGATCCCGAGGTCGGCCCGGGCCTTGGCGTGGAGCCACTCCGCCATCCCCTCGGCGGTCTGCACGCCGAGCCCGTGAACGAACAGCTGCTCGGCGAACTCGCCGTCCGCCTCGAGCTTCGCCATCAGCTCGGTGACCTCCTCGCCGGCGGTCACCGCCTGGAGCGCGACCACGTCGACCTCGCCGCTGCCGAGCGGGCGGTAGAAGTCGGCCAGGCAGATGCGGTCGTGCTTCGGCTGGCGCGGGAAGACGAGCCGCTGGAGCTCCTTCTCGCCGGGCGCGCTCCGGATCCCAGACGATCAGCTCGTTGCCGTCGCTGTTGCACGGGAAGTAGCCGAGCAGCGCGCGGGGATGCAGATAGTCCTGCTCTTGCCACATCCGCTCGAGGCGGGGCTGGAAGTCGTCGCGGACGAGCTTTGTCCACTCCTCGCCCTTGACCCCGCGCCCGCCCCAGTGGAGCTTGAACAGCACGTGCGTGTCGAGGTGGTGGTAGACGGCGTCCATGTCGACCTCGATCTCGCGCGCGCCCCAGAACGGAGGCTCGGGGATCGGGTTATCGGTCGCGACCGGCGGCGCGGACCGACGCGTCGGTCGTCGGCGGCGCGTCGTCGGGCGCCTCGGGCGGGGCCTCGCGCAGCTTGCGGGCAGCCTCGCGCGTCTTTGCGACCAGCGCCTCGCGCGCGTCTGAGTCGATCAGCTGGTCCATCTTCGCCAGCCCCTCGAACGCGTCCTTGCAGTAGAAGACGCCGGGCTCGTAGACCTCGTCGGACTCGGTGCCGTTCGGGTACAGGATCCGCAGGCCGAAGTTGCGGTTGATCGCCGCGCCGCCGATCAGCACCGGGAACTTGAGGTCGCGCGCGTGCAGCTCCTGGATGCAGGCAGGCATCTGCTTCGAGGTCGACACGAGCAGCGCGCTCAGGCCGATCGCGGTCGCGTTGTGCTCGACTGCGGCGTCGAGGATGGTGCTAGATCGGGACCTGCTTGCCGAGGTCGACGACCGTGTAGCCGTTGTTCGTCAGGATCGTGTTGACGAGCGACTTGCCGATGTCGTGGACGTCGCCGAACACGGTCGCGACCACGACCGTTCCCTTCGTATAGCCCTCGATCTTGTCGAGGTAGCGCTCGAGCTGCGCGACCGCGCGCTTCATCACCTCGGCCGACTGGAGCACGAACGGGAGGATCAGCTCGCCGGCGCCGAACTTGTCGCCGACCTCCTTCATCGCCGGCAGCAGCACGTCGTTCAAGGTCGGAACGGCGCCGATCTTCTCGACGCTGCGGTCGATCCACTCCTCGACCCCGTCCTTCTTGCGGCGCAGGATGTGGAAGTGGAGCGCCTCCTCGGGCTCCATGCCCTCGGTCGGGTCGCTCTTTCTCTGCCTCCTCGGCCGGGCCCTTGGACTCGAAGTGGGCGATGAACCGCTCGAGCGCGTCCTCGCGGCGGTTGAACACGAGGTCGTCCGCGAGCTCGCGCTCGGTCTCGTCGATCTCGGCGTACGGGGTGATGTGGTTCGGGTTGACCATCGCCAGGTCCAGGCCGGCCTCGACGCAGTGATGCAGGAACACGCTGTTGAGCACGCTGCGGGCGGGGAGGCCGACGCCGAAGGAGACGTTGGAGACGCCCAGGGAGGTCTTGACGCCGGGGATCTCGGCCTTGATCCGGCGGATCCCCTCGATCGTCTCGACCGCGCTCGGCTTCCACTCGTCGTCGCCGGTGGTCAGCGTGAACGTGAGGCAGTCGAAGATCAGCGTCTCGCGGTCGAGCCCGTGCTCGTCGCAGCAGAGCTCGGTCAGTCGCTGCGCGATCTCGAGCTTGCGGTCGGCGGTCTTCGCCATCCCGACCTCGTCGATCGTCAGCGCGATCAGCGCGGCGCCGTGCGCCTTGGCGATCGGGACGACGCGGTCGAGCTTGTCGCGGCCGGCCTCGAGATTGATCGAGTTGACGATCGCGCGGCCCGGGATCTGCTCGAGCGCGGTCTCGATCACGTCGGGCTCGGTCGAGTCGACCTGGATCGGCGCCGGCTGGGTCAGGCTGATCCGCTTGACGACCTGGCGCATCTGCTCGTCCTCGTCCTGGCGCTCGGTCAGCGCGACGCACACGTCGAGCACGTGCGCGCCGCCGTTGACCTGATCCTCGGCGACCGTCACGAGCCCGTCGTAGTCGTCGGCCAGCAGCAGCTCCTTGGCCTTGCGCGAGCCCTGCGAGTTGACGCGCTCGCCGACGAGCGTCGGCCGCGGGTCCTGGACCAGCGGCGTCGCCGCGATCATCGAGCTCGAGATGCGGGGGACGGCGCTCCGGCCGGGCGCTCGGGCGTGTACGGCCGGCGACTCGCTCGCTCGATCGCCGCGATGTGGGCGGGCGTCGTGCCGCAGCAGCCGCCGACGATCGAGATCGCCGTAGCGCTCGACGAACTCGCCGAGCACGTTTGCGAGCGGCTCTGGCTGCTCGGGGAAGATCGTCTCGCCGTTCGGCCCCTGGAGCGGCAGGCCGGCGTTCGGGATGCAGTGGACCGGCACCGAGGAGAACTCGCCGAGGAAGCGGATCGCGTCGCGCATGTCCTCGGGCCCGGTCGAGCAGTTGAGCCCGATCACGTCGACGTCGAGCGCCTCGAGCGTCGCCAGCACGGCGCTGATGTCGGTGCCGAGCAGCATCTTGCCGCCGTTCGGCAGCAGCGACACGCTGCACTGGATCGGGAGCCTGCGTCCCGTCGCCTTGAACGCCTCGCGCGCGCCGAAGATCGCGGCCTTGACCTCGAGGATGTCCTGCGCGGTCTCGATGATGATCAGGTCGGCGCCGCCGTCGACGAGCCCCGTCGCCTGCTCGGTGAACACCTCGACCAGCTCGCGGAAGCGTGATCTGCCCGAGCGTCGGGTCATCGCTCGCCGGCAGGTAGCCCGTCGGGCCGATCGAGCCGGCCACGAACCGCTTGCTCGCCCGCTGCCTTGCGCGCGATCTCCGCCGCCTTCGTGTTGATCTCGAGGGTGTGCTCGCTCGAGCCCCCACTCGGCCAGCTTCAGCCGCGACGCCCTGGAACGTGTCGGTCTCCACGACCTCGGCGCCCGCATCGAGCATCGAGGTGTGGACGCCCTCGATCACGTCGGGGCGGTTGAGCACCAGCGCCTCGTGGCAGCGACCGGGAAGCCGGTAGTCGTCCTCGAGGCTGAGGTCGAACTCTCGAGCGTCGCGCCCATCCCGCCGTCGTAGACGAGGACGCGGTCACGGGTGGCGGCGAGGAAGTCAGCCATCAGCCCATCGTACCGAACCTTGACACGACCGTGGCAAGGTTGCCCGCCTCCGCTCAGATCACGCCGGCGAGCACGAACGCGCCGATCACCAGCAGCACCGCTGCGGTGATCACGTTGCCCCAGCGCTCCAGCCACCGGCCGCGCACCTGATAGCCGCCGGCGGTCGCGAGCAGGGTGAGGCCGACGATCGTCCCGATCGTGACCGCCGCGAACGCCACCAGCGACCCGATCGCGGTGGCGGTCCCGGCGGCGGCGGCCGCCAGGAACACGGGCAGGATCGTCAGGTCGGGGGAGGCGGCGGCGCCGAACGGGACCATGATCGCCGCGAGGCCGCGGACGCGCTCCGGCCGTGTCGGGAGCGTGGTCGTGGTCGTGGTCGTGAGTCGTGGTCGTGGTCGTGGTCGTGCGTGCGTGGCCGTGGCCACGGCCGCTGAGCTCGAGCAGGACGAAACCGACCCCGGTGGCGAGCAGCACGGAGCCGACGATCGTGTTCTCGGCGCTCTCGACGCTCGAGCGGAGCTGCAGCCCGACGGCGATGATGACCGCGCCGAGGATCGAGCGACACGAGCACGTGCGCGACGCCGGCGAGACCGGAGAGGCGCGCGACACGGGCGAGCGGGTAGCGCTGCGTCCGGCCGATCACCGCGAGCGGAACCCAATGGTCGGGCAGGATCGCGTGGCCGAACCCGACGCCCGCCGCGGCGGCGATCAGCGCGGGGGTGGCGCCGCTCATGCGTTCGCCGCCGCGCGCCGCGGGATGGGAGCGCAGGCCGAGGCTGAGGTGGTCGAGGTGCGCGATCGCCTCGGCGAGCAGCACGCCGACGTGGTCGTCGTGCAGCGCGTAGATCACCAGCCGGCCACGCCGCTCGCCGACGACGAGGCCGAGATGCCGCAGGATCCGCAGCTGCTGGGAGACGGCCGGCTGCTCCATCTCGACGTCGCGGGCAAGCTCAGAGACCGAGCACGCGCCGGCGCCGAGTCGGCTGAGGATCCGCACCCGGCTCGGCGTAGCCAGCGCCTGCATCGTCTCCGCGACCGTGCGCGCAGTGTCGCCACTTACGTACGCGAGGTCGATCTTGTGTCCGTGACTCATGCACGCATCATTGTATGCGCACTAATGCATGCATGCCGGGCGACGGTAGGCTTCGGCCGTGGGGTTGCAAGGCCCGGCACCGCTGTCGTTCAACCCGGCTCGCCGGCTCGCCGCCGACCTGCTGCACGAGCTGCGCACGGAGGTGCCGTTCCCGCCGGGCGACAAGCGGTTCAGCATGCGCTTCACGAAGGCGTTCGCGAACGATCCGCTCACGGCGCTGCTCGACGCGTACGAGCGCTACGGCCCGGTGTTCACGCTGCGGATCTTCCACGGCAACGGCGTGTGGATGATCGGACCGGCTGCCAACCACTACATGCTCGTCTCGAACCCGGCGAATTTCAGCTGGCGCGAGGGGCACATGGGCGACCTGGCGCCGCTGCTCGGCGACGGGCTGTTGACGATCGACGGCGAGTTCCACCGCCGCTCGCGGCGGATCATGCTGCCCGCGTTCCACCACGAGGTGATCGCCACGGCGCTCGAGACGATGGACGCCGAGATCGAGCGCGCGCTCGAGTCCTGGCGCGACGGCGCCCGCATCGACATCTACCACTGGACCCGCCGGCTCGCGCTGCGGATCGCGATGCGAGCGCTGTTCGGACTGGACCCCGACGCGGCCCCGGCTCACCTCGACGTTGCACGGGCCTTCGAGATCGGGCTCGGGTTCTGGTCGCGCGACTACGTCCTCCAGGTGCTCCGGGGACCGGGCACGCCGTTCGCGCAGATGCAGAAGGCACGTCGCGACCTCGACGGCGTGATCTTCGGTGAGATCACCCGCCGGCGGCGCAGCGGCGAGCGCGGAACCGATCTGCTCAGCCTGCTGATCGACGCGCGCGACGAGGACGGCGTCTCGCTGAGCGACCAGCAGATCCGCGACGAGGTGATGACGCTGCTGTTCGCCGGCCACGACACGACGACCTCGACGATCGGGTTCATGTTCTACGAGCTCGCACGGCAACCCGAGATCGCCGCCGCGCTCGCGGACGAGGTGCGTGCGGCGGGGCGGCCCGGCGCGGCGACGCTGATGGGCGGCGAGCTGAAGCTGCTCGAGATGGTCGTCGACGAGACGCTCCGCAAGTATCCGCCGGCGTGGGTCGGCGCGCGCAAGGCGATCGAGACGTACGAGTTCGCCGGCCACCAGGTACCCGGCGGCGCGTACGTCAACTACAGCTCGTGGGTCTCACACCACCTGCCGGAGGTGTTCCCCGAGCCCGACGCATTCCGCCCCGAGCGGTTCACGCCGGAGCGCAAGGCCGCGCTGCCCAAGGGCGCGTATGTCCCGTTCGGCGCGGGCTCGCGAATCTGCATCGGAATGCGGTTCGGCCAGCTCGAGGTCAAGGCGATCGCGGCGGCGCTGATCGCTCGCTACACGTTCGAGCTCGAGCCCGGCTACCGGCTCACGATCCGCCAGATGCCGACGATCGGCCCACGGGACGGCGTGCCGCTGATCCCGCGCCGTCGCGATCGGGCTCCGGCGCGCCCGGTGGGCGAGCCGGTCACCGCCTGACGAGCGCGGACAGGACGACCTGTGAGCGCGTGCGCACGACGTGGCCGTCGCGCTGGAGCTCGCGGATCAGCCGCTCGAGGTCGGCGTTGTCGCGCGTGCGGACGCGCGCGATCGCGTCGGCCTCACCGGTAACGCTCCACGCCTCGAGCACCTCGTCGTGCTCCGAGAGCGTGTCCGCGACGGCGTCGAGCTGCGTGCCGGGGGAGAAGAACAGCTCGATCAGCGCTTCGGTATGGTCGCCGAGCGCGCTGTGGTCGAGGACGGCGGTGAATCCGACCAGCGCGCCGCTCGCGCGGAGGCGGTCGACGCGCCGCTTGACGGCAGGCGCCGACAGCGCGACGTGGCGCGCGATGTCGTCGTACGTGCGGCGCCCGTCATCCACCAACAACGCAAGAATCTTGCGATCGACGTCGTCTATGGAGAGAAACCATAAATGAGGGGCGTGGTCGTATCGCTGTTTGCGGCGTTCGCGCTGTTGCTGTCCGCCGGCTCCGCCGCCGCGGCGGTGGTCGTGGCGGTCGGGCGCAGCGCGGTCGCCCGGGTGCAGCCCGGGTTCCTCGGCCTGTCGTTCGAGCTCCGCGGGATCGAGGGATACACGGGGTTCGCACCGGACGCGATCAACCCCGCGTTCGAGCAGCTGATCCGCAACCTCGATCCCGGGCAGCGACCGGTGCTGCGCCTCGGCGGCGACACCGGCGATTGGTCGTGGTACCCGATCCCTGGGATGCAGCGGCCGCTGGGCGTCCGCTACGCGCTCACGCCGACATGGTTCCAGGTAGTCAGGTCGCTCGCGCAGGGGACCGACGCGCATCTGATCGTCGCGCTGAACTTGGAGGTCGACAACGTCCGCGTCGCGGCGGCGGAGGCGCGCGCGATGATCTCGCAGATCGGATCGCCGTGGCTCGAGGCGCTGCAACTCGGCAACGAGCCCGAGCTGTACAACCTGCTCGCCTGGTTCGAGCAGAATGGCGTGCCGCACTACGGGCGCGGGACCGGCTGGGGCGTGCCGGCGTATCTCCGCGACTTCGCCGCGGTCGCGCGGGCGCTGCCGGATTTCCCGCTCGCCGGACCTGAGGTCGGGCGGCCGCCGTGGGACGATGAGCTCGGCCAGTTCCTCTCACAGGAGCCGCGCGTCCGGATCGCGACCCTGCACCGATACGCGCTGCCGTGCGTCCCGGTCAGCGCGGCGTCGGTCTCGGGGCTGCTCGCCGCCGGCGCCGGGGGCGGGTTCACGAACGGGCTAATACCGGCGCTGCGTGCCGCGCACGCGCACGGGATCCCGATCCGGATCGATGAGATGGGTGCATTTCCGTGCAACTCCGAGCAGGGGAGCGGCCACACATTCGCGGCGGCGCTGTGGGAGCTCGAGGCGGCTTTTGAGGCAGCCCGGGCCGGCTTCGACGGGATCAATCTCCACACGCGCGACGGGGTCAGCACCGAGCCATTCAGGTTCACGCGGAGCGGTGGTGTGTGGCGCGGGTACGTGTCTGCGGACTACTACGGGCTGCTGGCGTTCGCGCAGGCCGCGCCGCGAGGCTCGCAGCTGCTCTCGGTCAGCGGGGCGGGCGGATCGCTGCGCGCGTGGGCGACCCGCGCCCCTGGCGGCGTCACGCGCCTGGTGCTGATCAACTTCGCGCGGCGCGGCGGGCAGGTCGTCTCGGTGAAGGCGCCCGGGGACCGCGGGACCGCCGTGCTCGTCCGGTTGAGCGCGCCGTCCGCGGGCGCGACCGGCGGGGTTACGCTCGGGGGCCAGAGCTTCGGCGCGTCGACCAAGACGGGACTGCTGATCGGCCCGGAGCGGACGATGCAAACCCCGCTCGCGCGAGTGTGGATGCCCGCGTCCAGCGCGGCAATCCTGACGCTGAAGTGAGGGCCGCCGTCACATCGCTGTGCGCCGTGCTCGCGCTGCTGGCGTGCGCGGGCTCCGCCGGCGCGACGCTCGTCGTGACAGTCGGCGGCCACACGGTCGGGCGGGTCCACCCTGGGTTCCTCGGGCTGTCGATGGAGATCCGCGGCGTCGAGGCATACACCGGTTTTGACTCGGAGCAGATCGACCCGGTGTTCGAGCGGCTGGTCCGCCAGCTCGATCCCGGGCAGCACCCCGTGCTCCGGATCGGCGGCGACACGACCGACTGGACCTGGTACCCGATCCGCGGCGTCGGCCACCCGTTCGGCGTCCGTTACGCGCTCAGCTCGACATGGTTCAAGGTCGTCAAGGCGCTCGCGCAAGGGACGAACGCGCGGCTGATTCTCGGGGTCAACCTCGAGGCCGACAACGGCCGCGTCGCCGCCGCCGAGGCGAACGCGATGATCACGCGCATCGGCCGGCCCTGGCTGGAGGCGTTGCAGCTCGGCAACGAGCCCGACCTCTACAACGTCCAGGCGTCCTACACCGTCAACGGCGTCCCGTTCTTCGCTCGCGGGACCGGCTGGGGCTTCAGGACGTACCTGTCCGACTACGCGCGGATCAGCCGCGCGCTGCCGGACTTCCCGCTCGCCGGGCCCGAGGTCGGCCAGCTGCCGTGGACGAACGAGGTCGGCTCGTTTCTGTCGTCCGAGCCGCGTGTGCGGATCGCGACGCTGCACCTGTACGCGCTCGGTTGCATCCCGTCGAAGCCGGCCACGATCCCGAACCTGTTCTCCGACACCTACACGCGCGGCTTCCCGTCGAGGCTGCTGGCGGGGATCGCGGCGGCCCACGCCCACGGGATCCCGTTCCGGCTCGACGAGATGAACACCGTCAGCTGCGCCGGGCAGTTCGGCGTCAGCGACCGATTCGCGGCGGCGCTGTGGATCCTCGACGCGCTGTTCGAGCTGGCACGGGCCGGTGTCGACGGGGTCAACGTGCACACGCGCGAGGGCACCGCCAACCAGATCTTCCACGTCCGCCGCACGCACCGCCATTGGGTCGGAACTGTCTCGCCCGAGTACTACGGGATGCTGGCGTTCGCGCGCGCGGCGCCCGTCGGGTCGCGGTTGCTTGGCGTCCACGGCGCCGGCTCCGGACCGGTGCACGTATGGGCGACGAAGGCGCCGGGCACGCCCGAGCAGGTCGTGCTGATCAACCTCGACGCGGTCGGTCACACCGTGCTCGTCCGCGTGCGCGGCCCGCGGACCGCGACGCTCGACCGCATGTCGGCGCCGAACGTAGCCGCGACCGGCCACGTCACGCTCGGGGGCCAGAGCGTCGCTCGCGAGTCGAGCACCGGCCTGTTGCAAGGGGCGCTGCACCTGACTCGGATCCGTCGCCTGCGGACCGGATACTCGGTATGGCTTCCGGCGAACAACGCAACAATCCTGCGTCTAGCCGCTGTACAACACCAGGAAATTAATTAAATTGAATTGATTTTGGGGTCGACAGTCGTCTGGGGTCGCGGCTAGGCTGAAGGGATGAGGCTCCTGTTCGACGAGGCCCACAGCGAGGCGTGGACGATCCGGCCCGAGCTCGCGCGCTCGATGCAGCCGGCGCACCCCGGCGACGCGTCGTACGCGCGCGCGGCCGCGGCGCTGTCCGAGCGTGATTTCGAGGTGTGCGCCAACGCTGAGTCGCCGCTCTTGGCGGACACGCTGGCTGGATTCGACGTGCTCGTGATCGCGCACCCGTCCGACCCGAAGTGGGAGCGGACGACCGGTGGCGGCTCACCGTGGCTGAGCGAGGATGAGCTCGACGCGATCGAGGCGTTCGTCGCCGGCGGTGGCGGGCTGATCGTGCTCGGCGAGACCGAGCAGGAGAAGTACGGCAACAACGTCAACGAGCTGCTCGCGCGGTTCGGGTTCGAGCTGCAGAACGACACGGTCCAGGACTACGAGCGGTGCACGGGCGCGCCGTCTTGGGTACTGGCCGAGCTCGCGCGCGGGGAGCGGGGGCGCGGCGGCGACCTGCTCGCGCGCGTGCAGCAGGTGTGCTTCTACCGCGCGACGACGATCGCGAGCTCTAACGGCACACGCGTGCTCGCCCGCGCGCACGCGAGCGCCTCCGCGCCCGGGGCGGCGCTGATGGTCGCCTCCGAGCACGGCGACGGGCGCGTGGTCGTGCTCGCCGACTCCGATTTGTTCGGCGATGACTGCATCGGTGAGTTCGATCACTACGCGCTGTGGGTCAACGTCGCGTACTGGGCGGCCCGTGCGGATCGCGAGGACGGGCGCGCGCTCCACGCGCGTGGAGCGGCGTGGGAGCAGCTGCGCGACGAGTGCAACGCGCTCGCGCTGCTGCAGGCGCCCGACGGGGCGCTCGCCGAGCGCGCTGATCGGGCCGCCGCGGCGGGCCATGTCGAGGCGATGTGCGACGCGATCGAATCGCTGGCGCCCGGGTTCCCGCACGACGGGGCGTATCTGGAGGCGGTTCTCGCCGACCTGCGCGCGTGGGACCTCGGTAAGCCCGACTTCACGCGTGCGCTCGACGCCTTCCACCCCGAGCGCCAGCGCGAGGACGAGATCGAGCACCTCGTCGTGTTCCCGATGTACAAACAGAACGGCTCGCGTGACACGTGCTTTGAGGCGCTGATCGTGCGCGTCCCGTGGCCCTCGTGGATCGCGGAGCTGGAGCGGACGCGGTACGACAACCCCAAGTTCGTGCCGGTTGAGCTCGTCGACGCCACGCGGGGGTACGACTCTGAATGCGCCGTGCTGTTCCCCGAGACGGTGTCGGTCGCGGAGCGGCCGGTCGCCCACTTCGGCGCGATCTTCTGCGACCGCGAGGCCGAGCGGCTCCGCCGCGTCGCCGGGGCGGCGGCCGACCTGCTGGCGCTGAACCTGCCCCCCGACGCGGCGCTGTTGCTGGCGAGCCCGGCGATTTCGCAGCAGGCGTACATCCTCTGGGACCTGATCCACGACCGCGCTCATTCTCATGGCGAGCTCCCGTTCGACCCGTTCATGATCCGCCAGCGCGCGCCGTACTGGATGTATTCGCTCGAGGAGCTCCGCTGCGACCTGACGGCGTTCGCTCAGGCCGTCGAGCTCGAGGCCTCCGGCGTCGCGTTCGCGCGCTACGTGCAGTACGCGATCCTGCTCGACCGGCTGCTGCGGTTTCCGATCACGGGCTCGCGCGTCCGCAATTACGACGGCCTTGGCGGCCAGCTGCTGTTCGCCTACCTGCACCGCCACGGATACGTGCACTGGACCGACAACCAGCTTACGATCGACTGGGAGCGGGTCGCCGAAGGCGTCGCCGGGCTGCGCGACGAGATCAACGAGCTCTACCGGGACGGGATCGACCGCACGAAGCTCGGGCACTGGTCGGCGGCCCACGACCTGGTCGCATCGTGTGTGGCGCCGGCGTCCGGGTCGCGGTGGGTTGCGGGCGTTCGAGACTTCGCGGACGTCGAGGACCCACGGCCGTACGTCGACCACGTGCTCGAGGACGAGTTCCCGCTGTCGATCTTCTACTCGACGCTTCGGGCTAAGCTCGCGGCGTGAATTCTCCCGCCCGCGGGTTCGCCTCCGACAACTCGGCGACGATCCACCCGGCGGTGCTCGAGGCGATCGCACGGGCGAACGTCGGGCACGCGTTCGGCTACGGACACGACGAATACACGCAGACCGTGGCCGCGCAGCTGGCGGCGCTGTTCGGCGATCACGCGCAGGCGTTCTTCGTGTTCAACGGGACGGGCGCGAACGTGGTCGCTTTGCGCGCGTGCTGCCGGCCGTGGGAGGGCGTGATCTGCGCGGCCAGCTCCCATCTGAACGTCGACGAGGGCGGCGCGCCCGAGGCCGTTGCCGGCGTCAAGCTGCTGACCGTCGAAGGAGTCGATGGCAAGCTCACGCCCGAGCTCGTGTCGTCGCGGATCGCCCGGATCGGCGACGAGCACGCCGTGCAGCCGCGGGTCGTGTCGATCTCGCAGTGCACCGAGCTCGGCACGCTGTACACCGTTGACGAGATCGGCGCGCTGTTCTCGCTGGCGCACGATCACGGCCTGCTGCTGCATGTCGATGGGGCACGGCTGGCGAACGCGGCGGCCGCGCTCGATCTCTCGCTCGCCGATGCCTGCGGGGCGGCCGACATCGTCTCGTTCGGCGGCACCAAGAACGGTCTCCTGGTCGGCGATGCGGTCGTCGTGCGCGAGCCTTCGCTCGCCGGCGCGCTGCCATACCTGCGAAAGCAATCGCTGCAGCTCGCGTCTAAGATGCGCTTCCTTGCTGCCCAGTTCGAAGCTCTGCTCGGCGACGAGCTGTGGCGGCGTTGCGCCGCGAACGCGAACGCGATGGCGGCCCGGCTCGCCGATGGGGTGCGAGATCTCTCCGGGCTCCAGCTCACCCGTCCGGTGCAGACCAATGCCGTGTTCGCGACGTTGCCGCGCGCGGCAACTACCGCTCTTTTGGAGCAGTTCGCGTTTTATGTCTGGGACGAAACGATTGGTGAGGTTCGCTGGATGTGCTCGTGGGACACGACCGAGGACGATGTGAATGGGTTCGCTCAGGCGGTTGCTGATGCGCTTGCGTAGCCATCCGGTGGCGGCGCTCGCCGCTGCAGCCGTCGTCGTCGGTGGCGCCGGGGGCGGGATCGTGGCGGCGAGCAGCAGCTCCGCGACCGCTGGTTCGGCGACCGTGACCGTCAGCTCGTCGAGGATCGGCAAGCCGATCCCACAGGGGTTCGTCGGTGTCTCACTCGAGGTCCGCGGCGTCGAGTCGTATACCGGCACCGATCCCAACAACGTCAACCCGGTACTCGAGCAGCTGATCCGCAATCTCAGCCCGGGTGGCCGCCCGGTAATCCGCCTCGGCGGAGACACCGCCGACTGGAGCTGGTATCCGATTCCCGGGAAGTCTCGGCCGCTCGGCGTTCGCTATGACCTGTCGAAAACGTGGTTGTCGATCGTCCGCGGGCTCGCTGCCGCGACCAACGCGCAGGTGATCGCCGGGGTCAACTTCGAGGTCAACAGCACGCAGGTCGCTGGCGCCGAGGCGCGCGCGCTCGCCTCGGGTCTCGGCCCATATCTGCAGGCGCTGGAGCTCGGCAACGAGCCCGAGCTGTACGCCGGGATCCCCTGGTACATCATCAACCACGTGCGCTATTACGGCCGGCCGCAGCCGTGGACGTTCTCGACCTTCATCTCGGACTACTCAAAGCTCGCCGGCGCGCTGCCACACGTCCCGCTTGCTGGACCGGACATGGGCGGCCCCGTCTGGGAGCCCTACCTCGGCACGTTCCTCAAGGACGAGCCGCGGGTGAAGACCGCCACGATCCACCGTTACCCGCTCAAGCAATGCACTCCGACGCCGAAGGCGACGATTCCCGAGCTGGTCTCCGCGAGCTCGACGAGCGGCCTCGCAAACGGCCTTTCGGGATCTGGTCCACGCCGCGCATGCACATGGCGTGGCCTTCCGGCTGGATGAGACGAACTCGGTCTCATGCGGCGGCGAGGGCGGCGTCAGCAACACGTTCGCGTCGTCGCTGTGGGCGCTCGACGAAATGTTCCAGCTCGCGAAGGTGGGCGTCGACGGCGTCAACGTCCACTCGAAGCTCGGCACCGCTAACGCCCTGTGGGTGTTCAAGCAGTCCGGCACGAAGTGGAGCGGCTACGTGACGCCTGACTACTACGGTCTGCTCGCATTCGTTCAGGCGGCGCCGACCGGGTCCCAGCTTCTGAAGGTCACCGGCAACGACAGCTGGCCGATCGACGTGTTCGCGACCCGTGCGAGCGACGGAACCGAGCGCGTCGTGATGATCAACCTGTCCGCGAACAAGGCCTACAACGTCACCGTCAAGGGCGCAACCGGCGCCACCAGCGGAACCGTGTCACGGCTCACCGCACCGAGCCTCGGCGCGACCGGTCATCTCAGCCTCGGTGGGCAGAGCTTCGGCTCTTCGACGACCACGGGCCAGCTCACCGGCAGCCCGAGCGCCACCACGGTGAACGCCTCGGGCGGCGCCTACAAGGTCTCGGTCCCCGCGGCCAGCGCGGCGATCCTCACCCTGCCCGCCCACTAGAGCGGGTACTCCTCTGCTCGGGCAGGCCGTCGGGCGGGGAGCAACCGTGACCCGTAGCGACTCGTATTTCGTCGCTGAGGGTCACGGTCGGACGGACGGCTTGCCGACGGTGGCCGTTCGTCGGCGGGGCTCAGCGGGCAGAATGACCGGCCGATGAGTGGTTCCGACGGACTGCAGCGAGGCAGAGGAGAAGATGCGTGCCGCGGGGCAGCACGAGGAGGCGATTCGGGCGTTCGCGCGCGCGTACCGGCGCCTGGAGAGCGGCGAATCAGCGCTGATCGGGAGCCAGGAGCTCGAGCCGGTCGCGGGCGCCCCGACCCTCGGGACGCTGGAAGACGGCGCGGACGGGGCGCTCGATCAGGTGGCCGTGATCAAGCTCAACGGTGGGCTCGCGACGACGATGGGGCTGCGCGGGCCGAAGTCACTGATGGAGGCGCGCGACGGGCGATCGTTCCTCGAGCTGATCGTGGAGCAGACGCTGGCGCTGCGCTCCCGTCGCGGCGCGCGGCTGCCGCTCGTGCTGATGAACAGCGATGCGACGCGTGAGGCGACGCTCCAGGCGCTACAGCGGTTCCCGCAGCTGCCCGTCGAAGGGCTGCCGCCCGACTTCATGCAGAGCATGATCCCGAAACTCGACGCTGAGACGCTCGAGCCGGTGAGCTGGCCGCAGGAGCCCTCGCTCGAGTGGTGCCCGCCTGGTCACGGCGATGTTTATGGGGCGCTGCGGCGTTCGGGGATGCTCGCCGCGCTGCTGGAAAAGGGGTTCCGCTACGCGATGATCAGCAACTCCGACAACCTCGGGGCGACCACTGATCCACGGATCGCGGCGCTGATCGCGCGCGAGCGGATCCCATTCTTGATGGAGGCCGCGGTCGGTACGGAGGCCGATCGGAAGGGCGGCCACATCGCACGGCGGCGCGCCGACGGGCAGCTTGTCCTGCGCGAGAGCGCGCAGACGCCACCCGAGGACGAGGACTCGTTCCGCGACTATCGACGCTGGCGCTACTACAACACGAACAGCCTGTGGGTCGACCTGCAGGCGCTGTCGGATCGGCTCGATCAGAGCGACGGCGTGCTGGAGCTGCCGCTGATCGTCAACCGCAAGACGGTGGATCCGCGCGACAGCGATTCGACGCCGGTACTCCAGCTCGAGAGCGCGATGGGCGCGGCGATCGGGCTATTCGAGGGGGCGCAGGTGCTCGAGGTGCCGCAGCACCCGGTTCGCGCCGGTGAAGACGACCGACGATCTGCTCGTGCTGCGCTCCGACGTCTACCGGGTGCTCGACGACTTCCGCGTCGAGCCGATCCCGGAACGAGCCGGCAGCCTCCCGTACGTCGAGCTTGACCCCAAGTACTACAAGCTGATGGACGCGTTCGACCAGCGGTTCCCGGACGGGCCGCCCTCGCTACGCGAGGCGGAGCGGCTGGTCGTTCACGGCGATGTGACTTTCGCGGCCGGGGTAGTCGTGCGGGGGGCCGTAGAGCTCGACGCCCCGGAGCCACAGACGCTCAGCGCCGGAGCCGTTCTCTGCTAAGAGTCGGTGACCCGCGGCTCGTAGCGGTGGTGGAGCATCAGCGCGTTGCCGTCCGGGTCGTGGAAGAAGGCCATGTGGCAAACGCCGGTGTCGAACGTGTCGCCGAAGAACTCGACGACCGCGGCGCTCGAGTTCGGTGCGGGCGGCCGCCACGTCCTCGACGTGTAGGGCGATCGGGTTACGGATCGGCGTTGTGCTCGAGCCCCATCTTCTCGGCATGCATCACGTTCAGGTCAGGTTGCCGGTCTCGAATTCGGCGAAGTGGCGATCTGGCATGTAGACGGAGCGCGGGAGGCCGAGGGTTTCCCCGTAAAACTCAACGGCGCGCTCGAGGTCGCGTGTCGGGATCCCGAAGAAGTCGACGCCGGTGACGATTTCGCTTGTGGATGTGGTCATGCGAGGCAGGCTACCCGTCGAGTAGCCGCCCGGTCGCCTCGATCACGATTGGCTTGATCGCCTCCCAGCGGGCGTCGACGATCTCGCGGCCGTGCACCGGAATCGCGTCGACCAAGCCGCGGATCAGCGACACGGCCAGGTCGATCAAAGCGGGGAATCGAGGGTCCTGCGCCTGGTCGGGGAACAGGGCCGCCGCCGCAGCGGCGATGATCGACTCGAGCCGGCGCTCGACGTCGCGCAGCGTCGCGCCCAGGTCCGGCTCGGTCCAGACGGCGGCCCACAGCTGAGCGGCCGCGAGCGCCTCCGCGGAGGTGAACTCGCGCCACGCCTGGTCCAGCACCTGCTCGCGGTGGCTTGGACTGCGGAGCGCGGCGAGGTCGATGTGGTCGAGCGCGTCGTCGAGCAGGCGCAGAGCGACGTGCTCGACGGCCTCGATCAGGAACTGCATCGCGGGTCGGGAAGTAGTGCATGAACGTGCTCTGCGCGACGCCGGCGCGCTCGGCGACGTTGCGCGTCGTGAGCCCGGCGTAGCCCTCTTCAACGAGCGTCTCGACGGTCGCGTCCAGCAGCGCCCGTCTGCGTCAGGGCGCGCTGCTCGGCCCGAGTCCGGCGGGGCGCCGGCGGCGACCCAACATCCGTTTCACCGTTCACGTGATCGATGATGGTATCGTGCCGCTCATCGATCACGCGAACGATGAAATTAGGGGGTCGCGGATGCGCCGCGCGGCGCAGCTCACCGGCGCCGCCGCCGGCGTCGCGGCGCGCGAGGCGACCGCCCGCGCGTTGACGGCGTCCGGCTCATCCGAGCCGCGGCGGCCGCGTCGCCAGCAGCTGAAGAGCGCCAGGTCGCTCGTGAAGGTGTTCAGCGGCATGCGCGGGGCGGCGATGAAGGTCGGGCAGACGCTCTCGGCGGTCGACCTCGGGCTGGTGCCAGAGGAGATCCGCCCGGAGTTCCAGGAGATCCTGGCGACGCTCCAGCAGAGCGCAGAACCGGTGTCGTTCAAGGCGATCGCGAAGGTCGTGGAGGAGGACCTCGGCGAGAAGCTCAAGGACGTATTCGACGAGTTCGAGCCCGAGCCGATCGCCGCGGCGTCGATCGGGCAGGTGCATCGCGCCGCGCTGCACGACGGCCGAGCCGTCGCGGTCAAGGTCCAGTACCCGGGGATCGCCGAGGCGATCCACTCCGATCTGCAGAACCTGCGACTCGGGTTGAAGCTGCTGAACGTGATCGCGCCCGGGATCGACACCGGCGAGATCGCGCGCGAAATTCGCGAGCGGATCAGCGAGGAGCTCGACTACGAGCTCGAGGCCGGCAACCACAAGGCGATGGCCCGCACGTACCGAAGGCCACCCGTTCGTCGTCGTCCCGGACGTGATCACGAGCCTCTGCCGCGAGCGCGTGATCGTGTCCGAGTACGTCGACGGGGCCCGCTTCGCGGAGATCAAGGAGATACCGCAGGCCGCCAAGAACCGCGTCGCGGAGATCCTGATCCGCTTCTACCTGAACGGTCCGCTCCGACACCGGCTGCTGAACGGCGATCCGCACCCGGGCAACTCGCTGTTCCTCGAAGACGGGCGCGTCGCGTTCCTCGACTTCGGATTCTTCAAGCGGCTCTCAGATCAAGAGGTCACGCAGCTGCTGCGCTCGACCCGAGCGACATACGAGAACGACGCAAACGCGCTGTTCGCGGTGATCTCCGAGCTGGGCGCGCTTCCGGAAGACAGCGCGCTCGCCGCCCCGTTCCTCCAGACCTACCAGGAGATCTTCGGGTGGCTGCTGGTCGACGGCGAGGTGACCGTCGACGGCGCGATGACCGGCCAGATGATGCGCTCGTACATGCGGATGCGGAAGGCCGACGGGTTCGACTCGCTGATGCTGCCGGCCGAGCACTTCGTGCTGATGCGTGCGGTGATGCTGCTGATCGGGCTGCTGGGGCAGCTGCAGGCGAGCGGCCGCTGGCTCGACGTCGCGCGCGAGTGGCTCCTCGGCGAGCAGCCGGCGACCGAGCTCGGCCGCGAGGAGGGTGCATTCTTCTCCGGGCGCCACGAGTACACGACGGAGGTGACGGTGTGAGTGCGGTGGCGGCCCCGCGGCGCACGCCCCGCGTGAGCGGGATCAGCGTCGCGCGCGAGACGTTCTTGCACGGTTTGCAGACCGACGGGCTGCTGTTGCGGGGCGCGGCGGGCTCGGACATCGCAAAGTTCACGTTCAACCGGCGCACCGCGTACGTGATCAAGCACCCCGAATATGCCGACCACGTGCTCCACGGGGCCGTCGAGCGCTACCACAAGTCGGTGGAGTACGAGCTGCTGCGCTCGGTGGTTGGGCTGAGCCTGTTCACCGACGAGGACGAGTCGTGGCGCCGGCACCGGATGATCATCAACCCGGTGCTCGCCAAGCGTCATCTGACGAGCCTGTTCGAGCTGATGCTCGCGCCGATCGACACGTTCACCGCGAAGCTCGACGATGGCAGCGACCGGATCGAGCTGGACATGACGCACGCGATGACCGAGCTGACGCTCGATGTCGTCGGCTCGGCGCTGTTCGGGCATGGGATGGCCGACCTGGCGCGGCGGATCGGCCCGAACGTGACCGCGGGGCTGCGCGCCGCCGAGCGCGCGACCCGCCTGATGCTGCTGCTCAATCCGCCGCCGTGGCTCGTGCGGCTGTCGGCGCGGGTGGTCGACCGCACGCCGTTCCTACCGCCGCCGATCGGCCGCCTCCACAAGATCATGAGGTCGATCGACACGATGGTCTGGGACGTGATCCGCGAGCGCCAGGATCATCCCGATGACACCGAGGATCTGCTCGGGCTGCTGCTGTCCGCCCGCGACGAGCACGGCAACAAGCTGCCGCTCAAGCGGGTGCGCGACGAAGCGGCGACGTTCATGCTCGCCGGCCACGAGACGACCGCCAACGCGCTCTCGTGGATGTGGTACCTGCTCGCGCTCAACACCGAGGCGCGCGACCGGATGCTCGCGGAGGTCGACAGTGTCCTGGGCGCTGACAAGCAGCCGACCTTCGACGACATCGCCCGGCTGCAAATGGACCCAAGCCTGCTTCGAGGAGGCGATGCGCATGTTCCCGCCGGCGTGGCTCGTCCCGCGGGTGTGCGTGCAGGACGACGTGATCGATGGCCACCGGATCAAGCGCGGCGCGACGATCCTGATCCCGATCCACGCGCTCCACCACGACGAGCGCTTCTGGCCGCAACCCGAGACCTTCGACCCGACGCGGTTCCTGCCAGAGAACGTCAAGCACCATCATCGCTCGGCGTACCTGCCGTTCGGCGGCGGACGCCGGGTGTGTGCCGGGAAGGCGTTCGCGTTGATCGAGGGGACGCTCGTGACCGCGTTGATGAGCAGGCGGTTCGTGTACGACCTGAAGCCAGGCCACCCCGTCGAGCCCGAGGCGACGCTCACGCTGCGCCCGCGCTACGGGCTGAAGATGGTCGCGCGCCGGCGCGGCGTGGCGGCGGAGCGCACGGCGGTGGCGGCGTGATCCCGCGGATCGCCCTGAACGGCGCGCGAGTGGTCGTCACCGGCGCCGGCAGTGGCATCGGCGCCGCCACGGCACGGCGCTTTGCGCAGCAGGGCAGTCAGGTGATCGCGGTCGACATCGACGGCGCAACCGCCCAGGCGACGGCGGAGGCGTGCGGTGGCGGCGCGGAGGGCCGGACCTGCGACGTCGCAGACTTCAACGCGCTCATGCAGCTCGCCGAGGAGCTCGGCCCGGTCGACGTGCTCGTCAACAACGCCGGCGTCGGCGTCGGCGGGTCACTGCTCGAGACGACCGTCGAGGACTGGGACTGGCTGCTCGGGATCAACCTCAACGGGGTCGCGTACGGGTGCTACGCGTTCGGGCCCGGGATGATCGAGCGGGGGCGTGGCCACGTGGTCAACATCGCGTCCGCTGCGGCATACACGCCGCACCGCGCGATGGCCGCGTACTGCGCCGCCAAGTCGGGCGTGTTCTCGTTCTCCCAGTGCCTGCGAGCGGACTGGGGGAGCAAGGGAGTCGGCGTTACCGTGATCTGTCCGGGCCTGATCGACACACCGATCGCGAGCCATTCGCGGATGTACGGCGCGATCGCCGACAGGCGCGACCAGCTGGTCGGGGCCTTCCGCTTCGGCCACTCGCCGGACGCGGTCGCGCGGGCGATCGTCAAAGCCGTGCAGAACGCAACCAGGGGATCGTTCCGGTCGGACTCGAGTCGACGGTCGGCTTCCGGCTGCTGCGGTTCGCGCCCGGCTCGGTTCAGGCCCTATTGGCCCGCGTCCAAGTCGGCTAGTTGGGCGGAACGTTCGTTAGGACGCTCGAGCCCTTGTAGTTGTGCTTGTGGTCCTTGCACGCGGCTGGGAACCAGAAATCGACGCCGTCCGCGTGGACTCCGTTGTAGCTCGCGAAGATCGTCACGCGGCCCTTGGTCTTGACCGCGCAGGCCGGGTCGGTCGATGTCTTGACCGTCACCGCCAGCTTCACGACGTTGCCCGCGACGCCGAACATCGTGGCGTGGTGCGAGGCGTACAGCGCCTTGGAGCCGACCGACAGGACGATCTCGCGGTCGGCTTGGTTGGCCACGCGATCGACCTGGCAGATGATCCCGGTGGTCTTCCAGTTCGAAAGGTTGAGCGTGCCGTGACCGCGGGAGTAGCTGCCGGTCGCGCCTGTGATCGGCGCCCCGGCGTGGTAGCCCCACGCCTCCTTCGGCACGTTCGCGCTCGGAATCGCCTGGCAGTAATTCACGCTGTACGAGGACGCGGGGGCTGGCGCAAGCGATGTGACGATGGCCGCCAGCACCGCCGCCGCTCCTGCCGCTGCGGCGAGCTTTCTCATCGCGCGCACTTTACCCCGGAGGCCCGAGTAGGTCCCACCGGTTCCCGGAGATGTCGAGAAACACCACGACCTGGCCGTACGGCTCGGAGCGCGGCTCGCCGACGAACTCGACCCCGGCTGCGCGCATCCGCTCGTATTGCGCACCGAAGTCATCGACGCGCAGGAACAGGCCAACCCGGCCGGCGAACTGAGCCCCAACGGCAGCGGACTGCTCGGACCCCTCGGCCCGGGCCAGCAGCAGGCTCGTCTCGCCCCCCGGTGGTCGCACGACGACCCACCGCTTCGGCTGGCCGGTAAACGAAGTCACCGCCGGCGAGTCCTCGACCAGCTCGAACCCGAGCGCGTCGACGAAGAACGCGATCGCGCGGTCGTAGTCGTCGACGATCAGGGCAGTGGACTCGAGGTACATGAGCGGCTCAGAGCGAACGATACGATCGTTGTCCGTGAGCGACCTGCCCGAGCTGCGTGCTTCCGACGCCGACCGCGAGCATGCCGTCGAGCTGCTGCGTCACGCCGCGGGCCAGGGGATGTTGACGACTGCGGAGCTCGAGGAGCGAGTCCACACGGCGTACAGCGCCACGACTCGCCGCGATCTGGAGCCGCTGCTGGCGGACATCAGGACCGAAGGATTGCCGGAGCGTGCGGCGAGCCGGCCAGTGGTGCGTGAAGGACCGGGCGGAAGCCGCTGGTGTGTGTCGATTATGAGCGGGCATGAGCGCCGGGGTCGGTGGCGCGTCGCTCCTCGCTGCACGGTGCTCAACATCATGGGCGGCAGCGACATCGACCTGACAGGCGCCGAGCTGGCGAGCCGCGAGACCCGGGTCAACGTGTACTCGATCATGGGCGGCGGCGAGGTACGCGTCCCGCACGGGGTCGAGGTGAACGTTTCGCAGTTTGCATTCATGGGCGGCAACGACGTCAAGCTGGGCGAGGAGACGAGCCCACCCGGCGGTCCGGTGATCCGCGTGCGGCTGTTCTCCGTGATGGGCGGCGCCAGCGTCCGCCGGGGTCCGAAGAAGCGCAAGGCGGAGCGGTTGCGCGAAGGCGAGCGCCGGAGCGAGCTCGGTCCGTAGCGTCAGGAAAGCGATTCGTCGAGCTCGCCGAGCGCGTCAGTGAGCTGGAGGTTGGCCGCGTAGTCGACCGGGCACGCGATCACCGACACCGTGTCGTCCGCGAGCGCGCGTTGCGAGAGTCGGGAGCAACTCAGAAGCATCAGAGATCCGGTACCCGCGCGCGCCGAAGCTCTCGGCGTAGGCGACGAAATCAGGGTTGCCGAACGTGATGTCGTAGTTCGAGCCGAGCTCGAGGTCCATCTTCCACTTGATCAGGCCGTACTCGTCGTCGACCCAGATCAGGATCACGAACGGGATCCGCTCGCGCAGCGCGGTCTCGATCTCCTGCGAGTTCATCATGAAGCCGCCGTCGCCGGTCGCGACGAGCACGCGGCAGTCGGGGCGAGCGATCTTCGCCGCGATCGCCCCGGGAACCGTCCACGCCATCGTCGACAGCCCGTTCGAGATCAGGCACGTGTTCGGCTCGAACGTCGGGTACAGCCGTGCCATCCACATCTTCAGCGCGCCCGTGTCGACGAGCACGATGTCGTCGCGGTCGAGCGCCGCGCGGGTGTCCGCGACGATCCGCGCCGGCGTCAGCGGGTAGCTGTCGTCGCCGCCGCCCCGCGCCAGCTCGGCCTCGAGCATCGCGCGGATCCGGCTGCCGCCGGCGTCGCCGTCCCACCGCCGGCCGGTCGCGTCGGCCAGCGCTTCGAGCGTCCGCGGAATGTCGGACTGGAGCCCGACCTCGACCTGGTAGTGGACGTCGACCTCGGCGGGGAAGCGGTGGATGTGGATGATCTTCTTGTCGCTGTCCGGGTTGATCCGGACGGGGTCGAACTCCTGCAGCTCGTAGCCGACGGCGACGATCACGTCCGCCTCGTCGAAGCCGAAGTTGACGTAGTCGTGGCGCATGAACCCGACGGCGCCGAGCGCCTGCGGGTGGTCGTCCGGGAACACGCCCTTGCCGTTGAAGGTGGTCGCGACCGCGACTCCGAGCTCTTCGGCGAACCGGCGCAGAGCCGCTCCAGCGCCCGCGCGGGCGGCGCCGTGGCCGGCGAGCACGACCGGGTTGCGGGCGTCACGCAGCACTGCCGCGGCGCGCGCCAATTGCGACGGCGAGGGCTCGTCCGACCGCGGGATGTTGACCGCCAGCGGCGCCGCGCCATCGGGCGCCGCGGCCTTCTCGACATCCTCGGGCACTGCCAGGTAGACCGCCCCCGGTCGCTCGGTCTGCGCGAGCTTGAACGCCTTGCGGATCATCTCCGGCACCGCGTCAGGCGTCGGCACGAGCGCTGACCACTTCGTCACCGGGTCGAACATCGAGACGAGGTCGACGCTCTGGTGGGACTCCTTGAAGCTGCGGTTGAGCCCGACCTGCGCGGAGAGCGCAACGACCGGGGTCGAGTTGGTGGTCGCGTCGGCGACGCCGAGCAGCATGTTGATCGCGCCCGGGCCGAGTGTCGACGAGCAGATGCCGGCCGAGCCCGTGAGCCGTCCGTACACCTCGGCCATGAACGACGCCGCCTGCTCGTGGCGGACGAGCACGTAGTGGATCGGGGAGGTCGCGAGGGCCCGGACGAGATGGATGTTCTCCTCGCCGGGGATTCCGAACACGTGCGTTACGCCCTCGTTCTCGAGGCATTCGACGATCAGCTCCGCTACGCCGCGATCAGACGACACGGCTCCTCACCCTACCCATCCCACCATGCGGCCAACACGCGGCGCCAGTTCCGCCACGAGATCGCTTCGAGCTCGTCCTCGGAGAACCCGACGGCCCGGAGCGCGTCGAGCACCAATGGCATTCCGGCCACGTCGCCGACCCCGGCGGGGATCGTCGCGCCGTCGAAGTCGGACCCGAGCGCGACGTGCTCGACCCCGATCCGGTCGGCCACGTAGCGCGCGTGGTCGGCGATCAGCGACACCGGCGTATCCGCGGTGTCCGCGAAGTCGTCGCGCAGGAACGGCGAGGCGAACACGATCCCAACCAGGCCGGTCGAGGCGCCGATCGCGTCGAGCTGGCGATCGGTGAGGTTTCGAGAGGCGGGGCTCAGCGCGTGCGCCGCCGCATGCGAGGCGACGAGCGGACCGACCTCCAGCTTCGCGACGTCCCAGAAACCGGCCTCGTTGAGGTGGCTCAGGTCGATCAGGATCCCGAGCTCCTCGCAGCGCGCGACCAGCCGCCTGCCGGGTCCGGTCAGGCCGGGGCCGGTATCGGGCGATGACGGCGAGATGAACGGTACGCCGTAGCCGAACGCGTTCTCGCGGCTCCAGACGGGGCCGAGCGAGCGCAGGCCGGCGGCGTACCACTGGTCGAGCGCCTCCAGCTCGGGGTCGATCGCCTCGGCGCCCTCAAGGTGGAGAACTGCAACGTGGAAGCGAGGCAGGATCGGTGAACGCGTCGTCGATGTCGGCGATCCTCCGCGCCACGCGCACCGCGCCGGCCCGCTCGAGGCCGAGCAGCCGGCCGGCGGCGGCGGTCGCGTGCGCGGCCGCGCGCTCGTGCGAGATCGGGGCGGCGTACGCGAACTCGAGCACGCCGTCGTCGCGCGGCACCGGCTCCCAGAGTCATCGTCCTCGTCGGACGGCGTGAAGATGGCGAAAATGCCGCCGCGCACACCGCCGGCGCGCATCCGCGGCAGGTCGAGATGGCCGCCGGCGCGGCCGGTCGCGATCCCCGCGTGGTCCTCGCGCGTGAGCGCGTCGTTGTGGCCGTCGAACACCGGGGGCATGGGCTGACCGTAGCTGGTCAGGTCCAGAACGGTTAGGCTGGCGACGCGTGAGCATTCAGGGCAGCGTGCTGAAGTTCCACCAGCTCGTTTACGAGCGCTCCGGTGGCCGGGTCGGCCACCGGATGATCGGTGTGCCGACGCTATTGCTGAGGACGCAGGGGCGCCGATCCGGAGCGACCCGGACGAACGCGCTCGTGTACGCCATGGACGGAAACGACTACGTGTTGGTTGCGTCGAACGGCGGCGCCGATCAAGCCGCCCGGCTGGTATTTCAACGTCAGAGCCGATTCCGCGGTTGAGCTCCAGGTCGGGACGCGTCGCAGCCGTGGAACGGCGCGGCTGCTCGTGCCGGGCGACGAGGACTACGACCGGCTGTGGCGGCTCGTGAACGACAACAACCACGACCGGTACGACGCCTACCAGCGCATGACCAGCCGACCGATCCCGCTGGTCGTCGTCACCCCGAGCTGACCAGGCGATGACGCGCTTCGCGACCGCGAGCCTCGACGAGATCGAGCGGCTGGACGCGTTCGGCTCGCTCCGGGGTGTGGCGGCCGATCCGCCACCACTTCGGGATCGAGGGGTTCGGGATCAACGCCTACACGGCGACGCGAGGCGGGGCAGCGGGTGATCGAGGAGCACAAGAGCTGTCGGAGTCGGCGCCGGCGGGCGCCACCAGGAGCTGTACGTCGTGCTGACGGGCCGCGCGACGTTCACGCTCGATGGCGAGGAGCGAGATGCGCCGGCAGGCACGCTCGTGTTCATCGGCGAGCCCGACGTGCGCCGCGGCGCCGTCGCCGCCGAGCCGGACACGACGGTGCTCGCGATCGGCGCGCGGCCGGGAGTCGCGTTCACCGTATCGCCGTGGGAGTGGAGCTTCCGCGCGCTCGCGGTCGGCGGTGCGGAGGGACTCCGGATCCTCGACGAGGGCGACGAGCGCTTCCCCGGCAACGTCTCACTGCTCTACGACCGGGCGTGCCTGCACGCGCTCGCCGGCGACGGCGACCAGGCGCTGGCATCGCTGGCGGAGGCGATCGAGGTGGACGAACGGGCCCGCGAGTGGGCGCGCGAAGATCAGGATTTCGCGTCGGTTCGCGACGCGCCCGAGTTCGAGCGGCTCACAGGGCCCGCTCGTACACCCGGAAGCGCTTGACGACCCGTCCGCCCATCATCTCCATACCGCGGTTCATCGCCTTGTTCGTCTCGAGGATCCAGCCCATCTCGCCGCCCTTGCGCCGGGTGCGCTCGGCGACGTCGAAGTGCTCGATGTACAGCGCGGCGGCGACGCCGGTGTGCTGGTACTCGGGCAGCACGCCGAGGAAGCCGACGCGGACCTGGTTGATGATCCACCGCTTGCGCAGGAAGTGAAACCAGCCCCAGGGCAGGATCCTGCCCTTCATCTTCTTCTGCACCTGGTTGATGTCAGGGATCGTGATCGCGACCGCGGCGGTCTGGCCCTCGATCTCGGCGACCATGAACCAGTCCTTGTCGAACACGAGCTGTAGCTCGGAGGCGTACGCGTCGAGGTCCTCTTTGGAGAACGGGACGAAGTCCCAGTTCTTCGACCAGGCCGCGTTGTAGACCTTGGCGAACTCGTCCATCTCGCGCCGCAGGTGGCGGCGGGACATCTTGCGGAGCGTGACGCCGTGCTTGGTCCTCGCCGACTCGGCGATCTCAGGGAGGGCCTTCATCATCCCGGTGTAGCGGTCGGTGAACCACAGCTCCCACATCAGCAGGTCCATCGCCTTCTGGAGGCCGGCTGCCTCCAACCTGCTCTGGTAGTACGGGGGGTGCCACGGCTGGCGGATCATCGGCTCGCGGTCGAAGCCCTCGATCAGCACTCCAGACTCGTCGTTCATCGTGAAGTCCATCGGCCCGACGATCCGCTCCATCCCGCGCTCCCGGACCCACCCCTCGGCGGCGGCGAGCAGCGCGTCGACGACCTCCTCGTCGTCCTCGAACTCGACGAACCCGAAGTTGCCCCAGCGGCGGTCGTGGTACTGGTTCGCCGCGTAGTTGATCTGCGCCGTGATCCGGCCGACCACCCGGCCGTCGCGCCGGGCGATGAAGTACTCGGCCTCGCCGTGCTTGAAGAAGCGCGTTCATGCGCTTGTTGAGGAACAGGTAGCGCTCGACGATCAGCTGCGGAATCCACAGCGTGCCGGCGTGCAGCCGGTACGGCAGCGCGACGAACTCACGCAGCTCTCGAAAGCCGCGCACGGGTTTGATGTCAACGCCCATCGCGGCGGAGAAGCTAGCGGTTCTATGCGGGGACCGACGCCCTGGCGAGCTGCGCGGCGCGGGTGCTGGCAGCCTTGACCGTCTCGGTCAGCGTCTCCAGGTCGTACGCGCCGTAGTGGCGCCGGCCGTTGATGAAGAACGTCGGCGTGCCGGCGACGCCGCTCGCGTCGGCGCTGGCGACGTCCTCGGCGATTCGCGGCGCGTAGACGCGGCGGCGCAGCTCGTCCCGAAAGCGCTCGACGTCGAGCCCGATCGCCTCGGCGTGCCGGACCAGGTCGGCGACCGCGAGCTCGTCCTGATGCTCGAGCAGCCGGTCGTGCATCTCCCAGAACTTCCCCTGCGCATGCGCGGCCTCGGCCGCTTCGGCCGCCGTCTGCGCGTAGCCGTGGACGTCGTTGAGCGGCAGGTGTCGCCACACGTATCGCACGTCGTGGCCGAACGACACGAGCAGCTCGCGAATCACGCGCTCGGCCTGACCGCAGTACGGGCACTCGTAGTCGCCGTACTCGATCAGCGTCACGGTGGCGTCGTCGCTACCGCGGATGTGGTCGCGCTCGGGGTCGACGTCCTCGGCGAGGTCGAGCAGGTCCTCCGCGGTCGCGGCGATCTGCCGTGCACGGAGGGCGTCGGGAAGCAGTCGCAGCAATCTGACCGAGAGCCAGCCGGCGCAGCCCGCGCCGATCGCCGCCGCGAGCGTTCCGAGCTTTGCGTCGGCGAGCCGTTGGCCGTGGAAGGCGAGCGTCGCGATCAGAATCGAGACCGTGAACCCGACGCCGGCCACGGCGCCGCCGGCGAGCGTCACCGGCGGGCTGATCACCGGGCGCATGCCGGCCGAGCCACGGACGGGTCGCGAGCCACGACGCGAGCGTGATTCCGACCGGCTTGCCGACGACGTAGCCGAAGAAGATCCCCTGCGTGATCGGCGACTTCACCGCGGTCGACAGCACGTGTCCGTTGATCTGGATGCCGGCGTTCGCGAGTGCGAACAGCGGCACGATCACGTAGCTGGTCCACGGATGGAGCGTGTACTGGAGCCGCTCGTTGGCGGAGATCGCTGAGACGAGGCTCTGCTGTGTCGAGCGTGCGAGCTCGGGCGTCGGCTGCTCGCGGAACGATCGGGCGAGCTCGATCACGCGCTCGAGGTTGGACCGCTCCGGTGGGTAGGCGCTGATCACCAGCCCGACCGCGAGCCCCGAGACGAGCGGGTCGATCCCTGACTTGAACAGCGCGACCCACAGTGCGAACCCGAGCGCGATCACGGTCGGGCGCCGCACCGGTGCCGGCGCGTACCGCAGCGCGAAGATCGCCGCGAACACAGCGATCGCGACCACGAGCGGCACCACGTTGACGTGCGAGGTGTACACGGTCGCGATCACGATCAGCGCGATCAGATCGTCGACGACTGCGAGCGTCAGCAGGAACACGCGCAGTCGGGTCGCGGTCCGCGGCACGAGCAGCGCGAGCAGCCCCAGCGCGAACGCGGTGTCGGTCGACATCGCCGCGCCCCAGCCGTGTGCCCCTGGGCCGCCGGCATTGAACGCGAGGTAGATCAGGATCGGCACGGTGACCCCGCCGACCGCGGCAACAACAGGCAACGCGACCCTGCGTGCGGTCGCGCAGCTCGCCGAGATCCATCTCGCGCTTTGCCTCGAGCCCGACGACGAGGAAGAAGAACGTCATCAGCCCCTCATCGAGCCAGTGGCGCAGGTCGAGCGACAGGTGGCCCGAGCCGAGCGTGATCGACAACTTCGTCGTCCACGCCGACTGATACGAGCCGTAGTCGATGTTCGCCCACACCAGCGCGGCCAGCACCGCGCCGAGCATCACGCCGGCGCCGCCGGTCTGCGTCGACAGGTAACTGCGGATCGGCGCCGCCAGGTTCCGGGCCCACGCAGTCCGGCCCGAGAAGACGTCGGCAGGTCCCGAAGCGCTCACACGGTGGAGGCTAGTGACTGTGGCCGCGGCCGCCGGCGCCCGCGATCTCGTCGCGCTTCATCGGCAGCGAGGCGGACTTCGGCGGCGGCGTCAGGCCGTGGGCGCTGGCGATGTCGGCGGAGACGCCCTTGGTCGGCTTCGCCCACCGCACATATGCCGGCGGCCAGCGCAGCAGCACGCTCCAGGTGGTGCTGTCGAGGATGCCGGTGACGGGGAGCTTCTCCTCGAGCTGGAAGTTCGAGACCGTCCACCGGGTCTTCGGGCCGAACGAGCCGTCGACGGCGAGCGTCTTGTAGCCGGCGCTGCGCAGGTGCTCCTGCGCCCACACGACCAGGTCGCCCTGGGCGCCGGCACCGAGGCTGGCCATCCCGGCCGCCGGGACGTACCCCGGGATCGTCCCGACCGGCTGCGAGAGCGCGCGCCACGCTCGGAGCGGGGACTCCTGCCAGTCCCACCAGCTCACGCCCTGCGCGCCGTACGCCTTCGAGACCGCGCGGAACCGCTCGATCTGCGACGGCGGCGGGTTGTCGTAGACCTCGCCGAGCGGGTAGATCGGGCGTACGTACGGGCGGTTGAACAGGTACGTGTGCGCGAACACCGTGTCGACGCTGACGCCGATGTCGCGCCAGTACATCTGTGGCGCGTTGTACTGGGCGGCGCCCCGCCCGAGGAACACCGAGTACGGGAAGGAAGGGTGGTAGTCGACGTACGGGAAACCCGCGAGCGCGAGCGGATACGAGTACCCCACCAGGTTGCGCAGCGTCGACATGTAGGTCTGCGCCTGGGCGTACTTCCCCTGATACTCGACCTCGGCGTCGATCATCAGGCAGTCGGCTCCGTCGTGGACCGCCTGTGCCCCGAGCTGGGCCTCGGTTACCGGATGGTCGCCGTACACGTATTGCCACGCGCACACGTGGATGCCGGCGCTGTGCAGCGCCTGCACGAACGACGCGTTGAACTGCGACCACGTCGATGTGCCGTCGCTGCTCTTCACGTACACCGTCGAGATGCCGTACTGATGAGCAGCCGAGATGATCGTGTCGGCATTGCCGCCGCTCGAGTAAGGCACCTCCCAGATCCACATCCCGCGACCCTGGAGCGGGTTCGCCGCCTCCGCGGAGCGGCCACCGATCCGAGCAGCGCGGCAATCGCCGCGCAGCAGGGAAAAGCGCATGCGGCCGACCACCGTAGCTGAGAACACGGCCGGCGGCATGCAAGTTGCTGTTCGGGTCGGCGCATGCGCCGACCCGCCCGGGCCGCATGCGGCCCGGGGCCGGGGGTGCATGCACCCCCGGCTACCTGACTACTTGATGAACAGGATCTCCGAGTACTTCGGCAGCGGCCACAGGTCGTCGGCCACGACCTTCTCGAGCTTGTCCGCGACCGCGCGCACGTTGGCCATCGCGGGGATCACCGTGTCGCGCATGTACTCGCCGTGCTTGAGCACGTCGTCGTGCGGCTGCTCCTCCTCGAGGTTCGCCTTCTCGAGCGCCTTGATCTCGTAGTCGAGCTCCGAGACCAGCTCGCCCGTCTCGGACGCGAGCTCGGCCAGCTGCGCCTCGAGCAGCACCGCCAGATGGCGGGCCGCCGCCGGCAGCAGCAGCGTCTTCGCGATCGCCGCCGCCGTCTCGGACTCGATGTTGAGCTTCGTCACGTACTGCTCGGCGAACACCTCGTAGCGCGAGTGCAATCTCGCGCTCGGACAGCACGCCGTAGTTCGAGAACAGCGTCGTCGTCTGGTCGCTGATCAGGTACGGCAGCGCGTCCGGGGTCGCCTTGAGGTTGAGCAGGCCGCGCTCCTGCGCCTCCTTGTGCCACTCCTCGGAGTAGTTGTCGCCGCCGAACACGACCTGCTTGTTGGCCGCGTAGCTGCGCTGGAGGATCGGCGCCAGCGCATCCTCGAGCGAGGCGCCACCGCCCAGCGCCGCCTCGAGCTCCTCGGCGAGCGCGTCGATCGCCTCGGCGACGATCGTGTTCAGCACCGTGTTCGGGAGCGACAGCGACATGCTCGAGCCGAGCGCGCGGAACTCGAACTTGTTCCCTGTGAATGCGAATGGGCTCGTGCGGTTGCGGTCGCCGCCGTGCATCGGCAGCGGCGGCAGCACCGGCGTGCCGAGGCCGAGGAGCGACTCGGGGGTCGACTCGCCGGCCTCGCCCCGCTCGATCGCCTCGAACACCTGCTCGAGCTGGGACCCGAGGAAGATCGAGATGATCGCCGGCGGCGCCTCGTTGGCACCGAGGCGGTGGTCCTGGCCGGGGCTGGCGATCGAGGCGCGCAGCAGCCCCTGATGCCTGTTGACCGCCTGGATCACGGCCGCGCAGAAGAACAGGAACTGGAGGTTCTCGTGCGGCGTGTCGCCCGGCTCGAGCAGGTTCTCGCCGCGTGTCGGTGCCCATCGACCAGTTGTTGTGCTTGCCGGATCCGTTGACGCCGGCGAACGGCTTCTCGTGCAGCAGGCAGACGAGCCCGTAGCGGCGGGCGACGTTCTGCATCACCTGCATCGTCAGCTGCTGGTGGTCGGCGCCGACGTTCGAGTTCTCGAACACGGGCGCGAGCTCGTACTGGTTCGGGGCGACCTCGTTGTGGCGGGTCTTGACCGGGATGCCCAGCTTCGAGAGCTCGCGCTCTGACTCGAGCATGTAGGCGAGGATCCGCTCGGGGATCGAGCCGAAGTAGTGGTCGTCGAGCTCGTGGCCCTTCGGCGGCTTGGCGCCGAACAAGGTCCGGCCCGGTGGTCAGCAGGTCGGGGCGCTCGAAGTAGTACTGCTCGTCGATCAGGAAGTACTCCTGCTCGGGCCCGACCGTCGTGAACACCCGCTGGGCGCTGTCGTTGCCGAACAGGCGGAGCGCGTGAACGGCGGATTTGGACAGCGCATCCATGGAGCGCAGAGCGGAATCTTGTGGTCGAGCGCCTCGCCCGTCCACGACGCGAACGCGGTCGGGATGCAGAGCAGCGCGCCATTGGGGTTCTCGAGGATGAACGCGGGGGAGGTCGGATCCCAGGCGGTGTATCCCCGGGCCTCGAACGTTGCGCGGATCCCGCCGGTGGGGAAGCTCGAGGCGTCGGGCTCGCCCTGGATCAGCTCCTTGCCGGAGAACTCGGCGAGCGCCGTGCCCTCGCCCGTCGGGCCGTAGAAGCTGTCGTGCTTCTCGGCGGTCAGACCGGTCAGCGGCTGGAACCAGTGGGTGTAGTGGGTCGCGCCCTTCTCGAGCGCCCACTCCTTCATCGCCAGGGCGACCGCGTCGGCGAGGCTCGTGTCGAGCGCCTCGCCGCGGGCCAGCGTCTGCGACAGCTTGCGGAACACGTCGCGCGGGAGCCGCTGGCGCTGGACCGCCGGGCTGAACACGTTGGATCCGAATACCTGGTTATCGGGCGAGGTCAGATCTGGGGCGCCGAGCGCGCCGCCGTTCGGCGTCCATTGCGCGGCGGAAACGTTCTGCTGTCGGGGCATGCGTGTGCGTCCTTCTTCGTAGGCCTGAGCGCGCAAGGCTACGTAACAGTGGCGTTTCGGTCACTATCCAAGTGTCCAAACCGCCGCTGTTTGCGCACTCCGATGGGCCACGCCGACGTGATGGTGAAGGGCACGCGGCGCATCGGGAATACTGGGCCTGTGACGATGGAGCGCAATCCGTTGATGCCTTCGCTGTACGTGCCGGCGGAGGACCGTTATCAGCGGATGGAGTACCGGCGGTGCGGGCGGAGCGGGCTGCAGCTGCCGGTGATCTCGCTCGGGCTGTGGCAGAACTTCGGCGACGACTTCCCGCTGAACAACAGCCGCGCGATCCTGCGGCGCGCGTTCGAGCTCGGGATCACGCACTTCGATCTGGCCAACAACTACGGCCCGCCGTACGGAAGCGCGGAGAAGAACTTCGGACGGGTCTTCGAGGAGGACTTCCGGCGCTACCGCGACGAGCTCGTGATCTCGACGAAGGCCGGGTGGGACATGTGGCCGGGGCCGTACGGCGAGTTCGGGTCGCGCAAGTACCTGCTCGCGTCGCTCGACCAGTCACTACAGCGGATGCGGCTCGACCACGTCGACATCTTCTATTCGCACAGGTTCGATCCGGACACGCCGATCGAGGAGACGGTCGACGCGCTCGCTGATGCGGTCCGGTCCGGCAAGGCGCGCTACGTCGGAATCTCCTCGTACAGCCCCGAGCGAACCGAGGAGGCGACGCAGCTGCTGGCGCAGCAGGGGATCCACCTACTGATCCACCAGCCGTCGTATTCGATGTTCAACCGCTGGATCGAGGAGCGGCTGCTCGACGTGACCGAGCGCGACGGCGTCGGGGTGATCGCGTTCAGCGCGCTGGCGCAGGGCCTCTTGACCGACAAGTATCTGGACGGGATTCCGGATGACTCGCGGATGAAGCGAGGGATCGCGTTCGAGCAGGAGTGGCTGTCCGATGAGGTCCTCGCGCGCGTGCGGGCGCTGAACGAGATCGCGCAGCGGAGGGGGCAGACGCTGGCGCAGATGGCGCTCGCGTGGGTGCTGCGGGATCCGCGCGTGACCTCGACGCTTGTCGGCGCGAGCAGTGTGCAGCAGCTCGAGCAGAACGTCGGCGCGCTGGCCGACCTGACGCTCGACGAGTCCGAGCTCCGCGAGATCGACCGTTATGCCGTCGAGAGCGGGATCGATCTCTGGCGCGGCTCGGCGACTTCGTAACGGCTGCGCCGGCCGCACCGACGAGGCCTTCGGCCTCGCGGCCGGCTAGGGGCTGGTGACGATCTGGCCGTTGTTGTTGACGTAGGACTGCGCCGGCGCGTTCGCGATCTTCACGTTGAACGTTCCCTGCGGAATCGCGCCGGTGCTTGTCCTCGCCTTGGCCTTGCCGTTGAGCCCTGCGGCGACCTGCCAGGCGACGACGTGCGTGCCGGGCTTGACGGCAGTCACCTTCCACTCGAACGTCGCGGTCTGATTGGGCTTCAGCGCGCCGAGCGCCCAGGTGTTCGAATAGGCCGTGGTCGCGCCGCCGGGGCCGCCCTGCTGGCAGGAGTACTGGCAGCCGTTCGGGTTTGGCGACTGGTCGACGATCCACACCGGCCGCGAGTCGCTCGCGAGCTGCCCGGCCGGGTAGCTGATCTTCTCCGCGAACGCCTGCACGCTCGTGCCGTAGCCGTTCGCGAGGTCCCGCTTGGAGTACCCGCAGGTGACGTTGCAGATCGTCACCGCGACGTCGGGGATCGTGTGGTTCGGATCCATGTTGCGGACGGTGATCACGAGGCTCGACGCCTGCGCCAGCCGCTGGGTGTCCGGGAATGACGAGGACACCTGGACCTGGTACGTGCGGTTCGGCTCGTTCGCGTCCTGGCGCGCGCCGCCTCCGCATGCGGTGACGGTTGCGGCAAGCGCTACAGAAGCCGCGAGTCCGGCGATCCGCTTTCTCCACCCGCTCAAAGCGCCCGCAACATACCACGGGAAACGGCCCCAGATGACGGTTGATACTTGGCTTCGGGGGTACCGTTGCCGTAGGCTTACCAGCGTCGGGCCGCCCTGCGGCAGATCGATTCCCGGGAGGACTCAAAAAACAGGTGATTCGCGCCGTCGCCGATCGTGCGTTCCTGCCGACCAAAGGGGTCCTCGAAGAGGTCGGCAACATGATGATCCTGACCGGGAAGACGGTCGTCTCGGCGGTCCGGCCACCGTACCCGTACGGGTCGGAGTTCGTCGGTCAGTTCCTGTTCGCGATGAAGCTGTGCTGGTTCCCGCTGCTCGTCTCGACCGTCGCGTTCGGGTACGCCGCGCCGGGACTGCAGGCGGCGAACTTCCTCGTCCTGTTCGGCGCGCTCGACCGCCTCGGCGGCTTCTTCGTGCTCGCGTCGATCCGCGAGTTCGCGCCCTTCGTCGACGCGATCGTGCTGGCGGGCGTCGCCGGCACGGCGATCACCGCTGACCTGGGCGCGCGGAAGATCCGCGAGGAGCTGGACGCGTTGCAGGTGCTCGGCGTCGACCCCGTCAAGAACCTGGTCGTGCCGCGGTTCCTCGCGTTGATGCTCGTCACCGGCCTGTTCGACATCTACGCGCTGCTGTTCGGCATCTTCGGCGGGATCGTCGCGACGATCGTCAACAACGCTCCGCTCGGCCCGTTCTGGGCGACGTTCTTCAACAACGCCTCGACCACGGACCTATGGGGGTCGGTGGTCAAGACGACGATCTTCGGCGCGATCATCGCGATCGTCTGCTGTTACAAAGGGATGACTGCGTCCGGAGGCGCTGAGGGGGTGGGGCGCGCCGTCAACCAAGCTGTCGTGATCGCGTTCCTCGGCGTGTTCGCGTTCAACTACGCGTTCACGCAGACGCTGCTCGCGACCCACCCAGAGCTGACGACGGTGGCGCGTTGAGCGTCGTAGAAGAGCCTGAGCGCCGGCCGAGCGTGGTCGGCGAGCTGGTCGCGACGCCGAAGGGCTGGATCGAGGCGTTCGGCGACATCACGAAGTTCTGCGCGAAGGTCCTCTCGGAGGTATTCCGGCTGCGGGTGTTCCGCTTCTTCGGCGAGGCGTTGCGGCAGTCGGGGATCCTGATCGTCTCCTCGACGCTCGTCATCTGGGGGCTGGTGTTCATCATCGGGCTCGAGTGCGGTGTCGAGGGCGCGTACTTCGACCGCGCCAACGGGGTGCCGGCGTACGCGGGCGTGTTCGCGGCGTGGTGCGACCTGCGCGAGCTCGTGCCGTACGCGTTCGGCTACATGATGGCCGCCAAGGTCGGCACCGGAATCGTCGCGGAGCTCGGGTCGATGCGGATCTCCGACGAGATCGACGCGCTCGAGGTGATGGGAATCAGCGGGATGACGTTCCTGTGCGCAACCCGGCTGCTGGCGGCCTGGCTGGTGCTCCCGTTCCTGTACATCTGCTCGATCGGCGCGGGCTTCTTCGCCTCATACCTGGTGGTGGTCCAGCAGATCGGGGACGTCTCCTCGGGAGGCTTCTTCCTGATCTTCTGGCAGTTCCAGAACCCGCCTGACTTGTTATTCAGCTTGATAAAGGCGATGGCGATGGCCACGGTCATCGTTCTCGTCGGCTGCTATTACGGCTACAACGCGAGCGGTGGCCCCGTCGGCGTCGGCACTGCGACGGCGAAGAGTATGGTTCTGAACATCGTGTCTGTACATCTCATCGGAATGCTGGGTACGCAGCTCTTCTGGGGCGCGAACCCGCGGGCACCAATCGGAGGCTGAGCGCACATGCGGCGGTTCAAGTTCGGGAGCTTTGGCGGCGGTAACGACGACGAGGAGTCGAAGGCCGGAACGCCCGCCGACGCTCCGGGCAATGCCGGCGACGGCGGCAGCACAGCCCGCGGCCGGCCGAGCAGACGCCGAGCGGCGGTGACGGCGGCTCTTGGATGGCGCCCGAGCAGGAGCCTTTTTCAGGCGGCGGTGACGAACCGGCGCCGATCGGATCGTCGCCGGGCTCGCGCTGGGAGCCTCCCGCGTCCGCTCCACCGGCGGAGCCGCCGACGCAGCAGTCACAGCAGCCGGCGGCGGAGCAGCCCACGCAGCAGCAGCCCGCGGCCGAGCAGCAATCCGAGCGGCCCGCCGCAGACCAGCCGGCCGCAGCATCCGAGCGGTCGGAGTCGAACGCGCCGATGCCGTGGGAGCGCGGGCAGAACGCCGAGCAGCCAGCGGCACAGGAGCGCGAGGGGCTCACGTGTCTCGGTCGTCGATGAGCCGGCGGCCCGGCCGGCCCCGCCCGAGGGTGCCTCGGACGAGGAGTACAAGTGGCACAGCTACAAGCACTACCCGAGCGGCCGCCCCGACGCGGTCGAGTTCATCGACGTGTACAAGGCATTCGGTCGCAACCGGATTCTCCGCGGCCTGAACATGGGCCTGCCCGAGGGGATGGTGTCGATGATCATCGGCCCGTCAGGAACGGGTAAGTCGGTCTGCATCAAGCACATGGTCGGGCTGCTGTACCCCGACGAGGGCGACATCCTCGTGCACGGCGAGTCGGTCCCGAACATGCCCGACGACGACCTGTTCGAGATGCGCAAGAAGTTCGGGCTGCTGTTCCAGGACGGCGCGCTGTTCGGCTCGATGAACCTGTACGACAACGTCGCCTTCCCGCTCCGCCAGCACACGGAGAAGGGCGAGGACGAGATCGAGGACATCGTCATGCGCCGGCTCAATGAGGTGGGCCTCGGCGCCGCGCGAGAGAAGATGCCGAACGAGCTCTCAGGCGGGATGCGCAAGCGCGCCGGGTTCGCGCGCGCGCTCGTGCTCGAGCCCGACATCGTCCTGTTCGACGAGCCTGACTCGGGCCTTGACCCGGTCCGCACCGCGCTGCTCGGCGAGCTGATCCTCGAGATCCACCGCGACATGATGGAAGAGGCAAAGGCCAATCAGAAGCCGCACCTGCCGACGTTCGCGGTGATCACCCACGACATCATGAGCGCGCGGCGGGTCGCCGACTACATCAACGTCCTGTGGAAGGGACGGATTGTCGAAGCCGGTCCCGCCGAGGACATGCTCAACTCCGAGAATCCGTTCATCCGGCAGTTCCTGGCGGGCGAGTCGCAGGGCCCGCTGACGATGGACTAAGCGGCCGAGCGGTGCATCGGCCGATGGACTAAGCGGCCGAGCGGCGCATCAGCCAGGTGATTGCTGCGAGCGCGATCGCCGCCCAGATCGCCAACGTGAGGAGTTGCTGGCCGTAGCCGCTGATCCCGACCCACGGGTCGGCGATCGCCTGGATGCCGGACGGCAATGCGTTCGCGATCGTGTGCAGCGGACCGGTGAGGACGCGCGTCGGTGGACCGCCGCCGCCGAGCAGGTAAAGCGGGAAGAAGCCCAACAGTCCGATCGCCTGGGCGGCGCGCGCGGTCGGCGCGGCGAGGCCGACGGCGAGACCGATCAGGGTCAGCGTCGTGGTTGCGGCGAGAATCCCGAGCACCGTCTGCGCGAGGTGCGCGGGCGCCGGGATGCCGTAGGTCGGCGCGGCGACCGCGAGCACGGTCGTCGTCGTGACCACGACGAGGCCGACCGTGACCAGCGCTTCAGCGGCAATCACCGCGGCCGTGCTGACGCCGAACGCCTCGAACCGCTTCAGCACTCCACGCTCTCGGTGCGATGCAAGCGTGACCGGGAGGCCGATCAGCGCCAACGCGATGATCGGGACGGCGGTGGAGGCGGCGACGTAGTAGTGGTCGGGCCGGGCCATTCCGTAGCCGGCGTTCGGGTGGTTGCCGAACACGCCGGCGACGATCAGCATCGTGAACGGCGCGAACGCGAACGCGAACACGAGCAGCGTCGGCTCTCGGATGAGCAGGCGCAGTTCGGTGGCGGTGAGGGATTGCAGTCTGGTCATCGGCTGGCTCCGTTCGTGAGGGAGACGATCGCGTCCTCGAGCGAGGGGCGGACGACGGTGAAATCGGCGGGCTCGAGCTCGCGGCGAGACAGCTCGCTAGCGAGCCCCACGACGGCGCGCGGGTCGGCCGTGATGTCGGCGACGGCACCGTCGTAGCCGACCGCGCTGACTCCCGGAACCCGGTCGAGACCGTCGACCATCACGGCCGCCGGCACCGAGAAGCGGACCCGCACAGATCCGGTCGCGGTGACGATCTCGACCGGCCGGGCGCAGGTTGCGGTGCGGCCGTCGTGGAGCACGGCGACGCGGTCGCACAGCCGCTCGGCCTCCTCCATGTCGTGGGTCACGAGCACGACCGTCGTGCCCTCGTCGCGCGCTTGCTCGATCAGCCGCCACGACTCGCGGCGGGCAACCGGGTCGAGGCCCTGGGTGAGCTCATCGAGGAACAGCAGCGCCGGCCTGTTGACGAGCGCGAGCGCGAGGTGGAGCCGCTGGCGCTGTCCGCCGGACAGGTTCCCGTACGGCTTGTCGCGCAGTGCGGTCAGGCCCCACGCATCGGCGAGCGAGGCCGGCTCGACGCGCCCGCAGGCCAGCTTCGCGAACAGGTTGAGCGCCTCACCGACCCTGAGCCGGTCGGGCAACGCCGAGATCTGCAGCTGCGAGCCGATCAGCGTTCTGAGGCGACGTCGCTCGGAGCCCGGGTCGAACCCGAGCACGCGGACGTCGCCACGGTCACGGCGGCGGAGGCCCTGGAGGATCTCGACCGTCGTGGTCTTGCCGGCGCCGTTGCGGCCTGCAATTCCGAAGATCTCGCCGGCGCCGACGGCGAACGAGACTCCGTTCAGGACCGGCTGGCCGGCGTAGCACTTGTGGAGGTCGTGGACCTCGATCGCTGTGTCTTTCATGGCCGGAACGCTAGGCGCCGGCGGTCGTCTTGCCATCCCGCTGCGGTGTTGTTCTCCGCTCCGACTACGGTTGGGGAGGCCCGGGCGTGACGACCCCGTGGTCGTACGCGAACACGATCACGGCCGCGCGATCGCGGACCCCGAGCTTGCCGAAGATGCTGCCGATGTGGGTCTTAACGGTCGCTTCGGCGACGAACAGCGTGGAGGCGATCTCGTGGTTCGTTGCGCCCCTGGCGATCAGCTTGAGCACGTCGAGCTCGCGCTCGGAGAGCAGCTCGAGGCGGGTGGCGTCCCGGGCGGACGGGGCGATCTGGGTGCGGTAGTGCTCGAGCACGCGCGGGGCGACCGCCGCGTCGAGATACGCGGCGCCGCCGGCGACCGCCTTGACAGCAGCGATCAGGTCCTCGGCGGAGGAGTCCTTCAGCACGAACCCGGCCGCGCCGGCCTCGAGCGCCCCCCACAGGACCTCGTCCTCGCCGAACGTGGTCAGGATCAGGACGGCGGTGTCCGGGGATGACTCGCGCAGCTGCTTGGTCGCCTCAATCCCGTCGAGCACCGGCATCCGCACGTCCATCAGGACGACGTCGGGCGCCAGCGCCGGCAGCGTTTCGACCGCCTCGCGCCCGTCACCGGCTTGCGCCACGACCTCGAAGCCGTCCTCGGGGGAGAGGATCCGCGCGAGCCCCGCGCGGACGATCGCCTGGTCGTCCACGAGCGCGACCCTGATCATCGCTGCGCCGGTTCGAGCGGGAGGGTGCAGCTGACCTGCCACCCCTCAGGGGTCGGGCCGGCTGCGAGCGTGCCGCCGAGCGCGGTCGCGCGCTCGCGCATCCCGATCAGCCCGTAGCGCTGGCGCTCTGGGTCGGTCGCGACCGTGCTGTCGACCGGGCCGGTGCTGTCGACGGTGAGCCGCGCCTCGCCGTCGGTGACCGTCAAGTTGAGCGTGGTGTGCGCGTTCGGCGCATGTCGCGCCGCGTTTGCGAGCGTCTCCTGAGCGATTCGGTACATCGCCAGGCCGACGCTATCGGGGATGCTGGAGACCGCGCTGTCGATATCCGCGTCGATCCGGAGGCCCGCGGTGCGCGCGTCGCGCACGAGCGTGTCGATCTCGGCTGCGGTCGGCACCGGCGGCGCGGGGCCGCTCGGCAGGCCCTCGCCATCGCTCTCGCTCCGGAGCAGCGCGAGATTGCGCCGCAGCTCCTGCATGCTGCGCCGCCCTACTTCCTCGGCGGTGCGCAGCGCCTCCTCGGCGGCATCGGGATCGCGGCGCAGCACATGGCGGGCGCTCGTGATCTGGAGCATCGCGGCGGCGAGCCCGTGGCCGACGAAATCGTGAACGTCGCGCGCGATCCGCCGGCGTTCCTCGAGGATCGCCTGTTCGGCGAGCTGGCGGCGGGTGAGCTCGAGTTGCGCGGCGAGCTGCGCCTGGCGATGGAGCGCCCGTCCGATCAGCCACGGGAGCGCGATCCCCAGCATCCACGGGGCGATCTTGATGTCGCCACGCGTCTCGAGCTCGTGCGCGGCGACCGGCGCCGCGACGGCGAGCAGGCCCAGGGACAGCGCGGTCTTCAGCGAATCCGGCACGCGGCCGACGATGAACGCCAGCAGCGAAACCTCGAACAGGATCAGCTCGTGGGTGCCGTGCCGCACTGCCGCAACCGACGCGACGATGACGGCGAGCGAGATCAGCTCGAGCGCGAACGGAAGCTTGCGCGCGAGCGCCCACACCGTGAGCAGTACGGCCGGGGTCGCGATCAGCACGACGTCCAGCAGCGACGACGGATCGGTCGTCGCCGCGAGGATTGCGGCGATCACAGCGAACGGCGGTACGACCGGGCGCAGTTCGTCGTCTTGCAGCCACACGGGCCGAAGGTACCGCGCCGGCTCGCGCGTGGCATCCATCCACGGTCGGGACCGAGCGCCCCGACCACGGGTGGATCAGCGCGTCCGTGGCTAGCTGCCGATAGCCTCAGCCCGGCATGAAGGAGAGGTTCGAGTGGTTGGCGGTGACGGCCGCACGCCGGCCCTGGGTGACGCTCGCGGTGGTCGGGGTGCTGGCGATCGGTGGCGGGCTACTGGCACTCGGCCTGCAGCCGTCTGCGGCGACCGACACGTTCGTTTCGAGCTCGTCGTCGAGCTATCGCGCGACCGCCGACTTCTCCCGGCACTTCGGCGGCGACACGGTCGTGATCCTGGTCCGCGAGCCGCTTACCGATCTCGTCGAGACGGCCGACCTCGGGCGACTGTCCGAGCTCGAGGCGTGCCTCGGAGGCCAGGTCGTAAAGGCCAACCAGACGCTGCAGTCGTTCACGGTCGTGCCGCCTGCTTCGCACCCGACCCCGTACGGGGGGACGAACTCGCCCTGCGGGCACCTGTACAAGGCGCACCCGACGCAGGTGGTGTACGGGCCGGCGACGTTCCTCAACCAGGCGGTGTCGGCGGTGAACAAGAACATCGCGGCGCTGCTGCAGGGCGCGCAGCAGTCGATCCAGCAAGCGGGGGTCGCGGCCTACCAGCTGGCAATCTCGAGGGGGTACAGCAAGAAGAAGGCGACGGCGGCCGCAAACGCGGCGGCGGCGCTGGAGCAGAACCAGGAATACCAGCAGCTGGAGGCGTTCTACCTCCAATCCGGGATCAACGGCACGCCGACGATCTCGGACCCGCAGTTCATCCCGCAGATCGTGTTCGACCAGTCGCGCGGCGTGAACCAGCCGAAGGCTCGGTTCGCGTACCTGTTCCCGACGTCGAAGTCCGCGCTGATCCAGGTGCGGTTGCGCTCCTCGCTCTCCTACACCGCTGAATCGCGGGCGATCAAGTGGATCCGCGCGGCCGTGCAGATGCCGATGTTCCATTCGGCGTACGGCGGCCGGTACACCGTCACCGGCGCGCCGGTCGTCGTCAACGACCTCGCGTCGCAGATCTCGCGGTCGATCGTCGTCCTGTTGATCGTCGCGCTGGTGGTGATGGCGCTGACGCTGGTGCTCGTGTTCCGCAGCCGGCTCCGGTTGCTGCCGCTGTTGATCGCGCTTGCCGCGGCGGGGATCACGTTCGGGGTGTGCTCGATCGTCGGCGCGACATTGACGATGGCGTCGATCGCGGTGCTGCCGATCTTGATCGGGCTCGCGGTCGACTACGCGATCCAGTTCCAGTCGCGGGTGGCTGAGGAGGGCTCGGTCGCGCGGGCGGCCGCAGTCGGCGCGCCGACGATCGCCACAGCGGCGCTGGCGACCGGGGTTGGGTTTCTCGTGCTGCTGCTCTCACCGGTGCCGATGGTCCGAGGGTTCGGAGTGCTGCTCGTGATCGGGATCGCGATCGCGCTCGCGTGCGCGCTGACCGCCGGATCGGCGGCGCTTGCCTTGAAGCCAGGCGATGGCGGTGTGCTCGGTGCGTCGCTCCGGGGCGCAGGGGACATCCTGCGGCTGGGCTCTGCCCGGCGGTCGATCGCAGCAGCGGCGTCGGGCGCCGCGGACATCGTCCGAGATGGAACAGGACGGCTCCCGCGTCCTGCCCGCCCGCGGGTCCCGGCGGCATCTCGCCTGACCAGGCTGGTCGATGCACTCACCGGCCGTCGCGCGCCCGCGATCGTGCTCGGGACGGCGCTTGTGCTCGCGATCGCCGGCTGGGCGCTCGACACCCAGACCTCGGTGCAGTCCGACATCACAAAGCTGGTGCCGACGACGATGCCGGCGTTGCGGGACCTGCGGCTGCTCGAGCACGTGACGGGCGTCTCAGGCGAGATCGACGTCACCGTGCGGGCCGCCGATGTCACAAAAGGGCCGGTCGTGCGCTGGATGGCGAGCTACGAGCAGTCGCTGCTCGCAGCACTACGGCTACCTGGAGACGAAGGGATGCGCACACGCGACGCTGTGTCCGGCGCTCTCGCTCCCCGACCTGTTCTCAGGCGGTGTGTCGAGCACGTCGGAGCTGTCGTCCTCGCTCAACCAGAGCTCGATCAACAGCCTGCTCGCCGCGGTGCCGGCGTACTTCTCGCAGGCGGTGATCACCCAGAGTCACCGCGAGGCGACGCTCGCGTTCGGGATCCGGCTGATGCCGCTCTCCAAGCAGCAGCGGGTGATCGACTACATGGCCTCCCGGCTACACCCTCCCGCCGGGGTCACCGCCCAGCTCGCGGGGCTGCCGGTGCTGGCCGCGCAGGCGAACTCGGCGCTGTCATCGTCCGGGCGACGGCTGCTGACGCTGGTCGTCGGGCTGCTCGCCGTCGGGCTCGTGTTGTTCTTGGTATTCCGTGACGCCGCCCGCGCGCTCGTGCCGCTCGTGCCGATCGGGCTGGCGACCGGCTGGTCGGCGCTGATCCTGTTCGCGACGCGGATCCCGCTGAACCCGATGTCGGCAACCCTTGGCGCGCTCGTGATCGCGATCTCCACCGAGTTCAGCGTGCTGCTCGCCGAGCGCTACCGGCAGGAGCGTGCCGCCGGGTTCGAGCTGGCCGATGCGCTGGCGCGGACGTACAGATCGACCGGACGGGCGGTGCTCGCGTCAGGGATCACGGCGATCGCCGGGTTTGGCGTGTTGATCGCGTCGAACATCACGATGCTGCGGGACTTCGGGTTCGTCACCTTGATCGACCTGACGGTGTCGCTGTGTGGCGTGCTGCTGGTGCTGCCCGCGGTGATCGCGGTCGCCGAGGGCGGCGGCGCGGTTGACCTCCTCAGCGAGCTCGCGCGGCGAGGCGGGGCGTTGACGGCGCGGCTGCGTCGACGGCCGAGGATGGCGTGAGCGAAGCGAGCGATCCCCCGCCCGGTCTCGATCCCGAGCGGGCGGTGGAGGAGCAGCGCCGGCGCCAGCCGCGCCGGCTGCCCCAGCCGGTGATCGACACGCGCCCGTACCGGTGGGCTGTCGGAGGGTTCGGAATCCTGCTCGTGATCGTCATCTCGATCATCGAGTTCGCGAACCATGGGGCGGCGAGCGCCGGCGTCAAGCCGGGAAACACACTGATCTCGTTCGCCGCGCCGACGGCCGCCGGGGGCCTGGTTGGCGACGTCAACATCTCCAAGCCATGCTCGCTCGCCGCCTTCGGTTCGCGCGCGGTCAACACCTGCCTCCTGGTCAGGCAGGGGCCCTTGGTGCTGGGATTCTTTGTCGCCGGCGTCGGTGACTGCGAGCGATCGATCGACGTCGAGCAAAGGCTGGCTCAGCGGTACGCGTCGAGCGGCGTGCAGTTCGTGGCCGTGGCGGCGAGCTCGGCGCGCACGTCGACGCTTCGCGCTGTGCGCACCCACCATTGGACGATTCCGGTCGCGTATGACCGCGACGGGGCGCTCGCTCAGGTCTACGGTGTCGAGGTGTGCCCGATGCTCGAGCTGGCGTATCGTGGCGGCGTGGTCAGGTCGCTCCTGTTCGGCGATCAGTGGAACAAGCCCGGCCAGCTCGACGCGAAAGTGCGCGCGCTGATCGCCGCGCAGCGCCTACGGGGGTGAAGAGGCGATGGCTGAGGAGGTCGAGCTTCGCGCGGCGCCGGGGTTCGTCGAGCCCGCGATCCACGAGGAATTTCCCGGGCTCCGGCTCGACTGGCTGACGGTCGTCTGCCGCCGGCCGCGCGACAGCCCTCGCGAGGTCAAGCGGCGGCTGCGATCGCTGTCCAACCGCTACCGCGGCGCGAGCGTCGTGGCGATGCGCACCCACCCGATCCCGAACGCGTACCGCACGTTCTTTCGCCAGATCGGCCTCGATCCGGACACGAACCGGATTCCGAGTGAGGCGGCCGCGGTCGCACGGCTGTTGCGAGGCGGCTTCGAGCCGACGACGCTGGTCGACGACGCACGGCTGATCGCGCTGGTCGAGACCGGCGTCCCGCTGTGGGCGGTTGATGCGTCGTACGTCGACCCTGGCGGGCTCGGGATCAGGACCTCGGTCGTCGGCGACCGGCTCGGGCCGGAGGTGCCGCTCGCGCCGGGACGACTCACCGTGGCCGATTCGACATCGGTCCACGCCGTGCTGTTCGGTGACGTGGTCGCCGAGCACGCCGTCGGTCCGCGCACCGAGCGCATCGTGTTGTACGCCGTGGGCGTCGATGGGGTGCCGGTGATCCATGTCGAAGAGGCCCTGTGGGTGTGCCTCGAAGTGCTCCGCTCGCGAGCGCCATAGCGGGTTTGGCGGGGAAGGCTAGGTGGTAAGCTCCGACCGGCGACTAAAGGAGGGAGTAATGGCGCTCCTAGGGCAGGAAATCGACGCTCCGCAGGTTGCGATCTCGGCTTTCCGGGGCGCGGATCTGCGTGTCGCCAAGGACGCCGAGCGCGCCGCCCGCCGATCGATGCGCGAGCAGATCGCTCGGCTCGAGCGCGACCTGAGCGGGGCGTTTGTGACCGCGTTCGAACTCGGAGCTGTCGCTCCCGAGGGCTCGCGGAGCGGGGACCCCCGGCTGCTCGACCTCGGAGAGCTCGAGCGCGTCCGGGATGAGCTTGCCGAGCGGCTGCGCGTAGCGCGCGCCGCGATCAGCGAGCTGGCCGAGGAGCACGCCGCCAACCGTGTGCTGCTCGAGCGGATGCTGCTCGAGCCGGGCCGCTACAAGTTCGCTCGTCTGGCGTGTCGGGATCTCGGCGAGCGCAGCTGCGGCGTGTGGGAGGTCCGGCCGCGACTCGGCCTGATCGGCATGCTGATGGGCTGGTGGCAGGTCAAGCTCTCCTCGGGTTGTCCCTTACCCCGGGGTCGCGGGCTCAGTTCCGCGACCCGTAGAGCGCGGCTACTACCCTGAGCGCGTATGAGCCAAGTACTCAGGACCGGCGCTGGGGCGGTCCTCGTCGTCCTGATCATGTTCATCGGCAGTCTCGTGCTGTGGGTCGGGACGCCTTTGCTCTGGCTGTGGGTCGGCTCGCAGATCGAGGGTCACACCGAATCGCTCGGCGCCGCGATCGGCGCGATGTTCATCGGCGTGGTCGTGACCGTCGCTGCGGTCTCCTCGGTGCTCGTGTGGCTCAGCAACATCTACCGCGGCAACCGGCGCGCACGAGGGATGGACGATCCAGGCCACATCGTGCTCGAGGGCGTGTTGGTCGTCAGCGCCACGCTCACGCTGATCGGCTTCGTGATCTGGTTCTTCCTGTTCGCGGGAGCGAGCCCGGTCCCGATCGGGATCCAGTTGTAAGAGAAGCCACGGACCCGCGCGGCTGACGCCGCACGGGTCCGCGACCTCGCTATCCCGCGAGCGCGAGCTCGGGCGACGCCGCGAGCGTTAGCTCGGCCGCCGGCGAGGTTTCGAGTTGAGCTGCCAGCAGCTGGCGCTGGCGGATGGTCAGCGTGCCGACGGGCTTCAGCTCATAGATGCCATTCCTCTTGAGGAACTTGCGGCACCGTTCGTTGCCCCATCGCCGCTGCGCCATCAGCAGCTCGCTCACGTACCAACTCGCCGCTTCCTCCGGCGAGTTGAGGATGACCTGCGCTACGGAGATCTCCCCCTGGGCGATCTGTCGCTTGAGCTTCGCCCGAGCGAGCCGGATGTCGTTGGCCCGCCCCAGCGCGCGCAGACGCTGTGGTTCGTCCGTGGTCATCGAGACGGTTTGCGTCATTCGTCTATCTCTCTCCCTGCATCCTGTCCGCCCATGAGCGGACGTTTGGTTATGCCCATACGCCAGCCACCGTCGCGACGCTGTGAGCTTGCGTCCGACGGGTCCTTATAGAGGTGTCTGTCGTCCGGTAGTCCTGCCGCCCCTGGTGCGTTCCCGCTAGCTTCCCTACCACTCAAAGAGCTATATGGAACCTCTCCGGCCGACCAACATCTGACGCACGGGAACCTAGCGCGACGGCGCAGATCACAGCAACGTCACAACTGCCGGTCTTCTGCTTAGAGCGGAGTTTTTTTCTCGCCGTTCCGCGTAGATTTCCTTGTGCGGGAACGGACAAGGGACGGGGTTCTCTTACAACGCGCCCGGAAGTGGTCCGTGCTCGGCTTCGAAGCCTCGCTTGACCTGCCGCGAAGATCTCGAGCGCGGCATCGAGCGTCGCTTCGTCGTGGGTCGCCATCACGCTCGTCCGCAGCAGCGCGCCGGCCGGCGGCACGGCCGGATGGATCGCGACGTTGACGAACACACCGGCCTCGTACAGCGCCTTCCACAGGAACACGGCCTTCCAGTCGTCGCCGACGACGACCGGAACGACCGGGGTCACGATCTCGGTCCCGTCGTTCAAGGTCGTCGGTTCAACGACCTTGAAGCCGAGGTCGCTCAGCCCCTTGTGCAGGTGGCGCGCGTTGTTCAGGACCTTCGCGAACAGCTCGCGGCCCTCGTCCGAGCGGCAGATCTTCGTGGCCGCGAGCGCTGCGCCGACGGCCGCGGGAACGCCGCTCGCCGTAAACAGGAACGGTCGCGATTGGATCCGCAGGAACTCGATCACGTCGGCCGGCCCGGCGATCACGCCGCCGCACGACGCGAGCGACTTGGAGAAGGTCGCCATCCGCAGGTCGACGCGGTCCTCGACGCCCAGGAGTTCGCATGTGCCGGCGCCGCGCGCGCCGAGCACGCCGAGCGCGTGTGCCTCGTCGACCATTAGCCGCGCGCCATGCTTGCTGCACGCCTCGGCGATCTCCGGGAGCGGAGCGACGTCGCCCTCCATGCTGAAGACGCCGTCGACGACGACGAGTACGCCGCCCCCGTCCTGTTCGGCCTGGGCCAGGCGCTTCTCGAGCAGGTCGAGCCGGTTGTGGCGGAACGCGCGGAGCTTCGCGCCGCTGAGAAGGCAGCCGTCGAGGATCGAGGCATGGTCGCCCGAGTCGGCGATCACGGTGTCGCTCGGGCCGAGGATCGTGCCGAGCGCGCCGACGTTCGCCTGATGGCCGGTCGTGTACACGATCGCGGCCTCGGTCTCGAGCCACTCGGCCAGCTCGCGCTCGAGCTCGACGTGGAGGTCGGTCGTGCCGTTCAGCAGGCGCGATCCGGTCAGCCCGGTGCCGTAACGGTTCAGCGCGTCGAGCGCGCCCTGCTTGACCCGCTCGTCGCCGGTCAGGCCGAGGTAGTTGTTCGAGCCGAGCATGATCCGGCGCTTGCCCTCCATCTCGACGACGGGGAGCGTCGGACCTTCGAGCACGTGGAAGTAGGGGAGCGCGTCGAGCTCGCGCGCGGCCTGGAGCTGCTCGATCCGCTCATGCTCGCGCGCCTTGGCGAAGACATCGATCCTCGTGGCCATCCGCGGAGGGTACCTTTGAAGCCAGCCGCGTTCCGTGTCACCATGGTCGCGATGGACGAGCCTGAGGAAGCAGAGGTCGTCGAAGCGGTCGAGGTGCTCGACCCCGTCGAGGTGCAGCGCGCCGCGTTGCCCGTCGTCGCGGAGGTCCGCGCCGTGGAAACCGTGCCCAGGCCGCTCGGCGCCGTGCACGCCGCCGCCGCCGCCGCGACCGGGTTCGTCGCCGGCGCCGCCACGCTGGCGCTCGCGCGCCGGTATGGCGCGCGGAAGGTGGCGCGGCTCGGCCGCGATGTCGTCGGTGGCGGCCCCCTGCACCGGCGCCCCGGTGACTTCTGGCCGACCTCGGGAACGACGCGCACGTACGTCGTGCGCGTGCATGTGCTCGGCCGGCCCGGCGAGTAACTGAGTGGCCCCCGAGGTCCGGCTCGAGGTTCGCCCGCGATGGGCGTTCCGGCTCTCGCGTCGCGTCGGGCTCGATCGGTTGGCGCGGGTCCGGGGAGGTGTGCTGCATCGGTTGATCCACGTCGGCGAGGAGCCGGTCGTGATCAGGGTGGCGCAGCTCTCGCCGGACCGGGTGCTGTTCGGCGCTGCGTCGGGCTCGCGTGCCGCGTCGCAGCGCGGGATCGAGCGGATGCGGTTTGCGCTCGGCGTCGACCTCGACCTCCGGCCTTCTACGAGCGGTTCGTCGAAGATCCGCTGATCGGGGCGTCGGTCCGCGTCTCGCCGTCGCTCCGCGTCAGGGCCCGGCCGGGCGGTTTCGAGGCGCTGCTGATGGCGATCTGCGAGCAGCTGATCACCTACGAGGAGGCGGCGGAGATCCAGCGGCGGATGGCGTTCCGGCTCGGCCGGGTGTGCCCGCGCACCGGGTTGCGCGATCTGCCCTCGCGCCGAGGTGGTGGCGGCGCAGGCGCCGGCGCTGCTCGAATCGCTCGGTCTGTCGGCGAGCCGCGCGATCGCGCTGCGGCGCGCCGCGCGTGAGGTCGCGTCGGGCCGTGTCGATCTCGAATGCGGGCCTGACGGCCAGCGCCGAAGGGTGGCGGCGTCTGCGGACGATTCCGGGGATCGGCTCGTGGACGGTGCAGACGATGGCGCTGACCGGGCAGGGGAGGCTCGATCAGCTGCCCGCCGGCGACCTCGCGTACCTGAAGCTTGTCGGGCGGATGCAGAGCGGCGGCAATCCGTTTGCGCGCGCCACCGAGGAGGAGGTGGCGGCGTTGTTCGAGCCGTACGCGCCGTGGGCGGGGCTGGCCGGGATCCACGCGCTGCGGTCGGCGAGCGTCCGGGGCGGCGCTCCGGCTCGCCGCCTGAGTCAGACCGACGGCGCGCGCAGGCCGGCGAGCAGGCGGCGGACCGTTCCGCCCATCTCCTCGCGGGCGGCTGCCGGGTCGTCGGCTCCGGCGACGACGATCGCGGCTTCGTCGAGTGCGCCCGCAAGCACCTGGGCGACCGCGTTCGGGGGCGCCGGCAGCAGCTCGCCCGCGTCGCTCGCGCGCTGGAGCGCACGCTCGATCACGCTCAACCCGTAGTCGGTGTCGATCGCCCGCCACACATCCCAGCCGAGCACGGCGGGTCCGTCGGTCAGCACGATCCGCCGAACCGCCGGGGTGGCGCACGCGTCGAGGAATGCGTCGCAGCCCCGCTCCAGCGCCTCCCACGGGTCGGCGGTCGAGGCCGCCGCGCCCGCGACTGTTTTGACCGTCTCCGCCGCGACCTGCACGAGCACTGCGCGGAACAGCTCCTCCTTGCCGTGCTTGAAGTGGTGGTACAGCGCACCACGGGTGACGCCCGCGTGCTGGACGATCTCCTCGGTGCCGACGCCCGCGTAGCCGCGGGTCGCGAACAGCTCGCGGGCGGCGGCGATCAGTGCGCTCGTTGTCGCCTCCCGCTGACCCGCCTTTGTGTGCGGCCGCTCGTCAGCGCTACTTGACATGCGTACTGTCTGTATGTGAAAATACGTACACCCTGTACGCAACACTACTTCGCGGGGGTACGACGATGCTGCAAGCCGTTATTCATCTGTTCGGAGCGATCGACCCCACGACCTATGGGAAGGCGGCCGGCCGCGCGATCGCGCTTGGTGTCGGTGCCGGCGGCGGTGCTGCGGGCGCCGGCGCGGGGATCGGGATCCTGTTCGGCAAGGTGATCGAGTCGGTCACCCGTCAGCCGGAGATGCGGGACGAGATCACCTCGATCCAGTGGCTCGGGTTCGCGCTCACCGAGGCGTGCTTCTTCTACGGCCTCGTCGGTGGGTTCATCGCGTTCTTCCTGTAGCCGTTTCGTACCGGGGCGCGCCGGGCGGATGCCCCGGTACGCGCCTCGGCGGCCTCCAGCGCGGTTCGGACAGGCCGAAGAACCTGCACGCGTGCGGTTAGTTGCGCCCGCGCGTACGTCGGGTAAACACGAACTATGGCTACACAGAAGCAGCGAGAAACCGCACGCAAGAACGTCAAGACGGCCCAGAGCGGAGCACGCAGCAAGCGGACGATCTCGAATCTGTCGTCGAAGACGCGCTCGGCGCTCGACGCGAGGGCGCGAAGGCCGCGGCGCGCAAGCGCGGCGCCAGCCAGGGGACTGGCCACGGCGCCGGAGCGATGACCGTCACCGAGCTGCGCCGAGAGGCCGCCAGACTCGGAATCGAGGGCCGCTCGAAGATGGGTAAGGCGCAGCTGATCCGCGCGGTCGGCCAGAAGCGCCGGTCGCGCTGAGGACGGCCCTCCGCTGACAGGCAGATTCGCTGAAGCGAGTCTGCCTGTGGCTTGCAATCGCCTCTGAGGAGACGGTATGAATGCGCAATGCGACTGAGGAAGCAGGTCGCGGGGGGTGCGGTGCTCGTTGCAGCGGCCGCGCTTGCCGGCGCGTTCGGCGCGGACGGCGGGGCGACTCGCGCAAGCGCGCACACCGCCGCGGCCGCGCATACGGGCGACCCGGCGCTCCGCGCGCTGAAAGGGATCCACAAGATCCAGCACGTCGTGATCATCATGCAGGAGAACCGGTCGTTCGACTCCTACTTCGGGACCTACCCCGGGGCCGACGGGCTGCCACGCAACAAGCGCGGGCAATTCACCACATGCATGCCTGACCCGCAGCACCGTGATTGCGTGCGGCCGTACCACGACCCGCACCTGGTCAACATCGGTGGCCCGCACGACAACGGAGGCTTTTTGCAGGACCTGGACAGCGGGCGGATGGACGGCTTCATCAAGTCCCGCGAGTCATGCAAGAACCCGATAGACCCGATCTCGTGCGAGCCGACGGAGCCAATCGACGTGATGGGCTACCACAACGCCCACGAGCTTCCGAACTACTGGAAGTACGCCAAGAGCTACGTGCTACAGGACCACATGTTTGAACCGGTGGATTCGTGGAGCCTCCCGGCACACCTGTACCTCGTCTCTGAGTGGTCCGCCCTGTGCTCGGTCGAAGGCGATCCGATGAGCTGCAAGACGCAAGTCGAGGCTCCGAATTTTCCTCAGGACCTGGGTCCTGCTCCTCACAAGGCGCCGAACTACGCGTGGACTGACCTCACATGGCTGCTTCACCGACACCACATCAGCTGGGCGTACTACATGCAGCCAGGTCCCGAGCCCGACTGCGAGAGTGCGCAGATGTTCTGCGTGTTCCGCAATCAGGACCCGCGCACGCCGGGGATCTGGAACCCATTGCCGTCGTTCACCACGGTCAAGCAGGACAACCAGCTGCGTGACATCAAGGCAACGAAGGACTTCTACGTCGCGGCCAAGGCCGGCAAGCTCCCCGCTGTGTCGTGGGTGATCCCGAACGGGATCGACTCCGAGCACCCGACCTCGAACATCGCCACGGGCGAGGCGTACGTGACGAACGTGATCAACGCGATCATGCGCTCCAAAGACTGGGCCTCGACGGCGATCTTCCTCGCCTGGGATGACTGGGGCGGCTTCTACGACCACGTCAAGCCGCCGGTGATCGACGGCCAGGGGTACGGGTTCCGGGTTCCGGCGCTTGTCATCAGTCCGTACGCGCGCAAGGGCTTCATCGACCACCAGCAGCTCAGCTTCGACGCGTACAACAAGTTCATCGAAGCCGACTTCCTCGGCGGCCGGGCGATCGATCCCAAGACGGATGGCCGGCCCGATCCGCGACCCGACGTGCGGGAGCGCACGAAGGGCCTCGGCAACCTGCTCGCCGACTTCAACTTCTCCCAGCGGGCGCGAGCCCCGATGTTGCTGCCGCCGAGCGGGCGCTGAGCGCGGGTCTAGATGCCCTGACCCGCCAGCACCTCGTTCGTCGACGCGTCGACGAATCGCGTTCGGATTCGTGATCAGGTGATTGCTGAGCATCCACTGGCCGTACGCGTTCCACTGCGAGGTGTCCTGCCATCCCCACGGCTCTGATGCCTTCGCCGGGAAGAACGACGACAGGGTCGCGCGGACGGCGGCGGCCTGGAATTTGGAATCGAGGCCCGGGTTCGCCTTGACCAGGTTCGCGACGCCGGCCGCCGGGTCGGCGCGGACGGCCTCGTAGCCGCGGCCGAGCGCTTGCACGAACTGGCGGATCTGGTCGCTCGAGCTCTGCAGCTCGGTGCGCCGGACGACCAGCACCAGCTCGTCGTAGCTCGGGATGCCCGCGTGGTCGACGCGGATCACGTTGGGGCGCTTGCCCATCCGCTGGAGCTGGATCGCCTCGTAGTTCCAGTAGGCGCCGATTGTCGCGTCGACACGGCCGGAGACCATCGCCGGAACCAGATTCGCGCCGACGTTCACGAGCTTGACCGACCGCAGCGGGACGCCCGCCTGCTTGAGGATCGTGTCGAGGTACGCCTGCTGGTAGGGAATGCCGGCGTAGCCGACGGTCTTGCCACGGAGCTGCTTGACCGAGGTGATGTGTCGCTTGCCGACCGACACGATCGAGGTCAGCGGCCGCTGGACGATCGCGCCGACGGACACGAGCCCCTCGCCCTGGTTGCGGGCAAGCAGCACCTGCGGTTCGTACGAGATCGCGATGTCGACCTTTCCGGCGGCCAGCAGCTGCAGCGGCGACGCCGGGTTCGGCGGCGTCTCGACGTGGACGTCGAGCCCGGCCTTCGCGAAGTCGCCGTCGGCGAGCGCCTCGTACAGGCCGACGTGGTCGGCGTTCGGGACCCAGTCGAGCATCACCGTCATCGACTGCGACGTGCCCGGTCCCAGCTGATCGTGCTTCTCGCCGCAGGCCGCGAGGGCGAAGGGGAGGGCGGCCAATACTAAGAGCGGCAACAGGCGTCTCATGCTGAGGAGTCTCCTCTCGGTTGATAGGCCCACGGCAGCGCCAACCGCTCGGCCACGGACAGGATCGCGAACAGCGCGATCGTGAATAGCGACAGCAACAGGATCTCCGCCCATGCGCGGGCGAACAGCGACTGGTTGGTTGTCTCGACGAACAGGAAGCCCAGCGATGATGTCGATCCGTTCGCCTGTTCGGCCAGCAGCGCGCCGATCGCGGAGACGACCGCCGCGATCTTCGCCCCGGTGAACACTCCGGGAAGCGCGGCCGGCAGCTCAACGTGGCGGAACGCACGGAGCCGCGAGGCGTCGAAGGTCCGCGTCAGCTTCAGCAGCGCCGGGTCGATCGTGGCCAGCGCGTTGAGCGTCGTGACGACGATCGAGAAAAACGAGATCAAGGCGATCACGAGCAGCTCGGGCCGGAGCCCGAATCCGAGCCAGAACACGAGCAGCGGCGCGATCAGCGGGATCGGGATCGTCTGCGACGCGACCACGACCGGGTACAGGGCGGCGCGCAGAACCGGCACGAGATGCATCACGACCGCCAACAGCAGCCCGATCACCGCCGCGACCAGGATCCCGAGCAGGATCGCCTCGGCGGTCGGGTGGAAGTACCGCCACAGCAACGAGCGATCGTTCCACAGCGAGCTGAAGATCGCATGTGGCGGCGGCAGCACGGTCGGGTCGGCGCCGCCGGAGTCGACGTACACCTCCCAGGCGCCGATCAGCACCGCGAGCGCGAGCAGCGGCAAGACGATCCTCGTCGTGCGCCTCACGGCGCCACCCCCAGCGCGTCGAGCGCCCGTTCGCGAAGCGCCACCACCTCGGCGTCGGTGCGCCGGCGCGGTCGCGCAAGCGGGACGTCGATCCGGTCGACCGAACGACCGGGTCGCCGCGACATCACCACGACCGAGTCGCCGAGGATCACCGCCTCCTCGACGTCGTGGGTGACGAACACGACCGTCCGGGGCTCGAGCTCGAGCACGTGGGCAAGCCAGCCCTGCATCTCCGCGCGGGTGATCGCGTCGAGCGACGCGAACGGCTCGTCCAGCGCGAGCACCGGCTTGCCCGCGAGCAGCGACCTCAAGAACGACACCCGCTGGCGCATCCCGCCCGAAAGCTCCGCCGGTCGGGCGCGCTCAAATTCCGACAGACCGAACCGCTCGAGCCAAGGGGCGGCTTGCGCGCGCGCGTCCGACCGGGACACGCCGCGCACACGCAACGCCAGCGCGGCGTTGTCGATAGCGCTCAACCACGGCAACAGAAGATCGCGTTGCGGCATCAGGGCGGCGGGGGCGCAGTCGATCGTGCCCGCGTCCGGCGCGAGCAGGCCGCAGATCAGCTCGAGCAGCGTCGTCTTGCCGCAGCCGCTCGGGCCGACGACGGCGACGATCTCGCCCGGCGCCGCGCCCAACGACATGCCCTCGAGCGCCTGGATCGGACCGCGGCGGCCCATGAACGTCTTGCTCACGACCTCGACCCGGACGCCACCGGGTCCTTCAAGATCGCGAGGCTCCTTGACGGGAGCCTCGATCATCGCGTTGCTGCTCCCTCCGCGGGCATTACCCCACAGGTTCGAAGGGTCAGCGCCTGGTCGCGGAACGCGAAGGGCGCTATCTCAGCCGGCTTGCCCGCCAGCACCCCTGGGTTTTCACACTTGGGGCTGATCGTACCGGGTGCGGTAACGTGCCGTCCGTGGCGAGCGCAAAGATCGGCTCAGGGGTCGCCGCGGTGCTGCTCGCGTTCTCCCTCGCCGCCGCCGGACCCGCCGGCGCGGCGCAGAAGTTCCGGCCGCGCGTCCACGGCGCGTTCGGCCTGGATGCCGCGGCAGGGCGGACCGGAGATCACGAGCGGCGCTAACTCCCCGGTCGTCTACCACGGCGGCTCGGTGCTCCGGGGCGTCACGGTCCACACGATCTTCTGGGCGCCGAGCGGATACCACTTCGACGGCGCGCCGGGCTTGCTCACGCTCTCCTACCAGGCTGAAATCCAGCAGTTCTTCACCGATGTCGCGAGCGCCTCGGGTACGACGTCAAACGTGTTCTCGGTGCTGCCCCAGTACGGCGACGGCAGCGGCCCCGGCTCCTACCACCTGTCCTACAGCGCGAGCGCGGACTCGATCAACTCCACCGATCCTTACCCGGCGAAGGGCAGCCAGTGCGCGTCGCCGGCCGGGGTCGCCACGTGCATCACCGATCTTCAGTTGCAGCAGGAGATCGACAAGCAGATCGCCGCAAACGATCCGAGCGGCCGCGGGCTGAACGATCTGTGGTTCATCTTCCTGCCGCCGGACGTCGATCAGTGCATCACGCCGGGCGTGTGCGACTCGAACAACTTCGCCGGCTACCACAGCCTCGCGAACGTCGGCAACGGGGCTTTCGTGTACGCGTCGGTCCCGGATCCGATGGTCGAAGGGGTGTCGCCACAGGGAGCCGATCCACAAGGGAATCCGGAGGCGGAGAACGCGCTCGACACGGTCGCGCACGAGACGATCGAGGCGATCACCGACCCTGAGGGCACCGCCTGGATGGACCCGAACGGGTTCGAGGTCGGCGACGACTGCGAGCAACCCGAGCTGGGCACGCCGCTCGGCTACGCGCTCAACGGCTCCCCGTACAACCAGCTGATCAACGGCCATGAGTATCTCTTCCAGATGATGTGGTCGAACGCGATCAACGGCTGCGTGCAGCGGTCGACCGCGACGAGCAGCGCGCTGCCGCTGGCGACGGTCGACATCTCCCAGTTCAGCTCGCGGATCAGCGGCAACACCGGGATCGCAAAGGCGGGGATCGCGGTCGACGTCGGGCTGTTGCGGGCGGGCAACCTCGTCGCGGAAGCGTCCGGGCGCACCAATGCCGGCGGAAACTGGTCGGCGACGCTCAGCGGCCGCGTCCGGCACGCGTTCGGGGACGATCGCGACGTGATCATCGTCACCTACGGTCGCGGCGGACCGCTGCCAGATCTGATCGCTACCGGGAGCGGCGGCAACCCGTTCACGGAATCGGGTTGGACGGGGTTCTTCGACCTCGACAACGGATATGCCGTCGGCGATCGGGGGGTGCTGCTCGGCCCGTGCTCACAGACTGGAGTTCTCGGTCTGACGATCGGGCGCACGAGCACCGCGCCGCCCGTCGAGCAGTGCGAAACCGAGACCGACGTATCGGAGATCCCGACCGGGTCGATCGCCTCCGGTACGAAGCTGTCGATGAGCAGCGAGGACAACCGGGGGAACTCCCCGGACAACCCCGACGGCGCGCTCGTGAAGCTGACGGTCCCGCTCGGCGAGCCCGACAGCTCGTCGGCGCTCGGCAACCCCGACTTGCTGTTCAACCCGACCGGGTTCCCGCAGTGCACGGCGAACCTCGAGGCGCAGTCCGTCGTCTGCACCGGGCTTGTCCCTGGCGCTCGGTACACGTTGACCCGCCGCCGCGGCGATCGCGTCGCTCACGCGCGCGCTGACTTCAGCGGCACCGCGCGAATCGCGAACGCGAGCGTGACCGGCGGGGACGTAGTCAGCCTGCGCAACGGCGCGGGGCGGACGCTGACGACGCTCCACGTTGCGCATCTGCGCGTCCAGGTGATCGACCAGCAGACGGTGCTCTCGGGGGGGACATGCGAGCCCGGCGACTACTACGGCAAACCGATCACCACACCGCCGACGGGGGTGCTGGTCGGGGTCGGCGGCGCGGCGGGGACCGGTTTCGCCTGTCCGGACGACGGCCGCGCGGCAGGTCTGCCGGCGGGCAATATCGAGCAGACCGACGATCTCAGCGGTGGCTTGACGCGCACCGAGCTGGTCGGCGTCGCGAGCCTTTCGCCGAACAACGGCGCGACGCTGTATGGCCCGTTCGTCGCCTCGGCGCAGCCGGCGCTGCTCGGGTTCGACGGCTCGATCTACGGCGCGCGCGCCACCGTCTCGCTGTCGGTGAGGCGGCTCGGCGCAAAGCACCGGTCCGTGTTCGTCGCCAACGTCGCGGTTGGCCATGGCGTGCGGGTCGCCGCGCTGCCCGCGGGCGTGTATGCGGCCACGTGGCTCGTGACGAATGTAAACCGGGACACCGTGACCGTGCATACACGGTTCGTAGAGGCCTAGTTGCCCCGACAGAGAGACGGCGACGAGATCCCGACGGGGAAGGTCCGCCGCGCCACCAGCACGACGGCGGCGCTTGGGCCCAGCAGCGCCAAGCTGGCCGGCACGATGCTCACGAGCATGGCGCGCTCGCCCGAGCGCGCGCGAGAGGTCCTGCTCGAACGCCACATCGAGCTCGCCGACGCCGCGGTCGCGGTGCTCGGGAACTTGCGCGGCGGCGCGATGAAGATCGGGCAGCTGGCGTCGTTTGTCGACGTTGAGTTCCTCCCGCCCGAGTTCCGCGAGATCTATCAGGAGCGGCTGGCGGGGCTGCGTGACGCGGCGCCGGCGATGGGGTGGGAGAAGGTACGGAGGTTGCTCGAGTCCGAGCTCGAGCAACCGGTGGAGGAGGTGTTCGCCGAGATCTCGCACGAGGCGCTTGCGGCGGCGTCGATCGGGCAGGTCCATCGTGCAACCCTGCAAGACGGTCGGCGGGTGGCGGTCAAGATCCAGTACCCCGAGATCGCGGACGCGCTCGCCGCCGATCTCGATGTCGCGTCGGTGCTGATCCGGCTCGGGAAGGCGCTCGCTCCCGGACTCGATCCCGAGGTGATCGCCGGCGAGCTGCGCGAGCGCGTGCTCGAGGAGCTCGACTTCGAGCTCGAGGCCCAGAACCAGCGGACGTTTGCGCGCGCTTACCGTGGCCACCCGTTCATCTACGTGCCGGAGGTTGTCACCGCGCTATCGCGCCGGCGCGTGATGGTGTGCGAGTGGGTCGACGGGATCAAGTTCGACGAGGTCGTGAAGTTCGACCAGGAGCAGCGCAGTCGTGTCGGCGAGATCATCGTGCGGTTCTTCTTCGGCTCGACGCAGCGGCTCGGGCGGTTCAACACCGACCCGCACCCCGGGAACTACCTGCTGATGGGGGACGGGCGGATGGCGTTCCTCGACTTCGGCAACACGGCGGAGGTCAGCGGCGAGTGGACGGAGCTCGCGCGGCGGGTGCTGCGAGCGGCGATCGAGGGCAATCTCGACGACTTCACGCGCGTGATGGATGGGCTCGGATACGTGCGCAACCTCGAGCGAATCGATCGCGAGCTGCTGTTCAACCAAGCGGTCGCGCTGCTCGACTGGTACCTCTACGACCGCGAGCTCCAGATCGATCCCGACTACGTGGCCCAGATCGTCGCGGCGCTCGTCGACCCACGTGCGCTCGAAGGGGCATTCCGGCTCGCGCGCCAGATCAAGGTCCCGCCCGAGGAGATCTGGTTGCGGCGGATGGAGACGAGCGTGCTGGCGGTGCTCGGGCATCTGCGGGCCGAGCGCAACTGGCACCGGATCATGCGCGAGCTCGACTTCGGCGAGCCGCCGGCGACCGAGCTCGGGCGGCTCGAAGCGGAGTTCTGGGGCCCGCCCGGCGGTTGACGTTTGGCCTTTCCCGGGGTTGGGAACTCTGGTTTCAATGCCGTTGTACTGCTGTGAGGCTTGCGGGTGGGCCACGACGGGGCTGCGGGTCGACGCCGTCAGCGCCCATCAGACGCAGTGCCCGGAATGCGCCGGTCTGCTCCGGTTGACCTTCAACAAGGTCGCACCCGAGCCGCCGCTCGCAAGCGTGCTCGAGCGGCCGTACGCACTATTCCGCGGGCCCACACACACCGCGCGCCGGAGGCTCCGCGCCTCCGGTCCCGCGACGCGGGACTATCCCTCGACTCGCTGAGCGAGCTCGACGCCCTTGGGGCCGATGTCGACGAGGTAGCCGCGCAGGATTCCCGCGTTCGCCTCGGACCCCGGGTTGATGCACAGGGTGTCGCCGATCCGGCGCTCGCCGCCGGACTCGTGGATGTGACCGTGGATCGCGAGCACCGGCTGGTAGCTCTCGATGATCCGCCGCACCGCCGTCGACCCGACCGGACCGCGGAGCACGTCGCCGGCGGACACGGTGGGGCGGAGGTTCTCGTCGAGGATCGGGGCCGTGTCGAGCCCGGAGTCGTGAGGGGGCACATGGATCATGAACACCGCCCGGCGCGGGTCGCGGACCTGTTGGGCGAGCGCATCGAGCCGGGCGTACAGCTCGTCCTCTGACTCCTCGCGAGGGGTCTGCCAGGGCGTGTGGTTCGACCAGCCGCTGGCGAGCAGCTGCAACTCGCCGGGGATGTCGAGCACGCGGCCGTCGGCGTTGACCGGCGCATGGCCCGGGGCGTTGAGGATCTCATCGATTCCGAACTCGTCGTCGTTGCCCGGGATCAGGTAGAGCGGTACACCGGTCTCGGCGAGGCGCTGGGTCGCGAGGTCGAGCCAATCTTTGACGCGCTCGTTCATCAGCCGGTGGAGCAGCTCGTCGCGTCCCGGTTCATCCGACGCGAGCCGGGTTGCCTCATCGGTCGTGGTGATGAACGAGTAGTAGCCGACGTCGGCGATATCGCGTTCTAGCTCGGCGAGCTGCTGGTCGTCGCGCGCGTGGCGGTGCACGCCGAACAGGTCGGTCTCATAGCCGCCGTTTGAGCGGATGATCGGAACGATCGCCTTGCCCGTCAGGTCGCCCGCGAGCAGCGCGACGTCGGCCTTGTAGACGTTGCCCTTGATTGCGTTCAGGTACTTCCGCCATGCTTTCTCGGCGGCGTGGAAATCGCTTGCTATGTAGAGCCGGGTGCTAATCGGGCGGAAGCTCGGTAAACAGCATCTTCGAGTCGACGCCGGCCGCGCGCGAGCGGTACCTCATCACGAAGTAGATCACGATCCCGATCACGTAGAAGAGGCCGGCATCGATGATCCCGTTGGTCTCTAGGTAGGTCAGCGCGCCGCCGGTCTTCAGAGCGTTCACGATTGGCTTGATCACCGCGAAGATGTAGATCCACAGCGGGAACAACAGCCACACGAAGCCGATGTATGGCAAGGCCTTTCCGAACGGCGCGTTGCGCACGAGCTCGGGTCTTCGCCAGCGGACGAGCATCGCGTTGATCCCCGGAAGGCACCACGTGAAGAGCGCCATCACGATCGAGAACCATGCGGTGCCGGCGAGGTTCAGCTTGTGACCCGTCGTCGCCAGGAACGTCGGCAAGTCCTTGTAGCTCTGGAAGAACAGGAAGACCGCGGTCAACCCGAGCGTCGCCAGGATCGCATTCAACGGTCCGCGGATCCGCTCGGACACGCTCCCGAACCACTCGGGAACCTGCCGGTCGAGGCTCCATGCGAGCTGCATCCGGCTGATGAAGTTGATGTACACGGGGCACAGCAGAAACGGGAAGATCGTGCCGCCGAGGCTGATCAGCGCCCAGATCGGCCACAGGCCCTTATTCGCTACGACCGCGAGCAGTGGCATCGCATTCGGCTGCCCGAGCGGCAGGCTCTTCAGCGCGCCCGGGAAGCCCCAGTAGCTCGCACCCCAGCTGACGTTCGTCTTGAAGCCGAGGTGCGTCGAGAGCGCGTCCACGTAGATCGAGTTCGCGAACACGCCGATCGCGAGCGCCCCGAGCAGCGCGATCATCACGCCACGGCGGACGTTGCCGCGGACCTCGCCGGCGATGTAGGCGGAGTACTGGAAGCCGATGAACTGGAACAGCAGCACCGACAGGACCAGCGGGAACGCCCCGGTGGAGAAGATGTTCGAGAGGAAGCTCTTGTGCGGACCGCCGAGGACCCCGGCGCCGGTGCCCGAGGCGGCGATCTGCGAAGCGGTCACACCCCCGGTGTAGTGCGGCAGGTTGTGGACGAAGCTCGACTTGCTCGTCGCGACCAGTCCGAAGATGAACATCGCGGCGAAGCACGCGACACCGAACGCGGCGAGTGCGGTCACGACCCTGTGGAAGGTGCGTGTTGGCAGGACGCAAATCACGCCGATCAGGAACAGGACGACGAGCGCGGCGATGAACCCGGGGGTGCCCGTGATCGTCCCGGTCGCGTCGGTGAACCAAGTGTTCGCGCTGTGGAAGCCGCCCGCGCCGATCCCGATGATCCGCGCGGTGACCTGCAGGTTGCGCAGCACGAGCGGCACCTCGAACGCGATGATCAGCACCGACGCGATCACCAGCGTCCAGGACTCCATCCAGCCGAGGAACGGGTGCAGGATCCGGCTCGTGAACACGTAGTCGCCACCGGATCGCGGCATCACCGATGTCAGCGATGTGAAGATGATCGCGAGCAGGATGCAGAACAGCCCGGCGATGATCGCCGCCCACCCGTACGCGGAGAACAACGATGTCTTCCACATCGGGACGACCGGGAGCGAGTAGAAGATCGGGTACAGCGTCAGTCCGACTCCAACGAACGCGGCCACGTTGAAGAACAGAGCGTTCGTGACGCTGACGTTCCGGACCAGCCCCGAGGATTGACGCACGAACAGCTTCGGTGTCGTGCTCTGGGCGGCGGCGCTCGGGTTGGGGGAGCCTCCTGTTACATCGGCCACGTCGGCGCGACCCTACCACCGGGGCTGATGGCCAGTGTGGCCTTTAGGAGCCGCGGCCGTTCGCCAAGACGGACAGATACCGATCGGGGCGTCGATCGGCGAATGCGTCGTTGCGGTCGCTCGTGCGCTTGTCCCGCGTTTGTGCAAGCTCGAGCTCGGCGACGAGCATCTCCTCACCGCGGTCAACCACCGGGCCGGCTTTGAGCGCGCCGTCGGGGGCGGCGATCACGCTCCCGCCTTCGAACTCGACACCCCGTTCGGTGCCGCTGCGATCGCAGACAGCGACGAACACCTTGCTCAGGTATGCGGTGACAGCGGCGAGCGAGTGCAGAACCGGCCGGCCGTCGGGCGGCGCGTCGTCGTGGGGCCAGTTCGCGGGCAGCGCGATCACATCCGCACCGGCGAGCGCGAGGCCGCGCGTGAGCTCGGGGAACTCGATGTCGTAACAGATCGCCAGCCCGATCCGGCCGTGCGGCGTTTCGATCACCGGCGCAGGTTCGTCACCGGGGCTGAACCACAGCGACTCGCGGTCCCACAGGTGGAGCTTGCGGTAGACCGCCTGGACGCCGTCGCGGCTAACGAGCGCGCAGCTGTTGTACAGCGTGCCGTCCGGCGCCAGCTCCGCGAACCCGCCGACCACGAGCGCGTCGGTGCCCGCGAGCGCCTCGGCCCAGCCGCGCAGCAGCTCGCCGTCGCGCGGAGCGGCGGCGGCGTGCGCCTCTTCGACAGCTTCGAACACGTAGCCGCTGTTGCAGAGCTCTGGCAGCACGACGAGCTGCGCGCCGGCCTGCGCTGCCACCGCGATCGCCTCGCGCGCGCGCGCGGGATTCCGTTCTGGGTGCTCGACGGTTGGCGCGAACTGGCAACAGGCGACTCGCACCCGTTCACACCTCGTCGGGGGTCTCGTACCACTTCATCCGCCGCCCGATCCTGGCCCGCCGGCGCCAGCCGCGCGACTTCGGTGCCGCCTCGAGCTCGGCGAGCAGCTGCGAGACGCGCGCTGAGACGAGTTCATGCTGCACGCGGTCGGAAAGGATCTGGTCGAGCAGCGCCTGCGTCTTGGCCAGGTTGTCGGTGACGGTCGTGTAGAAGCCCCAGTCCTCGCCGCACACGTCGGCGACGTACGCGACGTTGAGCCGGCCCGGTCCGTCGGTGTCCGCGATCTCGTGGCCGAGCAGCAGCATCGCGGTGTCGGCTGCGTCCTTCTGGTTGAGCTCGGCGATCTGCAGCTTCGTCAGCAGCAGCTCGGCCGCCGGGAGCGTCAGGGGCTCAGTCTCGAGCCGTTTGCCGAGATCGAGCTCGTGCGACATCACGAACCGGTCGACGAAGATGTCGACGTGGTACCCGTCATCCGCCGCGGTGAAGTACAACCGGCGATCGCCCTGGACGGCGTTGAACATCTTGTCGGGAACGTAGGTCAGGGACTCGAGCATGTCGCGCAGTGGCTTCGCGCTCTTGCGCATGGTGGCGAGGTCGATGTCGGCGTACTCGCGCCCCAGCGTTGAGCGGATCTCGTCGGGCGACCGAACCCAGATCGCGATCCCGCCGAGCAGCCGAACGGCGACGCCCTGCGAGGCGGCCTGCTCACAGATGCGGCGGGCCGTGGTCACCATTGCAGGCTCGTCGCTCATGCGGATGTAAGAGTATGGAAGTGATGGGGTTGACGGATGCGGAGCGGCGCGTGTGCGATTCGATCGCCGACGGCGTCGATGACTTGGTCGCGTTTGCCTCCGCCTTGATCGGCTTCGACACGACCGCTCGCAACCCGGGCGACCGGCCGCGCGAGGAGCGGGGGCTCCAGGAGTTGCTGGCGGCTCGACTACGGGCGGCCGGCGCCGAGATCGACCTGTTCGAACCCGAAGCCCGCGCGATGCAGGGCAAGCCGCTCGTCCCGCCGGGGCTTGACTTCGACGGCCGGCCACAGCTGATCGCGCGGCGGGCGGGCGCGGGTACAGGGCGGTCGTTGCTGCTCAACGGACACATCGACGTGGTCTCGGTCGAGCCGCGTGGGGAGTGGACGAGCGACCCGTTCAGTGCCGAGGTGCGCGACGGGTTGCTGTACGGCCGCGGGTCGTGCGACATGAAGGGCGGGATCGCGGCGATGGTGTTCGCCGTCGAGGCGCTGGCGGCGAACGGGGTGGAGCTGGCGGGTGACATCGTCGTCGCGACGAACACTGACGAGGAGTCCTCGGGCGCCGGCGGCTCCGCGCTCCTCTCGCGCGGGCTTGGAGCCGACGCGGGGATCGTCACCGAGCCGACGGGCTACGACGTGTGGATCGCGTGTCGCGGGTCGGAGTACGGCACGATCACTGTGCCCGGGCGCCCGGGACATGCCGAGGTCCGCCAACCCGATTGGCGCGACGGCGGGGCGGTGAACGCAATCGAGAAGGCAGCGGTCGTGCTGGATGCGATCGCGTCGCTCCGCACCGAATGGGGGGCGCGGCCGGAGTTCGCGCACCGCTTCCTCTCGCCGCCGAGCGTGCTGCCGACGCTCGCGCGGGCCGGCGAATGGCCGGTGACCTACCCGGCCTCGTGCGAGCTGACGATCGCGGTGATGTTCATCCCTGGATTTGAGGGCGTGCGCGGCGAGGTGGAGCGCGAGCTCGTCACGCGATCAGCCGCCGCGGACGAGTGGCTCGCCGCGCACCCTCCGACGTTCGAGTGGTGGCCCAACGCCGTGATGCCGTTCTCGATCGACGAGCACGAGCCGATCGTCGGGACGGTGATGGGTGCGAGCGCGGACATCGGGCACACTGGGAAGATCGGCGGCCTCGACTCGTGGTACGACGGAGCGACGCTGACCACGCTCGGCGGGATTCCGTCGATCGCGTACGGCCCGCCGGGATTCTCAGCGGACGGGTTGAGCGTTGCGCATATGGTCGACGAGTACGTGCCGGTCGACGGGCTGATCAGCTGTGCCCAGGGGATCGCCGTCGCCGCGATGCGGTTCTGCGGTCTCCAATAGACCCGGCGCGCTCGAGCCGTGCCGTGAACGTCAGATAGCTCCAGACGAGCGCCTCCCCGTCGAGCTGGCGCGTGACCTCGATCGGCAGCCCCACCGGCCGAAGGGTGTGGACGCCGTCCTCGTACGTCGCCACGACCGTGATCGGCGTCTTGAAATCGAACTCGGCCACATCGTTGACGCCGTTCACCTCGGTGCCGTCGCAGCGCATGTCGTGGACCACGCCGCCGCCGGCGATCACGATCCGGTCGCCGCACTGCTCGATCCGCTGGGCGTGCCCGATCGCCGGGTGGTCCGGCCCCGCGTCCTCGCCATCGACCTCGACGCTCGCCACGCGCCACACGCCGCGCAGGTCTGGTGCGCCGTCGGCGAGCGGCTCGTTGCAGCCGGTCAGGACCGGCGGTGGCATCTCCTCGCCGTAGCCGCCGGGTGGCGTGTGCGCTACAGGGATCTGGTCCACTCCGAGTTCCACCGGGTGTCGATCATAGGCAGCCGCTACGATCTCATGCCCAGGGGATCGGTGATTGCACTCATCATCATGGGCGTGGCGGTGCTGCTGCTGGTCGTTCTGATCGGCGCTCGCTACGGGCGCGCGGCGATGAAGACGGCGCATGTGCGGCGCGAGCAGAGCGTGGACGTCCACAAGCAGGCGCACGCCGACTTCATCAAGCTCGGCGAGGCGATCGGCGCGCTCGACATCGACAGCTCACTGGCGAACGCCAGCGCCGCCGGAAAGGACGAGTACGGCCACGCGGTCGGATGCTATGCGGAGGTCGAGCGGCGGTTGAAGCATGAGGATGACGACTACCAGTTTCAGAAGGCGCTGAATGCGCTCGCGGCAGGATTCCGGCACGTCAATGCCGCGGATCAGCTGTTCAACCCCAAGAGCGATCCCACTCAGGAGATCGACCAGCTGTCAAAACTGGCGGAGCTTCACCGTCGCGGGGCGCTGACGGACGCCGAGTTCGCCGCGCAGAAGGCAAAGCTGATCAAGTGATCGTTTTTCAGGCGACGATCGGCTTCGTCAACGCCTTGACGAACTCCTCGAGCTGGTCGGTGCGCCAGCACTCGAACGCAGTGCAGTACTGCTCGTAGGAGGAGATCACGCTGTCGCCGTAGTTCCAGTACAGCCGCGGCTCGGGGTTGAGCCAGAACGTGCGCCCGGCCCTGGCGGTGATCGCCGCGAACACGTCCTCGCGCGGCGGGCGACCGTTCGTCCGCGCGTCGCCGAGCACGATCACGGTCGCGCGGGGGTGCAGCTCGTCCTCGATCAACGCAAGAAACTCGGTCCACACGCGGCCGTAGTCGGTGTAGCCACTGATGTCGGCAACGCCTGCGTCTCTGGACACGGCTTCGGATGCGGCGCGGAAGTCGCGCTCGGTCTCGAACACCTCAGTGACCTCGGAGATCCGCTCGATGAACACGAACGAGCGGAGCTTGCGGAAGGCATCGTGGAGGGCGTGAAGGACCGACAGGAAGAACGTGGATGCCGATGTGACGCTCGTCGAGACGTCGCACAGCACGAAGATCTCGGGCCGGCGCGGCCGCTGCGGCTTGTATTTGAGCTCGACCGGGACGCCTCCGGTCTGCAGGCTGGCGCGCATCGTTCTCCTGACGTCCACGTGCGCGTGGCGCTTGCGGCCACGGAGCTCGTGACCCTGGGTAGCCAGCCGTCGCTTCAGCTGCGCCACCACGCGGTGGACGGCCGCGAGGTCCTGGATCGGCCCGGTCGGCAGCGCGCGGTCGAGCTCGTTCAGCGGCCGCTTCGGCGGCAGCGACTTCGTCCGCTCGATCAGGTCGCGCTCGAGCTCGCGCCGCAGATGGGCTTCGAACTTGCGCAGCTGCTCGCGGGGGACGCCGTGACGTCGTGGGTCGTCTTCGGGGAGGTCGGGCTGCGGCTCTACGCGGAGCCCGAGCGCACGCCTGATCCGCTGGACGTCGACGCCGAGCACGCCGGATCCCTCGCCGCGGCCGAAGGCGGCGATCGCGAGCCGCGCGAGGTCGCGCATCGCGGCGTCGGAACCATCTCTGAGCGCCGCCGCGATCTGCTGGCGGAGCGTCTCGAGGTTGATGTCGTAGTCGGTGGCGGATCCGGCCTCGGTTGCGTTCTCCGAGAGGTTGCGTCGTGCGGCTTCGGCCTCCGCGGCGCGGAAGAAGAAGCGGTCGAACACGAGCTCGAAGATCCGCCGGTCCTCGGGCGATTTCGCGAGCGTCGCGGCGAGCGCCTCCTTGAAGTCGCGCTGATCGGTCCACGGAACGTGCTCGAGCGCGGCGAACGAGTCGAGCAGCTCGGAGGTGCCGATTGCCACGCCCTCGGAGCGAAGGTCCTCGGCGAACGCCAGCAGCTGACCGTCGAACGCGCCCGGGCCCTGCTCCGGGATGCCGCCGTAGATGTTCCGCCGTTCAGGCTGCGGCATCGGCCGGCGCCGGATCGAGCTTGACCCCGACGCGGGCTGCGACCGTGTCCAGGTCGGTGCGGTGCTTGACGATCACGCTCATCGTCTGGCGGAGGGTGTCGCCGTCGATGTCGCTGGCGCCGAGCAGCAGCAGCGCCCGGGCCCAGTCGATCGATTCGGCGATGCTCGGCGGCTTCTTCAGGTCGAGCTCGCGGACCTGGTGGATGATCTCGACGAGCTTGCGGGCGATCGTGTCCGGGAGCTCGGGCGTGTGCAGATGAACGATCCGGAGCTCGTGCTCGAGCTCCGGATAGTCGAGCCACAGGTACAGGCAGCGCCGTTTCAGAGCCTCGGTGAGCTCGCGGGTGTTGTTGCTGGTCAGCAGGACGACCGGCTGGGTCTTGGCGTCTATGCGGCCGAGCTCCGGGATCGATATCTGAAAGTCGGAGAGCAGCTCGAGCAGCATCGCCTCGAACTCCTGATCGGTCTTGTCGATCTCATCGATCAGCAGCACGACCGGCTCGGGGGAGGCGATTGCGGTCATCAGCGGTCGCTGCAGCAGAAACTCCTCGCCGAAGATGTCGTCCTGCACGCTCTGCCACCCGGCGTCCTCGGACTCGGTCTGGATCCGCAGCAACTGCTTGCGGTAGTTCCACTCGTACAGGGCCTTGGCTTCGTCGAGGCCCTCGTAGCACTGGAGCCGGACCAGGGTCCTCTGGAGATATCTCGAGAGAGCCTTGGCCAGCTCGGTCTTGCCAACCCCGGCGGGTCCCTCGACCAGCACCGGCTTACCCAGCTTCGCCGCCAGGAACGAGACCAGCGCGGTCGATTCGCCGGGCAGATAGCCGGCCCGCTCGAGTCCTTCCGCTACCTCGTCGACGGAGCTGGGGGTGTGCGGCATCCGTCAAATATAGGGTTCTACGTCTTGGTGGCGCTTGTCCCAGCCGTCGCGCAGAGCGAAATCAACGTCATCCTCGGGCTGATCGTCGTCGGCGCCGTGATCGGTGTGTTCGGTCACATCATCAAGTCGAAACCGATGATCATCGCGGGGATCCTCACGATCGCGCTGACCAGCGCGTACTTCGAGTTCTTCATCGCGAAGATCACCTGACGGCCCCTCAGCAACGCGCACTTCCACCGGAGGGGTCGGTATAAGTATGTGCCGCTGATTTGCCGCGGTCAGATGATCGGGATGTCCTGGACCTGAACCGGCTCGGCCCGGCGGCGCTCGATCCGCTCGAGGTACCAGTCGATCAGCGCCCGCAGCGCAAGCAACAGCTCGCGGAAAGCCTCGGCCAGCCGGCGCTGCAGCTCCGGGGGGATCAGTTCGCGGACGGACCGCAGGAACTGGGCCAGCACGTCGATGTCCTCGCGCGCGCCGTCGGGGTCGGGCACCTGCCAGCCGGCTGGGGGAGGGCGAGGGTCGGTGCGGCCCGTCGCCGACCGCGCGGCCGAAGCCGTGGCCTCCGCGATCAGCCGCTCCGCGGCGGCCGAGGCCTCGTCGAGCCGCCGTTCCAGGCGCCGCAGGGTGTCGTACCCCGTTGGCCCGGTCCGCTCATCGCTCGGATCTTCGCTCGCCATCGAACCTCACCTCCAGCGCGCCGTCCTCGAAGCTGGCAGAAACCGGCTCGAATCCGGCGAACGTTCCAGGCAGCAATATAGTCCGCCGCTGCCCGTCAACGCCGACGATCAGCTCGAGTCCGACCTTCTTCAGCGAGATGTCGCCCTTGTCGGCAAACGGCAACGCGAGCCGCACAGAGGCACCTGATGCGCCGACCGACAGCTCCTGCGTGACGCGGTCGTGCAGAACCTCGGCGGGGTCGCGTCCCTCGAACAGTGCTTCCGCGAGGCGGTCGAGCATCGCGCCGCCGATCACCTCCTGGTCGAAGTACGGCGCGCTCAGCACCGGGACGGGATCGAACGCGGACCGGACAAGCGCCAGGTGCTCCTCCTGCACCCGCCGCCACGCGGCGAAGTAGTCACCGACCTCGTCGGGGAACACGCGGTTGACGATCACCGCGTCGGTCACGTAGCCGTACAGGTTCAGGTACGTGAACGTCCGCATCGCCTCGCCGATCACCATCTTGTCCGGATTCATCACGAGGCGGACGGTGCACCGCGACGAGTCGCGCAGGATCTCGTTCATCGCGATCAGGTTCTCGGAGAGCCGCCGGATATCTGCGAACACCGCCTGCGAAGGCAGCGGGATGTCGAGCAGCGACCGCGCGATCGGCCGCGCCGCGGCGAGGATCTGGCGCTCCATCGGGAACACCTTCTCGATCCACCAGCGCGCGACGTCGGGGAACGAGAGCAGCCGTAACGTCTCGCCGGTCGGTGCACAGTCGACGACGATCGCGTCCCACTCGCCCGACTCGTCGTGCGCCTGCAGCCGCAACAGCGAGAACAGCTCATCCATCCCCGGCGGCACGGTCAGCTCCTCGGCCGAGATGCGGTCGATCCCGCGCTCGATCAGCAGCTCGCCGAGCCACTCCTGCACGCCCGACCAGTGGCGCTCCATCTCGTCCTGCGCGTGGACCTCCTGACCCCACAGGCGGTCGTCCACCTGCACCGGGTCGGGCCCGAGCGGCGCGCCGAGCGATTCCGCCAGCGAATGCGCGGGATCGGTCGAAATCACGAGCGTCCGCAGCCCGTTCGCGGCGCAGCGCCGCGCCGTGCAGGCCGCGACCGACGTCTTACCGACGCCGCCCTTGCCCGTGTACAAGATCGTCCGCGCGCGCATCGCGCGCTGAACACTACGAGACCGACAGCGCGCCGACGATCCGGCCGAAGTTGCCCGCAAGGTCGGTCGCCGCCAGGTGGATCGCGTACGTTCCGCGCCGGCGGAGCGCCGGGATCGAGAACGAATGCACGCCGTACGGGAAGTCGGCGCTCGTCTCGAACAGAATCGTCGAGCCGCGCAGCACGACGATCCCGACGCGCGAGATCTTCGACACCCGGAACCCGATCGACAGCGCCCGCTTCGCGCGCGCGCGTGTGGTCAGCAGCGTCAACGCCGGCGGCGTGTGCAGGTAGGCACGGAAGTGCTGGGACGCCGTGCAGTACGCCGCGGCGTGAGTTCTGGAGCAGAGCTGCTCGAGGAAACCGGTCACGAGCTCGTGGTAGCTGAGGTCGTCTTCGAGGCCGGGCTGATACAGCGACCACGCGCCGGTGTCGAACTGTGGCACCTCGACCTGCGCTTCCGCGTTGCCGGCGGCGAACAGGGAAGCGGCCACGGGATCGCCGGCGCCCGCGCGCGAGTAGTCGTACAGCCCGACCAGTGACTGCAAGAACGCGTTGATGATCGACAGGCCCGGCGCGAACGTGTACTGCAAGTACCGGGCACCTGCCGGCGTCGCGACTCGGACGCCGGCGGGCGGCGGCGCGCTGAACAGCGGCAGCGCCTGGTGCGCGATCGCCAGATACGACGGGTTACGGAACGCGCGGTAGGCGCGCGTCAGCGCCTCGAGCGCCGTCCCTTGCGACATCGCGCTCGTCCACGGCGGCACCCCGCCGTCAAAGCTGAAGTAGTACTCCCAGGCGAGGCCGCCGGCGCGCTGGGCGGCGAGCGGGATCAGCTCCGCCAGCAACGATTGCATCTGTCCGTAGTGGGCCCTTCCCGCCTTGTACAGCGCGTCGGCCTTGCCGAAGCTGGCGAGCTCCTGGAGCTCGATTCCCTGGCCGGGGTAGTACTCCCACACGATTTGCGAGCCGGCGAACTCGACCTGCTGACCGTAGGTCAGCAACGGGCCCGTCGTCCACCATTCGCGGTTTCGCGCGAGCGTCTCGAACAGCGCCGGCAGTCGTGACGGCGTCAGCAGCCGCTCGGCGGCGAGTTGGTGCATGTTCTCGAGCACCGCCTGAAGCTCCGCCTGACGCGTCCCGCTGAGCCTGTTCTTCGATGCGATCGCCGCGCTCAGGGTCGCGCTGTAATTGCGGTAGGCGCTTGCGGAGATCGCCCCGGAGCGGGCGAACAGCGCGAGGTCCGAATGGACCGTGGGCGCGTGGGTTTTGTGTCGCGGTCGTGCGCGCGTCGCCACCGCCACGGGTGCGGGCGTGATCGCCGGGCCCCGCACGAACGGGTCGTCGCGCGTGACGGCGCGCCCGTGTCCGTACAGCACGATCACGCGTGCTGCCTGCGCTCCTGAGGCGAGCATCGCACACGCCGCGATCGCAGCAACGACAGCGACCAGACCTACTGGGCCCCTACGCACCGACTGGATGCTAGATTCGGCGCGGTCTTGGTGCCAGTTCTGAGGAGGTTGTTGCAGCTCAGGGTCGCTCTGCCGGCGGCGGTGCTGGCTGCCGGCGTGCTCGCGGCGTGCGGCTCGAGCTCGAGCGGCAGCTCCGGCAACGCGGGCGCGCTGCTGAAGCAGACGTTCAGCGGCGCCCACACCGTCAACAGCGGCAACCTCAGCATCTCGCTGTCGCTGGATCCGGTCGGCTCGAGCACGCTCACGACGCCGATCACGCTCAGCTTCGGCGGTCCGTTCCAAAACCTCGGCACCGGCAAGCTGCCGAAGTCGAACTTCACGATCGCGATCAGCGCGCTCGGCCACACCGGCCAGCTCGGGATCATCTCGACCGGCACAGCCGGTTACGTGACGATGCAGGGCACCGCGTATCAGCTGCCGGCGGCCACTTTCCAGAAGCTCGAGTCGAGCTTCGCCTCGCTCGCGGCCTCGCCCACGGGAGGCTCGGGCTCGGGCGCGCTCGCAAAGCTCGGCATCCATCCGCTGAGCTGGCTGAAGAACCCGAGCGTGATCGGCACCGAGTCCGTTGGCGGCACCGACACGACGCACATTCGCGCCGGCGTGAACGTAGCGGCGCTCCTCTCGGGCCTGAACACGCTGCTCGGCAAGGCCTCGTCGCTCGGCGTCTCGAGCTCGATCCCGTCGAGCATCTCGCAGGCGACGCAGCAGAAGATCGCCGGCGAAGTTCACAGCGCGAGCTTCGACGTGTGGACCGGCATCGGCGACAAGACCGTGCGCAAGATGATGGTTGGCCTGACGCTCCCGGTGCACGGGTCGCTATCGACGTTGCTCGGCGGGATCAACTCGGCGGCGATCACGCTGACAATGCAATACGCTCGACCTCAACCAGCCGCAGACGATCGCCGCACCGACGAAGCTGGCGCCCTACAGCCAATTCACCGCGAAGCTGCAGTCGATCGTCGGCGCGATCTCGAGCGCGGTCGGGACCTCGCTCCCCGGCTCGAGCGGCTCCGGCAGCGGATCGACGGGTTCCTCGCTCCCCGGCTCGAGCGGCTCCGGCAGCGGATCGACGGGCTCCAGCGGGTCCACCGGGTCCACGGGCTCGACCGGCTCGAGCTCGGCCGCCGCTGCTACGCAGTACGGCCAGTGCATCCTCGCCGCCGGCTCAGACGTGACGAAGATGCAGAAGTGCGCATCGTTGGTCGGCAAGTAGCCGACCGCTACTCCCGGCCGACCTCCTGGTCGTCCTCTTCGAGCTCGTCCTCGATGTCGTCGTCGTCTTCGGTGATCGAGCCCGGGTGGTAGCGGACCTGGAACGCCTCGAGCAGTTCGTCGCGGCGGTGCTCGTCGACCGGCGACTCCTCTGAGATCAGCACCCAGTCCGAGCCCTCGTACTCCTCCATGTTGAAGATCTCGGAGTCGAGCTCGGGCGAATCGTCGACGACGATCAGCACCTCGGTCTGCGGATTGAAGTAGGTCCCTGGACGGTTCGTGAGCTCGTCGAGCTCGAAGCTTCGCGGATCAGCCATATGGCGGTGCAGCCTACCCGCTTTGGAGGTCCTGCAGTCCGGCGATCTCGCGCTGGATCTCGGCCTCGACATCGAGCGGCGGCTTGCCGGTGCGAGCACGGCGGTGGTTGCGCGCGATCACGAGGTCCCGGATCTCGGCGCGGAGCTCGGCGTCGATGCGCCGGCGCCGTCAGGCGGCTGAGCTCGGCCTCGATGTCAAGCGGCGGCTCGCCGCGACGTGCACGGCGCGCGTTCCGGGCCTCGAGCAGCTGGCGGATCTCCGTGTCGCGCTCGAGCAGGGCGGCAGCCGAGCCGCTCTTCGGCGCTCGCGTGACCTCCGTGTCCCAGACAAGCCGGTTGCGGCCGTATTCCTCCCAGGTCTTGCCGGTCATCACGAGCGCGACCGCGGCGGCGACGATCCCGACTCCGCAAACGATCCAGAGCACAGTTCCGAACGCCGACTGCATGCGCTAAGTGTTGCACCGCGAGGGGGTCTGGAACCGGTTATCGGGCGGAAACGATCGGGTAGACTTCGGTGTATATGCGGTTGACTGACTAGTCAATCGCCCCGTCTTTCAAGGAGAAATCAAGAACAATGGTCGATTTCACGCTCACCGACGAGCAGAAGAGCATGCGGGAGATGGCCCACGACTTCGCCGAAAAGGAGATCCGGCCGGTCGCGTGGGAGTACGACAAGGACGGGACCTGGCCCGGGGAGATCCTCGACAAGGCCTGGGAGCTCGGGCTGATGAACAACCACCTGCCGACCGAGTACGGCGGACCGGGCCTCGGCTTCCTCGACGGGGCGATCATCGAGGAGGAGATGGGGTGGGGATGTTCGGGCATCGCCACCTCGCTGTCGTGTAATGGCCTGGCCACGGCGCCGATCGCGCTTGCGGCGTCCGAGGAGCTCAAGAAGGAGTACCTCGGCCGTCTATCCGAGGCGCCGCTGCTGGCCTCGTTCTGCCTGACCGAGCCCGACGCCGGCTCGGATGTCTCCGGGATGAAGACCACCGCCACCCGCAAGGGCGACAAGTGGGTGATCAACGGCTCCAAGTGCTTCATCACCAACGGCGAGTACGCCAACTACTACACCGTGTACGCGAAGACCGACAAGGAAGCCGGCCACCGCGGGATCTCCTGCTTCATCGTCCCGCGTGACGCGGGCGTCGTCGTCGACAAGCACGAGGACAAGATGGGCCAGCGCGCGTCGAACACGGCGACGATCACGTTCCCCGAGGTCGAGATCCCGCTCGATCACCTGATCGGCGAGGAGAACAAGGGATTCAAGATCGCGATGATGACGCTCGACCGCACCCGTCCGGGCGTCGCGGCGATGGCGACCGGCGTCGCCCGCGCGGCGATGGAGTTCGCGATCGAGTACTCCAAGGAGCGCGTCCAGTTCGGCGTCCCGATCGCGATGCACCAGGCGATCCAGTTCATCATCGCCGACATGTCGACGAAGGTGTACCTGTCGCGCCTGGCGACCTACAACTCGGCGATGCTGCTCGACCAGGGCAAGCGCAACACGCTCGAGTCCTCGCACGCGAAGCGGTTCGCCGCCGACTCGGCGATGGAAGTCACGACCGACGCCGTCCAGGTATACGGCGGCTACGGCTTCATCAAGGAGTACAAGGTCGAGAAGCTGATGCGCGACGCGAAGATCCTGCAGCTGTACGAGGGCACCGCCCAGATCCAGCGGCTGGTGATCGCGCGCGAGACGCTGTTGCCGCGGCGGATCGAAGAGCCGGCTCGCGGCACACGCGTAGCCCCTCTGATCCAGGTTTGCGAAAAGCGGGGCCCGCGTGGGCCCGCTTTTCGTGCGCTCACTCGAGTCTGGCGTCAGCCAGCCCCGCCGGCGGAAGAGCACGACCAGCATGGCGATCGAGACGGCCAGGAGCCCCAGCCCGAGGACGAAGAACGTCCACGTCTGGTTGAGGATGTGGTTGACGAGGAACGAGAAGTTCTGGCCGAAGAAGCCGGTCAGGAACGAGAGGGGCAGGAAGATCGTGGCGATGATCGTCAGCTGCTTGGAGATCTCGCCCTGCCGGTTGGCGACCGTCGACAGGTACATGTCGGTCGCGCCGCTCAGCAGATCGCGATAGGAGTCGATCAGGTCGGACGTGCGGATCAGGCGTGTCGTAGAGATCGCGGAAGTAGAGCGTGTCGTCGGGCTCCATTCCCGGGAGGTGGGTGATCTCGTCGGCGTCGCGGGCGAAGAAATCGCGCATCGGGGTGACCACGCGCCGCATCGCGATCAGATCGCGCTTGAGCGAGAAGATGCTGCTGCAGGCTCTCCTCGCGCGGACGCTCGATCACCGCCTGCTCGATCTCGTCGATGTCGTCGTCGATCCGGCTGAGGACTCGGCGTGAACGTGGCGATCACCGTGTCGAGGATCTCGTAGATCAGCGCCTGTTCACCGCGCACCTGCTGTGACGACAGCCGAGCTCGCAGTTTGTCCAGCACGTCGAAACGGTCGGGATGGAGGGTGACCACGTAATCACCCGAGATGATCAGGTGGACCTCGCGCAGGATCGGGTCGCCGTGCTCGGCCTCGGCATCGACGCCGTAGACGACGAGGCTCACGTATCCCTCGTAGTGCTCGCGCTTGGGCCGCTCGGACCAGGTACTCACATCCTCGAGCGTCAGCGGGTGGAGGTGCAGGTTGGCACCGAGCTGCTGTAGCTCGGCTTGGGTGGGAGCCTCGAGGTCG
>CAVWPV010000008.1:0-16102 GCA_963756985.1 uncultured Solirubrobacteraceae bacterium | reverse complement strand
GCGCGAGGCTGTTGCCATGGGCTGGCTGTGGGCAACAACCTCGCGCGGGGATTCGAGGCTGAGGCTGGTAGGTCGTCCGTTGTCGGGCGGCTATGGGAGTGAGACTGGTCCGCTCGCGGTCTGGATGTACTGGATCGCCGTCTGGGTGCTTACGTTCCCGCCGGGCTGGTCGCTTGACGGGCACTTGCCATTGACGAGCGCGTACACCGCGCGGAGCTGAAGCTGATCTTGCCGAGCTGCTGATCCCCGATACGCGCCGGTTCCGTCGGTGAGCGTGTAGGTGCTGGAGCCGGTCTTGGTGTACAGGCAGGTGGTTGGGTTCAGGCTCACGTGCTTAGACCCCGACGGAGCTATCACAAGCGTGAACTTGCCACAGGCGAAGCGGAACGTCTTTTTGCTTCCCGTTAGTCATTGTCCCGCCGGCCGTGAAGCCTCCGGTGGCGATCAGGCTGGCGACGCCGGAGCCGGGGTCGGTGGCCATGGCGATGAACGTCTCCGGCTTGGTGGTCGAGGTCGCCGTGGCGATGCTCGCGACGGCGAGTGTTGCGGCTGCCGCTGTGACGGTCGCTGCAATGATCATCTTGTGCATCATGTTCGCTCCCTTGTTGACCGGATGCGGCTGTTGTTGTTCATCTGAGCGTTCCCTTCGATCGGACTGCGGTTGATGGGGCGGCAAGCTACGGCCGCGCGTCGCATCTGTCGTCGGGCGACGGGCCGATTCGCCATCCCCCCGCAGAACGATGCGGGCAGCCCGCGGGTACGCCTGCAGGCTGACCCCGGATCCCGCTGCAGACGGACGCGGGCGGGTCGGGGGCGGCGGTAGCGTTAGGTCATGCTCAAGGGACCGAAGCGGGCTTCAGTGCTCGACGCGATCCTCGGGATGGCGGTGGCGGCCGCGACCGTGATCCAGCTCGACGTCCTCGACCGTGTCAGCGTTGACGGTGTCGTGGTCGGCGCCCTGATCGGGGTCGCGGTCGCCTGCCGCCGCGCCGCGCTGCCGGCCGTCGGCCTGCTGCTCGTCACGATGACGGTGCAAGCGGTGCTCGGCGACACCGGCGTGGTGCGCGGGACGGGCGGGCCGGCGATCGGGACGATCCTCGTCTTCTATGCGCTCGGCGCGCACGTGCCCGGGCGTGTAGCGGCACCCGCCCTGGTGCTCGCGCTGGTCCTGGTCGGCGCCACCCCGCTAACGACCGGGGGCGGCGGCCCGTCGACCGCCGCTGCCGTCGACGGGTTCGGTCTGTTCACGCCATACCTCCTCGGACGGTTCGTGCGCCGCCGTGACGCCCACGCGCGCAGCGAGGAGGCGCGCGCCGCGGCCGCCGGCCGCCAGCGCGAGCGCGCGGCGCCCCGGGCCGCGGCCGCGGAGCGCGCACGGATCGCGCGGGAGCTGCACGACGTGATCGCCCACAACGTCTCGGTGATGGTGATCCAGGCCGGCGCCGCGCGGCTCGTGCTCGACGCCGATGTCGACCGGGCGGAGGCGTCGCTGCGCGCGGTCGAGCACGCCGGCAACGAGGCGCTGGCGGAGATGCGCCGGCTGCTCGGGCTGCTCGGCGAGGACGAGCCGCGGACGCTTGCGCCACAGCCCGGGCTGCACGATCTCCCGACGCTGATCGCGGGTGCCCGCACGGCCGGTCTCGACACGACCCTGCGGACCGACGGCGACGCGCTGTCGGTCTCGCCCGCGCTCGACCTTTGCGCCTACCGCGTCGTGCAGGAGGCGCTGACGAACGCGATCAGGTACGCCGCCCCCGCCCGCGCCGACGTCCGCGTCCGCTGGCGTACCGGCGAGCTGGAGCTTGAGGTGCTCGACAGCGGCGGTGGCGGCGGCGGCAGCCGGGCACCCGGCGGCGGGCACGGCCTGATCGGGATGCGCGAGCGGGTGACGATGCACGGCGGTACGGTTGAGCATGGCCGCACCGTCGCCGGCGGCTTCGAGGTCCGGGCGCTGATCCCGGTGGGCGGATGACAGCCCGGCGGATCAGCGCCGGGACCGCGGCGACCGTCGGCCGGCTCGACCTCGCCATCGCGGTTGCGACGCTCGCCGTGCTTGAGGTGGTGCACGCGACCATCGCCGATGGCGGTGGGCTCGCGACCGCCGTCGCGCTGGTGCCGTTCGTTGCGCCGCTCGCCGTCCGCCGGCGCTGGCCGCTCGCGGCGCTCCTGGCGAGCGTCGCGGTTGTGCTGATCCAGAAGCCGTTCGGGCAGATCCTCAGAAGCCTCAACGGCGACCAGGCGGTGCTGCTCTTGCTCTCCTACGGCGCCGGCGCGTGGCTGCCGGGCCGGCGCGCGGTCACTGCGCTGGCGAGCGCGCTCGGGCTGATGATCGTCTGGGCGCTGATGCCGCCGGGGGCCGCGACGACGCTCAGCGCGATCCCCGGGCCGACCCTGTACGTGACGGTGCTGCTCGTCCCGACGTGGAGCGTCGCCCGGGTGATCCGCCGCCACCGGGAGTCGGCCCGCGAGTTCTCCGAGCTGGCCGAGGCTACGCTGGCGCTGAGCCGCGAGGAGGCCGTGGCGGCGGTCGCCGCCGAACGCGAGCGGATCAGCGTCGAGCTGCACGACATCATCGCCCACAGCGTCAGCGCGATGGTCGTCCAAGCTGGGAGCGCGCGCCTGCTGCTGCACAGCGACCGGGAGCGGGCGCGGGAGTCGCTGAGCGCGATCGAGCGGACCGGTCGCGATACGCTGACCGACCTGCGCTCGCTGCTGGGGATGCTGCGCCGGCAGGAGGCACAGTGAGCCTCGGCGTCGTGATCGCCGACGACCAGGCGCTGGTCCGCGCCGGGTTCCGGATGATCCTCGAGACCGATCCCGAGCTCGCCGTCCTGGCTGAGGTCAGCAACGGCGCGCAGGCGCTCGACGTCACCCGCCGGCTGCGACCGGACATCGTGCTGATGGACATCCGGATGCCGGAGATGGACGGGCTCGAGGCGACCCGGCGGATCGTCAGGCTGAGCCCGGCGCCGCGGGTGCTGATCCTGACGACGTTCGACCTCGACGAGTACGTGTTCGACGCGCTACAGGCCGGCGCCAGCGGCTTCGTGCTCAAGGACGTCGCCCCCGAGTCGCTGATCGCCGCCGTCCACACGGTCGCCGCAGGCGAGGCGCTGCTAGCGCCGTCGGTGACCCGCCGGCTGATCGAGGCCTACACGCGCGACCACCGGCCGACGAGCCCGCCGGCCGGGATCGACGAGCTGACCCCGAGGGAGCTTGAGATCCTGACGCTGGTCGCGCGCGGGATGTCGAACGCCGAGATCGCCCAGCGATTGGTCGTCTCGACCGCGACGATCAAGACCCACGTCGGCCGGGTGCTGGAGAAGCTCGATCTGCGCGACCGGATCCAGGCGGTCGTGCTCGCCTACGAGACCGGGATCGTGCAGCCCGGAACCGCGCCGCAGCCCTGACCGGCGCCGACAAGCCGGCCGGACCGCGATCAGACAGGGTCGGCCATGTCGCGCGCAACCAGCGCTGCCTCCAGCCCGCGGTGCTCGAGGAGTTGACGAGTCGCAGCAGTCCTGCTTCGTGGTCGCGACGAGCATGCCGCCCGCGCCGAGCCCAGACCTGCTCAGCGCGGAAACCGCGTCTCTCGCGCACGATCGCTTCGACGTTCGGAAGGCATCGCACCGCGCGCTTCCTTCGGCGACGTTGCACTGCTGCGGCTTCGGTAGTGCCGATAAGCGCTTCGCCGCGAACGCGCTCGCCGGATGGAGACGGCCCGCGCCGCGACACAAGCGCTGGTCTCGAGGATCGGCGCCGCGCGATGATCTCCTCCAACGAGCGAGAGCCACGGCTTCTCCTCTCCGAGAGCCGCGTCGAGCGTCTCGTCCGGCCGGTCTACCAGGACGACGGCAGCGGTAGCTCGCGAGACGGTGTCGTGGTTCAAGCGTCCCCTGCCGGGGGCTTACTCCCGATTTGGCGACGCCCCGTCCGGGGCCGTCACCAAATCGGGAGTCGATGCTTTCCAGGATCGGACTAATCACACACTCAGGAAAAGGAACTCGACGAACGGCAGCCGACGACGACACCCGAGGCAAGAGGTCCGAGGAGCGGCGACGCGGGTACCAAACGGGTACACCAGTGCCCGCGCGCCCGCACCATCGTCGGGAACTCGAGCCGGATCGCCTGTAACCACGGCCGATCGATCGCCCCTCGCCTCCCATGACACCCCGACGTCGCTGGATCGCACCCAGGAGGTCGCCGGTTCGAGCCCGGCTAGCTCCATCACCTGACCCTTGCGCTGCCGCCTCACCAAGCTCAACGGCTGCGGAACCGCAGATCCTCACCAGCTAGAAGCTTGGCCGCTGATTCGCTCGACCAGCGCGCGATCGACCGGGCTGCAACTCTTGATCTCGGTTGGTAGCACAAGCATCGCGCCCTGGTCCGCGTCGAAATCAACGTCCGCGGCGGGATCGGCCTCCATTTCCACGACCACGCATTCCGCGATATCGGCACCCTTGCCGAGCATGTATTTGTAGAGACCCTCGACCGCGGGAAACGCGCTTACCCCATGCCGCGGTGCACCGTCGATCCTTCCATCGCCGCGACAGACGGGGCACGTGTCCTCCCAGCGCACCCGGCCCGAGCAAACGGGACACGACCCGTCGGGCGTGGTGAGCGCACAAGACCAGCACAGGTGCTGCGTACGGCCTGTGCCGCGGCACTTGTCGCAATGCGCGTCGTCAGAGGATGTTCCCCAGGGTTCGGTCCATTGCCCGCCCGCTGTGAGCAACCGTGCGGGGTCGTCGGAGGCTGAGTTCATCCGGAAGCAACGCACGAACATCAGCTACCCGCGATCGGACATGATTCAGCTCAGCGCCTCGACTGCCGCCCGCAGGCGATGCTTCTCGAGCTGCTCGACCTGTCGCTCTGCGCGCGCCGTGCGCGCGCCCAAGTCGAGATCGCTCGACCTGAGCCTTTCCAGCTTTAGCTGTCCTAGCGAGCGCCAGAGCGCGAGCTTCCCATGCACGCCGAGCTCGAGCAGCTCGAACTCGACGAGCCTACTCAGCGGCGAATAGCCCAGAAGGCGGCCGTTGAGCTTGAGTCTTCCCAGCTTCTCCGCGCCCCAGCCGGCGACGAGCTTGATCCGATCTACGCCGATGTCAAGCTCGGCCATGATCGCGAGCAGCGCCTGGCGGTCCTCGTCTAGCTCATCCGCGAGCTCGTCCAAAAAGGCGCCGTAATCAGACCCCCGGTTGGCGGCCGCGGCCCTCCGCGCCAGCTCGCGAGCGCTCGTCGCTGCCGCCAGGTGATCATTGAGGTAGACAGCTAACAGCATCTCGTTCACGGGTACAGGTCCCGCCCGCCTAGCTCGGCGCCCATTACGCGAGTCTTGCCCGGGGAACGCTTTTACTACCGGAGGATCCGCGGCAGCCCGAAGTGCGGGAAGGCGATCTTGCCGCCAAACCGGTGATCGTCGTGTACCCAGCCGCCCCGCTCGCGCGCACGCTGATGGAGCACAACCTGGTCGACGAGTTGCGGCTGACCGCCGCGCGGCAGTGCCCCTACGGGCGAGCGACATACGCCTTCGCGCGCCGTGCAGCTACACTGGCTTCAACGTCGGGCGCACTGCTCGATGAAAGTTAGTGCCCGCGTTCGTAGTTGTTGCATTTTGCACCTCCCACGTTTCGCAGCACACGATCTCCCGGGAGGGAACACATGGCAACTGGAACCGTGAAGTGGTTCAACGACGACAAGGGCTTCGGCTTCATCACCCCTGATGACCAGAGCAAGGACCTCTTCGTGCATCACACGTCGATCGCCGGGAGCGGCTTCAAGTCGCTCACCGAGGGCGCGAAGGTGTCCTACGACGCTGAGCAAGGGCCGAAGGGCCCGGCCGCCGCGAACGTTCAGCCGATCTAGGCACACGAGTAGCAGCTGTTGACGGCCCGCCACAGCGCGGGCCGTCCAGCGCCAGGCCGCGCGACCCGCATCCGCTACGGGCAGCCCCCGAGCGCGCTAGGGGCGGACTGGCAAAGCGCGCGCCGCGAAGACGTGGGCGACGGCTCCGCCGCTGAAGGCGGTGGTGCTGATCGGCTCGATCGTGAGCGGTGCGGTGAAGAGCCGCTCGCCGGCCCCCAAAACGACAGGGTGGATGACAAGGCGGAACTCATCGATCAAGCCGGTCTCGACCAGCGATCGGGCGAACCGAGCGCCGCCCTGAGCCAGCAGGTACCCGCTGGCCTGCTCCTGCTTGAGTCGCGTGACCGCTTCGGTCAGGTCGCCGGCGGCGATCGTCGTCTCGGCCCAGTCGGCGGACTCCAGGGAGTTCGAGAACACGACCTTGGGGATGTCATTCATCGGCTTGGCGAACGGCCCAGGGGCGTTGGGCCAGAAGCCAGCCCACCTGGCGTACGTGGCGGCACCCATGAGATGCACACCGGCATTGCTCACGGTCTCCAGCGTCCAGCTCGCGCCGTCGGGAGAGCGGCCCGCGGCGACCCAGTCGGTGCTCCCGTCCGGTGGTGCGACGTAGCCGTCGAGCGAGACGGACATCTTCAGGATCAGTGCGCCCATGCGCTGCTTCCTTCCGGGTTGGATGTCATACCGCGATCGACTCTGCCGACCTCGAGAACTCATCGGCCCGCTCGTGTGTCACGGAGCGTTTTGCCCTGGGGCGACGATGCCCGTCTCGTAGGCGAGCACGACGCCCTGCACGCGGTCACGCAGCCCGAGTTTCATCAGGATTCGGGTGACGTGTGTCTTGATCGTGGTCTCCCCGACGATCAGCTCGGCGGCGATTTCGCCGTTGGTCTTGCCGGTAGCGAGCAGGCGGAACACCTCGAGCTCCCGCGGGGTGAGCTCGTCAATGCCGGGCGGCGGCGTGGCCGGCGGCCGCGGGGCGGCGAACTGCTCGATCAGCCGCCGGGTGATGCTCGGTGAGAGCAGCGCGTCACCCTCGCCGACGGTGCGCACGGCGCTCACGAGTTGGTGCGCGGGTACGTCTTTGAGCAGAAATCCGCTCGCGCCGGCGCGGAGCGCGTCATAGACGTATTCGTCGAGGTCGAAGGTCGTCAGGATCAGCACCTTGGTCGATGGCTGCCGGCCTTCGGCGAGAATGCGACGGGTCGCTTCGATTCCGTCGAGGTCCGGCATCCGGATGTCCATCAGCACTACATCCGGGCGCAACTGGTCGGTGATGGTGACGGCCTCCTCACCGGTCGCCGCCTCGCCAACAACCTCGATGTCGGGCTCTGCGACCAGGATTAGCCGGAAGCCGGTACGGATCAGCTCCTGGTCGTCGACGATCACGACCCGCACGCTCAAACGTTCCGCTCCTGTGGGGCGCAGGGCAGGCTGGCGCTGATGCGCCAGCAGTCGCCGGCGGTGGGCTGCGGGTCGATCCGGCCGTCGCACAGGGCCAGACGCTCGCGCATCGCCTCCGTTGGCCACCCATTGGGGCCATCCCGGCTCGCGGTGAGATGAACCTCGACGGTCTCGGTGGCGAACGACAGGCGCACGGTGACGGGCGCTCGGTCGTCTGTGGGACCGTCGTGCAGCGCGCTCTCGACGATCCGGTAGAGCCCGAGTTCGGTGCCGGGCGAGAGCGTTCCGGGATCGCCTTCCACGGTCAGCTCGGCGGGCTGACCGTTCTCCCGGGCCCGCTCGAGGAGCGAGTAGATCTGATCGACGCCGGGCTGCGGGCGCAGCTCGCCGTCGTGCTGGCCGTGGCGCAGGACACCAAGGATGCGGCGCATGTCGGCGAGCGCAAGCCGACCCGTCCGCTCGACCGCATCCATCGAGCGCTCGGCTGCAGCGGGATCGGAGTCGAGCTGGCGCAGCGCCGCTTCAGCCACGACGACCATCGAGGCGACGGATCCGGCGACGGCCGCATGCAACCCGCGCGCGATGCGCGAGCGCTCGGCCGCCACCGCCAAGCGCGCGCGGTCCTCGCGCTCGATCGCCAGTCGAGCCGATGTGCGCGCCAGCTCCGAGGTCAAGCGCCGGTAGGAGCGGACAGCGCGGCCGGCGGCCCACGCGGCCGTCACTGCAAACGCGCCTCCAACAAAATCGCCTGCCTGGCCGTGGTGCCTGGCCAACTCGGAGGCCGCCGCGCCGGCGAGCAGGAACGCAAGCCCGAATCCCGCCTCTCTGTTCTCGGCCCACGCGCCGACCGCATAGCTGGGAACCAGCACGAAGTACGCGCCGATCACCGGCGAGTTCTTCAGCTCCACCAGATACGCGTTCATCACCGCGCCCAGCACTCCGACCACGATCAGGAATCCCAGCGGGAATCGCCGGCGCCCCACCGCGGCCACCGCTAGCGCGGCAGCGACGATCAAGTCAACCGCGAGCGGCCCGCGCCGATGGGAGGCGGTCACCACCCCGATCTCAAGCGCGACGAGAGACACGAGCGCGATCGCCGCGTCCAGCCACGGCCACCGCAACCCAACCGGGTCGCGACCGGTGTGCCGCCGGATCGCATCCGTCTCGCGGTCGCGACCGGTGTGCCGCCCGATCGCATCCGTGTCGCGGTCGCGACCGGTGTGCCGCCCGATCGCATCCGTCTCGCGGTCGCGTGCCTGCGCGCCGCCGACGGGATTCCAGATCGGGATCACGGCACCCACCTCAAACCCGCCGCCGGCTCGAGCGCCGGCTCGCAGCGTTCCTCCGAACAATTCGATCCGCTCAGCCATCCCGGCGAGCCCGTGACCTGACCCGTTCCCCCCGGCGCGCTGGCCGCCCGGTCCACGCCCGTTGTCAAGAATCTGGAGCTCCAGCTCGTCAGGCCCGACCACGACGGTGACCTCGGCGCACGCCGCGCCAGCGTGCTTGATCGCGTTCGTCAACGCCTCCTGCACCACTCGATAGGCGACGAGATCGACTTCTGGTGGGACGCCCGCCGGCTGGCCACTGACGCGAACGTCGACCGGCAGCCCAGCCGCGCGCGTCCGTCCCGCCAGCGCTTCGAGCATCCCGAGCCCGGGCGGCGCCATCTCGATCGGATCGTCGCGCTCGCGACGCAGCGCGCCGACCATCCGGCGCAGCTCGACGAGCGCGTCGCGGCCCGATCGCTCCACAACCCCCAGCGCGTTGCGAGTCGCTTCGATGTCCGTGGCGGCGATCCGGCGCGCGGCCTGTGTCTGCACCACCATGACGCTCATGCAATGGGCGATCACGTCGTGCAGCTCGCGCGCCATCCGGTTGCGCTCCTCAACGATCGCACGCCGGGCTCGGAGTTCTTGCTCGCCGCGCAGGTCGGCCGCCTGGACCCTCAGTTCGCGCGCTAGAGCACGCCGGCGCTCGAGCACCCAGCCAACCCCAAACGGCAATACGCCGGCTAACGCCCAGCCTCCGACGAAGCTTCCGACCGTCCCACCCGGCGGCACGTACGTGACCACCGCCGCTCCGGCCAGCCAGCAGGCGAGCAGCGCCGCGTGAAGCAGGCTCGGGCGCACCGGCGTGCAGCGCCCGAGCAGATAGAAGTTCAGCGCGATCGCGGCGACCTCGAACGAGCCATCGCCGTGATAGCGGCTGGCGATAGTGAACACGCTGAGCGCGGAAGCCGCGACAAGTGTCGTCACGGCCGGGTGAGCGCGCCGCCACGCGATGCTCCCCATCAGCACGAGCAGGGACACGACAGCGATCACCCCGAGTGAGCGGTGTGGCTGCGCTCCGGCATCCACGATCGCTCCCACCGCGAACACCGCGGCCGCCGCACGATCGACCCAAACGAGATCGATCCGACGAATGCGCGCGATCAAGGTGCCAACAATGCCCACGAGCGCACGCTAACGCCCCGGATCCCTAATCGCGTCCTCCCAGACGCCGATCCGGGTCCTACCCAGGTACGACCCCGGATCACCCCACCGACCACGAAAGATCCGCCGCGCCGACGACGACAGCCGCCCCCGACCCTGGCAGCGTCAGCCGCACGCCAACCGGCGTCTGAGTCAACCATCAAGGAGACAACGCAATGTCGCTAAACCCAAGTCGCGACCACGTAACCGAGGAGATCTTCATGACAATGTCCAAGCGCAATTCACGAGGCCGGCGCGCGGTGGCGATCGTGCTCGGAGCACTCTGTGCGATCGCGATCCCTGCGAGCTCGGCAAGCGCCGCCACCATCCACCTGTTCGCGAAAACGACGCAGAACACATTCACCGATCCGTCCGGTCATCCGATCCTGGGCCACGTCCCTCCACCCGCCGCCGGCTCCGTCCTCACCAATACCGCCGTCGAGTACCTCGGCAGCTTCAAGCACCACGCCCGCACGCCCAGCGCTACGACGAACATCATCTGCTTCGTCACCAAGGCTCCAAACGCCCTGTGCTACGGGCAGCTCGCGATCGGCGGATCGATGCTGCTCGCGAACCGCTTCGTCGCGAACCTCGGCCACAGCAATCCGTTCGCATCGATCCCGATCAACGCCGGCACCAACGAGTTCGCCGGGGCGCACGGCGAGATCCGCACCGCACCCGCCGGCGGGGCCAACAGCATCAATCTGACCATCACCTACAGCTGACCAAGGGCTCGGAAGTAGGCCGGGGATCGCGGGCCAACACGGATCACGTGAGCGGTCCCCGAGCCCCGGCACCGGCTCGACGTCTGGGGGTCGCCCCTGCGGCTTGGTAGCGGATCGCAGAGGCGAGTTCGACGTCTTCACGCAGCTGCTGGGTCTGGTCCAGCGCCTGGAGCTTCTTGAGCGACTGCTGTTCGATCTGGCGGATTCGCTCGCGGGTGACGTTGAACGTCCGTCCGACCTCGTCGAGCGTGCGCGGGTGCTGGTCGTCGAGGCCGTAGCGCAGCTCGAGCACCCGCCGTTCGCGGTAGGAGAGGTTCTCGAGCGCCTCGCGCAGCGCTTCGCTGGTGAGCGTCTCCACCGCGCGCTCGTATGGAGATTCGGCTTGCTCGTCGGCGATGAACTGGCCGAATTCGGACTGCTCCTCGTCGCCGACGGGCTTCTCGAGCGAGATCGGCGCCTGAGCGGAGCGCCGGATCGACTCGACCTTTTCAGGCTCGATCCCGGTCACCTCGGCGATCTCCTCGTCAGTTGGCTGGCGGCCGAGCCCAGTCACGAGCTTGCGCTCCGCGCGCTCGATCCGGTTGAGCTTCTCGACGATGTTCACCGGGATCCGAATCGTCCGCGCCTTGTCCGCGAGCGCACGGGCGATCGCCTGGCGGATCCACCAAGTGGCATAGGTCGAGAACTTGAAAGCCCCTGCGGTAGTCGAACTTCTCCGTCGCGCGGACCAGACCGAGCGTGCCCTCCTGAATCAGATCGAGAAACGGCAGCCCCTGGTTGCGATAGTTCTTGGCGATCGAGACCACCAGCCGCAGGTTCGACTCGACCATCCTCTGCTTGGCCTCGAACGAGCCGCGCTCGATCCGCCTGGCCAGCTCAACCTCCTCCTGAGCCGTCAGCAGCCGTACCTTGCCAATGCCCTGCAAGAACAGCCGCAGACCGTCCGTCGTGCCCTCCGGCTCCAGGTTCAGCGCAGCCTTGCGGCGGCGTCGCTTGTCGGGGGCGCGTTCGATCATGAGGCCCGCCGCGGTGCCGGGATCCATTTCCTCGACCAGCTCAATCTCGCGCCGCTCAAACACCCCGTGTAGCTCCTCGACATCGGCGTCATCGAGGCCCAGTTCGGCCGTGGCGGCCCCGATCTCGGCGTACGTGAGCACGCCGACCAGCAGCCCGCGCGCGATCAGGCCCTTGACCTCGTCCAGCTCCTGAAGCTCCGCTACCGACATCTGCCCCTCTCGCGTCCGGTCCGCCCGCTAATCGTAGGTTCGCGCCAGGTACGCGTAGCGGGGATCGCTCGGACCGAATGGGACCGCCTTGAAACGGGCATCGGGCGCCGGCCGCATGGACAAGCCTGGCGCGTCCATCGCCGGGGCAACACGGCGCGATCCACGATCATGAGCCGGCTCGCCACCCCGACGCGCCGCCCGATCGTGTTCCGTTCGAATCATCGTCGTCACGCCTTCCCCATCCCTCTGTTGAGCATCCGCGCGAGGAACAGAGCGAGAACCCGCGCGGTCAACCAGATCGGGACGCAGGCCACCGGCCGGTGGGATAACGCCCGTCGAACACGCCGACCCTGCAGTCAAAAACCCAGTAACCCAGGCCTCCCGCCTCGTAACGCAGAACGCGTCGTCGGTGGCATTCGGGCGTGGGGTGAGAATCCCGGCCGCAGGGCCAGCTCACCTACGACTGTACTCGCATTCGGACCGCGTGCGTACGTCTTGGAGGCGGTCAGGCTCGAGTGGCGGCTCGCCGGCGGCGAGGCCGGCCTCGCGACTGCCGACCGTTGGAGGCGGTGGCGTGGGACGCGCGCTCAGGTTTCGGGCGGTGGGGGCTGCGGTTGTGGAGACCGTGATCGAGCCCGAGTTGGCTCGCGAGCTTCGCGACGTCACGGTGCTGGTCTGCTGAGAGAAGCGTGATCCCGACGCCTGTGCGACCAGCGCGACCGGTGCGTCCGATGCGGTGGACGTACGTCTCGCCGTCGGCGGGCGGGTCGAAGTTGATCACGTGAGAGATCCGCTCCACGTCGATCCCGCGTGCCGCGACATCGGTCGCCACGAGCGTGTCGATCGCGCCGGACTCGAACCGGGAAAGTGCCTGCTCGCGCTGGCGCTGCGATTTGTTGCCGTGCATCGCCACCGCCGTGACGCCCTTGGCCGCGAGCTGCTTGACCAGCCGGTCGGCGCCGCGCTTGGTTCGCACGAACACGAGCGTCAGGTCGCCGTCGTGCCGGAGCTCGCCGACGAGCGCCTCGACCCGGTGCTCATGCGCGATCTGCACAAAGCGGTGCTCGATCTCCGCGTTCGCGCGCCGCTCTCGGGGGCCGTGCTGATGGCTCACGGGGTCGCTCGCATAGCGCTCGGCCAGTCGCCCGGCCTCGCCGTCGAGGGTGGCCGAGAAGAACAGTGTTTGGCGCTCCGACGGGCAGGCGGCGACGATCCGGTCGATCGCCGGGCGAAAGCCCATGTCGAGCATCCGATCGGCTTCGTCGAGGACCAGCATCCGGATCCGGTCCAGTCTGAACGCCCCGCGCGCGAGGAGATCCTCGAGCCGGCCGGGGGTCGCGACCAGCACGTGCGAGGCAGCGGCGGACTTGGCCTGCTTCACGAGGCCGGCCCCGCCGTAGACCGCGGTGACGCGCAGCGCACGGGCGTGCGCGATCCCTCGGATCTCATCGGCGATCTGGGTCGCGAGCTCGCGCGTCGGCGCGAGCACGAGCGCCACCGGACGCGAGTCGTTGGCGCTGATCCGCTCGACCAGCGGGATTCCGAACGCGAGCGTCTTGCCCGACCCGGTCGGCGACTTCGCGATCACATCGCGCCCGGCGATCGCGTCAGCGATCACGGCGCGCTGGATCGCGAACGGCCTGGTGATTCCCGCGGCTGAGAGTGAGCCGACCACGGCGCGCGAGACACCGAGATCAGCGAACGAGTCTTTGGACATGCACAACTCCTTGCGGCGCACGTGGGCCGCGAACGGTTCGGGACGCGATGGCTGACCCGAACCGCTGTGAGCGGGACCCAAGCAAGCTGCGTCGCGGCCGACGGCGCCGACCGCTGGAGATGAACTTAGCAGCTCCGTCTCAGGTCTTAGCGCGCAGCTGGGCGTCGCGCAGCCGCTGTTGTGCGCGCTCTAGCTCTCGCTCGAGCGCTTCCAGACGAGCGTTCGAACCGGTGCCCGACCTGTACAGCTTCGCGCGCATAAGCGCGACCTTGTCGCGGTAGTAGGCGACCCCGGCCTGCAGCTGCTCGATCTCCTGGGCCGCGGTCACATCGGTCGCTACAGGCCGCGCTCGCGCGCGTCTTCGCTGAGGGCTCTCCCGAGCGATGCGGGTTCTAGCCGCGCCTCGAGCTCGGCGATCCGCTTTTCCAGCCGCGTCGATTCGCGGTGCACGGAATCCTGCAGCCCCTGCACGAGTTGCTCCAGGTGCGCGATCCGGGTCTCGAGCGCCCGCAGGTCGTCCTGCCCGGGAGCGTTCGTCGAGGCCGGTTCGGCCGTCTCGGCGGAGGCGCGACGAATCTGCCGGATCCGTGCGATCAGCCCCTCACGGTCGCGCCCGTTCACTGCGCGGATCGCTTCGACGTCGGAGCCATCGGCGGGTAGCGCCGCTCCTTCTCGGTCATCTGGCGGATCACCCCTCCTTGCGGCGCCGGCGCGGTTCGGGGGGAGATTCGCTGCGTCGGCGACGGAGAACCTCGCGAGCGAGAACACCACCCGCACGCTCACCGTAGCACCCCTCGGTCAGCGCCTGTTGCAGGCGCGAAAAAGAGTTGCTGAGACCCGCGGCATCCCACGTCTTCTGAGCGCCTGCGCAGGATTTCGGCGTGATCCGACAAACCAGAGGGCCATGAGCTCGAGCGAGCGGCCGGTCCGGCCCAAGCCTGCGATTACCGAGATCGCGGTCACCACGGGAGACCGCTACCGCGTCGAAGGGACCCTTGAGGATGTCGAGCGGATCATCATCGACGCCGCCCGGGGTTCGATCATGCAGCTCTGCTGGCTCGTCGACGCCGAAACAGGAGCGGACCTCGCCCTCAACCCCGAGCACGTCGTCACGCTTAGAGCTGCCGGCTCGTAAACGGTCCGCCGCACGCCCCTGGGTGAGCACGCCGGCAGCCTGGTGTCGTTCTAGCGGAGGTTCTCCTGGCGGCGCATTCGTATCTGTTCCTGCTCGCGCGCGGTCCGAAGCTTGCGCGCCTCCTTGTGCGCCTCTTCGTTGCGCCGCGCGATCTCCTTTGAGCTCGGTGAATGCCGCGTCCGATGTCGATCGTCCGGGCCCTGGCTGCTGAGCGTGATTCGTCACTTGAGAGCGCTCCATGTCCGCTCCCTTGGAATGTTGAGCCACTGGACGGATGCGAGAGCGAGACATCGAGCGGTGGAGACGGCCTCTCGACTGTAGCGGTGTCCGCGTCGACTAGCGAAACCCGGGCGCAGCCCGAGCGCTACTAAGCGCAGCAGTGATCAGGCCAGCTGCCGACTAGCGGGGGTTCCGCTCGGCCACGCGGCGCTCGCGTTCGGCGATCTCGCGGTCTCGCCGCGCGGCGGCGCGCACGCGCTGTGCCTGCTCGCGGCTGCGATGAACGTCGCCGATAGTCTCGCTGAGCTGCTCTGCCACCTCCGCGTGGCGTTCATGCTCCTCGGCGGCTTTCTCGTGAGCCGCAGCCGTTCGCTCGGCGGCGCTCATGGCCCGCAAGGCGGCCTCTCGCACCCGTTCGCGGGCTTCATTCTCATCCATAGCCCGTCACTACCCACACGCGCGCTGGCCGACACTCACCAGTAGTACGGGGGCCGTTCAGTCGAACGGGATGGCTTCGTAGGTCTGGCGTTTGCTCAGATCGACGTGGCCACCCTCCCAGACGACCGTCTACCCATCGGTCGTAGCGAAGATCGCACGGACGGTCTCACCGGAGCAGGGTCACGCTCCCCCACGCGGGTCTCGGAATCCGTCCCCTCGCGGCGGGCGTCGATGGCATAGATCCGCGTGCCTCGTATCGGCCGGCCGATCTGCTTCTCGGTGCCCGCACGCAACTCGCTGTCGCCGCGATCGGAGTCGAGCCCAGGGCTCGCGCCCGGAGAAAGAACGGGGTCATGACCGGCGGCGCGAGCGTGGACGGTGTTGAGCTTCGGGTACTTCGCACGCTCGTCAGGCGTCATCTCGCGGATGACAGCGACCCAGCTCTGATTGCTGCTCGATCGCCTCGAGCTTCTCCTCGCGAGCCTTCGCGGCACGCTCCTGCTCGGTCGCCATGCGCGGCCCCTTTCATTAGATCTCCGGGCCACGCTCCATCGTAGCGGTGGAGACCAGCGTTGCCCGGCGGCCACGTCCGGCGATCGCGACCTCATTCAGCCGCAGCTCCCGGGGCGCCGCCGTCGGGCGCGATCGAAGCCGGTATCGACTTCTCCGGGCTCGACACTGCCTCGGCGGCCTCACCTGCCGCCGACAACCTTCGGTCCACCTTGCGCGCCTGCTTCTCTAGGCGCTTTTCGCGAAGCTTCCCCTCACGGTTGAGCTTCGCCGTGGTTGTACCTTCTTGCGGCTTCGAACCCACGTCCATCCCTCGGTTGGTGCTGCAGGCATCTGCTGAGAGGCACGCGCGGTCTCGCGCCTGCCGCCCCGCAAATCGGACGTGGTGT
>CAVWPV010000007.1:0-44329 GCA_963756985.1 uncultured Solirubrobacteraceae bacterium | reverse complement strand
ATCACCGACGTGCCTGCGCCGACCGCGCCCGAGCTCGCCGCGCGCCGTGCGCGGAAGCTGCTGTTCTACGCCCGCCCCGAGGCCCATGCCGCCCGCAATCTGTTCGAGCTCGGCGCGCTCGCGCTTGCCGCCGCTGCCCAGGACGGCCACTTTGCGGGCTGGGAGCTGCACGGGATCGGAGCGCAGGGCCTCGACCGCCAGCTGCGGCTCGGCAACGACGCGACGCTGACGCTGCTGCCGCGCACAGAGCAGCGCAGTACGGCCGCATGCTGCGCGACCACGACCTTGGGCTCGCGTTGATGTACACACCCCACCCGAGCCTCGTCCCGATCGAGATGGCGTCGGCGGGGCTGCTGACGGTGACGAACAGCTTCGAGAACAAGACCGCGGATGCGCTCGCTGCGATCTCCCCGAACCTGATCACGGCCGAGCCGACCGTCGACGGGGTGGCGGATGCGCTCGCGCGGGCCGCCGCGGCGAGCACCGACTACGAGCGCCGCGTCCAGGGCGCCGCGGCCGTCACGTGGCCGCGCGGCTGGAACGAGGCGCTCGACGACGACCTGCTCGATTGGGTCGAAAGCGCCCTCGGAGTCGCGGCCGGGTAGCACGCGCCCGTCCCCGACACGGTCACGCCGAGACGCGTTTGCTCGCCGCGCGAGCTTCACCCGTGCGGTCGCGTCGAGGTCGACCTTGCGCAGCCTGACCGCGTTCGGGGTCACCTCGACGCACTCGTCGGCGCGGAGAAACTCGAGTGCCTGGTCGAGCGAAAGCTCGCGCTTGGGAACCAGGCGGACGAGCACGTCGGAGGTCGAGGAGCGCATGTTGGTCAGGTGCTTCTCCTTGGTGGCGTTGACATCGAGGTCCTCCGGGCGCGAGTTCTCGCCGACGATCATCCCCTCGTACACCTCGTCGCCGGGCTCGACGAACAGCGTCCCGCGCTCCTGCAGGTTGAACAGCGCGAACGCCGCCACGGTGCCGCGGCGGTCGGCCACGAGCGACCCCGTCGGCCGCGTGCGCAGCTCACCGTGCCATGGCTCCCAGCCGTCGAACACGTGGTGGAGGATCCCGGTCCCGCGAGTCTCGGTGAGGAACTCGGTTCGGAACCCGATCAGCCCGCGTGCGGGAATCAGGTACTCCATCCGCACCCAGCCGGTCCCGTGGTTGACCATCTGCTCGAGCCGCCCCTTGCGCAGCGCGATCAGCTGCGTGATCACGCCGACGTACTCCTCGGGTGCGTCGACGCTCATCCGCTCCACCGGCTCGTGCAGTTTGTCGTCGATCGTTCTCGTGACCACCTCGGGCTTGCCGACGGTCAGTTCATAGCCCTCTCGGCGCATCAGCTCGACGAGGACGGCGAGCGCGAGCTCGCCGCGGCCCTGGACCTCCCATAGGTCCGGCCTGTCGGTCGGGAGCACCCGGAGCGAGACGTTGCCCACCAGCTCGCGGTCCAGCCGCTGGCTCAGCTGGCTCGCCGTCAGCTTGTCGCCGTCGTGGCCTGACAGCGGAGAGTCGTTGACCCCGATCGTCACGCTCAGCGACGGCTCGTCGACCGTGATCACGGGCAACGGCCGGGGATCGCCCGCGTCGGCGAGCGTCTCCCCGATCGTGATCTCCGGGATCCCGGCTACCGAGATGATCTCGCCGGCGCCGGCGCGCTCGGCGGTGACCCGCTCGAGCGCCTCGGTCACGTACAGCTCGGTGATCTTGACCGGCTGGACCGTGCCGTCGGCACGGCACCAGGCGACCGTCTCGCCGCGGCTGACCTCACCATGCCTGATCCGGCAGATCGCGATCCGGCCGACGTACGCGGAGGCATCGAGGTTCGTCACGTGCGCCTGGAAGGGATGGCGCTCGTCGTACTCGGGGGCCGGGATATGGGTGATCAGCAGGTCGAGCAGCGGCTGCAAGTCGTCGCCGGGCTGGTTCTGGTCGAGTGACGCCTGTCCCGCCTTGGCGTTGCAGTAGACGATCGGGAACTCGATCTGCGACTCGTCGGCGTCGAGGTCGAGGAACAGCTCGTAGACCTCGTCGACGACCTCATCGATCCGCGCGTCCGGACGATCGACCTTGTTGATCACGAGGATCACGGGGAGTCGCGCCTCGAGCGCCTTGCGCAGCACGAAGCGGGTCTGCGGCAGCGGTCCCTCGCTCGCGTCGACGAGCAGCAGCACCCCGTCGACCATCTTCAGACCCCGCTCGACCTCGCCCCCGAAGTCGGCGTGTCCGGGTGTGTCGACGATGTTGAGCTTGACGCCGCCGTAGCGGATCGCGGTGTTCTTGGCGAGGATCGTGATCCCCTTCTCGCGCTCGAGATCCATCGAGTCGAGCACGCGGTCGTCGACCGCCTGCCCGGCGCGGAACGCGCCCGACTCCCACAGCATCGCGTCGACCAGCGTCGTCTTGCCATGGTCGACGTGCGCCACGATCGCGATGTTGCGGATGTCCTCTCGGATGGCCATTGCGTCGTCCAGGGTAGTCGCGACATATGATTCGCCGCACCACGAGGAAGGGAGCCTCCGCCGTGAAACGTCCGCTTTTGCTGATCTCGCTGCTCGCCGTTGCGCTGGCACTGCCCGCCTCAGCGGGCGCTTACGTCTCGAGCGCCGCCGTCCGGCACGTGTTCACGATCGTGCTCGAGAACGAGAGCGAGTCGAGCACATTCGGTACGGGATCTCCGGCCCCCTATCTCGCGCAGACGCTGGTGTCCCAGGGTGCGTTCTTGCCCAACTACTACGGCACCGGCCACTTCAGCAACGACAACTACATCTCGATGATCTCGGGCCAGCCGCCGAACGCCAGCAACGAGGACGACTGCGGGATGTTCTCGGACTTCACCACCCCCGGGACGACGACCTACGGCGCCGAGACCGGCAACGGGTGCGTGTATCCGGCGAACATCCAGACGATCGCCAATCAGCTGCAGAGTGCCGGGTTCACGTGGCGCGATTACAACCAGGACATGGGAATGGACCCGGCCCGCGACAACGGGACGACCTGCGCCCATCCACCGATCGGGGCGACCGATCCCACCCAGGCCGCCACTTCGGCCGATCGGTACGCGACCCGGCACAACCCGTTCGTGTACTTCCACTCGATCATCGACAACGCGGCGAGCTGCCAGTCCCACGTCGTCAGCCTGAGCGGGCTCCAGAGCGACCTCGCTTCGGCGAAGACGACCCCGAACTACGTGTTCATCACGCCGAACCTGTGTGCCGACGGCCACAACCAGACGACCGGAGCCGGCTGTTCGGCCTCGAACCCCGGCGGCTACGACGGGATCGAAGCGTTCCTGAAGCAGTACGTCCCGATGATCACGGGCTCGGCGGCGTTCAAGCAGAACGGCCTGCTGATCATCAACTTCGACGAGGCGTCCACGACCGACGCGAGTAGCTGCTGCGGTGAGATCGCGGGTCCGGCCGGAATAACCATGGCCGGCGCGCAGTCGGGCGACGGCGGTGGCAAGGTCGGCGCGGTGCTGCTGTCGCCGTGCATCAAGGCCGGGACGGTCACGCAGACCGCCTACAACCACTACACGATGCTGCGCAGCGTCGAGGACATCTTCGGGCTGTCGCACCTCGGCTATGCGCAGCTGCCACACGAGACGTCATTCGGTTCGGACATCTTCAACAAGCCGTGCGAGCCGCCGCCCGTGGTCAAGGTCAAAACGGCGGCCAAGAAGACGGCGATCACGCTCTCATGGAGCGCGACCGACGCACTCGGCCCGGGCGTCAAGAGCTACACGGTTCAGGTCAAGACCGGCCACAGCTGGAAGAACCTGCTCCGCTCGACCACCAAGCGCTCGACCACGTACATGGGCAGGCACCATCAGACCTACCAGTTCCGGGTGCTTGCGACCGACAAGTCCGGGATTCGGAGCGCCTACGCGCTCTCCAAGAAGGTCAAGCTGAAGTAGGCCGGTCCTGATGTTCGACGGCTTCCGCCGGGCTGCCGTTCGGGCCCGGCGGGAGCTGGCTTTCCTTGCCGGTGTCGAGCTCCTTGGGCTCCTCTTTGCGCTCGGAGGTCGAGGCGCGGTTGATCGCCTGCAGCGCGGGGCCGATCACGTCCATCGGCAGTGGGAACACGACCGTCGAATTCTGGCTGCCCCCGATCTCGCGCAGCGTCTGCAGGTAACGCAGCTGGATCGTGACGGGGTTCTTCGAGATCACGTCCGCGGCATCGGCAAGCTTCGCCGCGGCCTGAAACTCACCCTCGGCGTTGATCACCTTCGCCCGCCGCTCGCGCTCCGCTTCGGCCTGGCGCGCGATCGCGTGCTGCATCCGCTCGGGGATCTCGACATCCTTGATCTCGACCGTTGAGACCTTGACCCCCCAAGGCTCGGTCTGCATATCGATCACGTGCTGGAGCGCCTCGTTGAGCCGCTCGCGGTCGGCCAGCAGCGAGTCGAGGTCGGCGCCGCCCAGCACCGATCGCAGCGACGTCTGCGCGATCTGCACGGTGGCGGCGTGGTAGTTCTCGACGTCGGTGACGGCCTTGTTCGGGTCGATCACGCGGTAGTACGCGACAGCCGTCACGCGGGCCGGGATGTTGTCGCGCGTGATCACCTCCTGCGGAGGGACGCTGAGCGTCACCGTCCGCAGGCTGATCCGGACCATCCGGTCGATCGAGGGGATCAGCATCACGAGCCCGGGGCCCTTCTGGTTCATCAGCCGCCCGAGCCGGAACACAACGGCGCGCTCGTACTCCCGCAGCACCCGCACCGACGCGGTGACACCGGTCAGTGCGAGCACCATCAGCACGGCGACGATCACGATGATCGCGGTGATCACGGCGCCAGCTCCCACTCCTCGGCGCGGCGGACCCGCAGCGTCAGCCCGTTCAGGTGCTCGATCACAACCTCATCTCCTGGGTGGATCTCTGTTGGCTCATCCTCACCCCACGACTGTCGTGCTCGCCACAGGCCGCCATCAATCGCGACCTTACCGGCGGGACCCTCCCAGCTGCGCACCGTCCCGACCCGTCCGATCATGCGCTCGGGGCCGCTGCGGACCCGGGTCTTCGTGACCGCGACGCCCTTGACGACGCTCAGCCCGACGATCGCGACGCCGCTGACCGCCACCAGCGCCGCGGCGACAATCGCCACCGCGATCCCGCCGCCGAGTCCGGCCACGGCCAGCACCGTGCCGGCCGTCAGCGCCACCACCCCCGGGCCGCCCAGCATCCCGAGGCGGGGGACGTGCGCTTCGATCGCGACGACCACCGCGCCGATCACCAGTAGCGCGATACCGAGAGCCGTCATATATGGAAATGGTACGCCTGTCGGGTCACCGCCTGGGCGGTTGCCAGGACGACATCACCCGCTGGGTGGCGTCGGGATCGAGCGGCGGCTCGGGCAGCGAGCCCGCCGCATCCGCCCCGGCGCGGATCCCGTCGAGCACGATCGCCAGGTAGCGCCGCCACAGGTCCGGCTCGACATCGCGGGCAGTATCGATAACGGCCCCCACCATCAGCTGGATCAGCGGTAGGTCGGTCGGCCCGATCCCGGGTCGGAGCTGCCCCGCTCGGTCGGCGCGTCGGATCAGCTCCGCCGCGAGCGGGAGCATCTGCTGGCGGATCTGACCGATCCGCTTGAGCGCTCCCGGCGAGCCGAGCACGACCTCCTTGAAGCCGCGGTCGTTTGCCTGCAGCTCCAGTGCCCGCGTCAGAAATCCGGCCAACCCGTGCCATGGGTCCGGATCTTCGTGCGCCTGCTTGGCGAGGCGCACGATCTCCGCGACACGGAGCTCGAACAGCTCCTCGATCAGCCTGTCCTTATCGGGGAAGCGGCGGTAGACGGTGCCGACGCCGACGCCCGCGTGGTGGGCGATGTCGTTGAGCGTGACGCCGAGGCCGCGCTCGGCGAACAACTCCGCGGCCGCGTCGAGGATCCGCCGGCGGTTGCGCTCGGCGTCCTTGCGCAAGGGCTTCACAGCGATGTTCACAACCTCCATTCTACAAAAATGGATTGACAGTATCCACTTGTGTGGTAGGCTTTGGCTACGAAACGGATAGCAAGCATCCACTTTGGAGATCGGCATGACCACACAGAACCCGCACTACACACACCGCTGGCGGATCCTCACGATCCTCGCCCTTGCCCAGCTGATGGTCGTGCTCGACGCGACCGTCGTGAATATCGCGCTCCCCTCGGCGCAGCACGCGCTCCACTTCACCAACTCCGACCGTCAGTGGATCGTGACCGCGTACTCGCTCGCGTTCGGCAGCCTGCTGCTGCTCGGGGGCCGGATCAGCGACCTGTTCGGTCGCAAGTGGACGTTCGTGATCGGGCTGGCCGGCTTCGCGATCGCTTCCGCGATCGGCGGCGCGGCCCAATCGTTCGCCGAGCTCGCGACCGCTCGCGCCTTCCAGGGCGCGTTCGGCGCGCTGCTTGCGCCCGCGGCGATGTCGCTGCTGACGACGACGTTCACCGAGCCCGGCGAGCGCAACAAGGCGTTCGGGATCTACAGCGCGATCGCCGGAAGCGGCGCATCCGTCGGATTGCTGCTCGGCGGCCTGCTGACGCAGACGCTCGACTGGCGCTACTGCATGTACGTCAACCTGATCTTCGCCGTGATTGCGATCGCCGGCGCGCTCACGCTGCTGCACAACCAGCGTCCCGCCGTCCGGCCGAAGCTCGACATCCCGGGCACGCTCACCGTCTCCGGCGGCCTGTTCGCGATCGTGTTCGGCTTCTCGCACGCGCAGACGAGCAGCTGGACCAACCACCTGACGATCGGCTCACTGATCACCGGGGTCCTGCTGCTCGCCGTGTTCGTCGTACTCGAGGCCCGCTCGGATCACCCGTTGCTCCCGCTGCACGTCGTCCACGACCGCAACCGCGGCGCCTCGTTCCTGTCGATCGGCATCTCGGGCGCGGCCCTGTTCGCCGTGTTCCTGTTCCTGACCTACTTCCTGCAGCAGAACCTGGGCTACTCGCCGATCACGACCGGGCTCGCGTTCATCCCGATGACCGCGACGATCATGGTCACCGCCGTGATCGGCAACACCCGGCTGCGGTCTCGCTACGGCTCGCGGCTGCTGGTCGCAACCGGGATGCTGCTGAGCGGGCTCGGGATGCTCGGTCTGACGCGGCTCGGCGTCGGCTCGAGCTACGCCGCCGAGATCCTCCCGTCGCTGATCGTGATGGGGATCGGCACCGGCCTCGTGTTCTCAACCGCGATGAACAACGCCACGCTCGGCGTCGGACCGGCCGACGCAGGCGTCGCCTCGGCGATGGTGTCCGCCAGTCAGCAGATCGGCGGCTCGCTCGGGACCGCGCTGCTGTCATCGATCGCGGCGAGCGCAGCGACGAGCTTCGTCACGAGCGCCCACACGGCCCCGACTCGGGGGCTGATCGCCCACGCCGCGATCCACGGCTACACGATCGGGTTCGCGGTCGCGGGCGGGATCTTCCTCGCCGGCGCCGTGATCGCCGGGCTGCTGTTCGAGCGCGGCCGGGTCGCAGACGCGGCGCCGGCCGGCGAGCTCGCCGTGGCCCACTGATAGCTCCACCGACGCGAGCGTCCGTCGATTTTCCTGGCATAGAGGGGTCTATCGACGGCGGCCCAGGACTGCACGGGCCGCGTTGTGGCCGGGGATCCCGCTCACCGCGCCGCCGCGGCGGGCGCCGGCGCCGCACAGCCAGACGTTCGGGTGCTCGGTCTCGACTCCCCAGCGCCCGATCTCTTGGTCTGACTCGGCGAACGGCCAGCTCAGGTCGCGGTGGAAGATGTGGCCGCCGGGCATCGCGAGCTGCGCCTCGAGCTCGACCGGCGTCACCGCCTCGAGGCACGGCTCGCCGTTGGCGTCCTTGAGGAGGCACTCGCTCAGCGGCTCGGAGAGGACCGAGTCGACGGACGCGAGCGTTGCCGCAACCGCGGCGCGCTTGGCCGCCTCGGGATCGTTGCGGAACAGCCGAGCCGGCATGTGCAGCCCGAACAAGGTCAGCGTCTGTGCACCGGCGGCGCGCAGCTCCGGCGACAGGATCGAAGGGTCGGTGAGCGAGTGGCAGTACAGCTCGCACGGCGGCAGCGAAGGGATCCGCCCAGCGGCCGCCTCGCGGTAGGCGATCGCGAGCTCGTCGTATCCCTCGTGCACATGGAGCGTCCCGGTGAACGTCGCTTCAGGGTCGCCTTTTGTCGCGTGTGGGAGCCGCTCGAGCAGCATGTTGAGCTTCAGCTGCGACCCCTCTGGGGTGTCGGGGACCGGGGAGCCGAGGAGCCGGGCCAACACGGCGGGGGCGACGTTCGCCAGCACCTGCCGGGTGGAAACCCGGAGGCCGCCGGCACAGGCGACCTCCGCGTCCGCGCCATCGGTCTCGATTGCAACCACCTCGACACCGGTACGCAGTTCCGCGCCGGCGGCGCGCGCGGCCGCCGCGAGCTCGGTGGTGAGCGCGCCCATCCCGCCGACGGGTACGTTCCATGGACCGCCGACAACGTGGTACAGCCAGCACCGATTCTGACGCAGCTCCGGGTCGTCGGCCGGCGCGAACGTCCCGATCGTGGCGTCGGTCAGCTCGATCCCGCGCTGCACGTCATCGTCGAACGCGCGCTCGAGCTCGACCGAGAGCGGCTGCTCGAGCAGCCACGCGTCCTCGCGCAGCAGCCGCTGGAATTCCTCGCGGCTGCGCAGCGGCTCGAGCAGCGTCGGCGCCACCCGCGCCGCCAGCCGCGCTCGCAGCTGATCGAACTCGGCGCCGGCGGGCGGGTACGAGCCGACCGTCCGCGGCCGCAGCTCTGTCCTGAGCCCCAGCAGTGCGCGGAGCTGTGGCGGGAACAGGCTGACCAGGTACGAGTACTTCGACAGGTTGGCGTCGACGCCGGCGAACACTCGCTCCGAGACGGCCGCCCCGCCAACGCGCGGCAGCCGCTCGAGCACCGCCACGCGTTTCCCGGCGCGCGCGAGCAGCGTCGCCGCGACGAGGCCGTTGTGGCCGCCGCCGACGACCACCGCGTCGTACCGGGTCACGCGACTGGCACGAACGCGCCGGTCCGCCGCATCTCGGCGATCCGCTCGGCATCCGGATAGCGCGAGCGCAGCAGCGCGTGCGCCTCGCGCTCGAGGTCGTACTCGACCCGCACGATCTCGGGCTCGCCTTGGTCGAGCAGCACATACCCGGCCCGGGGATCCTCGTCGAACGGATTGCCCACGCTGCCGCTGTTGACGACGGTCAGCCTCTCGACGCGGCGGACGTAGGGTCTGTGGATGTGGCCATAGACGGCGATCGCCGCCTCCAGCGGCTTGTACGTCTCGAGCAGCTGATCATCGTCGGCGTCGGGTGCCGGCGCCCGCCACAGGTCACCCGGGCTCGCGTGGACGAGCGCAAGCTCGAGCTCCTCCTCGCGATGCTCGGCGGGAAGCTCGTGCAGCCATTCGATCCGCTCCTCGCCGAGCTGCGCCCGCGAGGCCGGTGCGTAGGTGTCGAACAGCATCGACAGCAGCGGCGCCAGCTTCGGCGCGCGCTCGAGCTGGACGGCGTGCTCCTCGGAGCGCCACAGCAGCTCGTCGGTGTTGCCGACGATCCCCGGCCAGCCGAGTTCGCGGATCAGGTCGACGCACTCGGGTCCCTGGCAGCCGGCGACCGCGAGATCGCCACCGTGAACGACCCGCTCCACCTCGCGGCGCTGCAGATCGTCCACCACTGCCTCGAGCGCGTTCAGGTTTCCGTGGACGTCGGAGATGACTGCGAATCGCGAAGTTGGCGCAAATCCTTGCAAGGGGTGAACGGATTTACGCCAACTTCAGCGGTGGCGCCGGCGTCGGATGAACAGCACGACGAGGAGCAGCGCCGCCGCAAGGGGGAGGGGGTTCGCCTTGATGCGGTCCGCGAGCACGGAAGCGACGAGGCTGTCGGCGCGCAGCGGCTCCGCGGGTTGCGTCGGCGGGAACGGGGAGGTCGCGGGGGGCGGTTGCGAGGACGGTGGCGCCCCCTCGCCGGTGGTGGGCGCCGGCGTGGATTCTGCTGGCATCCATGGCGATACCGCGGGCTCGTCGGGCGTGCCGCCGGCGGCGCCGGCCGCCGGTTCGTCGGGCGTGCCGTTTCCGGCGCCGATGGCCGACTCAGACTGGCCCGCCGGCGCAGGATCGCCTGCCGGCGCGGGATCGGCCCCGAGCGACTGCTGCAAGCCGTCCGCGAATCGCCTGAGCAGCTTCTCCGAGATGTCCTCGATCATCCCGCCGCGGCCGAACCGCGCGAGCCGGCCGGTGATGTGGTAGTCGGTCGAGACCTCCACTCGGGTGCGACCGTCGACCTCGGTCAGGTGCGAGGTGATCGTCGCCTTGGCGCCGCCCTGGCCCCGCTTGTCGGTGCCGTTCGCCTGCATCACCGCGACGTGCGCGTCATCGTCGACGGTCTCCATCTCGAGCTTGCCGGTGTACGAGGCCGAGGTGGGGCCGATCTTGACCGCGAACGTGCCGTTGTAGCTGCCGTCGTCATTGCGTCCGGTGACGGCGGCGCCGGGAAGGTTCGGTGCCACGCGCTCGACGTCGATCAGCGCTTGCCAGACCTGCTCGATCGGTGCGGCGACTTCAAACTCCTGCTCCAGCTTCACTGCGAATCACCTCCAAGTCGGCGGTCGTGTCGACATCCATATCCGAACCGAGATCGGCGCACTCGACGAGCAGGCCTCCCTCGAGCAGCTCGCGCGCTCCGCGATCGCCGGTCAGCGACGCGATCGCCCCGATCTGTTCGGAGCCCAGCACGACCGGATGGCCGGGCCGTCCGTCGTAGCTCGCGCGCGCACCGGCAGGCTGCTGCGCCATCAACGCGATCGCCGCAGGCGAGACGAGCGGCTCGTCGCCGAGCGTCACGATGACCTTCTCGGCGTCGCGCAGCGCCGCCACCCCGCAGCGCAGCGACGCCGACTGCCCATCGCGCCAATTCGCGCAGGCGATCCGTTCCGCCCGCCCGAACTCAACACCCTCCAGCGGGTCCGCACCGACCACGACCACGACTCGCTCGATCTCCGGCACCGCGCAGATCGCGGCGATCGCGTGCTCGACGAGCGGTCGCCCGTTCAACTGCGCGAGCAGCTTCGGGTCGGGTCCATCGAACCGCGAGCCCTCGCCGGCGGCCAGCACGATCCCGCAGATCAAGCGGGCACCTCGTGGATCCGCCCGCGGGCGTTCGCCAGCCGACCGCCATCGCGCCCGTGGCGCGCCGCGACGATCTCCGCGAGGATCGACAGCGCCGTCTCCTCCGTGCTGATCGCGCCGAGATCCAACCCGAGCGGTGCTGATAGTCGCTCGAGCTCATCATCTGCGAAGCCGGCAGCGAGCAGGCGCTCGCGCCGCTTTGCCTGCGCGCGACGGGACCCCATCGCTCCGACGAACCGGGCGGGCGAGCGCAGCGCCAGCGTGAGCGCCGCGTCATCGAGCTTCGGGTCGTGGGTCAGCACGGCGATCGACGTGGCGGGGTCGATCCCGCCGATCCGTGCGACCGCCTCCTCCGGCCATGCCGCGATCACCTCGACCGCGTCCGGGAACCGCTCGGGCGCGGCGAACCGCGCGCGCGGGTCGATCACATATGGAAGCCAGCCCGCGGCGCGCGCGAGCCGGCACAGCGACGAGGCAACGTCGACTGCGCCGAACAGGATCAGCCGCGGCGCGGGGGCGATCACGTCGAAGAACATCGCGCCGCGGTGCTCGGATGCCTCGGTCCAAATCAGCTCAGCCGCAACCCGGACCGCTTCGTCGTCGAGCTCGGGCGACCCGAGCGTGCCGGACACGGCGCCATCGACCTCGACCAGCAGCTTCGCGCCCGGCGAGGCGCCCTCGAGCAGCGTCACCTCGACCGCGCGCCCATCGGCGCGCGCGAGCTCCTCGAATCGCCCGCCCGAGTACGCCTGCACCCAGACGTCGATCTCGCCGCCGCACGGCAGCCCGACATCCCAGGCATCCGAATCAGCGATCCCGTAGTGGGTCAGCCGGGGCGCTCGCCCGGACATCACCTGCTCGGCGACCTCGACAACTGCGCCCTCGACGCAACCGCCGGACACCGATCCCGCGATCTCGCCGGTCGAGGAGATCGCCATCTTCGCACCGGGTGGCCGTGGCGCCGACCGTGCGACGTCGGTCACCGTCGCCAGGGCGATCCGGTCCCCGCGCTCGTGCCAGTGCCCTAGCGCTGTCAACACCTCTCTCATACGTCCTCCAAGATCAAAGCGAGCTGTTCAAGTGAGGCTATGGAGTTTCCCGCAAGCAACTCGTCGACGTGCGGGACCGCGGCACGCATCCCGCGCGTCAACGGCTCGAACCGCGGGTCGGCGGCGAGTGGGTTGAGCCACACCAGCCGCACAGCGGTGCGCCGCAGCCGTGCAAGCTCGGCGCTCAACACATCCGGGTCGCCGCGATCCCAGCCGTCGGATGCCACTACGACAACCGCGCCGCGCCCGATCCGGCGTCCGTGCTCGCGGTTCAGCACCGCGATCGCGTCGCCGATCCGGGTGCCGCCGGCGTAGTCGACGACGACGTCGATCGCGCGCCCCAGCGCGAGGTCCTGGTCGCGGCCCGAGAGCTCATGCGTGATCCGCGTCAGCCGTGTGCCGAACGCGAACGCCTCCACCCGCCTGCGCGCCGCCACCGACGCCTGCATGTACATCAAGAGCATTCGCGCGTACGGCGCCATCGACCCCGATACGTCGCACACGAGCACAACCGGCCGCGGCCGCGAGCTGGGCGCGCGCCAGTGGCGGTGCACCGGTTCGCCGGCGGTACGCAACGAGGCACGGACGATTCGCCGCAGGTCAGGCGAGTGTCCGCGCCGTGCCGGACGAAGGCGTCTTGACACCCTCCTCGGGCCGCGGCGCGCGAGCCGCTCGATCAACGCCCGCGCGGCCACGATTTCGGCCTCGGTGTACGAGGCGAAGTCCTTCTCGCGCAGGAGCTCGACCGCGCTCCACGCCCCGGGCACCGGCTGACGCTCCTGGTCGCGCTGAGTTGCGCCGTCGCCGCCGGGGAACCCCGCGCGCGGCAGCGCCGCCCGGGCGATCGTGCCGAGCTCCGACAGCGGGTCGACCGGCGCACCGGCGCCAAACACCTGGTCGAACGCGTCGTCGAACCGCTCAAGGTCGGCATGCTCGGAGCAGAGCACCGCTCGCAGCGCGATCCGGAGATCCGGCAGCTCGACGGCCGCGACTGCCCGGTGCGCGGTGAGGAGCTCACCGATCCCGGCGCGGCCGCCGGCGGCGCGCAGGGAGGAAACCAGATCGCAGAGCGCGTCAGACACCTTCGAGGACTCCGCGTTCGCGCACGCGCACGAGGTCCTCGTGGACCTTCAGCGCCGCGCCGAGGCTGTCGTCCAGCGATGCGCCGGCGAGCAGCGCGCGCGCCCACACGATCGTCTCCCCGACGCCCGGGAGCTTGTAAAGGTCACCTTGTTCGCGCAGCCGGCCGATCGCCTCCACCACGCGGGCGGCGATCGCGTCGTCGACGCCGGGGATCCGCGCGGCGACGATCGCGCGCTCGCGCTCGGGCGAGGGATACTCGATCCAGTGGTACAGGCAGCGGCGCTTCAGCGCGTCGTGGAGCTCGCGCGTCCGGTTGGAGGTGAGGATCACGACGGGCGGCCAGGTAGCCGAGATCGTTCCGATCTCCGGGATCGTGACCGCAAAGTCGGCCAGGAATTCGAGCAGGAACGCCTCGAACTCGTCGTCGGCGCGGTCGACCTCGTCGATCAGCAGCACGACCGGCTCCTCGGCTTCGAGTGCCTCGAGCAGCGGGCGGCGCAGCAGGAACCGCCGTGAGAACAGCTCGGCATCGGAGGTCTCGCGCAGCGCCAGCAGCTGGCGCGGGTAGTCCCAGTCGTACACGGCGTGGTGCTGGTCGATTCCCTCGTGGCACTGCAGCCGGATCAGCCGCGCGCCCGTGCCGGCGGCGAGCGCGCGGGCGACCTCGGTCTTGCCGACGCCGGCCTCCCCTTCGAGCAGCAGCGGCTGCTCGAGCACGCCCGCGAGGTACACCGCGAGCGCAAGCTCGCGATCGGCGAGATAGCCCTCGGCGGCGAGCGCCTCGCTCGCCGCCTCGACGGACTCGGTCCCCACTACAGACCAGCCGCCTCCGTCAGCGCGCGCTTGCACAGCACCTGCGCCAGATGGCGCTTGTAGTCGGCGCTGGCGTTCAGATCCGCCGGAGGATCGGTGCCATCGGCCGCGTGCGCCGCCGCCGCCGCGATGCTGTCGGCGTTCAGCGGCTGCCCGCGGAGCGCGTCCTCGACGGCGCTTGCGCGCAGCGGCGTGCTGGCCATGTTCGTCAGCCCAACGCGCACGTCCTCGCAGATGTCCCCGGTCTGCTTGACGAGCGCCGAGACGGCGACCATCGCCCAGTCCTCCGAGCGACGGTTGAACTTCTCGTAGCCGAACCCATACCCCTCGAGCGTCGGCAGGCGGATCTCGGTGAGCACCTCGTCCTGGCCGATGCTCGTCTCGAGGTAGTCGCGGAACAGCTCGCGCGCCTCGATCGTCCGCTGCCCGGAGCTCCCTTGGACGGTCACCGTGCCCTCGCCGATCAGCAGGATCGCGGGCAGGTCAGAGGCCGGATCGCCGTGCGCGAGCGAGCCACCGATCGTGCCGCGATTGCGGACCTGCTGGTCGGCGATCGTCCCCGCCACGCGGGCGGCGAGCCCCAGCTCGGACGTGTTCTGGAGCAACGCATGCGGGCTCATCGCACCGATCCGCCACGACCCGTTCTCGCGCTGGATGCCGTGCAATCCGGGGACCCGCCGCAGATCGATCAGCAACGCCGGCGCGGCGAGGCGGAGCTTCATCAGCGGCAGCAGCGAGTGGCCGCCGGCGAGCAGCTTCGCCTCGTCGCCGTTCTCGCGCAGCATCCGGATCGCTTCCTCCAGCGTCTCGGGTGCCTCGTAGTCGAACTCTGCGGGGATCATGCCGCTGCACCCTCCTTCGCTTCATTGATTGCCTCCCACACCCGCATCGGGCTGAGCGGCATGTTCATGTAGGTGACGCCGAGCGGTCTGAGCGCGTCGATCACGGCGTTCGTGACTGCCGGGGTTGCCGCGATCGTGCCCGCCTCCCCGACCCCCTTGGCGCCGAGCGAGTTGACCGGCGACGGCGTCGTCGTGCGGTCGAGCTCGAAGCTCGGGAGCTCGGCCGCCGTCGGCAGCGCGTAATCGACAAACGTGCCGGTCACGAGCTGGCCGTCCTCGTCGTAGTGGATCCGCTCGTACAGTGCCTGGCCGATCCCGTGGACGATCCCGCCGTGGACCTGCCCCGAGATCAGCAGCGGGTTGATCGCGTTGCCGCAATCGTCGACTGCGACGTAGCGGACGACCTTGACCTTGCCGGTCTCGGCGTCGACGTCGACCACGCACGCGTGCGCGCCGAACGGGAAGACGAAGTTCTCGGGGTCGTAGAAGGTGGTCTCCTCGAGCCCGGGCTCCATCCCGTCGGGGATGTCGTAGATGTACACGGCGCCCGCCACCTCGGCGAGCGTCATCCCCTTGTCCGGCGAGCCCTTTACCGCGAACTTCCCGTCGCGGACCTCGATGTCCTCCGGTGCGGCCTCGAGGTGGTGGGCGACCACCTGCTTGGCCTTATCGGCGATCTTGTTGGCGCTTCGGGCGATCGCCTCGCCGCCGACCGCCATCGACCGTGACCCGTATGTGTTGCGCCCCTCGGGTCCGGTGCCGGTGTCGCCGTGGATCACCTCGACATTCGCCGGGTCAACCCCGAGCTTGTCGGCGACGATCTGCGCGAACGCGGTCTCGAGACCCTGGCCGTGGGGCGAGGTGCCGCTATACACGGTGACCGCGCCGGTGTTGTGGACCCGGACCATCGCCGACTCCCAGCCACCGGCCGCGAGCCCGAGGCCGTTCGGGCCAGTGATCCGCGATGGTGCGAGCCCGCAGATCTCGGTATACGTCGAGAACCCGATCCCGCGGTAGATACCTTCGGATCGCAGCTGCTCGCGTTCTGACTCGAACGCCCGCAGATCGACATGCTCGAGCAGCTTGTCGAGCGTCTTCTCGTAGTCGCCGGAGTCGTACACGACCCCGGTGGCCACCGGGTGCGGGAACTCGTTCCTCGGGATGAAGTTCTTGCGTCTGAGCTCCAAGCGGTCCATCCCGAGCTCCGCCGCAAGCTGATCGAGCGTGATCTCGATCATGTGCGTAGCCTCCGGGCGACCTGCGCCGCGGATCGCGTCGGTCGGGTTCTTGTTCGTGAACACGCCGACGATGTCCGTCTGTACCGCGGGGATCTTGTAACAGCCGCCCATCACGAACGCCCCCAGCACTGGGATGACCGGGGTCAGCAGCATGTTGTAGGCGCCGAAGTCAGCAAGGATCTTCACGTGGTAGGCGGTGACCGTGCCGTCGCGCTTGGCGCCGAGCTTGATCTGGCTGATCTGGTCGCGACCGTGGTGGGAGACGGCCATGTTTTCGGTCCGCGTCTCGATCCACTTGACCGGCCGGCCGGTCTTCCTCGCGCACCATCCGACCAGGATCTCCTCGCCGTAGACCTGGAGCTTCGAGCCGAAGCCGCCGCCGACCTCGGGCGCGATCACGCGCACGCGCTCTTCGCTGATGCCCAGCAGGATTGAGAGGAACAGGCGGACGAAGTGGGGGACCTGGGTCGCGCTCCACAGCGTCAGCGCGCCGGCGCGGTAGTCGGCGAGCACGCCACGGGGCTCGATCGGGGCGCCCGCCGTCCGGTGGTTGACGAACTTCCGCTCGACGATCACATCGGCCTCGGCGAACCCCGCTTCGATGTCGCCTCCGGGCAGCGACCACTCGAACACCTTGTTCGTGCCGAACTGCTCGTGAACGAGCGCACCGCCCTCGATCGCCTTCTCCGGGTCGGTCACGACCGGCAGCGACTCGTACTCGACGATCACGTCCTCGGCGGCGTCGACGACCGCGTAGCGGTCCTCGCCGAGCACGACCGCGACGGGATCACCCACGTGCTTGACGGTGTCCCTGGCGAGCGGCCAGTGCTCGGGGTTGTTGATTCCCTCGGGCGACCACGCGCACGGCAGCGGACCTCCGAGGTCCGCCATGTCGGGGCCGGTGTAGACGGCGTGGATGCCCTCGCGGTCGGCCGCGCCCGACGCGTCGATGCTGACGATCCTCGCGTGCGCTTCGGGGCTGCGCACGATCGCGGCCCACAGCGTGCCGGGCAGGTCGATGTCGTCGACATAGCGAGCACGGCCGGTGATCAGCCTTGGGTCCTCCTTGCGGCGGATCGACTGACCGACGTGGTGCCCATTCGTCTCGGTAGTGGCGCTCATGCTCCGTTCACCTCCGGCTCGGTGGCGATCGCCGGGGATTTGCTCTTCGCGGCGTCGAGCACGGCTTTGACGATGTTGTGGTAGCCGGTGCAGCGGCACAGGTTGCCTTCCAGACCGTGCCGGACCTGATCCTCGGTCGGGTTCGGGTTGTCTTGCAGGAGCGCGGCCGCCGCCATGATCATCCCCGGCGTGCAGTAGCCGCATTGGAGACCATGGTCGTTCCAGAACGCCTCCTGCACGGGGTGGAGGTTGTCCTCGGACCCGAGCCCCTCGATCGTCATGATCTCGGCGCCGTCGGCTTGGACCGCGAGCACCGTGCACGACTTCACCGCGTTGCCGTCCATGTGGATCGTGCAAGCGCCGCAGTTGGAGGTGTCGCACCCGACATGGGTGCCGGTCAGGTTCAGGTTGTCGCGTAGGGCGTGCACCAGCAGCAGGCGCGGCTCGACTTCCAGCTCGTGCTCGACACCATTGACGCTCAGGCGCACCGGGACGGTTCTGCTCATCCTCTCCTCCGGGTTCGGTGGCTTGAGGCTGACCTTACTCCTACAGGGAAGCCCGGGCCACATGTGGCCCGGGCCCGGCGGCGCATGCGCCGCCGGCCGGGCGGCGCATGCGCCGCCCGGGACAGCCTCTACCTGTCGTACGTGGCGATCGCGCGGAGAGAGAGCGCGGTCAGGATCGCGCCGAGCGCGAAGATCACGCCGACGCACACCGCCAGCTGACCTGCGACCCAACCATTGATCACAAGCGAGCGGATCCCGACGATCACGTACGAGACGGGGTTGATGTGCGCGAGCGTGTTCATCGCCGAGCTCAGCCGATCGAACGGCACGAAGTTCGGCGAGAGGAACAGCAGGGGGAAGAAGAGCAGGAAGCTCGACTGGGTCGCCTGGACGTTGCGCGTCTTCAGCGCCACCAGGATCCCGAAGCCGGCGTACGCGACTCCGAAGCAACCGCCGAGTAGCACGAGCACGATCGCGCCGAGCACGCCCGCCTTGATGTGGGCGCCGAACGCGAGCCCGGCGAGCAGCACGACAGTCGATGCGCCGATCCCGCGGACGAAGTCGGACATGAGCCGGCCGAGGATGATCGAGCTACGCCGGATCGGCGCGACCAGCAGCTTGTCGAAGTACCCGAGATCGATCTCGGTCACTAGCGCGAGCCCGGAGGTCGCGGTCGCGACGCCGAACATGATCGACACCGGCAGCTGGAAGGCGACGTACCCCTGCCCATGCAGGAACGGCGTCGAGCTCGGGAACGTCCTCGAGACCTGGCCGATGTTGACCGCCAGGAAGAACAGCGGGATGAACAGCGTCGGAATCGTCGCCTCGGGGTAGCGCGCCACCTCGCGGACCGCGCGGCGGCCGAGCAACAGCACCGCGGACCCCGACAGCGAGTGCCTCGTCGGGACGACGCGCGAAATTGCCTCCGTGGTCATTCGGTCACCTCCTCAGAATCGTCAATTCCCTCGATCCGCCGGCCGGTGGCCGACAGGAACACGTCGTCGAGCGTCGGCCGCGCGACGCTGATCGAGGACACGCGGATCTGGTCGCGCTCGAAGCGGCGCACGATCTCCGCGATCGACCCTGCCCCGTCCTCGACGTACAGCGCCAGCGCGTGCTGCTCGATCACGATCCGCTCGAGTCCGGGCAGCCCGCTCAGCGACTCCTCGGCCTCGGCGATGTCGCCGTTCTCGAACGACACGGTGACGACGTCGCTGCCCATCTGCGCCTTGAGCTGCTCGGGGGTGCCCTCGGCGACGATCCGGCCGCCGTCGATGATCGCGAGCCGGTCGCACAGCTTGTCGGCCTCCTCGAGGTACTGCGTCGTCAGGAACACAGTCGTGCCAGAGTCGTTGATCCGGCGGACCTCGTCCCAGACGGTGAGGCGCGACGCGGGGTCAAGCCCGGTCGTCGGCTCGTCGAGGAACAGAACCTCCGGCTGGTGGACGAGCGCGCTCGCGAGGTCGAGCCGGCGCTTCATCCCGCCCGAGTAGGTCTTCGTGAAGCGCTCGGCCGCGTCGGTCAGCCCGACGAGCTCGAGCAGCTCCTGCGCGCGTGCCTTCGCGTGCTTGCCGGTGATCCCGTACAGGCCGCACTGGAGCTCGAGTAGCTCGCGGCCGGTCTGCACCGGGTCGAGCCCGATCTCCTGGAGCGCGACACCGATCCGCCTGCGGACCTCCTTCGCGTCGCGCGCGACGTCGTGGCCGGCGACCGCGGCGCTGCCGTTCGTCGGCGGCAGCAGCGTGCACAGCATCCGCACGGTCGTTGTCTTGCCGGCGCCGTTGGGGCCGAGGAAGCCGAACACCTCGCCCTTGGCGACGGTCATGTCGATGCCGCGGACGGCCTCGACTCCACCCTTGAACGTGCGGGTCAGCGCGCGGGTCGCGATCATCGCGTCCCGTGGTTCATTGGGGTCAGGCATCTGATCAAGCTCGTCGATCGGGATCTCTGACGGCAACGAGTAACTCAACTTCTACCTCCCAAAGCTCGTCGTGGTCACGTACTTGAGACGCGTCCGGGGGCGAGAACTAATCGGTACGCATTTCATGGCCAACCTGCCTGCATGCTCGGGGCAATTGCGGTCAGGATCTGTCCTGATCGTTCTGCGACCTCGCCGCCGAGGCCGGCCCATTCGCGCGCGGCGACGAACAGCGTCGTTCCGTCGGGTCCACCGAGCGTGCACGAGAAGCAGCCGCGGTCGAACCCGATCCGGTCGAGCACCTCGCCGCCCTCGCGCACGCGCACGCATTGGGTGTGGGGGACGTCCGCGTACCAGACGGCGCCGTCGGCGTCGAGGCAGATCCCATCGGGCGGGTCCTCGCCGAGCTCGGCCCAGACGCGGCGGTGCCCGAGCGTGCCGTCGTCGTTGATCTCGAATGCGGTCAGCCGTGTCGCATACGACTCGGCGACGATCAACGTGCGGTTGTCCGGCGTGATCGCCATCCCGTTGCCGAAGTCGATTCCGTCGGCGACCTGCGTTGCCGTGCCGTCGGGGGTGACGAGCGCGATCACGCCAGGGGCCGGCGGCTCGCCCTTGCTCAGGTCGAAGCCGCCGCCGTTGACGTACGCGTTGCCGCGACCGTCGACGACGATCTCGTTGTTCGGCGGGACCCGGCCGAGCGCGCTCAGATCGGCGTACGTCTCGAGCCCGCCGGCGGGCGACAAGCTGAGCACCGCCTTGTGGGCGGCGGAGTTGATCAGCAGCCGGTCATCGGGGGTGAAGGCGATGCAGAACGGGAACGAGGGAACGTTCGCGATCAGCTCGCGGTTGCCGTCGAGGTCGACCGCGACCAGCTCCTGCGCGGCCCAGTCGCACACGTACAGCCGGTCGTCGTGCCAGCGTGGAGACTCCGGGAAGCTGAGCCCGGTCAGCAGGACGCTCATCGCTTCTCGTACGTCGCGATCACGACGCCCGTCGTGGTGGTCAGGCAATCGGTCAAGCGCAGCGCCGCCGCCGCGCCCGGGTCGGTGAACAGGCGCCGGCCCGTTCCGAGCACGAGCGGATAGATCAACAGCTTGAACTCGTCGATCAGCTGCGCGCCCATCAGCGCCTGGATCAGCTCAGCGCTGCCCATCATCAGCAGGTCGGGGCCGGGCGTCTGCTTGAGCTCGGAGACCGCCTGAACGGCGTCGCCTTTGAGCAGCGTCGAGTTGCCCCATGCGAGGGGGTCGGTCAGCGTCCGCGACGCAACGTATTTCTCGCTCTTCTCGAACAAGGCGCTGAACGGGTTGTCGCTGCGCCCGTGCCACGAGTCGTAGAGGTCCTCATAGGTACGTCGGCCGAACAGCATCGCCCCGTCGCCACGCTCCTCGGTCGGTGCGTTCGCGCCGAAGCCGAGCGCCTCGCCCATCACGGAGTCGCCGTAGGGGACCGACCAGCCGCCGTGTGCGAAGCCCTCCCGTGGGTCCTCCTCGGGCTTACCCGGTGCCTGCAGCACGCCGTCGAGGGTGATGTGGTTCAGCACCTTGATCTTGCGCATTGCATATGTCTCCTCGCGTGTAGTGATAGTACTGGACCGTCTAGTACTCTAACACAGAACTAGACGGTCCAGTACTATGAGCGGAGACATGCCGGAGGGCCTCATCGGGGAGCGCAGCGAACGGAAGCGGGCAGCGATCCTCGAGGCCGCCAGGGAGGTGTTCCTCCGAAACGGCTACGTCGGGGCAAGCATGGATGAGATCGCCGCGCTCGCGAAGGTCTCCAAGCAAACCGTGTACAAGCATTTCGCAGACAAGGAGCGCCTGTTCTCAGAAATCGTCACGGTTACCGTCGACCAGATCGCAGATCCGAACACAGACGCGCTGCTGAAGCTGAGCGACACCGGCGATGTGGCCGCTGCCCTTCACGCCTTCGCCCGCCGTCAGATCCACGCCGTCACGGACCCACAGCTGCTTCAACTCCGTCGGCTCGTGATCGGGGAGGCCGCCCGCTTTCCGCAGCTCGGGCGCCTGTTCTACGACAAGGGGCCCGGGCGGACGATCGACGCGCTGGCGAGGATCTTCGAGCTGCTCCGGGAACGAGGCGAGCTCGAGTTCGACGATGCCCGGATTGCCGCGGCGCACTTCAATTGGCTGGTGATGTCGATCCCGCTCAACGCCGCCTCGCTGCTCGGAGATGACGAGCCCGCGACCCCGGATCAGCTCGACGCCTACGCGGACGCGGGCGTCGACGCGTTCCTCGGCGCCTACGGCTCCCGTTAAGCTCCGCGGTCGTGGGGACGAGAGCTTTGTTGACGGCGCTGGTCGTGGCCTTGATCGCGGCGGCGCCGGCGGCGGCCGCGCCGGCCTGCGGTCACTGGGGCCGTCCGGCGCTCGCGGCTGACGCCAAACCGCACGCGCTGCGCGTGTTCGCGATCCAGTTCCTGCAGCAGCCCGCCGCGATGACGACCGCGGCGGCCTACAGCGGCGCGATCGAGTGCGCGATGCAGCGCGAGGTCGTGCCGCGCCTCGCGCGCGGCCGGCCGAACCTGGTCGTGTTCGACGAGGACGCGGGGCTCGAGACGCTCGCGATCGGCCCGCGCGCCGCCGCGGCGCGGCGACTGCTCCGCAACGGGGTCCCGGCGTGCGCCGGCCAGCAGTTCCCGTGCGCGACGCTCGCGACGCTGAGCGCGTTGAACGTCGGCTACGGCACGGCTCTCAGTTACCTGGAGCGGCGCTTCCCGGCGTTGACCGGCCAGCTCGGTCGGACCTTCGTCGCAGCGACCGACGAGTTCGTGCGCGTGTTCATGACGACGATGGCGACCGTCGCGCGGCGGTACGGCGTGTACGTCGTCGCCTCGAACACGCAGGCGCCGTTCGAGCTGACGCGCGATCGGGCGGCGGTGGCCGCGCTGCGCGATCCGGCGACGCCGAGCGTCAAAGCCGTCTACGCCCCAACCGCCGGTGTCGCGTACGACCAGACGTTTCTTTGGGGCCCGCGCGACGTGCGCCGGGGGCCGGCGCCGCTCGCGAACCTGCTGAAGGTCAACCGCAAGCTGCCGCTGACCTCGTTCGAGGCGGCGCTCGGGTTTGTGCCCGGGCCCGCGACCGGCCCCGCAGCGATCAACAACCTGCGCCCGTTCGCGATCCCTGGCACCGGCGCCCGGCTGGGATTCGCGACAAGTCTTCCGGCATTCACATACGGACCGGCGCGCCATCCGTGCGCGGACGTTTCGTTGACCTACATGCGCTGCCTCGACAAGCTCGGGGCGAACGTCGTGATCCAGGCCGACGCGAACGACGGCCAATGGACCGGGACCGACGGCAGCGAGCGCTGGCAGCCGCTCTCGTGGATGGGGTCGGCGTACCGCGCGGTCAGCGACCCGACCGTGCACTTCGAGTACGCGGTCAACCCGTTCCTCGTCGGGAATCTGTCCGACACACCGTTCGACGGCCAGAGCGCGATCCTCCAGCGCGGCCTGCGCGGTCCCGGCTGCCACTACGTGGGCAACGGCGCGGTCATCCCGGGCGACGACGTGGCGCCGTACCTCGGCTATGCGGGCGCGAAGCCGCAGTTCCTCGCGCTCGCGCCGTGGGTCGTGCCCGACGGACCGCGATCGACGCTGCGGAAGGTGGGCGCGGCATTGGCGGCGGGCTCCGGCAGGTACCGGTACGTGCAGACGGCGGTGATCGCGGATCTGCCGTTCCCGCTTGACCGCACACGTCGCGGCTGCGAGGTTGCGGGCCGATGAGTGGCGTTTCCCGGAGAGAGGTGCTCGGCGGAGCGGCGGCGGTGGCCGTCGGGGGGGCGCTCGAGCCGGCGGCGGCGGCCGCGCGTGCGACGGCGGCCCGGCGCGTCGACGTGGTCGTGGTCGGCGCGGGGCTCGCCGGCCTGACTGCCGCGACGGAGCTGGCCGGCGCCGGACATTCGGTCGTCGTGCTCGAGGCGCGCGACCGGGTCGGCGGCCGCACGCTGAACCATCCGGTCGGCGGCGGCGAGGTGGTCGAGATCGGCGGCCAGTGGGTCGGACCGGGCCAGGACCGGATCATCGCCCGCGCGAAGGGGCTCGGGATCCACACGTTCAAGACGTGGACCAAGGGCGCGCAGATCCTCGAGTACGCCGGCAAGCAGACCCACTTCACCGGGCTGATCCCGCCGCTGCCTCCGGCTGATGCGGCGGACTTTGGGACGTTGCTCGGCAAGGTGGTGGCCCTCCAGTCGACCGTGCCCACCGACAAGCCGTGGGCGGCCCCGAACGCCCATGCGCTGGACGGCCAGACGCTCGAAACCTGGAAGCTCGCGAACTCGTCGACTGCGGGCGCCCGGTTCTTGCTGGACCTCGCGGTCAAGGCGATCTTCGCGACCGATCCCCGCGACCTGTCGCTGCTGCACGCCCTGTTCTACCTGAACTCCGGCAAGGGGATCATCAACCTGGCCAGCACGTCGGGCGGCGCGCAGGACTCGCGCTTCATCGGCGGCTCGCAGCTCGTGTCGATTCGGATGGCGGAGCGGCTCGGCCGACGAGTGGTGCTGAACGCGCCGGTCCGCCGGATCACGCAAGCCGCGGGCGGCGTCCTGGTTACGAGCGACGCCGGGACGTGGCGCGCCGGTCGGGTGATCGTGGCGGTGGCGCCGATGCTCGCGGGGCGGATCGACTACGAGCCCGCCCTCCCGGCATTGCGCGATGGCCTGACGCAGCGGATGCCGCAGGGCTCCGTGATCAAGTACGAAGCCGTGTACGCAAAGCCCTTCTGGCGGTCGGCCGGGCTGAGTGGGTATGCCAACAGCGATCAGTCGCCGGTAGTGCTGACGTACGACAACTCGCCGCCGAGCGGGAAGCCGGGGGTGCTCCTCGGGTTCGTCGTCGGGGAAGACGCACGGGCGCTCGGCTCACTGAGCCAGCGAGCCAGACGGGCGCGCGTGCTCGGGTCGTTCGCGTCGCTGTTCGGCGCGGCGGCGGGCCGTCCACACGAGCTGATCGAGCAGAATTGGTCGAACGAGGCGTGGACCCGTGGTTGCTACGCGGGCTACCTGCCGCCGGGGGTGTGGACCGACTTCGGGCCGGCGCTTCGGGCACCGATTGGCCGGATCCACTGGGCCGGCACCGAGACCGCCGAGGTGTTCTGCGGCTACATGGACGGCGCCGTGCGCTCGGGAGAGCGGGTCGCACAAGAAGTGACCCGCGCCTAGGCCGCCGGCGATGTGGGTGTACGACTTCTCCGAGGGCTCGCGAGAGATGCGCGAGCTCCTCGGCGGCAAGGGGGCGGGCGTCGCCGAGATGACGCGGCTGCTCGGCGCCGAGCTGGTGCCGTCCGGCTTCACGATCACGACCGAGGCGTGCGTCGCCTACATGCGCGGGGACGGGTCGTTCCCCGACGGGCTCGACGGCGAGGTCGATGAAGCGCTGGCGCGCCTGGAAGACCACGCGGGCAAGCGGCTCGGTGGCGCCGAAGATCCGCTGCTGGTGTCGGTGCGCTCGGGCGCGCGCGTTTCGATGCCGGGGATGATGGACACGGTCCTCAACCTCGGGCTGAACGACGACTCGGTGCGCGGGCTGGCGGAGCGAACCGGCGATGAGCGGTTCGCATGGGACTGTTATCGGCGGTTCGTGCAGATGTTCGGCAACGTCGTCCGCGGCGTCGCCGGCGACCGGTTCGAGCAGTTGATCGCTGCCGCCAAGAGCGACCGCGGCGTGAAGCTGGACACGGAGCTCGATGCGGATGCGCTGCGTGAGCTGACCGGTCGCTTCCGGGAGCTGTTCGAGTTCCCGACCGAGCCGCGCGACCAGCTCGAGCAGGCGATTCGCGCGGTGTTCGACTCATGGATGGGCGGGCGAGCGGTTCAGTACCGGCGGATCAACCGGCTGCCCGACGAGTGGGGCACGGCCGTCAACGTGCAGCAGATGGTCTATGGGAACAAGGGCGAGCAGTCGTGCTCGGGAGTTGCCTTCAGCCGCGACGAGGTGTCGGGCGCGCCCGAGCCGTCCGGCGATTTCTTGGTCAACGCCCAAGGAGAGGACGTCGTCTCCGGCGTACGGACGCCGCGCGATCTGAGCGAGCTACGTGACTGGAACGCCGGCGTCGCGGATCAGCTCGACGGCGTGCTGCGAGAGCTCGAGCGTCACTACAAGGACATACAGGACACCGAGTTCACGGTCGAGGAGGGGCAGCTGTTCATGCTCCAGACGCGCAACGCGAAGCGTCCGGCTCAGGCGGCGGTGCGGTTCGCGGTCGACGCGGTGTCCGAGGAGCTGCTGACCAAGGCCGAGGCGCTTGCGACGATCGACGCGGGGGCGCTCGACGCGTTGCTGCATCCGTCCTTTGACCCTGAGGTGGAGTTTTCCGTGATTGCGCACGGCGTGCCCGCCTCGCCGGGCGCGGCCAAGGGCGCGATCGTGTTCAGGGCGGAGGACGCGGTGCGCGAGGCCGGCGCCGGCCGCAAGGTGATCCTCGTGCGGCCGTTCACCGAGGCCGACGACGTTGCCGGCTTTCACGCGGCCGCCGGGATCCTCACGTCCGAAGGTGGGAAGGCGTCGCATGCGGCGCTGGTGGCGCGGGGGATGGGGCGACCGGCGGTGACCGGGGCCGGCGAGGTCGAGATCGACCTCGGTGCCGGCGAGGTGCGGATCGGCGAGCGGGTCATGCGCGAGGGTGACCTGATCGCGATCGATGGCAGCGCCGGCACGGTCACGACCGACGACGTGCCGCTCGTCGAGACGCGCGTCGATCAGCGATTCGAGACCGTGCTGCGGTGGGCCGACGAGCTGCGCGAGCTCGGCGTGCGCGCGAACGCGGACACGCCCGAGGACGCCGAGCGGGCGGTCCGCTTCGGCGCCGAGGGGATCGGCCTGTGCCGGACCGAGCACATGTTCATGGCCGCGGACCGCCAGCCGAAGATGCGGGCGGTGATCATGGCCGAGGACGAGCAGGGCCGCCGCGCGGCGCTCGATGAGCTGCTGCCGCTCCAGCAGGAGGACTTCGAAGGGCTGTTCCGCGCGATGGGCTCGCGGCCGGTCGTGATCCGGCTGCTCGATCCGCCGCTGCACGAGTTCATGCCGAACGTGCTCGAGCTGCGCGATCACGGACTCGACGATGAACTGGAGCGAGTCCTCGCCCTCCAGGAGACGAACCCGATGCTCGGCACGCGCGGTGTTCGGCTCGGGATCGTCCATCCGGAGATCTACGAGATGCAGGTGCGGGCGATCGCGCGCGCGGCGCGGGCCGTCGGCGACGGAGTGGTCCTCGAGATCATGATCCCGCTGGTCGCGTACGAGGGCGAACTGCGGATCGCGCGCGAGCGGCTGCTCGCGGTCGCCGAGGAGGAGGAGCTGCGAGATTTCAGCGTCGGCACGATGATCGAGCTGCCGCGCGCATGCCTGATCGCAGACCGGATCGCGCAGCACGCCGACTTCTTCTCGTTCGGGACGAACGATCTGACGCAGGCGGGGATCGGGTTCTCGCGCGACGACGTCGAGAAGCAGATCATCCCCAGCTACATGGAGGAGAAGATTCTCACCGCGTCACCGTTCGCGACGCTGGACACGGTCGGGATCGGCGAGCTGGTGCGAATCGGCGTCGAGCGGGGGCGTGGGGCGCGCCCCGAGCTTGGCCTGGGGATCTGCGGCGAGCACGGCGGAGACCCGGACTCGATCCGCTTCTTCCACGAGGCGGGACTCGACTACGTCAGCTGCTCGCCGTTCAGGCTGCCGGTCGCGCGGGTGGCGGCGGCGCAGGCCGCGATCGCGGCGCCCCGGTCCGGCGCCTAGCGAGTGTCGCCGCGGCGCTCGCGCTGACGGCGAAGCTCCTGGCGCGCGACCGAGAGCTTGTGGACCTCGTCGGGCCCGTCGGCGAGCCGCAGCGTCCGCAACCCGGCGTACATCATCGCCAGCGGAAAGTCCTGGGAGACTCCGCCGCCCCCGTGGACCTGGATCGCGCGGTCGACGATCCGCAGGCAGATGTTCGGGACGGCGAACTTGATCCCCGAGATCTCGATCCGCGCGTGGCGGTTGCCGACGGTGTCCATCAGCCACGCGGTCTTCATCACCAGCAGACGCGCCATCTCGAGATCGATCCGGCTCTCGGCGATCCAGTCGCGGATGTTCCCGTAGTGCGACACGGAGTGGCCGAATGCCTCGCGCTGGTCGGCGCGCTCGCACATCAGCTCGAGCGCCCGCTCAGCGACGCCGATCGCGCGCATGCAGTGATGAATCCGCCCGGGACCGAGCCGCGCCTGGGCGATCATGAATCCCATCCCCTCCCCGGCGACGATGTTCTCGACCGGCACGCGGACGTTGTCGAACTCGACCTCGCCGTGGCCCTCGTGGTCGTCGTAGCCGAACACCGACAGGTTGCGCAGCACGTTGACGCCGGGCGTGTCCGCGGGCACGAGCACCATCGACTGCTGCTGGTAGGTCGCCGCGTCCGTGTTGGTCTTGCCCATCACGATCAGGACCCGCAGATTCGGATGGAGCGCGTTGGTCGTCCACCATTTGCGGCCGTTGAGGACGTACTCCTCGCCTTGCTTCTCGATCCGCAGTTCGATGTTCGTCGCGTCGGAGGATGCGACCGCCGGCTCGGTCATCGCGAAAGCCGAGCGGATCTCGCCATCGAGCAGCGGTGCGAGCCAGCGATCCTTCTGCTCCGGCGTCCCGAACTGGTGCAGCACCTCCATATTGCCGGTGTCGGGCGCCGAGCAGTTGCACGCCTCCGAGGCGATCCGGCTGCGACCCATCAGCTCGGCGAGCGGCGCGTAGTCGACGTTCGTCAGGCCGGCGCCGTGCTCCTCGTCGGGGAGGAACAGATTCCACAGGCCGCGCCGGCGGGCCTCGGCCTTGAGCTCCTCGATGACCGGCGGGTGGACGTGCGGCCCGTCCGGTCCGCGGACGGCTTCGAACCACGCCGGCTCGGCGCGATACACGCGCTCGTCCATGAACGCCTGGAGGCGCTCGTGGAAATCCTTCGCCCGATCCGACAGCTCGAAGTTCACGGCCCGTAGCCTACGGGCACTTCGGTGCGCGCACAGCGATCGCGGCGTAGCGCGATGGGACACCCACAAATACGCGCGGGGTGGAGCTGTGCTCACACGGCAGCGTGACGGTGTGCGGCGCGGTCCCAGTCGAGGGCGACTCAGCCAGGATCGTCGCCGCGGCCGCTGCGATCAGCGCGGTGGCGCCGAGCGCGAGGGCGCGGCGCCCCCGGGTCCCGAGGCGGGCGATGCGCGCAGAGATGCCGCGTCCGTTCCCGTCCCATTCAACGGAGACCGCGATCAATCGCGGCTCGGGTGGCTGATGAGCCATCGCGTGTCAAGTATCGCGCGAGCATCGGGATCCGCACAGTGGGTGTCGCTAGGAATCGCTCGACTGCTGCGCCGAGCGCACGATCGCCGCGAAGTCGCCGACCAGCCCGAGGTGCGCGAGCTTGTCTGGGTTGACGATCGAGCTGATGGCCGTGATCCGGCCGTCGGCGATGTCCAGCGCCCACACGCTGAGCAGTCGCCCGTCCGCGTCGAGAAGCAGCCTTCCCGGCCCGCCGTTGACCTCGACCCGGCGCACCGACGTGCCGTGCATGCTCGCGCGCGTGCGGTCGAAGGTGACGAGCATCGCCGCCACTCGGCTCCGGCCGCGCACCGCCTGAGCGAGCGCTGGGACCTTGCCGCCACCGTCGCCGGTCAGCGTCACATCTGCGGCGAGCAGCGATTCAAGTCCGGCGAGATCACCCTGCTCGGCGGCGGCGAAGAATCGGGTCGCGAGCTCCTCCTGCTGCTCGCGCGTCGTCTGGAACCGGGGACGGTGCTCCTCGACGTGCCGCCGGGCGCGCGTCGCGAGCTGACGCACATTGTCTTCGCTCTTGCCGATGATTCCGGCGATCTCCTGATACGGATAATCGAACACGTCTCGGAGGAGGAGCACCGCGCGCTGCTCGGGCGAGAGGCTCTCGAGCAGAACCAGCATCGCAACCGACAGCGAGTCCGCGGTCTCAGCGTGCCGAGGAGGATCGTCTTCGCCGTCGGTGATGATCGGCTCGGGCAGCCATTCGCCCACATACCGTTCGCGCCGGGCGCGGGCGGAGCGAAGCTCATTGATCGCCAGCCGTGTCGTGATCGTGGCCACGAACGCGTGCGGCGACTCGAGCTCCTCGCCGCCCTCGAGCGCCTGGTGCACTCGGAGCAGCGCCTCCTGTACGACGTCCTCCGCCTCGGAGACGCTGCCGAGCATTCGGTAAGCGATGGCGAACGCCGTCGGCCGCAGTTCTGCCAGCAGCTGTTCGCGATCGGTCATGGCTCTCAGAACAACCGGTACGAAGCGGTGACGGTCCACCTTTGCACGACCGGCGGCGCGGCGCGGACACTTTCTACCTGCTCCAAGAGCTCCTTGTACTCGGAGAGATCCTGGAGCGGGTTGCGCGAAGGGTCCGCGAGCTGCAGAAGTACGACCAGCGTTTCGCCGTCGGGTAGCAGGAACGACCCGTAGCGCACACCTTCGGGCTGCGTCGTCTCGAGCGCGTCGACCATCTTCTCGACCGCCGCACGAATGTCCGCGACGCTCTCGGGCTTGAGCTTTGACTGGATCATCAGCACTTCCATTTCGATCACCGTCCATTCGAAGTTGAAGGGTTGTGATCGTTAAGACAAGACGCGGCGAGGCCCTGTGACAGGCGATCCGGGCTGATCCGGGAACGGGCGCACTTCTGAGCTTCTGGGTCCCGCGCGGCGGGTAGAGCACCAACAAGATGTCCACCGTCGCCGGGCAGACGAGCGACACGCGCCGCGCAGCCGAGATCCTGGCTCGCCAGGACAGAATCGATGTGTGGGCGCTGCCTTGGGTGTACCTCGCGATCGTCGGCACCGGCTACTTCTTCACCTTCTACGACATCACGGACATCGGGTTCGCGCTGCCGCAGATCCAGACTCAGTTCCATCTGACGGGCAACGAGTCGACATTCCTGGCGCTGTCGATCGGATTGATCGGGTACGCCGTCGGCTCCGTGGGCATCGGACTGCTGGCGGACCGGTTCGGTCGCTTCCGGATGCTGATCGCGACGATCGTGTTGACAGCGGTTGGTTCGTTCGGGGACGCGGCTGCCGGCAGTCTTGGCGTGTTGATCGTGTTTCGGTTCATAACCGGCATGGGCGTCGGCGCCGACCTCAACCTCGTCTCGACTTACATCGGCGAACTCGCTCCGGCGCGGCTGCGAGGCCGGATCTCGGTCGGCACGTTCCTCGTCGGGATCATCGGCCAGGCGGTGACGCCGTTCGTCGCGCTCGGCCTGATCCCCGGGCTGCACAACGGCTGGCGGTGGCTGTTCATCATCGGCGGCGTGATCGCGGTAATCGCGCTGATCGCGCGCTTTGAGCTACCGGAGTCGCCGCGCTGGCTCGCGCTTCACGGCCACTTCGATGAGGCGGATCGGCTGGTAAGCGACATGGAGCGCCGAGCGGTGGCCCGCGGAGCGACCCTGTCCGAACCCGAGCCGGCTGAGGTCGACACCCGCATCGGCGTCCCGTTTACCGAGCTGCTGCGCGCGCCGTACCTCCGCAGGGTCGTCGTCTTCCTGATGATGTGGTTCTTCTGGTACATCGGCAACTATGGCTTCCTCGGCGATGCGCCGGACCTGTTCAAACACCAGGGCTTCACGGCGAGCACGCTGTACCTGGCGATCGGCGCGATTGGGTATCCGGTCGGCGCGCTCGTGATGATCGCCGGCATCGACCGGTATGAACGGAAATTCCTGCTGCTGGGTTCGAGCTGCGTCTGGCTCGTGGGCATGGTCATGATCGGCACCGCCAGCAGCGAGGCGGTCGTGATCGTCGGAGCGTTCTTCGCCTCGACGGCACTCGGCATGTTTCTTCAAGCCGGCTACACGTACACCGCCGAGAGCTTCCCCACGCGCGCGCGCACGACCGGGTTCGCCCTGTGCGATGGGATCGGTCACGGCGGTGGCGCGCTCGGCGGCTTGGTGCTCCCGTCCGTCGTCTCGAGCCTGTCGTTCTTCGCCGGCTTCACGATCATCGGCGTCACTGGTCTGCTGGCCGGGATCGTGGCGCTGCTCGGTCCGGCTGCGTCGGGCCTCGCGCTGGAGCGAATCTCGGCCTAGCTCGCGGTCGCGGCCGGGGCGCGGGCCTACGACATCAGTCGGTGTCGCGGCCGGGGTGCGGGTCTACGACATCAGTCGCTGTCGGTCAGGTCCAGCCCGCGACGGACCTCGGTGGCGAGCTCGCAGGCGTCACCAACCTTGAGCATGTGGTCGAAGAACAACTGTGGGTATTCGTTGGTCTCCTGGTTGTAGAGGCAGCCCTGGAACTAGCCCTGCTGGCGCATCAGCGAGACCCATCGGGCTGACGCTCGCGGTCCCGTGGGCGCACGTCTACCCGCTCTCGCGCGACGAGACTCTCAGGCGGCAGAACGAGGAGCTCGCCCTGGACGCGGCCAATGCCCGCGCTACAATTCAAGTCACGGGTCGAGCGTCTGGCTCGATCGAAATTGTGTCCGCGTTTCTCGCAGTAGTGCCTCTGGCACCCTCCGCGTTTCGCAGAACAAATCCCCCGGAGGGAAACCAAGATGGCTACAGGAACTGTGAAGTGGTTCAGCGATGACAAGGGCTTTGGCTTTATCACGCCCGATGACAGCGGCAAGGATCTGTTCGTTCATCACAGCGCGATCCAGGGCAACGGCTTCAAGTCGCTCCCCGAAGGCGCGCGCGTGAGCTATGACGCCGAGCAGGGTTCGAAAGGCCCGGCGGCGGCGAACGTTCAACTCGTCTAACACCACGTCCGATTTGCGGGGCGGCAGGCGCGAGACCGCGCGTGCCGTCTCAGCAGATGCCTGCAGCACCAACCGAAGGGATGGACGTGGGTTCGAGCGGCAAGAAGCGCACAACGATGGCGAAGCTCAACCGTGAGGGGAAGCTTCGCGAAAAGCGCCTAGAGAAGCAGGCGCGCAAGGTGGCCCGAAGGTTGTCGGCGGCAGGTGAGGCCGCCGAGGTAGCGTCCGAGCCCGGAGAGCTCGATACCGCTTCGATCGCGCCCGACGGCGGCGCCCCGGGAGCTGCGGCTGAATGAGGTCGCGACTGCCCGGACGTGGCCGCCGGGCAACGCCGGTCTCCACCGCTACGATGGAGCGTGGCCCGGTATCTAATGAAAGGGGCCGCGCATGGCGACCCAGCAGGAGCGTGCCGCGAAGGCTCGCGAGGAGAAGCTCGAGGCGATCGAGCAGCAGATCAGAGCTGGGTCGCTGGTCATCCGCGAGATGACGCCTGACGAGCGTGCGAAGTACCCGAAGCTCGACACGCCTCCACGCTCGCGCCGCCGGTCATGACCCCGTTCTTTCTTCCGGGCGCGAGCCCTGGGCTCGACTCCGATCGCAGCTACAGCGAGTTGCGTGCGGGCACCGAGAAGCAGATCGGCCGGCCGATACGAGGCACGCGGATCTATGCCATCGACGCCCGCCGCGAGGGGACGGATTCCGAGACCCGCGTGGGGGAGCGTGACCCCTGCTCCGGTGAGACCGTCCGTGCGATCTTCGCTACGACCGATGGGTATACGGTCGTCTGGGAGGGTGGCCACGTCGATCTGAGCAAACGCCAGACCTACGAAGCCATCCCGTTCGACTGAACGGCCCCCGTACTACTGGTGAGTGTCGGCCAGCGCGCGTGTGGGTAGTGACGGGCTATGGATGAGAATGAAGCCCGCGAACGGGTGCGAGAGGCCGCCTTGCGGGCCATGAGCGCCGCCGAGCGAACGGCTGCGGCTCACGAGAAAGCCGCCGAGGAGCATGAACGCCACGCGGAGGTGGCAGAGCAGCTCAGCGAGACTATCGGCGACGTTCATCGCAGCCGCGAGCAGGCACAGCGCGTGCGCGCCGCCGCGCGGCGAGACCGCGAGATCGCCGAACGCGAGCGCCGCGTGGCCGAGCGGAACCCCCGCTAGTCGGCAGCTGGCCTGATCACTGCTGCGCTTAGTAGCGCTCGGGCTGCGCCCGGGTTTCGCTAGTCGACGCGGACACCGCTACAGTCGAGAGGCCGTCTCCACCGCTCGATGTCTCGCTCTCGCATCCGTCCAGTGGCTCAACATTCCAAGGGAGCGGACATGGAGCGCTCTCAAGTGACGAATCACGCTCAGCAGCCAGGGCCCGGACGATCGACATCGGACGCGGCATTCACCGAGCTCAAGAAGGAGATCGCGCGGCGCAACGAAGAGGCGCACAAGGAGGCGCGCAAGCTTCGGACCGCGCGCGAGCAGGAACAGATACGAATGCGCCGCCAGGAGAACCTCCGCTAGAACGACACCAGGCTGCCGGCGTGCTCACCCGGGGCGTGCGGCGGACCGTTTACGAGCCGGCAGCTCTAAGCGTGACGACGTGCTCGGGGTTGAGGGCGAGGTCCGCTCCTGTTTCTGCGTCGACGAGCCAGCAGAGCTGCATGATCGAACCCCGGGCGGCGTCGATGATGATCCGCTCGACATCCTTAAGGGTCCCTTCGACGCGGTAGCGGTCTCCCGTGGTGACCGCGATCTCGGTAATCGCAGGCTTGGGCCGGACCGGCCGCTCGCTCGAGCTCATGGCCCTCTGGTTTGTCGGATCACGCCGAAATCCTGCGCAGGCGCTCAGAAGACGTGGGATGCCGCGGGTCTCAGCAACTCTTTTTCGCGCCTGCAACAGGCGCTGACCGAGGGGTGCTACGGTGAGCGTGCGGGTGGTGTTCTCGCTCGCGAGGTTCTCCGTCGCCGACGCAGCGAATCTCCCCCCGAACCGCGCCGGCGCCGCAAGGAGGGGTGATCCGCCAGATGACCGAGAAGGAGCGGCGCTACCCGCCGATGGCTCCGACGTCGAAGCGATCCGCGCAGTGAACGGGCGCGACCGTGAGGGGCTGATCGCACGGATCCGGCAGATTCGTCGCGCCTCCGCCGAGACGGCCGAACCGGCCTCGACGAGCGCTCCCGGGCAGGACGACCTGCGGGCGCTCGAGACCCGGATCGCGCACCTGGAGCAACTCGTGCAGGGGCTGCAGGATTCCGTGCACCGCGAATCGACGCGGCTGGAAAAGCGGATCGCCGAGCTCGAGGCGCGGCTAGAACCCGCATCGCTCGGGAGAGCCCTCAGCGAAGACGCGCGCGAGCGCGGCCTGTAGCGACCGATGTGACCGCGGCCCAGGAGATCGAGCAGCTGCAGGCCGGGGTCGCCTACTACCGCGACAAGGTCGCGCTTATGCGCGCGAAGCTGTACAGGTCGGGCACCGGTTCGAACGCTCGTCTGGAAGCGCTCGAGCGAGAGCTAGAGCGCGCACAACAGCGGCTGCGCGACGCGCAGCTGCGCGCTAAGCCCTGAGACCGAGCTGCTAAGTTCATCTCCAGCGGTCGGCGCCGTCGGCCGCGACGCAGCTTGCTTGGGTCCCGCTCACAGCGGTTCGGGTCAGCCATCGCGTCCCGAATCGTTCGCGGCCCACGTGCGCCGCAAGGAGTTGTGCATGTCCAAAGACTCGTTCGCTGATCTCGGTGTCTCGCGCGCCGTGGTCGGCTCACTCTCAGCCGCGGGAATCACCAGGCCGTTCGCGATCCAGCGCGCCGTGATCGCTGACGCGATCGCCGGGCGCGATGTGATCGCGAAGTCGCCGACCGGGTCGGGCAAGACGCTCGCGTTCGGAATCCCGCTGGTCGAGCGGATCAGCGCCAACGACTCGCGTCCGGTGGCGCTCGTGCTCGCGCCGACGCGCGAGCTCGCGACCCAGATCGCCGATGAGATCCGAGGGATCGCGCACGCCCGTGCGCTGCGCGTCACCGCGGTCTACGGCGGGGCCGGCCTCGTGAAGCAGGCCAAGTCCGCCGCTGCCTCGCACGTGCTGGTCGCGACCCCCGGCCGGCTCGAGGATCTCCTCGCGCGCGGGGCGTTCAGACTGGACCGGATCCGGATGCTGGTCCTCGACGAAGCCGATCGGATGCTCGACATGGGCTTTCGCCCGGCGATCGACCGGATCGTCGCCGCCTGCCCGTCGGAGCGCCAAACACTGTTCTTCTCGGCCACCCTCGACGGCGAGGCCGGGCGACTGGCCGAGCGCTATGCGAGCGACCCCGTGAGCCATCAGCACGGCCCCCGAGAGCGGCGCGCGAACGCGGAGATCGAGCACCGCTTTGTGCAGATCGCGCATGAGCACCGGGTCGAGGCGCTCGTCGGCGAGCTCCGGCACGACGGCGACCTGACGCTCGTGTTCGTGCGAACCAAGCGCGGCGCCGACCGGCTGGTCAAGCAGCTCGCGGCCAAGGGCGTCACGGCGGTGGCGATGCACGGCAACAAATCGCAGCGCCAGCGCGAGCAGGCACTCTCCCGGTTCGAGTCCGGCGCGATCGACACGCTCGTGGCGACCGATGTCGCGGCACGCGGGATCGACGTGGAGCGGATCTCTCACGTGATCAACTTCGACCCGCCCGCCGACGGCGAGACGTACGTCCACCGCATCGGACGCACCGGTCGCGCTGGTCGCACAGGCGTCGGGATCACGCTTCTCTCAGCAGACCAGCACCGTGACGTCGCGAAGCTCGCGAGCCAACTCGGGCTCGATCACGGTCTCCACAACCGCAGCCCCCACCGCCCGAAACCTGAGCGCGCGTCCCACGCCACCGCCTCCAACGGTCGGCAGTCGCGACGCCGGCCTCGCCGCCGGCGAGCCGCCACTCGAGCCTGACCGCCTCCAAGACGTACGCACGCGGTCCGAATGCGAGTACAGTCGTAGGTGAGCTGGCCCTGCGGCCGGGATTCTCACCCCACGCCCGAATGCCACCGACGACGCGTTCTGCGTTACGAGGCGGGAGGCCTGGGTTACTGGGTTTTTGACTGCAGGGTCGGCGTGTTCGACGGGCGTTATCCCACCGGCCGGTGGCCTGCGTCCCGATCTGGTTGACCGCGCGGGTTCTCGCTCTGTTCCTCGCGCGGATGCTCAACAGAGGGATGGGGAAGGCGTGACGACGATGATTCGAACGGAACACGATCGGGCGGCGCGTCGGGGTGGCGAGCCGGCTCATGATCGTGGATCGCGCCGTGTTGCCCCGGCGATGGACGCGCCAGGCTTGTCCATGCGGCCGGCGCCCGATCCCCGTTTCAAGGCGGTCCCGTTCGGTCCGAGCGATCCCCGCTACGCGTACCTGGCGCGAACCTACGATTAGCGGGCGGACCGGACGCGAGAGGGGCAGATGTCGGTAGCGGAGCTTCAGGAGCTGGACGAGGTCAAGGGCCTGATCGCGCGCGGGCTGCTGGTCGGCGTGCTCACGTACGCCGAGATCGGGGCCGCCACGGCCGAACTGGGCCTCGATGACGCCGATGTCGAGGAGCTACACGGGGTGTTTGAGCGGCGCGAGATCGAGCTGGTCGAGGAAATGGATCCCGGCACCGCGGCGGGCCTCATGATCGAACGCGCCCCCGACAAGCGACGCCGCCGCAAGGCTGCGCTGAACCTGGAGCCGGAGGGCACGACGGACGGTCTGCGGCTGTTCTTGCAGGGCATTGGCAAGGTACGGCTGCTGACGGCTCAGGAGGAGGTTGAGCTGGCCAGGCGGATCGAGCGCGGCTCGTTCGAGGCCAAGCAGAGGATGGTCGAGTCGAACCTGCGGCTGGTGGTCTCGATCGCCAAGAACTATCGCAACCAGGGGCTGCCGTTTCTCGATCTGATCCAGGAGGGCACGCTCGGTCTGGTCCGCGCGACGGAGAAGTTCGACTACCGCAGGGGCTTTCAAGTTCTCGACCTATGCCACTTGGTGGATCCGCCAGGCGATCGCCCGTGCGCTCGCGGACAAGGCGCGGACGATTCGGATCCCGGTGAACATCGTCGAGAAGCTCAACCGGATCGAGCGCGCGGAGCGCAAGCTCGTGACTGGGCTCGGCCGCCAGCCAACTGACGAGGAGATCGCCGAGGTGACCGGGATCGAGCCTGAAAAGGTCGAGTCGATCCGGCGCTCCGCTCAGGCGCCGATCTCGCTCGAGAAGCCCGTCGGCGACGAGGAGCAGTCCGAATTCGGCCAGTTCATCGCCGACGAGCAAGCCGAATCTCCATACGAGCGCGCGGTGGAGACGCTCACCAGCGAAGCGCTGCGCGAGGCGCTCGAGAACCTCTCCTACCGCGAACGGCGGGTGCTCGAGCTGCGCTACGGCCTCGACGACCAGCACCCGCGCACGCTCGACGAGGTCGGACGGACGTTCAACGTCACCCGCGAGCGAATCCGCCAGATCGAACAGCAGTCGCTCAAGAAGCTCCAGGCGCTGGACCAGACCCAGCAGCTGCGTGAAGACGTCGAACTCGCCTCTGCGATCCGCTACCAAGCCGCAGGGGCGACCCCCAGACGTCGAGCCGGTGCCGGGGCTCGGGGACCGCTCACGTGATCCGTGTTGGCCCGCGATCCCCGGCCTACTTCCGAGCCCTTGGTCAGCTGTAGGTGATGGTCAGATTGATGCTGTTGGCCCCGCCGGCGGGTGCGGTGCGGATCTCGCCGTGCGCCCCGGCGAACTCGTTGGTGCCGGCGTTGATCGGGATCGATGCGAACGGATTGCTGTGGCCGAGGTTCGCGACGAAGCGGTTCGCGAGCAGCATCGATCCGCCGATCGCGAGCTGCCCGTAGCACAGGGCGTTTGGAGCCTTGGTGACGAAGCAGATGATGTTCGTCGTAGCGCTGGGCGTGCGGGCGTGGTGCTTGAAGCTGCCGAGGTACTCGACGGCGGTATTGGTGAGGACGGAGCCGGCGGCGGGTGGAGGGACGTGGCCCAGGATCGGATGACCGGACGGATCGGTGAATGTGTTCTGCGTCGTTTTCGCGAACAGGTGGAGGGTGGCGGCGCTTGCCGAGCTCGCGGGGATCGCGATCGCACAGAGTGCTCCGAGCACGATCGCCACCGCGCGCCGGCCTCGTGAATTGCGCTTGGACATTGTCATGAAGATCTCCTCGGTTACGTGGTCGCGACTTGGGTTTAGCGACATTGCGTTGTCTCCTTGATGGTTGACTCAGACGCCGGTTGGCGTGCGGCTGACGCTGCCAGGGTCGGGGGCGGCTGTCGTCGTCGGCGCGGCGGATCTTTCGTGGTCGGTGGGGTGATCCGGGGTCGTACCTGGGTAGGACCCGGATCGGCGTCTGGGAGGACGCGATTAGGGATCCGGGGCGTTAGCGTGCGCTCGTGGGCATTGTTGGCACCTTGATCGCGCGCATTCGTCGGATCGATCTCGTTTGGGTCGATCGTGCGGCGGCCGCGGTGTTCGCGGTGGGAGCGATCGTGGATGCCGGATCGCAGCCACACCGCTCACTCGGGGTGATCGCTGTCGTGTCCCTGCTCGTGCTGATGGGGAGCATCGCGTGGCGGCGCGCTCACCCGGCCGTGACGACACTTGTCGCGGCTTCCGCGCTCAGCGTGTTCACTATCGCCAGCCGCTATCACGGCGATGGCTCGTTCGAGGTCGCCGCGATCGCGCTGAACTTCTATCTGCTCGGGCGCTGCACGCCGGTGCGCCCGAGCCTGCTTCACGCGGCGCTGCTCGCCTGCTGGCTGGCCGGAGCGGCGGTGGTCACGTACGTGCCGCCGGGTGGGACGGTCGGAAGCTTCGTCGGAGGCTGGGCGTTAGCCGGCGTATTGCCGTTTGGGGTTGGCTGGGTGCTCGAGCGCCGGCGTGCTCTAGCGCGCGAACTGAGGGTCCAGGCGGCCGAGCTGCGCGGCGAGCAAGAACTCCGAGCCCGGCGTGCGATCGTTGAGGAGCGCAACCGGATGGCGCGCGAGCTGCACGACGTGATCGCCCATTGCATGAGCGTCATGGTGGTGCAGACACAAGCCGCGCGCCGGATCGCCGCCACGGACATCGAAGCGACTCGCAACGCGCTGGGGGTTGTGGAGCGATCGGGCCGCGACGCGCTCGTCGAGCTGCGCCGGATGGTCGGCGCGCTGCGTCGCGAGCGCGACGATCCGATCGAGATGGCGCCGCCCGGGCTCGGGATGCTCGAAGCGCTGGCGGGACGGACGCGCGCGGCTGGGCTGCCGGTCGACGTTCGCGTCAGTGGCCGGCCGGCGGGCGTCCCACCAGAAGTCGATCTCGTCGCCTATCGAGTGGTGCAGGAGGCGTTGACGAACGCGATCAAGCACGCTGGCGCGGCGCGCGCCGAGGTCACCGTCGTGGTCGGGCCTGACGAGCTGGAGCTCCAGATTCTTGACAACGGGCGTGGACCGGGCGGCCAGCGCGCCGGGGGGAACGGGTCAGGTCACGGGCTCGCCGGGATGGCTGAGCGGATCGAATTGTTCGGAGGAACGCTGCGGGCCGGCGCTCGAGCCGGCGGCGGGTTTGAGGTGGGTGCCGTGATCCCGATCTGGAATCCCGTCGGCGGCGCGCAGGCACGCGACCGCGAGACGGATGCGATCGGGCGGCACACCGGTCGCGACCGCGAGACGGATGCGATGGGGCGGCACACCGTTCGCGACCGCGAGACGGATGCGATCCGGCGGCACACCGTTCGCGACCCGGTTGGGTTGCGGTGGCCGTGGCTGGACGCGGCGATCGCGCTCGTGTCTCTCGTCGCGCTTGAGATCGGGGTGGTGACCGCCTCCCATCGGCGCGGGCCGCTCGCGGTTGACTTGATCGTCGCTGCCGCGCTAGCGGTGGCCGCGGTGGGGCGCCGGCGATTCCCGCTGGGATTCCTGATCGTGGTCGGAGTGCTGGGCGCGGTGATGAACGCGTATCTGGTGGAGCTGAAGAACTCGCCGGTGATCGGCGCGTACTTCGTGCTGGTTCCCAGCTATGCGGTCGGCGCGTGGGCCGAGAACAGAGAGGCGGGATTCGGGCTTGCGTTCCTGCTCGCCGGCGCTGCGGTCTCCGAGTTGGCCAGGCACCACGGCCAGGCAGGCGATTTTGTTGGAGCCGCGTTTGCGGTGACGGCCGCGTGGGCCGCGGGCCGCGCTGTCCGCTCCTACCGGCGCTTGACCTCGGAGCTGGCGCGCACCTCGGCTCGACTGGCGATCGAGCGCGAGGACCGCGCGCGCTTGGCGGTGGCGGCCGAGCGCTCGCGCATCGCGCGCGGGTTGCATGCGGCCGTCGCCGGATCCGTCGCCTCGATGGTCGTCGTGGCTGAAGCGGCCCTGCGCCAGCTCGACTCCGATCCCGCTGCAGCCGAGCGCTCGATGGATGCGGTCGAGCGGACGGGTCGGCTTGCGCTCGCCGACATGCGCCGCATCCTTGGTGTCCTGCGCCACGGCCAGCACGACGGCGAGCTGCGCCCGCAGCCCGGCGTCGATCAGATCTACTCGCTCCTCGAGCGGGCCCGGGAGAACGGTCAGCCCGCCGAGCTGACCGTGGAAGGCGATCCCGGAACGCTCTCGCCCGGCACCGAACTCGGGCTCTACCGGATCGTCGAGAGCGCGCTGCACGACGGTCCCACAGACGACCGAGCGCCCGTCACCGTGCGCCTGTCGTTCGCCACCGAGACCGTCGAGGTTCATCTCACCGCGAGCCGGGATGGCCCCAATGGGTGGCCAACGGAGGCGATGCGCGAGCGTCTGGCCCTGTGCGACGGCCGGATCGACCCGCAGCCCAACGCCGGCGACTGCTGGCGCATCAGCGCCAGCCTGCCCTGCGCCCCACAGGAGCGGAACGTTTGAGCGTGCGGGTCGTGATCGTCGACGACCAGGAGCTGATCCGCACCGGCTTCCGGCTAATCCTGGTCGCAGAGCCCGACATCGAGGTTGTTGGCGAGGCGGCGACCGGTGAGGAGGCCGTCACCATCACCGACCAGTTGCGCCCGGATGTAGTGCTGATGGACATCCGGATGCCGGACCTCGACGGAATCGAAGCGACCCGTCGCATTCTCGCCGAAGGCCGGCAGCCGTCGACCAAGGTGCTGATCCTGACCACCTTCGACCTCGACGAATACGTCTATGACGCGCTCCGCGCCGGCGCGAGCGGATTTCTGCTCAAAGACGTACCCGCGCACCAACTCGTGAGCGCCGTGCGCACCGTCGGCGAGGGTGACGCGCTGCTCTCACCGAGCATCACCCGGCGGCTGATCGAGCAGTTCGCCGCCCCGCGGCCGCCGGCCACGCCGCCGCCCGGCATTGACGAGCTCACCCCGCGGGAGCTCGAGGTCTTCCGCCTGCTCGCTACCGGCAAGACCAACGGCGAAATCGCCGCCGAGCTGATCGTCGGGGAGACCACGATCAAGACACACGTCACCCGAATCCTGATGAAACTCGGGCTGCGTGACCGCGTGCAGGGCGTCGTGCTCGCCTACGAGACGGGCATCGTCGCCCCAGGGCAAAAGGCTCCGTGACACACGAGCAGGGCCGATGAGTTCTCGAAGTCGGCAGAGTCGATCGCGGTATGACATCCAACCCGGAAGGAAGCAGCGCATCGGCGCACTGATCCTGAAGATGTCCGTCTCGCTCGACGGCTACGTCGCACCACCGGACGGGAGCACCGACTGGGTCGCCGCGGGCCGCTCTCCCGACGGCGCGAGCTGGACGCTGGAGACCGTGAGCAATGCCGGTGTGCATCTCATGGGTGCCGCCACGTACGCCAGGTGGGCTGGCTTCTGGCCCAACGCCCCTGGGCCGTTCGCCAAGCCGATGAATGACATCCCCAAGGTCGTGTTCTCGAACTCCCTGGAGTCCGCCGACTGGGCCGAGACGACGATCGCCGCCGGCGACCTGACCGAAGCGGTCACGCGACTCAAGCAGGAGCAGGCCAGCGGGTACCTGCTCGCTCAGGGCGGCGCACGGTTCGCCCGATCGCTGGTCGAGACCGGCTTGATCGATGAGTACCGCCTTGTCATCCACCCCGTCGTCTTGGGGGCCGGCGAGCGGCTCTTCACCGCACCGCTCACGATCGAGCCGATCAGCACCACCGCCTTCAGCGGCGGAGCCGTCGCCCACGTCTTCGCGGCGCGCGCTTTGCCAGTCCGCCCCTAGCGCGCTCGGGGGCTGCCCGTAGCGGATGCGGGTCGCGCGGCCTGGCGCTGGACGGCCCGCGCTGTGGCGGGCCGTCAACAGCTGCTACTCGTGTGCCTAGATCGGCTGAACGTTCGCGGCGGCCGGGCCCTTCGGCCCTTGCTCGGCGTCGTAGGACACCTTCGCGCCCTCGGTGAGCGACTTGAAGCCGCTCCCGGCGATCGACGTGTGATGCACGAAGAGGTCCTTGCTCTGGTCATCAGGGGTGATGAAGCCGAAGCCCTTGTCGTCGTTGAACCACTTCACGGTTCCAGTTGCCATGTGTTCCCTCCCGGGAGATCGTGTGCTGCGAAACGTGGGAGGTGCAAAATGCAACAACTACGAACGCGGGCACTAACTTTCGTCGAGCAGTGCGCCCGACGTTGAAGCAAGTGTAGCTGCGCGGGGCGCGAAGCACTATGTCGCGCGCCAGCACGGGCACTGCCGCGCGGCGGTCAGCCGCAACTCGTCGACCAGGTTGTGCTCCATCAGCGTGCGCGCGAGCGGGGCGGCTGGGTACACGACGATCACCGGTTTGGCGGCAAGATCGCCTTCCCGCACTTCGGGCTGCCGCGGATCCTCCGGTAGTAAAAGCGTTCCCCGGGCAAGACTCGCGTAATGGGCGCCGAGCTAGGCGGGCGGGACCTGTACCCGTGAACGAGATGCTGTTAGCTGTCTACCTCAATGATCACCTCGCGGCAGCGACGAGCGCTCGCGAGCTGGCGCGGAGGGCCGCGGCCGCCAACCGGGGGTCTGATTACGGCGCCTTTTTGGACAGCTCGCGGATGAGCTAGACGAGGACCGCCAGGCGCTGCTCTCGATCATGGCCGAGCTTGACATCGGCGTAGATCGGATCAAGCTCGTCGCCGGCTGGGGCGCGGAGAAGCTGGGAAGACTCAAGCTCAACGGCCGCCTTCTGGGCTATTCGCCGCTGAGTAGGCTCGTCGAGTTCGAGCTGCTCGAGCTCGGCGTGCATGGGAAGCTCGCGCTCTGGCGCTCGCTAGGACAGCTAAAGCTGGAAAGGCTCAGGTCGAGCGATCTCGACTTGGGCGCGCGCGCGGCGCGCGCAGAGCGACAGGTCGAGCAGCTCGAGAAGCATCGCCTGCGGGCGGCAGTCGAGGCGCTGAGCTGAATCATGTCCGATCGCGGGTCCCTGATGTTCGTGCGTTGCTTCCGGATGAACTCAGCCTCCGAGGACCCCGCACGGTTGCTCACAGCGGACGGGCAATGGACCGAACCCTGGGGAACATCCTCTGACGACGCGCATTGCGACAAGTGCCGCGGCACAGGCCGCACGCAGCACCTGTGCTGGTCTTGTGCGCTCACCACGCCCGATGGGTCGTGTCCCGTTTGCTTGGGCAGGGTGCGCTGGGAGAACACGTGCCCGGTCTGTCGCGGCGATGGAAGGAGTCGATGGTGCACCGCGGCATGGGGTAAGCGCGTTTCCCACGGTCGAGGGTCTTTACAAGTACATGCTCGGCAAGCGTGCCGATATCGCGGAATGCGTGGTCGTGGAAATGGAGGCCGACCCCGCCGCGGACGTTGATTTCGACGCCGACCAGGGCGCGATGCTTGTGCTACCGACCGAGATCAAGAGTTGCAGCCCGGTCGATCGCGCGCTGGTCGAGCGAATCGGCGGCCAAGCTTCTAGCTGGTGAGGATCTGCGGTTCCGCAGCGTTGAGCTTGGTGAGGCTGCAGCGCAAGGGTCCAGGTGATGGAGCTAGCCGGGCTCGAAC
>CAVWPV010000006.1:0-294274 GCA_963756985.1 uncultured Solirubrobacteraceae bacterium | reverse complement strand
CTGCCACCTCTGATTCCGCAACGATGCCCTGTCCGGCGCGCGCCAGATGCGTACGCTGCCGGGGTGCGCTCCAACGTCGTGTACATCGGGCTCCGCGGGCCGCAGCCCGATCACGGGCACGGCGGTCCGAACGTCGTCGGTGTACACCGGGATGGTCAACGCTCGAATCTGGTCGTTCGCGGCGGGCTGACATCTGATGCTGAGTTCGAATGGGGGTACGACGGCGCCGGGCCGCGCAGGCTCGCGCAGGCGATCCTGGACGACTTCCTCGGCTTCGACGTGGAGCCGATCGCGGCGAGCGCTTTCATGGCGGAGGTTGTGGCAACGCTTCCCGCCGAGTTCGAGCTCACAGGTGAGCGGATCGCGTCCTGGGTCAACGACCGGCTCGTCCTCGGCTGCCTGCCAAGCCGCGCAGGCTAGCCTCGCTAGCGACTCGATTCCGCGTAAGCGACCCGCCGGCGCGCCGGTTTCGATCACTCATAGGCTCGGCCCGCCGCGCTCACTCATCGTCGAAGTCATCCGCTCCGGAGGCGGGAGTCAGGCCGCGCTCGGAGAGCCACAGCTCGAACATCGGATCGGTCAGCCGTGGCCTGCCTTCGGGCTCGATCACGTCGGCGCCCGCCACGAGGGACTCAAGCGCCCTGCGGATACTGGCGCGGTTGATGCCAACCGCAGCAGCCGTCTCGTCGCCATATAGGGGCGTGGTCGTCACGGCCAGCGCCCGCGCAACACGACGCTCGTTGACCGTCAGCGCCCTCCAAATCGCGCGCATCAACGGCGCGCCATCGGCGCTCGCCTGGTCAAGCGCGGCGATCCAGGTCTGCTCGTCGGCTTCCCCCGCCCGCGGCGTTCGCTCCCACACGTAGTGGGCGAGCATCATGCTGCGCTGAGGATGGCCGCGGGTGAACTCGAGCAGGGGCGCGAGCGCCGAGCCCACCTCGCGGCGCGTCCGTCTGAACCGTGCCTCCACGTAGTCGGCGACAGCGTCCAGCGGTAGGGGCGCGAGATTCCTCGGCACCGCCTGATCGAGCAGGGGGCGCTTCGGGTCGGCGAACAGCTGCTCCATGACTCCTGGCGCGGAGCCCGCGAACGCGTAGGTCGCCGCGTCGCCCTGGTGCTGGATCACGCTGCGAATCTTCCCGTCCGCCCCACGCACCGCGAGGACGTCCTGTATCTCGTCGAAGACGATCAGGCTGCGCGTGCCGTCCTTTTCGAATAGGTCGGCGGGTAATTCGAGCAGACGCAGGAGCACCGACTCGGCATCGACATTCGGATTGCGCTGAAGCGTCGCGGTGAAGCCGCCGCCAGCGAGCGCCAGACCGATGTTCCAGCTTCTAAAGAGCGCGTCGATCCGCTTGCGGATCGGACCCCTCAGTCGCTGGTAGCCGCGCTCAATCCGCACCACGATCTCGGCGATCGAAAGGACGTCCTGCAGATCGACCAGGACCGTTGCGATCTGTTCGCGCTCAGCACTCTCGAGTACGCGGCGCAGAAGCGTCGTCTTCCCGTACCGGCGAGGTCCAACAAGGCGGAACGAGTGACCCCCAGCGGCCAGTGCCAGCAGATCGTCGGCCTCCGGATCGCGATCGATCATGTCCTCCGCTGGCAGGGGACCCGAGAAGCGAAACGGGTTGACATCGACAACGGTCGGCATATGCGGCAAGTATACGTGTTCGTGTGCTCAGTGCATACCAGTTCGTATGCTCTCAGCACACGGCGCATCCCGATCTGGCCGGCGGAGCTGCGCGCTCGGGCCAACTGGTGGGAACGAGTGTCTGCCCGTGTGGGCACCTTCACCAGCCGAGCGTGCCCGCCTGCTTGACTGGACATCGATGAGCACCAAGGCCGAGGAAGGGCTGCCCGAAGCGGGGAAGCTGCCGAGCGGGCGAATCGCGCGGACCGCGCGGGTCGGCGGGCTCGTGACCGGCCAGAGCCTCCGGTGGGCGGGGATGCGGACGGCCAATCGCGTCCGCTCGCCCGAGCGCGCGGCCACCGCGCAGAACGAGCGCACCGTCGCGCTCGTCAATCAGCTCGTCGGGCAGCTTGGGCAGATGCGTGGCGCGGCGATGAAGGTCGGGCAGGTCCTCTCGATGGTCGAGTTCGACGGCCTTCCGGAGGACGAGCGCGACGCGCTGCAGGCGAAGCTCGCTGAGCTACGCGACGACGTCCCGCCGGTCCCGTTCTCAAGGCTCGAGCGGCTGATGCGAGACGAGTTCGGCGGACCGCTCAGCCGCGTCTTCTCCGAGTTCGACGAGCGCGCGTTCGCGGCGGCATCGATCGGACAGGTCCATCGAGCGAGGACCCTTGACGGCGACGACGTCGCGGTCAAGGTCCAATACCCGGGGGTCGCGGAGGCCGTCGACACCGACCTTCGCAACGCGATGCTGCTGCTGCCCCTGGTCAAGCGACTCGCACCCAGTCTCGACGCGAAGGCGCTCGCCTCGGAGCTGCGCGAGCGGATCGTCGAGGAGCTCGACTACGAGCTCGAGGCCCAGAACCAGCGGCGGATCGAGCGGCTGCACCGCGGCCACCCGTTCATCTCCGTACCCAAAGTCAACACCGGGCTTTCGACCCGCCGGGTGCTCGTGTCCGAATACATCGAGGGCGAGCGGTTCGGGGCGGTTCGGCGCCTCAGCGAGCCGGAGCGCGATCGCTACGGCGAGATCGTGTTTCGGTTCTACTTCGGCCTGCTCTATCACGACCGGATCGCTCTCGGCGACCCGCACCCCGGCAATTACCTGCTACGTCCGGACAGCCGCGTCGGCTTTCTCGACTTCGGGCTGTTGCGGGATGTCAGCGTCGCGCGCGCGGAGGCCGAGCGCGCCATCGCGCACGCCGTCCGTGCCGGGGACACGGCGGCGCTGAAGTCCGCGCTGGTCAGTGGCGCGTATCTGTCTCCCGACGGCGCGCAGCGCGTCGACGACGAGCTGGCGTTGAAGCTGATCAGGCGCGCGACCCGCTGGTACGCGATCGCCGGCGAGCGGCGCTTCTCTGGCGAGCGAGGACCGCGAGGCCGCGAGCGGCCGCCTGAGGATGCAGAGCTTGACGCCGAGGTCAGGCGCGATGTAGGCCAGTTCACGCTGCCGGCCGAGGCGATCCTGATCCGGCGGATGCACGCAATCGTCGGCGTCGTGCTGGGGCACCTGCGGGCCGGTGCGGACTGGGGCGCAATCGCCGCCGAGTACCTTCACGGCGACCCGCCGGCGACACCGCTCGGCGAGGCCGAGGCGGAGTACTTCGCAGCGCGAGGTCGTCCGGACTCGCAACGCGCACAGGCGTAGCGGGCGGCAACGCGAGAACCCGCTGAGCTGAGCCAGCAGCGCCCGACCCCGGCTTTGGTCACGTCGAGGCGAGGCGACCACGTCACCTCGCCTCGGCGCGGATCCGGCTAAGTCGTGCGCGCGGTCGCGTCATCGACCCCGGCGAGGTTCTTGTTGGCCTCGACGAACTGGCTAGCGATGAACGTTGCGCCGCCTGGATCGGCGATCACTGTCATCCGGACCCAGGGGGCGTCAAACGGCGGGACGACCACGGTGCCGCCCAGTTCGGCCGCCTTCGACGCGGTCGCATCCGCATCGTCGACCGCAAAGGTCACGTCCCAATGCGGCGGGACGTTCGCGCGGTCCTCCCCGAGGGGGGTGATCGCCGCGACGACATCAGCGAACTCGGCCGGCGCCCCCATTGCCGCCATTCCGTCACGCAGGCCGGGATTGGCAGCTTCCAACGCGTCGCCATAGCCGGGGAGGGTCCACATCGCGGCGCCGGGACCCATGCTGAGCGTGCCCCAGCCGAACACGTCTTTGTAGAACGGCTTTGCGGCTTCGGGATCGCGGGTGTTCAGTCCGTTGAAGTTCAGCGACCCGTGTTCATTGACGATCCGTGCGCCCTTGTGCTGCTTGGCCTGCCAGAGGGCGAAGCTGGCGCCCTCGGGATCAGCGAGCATCGCGATTCGCCCGGAATCAAGAACGTCGTACGGCTCCATCAGGACCGTGCCGCCAGCGCTCGTTGCCTTCGCGGCTGTCTCGTCGGCGCTGTCGACCCAGATGTACGTGTTCCAGGTCGCGATCGGCGGGCCGCCGGGCGGAGTCGAGCTGACCGCGGCGACGTCGCCACCGCGAATCCGGCCGATGAAGTACGGCACCTCCGATCCGGGGGGCATCACATTCTCGAACTGCCAGCTGAATAGAACGCCGTAGAAGGCGACGGCCGCCTCGGGATCAGGTTGGCTCGTATCCACCCAGCACGGCACGCCCGGCATGTATCCATCACGCTCTGGCACGTTTGCTCCTCTCGTAGTTAGCGGCGAGTAGCGTATGGGCGATTGAGGTCAGGCTCAGGCCGCAATGCGGCCGCGCACGCGAGGGCGGGCGCGGCTCGAGGGCAAGGCTCGTGCAGGCGATGCTGAGCGGAGCGGCCGGGTTGGCGGGTCTTAGCTACGGGTCGGTGCGGCCGGGTAGCGGACCGCTCTGCCCTTCGATAGTGACCGTGCCGCTCGCGCTCCGGAGCGTGAGGTTGATCCCGGTGTGACCGGTGCGGATGAACCCGGTGCCCGCAGCCGTTCCGCTGGCCTGGACCGCGCCGAGCGGGGTGACAGTGCCGCGGGCGCTGATGTCGAACCTGTGCCCCACATCGGGAAGTGAACGCTGCACCGCCATCCGGCCGCTCAGGCGCCCGCTGAGGTGCAGGCAATGATGTTGAGCGCCGCAGCCACCGCCGAGGATCGAAATCGTCAACGAGGTGCTCGGGTTGCCTCCGCTTCGTGGTGGGTGCGACAGCACGACCCCGACATCGCCGCGCTCGCCCGCCAGGCGGCCGGTGGCGCTCGTGATCGTGCCATGAAACGCGTCGCCGCGCGGTGGCGGCGCCGTCGCGACGGTCGTCGAGCCGTGATGGGCGGAGTGGCTCGCAGCTCCGCACGCGGCCAGAATCGTGGCCCCGGCCAGCAACATCAGGCGGAGTGCCAGAACAGCCATTCGCGCGAGGCTACTCCCGGCAGCAGGCCCTGAGGGCCGCCGCCGGGAAGCCGAGCTTGGATTACGACGCCTGGTTCAGCGCCGTGTCGTCGATGACGAAGTTGGTCGTCCCGCCACCCCTGTCGGTCTCGCTGCCGATGAACTTCACCGAGATCGTCTGACCCGCGTACGCCGACACGTCGAAGCCCTCCTGAACGTATCCGCTGGCGGCATTCAGGTTGCTGTACGTCGCCAGCGTGGCCAGCACCGCGCCGGAGCTGTTGAGCACCTGCACCTTCAGGTGGTCGACGGCGGAGGAGGTGACCTCGCTCGTGTCGATGTGCAGCCAGAAGCTGAACGAGTCGGTGTGACAGCCACCGCTGATCGAGACCTTCTGGGCGAGCGTGTCGGTGTGCGGCGTTCCGTATCCAGCAAGCCACGCATACCACGAGCCGGAGTGGGCCGTCTCACCGGCGGAGTTGTTCTGGATCACCCCTCGCGTGCCCGTCCACGGCGTTTCGCGCCCGGTCTCAAAGCCCGGGTTGCCGAGCAGCTGCTTGGCCGTGCAGGCCGACGCTGCGTTCACGGTCCAGCTGAACGACGCCGAGCCGTGCGCCCCGGTCGTGTCCGTGGCGGTAACCGTCGCCGACGTCGTTTGGTTCGTCGTCGGCGTGCCGCTGATCAAACCGGACGAGCTGTTGATCGACAGCCCCGCAGGCAGACCACTCGCCGAATACGTGAGCGTCTGACCCGACGCCGAATCCGACGCCTGGATCTGCAAGCTCGCCGGCGTGCCAACCGTGCTCGTCTGGCTGCCCGGATTCGTCACGGTGACGGTGTTCCCGGTCAGGCTGTTCACGGTCCAGCTGAACGACGCCGAGCCGTGCGCCCCGGTCGCGTCCGTGGCGGTCACCGTCACCGAGGTGGTCGCGGCTGTCGTCGGCGTGCCGCTGATCAACCCCGTCGAACTGTTGATCGACAGCCCCGCAGGCAGACCAGTCGCCGAATATGTGAGCGTCTGACCCGACGCCGAATCCGACGCCTGGATCTGCAAGCTCACCGCGGTGCCGACCGTACTCGTCTGGTTGCCCGGATTCGTGACCGTCACCGTGTTGCCCGGGTTGGTGACGATCGCATGGGAGACCTCGCAGCCGCCGGTGCCGCTGCTGAAGTCGTTGGCCCAAGTCGATTGGACCGGGAACGAACCGGTGCTCAGGGTGATGTTCTGCGCCGCTCCCTGGCCCGAGGAGATCCATGCGCATTTGTCGCCGGTCTCCTCGCCACTGGCGTCCGTCCAGCCACCCGCGGGCCACGTGTCGGTGATCGTCTCGGCGTATTCGTGGCCCTCGACGATCGTCACGCCGTCTAGCGTTCCCGGGTTGTTCACGAATCCTTTGCCGCATGAGGCGCCGGCATCCGGGAGGTACGGAAGGTTGGTGAAGGCCAGCGTTCCGTCTGGCGAGTTCACGGCGCCGCCGCCGTCGAGCGTGGAGTCGCCGGTGTAGTCATGCCAGGCGCAGAAGCCGCCGGATTTGTACCCGTCTGGATTGGTCCCGGTCGGCGAGATGATCACATACTGCGCATTGAGGTTCGAAGCCTGCGTCGTGTTGCCGAAGTGCGTGGCCGCGTTGACGGCCTCAGCCCCGATTGCGTGGGCGCTGGCTGCGGCGGGCGCCACTGAGGAGGTGTCCTCCCACACGCCCGCGAGCGCGCCGCCGGTCGGGTAGGCGACGTGTTGGGTGTTCGATGCCGGGCACGTCTGCGCACCGGTCGCGACGCCCTGGCAATACTGGGTCATCACCCCGGACCACGTCTCGCCGCCGGTCCCCAGACCCTTCATGAACGCCTGCACATCGGGCGCCAGGCCCTTCGAGTCGCCGGAGAACGTCGCGTAGCCCGACCCGTTCGTGCCCTGCGTGCCCCACTGCGAGCCCCAGAAGACGAGGTAGACCTTCTCCGCACCCGTCGTCACGCCTACGCCGCTGATCCCGCCCCCGTAGTTGAGGTCGTTCAGCGACGTTGCCCCCGGATTTGTTGGCGCATTCGTCTGGGTGCCCAGGAACGGCACGGCGCCATGGCGGTACGGATGGCCTGCCACATATGGCGGTTGGGCCGCTTGAGCAGCCGCCGGCACCAGCAGGGCGATGCCCGTGGCGACAAGGCCAAGGCAACGTCGAACAAACCTCTGCGAACTCACAGGACCCTCCCCATCAGTGTGTGATCGATCTCCTCCGGTAGCCCCACCTACCGGGACGCGAGCTATTGATATCAGCTTCGGAGGCCGCCGGGCGCGGTGCTCGACAAGTGTTCAGGGACCGCAAGCGCGGTTGCACAGCTCGCGCTCCGGCAATACGGCTCATACGGTGAGGGCACCCGTGCTCGCGACGATCGGAATAATGGTTGATCGGCGAGTGAGCCTGATGCTCATCTCGCGCGCGCGGCAACGGTGGCCCTTGATGCGACTGGTGCCCGCGTCGGTGATGGCATCGGTGCTCACTCCGGTCGCACGACGGGTGCGAAGGTCCGTGGTGCGCGTGACCGTCGTCGGCATGCTGCTCGCGGGCGTTGCAGCAACAGCCCTGCTCATCGGAGGGTGGCGATAGTCGTTTCGGTACGTGCGTCGCCCGCGTCAAACCACCTCAAACGACCCGCTCGGTTAAACGACGAAGCCCCCGGTCGCTCGGAGGCCTCGGTTTCCAGCTGATTTTAAGTAGCGGGGGCGGGATTCGAACCCGCGACCTTCGGGTTATGAGCCCGACGAGCTACCAGACTGCTCCACCCCGCGGCGGACAGATGATGTTAGCGAACCTTCACAGCGCTGCAACGGTCAGCCGACGGTGGACTCGACGGGCTCTCCCCCGCCTCGTCGGTCACCGTCGGAGGACCCGACAGCGGCGCCGGCCGAGCCAACCGTGTCGGGATCGACCGCCAGCACGTCGCCTTCGATGTTCACCCGCGGCAGCCGTTGGTCGATCCAGGCGGGGAGCTTCCAGGTCCACTCGCCGAGCAGCTCAAGGACCGCCGGCAGCATCACGCAGCGGACGATTACTGCATCGAGGAAGACGGCAGCGGCGAGACCGAAGCCGAACTCTTTGATCGAGCGCTCGTTGCCGAGCATGAAGGAGAGGAAGACGCAGATCATGATCGCGGCGGCAGCGGTGATGACGCGACCGGTGAACGCAATCCCGTCGGCGACGGCCCGGCCGGCGTTGCGGTGGCGGACCCACTCCTCGCGCACGCGCGAGATCAGGAACACCTCGTAATCCATCGACAGGCCGAACACGACGGCGAACATGAGGACCGGGATCCATGGTTCGATCGGGCCCTTCGAAACCCCCAGCGCGCCGGAGAGAAAGCCGTCCTGGAACACGAGGACCGTGGCGCCGAGGGCGCCACCGATGCTCAGCAGATTCATCAGCGCCGCCTGGAGCGGGATCACGATCGAGCGGAAGATCACGAACAGCAGCAGCGCGGACAGAACCACCACGAGCCCGATGAACAACGGGAGCTTGCTCGACAGGACGTTCGAGAAGTCGATCGAGCCCGCCGTGAAGCCGCCGACGAGAGCTCCCACGCCGTAGCGCTTCTTCAGCGGGGGCAGCACGGTCTGACGCAGCTGGTTGACCAGATCGGTCGTCGCGACGGCCTGGGGCGCCGACGCCGGGTAGGCCTGCAGCACGACGACGTTGCCCGATGGCGAAACGCGCGGCGCGGTTACCGCGACCACATCCGGCGTCCGGGCGATTGCGGATCGGACCGCCGGCGCGGCGGCCGTCGTCTGTGACGCGCTGTGCACCTGCATCACGATCGTCAGTGGCCCGTTGAAACCCTGACCGAAGCCCTGGGCGAGCAGGTTGAACGCGTGGTAGGTGCTGGTGTTGGTCGGATCGTTGCCGGCGTCGCTGGTGTCGAGGCGGAGGCTGAAGACGGGCACCAGGACCAAGATCATCACCGCAGTCGAGACGGCCGCCAACCGCACCGGACGCCGCTGCACCTCCACGCTCCACTGGCGCCAGCGCGACGGGCGCGGCGGCTTCCCGGCCGCCTCCCGGCGCCGCGCGGTCCGCGTCGGGCGCACCAGCCGGTGGCCCCAGCGCGAGAGCAGGGCCGGGAGCACCGTCAGCGACGCCGCGAGCACGAACAGCACCGCGAGCACGGACGCGATCGCGAGGCCGTACATGAAGGCGACGCCAGTGGCGAACATGCCGAGCAGCGCGATGATCACCGTCGTCCCCGCGAGCAGGATCGCGCGACCGGAGGTGTCCATCGCGTGGATCACCGAGCGCTCGACGTCTCCGATGCGGTCGTAGTTCTCGCGAAACCGGGTAACGATGAACAGCGCGTAGTCGATCCCGACCCCGAGCCCGATCATCACCGCCAGCTGCGGCCCGACACTCGACATGCTCGTGATGTGGGTCGCGAGGCCTACGAACGCGATTCCAGTCACGAGCCCGAAGCCGGCGGTGATCAGCGGCATCCCGGCGGCGACCAGAGTGCCGAACGTCAGCAGCAAGATCACGAGCGCCGCGATCACGCCGACGAACGTCGCGGGGCCGATGCTGAAGCCCTCAGCGTCCTCGATCACCTGGCCGCCGGCAGCGATCTGCAGTCCGGGGACGTGGATCGTCTTGATCGCGTTGAGGACCGGCGTGCCCGTGTTGTTCGGCAGCTGGTTCGCGCGCTTGGTGTAGTTGACCGTCGCGAACGCGGTCGTCCGGTCACGCGAGACCTGGGCTGCTCCGAGCGACGTGTATGGACTGACCACGACGGTCACGTGCGGCATGTGGGCCACACGCGCGAGCATCGGGGTGATCGCGGAGCGCACCGCGGGCGAGTCGATGCTGCCGCGCGAATAGTGGAAGACGATCGTGTCGAGGTCGCCACCCTGGGATTTGAACTCCTTCTGCAGCAGCAGCAGGGCGTGCTGGGACTCCGTGTTCGGGAGCGTGAAGTTCGTCGAGTAGCTACGACCGACCGCGGTCGCAATCGCGGTCGAGCCGACGGCGATTGCAATCCATCCGATGACCACCCAACGCCGGTGAGATATGCACCAGCGACTCAGACCCTTCATCCCGTTATCCACCTCGAGGAGAGTTGACGGCGTCCCGACCGCGCTGGGGCGCAAGCTACGAGACACCAGTTTCCGGCAGCGGGTGACGCTACCGGCAGGTCTGACCCGAGCTGGTGAGAGGCGTCACACAATTTGTGCAGAGCTGGCGCAGACGACGTCTTGATCCGTTACAGGGGTCTGCCTGATCCTCAGTGCATGGCAACGCTCGCTAAGAAGATCGAGGTCGAGGCGAGAACGCGCGAGCTGCTGGAGGCGGAGGGCACGCCTCCGCCCGACAGGGTCGAATACGGCTTTGGCTGTATCCGTCTGTTCTGGGAGAGCTCGAGGACCTGCCTGGTCATAGACATCGACGAACAGCTCGACGCGTAGCCCGGCCCGCGCCGCGAGAATGCGGGGATGCGTGTCAGCCTGTCGAGCGCCGTCTACGGCACGATCGCGGTCGGGGCGCTGTTAGCGGCCGAATCGGTGCAGCGGGAGAACTACGCCGAGACGATCGGCGCGCTGGCGCTCACGATCGTTCTGTATTGGATCGCCCATGCGTACGCCTCGAGCGCGACTCGCCGGCTGCGAGAGCAGGAGCACCTGACGGCCAAGGGCTTCGCGAAAGCGATGGCGGAGCAGGCTCCGATCCTCGCCGGCGCTGTGGCGCCGCTGGCGATGCTGGTCGTGTTCGGGATCGCCGGCGCGTCGCTCGGGCACGCCGTCACCGCGGGGATATGGACAGCCGCCGTGACGATCGTCGCGATCGAGGTAACGGCGGCGGTGCGTGCCGGCGCCGAGGGATTGGAGCTGTTTGCTCAGGCCGCGATCGGTGTCGTGCTCGGCGTACTCGTAATCGTCCTAAAGCTCGTCCTGCACTAACCGGCTAGTACCCGTTCTGACGCCGCGCTGGTCCTGCACCAACCCGGCTAGTACTCGTTGTGGCGCCGGATCCACAGCGGCTCGGTGGCGCTCTCGTCGCGGCCGCGCGGGGTGCGGTCGAGCAGGCCGTAGAAGGCCATCGCCACCTCGAGCCCGCGGGCGGTGCTCATGTATGTGCGGTAGACGGTGCCGTCGTCCAGCGCGTAGACGCTGAGCCCGGGTCTCTCCGTCACGTACCCGCCGGGGTCGGTCCCGCACATGCGCGCGTCCTGCTCGACCGTCGGCGGGATCGGGCCCGCAAGGAAGGGCGCAAGCTCCTCCTCGGTGCTGAAGAAGCCGATATCGCGGTTGAACTCGGTGCCGGTCGAGACCCACTCGATCGGCCAGCCCATCCGCTCGCGATACGCGAGCAGGTCCTCAATCGACGCGCGGGAGGCGAGCAGCAGTGTCGTGTCGCGTGCCGCCAGGTGCGCTACCTGGGGCGCGAGCGTGTCCGTGATCGACGAGCACACTGGACAGCCGCCCGTCCACCCGGGGCCGAACATGAAGTGATAGATCACGAGCTGGGAGCGGCCGTCGAACAGTTCGGCCAGCGTCTTCTCTCCATCAGCGGTCTCGAAGCGGTAGCGCCTCTCGACTGGCACCCATGGGAGCGAGCGGCGTTTCATGGCCAGCTCGTCGCTGCGGCGGGTGAGTTCCTTCTCCGCCTCGAGCAGCTCGTCGCGCTCGGCCTTCCACTCCTCCTCCGTCCCGACCCGATGCTCTGTCATGACCTCTCCTCAATAGTTAGCGGAACCGCTAACTATACGTGAGGAGCAGATCAGCGGCGGTCAATGCGGTAGCGCACGCGGTGCCCCCGGCCCTCGCACGCGATCGACTGGCCGTTGTCGGTGAAGATGTTCTCGGCGATCGTGTCGATCGCGTCTGCGAGCACCGCCGTGGCGCTGGCGATGTCCGCGGCTCGGTGGCGCGCTCCCAGCTCGGTCAGGAAGTCGCAGATCGCCATATGGACGCCCGCGTGGACCGTGATCTGCTCCTCGTGCGGAAGGTCGGCGAACTCGCCTCCGCCGAGATGGTTGACGACGATGCTGATCAGCGCCGCGGAATCGACGAGTTGATCGGCGAGGGCGGCGACCGTGTCGCCTCGGGGGTCGTACGCGGGATAGCTCATGCACCCCCAGAGCTTCGAAGCGGTTGAGTTTCACCCCCCGCCGGCGGCCATCCGGCGGTAGCGCGCCACCGCGAGCGGTGCGAACACGATCATGATCCCGATCGCCCAGGCGATCGCGCCCCAGACGTTGTTCCCGGCCTTTTCGGTTCCCGTCCACAGGAATCTCATCGCGTCGACCGTGATCGTGAACGGGTTGACCTGCGCGAAGTCCCGGAGCGCGGTGGGCATCGAGTGGACGGGCACGAACGCCGAGGAGATGAACGTCAGCGGGAACACGGCGATGAATCCGACGGAGTTGGCGGACTCGGGCGTCGAGACGAGCAGCCCGACCCACGCGAACACCCACGAGAACGCGTAGCCGAACAGCAGCAGCACGAGCACGCCAAGGACCACGTGGGTCACGCTCGTGTGGAACGAGAAGCCGATGATCAGGCCCGTCACGACGAGCACGATGATCGACAAGAAGTTGGTGACGATGTCCGCGAGCGTGCGGCCGGCGAGCACGGCCGCCCGTGCCATCGGCAGCGATCTGAACCGGTCGACGAGCCCCTTGTGAACGTCCTCGTTCAGGCCCAGCGCCGTGACGAAGCCACCGAAGGCGATGTTCTGGACGACGATCCCGGGGATGAGGAAGTCGGCGTAGTTGCCCTTCGGAACGTGGATCGCACCGCCGAACACGTACCGGAAGAGGAGCACGAACATGATCGGCTGGACCGTGAACGCGAGCAGCAGCTCGGGCGCGCGCGGCAGCCGGATCAGGTTGCGCTCGGCGATCACGAGCGTGTCGGTAGCGAGACGTCTCATGCGACCGCCGCCCGCTCGGGCTCGACTTCGTCCTCAGCCGCCGGCTCCTCCGCGACGTGGCCGGTCAACGCGAGGAACACGTCGTCGAGCGTCGGCCGGCGCAGCGCCAGGTCATCGACGCCCACGCCGACATCACTGAGGCGGCGGACGGCCTCGACGATCGCGCCGCTGCGGTGTTTGACGCTCAGCTTGACAATGTCGCGCTCGACGACCGGCGTCTCGTCCGACATCGACGCCAGCGCGCTCACTGCGGCGTCGGAATCTGCGCCAGCTTCGAGCGTTACCTCGAGGCGCTCTCCCCCAACCTGGTCCTTCAGCTCGTCGGACGTTCCCTCGGCGATCACGCGGCCGTGGTCGATCACGGCAATCACGTCCGCCAGCCGGTCGGCCTCGTCGAGGTACTGCGTCGTGAGCAGCACGGTCGTGCCCTGTCCGACGAGTCCCTCGATCACCTCCCACAGCGACAACCGGCTGCGCGGGTCGAGTCCGGTCGTCGGCTCGTCGAGGAACAGCACCGGCGGCTTCGCCACCAGCGCGGCGGCGAGGTCGAGACGTCGCCGCATGCCGCCCGAGTAAGTCTTCACGACGCGCTTTGCAGCGTCGACGAGGTCGAACTGCTCGAGCAGCTCCGACCCACGAGCCTTCGCCGCGGAGCGCGGCATGCCGTACAGCCGGCCGACCATCGTCAGGTTCTCGAGGCCGGTGAGATTCTCATCGACCGCCGCGTACTGGCCGGCGAGGCCGATCCGCTCGCGAAGCGGCGTCGCGTCGCGGACGACGTCGAGACCGCCCACCTCGGCGTGGCCCCCGTCGGGCTTCAGGAGCGTCGTCAGGATCCGAACGAGCGTCGTCTTGCCGGCGCCGTTCGGGCCGAGCAGACCGAGGACCGTGCCGGAGGCAACCGTGAGGTCGACGCCGCAAAGCGCGCGGACGTTGCCGAACGACTTCTCGATTCCCTGGACGGTGATGGCAAGCTCCTTCCCCACGCCGCCTGACCATAGGGCACTACGACGGTCGGCGGCGGTGCAGGACGACATTGCGGTCAAGACGTGTCCCGATGAACCCCTTCAGAGCGCCCACCCTGCGCGTCGATGTACGAAAGCTCGCGCGAGATTTCGCCAATCCGGCCAGGGAAAATGTGGTCGAGCATCCACGTCTGGATCGCGACGCCGCCGCCCGCGGTCGCGACGAACCGGAGCGCGCGCGCCTGTTGTGGATAGTCGACCAGCGAGGCGGTGCTGATCTGCCAGTACCCGCCGGCGGGGGTCTGCCGGGGCTCGATCAGATTGCGATGTGTATGGCCGGACAGCGTCGCAATCACGTGGGGTGATCGATCGAGCAGGGCGAGCAGCGCGGCGCCGCCCTCGGACGAGACGAGCGGATGGTGTGCGACTACGACGACCCAGCGGCCCGCGGCGGCGGCGAGCTCGCCAGCCAGCCAGCTGGGCTGGTCCGACCTCACGAGACCGCCCGATCCGCCCGCGCGGCGGACGAGGTCGAGCACGATCAGGCGCAGGCGGGGCCCGAGGTCGAGGGCATAGTCGAGCGTAGGGCCGGAACCGCCGAGCGACCCGGAAGCGGCGGTTGTGCCAGCTCGCAACCGCGCCACCACCTCGCCGAACGACATCTCGCGGCGAGCCGGATCCGCCGGCACGCGCACCGTCGGCCCGGACAGCGCCTGCGTCAGCAGCTGGTTGACGAGCAGCGGCTGCGGCGGGCCGTCGGGCGACGCCGAGCCGGTGGTCAGTCGCGTACCGGGCGGCGGGGCGACGCCCTGTGGGAGGTCCCACAACGCCCTATCGCCTGCCGCAAGCGACTGGGTGAGACCCGTCGGCAGGAGCTCACCGGCGACGAGCGCGTCGTGGTCGCCGAGCACCGGGATCCACGGTGCGGCGAGCCCGCGCCCAACGAACGGACGGACGGCGCTGCGCAGGAGGCCCGGGTGCCGCGGAGCGTCGACGTCGGGACGGTAGTAGAACGGATCTGGATCCGACGCGAGCTGGACGCCGTAGTAGCCGCGCGGCCCGCTGCCTGGCCGGACGCGACCGCCGCGTAGCGCGGCCAGCGCCAGAGAGAGCTCGTTGCTCTGGTCGTTGTCGATCAGGTCGCCGCCCTGGATCACGAGCTGCGGCCGGAGCGCGCGAACAGCCGCGAGCGCACCTGCCAGCACCTGCGCCGTCAGCGCCTCCTGGGGGCGGAACGTCGACTCGAACGGCGCCCCGAGGCGGTCGAGAAAGGTGACGCGCGCCGGCGAGGAGGCGTCGAGCACGTGGGCGTCGGTGACGTGCGCGATCGTGGCGAGCACGCCGAGCGCCTCCGAGCGGGGCCCGAGCTCGGCCCGCGACACCAACGGCTCACCGGGGAGGACCCCGAGCTGAGCGTCGCCGACGGGGTCGCCCCAAGTCGAGAGCAAGGTCGAGCCCGAGGGCGCCGGCGCCAAGCCGGTGCCACCGCACCCGGCCAACGCAGCGGCGGTCAGCGTCCCAGCGCCGACGAGAGCCTCCCGCCGTGTGATCCGCCGGTGTGCGGTCACGACCCCAGCCCCGCAACCACCGGCTCGCGCACGGCCTGACGCGCCACCCACGCCACCGCGACCGCCGCTGCCACCGCCAACCCCGCGAGCACCGCGAGCACGTCGAACAACGTCGCGCTCAACGGCAGCGTCGCGTAGCTCTCGGCGAGCCGCGTCAGCGCGGGACCGAACACGAACCTCTCGAGCAGGACGCCGACGACGGCGGCCGGCACGACGAGTGCGAGCGCCGACCCGAGCAGCAACCGCCGGACCGCGCCGGCGCCGGCGCCGCAGGCTCGCAGGATCGCGACTGTCCGGCGGCGCTCGAGGACCGTCAGCGCGCACGCCTGGATCAGGGCGTACAGGCACACGAGCCCGTCGACGATCGCGACCGCGCGCAGGATCGTCCGCAGCACGTCCACCAACGGCACGCCGCGGGCGGTCGCGCCGGACGCGAGCACCGGGGGCGCCCCGATCCTCGTCATCGCACTTTCAACCGCCGCCACATCGGCGCTCGGCGTCAGGCGCACAGCGAGCGTCGATGGCGGGTTCCGGTATGCCGGCAGCAACGCCGACGCGGGGATGTACGCGACCCGCCCGTCGTGCTGGAGCGAGCTGACGATCCCGGCCACGCGCAGTCGCAGCTCGACGCCCGCCGGCAGCGCCAGCGCGAGCGTCGAGCCGACGCCCGAGCCCCAGCGCCTGCGCCAGTCCCTCACCGACCTCGGCCTGATGCGAGCCTCGGTATCGCGATGCCGCTCACCAGCGGCGGCGCCTCGAACAACGTGTGATCGCCGGGGTAGGCGATCACGTCGATCGTCTCGTCGAGTGCGAACGAGTCCGCCGCCTGTACCTCGTATCGCGGCGCGGCGGCGGCGACGCCGGCGATCCGCGAAACCGAGCCGGCCAGCGACGGCGGCGCGGTCGACTCCAGCTGGTAGCGCTTGCCGAGCGCGCTCGGGTCGGTCTCGAGCGTGGACAGCGCCGACGCGAGCGCCAGCATCAGCAGCACGAACCCGGCCGACAGGCCGAGTGTCAGCGCCGTCGCGACCAGCCGGACCCGGCGAGCACCGACGAGCCGAGCGCCCAGCGTGACGAGGCCGGCGCCGCCGCCGACACGGTGCCGCCGCGACCGCCGGCGCGACATCGGCGCCCCGCAGCAGCGCCACCACCTTCGCGCCCCCGGCTCGCCACGCCGGCCACGCGGCACCGGCGGCCGGCACGAGCACGGCGACGGCCCAGGCGCCGACGAGCGGCAGCACCAGGGCGGAGCCAGGCGCCGGCTCGTTCAGCAGCTCGAGCAGTCGCGAGGCCGAGCCGTAGGTCGCGGCGCACGCCGGCCAGCCACCCCGAGAGTCGCGGCCGGCAACGCCACCAGCATCCCCTCGACGGCGACGGCCAGGGTCACGAGCCCGCGCGTCTCCCCCACCGCGCGGCGCACGCCGATCGCGCCCAGCCGCCGCTGCACCTCGGCTCGCGCCGATGCGGCGAGCATCACGCCGGCGGTCACCAGCGCGATCACCGACAACGCCACGAGCAGGTCGATCACGATCCCCGCGGCCTGGTCGAGCAGGACGCGGACGCCCGAGCGGGTCGCGAACGAGATCGAGTGCAGGCCGAAGCTGGTCGCGCGCGCCTGAACGAGCACCTCGTTGACGAATGCTGGATTGCGGAGCCAGATCTCCGCGAGGTTCACCTGTGGTTCGCGCTCGACGCCGAACCGTGCATCCAGCGCGGGCCGGGAGAGGTAGAAGCGAGGCTCGGCGAGCGGGTAGCCGACGTTGTCGGGCGCCTCGACGAACCCGACGACGCGCAGCGGCCCCAGCCCCTGGACGTAGAACCGTGTCCCCGAGCCGCACCCCCCACGAGTCGGCGAACGCCCGCTCGAGCAGCACCGACGCGCCGCGGTCGCCCAGATTCCGCCCAGCCACGACGGCGTAGCCCTGACGAGGGCCCGGGCGGTCGAGCACCTCGGCGACCGCGTCGTCGCTCCGGCGGCCGTGAAAGCCGATCCCGATCGCCGGTCAGCTCGTAGCGCAGCGAGAAGCGCGCGATATCCGGGAGCGCGCGGATGCGGGCAGCGACGTCGGCGGCCGACTTGTTGTTGAAGCGGACGATGATGTCGGGCAGCGACGCGGCCCGGGCGGACGGTCAAAGCCGGTGCCGAGCCCGTAGGAGACGACCACGGCAGCGGACAGCATCGCGCCGGCGAGCGCGATCCCGACCGCTGTCAAGACGACGCGGCGCCGGCGCGCGCGCAGAGCCAGCCGCGCCTCGACGAAGGCGGCGCGCGACGAAGCTCATGTGCGCGACCGCCGGCGCGAGCCGTCCGTCGCCAAGCGCGAGCACGCGGTCGGCGATCGCGGCCGCGTCGGGCTCGTGGGTGACGATCACGACGGCCCGCCCGCGCAGCCCGCGGAGCAACTCGAGAACCCCGGCGCCGCTGACCGCGTCGAGGCTCCCCGTCGGCTCGTCGGCGAGCACGAGCTCGGGATCGTTGACGAGCGCGCGGGCGATCGCGAACCGCTGCTGCTCGCCGCCGGACAGCTCGTGCGGCAGGTGCGAGGCGACGTCGCGTAGACCGAGCTCTTCGACCAGCGTCGCGGCACGGCGCGCGCCGCCGGGCGGCGCGCCCGGAAGCCGGGTCGGCAGCAGAACGTTCTCGTAACCGCTCAGCTCCTCGATCAGCTGGAACTGCTGGAACACGAATCCGATGTGGCGCAGCCGCACGAGCGGCAGCCGGCGGACGCCGCGGCCGGCGACGCGCTCGCCGGCGACCACGACCGTGCCCGAGTCGGGCGAGTCGAGTCCGCCGAGCAGGTGGAGCAGCGTCGACTTGCCGCTGCCGGAGCGGCCGAGCACGGCGACGACCTCGTCGGCGTCGACCGACAGGCTGACGCCGTCCAGCAGGAGTCGCGCCGCGCGGCCGGCACCGACGCTCTTGGACAGGTCCGTGGCTAGGAGAACCGGCGCCACGTTTTCACCGTAGCGAGGCGCTCCGCGAGGCGAGGCAGCTCACCACACCGTGAAGAACAGCAGCTCGACCGCCAGCGCCTGGACCGCCAGGACCGCCAGCACCAAGCGCAGCCGGGCCGCGCGGCAGCGCGGCGAGCGCGGCGGCCGCCGCGACGCACGCGAGCGGCACGAACGGCAGCCACACGCGCTCGGTCTCGGCCTTCGTGAACCCGACCACCGACGCGACCGCCACGAGCACCCAGATTGCGACGGCCGCGTCGTCACCGTCGGTCAGCGCCCGCAGCGAGAGCCACGCGACCGGCGCACCGAGCATCGCGATCCAGGCGGCGGGCGAGCCGACCAGCCAGAACGCGTACGGCCTGATCGTCGCGATCCCGTGCGAGTATGCGCTTGCGGTCGCGCTCAGCGCGCTGAAGGGGTCGTATCCCCACACCACGGCCAAGAGCCCGGTGAACAGCACCAGTGCCACGCCGACCGAGCAGCACAAGGCGACGGCACGTCCCCAACCGTGCCGCCGCCACGTGACCACTGCCGCCCAGGCCGGGATTGCAAGCAGCAGCCACGAGAAGAAAGACGCAATCGCGGCCAGGATGCTTCCTGCGATCAGCGCGCGCGGCCCGGCGCGGACGAGCAGGCATGCGGTGCCCACCCCGATCGCCGCGAACGCATAGTCGACCGAGGTGACTCCGAACAGCAGCACCACCGGCGAGAACGCGGTCAACAGACCCGCGACGCGGCCGCGGCGCTCGCCGCCAAGGACGCGTCCGAGGTCGTACGCCAGCGGCGCGCAAAGTGACCCGACGCCGATGCACAGCGCCGCCAACGCGCCCGGGGTCGAGATCCCGAGCAGGTGCAGCGCGACCAGCGGCCCGGGCGGGTTGCCCTTGACGTGCGTGGTCAGGTACGGGAGCAGCGCCGCGAAGTGGCTGACGTAGTAGCCGATTCCGTTGCGCAGCGCCGGGAGCGCGAGCAGGTATTCGAAGTAGCCCTCGACCGACCCGTGCGGGCCGGTCGCGAACACCTTCGACCAGCCGGCGGCGCCAACCCGCGCGGAGTTCAAGGCAAGACCGAGCCCCAGTGCCAGCGCGTACAACGAGACAGCGACCACGAACCGGGAGCGCACGCGTACGACGACGGCCGGAGCGACGAGCACGCCCGCTCCCAGCGCGACCGCCGCCAGCACCGCCAGCGGCCAGTCGACAAGCGGCTCCCAGCGCATCACGAACGGCGGAAGCGGCACGCCAAGGACACCGCCCCCCGCCTTGATCAGCAGCCCGGCAACGATCGCCGCAACAACTCCGGCGAGCACGGTCCACGGGACCGCGCGGCGACGCACCGCGAGCGCGAGACGAGACGGCCGCGACGCTCACGAGCGCACCCACCGGATCGCGTAGACGACGCCGGAGCCGACGAACAGCGCCGCGCTGATCAGCAGCCAGTTGCGCAGGTAGCCGTGCAGGTGGTGGCCGGTGGCCTTCACGTACTCCGGTCCCGACGGCCCGAGGATCAGCGGGAAGTAGACGAGCAGCAACAGCCCCGACAGCAACGCCGGCACGCGGACGTGGTTGAGGACCGGAACGCGCGCCCGCGGGAGCCGGAGATGGAACGACACCCCGACCCGGTCGAGCAGCGAGTACAGCGGCAGCAGCACGAGGTCGTGGAGCACCGCGGCGCCGGCGAACCACGCCACGAAGTTGACCCATGCGCCGCCGTCGACGATCTGCGCGAGCGCGAACCCGGCGATCCCGAACGCAGCCAGATGGCCCGCAAGATGCAATGCCCCGGATCCGTACGCACGCCGGAACGCGGTCATGCCGGCACGTAGAAGTTCATGCCGCCAACCCATTTCGTGCAGTGGACGCCGGGCTGCGCCGGCAGGATCAGCCGCGCCGGATAGCCGTGGTCCGCCGACAGCGCGACGCCGTTGACGCACAACGCGAGCAATGCGCGCGGGTCTTGCAGCTGGGCGGCCGACAGGTCGGAGTGGCGGAAGGGGCCGCTCGGCTGGATCGACTGAACGTGGACCTGCGAGCCGTGCGAAGCGCCCACGAGCGCTCCCAGATCGGACACCCGCACTCCGGTCCAGCGCTGCGTCGTCGACCAGCCCTCGACGCACGCGATCGGCAGCGAGTACGTGTGCTGGGGCATCGCCATCAGCTGCGAACGGGACAGCGAGACGGACTTGGCGGGTCCGCTCACCGCAAGGCGCCAATTCGCAACCGCACCGGCCGTGATCCCGACGGCGGCGGCGGTGCGGTTGACCTGGAAGTCGTTTGGCCCGGTTCCGAACACGCGCCCGCGGGGGGCCAGCAGCGCGAGCCGGCGGAACGGCCCGCCGACGCTCTCGCCGATGTTCAGCGCGAACAGCGTCAGCGACCCGGCGCCAACGACGCCGAAGAACCCGCGGCGGCTCAAGGTCGGGGCCGCCGGAGTCAAAGGCGCCAGCCCCCCGGCCACGTACTCCTCCGGCCGCGTCGCGAGCAGCTCGGCCCGCAGCGGCCGCAGCCATCCGCGGTCGCGGAACGACCGCACGACGACGGGCAGCTTCACGCAAACGTGGAGCGCGAACGCGGTGAAGAACACCCACGCTCCGTAGTAGTGCGCCGTATAGAAGTCGAAATGCCACGGGTAGTAGTTCTGGATGTCGAGCAGGCCGGTCGCGAACTCGAACAGCGCGCCGCCGACGAGCAGCAGCAGCGACAGCCGCTCGAGCGCACCGGCGAGGTTCCGCACCGCGGGCCACGCGAACAGCCTCGGGATCACCGACCACAGCTTCGCGAGCAGCACCGGGATCGCCACAAGGCCCGACGGTGATGTGCAGCGCCCTGCGTGAACGCGTAGGACCAGATCGGGGAGCCGACCGGCAGGTGCAAGCAGGACGCCGATGTCGTGCGCCGGGTTGCTGGTCGCGTTGCTGCCGAGCTCGGGGTAGTACGAGTCGTGCGAGATCAGCCCGGTGAACGCGATCACGACGATCAGCGGCCCGAGCAGCGTCCCGAGGAACGACGTCAGCCACGGGCCGCGCAGCGGACTCCGCCAGAACGACGGACGGAAGGGACCCGGCGGCGGCTCGGCCAGCCGGGCCCGGAGCGACTGCGTACGCGCGCCGCGGCGGGCCGTGCTCACCTGAGCAGCGCTCCCATGTCGCGGGCCGCGCGCCAGGTGCCGACGACGCTCCCGGACACCTTCGAGCGACCTCCGACGCGGGGCCGGTAGGAAACGTCGACCTCGCCGATCCGCCAGCCGCTGGACGCCGCGCGCAGCACCATCTCAAGCGGCCAGCCAAACGCGCGGTCGCGCAGGCCGAGCGCGAGCAGCGCCTCGCGGCGAGCGGCCCGCATCGGGCCGAGATCCGACACCGCCACACCGCACCGCCGTCGCAGCTCGAAGCGCCAGGGCGCGGTTCGCGAGCCGCGCGTGCCACGGCCACGCTCCGGCGACGACCGGCACGCGGGCGCCGAGGCACAGGTCGAGCTCGCCGTCGAGCACCGGGTCGCTGACGCGCGGCAGCTCGGCCGGGTCGAGCGAGCCGTCGCAGTCCATGAAGCAGACGACCTCGGATGACGCGGCGACAAGACCCGCGTAACACGCGGACCCGAACCCGCGACGGGGCTCGACGACCACCCGCGCGCCCGAGCGCGGTCGCCACCGCACCCGAGCCGTCGACCGATCCGTTGTCGACCACCAGCGGCGAGAAACCGGCAGGAAACGCGCGCCAAAACCGCCGGCAGCGCGGCTCGGCCTCGTCGAGCACCGGAAGGATCACCTCGATCACCTCACACAGGCTGCACGAGTCCCGATTACAAAACGTCGAACGGTCCGATTACGAGTCACGAAACAACGATCGCGGCCGCCCCGAAATGCGGGATCCGACAGTTACGGTGGCCGTCATGCGGATCCTCGTGACAGGTGGCGGCGGCTTCATCGGCTCGCACATCGTCGACGCGCTGCTCGCCGACGGCCACGACGTCCGCGTGCTCGACTCAGCCCCCGCGCACATCAACGCAGACGTCGGAGCTGATCCGAGCGGACGTCACCGACCCGCTCGTGACTGCCCGCGCGATTCGGGGCGTCGATGCCGTCTGCCATCAGGCCGCGATGGTCGGGCTCGGGCTCGAGATCGCCGACATCGCCGACTATGTCCGCAACAACGACCTCGGCACGGCGGTGCTGCTGAAAGCGCTCGCGCACACCCGGTTCACCGGCCGGCTCGTGCTCGCGAGCAGCATGGTCGTCTATGGCGAGGGACGCTACCGCTGCGCCACCCACGGCGCCGCAGCTAGCCCGCCGCCGCGGCGGCCCGCCGACCTCGCCGCGGGCCGCTTCGATCCGCGCTGCGAACGCTGCGATCAGCCACTCACCCCAGAGCGGGTGACCGAGGAGGCGCCCGTTGATCCGCGCAACGTCTACGCCGCTACCAAGCTCCATCAGGAGCACCTGTGCTTCGCGTTCGGGCGCGAGACGGGCGTGAGCGTGACCGCGCTCCGCTACCACAACGTTTACGGCCCGAGGATGCCGAGGGACACGCCGTATGCGGGGGTCGCGTCGATCTTCGCGTCAGAGCTGGCCGCCGGCCGCGCGCCGCGGGTGTACGAGGACGGCAACCAGCTGCGTGACTTCGTGCACGTTCGCGACGTCGCGCGCGCGAACGTGATCGCGTTGACGCGACCGGATCCGAAACACGGCGCGTTCAACGTCGCGAGTGGCACGCCGAGAACAGTCAAAGAGCTGGCCGACACGCTCGCGGCAGCCCACGGGCCGGGCGCGCCGGAGCCGATCGTCACCGGTCAGTACCGGCTGGGCGACGTGCGCCATGTGTTCGCGAGCAGCGAACGCGCCGCGGCCGAGTTGGGGTTCGCCGCCATCGAACCGTTCGCGCCGGTCGCTCGCAGCATGAACGCGCCCGCCATCCTCGTGATCGCAAAGGAGCCCCTCCCGGGCCGCGCGAAGACGCGGCTGTGCCCGCCGTGCTCGCCGCGCCAGGCGGCGCGGCTCGCGGCCGCGGCGCTGACGGACACGCTCGACACCGTCGCACGGGCGCGCGCGAGCAGGAAGGTCCTCGTGTTCGACGGCGACCCGAGCGGCTGGGTGCGCCCCGGGTTCGATCTCGTTCGCCAGCGCGGCGACGGGCTCGCGGAGCGGCTCGCCGCGGCGTTCGACGACGCCGGCGGCGCCCGCGCTGCTCGTCGGCATGGATACGCCACAGCTCACCGTCACGATGCTCGAACGGGGGCTCGCGGCGCTCACGGGCGGCGCCGATGCGGTGCTCGGACGCGCGTTCGACGGCGGCTACTGGTGCATCGGGCTGAATCGCGCCGACCGCAACGTGTTCCACGGAGTGCCGATGAGCGCCGCAACGACATACCGGGCGCAGCGTGCACGCCTCGGGTTGCTCGGCTTGAGCGTCGCCGAGCAGCCGCCGCTCCGCGACGTCGACACGATCGACGACGCCCGAGCCGTGGCGCTCGAGGCGCCGAACACGGCGTTCGCGAGGGCGCTGGCCGCATGATCCGCTCGGCGCTCCACCTCTACGGCGACGGTCTCGAGCGCCGGCACAAGCTCCTGCTCCGCCAATCCGATGGGACGACGATGGCCCTCGCTCTATCGCGCTGGATCGGCCCGCCCGACGACGTCGACGAGTCGGTCATCGGGCTCGCGCAGGGTCCTGTGCTCGATGTGGGTTGCGGCCCTGGACGCCACCTCCACGCGCTCGCCAGGCGTGGCGTCTTCGGGCTCGGCGTCGACCTCTCCCCGGTCGCGGTCGGGCTCGCGCGGGACCGCGGCGCAACGGCCGTGGTCGGCTCGATCTTTGACGACGTACCGGGCGCAGGGACGTGGCGGACGGCGCTGCTGATCGACGGCAACATCGGCATCGGCGGCGATCCGGTCCGGCTGCTGCGGCGGGTGCGGGCGTTGCTGCATCCGCCGTGGCGAGATGCTGGTCGAGCTCGACCCGCCAGACGCGGGTACGAAGACACGTCACCGTCCGGCTCGAGGCCGATGGCGATGCGAGCGCATGGTTCACCTGGGCGCGGGTGGCCTGCTGCGACCTCGACTGGGTCGCCCGACGGGCCGGGCTCTCGGTGGTCGCTCAATGGCGACGTGACGAGCGGTGGTTCGCGCGGCTACAGGTGGCTCAGTAGCCAGTCGTGCACGTCGCCCACGCGGTTGACCAGCACGGTCAAATGCCCCTCGTGGTCCTCGATCCACGCCTCAGCGCCGGGGATCGCGCCGGCCAGCCAACGGCCGTGATCGACTGGAACGAACTGGTCCTGGACGCCGTGCACGATCAACACCGGAACGGAGATCGCGGCCAGATCGAATCCGAACGGCCACAGGAACGCGAAGTCGTCGTCGACCCAACCAGAGGTGCCGTTTGCGAACGCGACTTGGAGGCACTCCGACCACCACTCGCCGATCGCGCCATCGAGCACCTCGCGGTCGACGGGACTGACGAGCGTCTCGATCGACTCGACGATCTGGTCGGGTCGCGCCGAGGCCATCTCCGCCGCCATCGCGCTCGGCGACGGGCTCAACATATTCGAGTCCCGCCATCGTCAACCCGAACTCGGCGATGTTCTCCGTCTCCCATCCCACGGAAGTAGTTGAGTCCCGGTGCATCGAACGGCGCGACGCCGCCCAGGGAAGCCGCAGCCGCCACGCGATCGCCGAGCAGCGCCGCGCAGGCGAGCGAGTGCGGTCCGCCGCCCGAGACGCCCCACGTCACGAACCGCTCGACTCCGAGCGCGTCCATGATCGCGGCGCTGTCGGCCGCGGCATCGGCGACCTTCCGATCGCGCGCCGGCGTAGACGCCCCGTAGCCCGGCCGGTCGTATGAGATAAACCGGGCACCGCGTCGCGCGACATCGTCTAGCCACGGCGCGAACGGCAGCCCGGTGGAAGGTGAGCCGTGGTGGTAGAGGATTGCCGGCCCATCCGGCGCGCCGTGCTCGTGCACGGTGAGCGACCGATCGCCCACCTTCACTTCGCGAGTTGCCATCCGATCGAACCCTATATGTAGGATCGCGGGGAGTGAGCGTTTCCGTCGCTGAGGTAGTCGGCCAGACGATTGCCGCCCAGGGCGTGACGGACGTGTTCGGAGTTCTCGGGAGCGGCAACCTGATCGTCACGAACGCGCTGTGCGAGGGTGGCGCTCGCTTCCACCACGCGCGCCACGAGGGCCCTGCGACCTGCATGGCCGACGGATACGCGCGCGTCACGGAACGCGTCGGCGTGGTCAGCGTCCACCAGGGGCCCGGCCTCACGAACACGATGACCGGGCTGGCGGAGGCGGCGAAGTCACGCACCCCGCTGCTGGTGCTCGCCGGCGAGACGCCCGCCGCGGCGCTGACCAGCAACTTCCGGATCGACCAGCACGACCTGGTCGAGTCGGTCGGCGCGATCGCCGACCGGGTCCATGGCGCCCGGACCGCGGCGGACGACGCGCAGCGCGCGTTTCACCGGGCGCGCACCGAGCGGCGCCCGGTCGTGCTGATGCTCCCGATCGACATCCAGCCGCAGCCAGCCGACACCACCGAGCCAACCCAGCCCCCGCCCCCGACGCTTCCCGCACCCGCGCCGAACCCGGAGAGCATTCGAGCAGCCGCCGAGATCCTGGCCGCGTCGCAGCGCCCCGCGATCATCGCCGGCCGCGGGGCGGTGCTCGCCGGCGCCGCGGCGGAGCTGGAGCAGCTCGGCGAGCAGCTCGGCGCGATCCTCGCGACCTCGGCCCCCGCCAACGGACTGTTTGCCGGCCTTCCCTACGCGCTCGGGATCAGCGGCGGTTTCGCGTCGCCGTTCGCGGCGGACCTGCTCCCGCAGGCCGACGTGGTGCTCGTCGCCGGCGCGTCGGTGAACCACTGGACGACGAAGCACGGCGCGATGATCAACCGCGACGCCAAGGTGATTCAGGTCGATGTCGACGGCCGCGGGATCGCACGCAACCGTCCCGTGACGGCCGGGATCATCGGCGATGCGCGATCGACGGCGACCGAACTACTCACGGCGCTCGGCGGGACGCGCCACACCGGCTTCCGCACACAGGAGCTGGCAAAGGAGATCGCACAACACCGGTGGCGCGACGTCGCCATACGACGACGGCTCGACCGACACCCACATCGACCCGCGCACACTGAGCATCGCGCTCAACGACAGGCTCCCGGCCGAACGGTCGGTCGCCGTCGACTCCGGCCACTTCCTCGGCTGGCCGGCGATGTACCTCGACGTGCCCGACGCCCATTCGTGGGTGTTCCCGAACGGCTTCCAGGCCGTCGGACTCGGGCTCGGTAACGCGATCGGGGCGGCGGTCGCGAGACCGGACCGCACAACCGTCGCCGCAATCGGCGATGGCGGCGCCTTGATGGCGCTCGCGGAACTCGAGACGGCGGCGCGGTTGCACCTCAACAACTTGGTCGTGCTGGTCTACGACGACGCCGCGTACGGAGCGGAGGTCCACCACTTCGCACCGATGGGACACGACGTCGAACGTGTGCAATTCAGTGACGCCGATCTGGCAGCAATCGCGCGCGCGGCCGGGTGCGAGGGGCATACGATCCGAACGACGGACGACCTGCGCTCAGTCGACGAGTGGGACCGAAGCAAGCCGCTCGTGCTCGACGCCAAGGTGAATCCGACGATCGTCGCGGAGTGGCTCGAGGAAGCGTTCCGCGCCGGCTAATACGAGGAGGAGAACATGATCAACGACCACGAGATCGTCGACCTCACGCAACCGTTGAGCGAGTCGACGCCGGTGATCAAGCTGCCGCCGCCGTTCGCCAACACCCCCGGGCTGAGCCGCGAGGAGATCAGCCGCTACAACGATGCCGGGCCGGCGTGGGCGTGGTACACGCTGACGCTCGGCGAGCATGTCGGGACGCATCTCGACGCGCCGATCCACTGGGTCACCGGCCAGGATGGCAACGACGTAGCGAGCGTTCCGCCGACCCAACTCGTCGGGCCCGCGTGCGTGGTCGACAAGACGGCCGAGACCGAGCGGGACAACGGCTATCTGCTGACTCGTGAGGATCTCGAGAGCTGGGAACAAGAGAACGGCCCGTTCCCCGAGCGCGCGTGGGTCCTGCTTCGGACCGGTTGGCAATCGCGCGCGCAGGACGAGACCGCATTTCTGAACGTGCTCCAGGACGGCCCGGTCACGCCCGGGCCTGACGTCGAGGCGTCGAAATGGCTGGCGACACACGGGAACATCTCCGGCTTCGGCACCGAGACGGTCGGGATCGACGCCGGCGCGGCTGGCGGCTTCGATCCGCCGTTCCCGCTGCACAACCTGCTACTCGGCGCCGGCCGCCTCGGTCTGACACAGCTCGCGAACCTCGACAAGCTCCCGATCAGCGGCGCAACGCTCGTCGTCTCGCCGCTGAAGCTGGTCGGCGGGACGGGGAGTCCGAGCCGCGTGTTCGCGTTCGTGCCGCGCTAAACCGTGGCGCCGCACCGGTCGCTCTGGCTCGCGCCGATCCTCGAGCGCGAACCGCCTCTGCCCGCTCTACAAGGCTCCGAGCGGGCCGACGTGGCGATCGTCGGGGGCGGCTTCGTCGGGCTATGGACCGCGCTCGAGCTCAAGCGCCGCGCGCCAGGGACAGACGTCGTCCTCGTCGAGCGCGACGTGTGCGGCGGCGGCGCATCTGGCCGGAACGGCGGCTTCGTCCTGTCGTGGTGGGGAAAGCTGCCGACGCTAGTCAAGCGCTTCGGCGAGCGCGATGCTGTCCAGATCGCGCGGCAATGCGAAATGGTGACCAAGGAGATCGGCGAGTGGTGCACCGCCAACGCCCCCGACGCCGACCACCGACCCAACGGCTGGCTGTGGACCGCCACGGCGCCGGCGTACATCGGCGCGTGGGACGGCGCGGTCGAGCTCGCGGACCGAGTCGCGCCGGGCGTGTTCGAGCGGCTCACGGACTCCGACGTCGCCGCCCGCACTGGATCGCCGGTCCATCTTGCAGGCGTGCTCGACCGGTCGGCCGCGACGGTTGATCCGGGCGCGCTCGCGCGTGCGCTGGCGGGCGCCGCTCAACAAGCCGGCGTCCGGATCTACGAGCGGACCGAGGTCGTCAGGCTCGACCGTAGCGACCCGGTGACGCTCGCGACCGGCAACGGCACCGTCACCGCAGCGAAGGCGGTGATCGCGACCAACGCATGGGCGGCGAGCCTGCGCGAGTTCCGCCGGACGCTCGTGGTCGTGTCAAGTGACATCGTGGCGACCCCGCCGATCCCCGACCGCCTGCAACAGATCGGCTGGACCGGCGGCGAGGCGATCACCAACAGTCAGCTGATGGTCAACTACTACCGGACGACCAAGGACGGCCGGATCGCATTCGGCAAGGGCGGCTGGGGGATCGCGTTCGGCGGCCACATCACCGCCCGATTCGACCGTGACCCGCACCGGGCGCAAGCCGTCGCGGCTGCATTCCACGCCACCTACCCGGGACTCGAAGACGTCCCGATCGCGGCCGACTGGTGCGGCCCGATCGACCGCAGCGCCGACGGCTTGCCACTGCTTGGCCACCTCGGCGGACGGCGCAACATCGTGTATGCGGTCGGCTGGAGCGGGAACGGCGTCGGGCCGTCCCTGCTTGGCGCCAGGACGGTCGCGAGCCTCGCGCTCGAGTCAGACGACGACTGGGCCCGCAGCCCGCTCGTCGACCGGCGCACGAGCCCGCTGCCGCCCGAGCCGATCCGCTACATCGGCGCCCACGCCGTCCGCGAGGCGGTGCGGCGCAAGGAAGCCGCCGAGCTAGCCGGCCGTCGCCCGAGGGCTCTGGCTCGCGCACTCGCCCGGCTCGTGCCTGCTGGGCTGGAGGATCACTGAACGGGTGCCTCGGCGAGCGCGTGATTGCCACGCGCCCGCCTGATGCACCCGGTAACGCCCCCGGTTCCCGATCCCGGTCCCGGTCCCGGTCCCACCGGTCCCGGCCCCCCGTGACATCGCAAGCCGCATCGTGGCGGCCGCGGTCACACGTTCAAATCACCAGCCGTACAGCAGCGCCTTCTGCGGGTCGTCCGGGTCGTACTTGACTGTCACGACCCCGCCGACGGCGAGCCCGTCGACCTGCGACTGAATGAAGCTCTGCGTGACGGTCGCGTCGTACGGAGCGCCATCGCTCGGCGCGATCGTGACGTCGACCTGAGTCTTCTGGCCGCCGCCCATATCGCGCTCGCCCGTGTCGCGAATCGCGGTGATCTTTCCCGGCGCCTCGACGCCAGACGCCTTCAGCTTCTGCGCGAGATCCCGGGACGCCGTCGCCTCGGCCATGTTGCCGGGCGCCATCGAACCCATCATGCCCTTCATGCCGCCGGCGTTGGACATCGCCTCAGACGCCTGTTGCTGTGCAGCCTTCATCCGATCCAGCAATCCCATCTGGTCTCTCCTCCGTGTCGCCCACCAAGAACGACACGCACGGTAGGGCCGCAGAGCCCAAAAGTCAGTGTCGCGCGACTCTCGATTCAGTCTCACGTGGATAGGCACCGGTGACCGAGTCGAAGTGGCGCTGCGACGCCGGCGCGAGCCGTTTGTAGAGCACCTGGAAGGTGCGGACCGCTCGCTCGCGCGCGCGAGAAACCGATACCGCGCCGTCCGGCAGCTCGGGATCCAGCGCCGGAAAGCCCCGGAAGAAGTGCATCAGCCGCGTCCGCACGAGGAACGCCTCGCGGTCGTCGAGCCGTACGCCGCGAGCGCGATACCGCGAGAATTCCGCTTCGAACGCGCCGTAGCGGGCCGCCAGGCCGCTCAGATCCCACGCGCGATCGACCAACGCCGCCGAGACCATCGAGCGAGCCGACACGCGCGACGAAGACGACCGCGGAGCCAGAGACCCCGAGCTCCTCAAGCAGCGCGCCGACCTCGGCCGAATGGTCGTGCGGCGACACCCACACGCTGTCCTGCACTGAACCGAACCCGAGAAACCGAAGCCGCCGCGCAAGCCGGGCGCGCTCGAGTCGCCGCTGCTCGGAGATCTGGTGCCAAAGGACGGTCCAGCCGTCGGGGTCGGATGCCCCGAGCTCGCCGAGCGAGAAGATCCTGACGTCGCCCTCGGCGAGCAGCCGGTCGCAGCGCGCGGTCACGCGGTAGTGGACGAGCCGCCCGGAGCGCTCGCGCGCCAGCAGCCCGCGGCGTACGAGCCGTGTCAACGCGACCCGAGCGGCACCGTCGCTGAACCCGAACTCCCCGAGCAGCTCGACGAGCCCGCCCGACCACACGCGTGCGCCGTACGGCCGGACGTACGTCCCGAGCAGTGTGATCACGAGGTCCTGCGGCTGCGGCGAGGCCAGCGCGGTCACGGGCGCGGCTCGGGCACCACCAGGAGACCGTCGCGCATGGGGTTGAACTCTCGCTCGAGCTCCTTGCGAACAGTGTCCCGCGCCGCCGGCGGCCTGCGCGACCCCGCCTGGTACTGGACCGGCCAGTGGACGTCGCCGTACCCCTGCTCCGCCGCCGCGTGCAGCGTCCACGCTGGGTCGTAGAGATGCGGCCGCGCGAGCGCGCACAGGTCGGCGCGCCCGGACAGCATGATCGTGTTGACGTCGTCGTACGAAGAGATCGCGCCGACCGCGATCGTCGGGATCTCGACCTCGTTGCGGATCCGGTCGGCGAACGGAGTCTGGTAGCTGCGCCCGAACGCGGGCCGCTCGAGCGGCGAGACCTGACCGGTCGACACATCGACGATGTCGCAGCCGTGGTCGAGCAGCATCTCGCGCGAACACCACCGCATCGTCGGCGTCGAAGCCGCCCTCGACCCAATCGGTCGCGGAGATCCGGACGCTCATCGGCCGGTCATCGGGCCACGCCGCGCGGCAGGTATCGAACACCTCGAGCGGGAACCGCGCGCGCGCCGTCAGCGACCCGCCGTACGAGTCGGTACGGGTGTTCGACAACGGCGAAAGGAACGACGAGAGCAGGTATCCGTGCGCACAGTGCAGCTCGAGCAGATCGAATCCGGCCGCGATCGCGCCACCGACCGCGGCCTCGAACTGCGCGAGCACGAGCTCCATGTCGGCCCAGGTCATCTCACGCGGGACCTGGTTGCCCGGCCCGTAGGGCAATGCGGAGGGGCCGATCACCTCCCAGCCATCCTGCTCGAGCGGTTCGTCCATCCCCTCCCACATCAGCTTCGTCGAGCCCTTGCGGCCCGAGTGGCCGATCTGCGCGCCGATCGCGCAGCCGGCCGAGCCGTGGACGAAGTCGACGATCCGCTTCCATGCCGCGACGTGCTCGGAGCGGTAGATCCCGGCGCACCCGGGCGTGATCCGTCCCTCCGGCGAGACGCAGATCATCTCCGTCATCACGAGCCCGGCGCCACCGAGCGCGCGCGAGCCCAGATGCACGAGGTGGAAGTCGCCAACGAGCCCGTCGACGGCCGAGTACATGTCCATCGGCGAGACGACGACGCGGTTGGCGAGCGTCAGCCCGCGCAGCGAGAACGGCGTGAACATCGGCGGCCGCGGTGAGCATCCGACCGCGTCTGAGAAAGCCGCGTCGACGTCTTCGACGAACGCAGGATCCCGCAACCGCAGATTGTCGTACGTCACGCGGCGCGAGCGGGTCAACAGGTTGAACGCGAACCGGGTCCGCTCCTGCTCGACGTAGCGCGACAGTCCCTCGAACCATTCGAGCGAGGCCTGCGCGGCGCGCTGCGTCGACTCGACGACCGGGCGGCGCTCGTCCTCGTACGAAGCGAGCGCGTGCCACATGTCGGCGTCGGGATCGCGGAACGACCACGCGAGCGCCGCGGCGTCCTCCATCGCGAGCTTCGTGCCCGAGCCGATCGAGAAGTGGGCCGTGTGCGCCGCGTCCCCGAGCAGCACGACGTTATCCGCGCACCACCGGCGGTTGCGGACGGTCACGAAGTTGATCCACTTGGAGTTGTTCGCGATCAGCGGCCGGCCATCGAGCGCGTCTGCGAACAACGCCGAGCAAAACTCGACGCCGGCGAGGTCGCTCTCACCCGGGGCGAGCGCCGCTGACACATGCCACCCGAGCCCGGCCCGCGCCCACACCTCCTCGTGGGTCTCGACGATGAATGTGCTCATCCGATCGTCGTACGGGTACGCATGCGCCTGGAACACGCCGTGCTCGGTCTCGGCGATGAAGAACTTGAACGCGTCGAAAACGATGTCGGTGCCGAGCCACATGTAGCGGCAGTGACGGGGCTCGAGCGACGGTACGAAGTCGCGGTACATGCTCGATCGGACCGCGCTGGACGCTCCATCCGCGCCGACCACGAGGTCGGCGGAGGACCGCAGCTCCGCCACGGGCGGCGCCTCGGTCTCGAACAGCAGCTCGACGCCAAGCGCCGTCGGCGCGACGCTGGAGGATCGCCAGCAGCTCGCGGCGCCCGAGTGCCGCGAACCCGTGGCCGCCCGAGCGCGTGACCTCGCCACGGTGGTGGATATCGATGTCGGTCCAGCGCGCGAACCGCTCCGCGATCGCGCCATAGCTCTCCGGGTCGGCGTGCTCGAACACCCCGAGCGTCTCATCCGAGAACACGACCCCGAAGCCGAACGCGTCCCGCGCCCGATTACGCTCGTACACGGTCACCGAGCAGTCGGGCCGAAGCCGGCGCATCAGGATCGAGAAGTACAGCCCGCCGGGTCCCCCGCCGACTACGGCGATCCGCATCGGTCTCTAAACCCCCAGGTCGGACAGGTGCTCGTAGCGCAGCGCGAGCCCGTTGACGACGTTGTGCATCAGCGCCAGCGCGGCGCGGACGTTCGCGGCCGCGATCGGCGGCAGCTCCTCGTCGGCGCACAGCGCCTTCAGCTCCTCGTAGACGCCGAGCAGTCGCTCCTCCGCGGGCGACGGCGTGCCGCCGATCAGATCGCCGCCACTCACGGCACCGCCGCTCCGATCGGCTGGTCGCGTAGATCGACCGTCCGCTTCGCCTTGAGCTCGAAGCGCGGCAGCTCGCCTTCGCCGGCGCGCTCGACGCGGAAGTTGAGACCCTCGTGCGCGTGCGCCAGCTGCTCGTGGAGCTCGTGCGCGACCGTCTCCCAGTCATCCGGCGAGCCCGGCTTCAGCTCGACCCGGAGCGTGATCTCGTCGCGGATCCCCTCGCGCGTGATCACGCACTGGAACTCGTCGACGCCCGGGAACTCGCGGACGATCGCCTCGATCGCGCGCGGGTACACGTTCGTCCCGCGGACCAGCTTCATGTCGTCGACGCGGCCGAGGATCCCCCCCTCGTAGATGTCGAACCCGCGCCCGCACGAGCACCGCGCGGCCGGCACCTTGCAGACGAGATCGCCGGTCCGGTAGCGGATCAGTGGGATCGCGCCGCGCCCGAACGACGTCACCACGCGCTCGCCGCGCTCTCCGTACGGGATCGGCTCGAGTGAGTCCGGGTCGAGCACCTCTTCGATCATGTGGTCCTCGATGATGTGAGTGCCTCCGGGTTGCACCGAGCACTCGAACACCATGATCGTCCCGATCTCGGTCATCCCCGCCGTGTCGAACGCCTTCGCGCCCCACTGCTCCTCGATCAGCGCCTTCGTCTGCGGGATCGAGCCGGCGGGCTCGCCGGAGAGGATCAGGCGGCTGACCTGGGAGCCCCGCAGATCGATCCCCTGGAGCGGTGGCCTCCTGCGCGAGCCGCAGCGCGTACGTCGGCGTCGACGCGACGACGGTCGCGCCGAAGTCGACGATCTGGCGCACGCGGGCCTCGGTCGACTGCGCGCCGCCGGGCACATTCAGTACGCCCACCTTCTCCATCGCGTAGTGGAGCCCCCAGAAGCCGATGAACGACCCGTACCCGAACGCTACGTAGGCGACGTCCGACGGCCGCACGCCGCAACCCCAGATCCCGTAGCACCACATCTCCGCGATCCACGCCCAGTCCTTGCGGGAATCCAATGCTCGCAGCGGTCCCCGCCCCGTCGTCCCCGAGGTTGTGTGCACGCGGATCGCGCCCTCGGGCCCGATCGCGGGGAGCTCGCCGTACGGCGGCGCCGCGGCCTGCGACTCCATCCACTCGTCGCGGCTAAGGAGCGGAATCCGCTTCAGATCGTCGAGCGAACTCAGCGAGTCGGGATCGAACCCCGCCTCGGCGAACCGGCGCGCGTACCACGGGCTCCGCGCAGCCGCCCAACCGGTCTGGTAGCGGAGCTTCGCGACGCGGAGCGCATCGAGCGTCTCGCGCCCCATCGTCTCCGTTTTCGGGTTCCAGTACGGGCTGTCCGTCGCCACCGCTCCTCCGTTCCAACGATACCCCACATAGAACTCCGGAGCAATGTCAAGTATCGTCGCGAGCAGCGTGGCCGAGCATTTCGATTTCGCCGTGCACGACGGCGTCGGGACCGTCACCTTGAACCGCCCCGAGAAGCTCAACGCGCTCACGTTCGAGGCGTACGCCGAGCTCCGCGATCTGATCCCGACGCTCGGCCCGCGGGACGACGTGCGGGCGCTGGTGATCACCGGCGAGGGGCGCGGGTTCTGCAGCGGCGGCGACGTCGAGGAGATCATCGGCGAGCTCGTCAAGTACGAAACCGCCGAGCTGCTCGAGTTCACGCGGATGACAGGGGCGGTCGTCAAGAACCTGCGCGAGTGTCCGCTACCGGTGATCGCCGCCGTCAACGGCGTGGCGGCCGGCGCCGGTTCGGTGATCGCGCTCGCCGCCGACTTCCGGCTTCTCTCTCAGTCCGCCTCGTTCGCATTCCTGTTCACGCGCGTCGGGCTCGCCGGCGCGGACATGGGCAGCGCCTACCTGCTGCCCCGGATCATCGGCCTCGGCCGCGCGAGTGAGCTTCTGCTGCTCGGCGACAGGCTGTCGGCGGCGCGCGCATACGAGATCGGGCTCGCATCTGAGGTCGTCGCGGACGACGAGCTGCGCCCGCGTGCGTCGGAGCTGGCGGCGCGGCTCGCCGCCGGACCGGCGTTCGCGTACGCGACGACCAAGTCGCTGCTGACGCGCGAGCTCGACATGGACCTCGGCTCGGCGATCGAGCTCGAGGCGATCACGCAGGCGTTGCTGATGCACTCCGACGACTTCGCCGAGTTCTACGACGCCTGGAGTGAAGGACGAAAACCCGACTGGAAGGGCCGCTGATGGCGCACCGGATCGTCAACCCGCCCGAGCTCGACGCGCCGCGCGGCTTCAGTCACGCGGTGATCGCCGGCGACACGGTTTACCTCGCCGGCCAGATCGGCGCAGGAGAGACGGTCGCCGAGCAGTTCGAGGCGGCGCTCGGCAACCTGCTGACCGCGCTACGCGGCGCCGGCGGCGAGCCAGCCGACCTCGTCTCGCTCCAGGTCTACGTCACGGATGTCGAGGCGTACAAGGACGCGCTGCCGGCGCTCGGGCAGGCATGGCGAAAGCACTTCGGGATGCACTATCCAGCGATGGGCTTGTTCGGCGTGGCCGGCCTGTTCGAACCGTCGGCGATGGTCGAGGTGATGGGCGTCGCGGTCGTAAGCGGCTGAGCATGGATTTCGGCGTGTTCCTTCCGGTTTCGGGCGCCGCCGCAACGCGCGACGGGCTCAAGCATGCCGCCACCACCGCGGAGCGGCTCGGATTCAGCACCGTGTGGGCCGCCGACCGGATCGTGATCCCGTGGCGGATCGACACCGCCTACGCCTACAGCTGGTCGGACAAGTTCATCGTCCCGCCGGAAAAGCCGTTCCTGGAGTCGATGACCACGCTCGCGTTTCTCGCCGGCGCGACCGACTCGATCCGGCTCGGGGTCAGCGTCTTGGTGGCGCCGTACCGCGACCCCGTCCACTGGGCGAAGGTCGCGGCGACGATCGACCATCTCTCTGAGGGGCGGTTCATCCTCGGCGTCGGGATCGGGTGGATGGAGGAGGAGTTTGCGGCGCTCAACCGCGGCGAGCTGTTCGCGCAGCGCGGCCGCGTAACCGACGAGCAGCTTCAGGTCGCGCGGAACCTGTTCACCGAGGAGCACTGCTCGTACAGCGGCGAGCACTACAGCTACGAGGACATCGCCTTCTACCCGAAGGGGTCGGTGCCGATCTGGTGCGGCGGCGAGAGCCGCCCGGCACAGCGGCGTGCGGGCCGGTACGGCGACGCGTGGTTCCCGTACTTCGCTCGGATCACGCCCGAGGACCTGGCCGAGCGCTACGCGCACGTGCGCCGGCACGCCGAGGGCCGCAATGTCGCGCTCCATACATGCCTGTCGGTGGAGGTGACCGATCGGGATGTCGTGCAGGAACCCGACCGGCTGCGCGGCTCGGTCGACCAGGTTGCCGCAGCGATCTCGGGGTTCGCCGACGTCGGCGTCGAGCACCTCGCGCTGCAGTTTCTCGTCGGGCGCTATCCGGAGCGCCTCGCCCAGATGGAGGCGCTCATGCCGGCGCTGACGCGATGAGCAGGATCGTCGTCGTAACCGGCGGTGCCAAGGGGATCGGGCTCGCGATCACGCAGCAGTTCGCGGCGCTAGGCGATCAGGTCGTCGCGCTCGGGCGCGATGCGCAAGCCCTCGCGGGAGCCGGCGACGGGATTCACACGGAGATCTGCGACGTCACCGACGAGCACGCCGTCGCGAGCACGTTCGAGCGGATCGGCGACGTCGACGTGCTCGTCAACAACGCCGGCATCGCGGAGAGCGCGCCGCTCCGCCGCACCACGCTCGAGATGTGGCAGCGCCACCTCGACGTCAACGTCACCGGCTCGTTCCTGTGCACCCGCGCAGCGGTCGAGTCGATGCGCGCTCGCGGCAGCGGCGCCGTGATCACCGTCGCGTCAACCGCGGGCCGGGTCGGCGCTCCGTACACCAGCGCCTATACGGCCTCGAAGCACGCCGCGGTCGGCCTGATGCGCGCGGTCGCGGCCGAGCTTGCCGGCAGCGGCGTCCGTGTCAACGCCGTGTGCCCGACGTTCGTCCGCACCGAGCTGACCGCGCGGGCGGTGGCGAAGATCGTCGAGCAGACGGGCCGTAGCGCCGAGGAGGCCGAGCTCGCGCTCGCGCGCCAGACGCCGCTTGGCCGGCTGCTCGAGCCCGGCGAGGTCGCCGCCGCGGTCGTGTTCCTCGCTTCCGACGCCGCAGCGGCGATCAATGGCCAGGCGCTCGTGATCGACGGCGGGAGTACCTACGGGTAGACGCCGGCGAAGCAACCCATAGCCGGCAATGCCGCCAAGGCTCGGGATCCAGAAGGCGACCGCGTGGTAGACGACGACCGCGGCTGCCGCCTGCGTCGCGGGCGCGCCATAGGCGATCATCGCCCCGGCGAGCCCGCCCTCGAGCACACCGAAGCCACCCGGAATCGGAATCAGGTTCGCGAGGTAGCCGATCAGATACGCGAGCACCAGCGGCGCGGCTCCGATTGGATGTCCGGTCGCGGCCATCGTCGCCCCGAGCGCCGCAATGTCGAGCCCGAGATACGCGGCCGCTCCGAGTAGTCGCCAGTTAGGCCGCGCGAACGCCCGCAACGCACCGTCGACGCCCATCGCGACCGGCCCAAGCCACCGTGCACGCGAGCGGCGAACGACCGTCGGGGCGGCGACCGCCGCGACGATCGCGGCGAGGCCGACGAGGACCGGGGCTACGGCGAGCACGAATCCCTCGGGGCCGCTCGCGAGTCCGCCGGCCAGCAGCGCGCCCGCCCCGACGAGTGCCGCGACGTTGACGGCGGAGGTAAGGAAGAAGAGTGCGCTCGAGCGCTCGACGATCTGGCGCGTCGACATCCCGGCTTTGCGCATGAACCACCCACCGACCGCCAGCGCGCCGACGCCGCCTCCGGGGAGCAGCGCGCCAGACCCTGTCTCGACCCAAGCGAGCTCACGCGCGTTGCCCGCGGGCAGCTCGTCGAAGAACAGCCGGAAGATCACGACGAACCCGGCACATGACCCGAGCTCGAGCGCGACCGCCGCCAGCACCCACCACGCGTTCAGATGCTCGATCTGCGTCGCAACGCTTTGCAAGGGCGGCACCGCGAGCAGCAGCGAGGTCAACACCGCGATCGCGACGCCGACCCCGACGAGGCGGCGGATGATCCGGGCTTTTGGTGTAGACGGCTTCATCGTCCATCTACGACCCGTCTGACGCGCAAAACTCATCCCCGACAAGATCGCGCCTGCGGGGCGTCCTGTCATCGGCGCGCAGGATGAACTGCGTGTCCACCCTCAGGTGGACACGCCGCGGATCTCTTCGCGCGGATTCAGCGCGGCGTCCGCGCGTCGAGCCAGCAGCTCAGCGCGTGGCGTCCGACGAGCGTGACCTCGCCGTCAGCGGTGATCCAGTCGCGCGCATGAAGCTCGCGGACGAGTCCGAGCGCGTCACTGGGACCGGGCCCTTCGCCGTGGCTTGCAAGCGCGCGGCTACCTGGCTCGACCGTCCAGCGGCCCGAGTCGAGCGCGGCGAGCGCCAGCCCCTGCTCGTCCGTCGGCAGGTCGAGTGCGTGTGGCTGCGCGTTCCGCAGGGGATCTTCGGACGGCTTGGGCTTTCTCGAGGCACGCGTTGACATCTCGTCGCCTAGCCGCTCTGCGCGAGCACGGAGCATCCCGGTCGCGGTGTCGAGCCATTCGCGGGCGCGATCGGGGTCGACGCCGATCGTGTTGGCGATCCCGTCTACGTCCACCTGCGAGACGGTCCGCTCGACCGACTCGGAAACCTCGCGCGCGATGTCGCGCACCATCTCTTCAAAACTATCTGGATCTCTGTCTTCTTCAAACATGCCTCAATGATGACACTACGCGCGCTCGAGGTCGGCGGAGGCCTTCTTCTGCGCGCCGATCGCGGCCTTCGCCTCGGCCTGGGCAGCCTTGACGTCCGCCTTCGCCTGATCGAGCGCCTCATGCGCGCGCTCTCGCCGCTCCTCTGCGGCGCGCAGCGCCCGCTCCGCCAGGTCGACGCGCCGGCGCGCGTCCGCCTCGGCGATCCGCGCGGCCTTGCGCGCCTCGTCGCGCGCCGCTGCATGCTCGCGCGGGTCAGGCCCCTTCCGGCCGGTCTGGTCCGGCGTCGCCTTGCGGGGCGGCGCCTTGCTCGTGCCAGGTGCGCCCGCAAACCCGCCGGCCATCCCCAGCCCGGCGTGACGCAGCTCGCGGGCGAGCGTTCCGTCGCGCACCTCCACGCGGGCGTCATCGTCAAGCGCGGCGGCGTGCAGCGTGTCGGAGACCCGGTCGAGCACCGACTGGCTGAGCTCGTGCCCCTCCGAGTTGAGCAGCCCCCGCGCCTGCTCGAGCAGCCCTGAAACTGCCTCACGCTCGCGCTCGACGCCGGCCCGGAGATCGCCGGCGTCGCCACGGCCGGCGAGCACGTTGTCCTGCGTCTTCCGGAGGACGTCGCCAGCCTTGAACAGGGCAGCGATCCCCTTGGACTGCGTGCGCACGAGCTGGTTGACGGCCCACGCGGCGACCGACGGCTTGCGCAGCGCAGCTACCGCGGCCGCACCATCGCGGTCGCCCGTGGCCTTCAGCTCCTTGGAGAGCCGGCTGCGCTGAGGAATGAACTCGTCGAGCGGCAGCCCGTAGAGGTCGTCGGCGTCCACAGGCGGACGATACCCTCGGCGGAGATGCGGCTGGCACCACTGCTCGCGGCGCTCGTCCTGTGCGGCTGCGGCGCGGCCGCAACCACCGCCGGCCCCGTCCAGAAAACGCCGTCGCCGCCGGCACGGGCCGCGGGCGGCACGCAGAGCCGCATCGCCGTGATCCTGATGGAGAACGAGGAGTACGGCGACATCATCGGCTCGAGCGCCACCCCGTACATCAACGGGCTTGCGAAGCGGTACGCGCTCGCGACCTCGATGTACGCCATCAGTCATCCGTCGCTGCCGAACTACCTCGCGCTGACAGGCGGGTCGACATTCGGGATCTCGAGCGACTGCACCGACTGCAATGTCGACGCCACCAGCATCGTCGACCAGCTCGAGCACGCCGGGGTCTCGTGGAAGGCGTACATGGAGGACTACCCCGGCGGTTGCTTCACCGGCGCCGGCGCGGGCGAGTACGCCCGCAAGCACGACCCATTCATCTACTACACGCGGGACCGCCGCTGGTGCTCGCAGATCGTGCCGCTGCCGCAGTTGACACTGGACGAGCGGGCGCACGCGCTGCCGCGGTTCATCTGGATCACCCCGAACCTGTGCCACGACATGCACGACTGCTCGCCGGCGACCGGCGACCACTTCCTCGCCGGCTTCGTCCCCCCGCTGCTGCGCGCGCTCGGCAACGACGGACTGTTGTTCCTCACTTGGGACGAGGGAACGAGCGACGACAGCTGTTGCAAGCTCGCCACGGGCGGCCACATCGCCACGATCGTCGCCGGCCAGGGAGCGCTTCCGGGCGCCAGGATGCGGACCCCGGCCGACCACTACTCGGTGCTACAGACGGTCGAGGACCTACTCGGGCTGCCGCGGCTGCGTGGTGCCGCCTGCGCCTGCACGCCGTCGCTCGGCCCGCTGCTGCGCAAATGACAGACGCGGTGATCTTCGACCTCGACGGCGTGCTCGTGGACTCCGAGCAGCTGTGGAACGAAGCGAAGCACGAGCTCGTCGTGTCGACCGGCGGTCGGTGGCTACAGGACGCGCCGAGAGCGATGATGGGAATGAGCTCGCCCGAGTGGTCGTCGTACCTGCACGACGAGCTCGGCGTGCCGCTGCCGGTCGGAGAGATCAACGAAGAAGTCGTGACGCGGATCGAGCGTCTGTACCGCGCGCATCTGCCGCTGCTCCCCGGCGCCGTCAACGCCGTCCGATCGCTCAGCGCCCGGTGGCCGCTCGGCCTGGCGTCGTCTTCGAACCGCGAGATCATCGACCTCGTGCTCGAGCTCGCGGGCGTCGACGGCGAATTCAAAGCGACGGTTTCCTCAGAGGAGGTCGCGCGCGGCAAACCGGCGCCGGATGTCTACCTCGAGACCGCCCGGCGCGTTGGCGTCGCGCCCGAGCGCTGCGTCGCACTCGAGGATTCAAGCAACGGCCTGCGCGCCGCGGTCGCCGCCGGGATGACGGTGATCGCGGTTCCGAACCCGCACTACCCGCCAGACGATGACGCGCTCGGACTTGCCGCGGCGTGCATCGACGTACTCGGAGCCCTCACGCCGGAGCTGGTCGAGCGCGTCAGCCGTGCGTAGTGAAACTCTGGAGGCCGGTCGCCCCGCCCGGTGGGCTTGTAGCACTCACCGGGGGATGCGCTTCGCCCATCGTTTCGCCCATTCGTCGAGCGGTGCGATCGCGTCGAGCAGCTCGGCGCCCTCGTCCGTGAGCCCATAGCCGCCGCGCCCACCCGCGACGATCTCGGCGTCGCGCAGCTCCCGCAATCGGTCGTTGAGCACGCTCGACGAGATCTCTCCGCAACGCGCCTGGAGCTCGCGGAACGTCAGCCGCTGGCCACCCCGAAGCTCCCACAGGACACGCAGCGCCCAGCGGCGGCCGAGCAGGTCGAGCAAGGCCATCGCCGGGCGGCCCGAACGCGACCCGCGGACCGGCCGTCCCGGGGCAGGACGCTTGCGTGCTTTGGAATTCGAAGCTACCATCATCCTCTGCTCTTATTTCCGAAGCAAGGATAGATGATGCCCCGGATCGCTCCGCTGGAACCGCCGTATGAACCCGTGCCCCGGATCCCCCCGTTGGAACCGCCGTATGAACCCGACGTCGAAGCGACGTTGCGCAAGTGGATGCCGCCGGGCAGCCCCCTCGAGCCGCTGGCGTTGTTCCGCACGCTCGAGGTCCACGACGAGCTCGCCTCGCGGATGCGGCCGCTCGGTGCCGGGATCCTCGGTCATGGCCGGGTCGCCCCCCGCGAGCGCGAGCTGATCATCCACCGCACCTGCGCGCGAGCCGGCGCGGAGTACGAATGGGGCGTGCACGCGGTGGCATTCGGCGCAGCCGTGGGGCTGAGCGAGGAGCAGCTCGCCGCGACCGCGGTCGCGACCGCCGGCGACCCGCTCTGGTCAGAAGACGACGCGCTCCTGATTCGCCTCGCCGACGAGCTGTATGAGACCGACGACGTCACCGACCTCACCTGGAATGCGCTCGCGGCCCGATTCACCGACGATCAGCTGCTCGAGCTGATCATCACCGCAGGGTGGTACCGGCTACTTTCGTACGTGATCAACGTCGTACGGATAGCGCCCGAGCCGTGGGCGGCACGATTTCCGAGGGAGGCAACGGAATAGAAGGGCGCCTGTCACGGGCGCGCCGGCTACCCCGTCTTTGGTTCGTACCGAGAGACGGAACAAGGAGCCAGAACCATGAAAGTGTTTGTCGCAGGTGCAACGGGAGTGATGGGCAGGCAGCTCGTACCGCGACTCGTCGCCGCCGGCCATGAGGTCGTCGGCACGACGCGCAGCGAGTCGAAGACCCGGGAGCTGTACGACCTCGGCGCGACGCCGGCCGTGGTCGACGCACTCGACCCCGACCAGGTCGCCAACGCGGTCGCCGAGGCGCAACCGGACGCGATCATCCACCAGTTGACCTCGATCGCGTCGCTCAACATGCGCCGCTTCGACCGTGATTTCGCGGTCACGAACCGGCTTCGGACCGAGGGCGTCGACCATCTGCTGTCCGCGGGCCGAGCAGTGGGCGTGAAGCGCTTCATCGCGCAGAGCTACGCCGGCTGGCCGGCGGCGCGGACGGGCGGCCCGGTGAAGTCCGAGGAGGACCCGTTCGACCCGGCACCGGCTCGCGAGATGCGCGAATCGCTGGCCGCGATCCGTCATCTAGAGGAGACGGTCGCCGGTGCCGAATGGACGATCGGGATCGCACTCCGCTACGGCGGGTTCTACGGCCCCGGCACATCCCTGGATTCCGGCGGCGAGCAGCTCGAGATGGTCCGCAAGCGCCGGATCCCGGTGATCGGCAACGGCGCGGGAGTGTGGTCGTTCGTCCACATCGCCGACGCGGCCGAGGCGACGGTCGCGGCGCTCCAGCGAGGCAATCGCGGCGTCTACAACATCGTCGACGACGACCCCGCTCCGGTCGCCGAGTGGTTGCCCGCTCTGGCGCGGACGATCGGCGCGAAGGAGCCGATGCGGGTGCCGAGGTTCGTCGGACGGCTCGCCGCCGGCGAGGCGGGCGTGATCATGTTCACCGACATCCGTGGCGCATCGAACGCTAAGGCGAAGAGCGAGCTCGGCTGGGAGCCGGCCCACCCCAGCTGGCGGCGAGGGTTCGAGGAGGCGGCGTGAACGAGCGCGATCTGCTCGACGAGCTGCGCCCAGTCGCATTCGCGATCGCATATCGGATGCTCGGCAGCGCCTCCGAAGCCGAGGACGTGGTCCAGGAGGCGCTGCTCCGCCTGCACCGCGCGATCGGGTCGGGCACGGAACTCGGCTCGCCGCGCGCCTACCTCGCGACCGTCACGACCCGGCTGGCGATCGACGAGCTGCGCAGCGCCCGCGCGCGGCGGGAGCGGTACGTCGGCGAGTGGCTCCCGGAGCCGATCCTCACCGACGGCATCGACGATCCGGCGAGGCATGCCGAGATGGCCGATTCGCTCTCGATCGCGGTGCTGCGGCTGCTCGAGACGCTCTCGCCGGAACAACGCGCCGTGCTGCTGCTACGTGATGTGTTCGACTACGGCTACGACGAGATCGCTCCGATCATCGGAAAGTCCGAGGTCAACGTCCGCCAGCTGGCGACGCGCGCCCGCCGCCACGTCGAGGGCTCGCGGCCGAGGTTTCAGACCTCGCGCGAGCAGCGGAACGAGCTCGCAGCACGGTTCCTGGCAGCGGCGCAGGACGGCGACCTCGCCGGACTGGAGGCGCTGCTGGCCCACGACGTGACGCTGACCGGCGACGGCGGCGGCAAGGTACCGGCGCTCGCGCGCATGCTCCAGGGCCGCGCGCGGGTGGCGCGCACGCTGATCAACTGGCTCAAGCAGGGCCGGCGGGTGCCGGGTGGGTCGATCCGGCCTGTCGAGGTTAACGGCGGCCCGGGCGCTCTGCTCACGGACGGCGAGGACCGGGTGATCTCGGTGTGGGCGCTGGAGGTGTCAGGCGGCCAGATCACGGCGATCAGCTCCGTCGTCAACCCGGACAAGCTCGGCCATCTCGGCCCGGTCGCGGACATCAATGAGCTGCTCGGAGCACCCCCTAAAGCGCGCTGACCGGTTCGCCGATACCCTCGACGGGGGGGCGGCCGAGGGTCATGGACATCGAGCTTCTGGTAACGACGTGCATTCTGCTGGCGTTTCTCGTCGGCCTCTGCCTGATCCCGATCGGCACCGACAGTCGCGAGGATGAAGGGGACGGGCGCGCGAGGGTAGTGATCCCGCGTCATGTGAGGACGCCAGCGCGGCGTCCGCGTACCTGGGGCTTTCTGGGCATCACGGCGCTGCTCTCCCTGCTCTTCCTGCAGGAGCCGTCACTGTCAGCCGCGTACGCCGATGGCCTCCGATCCTTGGCGCGGGCGATCACTCGCGACCCCGTCAGCGTCGACGGATACATCGCCCGGCTGCGCCCCGCCACGCAGTTCCTTGCCGTGGCCTACATCGTCGGGATCTCCGTGGTCGCCCGGGCGGCGCCGGCGCGTCGGCTGGCGATGCTGTCCCACGCGGCGCTGTACATCGTCCTATCCGGTCTCCTCCAGGCGCTGATGATCGTTGTCGGGATAGCCACGCACTGGCTCGTGGTTCCGTTCGGCATCGAGGCGACGCTCACGAACCTCGTGGTCGGCGGACTGGTGATCATGCGGCTCACGTTCACCGCGTTCGTGCTACCGCGTGGGACAACAGTCCCGATCCGGCGCCCGCGGTGGATCTGGGACACGGTCGTGGCCGGCTGCTCATTGATCGGTGCCGGGGCACTGCTGGTCATCGGCTATGCGTTCCTGGCCGACCGACAGCACCTGAGCTCCGAATGGGAGGTGCTCCTCCCGCTCTATGCGGGCAGCATCGTGCTCGTCCTCCTGGTGGCGTCACTGTGGTTGTTGTGGTGGGGCGGCAGCCGTCCGCCGGAACCCGGTCCCGAGCTCCCCGCAGTCGATGTGATCGTGCCGGCGTACAACGAGGAGGAGAACATCGCGCGGCTGCTGCGCTCGGTCGATCTCGCCGCCGGACGATACGGAGGGTCGGTCAATGTCCTGGTCTCTGACGACGGCTCCTCGGATGGCACCGCGGGGATCGCACGTCGCGAGATCAGTCGCTTCGCGCACGCTCGCGGCCGGGTCCTGAGTGCGCCAAACGGCGGTCAGGCCTCAGCGCTCAACCGTGGCCTCGCCATCACCGGCGCGGAGATCGTGGTCCGGATCGACGCCGACTGCGTGCTCGGCCCGGATGCGTTGCGCTTCGCGGTGCCGTGGTTCCGCGATCCCAAGATCGGCTGCGTCGGCGCGATGGAGGAGCCGAGGACCGACGATACGGGCTGGCTTCACCGCCTCAGGCTGCTGGAGACGATGTTCCAGTTCCGGTTCGTCCGGCTCGCCCAGAGCCTGGTTGACGGGATCGTCGTGATCCCCGGCACCTTCACCGCATTTCGGCGAGCCCCCGCGGTGCTCGCGGGCGGCTTTCCCGTCGGCATGAACGGTGAGGACAGCGACCTCACCATGCAGATCGGGCGGCTCGGCTATCGGGTGGTGGTGGATCCGCGGATTCGCTCGTACGAGGATGTCCCGCGGAGCGTCGGCGAGTTCGTCGAGCAGCGAACGCGCTGGGCGAGGGCCGGCTTTCACGTCTACGCCAGGCACGTTCCGCTGCGCAGCGGGCTCGCCGGTCCGAGAGTCTGGCTGTGGACGATTCGCCGCGGTTTCTTCTGGTTCTCGCTGCAGCTCGGAATCGTGGCCCCGATCTTCACGTTGGAGCTCGTGCTCACTCATCCGACATACCGCCAGAACATCGCGACGTTTGTGGCCCTGTTCGTCGCCGGGGGCGCTGTGCCGCTCGCAGTCGGCGTCCTGTTCGCCGCCAGGCACGGGCGCTGGCGGAGCCTCGTGTGGCTACCCGCCTGGTTCGCCTACGGATTCCTCCGGCGGCTCGGGACGCTCGAAGCGGTGATCTCCCTTCCGACCCGGCCGTTCCCGGCGCCGAGCCTTCGCCTCAGCCGACGGCCGGTCCCTGGTGGCAGCGCCGAGCTCGCAGATCCACGGGCTACTTAGCGTTCATGGACCGCCGAGCGCGCGGATCGCCAGATCCGTCCGTGGGGCGCCGCAGGTTGGGCAGCGTGCGCCCTGCCCTGGGATGTTCAGCCAGTAGCCGTTGATCGAGCGTTCTGTAGCCGCGATCGCCGCTTGCAGTTGCTCGGCGCCGACGCTCGAGCCCGGGGGGTTCGTCGAGAGGCCGGCGAGCAACGTGATTCTCGCGTTCGCGCTGTGGGCCTGTTGGACCGCCCGGAGCACGAACGTTCGGTATGTGCCCGTGTCGCGCTCGAGGCTCTGCGCCTGGATCTCGAGCAGGTCCGCCTCGGCGGCGACGTGCGCAGCGAACCTGGTCGCGAGGAACTGCCTCCAGCGCGGGGCGGGATCGCTGGGCTTCAGGACTTTGAACAGGTCGAGTGCGGGCGCCACGGCGAATCGGAGGTGTGCCGCGTGGACGGCCGCTGCCGCCCCAGCGATCGCCTTCAACGGATCCTGCTGCTCGGCCTGGGGCGTGAACCGCCATGCCTCAGGGTCGTAGAGGACGCCCCAGCTCCCCGCAGGCAGGACGCGGGCGTGCAGATCGGCTTCGAGCGCGCTTGCCGAGCTGAACGTCACGATCGACTCGGCCCTCACCCCTGTCAGCGGCTGCTGGCCGGGCCGCAGCAGCTCGTACACCTTCGATCGCGCAAGCACCTTAGCGGTGGCGCGATCGCGGAGCAGTTGGGTGAGCGCGGCGCGCGTGAGCATCCAGCTCGAGTGCCCGGACGGTGTCGCGACGGGCGGGATCACCGGCATCGGCGAGGAGGCCGCTCCGCACGCCGTCACGCTGCCGATCAAGATGACCAGCAGGACGCTCACGAGCAAGCGGCTCGACCGTCGCGCCACGCTTGCGCCACGAAGGTGCACGCGATCGTATGAGCGCATCCCGCGGGGGATGACCGGCATGCTACGGGGCGAGGCGAATGTCCGCGGACATCCCGTCCAGCGGCACCCGTGCGGCGTGTCCAGCGATCGACACCACGACCTGATATTCGTTTCCGGCAGCGGTGTGGATCGGTCGCGGGAGAACCTCGCTGATCTTCCCGCGCAGGTCGGCGATACCGGCGCCGGGAACGCTCACGAGCACCCGCCGCCCCGGCGCGAGCCGTGCGGCCATGCCCTCGGACACGAGCGTGACGACGTCCCACGACCGCGAAGCGCGCAGGGCGAGCAGCGGCAGCGACGCCGCGCCGGCCGACGCAGGCCGGATGCTCTGAGGACCCTCGGGCGCGAGCGAGAACCGCGGCTCAACGGCCCGCGATAACGCCTCGCCGCCGCCCGCGTAGTACCGCACCCCAAGCGGGGTGACGGTCTCGCCCGGCACGCCGTTGAGCGCGACGACCGTTGCCCGGGCGGGTGCGGTGATCGCCGTAGCGGCGATCGCGGCGCGTGCCTGGGAGAGCTGAGCCTGGTCGAGCTGGATCTGGGCGAGCATCGCCGCCACTCGAGCCTGGGCTGGCCCGAGGCGGGCGCGCGCGTTCTGCAGCTGCGCCTCCACGGTGAGAGGGTGGGCGGAACCCCCGTTGGCGAGCGCAGCGAGCTCGGCCACGCTTGTGGTGTCACGCGCGACCGCGGCCCGGTAGAGGGCGAGCTTGGCGGTGTCCGATGCGATCGCCGCTCGTGCGGCAGCCTCCGTCGGGCCATCCTGGGCGGCGACCTCGGTGGCGAGCGTCTCGCCGCGGCGCACGACCTGGCCGACGCGGACGTCAATTCGACTGAGCTGGCCCGGCCGAGTGAAGTTGAGCGTCATCAAGCCGGTGTCGTCGACGACACCCGACAGCAGATTCTCGTTAGCGCTTACCACGCGCGACACATACAACGTGGCGGCGACGATGCAGGCACAGGCGATCAGGAGCCCGCCAACGCGCTGCGGCCAACGCCGCCCGGGCGCGGCGGGCACCTCCCGCAGAACGGTCGGCGCGAGCAGCCGCTCAGGCGCCAGCTCCGGAAGGAGCTCGCTCGGCGGGTAGACGGCGGGTGCCGGCTCGGCGAGGACCTGGAGCTCGGGCAGGACAGCGACTGCGTCTGAGCCCACCGCCGTCATCAAAGCCTGTTGATCAGGCGCTAGCCCGGTCGTGACGACCGCCAGGCTCGCATGCGAGGCATCGCGCCTGCTGCGCAGCAGGCGGCTACCCGACCCGATGCGGGCAGGTCGGTTCATCGCCACCTCCTGGCTCGTCGGCCTGCCGCTCCGAGCGCCTGTACCGCCGCGGCGGAAGCTTCATTCCCCACAAGCTTCTCCTCGTTCCGTGATCACGACCAAGTCCTCGGCATAAACCTACCGTAGGTATCGGTCACCCGGGGGGCAGACTTTATGCCTAAGTCCGCTCTTCACGCTGCTCTTCGGCGGTGGCGTGCGGCCCCGGCGATCGCGGACGTCAACGAGCTGCTCGGAGCAGATCGCGAAGCGCGATGACGCCGTCATGGACGTCGACGAACCGTGTCGTCAGCGGCGAGAAGCCGTAGCGGATCACGTCGGGCATCCGGAAGTCGGGGACTACGCCACAGGCCAGCAGTCCCGCGCACAGCTCGCGCGCGCCGGGGTGCGCCAGGGCGACGTGAGCGCCTCGGTGCGCGGGATCGCGGGGAGAGGCGACCGCCACCCCGTGTTCGGACAGCACCGCGTCGGCGAGCTCGATCGCGTACGAGGTCAGCACGATCCCCTTCGCCCGGATCGCGTCGATCCCGGCCTCGGCGACGACGGCAATGCCCTCGTCGACGGCAGTTAGTGCGAGTACCGGCGGCGTGCCCGAGAGCAGCCTGCGGATCCCGTCGGCCGGGAGATAACCGGGTTCCATCAGGAACGGGTCGCGGCAGCCGAGCCAGCCGCGGATCGGCTGGCGCAACTCGGGTTGGAGCTCGCTCCGGGCGTACATGAAGGCCGGGGCACCGGGTCCTCCGCACAGGTACTTGTAGGTGCAGCCGACAGCCAGGTCAGCGCCGTCGGCGTCGAGCGAGAGCGGGACCGAGCCGGCGCTGTGGCTGAGATCCCACAGGGTCAGCGCGCCGGCGTCGTGGGCGAGCCGGTTGATCGCGGACATGTCGGCGATCGCGGCGGTGCGGAAGTCGACGTGCGTGAACGTCACGAGCGCGGTCTGCGGGCCGATCGCTTCCGCGGCCTGCTCCACGGTGTCAACCCACCTCACCGTCGCTCCGAGCCCCTCGAGCACGTAGCGGTCGGTCGGGAAGTTGCCGACGTCGGTGACGATCTCGTTCCGTCCCGGCCGCAGCTCGAGCGCCGCCGAGGCCAGCTTGTAGAAGCAGACGGTGGTCGAATCTCCGATCACGACCTGCCCGCGGGCCGCGCCGAGCGCGGCCCCAGCCAGCCGGTCGCCCACCTGCAGCGGCAGCTCGAGCCAGCCCTCGTCCCAGCCGCCGACGCCGCGTGCACCCCATTGCTCGACGACCGCGCGCAGCCGCTCGCCGGTGGCCCGCGGCAGGCACCCGAGCGAGTTGCCGTCGAGGTAGACGGCGCCGTCGGGAATCACGAACCGCTCGCGGAAGCCGGCGAGCGGGTCGGCCGCGTCGAGCGACTCGGCGTGGGCGCGCACCAGACTGTTCGCCGCGATGCTCAGCTCCGGTAGCGGAGCCCGTCAAGCGCGATGTCGACCATCCGCTCGACCCGCCCCGGATCCGCCATCGGGTTCTTCGCGATCGCGCCGACCAGCATGATGATGTCCGGCAGCTCGACGTCGGGACGGACGGCGCCAGCCTCCTGAGCGCGCGCCAGTAGCGGCTCGCCGGCATCGAACAGCATCCGCTTGCAGGACTGGAATAGCGGGGCCTCGCGGTCCATGTAGTCGAGCAGCTCGACCGAGAGCGCCTGCTTGGTCACGAGGTAGGCCGCTACCCGTTTGAGCCAGCCGCTCAGCGCCTCCCACGGCTCCAGCAGCTCGAGCTCGGCCGCCGAGTGCGACACGTCCTCGACCTCGCCCACATACACCGCCTCGAGCAGGGCCTGGCGGTTCGGGAAGTTGCGGTACAGGGTGCCGATGCCCACGCCGGCGCGGCGCGCGATTTCCTCGAGCGACGTCAAGGCGCCGCGCTCTCCGAACGCCTCCCGTGCCGCCGCGACGACCTTGTCGTAGTTCCGCGCGGCGTCGGCGCGCTTGGGCCTGGAAACGGGGGGTGTGGCTTCGGTGGCGCTCATTTCGCAAACCCACTTGACAAACCGGAGGGATCCTCCGCTATAGTATCCGGAGGCAGCCTCCAGTTAGTTCCGGAGGTGTCCTCCAGTTTATCACCCCCACCACCACCGTTTGGATCCCTCTATGAATCGCATCTCAGATCTTCTTACCACCGAGAGGCGCCGGTGGCTCGCGCTGTTCGTCGTATGCATGGCGCAGCTGATGATCGTGCTCGACACCACGATCGTGAACGTCGCGTTGCCCGCGATCCAGCGCGACCTCCACTTCTCCCAGGGCAACCTGACCTGGGTCATCAACGCATTCCTGATCTCGATGGGCAGCCTGCTGCTGCTCGCCGGCCGGCTGAGCGATCTGCTCGGGCGCCGGCGCCTGTTCCTGATTGGCCTGACCGTGTTCACCACGGCATCGATGCTGTGCGGGCTCGCGCCCAGCCAGGGCGTGCTGATCGGCGCCCGCTTCGTTCAGGGCGTCGGTGCCGCGCTGCAGGCGTCCGTGATCCTGGCGATCATCGTCACCGAGTTCCCGCAGCCGCAGGAGCGTGCGCGGGCGATGAGCGCGTACGTGTTCACGGCCGTTGCCGGCGGCTCGCTCGGACTGCTCGCCGGTGGCGTCCTGACCGAGGCGCTGAGCTGGCACTGGATCTTCTTCGTCAACCTCCCGATCGGCCTGGCGACGATCGCGCTCGGCCGGATGCTGATCCCGCACGACGAAGGCCGCGGGCTCGGAGAGCGGGTCGACTACCTCGGGTCGGCACTCGTCACCGCCTCACTGATGGCGGCCGTGTACGCGATCGTCCAAGCGACCTCGCACGGCTGGGGCTCGAGCCAGGTGCTCGGCTTCGGCGCGATCGCGGCGACGCTGATGGCCGCGTTCATCGCGGTCGAGGCGCGTGTCTCGAACCCGATCATGCCTTTACGCATCCTGCGCCTCCGTGGCCTGGTTGGCGCCAGCGTGGCCCGCGCGCTGCTCGTCACCGGCATGTACTCGACGTTCTTCCTCGGAACGCTGTACCTGGAGCACGTGCTCCGCTACAGCGCGGTCGGAACCGGCGCGGCGTTCCTGCCGTGGACGGTTACGGTGGCGATTCTGTCGCTCGGGATCACGAGCCGGCTCGTGCGGCGGTTCGGCCCGATGCGGACGCTCGTCGGCGGGATGACGGTCGTGATCGGCGGCCTGGCGGTGCTCACGAACGCGAATCCGGGCACGCCATTCTTCCCGACGATCTTCTTCGGCTTCATGCTGATCGGGCTCGGGATCGGCAACGCGTTCACGCCGTTGATGATGATTGCGATGGCAGACGTGCCGGCCGCGGATGCAGGGCTTGGCTCCGGGATCACGACGCTCTCCCAGCAGGTCGGGGGCGCGCTCGGGCTGGCGGCGCTGAGCTCGATCGCGACGACCCACACCCACGCGCTGGCGGCGCAGCACGTCTCCACCGCCAATGCGCTCGTCGGCGGCTTTCACGTTGCATACGCGATCGGCGCGGGCTGCGTCGCCGCCGCGATCGCGCTGGCGCTGATCCTGCTGCGCTCGCCGCGTGACCGTGACGAGGTTGCCGTTGCGCCCGCTCCCGCGCCAGCCCCTGTGGCGGAGCGGGAGCCCGCCGGCGCGCCCGCGGTCGCTGGGCTTTCAGCGCGCACGACGAACGGCTCGGTCTCCCCGATCCGCCGGCGCTATGTCCTCCCCGTCCGCTCCGTCGCCCCGAGCGAACTCGACCGGGCCGCCTGAACGGCGGCCCGGCCGGCGGTAGGATCGACGCGTGGGGCGCTCCGCGTTGGCCACAGCAGTCGCGGCGTTGTGGCTCGCGCCGGCGGGGAGCGCTCTGACGGTCAGCGTGAAGCTGAACCCCGCCACGATCCGTCGCGGTCAGAGTGCGAGGCTGAGCGGCATGGCGTCGCCCGCAGCGTCCGGCACGTTCGTCGAGCTTCAGCTACGGCACGGACACAGCTGGCGCAATCAGGCCAGCGCGGAGCTACGCCTGAGCGATCGCTTCAGCTTCACGATCCGCGGCCGCTCGAAGGGGAAGTACGGCTATCGCATCGCGATCAAAGCCAGCTCGGCCACGTCCAAGGTGGTCACGCTCACAGTTACCTAGGCCCCGAGGTACGCCCGCTTCAGGTCCTCGTGGTTGAGCAGCTCGCCGGCCTTTCCCTCGAGCACGATCGAGCCCGTCGCCAGCACGTAGCCGCGGTCGGCGATCGACAGCGCCATCGTCGCGTTCTGCTCGACCATCAGCACGGCCACGCCGGACTCGTGGACCTCCTTGATGATCCGGAAGTTCTGCTGCACGAGTGCCGGCGCAAGCCCCATCGACGGCTCGTCCATCAGCAACAGCCGCGGACGCGACATCAGTGCGCGCCCCATCGCAACCATCTGCTGCTCGCCGCCCGACAGCGTCCCGGCGAGCTGATCGCGCCGCTCGTGAAGCCGCGGGAACAGCTCGTGCACACGCTCGAAGTCCGCCGACAGGTCCTCACCGCGGCGCAGCACCGCGCCGAGCTCGAGGTTCTCCCGCACGGTCATCGCGCCGAACAAGCGCCGGTTCTCAGGGACGATCGCGAGCCCCTTGGCGATCCGCGTCGGCACGTCGCAGGTGTTGCATACCTCGCCGTCGATCAGCACCTCGCCAGCGCGCGGGCGGACGATCCCGAGCACCGTCTTCAGCGTCGTCGACTTGCCCGACGCGTTGCCCCCGAGCAGGCACACGAGCTCACCTTCGCCGACGGCGAGCGAGATCTCCGAGAGGATCCGGATCTGGCCGTAGTACGTGGTGACGTGGTCGAGGCTCAGCAGCACGCTCACGCCTCCGATGCGAGCGCTTCGGGATCGCGGCCAAGGTACGCCTCGACGACCGACGGGTGGTTGGCGACGTCGTGGAACGAACCCTCGGCGATCTTGACGCCGTGGTCGAGCGCCACGACGCGGTCGGAGATCCCCTCGACGACGTGCATGTCGTGCTCGATCACGAGGATCGCGAGCCCGAGCTCGTCGCGCAGCCGGCCGATCAGCTCGGTCACCTCGTGCGTCTCGTTGGGGTTCATCCCGGCCGCCGGCTCGTCGAGCAGCAGCAGCCGCGGCTTGGTCGCCAGTGCGCGTGCGATCTCCAGGCGCCGGCGATTGGCGTACGACAGCGAGTACGCGGGTTGATCCCAACGATAGCCCGACAGCCGCTGACCGAAGAACGACAGCGTCTCCTCGGCGAGCGCGTCGACCTCGCGCTCCTCGCGGCGCGCGCGCGGCAGCCGGAGGATCGACTCCACCGGCGATGCATGGGTGCCGCCGTACGTCGACGCCTTGACGTTCTCCTTGACCGACATGTTCAGGAACAGCCGCAGCGACTGGAACGTGCGTGCGATCCCCCGCCGCGTGATCCGGTCCGGCCGCATCCCGGCGATGCTCTGCCCGGCGAACACGATGTCCCCGTCGCTCGGCTTGTAGACGCCGGTGATCACGTTGAACACGGTCGTCTTGCCGGCGCCGTTGGGGCCGATCACGCTGACGATCTCCTTGTCGTCGAGGCACAGGTCGAGCTCGGACAGCGCGCGCAGGCCGCCGAACGACAGCGAGACCTTTTGCGAGCTCAAGCAATGGGGAGTCCTCCGCGGGGCTTCCAGCCCCGCGGTCTGACGTAGATTCTCGCCCTCCGGGCTCGTTCATCAGACGATCTCGACCCGCCGCTTGCCGAGCAGCCCGTTCGGCCGCACCGCCATCGTCACGACGAGGATCGCGCCGATCATGATCTGGGTCGTGATCGCGGGGTTGACGACGAGCCGTGACTCCCAGCAACAGGCCCCGACATACACGGTCACCGCGATGAGCGCGAGCCGCCTCGCTCCACGTAGCCGGATCAGCGCGATCACGGAGCAGATGATCACCACGAACAGGATGTTTCCGTAGGTGGCTGCGTTCGCGGGCACGATCACCCAGTGGCTGACGACCGACCCGATCCAGCCGGTCGAGCCGGCCGAGCCGGCTGTCGCAGAGCTCGAGATCGCGCCGACGATCGCGTGCGCGACAAGCCCCAGCACCACCGTCCCGGCAACTACCGCGCCGAGGTACCGCCACGGTCTGAGCTTCCACACGAGTGCGATCACGATCAGGCCGTAGAACAGGTAAGCCGAATCCTTCGGGCTCGTGAGCAGGAACTCCATCGCTTGCACGAGCACGCCGCCGAGGATCGCGCCGGCGATACTGCCGGCGCCGCCGAGCACAAGACACGCGAAGATCAAGATCAGGATCGTCTCGGTGAAGTTCGTCGGGAACACGCTCGACTGCTGTGCCGCAAACAGCGCGCCCCCGAGCGCCCCGACGGCACCCCCGAAGCTGTATGCCATCACCTTCAGCTTCTTGACCGGCATCGTCATTGCGCGCGCCGCGAGCGCGTCGTCCTGAAGCGCGCGCCAGGCGCGCCCCGTTCGCGACGTGTCCAAGAGATGCAGAATGCCGGCGAGCGCCGCACAGACGATCAGCGCGACGATGTACATGCCCCGCGGCGTCGAGGCGGTGCCGCTGAAGCCGTGCAGGCCGTCGAGGCCGAACAGCCCGTTGACGCCCCCCAGCGTGCCGGTGTCGACGTTGTTGACCGCGTCGGCGAACGCCTGGCCCAGGAACAGCGTGACGATCGCGAGGTAGTCGCCCTCGAGCCGCAGCGCGATCACCCCGATGATCGCGCCGGCGACCCCCGCAGCGATCACGACGATCGGGATCGATTCGAACGCCGCCAGGTGGCTGCCGCCTTGGTTGTTGGTGCCAAGCGCGGTCGAGGAGAAGATCGCGTACCCGTACGCGCCGAACCCGACGAACGCGATATAGCCGAGGTCGAGCAGCCCCGCCCAGCCGACCGAGATGTTGAGCCCGAGCGACAGGATCGCATACAGCAGGCACGTGAAGCCGACGGTCAGTAGGTTGACGTTGCCGGTCAGCAGCCCGAACGCGAGCCCGGCGAGCGCGGCGAGCGCGAGCCGCGGCCACCAGCCGACGCGCTCGTCAAGCAGCGCGAGCAGCCGCCGCGAGCCGGTCGCGGCCTCCTGCCGCTCGCCGGACTGCGCGACCCACTGATCGACCCCGATCTGCCCCCCGGGTTCGTCCTCGGTGCTCATACCTTCTGCGTCGATCGCTGCGCGAACAGGCCCGTAGGACGGACGAGCATCACGACGATCAGGATCCCGAACACGATCAGGTCGGAGTACTTGCCGTTGACGTAGCTAGAGCTGAACGCCTCGGCGATCCCGATGAACAGGCCGCCGAACATCGCCCCGGTGATGCTGCCAATCCCGCCGACGACCGCCGCGGTGAACGCCTTGAGCCCTGCCAGGAATCCGATCGTGTTCGAGAACGACCCGAACTCGAGCCCGGACATCACGCCCGCGACGCCGGCCATCGCCGAGCCGATGAAAAAGGTCAGCGCGATCACCCGGTTGACGTCGATCCCGAGCATCTCGGCAGCCTCACGATCGGACGCAACCGCGCGCATCGACTTGCCGAGCGTCGTGCGGTCGACGAGCAGCCGCAGCCCCACCATCATCGCGATGCTGACGAAGACGATCGTGATCTCGACCGAATCGATCCGCACCCCGCCGATGTGGATCCCGTTTGTCAGCGAGATGTAAGTGTTGGTCGAGTAGCTGCGGGTGTAGCCGCCGAAGAACAGCAGCGCCAGGTTCTCGAGCAGGAACGAGACGCCGAGCGCGGTGATCAGCGGGGCTATTCGTGGCGCGTCACGCAACGGCCGGTACGCGAACCGCTCGATAGCAACGCCGAGCGCACCCGTCCCCGCCGCCGCGACTATCAGCATCAACACGATCACCAGCGGCACCGGGATCGACAGCGCGTTCGGACCGCCGAACCAGTGGAGCACGAAGTAGCCGAGGAATGCCCCGACCATGTAGATGTCGCCGTGGGCGAAGTTGAGCAGCTTCAGCACGCCGTAGACCATCGTGTAGCCGAGCGCGATCAGCGCGTACAGGCACCCGGTGATCACCCCGTTGACGACTGTTTGCCAGAAGACCGTCATGTGCGTGCGCCGACGGCGCCGCCCCCTACGAAAAGAGGGCGGCGCCGCGGCGAGTCGAGATCACTTGGGCGGGATCTCGACGTACTTGCCTGCGCTGTCGATCTTGAACAGGTAGCCGTAATTACCGGCCAGATCGCCGTTGGACTGGAACGCGATCGGGATCCCGAGCGGGTTGTCAGCGGCGGCGATGTTGGTCGACTTGATCGCCGAGAGCACGTTCGAACGGCTCGGCGTGCCACCCGACTTACAGACCGACGCGATCGCCTTCATCAGCACGTCGGCCGCCTCGTAGGACGGCAGGCCGAACGCCCCGTATGGACCGTACTTGGCCACGCCGGCGACGATTGACTTGTCGAGCGGGCTCGTGCTGGTCGAGATGTCGGGCCCGAACCCGGAGACGTAGCTGCCCGGGATCTTGAACTGCGACGGCGAGTTCGTGCCGTCGGTCCCGAACAGAACCGTCTTCTTGCCGGCCTGCTTGGCATCGAGCCCGAACATCTGCGCCTGCGTGGCGGTCTGCCACGGCAGCATCGTGACGGTCTCGTTCGCGTTCAGCTGCGAGGTCACGAGCGACTTGATCGCGTTCGCGAGCGTGGCGCCCGTGTCCGTGCCCTGCAGGGTCTGGTGGTTGACCTTGATCCCGGCCTTGGTCAAGACCGGCGTGATCACGTTGACGAGACCCTGCGAGTACGCCTCGGCATCGTCGATGATCAGCACGGCCTTCGGATGGAGGTGGCTGATCACGTAGTTGGCGTCCTGCGGGCCCTGGACGTTGTCGTCCGGGACCACGCGGAAGAACGTCGTGTTCTTGCCGCTGGTCGCAAGCGCCGGCAGCGTCGCCGAGCCGGAGATGAACGGGATCCCGGCCTTGGCGAAGATCGGACCGACGGCCTCGACCTCCTGGCTACCGGCTGGGCCGACCACCCCGACCGCGTTCGAAGAGACGATCGACTGCGCCTTCGAGACCGCCAGCGACGGCGTCAGCTGCGTGTCGTCCTGCGCCAGCGTGACGTCCGTGTGGTTGGCGGCGTTGTCGTTCGCGACCGCCAGTTTGGCAAACGCAAGCTGGTAGCCGCCGAGCTGCGCGACCGGGCCGGTGATGGGCGCTTCGATTGCGATCGTCGCGGTGCACGACTTGCCGCTGGTGCCACTGGCGCCCGTGGTGCTGGTGCCGGCGGCGGCGCTCGTCGAGCTGCTGGAGCTCGAGTTGCTCGAACCGCAGCCGACAACGAACAGCGCCAGAGCCGCGACCGCGGCGCTGAGCTTCAGTCCCTTCATATGTTGCGTCCTCCTGATGAGCTTTCCAGGACGGGCGCGTCGGCGTGCGCCGGCGTGCCGTCGGGGTAGTAGGCGGCCGCCGGCGAGCCGGCCGGCCGAAAGACGGCGACCACGCGCATCACGCGATCCCCGGTGTTCTCCAGACAGTGCACTGTCCGCGCGGGCAGCTCGATCGCGGCCCCCGGTGCGAGCGCTCGCTCGTCACCGCCGACGCGCATGACGCCCTCGCCATCCAGCACGTGGATGACTTCGTCGTAAGTGTGAAAGTGGTCGGGGGCGCGGCCGACCGGGATGTAGCCGACGAAGTGCGTGGCCGATCGCAGGCCGGTCCTCGGGTCCGCGACGATCCGGAACTCTCGCGAGCCCGTCGCGCCCTGCGCCTCCTGCTCCGCGAGCCGGCGAACGACGGCACGAGTGGCGCCGGTGCCGCCCGGCTCGGGATCGCTGATCCGGACCGCGACCGCGGTCAGCTCACCGCGAAGCTCATAGCGCTCGTCCGGTGCCAGATACGCACCGCTCTCGGGCTCGAGCTCGTACTCGCGTCCGTCCAGCGTCAGAGTGCCGCGTCCTTCGAGCACGAACAGCACCTCCTCCGCGGAGCCGGTCTCACGCGCGATCGCGGTCGCCGACGCGCACTCGAGCACGGTCTGCTCGAGCGTCCCGACTTCGGCCCTGGGCGTCACGGCTGCCAACCCTCCAAGATTCGGGCGCACCGGTCAAGCACCTTCAAGCCTCGCGTCGAGCGTAACCGTGGTCCCCGCAAGCGCCCGGGAGACAGGGCACGTCGCCTTCGCCCGTTCAGCGAGCCGGGCGAACGTCTCCGCGTCGACGCCGGGAACGTCGCCGACGGTCTGCAGCGCGATCTCGGTGATCGTGAAGCCACCGCTCTCCAGTTGCTCCAGCCGCACGCGAGCAGTCGTGCGCAGGTCTGCCGGCGGGTATCCGGCCTCGCTCAGTTCGTTCGCGAGCGACATCGTGAAGCAGCCCGCCTCGGCGGCGCCGATCAGCTCCTCGGGATTGGTCGCGCGCTCGATCTCCTCCATCCGCGCCTTGAGCGTGAACGGACCCTCGAACGCGCCGCTTCCGAGCGCGATTCGTCCGCCGCCGTCGGGAACCGTTCCCTGCCAGCTGGCGTCTGCGCTTCGAGTGACGCGGAAACTCAAATACCCCTCCTCATCCGTGTGCCCCAGGTCTGGTTTTGTAGTCTTGATCAAATCACCAGTCGGCGGCCGGACGCAAGACGCGCCGCCTTGCGATTCGGTTAGGGCCCTTATCCGTGCTGAGCGAAACGATCGACGTCGAAGCGGTCCGCAGCCGGTTCTCGGCGCTGCAGGATGGGTTCGCGTATCTCGATGCCCCGGGCGGGTCGCAGGTTCCAGATGAGGTAGGCGACGCGATCGCCAAGGCACTGCGCGAGGCGAGCGCGAACCTCGGCGCCGTGTACGCAACCAGCCTCCGGGTCAAGGAGATCCTCGAGACCGCCGAAGCGAACGCGGCGGCATTCCTCGGGTGCGAGCCGCTCGAGGTGATGTTCGGCGCAAACATGACCTCGCTGAACTTCACGCTCTCGCGCACGGCCGGCCGCAGCTTCCAGCCCGGGGACGAGATCCTCACTTCGTCGCTTGACCACGACGGCGGCGTCGCCCCGTGGCTCGAGCTGGCGCACGACCGTCAGCTGGTCGTCAAGCACGTGGCGCTGAACGACGACACGTCACTAGACCTCGACGACCTGCAGTCGAAGCTGTCTGACCGGACTCGCGTGGTCGCGTTTGCATGGGCATCGAACGCGGTCGGGACGCTGACTGATGCCGCCCGGGTGTGCGAGCTGGCGCACTCGGCCGGCGCGCTCGCATGGGTCGACGCAGTCCACTACGCGGCGCATCTGCCGATCGACGTCCGCGCGATCGACGCCGACGTGCTGATCTGCTCGCCCTACAAGTTCTGCGGGCCACACCTTGGGATCGCCTACGGGCGCGCATCGGTGCTCGAGACGTGGCGGCCGTACAAGGTCCGACCCGCGCCGAACGACCCGCTCGGCCGGCGGTTTGCGACCGGGACCGCGCCGTACGAGCTGCTCGCCGGGCTCAACGCGACGTTCGACTACCTCGACTCGATCGGCGGATTCGATGCGATCGTCCCTTACGAACGGGCCCTCGGACAGCGGTTCCTCGACGGCGTCGCCGATCGGCCGATCACCGTCTACGGGCTGCCGACGATGGAGGGGCGCGTGCCGACGTTCCTCATCAACGTCGACGACGTCGCCGCGGCCGCCGTGGTCTCGCAGCTCGCCGAGCGGCAGATTGGCGTGTGGGCGCACGACTCCTGGTATTCGCTGAACTTGTACAAGCAGCTCGGCTACGACGGGTACGCGATCCGCGTCGGCTTCATCCATTACAACACCGCCGACGAGGTCGACCGCTTCGTCGACGGGCTCGCCGCGGCGGCCGGGCCCTCGGCCTAAGCGTCGTCGCCGAGCAGCGAGACGGTCGCGAGGATCCGCCGCTTGCGGCCGGGACGAGGTTGGTTCGCGAGCAGCGGCCCGAATACGCGCACGAGGTCGCGGCCGAGCTGCGCGAGCTCCTCATCGTCGAGCCAGAACGCGGCGAGGCGGTAGGAGACGCCGTCGCGCAGGTGGTCCTTGTCGGACCTCGCGAGGTATCGGTCGAAGGCCGCGAGCAGGCCGGCGACGTAGGCCATGAACGCCTGGCGATGCTCGTCGTCGCTCATCTGCTCGATCTCGTCGATCCCGATCGCGGCGGCGCTGAGGCGCAGCACGTAGGTGCGCTCGACCGCGCCGCGCACGCGACGTTCGGCCACAACCTGGAGAACGCCGGCCTGCACAAGCTTCGCGACGTGCCGGTAGAGGCTCGCGGGCGGGACATCGTCGAGCTCGCCCCGCAGCTGCGTGGTGGTCAGCGCGCGGTCGCCGAGGAACGCCTGCACGATCCGCAGCCGCACGGGGTGGAGCAGCAGGTCGGCGGTCGCCATGGACCTACAGTATCGATCCTGGTAACGTTCTCAAACATGAGAGCAAAGGACAATCCTAAGCAACGGAAGGCCCGCCGGGGCGGCATCGCCGTTGCGGCCGCGAGCGTGCTCGGCGAGGTCGCGGTGCTGCGCTCGCGCGGCTACGGCCTTGGCGGCAAGGTGGTCGTTCGCTGCCGCGACGGGCACCTGTTCACCACGCTCTGGATCCCAGCCGCCTCGGTGAAGGCATTGCGCTTTGGCCCATGGCGGGTGCAGCGGTGCCCGGTCGGCGGCCACTGGTCGATCGTCACGCCGGTCAAGCGGTCAGAACTCAGCGACGACGAGCTGGCGCTCGCCGCCCAGCACCACGACGCCCGCGTCCCCTAGCAGCTCAGCGATATTCGGGCGGCCGTGCGACCGTGCGCGCTTCGCGTGGATCGCGCGGGTCGGTGCGGCTGTCCCACCAGAACGTGTACAGCAACGCGAGTGGCAGCCCCGCAAGGCCCACGATGAACACGATCGTGCCGGCTGTCTGGATATCGAAGCCGCTTACGTGGGCGGTCACAGCCCACTTGAGCACCGCGCCGACAGCAATCAGCAGTAGTGACGCTCCAATCGTCATACCGCACGCCTACCCGCTTGATCCGCTCAGAAATCACCAATTGCCTCGCCGCAATCGGTCGATTGCCTCGGTCAGCTGGGAATCCGAGAGGTAGGGCGCAGGCCCGAGCCGGAGATGGTCAGCTCGGCTATCAGCCAGCACTCCCCGTTCGTGCAGCGCCCGCTGAAGTCGCGGCGCGTCCGGGGTTCGCAACGCGAGGAACCCTCCGTAGGACGACAGCGGCCTCGACGTGTCGCGGCGGATCACGCTGCCGGGAGCATCGAGCGCGTCGAACGAGCCTGCGAGCACCTCTAGCTGGTGGCGGTAGGACGCCGCGAGCAGCTCGGCGGTCATGCCCTGCTCTTCGAAGAACCCGATCACGCGCGCGGCTCGGTAGTGGCTCGTCGGGTCGTACGTCGAGCCGGCGAAGCGCGCCGGTCCGGGGCCATACGCGACGCGGTCCTCGCCCGCCGGCCCGGTCAGCGCGTCGAACTCGGCGTACCAGCCGGTGATCACGGGGCGCAGCTCGGATGCGTGCGAGGGCAGCCGCATGAAGCAGTTGCCCTCGCCGAGCTGGAGGTACTTGTAGCCGCCGCCGACGACCCATGCCCGCTCCAACCTCAGCTCGGCGATCGACGTCGGCACCGGGCCGAGGGCGTGGTAGACGTCGACCAGCAGCTCGACCCCGCGGGTCTCGCACACGGCCGCGAGCAGCGCCAGCTCCGGAACGATCCGTGCGGTTTCGAACAGCACCGCGGAGACAAGCACGGCGGCCGTGCGCGGGTCGGCCGTCTCATGCGCGAGCCGTTCGGCGAGCGTGTCCGCCGGCTCCGCGGCGACCGTCACGACGTCGAGTCCCGCCTCGGCGAGGCGCCGGCTCTGACGTCGCAGCGTGTGGAATTCGCCGTCGGTCGTCACCAGGCGCGGCCGGGCGCGGAGGTCGAGCGCGGACAGGAAGCGGATGATCAGATCGTGCGTGCTCGCACCGAGCGCGATCTCCCTGGCGTCTGCCCCGATCCAGCGAGCGAACCATGCGCGGACCACATCGGCCTTCGCGAACGCGAGCTCCCATTTCTCGTCGACCGCGCGCGTCGCGTCCTCGAATGCATCGATCTGGCCCCCGAGCGCGACATCGGGCCACGCCTGGTGGGAATGCCCGGTGAGCAGCAGGCGCCGATCGACATTCGAGCGCGAGTAGTGAGGGGCCAGCGCGTTCGGCGTTCGCCGCAGGTCCGCGAGGCCGATCACAGCCTGCTGCGCACGGCCCACAGATCGGGGAACGCGGCCGTGAACAGCGTCTTGCGGAGATAGCTCGCGCCGGTCGATCCGCCGGTGCCCGGCTTGTCTCCGATCGTCCGCTCGACCATCTTCACGTGCTGGTAGCGCCACGCCTGGATCCCCTCATCGATATCGACGAGCCGCTCCGCGACCTGGGCCCCCTCCCCTTCCTGCCTGTAGACATCCACGAGCAGCTCCTGGACGGCGTCGCTCGGCTCGAGTCGCACGCCGACGTCGCGCTCGAGCACATCGGCCGGCACATCGAAACCCAGTACGGCGAGGTATCTCAGGAACGAGTCGAACAGCGTCGGGCGCGCCATCGCCGCCTCGATCCGCCGTCGCTCGGCGCTGTCGGGCGCATAGGCATCGAGGACGCTGCGGTCGCGCCGACCGAACACCACCTCCAGCTGGCGGAACTGAGCGGACTGGAACCCGCTGGCGCTCTCGAGCCGGTCGCGGAAGCCGGTGTACTGGACCGGGGTCAGCGTCTCGAGCACGTCGAGTTGCGCGACGACCGTGCGCAGGATCGCGAGGATCCGGCGCATCGTCTGCAGCGCGCGCGGTCCCTGGCCCGCCTCGAGCTGCCCCTGGAGATGCGCGCCCTCGTGCAGCAGCTGCTTGAACCACAGCTCGTACACCTGGTGCACGACGATGAACAGGATCTCGTCGTGCTCGGCAGAGCGCGGCCGCTGCGCGCCGAGGATCTCGTCGAGAGCGAGGTACGTCCGGTAGGTGACCGCGGCATCCGGCTCGGGCATTGCGGTAAACGGTATAACCGCCGGGCGGTGGGCTCATTCGATTTCAGCGAGCTGACGACGGTCGAGCTTGACGCGCTCGCTCGCGCGCTGCCCGCGTTCCGGTGCTGCTGCTCCCCGTCGGCGCGATCGAGCCGCACGGTCCCCACGCGCCAATCGGCACCGATGTGCTGATCGCAACCGCGATCTGCGAGCGGACGGCGCACGCGCTCGAACCGGACCCGCAGGTGCGGGCGCTCGTGCTCCCCGCGATCCCGTTCGGAGTGACGCGGTACGCCGCGGCGTTCCGCGGCGCGGTCAGCATCAGCGCGGGCACCCTGGCGGCGCTGATCGCCGAGCTGTGCGAGTCGCTCGCGCGCGACGGGTTCGGACACGCTCGTGCTCGTCAACCACCACTTCGAGCCCGAGCACGTCGAAGCGCTCCGCAGCTTGGGCGTCCCGTTGTTCGACCTCACCCGCCGCGCGCGAGCAGCCCGTCTGACCGACGAGTTCAGGCGCGGCAGCTGCTCACGCCGGCAGCTACGAGACCTCGCTCGTGCTGAGCGAGCGACCCGAGCTGATCGACGCCGGCGTCGCGGCGTCGCTGCCGGCTCGCGAGGTCGACATGCCGGCGGCGATCGCCGATGGCCGGACGGACTTTCTGGCGATGGGGATGGCGCAGGCGTACTGCGGGGCGCCCGGCGGAGGCGAGCTCGGCGGAGGGGAAGCAGACGTACGCGGTGCTCGTCGAGATGTTGATCGAGCTGATCCGCGAGACCGTCGATGGCCGCTGAGACGTTCAACGTCGCGACCCACTTCGTCGACCGCCATCTCGAGGAGGGCCGCGGCGAGCGGACTGCGCTGATCACCGACGGCGGCACGTGGTCGTATGCGCGGCTCGCGGAGCTGACGAACCGCGTCGGGCATGCGCTGCGTGATCTGGGCGTGCTGCCCGAGCAGCGCGTGCTGCTAGCGCTCGCCGACGGGCCCGAGTTCGTCGCGACCTGGTACGCGGCGCTGAAGATCGGCGCCGTCACGGCGGAGGCGTACACGTTCCTCCAGACCAAGGACTACGAGTACTACCTCGACTACACGCGCGCCGTCGTCGCGGTCGTCGACGGCAACACGCTCGCGCGGTTCCGTGAAGCGGGCGCAACCGCGCGACTGCTCGTGGTCGGCGTCGCGCCGGATCAGCTACGCGCCCGCGAGACGTCATTCGAGGAGGCGGTCGCGCACGCTCCGGCGCAGCTCGACCCGGCGCCGACCCACCGGGACTCGATCGCGATCTGGAAGTTCACGACCGGCAGCACCGGCCGGCCGAAGGCGTGCGTGCACCGGATGGCGACGCCGCTCGAGAGCTTCGAGGGATACGCCCGCGGCGTACTCGAGATGCGGCCGGACGATGTGGTGCTACCGATCCCGAAGCTGTTCTTCGGCTACGCCCGCGACATGGCCGCGCTGTTCCCGTTCGGAGTCGGGGCGGCGGGCATCGTGTTCGCAGAGCGGACGACGCCGGCGCTGGTGTTCGAGCTGATCGAGCGCCACCGCCCGACGATCTTGGTCGAGGTGCCGACGATGATGCGAGCGATGCTCGACGTACCGGGCGCTGCCGACCACGACCTGAGCTGCCTGCGGCTTTGCACCTCGGCCGGCGAGGCGCTGCCGCGCGAGCTGTACGACGAGTGGCGCGCCACGTTCGGCGTCGAGGTGCTCGACGGGATCGGCTCCTCCGAGGCGTACCACATCTTCATCTCCAACCGGCTCGGGTCCGTGCGACCGGGAACCGCCGGTCAGACCGTCCCTGGGTACGGCGCCCGGATCGTCGACGAGGATGGCGCGTGAGCTTCCGGACGGCGAGGTCGGGCGGCTGTGGATCGACGCGCCCACCGCCGCGCTCATGTACTGGGAGGACCGCGAGGCGTCGGTGCGCACTTATGCCGGCGACACCGTGATGAGCGGAGATCTGTTCGTTCGCGACGCCGACGGCTACTTCACCTTCCAGGGGCGCGCCGACGACCTGATCAAGGTCTCGGGCGTGTGGGTCGCGCCGTTCGAAGTGGAGCGGGCGCTGCTCGAGCACCCGGACGTGGTCGAGTGCGCGGTCGTCGGCGTCAAGCGCGACGGGCTCACGGTGACCCGTGCTCACGTCGTCTTGCGGGCCGGGCTGGAAGGCGTCCGACGAGCTCGCCGTGGCGCTGCAGCGATTCGCTCGCGAGCGGCTGTCGCCACACAAGTACCCACGCGAGATCGAGTTCGCCGCTGAACTGCCGAAGACCGGCTCGGGGAAGGTCGACCGCAGCGCGCTGCGGTCAGCCGGCGGCTAACTCCACTACACGTCTTGCGCAGCCCCACGAGAGCGTCAACCCCGCGCCACCGTGGCCGTAGCAGTGGATCACGTTGCCGTCGCGCTCGACGCGCGGCCCGCCCGCGCGTACCGGGCGAAGGCCGACGTGAGCCCCGAGGACCTCCGCGCCGGCCAGCTGCGGTACCAGCGCACGACCGCGGGCGAGCAGCGACTCGGTCTGCGCCGCGTCGACGGCCTCGTTCTCGTTTCCGGGCTCGTACGAGCCGCCGACGACCGTCCGGTCTTCGCGGGGCAGGACGTAGATCATCGCGTCCTCGTCGCAGACGCACCGCGCGTCGGGCAGGCCGGCCACATGCACGACCTGCCCGCGCGCGGCGCTGAGCGCCTTGTCGGCCACCAGCTCTCGCGCGCCCAGGCCGCTGCAGTTGACGACCAGGCCTGTGTACTCGTCCAACGAGGCCACCATGCGACGGACGATCCGCGGCGGCTCCAGCTCGCGCAGGTGGCGGCCCATCTCCACGAGTGGAACCTGCAGCATCCATCCGTGGTCATAGCCGGCGGGTAGCTCATGCGCCCGCGCGGGGCGGACACGGTCGTCGGGCAGCGCCTTCAGCCACCACGGCTCGGAGGCTTGGAGATGCAGATAGGTCCGCGCCCGGAAACCACGCGCCTCGAGCCACGAGAGAGTCTCGAGCGCCCAGCCGATCACGTGTTCGCTGCGACCCGCCGCGTACGGCAGCCATAGCCCGCCCGCGACGTCCGACGCCTTCGGGCGGTCGTCGGCGACAACGAGGACCCGGTAGCCCGCCTCTCGCAGCGCGACCGCACACGTGAGCCCGATCACCCCAGCCCCGATCACTGTCACCTGTTCTCGTCTGGCGGTTAGAGTCGGCGAGGTCGCAGCCATGGAAATCATCTCCAAGCGTGTCACGGCCCAGATCGAAGGCGAGTTCGTCGTCTTCCTGATCGGGATGCGGATCAACCGCATGTGGAGGCCGTGGAAGTGGGGACCCACGTTCGTCGCGATGCCCAGGATGCTGCGCGAGCTCGAACGGAAGCCAGAGTCAGGCTTTCTCGGAGCGCGAACCGTGCTTGCCGGTCCTCGGTCCCCGATCGTGCTCCAGTACTGGCGGTCGTTCGATCACCTCGAGGCGTACGCACGCAGCAAGGACGCTGAGCACTGGCCCGCGTGGGTCGCGTTCAACAAGCGCGTCGGCTCGAGCGGCGACGTCGGGATCTGGCACGAGACCTACATCGTCGCCGCGGGACGGTACGAATCCGTCTACAACAACATGCCGCCGACGGGGCTCGGCGCGGTCTCAACGCTCGTCCCCGCCGCGGGCCGCAAGGCGGCAGCCGCAAGCCGAGCCGGCGTCCGCGACACGGCCTACCCGGCCGACGCACCGACCGACAAGATCGACGTCTAGTCCGCGGGGCTAGCTGTTCGCGATGAACCGGGCTATGTCCGCTGGGGTGATGACACCGTGCGTGACACCGGCGCACGCATCACCGGCCCGCTGGACCGCCGGCTGACGCAGATTGATTCCCGCGCCGGCAACCATCTCGTGGGTCAGCTCACCGGTCGTGGTGGGGTCGGGGAAGCTCGGGAACCCGTGGCTGCGGATGCACCGGGCGAACGCCAGGTATGCGGCAATCTCCGTCGGGCTGTGGACGTCCGTTGCCGGCGCCTGGCCGCCGTTCGGCAGCAGGTGACGGCACGCCGTGTACGCCGACTGGAACGTGGGTGACTGAGCGCCGGGAGAGCTTGGATCGAGCGCATCCTTGAACGCGTGGGGATCCGAAGGCCCCGGGAAGGTGGGCACCCCGTGTGCGTGCATGCAGTCGGAGAATCTCATCCCGTCCTGCTGCATCTGCACCGCAGTCGCCTGACTGCCCGAGGCGGACGCGCTCGGCGTCGACTTCGAGCCACAGCCCGTGACAAGCAGTGAGAACGCAGCGGTTGCGGCGGCCACGATGAGCGCGCGTGGAGGGCGTTGCATGACGGTTCGTTCCTTTCAGTCCTGACGGAGAGCGACGTGATTTTCAGTACCGCCTCGGTCCGCTCAGCCGGCTCCCCGGCTGCCGGCCGGTGCGCGCGGCGCGGCCCGATCAGCCAGACCGTGACGGCGATCAGCGCGAGCGAGGCGGCGAGGAAGATCCCCGTCTCGATCGCCTGCAGCGGCCAGTAGTGACTTGGCGGCTGATAGGTGACGAGCTGCAGCAGGTGATGAGAGAGCCTCTGTTGGCAGGCAGCGAAGACGGCATCTGCCTTTGGCGAGCCAGCGGGCCCGTTCGTGATCGTCGGACACGTACGGACCAGCAGACCGTGCAGCTGCGCGGCGCTGAGCACACCGCGTGTGCGATCGACCAGCGTGTCCGAGACCATCCACGCGTTCGGGATCGGGGGCAAGCCGGGGGCGACGGTGAGTCCCGAGGCGGTCGAGTAGAACCCGACCCCCTTCCCGGTGGTCACCGAGAACAGGGCGTCCCTGGCAGGGAGGAGATGCGGCCGGATCCAGAACGTGAACGCGACTCGCGTTGCGATGAAGCCGACCAATGTCGTGACCATCGCGGGCAACGTGCGGCGAATCAGCGCGCCCGCGAGGACGCCGAGCGCGAACGCGAACGCCGCGTAGCCAATCGCGACGATCCCGCGCGCGGTGAACATGCTCGGCGCGAAGTGGTTCAGGTCAATGGCGACGATCGGTGCCAGCCCCCAGCTGACGAGCCACGTCGCGAAGCCGGCGACTGCGAGCGCAGCTACGCCCACCAGCGCAAGCTTGATTGACAACCAGTGCCGGCGAGTGACGCTCTGCGTCCATGCGAGGCGGAAAGTCCCGCCCTCGAGCTCGCGCGCAACCAGCGGCGCGCCCCAGAACATTCCGAGCATTGCGGGAATCGCGATCAGCGCTGGGCCGAGGAGACCGGCCAGCACCGAGTTGGTCCCCGCCGGCGCTGCACAGCTGTGCTGGGGAATGCAGAAGCTGTACTCGTCGCGCAGGTGCAGGCCCAGCGCGATCACGACGGCGGCGAATGCCGCGAGCAGGCCGAGGCTGACCAGCGCCTGCATGCGGAACTGGCGCCACGCGACCCGGATCATCGGCCGATCCTCGCCAGCTCGGCCGCGGGCTCGGCGCGCCCCATGTAGGCGAGCACGAGGTCCTCGAGGCCGACCTCCTCGACCGTCCACGCGGGATCGAGGATCGGCTCCTCGCGTGCGCACGAGCAGCGTGCTCTGGCGGTCGGTGTGGGCCTCCTCGATCACCCGCTGGCTCGGCGGCAGTAGCGCGGTGTCGCGGCGCGGTCCGATCAGCCTGCGGTGGCTCGCGAGCAGCTCGTCGATCTCGGCCGAGAGCTGGACGCGGCCGTCGGCGACGAGGATCAGGTAGTCGCACACGCGCTCGAGGTCGGCGACCAGATGCGAGGACAGCACGACGGTCGGCGTGTGCTCGACGGTGAATTCCATCAGGCCCCGGAGAAGTTCGCGCCGGGCGAGCGGGTCGAGGCTCGCGACGGGCTCGTCGAGCACCAGCAGCTCCGGGCGCTTTGCCAGCGCGAGCGTCAGCGCGAGCTGCGCGCGCTGCCCGCCTGAGAGCGTGCCCGCGCGCTGCGCTCGGTCGAGGCCGAGCCGTGCGATCCGCTCGCGCGCGAGCGCTGCATCCCAACCGGGGTTGAGCGCGGAGCCGAGCAGCAAGTGATCGGCCACCGACATCGACGGGTACAGCGGCATCTCCTGCGCGACGAACCCGATGCGCGCGAGCTGCGCCGCCGTCGCGGCGACCTCCTCGCCGAGCACGGAGATCGACCCCTCGCTCGGCTCGATCAGCCCGACCGCGAGGTGCAGCAGCGTCGTCTTGCCCGCCCCGTTCGGTCCGACCAGACCCGCGACGCGCCCGGCCGGCAGCTCAAACGTGCAGTCCGACAGCGCCCACCGGCGACCGTACCGCTTGCCGAGGCGGTCCGCCGCCAGCGCGACGCTCACGCTACCCCCTCGATCCGGGCGGCCCGCACAGCGTCGCGAAAGAGCGCATCGATCGACTCCTCATCGAGGCCGGCGCGCCGCGCCTTGACGATCCAGCCGCGCAGCTCGCGGCGCAGCGGGCCGTGAGCAGCGATCAGCGGATCAGCGAGCGACTCCGTTATGAACGTGCCCACGCCAGGGCGCGCCGCGACGAGGCCCGCGTGCTCGAGCTCGCGATACGCCTTCAGCACGGTGTTCGGGTTGATCGCGAGCCGCGCGACGACCTCCTTGACCGTCGGCAGCTGGTCGCCCTCCTCCAGCAGGCCGAGCCGCAGGGCGTCACGGACCTGCTGGACGATCTGCATGTACGGCGAGACGCCGGAGCGGGAGTCGAGGTGAAACTCAATCAATGCGTATCCTCCATAACACTATGGTACATAGCACTATAGATGAGTAGCGAATGATCGTCAAGCGGTGGCGGAGTGCCGCATAATCGCCCGCCGATGGACTACGTGATTGATTTGGAGGAGATCGAGGAGGCCCAGGTAGCACTCGTCGGCGGCAAGGCGGCGCACCTCGGGAGGCTTTCGCGGATCGAAGGGACCCGCGTACCCCCCGGCTTTTGCGTGACCACGCACGCGTTCCGGCGGGCCTTGGCCGGCGCACCGTCGGTCGAGGATCGACTCGATCGGCTGGCGCAGCTGGAGCCCGGCGACCGGGAGGGGATTCAGGCGCTCGGCGCGGAGCTCCGCCGGACCGTCGAAGCGATGACGATCCCCGACGATCTCGGGGCGGCGATCACCGATGCGCTCGCCCGGTTCGGCGAGCACGCCGCGTACGCGGTACGGTCGAGCGCGACGGCAGAGGACTCGCCGTCCGCGTCGTTCGCGGGCCAGCACGACACCTACCTGAACATCGCGGGCCCGGCGGCGATCCTCGAGCACGTCGCTCGCTGCTGGGCCTCGCTGTTCACCGAGCGGGGCATCGTCTACCGGCTTGCGAACGACCTCGATCACCGTGAGGCTCAGATGGCCGTGGTCGTGCAGCAGATGGTCTTTTCGGAAGCCGCCGGCATCCTGTTCACGGCCGACCCGGTCACGTCCAACCGAGGGGTTGCCGTCGTCGAGGCCAGCTTCGGTCTTGGCGAGGCGCTCGTATCCGGTCGGGTGAACCCGGACGTGTACAAGGTGCGCGACGACGAGGTCGTCGACAAGGCGCTCGCCAGCAAGAAGCTCGCGATCCAAGCCTCGCCCGGGGGCGGGACAGAGGAGCAAGCGATCGAGCTCGAACAGCAGGGGCAAGCTGCGCTATCGGATGCGCAGATCGTCCGGCTCGTGCAGCTCGGCCGCCGGATCGAAGCGGACTTCGGCTGCCCCCAAGACATCGAGTGGTGCCTGGTCGACGGCGAGTTTCGGATCGTCCAGAGCCGGCCGATCACGACGCTGTTCCCGATTCCCGAGGCCGGCGATCAGGCGAACCACGTCTACTTGTCCGTCGGCCATCAGCAGATGATGACCGAGGCGATGAGGCCCCTGGGGGTCTCCATGTGGCAGCTGACTGCGATGGCGCCGATGCACGAGGCCGGTGGCAGGCTGTTCGTCGACGTCACCCAACGACTGGCTTCGCCGAGCACTCGGGCGGGTCTCTTGGACGTCATCGGCAAAGGCGACCCGCTGACCAGGGACGCGCTGCAGACAATCCTCGATCGCGACGGTTTCCTCCCGTCGCTCCCAGACGAAGGCCGCGGCGTGACGCAGGTCGCGGGCGTCGCGCCTGCTCAGATCGACACCGATCCAGCGATCGTCGACGAGCTGATCGAGCGCAACCAGGCCTCGATCGCCGCGCTGGAGCGCGAGATCCGGACGAAGTCCGGGCCGGCGCTGTTCGATTTTCTGCTGGAGGCCTTCGAAGAGCACAAGCGAGGCCTCAGCGACCCGCTGAGCATGCAGGCGATCATGGCCGGGATGCAGGCGACGTGGTGGCTGGGCGAGCAGCTGGACGCGTGGCTTGGCGAGAAGAGCGCGGCCGACACGCTGACACTGTCCTCCCCCGGCAACGTCACGTCTGAGATGGGACTGGCACTGCTGGACGTCGCCGACGCGATCCGCCCGCATCCGCAAGTCGTGGATTTCCTGGAGCAGGTCGAGGACGACAGCTTCCTGGACGAGCTGCCGGCGCTCGCCGGCGGCCGGGAAGCGGCAGACGCGATCCAGTCATACCTCGACAACTACGGAATGCGATGCATCGGCGAGATCGACATCACGAGGCCGCGTTGGAGCGAGCGCCCGACCGCGCTCGTGCCGATGCTCCTCACCAACATCAAGAACTTCGAGCCGGGCGCCGGCAAGCGGCGCTTCGAGCAAGGGTTGCACGAGGCCCGCGCAAAGGAGCAGGAGCTGCTGGCGCGGCTGCGGGCGCTGCCCGACGGGGAGCGCAAGGCGGAGGAGACGGAGCGGATGATCGCCCGCGTGCGGACGTTCATCGGCTACCGGGAGTATCCGAAGTACGGGATCATCACCCGCTACTTCGTCTACAAGCGAGCGCTGCTCGAAGAAGCCGAGCGCCTCGTCGGATGCCGGCGTCCTGGATGAGAAAGAAGAGATCTTCTATCTCACTTTTCAGGAGCTCGCCGAGATCGCGCGCACCCAGCAGGTGGATCACGAGCTCGTCCGCCGGCGCAGGGACGCCTTCAAGTCCTATCAAGCGCTGACGCCACCCCGTGTGCTCACGTCCGATGGCGAGGTCATCTCCGGCGAGTATCGACGCGACGACGTACCCCCCGGCGCGTTGGTGGGCCTACCCGTTTCAGCCGGCACCGTCGAGGGGCGGGCCCGCGTCATCCTGGACGTGGCCGAGGCCGATCTCGAGCCGGACGAGATCCTCGTCACCGCCTTCACGGACCCGAGCTGGACGCCCGTGTTCGTTGCGATCAGCGGGCCTCGTGACGGAGGTTGGGGGCCTGATGACCCATGGCGCGGTGATCGCGCGGGAGTACGGCGTGCCCGCCGTCGTTGGCGTCGAGCGGGCGACCGAGCTGATCGAAGATGGGCAGCGGATCCGCGTGCACGGAACCGACGGATACGTCGAGCTCCTTGATCAGCGCCGAATGTCCCGCGCAGGCGGCGGGTACGATCGCAAGCGGTGACGCCGTCCCCACATCCGCTCCGGCCACCGGCCGCACGGGCGGCGCCGGCTCAGCCGGCAACGCCGCACGCAGGCACGGGACCCGCGTGGCCGTCCTACACCGGCACAGCAGAGCTCGTCGGCACGAGCACCGACGGCGTCACCGTGTATGTCGACCCTTCGCTCGGCCAGCCGGCGATGCAGAACGCGCAGGATCTGCTCGCCGACGCCGACCGGGTCGTGCAGGCGAACAACACGATCTTCAACGTCGCCGGCGGACCGGTCGATGTGATCGTGTTCGCGCTCGGCGGGCAGACCGATGGCACCGGCGGCGCCGACCATGGCGGCTGCACGTTCACCAGCGGCAACGCGATCGAGGTCGACGCCGCCTACGGCAATTCGGCCCGGGTGAGCGCATTGTTCGAGGCCGAGCTGAGCGAGTGCGCGATGAACGGGCAGCTGTGCGGCTACAGCACCGGCGAAGCGCTGTCGCGGTGGTGTGCGGCGGTCGTCGGCAGCAACGCGTTGAGTGACTTCGCCACCGCCCCGACATGGGCCCAGGACGGCATGCCCAACTGGGTCGACAAGACCGACCCGACCGACCAGGACGCCGACAGCACCGGCTGCGGGATGGCGTTCCTCTCGTGGGTGCTCAGCCAGGGGCACAGTCTGGCGCAGATCGCCCAGGCGATGGTGGCGCTCGGCGACGGTGGCACGCTCGCACAGCTCTACGGCCGCGTGACGGGAAACCCGGACGACGAACGCGTGGTCGCAATTCACCGCCGCGATCGATGCGACGTCCGGCGGCGTGACGAGCGACGACCCGTTCAACGCCCTGAGCAAGATCGGGACCTCGCCGAGCACCCCGGGCTAGGGGCGCACCACGAGCGCGCTGCCGCCGCCGAGACGGACCGGCTCGGCGATCGCCTCGGCCCGACCGTGCCCGAGCATCTGCAACGCGGTTGCGTCGCCCGGATAGTTGTCCAGCGGCAGGATCGACCCGGTGGCGAGCGTGAACTTCTCGCCGTACTGGCTCGTCAGCTGCTTGGCGAGCGCGCTGGTGTAGAAGGCCGGCTCGGCGAGCGAGGTGTTCGACGATGAGTTCGTCTGGCTGACGCGCGGCGCGGCGAGCGCGGCGGCCAGGCTCATCCCGAAGTCGACGTGGTTGATCAGGGTTTGGACGACCGTGGTGATGATCGTCGAACCCCCGGCCGCGCCGATCGAGAACTGCGGCACGCCATCGCGGAGCGCGATCACCGGACCCATGCTCGAGCGGGGCTGTTTACCGGCCGCCGGCAGGTTCGGGTCGTATGCGCCGGGCGACGACGGCGCGAAGTCGAAGTCGGTCATCTCGTTGTTGAGCAGGAAGCCATAGCCGGGTACGACCTGGCCGCTGCCGCCAAAGAAGTTGATCGTGTTCGTGTAGGCCACGATGTCGCCCCACCGGTCCTCGGTGACGATGTTGTTCGTGTGATGCGCCTCGGGCGAGACCGACGATGGCTCGGCCGCCGTGTTGCCGCTGCAGCCAGAGAACGGCGCGAACGGTGAGCCAGGCGCGACCGGGGATGTCAGCGCGGTAGCGCCGATCAGGCAGCGGCGCGTCGGCCGCGAACCGTGGATCGAGCAGGCCGGCAAGCGGTACATGGACATAGCGCGGGTCGCCGACGTAGCGGTTGCGATCGGCGTACGCGAGCCGGGACGCCTCGAGGTAGTGGAAGATCGCCTCGGCGCGAGGCTCTGAGGCGAGCGGATAGCCGCTGAGGATGTTGAGAATCTCGCCCTCGGTCGAGCCGCCGCTCGACGGCGGAGCCATCCCGTACACGTCGAGGCCCCGGTACTTCACATGCGTCGGCGCGAGGATCCGGGTCCGATAGGCCCGCAGATCCTTCATCGTCATGATCCCCGGGTTGGTGACGATCGTCTGTCCCGGAGTGAGCACTGGGTGATCATCCGCTTGGACGATTGCGCGCCCGATCGGGCCGTCGTACAGCGCGGATGTGCCGTCCCGCGCGATCAGCTCATACGTGTGGGCAAGGTCAGGATCGCGCAGCTTCGTCCCAATCGGGAGCGGATTGCCTGACGGGGTGAGCAGCAGCGATCGACTCGCTGGATACGCCTGCAGCGTCGAGAGGCTCGACTGTTCGAGCTGATTGAAGTCGAAGTTGACCCGGAAGCCATGGGTGGCAAGCGCGATCGCCGGTTGCAGGTCGGCTGACAGCGAGAGCTTCCCGAATCCCTGCACTGCGCTCGCCCAGGTCGCCACGTTCGACGGCACACCGGTCGCCAGCGGCTGATCGGAGGCCGCCGTGTAGCTCATCGGCTGACCCGTCTTTGGATCGATGAACATCGTCGTCGTGCATGCCGACGGGCAGTTCTCGCGCCCGTCGATCGTCGTGACCGTGTGGGTCCGTGCGTTGTACATCACCATGAAGCCGCCGCCGCCCGGCCCGGCGACCCATGGGACCGTCACGCCGAGGGCACTCGCGGTCGCAACGGCAGCGTCGACGGCGTTCCCGCCGTGGCGCAGCACGTCGATCCCGGCCCGGCTCGCGCCCACATCCATCGACGCCACGGCACCGCCGGTGCCGACGGCGAACGCCCCGTTCCGGGAGCTCGCGGACGCGCCTGCCGGCAACGCCGGCAAAGCGACGGCGCAGGCCAGGCTGACAACAAGTGCGATTCGGCGATTACTCACGACACCCACCTCCAAGCGCATCAGGACACACTTCAGGTTCCCCGACGCGGCTCGTGGAAACGGGAGGACAGGCGCGCGGCGTCAGCCGTTCAGGATCTCAGCCAGCTTCGGCAGGTTGATGTTCCCGCCGGAGACGATGCACACGACCTTGCCCGCGCCGGCGCGGCCGGCGAGCGCGGCCGCCGTCGACAGTGCGCCGGCGCCCTCGGCGATCACGCGGACGCGCTCGGCGAGCGTCCGCACCGCTGCGGCGGCGTCGTCGATCGGCACCGAGATCGCCTCGTCGACGAGCGATTCGAGCAGCGGCCACATCGGATCGAGCACGCGACGCGAACCGGAACCGTCGACGAACGACGGCTCGTAGGGCACATCGACCGGCTCCCCGGCCTCCAGTGCGGCCGCCAGCGCCGCCCCCGTCGCGGGCTCGGCCGTGTAGATCTTCGCGCCCGGCTTCACCGCCTTGATCGCGCTCGCGATCCCGACGGTCAGCCCGCCGCCGCCGAGCGGGATCACGACCGCGTCGACATCGGGCAGATCGTCGAGGATCTCGAGCCCGATCGTGCCGTTGCCCGCCATCACGCCGGGGTCCTGGACCGGGTGCACGAACAGGCCGTCGACCCCGTCGACGCGGCTGGTGACGATCACGTTCCACCACTCGTCGTACGGGAGCTTCAGCACGTGGCCGCCGAGGCGCGCGATCGCGTCGAGCTTCGCCTGCGGCGCGGACTCCGGCACCGCGATCGTCGCGGACACGCCCAGCGAGCGGGCGACCCACGCGACTCCCTGAGCCATGTTGCCGGCGCTCGCCGTCACCAGCCCCCGCGACCACTCGGACTCGGGCGCAGCGCGCACCGCGTTGGTCGCCCCGCGGATCTTGAACGAGTTGATCGGCTGGAGGTTCTCGAGCTTGCACCAGATCTCCGCCGGCGCTCCCTCGAGCTGCAGCCGGATCAGCGGCGTCCGCACCGCGGCGTCCTTGATCCGCTCGCGCGCCGCCTCGATCTCCGCGAGCGGAATCACAGCTCGACCTCCGTCCCGATCCCCTTGGCTCGCGCGCGCGCGACCGCGAGCTGGCCGGCGGCGAGGTCCTCGATCGCGAGCCCCAGCGAGCGGAAGATGGTCAGCTCGTGATCGTCGCGGCGGCCGTCGACCTTGTCGGCGAGCACCTCCCCCAGCTCGCCGCGGACGTGGTCCTCGCCGTCGATCGCGCCCTGCGCGATCGCGTCGATGAACTCGCCCGCCTCATTGCGCAGCGACTCGCGGCTGTCGCAGAACAACGCGGCGTCGAGCACCGTCTCGGGTGTCGAGCTCCCTGCGCGGTCGGCATGCTCGCCCCGACCGCGTTGATGTGCGTGCCGGGCGCCAGCCACTCGCGCTCGAGCACCGGCTCGCGCGAGTTGGTCGCGGTCACGACGACGTCGGCGCCCCTGACGGTCTCCTCGGCGCTGCCGCCGGTCGTCGGCGAGTACACCCGCACCTCGTCGAAGTCGGCGCCCAGCGCCCGCTGATGGGCGCGCCCCTGCACGCCGCTGCCGAGGATCGCGAGCACCTTCGCGTCGGAGCGCGCGAGTGTCCGCGTCGCGACCGCGCTCACAGCGGCCGTGCGGATCGCGGTGACCGCGGACGCATCGAGGATCGCGGTCGGGATGCCGGTGTCCGGATCCGAGAGGATCACGACGCCCTGATGGGAGTCGAGCCCGCGGGCGGGGTTGCCGGGCATCACGCACAGCGCCTTCAAGGCGAAGGTCGCGCGGTGGCCGCCGCGCCACGCCGGCATCAGCCCGATGAAGCCGTTCGCGTTCGGCGGCGCGACCACCGACCGAAGCGGGAAGTACGCCTCGCCGCGCGCGTGCGCGAGCGAGCACCTCGGCCATCGCGTCGGCGCACGCCTCCGGCTCGAGCGCCGCCAGCACGTCCTCGTGGCTCAGAACAAGCACTCGACCTCGCTCCGTTCGGCGTCGCTCAGCGGATGCTCCAGCGCCTCGAACACGGGCGCCAGGTGCTCGGGCCGCCCGGGACCGACGACAACCTGAGTCACGCGCTCGTCGGCGAGCAGCCACGCGAGCGCCACACCCGACATCGACATATCGCGCGCGCCGCGCGAGCGCACGCAGCTGCTCGAGCCGATCGAACACGCCGTCGCTGGTGAACGGCTCGTACGGCTCCGGGCGCTGCGTCATCCGCGAGCCGTCCGGATAGGCCTCGCCGCGGCGGTACTTGCCGGTCAGCCATCCGCCCGCGAGCGGGCTGAACGCGCTGTACGCGACGCCCCGCTCGGCACACAGCGGCAGCAGCTCGGCCTCGTCGCCGCGATCGAGCAGTGAGCGCGAGTTCTGGATCGCGCGCGGCGCGCCCACGTCGCAGCGCCGCGGCCAGCTGGGCGGCGTCGAAGTTGCTGACGCCGTACGCGTTGATCGATCCGGCGGTGAGCGCCGCCTCGAACGCGCCGAACGTGTCCGCCAGGGGCACGGACGGATCGAAATCGTGCGCCAGGTACAGCTCGACGGAATCGACACCAAGCCGCTCGAGGCTCGACTGCAGCCGGCGCGCGATCCGCTCGGGCGCGAGCCCGCCTTCGTCGTCCGGGTCCATCGGGTTGAACGTCTTGGTCGTCAGCGCGGGGCGCACGCCGCGTGCCGCGATCCACTTGCCGATCGCCGTCTCGCTGCGCCCGCCGCCGTACGCGTCGGCAGTATCGAAGTGACGGATCCCCCCCTCCCACGCCGCGTCCATCAGCGCGAACGCCTCGTCCTCCCGAGATCCCCTGGCCGAAGAACGCCGGCGCCGAACCGACGCCGCCGAAGTTCCCGCACCCGAGGGCGATGCGCGCGAGCGGTGGCGTGAGGCGGGTTGGGTGGGTGGGGCTCATTTACGACATTCTTACGCCAAATGGGAATCGCGCTTGTCACCGGCGGCGCGCGTGGAATCGGCCGCGCGATCGCCGAGCAGCTCGCCGCCGACGGCCACCAGGTGATCGTCGCCGACATCCTCGAGGACGCGGCCGCCGACACCGCCGCCGCGATCGGCGGGCTCGCCGTGAGGCTCGACGTGACCGATCCCGGCTCAGTCGACCGGGCGGCAACCAAGGCCGAGCGTGAGCTCGGCCCCATAAATATCCTGGTCAACAACGCCGGCTGGGATGAGTTCAAGCCGTTCCTGGAGACGGACGAGCCGCTATGGGACCGGATCATCGAGATCAACTTCAAGGGGTGTCTGCGCTGCTGCCGGCGAATCGTGCCGGGGATGGTCGAGCGCGAGCACGGGCGCGTCGTCAACATCGGGTCGGACGCGGCACGGGTCGGGTCCTCGCTCGAGGCGGTGTACAGCGGCGCGAAGGCCGGCATCGTCGCGTTCTCAAAGACGCTCGCGCGTGAGGTCGCCAAGCACGGCGTGACCGTCAACGTGGTCTGCCCGGGTCCGACCGACACGGCGCTGCTGGCGACGATGGGAGAGCGGACGCGCGACGCGCTCGCCCGCGCGGTTCCGTTGCGGCGGATCGGGACGCCGCAGGACATCGCGCCGGCGGTCGCGTTTCTCGCATCGGACGGCGCCGCGTTCATCACGGGGCAGACGCTGTCCGTGAGCGGCGGCCTTACGATGGCGTGACGATGGAGCTCACCGATACGCGATACGAGGTCGACCGCGGGCTGGCATGGATCACGATCGACCGCCCCGATCGGATGAACTCGTTCCGCGCGCGGACGGTCGACGAGCTGATCCACTCGTTCACGCGCGCGTGGGTCGACGACGAGGTCGGCGTGATCTGCCTGACCGGCGCCGGCGACCGCGCGTTCTGCACCGGCGGCGACCAGAAGCAGCGGGCCGAGACGGGCGACTACGGGCCGAGCGAGTCCGGGCTGTTCGAGATCGAGCGACTGCACCGCCTGATCCGCGAGGTGCCGAAGCCCGTGATCGCGGCCGTCAACGGCTTCGCGATCGGCGGCGGCCACGTGCTGCACGTCGTGTGCGATGTGACGATCGCCGTCGACGACGCGCAGTTCGGCCAGGTCGGGCCGCGGGTCGGATCGTTCGACGCCGGCTTCGGGAACATGTATCTCGCGCGCGTCGTCGGCGAGAAGCGGGCGCGGGAGATCTGGTTCCGCTGCCGGCGCTACGACGCCGCGACCGCGGAGCGGTGGGGACTCGTCAACGCGGTCGTCCCGCGCGAGCGGCTGCGGGACGAGGTGCGCGAGTGGGCCGACGACATGCTCGCGCTGTCGCCGACCGCGCTGCGGTTCCTCAAGCAGTCGTTCAACTCGGACACCGAGCACATGGCCGGCATCGGGCAGCTTGCGTTCTCCGGGCTGGGGCTGTTCCTCGACACCGCCGAGGCGCAACGAGGGCGTGCAGGCATTCACCGAGAAGCGGCCGCCGGATTTCCGCAGCCACCGCGCGCGGACGTCTTTGTGACGTTCGCGTGTCGAGCTAGCCGCTTACCATTCGTCAGCAGCGTATGAGCTCGAACCGGCCACATCTGCGCGCGACCCTGATCCTCGCGTGCCTCGCACAGTTCATGGTGATCCTCGACGTGTCCGTCGTCAATGTCGCGCTGCCTTCAATCCGCCACGCGCTGAAGTTCACCGAAGCGGACCTGACCTGGGTGGTGAACGCGTACACGGTGACGTTCGCGGGCTTCCTGCTGCTCGGCGGCCGGTTCGCGGACCTGCTCGGCCGCCGGCGCGTATTCGTCTCGGGGCTCGTGCTGTTCGCGGCGGCGTCGCTGGCGGGCGGCTTCGCGAACAGCCAGCCAGTGCTGATCGCTGCCCGCGCGATCCAAGGGCTCGGCGCCGCGGTGATCGCGCCGGCATCGCTGTCGATCCTCACGACCACGTTCACCGAGACAGCCGCGCGCAACCGCGCCGTCGGGATCTGGGGCGCGATGGGCGGCGCCGGCGGCGCGGCCGGATCGCTGCTCGGCGGGATCCTCACCCAGGGCCTGAACTGGCGGTGGATCCTGTTCATCAACATCCCGATCGGACTCGGCGCGGCGCTGCTGACGCAACGGCTCGTCGCGGAGGGCCGCTCCGAGAGCGGCACGCGCAACTTCGACGTCTCCGGCGCGCTCACCGCGACCGTCGGACTGTCGCTGCTCGTGCTCGGGATCGTCCGCACCGACGCGCTCGGATGGGGCTCGGGCCAGGTGCTCGGGCTGATCGGCGGCGGCCTCGCGCTGCTGGTCGCGTTCGTCGCGATCGAGGGCCGGATTGCGAAGGCGCCGCTGATGCCGCTGCGGATCTTCGCCTCGCGGACGCTGAGCGCCGCGAACCTCGTCGTCGTGCTCACCGGAGCGGCGTCGTTCGGGATGTGGTTCTTCCTGACGCTGTACCTGCAGCAGGTGCTCGGCTACTCGCCGATCAAGGCGGGGCTGACGTTCCTGCCGATGACCGTCTGCATCATCCTCGGCGCGAACATCGCGCCGCGGATCGTGCCGCGCTTCGGCGCGCGCAACCTGCTCGCGTTCGGGATGCTCGCGCAGGCGGCGGGGCTCGCGCTGTTCGTCCGGATCGCCGTCGGGGGCGGCTACTTCAACGATGTGCTCGCGCCGTCGCTGCTGGTCGCGATCGGGATCGGGTTCGCGTTCGTCACCGGAACGATCTCCGCGGTAGCGGGCGTCGCGCCGCGGGAGGCGGGGCTCGCGTCCGGGCTGGTCAACACTTCGCGGATGTTCGGTGGTGCGCTCGGGCTCGCGATCCTCGACGCGCTCGCGACCTCGCGCACGAACAGCGACCTCAGGCACGCCGCGGTGGTGAACCACCACGCCCAGCTGGTCGCGCTGACGAGCGGCTTCGAGCTGGCGTTCGCCGTCGCGGCGGGTTTCGCGTTCGCTGGCGGCGTGGTCGCGCTGCTCGGCTTGCCGCGCCTGAAAGCACGGGCCACCGTGCCCGCCGCTGAGGCCGCACCGGTCGAGATCGGTTCCTCCTAGAGGACTGTCGCGTCGAGGATCGCGCGGACCGCGTCGCCGGCGCTGCGACGCAGCTCCCGCACGGGACGGCCTTGCTCGGCCGCGATCACGAGCAGCTCGCGCAGGCCCCCGACGATGATCACGGCGATGTCCGGGTGCAGCGGTTTCGTCTCGAGCTCCGGGTGGGCTTTGCGTCCGGCCTCGACGAGCGCGACGAGCAGGCTCGCGAACCGCTCGATCACGGCTCGCTGCCGGGCGGCCCCCTCCGGGCCCAGACCGGGAAGCTCCCGGACGAAGCTGAGGTGCAGCGCCGGCCGTTCCGTGACGCTCTCGAGGTAGGCGTCGAGCGCCGCCTCGATCTGCTGCTCCGGCTGCTCGTCGGGACGGACGGCGGCGGCGAGCTGCTCCATCGAAGCCGTGCCCGTCTGCTCGAACAACGCGAGGAAGCACGCGTCACGATCGGCGAAGTGCTCGTAGAACGTGCGCCGCGATGTCCGCGCGATCCGGACAATGTCGGCGACGGTCGTCGCGCGGTATCCCTGCTCCTCGATCGCGCTCGCGAGCGCCGCGATCAGCCGGTCGCGGTGGTCTTGCGCTCGACGATCACCTTTCCGCCTCTGCTGGGGATCATCGTCACGTTGCGTTGTCGTGGCCATTCGGATGAGGGTCTGCTCGGCCTCAGATCAACTCGCCGCGCGATCGCCTCCAGCACCACTCGCTGTTCGGCCATCGCAAGCGACGCGCCGAGACACCGGCGGATGCCGCCGCCAAACGGTATCCAGGTATACGTCCCGGGCTTAGCCTCGAGGAACCGCTCCGGCCTGAACGCGTACGGGTCGGGATACACGTCGGGGCGGTGGTGGAGCGCGGCGATGCTGATCGCGATCGGCGTGTCTGCCGCGACCACGTAATTGCCCAGCCGCCACGGCCGCTTCACGACCCGAACGATCACCGGGATCACGGGACGTACGCGCATCCCCTCGTGGATCGTCGCCTCGACGTAGGCGTTGGCATGCTGTGAGTCGCCGCCGCTTCGTACCGCTTCGCGCAGGCTTGCGTATGCGTCGGGAGTGCGGAGGACCCGCTCGAGCGTCCACGCCAGCGAGTTCGCCGTCGTCTCGTGGCCGGCGAGCACGAGCGTCATCAGCTCGTCGCGGATCTCCTCGTCCGACAGCGGCTGCCCGTGCTCGTCGCGCGCGGCGAGCAGCAGCGACGTGACGTCGCTGGCGTTGTCGTCGAGTGGCTGTGCGCGGCGGGTTCGGATCGCCCGATACAGCTCGCGGTCGGCGAACTTCAGCACCCACGCCATCGGGCCGCGGGCCTCCTCGCGGCCAAGGTTGTACAGCTCGACGAGGCCCCAAAGCAGGTTCGTCGAGATCCGCAACAGGCGGCGGAATGTCTCGCGCATGCGGTACTCAGGCGTGCCCTTGGCGGGCGTTCCATCGATCCCGAACAGTCCGCTCATGATCACGTCGAGCGTCACCGCCTGCATCCGCGGCGCCAGCGCGAACGGCTTGCCGACCTGCCACCGGTCGATCTCGCGGTGCGCGACCTGCTCGATCGTCGCGACGTACCGCTCGACCGCCTCGCCATGGAACGGCGGCAGCAGCAGCTTGCGCTCGCGCATGTGCTTCTCCCCGAGCAGGATCAGCACGGAGTTCGGTCCGAGGATCGGGCGCAGCGGCGTCTCGTTCGTCGCCGTCGGCGCGTCCTGCGGCTTCGCGGTGAACAGCGACTTGACGTGGTCGGGGTGACTCGTCATCACGAGCGGCCCCTCGCGCGCCGGCAGGTCGACCTGCCACACATCTCCGAGCTCGCGCTGCGCGCGGAGGTTGAACTGGAGCGGCGCGAGCCCGAACATCATCGTCTGGAGCGGGCGCGGAAGCTTCAGCGCCGGCGGCGCGTTCAGCGGAGTCCCCGGCTCCACCGGTCCGGCGGGCGACGGGGGCGCCGCCTGCTCGTCCAGCCCGGGTCTCTCCGCGACAGCCGTCATGGTACGTCAGCGTACCAGATCGCACGAAAGAATCCGACGCGGCCATGGCCCGCGTATTCGTCAGCCGCCGGCTCCCCGGTGGCGCCCTCGATCGGCTCGCGGCCGCGGGCAACGACGTGACCGTGTGGCAGGAGCGGTTGCCGCCGTCGCGCGAGCAACTGGTCGCGGGGGTGACCGATGCGGACGGCCTGCTCTCGCTGCTGACCGATCGCGTCGACGCCTCGCTGCTCGACAGCGCCCCGGCATTGCGAGCGATCGCCAACTACGCCGTCGGCGTCGACAACATCGACCTCGACGCCGCCACCGCGCGCGGGATTCCGGTCGGCAACACCCCGGACGTGCTGACAGACGCGACCGCCGACCTCGCCTGGACGCTGCTGCTCGCGGCGGCGAGGAGGCTGCCGGATGCGATCGCAGCTGCCCGCGCCGGCGACTGGCTCACGTGGGAGCCCGGTTCGTATCTCGGAGCGAGCGTGTACGGCGCATCGCTGGGGGTGATCGGGTACGGGCGGATCGGGCGGGCGGTGGCGGCACGCGCCGCTGGGTTCTCGATGACGGTCCTCCATACGGGAAACGCGTCGTTGGACGAAATCCTCGAGCGCTCCGACTTCGTGTCGCTGCACACGCCGCTGACGCCGGCGACGCGAGGGCTGATCGACGCCGCCGCGCTCGCCCGGATGAAGTCGACGGCGATCCTGATCAACACCGCCCGCGGACCGATCGTTGACCAGGTGGCGCTCGCGGACGCGCTCGGCCACGGGCGTGATCGCCGGCGCCGCGCTGGACGTCACCGATCCCGAGCCGCTGCCGAGCGACGATCCGCTGTGGGCAGCGCCGAACTTGATCGTCGCGCCGCACATCGGCTCGGCGACGCGTGCGGCACGCGAGCGGATGGCCAACCTGGCCGTCGACAACCTGCTCGCAGGACTCGACGGCATGCCGATGCCGCACCAGGTGAACGGGCTGTGAGCCGGGTCGCGGTCGTCGACATCGGCAGCAACTCGACCCGGCTGCTGCTGTGTGCCGTCGACGACGGGCGGGTCGTCGATGAGCTCGACCGCCGCTCCGAGGTGACGCGGCTCGGCGCCGGCGTCGACAGCGCCGGCCGGCTGGCCGACGACGCGATCGACCGGGTGTTCGCCGTGCTCGATCAGTACCGGCGAGCGATCGACGGCGCCGATCGGGCCATCGCGGTCCTCACGAGCGCGGTCCGCGACGCGTCGAACGGCGGCGAGTTCGCTACCGAGGTACAGCGACGCTACGGGCTCGAGCCGCACGTGCTGAAGGGCGACGACGAGGCCCGGCTCACGTTCCTCGGCGCGACCAGCGAGCGCGACCCCGACGATCGGACGCCGACGCTGGTCGTCGATATCGGCGGGGGCTCAACCGAGCTCGTAATCGGCACCGGCCACGAAATGGGCTTTCACGTCTCGACCCAGGCGGGGGTCGTCCGGCAGACCGAGCGCCACCTCCATTCCGATCCGCCGACCGAGGCGGAGCTGGGCGCGCTGGCGGACGACGTGCGGGCGATCTTCGCGGCGGCAGTGCCCGAGGCCGTCCGCGCCGGCGTGGGACACGCGATCGCGGTCGCCGGCACTGCGACCCAGCTCGCGGCGATCGCGCAGCGGCTGGAGCCCTACGACGCCGCGCGCGTCCACGGGTACGTGCTGACCGACGGCGAGCGGGAGCGGATCTTGGGCGAGCTCGCCGCCGTGCCGCTCGCCGAGCGCGAGCGCACGCCGGGGCTCGACCCGGCGCGGGCCCCGACGATCGTCGCCGGCGCCGCGATCCTCGGCGAGGTCCTGCACACGTTCGGCCTCGTCGCGGTCGAGGTCTCAGAGCACGACATCCTCCGGGGCGCCGCGCTCGGTCTCAGCTGAGCGCCGGCCGCTTACGCCGCGGCGCGGAGCCGCCCGCCGATGTCGGCGCACTCCTCGCAGATCTCTTGCGGGATCACGCCGGCGCGCATCAGTAGCGCGAACGCCTTGCACCCGAGGCAGTAGCCGAAGATCGACTCGAGCCCGGCGGCCGGGATGAACAGCGCCAGCACCACGTCCGCGGCAGTGTGCGAGACGGCGAACGCGAGCACGAGCGCGGTAGTCGACATGAAAGCGCCCATCCCCTGGGCGAACCGCTTCGGGGGCCCGGGGACGGGCTTCTTCGGCCCGAGCCGTGGCGCGACCACGTTCATCGCCACCCATGCGAGCGGGCTCAGCTTCGGCCCGGTCAGCACGCGGGCCCAGAAGCCGTAGGTGAGGGGAATCAGCAGCCAGTAGAACCCGGTCGCGAGCGTCACGATCACCGTCCCGAGCACTACACCCGCAACAATCCGAGCGGCTTTGTCGTTAACAGGGTTGGGAAACGCGAAAAGCTCCCGCATACCAATAAGTCTACTAAGCCAGTTGCCTTTACCCAGGAGGCGTTGACCGCTCCGTGTCCACGCCGTTCTGGACGGTACCCTGGACGGATGTCCGATTGCGATAGGGGCGTCCAAGGAGCATGATCCAAGGCGGGTTAGGGACCGCATTGCGCGAATCCGAATCCCACACATAGGCTCGGGCGAAGCCGCAGACATCGGCGCCTCCCGCCGCCTGAGCCACTCGAATCGGGCCCTTTCTGGCACGTACCCCTGCCCGTCCCGATTGGGCCTTACCTGGATCGGAAGCCGCCCGCCCAACGCGGGCGGTTTTCGTTTAAGTCGGTCTGCGCGGCCATCTCGGTCGACGTGACCGCGGGGCGGGTCCGGCCACCCGTTGTTCGGCCCGGCGACGCCGCTCGGCGTCATCCCGTGCGCGGGCGCGGTCCTCGCTCAGCCCAACCGCCAGGAACATGAGCAGGACAGCGCCACCGAACCCGAGCGATAGGAGGACGATCGCGACGACCTGGCCGAATGTGCCCGATGTCAGCACCGCGACCACGATCCCGGCGACCGCGAGCACGCCGGCGGTCCCGAAGGCGATCAGCCGAGACCGAGCGGACATGTTCTGCGCCTAGGCCAGGTTCGACTTGCGCGGGTAGACGACGTTCGGATCGGTCAGCACGTTGACGAGCGCCGGCCTGCCCGACTCGAACGCCCGCTCGAGCGCGGGACGCAGCTCGGCGGGCTCGCGGACCAGAGAGCCGACTCCGCCGAGCGCCTCGACCACCTGGTCATACCGGGTCTCCGGCGTCAACTCGGCGGCGACGGAGTACCCGTACAAGGCCTCCATCGGGTGCTTCTCGAGCGCCCAGATCCCGTTGTTGCCGACGACTCCGACGACCGCGACACCGTGGCGGACGAGCGTGTCGAAGTCCATCCCTGCGAACCCGAGCGCGCCGTCGCCGAGCAGCAGCACGACCTGACGATCGGGATGGGCGAGCTTCGCGGCGAGCGCGTACCCCGGACCGGAGCCGAGACACCCGTACGGACCGGGATCCAGCCAGCAGCCGGGCTCGTAGGAGTCGACCAGCCGCCCGGCGAACGAGACGAAGTCGCCGCCGTCGCCGATCACGATCGCGTTGCGGTCGAGCATCTGCGCCAGTTCGCCGTAGATCCGCATCGGGTGCAGCGGCGCGCGTTCGTCGGCAAGCTCCGCGGCCTCGGCGGCCCGTTTTTCGTTCTCGGTCGCGCGCAGCGATTTAATCCACGGCTCCCGGTCCGGTCCGCCGGCGGCGGCAGACGCCAGTGCGCGCAGCGCCTCGGCCAGATCGCCGTATAGCTCCGCCGCCACGGGGCGTGGGTGCTCGCGCTCGGGCTCGGCGACGTCGATCACGATCACGTCGGCGTCCGCAGCGAACGCGCCCCCGAAGCCGAGCCGGAAGTCGAGCGGCACACCGATCACGAGCGCCACGTCCGCGCCCCCGAGGGCCTGTCCTCGCGCGCGCGAGAAACACAGTTCGTGGTCAGCGGGCACGCAGCCCCGGCCGAGACCGTTCAGGAAAACCGGAACACGGAGCGCCTCGGCCAACTCGCGCAACGCATTCTCGCCCCTGCCCCAGTAAAGCCCCGTACCGGCCATGATCGCGGGGCGCTCCGCGTCGCGCAGCAGCGCGGCGGCGCGCGAGATCGCCGTGGCATCAGCGGCGGCGGACGCGCCGACAGCCGGCAATTCATCGGTCGGCATCTCCGCCTCGGTGAACACGTAGTCGAGCGGAAAGTCCACGAACGTCGGCCCAGTCCGCGGCGCGGCCGCAAGCCGCAGAGCATCGTCGACGAGTCCGGGGATCTCGGCCGTCGACTCCGGCGTCGCGGCGAACTTCACAAGCGGCCGGACGAACGGCACGTGGTCGATCTCCTGCAGCGATCCCTGCCCCCAGCGGAACGCCGGCGCCCGCCCGCCGAGCACGACGACCGGCGAGTGGTTCAGCGACGCGGACGCGATCGCGCTCATTCCATTGGTGACCCCCGGTCCGGCGGTCAGCGCGCAGACGCCGACCGAGCGCGTCACCTTCGCCCAGCCCTCGGCGGCAAACGCGGCGGTCTGCTCGTGCCGGACGTCGATCAGCTCGATCCCCTCGGCGCGGCAGCCGTCGTAGATCGAGAACAGGTGACCCCCGGACAGCGTGAACAGCTTCTCGACTCCGTGCGCGCGCAGGCGCTGAGCGACCAAGCGGCCGCCGTGGACCTGGGTGCCCGTCTCAGTCGTCATCGCGCGCAGACGCTAACACGGGCTCGGATACCGTCACCACGGGTTCGTGGCCCGTCAGGCGCATTGCATTCACGACGCCGCCGCCGAGCAGGATCAGCGCGAGCAGGTAGAACCACCCGAGCACGATCAGCACGAACACGATCGTCGTGCCGAACCGGGCGATCGTGGAGATATTCGACAGATATGCCGGAAACGCGATGTCGACTACGACGATCGCGATGGTCGCGCCGAGTGCGCCCGGCCACACCGCCCGCCATGGAACTTCTCGGTTCGGGACGCGCAGATAGATCACGGCGAGGCACCCGAACAGCACGAGCACGCTGATCGCGAGCGAGATGAAATATACGAGCCGTGTCACGCGCGCGAGGTCGAACGGGAGGTCCTCGGCGCCCGCCTTGAGGATGCTCTGCATCGCCGGGATCGCGACGGTCGCGATCATGAACACGAGCACGACGACGAGCATCCCAAGCGCGAACCGCTTCTGCTCGAGCCACCGCCGCGAGCTGCACCCGTAAATCCGCGCGAACGCGGTATCAAGCGCGCCCCAGAACGACGACCCGAGCCAGAGGCTCAAGACGAGCGCCAGTACACCGGTCCCGGTGGTCGAATCAGCGACCTGGTCGAGCAGCTTCGAGAGCGTCCCCTGGGTGGTCCCGGGAAAGATGTCGCGCAGGTCGACGAGCATGCTGTGCTGGACCGTCTGGCTCGAGAGCACCTGCCCGGCGACGAACAGCCCCAACAGCGCCACCGGGATGATCCCGAGCAGCATGTTGTAGGCGACCATCGCCGACTGCCCGGTGATGTTCGCGTCCCAGGCGAGACGCCAAAAGCGACGTACCGCGGCACGGGCGCGGCGGCGTCTGCTCAATCGGCCACCCTAGACGGCGCGTGGGAGTTGCGGCGCGCGATCGCGCGCACTGCGCGGTCGACGGGATCTCGCATGCGGAGAGTGTGACGTGCCCGGCGGGCGGCGGACGGAAAACGGCACGGAGGCGCCCCGGCCCCGCAGCCGGTGCGCCACCGTGAACGGGCACCCTGCCCTGTCCCAATAAGAGTTATCCAGCGGATCGCGCCGCCGGCGCGCGCAAAAGCGCAGCCGCTTCGGCCAGCCGGTACTCGCCGTCGATCAGCCGCGGGCCGACCCTGACGGCGGGCAGTCTGCGGATCCCGCGGGCTCGCAGTCCCCGAGCAGTTGCACGCAGCGACGCGTCGAGCTTCGGATCACCGATCGCCTGAAAGCAATCCTCGAGCGGGATCCCGGCGGCCGCGGTCGCCTCGGCGAGGATCTCGGGATCCTCGAGGTCAAAACCGCCGCAGAACGCGAGTCGCATCGCCGCAAGCGCAAACTGTGCGCCGGACCCGATCGTCGATGCATACCTCGCCGCCCGGAGCAGCCCCGGGACCGACAGCGGAAATCGGTCCGGCCACACGAGCGGGAGCCGCAGCTCTGCCCCCCGCCGCTCGGCCGCGAGTCGCGCCGCCTCCGGGAGCGGCCAGGAGCCGTCTCCGACCGCGACCGACGAGACTGCGATCCACTCGACCTCGCCGAGCAGTCGCTCAACGCGCTCTGCCGCAAGATACGAGAACGGGCAGCAGAGATCGAAGAAGAACGCCGGGGTGGCGTGGTTCGCGCGCTGTGCACGCTCGGCGCGACGGTCGATCAGGGAGATCAGTTCGCCCATCAATTACCGAAAACGCTCGAGATGCCCAAAACTGACGCGAATTGCTGATTAGAAGTGTCCAGATCGTCCAAACCGGGGTTGTCTGGCCGCCTTTGTCCGATATGCTGGAAGTAGGTAGGTAGGAACCGTCCCTCGAGAGGTATCTCATGCCCCACGTGCCGCCGCCAAAGCGACACCCTTACGATCAATGGTCTCCTGACGCCCGGGCGCTCGACCTCGTCGGCGACAAGTGGACGCTGTTGATCATTCGCGACCTTGCCGCCGGACCCCGCCGCTTCGTCGAGCTGCAGCGGGTGCTTCCCGGCATCTCGACCGAGCAGCTCCGTTCGCGCCTGAACCGCATGGTCGCGGACGGCATGCTCACCCGGCAGCGGTACCGCGAAGTGCCGCCGCGAGTCGACTATGAGCTCACCGAGCGGGCCCGCGAGCTGATGCCGATTCTCGGCGAGCTTGCGCGCTGGGGGTACGCGTGGGCGTGGGGCGCCCCCCGGCCCTCGGAGTGTGTCGATATCGGCGCGATCTTCCGGCTCGCGCCGGGCCTCGTCCACCCAGACGAGTCGCTCAGCGGTACGGTCGAGTTGACCGTGCAAAACGGCGACGGCGATTCCGTCTGCCAGCTGATCGCCGCAGCAGGCAACGTCACGATCGAGGAGCGAGCAGCCGAGAGCGCCGATGCACGCGTTATCGGCACGAGCAAGGCTTGGATCAAGGCGTTCTCACCTGACGGGAACCGCGATGGCCTCGAGCTGTGGGGCGATCGTGAGCTGATAGGCCAGCTGCTCGACGGGCTCGCGCTTGCAAGTGGGTCGAGCGAGTCGGGCGCCGACTCCGCCCGGGCCGCCTAGCCGGCCGGGCCTCGGCTCACTTGCTGGAGTAGGCCGCCGCGGTGATCCGCGGGATCTCCCCTGGGGCCGCGCCCGGGAGCGGCGGTGCCACCCAGCACGCCGGGCGCCCGATCGCAGGGGCGTTGATCGCGGTCACCGAGCCGTCGCCGGCCGCGCCGGTGTTCTTGCAGTCCCACGATGGGAAGTTGCCCTTGATCAGGTTTTCCGGGTTGGCGAGCCACAGCGACGGCGGGTACGTGTTGCCGCGGTTGTTGGCGTCGCGCGACGGGAAGATCGACAGCGTCTCGGGGCCGATCGGCGAGAACTGCCGCAGGTAGTGGCCGGTGCCGCCGCCGCCGAAACTGGTCGTCTTCGCCGCAATGCCCGAGGCACCGACCGAGATGAAGTCGGAGATCAGCTGTTGGTGGAGCGACAGCCAACCGAGGATCGGGTTGAGCTGCTCGAGGAACGGGCCGAGCTGTCCGAGCAGCGGCGTCGCGCCGTTCAGCACGTCGCGGAGCGCGGGCAGCCCGGTCTTCGAGGCGGTGATCAAGGGCCCCAGGTGGAAGAAGAACGACTTCAGATTCGGTGAGAGCTCGCGCAGCGACGTCAACGTCGGCCCGAGGTCGTTCGCCACCGGCTCGAGCTCCCGTACGAGCGGGTCGGTGTTCAGCGCGAACGACTGCAAGCGCGTCATCGTCGCCTTCGTCTGATCGAGGAACGCGGGGAAGTTCCGGAACGTCGCGGCCAGCGCGTTGTTGTTCGCGGCGGTCGTCGCGAACGTCGTCTGCGCGGTCGTGATCAGGTTCCGAAGCGCCGTCTGGTTGCGCGAGAGCGCGTCGAACACGGTGCCGCCGTTGACCGACAGCCGCACGACCGCGGCGTGCTCGACGTCGAGCACGCGCAGGATGTCGGTCGCGTTGGCGGCGAACGCCGGCAGGTTCCCGAGCACCGCGTTGAGGTTCTGGGCGTTGCCGCGGACCGCCTTCGCGAGCTCCTGCTGCCACTGCTGGAAAGCCGCGCGCGTAGGCGCGTCGAGCGCGTTGAACACGTCGTCGAGCTGCACCGCGGGCACGACCTGCGAGCGCGCGAGCATCCCGTCGTCGCGGAGCCAGGGGGTCCCGCGGAGCCCTGGCTCGAGGTCGACGTACGTCTCGCCGAGGATCGTCTTCTCGCGCAGGATCGCGCGCGCCGTCGTGTGGATCGGCGCGTACTGGTTCTGCAGCTGGATCGTCGCGAGCGTGCGATTGCCGCGCGGGTCGAGCTGCGTGTTGACGACCGTGCCGACCGACACGCCCGCGACGCGGACATCGGACTGGGGCGCGAGCTGCTGCGCACTCGGGAACGCGACCTCAAACCGGTACCCCTGCGGGTTGAACGGGATCGTGCCGCCGAACGACAGCCACAGGAACAACAGCAGGCCGGCGCACGAGAGCGCGAACAGCACCATCGTCAGGACCTTGAATGTCGAGGGTGGCCGGGTCGACATGAGTCAGTGCACCGGCAGCTTCGGTTGGAACGGCGGCGCGGTCACCGAGCTGGTGCCGCTGCCCTGGCGCGTGGCCAGCGCCCGCTTCGCCGTCAGATTGGACTCGTACTGCTTGTAGTCGGCGCTGTCCGCGGCCGCCTGCTTCGGGCACAGCCCGAGGTTCGTGAGGATCGGGGTCAGGTTCAGCACCGACTCGGCGCCGGGAATCGAGTTGACGATCTGTGCGAGCGTCGCGCAGCTCGCCTGCAGGAACAGCGGGCGGTAGTCGCCGTTTCCGTCCTGGATCGAGAACAGCGTGCGCGCGTTGTGGTCGAGCCACGCGAGCCACCACAGATATCCATGCTCGACGTTGCCCGGGTTGTAGCCGACCATGTTGACGAAGTGGTTGAGCACCGTGAACACGCCGGACAGGTTGGGCGTCGCCGCCGCGAGGTGGATCGACGCCGGCCGCAGGCTCCGCACGACCGGCCGCGCGGCGACGACGAATGGCCGGATCTGGTTTTCCACGATCGGGGCGCTCGGCTGAGCCAGCGTGGCGAGCGCCTGGTTCGCGGCGGGCAGCGCGCGGGCCGCCGGCAGCAGGTTCGCGGCCGCCGGGCCGAGCTGCTGTGCGAACGCCTGCACCTTGGCGAGCGTCGCGGTCGTCTGGCGCAGCGTCGCCGGGAGATCGCCGACAGAGCGAGAGATGTTCGTGTCCTCCGACGCGAACGCGCGGAACACCTTCGAGCTCGCGTTGACCAGCGACACGATCTGGCCCTGCTTGGCGGCGAGCGCGGTGTTCAGCCGCTGGAGCGAGTTGACGAGCTGGCGCAGGTCGGCGCCGCGGACGGCGACCGCCTGCGAGACGCGCGCCAGGTCCCGGTGGGTCGGCTCGAACCGCTCGAGCACTTGCGCAAGCTCCGGGCCGCGGTTCTGAAGACCGGTACCGGCGCCGTTGACCAGCAGGTCGAGGTACTGGCGCGTGTCGGCGTCCAGCGACGAGAACACCTCGTCGAGGTTGATGTCCGGAGTGGTGTTCGAGACCGGAATCGTCCATCCGTGCGGTGCGGCCGGCGAGGGCGCGCGGCCGGGGTCGAGCTCGATGAACATGTCCTTCAGACCGGTCTTCGGGCGCAGCAGGGCGACCGCGTCCTTGTGGATCAGCCCGTCGTACTTGGGGTCGATGTTCAGCGACACGTCGGCGAGCCCGTTGCGCAGCGTGACCCCGCCGATCGTCCCGATTTGGACGCCGGAGACCCGCACCGACTGGCCCTGCCCCGGTGTCACCGCCTGCGCGGTCGAGAACTCGGCGTAGTACGTCGTCGGCGAGGACTGGATGAACGGAAAGCGCAGGCCCTGGTGGTTCAGGATGTAACCCGCGACCGCGAGCGACAGCACGACGAGCACGATGATCGCGATGAAGTCGCCGAGGTGGGTCTTGATCGCGCGTTTCATGGCAGCTTGTTGAGCAGCTTCAGTGAGGACAGCGAGGGCAGCAGCTTGGCGACGGTCATCTTCAGCCCTTGCTGCGAGATGAGCTGGCGGGCCTGATCGGCGAGCGAACCGAGCGCGCTCTGCGCGCGAAGCGCGGCGCCGGGGGCGTCGAGGTTTGTCTTCTGCGAGCTGATCGGGACGCCGGCGGTCGTGTCAAGCGTCGTGATCGGCGCCTGCGTCTCACACGGGACGTTCGGCTCGTACGGCGGCCGCTGTTCGCCTGGGGGCGGCTGTGGCTCGACCGAGCTGATCGGCGTCAGCGCCTGCCCGAACAGTCCCGGCTGCAGCGAGTAGGTGAACGTGCCGCCGTTGCCGAGCACGCGGATGTACGGGCCGTTGGCGTCGAAGTTGCGGCTCTCGCCAGCGAGCCCGGGGAGGAAATCGACGGCCTCGATGTACGCCTCGCGGGGTGGGAAGCCGTTCGACGCGTTGAAGTTCGAGTCGTGGATCGTCAGATGTGACCACGGGAGCACGACGTTCGCGATGCAGCTCGACGCCGGCCGGACGCCGTTGCGCATCAGCGGGATCGTGGCGTTCGTGAGCTGCGCGAGAGCTGGGATCGTCGGACGCAGATCGTGGGTCAGCCCGCGCAGCTCGGACGGCTGCACGAGCAGCCGCAGCTGCGTGACGAACGGGAGGCTCTTGTCGATCGCGGGACCGGCGGAGACGACGCCCGGAATCAGGGCCTTGGCGAGCCGGTCGAGCGGCGGGATCGCAGCGTTCAGCGCGTTGAACGCCGGGGTCGCGGCGGCGAGCGTTTTGGGCAGCTCGGCGACGGCCGACTGGAGGTTCGCACTCTGGCGCGCGAACGCGCCAGCGGTCGTGTTGAAGTCGGTGATCAGGCTCTCGAGCGCCGGCGGATTGTTGTCGAGGGCCCCCGACACGGTCGCCATCTGGGCGATGTAGTTCGAGAGGTCGTGCGGCTGGATCCCGAGGAAGTCGTGGCTGACAACGGACGAGTATTCGTACGCCGGCTTCCAGTACTTGATCGACGCCCTGTACGAGGGCCCCGCCTGCTTGACAGCGAGCCCGTACTCCGCGAGCAGCGTCTGCAGGTTCTGGCGCGTGTTCTGCTGCAACGCTCCCAGCACCTGGTCGAGCTGAACCGGCTCGAGGCCCTGCTGGATTGGGAACGTGTAGCCGCTGCCGATGGTCGGCGCCGAGGGGCTCCCGGGCGCGACGTCGACGAAGAAGTTGCCCTCGAGGAAGGTTCGCGGGCGGATCCAGAAGGTCGCGTTCCTGTGGATCGGCAGGCCGCTCGAGTCGATCTCCATCGTCACGTCCGCCGCCTGACAGCTTTGCGAGCCGCCCCGCTTGCATCCCGGCGCGATCGAGATTCCCGTGACCTTGCCGACGTTGACGCCCGCGATCCGCACGAGCGAGCCAGGCCGCAGGTCGTTCGAGCTCGCGAACGTCGCGTGAATCGTGAACGGGCTCGAGAACGGGTTCGCGAACTTCGTGAACCCGAGGTACGTGATCAGTACGAGCGCGATGATCCCGATCAGGCCGGCCTTGAACCTGCTCATCCCGTTCCTGCGTTTCTTGCCGCGCCGTCTCATGGGTTGCTCGGGTTGTAGGCCAGCTGCGGCCCGGTCGTGGGATTGCGGCTGTACGTCTCACCCGCCGGCACGCGGGCGCGACCGGCGAACGTCGGGCCTTGGTCACCCGGCGTGTGCGGATCGACCGCGAGCGTGCGGCCCTGCGGGTCGAAGGAGTTGAGCTTCAGCGGGTAGCCGCGCTGCCCGGTCTCACAGTCGGCGTTGCCCTGGTTGTCGATCGCGGCGCCGTATGGCTGCGCATGCAGGAACTCATTGCCGCCCAGGGGCGTGTCCGGCACGCCGCCGTCGACCGGCGCCGTCGCGCCCTGGCTCCCGACGTTGTTTGCCTGCAGCGGGTTCGTCTGGTTGAGCAGCGCTCGCTGTGCGAAGCCGAAGCTCGTCGCCTCGGAGAGGTGCTCAGACAGGAACGTCCACCAGTAGTTCCAGTAGTCGCACACCGTCTGATACGGGCCGAGGTACTTGACCATCGGGTTCAACGTCCCAACCGTCGACGGTCAACCCGTTCAACGCGACATTCGTGCCGGGAGCGGTCGACAGCGTCTTCAGCGCCCCCATCACCTGCTGCAGCCGAGCGTTCAGTGGCGGCGTCCGTTTCAAAGTCGTTGTCCCCACCTCGATCGCCGGGTTGATGTCCGGCAACGCCGCCCGCAACTCGGACGTGGCCGGCGTCAGACTCCGCCCCAGCGACGCGAAATCGGTCAAGAACGGCTGCTGCACCTTCAGCGACGCCGTCGACACGCTCAACGTCGACGGCGACTTCGCGATCGTCGACTCCAACGCCTGCGGACTGTTCGAGATCGCCGAAACGTCGTCGCCATATCCGTGAACAACTGCGCATTCACATTCGCGACCGGCGCCACCACCCGCATGAACTGATCAAGCGAAGTGAAGAACCTGGTCAACTCCGTCGGCGGCGCCGACAAGATACTGCGCCACCGGTCGCAGATGCGCCAACAACTGCGGCAAACTCGCGACCGTGTCATTGAACGCCGACCCACGCGACGCCAACGTATCCCCAAACCCGACCAGATCCTGCTGAATCGCCGTCCGCGTCGGCGCGTTGAACATGTTGAACACCTGATCGATCTGCACCGGGACGGTCGTGTGGCTGATGTCCATCGTCGCGCCGTCCGGGTAATCGCGGTTGGAGCTGCCCCTGACCAGGTCGAGATACTTCAGCCCGAGCACGGACTTCGACAGCACGGTCGCGCGCGAGTCGATCGGCACCGGGCCCGCGGATTGGTTGATCTGAAGCGTGAGCTGCGCGCCGACGGCGCCGGTCTCGGGCAGCGACACCGGCCTGATGTCGGAGATGCGGCCAATCAGATAGCCCCCCTCGCGAACGTCGTTGTTGTCGACCAGGTCCGAGCCATCGGAGACGTCGACCTTGAGCTCGCGGGTCGGGACGAACGGCAGCCCCGCATTCGAGTTGTACGCGAGGAACACCGCGACGAGCGCGATCAGGGTCGTGACGGCCCCGATCAGCACGGGATTGGTGAATGCGGATTGGCGGCGGTGCCTCATGACGCCAACAGGTAGTTGAGGAGTCGCTGGGTCTGGCTCGGCGTCGTAGACGTGTTGCTCGACGAGGCCGATGCGCCCGACTGCGACGGGCCCGAGGAGCCGCCAGAGCCGCCGAGTCCGAGCACCCCGAGGATCCCCCGGATGGCGTTGCCGAGGCTCGTGCCGCCACCGGACGAGCCGCTCGAGCCACCGGAGCTACTGGAGCCTCCGCCGCTCGAGCCGCCCGCCGCCGCGGACGGGGACGCCGCACCGCCCGAGCCGCCTCCGCCGCCGCTACCCGCGCCCGCGTGTGTGCTCGCCGCAGTCCGCTTCGAAGCGGTGTTCGCGCCCGCGGTGTCGGCCGCGGCCAGCGTGCACGCCGAGGTCGTCGGCCCCTTCTCGCCGGGAGGAGCACCGCCCGGATCGGGGACGCACGGGCTGGTGCAGCCGTTCGCCTTGGTGCAGGTCGGGTCGGGCTCGTTGACGCCGGGCTGGTTCGGCCCGAGCCACGAGTAGCACTGCCGGTATGAGGCGGCGCCGAACATCTTCAGGTTCGTCGCGATCGTTGACGGGGTCGCATACGGCGTGCACCGCAGGTCGACGAACGCGTCGACCGCGAGCATGTGCCCGTACGGTCCGAACGTGTTGATCGCCAGTGTCTGGTTGAAGACGTAGCCGAGCAGTGCCTCCAGCCCAGAGAACCCGACGCCGCCTGGGCTCCGCGGGTCCCGCTCGACTGCGCGGCTCTGCGTGTCGAGGTCGTCGAGAACGATCCGCAGGTTCTGCGCCAGCTCCGGTGTCGATGGTCGCGAACTGCGTTGAGGTGGGCGATCGTCGGCCGAGCCGCGATTACCGCCTGGCGGCCAGTTACCGACGCGCGACCGAGCGATCTGATCGCCGGCAGCGCGGAGCGCGAGAACGGCGGCAGATCCGTGAACAGCCGGTCGATCTGGCCAGAGGCCGCGTTCAGGTTCGCGAGCACAGGCTCGTTCGCGGCCGTGGCGGAATCGAGCTTCCCGAGCGCGGGCCGCAGCTGCTCCAGGAAGGCCGGGAGGTTCTGGAACGTCTGGCGTAGCGCGGTCTGCTGCGTCGCGGTGTCGACGGCGGTGTTGTTCGCCTCGGTCACGAACCGCGCCACCTGCTTGGAGTTGTTCGCGAGTGCCGTGATCACGGCGTTCGAGCTCGCGGTCAGGTCCTGCAGCGTGAGCGAGTCGTTCGCCGAGCAGCTTCAGCAGATTGTCGGTCTGGTCCAGCGCCGGGACCGCGCGGTCGAGCGCGGCCTGGAGATCGCCGGAGCGGCCGGCGACGCCCGCGCCGAGCTCGTTGATCAGCAGCGTCAGCCGCTCGCGGTACGGCATCCGCATGATGCCCTGGATCAGGTCGGCGGGGATCGTCGACGAGGTGTGAGTGACCGGGATCGTCGCCCCCGGCGCCAGCATCGTCGAGGAGGTTCCGGGGTCGCAGTTGATGAAGTACTCGCCGATCAGCGACTGGGGCCGCGATTCGCAGAACACGTCTTTGCGGAACGACCCGAATCCGCGCTGGGCGACTTGGACCGTGACGATCGCGCGCAGCGTCTTGCGGTCGAGATCGATCGACTTGATCGACCCGGCGACGACACCGGCGACCTTGAAGTCCTCGCCGGTGACGAGCCCGAACGCGTTGTCGAGCTCGATCTTGTAAGTCCCGGCGCCGCCGCCGTTGCCGTTCGACGCCCCGATCGTCACCACCAGGAAGGCGCCGACGAGGACCACGACCGCCGCTATCGCCGCGAGTCCGCTTCATCCCGGTCGGGAGCTCGTTCGGATTACAGGGGTAGCCCGTCTCCGGATACCAGATCGCGCCACGCTCCATCGAGCCAGGGCATCGATCGCCGTAGCCGTAGGTCAGCAGCGCCGGCTTGCCGCCGGTGCCGTTGAACAGGCTCAGCAAGCGATCGACGATCGGGATCGCGGTCATCTGCCCGTTGTCGAGCGAGAACGCGCCGACGATCGGCGCGACCCGGCTCGAGCCGCCATTGGCGTCGATCGTGCCCGGATGGCTGTAGCCCTCAAACCAGCCGGTCAGGTCGACCGCGTACGGGCGCGCGAACGCGAGCTCGGGCGTCGAGCCGCTGAGCGCGGTGACTGATTCCGGGAACGCGCCGTTGCGGACCGCACCGTCGACGCGGATCTTGCGCACCGTCGCATTGGCCAACGGGACCGCTTTGTTCGTGAGGTCGATCAGGTCGTTGTTCGGCCCCGGGCTGCTGACGATGCTCGACAGGTCGCGGATCGTCGGGACCGAGTCCTGGGCCAGCGGCTTGAGCTGGACGAGCAGCTTCTGAAGTTTCGGCGCGACCGGCTTTGAGTCGTTGACGAGCGGCGTCAGATCGTTGAGCGCGGCGCGCAGATTCGTGAACGTCGTGTCGGCGAGCGTCATGAAGCCCGGCAGCCGCTGCACCGATTGGCCAAGCGCCGTGTGCTGGTTGGCGAGCGCGGTCGTCGTCTGGGACAGGTTCGAGACGAGGCTCGAGAGGTCCGCCTGGCGGGTCGCGATGTCGGATACGAGCCCGCCGGTCCTGACCAGGAACTGCGTGAACTTGGCCGTGTCGCGGTTGAGCTCGGAGAACAGCATGCTGCTCGCGGCGATCGCCGGGTTGAGGTACTGGTACGCGAGCTGCGCCTTCGCGCCCGAGCCGGCGTACTCGGCGGCCGATCCCTGGATCACGTTCTGGAGCGCCTTGCGGGTCGGCGGCGTGAACGTGTTGAACAGCTGATCGAGGTCGACCGCGCTGGTCGTGTACTGCGTGCCGATGTACCCGCCGTTCGCAATCGGCGCCGCGTTCCCGGGCGCCAGCCGCAGGTCGACGTACCGGTTGGCGACCGCCGACAGCGACGCCTGACGGACGGTCGCGACCGTTCCCTGCCGCAGCGGCGTGTACGCCGAGTTGGTGATCGAGAGCGTCAGCTCGGCCTGGCCGTTGGGCGTCAGCGAGATGTTGGAAACCGACCCGATCGCGTTGCCGGACGCCTGCACGAGGTCGCCCGAGACGATCTGGCTGGCGTTCGTGAAGATCGCCTTGACCTGATAGCTCGAACCCCCGCCGAAGAACACGATCACGATCACGGCGACGATCGCCACAGCGACCGCTGCGATTGCAGCGCCGCGCCCGATTACGCTCGTGTTGCGCACCGCAGCGACCTCACGTTTCCTCCCGAGCGCCTTCGCGGCGCCTGCATCGGTGTCCTACCGACGCTAGCAAGGCTTCTTTTTTTCTGTCAATTAGGAACCGGAATGCTGAAAGTTGGCTCTCAGCCTCTCTATATACCCGGGGCGGGACTCGAACCCGCAACGCTCTTGCGAGCAGCACGTTTTAAGCGCGCGGACTTTGCCAGTTTGTCTACCCGGGCTCCGCGCGGAATCTTAGGGGCTGGCGGGGCGGCCAATCCCTCAAATCCCCCGGTTCACCGCAACTTCTGCGCTGCTACGGTGTCGATGCATAGAGCGAGCCGGATGGAAGTCTCTGCCCTGAAATATTCTGGGGGGATCCGCCTACATGGGCGCTCTTCGCTGCTCCGGCTCCAGTCGGACGAACGCCTGATTTCGCTCGTGCGGCGTGGCAATGTAGCCGCCTTCGAGGTGCTCGTCGGCCGCTACGAGACCCGGTTGCTTGCGTTCTGCCGACATCTGCTCGGCTCGCGCGAGGACGCCGAGGACGTGCTGCAGGAGGTGTTCACCGCCGCGTTCAACGCTCTGATCGCCGACGACCGCCCGATCAACGTCCGGCCGTGGCTGTTCCGGATCGCTCGCAACCGCAGCCTCAACCACCTGCGCCGCACGCAGCCCATCGGCGTGGACTCGATGGACGCCCACTACTCCGAGCATGGCGCGACGACAGCGGACAAGGTCCACGAGCGCGAGGAGTTCCGGCTCCTCGTTGGCGACATTCACGAGCTTCCCGAGTCGCAGAAGACCGCGCTCGTACTGCGCGAGATGGACGCCCTCTCCTACGAACAGATCGCCGAGGCGATGGAGACGACCGTCCCCAGCGTCAAGTCGCTGCTCGTCCGCGCGCGCGTGTCGCTCGCCGAGGCGGCCGAGGCGCGCCTGCTCTCATGCGACGAGGTCCGGATCGAGCTCGGCGAGATCGCCGAGGGACTGCGCCGTCGGGCGAGCCCGCTCGTTCGGCGCCACCTCAAGGCCTGCACCCGCTGCTCGCGGTTCAAGGTTCAGCTCCGCCAGACCAACCGTGCCCTTGCGGCGCTGCTGCCACTCGGGCCGCTGGCGGTCATACGAAAGCTCGCATGGGCGCACCTGCCCCACACGGCGGGCTCGAGCACAGGCGCCGGCGCAGCCGCCGGGTCGACAGCAGTTGCGAGCGGAACCGCCGCCGCCGGCTCGAGCGCGGGCGGGATCGCGACGATCGGCTTCGGCGCCGTCGCCACCAAGGCAGCCGTCGGGCTCGCCGCGGCCGCGCTGGTCACCGGCGCGGCGGTCGAGGTCCACCATCTCAGCACCCCCGCGCCGCACACGACGAGCACGCCGCTCGCGGCCGCACACCACAATCTGACGGGCACCGGATCGGGCAACAGCTCCGGCGGCGCATCGCCGTCGCTCGTGGCCGCGGCCGCCAGCCACAGCGCCGCCCGCCACCGCCCGGCGGCCAAGGCCAAGCAGAAGGTCAAGACGGTCAAGAAGGCGACGGCCTCGAAGCCGACGCTCGTCGCCTCGAGGACGACGCCGCCGACGACGACGACGACGACAACAACCTCGACGCCGAAGCCGCCCGCCCCGGGCCGCGACCAGACGCAGACCGATCCGACCGTGCTCGCATCGCCGACCGACACGACGGCGACAACCACGGGGGCCCCACCGGCAACGTCGACTCCGCGCACCACGACGACGACCACGCTGACGATCGCACCGGCGGTGCCGGCGCCGACCAGCAGCACGACGACGAGCACCGCACCGCCCCCGCTTCCGCCGACGTCGCTAACTCCGTAGTGATCGACATCGATCATTTTCAAGCGGTCGACATGCGCGTCGGCCGGATCACCGCTGTCGACGATTTCCCTGAGGCGCGCAAGCCTGCCTGGAAGCTGACGATCGACTTCGGGCCGCGGATCGGCGCCAAGCGCTCCTCGGCGCAGGTCACGAACTACACGCGCGAGGACCTGCTGGGCCGTCTGGTGGTCGGCGTCGTCAACTTTCCGCCGCGGCGGATCGGGCCGTTCGAGTCAGAGGTGCTCGTGCTAGGCGCGATGGAGGACGGCACAGTGATCCTGCTCGCCCCCGACCGGGACGTCGAGCTCGGCTCTCGGATCGCCTGATCGCTTACGGTCCAGGTGCAGCGCCGATCACGAGCGCGCCGCGGGTCGCGCCGTCGACGGTGATCGGGTAGCTGCCCTTCGGGAGCTTGCTCTCGAGCAGGTATGAGTACCCCCGGACCGGAACGTGGATCGCCGCGCTCGGCTTCGGCGTCCTGATGATCACCGTGTGCGGTTTGGCGTCGCGGTTCGCGAGCGTCACGGCGACGTTGAAGCCCGAGGGCGCGGAGACAACCGGCGGCGACAACGCCCCGCCGGACATGATCTTGAACGTCGCCGGCACGCGGGCGCCGTTCGGCGCCGGCGGTGAGGTGCTCGCGGAGCCTGGAGCAGGTGCCGGGGTCGTGCTGTTCGGCTTGCTCGTGCTCGTGCTCGTGCTCGTCGACGCGGTCGTCGTGGGGCTCGTCGAAGCAGCCGTCGTCGGTACTTGCGAGCCCGTCCTCGTCGCGGTCGACCTGCCGCCAGACGCTCCGCACCCCGTCAGCAGGAGAACCAGGAAGAGTCCTAAAACGTTTGGCGCGCGACGCACGCAGGCAGCATAAACCGCCGATACGCAGGCAAATGCGTACGCCACCACCCTCAGTGGCTCTCATAGAGCCCGATCAGCTTCTCGTAGTAGCCCTCGGGGCTGTGGAACTGACGCGCACGCCGCAGTGCCTCCTCGCCCCGCTGCCGCCGCCGCTCCGGGTCGGTCCACAGTGCCGCGAGCGCGCCCGCCCATCGGCTATCCGCGACCGTCTCGCCTACGAGCTCGGGCAGGCCGCCGATGTCGGATGCGAGCACCGGGACGCCGGCGGCCATCGCGTCGAGCACGCTGTACGGGCACGGCTCTTCCCAACGAGACGGGACCAGTACGGCGGCCGCCTGCTCGCGCAGCGCCGCCAGTTCGCGCTCGGAGACTCGGCCGACGAAACGCACGTCCGCGCCGGCGGCGAGCCGCTTCAGCCGTGCCTCGTCAGGTCCCGCGCCGGCGATCACGAGCGGGACCTCCGCGGTCCTCGCAGCTTCGATCGCGGTGTCGAAACCCTTCTCCGGGACGAGCCGGCCGGATGCGAGCGCGTGCGATCCGGTGACCGCGCCGCTCGCCGGCGCGAACTCACGGACGAAGTTCGGCAGCGAAGCCACCCCGGGAATGCCGAACTGTGCGAGCCGGGTCGCACTCGCGGCGCTGACCGCCACGAGTGCGTCGGCATGCTCCAGCAGGAGCGGCTGCTGGCGGCTGATGGCGATCCCGTACGCGACCGCCTCCGCTCGGGTGCCACGGCAGTTGTGGCGGATCCCTGGAAGCGTGTTCTGACCGTGGCACTCGTGGCACGGCTGAGCGTCGCGGTACGCGATCCCGATCGCGCATACAAGCCGGAAGTTGTGGAGATGGAGGATTGTGCGTGCGCCCGCGCGCTTGGCCGCCGCCAGCGCGCGCCAGCCGAGCAGCGGGTGGAGGTTGTGTGCATGGACTACGTCCGGGCGGAACGCCGCGATCACCGCACCGATGTCCTCTCCCCCGCTGAGCAAGCGCCGCGCCGCCGCCACGTTCGAGGTCTGATCGCTGGATCGCTCGGAGCGGTGGACCACGTGACCGTGGTCGCGCAGCAGCCGTGCGATCTCGTCGACCGCCCGCTCCTCCCCGCCGGGCTGGCGGTAGCGGTTGTGCAGCAGCAGGACCCGCATCTGCGGGCCAAGGCTATGGTGCGGCCGTGCGTGTCGCACTGCTGACCAACTACCTGACCGACTACCGGGTGCCGCTGTATCAGCGCCTGGCGGACGATTACGGGGTCGAGCTGCTGTGTTATGGCGGCGGCGAGCGGTACGTGCCTGCGTGGTTCAAGGACCTCGACGCGCAACTGGCGGCCGCGCCATTCCCAGCCCGACGACTGAGCGGTGGGGTTCGTGAGGTGTTCGCCGCCGGACGGGAGTACGACGCAGTGATCGCGCCGTTCGCCGGCGGCGCCCTGCTCCCGGCGGCGTACTTCGGCGCCCGGCGGTTCGTGTTGTGGGCATCCGTGTGGGCGCAGCCGCGCGGGTTGCGCCACGCGCTCGCGCTACCGGTGAGCCGGCACATCTACCGTGGGGCCGACGCGGTCGTCGCGTATGGCGAGCACGTGCGGCGGTTCGTGGCCGGCGTCCGCGGGCGCGATGACGACGTGTTCGTGGCGCCGCAGTCCGTGGAGCCCGAGCTGTTCGCGCGCGGCGTGAGCGACGCAGAGATCCACGCGTTTCGCTCGGCGCAGGGCCTAGAGGGGCCGTTGGCCCTCTACGTCGGGCGGTTCGTCGCGGAGAAGGGCGTGGCGCTGCTGCTCGAGGCATGGCGCAGAGTCGGTGCGACGCTGGTGATGATCGGTGACGGACCGCTCGATTCGATCGCGCGGGCGACCCCGGGGGTACGGGTACTCGGCCCGCTGGCGCGTTCCGAGCTTCCGGTTGCATACGCCGCATCATCGTTCGCGCTGCTGCCGTCGATCCCGACGCCGCTGTGGCGCGAGCCGTGGGGGCTCGTGTGCAACGAGGCGATGCACCAGGGTCGGCCGGTGATCGCGTCGGACGCGGTCGGGGCGGTCGCCGGCGGGCTCGTCCGCGATGGTGTCAACGGCTTGGTCGTCCCGGCGGGCGACCGGGCCGCGCTCACGGGCGCGATCGATCGACTGCTCGCGGACTCCGGGTTGCGCGCGCAGCTGGGCGCCGCGGCGCGCGAGGCGATCGCGCCATACACCTATACCGCAATGGCCGCTGCGTTCGGGCAGGCGCTGCGCTCACTGCCCGACTGAGAACATCGCCTCCAGGTCGTGTCTCGAGTAGACCTCGAACGCGACCATCGTGTGCGTTTCCCGCACGCCCGACAGCTGACTGATCCTGCCGGTGACGACGTCCTTGAGCTGGTCGTGATCGCGCAGCCGGAGGATCGCGACGAAGTCCCACTCGCCCGTCACCGAGTACGCCTCAGCGACGCCCTCGATGCCGGCGAGCTCGCCGCCTAGGTTCGACAGCCCGCTGCGGTCCGCCTTGATCAGGACGATTGCGTGGGTCACGCTTCGTGCGCCTCGCCCGGCTCGAGGATCACGACCGTCGAGCTGGTCGCCGATTCGACGTCGGACTTGAACGCCTCGGCATCCGTCTCGATTGGCGGGAATGTGTTGTAGTGGCAGGGGATCACCGTCTTCGCGGCGACGAGCGCGGCCGCGTCGACCGCGTCGACTCGGTCCATCGTGTAGTGGCCGCCGATGCACATCAGCGCCACGTCGATCGGGTTGCGCTTGCCGACCAGCTGAAGATCCGAGAAGAGGCTGGTGTCGCCGAGGTGGTAGACGATCGTGTCCTTGAAGTTGATCAGCAGCCCGGCCGGGGTGTTGACGGTGCCTTTCGGTGTCATCGAGGTGTGCCACGCCGGGACGAGCTTCGCCCACCCCCAGTCGAACTTGACCGTGCCGCCGAGGTTCGGGTCCTTGACGTCCAGACCCTCCTCGCCGAGCTCGTTCGCGAGCTCGACGATCGCGACGGTGCTCGCGCCGGTGCGCTTGGCGATATCAACGGTGTCGCCCAGATGGTCCCCGTGACCGTGGGTCAGCAGGATCGTCGTGGCCCCCACATCATTGGCCGCGATCGCGGCCCTGGGATTGCCGCTCAGGAATGGGTCGATCAATACCGTCGCGTCGCCGTCGGACAGGGTGAAGCAGGCGTGGCCGAGAAACCGGATTTCCATCGTCTTTCAGTCCTCCTGTGTCTTGAGAATTCGTGACAATTCGAACCCGACGGCGACGCCGACGAACATCCCGAGGCGAGTCTCCTCGGCGAGCAGCGTGCGCACGGCAGCCATCCGCTCCTCTGGGTCCTCTGTGTTCGTGGCCTCGCGTACCGCCTGCTCGTGGGCGGTGTCGAACCAGCCGCCCTCCGCGAGCGCGGCGTCGAGCACCTTCTGCAGGCCCGGGGCCGCACGGGCCACGAGATCCTGTGCATCGCGCAACCGCTCGGGGTCGCTGATCGCGCCGATCGCGGCGTCGAGGTCTGCGTCTGAGTAGGGGGGCACCAGCGATTCGAGATCATACGTACGTGGCCGTTCCACTTACGTCTCTATCGCACGGCGCGGGTTGCGGGTGCAAGTTGCCGGCGTCGGCGCTGTCAGGGGTGCTGGCCGGCGTCGGCGCCAGTGACGACCCCAATGTCCTGGTGGGGTTCGACCTGTCGGACGACGCGGGCGTCTACAAGCTGCGGGACGACCTCGCGCTCGTCCAGACCGCCGACTTCTTCACGCCGATCGTCGATGACCCGTTCGACTTCGGACGGATCGCGGCGTGCAACGCGCTCTCGGACGTCTATGCGATGGGCGCGGTTCCGGTGTCGGCGCTGAACCTGGTGGCGTTCTCCGTGGAGGCGCTGGGCGCGGACGTCCTGCGGTCTGTGCTCGCGGGCGGTGCCGCCGTCGCCGCCGAGGCCGGCGTCGCGATCATCGGCGGCCATTCGATCGACGACCCGGAGCCCAAGTACGGGATGGCGGTTTGTGGGGTGGTTCATCCGGATGAGGTGTTGACCAACGCCGGCGCGGTCGCGGGCGATGTGCTCGTGTTGACGAAGCCGCTCGGTGCGGGCGCGGTTACGACGGCCTTGAAGAGGGGGATGGAGGCGCCGTTGGACGAGGCGGTAGCTGTGATGACGACCTTGAACGCCGCCTCTTCGGTGGCCGCCCGCGCCGCCGGCGCGCACGCGTTGACGGACGTCACCGGGTTCGGATTGCTCGGCCATCTGCGGGAGATGTGTGCCGCGTCCGGCGTCGCCGCGGTGGTGGACGCCGCTTCCGTGCCTGCGATCGGGGGGGTCGTCGAACTGCTCGGCCACGAACAGGCTGTAGCCGGCGGAACCCGGCGCAACCGGGAGCACGCGGCTCAGTTCGCCACGTTCGCCGACAACGTCCCGGAGCCATTGCGCTGGCTCGTGTGCGACGCGATGACCTCAGGCGGCCTGTTGGCCGCGGTCCCGGAGGCAGGCGCCGGCGCGATCCCGGGCACAATCATCGGCCAGCTCACCGACGGACCCGCCGGAGCGATCGAGGTCCACTAACTAGAACAGAGTTTCTGGCCTATACGCCCAGAATCTCTTACATAGTTGGCGCTAGGCGCGGGACATGCGCGCCAGCGGGACGCCGGCGACCAACCCGACGATCGCACCCACGCCGCCGGCGACCCACGAGGCGAGCGGCGCCGCCAGGGGCATCAGCGCCAGCACCACAGCGATCACCGCGGTCCCGATCAGATCGCCCTCGATCTCCTCGCCCTCACGAAGCGCCAGCAAATCTGGGACGGCCCAGGCGACCAGCAACGCGAGCGCGCCGCCGTTGCCGCCGAGCGCCAGCGGGTGCGGATACAGGACCGCCGTTACCGCGAGGCCGCCGACCGCCCCGACCAGGAACAGCACGACGACCGTGACGTGGCCGTGCCGCCGCTCGAGCAGCCAGCCGAACAGCGCGATCGCCCCCAACGACGCGAACGCGTACCCGGCGTTGTTGTACGTGAACGCCGCGGTCACCAAACGCCACGAGTGGGCACCTGGCTTTTCGAACACGACCAGGTGCTGTAGCCCGATCAGGCCCGTGCGCCACAACAGGCTGCCGACGATTCCGACGAGGACGAGCGCGATCGTCGCGTACGGGCGCGACTCGCCGCGGATCCCCGGGATCTCGTCACGGCGCAGGCGCGAGAGCGACGGCGTCGGGCGGCGGACGTGCCGGCGACGCTTCTCGGTCACGCGGCCGTCGCGGTCGATCTTCGGCGCGCGCTTACGCAGACGGTTGCCGCAGTACGGGCACTCGGTGATGTAGGGGCTGACCTCGGACCCGCAGTTCTTGCAGATCACGAACAGATCGGGACCGCCGGTGCTCACAGACCGATTGTAGAGCGGCCTGCGTGGGCCTAAACCCCGGTTAATCGGCTCCTAGACCGCGGTTGCCGCGACGATCTCCGCCATCACCTCGCGGAGGTCGTGATTGGCCTCGTGGACGACGACCTGGCGGGCGGCGCCGTTGCCTCGGTCGAGCAGATCCTCGACGGCATCGAACTCGGCGCCGGAGCCGAGGTCGACTGCGAGGTCGCGCATCCGGTCGAGCAACCGGCGGGCGAGTTGCCGCGTCGCGACGCGTTCGGGCGAGGGCAGATCGACGAGTTCGCCCTCGAGCCCGTGGCGAGCCGCGAGCCACTTGTTCTCGTCGAGCATCTCCCACGGGTATTCGGACAGCTGCTTGCCCTCGTCGAAGTGGATCGCAAGCTCCCGAACCATCGCCTGCACGAGCGCCGCGAGCCCCAGCGTGTGCTCGATGTGCGTTTGCGAATCCATCACGCGAGTCTCGACAGTTCCGAAGTTCGGGTGAGGCCGGACGTCGTACCAGAGGTACGTGTAGTCCGCGATCACCCGCGTCTTGATCATGAATTCGATCCGGCGCTGGTATCCCTCCCAGCTCTCGTACGCCGGCGGCATCCCGACGCGCGGGAACGCGCGGAAGATCGGAGTCCGCGTCGAAGCCAGCCCCGTCCCATCGGCGCGCCAGAACGGCGAGTTGGCCGACAGCGCCAGCAGCACCGGCATGTGCACGCGCATCCCGTTGGCGACGTGAATCGCCTTGTCCGGGTCGTCGATCCCAACATGGACATGCATCCCGAAGATCAGCTCCTGACGGGCGACGAATCGCAGCGCGCTGATCAGGTCGCGATATCGGGGGCGGGCGACGATCCGCTGGTCCTCCCACATCGCGAACGGGTGCGTTCCCGCTGACCCGATCGCGAGCCCCTTCTCGGACGCTGTGCGGATCACCTGGCCGCGCAACGCCCGCAGCTGTTCGCCGGCCTCCGCGGTGTTCCGGCAGGGATCGGTGGAGATCTCGAGCACCGACTCCATCAACTCAGGCTTGATCTCGCCGCTCGGGCTCGACTCGAGCAATGTCTCGATCGCGTTGACGAGCTCGAGCGACTCGGCCATCGAGGATCATCAACTCCTCTTCGATCCCGATCGTGAACGCAGGCCCGGTGAAGTTGTGGTTCATCGGCGCGCAGCGTACGCACTATCGCCCCTAGACTGCGGGCGAACTACTGCAGAAGAGACAAGGAGAGGCCATGGCTCTCGGCTACGACGGCAGGCTTTACATCCTCGCATTCGACCATCGCGGGTCGTTCCAAAAGAAAATGTTCGGAATCGCGGGCGACCCGACGCCCGAGGAGACCGAGACGATCTCGGACGCGAAACGGCTGATCTTCGAGGGGATGGTTGAGGCCGTCGAGCGGGGCGCCGAGGCGGGCGCGACCGGCGTACTGGTCGACGAGCAGTTCGGCTCGACGATCCCGTCCCAGGCCAAGCAGGACGGTCTGATCCTCGCAATGCCGGTCGAAAAGTCGGGGCAGAACGAGTTCGACTTCGAGTACGGCGACGACTTCGCGGAGCACATTCTGCGCTTCGAACCGAACTTCTCGAAGGTGCTCGTCCGCTACAACCCGGAGGACCCGGACGCCGCGATGAACGAGCGTCAGCTCGAACGGCTGGGACGCCTCTCGGAGTGGCTACATGCCAACGACAGGAAGTTCCTATTCGAGCTGCTCGTGCCGGCAACCGACGCCCAGCTCGAATCGGTCGGCGGCGACACTGACCGCTACGACGCCGAGCTGCGTCCGGAGTCGATGTGCGGCGCGATCAAAGCGATCCAGGACGCCGGGATCGAGGTCGACATCTGGAAGATCGAGGGCGTCGACGAACGCTCCGACGCCGAGCGGATTGCCGAGCAGACCCGCGCCGGCGAGGGCCGCGAGAACGTCAAATGCGTGCTGCTCGGCCGTGGCGCCTCGACCGAGAAGGTGGAGCACTGGCTGCGGGAGGCGGCACCGGCTGAGGGCTTCATCGGGTTCGCGATCGGGCGATCGATCTGGTGGGACGCGCTCGAAGGCTTTCTAAAGGGCAATATCGAGCGCGCCGATGCGGCCTCGACGATCGCCGAGCACTACCTCCACTTCGTCCAGGTGTACGAAGGGGCGATGGTTAGCTGAGCAGCCAAACCGCGGGGCACGGCTGGTAGGGTCTTCGGCCGATGGCGATGAAGATGCGCCAGTCCTTGGCGCAGCTGGAACAGGAGTTCCTCTACGAAACTCAACAGGACCGAGCTCGCCGCGAGCATCTGCGGCGTAATGCGGTCCACCGTGCGCGCAAGCGCACCGTCGAGCGCGAGCGGGCGCGCAGCTCGGTGCGGTTCTGGATGCTGGTCCTGTCGCTGATCGCGACGGCGGTGATCGTCACCGTCGCGATGTTCCTGACGCTGTACTACCTGCTGAGCTAGGGAATGAGCCGGCGCGGTAGCCGCGCCGGCGCCTCCGAATCCGGCTCGCTACTTGGTCGCGCCCAGACCGCGCAGCGCCGCGTCGACCTCTTCGCGGACGCCCTTCCCCGCGTCCGTGCGCTCCTGCTGGATCTCGAGGTAGACCTCTTTGCGAAATACGGGGATGTCCCGCGGAGCCTGGATTCCGATCCTGACCTTCTCGCCCATGATCGCCAGCACCGAGACCTCGATGTCGTCCCCAATCATGATGCTCTGGTTGGACTTGCGGGTCAGTACCAACATCGTTCTGCCTCCCTGCTGCCTGATGGTGTTCAGCGAGGCTGAGCCCGAGACGCCGCAACCCCGCTGCCGTTCGCTCTGCGCCAGCATACAGCCTGCCGGATGGCTTGGATCGTGTTTTCCGCGACGGGCGGGCGAGGCATCGTGGCCGCGCCCTGTAATAGTCTGCTGCGGCCTAGATGACCCGCAGATCGTTACGACCCCAGCTCAACCAGATCCGCGCCTGGGTCCGCCAAGGACGCACGGACGCCTGGATCGCCCATCAGCTCGAGGTCACCGTCCAGCAGATCCAGGCGTTCAAGCGCGAACAGGACCTGGAGCCGGGCGCCGACGTCGAGGGTGCCTCGGTCGGTGACTACGACGACGAGATCGATCTCCGCGCCGAAGACGACGCGCTGATCGCGGCCGAGCTCGACGCCGCCGAAGCGGAGCGCGCCCAAGAAGCCGAGGACGAGGACGAGGACGAGGACGACGAGGACCGCCCCAAGCGCCGCCCCCGGCGTCGCGGCTCACGCGGTGGGCGCGGCCGCCGCAAGGCGGGCGCCGGGCCGCTCGAGGCGACCTTCGACCACGGGGATGAGGGATACGGCCTGTGGCTCGATCCTGCGGTCCAGGATGATCCCGTGTACGCCGAGTACTGGGCCGGCCACCGTCCCGTCGAGGTGACGATCGAGGAGGATCAGATCGTCATCCGCCGCGCCGGCGGTGACGAGGGCGACGAAGACGACGACGAGTAGCTAGCCCTCGTCCTCGACGACGCGGCGGCCGCCGCCGTAGTCACTTGCCTCGCGGGCGTACCGCGCGAACGCGGCACCGCCGACGATTGGCACGTCCCACGCCGCCGGGGTGCTCGGTGCGACCCGAGTCGCCAGGTCGAATACCCAGTCGGTCCCGAGCTCGGTGTAGAGCGCCGCGAGATCACTGGTCGTGAACGGCCCCCCCAGCCGGCGCCGCAGTTCGAGCAGGACCTCGTCGCTTACCCGCTCCATCGCCGCTCGCCCCGGCGGCTCAGCCTGCGCCAGGCGGCGCGCCCCGTCCTGCCACAGACCGATCAGGTCGTCGAACCGCACCGCTACTCCGGTCGCCCGTCGGCGATGATCGCTAACGCGCCGGCCGGCCGGTGATCACGTAGGGCTGCTCGCCCTGGTTGATCATCCCCAGCGCGCGCGCGTCGCGGGCGATCGTGGCAGGCTCCATCAGCGCTCGTTGCTGCGCCTCGAGCGCGCGATTCTGATGCGCGAGCTGCTGAACGAGCGCCTGCTCGGCGTCTGCCTGCGAGCGGGTCGATAGGTACGAGAGCGCGTGCTGGACGTACAACCCGAGCACCGCGATCAACACGATCAGCAGGCTGACGCGCCCGACCCGGTCCCAGCGGACGCGGCTGCCGCGGCTGGCGACCCTCGCACGGAGTCGCGGGCGAGGGGGCGACGGGCGGGGCGCGCGGCGCGGCGCGGCGGCGTGCGAGCGGGCGGCGTTGCGGGCGGGGGGCATCCGGTACGCGCTTCGTTCGCCGCCGGCATGTTCCTTCCTGCTGCAAGCGCGCGCCCAGCGCGATCCTCAGGGTGTGCCCTAGGCCTTGAACGCCGAGCGGCCGGGGTAGGCGGCCTCGGGCCCGAGCGCCTCCTCGATCCGGAGCAGCTGGTTGTACTTGGCAGCTCGGTCCGTGCGCGACGGAGCGCCGGTCTTGATCTGGCCACAGCCGCTTGCGACGGCGAGGTCGGCGATCGTCACGTCCTCGGTCTCGCCGGACCGGTGCGACATCACGCACGTGTACCCGGCCTCGCGCGCCATCTGGATCGCCGCCAGCGTCTCGGTCAAGGTTCCGATCTGGTTGACCTTGATCAGGATCGAATTGGCCACGCCGGTATCGATCCCCCGCTTGAGCCGCTGCGTGTTCGTCACGAACAAATCGTCGCCGACGAGCTGCAGCCGGTTGCCGAGGCGATCGGTGAGCGTCGTCCAACCGCTCCAGTCCTCCTCAGCCATCCCGTCTTCGAGCGAGATGATCGGGTAGCGCGCCGCGAGCTCGGCCCAGTACCCGGCGAGCTCGTCCGCCGTCAGCGTGCGATCCTCGTGCTCGAGCACGTACGCGCCGTCCTTGTAGAGCTCTGAGGTCGCCGGGTCGAGCGCGATCGCGACCTGGTCCCCCGGGACGTACCCTGCCGCCTTGATCCCGGCGACGAGCATCTCGAGCGCCTCCTCGTTGGAGTGCAGATCCGGCGCGAATCCGCCCTCGTCGCCGACCGCGGTCGACAGGCCCCGCTCGTGCAGCGTCTTCTTCAGCGAGTGGAACACCTCGGTGCCCATCCGCAGCCCCTCGCTGAACGTCCGAGCGCCGGCGGGGACGATCATGAACTCCTGGAAGTCGACGTCGTTGTCGGCGTGGGCGCCGCCGTTGAGCACGTTCATCATCGGCACGGGGAGGATGTGCGCACTTTCGCCCCCGAGGTAGCGCCACAGTGGCTGCCGCTGCTCGGCCGCCGCAGCGTGCGCCGCGGCGAGCGACACCGCGAGGATCGCGTTCGCCCCGAGACGCGCTTTGTTCGGCGTGCCGTCGAGCTGGATCAGCATCCGATCGAGCCCCGCCTGGTTGGAGGCGTCCTGTCCGCGCACGGCGGTCGCGATCTCGCCGTTGACGTTGTCGACCGCACGCGACACGCCCTTGCCCATCCAGTCGGTTCCGCCGTCGCGCAGCTCGGTCGCCTCGAATTCGCCGGTCGACGCTCCCGACGGGACGGCAGTTCGGCCCCACGCCCCCGATTGCAGGCTCAGCTCGACCTCGACCGTCGGGTTTCCGCGGCTGTCGAGGATCTGCCGTGCGTGCACGTGCTCGATCTGACTCATGTATCTCCTTCGATCTGACGGGCCTGCGCGTAGTACGCGAGCTGCTGTTCAGGGGCGAGATCGTTCCAGCTTCGCCCGGTGGATGCCGCGAGCTCGCTCGCCACCGTAACCCGCGAGCGAAACCGATCGGCCGACGCGCGCAGCGCAAGCTCGGGGTCGACCCGCAGTTTGCGCGCCAGATTGACCGCGGCGAACAGCACGTCGCCGAGCTCGTGAAACCGGTCATCGGCAGTTTCGGCGGCGCGCAGCTCGTCCAGCTCGTCCGCGACCGTCTCCAGCACGGTCTCGGCGTCAGCAAAGTCGAAGCCGCTCGAGGCCGCGCGGCGCTGGACCTTCCGCGCGTACAGCGGTGCCGGAAGGTTCTCGGGGACCTCGCCGAACAGACCCTGTTCGCGCCCGGGCTCTCCCTGCTTGATCTGGTCCCAGTTGCGCAGCACCTCGGCCGCGGTCGACGCCTCGGTCTCCCCGAACACGTGGGGATGGCGCCGGATCAGCTTCTCGGCGCAGTGGTCGGCCACCTGGGCGAGGTCGCCGGCGCCACGCTCCTCGAGCAGCAGCGACAGAAAGTGGACTTGGAAGAGCACGTCGCCGAGCTCGTCGAGGAGCTTGCCGTCGTCGCGGCGTTGAGCGGCGTCCGCGAGCTCGTAGGCCTCCTCAAGCGTGTGCGGGACGATCGTCCGCTCGTCCTGCTCGCGGTCCCATGGGCACTCGACGCGCAGCCGCCGCGTGATCGCGTCGAGGCGCTCGAGCGCGCGGGTGATCTCTGGCCGTCCTCCGTCGTCGGAGGCGGGGCTCACTTCGTGGTCGTCGTCGCCGACCCGGTCGCCGAGCCGGTGCCGCGTCGTCGGCGCGGGCGCGGACGACGACGACGCAGCCGTGGACGTCTTCGGCTTCTTCGTGCCGCCGCAGTCGGACATCCAGTAGGCGCTTCGGCACACGGTCTTCTTGAACCACTGCGCCTTGATCGCGTTGTCGACCTTCGTCTGCGCGGCCTGCTGGCGCTGCTGGGTGAGCGCGATCTTGATCGCGGCCGACGCCTGCGCCAGCGTCTGCTGGGTCCCCTTGACGATCTTCGTCACCTCGAACACGTAGTAGCCGAATTGGCCCTTGACCGGACCGACGACCTGGTTCGCGGGGGCCCTGAAGATCGCAGCGTTGAACGCTGCCTCCTCCTGGCCGTTGGTGACGCCAGTGAGCACGCCGGCGCTGTTCTTCGTGGCGGAGTCAAGCGAGTACTTCTTTGCGACCGCCTTCCAGCTCTGCCCTGAGGAGAGAGCGCGCTTTCGCGGCCGCTGCCGATGCGGCAGTCTTGGTCCGCACGAAGTGCAGGCTTACCGTCTGCGGGGTCCCGAACTGGCTCTGATGGCTCTGGTAAAAGGCCGCAATCTCGGCCGTCGTGACGGGTTTCACGTACCGGTTTTCGAGCTTCTTGACGAGCGTATTGATGCGCACCTTGAACACCAGGTCCGGGACCGTCTGGCCAGTCTCCAACAGGAACGCGCTGAACTGCGCGGCGTTCGGGAAGCTCTGCTGCTTGGCCTGCGCGTATGCCGTGTTGAGCTGCGCCTGCGTGAGCTTCACGCCGAGCTTGTTTGCTTCCGCCTGGTACCAGTACGCCCTGATCAGGAAGTCCATCACCTGGCTGGAGAGCGACTGGAAGTCCTGCGCGCACAGCGACTTGAGCGTCTTGGCCGACGTCTTCGAATAGGCCGGGATCGCGCGGTGGATCTGCGCGATGCAGCCGGTGAAGTTCGGCGGATCGTTCGGCACGATCACCGGCGAGCCCGGCTGCTGGGACGCCTGCCCCTTGGCAGCGACGAACATCCAGTGGTTGAACGCGGCCGTGGTGATCGGGCTGCCATCCATCGCCGCGACCGAGTTTCCGGGGATCCCCCCGCTGCCGCCGCATGCCGACAGCGAGATCGCGAGCACAAAAAAGGCGCCAAGCGCCGAAATCACCTTTGGGACCTTCATCCGCGGCGGGATGGTAGCGAGGTTTTTTCGATGCGGAGCTAAGGAAACCTGAAGAACGTCTCTAAGCGGCCTCGCGGGACACCGCGAGCAGCACATCCGCGGCCCGTACGACGGCCGGAAAGCGCTGCGCCGGATCGTCGGGAACCCGCATCGATAGCTGCGCCTTACCGGACTCGTACAGCGCCTCGGGGATCTCGGCGCGGATCTTCTTCGCGCGCACAGAGTCGAGCTCGATCGGCGTCACCGCCAGCCGGCCGCCGCGGAATGTCACCGCCCGCGCGCCCGGCCTGGCCCAACTTGATCCTCGCCTGCTGCAGCGAGATCAAGTTGTCCAGCGGCTCAGGGATCGGACCGAAGCGATCCTCGAGCTCATCGCGCAGAAGCGCCAGATCGGCCACCTCGCGCGCCGCTGCAATCCGCCGGTGGATGTCGACCTTCGCCTGCTCGTACGGGATGTAGTCGGCCGGGACGTACGCGTCGACATTGACGTCGAGCCGCACCGGCTCCCACTCCTCCTCCGGCCCCTCCCCGTCTTCGAGCTCGCCGACAGCCTCGTCGAGCATCTGCATGTACAGCTCGAAGCCGAGCGCTGCGACGTGGCCGGACTGCTCGTCGCCGAGCAGGTTGCCGGCGCCGCGCAGCTCGAGGTCGCGCATCGCGATCTTGAAGCCGGCGCCGAGCTCGGTGTAGTCCGACAACGCTGAGAGCCGCTGCGCCGCCTCCGGCGTCAGCGCCGCCGCGCTGGGATACAGCAGGTAGGCGTAGGCACGCTCCTTTGACCGTCCGACTCGTCCGCGGATCTGGTACAGCTGCGAGAGCCCGAACACGTCGGAGCGCTCGACGATCAGCGTGTTCGCCTGCGGGATGTCGATCCCGGACTCGATGATCGAAGTGCAAACGAGCACGTCGGCATCGCCGCGGAGGAAGCTGAGCATCCGCTGCTCGAGCAGCTTCTCGTCCATCTGCCCGTGTGCGACCTCGAACTTCATCCCGGGGCACAGACCGCGCAGCCGCACGGCCGTTTCCTCGATCGTCTCGACCCGGTTGTGCAGGAAGAACGCCTGCCCGTGGCGCTCTTTCTCGCGCAGCAGCGCTCGCTTGACGAGCTCCTCGTCGTACTCGCCGACGTAGGTCTTGACCGGACGGCGGCCCTCGGGCGGAGTCTCGATGACGCTGATGTCGCGCACGCCGGCGAGCGACATCTGCAACGTGCGCGGGATCGGCGTGGCGCTCATCGCGATCACGTCGACCTTCAGCTTCAGCTGGCGGAGCAGCTCCTTCTGCTTGACGCCGAATCGCTGCTCTTCGTCGACGATCAGCAGACCGAGGTCCTTGGCGCGAACATCGCGCGACAGCAGCCGGTGAGTGCCGATCAGGATGTCGACGGCGCCGTCGGCGAACCGCTTGATCGCGTCGCGCTGCTCGGCGGCCGGCCGGAACCGCGATACATGCTCGATCGTCACCGGGTAATCCTTCAGCCGCTCGGTGAAGGTGCCGTAGTGCTGCTGGGCGAGGATCGTCGTCGGGACCAGCAACATCACCTGCTTGCCGTCCTGGACCGCCTTGAACGCCGCCCGCAGCGCCACCTCCGTCTTGCCGTAGCCGACGTCGCCACAGATCAGCCGGTCCATCGGCCGCGGCGCCTCCATGTCGGCCTTGACGAACTCGATCGCGTCGCGCTGATCGGGCGTCTCCGAGTACGGGAAGGCATCCTCGAACTCGCGCTGCCAGTCGGAGTCGATCGGGAACTCGTGGCCCGCACGATGCTTGCGCTCGGCGTACAGGTTGAGCAGCTCGCCGGCGAGCTCCTGCGCCGCGCGGCGCGCCCGCGCCTTGACCCTCTCCCAGCGGGTGCCGCCGAGCTTCGACAGCGGCGGGTGGGCGCCCCCGGCGCCGACGTACCGGCTGATCTTCGCGAGCTGGTCGACCGGTACGAACACGCGGTCCGAGCCCGCGTACTCGAGATACAGGTAGTCGCGCGTCACACCCGCGACGGTCTTCGTGTCAAAACCGGCGAACCGCGCGAGCCCGTGATCCTCGTGGACGACGATGTCGCCGGTGCGGAGGTCCGCGAAGCTCCGCAGGACGCCCCGCCGCCGCTCCCGCTGGACCGGCTCCCGGCGACGCCTGAACAGCTTGTGGTCCGGGATCACCGCCAGGTGGAACTGCGGGGCGATGAAGCCCGCCTCGAGCCGCGCCTGCGCGAACGTGATCATCCCGGTGCGGGCGGCACCGTCGCCCTCCCCGAGCCATCGGACCTTCAGCCGCCCGAGGTTGTACGCCGCGCGCTCGCCCTCGCCGCGGCGGGAGAACGCCACGACCGGCCGGTAGCCCGAGCGCTCGAGCTTTTCGAGCTCCGGCTCTGCCTCCTTCAACCCACGCGCCGCGAAATCGGCGGTCTGCGCCCGAAACGCGAACGCCTGGTCCTGGTCGAGGCTCGAGAGACGGATCCTTGCGTGGGCGTCGAGCGCCGCCGCGATCTCGTCGGGACCGACGTATAGGTGGTGGGCGTCCTCGTCGTGGAACGCCGCCGTGACGTCTTGCCAGTGATCGGCGAGCGCGGGGGCGACGTCCTCGTCGCCCGCGATCAAGACGGTCGCGTCGTCCGGGATCAGCGTGAGAAACGGATGGAAGTTCTCGACCGGGAGCAGCTCCGCGATGTCGGGGCGGTCGGCGGCGTCCTCCAGCGCGGCGATCTCGGCGAGCTCGCGGTGCTCCTGCGCGAGCTCGGCCGCCGGCGCGACCTCAACGACCTCGGCGTCGCCGAGCGAACGCTGCGTGAACGTCGAGAACCAGCGCAGCGACTCGATCTCATCGCCGAACAGGTCGACCCTGACGGCGCGGTCCTCGGTCGCGGGGAAGACGTCGAGCAGCCCGCCCCGGATCGCGAACTGGCCACGATCCTCGACCTGGTCGACGTGCTCGTAGCCGGCGGCGACGAGGTCCATCGCGGTCTCGTCGAGATCGAGCAGCTCGCCGAGGCGAAGTTCGAACGCGTGCGGGCGCATCGACGGGTCGGGCACCTTCTCCGACAGCGCGACCGCGCTGACCACGACCACCGGCGCGTTCTGCGAGTCGGCCGCCAGTGCGTCGAGCGCCGCGATCCGCAGCCCGACGAGGTGGGGCGGCGGTGCCAGATGGGACTCGTACGTGACGCCGCGGCTCGGGTAGTAGCGCACGACGCGCGGGTCGAGCCACGCGCGCAGCGCGGCGGCGAGATCACGGGCCGCCCGGTCGTCGCCGGCGACGACGATCGCGGGCGTGTCTGGGTCGCGATCGAGCAGCGCCGCGACCAGGTACGGACGGAGCGCCTGTGACACGAACGCGACGCCACCGTCGCGCGCTAGCGCGGCCGTCTGCGGATCGTCGTCAGCGTGCTGGAGGAGTGAGCGGAGCACCTACTCCCAGTCTAGGAACCGAGGCCGTCGCCGAGCACCACCCGCTCGGCCGCGTCGGCGGCCTGCTCCACCAGCAGCGCCACCTCCTCTTTTGGCTCCCGGAACCGGCCGAGCACGTACGCCGCCACGCGGTCGGGATCGGTGGTCGGCGGCCGGCCGACCCCCACCCGGACCCGCGCGAAGTCGGCGCTGCCGAGACCCTGCTTGAGCGACTTCAACCCGTTGTGGCCGGCGAGGCCGCCCCCGACGCGGGTGCGGATCTCGCCGAACGGCAGGTCGATCTCGTCGTGCAGCACGAGCACGTGGTCGAGCGGCACCCCAAGTGCGCCGCGAGCCGGCCCGACCGAGTCGCCGGCGTCGTTCATGTAGGTCTGCGGCAGCAGAATCGCCACACGAGGACCGCCCGGCCCCGTCCGGCCGTCGGTCATCAGACCGCGGTAGCGGGACTTCGCCTTCGGCAGCGCCCAGCGAGCGCCGAGCACGTTGGCGATCTCAAAGCCGATGTTGTGGCGGGTGCCGGCGTACTCCGAACCCGGGTTGCCGAGCCCGACAACCAGCCAGTCGACAGCCGGCATGGGCCGGTCCTACTCGTCTGAGCTGTCGCCTTCGCCGCCGGCAGAGTCGCCGCCGGCGTCCTGTGCTTCGCCTTCGGCAGCCGCGGCTTCGGCCTCGCCCTCGCCGACGAGCTCGGTCTCCTCCTCGATCTCCGGCTCCTCCTCGACCTGCAGCCGCGGCGGCGATAGCGTCGCGATCACGGTCTCGGGGTCGTCGATCAGCTTGACGTTCGCCGGCGCGCCGACGGCTGCGAGCGTCAGCGTGTCGCCGATCACCATTTCCGAGACGTCATGCTGGAGCGAGTCGGGGATGTCGTTCGGCAGCGCCTCGACCGTTAGCTCGCGCGTCGGCTGCTCGAGAACCCCGCCCTCCTTGACGCCAGGCGCATCGTCGGCGCCGGTCAGCTCGAGCACGACCGTCGCCTGGATCGCCTGGTCGAGCCGCACTCGCAGAAGGTCGATGTGCAACGTTTCGCCGCTCACGGGATGGCGGGAGAGCTCCTTCACGACAACCGGCGTTGCCGCCGCCGCCGTCAAGCTGGAGGTCGAGCACAGCTCCGGCGTGCTGGAGCGCGAGCCGTAGCGTGCGCGATTCGACTTGGAACGAGACTGGGTCCTCGCCGCCGCCGTACAAGACGCCGGGGACGTTGCCGTCACGGCGCAGGCGACGCGCAGCGCGCGACCCGTCGGGGTCGCGGCGCTCGACCGGCAGTGCTGTGGTGGTGGTCTGCGCCATGAGCGGCGAACGATGGTAGCGCCGCACGTCTTTGCAGGCTCGCCGCGCGCGCTACCCTTTCCCCATGACGGGTGATTCTCAGCTGCTCTTGCTGATGATCGCCGGCGTTCACCTCCTGGGACTCGGCGCAGTCGGAGTATTGATGGTGACCGCGTTGCGCGCCAATCCGGACGACCCGCCCCACTCCGCGAACTCCGACGGCGATGACGGCCGCGGCAACAAGCCCCGGGAGCCGCGGGCCCCGTCGGGACGACCGCGAGGCGGCATCCCGCTGCCCGACGCGGAGCCCGCTCGCGTACGTTTGCGCGACCACACGAAGCTCGGTGACCGGCTCACGCGCCGCGAGCGGCGCCCCGCTCGCGAGCCCGACCGCCGGCCGGTCCGCATCTAGTACCGCGAGGGGCAGTCGGATCCGCTCTTGATCCGCTGGGAGATCTCGAGCAGCTCGATCGTGATCCCGCTGAAAATATTGCCCGCGCGCCGGACCCGCACGCACTGGACGATCGGCTTGGTCTGGCTGACGATCTCCCACGCAACACGCGCGGTGCCGAGCGTCGAGCCGAGCGAGAACCCGGTGGAGGCGTTGTAGTCGATCACCGACACATTGCCGGGGCGTTTCAAGAGCGCGGCGTCGTACTGGGAGCGCTCGCGGCACGCCGGCGAGGAGGAGCACCCCTTGATCGTCGCGATCATCGCGGCGGCGTTCCCCCGAGCCTCGTCGCGTACGAGCGCTGTAACCGCAGATTGCTCGGCGCTGTCGCCGCTGAAGGCGCGGGCGAGCAGCGCGCTGACGACCAGGAACACGGCCACGCACAGCACGACCAGCGCGATCAGGCGGGAGCGGCGCACGGCCGCAGGATAGGCGGGTTACGGATCGGTGAGTTCCATGAAGCGCTCGACCGACGCTTCCTGGTGCTCGAGCCGCTCGGCGAGCGAACGGGCGTGGTCGGCCGCCTGCTCGAGGAAGTCCTCGACACACCGCTCGGGGTCGTCGGCGAGCGGGTACACGCGCGTCAGGTCCTGCTGGGCGCACGCGATCCCGAGCGGCGGCTTGCCCTCGGCCAGCGTCCGCGCGCCGCACACCGGGGTGACGACGAGCTGGCGGTCCGGTGCGACGAGCGCGGTCGGCAGCAGTCGCGGCGCGGGCAGCCGCATCGACAGCTCGACCGAGTGGTCGACGGTCAGATCGCCGTGGAGCAGCTCGCACAGCGGCTCGCGCCAGACATCCAGGACCGTGTCGGCGCTGAGCAGCGCGTCGCGCATCGCCGTCGCCTGCTCGACGTACAGCCGCTCCGCCTCGTCGCGATCAAACGCGTCCGCGAGGTCGAGATCGCACGGCACCCGCAGCAACTCGTTCGCCGCGACCGTCGTGCCGGCCGTCCGGCTTCCGCACGTGACGTACGTCTGCAGCGTCCCGAGGTCGCGGCGGCCATGGAAGATGACCGTGACCGCCTCGGAAACCGGCAGACCACCGACCCTGAGCGACACCGCGACCGCAGCGGAATCGTCGAGCAGCGCCCGTCGCAGCAGCTCCTCTGCAGGGCTTTCACGGTCCGAACGATCCTCGTCCAGCATCTTCTGTCCACCATTTACCCACAAGTACCGGTCGACAGACCATCGACACCTGGAGCAGATTCGATGTCCAGATGGCCTGATCGCTCAACGGGTAGGCTCCAGCGCAGATGAAGCTCCTCTACAAGCCGTTCGGGATCATCGCCGGAGTGATCGGCGCGAAGATCGGCCAGAGCGTGTTCAAGGCGCTGTGGGCTCGAGTCGATAACGCGCCTCCGCCGAAGCCCGAGCTCGAGCAGGCGCCGCTGCCAAAGGTGGTGGCGGCAAGCGCGCTCGAGGCGGCGACGCTCGCGGGAGTGGGCGCGGCGGCGGACACGCTGTCCAGGCGCTGGTTTCAGTATCTGACGGGCTTCTGGCCGGGTCCGAAGGAAGCCGAGGAGAAAGCCGACGAGAGTTAGTCGGGCTCCTGCTCGACCACCCACGGCGCCAGTCCGTCGGACAGCCACGTCGGGATCGGCGTCTTCTCGAGCTTCTCGCGGTCGACGAACACGTGGCGTAGCGTGCCCTCGACGAGCAGTTCGAGCTCGCGCCAGACGTGGTGGCGCGTGATCACGCTGGTCGTGCCGAGACGTGTGACCGAGACTCCCATCTTCAGCGCGTCGTCGAACCGCGCCGAGCCGAAGTACCGAGAGCTGGGCCTCCGCCAGCACCATGTCGACGCCCTTGTCGAGCATCGCCGTGTACCCGCCGAATGCCTCGCGCCACAGCTCGGTCATGCTGACGTCGAAGTACGAGAGGTAGTTGGGGTTGAACACGATCCCCTGCACATCGCACTCGCCGTAACGGACCCGCAGCGCGTACTCGTACGGCTCACCCACCGCCTTGGCCTCCTCGGCCACGGATGACGAAACCGCGTGCCGCGAGCTCACCGAGCTGATCCTCGAAGGTGCCGAAGTCGCGGCCCAGCAGCGCGTCAAGCGGGCATCCGGATGGACCGGCCGCCCGCACCCAGCGCCGGAGCACGGTTGACCCCGCCTCGGCGGCAGGTTGTTCGAGCAGGTCGAGCAGGATCGGCAGCTCGGGCCGATGCTCGAGCTGCCCTGACAGCAGCGTCAGCGGGTCCGCATCGAGCACCGTGCACAGCTCGTCCTCGGAGAGCCCGAGCAGCTTCCATCAGCCTGGCTGCGCGACCGGCGCTCAGAACAGCTGGTTCTCGCCGCCGAACACGTCGCTCACCGAGCCATCAGTGAAGATCTGGCGGATCGAGTTCGTCAACAGATCGGCGCACGACAGCACGCGCACGAAGTCCGGAGCGCCCGGCGGGAGCGGAATCGTGTCGGTGACTACGACCTGTTCGAAGCCGGCCGCCGTGAGGTTCTCCCAGGCGTTGCCCGAGAACACGCCGTGCGTGGCGGCGGCGTACACACGGCGGGCGCCGGCGTCCCGGACAGCCTCGGCGGCGGCCTTGAGCGTTCCCGCGGTGTCGATGATGTCGTCGACGAGCACGGCGGTCTTGCCGGCGACATCGCCGATCACGTAGTTGATCGCGGCGACCTGCTGCGCCGGACGCTCCTTGTTGAGGATCGCCAGGTCGGCGCCGATCCGTGACGCGAACCGCTTGTTGAGCTTTACCCGGCCCGCATCCGGCGCGACCACGACTAGATCCTCGAGCCCGAGATCGGCGAAGTACTGGGTCAGCATGAACAGCGCGGTCATGTGGTCGCACGGCTTCTGGAAGAAGCCCTGGATCTGGCCCGAGTGCAGGTCCATCGTCAGCAGCCGGTCGATACCGGCCGATTCGAGCATCCGCGCGACCAACCGCGCGCTGATCGGCTCACGCGGCGCGGACTTCTTGTCCTGCCGCGAATATCCGTACCAGGGGCAGACGGCGATCACGCGATGAGCGGAGCCGCCGACGGCCGCGTCGACCATCAGCATCAGCTCCATCAGCGAGTCGTTGGCGGTCATCCTGACGTCCTCGTTGCCGCACGTGGGCTGAACGATGAACACGTCCGCACCGCGGACCGACTCCTCGAACCGGCAGTAGACCTCGCCGTTCGCGAACGTCTTGCGAACGACGCCGGTCAGCTCGACGCCGAGCTTCGCCGCGATCTTCGCGGCCAGCTCGGGATTCGCGCGGCCCGCGCCCAGCATCAGCCGCTTGTTCGACTCCAGGTGCAACTCGTAAGGGGACAGACGGGTCTCCATTTCCAGCAGACTCATCGTGACCCCGAGTCTACGTGGCCGAGCCGACGAAATGGCGGCGCGTCACTACCCGCCATGCGCATCTTTTTCGGTGCTTGCGGGGTCTTTGGCGACATCTGCCCCGTCCTGATCGGCGCCCGGCTGCTCGCTCGCGCGGCGGGCGTATCCGTCGATATTCCGCTGCGCCGAGCGTGCTACGCCCGGGGACCCGGCGAGCGCCCCCGGCGGGACATCCTGGCCGATCACCGAGCCGGCGGCCGTATAGGCGTCGTCCCCAACCGTGACCGGCGCCACCAAGGTCGTGTCGACGCTCGTCTTCACGCGCGAGCCGATCGTCGTCCGGTGCTTGCGCTTCCCGTCATAGTTGGCTGTGATCGTCGCGGCACCGAGGTTCGTCCCCTCGCCGACGTCGGCGTCGCCGATGTACGACAGGTGCGGGACCTTGCTGCCCGCTCCGATCACCGAGTTCTTGATCTCGACGAACGTCCCCGCCTTCGAGCCGGCTCTGAGCACAGCTCCCGGCCGGAGGTATGCGAACGGACCGACCGACACACGGTCACCGATCTCGGCGCCGGTCGCATACGAGTGGAGCACACGGGCCTCGTCCCCGACGGTCGTATCGATCAGCGTCGAGTTCGGCCCGATCATCGAGCCCGACCCGATCCTCGTGTCGCCGTGGAGGCTGGTGAATGGTGCGATCGTGGTGTCTCGGGCGATCAAGACGTCGACGTCGATCACGGTCGCCGCCGGATTGACGATCGTCACGCCGGCGGCCATGTGCGCCTCGTTGATCCGCCGCTGGGCGAGCGCAGTGACCCCGGCGAGGCCGACCCGGTCGTTGACACCGTGCGTAATCGCCGGGTCGTCGACCTCGAACGCGACCACGGTGCGCTCGTGGCGCCGCAGCACCGGGAGCACATCCGGCAGGTAGTACTCACCTTGGGCGTTGCCGGTCCCGACCTCATCGAGTGCGGCGAGCAGCGCACCGCCCTCGAACGCGAACACACCGGTGTTGACCTCGCGGATGTGCAGCTCGAGCTCGGTCGCGTCCCCCGGCCGCTTCGTCTCGACCACCTTCTCGACGGTTCCGTCCGGCGCACGCACGACGCGTCCGTAGCCTGTCGGATCGTCGAGCACCGCGGTCGCCATCGTCGCGGCGGCGCCGGAGCGCTCGTGTGCGCTCGCGAGCGCCGCGAGCGTCTCGCCCGTGATCAGCGGAGCATCCCCGTGGAGCACGATCACGGTGTCGCCGGCACCGATCGAGCCGGCGGCGGCCTTCACCGCATCGGCGGTCCCGAGCGGCTCGTGCTGGACCGCGACCGTCACATCGACAGGCAGCACATCCGCGAGCGGTCGCGCGGGCGCGTCCACGACCACGACGCTGGCCGCCCCTGAGGCCTTCGCGGCGGCGACGGGCCAGGCGATCATCGGCTGGCCGCACAGCGGGTGCAGCAGCTTCGGCGTCTCTGAGCGCATCCGAGTGCCCTGGCCGGCGGCGATGATGACAACGACGGGCGCGGTCACTGAGCGGATCGTAGGTGATGGCGATTACGCATTCAGGGTCGCCCACAGGTGCTGGAGCGCATAAGCCCGGTACGGACGCCACCGTTCCGCCAGCACCGCCGCGGCGCGAGGCCCGTCGTCGAGCCCCAGGCGCCGGAGCGCATGTCGCACCCCGAGGTCCGTCGGCAGGAAAGCATCGGGGTCGCGCAGCGCGCGCATCGCGATGTACTCGACCGTCCACGGGCCGATCCCCGGCAGCGCGAGCAGCATCGCGCGGATCGCCGCCAGATCGCCGCCGGGGTCGAGCACGAGGTCGCCGGATGCGAGCCCCCCGGCCAGACCGATCACGGCCCGCCGGCGTGTCGCCGGCATCGCCAAGCGCTCGGGGTCCACCGCCGCGATCCGCTCCGCGGTAGGGAATAGGTGCGTGACGGCGCCGAGCGGCCGTTTGAGCGGCTCACCCACGTCGGCCACGAGGCGGCCCGCGAGCGTCGCCGCGCCGGCCAGTGAAACCTGCTGCCCGAGCACGGCCCGGATCGCGAGCTCATTCGGTTCGACCACGCCCGGGACCCGCCGTCCGGGACAGGCGCGGACGAGCGGCCCGACGACCGGATCGTCCCCGAGCGCGCCGGCAATCTCATCCGGGTCAGCGTCGAGGTCGAACAGCCGGCGGCAAGCAGCGACCGCCGCCTCGCGATCGCGCTCGTCGTCGAGGATCAGTCGTGAGTGCAGTGTGTCGCCCGTGGCGTCCCTGGCGCTCGCCGCGATCTCCACGACGCCGGCGCCACGCGGCAGCCGCACACTCCTCCGATACACGCCGTCGACTACCTGCTCGACGCCAGGCACCGCGCGGCGCCCGAAGAACTCGATCAGCCAGCCGATATCGAGCGGCGGACGATATGTCAGCTCGACCTTGACGCGCGGACGATAGCCTGTGGCGACCCGCGCTGGGGGGTCGTCTAACGGCAAGACGTCTGGTTTTGGTCCAGAAAATTGGGGTTCGATTCCCTGCCCCCCAGTAACCTGATGTGCCTAATTCTGGGTGCTATCCGGACTCACGCGTTCCGGGCGCCACCCCGAGCTGCACGAGAATCGTGAGGGCATCGAAATAGGCGCGCTCACAGACCAGCCGGTCACCCTCGAACAGGAAGAACGAGACGGTGCGGCATTCGAAGGCGCGGCCGGTTGGCTCGAGTCCGTGCAACGGTCCCTCGTGCGTGCCGCGGAGCCAGAACTCGACGATCACGGCGTCGTCGGAGTGGTACAACGCGATCAGCTCATTCCGCTGATCTGGAAAAGCGGCGCGGGTCTCGTCGAAGTAACGCCGGACTTCGTCCTCGCCGTCAAACACCTCGCCGGTGGGGATGATCTCGTAGCGAGGGTGCGCGAACGTGTCCAGCGTCGCGTCGAAGTCGTGGATGTTCTCTGACTCCATGTGGCCGCGTACGAGCCGCTCACGGAACTGACGCAGTTCCTCACTCATGCCGCCCTCTTTCCGTTGATCAGGTTTCGGATCTCGGCTGGGAGCAGCGGGTCGGCAAGCGCGGCGCGGACATCGGCGGGGCGGTGGAGCGCGCGCTCGACCCGCAGGATCCCGATCTCGAGGCCGGCCCGTTGCGCGGCTGCGAAGCCGACGGCCATCACGTCGGGGCTGCGCCACGCCTGCTCCGGCAGCGCGAACAGGCTCGGGAGCGGGCGGGCGATGCCGATCAGATACAGACCGCCGTCGATCGCCGGCCCGAGCACGACGTCACAGCCCGAGCCCAGGTCCGTCAGCGCGGCGGTCGCGTGTGAGCGGCGCATCTGCGGCAGGTCCGGCCAGACGATCAACAGCGGACCCGCGTGGCGGGCGAACACGCGCGCCGCGGCGTCCGCGAGCCGCCCCGCGATCCCGTCGCCGTTCTGCGGGAACAGGCCGACGTTGCGGCCGACGAGCCGGCGGAGCTCGAACGCTGCGTCGGGCGGGTCGTGCGCGACGTGGACCCCACTTGCGCCGGCGACCCCGGTAGCCCACCTGACCGTGCGCACGATCAGCAGCGACTGCAACGCGAGGCAGGCGTCTGCGCCGAGCAGTGGCTCGAGTGCGCGCCGGACCTCGCCACGCCGCGGCGCGCGTGCCATCACGAGCACGGCCGGCCGGGTCATCCCTGTTCGAACCCGACCACGGTGCCCGCTGCCGACGGCGGGGCGGCCGTCAGCCGGGGCAGCGCCGCCGCTAGTACGTCGGCAAAAACTGCACCGGAGCGCCCCATCAATTCGATCAGCGTCGCGACCGGGGTCGGGTCGCCGGGCACGACCTCGTTTGCGTAGTCGGTGGCGAACCCGACGAGCCCGTACGGCAGACCGAGTTCGCCGCACAGCACGGCCTCCGGACCTCCCGTCTGTGAGACCGCGGTGACGCCACAAGCCGCCAGCTGCGCGATCTCGGGCGGGGTGTTGAATCGCGGGCCGTCGACGTGACCGTAGACACCACCGTCCCGCGCCGGCACCCCCACCTCTGCCGCGCCCGCGACGAGCGCGGCGCGCACGCCGTCGGAGAACGGACCGCCGTGCAGCACCCAGTGGGCGCGCGCCGGATCGCCCGGCTCCACGAAGAACGTGCAGAGCGAACCATCAGGCAGCCGGTTGGATATGTAGTGCAGGTCGTCGAATACGATCAGCGAGCCGAGTTCGATGGTCGCGTCGACCGCGCCGCACGCAGTGCACCCGACTACGGCCTGCGCCGAGCGCTCCCTCAAAGCCCAGATGTTCGCGCGGTGCGTGACGTGATTGGACAGCCGCACGTGCCCCGCGCCGTGACGCGAGAGATGCAGCACCTCGACGCCCGCGATCGAACCTACCGTGATCCCGGCGTCGCCGAACGGCGTAGCGACCACCTCGGGCTCGAACGCCTCGAACCCCGGCAGCGCGTAGGCGCCCGAACCGGTGATGATGCCGACGCGCATTGAGCGCGCGATGCTACCTACCGACGTAGGCGTCACCCGCCGAGTCGACGACCACGCACAGCGATCGCGACATCCTATTCCGGCTTGGTAACTCCGTCTACGAACTCGCGCAGCGCCCGCGCCAGCGTCATCGGCTGATCGATCGGCATCAGCACATAGCTGTCGGGAACCTCGATCAGCCGCGCGTTCGGAAACGCGTCCGCGAGCCGCCTTCCGTTCGCCGGGCGCATCAGTTTGTCGTCCGGCCCCCACACGATCAGCACCGGCTTATCAAACCCCGCGAGCGCGGGGGTCGCCGCGAGCATGTCGCGCGCGGCTGCGCGCCAGCCGGCGACGTACTTGCGCAGATCGCGACGGATCTCGGACTGCTTGAGCGGCTCGAGCCAGAACGCATCAACTCATCGGACACACCGCGCTTGCTACATCCGCCCGAACACGAACGGCAGCGCGCGCAGCGGCCGCGACGCGCGAGCGTCATCCGCATCATCGACAGCCCGCCCGGCAGTCCCCCTGACACCGCCGCCATCCGTCCCGGCATCCCCGGCGGATAGTTCTCGAACGCCTCGCACGGGGTCAGCACGAGCCGCCCGACACGCTCCATCAGCCTGTCGGCGATCATCGTCTGCGCGCCGCCCCAGTCGTTGAACACGAGCGTGACGTCCCGCAAGTCGAGCGCGGCCAGGAAGTCGGCGACGATCCGCCCGATCCCCCGGAGCGACAGGTCTGCTTCGGCCCGCAGCGGAACTCGGTGCGCGCCGAACGGCAGCGTCGGCAGCAGGTAGCGGTATGGCGGCCCGAGCTCGTTGATCACGTTGCCCCACACGCGCCCGTCCATCGCGAGGCCATGAAGCAGCACGAGGACGGGGCCGTCCCCCGCGATCTCGTCGTACTCGAGCGTCCCGGCCGCGAGCTCGACCGCCGGCATCAGGCCGCCTTCAGGCGCTGCTCGTGCCGCGCGAGCCACTCGTCGAGCTCGACCGGCTTGTGCGTGTCCTCGTACACCTCGTAGCGCTTGAGCCTCCCCCACCGAAGCTGGCCCCAGATCACGTAGCGGTTTGCGTACACGCGCTCGCCCTCGGGCGAGTCCAGATAGTCGTGGCCGCGCACGCACACGGTCTGTCGCCACGGAACGCCCTTGAGGATCACCTCGTCGGCGAAGATCTGAATGCCAAGCCGGGCGAACCGCTCGAGCCACGTACGGATCTCCTTCTTGCCCTTGTACACGCCCGAGAACGAGCTCGGGCCGGGGAAGGTGAGCTCGACGTCGCGCGCGTCCAACCGCAGCGTCGGCTTGATGTTGCCGGCGTTGAGCTCCTTCATGTTGTGGCGCAGGAGCTTTGCGCCGAGCCAGGAGAGCATTTCCTGAACCTCCAATGGATTGGTGGGCCGAACCGACGAGGCCTTTGGCCTCTGGCCCACTAGATTGATCGCTCTAGCGAGTACACTACCGCAGATGGCCACCGATACAAGGGACCGGATCGTCGGCGCCAGCGCGGAGTTGTTCCGCCGCCAGGGCTATAACGCGACCGGCATCAAGCAGATCGTCGAGGACGCGAAGGCGCCGTTCGGCTCGATCTACCACCACTTCCCCGGCGGGAAGGAGCAGCTCGGGGCAGAGGCGATTCGCCTCTCGGGCAAGCTCTACGAGCAGTTGATCCCCGCGGTCCTCGACGTCGCGCCGGACCCGGTGACCGGAGTGCGGATGTTCTTCGCGGGCGCCGCCGCAGCACCTAGTCGAGACCGATTACGAGGACGCGTGCCCGATTGCGACGGTCGCGTTGGAGGTCTCGAGCAGCAGCGAGATGATGCGCGAGGCGTGCGCGGAGGTGTTCGAGAGCTGGGTCAGCGCGGGGTCCGAGCGCTACCAGGTCGAGAATCCGCGCGAGCTGACGATCGGATTTATCGCGGCGCTCGAGGGAGCTTTCGTGCTCGCGCGAGCGTGGCGCAGCACCGAGCCGCTCGAGATCGCCGGTGAGCTGGTGGCGCGCCAGGTCGAGGCGGCGCTCAGCGCCTGACCCGTCCGCCCTCGGCGCCCGGCTCGGTCGCGGGTCCGCGCGGCACGGCGATCCCGAGCACGCGCATCGCCTTGAGCCCGAGCGACAGCTTCTCGCGGCCGTCGGTCGAAGACACGTCGAGGCCGGTCAGCTCCCGGACGCGCTCGAATCGGTAGCGGATCGTGTGGCGGTGGGTGATCAGGCGGGCGGCGGTGGCGTTAACGTTCGCATCGCATTCGAGGAACGTCGACAGGGTCCCGAGCAGGTCGGTCTCGTACTGCTCGTCGTAGGCGACGAGCGGGCGCACCGTCTCCGAATAGAAGCGCTTGAGCTCGGTCGGGTCGTTCATGTACGGCAGCAGCAGCTGATACGTGCCGGTCTGCTCGTACGCGAGCGCAGATCGCTCCGGATCCCCCTCCACAACGTTCGCGGCGAGCAGCGCCTCGTTGGCGGCGCGGTGGAGCTCCGTCGGGTCCTCGGCGTGGCGCGAGCGGCCGAGCGCGAATGCGAACCCCGGGAGTCCCGATTCGAGCTCGCGGAGTACAGCTGAGGCGACTCGGCGTCCGCCCTCGCCGTCGGGGTCGGGGACCAGCACGATCACTCCGCCCGTGTCATCAGCGGCCGGCGATGCGATCGAACCGGGCGCGATCGACCTGGCACCCCGGGTTGCGACGGCCAGCAGCCGCACGCGCCAGTCGTCCTCGGTCGGATTGCGTGGGTGCGCCCGGACGACGATCACGGTGCCGCCGCGGGCCAAGTCGGTGCCGAGTTCCTTGCCGCGTGCGATCAGGTCGTCGCGACTGGCAATGTCGCCGCCCAGCAGAGCCCGCTGGAAGGAGGTCGCCGCTTCCTCGGAGGCGCGCTCGGGTGCGCGGACGCGCTCGACCTCGGAGGCGATCAGCGTCGTCACGAGGCGCAGTACCGAGCCGTCGAGCTCGTCGGCGCGCCGGCGCATGCGCAGCTGCCCGACGGGACTCTCGGCCACGCGCAACTCGATCGAGTCGACATCGGCGGCGTCGCGCATCAGCGAGCGCTCGTCGGCCGGTGATCGCGCGGCTGCCGCGAGCACGGCGCCCGAGCGGTCGATCAGGATCAGGCTCGCGTCGAGCGCACGGGCCGCGGCGCGGAGGATCTCCGGGAGCCCGGCGCCGGCCTCGACCGCATCGGTGATCGCGGCAAGCGCGGCGAGATCTGGCGTGCCGGACGAGGGGGCCTCCCGGTCACGGGCGCTCTCGGCCATCTCAGGCACTCCTGGCCTAGAAGACGCGCGGCCACTCGACCACGATCAGCGCGCCGACCACGACGCCGATCCCGATCAGTGCCGCAAGCACGTAGAGGGAGAGGATCGCAGCGCCGACCCGCTGGAGCGGCCGTCTGTAGGCCGTCACCGCCGGCACGATCACGAGCGCGCAGAACGCCGCGACCCCGAACACGCCAAGGCACGCGCCGACCAGGTAGGTGGTGGCGGTGTTGCTCATACGAATGGGGAATTGTGACCGATGCCGGTGACGGGGACCACGGTGAGTGCGCCCGGAAACTGCGGACTGAGCGCACTTACGGCCGCGTCGGCGAGTTCGGAACCCTCATCCCCCCACCAGAGTCCCGCGCACGTTGGGCCCGAGCCACACACGAACGCCTGCTCGGCGCCGGCGCCGAGCAGCGCCGCGAGCGCTCCGTCGATCGGCGGGCACAGCGATCGCGACGCGGGCTCGAGGTCGTTCACACCGAGCCGTTCCTGCCATCGATCCTGCAGCGTAGCGCAACTCCTCCGCACTGCGACCGAGGCCGAGCCGGTCGGCCTCGGCGTACACCGCGGCTGTCGACAGCCCGCGCGGGAGCGGCACGATCGCGATGCGCGTGCGGCGCAACCGCCGGCAGGCGTTCTATCGAGTCGCCTGCGCCGGTCCCGAGTGCCAGCCCCGGAGTGAGCTGGCTGGGGACGTCGGAGCCGAGCGCGGCGGCGATCTCGACGGCCGTGCGCTCGGGTAGGGGCGCCAGGTGCGCAGCTAGGCGCAGCGCGGCGGCGGCGTCGGCGGAGCCGCCGGCCATCCCTGCCGCGAGCGGGATCCGCTTGGCGATCTCGATCCTCACCGGCGGGCCGTCCCAGCCGTGCTCCCGGAGCAGCCGGATCGCCTCGGTGACAAGGTTCGGACCGCGGACCTCTGGGCACACCACCTGATCCTCGGACGCGACGGTCAGCGTGAGCTCGTCGAACAGCGACACCGACTCGAACACCGTCACCAGCTCGTGGCGACCGTCCGCCCGAGCCGGACCGAGGAACAGGCATAGGTTGATCTTTCCGGGCGCCCGCTCACGCATGCTTCAGCTCCACGATCAGCCGGTGGAAGTCGCCCGGCGCCAGCCGCTCCGCGCGCGTCTCGGGCGGGAGCTCCATCGCCTTCAGTGCCCTGACGGCACGGGCGCGGATGTCGTCGGGCCATCCTTGCGCGAGCGCAAGCGACCCGGGCAGAGTCTTGCGGCGGTGCGCGAACGAATCGTTGATCAATTTCCGCAGCGGCGGTTCGGCGCCGCGATCGCGTCGCCGCAGGCGCAGGAGCACCGAGTCGACTCGAGGCACGGGCCTGAACACCGTTCGCGAGATCGGGCGCATGACCTTCACGTCGCACGCGACCTGCGCCAGCACCGATGGTGCGCCGTACGCGGACGTGCCCGGTGCCGCGGCGAGCCGCTCGCCCACCTCGCGCTGGACCATCACCAGCCAGAGCGAAACCGTCTCGAGCTGCTCGATCGTCCGCAGGATCACGGTCGCGGCGATTCCGTACGGCAGGTTGGCGACGATCTTCGTCGGGAGCGGGTCAAGAGCAGTGAGATCGAGCTCGAGCGCGTCGCCCATGTGCAGCGTCGACCGCTCGGCGGGGAGCAGCTCGCGTAGCCCTGGCTCGAGTGAGCGATCGAGCTCGACAACGTGCAGGTGCTCGACGCCGGGCGCGAGGCGCTCGGAGAGGATCCCCTCCCCGCCCCCGATCTCGAGCACGACATCGTCCGGGGAGAGCTCCGCCAGCCGCTCGATCACGCCGAGGATGTTGCGATCGACGAGGAAGTTCTGGCCTAGTCGGACCATCCAAACACCGCCGCGGCCGCCGCTTCGACCGATGCCTCGAGATCGCGCGTATTCGACCCGCCGCTCCACCGCCAGCGCCCGCGCCGTGTCGACGACCCGTGCCGGCGCGTTCGGTTTGCCGCGGATCGTCTGCGGCGAAAGGTAGGGCGCGTCCGTCTCGACGAGCAGCCGATCCTCCGGGACCCGCAACGCCGCCGAGCGCAGCTCTTCGGCCTTCGGGTAGGTGACGTTGCCCGCGAACGAGATCCACCAGCCGGGATGCGAGAGGCACTCGTCGATCCGGTCGGGCATCGAGAAGCAGTGGAGGATCACCTTCAGGCCGGCCGCGCGCTCGGAGAGCATCGTCAGCGTGTCGTCATCCGCGGCGCGGGTGTGGATCACGAGCGGCTTACCGGTCGCGCGGGCCAGCTCGATCTGGGCGGCGAACGCACGCTCCTGATCCTCGCGCGGCGCGTAGTCGCGGTAGTAGTCGAGTCCGGTCTCGCCGATCGCGACGCACCGCTCGTGCGCCGCCAGCGCTTCTAGCTCCGCGAGGTCGGCGTCATCGAATCCCGTGGCCGAGTTCGGGTGCCGCCCGATGGCCGCGTACACCTGCGGGAAGTCCTCGGCAGCCTGCAGCGCCGCCCGGCACGACGCGCCGTCGGTCCCGACCGTAAGCATCCGCGTTACGCCGACCTCGAACGCTCGCTCGACGAGGTCAGCGTCGGGCGGCTCACAGAGGTGCAAGTGCGTGTGGCTGTCGATCACTGCTGGTCCGTCCTTTGGAAACAGCGGCTCGAGCGGTTCGATCGCGCCGCCGGGCGAGCCGAGCGCGGCGCGGAGCTTCGCCGTCGTCTCCGGCATGAACGGCTCGAGCATCACGTTGACTGTGCGCAACCCCTCGACCAGCGATGCCAGCACCCGGTCGAGCCGCTCGGCGTTCGCTGGATCGCGCGCGAGCTGCCAGGGCGCCTGCTCCTCGACGTACCGGTTGAGCCGCCGAACCCGCTGCCAGATGTGGTCGAGCGCCTGCGTCGGCTCGGCGCGGTCCATCAGCGCGGCGACCTCGGCGGGCAGCCCCTCGAGCTCGGCGTCCAGTGCGGGGTCGGTCCCGACCGCAGGCACGACGCCGTCTCGGTAGCGGTGCACCATCGCGATCGTGCGGCTCGCGAGGTTGCCGTACTCGTTCGCGAGCTCCGAGTCGTACCGAGTTCTGACGCCGTCCATCCCGACGGCGCCATCCGCGCCGAACGGCACGTCGCGCATCAGGTAGAAGCGGAGCGCGTCGGTGCCGTACTGCTCCATCACCTCGAACGGATCGAGCACGTTGCCGAGCGACTTGCTCATCTTGCGGCCGTCGGATCCGAGCAGGAACCCGTGGACGAACACGTGCTGGGGGACCGGGAGACCCGCCGCCATCAGCATCGCCGGCCAGAACACGGTGTGGAACTTGAGGATGTCCTTGCCGATGATGTGGTAGGTCGCCGGCCAGTAACGGTCCGTGAGATCCTCGCCGGGGCGCGCGTACGAAAGCGCCGTGTAGTAGTTGAGCAGCGCGTCGAACCACACGTAGAAGACGTGGTCGGGATCCCACGGGACGGGGATCCCCCACGTCAGCTTCGCGCGCGAGAGCGAGACGTCCTGAAGGCCCTGCGAGATGAACGACCGCGCCTCGCGGAAATGGTGTGGCGGCATCACGAAGTCAGGCCGCTCGCCGTACAGATCCTCCAGCTTGCCCTGGAACGCCGACAACCTGAAGAACCAGTTCTCCTCGCTCTCACGCGTCAGCGGGATCTCATGTATCGGGCACAGATTGCCCTCGAGGATCTCGTTCTCGACCTTGAAGTCGGCGCACCGCGGGCAGTACCAGCCCTCGTAGAGGCCCTTGAAGGTGTAACCGTTGTCGTGGACCCTTTGCAACACCTCCTGGACCTTGGCCTCGTGTTCGGGATCACTCGTCCGGATGAAGAAGTCGTTGGAGATGTTCAGTCGCGCCGCCAGCTGCTTGAAACGCTCCGCGTTGCGATCGGCCAGCTCCCGCGGCTCGATCCCCTCCGCCTGCGCAGCATCCGCGACCGGCTCGCCGTGCTCGTCCGTACCTGTCAGGAAGAACACATCCTCGCCGCGCTGGCGCATGTGCCGTGCGAGCACGTCGGCGGCGATCTTCTCGTACGCATGCCCAACATGCGGCTGCGCGTTGACGTAATCGATTGCGGTGGTGACGTAGAACGACACGGACGCGGATCGTAGTCGTCGGAGTCCGATGCGAATATGTCTTGACAGTTATATGCCTATCTGGTTATACTAACTACTCCGATGGCCGTCCCATTCGCCGTTCTCGCCGAACCCCACCGCCGCCAGATCCTCGACCTCCTCGTCGAGGGCGAGCGGCCGGTTGGCGAGCTCGTGACCGAGCTATCGGCGAGCCAGCCCGTCGTCTCCAAGCACCTGCGGGTGCTGCGCGAAGCCGGGCTCGTCGATGTGCGGATCGACGCTCAGCGACGGGTCTACAGCGTGCGACCGGAGCCACTCGAGGAGCTCGATCGGTGGCTCGAGCCCTACCGGCGGATGTGGTCAGAGCGCCTCGACGCGCTCGGGCGCCATCTCGACTCGACCCCCGACTGAAAGGAACCCGAATGCCTGACTACGGGCAGCTGATCAGAACTGAGGACCGCGCGATCCTCCAGTACCGCCGCCGGTACGGCCATTCGGCCGACAAGGTGTGGCGCGCGCTGACCGAGCCCGCCGAGCTCGCCGCCTGGTTCCCGACCACGATCGAGGGCGAGCGCGCCGCCGGCGCGCCGCTGACGTTCGGCTTCGAGCACGTCGAGATCGATCCGATGGAGGGCGAGATGCTCGAGTACGAGCCGCTGAGGCTGATCGAGTTCACCTGGGGTCCGGACCGGGTGCGGTTCGAGCTCGAGCGCGATGGCGACGACACGCTGCTGACGATGACCGTCACGCTCGAGGAGCTCGGAAAGGCGACCCGCGACGGCGCGGGCTGGCACCAGTCCCTCGACGCGCTCGAGCGGACACTCGGTGGTGATCACTCTCGCGACTACGACGTCGACCGGTGGCGCGAGCTGCGCGACGGCTACGCCGAGCAGTTCGGGCCCGAGGCGTCCGTGGTCGGTCCGCCGCAGGAGTGGGTCGACGAGTTCGGCGAGCCTTAGCCCGTCAGCTTTCGATACAGCTCGTTGGCGCTGACGCCGGTCAGCTCGGCAACCACCCCGGCCGCTGGCCGAGGCTTGGCGCCGGCGTCGACGAGCCGCCTGAGAGCAGCGAGCGCCTCGGCTGCGGCCGCGTCGCCGGCACCTGCGGGCGCGGCTCCGAACACCAGCACGACCTCGCCGCGCGGAGCGTCGGACGCGTAACGCTCGGCCAGCTCCTTGGCCGTGCCGCGGACGACCTCCTCGTGGAGCTTCGTGAGCTCCCGGCACAGCGCGACCGGCCGCTCCGGGTCCAGCGACGCCAGTGCGGCGAGCGTGGCCGGGACCCGTCGCGGTGACTCGAACGCCACAACCGTCTCAGGCGCGGCGAAGATCGCTTCGAGCTCGCCGCGCTTGCGGGGCAGGAATCCGACGAACCGCCACCGGTTGGCCGGAAGCGCGCTCGCAACCAGCGCCGCAAGCGCTGCGGACGGGCCGGGCAGAACCTCGACCGCCAGCCCTGCCGCAACGCATGCCTGGACGAGCACGAACCCGGGATCCGAGACGAGCGGCATCCCGGCGTCTGAGACAAGCGCCACCACTGCCCCGCCACGCATCCGCTCGACCAGCTCGGAAGCGCGCTCGCGCTCGTTGTGCTCGTGGTAGCTGACGAGCCGCGCCTTTACCCCGTAGCGGTCGAGCAGCACGCGCGTGCGCCGGGTGTCCTCGCACGCGACGACGTCGGCCGCGCGCAGCGCCCCGAGCACGCGCAGGGTCACGTCCTCGAGGTTCCCGATCGGCGTCGGGCAGACGACCAGCCGCGGGTCGCTCACGCCGCCTGCGCTCCGCGCCGGCGGATCCCATCGAACGCGAGCGCGCCGGCGCCGACCATCGCGGCGTCGACCCCGAACCGGGCGCGCACGATCGGAAGCTGATGCCCGTCTCGGATGGATTCGAGCAGCAGCTCACCGGCCGCGAGCAGCGGCCCCGCGACAACCACGAGCTCCGGCTTGTAGCTCGGGCTCAGCTTCGCGATCGCGTCGCCGAGCGCACGGCCGAGGCGCTCGACCGATCGAATTGCAGCTTGATCACCGTCGTGCGCCGGCTCGATCGCCGCCCTGGCCTCGCGTAGTGCTTCCACGAGCGCCGGATCGGCACCGAGATCGATCCGCCGGCGCTGGAGCTCGCCACCCAGGATCACGGCGGCGTCGATCTCGTCGCCAACCGTGACGACGATCGCCTCCCGTACGCCGGCGGCTGCGCCGGCCCGCTGCTCAGCGAGCGCGATCACGTTTGCGTTGCCGTCCGCGAACGCCGGCAACCCAAGCCGCTCCGCCATCACGTCGGCAAACTCGGCCGGCGCCCCTGTACCCTGGGCGAAGCCAATGGCCGCGATCTCTGCGCCGGCCGCGTCTCGCGTTTCGTCTATTGCGTCTACCGCGGCAGCGAGCAGGGAAGCTTGGTCGAGACCCGAAACAGCCCGTTGAGTGCGGTGGTGGACGCCCAGATCGGCGTCTACCGCGCCGGCCAGGAGCCGAACCCCGCCGATGTCGACGCCGATTGTGCGGCGGGTCGGCATAGCCCCACTATATGGCCTCCAGATCGATGCCCAACGACACGGACCAGCCCCCCTACAAGGTCTATCGCTCGGCCCCGCGTGGCCTGCTCGAGCGCCTGCGGGGCGAGGATGAAGCACTCGGCGCCGCCGGCGACGAGCCGCCGCGGAGGCCCGGCAGGCAGTGGCGCTGGCCGTGGCGGCGCGGCCCGGGGGGCGCCCCCAAGCGGATCACGCCGCTGCGCGTACTCAAGTGGCTCGTGCTCGCGATCGTCGCCTGGCTACTGCTATCGCTCGTCCTCTTCATCATCAGCGCGTCGGTCAACGTCGGCTCCTTGCCCAACGGCGCCTCGTCGCAGCTGACCGGCGGCGGTCCGATGCTGACGTCCGCGAACACGGTGCTGATGCTCGGCCTCGACACCCGCCCGAAGACGGGTGTGGGGTCCAAGGAGCCTGGATCCAACTACAGCGACCGCAACGCAGCGACCGACACGATCATGCTGTGGCGGATCGGCGGCGGGGTCTCGCGCCGCCTGTCGATTCCGCGCGACACGCTGGTCAACATCCCAGGTGTCGGACCGTCGAAGATCAACGCCGCCTGGGCCGTTGGGGGCCCGGCGCTCGCGCTCAAGGTGATCAAGCAGTTCACCGGCGTGCAGATCAACCACCTGATCGTGATCAATCTCGGGAACTTCCCTAAGTTCATCGACGACATCGGCGGCGTGACCGTCAAGACCGGCCGGATTTGCTCGAACATCTCGGGGGGCGCTGCCAACGGCGGCTTCACGCTGAACCTGCGGCCGGGCACACACCATCTCGACGGGACTCAGGCGATGGTGCTCGCGCGCACCCGTGAAAACGCCTGCAACGCGGCGTCGACCGACCTCACGCGTGAGGGCTACCAGCAGCAGATCCTGAACGCGATCAAATCGCAGCTGTTCAGCTTCCACGCGTTCTTCCACCTGCCTTGGGCAGCGTGGGATGCGCCCGGCGTGCTGGAGACCGACATGGGGCCGCTCCAGCTGCTGGAGCTGTTCGCCTCAGCCGAGATCGGCGGCTCGGCGCCCGTCAGCCTGCTGAAGGAGACGGGCAGCGTCTACAACGGCCAGGACGTGCTGGTTCCGAACACGGCGAACGTCCACGCCCAGGTCCAGAAGCTGCTGACCGGTAACTGACCGCGCTCAGGCGGCGGCTTTGGTGGACTCCGACTTGGAGCCCGAGGACTTCGACTCGGAGGGCTTCGAGTCCGAAGACTTCGAATCCTTGGCGACTCGAATCGCCGCTGGAGCTCGAGTCGCCGCTGGAGCTCGAATCGCTCTTGCTGCTCGAACCCTCGGCCGAATCCTTCAGCTCGCGGGCGCGCTTACGCGTTCCGTAGTCGGTGTTGTAGAAGCCCTTGCCCTTGAAGTGCACCGCGACGGGATGGAAGAGCCGCTGCACGGGCGCGCCGCAAACCTCGCAGCTCTCTACGCGGTCATCGCTGAAGCGCTGCATGACCTCGAACGTGTGGCCGTCCTTCTCGCACCTGTACTCGTAGATCGGCATGCTTCATTCAGTATAGGACAGCCGCTTGGCACTCTCAAGACCAGAGTGCCAAGCGGTCGGTCGCGTAGCATCCGCCGCCCAAATGGCAGACGTGGTGACCATGGACAAGATCGTGTCGCTCTGCAAGCGGCGCGGAATCGTGTTCCCGAGCAGCGAGATCTACGGTGGTCTGGGGAACAGCTACGACTACGGCCACTACGGCGTGCTGCTCAAGAACAACGTCAAGGGCCAGTGGTGGCGGTCGATGCTGCAGGAGCGCGACGACGTCGTTGCACTGGACTCCGCGATCATCCAGCACCCGCGCACGTGGCTGGCGAGCGGCCACCTCGAGGGGTTCACCGACCCGCTGATCGACTGCCGCACGTGCAAGCTGCGGTTCCGCGCCGATCAGCTCGAGGACTCACAATGCGGCCGTAAGCCGTCGAAGCGCCCGGGCGAGACACCCGAGTGCGACCTGACCGAGCCGCGCGAGTTCAACCTGATGTTCGAGACGACCGTCGGCCCGGTCAAGGAGGAGGGATCGACCGTCTACCTGCGCCCCGAGACCGCGCAGGGGATCTTCCTGAACTTCAAGCACTACCTCCAGTTCAGCCGCAAGCGGCCGCCGTTCGGGATCGCGCAGATCGGCAAGAGCTTCCGCAACGAGATCACGCCCGGCAACTTCATCTTCCGCACGCGCGAGTTCGAGCAGATGGAGATGGAGTTCTTCGTCCCACCGGCGGACGCCGAGCGATGGCACGAACACTGGCTGCAGGAGCGGCTGAACTGGTACACCCGGCTCGGGATCCGCCCCGACCATCTGAAGCTACGGGCCCACGGCGCGGACGAGCTGTCCCACTACTCGAGCGCCACGAGCGACGTGGAGTACCTGTATCCGATCGGGTGGCAGGAGCTCGAGGGGATCGCGAACCGCGGCGACTTCGACCTCACCCAGCACGCGAAGTTCTCGGGCCAGAAGCTCGAGTACCACGACAGCGCGACCGGCGAGCGATACCTCCCGCACGTGATCGAGCCGGCCGCCGGCGCGGACCGCGCGACGCTCGCGTTCCTCGTCGACGCGTACGACGAGGACGAGATCGAGGGCGAGCAGCGAACCGTGCTACGGCTGCACCCGCTGCTCGCGCCGGTGAAGGTCGCGGTCCTGCCGCTGGTCCGTAAGGACGGCCAGCCGGAGCTGGCGCGCGAGGTGTACATGGAGCTGCGCGAGCGGATGCAGGCCGAATACGACGAGGGAGGGGCGATCGGTCGGCGGTACCGCCGCCAGGACGAGATCGGCACACCCTGGGCGGTCACGATCGACCACCAGTCGCTCGAGGACCGGACCGTCACGCTGCGCGACCGCGACACTCTCACCCAGGACCGAATCGCGATCGCGGAGCTGGCCGATGAGCTCGATCGGCGGCTGCGCACAGCCTGGCGCTCACCGAAGCTCGACGGATGAGGGTGCTGCGGAATTTCCCCCTCTGAGGGGGGTAATCCGCAGCGGCCAGTTCAAATCGACACGAGCGCCGGCGCTGACGCCCCGGCTGTGTTGCTCGGATCCGCGGCCGTGCGCGCCACCACCAGGTATGCACCGGGCGGCCGGCCGGCGAACCGCGCTGAGAACGTGCCACCGGGCTGGACGTGCGCCCGGACAGCCGCGACCCGGTGACGGAGCGAGCCGCGGAGCGCGTACAGCGTCACCGTCGCATACCGCTTCGCCGGCACCACCGTCCCCGTCACGGTCAGCGGAGCGGTCGACGCGACGGTCACGCTGATCGCCGGCGCGACGTTGACCGCGAGCAGGTCAGAGACGGTCACGGGCGCCGCTCCGTGGACGGCTCGAACGAGCGCGCTGTAGTCGAGCGCGAGTGACGCCGTCCAGCTGCCGTCGGCGGCAGTGCTGACGGCTGCAAGGGGCGTCGTTGCACCTCCGGCGCCGACGCGTTCCACCGTCAATGACGCGCCGGGAATCGACCCGCCCCCCAGCCTACGGAGAGCGCCCGCGACGACGGCGGGCCGACCCGCGGTCGTCTGCACCGCGGCGAGCGAGAGCAGCGGCGGGCGCGGCCCGATGGTGAGCGTCCCGACCGTCCCTGTGAGCGCCGCCACCCGCGGCCGGATCGATCCAAGTCGCGCGAAGAACGCGTTACCGGGGCAGTCGGTCGTGCATCCCTGGCGATGGCCGGCGATGTGCGGCAGTGAGATCCGCGTCCCCCCGCGGTATTGGGTGTAGAAGGCGTCGAACGGGTTGACCTCGACAGTGGTGCGCCCCAGAGCGTGGAGCCCGTGCAGCGACAGCTTCCACGCGAGCAGCTGCTCGAGCGCGCCGATCGCAGCTCGGGAGGGCACGACCGAACTGAACGTGCCGAGCACGGCGACCCCGGTCGACTCGACGTTGTAGCCACCCGCCTGGGCGCCGATCACCGGTTGGTCGATCCCGCCGGCGCGCGCCTCCCAGATCCGGCCGAACAGGTCGACCACGAAGTTGTAGCCAATGTCATGCCAGCCCCGGACGAAACGGTGGAACTGGTACATCGCGAGCAGCATCGCCGGCACGGCTTCGGCGGAGTAGCCGTTCGGGTTGTCGGTGTGGTGGACGAACGCGAGCCGCACTTTCCCGTACGCGGGCGGCGTCCCGGGTGGCGAGTGCGCGCCGGCCCACGCCGAGCGGGCGATGATCGGGGGTTGCCCCGGGCCGGCATCGAGCACTGGCTCCGCCAGCGGGAACGCCGCCACCGCGGCTGCGGGAGTGCCGCCCACCGCAGCCAGCGTGACGAAGTGGACCCGGAGCCCGTCGACGGGCACAGCCGCCCGCAGTTCGAACCGCCGCGCCGCCCCGAACCACACGGGTGACCCGAACACGGTCCGCTGCGACGGAGCCTGGTCGGGCTCGTGCCCGAGCGCGGAGGCGAGAGCCCACGGGCTCCATCCGCCGGTGCGAGCGCGCACGCGCATCTCGATCCGCGCCGCGCGCGGTCCCGACCACTCGACACCGGCGAGTACGAACCGCCACCTGCCGGCGAGCTCGCCCGTCGAGCCGGTGAGGTGGCCGATCTCCATGCTGAACACGCTCGGCGCGAGCGCGGCGGCCAGCCCATCACCCGGTGCGAGCAGCGAAGCGGCGGCGGCGGCGCCGAGCAGCTGGCGACGGGTGGGGCGAGGAGTGCTCATCGCCAGGCGGACACCGCTACCTCCCCGGCGGTCGTACGCGCGCCCTGCGCGCGCGGCGCGTGTTGACGCGGCGCGCTCCGCGGGTGCCCGCCCGGTGCTGGCGCAGCAGGCTCGCCCCGCAGACAAGCAGCACGATGATCGCCGCCAGCCCGGAGATGGCATACCCCGGCGAGACGATCAGGACGATGACCGCCACCGCGATTGCGATCGCGAGATCGACCGTCAGCACTTTGCGCATCACAGCGGCAGCCTCCGATATAGCCGGCGGGGCAGGTGGCGCAGCACCGCGAACACGAGCCGCAGCGAGCGCGGGACCCAGACCGTATGAGCGCGGCCGGACAACCCGCGGGCGGTCGCATCCGCGACCGCGTCGACGGTCGTCGCGAACGGCGCCGGCTTGAGTCCCTCAGTCATGCGCGTGCGCACGAAGCCGGGGCGCACGACGAGCACGCGCACTCCGTCGGGAGCGGCCTGGTCGGCGAGGCCTTGCGCGAGCACGTCGATCCCGGCCTTGGCGGCGCCGTAGATCGCATTCGTCGCCCTCCCCCGCTCCGCGGCCACGCTCGAGAGCACGACCAGCGTTCCCTCGCGCTGCGCTCGCAGGCGACGAAGCGTCTCGAGCAGCAGCGACCCGGCGCCGACGAAGTTGACGCGCATCACCTCGAGCGCCTCATCCGCCGAGGCGTCGAGACCCTCCTGGGCTCCGAGCACGCCGACGGCGAGCACGGCAACGTCGACGCCGCCGAGCCGTTCGAACGCCTCGCCGACTGCCCGAGCATGATCGCCGAGATTGTCGGCATCGACGGTGTCGATGCCCGCGGGCGTGGCGCCCGCGCGACGGAGTTCCAGCGCCGCCGCCTCGAGCCTCGTGCTGTCGCGCCCGAGCAGATACGGCCGCACCGGACCGTCAGCCGCCAGCCGGCGGACGATGCCGACCGCGATCTCAGAGCTACCGCCGATCATCAGCACGTTGCGCGGGGGTCCGCCGAACGGGGTCACCCGCGGCGAATCGGCGACCGTCTGCTCGGAAGCCAGACTCATGCCGACGCCACCAGCCCTACGCGCACACCGAGGTCCGACCGCCAAACCCCGTCAGGATCGGCAGCGTCGCGGATCGCGCGCCACTCGGAGAGTCGCGGATACATCGTCGCGATCACCTCCGGCTTCATCCGCGCGTCCTTGCTCAGATACACGCGGCCACCGGCACCGGCGACGAGCTCATCGAACCCGTCGAGCAGCGTCGTCAGCGCGGGGGCATTGCGCGGAAGATCGAGCGCGAGCGTCCACCCGGAGATCGGGAACGACAGCGGCGGCCCGCCCGCCGGGCCGAAGTCCTTGAGCACGGCCAGGTAGCAAGGGGCGGGCGAGCGGCGGAGCCGCTCGATCACCTGCTCCAGCGCGCGCTCGGAGCCGTACGGGACGACCAGCTGGTACTGGACGAAGCCCGCACGCCCGTACAGTCGCGGCCACGCGTCGAGCGCGTCGAGCGGGAACATGTGGCGCCCGAGCGGCTCCACCGCACCGCGCTCGAGCCGCGGGGCCATCCGGTAGCGCAGCTCGTTGAAGGCGCGGATCGTGGTGCGGCGCAGCAGGCCGCCGGGCCAGGCGTCGGGGACGGTTGCGCGCGCTGCGACGGTGGCGCCATCCTGCGCGCCTGTCTCGCGGTGCTCGGCCCGGGTCACGACGCCACGTACCGGTCGCTGCCCGAGCAGGTCCAGCCACGCGACTCGGTGCGGTCCGCCCGGGCCCGACAGGATCGTGAGCGCGTCGTCGAGCGAGTCGACCCGATCGGTGTCGACCGTCAGCAGCGCGCTCGTCACCGGCCGCAGCGCCAGCCTGACCGACAAGATCACACCTGTGAGTCCCATACCGCCGACAGTCGCCGCGAACAGATCGTCATCGGGCGCGAGCTCGACCAGCTCGCCGGAGGCGAGCAGCAGCGCGAGCCCGCGGACGTGGGCGCCGATGCTTCCCGCCGTCCCGTGGTTCTTGCCGTGGATGTCGCTGGCGACGGCGCCGCCGAGCGTCACGTGTTGGGTGCCCGGGACGACCGGGACCATCCAGCCCTGGGGAACCAGGGCACCCAGCAGCTCGCCGATCGTGACGCCCGCCCCGGCCGTTACAACGCCGGTCTCGCCGTCCAGCGTGTAGCCCTTCAGTCGCCGCGTCTCGAGCACCAACCCGTCGCGGAGCTGAGCCGCATCGCCGTAGGACCGGCCGAGCCCGCGGGCGATCGCGCCGCGAGCGAGGGCGCCGCCACGCTCGAGCGTGAGCGCGGCGCGAAGCGCCTCACTTCCTCCGGGAGCGAGCAGCAGCGCGGGCGTGCCCGGACCGCCACCCCATCCGCGCAGGATCGTCCGCTCGGGGGCTGGCGCGGTCGGTCCGATCACGGTCCCGAACGGCATTGCCTCAGCTGGCGGCATGAACCCCTAGCGCGAACACGATCAACCACCCGGCTCCGATCGCCTGAATCAGACGATCCGACAGCAGCACGTCCTCGGGCGCCTCGCCGGCCCCGCCGACGACCAGCCACTGATACCGGGCCAGCCCAAGTGCAAAGGGAACGATCGACAGCGGCCGCCACGGGAAGCCGGCGGCCGTCGGCAGCTGGAACGCCCACACGCAGTACGCGAACAGCGCGCAGGCCGCGGCGCCTGTCATCAGCAGCGCCAGCCGCCGCTGGCTGTACAGCTCGAGTACGCGCCGGCGGAGGACTGGCTCCGCGCTTTCGTGCGCGTGCCCGTCGCGTCCGCTGCAGCTCCGCCCAACGTTTGCCGGCCGCGACGAACACAGCTGCAAAGGTGATCACGACCAGGAACCAGCGCGACAGCGTGACCGGCGCCGCGACGCCACCGGCGACCGCGCGCAACACGAATCCGCCGGCGATCGCGAACAGGTCGAGCACCGGAACGTGGCGCCACAGCAGCGTGTAGCTGAGCGTGAGCAGCAGGTAGCCCAAGCCAACGAGGCCGAGCAGCGGCCGCACGAGGACGCACATCGCGAGCCCCAGCATCATCAGCGCACCACCAAGCGCGAGCGCAAGCGATGGCGCGAGCGCTCCGGAGGCGACGGGCCGGAAGCGCTTGCGCGGGTGACGCCGATCCTCCTCGGCGTCGCTGACGTCGTTGACGCAATAGATCCCGGATGAGAGCAGGCAGAAGGCGATGAACGCGACCCCGACGCGGCCGGGGACGTCATCGTGGCCGAGCGCGCCCGCGGCGCCCGCCGCGGCGATCACGAGTCCGTTCTTGATCCATTGGCGTGGCCGGACCGTCCTCAGCGCCGCCAGCCAAAATCGTCGAGCAGGACGGGCCTCGACGAGCCCAGGGTAAGCCATCAGAACGACCTTATTTCGGGTTTCTCAAGACCCGGTTGTGGGCAGATGAGGATCTTCTCAGCCCGCCTTTAGTGCGCCGTAGAAAAATACCGCTTGCTTCTGGTACCCATGCTGTCGCCAAACGACACCGCACCGCCGCGGCTGCAGATCAGTGGCACGCCGCGAAGCCCACTAACGGGCGCGAATTCGGGCCGTCAGGCCCGTGGCCGGGCACGCCAGAGGCGGCCGAGGTGGCGACGGATCGCCGTGATCGCGTCCGGTCTGGTGATGCTCCCAGCGTTGGTTTCCTACATCAGCTACATCGTCAGCCCATCCAACTCGGGCGTAGGCGTCAACACGGTCGAGTGGCTGCGGGACAACGGCGCCCGCGCGATCGTCAACCAGATCGAGAACTGGTACTACAGCCTCAACGCCCCGGCCAAGGGCGGTCCGGCGCTGAGGTCGCTCCCCAATCAGGCCGGCGCACTGAGCGGGAGGCTGGCCCGGGCCGGCCACCTCCGCATCCACTACTACCGCCCGCCGGCGATCGCGCCGGTGATCGCACCCGCACTGCCGGGCGAGGGGGTCTGGCATCCGACGTTCGCCGGCGGCGGTCCGAATCCGCCCGTGATGATCACGCGGTTCAGGCCGCAGCCCGCTTACCCGCAACTCGTCGCCGGCGTCGCCTGGATCAACCAGGCCCGGACGTCGACGTGGCTGTATCCGGGGATCCAGGAGCCGAGCGTGTCGCTGCCATCGCGCGGCCCCGAGGAGGTCCCGCCGGCGGCCAGGAGCAATCTCGTTGCGACGTTCAACAGCGGCTTCAAGCTGGCCGACTCGGGCGGCGGCTTCGCGGTCGGCGGGCACACGTACGCGCCGCTGAAGAACGGGCTCGCCACGGTCGTCCGGTACAGCGACGGCCACGTGGACGTGATCTCGTGGGCCGGCGGCCCGAAGGCCCCGGCGAACATCGTCTACGCACGCCAGAACCTGCCGTTGATCGTCAACAACGGGCTCCCAAACCCGAACCTGTCCGACGGCCCGGAGTGGGGCGCGACCCTCGGCAACGCGATCCAGGTGTGGCGCTCGGCCGTCGGTGTCGATAAGTACGGCAACCTGCTCTACGCTGCGGCCAACGACCAGACGGTTCGGTCGCTCGCTCAGATCATGCTTCGCGCCGGGGCAGTCCGCGCGATGGAACTCGACATCAACACCTATTGGGTCAGCTTCATCACCTATCGCCATTCCGGAGCGGGCGGGGCGGCCAACCTGCTCCCGGACATGGATCGCACGAACCAGCGGTACCTGACGCCGGACGACCGCGATTTCTTCGCGGTCTACCTAAAGCGCTGAGGGGTGGCGGAGCCGGGATAGCAATCGCGTGCGCGCTGGTCGCCGGCGGGTGCGGAGCGACCACCGGGACGCTGCTCGCCGGGAACAACGCGCCCGACCCGGCGACACCGCCGAGCGCTCCGTACGGGGTCGGCGAGCGGATCATCACGTTCGTCGACTACAGCCGCCACATCCGGCTGCCAGACGGCAGCGTCGTGCCGCGGACGCTCCAGACGCTCATCCGCTATCCGGCCTACGGGCCTCGCTCGGAGGTCGACGTAAGCGGAGCGCGGATCGCCCCGGGGCACTTCCCGCTCGTGATCTTCGGTCACGGCTTCGCGGTCACGCCGTACCCGTACCGCAAGCTGCTGCGATCGTGGGCGAGCGCCGGGTTCATCGTCGCGGCCCCGGTGTTCCCGCTAGAGAACGCGAACGCGCCGGGCGGGCCGAACGAGTCCGACCTGATCAACCAACCGCGCGACATGAGCTTCGTGATCACGCGGATGCTCCGCAACCGGCTGTTCGAAAACTCGATCGCGCCCGGCCAGATCGCCGTTAGCGGCCAGTCCGACGGCGGCATTACAGCGCTCGCGACCGCCTACGATGGCGCCTATCGCGACAGCCGCGTCCGCGCGGCTGTGATCCTGTCGGGCGCGGAGCTGCCGTACGGAGGGTTCACGTTCCCCGCGGCCGGGACCTCGCCGCCGTTGCTCGCCTCGCAGGGGACCGCCGACACGATCAACCTCCCCGTGAACACCTACAGGTTCTTCAACCAGGCGCCGCGGCCCAAGTTCCTGCTGGCGCTGCTCGGCGCGCACCACCTGCCGCCGTACACGTACGAGCAGCCGCAGCTCGGCATCGTCGAGCGCGTCTCGATCGCGTTCCTCGATCGGTACCTGAAGAGCGATCGCCGCCAGAACCCCCGGATCAGCAAGTGGGGGGCCGTCGGCGGCGTCTCGGCACTGACGGCGGACCCGTGAGCGAGCCGGAGTTCGCCCATCCGCTCTGCGAGCAGGACGTCGATCCGAACCCGTTCGCGCAGTTCGACCGCTGGTTCGCGGACGCGGCGGGGGCCGGTGTCCGGATGCCGGAGGCGGCCGCCATCGCCACGGCAACCGCGGACGGTGAGCCGTCGGCGCGGATGGTGCTCGTCAAGGAGATGGGCTCGGGCGGCTTTGTCTTCTACACGAACTATGAGAGCCGCAAGGGATCCGAGCTCGCAGCGAACCCGCGCGCGGCGCTCCTGTTCTACTGGGATCCGCTCGGCCGCCAGGTCCGGATCGAGGGTCCGGTGGAACGGCTGACCGCGGCCGAGTCCTCGGTGTACGTCCGCAGCCGGCCGCACGGCAGCCAGCTGAGCGCGCTCGCGTCCCCGCAGAGCCGGGTCGTCGCAAAGCCGCGAGGAGCTCGAGCGCCGCGTCGCCGAGCAGGCGACACGGCACGCGGATGGAGACCCGCCGGTCCCCGAGAACTGGGGCGGCTTCCGGCTGACCCCCGAGACATTCGAGTTCTGGCAGCACCGCGCGGACCGCCTGCACGATCGGCTGCGGTACCGGCGCGGGCGCCGCGGCCGCCTGGACGATCGAGCGCCTGGCGCCCTAGCGCAAAATCGCGTGCGCGGAGACGTTGAACCCGATCGCCGTCGGGGTCGCGCCCACGCTCTGCACGCTCACGTGCGAGTCGTTGAACAGCGTGAACGTCAGCAGCCCCCCGACCAGTGGGATCTGGGGGACGAGCACGAGCCTGCCGTTCTGCGCCTCGACGGTCGCGTCGATGCTGCCGCTGAAACCGCCGATGCTGCCCGTGCCCTGCAGCGTCAGCCGGCCGTTGCCCGCCGCGACCGGCGTCACCGACTGCAGGAACGGGACGGCGCTGCGGAGATCTGCCTCGGCCACGCTCGCCGATGCCGTGAGCCTGTTGCCACGCTTTGAGAGGGTCGCGTTGTGCACCGTCAGAAGGCCGGCGGTGAGCACCGCTGCGGTCGCGTCGAGCGTGCCGACACCGGTCGCCTCATCGAGCAAGCTCGACAGCTTGCCGCTTGAAGACCGGTAGCTCGCCATCCGCACGACGACCTTGTCGGCGTCGTGCCACAGCAACTCGATCGCCGGGAACGCCGACACCGAGACAGACTCGACCTTGCCGTTCTGCGATAGCCGATCACGCAGCTGATCGGCCGCGATCCCGGGCAGCAACAGCTGCCCGAGCACGAGTACGAGCAGCACGACCGCTACCGCCGCGATCGCTATCAGCCTGCGCATCCGGGAGCAGGCGGTCAGCCGAGCAGCGCGCGCGCCGCCTGCGCCGCCAGCGCCAGCTCCGGGCCGATGTCGTGGCTCGGCTCGCTCATCACCCTGACCGTCAGCCCGTCGGCAAGCGCAAGCAGGAACGACGCCGTCGCGTCGGCGTCGGCGCGCAGCTCGAGCTCACCGGCCCGCGCCTTTTGCCGTAACGCATCGGCGACGAACGTGCGGACAGTCACGCCGAGCTCGGCGAGCTGGGCGGCGATCTCATCGTTGCGCTGCGCGAGTGTCAGCACCTCGAAGAACAGGACCGATGGGCTCGGGCCCTCGCCGATGATCTGCTCGAACGTGTGCACGAGTCCGGCGAGCACCTCGTCGGCGCTGTTGGCGTCGGCCATCGCGCGGTCGAGCTGCTCGAAGCGAAGCTGGCACTCCCGTCGGACCGCCTCGACGAGCAGCCGCTCCTTGGTACCGAAGTAGTAGTGGAGCAGTCCCCTCGAGACGCCTGCGGCGCCCGCGACCTGGTCGAACGTCGACGCGTTGAAGCCGCGCTCGGCGACGCTGGCGCGCATCGCCTCGACGATCCGCGTCGCCTTGTCGCCGGAGAGCTCGCGTGCCTCCGGCAGATGTGTTACAGCCGCCGCTTCCACGGCTTCCAATTCTATGAGTTTGTTGAGAACGCGGTCGGCGCTCAGGCGGCGCCGTCACCGGCGGGCGCCTCAGCGGCCTCAGCGGGCGCGGGTGCCGGCTCGGTCGGCGGCTGCGCCGGGGGCGCAGGCGGCGTGTATTCGAACTCCTCCTCGGCGCCGAACAGCGTGTCGAGCACCTTCTTGCGGAGGTCCTCGGACGCGACCACCGCAACCCCGGCACCGACGACCACGAGCATCAGCTTGCGCCCGCGCCGCTTGGCCTTGCGGCCGGTTGCCTTGGCACCGGCGGTGACCCCGACGGCGGCGTCGCGGAATGCCTCGAGCGCCTCTTGAACGTCGCCCTGGAGTCGCTTGTCATCGAGCAGCTTGGCCGGCTTCTTCGCCTTGGCGACGCGCTCGTACGCGCGCCGGCTCGCGTCGAGCCCGCGGCCGAGCTGGGCGCGCAGCTCCGCGTCCTCGACCAGCCGCCGGGCGTACGCGGCCGCGTCAGAGCTGGCGATCGCCTCGGCGCTCGACTCGAGCGCCTCCTCAACCTTCTTGCGTCGTGACATGAACTTCTCCCTCGGTTGCTGGCGTCCAGGAATCGAGCATAGACACTACCCGCGGGCAGAGGCCGCCACTCGCACGTTTCCGGAACGGGCCCGTCCGCGCCGTGCTGCGCCTGCCGGCGCGAGCGCCGTTTCGAGCACCTGCTCCATCTCCTCGACGAACACGAACTCGATCTCCTGCTTCAGGTGCTCGGGGAACTCCTCGAGGTCAGGCTCGTTGAGCGCCGGCGCGATCACGCACTTGACGCCGTACCGCTGCGCCGCGAGCGACTTCTCCTTGAGCCCGCCGATCGGCAGGACCTGGCCGGTCAGCGTGATCTCGCCGGTCATCGCCACGTCGGCGCGGATGATCCGCTCGGACACCAGCGAGACGAGCGCCGTCGCGATCGTGATCCCGGCGCTCGGCCCGTCCTTCGGGATCGCGCCGGCGGGCACGTGAATGTGGATGTCGTGCTCGGCGAACCAGCTGTCCGGCAACTCCGCAGCGAGGACCCGGACGTTGCTGCGCACGTACGACAGCGCCGCCTCGGCCGACTCTCGCATCACCTCGCCGAGCTGGCCCGTGATCGTGAGACGGCCCTTCCCGGGCATCGCGGTCGCCTCGACGAACAGCACGTCGCCGCCGACTGGGGTCCACGCGAGCCCGGTCGCGACGCCCGGCCGCTTCAGCCGCCGGCGCGTCTCGTAGTGGAACCGCCTCGGGCCAAGCAGCTCGCGCGCGCGGGCATCGGTGACGCTGACCTTGCCCTTCGAGGTCCCCTCGGCGACCGTTCGGGCGACCTTGCGCGCGGCCGCACCGATCTCGCGCTCCAGTTGCCGAACGCCGGCCTCGCGCGTGTATCCCTCGATGATTGCCTTGAGCCCCGGCTCGGTGAAAGACAGCTGCGACCGTTTCAAGCCGTTGCGCTCGAGCTGGCGCGGCACCAGGTACCGCTTGGCGATCTGGAGCTTCTCCTCCTCGGTGTAGCCGGCGAGCTGGATCACCTCCATGCGGTCGCGCAGCGGCCCCGGGACCGTATCGAGCGTGTTCGCCGTACAGACGAACATCACGTTCTCCAGCGAGAACGGCAGATCGAGGTAGTGGTCGCGGAATGCCTGGTTCTGCTCAGGGTCCAGCACCTCGAGCATCGCGCTCGACGGATCGCCGCGGAAGTCGGCGCCCATCTTGTCGATCTCATCGATCATCAGCAGCGGGTTGTTGGCGCCGGCGTCGCGCATCGCGCGGATGATCACGCCGGGCATCGCGCCGATGTAGGTGCGGCGGTGCCCGCGGATCTCGGCCTCGTCGCGGACGCCGCCGACACTGATCCGCTCAAAGCGGCGGCCGAGCGCCCGCGCGATCGACCGTCCCAGCGACGTCTTGCCGACTCCCGGGGGACCAACGAAGCAGAGGATCCCGCCGCGCGCATCCGGCTTCAGCTTCCGCACCGCCAGGAACTCGAGGATCCGGTCCTTGACCTGCTCGATGTCGTAGTGGTCTGCGTCGAGCACCTCGCGCGCGTGCTCGAGGTCGAGGTCGTCCTCGGTGCCGGTGTCCCACGGGAGCGAAGCGATCCACTCGAGATAGCCTCGCACCACGCCGTACTCGGCCATCGCGGGCTGGAGCCGCTGCAGCCGGGCGAGCTCGCGGTCGACCTGCTTGCGCGCCCCCTCGGGCAGTTCCAGCTGGTCGAGCTGACCGCGCAGCTCGTTGACCTCGGCTTGTACCTCGTCGGTTTCACCGAGCTCGTCCTGAATCGCTTTGAGCTGCTGGCGCAGGAAGTACTCGCGCTGACTCTTATCGAGCTCGGACTGGACCTGCGACTGGATCTTCGAGCCGAGCTGGACGACCTCGAGCTCGCGCGCGAGCACCTCGGAGAGCCGCCGCAGTCGCTTGGCGACGTCGACCTCCTCGAGCAGCTGCTGCTTCTCCTCCGATCCGAGCCGCAGCGCGCCCGCGATCAGATGCGTCAGCGCGCTCGGGTCCTCGACGTTGGCGACCATCACCTGCAGCTCCTCGGGCAGATATGGGACCTCGGTGACGATGTCCGAGAACGTCTGCTGGACGTTGCGCATCAGCGCAGTCAGCTCGGTCGACTGAACGACGACATCGGGCAGCTCGGAGATCTCGGCGACCAGATAGGGCTCGGTCTGAGCGAACCGCTCGAGCCGCACGCGCGGGCCGCCTTGGATCAGCACCCGCAGTGTCCCGTCGGGAACGCGGATCATCCGCACGACTGTCCCGAACACGCCGACGTCGTACAGATCGCTGGGCGCGGGCGTCTCGATCTCGGGGTTGCGGGAGGCGACCATCGCGATTCCCCGGTCGCCGCGCAGCACGTCGTTGATCAGTGCGACGCTCCGCTCCTGCCCGATGTTGAGCGGCACCAGCATGTCGGGGAACGTGACCGTGTCGCGAAGTGGCAGCACGCCGGCGCCGGACGGCAGCGACCGCGCACTCGCGCCGGCATCGATCTCGACCTCTCGCGACCCGGCGCCGTCAGGTACGCCGATGTCGATCACGAGTGTGCCGTTCGCTGCACTAGCTTTCGCCACTCTCGATCGGCACGGCGGTGGTGCGAGCGCCGGGCTGGGCGAGCGGCAGCTCGACCCGGAGCATTCCGTCCTCGTATCGTGCGCGGGCCTGCGACGGGTCGACGTCGGCGCCGAGTTCCACCGTCCGCCGGAAGCGGCCGCGGCCGATCTCGACCTGCTGGTACACGTCGCCCTCGATGGCGGCCGGGCCGCGCATCCCGGCGAGGATCAGTGTGCGGCCCTGAATCTCGAGCTCGAGCCCGTCGATGTCGACGCCCGCGAGCTCCGCAGTGACGATCGCCCGCGGAGGGTCGGAGGCGTACACCACGTCGACGGCCGGGCTGAACCCGGCGCGCCGGCGGGACAACCCCGTCCGCTCGAACACGTCGCCGAACAGCTCGTCCATCTCGCGGCGCATCCGTTCGAAGTTCGCGAACAGGTCTCGCTCGGACATCGGCGTATGAGGTTAGTGGGCGGCGCTCAGAGCGCGTAGACCGCGCCCTCCGCCGCAAGCTCGACCGGACCGCCGTACGCCTCGCGGGCCTGCTCGGCCGCCCAGTCGGCGTCGAGCTCGTCGGAGAAGTGCGTGATCACGAGCCTGTGCGCGCCGGCTCGGCGGCCGTGGTCCCCCGCTTCGCTCGCGGTCAGATGGCCCCGTTCGCCGCTCCGCTCGGGACGTGGCAGGGTCGCCTCGATCAGCAGCATGTCGGTGCCGTGAGCAAACGTTACGAGTGCATCGTTCGGGCTGCAGTCGGCGCTGTAAGTCATCCGGCTGCCGTTCGAGCGGACGTCTACAGCGAACGTCTCGGTGTAATGGGGCACCTCGCAGAAGCGGAGCTTGAATGGCCCCGCGTCGACCTGATTTTGCCCGTCGTACTCGTGCAACTCGAACGCGTGCTCGATCAGGTCGTCCGGGCCCCAGCAGCGGACGATCCGCCGGAACGTCTCCCCCGCGCCGAGCGGCGCGTACAGCTTCGGTCGCGCCGGCTCTTCCGTGCCAGGCCAGCCCGCGACCGGAACCGGCTGCTGCCGGGGGGCGTACGTGAGCGCGTAGGCGTACGGCACCAGGTCCAGGAAATGGTCGGCGTGGAGGTGGCTGATTACGACGGCGCCAACCTCGAGATAGTCGACAAGCGCCCGCAACTTCGAGAACACGCCGTTGCCGCAGTCGAGCAGCAGCTTGTCGTTTCCCTCTTCAATCAGGTATCCGCTGCACGCTCCACCTGCGTCCTGCCAGGACGGCGACTTCCCGAGAACGGTTATCCGCACGCCACTCCTCTCTCGTGACAAGAGGAACTTTATCTCTCCGGAGAAGCGCTAGTGCGAGTGTTCGTCGTGGTTACCCGAGCGGGCACCGGCGCGATCGGGGTCGACCGCCCAGCCGATCGCGATCACGATCAACAGGAAAGCTATGAAGCCGCCGATCAGGGGCCAGAACACGTGGCGAACGATATACGCCGCGCGGTCAGGCGTGCAGCGCTACCTGCTCCTGGGCGGTTGGGAATGCCCACGCGACCTGCATCCGGCGCTCCTGCCCGAACACGAAGCGCAGCTGGCTGGCCGGTCGCAGCCCCTCTGGACGAGCCGGTCGGAACGTTCCACACGGAACGGCATTCGTCACCGCGCACAAATGGTTCTGATGGAAATAGCAGTTCTCGCAGCTCGCTTTGACCGAGCCGGTGCGCCCATTCGACATGCCCGTCGACCTTCTCTTTCTCTCTCTGTTGCCCTTCGCCGGACGGCCCCGCCCGGCCCATCCATCAAAGCGGAATTCCAGACCCCGGTCAATCGCGATTCCCGGAAAACGCAGCAAACTTCGTCGATCCGTAAGTCCCTGCAAATAGCAGGACTTTCTTGGTGACAGACCGGCCGGCCCCGCTATTTCCGTAGCTTTGACGTTTCCGATGGACCAGCTGATCACGATCGCCGATTACGAGCGGGCGGCCGACGCGACGTTCACCCGCGGCGCGCGCGCATATTTCAACGGCGGCGCCGGCGACGAGATCACGCTGGGCGACAACGTCGCCGCCTGGCGCCGGCTCGCGATCAACCCGCGAATGCTCGTCGGCGTCGGGACGCGGGACCCGTCGGTGACCGTGCTCGGCCGTGAGCGTCCGCACCCCCTGATCATCGCCCCAATGGCCTATCAGCGGCTGGCCCACCCCGAGGGCGAGGTCGCGACCTCGCGCGGTGCACATGCCGCCGGTGCCGTGATGTGCCTGTCGACGCTCGCCACCACCAGCGTCCGCGCGCTTGCGCGCGAGACGCCGGACACGACCCGCTGGTTTCAACTGTACGTGTACGAGGATCGGGGGATCAGCCGCGAGCTCGTCGCGCGGGCGGTCGACCACGGCTATGAGGCGCTGATCGTGACCGCGGACCTGCCCGTGCGCGGCGTCCGCGAGCGGGAGCTTCGGGTCGAGGCGGAGTCGGTCGCGGCCGGATCGGACGATGACCCCTACGCCGTCGGGCCTGGCCGCAACGACCTGATGACGCCGGGCGACGTGCGGCGCCCTCGTCGACCCCGCGTTGAACTGGGCGGATGTTGAGCGGATCGCCGCCGATTGCCCATTGCCGACGATCGTCAAGGGGATCCTGACGCCCGCTGACGCGCGCCTGGCGCTCGAGCACGGCGCGCGCGGCGTGGTCGTCTCCAACCACGGTGGACGTCAGCTCGACACGGTGCTCGCGTCCGCCGACGCGCTGCCGGCGATCTTCGATGAGGTCGGCGATCAGCTCGAGCTGTTTGTCGACGGCGGCATCCGCCGCGGCACCGACGTGCTCAAGGCGCTCGCGCTCGGCGCACGCGCCGTGCTCATCGGCCGACCGGTGCTCTGGGGTCTCGCGCTTGCCGGCGCTGACGGCGTCCAGCGCGTGCTCGAGCTGCTGCTATCGGAGTTCGACACGGCACTGGCACTCGCCGGCGTCCCGCGCGCCCGCGACCTCGAAGCGACGCTTCTGAGCGCAGCGCCATGGCGATGAAGGTGCTCGTCACCGGCGTCAGCGGCTACGTCGGCTCCGCGCTCGTCCCACGGCTGAAGCGGGAGGGGTACGACGTCGTCGGCATGTCCCGCACACCCGACCGGTTCGAGCAGACGATTCCCATTGCGCGCGCGGACGCCGCGACCGGCGAGGGGCTGGCGGAGGCGCTCGCGGATGTCGACGTGGCGTACTTCCTGATCCACTCGATGGAGCGGGCGAGCAACGGCTCGTTCGATCTGCGGGAGCGCGCGGCAGCCGAGAACTTCGCGCTCGCCGCGCAGGCGGCCGGCGTCGGGCGGATCGTCTATCTCGGCGGCCTGCTGCCGGCCGGCGGACCGGCATCGATGCATCTGGCGAGCCGGTTGGAGGTGGAGAAGATTCTGCTCGCCGCGTGCCCTGATTCGGTCGCGCTGCGAGCTTCGATCGTGATCGGCGCCCGCTCGCGGTCATTCAGATTCCTGGTGCGATTGGTCGAGCGTCTGCCAGTGCTGATCGTGCCGGCGTGGCGCGACCACGTGACGACGCCGATCGACGAGCGCGACATCGTCGAACTGCTCGCGCGCGCTGCGGTCAATCAACAGGTGGCGGGACTGTCACTGGACGCCGCCGGCCCGGACGTCGTCTCCTACGGTCAATTGATCGACCGGATCCGGTACCACATGCTCGTCGGGCGACCGACTGTTGGACTGCGGTGGACGTTGACGCCGATCGCGAGTCGTGTCTCCGCGGTCATCGCCGATGAGGATCCGGCACTGATCGGGCCGCTGATGGAGAGCCTCGACGAGGATCTTCTGCCGCGTGACGCTCGCGCGGCGGAGTTGCTCGGCGTGCGATTGCACTCAATCGACGCGGCGATCCAGCGGGCCCTGCGCGAGTGGGAAGCGCACGAGCCACTCGCTGCACGTTAGGGTTCGAACGCGCGATGAGCACGGTCCACAAGCAGATCAGGATCGAAGCGCCGATTGACCTGGTGTGGGACACGATCATGGACCCGAACCGGTTCGGCGACTGGGTCACGATCCACCGCAGCGTCAAGAACGTCTCCTCCGATCCACGCAGCAAGGGCGCGACGATGGAGCAGTCGATGCACATGCGGGGGTTGAACTTCAAAGTGCACTGGACGCTCGCGAATGTCGACGCGCCGAACCTGGCCGAATGGCGCGGGCGCGGACCTGCTCATTCGGAGGCGCGTATCAAGTACAAGCTGAGGCCCGATGGAGCCGGCGCGACTGACTTCGAGTACACGAACGAGTTCCACGTCCCCGGCGGGCGCGTCGGCGGAATGGCGACACAGATGATCGTTGGTGCCGCTTCTGACCGAGAAGCGCAGAACTCACTGGAGAAGTTGAAGGCACTACTTGAACGTGGCTAGAGGACATTAGTTCGTCTATGGTTACTCGTCACATTTCTCAAGGCAAGGAGCGGTAGTGGCCGAATTCGTTGACAGTACGGTGAAGGAAATCGACGCGCGGCTCGCCGAGCTGCAGAACGAGGTAGGCAAGCTGCAGGCGGCTCGCGCAGCGCTCGTCGGCACTCGGCGTGGGCCGGGGCGGCCGCGCGCGAGCGCGAACGCCGGCTCCACGTCGACGAGGACGACTGCTCGCCGGCGCGGCCGGCCTCGGGGGCGCCGCAGTGGCGGCGGTACGCGGGCGGCTCAGGCGCTTGCGCTCGTGCGGTCGCGGCCCGGAGTGACGATCCCGGAGATCGCGGAGGAGCTGAAGATCCAGCCCAACTATCTGTACCGCGTGATGCCTGCCCTCGAGAAGGCCAAGTCGGTCAAGAAGCAGGGCAAGGGTTACCACCCCGCCGCTTAGGCTTCGGAAGGTTTCGAGGGGGCCGCTGGGGTGGCGGCCCCCTCTTACTCTTTAAATCAGTCCGAGTTCCGTGACCGAGCTGCGCTCGTCAGCGAGCTCGGCGACGCTCTTGTCGATCCGTTCGCGTGAGAACGAGTCGAGCTCGAGGCCCTCCACGACCGTGTACTCACCACCGGCGCAGGTGCACGGGACGCCGGCGATCAGTCCCTCCTCGATGCCGTACGAGCCGTCTGAGGGAACCGCCATCGAGACCCAGTCGCCCTCAGGTGTACCGAGCACCCAGTTGTTGACGTGATCGACTGCCGCGCTCGCGGCGGACGCCGCGCTCGACGCGCCGCGTGCCTCGATGATGGCTGCGCCACGCTTCTGCACAGTCGGGATGAAGTTGTTTTCCAACCAGTCTTGGTCGCTGACAACCTCGGCGGCGTTCTTACCGTCGACCTTCGCGTGCATGATGTCGGGGTACTGAGTGGCGGAGTGATTGCCCCACACAGTCATATTCGTCACCGACGCGACGCTCACGCCGGCCTTCTTCGACAGCTGGGCCTTCGCGCGGTTGTGGTCAAGCCGCATCATCGCGGTGAACCGCTCGCGCGGGATGTCCGGCGCGTTGCGCTGCGCGATCAGGCAGTTTGTGTTCGCGGGATTGCCGACGACGAGCACCTTCACGTCGGACGCGGCGTGCTGGTTGAGCGCGGCTCCCTGCGGCTTGAAGATGCCCCCGTTGGCTTCGAGCAGGTCGCCCCGCTCCATCCCGGCCGTCCGCGGGCGAGCACCCACCAGGAGTGCAACGTTGACACCGTCGAACGCCTGATTGGGGTCGTCGTGGATGTCGACGCTGGCGAGCAGCGGGAATGCGCAGTCGTCGAGCTCCATCGCCGTTCCCTCGGCGGCCTTCACGGCTTGGGGGATCTCCAGCAGCGACAGCGCGACCGGAGTGTCCGGACCGAGCAGCTGACCGCTGGCGATCCGGAACAGGAGCGCGTAGCCGATCTGTCCAGCGGCACCCGTGACCGCCACGCGTACAGGTGTGTCAGGCATTCATGTCCTCCTTCCTTCTATTTCACAGGTCTACGGCGTAGACGTCCGAGAGCTTGCGCTTCAGGTACGAGACGAATGGCGCGACCGCTATCGGTTCACCGAGCTCCCGTTCGAGCAGCTCCCCGGTCGTGAACTTCGCGCCGTGACGGTGGACGTGCTCCCCCAGCCACTCGCGCAACGGCTCAAGCTCGCCGGCGGCGATGCGATCGTCTAGGTCTGAGATGTCGGCATGTACTCGGGCCCATAGCTGACCGGCAACCAGGTTGCCGAGCGCGTAGGTCGGGAAATAACCGATCAGCCCCGCTGACCAGTGGACGTCCTGGAGCACGCCGTTGGCGTCGTCGGGCACGTCGAGGCCGAGGTACTCCTTGAAGCGGGCGTTCCACGCCTCGGGGAGATCCCCGACCGCTAGCCGCCCCTCAATCAGCTCCTGCTCGAGCTCGAAGCGGAGCACGATGTGCAGTCCATACGTCGCCTCGTCGGCCTCGACGCGGATGAACGACGGGTGTACGCGGTTGACGGCGCGGTACAACGCATCTGGCTCGATCGTCTTGCCAAACAGGCGTCCGATCCGCGGCGCGAGTACCCCCGAGTACGCGCTGCCGCGACCGACCATGTTCTCCCACAGCCGGCTCTGTGACTCGTGGACTGTGAGCGACGCGCCGTGCGCGAGCGGTGTGCGCTGCAAGTCGGGCGCGATCCCGGCCTCGTAAAGGCCGTGTCCACACTCGTGCATCGCGCCATACAGTCCGGAGGCGAAGTAGCTCTCCTCCCATCGCGTCGTGATCCGCACGTCGCCTGAGCCGAAGCTTGTCGCGAACGGGTGGACGGTGTCATCCATCCGCCACCCCGCTCGGTTGAAGCCCATCTGCTCGACCGTCTCCGCGACAAGCTGGCGTTGCTGGGCGATCGGGAACTCACCGTGGATCGGAGAGTCATCCAGCTGTCGCTCTGACAGGGTGGCGATCAGCGGCACCAGCTCGGAGCGCAGCTCGGCAAACAGCTTCGACACCTCGGCCGCGGTCATCTGCTCGTCGTAGTCGTCGAGTAACGCGTCGTACCGACACTCGAATTCGTCAAAGCAATCGACATATGCCCGCGCGAGCGACAGATTGCGCTCGAGGTACGGCACGAACGCCTTGAAGTCATTCTCGGCGCGCGCCTTGGCCCACGCCTCCTGCCCGATCGAGGCGCCGTGCGCGAGCTCGGCGGCAAGCTCCGCCGGGACGCGGCGAGCTTTGTTCCAACTGCGGCGGACGACGCGGACGAGCGCGGCGCCGTCGTCATCGGGAGTCGCCATCGACCTCGGCGGCGGCCGCATCGAGCAGCGCTCCCGGTCTCCTCGGAGATGAACTGCTCGTGCGCGACCCGGCCGAGCGTCGCCAGCGCGTCGGCGCGGGCTTCCGCTCCGTTCGGGGGCATCATCGTCTGCTGGTCCCACTGCAACAGCTCAGCGGCCGCGTGCGCAGATCGCGTCTGCTCGCCCATGCCGAGCGCGTAGTCGTTCAAGTGAAGTGCTCATACGCTGTGCCACCATTGCACAAACATGGTGCCCAGGCCCGGCTCGATCAAGCTGTTCGACGCGTTCGGCATCAGGATCGGCGTGGATCGAAGCTGGTTCCTGCTGCTGTTCCTGATCATCTTCCTTGTCTCGGGGTCGTTCCGGAACTCGCTGCAGAGCTCGGACGCCGTCGCGTACGCGACGACCGTGGTCACCGTGCTGCTGTTCTACGGGTCGCTGATCGTGCACGAGCTCGGCCACGCGCTCGTCGCCCGCCGCGAGGGGATCGACGTGAAGCGGATCGACCTGTTCCTGTTCGGCGGGCTGACACAGATGAGCCGCGACACGAACTCGCCGGGCGAAGAGCTCCGGATCGCGGTCGCCGGTCCGGTGATGACGCTCGCGTGCGTGCTCGTGTGCCTGGTGGTCGATCTCGCGATCGTCGGCCCGCACCGGCTGTGGCATGCGATCGAGCTGACGCCCGCGATTCACATCACTCCGGTGCTGCTGTCGCTTAGCTGGCTGCTCTCGATCAACGTACTGATCCTGGTGTTCAACTTGGTGCCCGCGTTTCCGCTCGACGGTGGCCGGATCGCGCGGGCGATCGTGTGGGCTCGGTCGGGCGAGAAGACAACCGGCACACGCGTCTCCGCAAAGCTCGGCCAGGGGTTCGCGGTGATCCTCGCCGCAGGTGGTCTGGCGTGGGTGCTGGTGACGCACAACTTCCTCGGCCTGTGGCTCGTCGCGATCTCATTCCTGATCTGGCAGTCCGCGCGTGGGCGCATTGATGCAGACCGCGTTGACCGAGCGGATCGAGGGTGTCCGCGTTGCCGACATCATGGATCCGCAGCCCGTCGCGATCCCGGCCGACAAGCCGGTCGGCGAGGCGCTCGACGAGTACTTCCACCGCTACGGCTGGTCGTGGTTCCCGGTGATCGACGCCGCGGGGCGGTTCCTCGGGATCGCGCGCCAGGAGAGCGTCGAGGGTGCCGTCAGGGGCGGCGAGTCGTGGCTGACGGTGGGCTCTGCGGTCGAGTCCGGCTCGGCCGGCAGCTGGCGCGTCGACGAGGACCGCCCGATCACCGACCTGATCTCCTCGGAGCCGCTCGGGCGATTCGGAGCGCTGATGGCTGTCGACGGCGAGGGTGTGCTGCGCGGCGTCGTCACGGTGGGCCAGGTGCGGCGAGCGCTGCAAGCCGCGTTCAGTTCGCCGCTTGGGTAACACGGGGTCCTGGTCGGGTAGGGTCCGCTCGGTTTGAGCGCCCACGGCGTCCACATCGACTACCGGCCGCACCGGCTGCTCGCGCTGTGGCGCTCGACGATCGGCAAGAAGTACGTGGCCGCCTTGACCGGGGTGATCATCGCGGTGTGGGTCGTGCTCCACATGCTCGGGAACCTGAAGGCGATCGAGGGGCCGGGCCACGGCCACGCGGCGATCGACCGGTACGCGCACTTCCTGCGCACCGCGGGCTCGCCCGTGCTGCCGCACGACATGTTGCTGTGGATTGTGCGCGGGATCCTGATCGTGGCGCTCGTTCTGCACATCACGGTCGTAGTCCAGCTGTGGCTCCGAAATCGCCGCGCCAAGCCACGCGGTTATCACGCACGGAGGGCACGCGCCAGTCTGGCCGCGCGAACGATGCCGTGGACCGGGCTGCTGATCCTCGTGTTCGTGATCTTCCACCTGCTCCAGTTCACGACGCGCACGATCCATCCGACGCCCGAGCACAACGGCACGGTGTACGCGAACGCGTATTACGCCTTCCAGAAGTGGTGGATCGTGCTCATCTACGTGGGCGCGCTGACGCTGCTCGGGTTCCATCTGAATCACGCGTTGTGGTCTGGCGCGCAGACTTCCGGGATGGACAACCCGGATCGCAACTGGTTCTGGCGCCGGCTCGCGACAGGCGTGACGCTGGTGACGGTGATCGGGTTCGCGCTTGTGCCGGTGCTGTACTGGACCGACGCGCTGCCGAAGCCTGTTGCTCAGGCGAAGCGCGTCGCGGTCGATAATCCTTACCGCATCACCGTGACGCTCCCCGACGCTCCGGCCACCCCATGAACCTCGACGCCCGCATCCCCGAAGGGCCGCTCGAGGAGAAGTGGCGGATCTGGAAGGACAACCACGAGCTTGTCGGGCCGCGCCAGCGCGGCGACCATGTGATCGCGGTCGTCGGTACCGGGCTGGCAGGCGCAAGCGCCGCCGCGACGCTCGCCGGAATGGGCTACACGGTCGAGGCATTCTGCTTCCAGGACTCACCGCGCCGCGCGCACTCGATCGCCGCACAGGGCGGGATCAACGCGACCAAGGACTACTCGAACGACGGTGACTCGGTCCATCGGCTGTTCGCCGACACGATCAAGGGCGGCGACTTCCGCGCACGGGAGGCGAACGTGTGGCGGCTCGCCGAGCTCTCGACCGAGATCATCGATCAGGCGGTGGCGCAGGGTGTCCCGTTCAACCGCGAGTACGGCGGGCTGCTGGCGACGCGCTCGTTCGGCGGCGTGCTGGTCGAGCGCACGTTCTACGTCCGCGGCCAGACCGGTCAGCAGCTGCTGCTCGGCGCGTATGGCGCGCTCTCACGACAGATCCACACCGGCCGCGTGCGGATGCACTCCCGCCACGAGCTGCTCGACATCGTGATCTGCGACGGCCGCGCGCGAGGACTCGTCGCGCGCGATCTGGTCACGGGCGAGATGCGCGCGCATCCGGCCGACGCCGTCGTGCTCGCGACCGGCGGTTACTCGAACGTGTACTTCCTGTCGACCAACGCGATGGGCTGCAACGTCACGGCCGCGTGGCGCGCATACCGGCGTGGGGCCGGATTCGCGAATCCGTGCTTCACCCAGATTCATCCGACCTGTATCCCGCAGACAAAGGAGCATCAGTCGAAGCTCACGCTGATGTCGCGAGTCGCTCCGTAACGACGGGCGCGTGTGGGTGCCACGCTCGCCTGATGAGGAGCGTGCGCCGAATGACATCCCCGACGACGAGCGCTACTACTTCCTCGAGGAGCTGCTACCCGCGGTACGGCAACCTCGTCCCGCGCGATGTCGCCTCGCGCGCAGCCAAGCACGTGTGCGACGACGGGCTCGGCGTTGGCTCGACCGGCCGCGCCGTGTACATGGACTTCCGCGACGCGATCGAGCAGCGAGGCGACCGCGAGATCGAGGCGCGCTACGGGAACCTGTTCGAGCTCTACGAGCAGATCACCGGCGACTCGCCGTGGCGGGTGCCGATGCAGATCTATCCCGCCCCGCACTACGCGATGGGCGGGCTGTGGGTCGACTACGAGCTGATGACGACGATCCCCGGGCTGTTCGCGATCGGGGAGTCGAACTTCTCTGACCACGGGGCCAACCGGCTCGGCGCGAGCGCGATGATGCAGTGCCTCGCGGATGGTTACTTCGTGCTGCCGCACACGGTGACGGACTACCTCGCGCGGCTCGAGCACCCGCACGCCGACCCGGATCACCCCGCGTTCGGCGAGACGGTGTCGGCTGCGGAGAACCGGCTCGCGGGGCTACTCGAGGTCGATGGATCGACGCCCGTGTCGCACTTCCACCGCGAGCTCGGGCAGCTGATGATCGACGTGTGCGGCGTCGCGCGCAACGCCGACGGGCTGCAACGGGCGCTTCGGGAGATTCCGGCGATCCGCGAACGGTTCTGGTCCGATGTCAAGGTCGGCGGCGACTCCCAGTCGCTCAACCAGGGACTCGAGCACGCCGGCCGGGTAGCTGACTTCCTGGAGCTCGGGGAGCTGATGTGCCGCGACGCGCTGTTGCGCGACGAGTCATGCGGCTGTCACCTGCGCGAAGAGCACCAAGGCGACGACGGCGAGCCGATCCGCGACGACGACCACTTCACGAACGTGGCCGTCTATGAGTACCAGGGTCCTGATGCCGAGCCGGCGCGACATATCGAGCAGCTCGAGTTCAATGAGATCCACCCGAAGAAGCGGAGTTACCGGTGAACTTCACGCTCCGGGTATGGCGTCAGGAATCCGCGCAGGACGCGGGCCGGTTCGAGGAGTACCAGGTCAGCGACGTCGACTCCGACGAGTCGCTCCTCGAGATGATCGACGGGCTCAACGACGAGCTCGTCGTTCGCGGCGAACGGATCATCGCGTTCGACCACGACTGCCGCGAGGGGATCTGCGGCGCGTGCTCGATGACAATCGACGGCCGCCCCCACGGTCCGGGCGCCGGCACGACCACCTGCCAGATCTACATGCGCCAGTTCGAGGACGGCGCGACGATCACGGTCGAGCCATTCCACGGCCGGGCGTTTCCGGTGATCCGCGATCTGATCGTCGACCGCAGCGCGCTGGACCGGATTGTTCAGGCCGGCGGCTACACCGGCGTCAACGCGGGCCCGAAGCCCGAGCCGAACTCGAATCCCATCAGCCCCGAGGACGCCGAGCAGGCGATCGACGCCGCGATCTGCATCGGCTGCGGCGCCTGCGTCGCAGCGTGTCCCAACGGCGCCGCGATGCTGTTCACCGGCGCCAAGGTGACGCATCTCGGACACCTCCCGCAGGGGCAGCCGAGTCGCTACACGCGCGTGCAGGACATGGTCGAGCAGATGGACTCCGAAGGGTTCGGCGGCTGCACCAACTTCGGCGAGTGCGAGGCCGTATGTCCAAAGGAGATCTCGATTCGCGTGATCGGACAGCTGAATCGCGACTACCTCGTTGGCGTGCTGTACCACCCGCGCAACCGGCGCGGTGGGATGAAGCCGCAATAACTCTGTGTCGAATCGTGGCCGGCTCGTTCGTCGTCAGACTGAGTGAGTGACCCCGGACAAGGCCACAACGATCGAGCAGGTCTACCGCGAACAGCGCGCGCGGGTGCTGTCGCTGCTGGTTCGATCGCTACGGGACATGGAGCTCGCGGAGGACTGCCTGCACGACGCGTTCGAGACAGCGCTCGCGCGCTGGCCGCGGACCGGGACGCCGGCGGAGCCGGCCGCATGGCTGCTGACCGTCGCCCGCAACCGCGCGATCGATCGGTTGCGCCGGCAGCGGACCGGCGAGGCGAAGCTCGCCGCCCTTGGATTGGAGTCCGAGATGGGTGCCGCAGACCCCGACGTCCGTGAGCGGTTGGAGGAGATCGGCGACGAGCGACTGTCGCTGCTGTTCACCTGCTGCCATCCGGCGCTCGCACCCGACGCGCGGGTCGCGCTGACGCTGCAGGCGGTCGGTGGCTTGACGGCCAACGAGATCGGGCGGGCGTTCCTCGTCCCGGAGACGACGATGGCGCAGCGGCTCGTTCGAGCCAAGCGGAAGGTTCGGGACGCCGCGATCTCGTTCGAGCTGCCCTCCGACGCGGCGCTTCCGGACCGGCTTTCGGGCGTGCTCGCAGTGATCTATCTGATTTTCAACGAGGGGTACGCAGCGACCGGGCCCGGCGCGAACGTCACGTCGGGGTGGACCGGCGGCCTGCTCCGGCCGGGACTGTGTGCCGAGGCGATCCGGCTCGGCAAGCTGCTCGCGGCGCTGATGCCTGACGAACCCGAGGCGCTCGGGCTGGTGGCGCTGATGCTTCTCCACGATTCCCGGCGCGAGACCCGCGTCGGCGCCGGCGGCGCGCTGATCCTGCTCGGTGATCAGGACCGGGGCGCCTGGGATCACGCGGAGATCAACGAGGGCGTAGCGCTGCTCGACCGAGCGCTGCGGATGCGCCAGCCGGGTAAGTACCAGGTGCAGGCGTGCATTGCGGCGCTCCACGCCCAGGCCGGCTCGGCGGCGGAAACCGACTGGGAGCAGATCGCGGCACTGTACGGGCAGCTGTTCGAGCTCGCGCCGACTCCCGTCGTGGCGCTGAACCAGGCGGTAGCGGTGGCCGAGACCGGCCGCGTCGAGGAGGGTCTCGCGATGATCGACGTGATCGCGGGCCTCGAGGACTACCACCTGATGCACGCCGCCCGCGCCGACCTCCTGCGCCGCCTCGGCCGTGTCGAGGAGGCGCGCAGCGCTTACGAGCGCGCCGTCGAGCTCGCCCGCAACCCCGCTGAGCGCACGTTCCTGTCCGGCCGGCTAGGCCAACTATCTGCCACATAGCCGTCTCTGTCAGAGATTCCGGGCCCCACGACCGGTTTCTCTTACATAGCTGGCCGGTAGGCGGGACGCCCCGACAATCCGCCTTTCATAGAATCGCGCGCCGTGCCCTCCCACGACGTGCTGATCATCGGCGCCGGCCTGGCCGGCCAGCGGGCCGCCCTCGCCGCCGCGCAGACGGGCGCCACCGTCGCGGTCATCTCGAAGGTACACCCGGTCCGCAGCCACAGCGTGGCCGCCGCCGGCGGGATCAATGCGGCGCTCAACCCCGAGGACACGTGGGAGTCGCACGCGTTCGACACGGTCAAGGGCTCCGACTACCTGGGCGATCAGGATGCGATCGAGATCATGTGCCGGGAGGCGCCCGACGAGATCCTGTGGCTCGAGCACGCCGGGGTTACCTTCCACCGCAACGAGACCGGCCACCTCGGCACCCGCGCGTTCGGTGGCGCGAGCGCAGCGCGGACGTACTACGTCGCTGACATCACCGGCCAGGCGATTCTGCATGTGCTGTACGAGCAGCTGATGAAGCACCACGCGCAGCTCGACCGCTACGAGGAGTGGTTCACGACCGACCTGCTTCAGGACGATGAGGGCAAGTGCGTCGGCGCGGTATGCCGCAACCTCCGCGACGGCCGCCTCGAGGTGTTCAACGCCAAGGCGACGATCCTCGCCTCCGGCGGCGCGGGCCAGGCGTACGAGCCGACGACCAACGGACTGATCGTGACCGGCGACGGGATCGCCCAGGCGTACCGGATCGGCGCGAAGCTGATGGACATGGAGATGGTCCAGTACCACCCGACCACGTTGGCGGGCAACGGCCTGCTGATCACAGAGGGCGCCCGCGGCGAGGGCGCTTGGCTGCTGAACGCCGACGGCGACCGGTTCATGGAGAAGTACGCGCCGAACAAGCTCGAGCTGGCGTCTCGAGACGTCGTCTCGAGGGCCGAGCAGACCGAGATCAACGAGGGCCGCGGCTTCCCGGACGGCACCGTCGCGCTCGACATCACGAAGGTTCCACGCCGCCGCACGCTCGAAGCGCTCAGGGAGATCGTCAATATCGGCCGTGACTTCGCCGGCGTCGATATCACCCACGAGCCGATCCACATCAAGCCGGGTATGCACTACATCATGGGCGGCGTCAAGACCGACACCAATGGCCAAACGACGATCCCCGGCCTGTACGCCGCCGGCGAGGTCGCATGCGTCTCGGTCCACGGTGGCAACCGTCTCGGCGCGAACTCATTGCTCGACACGTTGATCTTCGGCCGGCGCTCGGGCGAGCACGCGTCGCGCGTAGCCCGGAACACGACGATGCCGAGTGCCGCGCCGAGCAAGCTGACCGATGCCGAGGCGAGGATCGACGCGATCATGAAACGCGAGCCCGGCGGGCGGCGCGTCGCTGCGATCAAACAGGAGCTCGGCCAGACGATGAACGAGTACGTCGCCGTGTTCCGCGATGCCGAGGGGCTGGCCAAAGCGCACGAGATCATCAGCGGGCTGAAGGAGGAGGCGCCGAAAGCGGCGATCGACGACCGCGGAAGCGTGTTCAACCAGGACGTGATCGCGGCCATCGAGCTGGGCTACATGCTCGACGTGGCCGAGACGATCGTGGCCGCGGCCGAGGAGCGCAAGGAGTCCCGCGGCGCGCACACGCGCCTCGACTTCCCGGGTCGCAACGACGACGAGTGGCTCAAGCACATCGACGTGTCGCTGAACGGGGAAGGCCCCGAGGTCAGCTACTCGGAAGTCACGATCACGCGGTGGGAACCGCAGGAAAGGACGTATTAGGGCGTGTCCGAATACACCTTGAAGATCCGCCGCTTCGACCCGCAGTCCGGCGAGGCCGCCTATTGGGACGAGCACACCGTGGAGATGGGCGACAAGCGCTCGGTGCTCGACGCGATTCTCGAAGTTAAGGGCGAGAAGGACGGCTCGATCGGGATCCGCTGCTCTTGCCAGCAGGGGATCTGCGGGTCCTGCGGCGTGCGGATCAACGGCAAGCCGGGCCTGGCGTGCAACACGCACCTCGACGCGGCTGCGGCTCGGGGCGCAGACACGATTTCGATGGGCGCCACCGGAGAGGGCAGCGGGAACGGCGACGCGCAGGTGATCGTTGTCGAGCCGATGGGCAACATCCCGGTGATCAAGGATCTGATCGTCGACATGGACGAGGTCCACTGGAAGAAGATCCGGCGCGTCACGCCGTGGCTGATCAACAAGGAGCCGGTGCCGGAGCGCGAGTACATCGTGCCCCACGAGAACATGGTCGACGTCACCCAGACGATGGCGTGTATCCAGTGCGGTGCGTGCGTGTCGGACTGCCTCTCGATGGAGGTCGACCCGGGCTTCATCGGACCCGCCGCGCTCGCGAAGGCATACCGCTTCGTCGGCGATCCCCGTGACGCCGAGCACGCCGAACGGCTCACCGATCTGGCCGAGGACGAGCACGGGATGTACGACTGCACACACTGCTTCAACTGCGTCGACGCGTGCCCCAAAGACGTCGCGCCGATGAACCAGATCATGCGGCTTCGGCGCCTTGCCGGCGAGGATTTCGAGATCAACGACCGCAACAACGGCCACCGACACGAGGACGCGTTCGTGACGCTGATCCGCGACTACGGCCTGCTCCACGAGGCCGAACTGCTTCCCCGCAGCTACGGCGGCAACTCGTGGTTCGGCAAGTTCCACCCGGAGGCCCAGAAGGAGCTCGCCGCGTCGCTCGGGAGCGCGATCACCGCCGTGCTGCGGCGCAAGATCAACCCGCGGATCGCGATGTTCGGCCACAAGCTGCCCAAGCCCGCGATGGACGCGATCAAGAAGATCTACAGCGAGGTCGAGGCGCGCGAGGAGCGTGTCGAGCTCAACCTGTACATCAGCGGCTACGACGACGAAGAGGAGCATCCCGAGCACGCCGCGCACAGCGACGAGCCGACGCCGCTGGCCGTTCCCGACGCGGGCGCGCCCGAGGCGGCGTCCGATCCGGAGGAGCCGGTCGACCCGCCGGCCGACGCAGCCGTCGACGAGCACGACCAGCCGAAGGACAAGTCACCCACCTTCCCGGGGCCCGAGGAGGCCCGCGGTAACGATTCCGAGACCGAAAGCGAGCGCCAAGGATGAAGGTCGCCTACTGGCCCGGCTGCGTGAGCCGCGGGTTCACCCCGGAGTTGCATGGATCGATGGCGAAGATCGCGCCGCTGCTCGATATCGAGCTGATCGAGCTCGACCGGGCCGCGTGTTGCGGCGCCGGCGTGATCGCGGAGCACAACCAGGAGCTCGCCGACACGCTCAACGCGCGCACGTTCGCGCTCGCGCAGCAGACCGACGGCGAGCTGATGATGAACATCTGCTCGACCTGTCAGGGCGCCCAGTCCGAGTGCCAGGAGCGGCTCGACGCGAACGCCGACTACCGCGACCAGATCAACGCGAACCTGGCCGACGAGCGGCTGTCGTATGAGAAAGGCCTGACCAACAAGAACTTCCTGTGGCTGCTGGTCGAGGAGATCGGGCTCGACACCCTGCGAGCAGAAGGTCAGGAGGCCCCTGACCAACCTCAAGGTCGGCCCGTTCTACGGGTGCTACATCGTCCGCCCGTACGACCGGATCGGAATCACCGAAGACCGGCCCCGGGACCGGTACCTGCAGATGGTGATCGAGGCTCTCGGCGGCACCGTGATCGACTACGCGGGCGTGTACAAGTGCTGCGGCTTCCCGATCGTGACGATGAACAAGGAGGCGTCGCTGACCATGGCGGGACGTCACCTCGGCGACGCGCAGGACGCCGACGCCGACTGCCTTGTCGTCCCATGTCCCCTCTGCCACCTGAACCTCGACCTCCAGCAGCCGGCGGCGGGCAAGATCGTCAACCGAGAGCTCTCGATGCCGGTGCTGCATCTGCCGCAGCTCGTCGGGCTGGCGCTCGGCCTGAGCCCGAAGGAGCTCGGCATGAGCAAGCACATCATCCGGCCGACGTCGGTGATCGACTGGTCGACCTCCGTGGTCGCGGGCACGGGAGCCGGCTCGGGCGGCTGGTGATCGGGCGCGTCCGTCGCGCGCTGCTGAGCGCGATCGGGCGATCGCGCCCTACACCCGTACCGGCGCCGGGCGGCGAGGGATCCAAGCGTTCGCGATCGGGCGAAGTCGCGCGCAGGCTCGACGCGGCCCATTCCCGTCTGAAGGCGACGATCCCACCGCCGGCGGAGTGACCTCGGAACGGCGAGCGGGGCCCGAAGGCCCCGCTCTCCTGCGTCCCCCTGATGCCCGCCCCAGCAAGTCTCGGCTGAGTTATCCGGCCTCGAGATCGTGACGGACTCGAGCGCAGCTGTCGTCCCCGGTGCCGGGTGATCCTCGGGTGACGCTGAGGCCGCTTTCGGGTGACATACTCATCACCCGATGAGGAACTCGCACAAGCACCTCGTGACGGTCGCGGTCGGCCAGTTCGAGGACATCGTCACTCGCGGCCTGCGGGCGCTGATCGAGGAGGACGACAGCCTCCAGCTCGTCGCCTCGGGGCTCCCGCGCGACCAGCTCGCGGGCGCGCTGGACGCGTACCGGCCCAATGTCGCGGTGATCAACTTCGGTTCGCTCCGAAGCGCCGGCGAGCTCCGCGAGCTTCACGCCGAGTTCCCGGCGACGCGCCTGCTGGTGCTGGCGAACCGTCCCGACGGGCGCCGAGGTGCAGCAGATGCTCGCGTTCGGCGCGACCGCGTGCCTGTCGAAGGGGACGCAGGAGCGCGACTTGCTGCACGCGATCCATCTCGCCTCGCGAGGGCTGCACGTCCTCCCCCCGAGCGGCGGCGAGCCGCACCCGCCCTCAGGCCCCGACCTGCTCACACCACGCGAGGCAGACGTGCTCGAGCTGCTGCGCGCCGGCGGCTCGAACGGCGAGATCGCCGAGACGCTGCACGTCAGCATCGAGACCGTGCGCACGCACGCGCGCCGGATCTACCGCAAGCTGGGCGTCAGGACGCGGCGCGAGCTGGTTGCCCGTCGCTAGCGCGCGCGGTGTTCCGCACGAGCAGCTCGGCGATCTGGATCGCGTTGGTCGCCGCGCCCTTGCGCAGGTTGTCGCCGACGACCCACATGTTCAGCGCCCGCGGGTGCGAGGCGTCGTCGCGGATCCGGCCCGACGAGCACATCGTCGCGGCCCTCCGCCTTCAGCGGCGTCGGCAGCTCGTCGAGCGTCACGCCGGGCGCGTCGGCGACGAGTCCCTGCGCATCCGACGCGCTGAGCGGCTCGCGCGTCTGCACGTTGACCGACAGCGAGTGGCTGACCCTGACCGGTACCCGCACGCAGGTCACCGACACGCCGATCTCCTCGTCCTCGAGGATCTTGCGCGTTTCGAACATCATCTTGCGCTCCTCGTCGGTGTAATCGTCGCCCTCGGCGAACGAGCCGGCCGCCCCGATCACGTTGAACCCGATCGGCTCGGGGTAGATCTGCGCCTCGGGCATCGGAACGCCGTGCAGCGACGCATGCGCCTGGTCGTCGAGCTCGTCGATCGCCGCCTTGCCGGTTCCGGACACCGACTGATACGTCGACACCACCAACCGCTCGATCCCGACCGCACGGTGGATCGGCGCGATCGCCACGAGCAACGCCATCGTCGAGCAGTTCGGGTTCGCGATCAGGCCGTTGTGGTGCTCCAACGCGTGCGGGTTGACGTCGGAGACGACGAGCGGAACATTCGCGTCGCGGCGAAAGGCGGAGGAGTTGTCGACGACGACGGCGCCGTGGTCGACGAACCGCGGTCCGAATTCGCGCGAGCGCGTGGCGCCCGCCGAGAAGATCGCGAGGTCGAACCCGCTGAGGTCGGCATCCGCGGTCAGGGCGCGAACGACGAGGCCGCCGTCAAGTTCACGGCCCGCGGAACGCTCGGAAGCGAACGGGACGATCTCCGAAGCGGGAAAGTCGCGTTCACGCAGCAGCCCGAGCATCGTCGTCCCGACGACGCCGGTGGCGCCGACGACCGCCACCCGCGGGCGCGCGTTCATCGCGGGCCTCCGTCATCAGGCTCGACTCCGCCGGCTCCGAGGTCAAACGCGCTGTGCAGCGCACGCACCGCCTGTTCGACGTCGTCGGCACGGATCACGCATGAGATCTTGATCGGCGAGGTCGAGATCATCTCGATATTGATCTCCTCGCCCGCGAGCGTTCTGAACACCTTCGCTGCGACCCCCGGATGTGACCGCATCCCGGCGCCGACGATCGAGACCTTGCCGATCCGCCGGACCGTGTCGACACGCGCGATCTCGAGCTCCCTGATCACCGGCTCGAGCGCGCGCTCAGCGTCTGGCAGATCCTCGGCGGGGACGGTGAACGAGACCTCGGCGTCTCGGCCCTTGCCGAGCGGCTCGTTCTGGATGATCGTGTCGATGTTGCAGCCGGCGTCTGCTACTGCGCCGAAGATCGAGGCGGCAGCGCCGGGACGGTCGGGAACGCCGAGCAGCGTGATCCGAGCTTCGTCCGTCGAGTGCGTCACCGCTGTTACGAGGGGTCGTTCCATGGTCTCGTCTTCTCCGAGCACAAAGGTACCGGGGCCGGGATCGAAGCTCGATCGGCAATGGATCCTGACGCCGTGATTGCGCGCGTACTCGACCGACCGTAGCTGCAGCACCTTCGCGCCCGATGAGGACATCTCGAGCATCTCCTCGAAGCTCACATACTGCAGCTTGCGGGCATCGGGGACGATTCGCGGGTCGGCGGTGAACACGCCGGCGACGTCGGTATAGATCTCGCACACATCGGCGCCGAGAGCAGCCGCCACCGCGACGGCGGTGGTGTCGGAGCCGCCCCGGCCGAGCGTCGTCACATCGCGGCTCGTCGACACTCCCTGGAAGCCAGCGACGAGCACGATCCTGTCCTGCTCCAACGCTTCCCGGATGCGATCGGCGCGCACATCGAGGATCCTTGCCTTCGTGTGGGACGTGTCGGTGACGATGCCTGCCTGCGATCCGGTCAGCGAGATCGCACGGTGGCCGAGATCGTTGATCGCCATCGCGCACAGCGCGCAGGAGATCCGCTCGCCCGTGGAGAGCAGCATGTCCATCTCACGCCGGTCCGGGTCGGGCGAAACCTCCTCCGCCATCGCGATCAGCTCATCGGTCGTCTGGCCCCGCGCGGATAGCACGGCGACGACGCGCATGCCACCTTCACGCTGGGCGACGATCCGCGCCGCCGCCCGCTTGATCCGATCGGCGTCGGCGACGGACGTTCCGCCGAACTTCATCACGACTGTGCCGTTGTCAAAGCTCACCGGATCGGAGGTTACGTGGTGAGGCGCCCGCGGCTCGGCCACGGGGACAGCGCGGCCGCTCGTCGCCGCCGGCGGTTGTGGCCCGCCGTCGGACTGCTCGTCGCCGCAATCGCCGCCGCAGCGATCGCGCTTGCCGCCTCCGGCTCGAGCGCTCCGCACTTCAGCTTCGGCGGCACCGTCAGCATCGCCACGACCCCCGCGCCGAAGCCGGTACTACCTTCAGGCCACGGGCCGCCGCCGTTTCACCCAGCGCCCGCAGCTATTGCCCTCGCCGGCAAGTTGACGCTCGGAGAGCAGGTCGGCCAACTGTTCCTCGTCAGCTTCGACGGCGTCTCCGGGACGCCGTGGGGCGGTGTTGTGCTCACCTCGTCGAACAGCTCGACCGATGCCGCGGCCGCGGCCGCTGCGTTGAAGAGCGCCTCAGGAGTGACGCCGCTCGTTGCGGCGACGCAGGAGGGCGGTCCGGACACGGCGTTCCCAAGCCTTCCGCCCGAAGGCGAAGCGACGATCGGCGCCGCCAGGCAGCCGGTCGCGCTAGCGCGGGCGCAAGCGGAGCTCGCCGGCGCGAAGCTGCGCACGCTTGGCGTCAACATGACGCTCGCGCCGCTGGCCGATGTCGACACCCCCGGTGGCGCGCTTACGGGGCGGCTGTTCGGCACCGACCCGGCGCTCGTCGCGCGGCTGTCTGTGGCGGCGCTCGAGGGCTACGCGACAGCAGGCGAGATCTCGGCAGCCGGCCACTTCCCCGGTTCCGGCAGCGCGTCGGCCGACCCCGACCAGATGAACGCGACGGTCGGGGGCTCGCTGGCCCAGCTCGAGGGGCACGATCTGGTCCCATTCGCGGCGGTCATCCCGCGGGCGCCGGTGATCGAGATGTCGAACGCTTCGTACGTGGCGTTCGACGCGGTCACCCCGGCGGCGCTCCTGCCCCAGGCCGTGCGACTGCTGCGACGCGTGTACCGGTTCGGCGGCGTGGTGATGACCGACGACCTCGACGCCACGCTGAACGCAACCGGCTCGGACCCGGGGACAGTCGCGCTGCAGGCGCTGAAGGCCGGCGACGATCTCCTTTACATCACTGGACCTCCGTCCGAGCATGCGGCCGCCTATGCGGGGGTGCTCGCCGCCGCCGTGCGCAGCGCCGCTGTGCGCTCGCTCGTGCGCGCCGCGCTGCTCCGTGATCTGACGCTGAAGGCCCGGTACGGGCTGCTGCATTGAGGTGTGCCCCAGCTACACCGCGCGCCGGCCTGCGAGCGCGCGACCCAGCGTCAATTCGTCCGCGTACTCGAGGTCCGCGCCGACCGGCAGCCCGCTCGCGAGCCGCGTGACGCTGACGTCGGGCGAGATCTCCCGCAGCGCGCCGGCGATGTGCAGCGCGGTTGCCTCGCCGGTCGTGGTCGGATTGGTCGCGATCACGACCTCTCGGATGCCGCCGTCCCGTACCCGTGCGTAGAGCTCCGAGATCTTCAGGTCCTCGGGATCGACGCCATCGATCGGCGAGAGCGCGCCGCCGAGCACGTGGTAGCGCCCCCGGAACTCGTGCGTGCGCTCGATCGAGATCACGTCGCTCGGCTCTTCGACGACACAGATCACGTCCGGCTCGCGCCGCTCATCGGCGCAGATCCGGCAGGTCGGGCCGTCGGCGAGGTTGAAGCAGATCTCGCACAGTCCGATCCGCTCCTTCACCTCGCGGATCGCCTCCGCGAGCGCCAACGCGTCGTCCTCGGTCGCGCGCAGCAGATGGAACGCGAGCCGCTGCGCCGTCCTGCCACCCACCCCGGGAAGCTTCGACAGTTCGGTGATCAGCCGCTGAACGGGTGGGGCGTACAACCGCGGTTCCTAGAGGCCGGGGAGACCGAGGCCGCCCAGCCCACCCGTGATCCCGCCGAGCTTCGACGCGGCGAGCTCCTGCGCTGAGCGCAGCGCCTCGTTCGTCGCCGCCAGCACCATGTCCTGGAGTAGCTCGACGTCCTCGGGATCGACCGCCTGCGGGTCGATCGTGATCGACTTGACGACGAGGTCGCCGGTGACCTCGGCGGTCACCATGCCGCCGCCCGCAGACGCTTGCACGACCTCGTCCTTGAGCGACTCCTGCGCCCTCATCATCTCTTCCTGCATCTTCTGGGCCTGCTTGAGCAACTGCTGCATGTTCGGCTGTTGGGGCATGAGCTACCTGGCCTCGATTTCAGTTGGGTCATCGCCGAGGAGCTCCTCGGCGTCGAACTCCTCGATGAACCGTCGCACGAGCTCCTCACCGGACAGCGTCGTCGCGCCGACGGGGATCGCATCCCCGTCGCGCAGCTCGTATCGAACTGTCAGCGGATGGCCGGATATCGTCCGCCACGCCTCACTCGCGACGCGCCGGTGGTCTTCCTGCTCTGCCTTGCGTTTGAGGAAGGACGCGCCGGTCGGGAACGCCAGCGTCAGCTCGCGCTCGCCGACGGCGACCGGGCGAGCATCGGCTAGCAGCGCCGCCAGCAGCGCGTTGCCCTGTCTGACGGTCTCGACTACCGCCGGCCACAGCTCCGCCGCGGTTTCGAGCGACATCTCGGCCACGGGGGCGAGGTCGCGCTCAGGCTCGGGTTCAGGATCCGCCTCCGGCTCAAGCGCAGGAGCCGGCTGAGCACCGCCGCCTGAGGCCGTCATCCGTGCCGGTGCCGGCTGGGGTGGCGCTGGGGCCGGCGGTGCGGCTGGTGCCGGCGGTGCGGCTGGTGCGGCGGCGGGACGTCCGGACTCGAGCCGCTCGATCCGCGCCAGCAGCGCGCTCGTCGCTGGATCGCGCTCCGGAGCGGCCGCCTTGATCAGCACGAGCTCGAGCTGGATCCGGGCCTGGGCGCCGTTGGTCGTCGCCTCGAGCGCGGCCGCGACGAGGTCGAGCAGCCGCACGGCGTCCGAGTCGTGCAGCTGCGCTGCCTGTTCGGCGAGCCGGCGGTCGCGTTCGGGCGTCACACGCAGCTCGGGCGGGACCTCGCCGAGCACCTGCACGGCGAGCAACTCCCGCGCGTGAACCTCGAGGTCGCGCAGCACGTGACCCGGGTCGCGGCCAGAGTCGCCGAGTTTCGCGGCTGCTCGCAGCGCCGCCGCGGCGTCGCGCGCGGTGATCGCGCCGATTGCCTCGAACAGCTGCTCTGCGTCGGCGACGCCGAGTACCGCGAGCACGTCAGGCGGTTCGATCCGCCGGTCGCCGGCGTACGTGACGAGCTGCTCGAGCGTCCCGAGCGCGTCGCGGAAGCTGCCGGTCGCGTGGCGGGCGACGAGCCCCAGCGCGGCCGGGTCGATTTCGATCGACTCCTGCTCGGAGACCCGCACGAGCACGGTCGCCACCTGCTCGACCGACGGCCGGCCGAAATCGAACCGGTGGCATCGGTCTACGACCGTCGGCAGCACCTTCTGTGCCTCGGTCGTGGCGAGTACGAAGATCGTCCGCGGCGGCGGTTCCTCGAGTGTCTTCAGGAAGGCGTTCCACGCCTGCGGCGAGAGCATGTGCGCCTCGTCGAGGATGTACACCTTGTGCCGGCCCGAGACCGGAGCGTAGGCGACCTTCTCACGCAGGTCGCGAATGTCGTCGACCGAGTTGTTCGAAGCGGCATCCATCTCGATCACGTCGAGCGACGTCGCGTTCGCGATCGAGACGCAAGAGTCGCAGCGGCCGCACGGTGTGATGGTCGGACCGTTCACGCAGTTCAGGCACGACGCGAGGATCTTCGCCATGCTCGTCTTGCCGGTTCCGCGGGAGCCCACGAACAGGTACGCGTGGTGGACCTTTTCCTGCTCGACTGCGTTGGAGAGCGTCCGCACAACGTGCTCTTGACCGACGACGTCGGCGAACGTTCTCGGGCGGTGGCGGCGGTAGAGGGACGGACCGGTGGACACGACCAGGCCGAGTGTAGAGGGGGCATCGGGCACAACGAGACTCGCGCAATCGGCCCGGCAACCCGGCGCGGGTCGGCCCGATCGTGGGTGATGACCGTGCACCCTCCGTCGAAGCCGGTACCGGGGCGCGGCGTCGTCTGACGGCTCCGGCCCAGCGCTCCCGTAACGCCTGGAGGTGACTGCTTAAGGCTGCTTCCTTCCGGACCTGACCTGGTTCACAGCTCTCCATCGTCGCGGGACCGGACCATCAGCACCGCAGACGAGGCGCTGACCCCGGGCCTGCGCCCCTCGGGAGGGGATTCAGCCCCGCTAGAGCGGATTGCGGGTACAGGGCACCGCTAGCACCCCGCCTAGCACGGTCGAAAGAGATACTAGCGCCGCCAAGGGGGACCGGGGCGAGCGGCTCCGCTGCCTACGCCGGGACACCCCCCGGCCGGGGTCCCTGGGGAAGACCCCGGCTGGGCGAGCTCGCGGCGCGGTCACGCGAAAGCGAGCTCGCGAGGCGCAGCCAGCTGTTCACCGACGTCGCCGTGGTCTAGTGACACTTCGCGCCCGCCTTGCACGAGTGAGCGATCGGCCGCTTCGACCATACGCACGACACTGCGCGCCAGGGCAGTGTGGAATTCCATCCTGTCGTCTTGACGGATGGCGTTTACAAAATCGGCGAGTTCGAGACCAAGGGGCTCGTGAGACTCGATCTTCGGTGAGAGGATGTCACCGCTGCGGTAAGAGAGGTGGTACTCACCAAACGTCTCGGGATCCTGATAGACGACGCCTCGATCGAACAGCCGCACGGGCTCGCTCGCTCCGTCGTCGTAGATCACCATTCGCTCACTTCCGACGACCACCGTCCGCCGAAGCTTGCTCGGCGCCAGCCAGCTGAGCTCGACGTTGGCGACGATCCCAGAGGCGAACGTCATCGTGATGAACGCGACGTCGGCGATGCCCTTGACGATCGAGTCACGGCCAACCGCGCGGACCGTGGTCGGGAGCTCGCTCAGCCAGTACAGGAGAATCGAGAAATCGTGCGGAGCGAGGTCCCAGATCACGCTGACGTCGCGCTGGTGTAGCCCCAGATTCACCCTGCTGGAGGAAATGAAGTAGATGTCACCGAGCGTTCCGTCCTGAACCATCCGCTTCACGGCGCGGACGGGCGGGCTGTACACGAACGTGTGCCCGCACATCAGGATGCGGTCCTGGCCGGCAGCGAGCTGCGCAAGATCATCCGCCAGCTCCGTGGAAGGCGCGAGCGGCTTCTCGACGAACACGTGCTTACCCGCCTGGAGTGCCTTCAGCCCCAGGTCGTAGTGAGTGTGTACCGGCGTGGCGATGATCACGGCGTCGACCGCGTCATCGGCGAGCACCCGGGCCAGCTGCGTGGTCACGCGGGTGGCGGGATACCGCCGGCGATACTTGCTCAGCCGCTCGCGGTCGAGGTCGCAGATCCACCGCACCTCGGCGTCGGAATTCTCCGACAGGACACGAAGAAGATTCGGGCCCCAGTATCCGAGCCCGACAACGGCGACTCCCACCGGCTGCGCCGGGAGTGTCTTGTCATCACCGATTGATGTGACTGGCAACAGCATCTCGCGCCTCCTCAAGCGACTGCCGTGGAGACGACCGCGTGGACGGCGTCAGCCACACGCTCGATTTCCTCGGATTGCAGATCAGGGTGCATTGGGAGCGACAGCTCTTCTGCCGCCCACGCCTCTGCCTGCGGCAGCTCACCATGGCGAAGATCGCGTCCGGTCCACATCGGGTGCCCGTGAATCGCCGGCGCGTAGTGAATTCCACTCTCGATCCCGTATTGGCCGAGCCGCGCGGCAACGGCGTCCCGGTCCGCCACCCGGATGGGATAGAGGTGGTAGACGCAGCGGTTCTCCGGACGCTCGACGAGCTGCGTGACCTCGGGTGGCAGCAGCTCGCTGTAACGCTCGGCATGCAGCCGCCGGGCTTCGTTCCAGTCTTCGAGGTGCGGGAGCTTGACCCGCAGCAACGCCGCCTGAAGGCCGTCCAGTCGCTCGTTGTAGCCGAGCTCAACGTGCTCCCCCTTGGCGCGCTGTCCGAGATGACGCAGGCGACGCAGCCGCGCCGCGAGCACCGCATCGTCGGTGCACACCGCGCCGCCATCCCCGAGTGCGCCAAGGTTCTTGCTCGGATAGAACGAGAACGCCGCGGCCGCGCCAAGCGAACCGGCCGGCCGGCCGCGGTAGGTCGCGCCGTGCGCTTGTGCCGCGTCCTCTAGCACGAGCAGTCCCTGCGGCTTGGCGAACGCGTTGATCGCGTCCATGTCGCAGGTCTGACCGTAAAGGTGGACGGCGAGGATCGCCGCGGTGCGCGGACCCACTGCCGCACGGGCAGCGTCCGGATCGATCAGCCCGGTCTGCTCGTCGACGTCACACAGCACCGGCGTAGCGCCGACATGTGCAACCGCTAGGGCGCTCGCGATGAAAGTGTGGGCAGGCACGACGACCTCGTGGCCCGGCCCAATGCCGTAGGCCTGAAGCGTCAGGCCCAGCGCCGCGGTGCCCGATCCCACGCCGACGCAGTGATCAGTCCCGCAGTATTCCGCGAAGTCGACCTCAAACCGCTCGACTTCGACCCCCAGCGTGAACGCGCTCGAGCAAAGCAGCCGAACGAACGCCCCGTGCAGTTTGTGTTCAATACGCGCGTGCTGACGCTCCAGCGCAACGAAACGCACACCGCGCTGCTGCGGCGGCGCGAGTAGCCCAGCTTCCACAATTCGCCCCTTGGTTGTCCTGTCGGGAAAGTTACGGGGGCGGGGCGTCGCTCGGAATAGGGCGTGCCGCCCATGCCCCGTTCACCGGACTGAACGTTCGTCTGAGCCTTGTGGCGCAAGTCACTGTTTCAGCGCGGACTGGCTGATCTACACTTCTCTGCAACCGTCGGAGTTGGGCAACGCCTACGGGGGGCGACGAACATCGGCGGGAGCAGGAACAGACCAGACATGTCAAGCAGAATTCAAGACGGGGGCTGAGCGGCCGATGAATGCTGCGATGAAAGAGGTTGCGGAAATCAGGGTCTTGGTCATTGACGACCACGATCTTTTCCGAACGGGGCTTGCATCGCTACTCGGAGCACAGGGCGATATCGAAGTGGTCGCCCAGGCATCGGGCGGGAGGATGGGAATCCGGTTGGCCAAGGAGCTCGCGCCGGACGTGGTTCTGATGGATCTGCGGATGCCCGACGTCGATGGCGTCGAGGCGACCCGGGCGATCATCGAAGGACAGCCTGGCGCTAGGGTCGTCGCCCTGACGGTGGCCTCCGAGGACGGCGACGTTGCCGAGGCCGTTCGGGCCGGCGCGTGCGGGTTCCTGGTCAAGGACACGCCGGTGGACGACATCGTTGTCGCCATACGCGCGGCGGCCCAGGGGGCAGCATGGCTGTCGCCGCGGGCCGCGGAGGCGGTCCTTGGCCGAGTTAGAGAGCGGAGCGAGGCCGTAGCTGAGGAAGACGGCGCATTCGACCTCCTTTCCCCCCGCGAGCTCGACGTTCTCCGCCTGATCGCCCATGGACTCGAGAACTCGGAGATCGCCCGGGAGCTGAACATCAGTCCCCGGACCGCGAAGAACCACGTCTCGAGCATCCTGCTGAAGCTGGGACTCCCCAACCGCATCCAAGCGGCGATCTACGCAGTCCGCGGTGGGCTGGAGTAGCGGGCTACAGGACGGTCTTTCTCGGGATCACGAACCCGAGCGACAACGGACCGCGCGGTCGCCCGCGGAGCGCGTGCAACTCTGAGATCACGTTCTTGACGAGTTCTATCGCCTGCTCGGTCTCACTCGTGATCGGTCTGAGGTCGGTCTTGGCCCTAGACAGATGAGCGCGAGCCACCTCCATCGCGACCAGCGCGCCGCAGCTGGCCTCGAGGGCAGCCTTCAGATGATCGGGAATAGGTGGGGAGTCCAGCGCCGGGGTCATCATGACCAAGCAATGATGCCATCGTGACCGGCTGGCCAGCCAGGGGCAATGAGCCGGATGGCCCCGGAAGCGTTCAGGTACCGAACGGCCGGGTCGCACCGCCGGAGCGGGCCAGGTCAGTGGCTGTTGTCGGACGTCGCGACCGGAGGGCGGAAGGAGCCGCCCGTCAGGCCGGCTCGGCCTTCGACGCCCAGCTTGCGCACGAGCTCTGAGATGTGCCGTCGGACCGTGACCGGCGCGATGTAGAGGCGCCGCGCGATCGACGCCGTCGAGTGGCCCCGGCGCAGCATGCCCAGCACCTGCGACTCCCGGCTGGTGAGACGGTCATCGCCGCTGCCGACGCTTCTGAGCTCGTGCAGCAGGTCGAGCACCATCGAGCGCGGAACCACGGCCTCGTTGGCGGCGACGGCAGCGACCACCCGGCGCAACGGTTCAGCCCGGACGCCGCCCGGCACGTAGCCGATAGCTCCCACGCGCACACAGTCGAGCAGATCGTCGGGATCGGAGACGGAGGCGAGCACCACCACCGCGGCGTTGGGAGCTGCACGGCAGATCCCTCGAACGGCCGCGAGGCCGTCCCCGCTCAGCTCGCGCCCGACCAGGCACACGTCCGGCTGCTCGCGCATCGCAGCCCGAATCGCCTCCTCGGCGGTGCCGCACTCCGCGCACACATCCACCTCGCCATTCAGGGCGAGCCGGACTCCGGCTCGGGTAGGAGCGTGATCTGCGATCAGCAGTCGCGGAGCGCTCACGGAAGCTGCACCTCGAGCTCGGTGCCGCCGCTCTGCCGCTCTCTAACGATCAGCTGCCCTCCGAGCGTGGTGGCGCGCTCGCGCATGCTGCGGAGTCCGAAACCTTCGCCCTTCGCGCCGCACACAGTGGCGATTCCGCGCCCATCGTCGTAGACGCGCAGGAACGTGCCGCACTGCGTCCGTCGCAGTGAAACGTAGACATGCTCGGCGTCACCGTGGCGTGCGGCGTTCGCGATCGCCTCGCGGACTATGCGCAGCACGTCCTGGCGCTGGTGGTACTCGAGCTCGGCCTCGGCCGGCGCGCTCACGTCGATCACGATCTCGAACCGGCTCGCGAGCTCCATCGCCAGCGCCAGGAGCGCATCCTTTGCGGTGCTGGAGCGCTCGTCCGAGAGCTCGCTGATCTTCCCCCGAGAGATCGCGAGCGCGCGGCGTGCGGCGAGAGCCACAGGATGCTCCACGCCACCGACTTCGGTGATCCCCGCGCCGTGTGCCGCGATGAAGGCAAGGTCCTGCGCGATCCCGTCGTGCAAGTCCCGCGCGACCCGCTGTCGGTCTGCGAGCGTGGTGGCGCGGGCAAGCGCGGTCCTAGACCGAACCTCCTGCTGCACCGCAGCGCTCATCAGCAACACGGATGCGAAGAGACGCAGAAACTCACGTGAGGTGACCCAGTCGGGGCCAGACGCCGGCAGCGCGAGGTAATAGATGCGTGTTGACACGAGCAGGATGGCGGCGCCGGCCACCAAGATGCTGACGCCGCTACGCTCGCCCCGCTCATGAACGGCGAACAAGATCGCCGCGTACACGAACAGGCCGGCGGCGATCAGCACCAAGGTGACGGCCAGCGGCCTCTGCGACGCGGCGCTGATTCCGCTGATCGGATGTGATCCCGCAAGCGACAGCTGGTCGCGCAAGAGCAGGCCCCCGAATTCCGCGATCCCCACCGCCACGAAGGCAGCGACGAGGGTGAAGAGCTCGGGTCGTCGGCGCCTTCCGACCTGGAGGTCCGAAGGAACATGCGCGGCGGCTACCAGGACACCGCCGACAAGCACCATTCCGATGATGACCGCGGCCGCGAAGCCGCGTCCCGATCGAAGCTCGAGCGATGCCGGCAGCCCGTATGAGGTGACATCGAGCAGCCCCACCGTGAGCACCGTTCCCATCAGGAGCAGGTCCCGCACGCGGCGTGAGCGGCGGAACTGAACCCGAAGCAGCCATGCCGCTGTGAATGCACACAGCGTGATGACCGTCTCTGTCGCCGCCCTCATCGCCGGCGCGTGATAGCCCACCGGACGGAGGAACTCGAGCGCCACCACCGAAAACGACCCGGCGGCGGCGGCGAGCAACCAAAGCTCGCCAGCGTGGCCGCCCTCGGCTGCTGCTCTGTACCAGTCTGAAGTTGTCCTGCCAATACTGCGCCGCCCCGGCGCCCTACTAACCCAGCGGAGCGCGCCTTCCGAGCTACGTCCGTGACTCATATGTTTGCCCCCCCCGGTCTGCGAATCTGGTCGCAAAATGCACGATACAGATCAACGGCCATGTATGCAAAGTTTTTCGCGCCAAAGTTATGCAAATCGACGCGCTCGACGCGCCAGCCCGTTACAAGGCGTCGCCCGCTGTATGAACGGGAGGGCCGTCGCCCGACGTTGCATGATCAATGCAACTCCGACGAGGTTGCGTGATTTAAACGCAACTTTCGCGCTCTGAAGTGAAGCTTCGGCCTCCTGAGCGTTCAGTCCCCTGAACGCCCCGATGGGCCGCTCCGGTCATTGACCGGTAGGCACCTCGGATCAATACTCGCGATGTCAGGAAATGCGGGGGCGTGGCCTCCGCAGGGGTGAGCGGAACGGCAGACGCGCCCGCGTTCTGAGGGAACGCGCGCGGGCGCGCGTTCGCGTAGCCGAACGCCCTGGGACTGCATCCAAAGTTGGGGGTTCTACGTGATTAGCCATGCTTGGGGCGAAGCTCCGGCCACGATCGGTTTTCGAAGCAAGGTGGCTCTGGATGAGTCGCCTGAGACGTTGAGGAAGGTGCGCCTCGCGGTCGCACGTGCCAAGGAGGATGACCAGGACGCACTGCGGTTCCTCTACATCAGCTACTCGAACAACATCTACGGCTACGTAAGATCGATCGTGCACGACGACCACGAAGCCGAGGACGTCACGCAGCACGTATTCGCGAAGCTCATGACCACCGATCGTCAAGTACGACGACCGCGGTGTGCCGTTCTTCGCATGGCTGCTGCGGATGGCTCGCAACGTGGCAATCGATCACCTTCGCGCCAACCGGCTAACGCCGACCGAGACCGTGTTCGACCCCGACATCAGCTGCGGCGCCGATCTGGACCGGTCGCACACCGTCAAGGCCGCGCTCGACACCCTCCCCGATGAGCAGCGTGAGGTCGTGATTTTGCGCCACGTCGTTGGCCTGTCCCCTGGCGAGATCGCGGACCGCATGGGCCGCTCGGAGGGCTCGATTCACGGGCTGCACCACCGCGGCCGCCGGGCGCTTCAGCGGGAACTCACGCGCCTGGACTCGACGCCGTACACGCGCAACGGGCGCGAGCTGGTCGCTGCGTAGGTCGCGGCCCCGGACTGCCGGGCGACGAAGTCGTCTCGCCGAGCAAGCGCACGCCGCCCGCCGCCGTTATGTGTGCATGGCGCCCGACAGACAGACAGCAGTCGAAGTTCGCGGTTTGGTCCGCCGCTTCGGCAAGCTGACAGCACTATCGGGCGTGGACCTCACGGTTGCAGCCGGCGAGGTGCACGCCCTGCTTGGGCCAAATGGCGCCGGCAAGACCACATTGACCAGGATCCTGGCCGGGCTGGCCGATCCCGACGGCGGCACCGTGAAGGTCGCCGGCGCCGTTGGACTGGTGCCGTCGGGCGATCGCACGTTCTACCTGCGCATAGGCGGCCTGGAAAACCTGATGTTCTTCGGACGGCTGCAGGGCCTGCGCCTGCGCGCCGCGCGGGTGCGCGCACTCGAGGTGCTCGAGTCGGTCGGCTTGCAGGACGCGACGAAGCTTCCCGTCGGCCGCTATTCGCATGGCATGCAGAAGCGCCTGTCTGTGGCGAGAGCGCTGCTGGTGGCGCCCTCCGTGCTGCTTGTGGACGAAGCCACCCACGACCTCGACCCGGCCGGAGCCCGGAGCATTCGCGCCCTCATTCGTGGCTTGGCTGCTTCAGGGACGGCGGTCCTCTGGACCACCCAGCGCATTGAGGAGATTCGCGACTTCGCCGACACGGTGACCTTCCTGCAACACGGATCTGTCAGGTTCGCGGGATCGATCGCTGAACTGATCGCATGCGCTCCCGCACAGCGCTACGTGGTCAGGGTCCGCAACGGCAATCCGGATCGGCCTCCCAAGGCGCAGGTGCTGCAAGGCGTGCTCGGGAATCACGCCAGGATCGCGCCCGGTCCGGCGGGCGTCGATAACTTCCTGCTCGAGCCGACCGCTGACAGCGCGCTCGGAGCTGCGGTGGCCGCACTGGCCCAAGCAGGGTTCGACGTGCTCTCCTGTCGCCAGGAGCGCGCCGAGATCGAAGAAGCGTTCATGGCGCTGTCGTCGGAGAAGGCCGCGTGAGTGCTATGGCGGAGATAGCCAAGCTGCCGGCATTTGCGCGGCGCGATCTGCGGATCATGCTGAGCTACCGGGCGGCGGCGGTGGGGGGGCTGCTCGGCGTGATCGCGCAAGCCTTCGCGCTGTCTTTTCTCGGCAAGCTCGTCGATCCTACGCGGCTGCCCACCTTCGGGACGACGCACGCGACCTACCTCGAGTTCGTCGCAGTCGGCATCGGGCTGAACATGCTGGTCGTCCTGATGTTGCACCAGGTCGCGACCGCGATGCGCACCGAGCAGCTGACCGGCACCCTCGAGTCCCTGCTCGCGACGCCAACGGCGATCGCGACGATCCAAACTGGCTCAGCGCTGTTCGAAGTCGTCTACGCGCCGCTGCGGTTGGCGATCTTCGTCGGCCTCATCGGGATCCTTTTCGGCCTTCCCTTCCACGCGAGCGGCGTCGCGCCCTCGGCGACGCTGGTGGTCGCGTTCGTGCCCTTCGTGTGGGGCCTGGGCCTGGTGAGCGCCGGCGCGATCCTGACCTTCCGCCGCGGCACCGGTGCGGTCACCGTTGGAGGAACGCTGCTCGGCCTGTCGTCAGGCGCGTTCTTCCCCCTCTCGCTCCTGCCTCACTGGCTGCAGACGCTCGCGAACGCCAATCCACTCGCGATTGCCATCGACGGCCTACGCCAAGCTCTGATCGGTGGAACCGGTTGGAGCGGCGTCGGATCGGACCTGCTGAAGCTGGCGCCACTCTCGCTCGCCGCGCTCCTGATCGGGATGCTCGCGTTCCGGCTCGCGCTCCAGCGTGAGCGCCGAAACGGAACGCTGGGGCTCTACTGACGATGAGCGCTGACCGAGATTCATCGATGCCTCCTCTATGGGATCGAGTCGCCGAGCTGATCGGCCGGGCGCCGAGCTGGGACGCTCTGCGGGTGCATCGCCTGCACCTGATGGCGGCCCGGCTGGGCGTCTCACGGGGAGCGCAGATTCCCGACGATGTGCGTCGGGACCGGCGCGCCGCGGCCGTTCTCGCGTGGGCGGCTCCGTCGCTCCTTGAGCGCGCCAGATCGGCCTACGACGGCGGGCTCATGTTGATGAAGGGCCCAGAAGTCGCCGCCCGGTACCCCCACCCATCGGATCGCTACTTCCGTGATCTCGACCTTCTTGCCGACGACGCCGTCGCTGCTCAGCACGCGTTGATCGATGCCGGGTTCGTCGAGCTCGGTGACCCCTCCGGCTACGCGGGCCGTCAGCATCTCTGCCCGCTGGCGTGGCCGGACTTGCCGCTCGTCCTCGAGCTGCACCACCGTCCAAGCGTTCCTGCCTGGCTGCCGTGCCCGAGCTCTGCCGCGGTATTCGAGCGCGGATCGCCGAGCGCGATGGGCATCGACGGATTGCTCGCCCCGGAGCCTGGAGCCCACGCCCTGATACTTGCAGCTCACAGCTGGTCACACCAGCCGCTTGGACGGCTCACCGACCTTATCGACGTCGTCGCAGCGCTCGGATCCCAGCCCCGCACGCAGACGATGGAGCTGGCCCGGAGCTGGGGCTGGGAGGGGTTGTGGCAGACGACGATCGGCGCAGCTGATTCGGTGCTGGCCGATGCGCCCCCCGGTGCGGCCATGCGCCTCTGGACGCGTCATCTTCCGGCGGCCAGGGATCTCTCGGTTGTGGAGGATCACTTCCTGCGGATCGCGGCACGTGCATCGACGGTGCCACGTCGAAGAGTTCCGGCCGCCGTGGTCGGCGCGGTCCTCGCCACCGCGGCCCGTCGTGAGGACGAGCCGTGGAGGGTAAAGCTTCGGCGCTCGCGGCTCGCCTTCTCCCATGCCTTCATGGGACGCGGGGAGCACAACCGCGTTGTCGCGAACGTCAAGGACTGAACGCAATGAACCAATCGACCCAAACAACGAGGAGCAGACCGAATGACCGTACGACTCCGTAGCGACGACGTTCAGTGGAAGGAGCTCGACGACGAGATCGTCGTCCTTGACTCCAAGGAAGGGACGTACCTGGCGATCAACGGCTCAGGCGCGGTCCTTTGGCCCGCTCTTGCTGCCGGCGCCACACGCGAAGAGCTCGTCAAGTCGCTGGTCGACGCATACCGGATCGACGAGCAAGTTGCGGCGCGCGACGCCGATGCATTCGTCGCGTCGCTCGAGGCTCACGGGCTGCTCGCCGCGTAACGTTCGTAGCGTAGCTTCGGGCTCGCGCTGAGGCTCACGAGCTGCCGGCGGCGTGGGCCACCGGGGTCAGCGAGTCACAGCGCTCAGCAGCGCGTCGACGACCCGCCCCGCTGATTCCCAGGAGCGCGGCCGGTGCAGCTCCAGCATCGGAAGGGTGCTGAGCTCGATCAGAGCATCCTCGCGGGCCGGCGGAACGAGGATCACTCGTCTCGCCAGCAGAGCGGTCAGACGATGGCGGCCTTGGACCCCCCGAACGTCGACCCGGCTATCCCATCGAAGCGTCAGCCAGCCTTCCAGGGGGAGCTGCGGCTCCACGCGGTCGAGAGCTACGCGCCAGCGTTCACGCAACCCGACCAGACCTATGGCCTCACCCACCCCGAGCTGTCCCGCCGCGTCACGCCGCAGATCGATCGCCCGTGGTCCAGCAAACGCTGTCATGCAATCAACGGCGAGCACATCGTCACAGAGGATCTCGATGCCGGCGCGAGCCAGACAGGCAAGCAGCGAGCTCTTTCCGTCACCCCGCTCGCCGAGCACCCCCCAGGCGCGGCCGTCGACGACGAATGCACCGGCGTGGAAGCTCTCCCTGCCGAGCCAGTACCCCGCCGCCGCGGCTGGCGCCGCGAGATGAGGGTGTACAAGGGCTCTGGCGGAGGGACACGAGCGCATCCGGAACGTCGCTGTTGCACTGGCACGGTCGACTTCGACCCACCCGCCTGAGCGAAGACGCAGGGTCGCGGCGCGATCGCTGATGTGCTCCTCGGCGGGCTCTGGACCGGGGTCGAGACGAACCGCGACGTCGAGTCGCGGCCACCCCGCCGGGGCGTCGTTGAGCATCGGCCGCGCCTCCGGGATTCCTTCGATCCGAAAGCCGTAAGCGCCCCCGCCCGACCTTCTCGCTGTCGAGGGATTCATTTCGCTTTCTCGCTCGCCCCGCATAACTCACGACCAACGAACGACATTACCTGCAAGTTTCGGTTGACCAGAAGGGTTGATCGAACGAGGGCGAGGTCGTCGGATCCTCGCCGACCCGGGTACCGCTGGGCCTTGAGATGAGCCTTGGACAAATAGCGACCGTACGTGCGGCGTGGTGGGCCGACCGGGCTCTCCGCGACGTCCGCCGGTCGCTTGCTCGCGGACCGCTGGCGGAGATTGCCGTCCCGCCGCCGCCGCGAGCGCTTCGCTCTCATGCCGCCCGCGGCGTCATCGGCGTTCTCCGCGTGCGGCGCCACACCTGCCTTGAAGGTGCGCTCGTGAGGCAGCGCTGGCTCGCGTCCCAGGGGAACCCTCGGGATGTGATCATCGGCGTCAGACCTCCGTCTGGCGCTTTCCTCGCACACGCATGGCTCGACGGTGAGGACGATCGTATTGGCGCGTTTCATGAGCTCATGCGGCTAGCACCCTGACCGATGCTGCTGTCACCGTTCGAGCTCGGAACCGGGCTGATATTCGGCGCCGACGCCCGCCCTTCGCCGCTGCCCGGAGCACCCGGCCAGTCGCCAGTGGAAGCGCTCGAGCAGGTGATCTTCCCTGCCCTCCTGCGGCCGCCGTGCCTCGTCAGCTTCTCCGGCGGCCGTGATTCCTCCGCGGTACTCGCGATAGCCGCCGGCCTGGCACGTCGACACGGGCTTGCGCCGCCGATCCCGGCCACCAACGTCTTCGCCGGCGCTCCAGCCGCCGACGAAGAGGAGTGGCAGACGCAGGTGGTTGCCGCCCTGCAGCTCACCGAATGGCTGAGGATCCGGCATACGGACGAGCTCGACGTGATCGGTCCGTACGCCAAGCGCGTGCTGCGTCGTCATGGCCTGCTGTGGCCCTTCAACGCCTACTTCCATCTGCCTGTGTTCGACGCGGCAGCTGGCGGATCGGTGATCACGGGCGTAGGGGGCGACGAGGTGTTTGCGGCCGCGCGGATGCTGCGTTTCGACGCGCTTCGGAGACGAGTCGAAGCTCCGGCCCCGAAGGACGTGCTGCGTCTGGGGTTCGCGGCAGCGCCGGCCCGAGTTCGCAGGGCCGTCATCCAGCGACGGGAGCCACTCAGCCTCCCGTGGATGCGCGCCGAGGCATGCCGGTTGGCGAGCTCGCTGCGGGCACGCGATACCGCCTCAGAGCCGCGAACGCTCGCGGCCCGCATGGCTTGGTGGCAGACCCTCCGCTACCTGCGAGTCGGCGTCGCCGCTCTGGATGAGGTCGCACAGGGACAGGGGACCGCCGTGGCGCATCCGCTGCTCTCCCCTGCGTTCTGGGCGGCGGTTGCGCGCAGCGCGCCGTGGGGATTCAGCAGCCGCACAGAAGGGATGCGCCGGATGTTCGGCGACTCACTGCCGGAGGGACTGATCGCGCGCCGCTCAAAGGCGCATTTCGATGAAGCCTTCTGGACCGATCGGGCACGTGCATTCGCCCACGCGTGGACGGGTGGCGGGATCAGCGCGGAGTGGGTCGAAGAAGCTGCGCTCGCGCGGCATTGGCGCGAGGAGCGCCCACTGGCGCAGTCCTTCTTCCTGCTTCAGGGGGCATGGCTCCACGCCGAACGCAGCGGCGCGAGCGCCGAGGCCGCCGAACTCGCGTTCACGTCCTGAACGACGCAATGGGTCGAAGCGCCCATTGAGGACCAGGGCGGGTTCTCGCATAGTTGGCGCTCAACCATCATTACTGGAGTCGGAAAGGGCCAGACGCTATGCAGAACACACCTGTCGAGAACCCGCAGCCGTATGAGCCTCCGCGGGTGGAGACCATTGGACCAGTGCATGCGCTGACCCAGTCCTTGCCGATGAAGCACTTCGGCTACGGCGACGGTTTCCTCTTTGCCGCGCCGCACGTCACCCACGCTGGCTCGTAGACCGCGCTCACACATCAGACAGGTTGCACCGTAGCTCGCGGCGCAAACTGCGCTCTACCGCTTTCTTCGCACGTCCGGGTTGAGGGGGGCTGCGTAGGCGTTCTGCGGGTGGGTTGGTCTCGGTGCGTCCGGCGGGGCGTGCGTCCGTAGCGCGAATTTCTCCTTTTCGGACGCAAGATCCGGGAACCCTCAGACGTTTCTGCGGCAGAGGGGCAAAACGTGGGCACGGCCGCTATCGATCGAACTGAAGAGGTGTCGCGGTCTGCCATGCCCGCGCCCGCCTCGCGGCTCATCGACGTCACCTGCCGGGCCCTCGACCTGGTCTTGGGCGCGACCCTCCTGATCCTCTTGACGCCGCTGATGGTGCTGATCGCGATCGCGATCCGAATCGACACTTCAGGGCCCGCCCTGTTCCGCCAGCATCGTCTCGGCCTCGACACCTCACCGTTCACCGTGAACAAGTTCCGCACGATGAAGGTCGGAGCCAGCCACGAGGTCCATCGCACCTACGTGCTCGGGCTGATCGCGGGCAAGCAGACGCCGAACACCAACGGCAATCCAAGATTCAAGCTGGCCGACGATGACCGCGTCACGCGAATCGGTCACGTCCTGCGCCGCACGAGCCTCGACGAGCTGCCGCAGCTCTGGAACGTCATCCGCGGCGAGATGTCGCTTGTCGGTCCGCGACCGCCGATCCCCTACGAGGTGGAGCACTATCCGCGCCACTGGTTCGGGCGTTTCGCCGTCAAACCCGGGCTGACCGGCCTCTGGCAGGTCAACGGGCGCTGCGAGCTCACCGTCGCGGAGATGATCGAGCTCGACCTCGATTACGTTCGCCGGCGCACGATGTGGCTCAACCTGTGGATCCTGATTAGGACCGTACCCGCCGTCCTGAGCCTCCGCGGCGCGGGTTAGGAAACGGAGTAGGCCCGCGTGCCCGGCCTGCACCCGGACCGCCCACCGCAGCCCTCGGCCCAGGCCTCCCCCCGTCCGTCAGCCCCGCCCAGCCCGAGCAGCGCCGTTCAGGCTACCTCGGCCAGCACCGGCTCGGGCAGCACCGGGGCCTTGCTCTGCGACACTTGCGGCCGCAGCCGCAGGAGCCACCGGTGGCAGATCGCCAGGTAGGCGAGCATGCCCGCGGTTCCACCGAAGAGGAGTGCCAGGACCGGCTGATGCATCTGTGCAGCCACGGTATGCGCGACCCACCACGTGGGCACGGCGGCCAGACTGGGGAGCCAGACTGCCGGCAGCAGCGTCCACGGCCCGAGCCCGAGGCGGGTGAGCGCGAAGATGTACGCGGGCAGGATGACCGCGAACGCGACGGCAACGTGAGTCCAGCCTGCGCCGGCGATGCCGAGCCACTGGGTCATGAAGATCATCGGCGGGATGAGCCCAAAGAACCAAAGCACGGTGACGTACAGCAAGGGACGGGATGCACCCTTCGCAGACAGATAGGTGGCAATCAGATCGAAAGCGACGCGGAGGGCGCCGAACATCGCCAGCGCGCCCAGAACGACGGCCGACTCCGCCCATCGCGCGCCGTAAAAAAGGACGATCAAGGGATGCGCCAGCGCGCCGAGGAGAACCCCGATCGGAAGCGCGAGGGCCCAGGTGAGCGACAGCGCGGTGACCAGCGACCGTCCCTCATGGTCGTTGCGGATGCGGGAGAACGCCGGGAGCGCTACCGAGCGTACGGCGGTCCCGATTGCGCTCATCGGCCAGGTTGAGATGTTGAATGCCAGCACGTACAGCCCGAGCGAAGTGGCCCCCGCCACGCGCGCGATGGTCATGTTGTCGACGTTCAAAAGTGCCCAGGAGAGGAGGTTTGCTCCCGCGAGCGGCATCCCGTAGGCGAGAGCGCTCCGGGCAACGCTGCGGTCAAAGCCGAAGCGCGGCGGCATCTTGGCCAGGATGAACTGTGACGAGGTTGCCATCACCTGCGCGAGCAGCCGCCCCAGGGCCAGCGCCATCGGCCCCATGCCGAGCATGACGAACACCAGCGTGCCCCCGGTGTAGACGGCAAACTCGATCGCCGAGGAGACGAATAGCCTCCCCTGCTGGAACTCGCGCATCAGATGCGTGTAAGGAACTACGCCCGCGGAGCTCACCGGGATGGTGAGCGCGAGCACCCTGAGCACGTTGGCGGCTTGGGGGGCGCCCATGACGCTTGCGACCGGTCCGGCCGTCGCGATCATCGCGATTGCGAGCACGCCACCGCTTGCCGCACTGAGCGTGGCGACGGTGGGAGCACGGCGGTCGGGATCATCCGAGCGGATCAGGTCCGCGCTGAGGCCGAGGTCGTTGAGCGTCATCAGGATCGACTGGACGGTCAGCCCGACGGCGAACACGCCGAAGTCCTTCGGCGCCAGCAGACGTGCCAGCGCCATGCCGAGGACCAGGGTCCCCAGGCGCAGTATGAGGTTGTTGGCAGTGCTCCAGACCAGTCCGCGCCGCACGTCGCGGGCCATGCTCCGACCGCCTTCGCCGACCTCGCTCATACGCCGCTCCAGCGCCACCGCCGCCAGCGCAGTCGCTGGGTGATGTTTTCGACCGCGCGGCGACCGCTCGCCGCCATGTCGTTCTGCAGCCGCTCCGAGCGTTCGCCGCCTCGCCGGCGCACCGCCCGCCATGACCGCGAACCGCGCACCGGCGGCCACACGCGCTCGGCGAACGCGATGTAGTCGTCGACCGGCTCGAACTCACTCCGGCCGTAGTCAAATGCCAGCCGCGCATACCGCAGCGCCGTGTAGGCCAGGCTGCGCCTGGCGGTAGCGAACAGTCCCTCGCCGCGATGCACCTGCGCCTCGGGCCCGACGAGCACTCGCGCGAAGGTCGCGAGCAACCCATCGAGGTCGGTCATGTGACCCGCAAACTGAGTGCGCTGCATGCTCGACTGGTGAATGCGGTAGTAGGCCTGCGTAGGACCGTTGACACGACCGACGTCGGCGATCGCCGCGGCGCGCAGCCACATCTCGAGGTCTCCGCTGTGCGGAAGCTCCGGCACGTATCCGCCAATGGCATGCTGCACGGAGGTCCGCAACAGGACCTCCGGGTTGTGGATCGGATTCGCGCCCTTGCGACAGATCACCTCGATCCACTCGTTGCCCTTCCACACGGTCCAGCTCCTCACCCGCTGCTCTGCTTTGGGAAGTTCGTCGAGGAACGTGACCGGGAATCCGTACACGAGCCCCACCGACGGCTCGGCCTCGAGGAGGGCGGCGCTCCGCGCCAGAGAGCCTGGCGTCAGGGCATCGTCTGCCGACAGCAATAGGACGTAAGCGCCACGGGCCTGCTCGAGACCCTCGTTGTAGGTCGCGATGTGACCCCTGTTGGCAGCGTGGAAGATTGCGCGAATCCGCTCATCGGTAGCAGCGAGATCGCGCAGCACGGTGTCGGAGCCGTCGGTCGAGGCGTCATCGATGGCGATGATCTCGACGTCCACGCGCTCTTGCCCGAGCACACTCCCGACTGCCACCGGGAGGAAATGGCCATAGTTGAAGCAGGGGATGACCACCGTCACCGACGGACGCCCGCCGAGCGGCTGCGGTTTCGGATGTCTGCTCATAGCTCTCCGGTCCGCCGCCACCGCCAGCGCCCCAGCTCCGCAACCGTGCGCCGAGTCACCGCGCTGGCGAAGAACTGAGGCAAGAGCCCGGCCCATTTAGCACCCACCGCTTTGCGGCGCTCGAGCGCCGTCCATTCCGGCAGCTCGTTGGCGCTCGGCCAGGTCTCGAGCGCGTACGCGACGAGCTCCTCGATCGGCTCCTCGGGATGAGCGCCCCGGCCACGGTCGTATTCATGGCATGCCCGCTCGAGCGCTTCGCTAGACAGCTTGCGGCGCGCCGTGGCGTGGAGCACCTCCGCGCCCTGCAGCTCTCCAGCGGGTCCCGCGAACGCCGCATCGTACGCGTCTCGACGCGCCCGCAGCCCAAACAGTGCGCCGGAATGGACAGTGCGCTGCATGCTGGCGTTGTGCACCCGGTAATAGCCCTGGGTCGGCCCGTTGACCCGTCCCACGTCTCCCATCGAAGCGAGCGTCATCCAGAGATGAAGATCGGAGGTGTGCGGCAGATCCGTTCGGACGCCGCCGGCTCGCCGAAGGAGTGAGGTGCGAATGACAGCCTCGGGCTGGCTGATCACGTTGTCGCCGCTGCGGCAGCGCCGGGCCACCCATTCACGTCCCGCCCAGAGCGTCCAGCTGCGCGTCCGGTTTGAGGATCTCCTCCGGATCCGGTCAGAGAAGTGGTCTGGGCGCCCGTAGACGAAGCCCACCTCGGGACGCGCCTCGAGTAGCGCCGTCGCGCGGGCCAAAGACCCCGGCGCGAGCAAATCGTCGGCATCGAGCTTGACCACATACTCGGTTTGGACCTGGGCCAGTCCCTCGTTGACGGACGGAATGTGGCCGCGGTTCTCCTGGTGGCGAATGACATGCACTCGCGGATCTGCCTGCAGCCGCGCCGTGACGGAACACGTCTCGTCGGTCGAGTGATCGTCGACGATGATGACCTCGACCGCGACCCCCGGCTGGCTCAGCACGCTTCGCACGCAGTCGCCGAGGAAGCGCGCGTAGTTGTAAGCCGGGATCACTACAGTCACAGAAGGAAGCCCCTGCGGAGTTGTGGGGACTTCACGGAGCACCCGCCTGTCACCCGGACGTTCGCGCGTGCGCGAGCCTCCGGGCGCAAGCCGCGTCCGCCGGCCGATCGTTGTGCATGCCTCACGGACAGTCACATCAGTCACAGGCCAGAAGCGCGGGGGCAGGTGATATGTCACGAGCGGGTGTCCCGTACCACATGCGGTCGGCGGGAACGTCCGTAGTGACGACCGATCCCATCCCGACTATCGCCCGTGCCCCGACCCGGACGTTGTCACGGATGCAGGCGCCCGTCGCGATGTACGCGCCCTGCTCCACGCGGGACTTTCCTCCGATTCGAGCACCGGAGTTCAGAGTGCAGAAGTCATCGATGCGTACGTCGTGTGTCAGCACGACCTGCGGCATCGTGATCACATGCCTGCCCACTACGACATCGGCGGTGAGATCCGCGTGGGCGAGCAGAACGGATCCTGCGCCGATGCGGCAGGTGTCTCCGACTGTGGCCGTCGGATGGACGAGCGTCGCGTAGCGATCGTCTTCGAAGTCCAGCCGCTCCGCGATGGCCTGACGGCTCGAGTAACTGGTTGGATTCCCTGTGCAGATGGCGAGCTGCGCATCGGGATAATCGTGGGCAGCCTCGACCGACCCGAGCACCACTACCGACCCGACAGCGGCGCCCTGGAGCGCGGGATCATCGTCGAGGAACCCGAGCAGGCGCCAGGTTGGCTCGATGGCGTTGATAGCCCGGACCGTCGCGGCCGCTTCGCGCCCGAACCCCCCCGCGCCGACCAGCAGCAGATCACGGATGGTTCGACGCATTTGCAGCCCCGACCGGTTGCGGCGAAGGAAGCTCATCCATATACAACGCACTGGCATATGGTGTTTTCGCGGGATCCGGTGGCCGCGTCGTACCCCTGTGGGTCCGGGACCTGCGCGCCGGAATCTCCGCAGGCGTCGGCGAGCGATCGCTGACGACCGCCACGAAGCCGGCAAGGCATAGGAAGATGTACGGCCCGTGCGGGAACGACCACGTGTCGTAGAGCGCCGAGGAGACGATCAGCGCGAGGGCTCCCGCAGCGCCGATCAGGGCGGGTGAGGCCCTCGCGGGATCTCTCGACCGGATGCTCCGGCGCCCGACGAGGACCACCGAAACCATCATCATCAGATAGGCCGCAAGACCGATGACGCCCATCTCGATCAGGCGGCCGAGGATCTCAGAGTCGAGGATACGGTGTGCTACGTGGTCGTAGGTGCCGTAGCCGCGGCCGAGCAGCAGATGACTCCAGACGTCGGGATAGACCGCGTCGTAGCGGACCACGCGATCGTTCACGGTCGGCACGTTCAGGTTGTTTGACTGCAGCTGCGCGGTGATCGAACCGAACGCGCCGGGGGCCGCGAGGTGTACCCCGACCAGCACCACGACAGCCAGCGGCGCCAGCCGCAACATCTGCCGCGGACGGAAGAACACCAGCGTCGCGATGATCGCGAGCGGAACCAGCAGGGCGCTCTTGCGATATGTGGCAACCGTCGCGGCAAGCAGCAGGCAGGTCGCCAGCAAGTATCCGATCCGCGGACGCCACTGCTTCGCGCGCGTAAGGCCCATCAGGGCGATCGGAAGCGCCAGCGCGAGCATCGTGACCGCCTCCAGTGGCTGGCTCGCGGGACCCTCGACCTGACGGCGGCCGAGCGCGTCGACGCCCTGCTGGGCGGTGCCGACCTCGAAGACGCTCCCCAGAAGCTTGTGGGGGAGGTCGTAGAAGACGTTGTAGGCGGTTCGGTACTCGACGAGCATCCCGATCGCGCAAAGCACCGCCAGCACGAGGATGTACTTCAGGAAGGCACCGACCTCGGTTCGTCGCACGACGCTCGCGATGATCACGAACACCGACAGGAACGAGAGGAGGTACGGCAGCCGCTTGATTCCGGCGGTCAGCTCGAGATCGTGATTGAGCTCAGGCGCGTTGAGGACCACGCTCAGCAGCGCGCAGATCATGAATACGCCTACGGCGGCGTGAATCCACGTCAGGCGCAGCCGCGGCCGTCCCGGTCCACCCACGACCAGCGCGAGGATCCACAGCCCGATGATGAACGGCAGCACCAGCCGGTCCAGCGGAAAGCTGATCGGGAGCGAGGCATTCAGCTGGATCTGATCGAACGGGACCAGATAGACCATCGCGATGAACGCGGCGATCAGCCACGGCAAGAGCCGCGTCGTGCGAGGCCAATCGCCGCCCTCGAGCGCCGCGTTGCGCCATCCCGTTCTCCAGTTCGCTCGCGCCACAGCCCGGCGCGGATCGGGTAGGCCCCGCCGGCGCTTGTTCTGCCGCCATGCGCGCGTGAGGAGCAGCCCGCCCCACGACAGCAGGAAGAAGGAGAGGAACGTCAGGACCGCGATCGTCCTGCGCCCGGACGAAAGCACGACGCCCTGGACGGTTCCCACCTGGAGCAGACGCACCTGGGCTCCCGGAGGTAGCGCCTGGCTTGCCCTCAAGCTCCCCACATAGTCACGGAGGCCCAGCACCGCGGCCTGCGCTAGGGCCGCCGCTGCGGCGGGCGTCGGGGCTTGCGCGTAGAAATCGATGATCGGCGCGTCCGTGCGCACCTGCAGCTCTAGCACGTACGGACGGCGCAGCCCGATCAGCTGGAAGGCCCGCTTCTCGTTGCTTGGCTCCGCCAAGGCAACCGGTACATATGAGAGTGGGCTCTGATACACGTAGAGCCGGCTTGGCGAGATTCGCATCCGCGCCGCGATGCGATCCACGACAGGCTCGGTCGTCACCAGATCGGTGAACAGCTCGGCCCGCTTGCTCAGCGTGTCAAAGTCAGCGGACTGCGCGCCGAAATCGAGAATCGTTGAATAGGGCGGGGTCCCAGGCTCGCTCGGAGGGGGGGCGTCCACCATCACGTGAGTCTCGGCCCCGGCGACCGAGAGCTGGCGGAGCTTGAAGCTGGGCGGCGATAGGCTGATCGTGGAGACGCTGAGCAGTGCCGCGATGAGGCCCACTAGCGCGGAGGCAGTGAGCCCAATGGCGCGGAAGGTCCACTTGCTGTCGTGGATTCGCGGGCGCATCGTCAGGTCGTCCGGGGACGGGCCGATCCGCGCCGTGGGCGGCGCCCAAACGGGACCATCACGATCGCCATGCAGCAGATCGCGAACGTCAGCAGCGGGATGAGCACCGCCTTGACGGCGCTGTGGTGCGAGCTCACCTCGCTAACGGTGGGGGGCGAGGTGAGCGAGACCTCCGGCGTCACCTTGCGGTTTGCGCCGGGCGGCGCCACGACCGCCGCCAGCGCGCGCTCGGCGGCCACTATTACGCGAGCGGCGCGTGGCCCGTCCGGAGCGCTCGCTTCCAGCTGCACGAACGGCAGCTGGGGATCGTTATCCGCGACGACCAACGTGTAAGGGCGACCTGCGGGCGCATAGCCGGCCAGCTGAGAGGGAAGCGGTGTCGGCACGAGCGGCGTCGAGAGCTCGTTGTCGATAACCGCGAACTGGTCGGCGGGTACACCGGCGGCCGCGGCGATCCGATCCTTCATCGTGTTCGTCGCCATATAGTCGGCCAGCAGCGCCACACGCGCTGGAAGGTTCTCCGCTCCGGCGGCGTTCTCGTCCACCACCTGAGACTGTGGGGTTTGGACGACGATCGAACTCGTTGCGAGGCCAGCGCTCGGCGAGGATCCGCGCGCCAGCGCGACCGCGATGACGAGCGTGATCGCCACCGTGGCCCCTGTGAACAGCCTGCGGCGCCAGAGGCGCTGGAGGATCGAGACTAGCTCCATCCGTCCACCCGCTCACACCGCCGCCAGCGATGGCAGCGCCGACGCGCTCGATTGTTGGTCGACAAACTCTCGCTGCCACAGCTCCTCCACGAGCAGAGCCCAGATCTGGCTGGCGTGATCTGCCACCCCGTTGCGATGGCGCTCGAGCACGTCGCGCACTGCTTCTTCACGGAAGTAGCCGCGGCCGCGGGTGATGGGGTCGAGCAGGATTTCCGCGGCGAAGTCGCGCAGGTCCTGACGGAGCCACTGGGCCATCGGCACGCAAAATCCTTGCTTTGGCCGCCGCAGGATCTCCTCCGGGATCCACGGGATCAGCGCATCGCGCAGCAGGCCCTTCTTGCGCATCCCCGGCAGCTTCAGCGCGGCCGGGATCGAGGCCGCCATCTCCATCAACTCCGTATCGAGGAACGGCGAGCGCGCCTCGAGCGCGTGAGCCATCGTGGCGATGTCCATCTTCGGAATCAGGTCGCCGGGCAGCCAGGTGTTGATATCCACCTCGAGCATCACGTCGAGCAGGGCGCTGCCGCTGGCGTGCTCCCACGCGTCGCCGATCATCCGCTCCGCGTCGAGGTCGCCCAGCAGGCGGGAGTAGTCGGCGGTGTACAGGCGCTCGCGCTCGGGAGGGGCAAAGCACGACATGTAGCGGGCGAACCGCGCGGGATCATCGAGCGGCAGCACGCTCGCGAACCGGCGGATGCGGTTCAGAGTGCTGCGGTCCTCGCCATTGACCGGCAGGGTCGAGCCGATACCGGCCGCCGCCCTGCGAAGCCACAGCGGCATCCGGTCCAGCCGGTGCATGAACATCGTGTGGACATAGGAGTAATAGCCGGCAAATGCCTCATCTCCCCCGTCCCCGTTCAACGCCACCGTCACGTGCTCGCGCGTCAGCGCGGCAACATAGAAGCTGGGGATCGCGGATGAGTCCGCAAACGGCTCTCCGTAGTGCCGGATGATCTTCGGAAGCACCTCGATCGCGTCCGGGCGCACCGTGAACTCGTGATGCTCGGTGCCGAAGTGCTCAGCCACGCGCCGCGCCGCCGGCAGCTCGTTGAACGACTCGTTGTCGAAGCCGATCGAGAACGTCTTGACTGTCCCGGTGGCGGTCTGCGCCATCGCCGCGACCACCGCGGAGGAGTCGATTCCTCCGGACAGAAGTGCGCCTAGCGGCACGTCCGAGACGAGGCGGCGCCTGACCGCGGCGAGGATCGCCTGGCGGATCTCATCGTGCAGCGCCTCTATATCCTCGACCGCCCGCTTGGTGCTGAAATCAAGCGACCAATAACGCTCTAGTTGAGGCCGACCCTCATGGAAGGTAAGGGTGGTAGCCGGCGGAAGCTTCCGCACCGCGCGGAAGGCGGTCAGCGGCGCAGGGATGTAGAGGAACGCCCGGTACACGTCGAGCGCCTGGTGATCGATCTCCCGCGGGATCTCCTGGTCCTCGAGGAGCGCCCCGAGCTCCGAGGCGAAGCTCAGAGTGCCGTTGCGCTCCGCGTAGAACAGGGGCTTCTTCCCGACGCGATCACGGGCGAGCAGAAGCACCTGCCGGCGGGTGTCCCACAGCGCGAAGGCGAACATGCCCTGCAGCCACCGCACGCAGTCGCTTCCGTGCTCCTCGTAAAGGTGGACGATCACCTCGGTGTCGCCGTTCGTGGCGAAGCGGTGCCCGGAACGTTCGAGGCCTGTCCGCAGCTCGGCGTAGTTGTAGATCTCGCCATTCAGGACGACCGCGATCGTGCGGTCCTCGTTGTAGATCGGCTGATCGCCCGTTTCGAGGTCGATGACCCGCAGTCGCTGGATCCCGAGCCCTGCTCCGGGCGCCGCGAACAACCCCCGCGAGTCCGGTCCTCGATGCTCGAGCGCCGCGCACATGCGCTCGACCAACTCTGCCGGCACGGGAGCACCATCGGCTCTGACCTTTCCGACGATTCCGCACATCAGTGACCCGCCCCCACCGGCGTGCCCCGCGGGTGCCGCGGGGAGCTGATCGGGCGCTCGGCTCCGTTTGTCGGGTGACCGGCGAATTCGCTCGAGAGCGCTGTTTTGGGAGGGGCACCAAACGGTGCATCAGCCAGTCCGATCAGCGTCCGCAGGGCCGTGCGGGCGGCCTGACGTGCCTCGGGCGCGTCCTTCGAAGCTGGCATCGCCGCCCGGAGCAGGTGGCGCGATCCGACCGCGGTCAGGTAGGCGACGCGATGAGCCGGGGTGAAATGCTTGCGCGCGTACTGACGCCGTGTGAAGGCGTCCTGGGCCAGCATCCTCGGAGACATCCTGCGGTCTGCGCCGTAGTGGACGATGGTCAGCGCGGGCATGTGCCGGACGCTCCATCCGGCGCGCTTGATGCGTAGGCAGAGGTCAGGTTCCTCGGAGTAAAGGAAAAACCGCTCGTCGAGCAGTCCGGCGCTGAGCAGCGCGTCGCGGCGCACGAGCATGAACGAGCCGGAAGTCCAGTCGCATTCGGTTTCACGCGCGTAGAGCGTCGGGTCAAGCTCGCGCTCGCCCGCCCAGCGGGGCCGCCGTGGCCAGCGTTCGGATGCCAAGGCGTCGCCGAGCGCCCGCGAAAACGACGGGAAGTAGCGGATCGTGGGCCACAGCTCCCCGGCCGGCGTCCGCTGACGCACCCCCGCGACACCGACGTCAGGACGGCGGTCGAGGTCCCGGATCAGCTGACCGAGGTCGCCGGAGACGATCTCGGTGTCCGGATTCAGGAATAGGACGTATCTGCCGGTGGCGGACCTGGCCGCCAGATTGTTTCCGTGCGCAAAGCCTCGGTTCTCGCTGGTGAGGACCCGGACCATCGGCAGCTCAGCGGCCACGGCGTCGCCGGCGGCATCGGACCCGTTGTCGACAACGACGACTTCGAGCCGCGCCGAACCAGCGCGTCCGAACACCGATTGCAGGCACGGCCTCAGCCACCGCCGATCGTTGAACGAGACGACGATCACGGTCATATCCACCTGCTCGTTGCGGGCGTCGCTCATCTGTTAGGGCAACGCATGAGCGGGCGTCTTTCTTCCGACTTTGGCGGCCTCGAACGGAGGGGATGTATGAGGTTCCGCAACGCTTGGAAGAACTCGTGTGGATGGAGCGTTTCTGCGTAGAGGCAGACACCACGCCTTTCTGGGAGCTTCGCAATGGAAATCGTTAACGCCCTCCGCACGCTCTGGCGGCACCGCACCCTCGTCGCCGTTGGAGCGCTCGTCGCCGTGATCACCGGCGTCGCCGTCGCCTATCGCATCCCGAGCTTCCAGAGCCGGAGCTTCGACGTGGGCGTCGCGACCAGCGAGATCCTGGTAGACACCCCGAGTTCCCAAGTCGTCGCGGTTGCTCCCGCGGGCGTTGGGACAGTGGCAGGAGCCGCGAATCTGCTCGCGACGATCATGACGCAGGGCACGGTCCAGCGGAACATCGCCGTCGACGCCGGCCTGTCCCCTCAGAACTTGTTCACGGTCGCCGCTTCAGGCGTCGGCACGCCGGCGAACGTCCCTGACAGCGCGGTGCGAAAGCCGGGCACTGCAGTTCTCATCACCAAGAACTTGGCGGATGCCGCGGGCGACGCGCTTCCGATCATTTGGATCGAGGCTCGCGCCTCCGACGCGGCGACGGCGATCAAGGTCGCGAACGCATCCGTCTCGGCTCTGCGCAACTACCTCGCCTCCACAGGCGCTGCGGAGCGCATTCCGGACACGCAGCGCCTTGTGATCGACTCCCTCGGTCCTCCCCAGGCCCACCTCGAGAATGGCGGTCCCAGCCGCATCGTCGCCCCGGGGGTGGGCCTCGGAGTGTTCGCCCTGGTGTGCGCGCTGATCCTGTTCATCACAGCACTGGCGCGTGGCTGGCGCGAGGCCTCAGCCGAAGAACGGGATCTAAGCGAACTCGATTTCGATCCCGAGCGCGCCGATACGGACGAGGACGCCTACGGGGATACGGAGCCGGACCCGACCCTGATGACCCTGTTTGGCGAAGACTCTGCGTCGGACCTGAACGGCTATGCAAACGGTGGCAGGAAGACAAACGGCAACGGCCACCGCTTGAACGAAGTCATCGACCGCGTACGCGAGGCCGCGGCCGACGCGCTCGACGACCCTGAAGCGGCCGAGGACCGCGAAGAGGCAGAGGGCCCTGAACAGACCGAAGACGTTCAGACACCACTCGAGACGGTGGGCGCCAAGCAGAACCGTGATGGCGAGAACCATGACCCATTTCGTTTCGGGGTGCGCAAATCGACATGAACCGAGTCAGCTCGTTCGAGCGGGCTGCGCAGACACGGCGGCTCCTGCGCAGCGAGGGGTGTGCCGGGGTAAAGACGCGACTGCTCGAGCGGGCCTCGAACCTTCTTTCACCAGCCGGGACCTATCGCCTCCGAGTCGCGCGTGAAGAGCTGGTTCGGGCAGCTGAGATAGCGTCCGCCGGGTGGCCACTGCCGACGCCGCTGCCAGCTCGCGCAGATGAGCCGCTCGAGCTGGCATGGGTCTGTGTCCCGCTGTTCCCGGGCGCTGGAGGACACACCACGCTGGTACGGATCATCTCTTGCCTGGAGAACGCCGGACATCACTGCACGATCTACCTGCACGACCGGCACGGCTGGTCGCTCAAGCAGCATCGGCGCAACATCCGGAGCGGGTGGCCACGGCTGAAGGCCGACGTTCGGGACGCCGCCGATGGAATCGAGGATGCGCATGGCGTCTTCGCCACCTCCTGGGAGACCGCGTACAAGGTGCTGACCTCCGATGCCCGCGGCCTTCGCTTCTACCTGGTGCAGGACTTCGAGCCCTGGTTCTATCCCGCCGGTAGCGAGGCGCTGATGGCGGAGGCGACCTACCGATTCGGTTTTCACGGGATCACGGCCGGCGCGTGGCTCGCGGATTTCCTGGGTCCCGAATACGGCATGGTCAGCGATTACTTCGACTTTGGATGCGACCTCGACAGCTACAGCTTTCAGAACGACGAGCCGCGAACCGGCGTGTGCCTTTATTCACGGCCAACCACCGCACGGCGCGGATTCGAGCTCTGCGTCGCGGCCCTGGACCTGTTCGCGGAAAGGCACCCTGAGATCGCGATTCACCTGTTTGGCGAGGATGTCCCGATTCGCGGGCTCCCGTTCCCCGCCGAGCAGCACGGACAGCTGAGACCGAAGGACATGAACGAGCTCTACAACGCGTGTGCGGCCGGGCTGGTTCTTTCGGCCACGAATGTCTCGCTGGTCCCCCACGAGATGTTGGCGGCGGGCTGTATCCCGGTCGTGAACGACGCTCCCCGGAACCGCGTCGTGCTCGACAACTCGCAGGTCGCGTACGCGCCCGCGACGCCGTTTGACCTTGCGAATGCCCTCAGCCTCCTCGTCGAGAGATCTTCCACGAGCAGGCAAGCCGCTGCTCGAGCCGCTGCCAACAGCGTCCGGGGCAGGACCTGGGAAGAGGCGGGGGGGATGGTCGAGACTTCGGTACGGGACGCGGTCATGGCCGCGCAGCCGCAGTCGCCAGCGGCCGCGGAGCGCTAAGGGGCGGGTAGGCCCGAGGCCGGGCCTCGGCGCCTCAGGCGGCGTCGCGTGCGCGGACCGCGACGAGGCTCTTGGTGAGCCCCAAGACTCGCTCGCGATGAATCTCGGCGTCGGGAAAGAGGCGCCGCATCTCCCGAACGCTGGGCATCAGAGTCTCAGTCCAGGAGCCCTTCCGCCGCCATCCCAGGCTGAGACGGTCATTCATCCAGCGTTGCACGCGCCGTGGAAGGAGCTGAAAGAAGGGGACCAGGTAATGCGGCTCGATGGGGAAGTACTTGTATGGCGCCTGAACGTAATAGCGCTCAGCGATGCGGCGAACCTCCGACGCGTACCGCAGGCGGTCCTCCCCGATCATGTACTGGAGCACCGAATTCGAGAAGCAGATCTCGAAGGAGCCGTCCGGGTATGGGAGGTTTCGAGCATCGCCCTCGACAGCCGTTACGTTGGGTTGAGAAGGCAGCGCCGGCTGCAGATCCAGCGCGACGATTCGGTTGCGCGCGTTGAAGCGCTCGAGTGCGCTGCCCTCGCCGGCGCCGACGTCGAGGATGCGGTCCTCCGGCCGCAACGCACATAGATGCTCGAACTGTGTGTATCGCTGGCTACGCAGCCGCGTTACGTAGCGCCCTCTGGTCAGTCTCGTAAACGCCGACACCCTGCCTCCAGCGCTTGTCTTGTCAGCCTTCAGGCACGACTTCGACCCGGCGAGCCGGGGCAACCCTCAGCAGCGCCGTCAATCCATACAAGATGCCGAACGCGATGAGGAACACAAGGACGCTCAGCTGAAGATTCACTCCTGGGTTCGTGACACCACCCTGCGCGGTGCCGAGCTGCGTCAGACGCACTTGGTCGGCAGCGGGGACCTTGAGCGAGGAAGCCAGCGAAGACATGTAGGCCCGGAGACCGGTGACCGCGGAGTTCGCGAGCACTACCGCGTCGCGGGGATTCGGCGCCTCGGCGTAGATGTCGAGTATCGGCACCGTCGGATCCGCCTCGATGTTCAGCCGGTACTGCGGCCCTAGATGGGCGATGTCGGTGACCTTGCGAGCGTGCCCAGGATCCACCGCGGGAAGTGGTACGGCCGGCGTGGCTGGGGTTGTGACCTGGATGGAACTGGCCGGAACGTTCAGCCGCGCGGCGACGTAATCCCTCACCTGGGGCGTTCCAATCACGTTCCCAAGCAGCAGCGCTCGATCCTGGAGCTGCTGGAAGCTATAGGTGTTCTGGCGCAAATCGAGCACGATCGGGTTCGGCGTATCGACGATCACGCTGGTGTGCGCCGCGGAGATGGCTACCGCTCGCGGGGTCAATCCCAACGGAACTACGCTCACGCGCTCGACGCTGACGATCGCGGCTAATGCCGCAAGGACAGCGCAGCAGGTCGTGATCGTCCGGCGGCGCTGCATGATCGATCGAGTCCTCTGAAGAAGTCTGTCGCGCATGAATCTCATGACACCAACGGTCGCCAGCCGCCTGCACTTCCGGAATCGTGAGCTCGTAAGCGCCGAGCGATCTTGGACGTTTATGTGTCGGGCATGCAAGTCTGGATCGACCTTTCGAATTCCCCCCACCCCCTGCTGTTTGCGCCCATCGCGCGGCGCTTGGAGACGCAGGGCCACGCGGTGCTGCTCACTGCTCGCGACAACGCCCAGACAGTCCAGCTGGCCCGCGAACGCTGGCCGGAGGTCGAGGTGATCGGCGGTGCGAGCCCCGAGGGACGGCGCGCCAAGGCCCAGGCGATGAGCCGCCGCGTTGCGGAACTACGCCGCTGGGCGCGTTCCACCCGCCCCCACGTGGCCATGTCGCACAACTCCTATGGCCAGATCCTCGCGGCATGGAGCCTTCGGATCCCCACGGTCACCGCGATGGACTTCGAACATCAGCCGGCAAACCATCTGGCGTTCCGTCTCGCTCGAATGGTGCTCCTGCCCGCCGCGCTCCAGAACTCGCTCGTCCACCGCCAGGGCGCCGTGCCGCGAAAGACACGCTTCTATCCGGGGCTCAAGGAAGAGCTGTACCTCGCCGACTTCGAGCCCGACGCGGGCGTGTTCGAGAAGCTCGGAGTCAAGCGCGATCGCGACAGCACCGTGGTGCTCGCCCGTCCGGCGCCCGACCTCGCGCTTTACCACGACTTCGAGAACCCCTTGTTCATCGACTGCGTCAAAGAGGTGCTGAGCGAACCCAAGACGACGGTGCTGGCCCTCCCGCGTCACGATGCGCAGCGCCGGGCACTTCGGGACCTCGGGCTGTCCCGGTGCATCGTTCCCGAGCGTGCGGTGGACAGCAGGTCATTGATGAGCCAGGCGGATCTGATGATCGGCGCCGGCGGCACGATGACCCGCGAAGCTGCGCTGATGGGGACGCCTACGGTCAGCCTTTTCGCGGGCCAACAACCAGCGGTCGACCGGTGGCTCGAGGAGCAAGGCTTCATGACCGTCGCGCGGAGCGTGTCCGATCTTCCGGTGGTCCAGCGGCAGCCGGGGACCGATCGGCTCACCCACCTTCGAGCGCGGGGCGAGGAGCTGGTCGAGCACTTCTGCGCGGCGCTCCACGACGCGGTCCGGAGCGCCGATAGGCGATGAACGCAGACGGCCATCGTGTCCTGATCATCTCGCCGGTTCGCAACGAGGCAGCGCACCTCGAACTCGTGGCCGCGAGCGTGGCGCGCCAGTCCCGGCCGCCGGATCTCTGGCTCGTCGTCGACGATGGGTCCACCGACGGCACCCTCGAGCTGCTGTCCGGGCTCACAGCCCGCATCCCGTTCCTTCGGGTGCTCTCGACGCCACCGGGGTACACGCGAGACGTCGGCGACAGACACGCTGTGGCGGCGGCTCCTCGCGCATTCAATTGGGCGCTCAAGACGGTCGACTGGCAGGAGTTCAGTCACGTCGGCAAGCTCGACGGCGACATCGAGCTGCCCTACGACTACTTCCGTGACCTCCTGGCGGAATTCGATGCAGGCCCGGCGCTCGGTGTGGGTGGTGGAATCCTCGTAGAGCGGGTGGACCGCGTATGGCGGATGATGCGGACCGACGAGCGCCATGTTCGCGGGGCGGTCAAGCTCTACAGCCGCGAGTGCTTCGAGGCGATCGGGGGGCTGCGCGAGCAACTCGGCTGGGATGGAATCGACGAGGCCTACGCCCAGATGCGTGGCTATCGCACCTTCTCCTTCGAGCACATCGTTGCTCGACATCATCGTGCGTGCGGAAGCGTCGACGGGGTGCTGCGCGGAAGGGTGCGCGGCGGCGAGACCCACTACATCGTCGGCTTCTCGATGCCGTGGGCGCTGGCCAAGGCAGTGAAGTACGCCGCAGCTCGACCGCTGGGCGTCTCTGGCGCGGCGTTCCTGTACGGGTACCTCAGGGCGCCGTTCAGGGCGCTCCCGGCGGTCGAGGATCCGGACTACAGGCGCTTCAGGCGGGCACAGGAGCGCCGTCGCGTGATGCAAGCGCTCGGCGTCCGCTCCTAGCGGGGACGCTCAGCGACGGCGGTCAGCCGGTGACGAGTCGGCGTCCGCTGGCCCAAGCGGCGGTCAGCCGGTCACGGCTCTCGGTCGCGAATCGCCGCGCCACGGGCCGCAACGGCAGGCGACTGACCGCCACACGAGTGGCTTGCCCCCTCTGCTCAGACAGAACCCGTACCTTGATAGTGCCCGCGCCCTGAACCGGGATCACGGCGGAACCCATCGGAGCCGCTCCGAGCTGCTCCGCTCGAGCCGAGGTAGCGGCCCATGTGACGGCTCCGGGATCGTCGCCCGGTTGTAGACCCTGAAGGTCGACCTCGACTCGCTCGACGCCCTCAGGGATCGAGACGTCGGCCTCGCGCGTGAACAGTCTCACGTGCAGGGTGGCGTCGCGCACGCGGGTGGCGAAGTTCGCCGCGTTGATCGATGCGAGCGACCTCCACTGCACCGGCCCGAGTCCTCCGATCGAGTCGGCCAACTGCCCGAGCCGGTCCAGGCCATCGCGGACATCGTCGTGATGGGCCTGGACGATCAGCGGTTGATCGAGGAATGCCCGCAGCGCCAGATCCTCGGGCGGATCGCCGATCGAACGGCGTAGCAAGACGGGCAATCCGTTCTCGACGACACTTGCCGGCTGCCAGCCAGTCACCGGCGAGCTGTGCTCGGGACGTCGCAGCCACGGATGCGGGGGACGCGCGAGCCACGGGTACGGGCGGCTGACGCAGAGCGCCGAGAAGCCGGCGGATGCGAGCGCACGAGCCATCTCGCGCGAGCAGACGCCGTGCGGCGGAACCATGATCCGGCCAACAGGAATCGACGACCGGCGTTCGAACGTCGCCATGCGACTGAGTGCCTGACGCGCCAGCGCCTGCGCCGCAGCCGCCGAGAGCGGCTGGGCGAGCTCGCGATGGACGTGGTTGTTGCCGTGGATGACGAGCGAGAAGCGATCGGCGCGCTCGCGAAACATCCGTGCTGTTGCGGCGTGGAAGAACCAGGCATCGAGCGGGATCGTCGCGAACGCGACGTGGTAGCCATGAGCGTCAGCCTGCTTCAGCAGGTCGCGATAGCGCACGAATCCATACGAAGGCCAGTGCAGGTTCGGGTCATCAAACAGGAAGCAGGCACTCACCGCTGGTGGACTCCACGCGAGCTCTCCCGAGATCTTCCTCAGGAAATGGATGAGTGCGACGAGCGACAGGAACCGCCCATTGCGGAGCCGGTCGCGGAGCGCCTCACCGGTGTCGAGCTCGAGCGGGGCGACGGCCACGACATCGCGGACGCCCCAGCGCGCGGAGCGGGACAGCCACACCGGGTCGTTGCCGCGCGAGGCGAGCGGAAGGTCCCCGGGCTGAACGTCCAGGGCCGGGGCGGCGGAAACGGATGCGTCGCAAAGCCGTATCGAGCGGATGCGCCGGTCGAGCGACGACTCGCAGCTAAGAGCTACTACGGGACCACCGGTGATCGGAGCCTGGCCGAGCCCCGGGAGCGGCGCCGGCGAGCCCTCGTCGCGCAGGAAGGTCAACCGCGGGAGGTGCGGCGGAGCCCCTAGCTCGTCGTCGCCGAACACCACCGCCGCGTCGAGACCTGCAGCGTCACCGGGCGTGGATCCCTCAAAGCACACCGGGAGTACCTGCTCCAAGGCGTCAAACAGGCCGCGACGAGCCGCTCGCTCGCGCGCCGGGAAGACACCTACGCGCTTGTGCTCCATCGTCCAGAAGAACGCCTGCCGCCGTCACGTTCTTCTGGTGGATCATGACGCACGCAGCGCACACGTCCAGCGGCGGGCTCGTCACGTGCGTGGTAGGCGCGCGGCCCAATTTCGTCAAGGCCGCCCCGCTGGTGCACGCCCTTGGAGCTCGTCCTGGCGTCACGGTGGAGTTGCTCCACACCGGCCAGCACTATGACCATGCGCTGTCTGGTGGCTTCATCGAGCAGCTGGACCTTCCTGCGCCGGCTCATTCTCTGGGAGTCGGCTCGGGTTCGCACGCGGAGCAGACTGCGGCTGTGTTGGTGGGTGTCGAGAAGCGGCTGCTCGAGAGGCGGCCGGACGCCCTGGTGGTCGTGGGCGACGTTAATTCCACGGTCGGCGCGGCGCTCGCCGCGGCGAAGCTCGCCGTCCCGATTGTCCACTTGGAGGCTGGCCTGCGTTCAGGCGACTGGAGCATGCCCGAGGAGGTAAACCGCGCAGTCACCGATCGCATCTCGGACTTACTTCTCTGTCACTGCGACGAGGCGGTCGAGAACCTCGCGGCTGAGGGGATCTCCGGCGACTCCGTGGCGCTCGTGGGCAACACGATGATCGACAGCCTGTTGCGGCTGCTTCCAGTTGCTCGCGCTCAGGGCGCGCTGGCGCGGTTCGGGCTGAAGGCCGACGGCTACGTCCTGGTGACACTCCACCGCCCAGCCCTGGTTGACGATCCCGAGCAGTTGGCCGCCGTGGTTACGGCGCTCGGCCGGCTCGCCGAATCGCTGCCGATCGTGTTCCCCTTGCATCCCCGCACCAGGGCGAAGCTCGACCAGGTCTCGCCGACCCTTCTGGAAAGACTGCTCACGACCGAACCCCTCGACTACCTCGACTTCATCGCCCTGGAGTCCGAGGCGCGACTCGTCGTGACCGATTCAGGTGGGGTGCAAGAGGAGACCTCCGCGCTCGCCGTCCCCTGTTTCACCTATCGCAACAACACCGAACGGGCGATCACGATCCGCCGCGGGACCAACCGCCTCGTCGGAGTGGACCCAGAGGCGCTGGCGTTCGCCTGCGTACAGGAACTTCGGGCACCGCGGCGGCCGCTGCCGGAGCCCATTCCTCTGTGGGACGGGCGAGCCGGAGAACGCGCGGCGAGCGCGATCTTCAAGCTGCTCGCCCGCGAGGATGGCGAGCTTGCCGATCCCACGGCTTTCGCAGCTCGCGCGGTCTCGATCGCCGGCCGCTAGCGCAGACCTGGCCCCCGAGCGAGCCCCCGCGGCCAGGCCGAGCGCAAGCACTCGCGCAACCCGCCGCGACACGGCGCGGGATTCCGGGTAGTCTGACTCGCGCAGTCGCTGGAGCGCCGTTTTTGTGGCGCAGCGCTCGGAGCGCAACCGCTGCACGCCAGGCACGGAAGGAGAGGGACCAATGGAACGGAGACCGAACGCAGCGCGCGCAGTCCGGTGCGTCGCTATCGGAGCGCTCGCCGTTCTTATGCTCCTCCCCGCGGTCGCGGGCGGCAAGCGGACCAAGCATCCAGTCGCGGTCAAGCGCACGGTCCTCGTCGGGAACCGGGTTCTCCGAGCAGAGCACGATCATGAGCCCGCGAATCGCTCGCAGGCGTTTCCGGCCGGCGGCGACGCGACGGGTACCGCCAGGTCGCTTGATCTGTATGTGGACAGCGGCAATGGTGCGAGGATCGTCGAGGTCGCGATCTACAGCAATGCCGGCGGTCATCCAGGCCTGCGCCTAAGCACCGGCTCCAAGTCACGGCCCACGGCAGGGAGCTGGAATCAGATCGGGGTCGCGCCGGTCAAGATCCATCGGGGGAGGCACTACTGGCTCGCGGTGCTGGGGCTGGGCGGAACCGTCGCTTTCCGCGATACCAACGACGGACCGTGTCTGAGCATTGAGAGCGCGCAGGCCAACCTGAAGGCGCTTCCCCGACACTGGAGCGCAGGCCCTAGGTGGAGAACGTGCCCCCTGTCGGCGTTTGTGAGCTCGGGGAAGGCTTCCAGGACCACAACACCGGTACCGACACCGACACCGACACCGACCACAACACCGGCACCGACACCCCCTCCCAGCAACGGCCGCAAGTGCGCCAGCGACCCGAGCGCGTGCGGCTATCCAGACCCCAGCAACACCGGTGTCCCGTCAGGTACGGCGCTGCACGCGTCCGGCGACATCGAAGTGACCACGCCGGGTGCCGTCGTCTCGAACTTGGACGTCAACGGGACCATCACGGTGGGCGCCAACAACGTCACGATCAAGGACACCCGGGTCACCAATAACGACCCCAACTACGACGGGATCGACGTCCAGAGCGGGGTCACCGGCACCGTCATCGAGGACACCACGGTCCAGGGCGGTGACACCAGCACCCCCGTCGGCAGCGGGATCGTCGGCAATCAGATCACCATCAACCGCGTGGATGTTCACTTCGCGGTGGAGGACGTCAACGGCGGTGCCAACACCGTCGAGAACTCGTACCTGATCTCCGACGGGAATATCTCAGGTGGTCACAACGAGGCGATCCTCGTCGCGGACGGAACCTCGCTCCCAGAGAACATCGAGCACAACACGCTGCTCAACCCCTTGGGACAGACCGCGGCGATCATCGCCGGCGGTCCGTGGGGCGCACTGGAAAACGTCACGATCAACAACAACATCATGGCCGGTGGCGACTTCGTCACCGAGTGCTGTCAATGGTCCGGACAGCCGAACCCCACGAATACGAAGATCACCAACAACCGGTACTCGCGTATCTACTTCCCGGACGGCGGATCTTATGGGGCCGTGGACGACTTGGACACCCGGTACACGACGTTCACCGGCAACATCTGGGACGACACCCTTCAGCCAGTGATGGCTCCAAGTCCATGATCCAGCCGTCGGGGTCCCCAGGTCTCGGTCCCCACTCGAAAGTCAAGTTCACTCGCTCGTCACTTATGGCGGCACCAACATAGATCGAGCCGCGGACAACGCGCCTTCGATCGGGGTGTCTGTGGATTGCGGTTAGCCGCTCGGGGTTACGGGTTGGGCGGTGTCGTCCCAGATGTTGCCGGTGAATGTGGTGACTGAGGTGTCGAGGTCGTCGGTGGCGCCATAGGAGCCGCCGTCGGGGAAGTAGACGCGTGAGTAGCGGTTGTTGGTGACTTTAGTGTTGGTTGGGCTGGGTTCTCCCGGCCAGTCGCAACATTCGCTCACGTAGTCGCCGCCGGCCATCATGTTGTTGTCGATGGTGACGTTCTCGATGGGTCCCCAGGGTCCGCCGACGATGATCGCGGCGGTCTGATCGTACGGGTCAAGCAGCGTGTTGTGCTCGATGTCCGAGGCGATGGATGTGCCGTCGGCTACAAGGATCGGCTCGTTGTGAGTGCAGCTTCCGTTGCCGCAGCCAGCGGGGCCGAATCCGTCCGAGCTGATGTATGAGTTCGAGACCTTGATGGCTCCGCCGTTCACGCCTTCGGAGACGCAATGGACGTATACGGCAACCACGTTGACCTGATTGCCGAGAATCCCGTTGCCCGCGTAGCTGTTGCTGTTATCGCACGGAGCGACGCCTTGGATCTCGCTGTTCTCGATCGTGGTGCCCGTGACGCCGCCGTCCACGGAGATCGCCGAATCGCATCCCTTGCAGGTGACGTGAACGTCCTTGATCGTGACGTTGTTGGCGGAGACCTCGATCGAGCCCGTGACGTTCTCGTTCTGGAAGGTCTCTCCCGCAGTGGTCACCTCTACGCTGCCGCTGTTGGCCAGACTCGTCCCGGGCGGCACCCCCACATTCCCGCTGCTGGGATCCGGATAGCCGCACGCCGCCAGCTGGTTGATGCAGTTCGTCTGCGTGCCCCCGGAGCCCGAACCCGAGCCGCTGCCCGAACCCGAACCGCTGCCCGAACCCGAACCGCTGCCTGAACCCGAACCGCTGCCTGAACCCGAACCGGTGCCCGACGAGGAAGCCGCTACGACAGCGGTCTGGTGAGCGGTGGCGGACGCCGAGCCACCAGCGTTCGTCGCGGTCACCACGACACGGACGGCGGAATTGACGTCGCTGCTGGCGAGCCTGTAGCTGGAGCTCGTGGCGCCGCTGATGCTGGCACACGAAGCGCCGGAGGAATTGCAGTTCTCCCACTGATACGCGTACCTTGTCGGGCTACCGGTCCATGACCCATTGGTCGTCGAGAGGGTTTGCCCAGCAGTCGCGGTGCCGCTGATCATAGGCACAGCGGTGTTGGACGGAGGAGCCTGATTTGTCGGCACGCCGGGAGCCACGCTCGCCGTCTGCTTTGAGGTCGCGGAAGCCGAACCCCCGCCGTTGCTCGCTGTGACGATGGCGCGCATCGTTTGACCCGTATCGCCCGAGCCGAGTGTGTACGACGGGCTCGTGGTCTCGCTGACCTTGGTGCAGGAAGCGCCGCGTGTGTTGCAGTCCTCCCACTGGTACGTATAGCCCGTCGGGCTACCGGTCCACGACCCATTCGTCGTCGAGAGGGTCTGCCCGCTCGCGGCGGTACCGCTGATTGCCGGCAGGGCTGTGTTCGTCGGCGCGGCGATAGCGGTGCCTCCTCCGGACACGTACACCGATGCTGGGCAGCTTCCCCAGACGGCTCCGGTGCTCCAAGTCGACGGAAGCGCCGACAGGCTGACTTGACGCGAGCCTTGGCTCTGGCACCCGGCGTTGGAGCGATCGCGGAAGCCGATGGTTCCGGCGGTCCCGAGCAGGGCCAGCCAGTACTCCGTTCCCGATTTGACGCTCACGCCCGGGAACGTGACTGTCTTCCACGCGCCAGGGGTGAACGAGGTCATTACGGCCCTCCCAAGCAATGAGCCCGGGCTCTCGGAGGAGTCCGAATACAGTCCCACCTGAGCGCTCGTCGCGGTGTTTGCACGGTCGACATAGACGCTCACGCTGCCTGCGCTGCCGCTGGTGCTGGCGGTGAACGGCCACGCCTGAGCCTGACCTTGCGGATTTGAGTCAGAGCTCGCCTCCACCGACTGGTCGCCGACCAGCACCGACGGTGAGGAGGACGGGGGGCTGCTCGTGCCGCCGGAGCCGAGGCCGGATCCGTTATACGGGAAAGGCGAGCTCGCGACCGATAGGGCTGAGCTGTCCCAGGAAGTGGATGTCGCCCATGGTTGTACGGCCGCGCCGGCAGTCGCAGCACAGGCGCAGGTAAGCAGCAACGTGCAAATGAATGCGGTCCGTCGCATGGCGGTCCCTTCCATGGGTCGACATTTCGAAAGCTGCGCTAGTGAAAGCTTCTAAGGGGGCGGGCCCCACCAGCGCTCAACGACTCTCTAAGCTTGTGTCCGGATATCGACTCGTCCACATGTCCTTTCAACCCGGGCCCCGGTGACTGGACAAATGTCGATCAGCCCGCCCCAACCGGCAGCTACAATCGAGCCCGTGAAATTCGGGGGCCGGGTGCGCTTTGGCTGGGCGTCGCGGCGGTGTGGCATCGCGCTGCTTTCGCTAGCTGCGGTGCTCGGCGGCTGTGCGAACGGACATAGGGCCGCGGTAAACCCGTCGGCGATACCGCATGTGCCGGCGACGGCGCTCAGGCCGCCGGGCCGACAGACGAACTGCGCCCACAGACCTAGCAGGTGCGGCTACCCGGATCAGACCAACACCGGCGTGCCTGCAACAAGTGCCCTGCGGCCCGTCTCACCGGCACTCCTTCCTGCCGGCGCATCCTGGAATGCGGCGCAGCAGACGCTCATGATCATGGCCGACGACGTGACGGTCGCCGGCCTGGACGTCCACGGAACGATCCAGATCTATGGCAACGATGACAGAGTCCTCGACTCGCGCGTCACCGCTTCAGGCCAGAGCGGCCAGGCGGTAATGGTCCACGATCCGGCAACCGGCACGCTGATCGAGGACAGCACGATTCAGGGAAGCTATGCGTCACCCGTTATGTCCGGAGTGCTCGGCAACCAGGTGACGCTCGTTCGCGACTTCGTGCACTTGGCAGTCGAGGACGTCAATGGTGGCGCCGACTCGATTCTCGACTCCTACCTCATCTCCGACGGTAGGCTGTCAGGAGGTCACAACGAGCCGATCCTCGCTGCCGACGGTACAGCTCTGCCCGAGACGATAGAGCACAACACGCTTCTCGATCCGCTCGGCCAGACGGCCGCGATCATCGCAGGGGGGCCCTGGGGTCCGTTGCAGAACGTGACGATAGACGACAACCTGATGGCCGGCGGCGACTACGTGACCGAGTGCTGTCAGATCTCGGGGCAGCCGAATCCTACGAACACCAGGATTATCAACAACCGGTATTCGAGGATCTACTTTCTTCGCGGTGGCAGCTACGGCGCCACGTCCGGTCTGGACCCATCCGTCACCACGTTCACCGGCAATGTCTGGGACGAGACGCTGCGTCCTGTGAGCCCTGGAACCTGAGCCGGTCGGCTCAGGCGGACTTACAAGCGCTTGCGTCGTCGCGCGCGATCCCCGGCCACACCGGTTGACCGGTGCGAGGGTCAACGATATGAGAGGGCCCCGTCCAGCGGGGATGGGCCTCCTGCCGGAGCATCATGTGCTCGACGAACCGCTGGTCCCCTGCGATCTCCTGCAGGTAATCGCGCAGTGCCTGCTTCACCAGCGCGGCTTGCTCCGCCGGCGGCAGCGGTGTGAACGCATCCTCGACGAACCTGTGCGAGCGGAGGTGTTCGCCGACCTCGCTCCAGTCGATCTGTGCCATCGCATCGTAGGTCTCCAGCCCGAACTGAAACTGGGCCTGGACGGCGTCAATCCACAATAACTGCTTGCCGAAACCCTGAAGGCAATCGGTCCCGACGCGGATCTCACGCCTGGAGTCGCGCCGGCGGCAGACAACCGCCACGTCCGCCTGAAGGTCAGGGAGGAGGGTGCACGAGAGCATCGCGCTTCCCTCGGAGAAGATCAGCTTGTCGGCGTGCGCGTAGACCGTGAGCTGCTCCGCCAGCGTGTGTCGCTCGGGGTAAAAGACCTGGTAGCCCTGCTCCTCGAGGAAGCCGCTGAAAAGCTCTTCGCCGATCTGCGAGCCGCGACGTCGCAGGTCCGATCGCGACACGTAGATTCTGCCCCCTCCGCTCAGACCCTTGGGCCAGGCGCGAGCAATCCGGAAGCTGCGCAGAAAATCGCAAAAGCTCGTGTCCGGGCGATGGAGGAACCCGAAGCCGTACTGCTGTCGCGGGACCACCGCCTGCCGTAGCTCGAGAATCCGATCATCAAAGATGACCCTCTTGAGGGGAATTCCGAAGCCGGTCAGCACCTGGTGAATGAAGTTGTCGCGTTCCAGATAGCGCGGGCGGCCAGTCGGCGCGTGGAACAGGATGAATGGATCAAGGTCTGCGAGGCGCTGATACGCGTACAGCCGGCCGAGCGACTCTGCCAGGAAGTGCCCAAAATGATTGAAGAGAATCCCGCCGAAGAGCACCGGCTGGCGGACTTCGACCCGCCCAGCCGAACGAAGCCGCTCAACGTAGGAAGTCGGAAGCGACTGCGAGAACGCGACGCCGTTGTAGTGGACGGCCTGCGGGATGAGATCCCCTCGCCGGTAAGCCAGCCCGCCTTGAAAGTAGTCGCCGAGCCGATCGGGAACCGACGTCGCGGACAGTGGATAGCACGTGACATTCTGGTGGACCGCAAGTTCGTCCTCGGCCGCCACCCTCGATCGCACGGCCTCCAGCCGCGCGGTCGCGGCAGGCAGGCTGGACCGTCGCAGAGCCGCCGCGGGTGACCAGAACAGCTGCCCGCGCGGTCGCCTCCGTACCCCCCGCAGCAGGTCGCGCTGGTCTTCGGTCAGGTGACGCGACAGGCGCCGCTTGGACGTCGCGAGCAGAGACATCTCTACAGCAACAACGGCCGGGCCGCCGGTATCTGCCGCCGCCATCTTTTTCGCAGAGCACACACGTGAGTTAGGCGCCCGCTCGGCCGTTGTTCGGTCGGATGAACTTGGAGGGCATTCGGGGACCCCGCAGCGGGATCGCCGACCTGATGGCACGGCGGCCGCCGGCTCGCCTGGTCCTCGTCACGATCATTTTGATACTGGCGGGAGCAGGGTTCTCCGCGCGGCTTGCGATCGCCACTGGCTGCGCAAATCCGGTGGCGTGCGAGAACCAGCTCCCGGGAGATCCTCCAAGCGACTGGCAGGTCACGGGCGCCGGCGACTCGACGATCCAGGGGTTCGCCACCTCCATGAGCGTCGACGTGGGACAAACGGTCACCTTCAAGATCAATACGCCGTCGACCGCCTACCACATCGACATCCTCCGTCTTGGCTACTACGGCGGCGACGGGGCTCGCAAGGTCGCATCGGACATCCTGCCGACGGCGACCCTCCCCCAGACCCAACCCGCGTGCCAGGTCACGCCGAACAATGGCCTGATCGATTGCGGAAACTGGTCCGTGTCGGCCTCCTGGACCGTTCCGAGCGGCGCGGTCTCCGGTGTCTACATCGCGCACCTGGTGCGCGACGACTCTCAGGATCCCGGCGGCAGCAGCCAGATCCCCTTCGTGGTGCGCAACGACGCCAGCCACTCGGACATCGTCCTGACCACCTCCGACGAAACGTGGGAGGCCTATAACGACTACGGCGGTAACAGCCTCTACACGTGTAGCGAGGACTGTCCACCGGGCAACCCGGCCGACTACATCGGGGCGGCATCGGTGTCCTATAACCGCCCGTTCGACGGCGGGATCGCCGTCAACGGCGGCGCTTCGGACCTCTACTACGCCGAATACCAGATGATCCGGTGGCTCGAGAAGAACGGGTACGACGTGAGCTACACCAACCAAGCCGAGGTCGATTCGAACGGCTCGCTGCTGGAGAACCACAAGGTCTTCATGTCAAGCGGCCACGACGAGTACTGGTCGGCGGGTCAGCGCGCGAACGTCCAGACTGCGGTCAACGACGGGGTCAACGTCGCGTTCTTCAGCGGTAACGAGATCTTCTGGAAGACACGCTGGGCCGCCGATGGTGCGGGTAACGCCGATCGGACGTTGATCACCTACAAGGAGACCCACTTCAACCAGCCGATGGATCCTGACGATCCGCCGACATGGACCGGGGCCTGGGCCGATCCTCGATTCAGCCCTCCTGCGGACGGTGGTGTCCCCGCGAACTCTCTCAGCGGCCAGGAGTTCGACATAAATGCGGGGACGACCGACATCCAGGTGCCTGCGCAGTACGCGAAGATCGGGCTCTGGAAGAACACGGCCGTCGCCAATTTGACCTCGGGACAGAGCCTGACGCTCTCGCCTGGAACCGGCACGCTCGGCTACGAGTGGGACAAAGACGAGGACAACGGGTTCCGGCCGCCGGGCGAATTCGATCTCTCGTCCACAACCGCGTCGGGGCTACAGGCGTTCACTGACTATGCGAGCACGGTGACCAACGGCAACAGCACGGCCACCCACCACCTCACCATGTACCGAGCGAAGAGCGGCGCGCTGGTGTTCGGAGCGGGCACCGTGCAGTGGTCGTGGGGTCTCGACAACACCAACGCGTGGAACGAGAGCAGCACCGACCCAAGCGGCAATCCACCGGACCCGAATATGGAGCAGTTCACGGTCAACCTGCTCGCAGATATGGGCGCGCAGCCAACGACGCTGGCATCCGGGCTGAATCCCGGAACCGCGTCGACCGATAGGACGCCACCGACTTCGACGATCACCAGCCCAACAGCGAATTCCATGTTCAGCGACGGCAGCTCGGTGACCATTTCGGGGACCGCCACGGACTCCGGCGGAGGAGTGGTGGCGGGAGTGGAGGTCTCAACCGACGGTGGCTCGACCTGGCATCCCGCAACGCTGACAGCGCCGGACAATGCCACCGCGAGCTGGTCCTACACCTGGATAGCCCACGGCAGCCCTTCGACCAAAATCGAATCCCGAGCCGTCGACGACTCCGGAAACCTCGAGACTCCGTCAGACGCGATCACGGAGAACGTCACGTGCCCATGCTCGATCTGGGGCAATAACGTGACTCCGACAACGGTGGACTCAGGCGATGGGGCCGATGTCGAGGTCGGAGTGAAGTTCACGTCCGACGTGAACGGCCAGCTCACCGGTATCCGCTTCTACAAGGCATCGGCAAACACGGGCACCCACATCGGCACCCTGTGGAGCTCCACCGGCACCGAGCTCGCCCAGGCCACCTTCACCAACGAGACCGCCTCCGGCTGGCAGACCGTCCTGTTCTCCAGCCCCGTCTCGATCACCGCCGGCACCACCTACGTCGCCGGCTACCTGGACCCCAACGGCCACTATTCAGCCGACCAGAACTACTTCTACTCGCCGCCACCGACAGGACCACACATGGTGGACAGCGTTCCGCTCCACGCGGTGGTGGCAAGCGGCACGAAGTCCAACGGAATGTACGCGGAGGCCTCCGGGTCGCCGGTGTTTCCTTCCAACACGTACTTCGGAACGAACTACTGGGTCGACGTCGTGTTCCAGCCCGCATCGACTACGGCGCCGGGTCAGGTGACGAATGTTCAGGCGACGGCCGGGAGTGAGTCGGCGACGGTGAGCTGGTCGGCGCCGTCCAGCGGCGGTGCGCCGACCACCTATACGGTGACGCCGTATATCGGCTCCACTGCGCAGGCCGCGACGACGGTGACCGGTTCCCCACCGGCGACCTCGACCACGATCACCGGCCTGACCTCTGGGCAGCCGTATACCTTCACGGTGCAGGCCTCCAACTCGGCAGGGCCCGGGCCGGCATCGGCGCAGTCCAACTCGGTCACGCCGACAGGCGCGTCGGTGCCTAACGCACCGACTGGTGCCACCGCGAGCCCGGCTACCGGTCAGGCGCTGGTGTCGTGGACGGCGCCGAGCAACAACGGCGGTAGCTCGCTCACCGGATACACGGTCACCCCATACATCGGCTCCAACGCACAAACGCCGGTGAAGGTGTCTGGCGGGTCGACCACCTCCACCACGATCACCGGGCTGACCAACGGGACCGCCTACACCTTCACGGTCGCCGCGACCAACACCATCGGCACCGGAGCGTCCTCGACCGCCTCCAGCGCGATCACCCCGAACGACACGATCTTCGACTTCGCGACCCCATCCCAACCCGATTCCGGAGACGGCGCCTCGGTCGAGATCGGCGTGAAGTTCACCTCCAGCACCAACGGCCAGCTCACCGGTATCCGCTTCTACAAGGCATCGGCAAACACGGGCACCCACATCGGCACCCTGTGGAGCTCCACCGGCACCGAGCTCGCCCAGGCCACCTTCACCAACGAGACCGCCTCCGGCTGGCAGACCGTCCTGTTCTCCAGCCCCGTCTCGATCACCGCCGGCACCACCTACGTCGCCGGCTACCTGGACCCCAACGGCCACTACACCGGCATCAACAACGGCTTCAACTCCGCAGTCACCAACGGCCCCCTCACCGCCGTCGCCAACAGCACCAGCGCCAACGGCGTCTACGCCTACGCAAGCTCCCCAACCTTCCCTTCCAACTCCTACTCCGCTTCGAACTACTACGTCGATGTGCTGTTCGCCACGACTCCTGTGACGGCGGCGGGTCAGGTGACGAATGTTCAGGCGACGGCCGGGAGTGAGTCGGCGACGGTGAGCTGGTCGGCGCCGTCCAGCGGCGGTGCGCCGACCACCTATACGGTGACGCCGTATATCGGCTCCACTGCGCAGGCCGCGACGACGGTGACCGGTTCCCCACCGGCGACCTCGACCACGATCACCGGCCTGACCTCCGGGCAGCCGTATACCTTCACGGTGCAGGCCTCCAACTCGGCAGGGCCCGGGCCGGCATCGGCGCAGTCCAACTCGGTCACGCCGACAGGCGCGTCGGTGCCTAACGCACCGACTGGTGCCACCGCGAGCCCGGCTACCGGTCAGGCGCTGGTGTCGTGGACGGCGCCGAGCAACAACGGCGGTAGCTCGCTCACCGGATACACGGTCACGCCATACATCGGCTCCAACGCACAAACGCCGGTGAAGGTGTCTGGCGGGTCGACCACCTCCACCACGATCACCGGGCTGACCAACGGGACCGCCTACACCTTCACGGTCGCCGCGACCAACACCATCGGCACCGGAGCGTCCTCGACCGCCTCCAGCGCGATCACCCCGAACGACACGATCTTCGACTTCGCGACCCCATCCCAACCCGATTCCGGAGACGGCGCCTCGGTCGAGATCGGCGTGAAGTTCACCTCCAGCACCAACGGCCAGCTCACCGGTATCCGCTTCTACAAGGCATCGGCAAACACGGGCACCCACATCGGCACCCTGTGGAGCTCCACCGGCACCGAGCTCGCCCAGGCCACCTTCACCAACGAGACCGCCTCCGGCTGGCAGACCGTCCTGTTCTCCAGCCCCGTCTCGATCACCGCCGGCACCACCTACGTCGCCGGCTACCTGGACCCCAACGGCCACTACACCGGCATCAACAACGGCTTCAACTCCGCAGTCACCAACGGCCCCCTCACCGCCGTCGCCAACAGCACCAGCGCCAACGGCGTCTACGCCTACGCAAGCTCCCCAACCTTCCCTTCCAACTCCTACTCCGCTTCGAACTACTACGTCGATGTGCTGTTCGCCACGACTCCTGTGACGGCGCCGGGTCAGGTGACGAATGTTCAGGCGACGGCCGGGAGTGAGTCGGCGACGGTGAGCTGGTCGGCGCCGTCCAGCGGCGGTGCGCCGACCACCTATACGGTGACGCCGTATATCGGCTCCACTGCGCAGGCCGCGACGACGGTGACCGGTTCCCCACCGGCGACCTCGACCACGATCACCGGCCTGACCTCCGGGCAGCCGTATACCTTCACGGTGCAGGCCTCCAACTCGGCAGGGCCCGGGCCGGCATCGGCGCAGTCCAACTCGGTCACGCCGACAGGCGCGTCGGTGCCTAACGCACCGACTGGTGCCACCGCGAGCCCGGCTACCGGTCAGGCGCTGGTGTCGTGGACGGCGCCGAGCAACAACGGCGGTAGCTCGCTCACCGGATACACGGTCACGCCATACATCGGCTCCAACGCACAAACGCCGGTGAAGGTGTCTGGCGGGTCGACCACCTCCACCACGATCACCGGGCTGACCAACGGGACCGCCTACACCTTCACGGTCGCCGCGACCAACACCATCGGCACCGGAGCGTCCTCGACCGCCTCCAGCGCGATCACCCCGAACGACACGATCTTCGACTTCGCGACCCCATCCCAACCCGATTCCGGAGACGGCGCCTCGGTCGAGATCGGCGTGAAGTTCACCTCCAGCACCAACGGCCAGCTCACCGGTATCCGCTTCTACAAGGCATCGGCAAACACGGGCACCCACATCGGCACCCTGTGGAGCTCCACCGGCACCGAGCTCGCCCAGGCCACCTTCACCAACGAGACCGCCTCCGGCTGGCAGACCGTCCTGTTCTCCAGCCCCGTCTCGATCACCGCCGGCACCACCTACGTCGCCGGCTACCTGGACCCCAACGGCCACTACACCGGCATCAACAACGGCTTCAACTCCGCAGTCACCAACGGCCCCCTCACCGCCGTCGCCAACAGCACCAGCGCCAACGGCGTCTACGCCATCGCAACCAGCCCCACCTTCCCGACCAGCTCTTGGGAGTCGTCCAACTACTACGTGGACGTCCTTTTCGCGCCCTAACCCCGAGGTGACCATGTCAGCAAAGCATCATCACAAGCTCAAGCAAGTCGCAATGCTCGTGGGCATCGCGGTACTCGCCAGCGTGCTGGCCGCATGCGGGTCCTCCTCGCTGACCCACCAGGCCGGGCAGCGCGCTCGTCAGACCCCGGCCGAGAGCGGGCCTGACATCGGCACCTCGGCGGCGCAGATCGGCCACAAGGCGGGCTCGCGGGCGGACAGTTCCAACGTGAGCGTCGGGAGAACCGAAAAGGGCAGTTCCAACGTGAGCCTCGGGAGAACCGAAAAGGGCAAGGCGACCTCGGCGTCCAACGACGACTTCAGCGCCTCCCGTCGAGGCGCGTTCAATCCGTGCACGCTGGTCAGCATGCGGGAGGCCCAGAGCATCGTGGGTGGGAGCATCACGGACCGCTTCGAAGCTCCGCTCGGTCCGACTTGCGTCTACAAGGTGGCCGGCACCAAGAGCCTCATCACCCTCACGGTCGAGTCGTTGAATCTGTCCCAGATCCGGCATGAGATGACGAAGCCGCAACCGCTGGCGCTGGGCAGGCATGGAGCCTTCCGCGCCTATTGTGGTCGGCTGGGCCAGGAGATGCTCTTCGCCCCGCTCTCGAGCCGCGGCGAGGTCTTGAACGTGACGGCTCACTGCCCGATCGCCCAGCGATTCGCGGCACTCGCGCTCACGCGTTTGGAGGCGTGAAAGATCCTCCGCCTCGGGCCCGTTCAATCAGCATGAGAGCTTGTTCGCTGCACGGTGCGCGCGCCCTGGTGACGGGGGGCGCTGGGACCATTGGGTCTCATCTGGTAGATCAGCTGGTCGAGGCCGGAGCTGAGGAAGTCGTCGTGCTCGACAACTTTGTCCGCGGCCGGCGTCGGAACCTGGCGGCGGCGCTGGCCTCCGGATCGGTTCGCGTCGTCGAGGGCGACATTCGCGATCGCGGCCTCGTATCTCGGTTGATGCAGGACGTCGACGTGGTGTTCCACCAGGCGGCGATCCGGATCACGCAATGCGCCGAGGAGCCCCGTCTCGCACTCGAGGTGCTCGTCGAGGGGACGTACAACGTACTCGAGGCAGCAGCCCGCGAGGGCGTCAAGAAGGTTGTGGCGGCCTCCTCCGCGTCTGTTTACGGGCTCGCCGAGGAGTTTCCTACCGCGGAAACCCATCATCCCTACGCAAACGACACCCTTTACGGCGCGGCGAAAACCTTCAACGAAGGCCTCTTGCGCAGCTTTCACGCGATGAGCGGATTGGACTACGTGGCATTGCGCTACTTCAACGTTTACGGACCGCGCATGGACGTACACGGGCTCTATACAGAGGTCCTGGTGCGCTGGATGGAGAGGATCTCGGAGGGACTGCCGCCGCTGATCTACGGGGATGGCTCCCAGACAATGGACTTCGTACACGTGCAGGACATCGCGCGGGCGAACATCCTGGCTGCGACCGCAGACGTGACCGATGAGGTGTTCAACGTCGCCACTGGTGAGGAGACGAGCCTCGCCGAACTGGCACATGGGCTGCTCACCGTGATGGGATCCGGGTTGACGACTCAGTTCGGCCCTGAACGTCACGTCAACAAGGTTCCGCGCCGCCTCGCGGATACCACCCGCGCCCGCGAGCGCCTCGGCTTCGCGGCACAAATCGGCCTCGACGAGGGGCTGCGGGGCCTGGTCGCATGGTGGCGTGCAGAGCGCGAGCGCACCACCCCCGCTGCGCTCGCAGCGGTGTCGTGATGGAAGTTCCATTCGCGCGTCCGTACCTGACGGGCGACGAGGGCGCAGCGGTTGCGAAGGTGATCGCGTCGGGCTGGCTTTCACAGGGTCCCCAGGTACGAGCGTTCGAGCAAGCCTTTGCGGACCGGGTCAATGCCCCCGACGCCGTTGCAACCACGAGCTGCACCACCGCGCTGCACCTGGCGCTATACGCGTCGGGAATTGGGCCTGGCGATGAGGTGATCGTTCCATCGCTCTCGTTCATCGCAACCGCCAACGCGGTGTGGCAATGCGGTGCAACGCCCGTCTTTGCCGACGTCGACCCGGATACATACAACCTCGATCCAGCGCAGGCCGAGGACGCGATTACCCCGCGCACCCGGGCCATCATGCCGGTCCACCAGGTCGGCCTGCCGGCCGACATGGATCCGTTCCTTGAACTGGGGGAGCGCTACGGCTTAACTATCGTCGAGGACGCCGCGTGCGCGATCGGTGCGACCTATAAGGGACGACCGATTGGATCCTTGGGTCCGCTGGCCTGCTTCTCATTCCATCCCCGCAAGGTGATAACGACCGGCGAGGGCGGGATGATCGCGGTCCACGACTCGGACTTGGCAGAGCGGCTACGCCGCCTTCGTGCGCACGCCATGGACATGTCGGACCTTGCGCGCCACAGCGCGCGGGACGTGGTGTTCGAGGCGTATCCCGAGCGCGGCTTCAATCTCCGCATGACCGACATGCAGGCTGCGCTCGGCCTGTCTCAGCTGCGAGTCCTCGACGAGGTCCTCAGAGAGCGATGGCGCCTTGCGCAACGCTACAGCGCTGCGCTTGCTGGAATGCCGGGACTGCTGGCGCCCTACGATCCCGCGTACGCGGTTCGTACGTGGCAGTCCTACTGCGTGCGGGTGACACCGGAGGCCGCGATCGGTCGAACCGAGTTGATGCGGCGCCTCCTCGCGGACGGCATCCCGACCCGCCGCGGCGTAATGGCGATCCATCAGGAGGGCGCCTACGCTGCACGCGCGGATTCGCTCGAACACATCGAGGCGGCTGGCCGCAGGCGGCTCAAGCACACCGAGGCAGCGGCCCGCGACGTGCTGATGCTGCCGCTGTTCGCGGGCCTGACCGACGCAGAACAGGACTACGTGATCGAGCGGCTCGCGACGTATGCCGTCGCGCAGGCGGCGTGAGACAGAGGGAACGCGGCGGGATCGCGAGGCCGACCTTGACTAGCCTCTTCTTAGTCACGCGCGCCAGTCGATGAAGACGCGCGTCCTCGTAACGGGGGTCGGCGGAAGAAGCGTCGGCGCCGGAGTACTCCATGCCTTGCTGCGGACCGACCCCGCGGTCCGGCAACGCTGGGAGGTCGTCGCCGCGGATGCGGATCCCTTCTCGTGGGGGCTGTACGTAGCCGATGGGCACGTCCTGGTTCCGCACGCGTCAGAGTCCGGCTACGTCGATCGGCTCTGCGAGCTGGTCACGACGCATGGCATCGAGGCGGTGATCCCGGGGACGGAGGGCGAAGCGGCGCTGCTGGCAAAGAGACGGCACGATCTCCCAGTTCCGGTGATCGCGAATGAGGCCCGGCTGATGCCGCTGATGATGGACAAGCGCCAAGCGGAGGCCAAGCTGCGTGAGCTGGGGCTGAACTTCATACCGAGTTACTCCTGGCACCAACGTGAGGAGGCGGTTGGTGAATTTGGATTTCCCCTTTCAGTCAAGCCGGCGCGAGGCACCGGGGGATCGCGCGGTGTTCATCTCGTGATGAGCCGCCCGGAGCTCGACGCGCTGATCCCGTTCGTGGATCCGCAGTCGGAGCCGATCATCCAGCCCTACATTGGAGACGCCGATAACGAGTACACGGTGGGCGTCCTCTCGGACTCAGAGGGAGAGATCATCGACAGCATCGTGATCCGGCGAGAGCTGATCGGAATGTCCCTGCTCGAGTCGCGAAGTTCGAACAACGGGTCCGTCGCGATCTCAACGGGGATCTCACAAGGGTACGTAATCCGCCATGAGCCGATCCAGCAGTTCTGCGAGTACCTGGCGCGGCGCCTGGGAAGTCGTGGGCCGCTGAACCTGCAGCTACGCGAGCATCGAGGCGAGCTTTACGTGTTCGAGATTCATCCGCGCTTCTCAGGCACGACGCCGATCCGGGCCAGCGCGGGCTTCAACGAGCCCGACGTCCTCCTGCGTAATCAGTTGTGGGGAGAGCGCTTCCAGCGGCTGAGCTACCGTACCGAGGTCGCGGCGATTCGAGCGCTAGAGCACGTGCTGGTGCCGATCGACGAAATGTGCCAATCCGACTGAGCGAAGGCCGGCGATGCGCGTCGCCGTGCTGAGCGACATCCACTCCAACGTATTCGCGCTTCAGGCGGTCCTCGACGACCTGCTCACGATGCGAGAGCAGTCGCCCCGGATCGAGGAGGTGTGGATCGCCGGGGACATGTTCGGCTACTACCCCTGGGCGGCAGAGACGTTCCGGCTCCTGTCGAGCGCTCATCCGGTGGCGGTGCTGGGTAACCATGATGAATGGGTGGCGTGTCCCGACGGCGCCCCAGCCGACGTCGCGGGGCGGCTCGCCGAGCACAACGCAGAGGACCTTCGCGCCCACAGCCCCGAGGGGCTGGCCTGGCTGACATCGCTGCCTGCCCAGCAGTCGCTCGAACGGGGCGGCCTGAAGATCACGCTGGTGCACGGGACGCCTGACGAGCCCCTCCAGGGCCGCTACTACCCCGACGACCGGCACGCCTACGCCTGGTTGCCGGCGCCAGGTGAGGTTCTGATCCTCGGTCAAACGCACCGGCCGCTAATGCGGGGAGACGCGCGCTCGGGCCTGATCCTCAACCCCGGCTCGGTCGGGCAGCCGCGCGATGGCAATCCCATGCCCTCGTGGATCCTGCTCGACCTCGAAACAGGACGCGCTGAGCTCCGCAGAACGTATTACGACAACCGCGCTGCCATGTCCAGGCTCTCTGCACTCGGGTGGAACGAGCGCATCACACGGGCGCTGAATCGGCGGAACTAGCTGCGTCGGCGGGGGATCGCGCGACTGCTCTAGCAGAGCGCGATCTCGGTTCCATCGCCGACCCGCAGACGCATTGCGCGCGGAAGCGAGAAATCACGGAACACGCGGGCTTCCCTTCCCACCACGCTTGCCACGAGCCTGCCTCCGACATGCATGATCGACGCGTCGGCACAGACGATAGAGCGCTCGATCTCCGCTCCCTCGATTCGGACTCGAGCTCCAATCGAGGTATACGGGCCGATGTATGCATCCGCAATGCAAGCGTCTGGACCAATCACGGTTGGACCGACGATCACGCTCGAATGCACAGACGCGCCTTCGTGGATACGGACTCGTCCCTCGATCCGGTTGCCGTTGTTGCTCGGCTTGTGGAGATCGGTCTCCAGTCGATCGAGGGCGATCCGGTTGAGCTCGAGGAGGTCGAGGGCGTTGCCGTAGTAGCGGTGCCACGCATCGACCAGGCTGATGTGCAGCTCGCCGCTCGCACCCGCCACTTGCTCGGCCAGCGCGGTCAGATCGATCTCGCCGCCGTGTGCACGCATCGAACCGGCCACCCTCCGCATCGCCCCTTCGCCGAATAGCCATGCTCCGGCCATCCCGAGCGCACCGTGTTCGGGGTCGATTTCGGAGATCTTGAGAAGTCGCTTTGTCTCGCGGCTCAACCGCTCTGTGCCGTCGGCACCCCGATGCACGAGCAGGACCAAGTCCGGCAAACCGTCACGGAGCTTGTCGAACAGCGGACGGAGCGGGACCCCAAGCAACCCGTTGGCCTGATGGACGATGCATCCGCTCGACCCGACGACCGGCGCAGCAGCTGCAATCGTCTGCGCCAGATCGCTACAGTCCTCGGCGAGGATGTACTCGAGCCGCGGCGGCTGCCGATCGTATGTCGCGAGGCATTCACGGACCTCCACCATGGCCTCGGCATCTAGAGCGACGAGCACCTCCTCGACTCCTGCGGCCTGGAGGGCGTCCAGGACGTGGTGAACGAGCGGCCTGTTCGCAACCTGCGCAAGCGCAGGACTCCGACCGTACGGAGCCGACCCGCCGTTCTGGGAATCTGCGTGAGGAACGACGACGAGCCCTTTAGGCTGCATGTAGAAGCAACGCAGGGCGATGACTCCTACTCGCGCGGGCGACTCCGCTAGCTTTCCTGCGCGATATGACGGTTGGGGTGATTGGTTTGGGTTACGTGGGCCTCCCGCTCGCGGTGGCTTTCGCCGAAGCGGGCACGCAGGTCGTGGCCGTCGACGTGGACCCGCGCAAGATCTCGGCGATAGCCGCCGGTGAGTCCTACATCGAGGACATCCCCTCAGAACGTCTCCAAGCCGCGTTGCCGCTCATCGATGCCGACTCCCACTACGCGCCGCTCGCTCGCACCGACGCGGTACTCATCTGCGTGCCGACGCCGCTCACTCCGAACAGAGAGCCTGATCTGGGGCCGCTGATCGCGAGCGGCAAGGCCCTCGGCCATGTGCTGCAGCGTGGCCAGCTGGTCGTGCTGGAGTCGACGACGTACCCGGGTACGACCCGCGAACGGCTGGTACCCCTTCTCGAAGAGGGTTCGGGACTACGAGTGGGCGCTGGCCTCAATGTTGCGTTCTCACCCGAGCGAGTCGATCCCGGCCGGACCGATTACACGCTGCACAACACGCCGAAGGTTGTGGGTGGGATGACCCCGGCGTGCCTCGACCGGGCCGTCGAGCTGTACTCGCGCGTGTGCGACCACGTCGTCCCGGTGTCGACCCCGGAGGCGGCCGAGCTGACGAAGCTGCTCGAGAACATCTTCCGCTCGGTCAACATCGCGCTCGTCAACGAGCTCGCGATCCTGTGCAAGCGGATGGGAATCGACATCTGGGAGGTCGTCGACGCGGCCGCGACCAAGCCGTACGGCTTCATGCCGTTCCAGCCCGGCCCCGGGATGGGCGGGCACTGCCTGCCGGTCGACCCGTTCTATCTCGCATGGCGTGCGCGCGAGTTCGACATGTCGATCGAATTCATCGAGCTCGCCGGCAAGATCAACCAGCAGATGCCGTACTACTGCGTGGAACTGATCGAGCACGCGCTCAACGACGCGTCGAAGCCGATCAAGGGATCGAGGATCGCGATCCTCGGAGTTAGTTACAAAGGCGGCGTCGGCGACATGCGCGAGTCTCCGGCGCTACGGATCATGCGCGTGTTGCGCGAACGCGGCGCCAAGCTCGTCTACCACGACCCGTTCGTCCCGGCGCTGGATGGGTTGGAGCTGTCGAGCGTGGCATTGGACGAGGCCTTTGCCACCGCCGATGCGGTCGTGCTGGTGACCGTGCACCCAGGGATCGACCACGAGCCGATCGCGCGCGGCGCCGGGCTGTTCATCGACCTACGCGGCGTCACCCGCGGCACCGACGGCGCGAACATCGTTCGCCTGTGAACGTCAGCGGGCCGCTGGCGCGACGGATCGCGCTCGCCGCGCAGGGGTTCGACCGGCCGCGTCCGGAGCGCCCGCCCGGCATTCGCCAGATCGAGGCACTCGTACGGCGGCTCGGTGTGCTCCAGCTCGACTCGGTAAATGTCTTCAGCCGCTCGCACTACATGCCCGTCTTCTCGCGCCTCGGTCCGTACGACCGCGGCCTGCTGGACCGACTCGCCGGCCACGACGACCATCGCAAAGCCCGCGACCGGCGGCTGCTGGAGTACTGGGCGCACGAAGCGTCGCTGATCCCGATCGATCGCCAGCCGCTGTTTCGCTGGCGGATGGAGCGCCTCGACAAGGAGGCGTGGGGATCGATCTCGCGAATTGCGCGCGAGCGGCCGCAGTTGATTGCCGACACGCTCGCGCTCGTGACCGAGCAGGGGCCGATCCGCGCCAACGCGACCGGCATCCCGCGGCCCGCCGATGAGCCGGGCCGGCTGTGGAACTGGCACGACGGCAAGCGTGCGCTCGAGCACCTCTTCTTCGCGGGCACCGTGGCCGCGTATGAGCGCGTCAACTTCGAGCGCCGCTACGACCTGGTCGAGCGGGTCGTGCCGCGCGATGTGCTGGACGTACCGACCCCGGCGGAGGCCGATGCCCAGCGCGAGCTGGTTCGGATCGCGGCCGCGGCGCTCGGGGTCGCGACAGAGCCCGACCTCGGCGACTACTTCCGGCTGCCGCGCGCAGCCTCGAAGGCTCGGGTCGCCGAGCTGGTCGAGACGGGCGAGCTGCTGCCGGCCGCGGTCGAAGGCTGGCGCGCGCCCGCGTACCTATGGCCTGCGGCCCGACGGCCGCGCCGGATCCACGCTCGCGCGCTCCTCTCCCCCTTCGACTCGCTCGTCTGGTTCCGCGACCGCACCGAGCGGCTGTTTGACTTCTTCTACCGGATCGAGATCTACACCCCGGCGCCGAAGCGGATCTACGGGTACTACGTGCTGCCGTTCCTGCTTGGAGACACGCTCGTCGCACGGGTCGACCTGAAAGCCGACCGCCAGGCGAGCGCGCTGCTGGTCCAGGGGGCCTACGCCGAGCCAGAGGTGGATACGGCGCTTGTCGCCGCCGAGCTCGCTGCCGAACTCGAGCAGGTCCGAGCGTGGCTCGCCCTCGGTCGCGTGACCGTGCGCAAGCATGGCGATCTCGCGAGCGCACTTGCCAACGCCCTCGGCTCGGTCAGGTGATCTGAGCGCGAGGTCCGGGTAGCGACTCGACATGGACGAGCTCTATCAAGCGGAGTGGTGCCCTCACTCCCGCAAGGTTCGGCAAAGGTTCACCGAACTCGGCGTGTCGTTCATCGCACGACCCGTGCCGGCAGAGCCGGCGGACCGCGAGGAGCTGCGGCGCAAGACCGGCAACGACGAGATCCCCGCCCTGCTGCTCGAGGACGGAACGCCGATCACAGGCAGCGCCGAGGAGATCATCGAGTTCCTCGACGAGCACTACAGCGAGCGCGACGACGCGCCCGCTCACCGAGAGCGCGCGGCCGCGGAGGGTTAAGCCAGGCCGACCAGCGCCGGCGTCGTAGAATCACCCGACCCGGGCGCGTAGCTCAGTGGGAGAGCGCTCGCTTCACACGCGAGAGGTCGCTGGTTCAAGCCCAGCCGTGCCCATCAAAGTATCTGCAAAGCGGCCGCTTTCCCCTGGGTGCGAGTACCGGGTCTAACGCTCATCGCGTCGCGTGCTAATCCGGCTGGCGGCGCGCAGTAGGCCTGGCGCGCGCCGGGCCGCGAGCAGCACGATGCGGTCGGAGGTGCGGAGATCGCGCGTCTGGTCCGGCGCTGGCAGCGGCGCCGTGTCGGTACCGACGGCGAACAGCTCCCAGGAGCCGGATACGCCCTTGAGCTCGCGTTCCCCACGGGATTGGAGTGCGATGCCTGAGCCGGTTACCAGGTCGCGGACGGTCCGAGACACCAGTACATCGCCGGGGCCGGCTTGCGCGCTGACCCGGGCGGCGATATGCACGGCGATCCCGGCGACGTCGTCGTCGATCACCTCGCACTCGCCGGTGTGGAGCCCGGCGCGAATCCTGATGTCAAGCTCGCCGGCGGCGGCGCAGATCCGCTCCGCGCAGCGGATCGCGCGCGCCGGACCGTCGAACGTGCTCAGCGAACCGTCCCCGATCAGCTTCACCAGCCGGCCGCGGGCGCCCTCGACCTCGCCGCGGAGCATCCGCTCGTGCGCCACCAGTAGCTCGCGCCAGCGAACGTCGCCCAGCAGCGTCGCCTGCTCGGTCGAGCCGACGATGTCCGTGAACAGCACCGTCATCAGCGCCCGACCGGGGTTCACATCCCGTACCGAGCCGAACATGAACCGCTCGACCTCTCGCTCGTAGTCGCCGAAGAACTCTCCGATGCTGCTCGCCGCCGGGAGCTCCTGGTAACTCCCGTTGGGAAGCCGCTCGGCGACGTGGCGCATGACGCCTTCGGGCAGCATGTTGCCCGGCCTGCGCAGCACCAACGCGGGCGCCTGCACGGCTGGGAGAACGTCGCGGACATCGGCGGTTGAAGCGATCTGGTGGAGCGTTTGGAGCATCGCGGGACTCGCCCACGCGCGTTCGAGCATCCCCCAGACGCGCATGTTCCGCGGGCTCGCGAGCTCCGGGAACTCGAACCGTATCGACGCTCCCCGCCCCCAGTTCGCGATGACGTCGCGCCACGCGCGGTCATACGCTTCGACCTGATCCGGGCTGTCCCAGCCGACAAGCTCCTCGAACGGAGCCGAACGCCACCCTTGCGCGTACGGGCTCAGCAACACGAGCCCGTCGACCCGCGCAGGATGCTGGGCCGCAAACACGATCGATGTGAGGCAGCTTTCGAGGACCCCACAGATCGTCGCGCGCTCAAACCCCGCCGCGTCCATCACCGCGCCCAGGTCGGCCGCGCGCTCCTCGAACGTCGGGACATGGTCGACAGGGTCCGACAGTCCAAAGCCGAGCTGGTCAAATATCAACATCTCGCCACGATCAGCGGACTGAAGCGCGACCTCATAGAAACTCGGGTCCGACCACTGCAGATCGAGGTTTCCGATGTTCCCGAAGGACACCACCCGGCGGCCACCAGACCCGAACCGCTGGTAGGCGATGCTCCTGCCGTCCCGGACCACATAACGCACCTCAGGCGGGATCTCCATCGCGAACGAGATCCTAAATCAGCGTCCGACCCCGATCACCAGCCCCGCTCTGCTCAAGCGAGAAGCAACCCGCGCGCATTGGCAGCGGACTTCCAAGCGCGCAAAACGCGAGACAGGCGGATCAGCGCAATCGCTTCTCACGCGAGAGGTCGCTGGTTCAAGCCCAGCCGTGCCCATCAAAGGATGGACCCTGCTTAGCGTGGGGTTTAGTCGGTTTGTAGATCCTCGCGGTGGCGAAACTCGGCCAGCGTCTCGCGGGCCTTGGTGCGAACTGCGTTGTGGAAGAGCGGATTCCAGCCCAGCAGCAGACCGGGTGGGCCGAGCGCCTGGCGCGCCCAGCGCCACCAGTCGAAGCGGTCGCGGTGCTGGACGATAAGCCCGTCCACGAAGCGAAACGATGCGCGAATGTCGTTGATGACTGGACGACCCGTCTGCGTGAATGTGTAGCGCGCGATCCAACGCGCGGAGCCTGTCTCGTCGTCGGCCGTGATCTCCGACACGTCGACGGTCAAGTCACCGGCGCGCGAGGTGAGCATCCGCCACATCGCAGCGGCGCCCTGTGCGTCGAGCTGGCCGAACGCGGGGTCCTCGAAGGTCGCATCCGCGGCATAGCACTTGGCCATCGCGATCCCGTCCTTCGCGCTCAGCGAGCTGTAGAAGCGGTCAATCAGGCTGGCGTTGGGATGTTGGCCGGTCACCACCGGCGACGCTACCACCGCATAGGACTCCTAGGCGTCGCTCAACAGGCGGCTGTCTAATCGTCGCGCCAGGCCGCAGCACCAGCGCCCGCTGACGCGGACCGGCGCTGTCGTGTCAGCCAGAGACGATTTCGGCGCGTCGGAGATGATGTGTCGGTGCGCACGATCACGCTGGTGGAGGCCCCAACGAGCGCGGGGGCCTACTCGCCCGGTCAGGAGGACGGCCCTCGCGCGCTGCTTGACGCTGGCCTGGTCGAGCAGCTAGAAGCGGCCCGTGTGACGGTGCGACGCGGCGGGGAGGTAACGCCCTTCCGGTGGCGCCCGGACCCCGAGAACCCGCGGGCGGCAAATACCGATGCGGTAATCGACCGCGCCGCCCAGGTCGCTGCACTGGTCCGGTCAGCTCCCGCGGAAGACACCGTCTTGGTCATAGGAGGAGACTGCACCGTCGGCGTGGGTACCGTGGCCGGTCTCCGGGACCGCAACCAGCGCCTTGGTCTCGTCTATCTCGATCGGCACGCTGACCTCAACGTGCCCGACAGCACGGTCGACGGCGCTTTGGACTGGATGGGGGTGGCGCACATGCTCGACCTCGATGGCGTCGTCGACGGATTCGCCGCGCTCGCAGATCGCCGACCAATGCTGCGCTCCGAACAGATCAGCTTCCTCGGGCTCGGGCCGCACACCGACTTCGAGGCTCAGGTGATCTCCGATCGGGGCATGTCGGTCATCGACGTACAGACAGCCGCATCTGATCCGCTGCGCAGCGCGCGAGCAGCGCTGTCCCCGCTCTCGAGCTGTGAGGCCTTGGCGGTGCATTTCGATGTCGACCTCGTCGACTTTCTCGACGCGCCGCTGGCCGAGAACACCGATCGGGGCACCGCTCCGTCGCTGCAAGCATGTGGCGAGATGCTGAGCGAGCTACTCGCCGACACGCGTGTACGCGCGCTGACCGTAACCGAATTCAACCCGCACCACGGGTCACCGGACGGCGCCAGCACACAACGTCTTGGCGAGATACTCGTCAACGCCGTCACCCATCGATAGCCATCGAGCCCCGTGTGCGGTGTGTGAGTTAGCTGCTTGGATCCGTGACAGAGTGCAGTCCGACCCGAGGAGGTGGCATGAATATTAAGTTCCTCGCGACCGTGGCAGTGATCGCGCCCGATCCGTCCGCCAGTCGCAAGCTCTATGTCAACACGCTCGGGTTGCCGCTGGAGAGCCAGGGCGGCGAGTATCACCACAGCGAGCAAATCGCCGGTTGCAAGTCGTTTGGCATCTGGCCCCTGTTCGAGGCGGCTGAGGCGTGCTTCGGGACGCCGCAATGGCCCGCCGAGCGGCCGGTGCCGCAGGTCAGCATCGAGTTCGACGTCGCGGACGCCGCGGCAGTGGGTCCGGCGGCGCGCGAGCTCGAGCAAGCCGGCTACGAGCTGCTACATCCACCGCGCGAGGAGCCGTGGGGGCAAACGGTCGCCAGGCTGCAGTCACCCGAGGGCGCGGTGGTCGGGATCTCCTACGCCCCTGTCCTGCACGACGAAGACTGACCGTGCCACGCGCCAACCAGGCAATACCGTCCCGCCAAACGGTTGCAAACCCACAAGCGGAAACGGCCGCACACGTTTGCAGTTGACACGCGGAAGCGATCGGTCTACGGTTCTGCAAACGATTGCAGCGGCCGACCTTGCTGGGCTCTACCGGTACGTGCTGGGCTCTGCCGGCACGTCCAGCGCGACGGCGACAGACAAATCTGTAGCGAGGAGAGGCGATGAAGATCTTTCGCAGTTGCGCGACGGCGGGGCTCGTAGCGGGCGTTTCCGCACTGCTAGCAGCGTGTGGCGGCTCGAACAGCTCGAGCTCCAGCGGTGGCACGGCTGGCAGTAAGTCAGCGAGCCCGATCACGATCGGGACCTCTCTCTCCCTGTCGGGCGATTTCGCTGCCGACGGGCAGGCGTTCCAGAAGGGCTATGAGCTCTGGGTCCACGATCAGAACGCCAAGGGCGGGCTGCTCGGACACCCGATCAAGCTCGACGTCCTGTCGGACGCTTCGAGCCCGGCCCAGGTCGTCACCAACTACCAGCGTCTGATCGGCTCTGACCACGTCGCGCTCGCGTTCGGCCCGTTCTCGACGCTGCTGACCGCGCCGTCCGCGCGAGTCGCCGCTCGCTACGGCTACGCCTTCGTCGAAGGCGCCGGCGGCGCTCCGGCCGTGTTCACGGAGGGACTGCACAACGTCTTCGACGTCTCGATCCCGGTCAAGCTCAACCTCGTCACGTGGGCACAATGGATCGCGGCGTTGCCCGCGAGCCAGCGCCCGAAGACGGCCGCATACGCGACCGTCAATGACCCATTCACGCAGCCGCAGATCCCGGAGGCGCAGTCGATCCTCCAGTCCGCCGGCGTCAAGACCGTCTACTCCAAGGTGTTTCCGGCGGAGGCGGCGGACTACACCCCGATCGCGGGCCAGGTTGCCTCAACGCATGCCGACGCGTTCGTGCTCGGGTCCGTCGATGTCCCGACGGTGTCCGCCTTCGTGCACGCGTTCATCCAGCAGCACTACGAGCCGAAGGCGTTCATCGCCACGTCCGGCCCGGATCAGGGCTCGACGTTCGTGAAGGCCGTGGGCGCCGGTAACGAGAACGGCATCATGGTGCCCAACGGCTGGTACCCGGGCTTCAAGAAGGCCGACAGCGAGCAGATGGTCAAGGAGTACATCGCTCAGTACGGCGGCAGCGCCTCCGGCGTGAACGCCGATGTCGCCGAGGCCTACTCGGTTGGCCAGGTGATCGCCGAGGCGGTCGCCGCCACTCACAGCCTTGACAACAGCAAGATCATCGCCTACCTCCATAGCGGCGTGACTCTCGACAGCGTTCAGGGACCGGTGAAGTTCGACTCGCTCGGAGAGAACACGGCGCAGAAGACGCTGACCTTCCAGTGGCAGAACGGCAACCTCGTCCAGTCACTGCCGTCAACCGCGAGCGGCAGCACGGCGCCGACGTATCCGAAGCCGGCCTGGAAGGGATAGCCACCAGGAGTGTCGGGCACCGCACTGCTGCAGGCGATCGTCGACGGTGTCCTGACCGGCGGCGTGTATGCCCTGATGGCCGCCGGCCTCACCCTGATCTTCGGGGTGATGGACATCATCAACATCGCCCAGGGAATCATGGTCGTGCTCGGGGCCTACCTGAGCTACGAACTGTCCGCGCACGCCGGCATCGGCCTGCTGCCAGGCCTGCTGTTGACGGTCCCCGCGATGTTCGTGCTTGGCGTGGCGATCGAATTCCTGCTGATGCGGCGGCTGCGCGAGACCGATCGCACCGGGATGTCGATCCTGGTGACGTTCGCGATCGCGATCCTGATCGAAGGAATATTGAGCCAGGTCGCCGGCGTCGACTACGTCACGTTGCACGCGTCCTACGTCGACCAGTCCGTGCACGTGCTGGGCTTCTACCTCCCCTACATCTACCTGATCGGGTTCGGCCTCGCCATCGGGCTGCTCTTCGTGCTGTACGCGGTCCTCTACCGGACGAAGTTCGGCCGCGCCGTGCGAGCGTCGCTGCAGAACCGGACCGCGGCCGACCTGATCGGGATTCCCGTCAACCGCGTCCGCGCGATCTCGGTCGGGATCGGAGTCGGGGTCACGGCGGTCGGCGGGATGGTGTTCGGCGCCACGACGGCGTTCAACCCCAACAGTGGCTATGACCTGATCTCGAGGCTGCTCGCGATCGTGATCCTCGGTGGGATGGGCAGCATCGGCGGTGCGATGGCCGCCGCGATCTTCATGCTCGTGGTCAACGACGTGGTCGCGGTCGCGTGGTCGCCGACGTGGGCGCCGGTCGTGTTCTTCGCCGCGGTCGTAGTCGTGCTGTCGATCAGGCCACAGGGGCTGTTCGGCGCGAGAGCAGTGAGGGCGCAATGAGCACTCGGATCCCACGTGCGGTCGGCCTTGCCCTCGTGGCCGTCGTGCTCTTCATCTTCGCGACGTTCCCCGTGTTGATCACCCACGACCCGACCGCGACGTCGATCGCGGTCTTCACGCTGATCTTCATGGTCGCGACGACATCGTGGAACATCTTCAGCGGCTACTCGGGCTACCTTGCGCTCGGCCACGCCGTGTTCTTCGGCACCGGCGGCTACGCGGTCGCGCTCGCCGCGCGCGACTGGCATTTCAAGGGCGGCTGGGATGTCTTCGCGCTCCTGCCATTCGGCGGCCTGGTGGCGGCCGCCGTCGCGATTCCCGTCGGGCTGGTCGCGCTTCGGACCCGTCGGCACACATTCGTCGTCGTGACGATCGCGATCTTCTTCATCTTCCAGCTTGCCGCGTACAACTTCGGATTCACCGGCGGTACGACCGGAATCTTGTTGCCGATCGCGCCGTTCTCGCCGGCCCACTACAACCAACCCTTCTACTACGTCGCGCTGGTCATCCTCCTCGGAACGGTGCTGCTGTCATGGTCGGTCCGCCGCTCGCGGTTCGGTCTCCAGTTACTGGCGATCCGCGACGACGAGGATCGGGCGCGCGGGCTGGGCGTCAAGACCGGTCGCGTGAAGCTCGCCGCGTTCGTCCTGTCCGCGTTTCCGGTCGGAATGGTCGGCGGCCTCTACTTCTATTTCGTCGGTCAGATCTTTCCGCAGTTCGCATATGACCCGCTGTTCGACATTTCGCTGGCGCTGATGGGCTTCCTCGGCGGGATCGGGACCGTCGCAGGGCCGCTGCTTGGGGCGCTCGTGCTCGAATCGATGCAGCAGTACCTCACCCAGACGATCACCGGGACCGGCACGTACTTGATCGCGTACGGGGTCCTGTTCCTGGCCGTGATCCTGCTGCTGCCCCGAGGTGTCGTCCCGACGATCGCCCAGCTGATCCAAGACCGGCGGGCGCGCGCGGAGAGCGGCGCCGGCGCGACCCCGGAGGCCGCGATCGGCACCGGAGTTGCGGGGTCGGCGCCGTGAGCCCGTTGCTTGAAGCCGCCGGCGTCTGCAAGGCCTACGGCGGCGTGCAGGCCCTGGCCGAGTGCCACATCCAGGTGGAGGAAGGCGCGATCCACGGGCTGATCGGGCCGAACGGGTCCGGAAAGACCACGCTGTTCAACGTGATGACCGGCTACGAGCGGATCCAACAGGGCAGGGTCCACTTCAACGGCAGCGAGATCACCAACTCCAGCCCGGACCGCGTGTTCGGGCTCGGCATCGGCCGGACGTTCCAGCTGACGCGGATCTTTGGACGGATCTCGGTCCTCGAGAACATGCTCGTCGCCACCCAGCGCAAGGAGGGATGGCTCCGCGGTGTGCGGCGGCGGGCGGGCTCCACGGCGGAGCGTCGCCGCGCGATGGAGTTGCTCGAGTTCGTCGGCATCGCACGCCTTGCCCGTGATCCCGCCGGCACGCTCTCCTACGGTCAGCGCAAGCTGCTCGAGCTCGCCTCGCTGCTCGTCGCGGACCCGGACGTGCTGCTGCTCGACGAACCCGCCGGCGGCGTCAACCCGACGTTGATCACGCACCTCGCCGAGCGAATCGCGGAGCTGAACCGGGCCGGCAAGACGTTCCTTGTCGTCGAGCACAACATGGAGTTCGTGATGAAGCTGTGCCACCGGGTCACGGTGCTGAGCCAGGGCACACCGTTGATCTCCGGCACCCCCGAGGAAGTTCGCGCCAACCCCGCGGTCCTCGATGCGTACCTCGGCGGCGAGGACGATGCCACGACCCAGCGCGAGCTGGCAGCGGACGCCGAACGCCCGCATCGAGCCGCGCCGGTGGCGCAGGGGTCCACCACGCCACAGCCGAAGTCACCGGCTCCGGAGCCGCTGCTCAGCATCAAGGGCGTCACCTCCGGCTACGGCGGCGGCGACATCCTCAAACGGGTCACGTTCGACGTGCCCGAGGCTGGCCTCACCTGCATCGTCGGACCCAACGGCGCCGGCAAGTCGACGCTGCTGGCGACGATCAGCGGCCTGCTGCGCCCTCGCGAGGGCGAGATCCGCTTCAAGGGACAGCTGATCTCGCGCCGCTCGCCGAGGCAGATCCTCGATCTCGGCATCGCTCACGTACCGCAGGCGCATAGCCTGTTCCCGCAGATGACCGTGCGCGAGAACGTCGAGATGGGCGCGTTCACGATCAGCGACAAGCGGCTCGTCCGCGAGCGGCTCGCCGCCGTCGAGGAGCTGTACCCGATCGTTCGCGAGCGCGCGGACGAGAAGGCCGGGAGCCTGTCCGGCGGTCAGCAGCGCCTGGTCGAGTTCGCCCGCTGCCTGATGCTCGACCCGGCCCTGATCATCCTCGACGAGCCGTCGATGGGGCTCGATCCGCAGATCCGGCAGATCGTGTTCGGAATGGTCGAGACGATGCACGAGCAGGGCAAGACGATCCTGCTCGTCGAGCAGAACGCGCGCGCGGGACTGCGGCTGAGCTCAGAGGGCGTGGTGCTCGAGAACGGAATCGTGCGGCTCGTCGGCTCGGGCCGTGAGGTGCTCGAGCATCCCGAGATCGGAGCGCTGTACCTGGGAGGCGCCGTCTCGGGGGGTGTGGCGGCGTGAGCCCGGAGCGTCCGACCGTCACGATCCGCGAGGTCGCGCGCCGCGCCAACGTCCATCCGAGCACGGTGTCGCGCGCACTGAACGAGGACACGCGACCGCTGGTGAATCCGGACACGGCGGAGCGCGTGGCCCAAGCAGCGGCCGAGCTCGGCTACCGCCCCAACCGGATCGCGCGCGGGTTGAAGACGAACCGATCGCACACGATCGGCGTCCTGATCCCGGACATCACCAATCCGCTCTTCCCGCCGATTCTGCGAGGGATCGAGGATCGCCTCGACGAGGCCGGGTACACGTCGCTGATCGTCAACACGGACAACGACCCCGAGCGGGAACGCGTCTACATCGACGCGATGCGCGCTCGCCAGGTCGACGGCTTCATCTCCGCCACCGCGCGGCTCGACCGTGAGCTGCTGGTCGAGCTCGCCGATACACCGCTCGTGCTCGTCAACCGCAGCGTCGAGGACCAGTCGGTACCCGCGGTCACCGTCGACGATGGGAAGGGGATCGGGCTCGCCGTCGAGCATGTGGTCGGTCTCGGCCACAAGCGGATCGCGCACCTCGCGGGCCCGCAGGACCTCTCGACCGGCCACCGCCGGCATCTGGGCTTCATCGAGGCGATAGCCGCGGCGGGACTCGAGGCGCTTGCGGACCACGTTCGCTTCAGCTCCCAGTTCACCGAGGAGCAGGGAGCTAGAGCCTGCGCGGAGCTGCTCGACGCCGCGCCCGACGTGACCGCGATCGTGGCCGCGAATGATCTGCTCGCCCTCGGCTGCTACGACACGCTCGCCACCAGGGGTCTCGTCTGTCCCGATGACATCTCGATCGTGGGCTTCAACGACATGCCGTTCGTCGACCGGCTGCTGCCCCCGTTGACCTCGGTCCGGATCCCGCAGCGCGAGATCGGCAAGGTCGCGGCGGAGCTGTTGCTGGAGCAGCTCGGCGGCGGCGTACCGACCGCTAGCGAGACGCTGCTCGAGCCGACCCTGGTTGTCAGGGGTTCGACGGCGCCGCCCCGCCGATGATGACGGCGGTCGTCGACGTCCACGCACACGTGATCGTGCCCGAGCTGTTGCGCTATGCCGAACGAGCACCGGACTGGCGCCCGCCCTCAGCCGTCGGTGAGTTCACCGATGTCGATCGGATCCTCGAGGACCGCGAGCGCGCGGGCGTCGACCGCGTACTGCTCTCGCCATGGGTCGGCCTGCTGTTCTACGAGGTCGAGCCTGAGGAGGGCCTGCGGCGCTGTCGCGAGCAGAACGAAGCACTCGCCCGGTTGCGGTCAGAGCGGATCCGCGTGCTCGGCTCGGTGCCGCTTCAGGATCCTGCCCTGGCTGCCGAGGAGGTTTCGGCATTGATGGAGACCGGGGCGTTCGCCGGAGTCGAGATCACCGCCAGCGTGGCTGGCACCCACCTCGGCGACCCGCGGTTCGAGCCGTTCTGGGCGGCGGCCGAGCGAACAGCTGCGCTCGTGTTCGTGCACCCCACGACGCACGGCTTCGACGAGCCGGTTCTCGACGAGTATTACCTGCAGAATCTCGTCGGCAACCCGATGGAGACGACGCTGGCGGCCGCGCACATGGTGCTCGCCGGTGTGATGGAGCGCCATCCGGAGCTGAGAGTCCTGCTCGCACACGGTGGGGGCGCGATCGTCGCGCTGCGGGGTCGGTTGCGCCGCGGCCACGAGGCTGTCGGCGCGGCGCGGCGGGATCTCGGCGAGTCCCCGGCCGCCTCGATCGGAAGGTTCCTGTTCGACACGGTCACGCACGACCCTGACGTGTTGCGCTCGCTCGTCGAGACGGTCGGCGCCGACCGGGTCCTGCTCGGCTCCGACTATCCGTTCGCTATGGCAGACCCGGATCCGCTCGCGACGGTGCGAGCCGCGGGACTCTCGGATGGCGAGCAGGCCGCGATCCTCGGTGGCAACGCAGAGCGATTCGTGTGAGTCGCTCACCCGACTCGCGAGTACAGGCGGCGATCGCGAACTGGGGCCCGCGCCTGATCGCCAACGGCGTCGACTACAACGACTTCGTCCGCGTCACGACCTCGATCTCGTGTTGGGACGAGTGGCTCGACGCCTGGACCGCAGCCGCCGACGCGCACCGCTCGCTGGCTGCCGGCGCCCTCGACGCCGGCCATTCGCATAGCGCCGGCGAGGCATTCCTACGGGCCGCCGTCACCTATCACTTCGCCAAGTTCGTCTGGGTTCTGGATCCCGAGCGCAACCGCCGCGCGACCGCGGCAGCGGTGCAGGCCCTGTACGACGCGCACGCGATCCTCGATCCCACGGCGCAGCGGATCGAGGCTCCGCTGGACGGCGGAATGGTCGTCGCGAACCTGCGGCGGCCGAAGGACGCGCCGGGGTCGGCGCCACTCGTCGTGCTGATCCCCGGACTCGACTCGACCAAGGAGGAGTTCTACCTGTGGGAGTCCGTGTTCCTGGACCGGGGAATGGCGACGCTGTCGCTCGATGGCCCGGGCCAGGGCGAGGCCGGCTTCGCGCTGCCGATCCGCTTCGACTACGAAGTCGCGGTGGCGGTGGCGCTCGATGCCGTGGCCGGGATCGACGGCCTGGACCTCGCGCGCGTGGGAGCAGCGGGCGTGAGTCTCGGCGGGTACTACGTGGTGCGCGCCGCCGCGTTCGAACCGCGTCTGCGGGCCGTGGCGGGAGTCAGCGGGCCGTACGCCCTGGCGGCGAGCTGGGAGTCGCTGCCACCGCTGACACGCGAGACATTCGCCCACCACAGCGGCGCGGCCGATGCCACACAGGCGCGAGAGCGGGCAGCGGAGCTCAACCTGGCCGGCGTGGCCGAGACGGTAAGGCAACCGTGCCTGGTCGTGACCGGCGCGCGCGACCGCGTGGTCCCGTGGCAGCAGACGAAGCTGATCGCGGACGCCGTCCCGGGCAGCGAATGGGTCCTCTACGAGGACGGGACGCACGTCTGCAACAACATCCCCTTCAAATACCGCCCGTTGGTGGCCGACTGGATGCGGGACCGGTTGGGGTGAATCTGATCGGAGCGTCTTTGCGCAGGCGAGAGGACCTGCCGATGGTGCGCGGACAGGCGAGCTACGTCGACGACATCGAACGCCCCGGGATGGTCCATGCAGCATTCGTTCGCTCACATCACGCACACGCGTCAATCACCGGGCTGCGCGTGCCGGGGCAGGCGCCAGGGCTGCTGGCGGTGATCACGGCGCGCGAGCTCCGCGGCCGGGCGCGGCCGCTGCCGATCAACGCCCCGCCCGGGGTCGAGCTCGCCGACGAGCCGCATCCGATCCTGGCCGACGAGGAGGTCCGGTACGTCGGTCAGCCAGTCGCCGCCGTGGTTGCGTCCTCACCGGCGCAGGCCAAGGATGCAGCCGAGCTTGTCGAGGTCGATTACGAGGAACGCGAGCTCGTGCTCGATGCGGCGGCATCCTCGTTCGAGCTGATGCGCTGGTCACGGGCTGGAGGCGACGTCGACGCGGCGTTTGCCCGCGCCGCCCATGTCGTCAAAGGGCGATACGCGCTGCCGCGGCTGGTCGCGGCGCCGATCGAGCCCCGCGGCGCGATCGCCGAATACGACGCCGATGCCGGCCGGCTCGGACTGTGGTGCTCGATGCAGGATCCACACCGCCCCCGCGCGCAGCTCAGCCACATCTTCGGTTGGCCCGAGGAGCGGCTGCACGTGATCGTCCCCGACGTCGGCGGCGCGTTTGGCAGCAAGGGAGTGATCCCGGTCGAAGCGGTAGTGGCTGCGATCGCGGCGATCGACTTGGGCCGGCCGGTGAAGTGGGTCGAGGAGCGAACGGAGAACTTCCTCGGCGCCTACCAGGGGCGAGGAATCGAGGGCGAGCTCGAGCTGGCACTCGACGGCGAAGGGCTGATGCTCGGGCTGCGCGCCTCGCTGACCGCAGACCTCGGGGCCTATCTGTTGACGACGACGGCGATCCCGCCCGTGACCGCGGGCGGGCTGATCACCGGCTGCTACGACATTCCTGCGGCGTCGGTCACAGTCGTCGGCAAGCGCACGAACAAGGTGCCGACCGGCCCGTACAGGGGAGCTGGACGGCCTGACGCCGCGTACCTGATCGAGCGGCTCGTCGATGATGCTGCGCTCCGGCTCGGCCTCGACCGGGTCGAGCTGCGCCGGCGCAACCTGATTCGCTCGTTCCCATTCCAGACGCCGCTCGGGCTGAGCTACGACTCGGGCGACTACGAGCGCTGCCTGGACACCGCCCTCGACCTGCTCAAAGAGGCGCCCGATTGCGGGTCTGGGGTGTGCGGCACGGGGATCGCGCTCTACGTAGAGCGCGCTGCGGGTGGGTGGGAGAGCGCGACCGCGTCGTTGGAGCGCGACGGGCGGATCCTGATCGCGAGCAGCGCCTCGCCACATGGGCAGGGACACGAAACGACTTTCGCGCAGATCGCCGCCTCGCGGCTCGGCGTCGGTCTGGAGCAGATCGCGTTGCGCTTCGGCGACAGCGATCAGGTGCCGCCCGGTGTCGGGACGTTCGGCAGCCGGTCGACGGCGGTGGCGGGCTCGGCGGTCGTGCTCGCGCTCGATCGGCTGCTGGACGAGGCGCTGAAGCTGGGGGCGGGTCCGGACGAGCGCAGCATCGACTGGGCGCGGCTTGCGCGCGACCATGCCGGATTGACCGTGACCGCGCGGTTCGACTCAGAGCGCGTCTTCTCCTCGGGCGCATACGCGGCCGCGGTCGAGATCGATCCGGAGACGGGTGGGCTTGCGGTTCGGCGTCTGGTCGCGGTGGACGATGCGGGGACGATCATCAACCCGCTGCTCGCCCACGGACAGGTGGTCGGTGGCGCGGTCCAGGGCCTCGGCGAATGCCTCACCGAGGAGGTCGCGTACGACCAGGATGGCCAGCTCCGAACCGCGACGTTCATGGACTACGGGCTGCTGACGTCGGGCGACGTCCCGGAGATCGTGATTGGCGAGGTGGCGACGCCTTCGCCGCGCAACCCGCTCGGCGCCAAGGGCGTCGGCGAGGGCGGCGCGATCGGGACGCTGCCCGCGATCGCGAATGCGGTGGCAGACGCGCTCGGTGGGCGGCATCTCGATCCGCCGTACGACCCCGAGAAGCTGTGGCGGGCGCTGCGCTAGGAGTGGATCGCGTCGGCCGCAGGTAGCCGAGGCGAGGCCTCCAGAGCATCGCTGTCGAGCTCGGTGTTGCGGTTCGACTGCGTCTCGCGCTCGAGTGGCAGGCTGCCGCCGGTCGTGTAGTACGGCTTGCCGGCGATCACGAGATCCTCCGCCGGGAACCGGGTGATGACCTCACAGCCCTCGGCGGTGACGACGAGCTGCTCCTCGATCCGGGCCGCCGACCAGCCGTCGCTGGCCGGCCAGAACGTCTCGAGCGCGAACACCATCCCCTGCTTGATCTCCTCGGGGTGATCGAGCGAGACGAGTCGGCTGAAGATTGGCTTCTCCCAGATCGAGAGGCCGACGCCGTGGCCGAACTGGAGCGCGAATGCGGCCTCCTCGTCGGCGAACCCGAACTCCTGCGCCTTGGGCCAGACCGACACCACCTCGCCGGTGGTGGCGCCCGGGCGGATCAGCTCGATCGCAGCATCGAGGTAATACCGGCAGCGCTTGTAAGCATCAACCAGAGCGCGGGAGGCGCTCCCGACCGCGAACGTGCGGTAGTAGCACGTGCGGTAGCCCATGTAGCTGTGGAGGATGTCGAAGTACGCGGGATCCCCGGGTCGTAGCGCGCGATCGGTGAACACATGCGGGTGCGGGCTGCAGCGCTCGCCGGAGATCGCGTTCACGCCCTCGACGAACTCCGAGCCCATCTCGTACAGCACCTTGTTGACGAGAGCCACACAGTCGTTCTCGCGGATGCCCGCGCGCATCGTTCGGTACAGCTCCTCGTAGGCGGCGTCGACCATCCCGCAGGCCATGTTCAAAAGCGTGATCTCGTCGCGGGTCTTGATCATGCGCGCCTGCTGCATCAGCTGCTGGCCGTCGGCGACTTCGATGCCCTCGCGCTGGAGCGCGAACAGCACCTGCGGCTCGATCGCGTCGATCCCGACCGGTTCGTTCAGGAGCCCTCGCTGCTCGAGCTCGACGCGGATCTTCCGAGCGACGTCCTCGGCGCGCCCTGACTCCGGTGACATCGCGCCGCGGAGCGTTGAGATCCCGGCGCGCGAGCGCCCGTCGCCCAGCCACGGGTTGTAGAGCTGGTGGTGGCGCGCGGCCGAGCCGAAGTCCCACATGATCGGCTCGTCGGCTTGAGGTAGCAGGCAGAAGCGGTTGAGCTTGTCGGCGGCCCAGGTGCCGATGTGGGTTGCCGTGATGTAGCGGATGTTGCCCATGTCGAAGCACAGCAACGCGCCGAGCTCCGACGCCGCCAGCAGCTGCTTGATGCGAGCCAGCCGCTCATCCCGCAGCCGGTCGTACCGGACCCGCTCCTCCCAGTCCACGCCCATGGTCCCGTAGCTGTGTTCTCCCATCGGCACGACCTCCTGCAAACGTTTGCAGGAGGATACTGCCGGGCGTGGATCGGTTCAACCGCGAGGCTTGACCCTCTATCCGGGGTGGGCTACCCTCCTGCAAACGATTGCAGGACGTGGGGACGGGCGATCAAAGCGACAATGAGCGGCGACCAACAGGTGCGACTCGGGTGGATCGGCGCCGGCCGGATGGGCCTCGTCCTGGCCGGGCGGCTGCTCGCGGCGGGCCACGAGCTCACGGTCTATAACCGCACGCGCGAGAAGGCCAGGCCGCTGGCCGAACGCGGTGCGACGATCGCGGGATCCCCGGCTGAGCTCGCGACATGCGACATCGTGTTCACGATCGTCGCGGGGTCGGACGACTTCGAGCAGGTCGTGAACGGACCGCAGGGCCTGCTCTCACGCGACGAAGCCGCACCCCGCGTGATCGTCGACTTCACGACGATCTCGCCGGCGACGGCCGAGCGGGTCCGGGAGGCCGCGCAAGCGCGCGAAACGGCGATCCTCGCGGCGCCCGTCAGTGGCAACCCGACCGTGGCGAGAGCCGGCCGGCTCACGATCGTCACCTCGGGACCGCGACAGGCCTGGCTCCAAGCTCGGCCGTACCTCGAGGAGCTCGGACGCCGCGTCACCTACGTCGGCGAAGGTGAGCGGGCGCGCCTCGTGAAGATCTGCCACAACCTGATGCTCGGCGTGGTCGCGCAATGTATGGCCGAGATCACCGTGCTGGCCGAACGCGGCGGGGTTTCGCGGGCTGACTTCCTCGAGTTCCTGAACGACAGCGTGATGGGATCGACGTTCACTCGGTACAAGTCGCCGGCGTACGTCAACCTCGATTTCACGCCGACATTCACGCCGGAGCTGCTGCTCAAGGACTTCCGCCTCGGCGCCGACGCCGCGCGTGAGCTCGAGGTGCCGATGCCGCTCGCCGCTGCCGCCGAGCAGATCGTCGAGAGCCTGGCCGAGAACTTCGGGAACGACGTCGACTTCGCGGCGCTGCTGTCGCTGGAAGCTCGGGCGGCTGGGCTGGAGCTCGAACCGGAGAACGTCGAGGTCGACGACGGCCTGAGCCCGATCGAGCCGAGCGTCAACGGCGGCCCCGCAGGGACGCCCGCGCCGGCGAATCCCGACAGCCCCTAGAGCATCAGCGCCTGCGGGGTTTCCAGGAGCTCGCGCACGCGCGCGAGGAATCTGGCGCCGTCGGCTCCGTAGAGCACTCGGTGATCGCACGCCAGCGTCAGGATGATCGTCGAGCGTGCGACGACGTTGCCGTCATCATCGACGAGGGCGCGCGGCTTCAACGACCCGACGGCGAGAATCGCGGCCTGGGGTGGGTTGATCACGGCCGAGAAGCTGTCGACGCCGTACATCCCGAGGTTCGAAACCGTGAACGTGGCGCCGCTCAGATCAGCCGGCCCGATCGTGTTGTCGCGCACCTTCGCCGCCAGTGTGCGAGCTTGGCGACCGATCTCGCCGATCGACATGCGGTCGGCGTCGAAGATCGTCGGAACGACCAGCGCCTCGTCCGCCGCCACCGCGACGCCGATGTTGACCCGAGCGAAGGTCTCGACCGCACCATCCCGGTAGGCGCCGTTCACCCGCAGGAACTCCCGCAGCGCGAGCGCTGTCGCCTTGACAACGAAGTCGTTGTAGGACGGCAACGGCTGGGTCACCTCTCGGAGCCGGTCTCGAAGCTCCACGACCCCGGTCATGTCGACCTCGCAGCGGAGCTCGAAGTCGGGCACCGTCGCGCGCGACTCCGCCATCCGCCGCGCCACGGTCCGCTGGATCCTGCTCAGCTCGTGCACCTCCGCCTCGCCCTTGGCGGTCGTGACCTTGCCACCGGTGGCCGCGGGCACCGCGGCACGTTCCACGTCGGCGCGGATCACCCTGCCGTTCGGCCCCGAGCCCGCGAGCCCGTGGAGCTCGACATCGAGCTCGGCAGCGAGGCGACGCGCGAGCGGAGAAGCCATCGCGCGGCCGGGCCGAGCCGCCGTCCTCGAACTGGCAACCCCCGGGACGGCCAGCTCTGCGACGCGGTCCTCCCTCGCGGCGGCTCCGGCGTGCTCGGGCGCCGGCGCGGCCTCCGGAAGCTTCTCGCCCGGCTCTCCGATCACCGCGATCGAGGAGCCGAGCGGGACGGTCGCGCCCACAGCAGCCGTGAGCGCGATGATCACGCCAGCCGCGTCGGCCTCGTACGTCACGGTCGCCTTGTCGGTCTCGATCTCGACCAGCGGTTGACCGACCTCGACGCGATCCCCTTCAGCCACGAGCCACTCCAGGATCGTGCCCTCCTCCATCGAGTCCGACAGGCGCGGCATGTTGATTTCGTGAGCCATGGGGATACCGTTGCGGGCCGGGACTGCAAACGTTTGCGATAGTATCGCTCCCAGCTGATAAACGAGGGCTAGGAGCCGGTTTTTGGCGGCGCAGCAGAGCAGAACAGACGCGGCCGACGCCCACGCGTCGCAGGTCGGGATGTTCCTCGAGGGATACGGTCGGATGTACCTGATCCGCCTGTTCGAGGAGGCGATGCACCGGCTGTTCCTCGCGGGTGAGGTTCACGGCACGACCCACCTCTACGCCGGGCAGGAGGCGGTCGCCGTTGGGATCTGCCTCGCGCTGCGCCCGGACGACTACGTCGCCGGCACCTACCGAGGGCACGGACACGCGCTGGCCAAGGGGACACCGCCGGCACCGCTGGTGGCGGAGATGCTCGGCCGCGCGACCGGCGTCTGCGGCGGTCGGGCGGGTTCGATGAACATCGTCGACCTCGAGCACGGCCTGATCGGGTGCTACGGCATCGTCGGCGGCTCGATTGCGGCGGCGCTCGGCGCGTCGCTCTCGGCCCAGCGACAGGGCCGGGTCGCGGCCGCGTTCTTCGGCGACGGGGCAGTCAACCAGGCCTACTTCCACGAGTGCCTGAACATGGCCAGCGTGTTCTCGCTCCCCGTCGTCTTCGTCTGCGAGAACAACCTCTACGGCGAGTTCACCCCGATGGCATCCGTCACCGCCGGGTCCGACATCGCCGGCCGTGGCAAGGCGTATGGGATGCCCTCCGCGGTGGTCGACGGCAACGATCTGTGGGCGGTGCACGCCGCCGCCGTCGATGCCGTCGATCGGGCCCGGAGCGGAGGCGGCCCGACGCTGCTGGAGTGCCGGACCTACCGTCACTACGGCCACTCGAAGAGCGACCCGGCCACCTACCGGCCGGAGGGTGAGCTTGACGCATGGCTCGCGCGTGATCCGCTCAAGCGTGCGCGAGAGCGGCTGCTCGAAGAGCTGAGCGAGGAGGAACTCGTCTCGGCCGAGGAGGCGGCGAGCTCGCTCATCGACGAGGCGGTCGAGACGGCGCTTGCATCCCCGTACCCTGATCCGGGCGAGGATCGGGCGACCGAGTTCCGCCCATGAGCACGCTCGAGTTCCGTGACGCGATCCGCGACGCGCTCGCCGAGGAGCTCGAGCGCGATCCGTCGGTGATCTTCTTCGGCGAGGACGTGGCGGCCGGCGCCGGCGTGTTCAAAGTGACCACGGAGCTGTTCGATCGCTTCGGCGTCGAGCGGGTGTTTGACACCCCGATCTCGGAGCTTGCGCTCACCGGCGCGGCGTACGGAGCCGCCGTGACCGGTCTGCGCCCGGTGATCGAGATCATGTTCGGCGACTTCATGGGCCTGGCGATGGACAGCCTCGTCAATCAGGCCGCGAAGTTCTGGTACGTCTCATCCGAGCAGGGCAGCGTGCCGCTCGTCGTGCGCTCCGCTGTCGGCGCCGGTGGCAGATTCGGGGCGATGCACTCCCAGACCCATGGGACCTGGTTTCAGGGCGTTCCCGGCCTGAAGATCGCATTTCCCTCCTCGCCCGCCGAGGCGAAGGGGCTGTTGAAGTCGGCGATCCGAGACGACAACCCCGTGCTGTTTCTCGAACACAAACGGCTCTACTCGGTGAAGGGCCCACCGCCCGAGCAAGAGCTGGTCCCGCTGGGCGAGGCGGGAATCGCACGCCGCGGGGATGATCTGACGCTCGTGTCGATTGGCAAAGGCGTCCCCGACGCGCTCGCCGCGGCCGATACCCTCGCCGGTGAGGGCATCTCGGCGGAGGTGATCGACCTGCGCACGCTGCGCCCGCTCGATCTGGTCACGGTGCTTGAGTCCGTCGCGCGAACGAACCGCCTCCTGGCGGTCGAGGAGGGACCGCGGACAGGCGGTTGGGCTTCTGGGTTGCTCGGCCTCGTGGCCGAGCAGGCTCTGCACGATCTCGACGACGCCTGGATCATCGCCACCGACGAAACGCCGATTCCGTACAGCCCGACCCTTGAGGACGCGTACGTCCCAGACACCGAGGCGATCCTCGAGAGCATTCGCTCACGGGCAGGCGTCGGGGCTTCGGCGCAGCGGTGAGCACGAAGCGGCTGCCCTCGATCCCACCAGCGACGCCGAGCCGGACTGCCATCCTGAGGTGATGGAACGTGTGCGGGTCATGCTGGACGCTTAGATGGACCCCGAGCCGGCACGGCATCCCCGCCGCACTCGGATTCTGGTCGCGCTCGGGTCGATCGCGCTCGGCCTCGCGATCGTGTTCGCAATCCCGGAACTCCGCCACGGCGTGTCGCTCGCGCTGGCGGGCAAGCTCGGTGAGCTCCGGCACTACGTGCGGAGCCTCGGCGTCGGCGGCGCCGCGTGTCTGTTCGGGCTGATGCTCGCCCACGCCGTGATCCCCTATCCGACCGAGATCCTCAACGCGACGGCCGGGTTCGTGTACGGGTTTCTTCCGGGGACCGCGTTCGCGCTCGTCGGCTGGCTGATTTCGGGGGCAATTACGTACTGGCTCGGGCGCCAGCTCGCGCGCCCGCTGTTGAACGCGCTGCTCGGACCCCGGTTTGCGAGACTCGAGGCGGCGGCGCATCGGGGCGGGACCCGGCTGCTGCTCGCCGGCCGCCTGATCCCGGTCGTCCCCTTCACGTTGCTCGGCTACGCCGCCGGCGCCGCCCGCGTGCCATTCCTGCGCTTCTCGTGGACGACCGTAGTGGGGTTCCTGCCGCTGACCGCCGCGGTCGCATATCTGGGATCGCGGGCGGAGCGGCTCTCGCTGAGCGATCCCGCGGTGTGGGTCGTCGTCGGCGTCGTGATCGTGCTGCTCGCCGCGAGCCGGCTCGTCCCGATGCGCGCTCGCTCGGCTGACGCCGGTCAGGGCAAGCCCGGGAGCTCCCAGCCGAAGTAGACCTCGGCGCGACACACCTGGTCGCCTCGGAACGCCAGCACCTCGGTTGTCGTTCACGGCCATCCCGACACACCGGCGCAGCCAACATCTGAAATGCTCGCGAGCGTGACACTTCCGGGCGCGCTGCTTGCACGAGCCAAGGACGGCCGCTTCGTCGGACAACGCGCATCCGTCGACCCAGCACCGCTAACGACCTGACCCCAGGAGGGCAGATGGCCTCGAACATCCGCAAGGGCAGGATCCCGAACCCGCCGCAGGGCGTCGGCGATTACGTCGACGAGATCTACACGCTCGGCGGCTTCTTCGGCGACTGGGCCCACATCTACCGCCACGGGAACATGGGCCAGCCGATCAGCTGGTCCGACGAGCGGCTGATGTACAGCGGAATCGAAACGCCGGCGCTCACCGCGTCGGACTCACAGGATCCCGCGGGCACCCCGCTCCCTCTGCTCCGCGGCGACGGCGTGCTCGTCTCGCTCTCGCAGCGCGGCCACGAAACGCCGTTCGCCGAGCGCGACGTCGACTACAACCAGATCCGCTTCTATCACCGCGGCGAGTTCAAGCTCGAGACCGAGCTCGGTCCGCTCGATGTCACCGCCGGCGACTTCGTGGTGATCCCGAAGGGCCTGGCATACCGCGAAACCCCGACCACCAAAGACGGGAACGCGATCTTCGTGTTCGGGCTGGACTCCTCGATCCTGCTCGCGGAGCAGTTGTGGGACAGCGTCGGCTTCACGAGCTTCCTGACCGACTTCTCGACGATGGTCGTGCCCGAGCCGATCGAGCATCCCCACGACGAGATCGAGGTCGAGACCGAGGTCAGGGTCCGCTACCGCGACGCGTACCACACAGTTACTTACGGGTTCGATCCGTGCAAGGACGTCGTCGGCTGGCTCGGCGACCCGGTGGTCTTCAAGATGAACATCTGGGACGTCCCCGCGCTCGGCTCGAGCCGCGGCTTCATGCCGCCGCCCGCCGGCGCGGTTCTGTTCGGTGAGAACCGCTCGTTCTTCTTCAACGCCGCGCCGGCCCACCCGTTCCCGACGACCCCTGCACCCGACGGCAGCTACGGCGCGCCGTCGCACCTGAACGACTACGACGAGGTATGGCTGAACCACGTCAATCGGCACGCGCCCGAGACCGACGGGCAGCTATGGCTGCTGCCTCGCACGATCGCGCACCCGGGGATCAAGTTTCCGCCGTCCTACCCGAAGAACCCACCGAAGCAGCCGCGCCTGATGAAGGTCAACTTCGACACCAAGGCGGAGCTCGAGTGGACCGAGGAGGCGAAGGCCGCGCTGGTCGAGGGCAACCCGGCTGCGAAGTACTACTCGGGGTTCAGCGGACTGCCGGTCGAGGCGTTGCCGGAGATTTACAAGAAGCGCCTGACTTGATGCGCGCGACCAACCGCGAGTTCGTCGCCCTCCCCGCCGACGAGGCGCAGCGCGCCGGCGCCGGCGGCCACCCGTGCCAGGGGGTCTATTACCAGCCGCCGGCCACCCCGGAGCCGCGGATCGCATTCATCGCGACCCATTACAACGTGGATTTCTCCGAGCACTACCTCGCCGAATATCTGGCGCGGCGCGGTTTCGGCTTCCTCGGCTGGAACACGCGGTTCCGCGGCAATGAGGGCTACTTCCTGCTCGAGTACGCGCTAGCCGACATCGGTCTCGGCGTGCGGTGGCTGCGCGAGCGCGGCGCCGAGACCGTTGTGCTGCTCGGCAATTCGGGCGGCGGTTCGCTGATGGCGGCGTACCAGGCGACCGCCCAGCAGCACGACGAGCTCGACAGCGGAGACCTTTACATCAGCGTCGCCGCCCACCCAGGCCGCCCTCAGGTGCTGACCGCGTGGATGGACGCGGCGGTGACCGATGAGCAGGACCCGACCAAGACCGATCCCGCACTCGACATCTTCAACGGTGACAACGGGCCGCCTTACAGCCCGGAGTTCGTCGCCCGTTACCGCGCCGCGCAACAGCAGCGGAATCGCAGCATCACCGCGTGGGCCAAAGGCGAGCTGCGCAGGCTCCAGGACGCCGGCTTCATCGACCGCGTGTTCACGCTCCAGCGGACGTGGGCGGACCCGCGGATGGTCGACCCCACGCTCGACCCCTCCGACCGTCCGACGCCCGCCTGCTACCTCGGCGACCCCGCACGCGCGAACCGCGGCGTGTTTGGAATCGGGATCATGAGCACGCTGCGGACGTGGCTGTCGATGTGGAGCCTTGACGACTCGCGCTGCGGCGGCGCGGAGCACCTGGCGCAGATCGCGCTGCCGGCGCTCGTGGTCCAGCCGACGATGGACGTCGGCGTGTTCCCGAGCGATGCAGCCGGAATCGCGGACGCGCTCGCTTCGAGCGACAAGCGGCTCGAGTACCTCGCCGGCGATCACTACTTCCGCGAGCCCACCGGCGCGCGTGATGCGCTCGCCGACCTCGCAGCGGAGTGGGTGTCCGCCCGCGCATAGAAACGGTCCGGTAACGCCACCGGGTATGTTGCCTCTGTATGCGGGAACGGCTGGCGCTCTCAGACACCGTTCAAACTGAATTGGAGAGTCCTCCGATCGCGCCGGCGGCGCCTGGCGTCGATGTTTCGGTCCGCGACGTCCACAAGTCGTTCGGAGCGGTGGCGGCGCTCCGCGGCGTGTCGATGAACATCGCCAGCCGCGAGTTCGTCGCGATCACCGGGCCGTCGGGGTCTGGCAAGAGCACGCTGCTGAACCTGATCGGGAGCCTCGAGCGCCCGGACTCGGGCATCGTGCTGGTGGGCGGCGAGCCCGTCCCGGAGCCTTGGCACGCCGTCGAGTTCCGCCGCCACGTGGTCGGCTTCATGTTCCAGGACACGAACCTGCTGCTGCCGTACATGAGCGCCCAGGGCAACGTCGAGGCCGCACTGCTGGCCTCCGGGGTCGGTCGCAACGAACGGCGCGAGCGCAGCCTCGAGATGTTGCGCGAGGTCGGCCTCGCGGACCGCGCCGAGCATCTGCCGTCGGAGCTCTCGGGCGGCCAGCGCCAGGCTGTGGCGCTCGCCCGCGCACTTGCGAACCATCCGCGGCTGCTGCTTGCCGATGAGCCGACGGGCCAGCTCGACTCCGACAGTGGCGGGCGTGCGCTTGATCTGCTGAACGCGATGCGCGAGCGATACGGGACGACGCTCGTCGTCGTCAGCCACGATCCAGCGGTCGCCGAACGTGCCGATCGCACGATCAGCCTCGTCGACGGTCGCGTCGTCAACGGCGGCTAGGAGTCCGAAAGTCTCAGCCGGTCGCGAGCGCGGCTGCCGCCCAGATCCGGGTCGCGCGCCAGATCGGATACACCGCACCGATCACGCCGGTCGCTACCCCGATCAGGCACGCGCGCCCCAGCCCCCACGCGGTCATGTCGGGCGTGATGAAGTTGCCGAGACCCAGCGCCGCCGGCAGCGCGCCGCTGAAGATCGTCCCCAGCGCGAGCCCAAATCCTGTCCCGATGAAGCTCACCCCAACGGCCTCCCCGAGCACGAGCATCGCGAGCTGCGGGCCGCTCCAGCCGATCGTCGCGAGCAGCGCCAGCTCGCGCCGGCGCTCGAGCACCGCGGCAAGCATCGTGTTGGCGACGGCGAGCGTGCCGATGATCAGCGCGAGCACGACGATCAGCAGCACCGCCTTGGAGATCAGCACGGTGTTCGCGCCGGACCGGATCGCCTCATTCGCATCGCCGATCGCGCTCAGCCCGGGGAACGCCTTGCCGATCGCCTTCTCGGCGGCCTTCGGCGTGACCGTCGGCTTCAGCCGCACCGCGATCGTCGTCGTCTCGTCGGGCGACCGGCCCGCCAGCTTCTGTGCGTCCGCCAGCGTTGTGATCGCCCCCTGGTCCTCGTATGCGATGCCCGAGTGGTAGATGCCCGCCACCGTGAACCTGCGGCCGTTCATCTTCAGCGTCGAGCCGACGCCCTGGTGCATCTGGGTCGCGAGCAGGTCGCCGATGTCGACCCGCCCCGCCGACGGTGGTCCACCGGCCGAGAACACGAGCTGTCGCCCGACGAACCCGTTCGGCTCGACCCCGAGCACGATCGCCGACGGCTGGCTCTTGATCGGACCGATCACGAGCTGCAACGGCGTCGCGTCGGCCACGTCCGGAAGCGCCTTCAGCCGAGCGATCGTCGACAACGGCACGACCGACGTGGTCGGATCGCCGGCGTCGCGCTGAAACAACCCGAGGTCCGCACGGCCCAGGTGCACGAGCTGGCCGGCGGTGTTGTCGAGTCCAGCCGATAGCGCGAGCAGCGCGACGATCGCGGCGACGCCAACCGCGATCCCCGCCGCGGTCAGCGCCGTGCGGGCGCTGCGACGGAACACGTTTGCCTTGATCAGACCGAGCATCGCGCGTGAATACTCGCGCACCGCGGGCGTATCCGCGTGGTCGCCCTCGGAATCTCCGCGATCGCGCTGATCGGCCTCATACTTGTCGTCGTACATGCGATCACCAAGTAGAGGGAGGATCAGGTGAATCGGCTCGACGTAACGTTCCCTTCTGCCGGCATCGACTGCGCGGCCTGGCTGTACCGCCCGGACGGCGGCGGACCGCATCCGCTCGTGGTGATGGCGCACGGCTTCTCGGGCACGCGCGAGCTTCGGCTCGACGCGTACGCCGAGCGTTTCTGCGCGGCCGGCCTCGGCGCGCTCGTGTTCGACTACCGGCACTTCGGAGCGAGCGGCGGCGAGCCGCGCCAGCTGCTCTCCGTCCCGCGCCAGCACGCCGACTACCACGCTGCGCTCACGTACGCGCGCGAGCTCTCCTGGGTCGACGCAAACCGGGTCGCGGTGTTCGGCAGCTCGTTCTCAGGGGGTCACGTGCTGGCGGTGGCGGCGCAGGATCCTCGCGTCGCCGCGGTGGTCTCGCAGTGCCCGTTCACGGACTCGCTCGCGACCTTGCCGGCGATCGGCGCGGTGCACTCGGCGCGGCTGACGGCGGCCGGCCTCCGTGATCTGCTCCGCGCCGCCACCCGTCGCCCTCCGTACTACATCCCTGCCGTTGGCAAGCCAGGGGAGCTCGCGATGATGACGACCCCGGACTCGCTGCCGGGCTTCCAGCGACTCGTCCCGCCGGAAACGACCTGGCAGAACCGGGTCGCGGCACGGATCGCATTCCTGATCGGGACCTACCGTCCCGGTCGCATGGCGCCCCGGATCGGCTGCCCCGTGCTCTTCTGCCTGTGCGACAACGATTCGCTCGCACCGGCCAAGCGCTCGTCGACGCTCGGCGCCAAGGCGCCGCGCGCCGAGATCAAGCATTACCCGGTCGGCCACTTCGAGATCTACGTCGGCGAGTGGTTCGACCGCGCGGTAGCCGACCAGACCGAGTTCCTCACAAAGCACCTCGGCGCCGGCAATGGATCAACGCAACCGGATGGGGATCGGCTCGAGCACGCCCCGGACCCGGCCCACCACTGACACGGTCCGCCCGTACGAAGCGCGCAGCGTCGCGGCGGGAGCTTGCCCGCGCGCCAGCGCTTCGCCGATCGGCAGCACCGTGTAATCGGGATGGCGGTCCCACGTCGGCAGGTACGAGATGCCCTTGACATACGAGCGGCCCCCACGGACGACGATGTGGAGGAACACGAGCATCCCGTCCTCGGTCTGGATCGGACAGCAGGCGCCGTCCTCGTTGGAGAGGATCTGGCCTTCGCCGAAGACGACGAGCTTGCCGTGAAGGCGCACGATCGGCTGCACGACGTGGACGTGCTGACCGACGATCGCGGTGATGTCGGGGTCGCCGGCGAGAGCGCGCGCTAGCCCGAGCTGGAACCCATCGGGTGCAGCCTGGAACTGGGTGCCCCAGTGGAAGTTGACGATCACGACCTGGGCGCCGCGCTCGCGCGCGACCCGAGCCGCGCGGCGCACCGCGGCGGCCGACGCGATGTTGACCGACCACGGATGGGGCAGCGGGATCCCGTTCGTCATCTCGGTGTAGGCGAGAAACGCGACGCGCACGCCCTTGACCGTGACCATCAACGTCCGCCGTTGCTGGCCTGGATATGCGAACGACCCCGTATGCAGCACGCCGGCGCGATCGAGCGCCTGCCCGGTCTGGTCGATCCCGTACTGGCCCTGGTCGACCGAGTGGTTCGAGGCGGTGTCGCAAATCCGCCACCCCGCCCAGTGGATCGCGGTCGCGAGCTGCGTCGGTGTGTTGAACACGGGGTACCCCTCCGCCGGGCGCGGCGACATCGGTGTCTCGATGTGACAGATCGCGAGATCGGCGCCGCGGATGTAGGGCCTGATCTCGCTCAGCATCGGCTCGAAGTCGTAGCGGCCGTGACCGTCGGCCAGCGCCCGCTGCCACACCGGCTGATGGACGAGGATGTCGCCGTTGACCTCGACCGTCAGCTCGATCGCATGCGTCTGCGCCGTGCGGACGAGCACGCCGGAGAGATGCGTGTGGACGAGCGGCACCGTCGCCACCAGCGCGACGGCCGCGACCAGCCACCTCAGCCCCTTGCGCATCATCACCCATCTTGCCGGATTGCTCGGCCGGCCGGCGGCTGCGAGACTGACCGGCGCGATGAAACCCGAGACCCAGCGCGAGCTGCTCCACCGGTTCTTCGCGATGCGCGAGCAGCACACGACGATGCTCGCCCCCGAGCCGTACAGACAGCGCGCCTCGGTGTACACAGACCAGGACCGGCTCGAAGAGGAGCAGCATGCGTTGTTCCGCGCCCAGCCGTTGTGCGTCGGCCTGAGCGCGGACCTCCCCGGCACCGGCGACTACACCGCGACCGAGGCTGCCGGCGTCCCGCTGTTACTGGTCCGCGGTGAGGACGCCGAGGTCCGCGGGTTCCTCAACATCTGCCGCCACCGCGGCGGCCGTGTCGCGCGCGGGCGCGGGCGGCCGGGCCGCGCGCTGAAGTGCCCGTACCACTCATGGGCGTACGACCTCAACGGTGAGCTGCTCGGCCAGCCGCTCGCGCGCGAGGCGTTCGAGCCGATCGACCGCCGCGAGCTCGGCCTGGTGCCGGTGCCGACGGCCGAGCGGTTCGGGCTGATCTTCGCGCGGCTGGGCTCCGACGCGCCGATCGACGTCGCGGCCGAGCTCCAGGGGCTCGGTCCCGAGATCGCCGACTGGGAACTCGACCGATTCCGCTTCTTCAAGGAGCGCAGTGGCACGTTCGACGCGAACTGGAAGCTGATCCACGACACGTTCCTCGAGAGCTACCACGTGTTCTCGCTGCACCGCGACACGATCGCCGGCGATCTGCTCTCGACGCCGTTCGTGGGCGACACGTTCGGCGCGCACGGGCGCGGCGTGGTGATGCGCAAGGACGTCGTCAAGCTGCTCGAGCGCGACGAGTCCGAGTGGGATCTGCGCGCTAACGCGTCGATCGTCTACCTGCTGTTCCCGAGCGTGGTGATCAACCTGCCGATGAGCGGCCACGCGGAGCTGTGGGAGATGTACCCCGAGCCCGACGACCCGCACCGGACCCGGGTGACGGTCAAGTTCTACACGCCGGGCGAGCCTCGAACGGACGAGGAGCGGGCGTTCTTCGAGACCAACGTGCGGTTCACCGAGGGCGTCGTGTTCAAGGAAGATTTCGACCAGCAGCAGGACATTCATCGATCGCTGCGCACAGGGCTGATGCCGGAGGTGATCTACGGCCGCAATGAGCCGATGCTGATCCACCACCACGAGCAAATTGAGCTGGCCTTGACCACCGCGCGGCTAACATCACGCCCGTAATCCAATAACTGGAGGACCGAACTAGATGCCGACCTACAACGATCTTGCTTACGGCCGTGGCGCGCCGCTGACCGGCGACCGCACCCGTGCCGTGTTCGGTCAGGTGATGGGCCTGGTCGCGTTGACGTGCGGCTGTGCCGCGCTCGGCGCGTACATCGGCCGCAACATGACCGGAGGCGGCGGCATCGCCTTCTTCATCGGGGCGTTCGCCTGCATCTTCGGCCTCCAGTACGCGACCCGGCGCGGCCACGAGCAGCTCGCCATCGGGCTGCTGTTCGGCTTGGGCCTGCTGCTGGGCCTGGCCGTCGCACCGGTTCTCGACTACTACGCCAAGGCCAACCCGCACATCCTTTACCAGGCCGTCGGCGCGACCGGCGGATTCGTCGCGCTGCTCGGCGCCGCCGGGCTACGCCACCCGCCGTGACCTGTCGGTCTACTACCGGTTCTTCTTCTTCGCGCTGATCGCGCTGATCGTGTTCGGGCTGGTGGCGCTGTTCGTCAGCATCCCGCACTCGAACGTGATCTACGCGGTGCTCGGGCTGGTGATCTTCGGCGGCTTCACGGTGCTGGACTTCAACCGCCTCGCGCGCGCGAACATGAACCTGACGGTGCCGATCGCGGCGAGCATCTTCCTCGACATCTTCAACGTATTCCTGTTCTTCCTCTCCCTGTTCGGCGGCGGAGGCCGCCGGTAGGCAGAGACTCGGAAGCGCGACCCCGGGGCGCCGGGGTCGCTACCGTTCCGCGCGCGATGAAGAAGACCTGGTCCCTCACCGCGGCAGCCGCGTGCGCGGCGCTCGCGATCGCCGGCTGCGGCAGCTCGTCGTCGTCGAGTACCAGCAGCACGGCCGCCAGCTCAACCGCTGCCTCGTCCGGAACGACCACGGCCGCCGCGAGCGGCCCGATCGGACCGGAGGGAATCCCCCTCGAGCAGGGTCCCGCGCTGGCGCCCGCGTCGTCGACCTCCCCGGGCACGGTGATCGACGGGCTGATCCAGTGCGCCCCGATCGAGCAGCTCGCGTACCACATCCACATCCACCTGCAGGTTTACGACAACGGCCAGCCGCGGGCGCTCCCGGCGGCGATCGGGCTGCTCGGACCCGTCTCCCAGCAGACTCAAAACGGCCCGTTCTACGGCGCAACCAAGTGCTACTACTGGCTGCACACCCACGCCTCCGACGGGATCATCCACGTCGAGTCGCCGACCCCCCACATCTACACGCTCGGCAACTTCTTTGACGAGTGGCACCAGCCGCTTGAGCTCAACGCAGGTCGCAAGCGCGATGCGGCAAGGTCACGGCGTTCGTCAACGGCAACCCGTACACGGGCAACCCACGCGTCGATCCCGCTCAAGCCCCACAACCAGATCCAGCTGGACGTCGGCACGCCGCTGGTTCCGTTCAAGCCGATCTCATTCGCCGGGACCGGGTTGTAGCATCTGGCATTCGAGCGGCGGCGCCGGCGCCTGAGCAGCTCGCCACCGACCGCGAACACGATCAGCGCGACGACGCCGATCGTTGTCACCAGACCCAGGTCGTTGGCCTCGTCGACGACGCTCGGACCGACGAGGTAGGCGGCCATCCCGATCCCGCCGGCCCACAGCGCGGCCTCGAGCGTGTTCCAGAACAGATAGACACCGGTGCGCACGCCGTGGATCCCCGCGATCCACGGCGGGGTCACCAAGATCGCGAGCGCCGTGTAGCGCTCGAATATCCGGTCGCCGCGCTCGACCGCCCGCAGGCGCACGCCTTCGCAGCGGCCCTGGCCTGGTCAGCAGCCCGCGCCCGGCGCGGCGCCCGATCAGCCAGCCCACGACCCCGCCCGCCATTGCCGCCGCCCACGCGACGAACAGCACCGACACGATCCCCAGGTTGTGTTTCGAGGCGGCGACGGCGGTCGCGATCAGCACCGTCTCCCCCGGCCCCGGCACGCCGACCCAGCTGGCGAAGGCCGCCAGCGCGAGCCCGACGTAATCGATCGCTGGCCCCTTGAAGTGGTGCAGGTGGATGTGGATATGGAGAAACGCCTGCAACACCACGCGGCAGCGATGGTGGCACAGCCGGTGGACCCCCACCGCAGTGGCTGCGTTTTCCGGTGAATGCGGGATCCGTTTATCCCAATGTCGAGACGCCCTCGATGTTTGCTGGACCCGCGGCCATGGTTCGGCGCTCGGGCGCAGACGACCCTTCCGGAGGAAATCTGGGCTAGCTGCCGCCCGCGGTGGGCGGATGCAGACCCTCCACCAAGGAGAACGATGCTCACTCCATATCCAACCTGGCTCAACCCTGGGAACAACGCGTGGCAGCTGACCGCCGCGACGCTCGTTGGTCTCATGAGCGTGCCGGGCCTCGTCGTCCTCTATGGCGGGGTCATGCAGAAACGATGGTCGATCAACAGCATGATGCTGACGTTCATGACCTTCGCGATCGTCCTGATCGTGTGGGTCCTGTGGGCGTTCAAGATGGGCTTCGGAACGCCGATCGGCCACGGAACCGGGTTCTTCTCGACCTTCGTCGGTAGGCCCGGCGACGTACTCGGCCACGCGGCCGAGCAGGGCCAGGCGTCGATCCCGTTAGTCGACGCGGGCTCGCCGACGTTCAGATTCCCGCTGTCGTCGCTCGTCTACTTCCAGTTCGTGTTCGCGGCGATCACGCCAATCCTGGCACTCGGATCCGTGCTCGGCCGGGTGAACATCAAGGCGTGGATTCCGTTCACGGCCTTGTGGATCACGTTCGTCTATGCGGTCGATGCGTTCCTGATCTGGGGCGGCGGCTGGTTCGCCCACCAGGGTGCGATCGACTTCTCCGGTGGCTACGTGATCCACCTCTCGGCCGGTGTGACGGGCTTCGTCGCCGCGGCGGTGATCGGACCAAGACTCCAGCGAGACAGAGAGATCGACGCGCCGAACAACGTGCTGATGGTCGCGACCGGCGCCGGGTTACTCTGGCTCGGCTGGAACGGCTTCAACGGCGGAGACCCGTACTTCGCGGGCGCGTCGGCTTCGGCTGCGGTGATCAACACGAACCTGTGCACGGCGGTTGCGTTCCTCGTGTGGGTGATGTGGGACTACATGACCGGCCGCAAGCCGTCACTGATCGGCGGCATCAACGGCATGATCACCGGCCTCGTGGTGATCACGCCGGCCGCCGGCTACGTCAACGGCTGGGGCGCGGGCGCGATGGGGATCATCGGTTCGACGATCGTGTACTTCGCGCTCAACTACCTGAGCCGAATGCGACCGTTCCGCAACGTCGACGACACGCTCGGCGTGATCTACACGCACGGCATCGCCGGCTTCGCCGGCGGGCTGTTGACCGGCGTGTTCGCCGATCCGCTGATGCGGGTCTACTACGGCCCGCACGGTCGCGGCACCGGGTTCTCCGCCGCCGGCGTGATCCACGGCAACTGGACGCTGCTCAAATGGCAGCTGTTCGCCGGGTTATTCGTGATCGCATGGTCCGCGGTCGCGACCTTCATCCTGCTGAAGCTCGTAGGGATCTTCATCCCATTACGGATGTCTCAGGAGAACATGGAGATCGGCGACACGGCCGAGCACGGCCACGAGGTGTATCCATCCGACGTGCCGTCACTCGGGTACCCAGGCGGCGTCCCCGGGTTCGCCTCGGGGACGTCCCAGACGGCGCCGTCGACAGCGTAACTGGGCGCAGTTCGCTCCCGGAGTGAGAGGCGAGCCGCAGGCATCGGACCGGGGGGTGGGCACACCTGCCCCCCGGTCCGCGCCGTTGACGATCGTCTCCGGCGCGGTCGCGGACGACGATCTCGAGCGTCTCGCCCGGGCAGCGTCCGAGGTGCTCGGCGCCCCGGTGGCGATCGCCGTCGCGGCGCCCGGCGAGCCGGTCGTCTGGCCGCCGTCCGACGTCCACGGTGAGCGTCTGCGTCCGCTGGCGGATGCCGCGGGCGCCGCCGTTGACGCCCTGCTGCGCGAGCAGAACGAGGAGTTGCGCGAGTCCGAGCTGCTGCTCGAGCTTGCGAGCGACCACGCTGCAATCGCCGGCCAGGAGGACACCTTCAAGCTGCTGATCGGGGTGCTGCTGCGTGACCGGGACGAGCTCGAGCAGCTGCGCGCGCAGACGATCTCACCGCTCGCCGTCTACGACGCAGAGCACGACACCGAGTTGCTGCCGACGCTCCGCGCGTTCCTCGCGCACCACGGGTCGACCTCGGAGACGGCGGAGGCGATGGGCCTTCACCGGCACACGGTCGGCTACCGTCTCGCCCGGGCGCACGACGTGTCCGGACTGTCGCCTCACGAGTCAGACGGGCGCGAGCGTCTCGGTCTCGGGCTGAAGGCACACGAGATCCTCGAGGCCGATCACAGGCTCACCGCACGCAACGCGAGTAGATTTCGGGCGGATGGCCACGACTGAAAACGGGAGCGCCGTCGCCGTCGGCGCGAAGACCGCCGGCGAGGTGCTCGAGTTCGCCGCCGAGCGCGGCGTGCAGATGGTCGATCTGAAGTTCATCGACCTGCCCGGCACCTGGCAGCACATGCAGATGCCGTTGACGACGCTCGATCCTGGCGACTTCGAGTCCGGGCTCGGCTTCGACGGCTCCTCGATCCGCGGCTTTCAGGAGATCCACGAGTCGGACATGCTGCTGATGCCCGACCCGGCGACCGCGTTCATCGACCCCTTCTACACGATTCCCGACGGTGTCGCTGATCTGCTCGGTCGCCGACCCGGTGCTCGGCGAGCCGTACGCGCGCGATCCGCGGTTCGTTGCGCAGAAGGCGGAGCGGTGGCTGGCCTCGACCGGGATCGCGGACGTCGCGTACTTCGGCCCGGAGGCGGAGTTCTTCGTGTTCGACCACATGGCCTACGAGCAACGCGAGCACCGCGCCTTCTACGAGATCGACTCCTCCGAGGGGTTCTGGAACACGGGCGCGGACGGCGGCGACCGGAACCTCGGCTACAAGCTGCGCCAGAAGGAGGGCTACTTCCCCGTCCCGCCGGCCGACTCGATGGCGAATCTGCGCGCCGAGATGGTGATCACGATGGAGTCGCTCGGGATCACCTGCGAGTTCCACCACCACGAGGTCGCCTCCGGCGGCCAGGGCGAGATCGACATGCGCTTCGGACCGCTGCTGCAGATCGCCGACCAGATGATGATCTACAAGTACGTGGTCAAGAACGTCGCCGCGCGCGCCGGCAAGACCGCGACGTTCATGCCGAAGCCGATCTTCGAAGAGAACGGCTCGGGCATGCACGTCCATCAGTCGCTGTGGCGCGACGGCGAGCCGCTGATGTACGGCCCGGACGGCTACGCGCACCTGTCAGAGCTGGCGAAGCACTACATCGGCGGACTGCTGACGCACGCGCCGGCGCTGCTCGCGTTCTGCGCGCCGACGACGAACTCGTACCGGCGGCTGGTGCCCGGGCTACGAGGCGCCCGTGAATCTCGTCTACTCCGCACGCAACCGGAGCGCATGCGTGCGCGTGCCCGTCTACCACGAGGCGCCGAAGACCAAGCGGGTCGAGTTCCGCTCGCCCGACCCGACCGCCAATCCCTATTTGGCGTTCAGCGCGCTGATGCTCGCGGGCGTGGACGGGATCAGGCGCCAGCTCGATCCGGGCGAGCCGCTCGACAGCGATATCTACGAGCTCTCAGAGCAGGAGCTCGCCGGCATCGGCCGCGTCCCGGGATCGCTCGAGGCGGCGCTGGATGCTCTGGAGTCAGACCACGCGTTCCTGCTGCAGGGCGGCGTCTTCCCGACCGGGCTGATCGACGCCTACATCCGCTACAAGCGCGAGAACGAGGTCGACGCGATCCGGATGCGCCCGCATCCGTGGGAGTTCGCGCTGTACCACGACGCCTAGGCGAGGACGAGCTCGGCGGCGGTGCGCAGCGTCTGCGGGTCGCCGGCGATCAGCAGCGTCGTAACGATCGACTCGCGCCACGCGTCGAGGTCGTGAGCGATCTTCTCCTTCGATCCAATTAACGTGAGCTGGTCGATGAGCTCGGTCGGCACTGCTGCGGCTGCCTCGTCTTTGCGACCGGACAGATACAGCTCCTGGATCTGCTCGACCTCGCGTTCGTAGCCCATCCGGATCGGGACGTTCGCGTGGAAGTTCGTGCCCTTCGCGCCCATCCCGCCGAAGTACAGGGCGTACATCGGGCGGACCATGTCGAATGCTTTTTCGGGTTCGTCGGTGATGATCAGCGGAACCGTCGCCGCGACCTCGAAGCTTTCCTGGGTTTGGCGGGCGTTCGGAGTGTTGAGGCCCTCGGTGAGCGCCTCGCGGTAGTAGCTGTCCTCGCGCGGCGAGTAGAACAGCGCGAGCCACCCGTCGCACAGCTCGCCGGCGAGCGCGATGTTCCTCGGACCCTCGGCCGCGAGGTAGATCGGGATGTCGTTGCGGAGCGGATGGATGCTCGACTTGAGCGCCTTGCCCAGGCCTGTGCCCTCGGGAAGCGGCAGCGGGTAGTGCGGCCCATCGTTCGTCACCGGCCCCTCGCGCGCCCAGATATCGCGCAGGATCTTTATGTACTCGCGCGTGCGCGCGAGCGGCTTCGCGAACGGCTGGCCGTACCAGCCCTCGACGACCTGCGGGCCGGAGGCGCCCAGCCCGAGGATCAGCCGGCCTTGGCTCAGATGGTCGAGCGTCATCGCGGCCATCGCGGTCGCCGCCGGCGTCCGCGCGGAGATCTGCACGATCGCGGTGCCGAGCTTGATCTTGGTCGTCTGCGACCCCCACCACGCGAGCGGCATCAGCGCATCCGAGCCGTACGCCTCGGCCGTCCAGATCGAGTCGAAGCCGAGCGATTCGGCCTCCTTGACCATCTCCAGCGCGCCGGGCGGCGGGCCACCCGCCCAATAACCCGTGTTCAGCCCGAGACGCAGTTGCTTGGCCATCGCTTCGGGCGGAACCCTACGCACGCGACGCACACTTGTTCGACCGCTCCGGTACAAACTATGCGTCGCTGATCATCGGTCGCGCCGCGCGCGCAGCCGCTGCCAGATGCTGGGCGGCTTCGGCTGCGTCTTCAGCCACTCGTCCCTGGTCGGCAGCCGGCCGGCCTTCCGCGCCTTCATCACGCACTCGCGTGTGCGCGTGACGCCGTCTCGCGGTGTCCCCCTCGGGCGCGATCAACATGTGCTCGGACAGCGCCGGCAGGAATTTGTGGCACAGCGGGCACGTGTACGTCGCCGGCTTGCGGTTCTGCGCTCGGCGAATCGTCCACCACCGCTCGGGTCCTGTTCGCTTTCCGTCGATATGGTCAGTGTGATGGAGCACCGCGAAGAGAGGATCGTCGTCGAGACGGCGCGTTACCGGATCACGGGAACGTTGCAATTGCCACGAGATGGCTACCGCAGCCGGTTGACCGATTACCTGAACGCGGCGGAGGTCGCGTTCATCCCCTTGACCGACGTGGCGATCGAGTCGCTCGATGGCGGCTCGAACGGGGTCAGGCGCCCGTACGTGGCGGTGTCCGTCGCCCAGATCGTGGTCGCAGCGCCCGCCGAAGCCGCCTGATTCCTCGTTACCTCGCGTAGGCGGAGGGTTATCCTTGTGTGGATGGCTGCACCGCACGCCGATGACCTTGAAGGACTGAGCCGGAGCGAAGTACTGCGCGCCTCGCCGCGCATGTTCGACAACGACCTGCTCGACAAGCTCTCGCGCGTCCACCCCGCGGTGCCACCGATCATCTTCGGCCCCGCGATCCTGTTCCTGCTCGTCTACGGGCTGATCAAGGGCTCCGGCGCATGGACCCCGTTGGAGCTCGCCGGCGGCTATCTCGTGTGGACCCTGACCGAGTATTGGCTGCACCGGATCGTGTTCCACTTCGAGCCCGAGCGGGGCATCGGCGCACGCCTGCACTGGATCATCCACGGCGTCCATCACGACCATCCGAACGACCCGATGCGGCTCGTGATGCCGCCATCGGTGAGCATCCCGCTCGCGTCGCTGTTCGTGTTCGTGTTCTACGAGGTGCTCGGGTTCCCGGCGTTCCTGCCGTTCTCGGCTGCGTTCCTCGCCGGCTACCTCGCCTACGACATGCTGCATTACCACGTGCACCATCACCGTCCGAGGACGGCGCTCGGCAAGCAGCTGCGCGAGTTGCACATGCGCCACCACTTCCAGGATCACGAGACCGGCTACGGCGTCAGCGCGCCGTTCTGGGACCACGTCTTCGGCACCGCGCCGAAGATTCGCTGACATCGGACATCCGTCCAGTCCGGTTGAGCCTGTTCAGCCTCGGGGTAGCACCGGGTGCGAACCCGAGGGAGGAGAGCTATGTCAACCGTTGCGATCATCGTAATCGCGGTAGTTGTCGTCGTCCTGATCGGCGCAGCCATCGCCCTAATCGGACCCCGCGCCCGCGCGCGGCGAGCCGAGCGAGCACGCGAACGCGAATTGGAGCAGCGGCGCGGCCAGGCCGTCGAGCAGCACAGAGCGGCCGCGGACACACGCAACACGGAGGCGGAGGCGGCGGAGCGCCGGGCACGGATCGCACAGCAGGAAGCGGTGAGCAAGCGCGCGGAGGCCGAAATGCATACCGAGCGCGCGTCGCTGCACGAGCGGGGCTTCGCCGACGATGAGCTGTTCAACGATCGTGAGCCGGCCGGAGATGGTGGGCCGGTCGGAGATCGCGACTCGGGCGACGGTCGTGCGCCGGTCGGAGATCGCGACTCGGGCGACGGTCGTGCGCCGGTCGGAGATCGTGAGCCTGTCGAGGGCCGTGAGCCGGTCGAGCAGAGCGAGCGGACCGACCGATGAGACTCGGAATCGGATCGGTCATCTACCTGATCGTCGGCGTCGTGCTGGCGTCGACGCATCATTATTTCGCGCACGCGGACGCGCTCAAGCCGATCGTCTCGGCGGTGCTCGCAATCATCTTGTGGCCGCTGCTGCTGTTCGGCGTCAACCTGCACGTGCACTAGCTACACACGCGCGCGCTGAAGCGTCTTCGTAACGGAGAGGGCGGGATTCGAACCCGCGATGGAGTGTTAACCCCATACTCGCTTAGCAGGCGAGTGCCTTCAGCCACTCGGCCACCTCTCCCGGGGTTCGTGGCAGTGTAAAGCCCGGGCTACTATCCGAGCGCTCGTCGCTGGAGGGGTGGCAGAGTGGTCGAATGCACCGGTCTTGAAAACCGGAGTCCGTGCAAGCGGACCGCGGGTTCGAATCCCGCCCCCTCCGCTCGCAGCCCTTAGGCGCGATTTATGTCTGTTGCCGCGGCCTGTATGATCCGCGCGGGGTGGTGGACATGGCTGTCACAGAGGTGGGCGCACCAGCGGCCGAAGTGCCGCCGCATCCTCCGGTCGAGATTCCGGAGTTCCGCATCGTCCCCCCGATTGGGCTCGCGATCGCTGCGGCCGCGATCGTCTACACGATCGTCGCGATCGCCGTCAACTCGCTTTGGCCGGTGGAGTTTCTGCATGTGGTCGGCGGCGCATCTTGGACGATCGTCGATCTGTTCATGGGGCTGATCCTGGGGCCGATCCTCGGCAGCATGCCGGTCCCCGCCAGGATCCAGTTGAGCGCCAGGCTGATGCCAAAGATGGTGGTGCTGATGCCGACCGTCGTGCTGATGACGCTGGCCGGCGGCTGGCAGCTCGCGACGAAGCTCGGGACGAACCTGACGTCCTACCCGCAGCACGGCTGGGTCGTCGCGAGCATGATCGTCGTCGGCGTGATGGCGGTGCTGGCGCTCGGGCTGCTCGAGCCGGCGAACATCGCGGTGCTGATCGAGCTCAAGAAGAAGCGGCCCAACCCCGAGGTAATCGAACGGCTGATGAAGCGGTTTATCTACTGCTCAGGGATCCTCGGGCTGATGCAGGTCGCGACGCTCGTGATCATGACCAAGCTCGCGAGCTCGTGACCGACGAGCGCCGGCTGCCGCCCGTGACCCAGCTCGCGATGGCGTCGCTTGCGCTGATCGTGATCGGGGGCATCTACCTCTCGGCGCATCTCCCCCAGCACGTCTCCCTGACGCCCGCCGTGATCCTGCTAGCGGGGTCCATCTGCCTGCTGGCGATCAACCTGACGCTGCTCGCGCGCGTCAAGGACTTTCGTTGGGGCCGCTTCGCTGCGGTCGCGAAGTGGTCGCTGCTCGCCTACCTCGTGATCGCCGGGATGATCGAGTACTCGTTCGTGCGCAACCACGTCAAGGGTGGTTCGCTCGTCGTCCTGACGCTCTCGCTGCTGGTGTTCGCCGTGCACGTCCCGACGCTGATCGGCTTCACAGTCGCGCGGTACGACGTCGGCGACTGACCACCCGCCCCTTATCGACTGCGCCCGCGGACTTGGATTTGTCCGCGGGCGCCCGATTCCCCTGCCTGCGCCCTCACTCGTCAAGAATTGAGTGGGTCTCTGACCTTGTCGGCGGCCTCGCCGAGCTTGTTCCTGACCGCGCCCGCGGCGCGTTCTCGACCCGGATCCTTTCGCTGGGATTTCGGTGGATTGGATCTGGGCGGTATTCATACCCAGTCCGGGGCGAGTTTGAAACCAACAATTCGGCTCGGTCCTATGATTCGGCCGCATGTGGCCGCCCGGCGCACTCGACTACCTGCGCGAGCTGGAGGCGAACAACGACCGGGAGTGGTTCAAGGCCAACCGCGACCGCTACAACACGGTCCTGCTCGAGCCGACCCGGCAGCTCGCCGCAAAGCTCTCCCACCTCGGTGAGCCCCACTTCTTCCGACCCTGGAACAACACCCGCTTCCGGCCAGGGCCACCACTCAAGGAGCACATCGCGTTCTCGATCGGCGACGGCGCCGCGGTCTACTACGTCTCGCTGTCCCTCGACGGTCTCGTGGCCGGCGCCGGCATCCACCATCCGGGAACGGACCAGCTCGAGCGTTTCCGTGCGGCGATCGACGACCGCCGCCGCGCCGCCACCTTCGAGCGAGCCGTTGCCGCCGCCAACGCCGCCGGGCTCGAGCTGATCGAGCCCGAGCTGAAACGCGCACCCAAGGGCTACTCCCCCGGCCACCCCCGCATCGACCGGCTACGGCTCAAGCGGATGACGCTGTTCCACCGCAGCGCGGTCGGGCGCTGGCTGCACACCTCCTCCGCCGACGATCGGATCCGCGCGGAGCTCGACGCGGCCCGCCCATTCGTCGCCTGGCTGTGCAAGCACGTCGGGGCGTCGACCCAACCGCAGGGACACTGAGCCGGGGTTAGACTTGGCTGCAGGCGCCCGTAGCTCAGCTGGATAGAGCGTCGGTCTACGGAACCGAAGGTCGGGAGTTCGAATCTCTCCGGGCGCGTTAGGAAAGCCCCGCAAAGCGGGGCTTTTTGCTGCCCAAGGCTGCTTGCTACTCCCACTGGTGCTACCACGCTGCTACCAAACACGGCATTGCCGGATCCTCAGTCTCATCTCGGAGATCGCCTGGCTTGCTGTCTGGACGTCAGCGCGTCGAGAGCGCGGCTGAAATCTGTCGCCATATGGCGTCCGAATAGCCAGGGATCGTGCGAAAAATCACCGGACCCCTTATGTGCGACGATCGGGATCGCCCAGCAGCAGCTCGTCGACGCAGCCCTTGGTGTCGGCGAGCACGGGCGCCGATGGATCGCTCACTGCGACGGCGTCAGGGGGCGCACGCTCAGTTCCGTCGAGATCCGCTTCTGTCAGAGTTACCCTGCGTTGCGCGCCTTGCGCATGGCTTGGGACTGCGGATCAGTCGTCCTTAGCGGAGTCCGTCCGCCGAGCATCGCTTCGCACGAGCGCCCCGACCTCGTGCCCGATCCCGATAGACGGCCCGCCCACCAGCTCCCATGCCCGCGCGATCCCGATCAAAAAGCAGACGACGACCAGCACGGCGATCGTCCGCATCGCGCTCGAGTCATCCGGGTGGGCGATCACGTCCAGTCCCGCGATCAACTGGATCACGAAAGTGGCCGCCAGGCCGAGCAGGAACGCCGCGTCGCGCGCGTCGCGCCACTTTAGCCCCCGGACACGGGTGAGCGACAGCAGCGACGCGGCAGTGAACATCAGCCCGAGGATCGCCACCACCAGCGCGGCCCCGCCGATCTTATCTCCGGAGATCAAAGCGAACAGTGACACCGCCAGCGCGTTGGTGAACGCCGTCAGCGCCGCGGAGGCGCGCACACGGTGAACCTGCGTCTCGCCCTTCTCGGCGAGCTGCTGCCGGGAGACCGAGATCACCACGAACAACAGACCGATCAGCGCGCCGGCGACGCCCGCGCTCGCCATGAAGAAGTCATGAAGGTTCGCCGGCGTCACGGATGCATCCTCGCAGGCAGAGGCAGACGGTGACGGTCCGCGGGGCCGTTCGCTGAGTGATCTCTGAAACGAGCTCGGTGCCAATTCCGACGCCTCTCGGGTGGCCGATGGTTCCTCACTTGTCGATGGCCGCCCGCGCAACCCCGCGCTTTCGTACGTACTTTCACCCAGCGATTCCGCGCTCGCGCCGTGCTGCTACGTCCGGGAGCGGGTCTAGCGTATTCCCATCGCTGCCATCTTCAACTTGAATGCTCCGGCGCACACGGTGCATTGGCATTTCTTCTCGATGTCGGTCGCGAACGTCGTTGTGATCGTGGTGATGTTGGTCGTGTTCGCGGTCGCGATCTTGGCGCCGTTTCCGGGCCGTGGAGGGGGTGAGCGATGAGCGCTATGGGTCGTAGGTCGTGGACGGCCAGAGCGCGTGAGCGCGCGGTGGGGGCGTTGCCGCCCGAGAAGCTTTTGCCCGACAGCCAGCCGTCGTACATGTCCTCGTGGATCTACGTGTTCGGCGTGCTGACGCTCACGGCGCTGGTCGTGATCATTGCGTCGGGCTCGATCCTGGCCTTGAAGGGTCCGGGGTGGTGGCACTTCACCGGCATTGGGCACTTCTTCAACGGCATCCACATGTGGTCGGTCGAGCTGTTCTTCTTCTTCATGGTGATCCACCTGTGGGGGAAGTACTGGATGGCCGCATGGCGGGGCGGCCGGGCGCGGGTGTGGATCACTGGTGCGGTCACGTTCCTGGTTGCGGTCCCGTGCGCGCTTACCGGCTACGTCTCCCAGCAGAACTTCGACGCCCAATGGATCTCGACGCAGGCCAAGGACGCGATGAACGCGTCCGGGATTGGGGCGTTCTGGAATCTCATGAACTTCGGCCAGATGTACTCCTATCACGTATTTCTGCTGCCGCTCGCTGTTGTCGCGCTAGTGATCGCGCACGTGTTGCTGGTGCGCAAGCACGGGATCGTGCCGCCGTTTCAGCTGTCCGAGGCCGGAGCCAAGCCTCCCTCGACGGGTCGGCCCGCGCCTGACTTCGGCTCGGAGGGCGCGGCGTGAGCCGCAAGCGCCGCCGGCGCGAGGAAGACGAGACCTACCGCGAGTGGAAGGGCGCCTACAAGCCCTACGACATCCTCCGCGAGGCGACGATCGCGCTCGGCGTGGTGCTCGGGCTCGCGCTCGTGCTGACGATCCTGTTCTCCTCGCCCGACCTCAAGCCGAGCACCGTCCAGACGTGGTCGCGCGGCGACCCGGTCGACTTCGTCACGACCGCTACGACGGAGCTCGACGGCTCGAGCGCCACCGGCGGCTACGGCCCTCCGTACAACAGCGCCTCCGACGGCCAGAACATCTGGTTCATCCACCTCGCGAAGTGGTTCGGCATCGCCCACCCGATCAACACCGCGCAGGACTTCGTGCTCGCGCCGCTGCGCTCGATCACCGGACAGCCAGCGCTGCAGGCCGCGGTCTCCACCTATGAGGCTGCGCCCGCGAACACCCACACGACATGGACGAGCGCGTACGAGGAAGCGCTCGCCAACGCAAAGGCCACCCCCACCGGCTCGGTCTCGGTCAAACCCGGCAACTACGGTCCTCTACCCACGATGATGGGCTCTCTGCTCACGTTCGCACAGAGCGGCGGTCTTGACGGCGCGCTTTTGACCAGCAAACAGTTCTACCAGACCGACTACACCAAGCCGCTGATGTTCATGGCCGACGGCGGCGTGCTCACAAACCGTGCGATGCAGCAGCATCTGCTCGGCACCCAATGGGGAATGATGAACGAGACCGGCAGCTACCCCGGTCAGGTCTGGCTTTGGCTCTACACCTTCTGGTACCAGATCAAGCCGTTCTCTACCTCGACCAACGCCGACGTCCTGGTGATGGCCGTGATGGGTGTGCTGAGCCTCGCGTTCATCATGGTCCCGTTCCTACCAGGCGTCCGCGACCTTCCGCGCCGGATCCCGATCTACAAGCTGATCTGGCGCGATCACTACCGAGCGCAGGGCACAGGTCGCGCATAGCGATCCGCCGCGCCGAGGTCGAACGCAGTGGCTCGCAGGTTCCGACGCGGCTGGCTCGCAGCTGGCGGAGCCGAGAGCGTGTCGTCATTACGCGCCCCGCTTTCCAGCGAGGCGAAGCCGCTCGGAACGGAACGCCTCTCCGCAGAGTGCTGCTCCGCCCCCGGGGATAGGGCAGCACCGGCGCCAGTGCCGCAACCGAGGAGGATGAGGCACTTCAGGTGGCGTCGCTCGCCTGCTCGGCTGACAATCCGGGCATCCGTGCTGCACCGCCGACTTCTCCTCGACGCGCGGGCACCGCGCGTGATCGGTCGGCTCCGTCGCACTGATTCGGCTTTTTCGGGGGTTCTCGCGCCATGTCAGTTCGGACCCGGCGGGTCGTCGTCCGTTGCGCGAGCTCGCCGCTCCTGTGCCTCAGCAGCGCGAAGACGTGCTTCTGCCTGTTCGCAGGCTCGTTCGAGCTCGCGCAGGCGTGCCGGGCTGGTGGGCCGTAGTCCGTAGGACTTGGCCTTGTAGATCTGGTAGCGCTGGCGGGCGTATTGAGCCTGTGCTCGCAGATCGTCCAGATGCAGGGTGGACATGATGTTTAGGCCTCTGGCGCGCGGAAGGCGATCGACGCGCATCACGTGACTGCACGCTCGCCGATCCCGCTCCCCGACCCGGACATCGAAAGGACACACCCATGTCGACAGAGGACAACAAGGCAGTCGTTGGCCGTTGGCTCACCGAATTCTGGGGGCCGAACTTCAACCCGGACGTGATCAACGAGCTCGCCGCGCCCAACATCCGCTTCGAGTACCCCCTGCATGCTCCACTGCGCGGCCGTGACGCCGTCCGCGACTTCGCGACCAAGTTCCGCGACGCGTTCCCGGACCTCGCATTCGGCGGTACCGCGGACCTGATCGCCGAAGGCGACTACGTCGTCGGGCAGTGGATCGGCGGCGGGACGCACACCGGCGCCCCGATGACCGACCTGCCGCTACGCGGGCTCCAGGACGCCGACACCGGCAAGGCGATGCGATTCACCGGCACCACTGTGCTCAAGGTCGAGAACGGTCTGATCACCGAAGAAGTTGGCCTGGACGACGGCGTCTCCGTGCTCGAACAGCTGGGCCTCATCGCCGAGAGTGACACAGCGGCTGACCGCCACGCCAGAGAGGGTCACGCCGGGCCCAGATGCCCGGCGTGACTCCGGCACGCTGAATGTTCCGCTTGCGGATCCTGCCGAGCTTGGGGCTTGCCCGACTGGGATGAGCGGACGTCAAGGGTTGAGCCTCGACTCTGACAAGCATGCACTCCGCCAACAACCACATCGATTTCCGACACTCGCGTCGGATTCCGGGCGCGTTCGCTCGACGTTGGTTCGTGAGACCAGCCCCGATGCTGTCGCCTGACTCCCTCGGCAAGCGCTCGGAGCGTGCGCTGATCGATGGGCATGTGCGGCAAGGCCTGCGTTCCGCGCGTAGCGGGCTTCTGATCTTCGATGTCGAGATGCTCGTACGGCGAGAAATGCAGGACCGGCGTGACTTTGGTTTGGCGCGGAGACTCCGGGCGCTGCGCCCGTCCGTCATGTGCTTGGTCTCGTGTCGCATCGGAGCAGCAGTCGCGCGAGCGCGGCCAGGGTCAGGTCTTCGGCGTCGTCCCAGCTCAGACCGTGACCTGTGGTGAGCGCGCTCCAGGTGTCGGGAGACAGGTGGATGTCGAGCAGTGCGGCGGCGCTCGCCGGTGTGATGTTCGGTCGGAGTGCGTTCAACTGGGCCAGCCGATCCGCTGTCGCGCGCATCCCGTCGCGGTGGCGCCGGATCCCGGTCGCGTAAGGCTCGGCCATTTCGGGCTCAACCGTTGCCGCCGAGCGCAACGCGGCGATGAGGTCGCCGGCGTGCTCGTTCAGTCTGCGGCTGAGCAGCGTCTGAAGCCGCAACATCTCGATGGGGTCGCCGCACGCGAGCAGCTGCGGGATGAGCTCGCCTACGCCGGCCTCGTCGTCGATCCGATCGTTTAGCAGCTCCAGCAGGCGAAGCTTCGTTCCGACGCTTGCGTAGATCGTGGGCACCGCTACGCCGGCCTCCTCTGCGATCGCCGCGATCGAGGTCGCGCCGTAGCCCCGGATGGCAAACAACCGCCGCGCGGCATCGACAATCAGCCGCCGCGTCTCCGCCGCCTGCTGCTCCCGTCGTCCCAGTTTTCCAGCCTTTGACATTTTGATAGAGTATGCTTCTATTCAGTATAAGTCATGTCTTGTCTTGCACGAAACCACTCCAGAGGAGGACGAATGACAACAGTGGGGGTTCACACAGATCACGGTCGAGGCAGCGCGCGGGCGCTCTCGTCCTTGCATCTTCGGGCGTGCATGCTCTGGCTGATGGTGGCAGCCATCGAGACCGCAATCGCCGTCCCGGAACGTTGGCCGGCTCAGTTTGGTGGTAAGGGCGATCCCACCAAGATGGCCACGCAATGGATCACGAAGGGCACAGCCCTCTCGCCGCCGCTCTTCCTGTTGGTGGCGATGGTGGTCGCGCTCGTCCTGGTCACCTTCGCGAGGCGCCGAAGCGTTGCCCAGGCCGGGACGGCCCTCGCAGGCCTCGTCGGCGTGATCGGAATCATCGGCGCGCTTGGCGAGTTACTGGCCGCGGCAACACCAGCTGTTCCCGGCAGCGTCCGAGACGCCGCGGTAATCGGCGTCGCACTCTCGGCTGTTGTCGCCATCACTGCGTCCGCCGCTCTGCGCTCAGCCGGATGAGCGCTGAGCAGGTCGCCGAAGGTGTCTGGTTGCTTACCGGGCGTCCGGAGCACCGGATCAATCAGTACCTCATGACCAATGTGCTGATCGACTCGGGTACGCCTGCTGCGGCGCGACGGCTGCTGCGCGAGCTGGAGGGTCGGACGGTTGTCGCCCACGCCATCACTCACGCGCACCCGGATCACTATGGGTCAAGCCGAGCTTTATGCCGACGACTCGATCTGCCGTTCTGGTGTCCAGCCGACGATGCCGGCGCCCTTGAGAGTCGGCGCCTTGTGCACTCGGAGCTTCTGCTTGGGCGGCTGATTGGTCTACCGCCCGGGCCGGCACCGCCGCCGATTGCTCGCCGGCTGGGCGAGGGCGATGAGGTCTCGGGCTTTCGAGTTCTGGACACGCCGGGTCACTCACCTGGTCACGTGTCCTATTGGCGCGAAGCTGACGGTGTGCTGATCGTCGGTGACGTTGCCTTCAACGTTACGCCGCTGAGCGGCCGGGTCGGGTTGCGGGAGCCTCCCGCGTTCATGACCGTAGACCCGGCCCGCAATCGCGAATCGATTCGGCGCCTTGCTGCGCTGGAGCCGACACTCGCACTCTTTGGGCATGGCCCGCCGCTGCGCGACCCGGCCGCGTGGCGCGCGTTCGCGACTAGCCTTCCGGCCTAGGGGCACCTGGGTGGCTCTCGCATTCGTTTCGCCCGTGACTCTTCACCAGCGCAGCTCTATCTCGCGCGAATCGAGAGCAGAACGCTTTGTAGGTGAGCGACCCTTCGATGCGAGGCCGGTGCCAGGGAATGTCCGCCGGCGATAGGGTCCGTCACCGGTTGTTCTGTGGGCCGGTAAACCGATCAATATCGAGGCCGGCATCGACGGTGGGATCGCCGATCTCAATCTGGCAGTGCTGGACTGGATCGATTCGAGGATCGGCGACGGGGATGACCACGACTTCCGATCGCGAGTCCGCGAAGAAATCGACGGGCTGATCGATGCCAGTCGACGCGGTCGGCAGCGGGGCGCCAAGCTCCGCGCACTTCAGGAGTGACGGCGGTCATCCGCTGGCAATCGCGTTTCGCGCCAAGCGGACGCCAGCCTTGAGTTGGCTGGCCACTGCGCCGTGCTGGTCGGGGCGCGACGTCACCGAGAAGTCAGCCGGCGCTAGCTCCCTCGGCCGCTACGACGTAGCCGCGCGAGGAGTCGGCTGAAGGCCGAGCGGCGCTGGTCGTCGCCGTTTTGGTCGTCGTCGAACGCTTCCTTGACCATCTCTCGCGCCGCGGCCGCCTGGGCGATGCGATCCTGGCGCATCGCCGCCCTCGCTGCCAGCGGGCCCTTGTTCGGATCAAGGTAGGACATGTGGCTGAAAGCGTAGCGCCGCCCGAGCTCGCGGTCGCTCTAACGGGACGGAGCCGTCTCGTCGCCGAGGTCGTAGCCGCTGCTTTCGCGTGAATGCACTGGTCGCAGTCAGCGTTGGGATGTGCGACGCCAGCGATGTAAGGTGAGTGCGTGTCTGATGGGTTCTTCGAGCGGCCAGCGCCGCGGCCGGAGCCCGAGCCGGAGGCGCCGCCGCCGTGGACGGGTCCACCGAACGGGCTGCTGCCAGGGGTTGCTGCTCTGGAGCTCGTACTCGCGAGCAACGAGCGCGCAGCGGTGTACATCGGCCGATGCTCTGTCTACCCCGCAGGTCTGGAGCTCGAGGTGCGGGTTCTCGTCCGCGGGGATGATCTCGATCCTTCGCTGAACGGCATCTACCATCGCCCCGGCCGGGGGTCGACTTATGAGGAGATGCTGCGGTTCGGCATCGAGTTCTCCGACGGTCGCAAGGTAACCAACGTCGATGGTCCATGGCCCGGCGCCGACCAGCCGCAGAGTCCAGTTCTGTGGGGGATGGGCGGCGGCGGAGGAGGAGGTAGGTGGCGGCAGGACTTCTGGCTGTGGCCGCTACCGCCGCCAGGCCCCGTTGCCCTCGTCTGCGAGTGGCCCGCAGCGGGCCTTGCGCTCATGCGCCAGGAAATCGACGCGCAAACATTGCTGGAGGCTGCGGCACGCGCCCGCAGCCTCTTTCCCGACGAGCCGACGTCCCATGCCGGCGGCACCTGGTCTTCGTACTCGTACGGTGCCGGGTCGATCCATGGGCGCCTTGACAGTTCTGACCCGTAGGTCAGAACGGTCTGCGTTGTCGCCGACGTGGCACTGTGGGGAGGCCCGCGCAGTACTAAGCTGGATTGGCATGGTGGAGTTGTTCAAAGGATTCCTATGGCTACGCCTGATCGGTTTCCTCGCGATGCTGATTCTCGTCGCCGTGGTGCTGGGTATCTGGTCACTCACCCGCGGATCCGACGCCGTGGGCGTCGCCATCCTTGCCGGCGTTGTGGTCTTCACTGCGGGCGTCGGATCGTTCGTAGCGCGGCGAGCGAATCGGCGGTCGCGCTGGGGCAACCGCGCGCACTCGGGCGCAAGCAGTTCCTCCCCAGGCGCTAGCAAAGTTCGCTGACCCGTGGTGCGCGACTACCGTGACGCCGGGGCCGGCCTCGCGGTGACGGAGCTCAGGGTCGTCCGCTGGCGGAACCCAGCTGAGATGTCGCTTCAATTAGCGTGCTCCCCTCGACCGGAAGCGCCAAACCCGCTTCGCCTGGCTCAAGATCGAGCGCTTGGTCTAGTGGCCCGGTAGCCCGGGCTATCCGCGCCGAAGGCGGATCTCGTCGGTGCTGCGATCGGTGCGCAGCACCCATTCCCCGGTCTCGGGATAGCAAACGGCCGCCGGCAGCCCGGTCGTCCACAGCAGCAGAACGCGGGCCGGGCCGCCGCTGCGATTGAGCATGCGGCGCCCTCCGACCGGCCCTTCCGCGAAGCACGCGAGATCGCCGGTCGACAGCGCCCGCTGTCCCTCGGCGTACTGCACCGTGGGTGTGCCGGCTATCACGAGCAGCCAGAGCTCTCGCCCGTACTCGTAGCGGTAGGGGCCGAAGTCCATCCCAGCATCAAGCTCGAGGACCGCCCCATCGAGCTGCTCCCCACCCACCGCGCTGCCCAGCGACGCCCACCCCGCAGCCGTCCACCAGCTCCAACGACAAATCCCGAGCATTCAGCGATGGCGGTCGAGTCGCACCTACTGGCTCACGCGTCACCAACGCCGGCGAGACCGGGCCATGGCCTTCGCCGTGCCAGTAGTCGACCGAACTGGCGCGCACCAGCTGGAGCGCGTTGAGTCGGTCGACCTCGATCCCGGGAAATACCGAGACCTTGTCGGAGTCCGGGTAGACCGACACGAATGGGCCGGGCGTCCTCTCGCCAGAGAACAGGACGAACCTGCCCGGACCCTCGAGCGCGTGCGCGCCACGATGACCGCGCGGAAAGCACACGACATCGCCGGGCTCCAGCACGCGCCGGCCGCTGACATCACGCAGAACAGGCGCGCCATCCAGGACGTACAACCACTCCTCATCCGGGTAGTGGTAGTGATACGGCCAGATCGGCATGCCCGCGCGGGCCTCATACGCCGCTGCCCCGATCCGGGACGCCCCCACCCTCGTTCCCAGCTCAGCGGCGCGGAACCAAAACCCATCGCGACCGGGACCCTCCTCCATCTCGCTATCGAACACGTTCACCACCCGCACAGTCACGCACTTTCGCACGCTCCGAAGCGCGCCTGTCGCCAACTCAGGGTCCGGCGCCTCCTGAGCCGTTTGTCCGTTCGGCGTTGCCCGGCTGAGACGCCTCGACCAGCGCGCCACGGATGTTGGAGGCCGGTCTAGTCCGAGCTGTTGGCGAGCGGTGCTTGGCGGCTGGTGACGCCGACCGCGATGTGCACTTCGGGGACGTCGGCGGCCTCGGTTGCTTGCGGGCGGGACGCGTAAGTCGTCGGGCCGGAGCCGCGAGGTGCGCTTAGGCAGACCGACGTCAGGCCGGCCGCGTCGGATCAGCGGCGGGTGCGACGCATGTGTCGGCGCAACTGCAAGATTCGCGCAGTGCCGAGGAACCCTGCGAGCACAGCCCCGGCTACTGCTGCGAGTAGTAGCGCTACGCCGAGCGATAGGTGTCCGGTCGCGCCGAAGTAGCTGATCGGCACGCTCTTTGTGTTCTCGAGGATGAACACGAGCAGCAGCACCAGCACGATCGCTCCTGCAACGATGCTGCTGAACGCGCGCCCGGTGAATGTTCGCGGGACCGGAGCGGGAGCGCCGCCGTGGGACTCCGCTCTCGGTTCCTGCGGCTGCGCTGCGCCGCTGGCCGTGGGCGATGCGGGGGGATCAGCGAGCGGCTTCGGGTCAGGAGACGGCTCCCCATCCGGTGTCACCCCGCCTGACCTCAAACTTGCCACGATCGATTTTCTACCCGCGAGCCGACGATCTCACGCTGCCGCGCGAGCGTGTCATGACCCTAAGCAGCCGGGGGAGCCCATCACCCCGGGGCGGGCGCTGCGTGGCCACGGCGGAGCAGCAGTGCACCAACCACGCATTACCGCCACACTGCGAAGTGCCGTCGGAGACCCGGCCCCAAACTCTTGCCAGCTCTGACCCTCCCGGCAGCGAGGATGAGCTCGGATTTCATCTCCAGGCCGGCCATGTCGCTAGTCATGCCGCGGATCACTCCTGAGTAGCCCTCGCTTCCGCGGAGCCAGACGGAATCTCTTCCGCCATAACCGCCAAATGTTCGGACCCGATCGCGCGGTCTATCGCGATGAGATTCTGGTGTCATGGATCGATACCGTCGACGCCGAACGAAGTTGATGGTTTCACCACAAGTCCCAGGCTTGATCGACGAGCATCAGCTGCCGGACATGACGCGAGTGTCCGTTGGGCGTTCCCAGCTGAGACCGGCCAGGCGTCCGGCGCGAGCTACCCGGTTGCTCCTCTAAGACTCTGCGAGCTCTGCTGCGTGCTCAGAAGGGCGTGGGTTACGCGGGACTGATCTCGTCTGAAGGCGACAGTTCGGTCGGGTCCGGCTCCGCGAACCCGGATAGCTCTATCTGGGTCACGCTTCCCGCAAGGCGTCGGCGAGCCCAACTGACAAGCCGCGTGCTTTGCGTTCGATCGGCTGGGTAGTACCGAAAGTAACGTCCAATTCGAGGAGAACACCATGCCCGACAAAGACGGCAACACGCAGGCCAGCGAAGACGCAACGCCGGACACCCCCCTGCACGCATATAAGGAAGGTCGCAAGGACGACGTGTCCGGCGACGCCGACGCGCTGGAGTCCAACGATCCCGCCAAGCAGCAGCAGGATCGCCTAGAAGGCGAGAACGAGCCAACGCCCGCTCACGAGAAGAAGTAAGCGCCCCTCTGCTGCTTCGCGAGTTGCGTCGCCGTCGCGCGCGTTCGTTTGACGTTCCCGTCCGTACGCCTCGCCTGTCGGTTTTAGCCGAAGCCGACATCCTGGTGATTGGCATCCTGGGATACGTCGGCCATCCACGAGATTCGGCGGTGTAACTAGGTCCGTAACCCGGCGGTCAGCAGAATGGTCGGTAGCCAGAGGGATGGCCGGGCGACATGCGCACCCACAGTGCGTCCTCGGTGCTGGCGGCCTTGGCCTTAGCCGCGGAGTAGCCGAGCAGCGTCTCAGACACGATGAGCTTCGATTTGCTCAGAGTCCTGAGGCACCACATCGAACCCTGGCACGCGGACGGGCGATCGGGCCCGACGAGGCTTTCGTGTTTGTCGCGGACCTGATCAGCGTTCGCTGACGCGCGGCGCTCCGTCGCCGAAGCCCTGACAACAACCCCCTATCGCTGCACCGCCGCCATGCGCCGAAGGGGCGAACGTCTCGCCGCAACGTAACCCGCCCCGATGCAAGCTTGTCTGGACGGGGACGTTGGCGTGCGAGCGAGACGGTCAGCCTGAACTATGTCGCTCATACGGCGGCGCTCAGGCCTCAGAGCTCAGCGAGCACCCGGGCTGCCACGTGTTCGCCGGAGCGGATGGCGCCGTCCATGTAGCCCGGCCACTGTGGCGAGTTGTCCGCGCTCGCGTAGTGCACAGCACCGAACGGCGTGTCGAGTGGATTCTTGAGCGATGTCAAGACGCCGGGTGGGTTGAAACTGCCGTATGCCCCGCGTGTATACGGCTCGGTCGCCCACATCAAGTCGAGGTAGGCGACCGGTTTGAGTGCCTGCGGGCCGAAGTACCGCGCGAAGCACTGCAGCGCGGCGGCCCGTCGGGCGCCAAGTGAGGTTCCGTAGAAGCCGCGGCTATCGCTGCCCTCCATGAACCCAACGAGCACACCCGGATGGCCGTCGGGCGGGGAATTGTCGTAGGTGATCCGGATCGGACCGACGTCGGAGGTTGCCGAGCCGCTCAGCCCGGTGTCGCGCCAGAACGGCCTGCGGTAGATCGCATTGACCTTGAGCACCGAACCCATCGGCTGGCGCTGGAGGATCTGGTCAAGGGCAGGTGGGAGCGCCGGGGCGAACCGCAGCCGCCCGAGGAGCGTTTTCGGAACAGTGAGGATTGCGCGGCGGCAGCGGAAGCTCTCCGTCTCCGAGTGGACGGTAACGGCGCGCCCGCGCTGCTCGACTGCCGTGACATCCGCGCCAAGGCGCACGTGATGACCAAGGCGCTCCGCCAGCCGCTTGGACAGCTGCTGCGGGCCGCCGACGAAGCGGATGCTCTGCGCCGAGCCGACCAGCGTGTTGAAGTCACCACCGACGCCGGTGATCGCGGCGAGCAGATCAAGCAGCGAGATCTGGTCGGGATCCTCGCCATAGACACCTCGCACGCCCAATCCGGCGAGATTCCGGGCCTGCGCACTCGTGAGATGCTGCTCGATCCAGGTCTCGATCGTCATCTGATCCCATGCTCTCGCCTGCGGCGCAGTCCACGGAGCATCCGCCGGCACCGACGCCGCCATCTTGTTAAACGCCACGACCGCGGTCTCGAGCTCGACCAGCGCGAGCGGGTCCGCTGGCGGGATGTCCCCGCTGTAGCGATGCAGCTGCCCGCCGGAGTAGTAGACACTGTCCCCTGCCGAGTACGTCGGGAACATCGCGACGCCAAGGGAACGCGAGAGCGCCTGCACGCGATCCTGACCCGGTCCCGTCCACTCGCCGCCGAGCTCCACCACCTTGCTCGCCCCGAGCGGGTGGTCGAGGTTCCGCCCACCCACCCGCCGCCGCGCCTCAAGCACCAGCACCGAGCGGCCGGCCCCGCGGATCGCTGTCGCCGCACTCAAGCCCGCCAGTCCGGCACCGACCACAACCACGTCGTACATCCGCGACCCACGCCGTCGCGGCGGCAATCTCGCCTCAGCCGGACCATCCGATGCCACCAGTCCCCCAGCAGCCGCGCCCACCCCTGCCAGCAGCGCCTCGCGACGCCTGATCCGCCTCTCTGTCACCACTAGCGAGCCCAACCATAAACGCTTTAGTCGCGGAGCCACGGCCGGGGCTCTGCCGCGAGCCTCATGCGCCGACCGGCGAAGTTGTCGAAGAAGTAGTCCAGCTCGTTGACGAGCAGCTTCGCGACTGCGGACTGGTCCGCCCTATAGACGAGTGCCACCTCGTTGCGCGGAAAGCAAGTCTTCGAGACTGCCGCGTCGATCGACGAGCGGCAGTCGATCGGGTCGGCGCTTCGTCTACGGTGGCGCCATGGCAAACCACGAGAAGCCAGAAGTCACGGTGCCCTCGGACCAGCCGCCGTCGTACCAGCTCGAGGTCGAAGACCTCGTTGTCGGCGATGGGGACGAGGCGGCATCGGGCCGCGTTGTGGAGGTGCATTACGTCGGCGTCTCTTGGCAGACCGGTCGGCAATTCGACGCATCGTGGGATCGCGGCAGCACTTTCAAGTTCGCACTCGGCAAGGGCCAGGTGATCTCCGGTTGGGATCAGGGCGTGAGCGGTATGAGGGTCGGGGGCCGACGTCGGATCACGATTCCGCCGATGCTTGCGTATGGGAAGCGCGGCGCCGGTGGCGTCATCGGGCCCGACGAGACGCTTGTCTTCGTGGTTGATCTGATCGCCGTCCGCTGACCTGCGGACGCCCGGCTTCACCCGACGGCTACCTCGAGAACCAGCAGCTGGCTGAGCCTGAGGCCGCCGGGGTCGCGCGTCCGATAAGCCTTGGTTCGCGAGACAGTTCGCCGGCTCAGCCCCGACGCTGGCCAACGCACCACGAGCGGGACGACTGCGCGGATGCTCTAAACGGTCCTAGTGCCCGCCTCGGAGACCGATCGCGACGACACGATCCAGTGGGAAGCGCGCAATCTGGTCGGTTTACCGCTCGTGCTCCTCTTCATAGCTGGGGTGTCCAGCGGCGGTGACGGCGAGGTCGATCGGGCATTCTCCGGTTTCGTCGCAGGTGGCGTGATCGCAGAGGCGGCAGAGGTGCCGGGCAGTTGGCCGGTCGTCAGGGATGGCGGGGAGGACTTTTTCGAGCAGATGGGTCAGCTGCTGACGTTCGTCGTGGGAGAGAGGCGCGAGGATCTCGGCGACGGCCTGACGGCGCGCGAGGATGATCCGTTGAGCCGTGCGGCGTCCGCGGGAGGTGAGGGCGAGAGCCAGCGTGCGGCCGTCCGGTCCGGCGTGACGTTCCACGAGTCCGGCGGCGGTGAGCCGTTCGAAGAGGCGAACCGTCCCCGAGCCGGTGATTTCGAGGATCGGCGCGAAAAACGTCACAGACTCGTGGGGATATTTCGCCAGGGCAACCAGGGCGGCTGGGGCGGCGGCGGCGTGCTCCAGACCCTGTTCGCCGGCTGCACGCTGGGCGTCGGCCACGGCCAGCGCGAACGCTCCCACCAAGTTCAAACCACGATCGAAGACTGATTCACTCATCAGTGGGTAGCATAGTGAGTCGTCGGATAGTGAGTCGTCGGATAGTGAATCGTCGGATTAGAACGCAATCAATTGTGGATGCAGAGGCGTTTGGCAGCTTCGACGGGCGGATCTGGCTCAATGCCGCCCATCAGGGCCCGCTTCCTCTGGCGGCGGCGGCTGCGGCTCATCAGGCGGTCGCTGAGAAGGTCTCGCCAGGCCGGATCGCTGACGAGGCGTTCTTCGCATTTCCCCGCGAGCTGAAGCGCGAGCTCGGCGATCTTCTGGGCGTGCCGGGCTTCGAGGTGGTGCTGGGCAACAGCACCACCTACGGCCTGCATCTGCTGACGCACGGGCTGTCGTGGCAAGTCGGCGACGAGGTCCTGCTCGTCGACGGGGACTTTCCCGCCACCGTGATCCCGTGGCTGGCCCTTCGGCGCCGCGGCGTCCGCGTCCGGATGCTCAAGCCGAGCCGCCGGCCGTTGACCGCGGCGGAGCTCGAGCGTCAGCTCGGCCCAGCGACGCGAGTGTTCTGCTCGAGCTGGGTGTTCTCGTTCACTGGCGAGGCGATCGATCTTCAGGCCATCGGCGCGCTCTGTCGCGAACGGGGGGTGCGCTTCGTGCTCAATGCCTCCCAGGCGATCGGAGCACGGCCCATCGACCTGGCCACAGCGCCGGTCGATGCGCTGGTGAGCTGCGGGTTCAAGTGGCTGTGTGGGCCGTATGGCACCGGCTTCTGCTGGATCGAGCCCGGCCTGCTCGAACGCCTCGAGTATGAGCAGCCGTACTGGCTGGCGCAGATGCACGGCGGCGATCTCAGCCGCGAGGGGGCATATGAGCTGCACGCAGATCTCGGCGCCGCACGCTACGACGTGTTCTGCACGGCGAACTTCCTGAACTTCGCGCCGTGGCGCGCGTCGATCAAGCTGCTGCTCGACATCGGTGTCGAAGCCATTGCCGCCCACGACCAAGCGCTCGTCCAGCGCCTGATCGATGGGCTCGTGGACACCGACTGGGAGCTCGTCAGCCCTGCCAGGGAGCCGGAGCGCTCGACCCTGGTGCTGATCCGTCACCCCACCCCGGAGCGGACTGCCGCCGCAGCTGCCGCGCTCGCAGCGGCCGGGATCGACATCGCTGAGCGCGCAGGCAGTCTGCGCTTCTCGCCGCACCTCTACAACACGACCAGCGACATCGACCGCGTTCTCGCCGTCATTGACGCGCACGCGGGCGCATGAGAAGCCCCAGCACCTTGCCGGTGCCGGAGCACAGCCGGCTGATCGAGGGTGTCAAGGCCGGTCTCCCGTTTGGCCTGCCGACGCTGGCGCTCGGGGTGTCCTTCGGGGTGCTCGCCCGTCCGGTCATGGGTGCGGTCGCTCCCGTCGTGATGTCGGTGTTGATCTTCTCTGGCGGGGCACAGATCGCAGCGCTGAGCGTGCTCGTCGCCGGAGGCGGGGTGCTCGCCGCCGCTGGCGCCGGCCTGCTCGTCAACGCCCGCTGGATGACGATGGGGTTCGCAGTCGCCCCCTACCTATCGCGGCGGCGGGCGATCCGGTTCCTCCAGGCGCAGGCGATCGTTGATGCGTCGTTCGTGATCTCCAGTCGCCACGACGGAACGTTTGACCGGGGGCTGCTGATCGGCGCCACGATCCCCCAGGCATCCGCCTGGATCCTCGGCACCGTCATCGGCGTGATTGCCGGCCCGGTCCTCGGCGATCCAAAGGCGCTCGGGCTTGATGCCGTGTTCGTCGGCTTCTACCTAGCCCTGCTCTGGGGCGAAGCCAACCGCCCGAACGCGCTCATCGCGGCGGCCATCGGCGCTCTCATCACGCTCGCCCTGCTCCCCTGCGCGCCCGTCGGCGTGCCGGTCATCGCGGCCGCAGCGGGCTCCCTAATCGGGCTCAAGCGCCAGTGAGCACGGTCTGGCTTGTGATCGCGATCCTGTGCGCCGGCACGGCGTCGCTCAAAGGCATTGGGCCCCTCTCCTCCAGCCGCCGAGAGCCCTCGCCACAGCGCGCTTCGGTCACCAGCCTGCTCGCCCCGGCCCTGCTCGCCGGACTGGTGGTCTACGAAACGCTCGGCTCGTCCCGCGGCCCCGGCCTGGTCGCCGACGCCCGGAGCGCCGGCCTCGGGGTCGCGACCGGGGCGCTGGCGCTCCGGCTCCCGCTGCTCACCGTCGTGCTCGCCGCCGCACTCGCGACCGCGATCGCCCGAACCGTGACCTGACGTCCCGCGACAGGCCCGCCCGCCGTGGGCCGGGTCCGTGCGCGACCGGCAACCCGCTGGCTCTGCACCACCGCGACGCGCCCAAGGACAAGCGCCCTCCGCGCGCGTAGCCGGTCCCGGCGAATCAGCTTGCCTGGTCGAGATGCGTTCGTCCGACCGAGGTAAAGACCGCCGCTGACGATCAGCAGCCGCCGGTGTCGTCCGTTGGCCTCTCGGACTGCTGCTTCGCGACACATGCGGCAGCACGTCCAGTTCGCGACCAACAGCCCGTAGCCCCTGGTTCGGCCGTAGATGTGTTCGTTGAAGGATCGGCGGATTCTTGCGGTCAGTGCAACAGTAGCTCGGCGAGGCGTTCGGTGGGTTTGTAGAAGCCGAGGCGTTTGCGGGGTCGGTCGTTGAGTTCGTCAGCGACGCGGTCGAGCTCGAGGGCGGTGATGGTTGGCGAGGTCGGTGCCTTTGGGGAAGTACTGGCGTAGTAGCCCGTTGGTGTTCTCGTTGGTGCCTCGTTGCCAGGGTGATTTGGGGTCACAGAAGTAGATGTCGATCCCGGTGTCGATGCGGACTTGTTTCCAGTCGCGCATCTCGGGGCCCTGGTCCCAGGTCAGTGAGCGGCGCAGCGTGTCAGGCAGCGTTTGGATCTTGGCCGCGAGCGCGGGCGCGACCTGTTCGGGCTTGTAGCCGTCGGGGAGGTGGACCAGCAGCGCGTAGCCGGTTGAGCGCTCCACCAGGGTGCCGATCGCTGTTTTGTTGGCCTTGCCGATCATCAGATCGCCTTCCCAGTGGCCCGGGACGGCGCGGTCATCGGCCTCCTGGGGACGCTGCGCGATGTTGATCATGTCGCGCGGGCCGCTGTGAGCGGTGGCCTTGCCACCGGGGTGACGAAGCTTGCGCCCGGTCCGCAGACACGTGGTCAGCTCGCGGCGCAACGCACCTCGAGAGGTCACATACAGTGACTGATAGATCGTCTCGGTCGACACCCACATCTCCGGGTCAGCAGGGAATTTCACGCGCAGGCGCCCCGCGATCTGCTCGGGAGAGTACCGGCGCAAAAGCAACTGCTCGACGATCACGCGGAGTCGCTGGTTGACCCACAGCTTCGCCGGCTTGGGACGGCTCGCTCGCTGCCACGCCAGCGCGTGCGCGTTGGTTGCTCGGTACTCGCCGCGACGATCGATGTTGCGCGACAGTTCGCGCGAGACCGTCGACGGGGCGCGACCCAGCTGACGGGCGATGCATCGCACTGACTCCCCGCGCGCGCGACCCAGCGCGATCTCCTCGCGCTCTGAGAAGGTCAGACACCGCCCCTTGAGATGCCGGCCGCGACGCGGCCGGATCCCGCTCTCGGCCAGGATCCACCGCCGGCCCTTGACCCGATAGGTCCCGACGCCCTCCGCAGCGGCGGTGATGAACTCACCGGCCTGCAACGCCGCCCAGAACGGCTGGATGACCTCCGGGCGCATCCGCGTGTTGAACATCACCATCGACGGCTCCGATCCTCGAGATAGGAGGGCATCCTCGAAGGCGACACGGACGCGATCGCCGTCTCACCGTCGCTCTACGAGCTCCGGCTCGACGACGACCGCGTCCGGGCTTGTCCGCTCTGGCAGGAGACCGTTAGCCGGCTACCGAGAACACCCTGTTGCGATCACCGCGCGAACCCAGGGATCCGCATCTGCGACGAAGACGTGGTTTCCGCGCATCGGAGGGACGCTTCCAGCGCGGCGGAGATCCTCGTTGCCGGGCCAAACGAGGGGCGCGCGGATCGCTATCCGCGCTGCAGGCCCCGACCGCATGCGCGGCCGATGGACCTCCCCGGGTCTTGTCGGCAAATGTGATCCTCGGCGGGGCGGGGCCGCCGGATGGGTGGTCAGCGAGGTTTGAGCTTGTATGGGCTCGGGGTGGCTGCGGTGAAGAGGAACGCGAAGGTGTGCTTGAGCTTGACGCAGAAGCCGATGTGTAGGTTGTCGCCGATCTCGCTGGCGGGGTGGGTCTGGTCGAAGGTTGCGGCGCAGAGGTAGCCCTGCGGGCTGTTGACGAGATAGCCGTCGCCGGGCGGGATGAAGATCCCGTGGAAGTTGCGGCCGGTAACGGACCGATCGGGCGTCTCGCTGGTCAGGCGGTGCATCAGCCGGTGGGCCAAGCGGCAGTTTGCCACGCCTCCCGCTGACACGGTGTAGCGATCGCCGCTGGCCGGCAGTCTTGCTCCGGTCATGGCTCCGTGACTGTATTCAAAGAAGAAGTGCTTGACATGCCATCTGGCCCCGGCGGCCTTGCTGCACGAAAAGGGGTGCGGTCTGGTGCTTCTCGCCGCAGTCGCGGTCGACGCTCCGGCGACGCTCAAAACGAGAAGCGTTGGCACGATCAGCCAGGACGCCAGGCGCGTTCGCCCCCGACTGCCCGGCGGTTTGCGCGAGCGGCCGGCGGCGTTCGCCGGGGAGCCTCGGGTCGGGTACGCCCTGGAGGCGAAGGGGGTGCTGAGGTTCATGGGTTCACTCCTTGGGTTGGCTGCTGAAGGGTGCGGATCGTTGATGTGGACGTCGGTGGCGTCGGCATCAGTGAGAGATGAGCGCGGTCGTGTGCTTGTCAAACCGCCGTCGGTAGCGGGGCTGGGTAGGCGTGCTCTTCGACCGTTTCGACGATCCGCAGCTGCGGAGCCCCGATCAGCGCCGGAGCGGCTTGCGGCGAGCCCCACAGCTCGCGAAGCGCGGCGGCGCAGGCCTGGGCCTGCACTGGGGTATCGAACTCAAGCTCTCCGAGCACGTAGTTAGGGTCATCGAGCGGGCGTGCCACGCGGTGATGGCGCACGCCGAGGCCGCGCCGGTCGATCGGGTCGCGGTCAAACGCCGCCTTCCACATCGCGAAGTCCTTGATTGCGTGCTCGAAGCGAACGGTTATCATCAGTCTCCTTATTCGCTACACGATCGATAGAATCACTACGCAGCTACTGTAACGAAATGTCTGAACCTGTCAAGCGACCACGCCGATACACCTCCGAACTGCGCAGCGAGCAGGCCGCGAACACCCGCCAAAAGATCCTCAAAGCCGCGCAGGAGCTCTTCGAACGCGACGGCTACGCGACCACCTCGATGGCCGCAGTCGCAGCAACCGCCGGCGTGTCGCTAAAAACCGTCTACCTGGCCTTCGAAACCAAGAGCGGGCTGCTCCGCGCGCTCTGGCACCAGCTCCTGCGCGGCCAGCGCGACAGCGCCCCCGTCGCCGAGCAATCCTGGTACCAGGCCGTGCTCGACGAACCCGACCCCGAACGCCAGCTACGGCTCAACATGCGCAACTCACTGACCGTCAAAACGCGCGCCGGGACGATGCTCGAAGTGATCCGCAGCGCCGCATCCGCCGACCCCGAGATCGGCTCACTCTGGGCCCGAATCCAAACCGAGTTCCACGACAACCAGCGCGCCGTCGTGCAATCCATCGCCGACAAACAAGCACTCGCCGCCAACCTCGACGTCCGCAGCGCAACCGACATCCTCTGGGCGCTCAACCACCCCAACCTATACACGCTGCTGGCCCGCGAGCGCGGCTGGACACCCCAACGCTACGAACGATGGGCCGGCGACCTCATCTGCTCCCAAATCCTCCGCCACGACAACCCCGAAAACCGTTGAGCCCGCCGCCACGGCGTTCATGGTCGGCGGCGGCACCATCGGCGCGTACACGACGCCGGTCCGAGCGGGCGGGTGCTGCTATCCGCCGCTCATGTCGACGGCGTAGATGTTCGCCGGCTCGATCGTGACCACGACGCGGCCTTCTCCGGGGCGGTCGTGCTCGCTGAGGTCCGCGCGGTACTTCGCGCCTACCTGGCGAGCGAACTCGTAATCCGGGTCGGGCTCGAGGCGTGCGGTGCCGCGCACCTCGAGGTAGCGGTACGGGTTTTCGTGGTCGAGCAGCAGGAGGCTGCATTGCGGCCGCCGGCGGAGGTTGCGTGTCTTCAGCCGGGCGGCGTTGAGCGAGAGCTTCAACTGGCCGTGGGTGTGCAGAAACCACACCTCGGTCATGTGCGGATAGCCGTCGGAGCGGATCGTCGCCAGCGTGGCGACCTGCCCGTCTAGCAGATCTCGATGGGAGTCAGGGAAGGCGGTCATCGGTGGATTGTCGCTCCGTTCAACGTGGCGGGCGGTGTCGGTGGTAGTAGCGGCTGGCCCGCACCCGGTCGCCGCATCTCGTCGAGCACCAGGCGCGGCGCGGATGGTCGCGCAGCAGCAGCCTGACACAGCCCGGGGCGGCGCACGCGCGAAGCTCGGTGTGGTGCTCGCCAACGACGAGGTCGATCGCGTCGGCGGCGATCAGCGCGCGGGCGAGCGCGGGGCCCGTTGCTCCCGCACGGTTGACCGCCCGGAAGGGACCGCTCGCGCTCCACTTCAGCCCCGCGGCGCTCGGAGCTGCGGCGGCAGCCTCGTTGATCACTGCGATCGCCGAGCGATCTGGCACCCGTCCGTCGATCCGGGCGAGCAACAGCACTCGGATCGCGTCCCGCAGCGTGCGAAAGGCCGGGAGGTCATCGGCCCGGCACCCGCGCACCCCTGCGAGCCCGTGCGCGCGGAGCCAGACGCCAAGCGACGCGGTCGACGCCAGCTCATCGATCGGTCCTGCCGCCGAATTGTGCTGGGAGTTGACGAGCGCCAGCGCGGGATGCCGTGCCTCGCCCGGAGCGGCCTCGTTCTCACGGTAATCGCCCATCACAAGCATGATAATCTATCACGGATAAACGCACATCCAACCGTGAGAGAGGATTGAACCATGGTGAAGCTCACGCTTGTCGGTGGCCCCACGGCGGTGCTCGAGTACGCCGGGCTCCGTTGGCTGACCGATCCGTCGCTGTCCCCGCCGGGCGAGTACGCGGGCGGGTTGGTGAAGACCGCCGGACCGGCGATCGACCCTGGCACGCTCTCACCGATCGACGTCGTGCTGCTCTCGCACGAGCACCACGCCGACAACCTCGATCCCGCGGGCCGGGAGTTCCTGCCGAGCGCGGGGCGAGTGCTGACCACATCACAGGGCGCCCAGCGGCTGGGCGACAACACGGTCGGCCTCGAGCCGTGGTCGTCGACTGAGCTGCAGCGCCCAGGCGGCGGTGCCGTGACGGTCACGGCCGTGCCAGCCCAGCACGGGCCCGACGGGACCGACCACCTCACCGGGCCGGTCATCGGTTTCGCATTGGAGGCGGCCGGCGAAGACAAGGTCTATGTCTCGGGGGACAACGCCTCTATGGACGTGGTCCGCGAGATCGCCGATCGCGTCGGCCCGTTTGACGTCGCGCTCTTATTTGCTGGCGCCGTTCAGCGCTCGTATCGCTTTGACGGCGCCTATCTGACGCTGTCGAGCGACCGGGCGGCGGAGGCCACCAAGCTGCTCGGGGTCCGAGCCGCGATCCCCGTCCACTTCGAGGGCTGGACGCATTTCACCCAGGGCGCTAGCGAACTGCGGGCTGCGTTCGCCGGCAACGGCGTAACCGACCGCCTGGCGCTGGCCGAGCGTGGGGAAACGGTCACCGCGTGAACGTTGCCTCGGATCACCCGATCGCTCGGCGAGCGCCTGCCAGAAGCAGTTCGTTAGCGGTGAAGCAAGGCTCGTTTCGGCTGCAGAGCGCCTCGCAGCCCTCGCCGCCGCGAGGCCCGCGCTCACGAGCGGTGTCGAAGGCGGATGTATGTCCTCGGAGCGCTCGCTGTCGTCGCGCAGCCGCTGAGGTGCTTCACGGAGCTGGCGCCCGCTCCCAGATGATGCGCACCACCCCCCAGGCGGTCTCGGCGTCTAGGACAAGCAGCCCGTCTTGGAAACGGAAACGGCGCACCTGCTCGGTCTCGGCCACGTT
>CAVWPV010000005.1:0-20865 GCA_963756985.1 uncultured Solirubrobacteraceae bacterium | reverse complement strand
TAGCCGACTTATCGTCAGGTGCCGGAGAGTGTGAGGTTGAGTTGGGCGAGTCGCGCTCGGGTCGACGAGCGCGTCGATCTGAGAGATCTTTCCGTTGGTGACGGTGAAGGCCATCACTGAGAACAGTCGCCCGCGCAGGGGCTACCACGGCTCCCGCGGAGCCGTTGACGAGCGCCCGTGTCACGAACGGGTAGAGCTTGGAGTAGGTGGCCGCGTGCCTTGCTACGGCCTCGGCGCCGCGAAGTGCGAGAAAGACAACCTCACGCAGCACGCCGCCGTCGATCCGAAGCTTGACGTCCCGGATCGAGTACCGCGAGGAGGGGAGCCCAAAGTCGCCTTCGCGCGAGGCGGCGAAGAACGCTTTTTCGACCTCTCGTTGTCGCGCGAGGTCAGCGTCCGGCTCCGGGGATCCCCGAACGCGTCGTCGCGCACGGCTGGCGAGTTGCTGGGCGGCGAGTTCGGATCGGTCGAGAGCGGTGGCGATGTCCGCAAACGGCACGCCGAAGATCTTCGTACAGCACAAACGCGAGCCTTTCGGCGGGACTCAGCGTGTCAAGCACCACGAGCAGGGCCAGCCCGATCGAGTCGGCGAGCAGTGCCTCGTGTTCGGGGTCAAGTCTCCTCGTCGAGGCTCGCCGCCGGGTCCGGGACGTGGACTGAGAGCTCTTCCCGTCGGGCCCGTCGGGAGCGAACATCTTGCGAGCGCTTCCCGCCCGACGATCGTCGTCAGCCAGGCCTGCATGTTTTCAACGTTCGCCGGATCCTGGTCGCGAATCCGCAGCCATGCTTCCTGGAGGGCATCGTCGGCTTCGGGCGCCGATCCGAGCATCCGGTAGGCGACGGCGCGCAGGTGGGATCGGTGCTGTTGGAAGCGTTCAGTCAGCCACTCGCGCTCATCCACCGGTCAGCTCGCCTCTCGCCGGCTTCGAGAACGTTTCGAGGTCGGATGATCGAGCTCCACCGGGTATCGGCCAGCTGAGCGGCGGACGGCTCCTACCCTCGACGCCGTGGCACCTCCGCTTGGCCGTCGCCAGCACGAGAAGGGCTCGGTGTCGCGTGGTGAGCGATTACGTGATCGCCACCATCGCCGCGCCAGAAGCAATGGCCCAGCGAGCACGACGCCGACCAGCACCGGGGTCGAAAGGGCCACGCCAGCGAGCGCCGCCACTGCAAGAACGGGCAGCGCGAACGGCGCCAGCGTGAAGATCAGCATTCCCACGCCGACCGCAAGGTCGGACACCTCGCTGACGAACTCAAACCCGACGGTGTCGTTCGATGGTGTGGCACCGAGCCTCCTCGCCTAGTTCCATGGCCGTAATCGGATCCGGAACGGCGGGACATCAAACGGGCGCCATCACCAGTGGTTGCGGTAGGCGAGATCCGCGATCAGGGCGGCCACGACCAGCACCAGGAAGCTGACCGCCCCCCGACCCCGCGGTCGCGCACCCGAATGTGCGCGCTCACGGCGCAGATGAAGTAGACGACGAGGCCGATCGCGGCGGCCGTGCCAAGCGCTGGCACCGCGAAGCCGGCCAACAGTCCGACCCCACCCGAGGCCAACGGATGCCGAACGGAATCATCCATTTTGTCGACACGCGCACCCGGTCGGCGACGACTTTGACCGACTCGGCCCCGACGAAGTTCAGGCAGGCGGCGTAGCAGGTCGCTGCGAGCCGCGAGGTCGTTATTGCGACGTATGTGATGTGCATACCCAGAAGACACGCGTGGCGAGTCGAACCTGACCAGCCGTCATCGGCCACGGCGACGAGCGCGCGGCGCGCTCCGCATCCTGCCTTCCTCAGTGCACCGCCATTTGACCTGGCAGCAGCCGGTGCGCTTTGCGCGTGGAGCTCGGAGCCCGAGCGCCGAAAGGCCCGGGAAATCAGGGTATGGGATCTCCGCAGACGCTGAGCGCAGCCGACCGGCGGGTCGTGGCCGCCTGGGCGGCGGACTGCGCCGAGCGGGTGCTGGGACTGTTCGAGACGGAAGCTCCGGGGGATAGCCGCCCCCGAGAGGCGATCGCTCGGACGCGAGCCTTCGCTCGTGGCGAGCTTTCTGTGGCGGAAGAGATCCGCAGCCGTTTTGAGAATGGGGGCGCCCCTCATAAGGTCAGCGCTCCGGCGGCCGCGGCCGCCGCCCGAGCGGCCGGTCAGGCAGCAGCCATCCCACATATGGGCGCGCACGCCCTCGGCGCCGCCGCGTATGCCGCCAACGCAGCTGGTCTGGCCGCCCCGGAACGGCCAGACGCGGTCAGTGAGGAGATTCGCTGGCAACTTGGTCACATGTCCGCGTCGATCAGAGCCGCGCTGCTGCTGCTACCCCCTGTCGGGGAGAACCGATCCGGTCCCCTCGGCCCCGGGCTTCTCGCCTCGGGGATCCTGGGAACGATCATCCGTGACCTGCAGGCCGGCTTGACGAAACCCCGACCATGATGTTCTCCCGGCCGGCGCCGAACGCTGACGCCCCACCCGCGGCGAGCAGAAGTCCCGGTCATGGCGTTCAGGTAGCTGCTTCGTCGCCTGAGCGACACTCGCCCCAACCGGACAAGCTCACCGGTGAGCGATCCCGCTACGAAAGAAATGAGCACGCCCCCGCTCCCGAGCCCCGACGGGTATCTCGGCGCCGCTGTCGTCGGTCTCGGTTTGCGCGGACAGCAGGGCGACGAGCGGCTCGGTGGAGAGTGCCCGTTTGATCGGTCAGCGGCAGCCGCGACTACAGACTCGGGTCGGTCGGGCTTGGCGAATCTGCGGTGCTCGGGTTGAGCGCCGCAACGAGCCCGGATTGGTCCTCGGCACTCACGATGAGCCGACGCATCGGGGCCCGGAGCGGACCCAGCCACACCCACTTGGATCGGTCCAATGTGATCTCGACCAGTCCGGTGCCGGCGCCGTTGACAAGAGCGGTCCGTGGCCAGTAGTTGACTCCGCGGAGGACGCTGATTCGGAAAGCACCACGCAGTTCGTCTCTGTTCAGGGGTCGAGCGGATGCCACGGCCTTGCGAGGGATCGTGGCGTGAAAGGCCCATCCCATGCGAACGTCGACGGTTGAATCACTCATCGTCACCCGCGGGCCTTTTTGACCGGCGCCGAACGCCGTCATGAGGGTACGGCTGGGTGGGTCGACGCTGATCGGGAACGTCTTATCGTTGATCATGATCCCTCCTCGGGAAAGCCCCAGACGCATCCAGAGCGCGTGTCTAATCAGATTCAAGGCCTCTGCCGGTCGGGGCCGTTGCTGCCCCTCGTCGGCGCCGGCCATCAGCACCGCGAGGATCTCCTGCTCGTGCTCGCGCCGGAATGCATGCGGGTAGCAGGCCAGCAGCCGCCCGTAGCGTCGCTCGAGGCCTGCGGAGTCACTACGTGAGCACCCCTACGGCCGGCTTCAAGCGCGAGATCGCGACGTGAGCGTTGGCTTGCAACCGGGCTGCCTCGGTGGCCAGCAGCTCCGCGCCCGCGGCCGTCAGCCGGTAGTAACGGCGCAGTCGGCTATCGACAATCTCTTCCCGGTCAACCTCGATCAGCTTGTCGGCGCGCAGGCGGTCAAGTGCCGCGTACAAGGTGCCGGCCTTCAGCTGAACCCGCCCGGCTGAGATCGCCTTGACGTCGGTGATGATCCCGTAGCCATGCTGGCTGCCCGCGGCCAAGGCGGTCAGGATCATGAATGTTGCCTCTTGCATCGGCCGCTTTGCCATGCTGAGCAGCATATACAGTTGAACTATCTAAGTCAAATCGGGAGCGTCGGCTATCGCTTCGTGTGGGAATCCGATTACGTCGCGCGGCTGTGTCCGCTCCCGGAGCTCATCCGCGACCGGCTGTGCTTGGCGCGGTCATCGCGATGAACGCGAGGGCGATCGCGCTCCGCGCTGGTACGCGACTGAGGAACTAGAGACATAACGGACTCGCCTTCTCGGTGGGGGTTGCGCGGGTTCCGGTCTACAGCCCGCCGAGGAGGTCCCGGAGCGCGTCGGTGTACGCGTCGAGTGCGCCGCGGCCCTGGCGGGTGAGTGCGATCGAGGTGCGCGACGCTCTCCCGTTGCCGGTCGTCTCGCTGGTCAGGTAGTCGGCGTCCTCGAGCTTGCGCAGGTGCGTGATCAGGTTGCCGGGGGTCAGGTCGAGCATGTCCTGTAGGCGGGTGAAGGAGAGCGTGTCTCCGTCGGGGAGCGCGGCCAGCGTCGCGACGATGCGCAGTCGCGCGGGGGCGTGGATCACCGGGTCGAGCGCGTCCGTGCCCATCGATGCCTCCTTACGAGCGGCCGAGCCGCTTGCCGGTCGCGACGGCGTAGCCTGCCACCGCGATGAACAGGCCGATCCCGGCTGCCAGCCACGCTGCGCTCGGTCCCACGAACGCGGCGACGACGCCGCCGGTGACGACCGTGAGCGCTGCGCCGAACTGCGGCCAGTCGGCCTTGCTGGCGGCGATCCCCAGCACGGTGGTGCCGACGATGATCAGCGGCCCCGCGGCCGGGATCACCCCGTACACGATCGCGTGGCTGGCGCCGTAGTGCTTCATCGCGCCCTGAATGACGGGGCTGCCTAGTACGAACGACACCAGAATCGCGATCCCCTCGGCTTGCTGCTGGCGCACTGTCGGCCCGCTGACGCCGGCGGTCGCGCGCCGGTAGACCTTCACGGACACGGCGATCGAGACGGCCACCCCCACGTACACGAGCACGATCGCGCCGGCGCTGGGACCGCTGTATGGATGCTGTCCGCGCGTCGAGAGCCATAGCGCGCCGTAGCCGATCAGGATCACGGCGCCCCGAACGCGGTGATCCACGGCGGGCTTAGATCGAACTGGCGCTTCGCGTCCCGCTCGGCCTCGGCGAGCAGCCTGGCCGCCTCGCGGGGATCGAGCCCGTCGTCGTCGTTCGCTGTCGTCGGCTCGTCGATGTCATGTGTGCTTTGCATGGTGCTGCTCCGTCCGTTCGCTTTGTGGTGCAAAGCTAACATACTTTGTCGACCAAAGTCAAGCTTTGAGCCCGCGATCGAGCGGCGCTGCGCCAGCGCGACTGACGCAACCTGCGGCCCGCGGCGCCTGTCGCGATAGTTCGGGCCCCGCTTTGATGCGGCGACGAGCATCTCGAGGGTTCCGCCCCGCGGCCCCGCTCAGCGCGGATTCGAGGTGCGCCACGACGCCTTCCAAGACGGACCTGCTGACTGACGGTTACGCGGCGGCGATGAGCGCCTCGTCGAACGTGGGCAGCGGCTTGATGAGCGGGGCGAGCAGCTCGCCGGCTTGGTGGGCGGTGAGTACGTCTTTCGGGTCGAGCTTGATGAACTCGCGACCGGCCGTTTCGTATTCCCAGACGTCCTCGCCGATCATCCGGCAGCGATCGTCGTAGGGCCAGATCATCACGTTGTTGATCTTTGCGAGGTACATCGCGCTGTGGTCGGCGTCGACCCCGCTGGCGGCCAGGACCGCTCCAGGTGTCTGCTGGTAGAGGACGGCGCGTGAGACGATCATGTGGTCGCCGATTGCGAGCTGCTCGTCCTCGGCGTAGAAGACGGATTGGCCGCTCTCTGTCCACTGGTGGTAGATCGCCTCGACCTGCTCACGGCCGTCAAGGGTGAACGTCGCGTCGAGGAGGTTGAAGTGGTAGACGGGGTGATCGACGGTCATCTCCGGAGCGAAAATCTCTCTGTAGCGCCCGGCCATCTCGAGGTACCGGTGGCGGTTGTAGCTCTGGAGCAGGAACCGGTGCCTGGGATTCTCGGTTGCGTCGAGCAGTCGCTCGACGGCGATGTTGGTCTTGGTGATGTCGAACTCGAACATGCTTGTCCTCTGGTGGTGGTCGTGGTTTCGGGGTGTTGGGGGTTCAGCTGACGGCTGACGCGAGTGGCGCGGTGGACTTCGCTCGTGCTGTTCCGTTCGGGGAGGGCACGAGCGCGAGCAGCTCGGCTTGGGCGCGTTTGAGGGCGTCGGCGAGCGGCCAAGGGTCGGTGACGAGCTCGCGGTCGGCGACGATCCCGAAGTTGAGATCGCCGTTGTAGCTCATGACGGTGAGGTTGAGTCCTACTCCGTCCATGATCGCCGAGACGGGGTAGAGCGCCTCCATTCGGGCGCCGGCGAGGTATTGCGGCACGGGCGAGCCGGGCACGTTGGAGATCACGGTGTTGACGGGCGCCTCGCTGGGGTGCCGGGCGGCTACCAGCGTGGTTACGCGCGCGGCTCGCGCGAGGAGCGCTGGGGGATGATGTGGTTGGCGTCTTGGAGCGCCGTCGCGGGCAGCGCCTGGTGGCGTTCCTTGGCTGAGCGCAGCGTGTCGTGGGTGCTTCGCAGTCTGCGGTTGGGGTCGGGCTGGTCGGTCGGGGATCGTGACCAGCATCGCGGAGACCCGGTTACCGAACGTGCCGATCTCGGCCGGGGTGCGGACCGAGACGGGGATCATCGCCACGAGCGGCTTGGCGGGAAGTTCATCGAGGTCGGAGAGCCATTCGCGAAGCGCGCCGGCGCAGATCGCGACCACGACGTCGTTGACGGTCACCCCGAAATGGGTCTTGATCTGCTTGATCTCCTCCAGCGACTGGCACGAGAACGCGAAGCGTCGATGCGGTGAGATCGACTGGTTGAGGATCGTCCGCGGCGCGTGTAGCGCTTGTCCCTCGAGCACGCCGCCGTCCTTGCTCCGCGGCGCGTGCCCGGAACGCCCGGCGGCTGACGCTCGATACCGTGCCGACGCCGGGGAGGTGGCGCAGCATCGGGTTCTGATCGAGATGCGGAAGCGCCCGCCGGAATCCTTTGATCGCCCGCAGCGGCTGGCGTGGGACGCCCGCGAGCCCGCGCCCCAGCATGCCGAGCTGGCTCGGGATCCGCTCACCGGACACCTCCGACGGGGCGGAAGTAAGCGGCGTCGCTGCCGGTTCGGTGTCGAGCAGGATGCCGAGGATCTCGGCGCCCGACGCGCCGTCGACGGCGGCGTGGTGGAACTTGGTCAGCACGGCGATGCGCTCATCCGCGAGGCCGTGGATCAGGTACAGCTCCCACAGCGGCCGCGTACGGTCGAGCGGACGCGAAACGATTCGCGCGACCTGCTCGCCCAGCATCCGTTCATCTCCTGGGGCGGGCAGCGCCAGCTCGCGGATGTGGAAGTCGAGATCGAAGCCGGGGTCGTCCACCCAGTACGGGTAGTCGAGCCCAAACGGCACCTCCGCCAGCCGCCACCGGAACGGCGGCAGCAGATGCAACCTGGCGCCAATCAGCTCGCGGATCGCGTCGAGCGTCAGACGCCCGCCGGGAGCGTCGAGGGGTCGTAGATCGCCAAGCTGCTGACGTGGGCGTGGTTCCGGCCATCCTCGAGCGCGAGGAACTGGGCGTCGACACTGGTGAGCTGTCGCATCGGGACTCCTTAGGGTCTGGTGGTGACGTTATCCGTCAGCTGCCGGCGCAGGGCCGTTTTGTTCCACTGCCGCGGAGATCGTCATATTCCAGACACAAACGCGACTCGTGTTATAATAGTTGCCGTGGCTGGAATGTCAAGCCCACATGCCGGCCACCCCGCTTGCCAACATCAGCCCGCCAATGACCAACGCAACCCGCCAGCGCCGCGAACCCGTCCAGGAACGCAGCCGAGCCACAGTCACCCGAATCCTCGACGCCGCAGCCGCGCTGATCGACGAAGCCGGCGTCGACGCCGCGACCACACGCGCAATCGCCGACCGAGCAGGCGTGGCGTACCCCTCGCTCTATCGCTTCTTCGCCGACCGCGAGGAGATCCTCGACCGCCTCCTCGAGCGCCACCTCGCCGACCTCGACCACCACGCGATCGCCACCGAAAACACTTGGCAGATCACCTCCATCGAGGACCTCGTCAACCGCGAACTCGATCTCCACGTCGCCTACTACGAAACGCACCCAGGCGCGCTCGAGCTGTGGTTCGGCGGCCGCCACTCACAAACAGTCCTCAAACAAGTCCGCGAGCGAAACCGCATCCTCGCCGAACGCGTCCGCCACACGCTGACCGCCGCCAAACAGATCGACGGCGACCCGGACCCCCACGTCTTCCACGTACTCATCGAACTCGGCGATCGGATCCTCGACCTCGCCTTCCGCGACCGACCAACCGCCGACCCCGCCATAATCGACCTCGGACGCACAGCACTCACCGCATACCTGCGAGAAGCCCTCACCTCGCAGATGTAGCCGTGCCCGGCACGAGACTGCGCGTGGGTTAGCTCAGGAGCTTCTCGGCCAGCAGAACGAGCCCGAGCGTTGCCAGCGCGAGCCCGGCGAGCCGCTCAGCCCCCTCGCGGACCCGCTCGCTCAGGCGGCCACCGAGCCGCAGCCCGAGCTGGGTGACGGCCAGCGTCTGCACGGCGATCAGCGCGATCACCAGCACGGTCGAGATGCGCAACAGGCCGAGCGTGAACCCGATCGCGAGCTCATCGATGCTGATACTGACCCCGAGCGCGACAGCCCGCAGGCCGCGCATCCGCGTGAGCTCGGCGAGTCGCTCGTCGTCTTCATCTGCGGAGACCAGGGTGTAAATCCCGAACGCGATCAGCACGCCGATCGCCACGTATGCCGCTGCTGCACCGATCGCGTGCCCGAGCGGCGCGCCCAGTGCGAGCCCGATCACCGGCATCCCGGCTTCGAAGCCGGTGAAAAACACTGAGATTCGACTCCGCTCCGAGGCGGACACGCCGATCATGCCGATCGCCGCCGCGACCGCGAACGTGTCGAGACCGAGTGGGAGGACCAGTGCGATCAGCTTCGCGATCATCTCAGCCCTCCCCGGTGACACTCCGCCGAGATCCCTCCGCCGCTCTCGCCGCCAGAACCACGCCAAGCGGTACGGCGATCGTCCAGGTTGCGGACGGCGACATAGTCGGCGTAGGTGTTGCCGGCCATTCGGACCCATGCGGCCGCGCGGGATTGGTGGATCCCGATCCGCTCGGCAAGGATCGGCGCCGGGAGCCTTGCCGCGAGCGCGAGCAGCGCGGCATGCCGGCCCTCGCGGCTACGATCGATCCCGTATCGCTTGAGCCGATGGAGCAGCGTGTCCGCGGTGATGTGGTGCCCGGCATGCCGGCCGGGGATCAGCCACCCGTCGATGCCGGTCCGCTGAAGCTGCTGGTCTCGCAACGCCCTGCGCGACCTGAGCGAGTGGTTCCGGGAGCGGGATGTCCCCGCGACCGAGCCGGAGCGTGATCTCGCCGTCCGGGGTGGTGTGGATGTCGGTGGTGCTGAGCGCCGCGATCTGGGTGATCGGTTTGCCGTAGAGCAGCAGCACGCTCCCGGCAAACCGGTCGCGTGGATCGATCTCGGGGTCGTGCAGCAGCCGCCGGAGGATCGCGAAGCGCTGCTCGTCATCGATCGCCGGGCGCGCTGGGAGCCGATCGTCCCAATCGACGTGCAGCGCGCCGGTCACCTTCGCGCGCTGGAGCCACGCCAGGAATAACCGCACACGACGGCGCATCCTCGAGCCGCCGGCGACCCACTCGTCGATCAGGTCCTGGCGTAGATCGGCGAGCTCAAGCTGCTGATCGTGGAGCCAAACCACGAGCTTGATCGCCTCGCTCGCCAACGACCGGGCGTACTTCACGGAGGCGGGCGTGGCCTCACCGCGGCGCTTCACGGTGTGCGCGAGCTGATGCGCGACCTGCCACGTCGCGTAGGCGCTGGACATGGGCACGATCGGCGCCCGGCGCGACCTGCAGCACCGCCATGGCCTGCCAGGCAGCGAACCGAGCACTGGCTTCATCGCGGGGATCGAGGACCCCGCTGGCCACGAGCTTTGCACGGACGAACGCGACCGCGTTCGCCGTCTCAACCGCGGCCGCGTCAAGCCCGGCGTGGCTGATCGGGATGTCGCCGGCGAGCAGTCCGGCGGGTGATCTGCGAACCCCGGGCAACAGAACCACCGCATCATCGAGCTGGGGTTCTCCGCCCGCGCGAGTTCGCGGAGAAACGGAGCGAGCGTGGCAGCGATCTCGGGGCCAGCGCTCGCGGCGAGCTGATCGACCCGCGCGCGAAGCTGGCACGCCGCGCACGCCCCTCTGAGCAGCGGGGCGATCTGCCCACATCGCTCGCACGCGCGCGTCGTGTAGCCGTGCTTGATGTCGCAGGTCTGGCACAGGATCCCGCCATCGACGCGACGGTAAGCGACGCGCCGCTGACCGCACCCCACGCACACCTCGGCACGGCGCACGGCAGTGCAGTTCAGACAGACCGGCTCACCGGTCTTAGCCCAGTAGCACGGCCGCTCCCGGCGCGCAATCGATGCACACCGCGAGCGGAAGCCGATAGCAGCAGATCCCGACCTGCGGCGAACTATCGGTCGCGCGACGCGCGATCCGCGACACCCGCCCGCACATACCGCACGCACCCAGCCGGCGCGGCGCGCACGCGAGGCACACCGGCCGATCGGTGCGGGCGTGATTGCACGGCCGCTCCTGCCCGCATTGCGAGCACGTCGCGGCGGGCGGCTTGTAACAACAGCGTCCGATCGCGGGCCGATCCCCGAGTGCGGCCACCGCGGTCCGGCCCGAGCGCCCACACACGCCGCAAACGGCTGTCCTCGGTGCGCACCGCTGGCACATGTCCGGACGGCCATCACGCCCGCGGATATGGATCCGGCGGGTCTCGCCGCAGACCCCGCACACGCGCTTGACCGCCGGCCGGCGCGCCACGGTCAGGACGCCGTGCGAGGGGCGCTTGAGCCGGACCTGCTTCGGTTTGAGGTCCCTGCGGATCTGCCCGCCGCTCGCGGGCTCCTTGTCGGCAACCGCCGCGACATCGGTGCGTTTGACGAGCTCGCCCGGCTCGCAGCCGAGGATCTCGCAGAGCACCATCAGCAGCCGCAGGTTCACTCGCTCCGGCCGGCCGGTCACCAGCCGCCAGACCTGCGAGTCCGACAACTGGATCCCATGCTCGGCGAGGCGCGGGGCGAGGTCGATCGCTCTGAACATGCCGTTCTCGGCCATCAGCACCCGCAGCCGCCACTCGTAATCGACCGCCATCAACTCCTCCCGACGCTGAGCAGCTGGTCGTCGATCGCGGCGCGGACCATCCGATCCTTGAAGTCGTCGCTGACCGACATGTAGATCGCGGTCGTCGCGGCGTGGCTGTGCCCGACCTGATCCTGGATGAACTTCGACGGCCCACCCCAATTCCGCCAGATGCGTCACGTAGCTGTGCCGCAGGCAATGCGGCGTGAGCATCTCGTCCAGGCCGGCCTCAGTTCGGATCTCGGCGAACCGCTCGCTGACGTACTGCACCGAGATCCGCGTACCGCGCTCGGTCAAGAACAACGCCGGATGCTCCGGGCAGCCGAACGCCGGTCGGATCTCCTGCACGTACTGCTCGACGATCTCCGGCGCCCACTCGAATACCGTCAACACCGTGCGACGCTGCGGGCCACCACCCCGCTTCGCCTTCCCCCAACGAACGTGCAACTGGCCGTAGCCGCCGAACTCCGGCAGCTTCGGGTGCGGACGGAAATCGACGGTGTCGAGCATCGCGACCTCCGCCCGCCGCAGTCCCCACGCGAACGCGACCTTGAACAGCGCCTGATCGCGCCACGCCTGCAACGACCCCTTCCGCCCGCGCGCGCGACACGCCCCGATCCGCGCCTCGCACGCCGCGAAGAACACCTCGAGCTCGTCGACCGTCAAGCGGTCGACGACGCGGATCGCCCTCGAACTCGTCGAGATGCGCAACCAGGTTGCGCCCCTCGAACAGCTGCCCGGGCCCGCGACCGAACTCCCGCTCGCTGATCACCGACCACGGATACCGCCGGTCACACACGTAGTCCGAGAACCCCTTCAACCGGAACTGATACGCCCGCAACGTCGAGCGCGCCAACCGCTCTGGGCGAGCGAGCAGATCCTCGAAATACTCATCCACATGCGAGGACCTCCACTCCCACGGCCAACACGCCACGTGCTCCGCGAACCGCCGGACCCCCGACTCGTTCGCCTCAATCGTCTTCACCTTGATGTACCGCGCAACCTGCTGACTGCGCCAGCCCGACAGCATCGCGTCAAACAGCGCCTGCTCCATATGCAACGGGCGAACCCCAACACCGAAAACGCGAGCGAGAGCAGCATCGACATCGGCCACCGCGTAAACACCATCGGGGCTCAGCAGGCTCTGCATCACCTGCGAGTAGATCGCAACAGATGCGAGTCCACCAGGGCCCGATCACAAAGCGTCCGCTCGTAGCGGGCGTTTTCGCCGACGCCGCCTCGACCGGCGACCCCAGCCGCTGCCAGGATTCCCGCTAGCAGCGACCCGGCCGACTCGCATCTAATGCGACCACCGACAGTTCGAGCCGTAGCCCTGCGATTTCGCTCCGGAGGATCGGCACGTCGCAGCTAACCTCGCGCGCGGCCTGCTCGGCGGCGAGGTCGAGGCGCTCGACCTCGAGCTCCACGCGGCTCGTCGGGCGGACGGTCTTCAGCCGCTGGATCTCGCGGCTCGCGTCGCTGCTGGTCGCGGGGTAGGTGAAGGTCTGACCGGTGCGGTTGGCCAGCGCCTTGAGGTAGTTGAGCTGGCGGGCGCTCGGGGGCTTCGGGGTCATGCTGGCCTCCTGGTGTGGGGTGGTGGGCATGCCCCAGCGAGGGCCGCGGCCCGGCGCCGCGCTGTCAAGCATCTGAACCGGACTCCCGCCGTACGCCGTCCCCCCGGGCTGCTGCCCATCACCTTCATTCCCCGTGATCCCGGGGGACGGTGGGCCCTTCAGATGCTTGACGGCCAAGTCGGCTGTGGCCTGCTGAGAGGCCTGCCCGCCGCCCCACCGCAGGCGGTCTCGTTGCCTGACCTTCCCCCTGATGCGAACATCTGTTCGCCTGTGTCGCTTCTCGCTCCCCAGCGCCGTCGATGACCTCCGAGGGCCACGCATACACCCGTCTGCGGCGGGCGCTGGAGACGAGATCGAGTGCTCTCTTGATCCGCGCGACTGCCGCCGAGCTCCCCTCGGTGACCACTCGAGGACGCCCTCGACATCTGCCTGGCGCTGCTTGAGCTCGAGCCGGACAGCTACCCGCGAATCGCAACCCGGTGGGGCAGCCGACTGGCGATCGAGCGAAAGCTCGACCTGGTCGACGCCCAGCTCGCGTTCGCCGCACTGGCTGCGCTCCCGGGCCCAAGTGCCCGCGCCGGCGCCGAAGCGCTGATCGAGATCTCGACCCGCTACGACCTGCGGCGTGCCGAGGAGCTGCTTTCGGCGTGGCTCGATCGCCGAGGCCTCCGCGACGAGGTCCGAGGGTTCGGCTGGCAGCAGCGCTCCTCGATCAGGAACGACTCGAACTGGCGCCGATCTCGGCCGGTATCTAGGCTGGCGACCAGAGCATCGTTCCTTGAGGGGCGCGCGCGATAATCGGCGCGCTTCAGACGCGGCACCAGCGGAGGTGAGGCCACAGTGACAGCAGCTGGGCAGGACGACATCTCCAACGCGGTCAGCCTCGCCGACGGGACGCTCCGCATCCACGACCTTGAGGTGACCGGCGCTAGCGCCGAATGGGCCGCGCGGGTCGCCGGAGGTGGGGGCGATGTGCAAGCGGCGGTCGAACAGGCGCTCGACCTCGGCTCCCGCGTGTTGTTGCACGGCGCCGCGCTCGGCACCGTCGACGCCGTCGCCGCCGAAGTCGACCGGCTGATCGAAGGGCTCGACGCAAAGGTCGCTCTGCTTCAGTACGCCGGCCGCGCCGCTGCCCGCACGTCGACCAAGGGTCTGCGCTACGAGCAGGATCTCGCGCCGGTTCTCGACGCGTGCTTCGCCGCCCACCACGACGTCGTCGAGGACCTGTCGACCACGCCCGGTGTCGGCGAGGTCAAGACGGGCGACTTCGTCGTCACGCTCAACCCGCAGGACACCGGCGGGCACCGCCGCCGCATCGTGTTCGAAGCCAAGAACCAGAAGCTGTCGATGGCCGCCGCCCAAGCCGAGCTCGACGCCGCGATGAGCAACCGCGCCGCCGACGTCGGAGTGCTCGTGTTCGCCGCCCAGAGCCAGGCGCCGCTGCACGGTAAGCCGTTGCGCGTCCTGCATGGCAACCGCCTGCTAGTCGTCTGGAGCGCCGACGGTGGCAATCTGGCGCTGGAGATGGCCGCCCAGCTCGCCCGCTCGCTCGCCCAGCACGTGGTCGAGGACCACGGCGGGAAGCTGAACCGCCGCGTGCTCGCCGGACGCCTCGAACGGCTCATCACCATCGTCGAGTCAGCACAGGACATCGAGCGCGGACTTGACGGCGCCCGCATCGGCCTAGACAAGGCGCACGACGCCTACGAGCTGATGCGCGAGCAAGCGCTCGCCGAGCTGTACGAAATCCAGAACCGGCTCTGACTTCCACCACCCTGAGCGGACCGGAAGCCAGCGTCGCCCCCGCAGCGCGCAGACCGACTGCAAGGGTCGGTCAAACCACGCCCAGCGCTTGGACATCATCAGACCGCCCCGAGTGAAGTGGCCATCGGGGCGCATCGATCGTCACGTCGTCGTAGTCCACGAGTCGCTCCTCTCAGGCCGAGATCGTTGCAGGCGAGACCCGCCGGCCGTGGCGATCGCGTTCTCTACGGTGCGGGCCAGGCGATCGATCAGCTCGGCGTGCTCGGTGACGGCCTCGAGCGCGCCGGTCTCGCCCCAGCCGGCGACGTACGGGATCGTCTCCCCCGAGGTATCCAGCCCAGCGCCGCTCAGGATGATCAGGGTGGCGGTGTCGACGATCACCTCGGCTTGCGGCGCGCGTGTGGGTCTGGTAGTCGACCCCGAGGGCGTGGACGAGCTCGTGCACGAGCGTGCGAACCTGGCCGTTCACCGGCTGGCTTGAGTCGACCACGATCCGCTTGGCGTGCGAGTCGCACCAGCCGCCGGTCGCGCCCGGGATCTCCTCGAAGCTGACGGTGTACCCGAGCTGCGTGGCGAGCTCGCCGAGCGGCTCGAGCAGGTGGGCGTGCGAGTCGCCGGTCAGCGGCTCGCGCGGCGGCTCGAGTGGAAGCTGCTCGACGCCGGGCAGCGGATCGGTCTGCGAGAGCGCGAACACGGCGACGGTCGTGAACCTGACCGGTCGCCGGTCCCGCTCCTCAGTCTGCTCGCGCTCGGGCGCTTCGGCGCCCGGCTCGGCCTTCCTGGGGGTGACGCGGGCGGCGATCCGGATGCCGTGCTCGCCCTTTCGCACGCACCGGCCGAGCTTCAGCCAGGTTCGGAACCCGGCGACCGGCTCCGGCTCGATCCCGCGCAGGTGGAAGTCGAGCGCGATCAGCATGCAGTTGTGCGCCGAGTAGCGCCGGAACATCGACCGGGCACGGACCCACCGCTGCCATCCTTCCGAGGTCAGCAGCTGCTCGGCGGCCTCCTTGACGCGCTCGCGCTCGGCGCTGCGACGCTGCTCCCGCTCGGCCTCGCTCAGCCGGCGATGTCGGTACGTGGTGCTCATCCTTCCCCTTTCGGGTCCTGGCCCGCCCGGGTGGCGGGGCCGTTCCCCGACCCCCACGCACCCGCCAGGGTGCGAACACTTGGGGAGGGACGGCCGCCCACCTGGCGGCTCACGCCGGCTTTGGGCGTCCGGTGCCGCTACGCCGCAGCTGCACAGCCGCGTGCTGTGGCCATCTGGTGTCCGAGAAGCTGGCCGCGGGGGGTGAGGCGGTAGCGTTTGTAGTAGGTGTCCTCGGGGAGGCGGTCGACGTAGCCGCCTTGCGTCAGCAAGGCAAGGATGCGGCGTACGGTGGGCTTGGCGACGTCGAGGATTTCGGCGAGTTCGGGAGCCGAGCGAGGGCCGCCGGCGAGATGGCTGAGCAGCTTGATGGTGCGCGCGGCCGTGTGGCACTGCACGTCGGCGTTCATGACTGCGGTCGCGTGACCGCCGCGCGTAGCCTGCGGCCGAGCTCGTGGCCCGCAGGCGCAAGCGCGTACATGCGAGTCCGGCGATCGCGGCCGACTGCGACCGTGACGTAACCGTCGTATTCGAGGCGGGTGAGGAGCCGGCGGATGGTGCGGTCGGAGGTCCCGGTGACCTTCGCCAGCGTGGAGACGCTGCGCGGTGCATTGGCGACGTGTTCGAAGATGAGCATGGTGTTCAGCGCTTGATGCTGGGTATGCAGTCTCGCTGGCGCGTGGGGCCCCAGCAGCTCGCGAATGGTGGGAACGCGCGGGCGACGGGGGCCAAGGCGGCGAGGCGGCGCGCCGTTGCGGTGCAGAGCACCGAGCCATTCCAGGCGCTCGACGACTTGCCAGATCCGTGGGCTGCCGACGGCGAGGGCGTCGCGTAGCTCGGCGACCGTCACGCCCGGGCGCTGCTCGATGAGCGTCAGTGCGCGCTGCTCGAAGGGCCGGATGCCGCCACGCGGTGGCCCTAACAAGCGGTACAGCGGATCGTGCAGCCGGCGCATCGGCGCCGGACCGTACGATCATCGAGCGACGCTGTCTATAGCCGAAACCTCATCTCCTGTCCCGCGCCGTCCCCAAAACGACCGCAGGCCGTGGAGCTACGCAGCCGAGTCCGCGAGGCGATAGCCGACCCCCCAGATTTTCAGCAGCAGCCCATTCGCGCCGGCGTCGGCGAGTCGGCGGCGCAGCCGGCAGGCGTGGCTGTCCAGGGTGCGGGTCCGGCCGCCGTGCGCATGACCCCAGACGTCGCGCAGCAACTCCTCGCGGGTGAACACGCGGGTCGGTTCGCGCGCGAGCGTACGCAGCAGCTCGTACTCCTTGGCGGGCAGCTCGAGCCTGGTCCCGCGAATCTCGACGGTCCGTGCCGCGAGGTCGATCGTCAGTTCGCCGACGCGAAGAAGCGCGGGGCGCCTGGCGGGCGTGGGCGCGTCGAAGCAGCGCGGCGAGCCGGGCGCGGAGCTCGGGGTAGGAGTACGGCTTGGCGAGTACGTCGTCCCCGCCGCGGTCGAGCACGCGGATCCTGTGCAGCTCATCGACGCGGGCGGTCAGCACGATCAGCGGGGTGTCCGGATCGACGGGCCAGCGAGCCCATCGCCGGTGCGGATCGCGTCGATCAGCCCGAGCGTCTTGCCGTTCACGTCGACCACGATCACGTCCGGCTGCCGGACCGAGAGGATCGCGAGCGCCTTCTCCCTCGAATCCGCCGTCCACACGTCGTAGCCGTCGGCGGTCAGGTTGTCGGCCAGGAACGCGCGGGCAACGTCGTCCTCCTCCGCGACCAGCACGGTCGGGGCGCGGTCCTCACGGCTGGTGGTTGCTGCAGCGATCATCTGGGGCCTCCTTGTTCGTGGCCCGCCACGGGCGGCGGGCCGATCCCCGACCCCAAGGCGCCCGCCAGGGCGCCACAATCGGGAGGGGTCGACCCGGCGCGCGCGGCTCGCGCCGCCAGGTGGATCCGCGAGCCGGAGCTCGCGGATCCACAGCGCGGATGGCTACAGGCCGGGATCCGCGTCGGAGTAGACGGCGCCGTCAGGCCCGACGACGCCGCCGACGTCGTCGATCTCGTCATCGCTGTCGCGCACTGTGTCGTCGAGGTCCTCGTCCTCGAGCTCGTCCTGGTGCTCGTCGACGTCCAGCTCGTCGTCCTCCAGTCGTCGGCAGTCGTCGGCCGGTTCGCGCCTCCGGCTCGCCGACCTCACCAGCCGGCGGCGGCTGACGGTGCCTGGGCGCCGGTCGCCTTCTCGTGCTCCGCGTGGGCCTTGGCGACGGCCTTCTCGACCTGCTTGAGCGTGGCGGGCAGGTGCGGGCCGGCGAGCTTGGCGAGCGCCTTGCGGGCGTGGTCCTTGTGCGAGCTCCAGCGCATCGGCGAGTGCTGCTGGCTGCTGCGGCACGACCAGCCGGCTGGCGTACTGCTCGGCGGCGATCACCACCAGCGCGCGGCCGTACAGCTCGCCCGCGGTCTTGGCGCCGTCGATGAACTTCCACAGCCACGCGATCGGCTTCTCCGGCTTGCGCGGGTCGCCGTAGTCGATCCGCAGCGCACCGCGGCTGCCGTCCTTGCGGGTCTTGGTCACGTCGGTGCGGAACTCCTCGATCACGAGCCGGATCCCGCGAGCGGCGAGCTCGGCGACGCGATCGCCGGTCTGCGTGTACGGGCTCTGGTCGTAGTCCGCGCCCAACAGCGGCGTAGACGAAGAACCTCGCCACGGCCATGTCTGCCGGGTCGACCGTCGCCAGGCCGTTCATCAGTCCCCAGCCGAGATCGAGGTTCGCGCCGTGCGCCTGCTCGGCGATCGCGCGCAGCTCGCGGCCGCGCTCGCGCCGCGCCTCGGCCTCCGGATCGACCGGCCGGCCGGACGCCTTGGCGGCCTTGCGCTCCTGCGCGACCTCGGCCACCCGGGCGCGGAGCTCCTCGACGGTCCGCTTGATCGCCTGCTTGGACAGCTCCCGGTACAGCGACCGGTCGACGATGATCGGCCTGGCGTTCTCGAACTCGACGAGCACGCCGGCAGCGCGGGCCTGGTCGACGTCGCTCTCGCTGAACCGGATGCTCGGCGCCGCCGTACGCGTAGCGGTCAAGCTGCTTGTGGAGCGTGGCGGCTTCGTCGAGCAGCGCCTCGGTCTTCTTCCCGAGCCGCAGATCGGCGATCTCGTAGCTGTCGAGCTGGGTCAGATGGGCGGCGAACACCTTGCTCGAGCCGCTGCGAAGCGCGGAGTCGATCACCCACCCCGGCTCGCGGGACAGGCGCTCGGCCGCCCACTCGTTGCCGTCGCCCAGGTAGGCGATCACGGCTTCGAGCAGCTCCGGGCTGACCTGGCCGATGCTGCGCAGCTGCTCGACGGCGGAGAGCGGGATCACGCCCTGGCCGGTCAGCTGCTGCGCCTGCTCGGGGAGCTCGAGCAGCTTCACGCGCGCGGTGACGCGCTGCTTGGGCCAGCCGAGCGCCTGCGCGGCGCCGTCCTCGGTCAGCCCGCGGTCGAGCATCGACTTGACGGCGATCGCTTCCTCGTAGGGGTTCAGTGAAGAGCGAACGATGTTCTCGGCCGCCCTCTCGGACGCCTCGGTCTCACCATCTGGACGAATCTCCGCGCGGATCTCCGTGTGGCCGAGCTGCGCGAGCGCGGCGTAGCGCTTATGCCCGGCGATCAGGACATACCCGCCGTTCTCGTTGTCGGGCCGGACGCTCACCGGCGTCAGCTGCCCGAGCAGCGCGATCGACTGCGCGAGCGCGTCGACCTCCTCGGCGAGGAGCTCCTGCCGGACGTTCTGGTCGTGGCGGATCTCGCTCGAGCGCGATCATCTGGACGCCGGCGACCGCGTGGGTAGTGGTGGCCATCAGGCCCTCCTTCGGTTGGTCGGCCTCCGCCGGGTGCGGGGGCCGGATTCCCCGACCCCCGGCGGCCGCCAGGCCGCCACAATTGGGAGGGGTCCGGACCCCGCCCCCGTGCCAGCCCACGCGTCATCCCGCCGCCCGTCTTCTCCCGGCGGCGCCCACCTCGTCGCCCCTCGTGGCGGGTCCTTCGCCTTCTCAGTCAGTGCCTCACGCCGACTTCAAGCGGAAGGGAACGCCGCCGCCAGGGTTTCGGCGAGCCAGTCGATCTCTTCGATGTCGAGCCGCCCGGCGCGTTTGACGAGCTTGGCGATGTGGGCGGGGTCGTCGACGGTGATCAGCCCGTCGCGCGCGCGGCTGTAGTGCAGCCACTCGCGTCGCATGAACGGGAAGCACAGCGCGCCGAACACGACGACATCACTGGCGTCGTTTCGATCGAGCACTTCGGCGACTCGTTCCATTTGCCGCTGAGCGAGTCGAGCTGGCTGGTGCGGTCTCGTCCGTTGACGAGCAGCTGCTCGCGCCGGTTGATGATGCCGACGGTCGCGATTTGGACGCGTCCTCGGCTGCTCTTGGTGTCGATCACGGTGACTCCGCTGGGGCCGATGGCGATGTGGTCGATGTTCGCCCGCCCGCGGCCGGGGACACGCCGGTCGTGCAGCACGACCGACGTCGCTGCGGCGCAGGCGCACTCGAGCGCGCGGGCGGTCGCTGCTTCGCCCTCGGCGCCCTGGCGCCAGGCGTCCACAGTGTCGTGGTTCGCCGGCCAGCGCGGCGAGGACCGAGCCGACGGGTCCGTATCTGGCTCTGACGCGCTGGCGTCGCGCCTGTTGGCGTCGCGCGTATTCGCGCTGCGCGCTCGCCCCGGCGCCGCTTTCCAAGTCGTTGTTGTCGGTCTGGGTCATGGCTCTGGTGATTGACGTTAGCTCTGGGTCCGGCGGATCAGAGTCGCGGGTGCCGGCCCGGTTCGCTGGGTGAGGGGCGGGCTGTCTGGGCGGTCCCGCGGGGGTCAGCGTCTGCTCGGGGTGGACTGGGATCTCGCAGAGCGTGCGCGGGCCGACTGGGTCGATCCGGTCAGGCTTTGCTTCGAGGGAGGTGAACGGGCAGGATGCTCGCGCGGCCGGCTCGCCGGCGACCGGCGTGTAGATCACCGCCTCGCCTCGGTTCAGGGCGCCGAACGTGTCGGAGGAGATGCGGAACTCGCGTACGCGGCGGGCGCTGCCGCGCCCGGTGTGCGTGTGTCCGTGCGCGCCGGTCTGGCTGGTCATCTGCCAGAGCGAGCGGGTGCCCATCAGTTTCGCGAGCCAGTCGCGGGACTCCGGGCTGGTTTGCCGGTGCGCGACGACGCCGGCGAAGTTGTCGGTCAGGCTCGCCAGGAGTCCGGGTTGCTGGGTGAGCGCGTCGATGTCGGCGGCCGATTGGGTGATCACGATCACCTGGCCGCCGTGGGAGCGGCCGCGCTGCAGGATCGCGACGCCGCGTTGCGCGGCCATCTTGATCACGGCACCGAACTCGTCCAGCAGCAGCGTCCACGGCGCGCCGGCCTGTTCGGCGGCGTCGTGCAGGTCCGCGAGCGCGAGCACCGAGAGCGCGGCGGCCTCGTCGGGCATCCGGTCGGCGTGTGTCCGCCACATCACGACGGCCCGCTGCCGGAGCGCTTCCACGAGGCGCACGGCGACCGTCTCCCCTTCCGGCGTGCTGCGCGGGGTGACG
>CAVWPV010000004.1:0-1039958 GCA_963756985.1 uncultured Solirubrobacteraceae bacterium | reverse complement strand
CGGCCGGTCCGTCCGCGAGCTGCCCCTCTGGCTCGCGCCCCCGTGCTCCAACGGCGACAATCCCGCGATGACACGGATCCCGACAGCCCCGCTCGCGGCCGCCGGGATGATCGCCGGCTTTGGGGTCGCCGTCGCATCAGGATCGCGGCCGCTGGGCGGCATCGTGCTCTTGGCTTTCGGTCTCGTCTGCGTCGCGATCTGGCTCCAGCGCGACGGTGCGCGCACCGCCGCGATGCTCACGGGTGCAGGTCTACTCGCGTTCGCCCTCTCGCACGTTCTCGGGCTCGTGATCGGAGCGTGGCCAGCCGTGCTCCTTGTTGCGGCCGCGACCGCCGTGTTGTGCTGGCGCGTGTCCGACGCCCGAATTGGGCTTGGGACCCTCCGATCTTCGGGCTTATGAAGCGCCTCTGGCAGCACGGAGGGCGGGATACGCGGCCGCGGATGAGGATGCGTGGACAGCGCGCTTCTGTTTTTCCATCGGTCCTCAGGGGTAGCACTGCGACACACCCCCACGGAGGAGGAGTGAACCAATGCTCATCACCCTAGTTATCGTTCTGCTTTTGCTCGCCTTGGTTGGCGGGATCGCAGTTCATCCGCTGCTGTTTCTTGTGGCCCTGCTCGCCGTTTTGGTGCTATTCGCGGGTCGGGGACGCCGGACCGTCCCGTAGCGGTCGATGGGAGCGGGGCGGCTTGGATCCAAGCCGCCCCCGTTTGCCACCTGCGCCTCGGTAGTCCGTCCGTGGAAACGGAGACGGCAAAGACCACGGCCGCGACCAACAGTCCCGAATAGGGCGAATCGCACTCGCTTACTCCTTGGCGAGAGGGACGAGCCGTTGAGGTGGGACTAGGCACCGCCGCCCAACGACCGCTCCAGCGGCGGCGTCGAACTGCGGCACCCAGTCCCGCTCAATTAGCTGCCGTTCTTTCGCGCGACCTTCGCACGGCCGGCGGCTTCGCGCAGACGACGCGCCTCGTCGCTGGCTGTGAGCGCCTGCTCTTTCTTTGCGAGGGCGTCGGACTTGGCGTCGAGCGTGTCCAACCGCGCCTTGGGCGCGCGCTCGTTGACAGCCTCATTAGCACGGGCTTCCGCCTCGCGGCTCGCGGCGAGACGCTTATTCTCGGCCTCGGCGGCGCGACGAGTCTTCTGCTCACGCTTCCTCTCAGCTTGTTTGCGCTGGTCCTTGGCGCGCCGCTTGGCCTGCTCTCGCAGATGCGCGGCTTGTGCCTCACGCTGCTCGAGGCGAGAATCGGCCTGCTCGCGTTTGCTGTCGGCTGCATCGCGAAGGCGCATCGCACGCTGGCGTGCCTGCACAGCTTCTTGTCGCTGCTGGGCATCCTCACGTAGCGCCGAATCGCCAAGGATCGCGGCGAGCATCGCACGCACGGAAGCGTCGGCGCGGTCAACGAGCAGCCTCGCGCTCGGGGCTGGCCCGGTCCCGTTTCCGGGGAGTCGGTTGAGAGCGGCGTCAAGCGGCAGCCGAGCAAGCCGGAGATAGCTCTCAACGGCAACTCTGGGGATGTCACGTACGGTCACTGGTTCTCCTTAGGATCGATGGTGTTGGCCTCTGCCTCTGCCCGCCTCGCCTGCCGCTCGAGGCGAATCGCCTCCTCGTCAGCAGCAAGACGCTCGCGCTCTGCACGCTCCTCGGCGCTCTCCGCCGCGGACTCCTGGGCTGCGCGCTGAGCCTCCGCGGCCGCCTGCTCGCGCTGCGCGTCGGACTGAGCCTTGCGTTCGGCCTCCTGACGGTCACGCTCGATCCGCTGCTCACGCTCCAGTGCTGCTACCTCATTCTGCAAGCGGTCGCGCTCGATCTCGGTTTCGGTCTTGTCCGCCGCGAGTGATGCCTCCTGCTCGCGCTGCTTTGCCTCGGCCGCCTCGCGCTGTGCGTCGGCTTCCGCGTCTACCTGTGCTTGCTGCAGACGGCCCTCGCGGGTCAGCTCATCTTTTCCGGTAAGGGAGCCGACGGCTTCCTTCGCCTTACCGGCAAGTTTGCCGACGAGGCCGCCGGCGGTCTGCTCGGAACTTTGTTGATTTGTCAAAACGACACATCTCCTTAACTAGCTCGGGTGAAGCAATTGGGACGCCGGCTGGGGTCCCGGCTGGAACCCACGCGCGGCACATCGGCGCGCGGGGTCCAGCGGAGAGACTCAGCGAGGGGCGCTACGAACGCTCGTCGTACGGCTGGCGGCTGCCGGCTTTGGCAAGGCCACGGCTAACCATGTACCCGATGGTCAGGATCGTGACGTACAGCCAGACTCGATCGGCTCGGAACGGGTCATGGGCCGCGCCGTGGTGGCCGGCCTTCGACAACGCGCCCGCGATCAGGATGCCTGCCAGGACCGCAAGGTACGCGATGAACTCGGTCGTCTTGAAGGCGGCCTTGGTTTCGGTCGACAGCCGCCGGGGCGGATCGTGGGTGACGCGGCGGTCCTGATTTCGGCGGTCGACGCTGCGACCCTCCGTGGGGCTAGTGACACTCATACGAACACTCCTACGCAATGGGAAACGAACCAACAGGGCCGTTGTCCAAGCGCACGTCGCCGGAATCGTCCCCATCTGATGCAGCAGGAGCGTGCGCAAGCTGTGGTCGGCGCGCTCAACATCGGTACTGCCCCGAGAGACCACAGCCCAAACATGCGTTCGTTGTGCTGCCCGGCGCGAACTTCCGCTGCAAGGGCCCTCCGAGGACTGGTGCCCTGATGGGTGCGACAGGGCGGCCATTTGCCCCCCGCCGCCAGCATCCAGCGTGGCGGCGGTCTCGCTAGTGTGCGGGCACATGTCGGACGCCGAAGCCACCGAGGAACGGGTCGACGAGCTCTCGCTAAACGCGCGTGTTTCCCAAGTGATTGTGCGCACGATGAAGGATCTCTACGGTCGCGGTCCGACGCACGCGAAGACCTATTTCTGCGATGAGTACGTCTTCTGCGTGATGACCGGGGGCATGACCCGCGACGAAGAAACGATGATCCGCGGTGGAGAGCACGACGCCGTGCGCGAATACCGGCTTCGCTTTCAGGCCGTGATCGCCCCCGAGCTCATCCGCCGCGTAGAGGACGTTCTTCAGCGCAAGGTGATCAGCTACCACAGCCAGGTTCTGTTTGACCCCGACCGGCTCGTCGAGATGTTCGTGCTCGACCGGCCGGGCGCACCTGGCGCGGACTCGGCAGCCGAGTAGGCATCAACCTCTGGATCGGCGGCATCTGAATGGGCCGCGGATTACGTGCTTGGGCCAATCGGTGCCACGTGACGCGATAGCGTTGGCCGCAGTCGCCTGCTTGGGGACCCCAGCGCTGGTCAGCTGAGCACGTCAAGCAGAGCCTTGTGGACTTTGCCGTGAGCCGGCAATGGCCCACGGGGGGCCGCCAGGGTCGCGGCCCCGAGCCAATCAGTCGCTAGGCGCAGTTGCTCATGCGCTTGCGCACTTCCTTCGCCGCCGCCGTTGATTTATCCAAACGGTCGGCTTCATCCTTGGCCGTCAGAGCCTCGCCGCGCTGTTCCTGGAGTCCGACCGGCATCGGCCTGGCAGCGCCGGCAAACGCTGAGCGCGAGCTGCTGGACCCGGGCGAGGTCCTCCGGCGAGGCCGCGTGTAGATGCTGGCGGATGACGAGCACCGCCTGAGCGATGACGAGCAGCCATGCCCGAGGCCCGAGCCTGCGGAGCAGAAAGCGCATCAGTACGGTGCCGCTACCCGCGTGCTCCACGCACAAACGGTCCGGCCCGGCTCGGCTCCTCTTCCCCCTGACGCCCGACCCAGGCGTCGAGCCGCGCCCACCAGTCGTAGAGCCACTGCGTCTGAGCATCGTCCCCCACGGGGCGTTCCGCCGCCGGCACCAGCCACATCCTTGTGGTCAGCGTGCGACCGATCGGCGTCTCCCGCCACAGCTCCCGCGGGAACGCGGCCAGCCCCAGGCCGGTGTGGGCGGCGAAGATCACGTCCGCCCTGGGGTTCCCACGCAGGGCCGCCAGCGCCCCGGCCGGGTGGGGCGGGAGCATGTGGGTCATCCGCTCGCCGGCGGCCGCCTCTCGTCGACGGCCCTTGCGCCGCAGGTGTGTTAGGGCGCGACGGCGGCGCTCAGGCGTGAAGTTGCCCCCTTCGGGAAACAGAACCAGCACCCCGCGGGGCTCGAGCCCGGCCGCGACCTCACGGATCTGGGCCTCGCAGTCCGCAGTGTCTGAGGTGTCAAGCACCGCGTGGGGCATCCGGTGCCCGATGAGGTCCACGCAGGGGTCGATTGTCAGCGTTTCCTTGAATACGACCCCGGGGGCGCGGTGATAGCGGCTGAGCAGCTGGTCGACCAGCAGCAGCGTGTCTCCGGGGCCGGCGTGGCGACTGAAGCAGAGCAGCGGCTCGTCCCGCCCCAAGGCGGCCTCGGCATCGGGGGACGGATCGGCGGCGATGTCGATCCGCAGCAGCGTGAGCACCCGCCCGGCGAGGCCGTGGACGAACCAGCGCAGCAGCCGCAGATGTAGTAGCTGCGAGCGCTTCGATGCGATCCGAACGCCGAAGCCGGTAGCCAGCCACAACCCCCCGCACGCGAGCAGGACTGCCAGCTCGCGGGCCAGGTACGCGAGCACGAACCTCGTAAAGAGCAGCGGCTGCGGCCGGCCGGTGAGCGCCGCAGTCACCGCGGCAATGACCAGCAGCAGCGGGCTGAGCGCCAGGCCCACCACCGAGACGACCAGCCAGGTGGTGACCGTCAGCGGACGTCTGATCGCTGCCGGAGCCATCACTGCTGTCGCAGGTAGGCCAACGAGGCCTGGTGGGAGACGTCGATCTGCTGGGCGACCGTTCTTGCGATCCGCCGCAGCCGCACCTGAGCGGAAAGGTCGTTGTACGCAGGGGCCGCCGAGCCGCCGGTCGGCAGCAGGTGCAGCTCGACGCCTTCGGGCAGGTTCTGCAGATCGTGGGCGAAGCGATGGCGCCGCGCTACCTCGAAGGCGACCAGGCCGACCTCCCAGGGCCACCGCGGCGGCTGCAGCGGCTTCTCCAGCCGCCCGACCTGCAGCACGTAGATCACCCGCGCTCCCAGCGCCACCGCCCGAGCCACGGGGATCGAGTTGACGATCCCGCCGTCGATGAAGTGCTCGCCGTCAATCTCGACGGGCGGAAGGATCCCTGGCACCGCACAGGAGGCGAGCACGACGTCGGCCAGATCGCCCGCGGTGAACCAGTGCTCGGCCGCACGCTCGATCGACGCCGCCACACACTGAAACCGGACGCTCAGGTCTTCCACCCGCCGGTGCGGCAGCGCCGATCGGAGCCGTGCTTGGGCCGCTTCCAGCGACTCGACGTGGGTCCCGCTTCGCACGAGGGTTCCGACCCGCCGGAGCACGCTGCCGGCGGTGATTTCCGCCAGGTCGCTGCCCTGCCACAACTCGCTCAGACGCTCGACACCGTCCGGGGTGGGATCGCCGGCGAACAGCGCTCCGTTCACGGCCCCAATCGAGGTGCCCAGGATGAGATCGGGCGCGATCTCGCACTCGGCCAGGGCACGGAGCATCCCCACCTCGTGCGCGCCGAGAACCCCGCCGCCTCCGAGCACGAAGGCGGTCTGCGCGGGGGGTTCGGTGCTATCCATGCGTCATCTCTACCCGGTTGCGTCCACTCGGTGCGCTGCGCACTCGGGTCGTCTCAGTAGCTCCCGCTGCCACGACAGCGCGAACGTCTCGTCGCCGAACTGCATCTCGACACGCTCCAGAGCGCTTCTCGCTGGAAAGTAGCCCAAGGACTTGCGCTACACCCGCGTGTGTGGCGGGAGCGTGGAACGCAGCTTTTCGCGCGAGCGCCTCCGCCAGAGCGCGTGCGTCCGAATGGGAGGCCCTTCCGTCTGCGAGGATCCGGTGCATGACAACTGCAACCGCGGCCACACGCCTGCTCAACCCGGCGACGTACGACGCCTCAGAGTTCGATTCCGAGACCCAGCGCGTGTTCCGCGCCACGATCGACTGGTTCGAGACCAAGGGGAAAGGTCGGCTGCTCGCCGAGAGCCACACCGATGAGTGGTACGCCGACTTCATCGAATTCTTGGCTCGCGAGCGCGTGTTCGCGACTTTGCTGACCCCGGCACGCGATGCCGACGATGCGGAGGGCGGCAAGCGGTGGGACACGGCTCGCAACGCCGTGTTCAACGAGATCCTCGGGTTCTATGGACTGCCGTACTGGTACGCCTGGCAGGTCACGATCCTCGGTCTGGGTCCGATCTGGCAGAGCGACAATGACGCCGCTCGGGCCCACGCGGCGCGGCTGCTGAGCGATGGGTCGGTGTTCGCTTTCGGTCTCTCCGAGCGCGAGCACGGGGCCGACATCTACTCGACGGACATGATCCTCACACCGGATGGCGACGGTGGATTCCGCGCGAGCGGCGGGAAGTACTACATCGGCAATGGCAACGTTGCCGGGATGGTGTCCGTGTTCGGGCGCCGGAGCGATGTCGAGGGGCCGGACGGGTACGTCTTCTTCGCGGTCGACAGTGCCCACCCGGCGTACAAACTGATCAAAAATGTCGTCCGGGGTCAGTTGTACGTGAGCGCGTTCGACCTCGACGAGTACCCGGTGCGAGCAGAGGACGTGCTCCACGTCGGCCAAGCTGCGTTCGAAGCGGCGCTGAACACGATCAATGTCGGCAAGTTCAACCTGGGCTTCTGCGCCATCGGGATGGCCGAGCACTCGTTCTACGAGACGGTCAACCAAGCGGAGAACAGGATTCTGTTCGGAAAGCGAGTGACCGAGTTCGGGCAGGTCAGGCGGATCCTGTCCGAGTCCTACGCGCGACTGCTCGCGACGAAGCTCTATGGCGCGCGGGCAGTGGATTACGTTCGCGGCGCCTCGCGTGAGGACCGCCGGTATCTGCTGTTCACGCCGATCACGAAGATGCAGGTGACTATGGAGGGTGAGCGGATCATCCGCCTGCTCGCGGAGGTGATCTCGGCGAAAGGGTTCGAGCGCGACAGCTACTTCGAACTCGCCAAGACCGGGATCGATGGTCTGCCGAAGCTCGAGGGAACGGTTCACGTGAATCGCGCCCTCACGCTCAAGTTCCTGCCGCAGTACCTCTTCGGAAGCACCGAGCTGAGCGCGCCGCCGGTCCGCAAGGAGGCCGCAGACGACGCGTTCCTGTTTGACCAAGGGCCGACCCGCGGCCTCGGCAAGATCGCGTTCCCCGACTGGCGGCCCGTGTTCGATAGGTTCGCGCATGTCCCGAACGTCGGCGTGTTCCGCCACCAAGCCGACGCATTGGTTGCGTTAGTCCAAGAAGCGCCGCTGACGCCCGAGCAGATGAGCGGTGATCTGGACTTCCAGCAGTCCATGGCGCAACTCTTCACACTGCTCCCGTACGGGCAGCTGATACTCGAGCAGGCGCAGCTCGAGGAGAGCTCCGACGACGTCGTCGACCTCGTGTTCGAGACCCTCGTGCGCGACTTCAGCTCGACGGCGATCGAGCTCCATGGCAAGGACTCATCGACCGAAGCGCAGCAGGCGTGGGCATTGGCGAACGTACGGAAGCCGTTAATCGATGTCGAGCGGGGAGACCGGGTCTATTCCGATATCCGCGCGCTCGCCGGCGCGTACGTGATGTCCGCGTAGGGTCCTGATTCGCTCGGCCTCTCTCTGGTCTATCGAGCGCTCCCGAAGCAACCGCACGACGGCGGCAGCGACGTATCGGCCAACGTGACGGTCGTACGCAAGACTTACGCGTTCTCCCACCTGGGTGATGTTGGAGAGCATCATGTCGATGCATCGCGGTGGTTCGCACGACGACACAAAGGGGATGGAATTTAGAAACTCGGCGGCTCTGAGCGGTATGACCAATCAAGCCTTCACGTCCGTGTCGCATGAACAACGTGATGAATGCCCACGGGGCAGATCAGGTACGGAACCGCTGGCTTTTGGTCTCGTCTGCGTCGCGATCCGACTCCAACGCGACGGTGCGCGCCCCGCGGCGATGCTCACGGGTGCAGGTCTCCTCGCGTTCGCCCTGTCGCACGTTCTCGGGCTCGTGATCGGAGCGTGGCCTGCTGTGCTCCTCGTTGCGGCCGCGACCGCCGTGCTGTGCTGGCGCGTGTCAGACGCCCGAGGTGGGCTCGGGACCTTTCGATCTTCGGGCTCATAACCCGAAGGTCAAGACTAAGGCCACCGTGGCCTGGACTGTGCGAGAGTGAACTTTCTCCGACACCCCCGTGATCGAAGGGATGAGCGGCGACGCGGTCCGATTGCGCCACCACGCGGAGTGACTGCGAGGCCGAGCGCGAAGAGCGTTCGAAACTAGTGGGCGGCTATCGTCAGCGCCGGGCTTTCCGGCTCCGGGGAGGCGTCCTCGACCTCGTGCAGGGCGCGAGCGAGGAGCTTCCACAGGGTGGCACGTTCGTCGGCGTCCAGTGCCTGGAGGACCTGGTTCTCGACCTCCTCCATCGCATGTCCCGCGCGCAGTAGCGCTTCCCGACCAGCGTCGGTGATGTTGACGCGGTGGCGACGGCGATCCTCGGAATCGCGGCGGCGAATCAGCATGCCCCGCTCCTCGAGCTCATTGAGCAACAGGACAACGTTCTTAGCGTCCATGCATAGCGCGGCGACGAGCTCGTGTTGGGGCGAACCGTCGTGATCGGCCAGGTAGCTCAGCGCCATCAGCAGCCGGAGGTCGAGCCCGAGTCGTTCGGGATTGCTCCGTCGCATCACCTGCTTGGACAGCCGCGGCAGCAAGAACATCGTGCTGGCTGGATAACGACACTCCGCAGAACCCATGACGGAAGAAGTATAGCGCGATCTTCGGGCATAGTGGGGTACATGCGGACAATAGCTATGGCGTAATTGATTCCTACAGCAGGGATCATTCATGCTAGCCTCTGGATCACATGCAACCCGAAGGGATCCAGATGAGTACGACAGTCTCGGCGATTCGTCGCCCCAACCGGTGGGCCGTTCTGGCTCTGCTTGGAGTGGCCCAGCTGATGGTCGTGCTCGACGCGACAATCGTGAACATTGCGCTGCCCTCGGCGCAGCGGGCGCTTCATTTCTCAGCCGACAACCGCCAGTGGGTCATCACCGCGTACGCCCTGGCATTCGGCAGCCTGCTGCTCCTCGGCGGCAAGCTCGGGGACTTGTTCGGACGCAAATGGACGCTGATCGGCGGCCTCACCGGTTTTGCCGTGGCGTCTGCGATCGGTGGTCTGTCCCAGTCGTTCGGGATGCTCGTCGCCGCCCGCGCGCTGCAGGGAGCCTTCGGCGCGATTCTCGCCCCCTCGGCCCTCGGCCTGCTGACGGTGACCTTCCAGGGCTCTCCGGACCGGCCGAAGGCGTTCGGGATCTTCAGTGCGATCGCTGCCGGCGGCGCCTCGGTCGGTCTGCTGCTCGGCGGCGTGCTGACTCAGGTCGTCTCGTGGCGGTGGTGCCTCTACGTCAACCTGGCGATCGCTGTCCCGACCGCGATTCTCGCCTTCCGGCTGCTGGTGAACGAGCCCCATCCCACCCGCCCGCGCCTTGACTTGCCGGGCACCGCTCTGGCCTCGGGTGGCCTGTTCGCGCTCGTGTACGGCTTCTCGAATGCCGAAACGCACTCGTGGTCTAACCCGATCACGATCGTGGCGCTCGCGGCCAGCGTTCTGCTGCTTGTGGGCTTCATCGCGCTGGAGCGGCGCGTCGACCATCCGCTGCTACCGCTGCACATAGTCAAGGACCGGGCCCGTGGCGGCGCCTACGCGACGATCGCCCTGGCCGGCTCGGCCGTGTTCGCGGTCTTCCTGTTCCTGACGTACTACCTGCAGCAGAATCTCGGCTACTCGCCGCTGCGGACCGGGCTCGCGTTCCTGCCGATGACCGTCATGATCGTCCTGACCTCCGTGACCGTGCAGACGCGGATTCTGCAGCGCACCGGTGCGAGGCCGCTCGTGATGGGCGGGATGACGCTCGGGATCGCCGCGATGCTCGTGTTCACCCAGCTGACCCCGCACGGTGCGTACCTGACGCACGTGCTGCCCGCGCTGGCGATGACCGGAGTCGGAATGGGCTGCGTGTTCGCCCCCGCCTTCTCGACGGCGACCCTCGGGGTGAAGAGCAGCGACGCCGGGATCGCGTCGGCAATGGTCAACACCTCCCAGCAGGTTGGGGGTTCGGTGGGCACCGCCTTGCTGAGCACGATCTTCGCGAGTGCCGCGGCCAGCTTCGTGACTGCCCATGCCCACACCGCTGGCCTGGCGAGCGCGTCCTCGATCCACGGTTACACCACGGCCTTCGCATGGGCTGCCGGCCTGTTCGCGGTCGGCCTGCTCGTCGCGACGTTCGTCCTCCCCCGGGATGGCGCGGCTCGAGCCCGCGTGGCCAACGACCAAGCCAGCACCGACCTCAAGTTGAGTCTGGAGACCACATGAGTACACGAACTAATCATCGCCAGGTCCGCGCCGGTGACCGCATCTCCGAGCGCGCCGCCCGCCGTGTCATTGCTCATTTACGGACCGCGCCACTTACCGGGGCGCCACCAGCGCCGTCTGATCCGGCGAACGCCACCGTCGATGACCGCCGCGACACCCAGCGGTCAGCCGCCAATCCGCAGATCCTGCGCCGGTGGGTGGTTGCGGACCTGATCGCCGCCGCCGCCTGGCGTCGAGCGTTCGCCTGACAGTGGCGTCGTGAGGGACGGCCGGTTGATGTGCCGGCACCGGCTGGTTGCCTTTCGGCGGATGTCAATGCGGGGTGCCCGTCGCTCAGTGACGGTGGACACGGTTCGGCTCGTTCGCGTGACCGCGGACGTTCGAAGGGGTAGTAGTGAGCATCGCAGCGACAAGCACCCCAGCCTCCGGCCAGCGCCCCACCCTTTCCGAGCTGAAGCCAACCCAGCACGAGCTGGTGCTTCACGGCCACCGCGTGAGCTACCGGACAGCCGGAGACGGCGGTCCCGTGGTGTTGCTGATTCACGGAATCGTCGGATGCGCCGAGCAGTGGGACCAGGTGGTACCGCTGTTGGCCGAGCGCTACACGGTCGTCGCGCCCGACCTACTCGGACACGGGCAGTCCGCCAAGCCGAGGGGCGACTACTCGCTTGGCGCGTATGCCGCCAGCGTGCGCGACCTGCTCGTTGCGCTCGGGCACCGGCGCGCCACCGTGGTAGGACATTCGCTTGGCGGCGGCGTGGCGATGCAGTTCGCCTATGAATACCCCCCGTTCGCTGAGCGGCTGGTGCTGGTCTCGAGTGGTGGTCTCGGACGCGAGGTCCATCCAATGCTCCGGGCCGCGACGCTGCCCGGCTCCGAGGTCGTGCTCCCTCTGATCGCCCACGAGCGCCTTCACGGTGTCGGCGGAGCGCTCGTCGGCTTGCTTGGCCGATTCGGGTTGCAGGCCGGGACCGACCTCGCGGAAATGGCGCGCGGCTACGGGTCGCTCGCAGACGCCGGCGCTCGGCAAGCCTTCATCCACAGCCTGCGCGCGGTGTTAGATATCGGCGGCCAACGCGTGAGCGCGACAGACCGGCTGTATCTGGCAGCCCTGCTTCCCTCGCTCATCATCTGGGGTGGACACGATCCCTTGATCCCGGTCGAGCACGCTTCCGTCGCGAAGCGTGGGCTCCCCAACAGCCGCCTAGAGATCTTCGAGGATGCCGGTCACTTTCCCCAGCTGCATGACCCGGTGCGCTTCGCCCTGACGGTGATCGACTTCATCGAATCGAGCGAGCCGACGCAGATGGAGTTCACGGATACCGACTTCGACGACATGCGGAAGCTGCTGCTTCGCGGCAGCTCGTAGCGGGGCCGAGGGCGTAACGTCCAACGTGAAGGCGTCCGCGTTTGAACCCGCGGCGCCTCAATCCGTCTAATCCGCGATCATGGGCATATGCCCGAGCCAATCTCGCCGCGCAGCGTAAGAATCGGCTCCGACGAGCGGACTGGCTGGTCGTCAGAGCGTCCGCGCCGCGACGGTGCGCCGCCGCGGCCGGCCGATGTGTCGGTGCGGGCACGCGTCCTCCGTCCCGCGGATCGTCTTCGCTACTCGCCTGGCAGCCTGCTGCTGGTCGTCGGGGCTGCGGCGTCGGATCCGGACGGGTTCGCCGAACGCGTCGTCGAGGAACGAGGCGCCGTGCTCTCGCTTGCGAAGGTCAACGCTCTGCTAGCAGGTCGGGTGGCGGCGAGCGAGATCGAGGCGCGGTCTAGTGAGCTGCTCGATGTGGCGATCCTGAAGCGACTGCGTGCAGGTCAAAGTGTCGTCGTGGCGGTCCAGGGTTTCGACGCGGCGGAGCGTGAACGCCTCGTTCGGCTCGCTCACGGCGAACGGCGCCCGCGGCACCTGATTCTGATTGAGACCTCGCGCGATCAGGTCCGCGACGACGAGCGCGTGGGCCTCGACCAGCTTCGCCGCGAACTCGATGCAGGCGAACTCGGCCGCGAGGGCTTCCAGACCGTGCTGCGGCTCGGTGGCAACAGCCTCACCGAGCTCAAGCGGATCGTGTTTCAGCGCCCTCCACGCGAGGACTGAGTGGGGGCGCAACGGCGACGGCGTCAGTCCGGCGCGGCCGAAGCATGCTCTACAGGGGCCCACTTGAACGACAACGGCGCGGCAGGTCGACCGCTTCCCGGCCTGGCGTGGATGCCACAGTCGCGCGCAGGACCATCGCGGATCCTCCCCGGGTGGTGACCTTTCCTACTTCTGCCTGGAACACAAAGGCGTGCGGTGAGGACGAGATAGCGGGGGGTAGTGTTGCAAGCACATGGGCTCGGTGACCGACCTGATCAGCATCGTGGACGCCGACTCCGACCTAGCGGAGCTGCTCGACGAGTCCGAACGCGAGCGAGCGCGTCGTGAGGCGCTCACCCGCGAGCGTCGGCTCTCGCCGGGCGCCTGGGACGCCGCTGGTGCGGTCGAGCCAGACAGGCATCATCGTGGTTTCCTGGTCATTGATGGGCTGCTGTCGAGGGAGGTTGACGTGCTCGGACGATCGTGCGTCGAGCTGCTCGGCATCGGCGACGTCTTTAGGCCGTGGCACTGGGACCCCGACGGCTCGCATGTCCACGCTGAGGTCGGGTGGACGGTCCTTGAGCCCACCCGCGTGGCCGTGCTTGACCACGGGCTTGTAACGCGAATGAACCCATGGCCACAGCTGGGACTAGAGCTGTTCGCCCGTGGCACTCGGCGTGCGCATGCGCTCGCCGTGGCGCTGGCGATCGCCCATCATCAACGGGTCGATGATCGCCTGATGTTGACCCTCTGGCACCTAGCCGAACGCTGGGGGCGCGTGCGACCTGACGGTATCGCGGTGCCACTGCCGCTCTCCCATCAGCGGCTCGCCGACCTGGTCGGAGCGCATCGGCCTTCGGTGACCACCGCGATAGGCGACCTTTCTCGATCAGGTGCGATCAGCCGACTTGAGAACGGCACCTGGATCCTCCACGGCGCTCCGCCCGCCGAGCTACGCCACCACCGGCTGGTGGCGGCCATGACCTGATCGATCTGCCGGCGGCTCGCGGAACGGCGCGCGACTCGCGCGGGAGCGGCCAGCCCGCCCCAAGGCAGGCTGGCCGTAAGTACCCGTTTTCAGCGGATCGCTCCGCGCCGGCCGCCGAAGAACACCAGCAGCGCGAGGAGTGCCAGCAGGAACAGCAGCGGATGAATGGCCAAGCCACCAACGATCGCGAGGACCACCAGGATGACTACTAGAGCGATAAGCACGTCGACCTCCGGTTTTGGTTTCGCTGATTTATCCCCACTTACGCCCGCGCGGGACGGCGACTAGTACCCCAGCGAACGTCTGGATCCGGACATGAAGCGAACGAGGCGATTTGGGCGCCACCTGTCCGAGCGCGGACGTTGGGACACATACGGCTCCGGCCTCCCACCGGCGGCCACGGTGGTAATTAGGCACGACCGATATGGAACCGATCACCAAGACCGAGTCCATCACCCTCGCGCGAGTATCGCTTCGAAGCATTTTGGGTGGCTCGCCACCCCCCACGCACCGCTTGCGGGCGCATCGCCAGGATGGCGGGTGCTGACAGACGATTGTGCTTGGGCGTCGAACGAGAACCTGGCGTGCCTTAGGTGGCTTGTCCGAGACGCGAGTTGTTCGTGCAGCTCGGCGCCTCTTGCCTCGCTTTGGAACGCTGCTCTCGCTGCATCGCACAGCGGGGCGTCTCAGTGCCGACGGTCGCACGAACAAGTCACGCGCTGATCTCGGAGGCGAACGCAAACCGCGCGTCGCCCTGATGCCTGGCGAGCTGGAAATTGAGCCGACCTGGGACCGAGACGCGTTGACCCTGGCGCTGCGCGGAGAGCTCGATCTCGCGTCTGCACCGACGTTTGAGCGGTATCTGCGGAACGCGCAGGCTAGCGGGGCCGAGCGCGTGGTGGTCGACTTGCGCGAACTCGAATTCTTGGATAGCGCGGGCCTTCACGTGTTGCTGGATGCCAACCAGCGACTGCGGGCGCAGCAGCGGCCGCGGCTGTTCCTGCGGCGGGGACGGCCGAATATCCAACGATTGTTCGAGCTGGCCTCAGTGGACTCCATCTTCGAGTTCGAGACCGATCGTCGGGACCGCCCGTCGGCGCAACGACGCCGATAACGCTCGTCGGTCCGCATCCGGCAGCGTCGACCGATAACCCGAAGTCGCGGGTTCGAATCCCGCTCGAGCTATTCAAACTCGAGGCATGAGGGATCGGGGGGCCGTGCTCGTTAAGCGGCCTTAGGGACTTGTCGGGTGGAGGACTTTGAGAGCGAGGCCAGGCTGGAGGGCACCCCGACGCACCGCGGATCTCCCTAGGCGTTGGCGGTTCAGCGCCGCTCCCTAGCGCCGGAACCAGCTGGTCAGTGCGGTGCTCGCCGCCTTGAACCCGGCCGCAACCACGTTACTGTGGACCACGCCGGGGAACTTGGTGTAGGTCACGTGGTCACCCTTGGCGATCAGCTCGGTGTTCAGCTGATCCGTCAACACCGGATACACGGTGGTGTCGGCCTCGCCCTGCAGGATCAGTACCGGTGCCGCGATCTTCACCGCCGGGTTCTCGGCATTGAGCACCTTGTAGATCGCGGTTGTGTTGGCGCCCGGGCTCACAATCTGGCTCGGAGCGAGACCGCCCCACGAGTTGGGCTCGGCCAGCTGCGCAAGGCACTCGCGGCCGACCTCGGGCAGAAGGGCGTACGCCGCCCGGGTCAGAAGAACGTGGAGGTTGATGGCAGGGGAGTCGGCGGCGGCACCGGCCACGATCAACGCGCCCAGCGCCGACAGGCCCCCGCCGGGCGAGGTCAACCCGTGCGCCGCCTCGACCTCAGTGAGGAGATGAGATGCGGGCGCGAACGCGGCGACACCGACGAACCTCATCGAGGGCCGGTCGCGGCCTGACATGGCAGCTGCGAACAGGGCTGCCTGACCGCCCTGCGAGTGACCCGCGATCGCGAACCGGCTGCCGATGCTCGGGTCGATCATGCGGGCGGCAAGGGCGATGTCGTCGACGGAGGCTCCCTCGGCGCGCCCGATCAGGTACATGTGGGTGCCGGGAGTGCCCAGGCCCTGGTAGTCCGTCTGCGCGATCGCGTAACCGTGCTTCAGCCACGAGTTGAACTGCGGGTAGACGTAGGACGCGTAAGGGTTGCCCAGATCCCGCGACGGCGCACACACGTCGGCGATCCCCGTCGTCCCGTGCGCCCAGCTGATCAGCTTCCAGCCGCTGCGTGGCGCCTTGCCACGCGGGGTGAACACGAGTCCCGAGACCGCCGTTGGCTTGCCGTCGGGCAGCACAGACCGATAGAGCACGAGGGTCGTGCGCCCGGCGGCGGGAAGCGCCGCTGGGGTGGTGACCGTCCGGGACCAGATCACGGTGCCGGACTTGCCCGCGACGAGCCGCGCCGGAGGCGAGTAGAACCCGAGACCCCTAGGTGCCTTGGGCTTAGCAGCGGCGGCACTCTGCGCCAGCGCGAACGCGATCAGGACCGCGGCAACGATCCATCGTCGTCGGGAAGCCATCTGCCGCACCCTACAGCCCGTACGTGATCAGTACCAGGGGCGCGCTCGCGCGATCCTGGTCAGCTCGACCCGAATCTCGCAAGGGGATCTCAGGCGATGAACCGCCCTCAGATCTCGAAGAACCCGTGGAGGTAGGAGACCGTCCAGGTGAAGCTCTTCTTGGGTCCGAACTGCTTGCCCGTGTAGGTGACCTTCAGGCGGGTGAAGATGTAGTACTTCGATTCCTTTTGGGGCCGGTAGGCCTTCAACGTCACGGGGTAGAGGCTGAACTTCCCGTTCGCGCAGCTGGGGCTGCAGTTGTTGATCCATTGGTAGCCGGTCCCGAGGCCGTCCGTCCCGTTCCACGTTGTCCAATGCAGCTGACCGGCCTTCCTCGCGCCTCTGTTCCCCGCGAAGAATTCGCTGCCGTCGCCGGAGTAGATGATCTCGGTCGGCTTGACCGCTGGGTTGCCCTTCGACGGCGGCCCGGCAAAGGCGGGGAACTGCGGGGTCGCCGCCGTGGCGGCGGCCGCTCCGGCCGAGATAGCAAGTGCCGCGATTCCGCCCACGGTGAGAGTCTTGATGGCCTTCATAGCTGTTCGATCCTCGCTGGTCGGTTTGCTGGCTCGCTCGGGCTGCAGCAAGTTCAACGGAACGCTATCCGAGCCCCCCGACATCCCCAGCGGCATTCAGCATGAGTCGACTTCAAATCCGTTCAGGCATAACTGGCGGTCGCCACAGGTGACGGTCTTCCCCGTGATCACGGGGCAGACAGGAAGCGACGCGATCTTCAAGGGTGCGCCGACTTCGACCTCGAGTGGATTGAGCGCCGGACGCTCGGCCGCATCACCCAAGAGCTGATCTATCGCCCCACGCTGCACGTTTGAGTCCGCCATGCGCCACGACTGCGGGAGAGGACCGCTGCGAATCAGCGCCGCGCGCCCGATCCCGCACGGGATCGTGCGAGCAGGTCAGGTCGACCTCGCCGACGCGCGTGCGGGCGAGCTCGCGCAGCCGCTCCTGGTGGTCACGGGGGACTGAATCGCAGGCGGTACGCGAGCACCTGTTTTGGTGGTCCGTAGCATTAGGCGTAGCAGCGAGGAATACCCAGGCATGTCGACAGACGAACCGACGTCACTCCGTGAAGCGCTCCAGCCGGCCGCCCTACGGGCCGGGCTGACGCCAGAGCGGCCCGTATTCGCAAACCCCTGGGACAAGCCAACCGACATGTTTGCGTGCTACGTCGCGGTAAGCGTACTCGTGCCGTTCTTGCTCTGGTCCGGGGGCAAGCTCATGGGGCAGATCTTCTCCTTCGGCTCGCATTGGAAGCTCGGGCTGTTCATCGCGGCAGGGATCGTCGGCGCTGCAGGCTTCATGACGATCGTGGGCCGTGAGCGCACCCGGCTGGCGGTAGACGTGCTGGCGATCACCGCGTGGGGCGTGCTCGGCTTCATCGTCGCGCCGATTCTCGGGCTTGATCTCTCGACGACCGCCGCGATCGTCTGCTACGCCGTGCTCCTGCTGCTGACGCTCGGCTACGTCCTTGCCGCGGGCCGATGGGAGAAGGCGTTCGTGAGAACGCTGAGCTGGCCGATCACCTGGACTCTGCTCGCCGCATTCTTCGCGTGGTCCGCGTACCGGCTGGTTCTGTTCGCATAGCGACGCGCTAGGCCCGTGCTCAGGCGGCTCGCGCCTGCGCCCGATCCAGCAGCACGGGGTCGTGGGCGCAGATCAGTTCGACCTCGCCGGCGTGACTCAACGCGAGCTCGCGGAGGCGCTCCTGGTTCTGGCGGCGGACCTTGCCCCTCGCCTCGACGACCACCTGAAATGCCCGGAGCCCGCGTGGGCACCTCGGAGGTGTGCTGACCTCGTCGCGATAGAAGTACGCGTCGCCGCAGTGGAGCAGCCACCCATTGTCGCGGCGGACTGCGATCCCGGTGTGGCCTAGCGTGTGTCCCGGCAGCGGGATCATCAGAATCTCGGGATCGCTATCGGGCAGCAGGCGGACGCTCTCGAAGCCGAGCCAGTCGTCCCCGGCGACGTCGTGGGTGACCCACTCCGGATTGTGCGCCCAGTGCGGGGCGCCGACCCCGTAGCGCACCCGCTCGCGGAGGGGCGGCTTCTGCATTGCGTCGTACTCGCGGGTCCAGAGATGGACCTTTGCGGCTGGGAAGTCGGGCAGGCCGCCGGCGTGATCGATATCGAGGTGCGTGACGATGATGTTGCGTACGTCGGCGGGGTCGAAGCCGAGCGCCTGCACCTGCGAGATCGCCGTGTCGCCGAGCTCGAGCCGCGGCCGCATCATCGCGTTGAACACGGCGCTGCTCCGTGGCGGCTTGGTCACGTCCGCCGTGCCGAACCCGGTGTCGATCAGCGTCAGGCCGTCGGACCCTTCGACCAGCAGCACATGGCAGACGATCCGCGGGTCGTTGCCGATGAGAAAGCGGCCGGCGACAGGGCACATCGACCCGCAGTTGAGGTGGTGGATATAACCCGTCGGCAAGGTGGCGCATCGTATGGCAAAGCCACGGGTCAGGCGGGTTCCTCGACGTCCATCCGTTCGATCAGCTCACCCCCGCTCGGTTCGCGGCGCAGGATGTAAACGTGCAGCACCTCGCCGGTGCCGAGCAGCTGGCCGTCAAGCGAACGGACCTCTTGGCGGACCGTCACCGCCACGGCTCCATCGCCGCGCACATGCACCGCCAGGGGCTCGACCCGCGGGTCGATCTCTCTCCATTGCTGGGTCCAGTAGTCGCGCACAGCGTCGTGGCCGCGCAGCCGCCCGCCTTTCCACGCGTTCGGCCAGTCGACGTCCTCGGTCAGGTGCGCAAGCACGGCCTCGGTGTCGCCGCGCGTTGAACGCGTCATAGAGGCCGGCGAAGTATGAGAGGCGATCCGATTCCATCGGCCTACGATCGGGCGTGCGCGAACCCCTTCCGAACCTGCTCGACGAACAGCGCGGGCTGCTCGAACGCGGCGAAGTGCCCACCGCGGTGGGGCTCCTCCCAGTGGACGATGTTGCGGTAGCGCCGCTCAGCCCAGCGGCGCGAAGGACGGAAGATCTCCTTGGGAAACACGGACACAGCGGTCGGGACCTCGACGGGATCGCTCGGGCGGGAACCGAAGCTCTCCCAGTACATCCGTGCCGACGACGCGCCGCTCCGCGTCACCCAGTACAGCATCACGTTGTCGAGCAGGCGGTCGGCGCCGAGCACGGCGACTGGGTCGCCGTCCGTGTCGGTCCAGCTCCAGAACTTCTCGAGGATCCATGCGCACAGGCCGGCCGGCGAGTCGAGCAGCGAGTAGCCGATCGTCTGCGGTCGAGTCGACTGCTCCTTCGCGTAGCCGGAGTCCCACTCCTGGTAGTGCTGCATCGAGGCGAGCGCAGCCTCCTCGGCTTCCGTCAGATCACCGGTCATGTCGCGCCCTGGCCCGGCGATGAGCATGTTGATGTGGATCCCAGCGACGTGGGAGCGGTCGTGGACCCCGAGCGCCGTGGTCACGGCGGCGCCCCAATCCCCGCCCTGTGCGCAGTAGCGCTCGTAGCCGAGCCGGGCCATCAGCTCGGCCCAGGCCGCGGCGGTCCGCTCGACGCCCCACCCGGTCTCGGACGGCTTGTCGCTGAAGCCGTACCCGGGGAGCGACGGACAGACGACGTGAAACGCGTCGCGAGCGTCGCCACCATGCGCCTGCGGATCGGTCAGCGGCCCGATCACCTCGAGGAACTCGACGATCGACCCCGGCCACCCGTGCGTCATTACCAGCGGGAGTGCGTCCGGCACCGGCGAGCGCACGTGGAGGAAATGGATGCCCAGGCCGTCAACCTCGGCTCGGAACTGCGGCAATGCGTTGAGCCGAGACTCGCGGGCCCGCCAGTCGTAGTCATTGCGCCAGTGCTCGCACAGCGCCCGCACGTATGCCAGCGGCACTCCCTGGGACCAATCGCCGACTGGCTCCGGTTCCGGCCACCGCGTCCGGCCGAGCCGTTTGCGGAGGTCGACCAGCTCCGCCTCGTCAACCTCGATTCGGAAGCCAGCCGGGTCGCTCATCGTGCGGCAACCCTACCTCTCGAGCGCCAGCCACAATGACGACGTGCCGCCCAACGTCCACTTGCCGATCGGGCTCGACCAAACAGCGCTCGACCTGCTGCGCGACCGGAGCCTGCCCGGGAGATGGCTGCGGCGGTGGGCCGAGATCGGCTCAGGCCCGCAGCTGCGTTCGCCGGACGGAGAGTGGCTGACCGGAGAGGAGCTCGAGGGCCGCACGCGGCTCAAGGCATCGCAGCTTGTCGCCTCGGGCCTCGCTCCAGGCGACCGTTTTGTGATCTCCGCGGCCTCGTCGATCGAACTGGTTGTCGCGTATGTCGCGGCGCTCCGGGCCGGGCTCATCGTGGTCCCGCTCAACACCGCATACACAGAGGCGGAGGTGACGCGGATCGTCGTCGACGCGCAACCACGCGGCGCCGCGCTCGATCACAACAAACACGCGTCCTGGATCCGTGCCGCGTCCGCCGAAACGAAAGTGCACGGGATCGAACTGGAGCTGCCGCCGCTGGAATCACAGCCCCGAGATCGATCGGAGCGCCTCCGATGACCCGGCTGTGCTGATGTACACATCGGGCACGACCGGGCGCGCGAAGGGCGCGCTCCTGACCCACGGCAACCTGCTGGCGAGCGCCACCGCGGTCAACATCGCGTGGCGGTGGGAGCCGCAGGACTGCCTGCTGCTGACGCTGCCGCTATTTCACATGCATGGCCTCGGCGTCGGGCTGAACGGCAGCCTGTGCGCCGGGGCGAAGATCGACATCCGGCCGAAGTTCGACGCGGCCGACGTGGAAGCCCAGGCGGCGCATCCCGAGACGTCGATGTTCTTCGGCGTGCCGGCGATGTATCAGCGGCTGGCCGCAGCGGGAAAGCTCGAGCCACTCCGTCGGCTGCGGCTGCTCGTCTCCGGCTCGGCCCCGCTTCCCGCGACGCTGGCCGCCGAAATCGCCGCGGGCACCGGCCAGATCCCGCTCGAGCGATACGGGATGACGGAAACGGTGATGCTGACCTCTAACCCATATGACGGCGAGCGGCGGCCCGGCACGGTGGGCTTTCCGCTTCCGGGGGTCGACCTCCGCCTCGCGGGCGACAACAACGAGGTCGAGGTTCGAGGTCCGAACGTGATCGCCGGCTACTACCGCAACCCGGAGGCGAACGACGCAAGCTTCACGAGCGACCGCTGGTTCCGGACCGGGGATCTTGGCGAGTTCGACGGCGAGGGTTACCTTCGCCTGGTCGGCCGAAGCAAGGAGCTGATCATCACCGGCGGCTACAACGTGTACCCGCGAGAGGTCGAGGAGGTGATCCTCACGCACCCGGATGTAACCGAGGTCGCCGTGATCGGCCGCCCGAGCGAAGAGTGGGGAGAGGAGGTGACCGCCGTTGTCGTCGCCAGCAGCACAGTCGACCCCGAGGAGCTCCTCGCACATGCCGCGCGCCAGCTGGCCCCATACAAGGTGCCAAAGCGCGTTCAGTTCGTTGACGCGCTGCCGCGCAACGCGCTCGGCAAGGTGGTCCGCGGCGAGCTGTAGCCACTCAGAGGATCTTCGCCAGCCGGACTTCGCTCGCCCGCTCGGGCTCGAGCAACGCCTCGAGCGCCGCGTCGTAGGACGGGAGCGAGAGCACGGTGCCGTCGTGAAGGACCATCAGGTAACGGTCCATCGCGCGCAGGAACGAGCGGTCGTGCGAAACGGCGACGACCGTCCCCTGGAAGCTGTCGAGCGCTCGCTCGAGCGCGTCCGATGAGTCGATGTCGAGGTTGTCGGTCGGCTCGTCGAGGAGCAGCAGATTGTGCCCCTCGAGCTCGAGCACGAGCACCTCGAGTCTCGCTTTCTCGCCGCCGCTGAGGACGTCGTAGGAGCGCCGGGCCGCGTCCGCGAGCCCGTAGCGGGCGAGCGCGGCCATCGCCGCCTGGACGCCGGCGCCACGCACGCGCTCGAGCACGACGTCGAGCGCGATCCGCCCATCGAGGTCTGGGCGGCGCTGGAGTTGGGTGAAGAACCCTGCGGAGACCCGGGGGCCGACCACTAGTTCGCCGCCGTCGGGATCGCGCGCGCCGGACAGCACACGCATGAGCTCGCTCTTGCCAGAGCCGTTCGGTCCGATCACCCCGATCCGCTCCCCGAGGTGGATCTCCTCGGAGAAGGGCTCGAGCAGACCATCGATCGCGAGCGACCGGAGGTCAAGCACACGCCGGGCGGAGTCGCCGCCTCGGAGCCTGGGCGTGATCTGGGTGTCGGAAACCGGCGCGGGCGGCGGCCCGGCCTCGCTGAAGCGCCGCCAGCGCGTCTCCATCGCATTCGCCTGCTTGGCCCAGTCGCTGGCGTACTTGGCGCGCTCCTTGAGCGTCTTCATCAGGGCGTACAGGCGACGCTCCTCGTCATGCCACCGCTTGACCGCGTCACCGAGGCGGCGCTGCCGCTCCGCGCGGGCCTGCGGGTAGGTGGAGTACGACTCGCCGTGAAGCCACGCTCCGCTTCCCTCCAGGGTCAGGATCGCGCCGACCGCCTCGGACAAGACCGCGCGGTCGTGCGAGATCATCAGCACGGTCTTCTTCGACGACCGCACTTGCCGCTCGAGCGCGCGCTTGGCGGGCACATCGAGGAAGTTGTCGGGCTCGTCGAGCAGCAGCACGTCGGCATCGGAGGCAAACAGCAGGTCGAGCACCAGCCGCTTGCGCTCGCCTCCTGAGAGCGTCACGGCCGGCCGATCCGCCAGTTCGTCGAACGACGAGCGGACGATCCGCCGGCAGGAGGCGTCCCACTGGCCCTCGAGCTCGTACCCGCCCAGCGCTGACCAGTCGGCGATCGCCGTGCCGAGCTCCATCCCGGCCTCTGCGTCGCCGTCCGCCAGCTGACGCTCGGCGCTCAGCACTCGCTCGCCGGCAGCGCGAACCGCCCTCGGCGCGAGCGAGATCAACAGCTCGCGCACCGTCCGCCGGTCGTCGGCCGCACCGACGTCCTGTGCCATGTAGCCGACGGCGCCGCCGATCGACGCGTCTCCCTCGTCCGGGTTCAGCGCGCCGGCGAGGATCTTCACGAGCGTGCTCTTGCCGACTCCGTTCGCGCCCACGAGGCCGACGTGGCCCCCAGGCGCGATCCGGAACGAGACGTCGGAGAACAGCAACTCCCCGTCGGGGTATGCGAAGGCGAGTCCGGAAGCCGCGATGTGCGCCATCGATCGCCAATCGTCGCACGGCGATGCAATGCTCCCGGCGTGACCAACATCATCCTCGACTGCGATCCGGGGCATGACGACGCGATCGCGCTGCTGCTGGCGCTCGCGAGCCCGGAGGTAACGCTGCTCGGGGTGACAACGGTCTCCGGCAATCAGACGCTGGAGAAGACGACGGCGAACGCGATCAAAGTGCTCGACCATGTCGGCCGGAGCGACGTTCCGGTCGCGGCCGGGGCGCCGCGACCGCTGGTCAGAGAGCGGCATGTCGCCGCAAACGTTCATGGCGAGACAGGGCTGGATGGGCCGGAGCTGCCGCCGCCGTCAAGACCGCCCGGCGCGGCGCATGCGATCGACTGGCTCGCGACGGCGATCTCGGCGAGCCGACGGACCGGTCACGTTGGTGCCGACCGGACCGCTCACGAACATCGCCCTGTTCCTCGCTCGTTACCCGGAGGCAACGCACGACATCGAGCGGATCGTGCTGATGGGCGGCGCGATCGGCGAGGGCAACACGACCCCGGCCGCGGAGTTCAACATCTGGGCCGACCCAGAGGCGGCGCACCGCGTGTTCGCGAGCGGACTCGACGTGACGATGGTCGGGCTCGACGTCACCCACAAGGCGCTGATGACGCCGGCTCACGTCGACGAGCTCACCGGCAAGGCGGGGAAGCTGGTCGCCGACCTGTACGCCTTCTACTCGCAGTTCCACGCGCGCCGGTACGGATGGGACGGATCTCCGGTGCACGACGCGGTTGCGATGGCGCACGTGATCGACCCCACGCTGCTCACGACCGTCCACCGCGGGGTCGTCGTCGACACCGGTCCGGAGCTGTCCCGCGGGAGGACTCATGTCGACCTCAAAGGTGCACACTGGGAGGCGAACGCGCACGTCGCCGTCGAGATCGATGCCGAGCGGTTCCTCGGCATGCTGATCGAGCGGATCAGCTCGCTGGGGTGACGAGTTCCGCGACGTATGGGAGGCCGCGGTAGCGCTGCTGGTAGTCGAGGCCGTAGCCGACGACGAACGTGTTCGGGATCTCGAAGCCCACGTACCGGACCGGCACCTCGACGATCCGCGCCTCCCTCTTCGACAGCAGCGAGCACACCTCGATCGAGCGGGGGCCGCGGCCGCCCAGGTTCTCGAGCAGGTACCTCAAAGTCAGGCCGGTGTCGACGATGTCCTCGACGATCAGCACGTCGCGGCGCTCGATCGGCTCCTCGAGGTCCTTCAGGATCTGGACGACGCCGGAGGACTTTGTGGCCGACCCGTAGGAGGCGACGGCCATGAAGTCGACCTCGGCCGGAATCTCGATGTGGCGGATCAGGTCCGAGAGGAACAGGACGGCGCCCTTCAGGATCCCGAGCAGCAGCAGGTCCTTGCCCCGATAGTCGCGGCTGACCTCGGCCCCCATCTCCCGGATGCGTGACGCCAGCTGCTCCTCGCTGACGAGAATCTCCCCGATCGAGTTGTTGGCGGCCACGTGATCCAAGACCCTACACGCGCGCGAGCAGTGCGTCTCGGAGGTCGTCGTCGCAGAACGCCGCGTGGAGCGCGGTGGTGGTGATGGCGCGCAGATCGTCGTCGGAGAACCCCATCCGCGCCCCCGCGACGTCGTATTCGCCCTCGATCGAGGCGCCGAAGTAGGGGGGATCGTCCGAGCCGAGCGTGATCTTGACGCCGGCGTCCCACAAGGTCCTCAGCGGGTGCTCTTCGTAGCTGGGAAAGACGCCGAGAACAACGTTCGAGGTCGGGCAGCACTCGAGCACGATCGCGCGCGCCTCGAGCTCCTCGACCAGCGCTGGATCCTCGATCGCGCGCACTCCGTGGGAGATCCGCGTGATCGGCAGCTCCAAGGCCGCCCGGACGCTGTCGGCGCCCGCCCACTCGCCGGCGTGGATCGTGCAGCCGAGGCCCGAGTCGGACGCGATCGCGTACGCCTCGGCGTAGTCGCCGGCGGGGTAGTTCTCCTCGTCGCCCGCCATCGAGAACCCGACGACATAGGGGTGTGGGTGGGAGGCCGCGTAGTCGGCGACCCGGATCGACCGTTCGACGCCGAAGTTGCGCACGGCCGAGACGAGGATCCGTCCTTCGATACCGGTCTCGTCGCGGGCGTCATCGATCCCGGCCGCGATCCCTTCCATGTGCTCCTCGTCGGTGAGTCCGACGAGCCTCGCATGATCGGGCGAGCACGTCAGCTCGACGTAGATCGCGCCGCCCCGCGCGCAGGAGCACAGGTACTCGTACGTGATGTCGCGGTAATCCTCGCCGGTGCGGATCACGCTCGCGGCAAGGTCGTACGTACGCAGGAAGTGGAGGAAGTCCGTGTAGTGGAAGCGGCCGTCGTCGGCGAGCATCCCGGTCGGCAGATCGACGCCGTTGCGCGCGGCGATCCGCGCGATCAAATCCGGTGGAGCGGTTCCCTCCAGGTGGACGTGGAGCTCAGCTTTGGCCAGCACGAGGGCCGAGGTCTATCAGCTTGCTCTGATATCCCTGGGCTATGAGGATTCTGGTCACCGGCAGCTCGGGTCACCTTGGCGAGGCGCTGATGCGCGTGCTGCCCGACCACGGCCATGAGGTGATCGGGTTGGACATCCTCGAGTCGCCGTTCACGAATCGTGTAGGGAGTGTGGGTGACCGAGATCTCGGTGCGGCGCGCCCTCGAGAGCGTCGACGCGGTCGTCCACTCGGCGACGCTGCACAAGCCGCATGTCGATTCGCACGGGCGGCAGGAGTTCATCGATACGAACATCTCCGGGACTCTGCACCGTGCTCGAGGAGGCGGTGGCCGCCGGCGTCAGCCGGTTCATCTTCATCTCGACCACCAGCACGTTCGGCCGGGCGCTGCAACCTGCAGAGGGGGAGCCGGCGGCCTGGATCACCGAGGATGTCCGGCCCGTCCCGCGGAACATCTACGGCGTAACCAAGGCGGCCGCGGAGAACATCTGTCAGCTGATCGCCCAGGACCACGAGCTTCCGCTCCTGATCCTGAGGACGTCGCGCTTCTTCCCCGAGCTCGATGACACCGAGGACGTCCGCACCGCGTATCCCAACCTCAATCTCAAGGTCAACGAGCTGCTCCACCGGCGTGTCGATCTCGAGGACATCGTCGACGCGGTCGAGCTCGCGCTGGACAGGGCGCCGGCGATCGGATTCGGGCGGTACCTGATCACGGCGACGACCCCGTTCGGCATCGACGACTGCGTCGCGGCCCGGGACGATCTTCCGGCTCTCGTGCGGCGGCTGTATCCGCAATACGAGGGCATCTACGCCGAGCGCGGCTGGCAGATGTTTCCCTCGATCGATCGCATCTACGTCAACGAGAAGGCACGCCAGGACCTCGGCTGGAAGCCGCGGTGGGACTTCGGCTACGCGCTGAAGCGGCTGGCCGCCGGCGAGGATCCCCGCAGCGAGCTCGCGCGGACGATCGGCGCGAAGGGCTACCACGCCGAGACAACCGGCGTCTACACCGTTCGCTGAACCTCGATCACCGCGGCGGGCACGTCGCCAACCGCCTCGCCCACCGTGTACGCGACGCGGAGCGCGTCGGCCGCGAGCCGGGCGGTCTCCTCGTCACGCGCGTGAACCAGCGCGAGCGGCCGCTCGCCGGGGCCGACGTGTTCGCCGATCGCGGCGACCTCGGTGAGCCCGACGCTGTGATCGATCGGGTCGGTCTCGCGGGCGCGTCCGCCGCCGAGGCCGATGATCGCGACGCCGACGGCGCGCGTGTCGACGCCGACGACGACGCCCGGCTCCGGTGGCTCGGCGGCGACCGTGACCGGGGCGGAGGGGAGGTGGCGGTCGGGGTGCTCGAGTAGATCAGACGGCCCGCCGAGCTCCGCGACCATCGCGGCAAACCGCTCAGCGGCGCTGCCGTCCGCAAGCGAAGCAGTCGCGGCATCGCGGGCGGCGGCCGCGTCCGTCGAACAGGCCACCGAGGACGAGTAGCTCGGCGCACAGCGCGAGCGTCACCTCGATCAGACGGGCGTCGGACGCGGCACCGGTCAGGTGGTCGATCGACTCGCGCACCTCGACCGCGTTGCCGGCGGTCCGGCCGAGCACCTGGTTCATGTCGGTCAGCACGGCCGTCGTCGGCATCCCGTTCCCGACTGCGACGTCGACGATCGAGCTCGCGAGCTCGCGCGCGGCATCGAGCGACGGCAGGAACGCCCCGGAGCCGACCTTCACGTCCATCACCAGTGAGTCCAATCCGGCGGCGAGCTTCTTCGACAGGATCGAGGCGGTGATCAGCGGGATCGACTCGACCGTCCCGGTCGCGTCGCGGATCGCGTACAGGCGCCGGTCCGCCGGTGCGAGCTGGGCGGTCTGGCCGACGATCGCGCAGCCCGCGCGCGCGACGACGGACCGGAGCCGGTCTGTCGAAGGCGCGACGTCGTAGCCGGGGATCGACTCGAGCTTGTCGAGTGTGCCGCCGGTATGGCCGAGGCCGCGGCCCGAGATCATCGGAACGGCGCCGCCGCAGGCCGCGACGATTGGCGCCAGCAGCAAGCTGACCTTGTCGCCGACGCCGCCGGTGGAGTGCTTGTCGAGCACCGGGCGGTCGAACCCGGACCAGTCGAGGACGTCACCCGAGCGGGTCATCGCGCCGGTTAGAGCGACGCGTTCCGAACCCGACATTCCCCGCCAGACGATCGCCATCGCCAAAGCGCCCACCTGCGCGTCGCTCACGCTGCCGTCGGTGATCCCGGCGACGAGCTCCTCGATCTCCGAACCGGACAGCTCGCCGCCGTCCCGCTTGCGTCTGATCAGCTCAGCCGGCAGCACGGGGAATGAACGCGAGGAGCAATCGGGTCAGGTCACCGGCCACGCGCTGTGCGTCGCGGAGCGTTTGCTCGTGGGTGAGGGGGACATCGCTCATCCCCTCAGCCAGGTTCGTGATCGCTGAGACGGCTGCCACGCGCAGACCACAGTGGCGCGCGACGATCGTCTCCTGGACGGTGGACATGCCGACCGCGTCGGCTCCCAGCACGCGGTAGGCGCGGATCTCTGCGGGCGTCTCAAACGAAGGGCCGGTGACGGCGAGGTACACCCCCTCGGCCAGCGGGACCTCAACATCGGCCGCTGCAGCACGAAGCGAGGCGAGCAGCAACGGGTCGTAGGCGTCACGCAGCGAGGGAAACCGCGGCCCGATCGCGTCGTCGTTCGGACCCATCAGCAGATTCACGCCCGTCATATTGATGTGGTCGGTGATCGCCATCAGGCTTCCGGGTCCCACCTCCTCGCGTAGCGAGCCGGCGGCGTTGGTGAGCACGAGCACCTCGACGCCGGCGGCGGCGAGCGAACGCACCGGGGCGATGACCTCGTTGCGGTCGCCGCCCTCGTACAGATGCGCGCGGCCCTGAAGCACGGCGACGGAGACGTCCTGCGATCGTCCCCAGCACGACCCGGCCGGCGTGTCCCTCGACACGTCGGGCGCGGGAAGCCGGGCAACTGCTCGTAGCCGATCTCCTCGGCGTCCTGGACTGCGTCGGCGACGGCCCCGAGTCCCGACCCGAGCACCACCGCGACGCGGGGCGAGCGCCGCTCGAGCATCTGCGCGGCGCCGTCCATCAAGCCAGCGAATGCTTGTCGAACGAGCCGGGCAACAGCTCGCCGAGCGTGTGGCGGTGGAGCTCGCCACCCAAGCGTCCGAGATAGACGGGCGTGTCCACGCCGCCGAACTCCGCGAGCCGCTGACGGCAGCCTCCGCACGGGCGTGCAGTACTCGAGCTTCTCCGAGACGACCGCGACGGCCGTGATCGCCGTCTCGCCGGCGGTGATCGCCGCGCCCAGCGCTGACGCCTCGGCGCACCACCCGACCGGGAAAGCGACGTTCTCGACGTTCGCGCCGGCGTAGATCGCGCCGCTTGCCGCGCGCACTGCGGCGCCGACGGGGAAGTTCGAATACGGCGCGTACGCGTTTCGCATCGCAAGGTCGGCGGCACGGAGCAGCGCCTCCGCACCGTCCATCAGCAGGTCCGCGTAACCGACCGAGACAAGGTCGTTGTCGGCGATCCCGAGCTCGGCGCGCAGACGCGCGATCTTCCCGCGTGCGGCCTCCACGTCGCCGGCATCCGGGAGCACCGCCTCGAACTCGATGAACGACCCGAGGCCGTCGACCTCGTCGAGGTGGATGCGCACTCCCTCCCACAGAAACAGCCGCCGGCGCTTCGGTACGACGACGACGGTGCCGAGCGCGTCGTCGAGCGCTTCCTCGAGTTCGGCCGGGGCGATGATCGGGGCAAGGACGTACGTGCTCTCGGTGGCTTCGTCGGAGTCGGGCCGGCGGTAGGCGATCAGAAAGCTGCCGTCCGGACCCTGCTCGCGGAGCTTGAGCCGGCCGCCTCGGGTGCGGAAGTACGTGTCCTTCTGAACCAGCTCGCCCTCGTCAAACGCGCCCAGCTCGAGCACACGCGCGCGCGTGCCCGCCGGATCTCGGTCGCGTGCTTTCAGCTCGACATTTGTACGTGCCATGGCCGCGATCGAGCCTACAGCCCGGATAGGATCGCGTCAGTGCCTGAGGGGCTGACAGTCGTCCAACACGCTGTGCTCGCGGATCGCCTCGCGGTGCTGCGCGATCGCGACACGTCGCACGGCACCTTCCGCCAGGCGCTGTTCGAGGCGTCGGCGATCATGGCCGTCGAGGTCGCGCGCGAGCTCCCGGTCAGAACCGTCGAGATCGAGACGCCGCTGGAAAGCGCCACTGCAAGCCGGCTCCGAGATGAGGTCGCGGTCGTGCCGGTGCTCCGCGCCGGGCTCGGGATGGTCGAGGGGTTCCTGCGGCTGCTGCCGGATGCGCGAGTCGGCCACGTCGGGGTCTACCGGGACGAGGAGGAGCACGTGCCGGTCGACTACTACCAGCGGCTCCCGCCGGGACTCCCGGACGCGCGCGTCTACGTGCTCGACCCGATGCTCGCGACCGGCGGCAGCGCGGTGCACGCGCTCGACCACCTCAAGAAAGCCGGAGCCAGACGGCTCGAGCTCGTGTGCCTCGTCTCGGCGCCCGAAGGGATCGATGCGGTACAGAATGCGCACCCAGACGTCCGGATCTGGACCGCGGCCGTCGACCGGGGACTCGACGAGAACGCCTACATCCGGCCGGGGTTGGGCGACGCCGGCGACCGCGTGTTCGGTACGACCTGACCGCGGTCGAGCCATTTGTCGAGCGGCTTCGGCCGGTGCGCGGCCAGCTCGTCGAGCAGCGCTTCCGGCTCCTGGGAGACGAGCAGTGTCGCGAGGTGCTCGGCGCGCAGGAACCGCTCGGCGACGGCGTGCTCGAGGAACGCGAGCAGCGGGTCCCAGTACCCGGCCACGTTCAGCAGGCCCAGCGGCATCCGGTGGAGCCCGAGCTGGCTCCACGTGAACAGCTCGAACAGCTCATCGAGCGTGCCGGTGCCTCCGGGGAGCGCGATCACGCCGTCGCGACAGCTCGGCCATCAACGCCTTGCGCTCGTGCATCGTCTCGACGATCCGCAGGTCGGTCAGGCCGGCGTGCGCGACCTCCGCCTGGACGAGCCGGTTCGGGATCACCCCGATCGCCTTGCCGCCGCCGGCCAGCACGGCGTCCGCGACCGCACCCATCAAGCCGACGCTCGCGCCGCCATACACGAGCTCCAGCTCGCGCGAGGCGAGCAGGCCGCCGAGCGCCGTCGCGGCCTCCGCGTACTCGGGCCGGGCGCCGGGGCTGGAGCCGCAGAAGACGAGCACGCGTTTCACCCTCCGGAGCGTAGTAGCCTCGGATCGTGATCCGGCGACTGCCGCATGTAGATCGAGTTGGTATTGAGGAGCGCGCAGCGCAACTCGGAAAGCGCTCGATCAAGACGACCGCCAAGCAACAGGGGATCCGGCTGGCTGTGTCGATGATCGATCTGACGACGCTGGAGGGGGCGGACACACCGGGCAAGGTGCGCCATCTGTGCGCGAAGGCGGTGTGCCCGGCGCCGGCGATGCCGGAGATCCCGTCGGCCGCCGCCGTGTGCGTGTACCCGTCGCTCGTGAGCACGGCAAAGGAGGCGCTCGACGGGACCGGGGTGAGGACGGCGTCCGTGGCGACCGGCTTCCCGGCGGGCCAGATCAGCATCGAGGCGAAGCTCAAGGACACCGAGGACGCGGTCGCGGCAGGGGCGGACGAGATCGACATGGTGATCTCACGCGACGCGTTCCTTGCGGGAGATGACGACCGCGTGCAGAGCGAGATCGCGCGCGTCAAGGACGCGTGCGGCGACGCTCACCTGAAGGTGATCCTGGAAACGGCTGAGCTCGGCTCTTACGAGCACGTCCGGCACGCCTCGATGCTGGCGATGGAGGCGGGCGCCGACTTCATCAAGACCTCGACGGGCAAGGCGTCGGCAGGCGCGACACCGGGCGTATGCCTGGTGATGCTCGAGGCGATTCGCGATTACGCGGACCGGACCGGGCGGGCGGTCGGGTTCAAAGCCGCCGGTGGCGTGTCGACTTCGAAGGCGGCGCTGCACCGGCTCGTGCTCGTCAAGGAGACGCTCGGCGACGAGTGGCTGACGCCGGAGCGGACGAGGATCGGCGCGTCGTCCGTGCTCAATGATCTTCTTATGCAGTACGCGAAGACCGAAACCGGTCGCTACGGGCGAGCGGAAGACTTCTCGAAGGAATGACCACCGAAGCGCGCACCAGCATCGTTTGGGACTACGCGCCGGCGCCGGAGTCGACCGATCACATCCGGCGTCGGAGGATCGGTATGGGTTGTTCATCGGCGGCGAGTTCGTCGAGCCGGCCAACGGTCAATACGCGCAAACGATCAACCCGGCGACGGAAGATCCGATCGCCGAGGTGGCCTGGGCGGGCCAGGCCGACATTGAGCGCGCGATCGAACGTCGCACGCGAGGCGCAGGCGCCGTGGGCGGGGCTCAAACCGCTCGAGCGCGGCAAGTACCTGTTCCGGATCGCGCGGCTGATCCAGGAACGGTCGCGGGAGCTGGCGGTCGTCGAGACGATGGACGGCGGCAAACCGCTCAGAGAGTCGAGAGACGTCGACATCCCACTCGCGGCGGCCCACTTCTTCCACTACGCCGGCTGGGCGGACAAGCTCGTGTATGGCGTGAACGCGCGCGAGGTCGCGCCGCTCGGGGTCGTCGGGCAGATCGTTCCGTGGAACTTCCCGCTGCTGATGGCGGCGTGGAAGCTTGCGCCCGGCGCTCGCTTGCGGTAACACCGCGATCCTGAAGCCGGCGGAGACGACGCCGCTGACGGCGCTGCTGCTCGCGGAGATCTGCCAGGAGGCGGAGCTGCCGCCCGGGGTCGTGTCGATCCTCCCGGGCGACGGCGACACCGGCTCGACGCTGGTGCGGAGCCCGGGCCTGAACAAGATCGCGTTCACAGGCTCGACGGCGGTCGGCCGCGACATCCAGACCGCGCTCGCCGGCAAGAACATCTCGCTGACGCTCGAGCTCGGCGGCAAGTCGGCGAACATCGTGTTCGAAGACGCGGCGCTCGACCAGGCGGTCGAGGGGATCGTCAACGGGATCTTCTTCAACCAGGGCCACGTGTGCTGCGCCGGGTCGCGGCTGCTGATCCAGGAGAGCGTGCTCGACGAGGTCGTGTCGAAGCTGTGGCGGCGGATGGGGCTGCTGCGACTCGGCGACCCGATGGACAAGAACACCGACGTCGGCGCGATCAACAGCAAAGAGCAGCTGCGACGGATCGAGACGCTCGTCGCTGCCGGCGAAGACGAGGGCGCGCACCGTCGCACCGTCGCGTGCGACATCCCTGAGCGCGGCTACTGGTTCGCGCCGACGCTGTTCACCGACGTCTCCCCTGCGCACCGGATCGCGGTCGAGGAGATCTTCGGCCCCGTCGTCAGCGTGCTCAGCTTCCGTACCCAGGCGGAGGCGATCGAGAAGGCGAACAACTCGCGCTACGGCCTCGCCGCCGGGATCTGGACCGACAAGGGCGCGAAGGCGTTCGAGGTCGCGAATCAGCTGCAGGCCGGCGTCGTCTGGCAGAACACGTACAACCACTTCGACCCGACCGCGGCATTTGGGGGTTACAAGGAATCGGGCTTCGGCCGCGAGGGTGGCGCCGCGGGGCTGCGGCCATACCTGAGGGTGGTCGCGTGAGCCGGCTCGAGGTGCGCAAGACGTACAAGCTGTGGATCGGCGGCGCGTTCGTCCGCAGTGAATCTGGGCGGTACGACAAAGCGGGGGCGACGAACATCCCGCGCGGATCGCGCAAGGACGTCCGGGACGCGGTCGCTGCGGCGCGCAAGGCGGCGGGCCCGTGGGCGGCAGAGGACCGCGTACAACCGCGGGCAGATCCTGTACCGCGCCGCGGAGGCGCTCGAATCTGATGCCCACCGCTTTGAACGCGCGGAGGTGGAAGCAGCGACAGACCTGCTGATCCACTACGCCGGCTGGACCGACAAGCTCCATGCGGTGCTCGGCAGTGTCAACCCGGTCGCGGCGCCGTTCCTGTCGTTCAGCGTCCCCGAGCCCACCGGCGTCGTCGGTGTGATCGCGCCCGACGAGCCGGCGCTGCTCGGGCTCATCCGAGAGATCGCGCCCGCGCTCGCGGCGGGCAACACGGTCGTGGCCGTGCTGTCCGAAACAGAGCCGTTGCCCGGACTCGATCTCGCCGAGGTGCTGGGCGTGGCCGACATTCCAGGCGGCGTCGTCAACCTGCTGTCAGGCCGCCGGCACGAGCTAGCGACCGCGTTGGGAGCTCATCGGGACGTAAACGCGGTGATCGACGCGGCGGACGTCGGAGCTGAGCTCGACAAACTCGGAGCCGAGACGATCAAACGGGTCAGGCACTGGAGCGGGGAGGAGAACCCGCTGCAGCGGCTCGAGGCGCTCACGGAGCTGAAGACCGCCTGGCACCCGATCGGCGCGTAGCCCTGCCACCCCAGCAGGCTCCGACCGCTCCGCGCCGGCGCTCCACATACCGCGCAGACATCCAGGGTCTGCGCGCGGTCGCAGTGCTCGCGGTGGTCGCCGACCACCTGGCAGGCTGGCCGCACGGAGCGTTCGTCGGCGTCGACGTCTTCTTCGTGATCTCCGGCTACCTGATCACGGGGATCCTCGTGCGCGAGTTCGAGCGGCGGCAGACGATCTCGTTCACGGGGTTCTATGCGCGGCGGGTCAAGCGGATCCTGCCGGCAGGCCTGTTCGTGATCGGCGCGACCCTGCTGGCGACCCGGGTGCTCGCCGGGATCGACCGCTACCACTTCGCCGCCAAAGACGCGATCGCGGCGGTCCTGTTCTTCGCCAACTGGCACTTTGCCGCGACCGGCGTCAACTACTTCAACCAGTCGCTGCCGCCGTCGCCGCTTCAGCACTACTGGTCGCTGTCCGTCGAAGAGCAGTTCTACTTCGTGTGGCCGTGGCTGCTGCTGGGCCTGCTGCTGATCGGTCGGCGGATGGGGTGGTGGCGACGCGAGCACGCGCGCCTCGTCGCTGGGATCGCCATCACTGTGCTCTCCGTGATCTCGCTCATCTGGGCGTTCCGCGAGACGTCCAGCAATCCGACCGCTGCCTACTTCTCCACGTTCGTCCGCGTGTGGGAGCTCGGCTTGGGCGCGCTCGTTGCGATCGCAGCGCGGCCGCTGGCACAAGCTGACGAGCGCCTCCGCCGCGGGGTTGCCGCAGCCGGGATGCTCGGCGTGCTCGCCTCGCCGTTTGTCGTGCCGGGGTCCGGCGGGTTTCCGGCGCCATGGGCGCTGCTCCCGACCGTCTCGAGCGCGGCCGTCCTGGCGGCCGGCGCCGGCCTGACGAGCAGATCGCTGCTGCCGTTGACCAACCCGCTCAGCCAGTACGTGGGCAAGATCTCCTACAGCGTCTACCTGTGGCACTTCCCGGTCGTCGTGCTGATCGTCACGGTCGTGCCTCGGTACTCAGCTGCGTATTGGCTCGGGGGCCTGGTGCTGATCTTCGGGTTGGCCAGCGCCTCGTTCCATCTGCTCGAGGATCCGGCGCGCCGTGGGACCTGGTTCCGGCGGCGCCCGGGACGGCTACCGCTCCCTGCGGCCGGCTGGGCGATATTCGCCGCCGCGTGCGTGGCGACTGCACTCGTCGCCGGCGCGGGCCTGCTCGTCGTGCGTGCGATCGCACCCACGCGCCTCCGGCTCCCACCACCGGTTCTGATCGGGCAGACGCAAGCGCATCCGCACAGCTGCATCGGAGCGGCGGCGCTCGACCCACGACATCACTGCAGAGCGCTGAACGCGGGCAACAGGGTCGCGCCGCTCCCGGGCGAGCTGCCCGACGACACCGGCGGCGCGTACGCGTGCTACGCGTACCTGCACCAGCCACTACATCCATGCGCCTACGGGAGCGGCCGAGCGGACGCGACACGGGTGGCGCTGATCGGCGACAGCCACGCCGCGGCACTGCTCGCAGTGCTCGAGCCGCAGCTAGACGCACTGAACTGGCGGCTCACCGCGTTCACCGGGCAGACGTGTGGGTGGCTGCCGCCGGCGCTCTCGCGCAGCTGCCCCGGACTGACCGTGATCCGCCAAGCCCTTCTCCACGGCCACTACGCGATCGTGATCGCAACCGAGATCCGCGTCTACACGAGCTCGATCGCGCAGCACCTCGCGGCCATGGAACCCGTCGCCGCCACCGGCGCGCGGATCGTCGTCGTCGAGGACACCCCGAGCGTTTCGGCCGCGAGCACGGCATGCGTCGACCGGATCACGTACAGCCCGACCGGTGGCTGCGGCACGCCCGCTTCCATTGCCTACCGCGACCCGGACCGCCTAGCGCAGGCCGCCGAGCAGATCCCGGGAGCCGTAGTGATCCCCACCCGCCAGTTCTTCTGCCGCGACGACTTCTGCTCGTCCACGATCGGAAACGTGATCGTGTACCGGGACGCCGCCGCCCACATCACCGCCAGCTACGCGCGAACGTTGAGCCCGTATCTGGCGGAGGCGATCGAGCGGGCGCTCCGGCGGTAGGGCGCTCCAGATCACCCTGGCGGGGCCTTAGCATCTGACCGTTGATGGGACCGCTGATCTCAGACGACGGGTCGCGGGCGTCTCGGTGGGTGCGGCGCACGCGCGGGATCCTGCTCGAGCTCGTCCTCTTCATCGTCCTGACCGTGCTGCTTCCGGTCGCGCTCCTGGCTAGCGCGTCCGTCGACCTGGTGCTGTGGCTCCGGCGCCGCAAACCGTGGATGGCTGTGCGGCTCGTCGCGATGGGGTGGTGGTTCCTCGCCGGCGAGCTGTATGGGCTCGCCGGTCTACTGGCGATCCAGACCGTCTCTTTCGGGCGGGACGTTCCTCGTCGCCGCCGGCTCGTGTTCGCGCTCAAGCGGCAGTGGCTCGGAAGTCACGTCGCCGGGCTGCGTCGGTTGTTCGGGCTGCGCTTCGAGCTCGACGGCCTCGAGCTGGCGGGTCCCGGCCCGGTGCTCGTGATGATCCGCCACGCCAGCATCATCGACAACACGCTCCCCGACGTGATCATCGGCGGCGCCCACGGGATCGGGTTCCGATTCGTGATCAAGCGCGAGCTGCGAATGCTGCCGACGATCGATATCGGCGGCCGCTGGGTGCCGACACTGTTCGTCCGCCGCGCGTCCGGCGACACCGCCGCCCAGCTGGACCAATTGGCGCCGCTGACCGTGAATCTCGGCAGCGACGACGGCATCCTCATCTACCCAGAGGGAACGCGCTGCACGGCGGAGAAGCTCGCGCGAGCGAAGCAGATCATCGCCGAGCGCCAGCCGGAGATAGCACCACTCGCAGAGCCGCTGCGGCACGTGCTCCCGCCGCGATTGGGAGGAGTGTTGACCCTGCTGGAGCAGAGTCGCGACGCCGTCACGCTCGACGGCTCCGGCGTCGATGTCGTCGTGTTCGGTCACGTCGGCCTCGACGGCTTCGAGTATGTCTCCGATATCTGGTCGGGTGGCCTCATCGGCACGACCGTTCGGATGAAGTTCTGGCGCTACCCGGCTGCGGACATCCCTGCCGAGCGCGACCAGCTGATCGCATGGCTGTACGGCGTCTGGCGGACGCTCGACGACTGGATTGGCGAGTGGATCGCAGGCGGCGACACGCCGCGCAAGACAGCGCGGCACCCGGTCACCACCTAGGGCACATCCTTACTCACGCGTCTCGCCGGCGACGATCTCGGCGAACGCTGGGTGATCGCGGAGCACCGCCAGATCGTCGTCGTCCCGAGCGAGATCCGCCAGCGACGGCGTCAGCTCGATCGCGCGCCGGATGTGAGCCAGCGCCGCGTCGGTCTGGCCGGCCCGCGCCTCGAAGCACGCGGTGTTGTAGTAGGCCAACGAGTAGGGCGGGTCGCCGGCCAGCAGCGCCTGCGCGCGCTTGGCGCCCTCTTCGTAATCGCCGGAGTCGAACAGCGGCATCAGCGGCGCGAACAGCTCCCAGCCACTTGGCGCGTACGGCGTGCCCTTCGGCCCAGCCCCGATCGCCACCACCGTTGTGCCGGCTTCGCGTGCCACTGCCGTCCGTTTGATTCCGGGCGATACGTGAACGAACGTACCGGCTGGGGCGTCGTGCGACTGGCCGTCGAGCTCGAACCTCGCATGGCCTGAAGCGACGAAATACAGCTCCTCGCCGGACTCTGGCTCTGACTCGTCGTGCTCGTTGATCAGCCGGTCGCCGTCAGCGCGCGCGGTGGACGCGGTGATTCCGAAGGTCTCGATCCCGAAGTGATGGCGGACTGGCCGAAACGGGGTGCGGCCGTCGTCGATCTCCTCGATCTCGTCGAGTCGCGTAACCGAGAATGGAGAGTTGTCCGTCATTCGCCGAGCGCGCCCTCGAGTCGGAGGATGCGGCGCACGATCGCCAGCGACGAGGCGTACGTCGAGTCCAGCCCGTAGTAGCTGAGCCCCTGCGCGCCGAGTGTCCGCGCCTGCGTGTACGGCGTGTCTGAGGCGTAGTGGATGATCCCGAGATCGATCGGGAGCTTTGAGAAGTTGACGGCCTCGCCGACGGGGTAGCGATCGGCGTCGGCGATCTCATAGACGGCGTTGCAGAAAGGCCCGGCTTCCATCTCGACGACCGTGAACGCCTCGCGGTAGTAGAAGTCGAGGTACGAGCGGTTCTGCAGGAAAGTGCTCTTGACCGTGACCGCGCGCTGGTTGTCGAGCCCTGTGCCGAAGCGAAGGTCCGGCGCGATGTCGTCGACGCCAAAGGCGTTGTCGAGCCAGTACGTGGAGCCCGAGTGCTCGTCGTGGACGACGCTCGAGATCATCACGTCGCCGACGTCGGCATTCAGCGTCGCAGCCTTTCCGAGCACGTATACGCCGCGCAGCGCGGTCCGGTCGACGGTCACCTCGCGCAGGATGTTGTACGCCGCAACCCCGAGCGGGTAGTCGATGTTGACGATCACCGCTTCGCTCGCCGCCAGCGCAGCGGCATCGACGTCGCCTAGCCGTGGATCGAGCGTGGCGGCGTCGAGCTTGGCGAGCGGCATCACCTGGGCGGGAACCCGGAGCGCAGTCTTGCTGCGCAGGTGCGTCACGCCCTTCGCCAGCTCGGCGGCGCGACGATCCGCGGTGCCCTCGTCGCCGCGCGACGAAAAATACTGGCGGGCGACGAAGTACAAAAAGTTCTGCCACGACCCCTCCGCCCGGCCCTCGCGGAACGCCGCGAGCTCTTGGCGAAGGATGTCGGACTCATCCAGCTGCTCGACGAACGCGACAAGCTGCGGCTCGCACTCCCGCGCGATGCCGGTAACGATGTTGACGAGGCTGTGGGTGTTCGACGAGACGAAGTAGAGCGGCCTGTCGGCGGCCGTCAGCACCTCGCTCACGGGCGCCCACCACCGCCGGGTCACCCGGGAGTAGCCCGTGTTGGTGCCGCCGAGCATCCGCACCCGCAGCGACAGGCGGCGGTCCTCGATCAACCGCATCCGCTCGGCGAACCGATCACCCCACGCACCGCGAAGACGGTCCCAGTCCTCGACGCTGCCGCCAAGCTCCGCGGCCAGCACGTCCGCCGGCACGCGGTCGTCGCGTGACAGGCCGGCGGCGCGCAACCGCACGCGGATCTTGTTCCACTCGATTTGGAACGCCACGAGCGTGGGAACGAGGTCATCGACGTCCGACGCGCTCGCCATCAGCACCGCGACGGTTCCTTCGCCGCTGTCATACCAACGGCGGCGGCGAGCGGGCGCCTCCGCCTCCTCCCACGACTCGACCGGGATGCCGCTCGCGATCAGGTCCTCGACGTCCTGCCCCATCACGACGAGCTCGGCGCCGACGATCCCGTCGGGCAGCCGCCGGATCGCGTAGATGAATGCGCCGAGGTCAAGCTCGTTGCTTGCCGCGAGCGGGTGCAGCGAAGAGCCCATCGCTCGGTGCGAGGACTCCAGTACGCGCAGATGGGTCTCGCCGCTTGAGCGCAGCAGCGTCGTATACGTGCGCTGGTAGAGCTCCACCTCATCACTGAGGCGAACCTCTCCCTCGGCGAAGTTGGTCAGCGAGAGCCGTGCGACAGCCATCTACCCAAATTACTCCCTCACGTAGGGGATGCCGCCCGCGGCCATCGCTCGGGACCGCCCGACGAGCCCGGCGACCGCGACGATCGTAAGCACGTAGGGCAGCGCCTCGAACAGCGTCCCCAGCGTCGGATTGACGCTCGAGACACGATCCGACATCGCGTTTCCGAACCCGAACAGGAGCGTTGCCCACAGCGCCCCCCACGGCTTCCACTTGCCGAAGATCATCGCTGCGAGCCCGATGAACCCGCGCCCGTTCGTCATGTCGTTGCTGAAGGACCCGACGAACCCGACCGACAGGTACGCGCCGCCGAGTGCCGCGAGCATCCCGGAGACGATCACGGCGGTGTACCTGATCCGGATCACCGGCACGCCGACGGTGTCGGCGGCGCGTGGCTTCTCGCCGACCGAGCGCAGTCTCAGGCCCCATCGCGTCCGGAATAAGAAGAAGGTCAGCGCCGGCACCATCGCCAGCCCGATCCAGGTCATCAGGTTCATGTCGCCGAACGCCGTCCCGAAGAACCCCACGTGCGTGATCGGAAGCTTGATGTTGGGAATCTGCGAGATGTTCAGCGGTGTGCCGTTCGGGCCGTAGTGGTACTCGAGGAAGTAGCCGGTGATCCCGAGCGCGAGGAAGTTGATCCCGGTGCCGCTGATGATCTGGTTGGCGCGCAGGTGGATCGAGAAGAACGCGTGGATGAGGCCCAGCAGACCGCCGGACAGCATCGCGACGAGCACGCCCCAGACCCATGAGTGGAGCAGGTCGGCGCCATAGATGCCCCAGAAGGCGCCCATCAACATCATCCCCTCGAGGCCGATGTTGAAGACTCCGCTTCGCTCCGAGACCAAACCGCCGAAGGCCGCAAACAGCAGCGGCGTTGCGTAGCGAAGCGTCGCTGCGACCAGCGCCGACCACGTGAACACCGACTCGAGCGTCGAGTGGCCCGATTTCATCGAGGCGACCGCGCCGCAGATCGCCACCACGGCGACGAGGATCCCCTCGATCCCGAGCTTGCGCTTGTCGTGCGTCGCCGCCCACGCGCCGGCAGCGACGGCGAGGATTGCGAGCACGATCGAGGGCACGATCGTGCGGACCGTGATCGGCGGGATCGTGATCACCCACGCGAGCGCGCCGAGGATCACGCCGGCGATCCCGATCTGCTTCGGCGTTACGGTCCGTTCCGAGCTAAGGGCGATAGCGCTCACGACCCAGCACCGCCCTCCCCCGCTTCTGCCTCAGCGGGACGTCTTCGTCGGAGCGCCACCCCGACCCTTCGGCCGCCCCTCAGCAACCGGATCGTGATCAGGTCGGTCGAGACGAGCAGGATGATGATCCCCTCGATCATGAACGTCAGGTACTGGACCAGGGTTGGATCGATGCTGAGGTTGATGTTGCGATCCGAGGTGCCGGTCAGGAGCGCGCCGAAGAACACCGCAGCGGCCACGGTGCCGCCCGCGCTGTTGCGGCCGAGCAGCGCCACCGCGATCCCGTAGAAGCCGATTTGCGAGGTTTGGACGTCGTTCGTGAACAGGCTGAACTTCCAGCCCAAGATGTCGAGCGCGGCGGCGCCACCGGCGAACGCGCCGGAGATCAGCATCACCTTTATCCATGTGCGGCCGGCGTTGATTCCGGCGTAGCGGGCGGCGTCCGGGTTGAAGCCGACGGTGCGCGCCTCGTACCCGAGCCGGGTGCGGTTGATCAGCAGGCCGAACACAACCGCCAGCGCGAGCGAGATGAAGATCCCGGCATCGAGTCCCTGGAGCGTCGAGCTGCCCCAGATGACCGGAAGCTTGCCGCTGGCGACGACCGTATTGGACACCGGCGTCGAGGCCATGTGGTGGTTCTGGAGCGGGCCGCCGAGCTGGAAGCAGTAGACCCCCAGCCAGATCGCGATCCAGTTGAGCATGATCGTTGAGATCACCTCGTTGGCGCCGGTAGCGGCCTTCAGAACCCCGGCGATTCCTGCCCAAAGCCCGCCCGCGAGCGCCGCGACGACGATCGCGAACGTGATGTGCAGGACCGCCGGCATCCCGGAGAAGGACGAACCGATCCACACGGCCATGATTCCTCCGACCGTGTACTGACCCTGGCCGCCGATGTTGAACATCCCGGCGCGGAACGCGAACGCAACCGCGAGCCCGACGAGCAGCAACGAGGTCGCTTGGATCAGCGTCTGCTGGAGGTTGCCGGCAGCAGTTGTGCGCGTGGCGCCGCCGACCCACGGGAACAGCCAGTTGAGCCCGGTCCCGTTGAAGATCGACTTGTAGGTCGTCAACGGATCGTGCCCGGTCGCGAGCACGATCAGCCCGCCGGCGACGATCGCGAGCACGGTCGTCAGGAGCGGCACCGTGACGCCGCTCGCACCCCTCCGGAACGCGGTCAGTGACGCCGGGGACCGAGCGGCGGCGCCCCCGGCCTCCTCGGCCTCGATCTGGAGTTCCTCTTCGAGCGAGCTCATACGGCTGCCCCGGCCTGTTGGGATTTGCCGCCGGTCATCGCGATACCGAGCTCCTCCTCGCTCGCGTCCGGCGGGAACTCGCCGACGATCTCGCCTTCGTAGATCACGAGGATCCGATCAGCGAGCGCGCGCACCTCCTCGTACTCGAGCGAGACGAGCAGCACCGCCCGGCCCTTGTCGCGCTCCTCGATCAGGCGGCGGTGGACGAACTCGATCGCGCCGACGTCGAGTCCCCGAGTCGGCTGATGCGCGACGAGCAGCTTCGGGTCCGAAGCGATCTCGCGCGCGACGCACACCTTCTGCTGATTGCCGCCCGAGAGGGATGCCGCGTACGACTCCGGACCGCCGCCGCGCACATCGAACTCCTTCAGCAGCCGTTTCGCTCGGTCCTTCCAGTAGCTGAGCCGTAGCCAGCCACGGGCGCTGAAAGCGGGCTTGCGGAACTCGCGCAGGGCCAGGTTCTCGGTCAGCGTGAACGCGAGCACCAGACCGCGGAGGTGGCGATCCTCGGCGATGTGAGCCACGCCCGCCGCGGTCGCTGCCTTGACTCCTTTGCCGGCGATGTTCTGTCCATCGATCGCCACCGTGCCCGATTCGGGCGCGCGCATCCCGGTGATCGCGTCGACCAGTTCCTGCTGACCGTTCCCATCGACGCCGGCGAGGGCGACGATCTCCCCCGCACGTACCGCGAGCGACAGCCCGGAGACCTTCTCGAGCTCGCGGTCGTCAAGCACGTGCAGCTCGTCGACCTCGAGCAACGGCTGCTGTGGGTTTCCCCGACTGTTGTTGACCGCGAGCAGCACGTCGCGGCCGACGACCAGGCGCGCGAGGCCGAGCTCGGTCGCACCCTCGCGTGGAACGGTGTCGACCTTCTTCCCGCGTCGCAACACCGTGATCCGGTCGGCGACCTCGAGCACCTCGCCGAGCTTGTGGCTGATGAACACGATCGCAGTCCCGTCCCGCTTGAGCCGGTTCAGCACGCCCGTGAGTTCCCGGACCTCCTGCGCGGTGAGCACGGCCGTCGGTTCGTCGAGCACGAGGATCCGGGCGTTGCGGTACAGCGCCTTGAGGATCTCCACCCGCTGCTGGGCGCCAACCGTGATGTCTTCGACCACCGCGTCCGGATCGACCGCCAGCCCGTAGCGATCCGACAGCTCGCGGACGCGAGCGCGCGCCGCCTTGAGATCGAGGAGGCCCCCGCGCCGGGTCGGTTCCTGGCCGAGCACGATGTTTTCCGCGACGGTCATCACCGGCACGAGCATGAAGTGCTGGTGGACCATCCCGATGCCGCGCGCGATTGCGTCAGCCGGCGAGCCGATCTCGACGGACTCTCCGTCGACGAGAATCTCTCCCTCGTCAGGCTTGTACAGGCCGTAGAGGACCGACATCAACGTCGACTTGCCTGCGCCGTTCTCGCCGAGCAGCGCATGGACCTCGCCCGCGATCACGTCGAAGCCGACCCGGTCGTTCGCGACGACCGAGCCGAACTTCTTCGTGATCCCTCGCAGCTCGAGAACTGGAGGGCTTGATTGCGCCACAGGTCCGCGGGCTGGCTACTTCACCAGGAGCGTGGTCGGCGGCTTGATCTTCCCGGACTGCATGCCCGCGATGATGGCCTGGATCTTCGACGCGTACGGCTGGCCGGCCGCGTCGATCTTGCCAATGCCGACACCGCCGTTGGTGATGTCCTCCTGCAGGTTGCTGGAGAACTTTCCACCCTGCAGGTCCTTGATCGCGGTGAACACACCGGTGTTGACCCGCTTCTCCGCCGACGTCAGAACGAGCGTCGGGGAGAGGTAGGCCTGGTCGGCGTCAACGCCGATCACCTGCGTGTGCGTCTGCACGCCGGCCGAGATCACGCCGAGCCCGCAGGCGCCGGCGACCTGGAACACAACCTTCGAACCCGCGCTGATCTGGTTGAGCGCGAGCGACTTGCACGATGACTCGTCGGTGAAGTTCTGCGAATACACATTGAGCAGCTTCGCCGACGGATCCGAGGCCTTGACGCCCGCCTGGAAGCCGGCGATGTAGAGGTCGACCGGTGGGATGCTCTGGCCGCCGACGGTCGAAGCCGTCGTGTAGCCATGGGCCTTCAGGTAGAGCCCGGTCAGATAGCCGGCCGGATAGCCCGCCTCCTGCTCGGCGAAGTCGATGCCCTCGATGTTCGGCGCCGTGTCTGGTGCCGTGCCACCGGGGTTGTCGACGATCGCGAACTTCACGCTCGGGTACTGCTTTGCGACCTGCTGGACCGCGTTGGCCATCAGGAACCCGACCGCGATCACGAGCTTGTTGCCGGATTGGGCAAGCCGCGTGAGGTTCGGGACATAGTCGGCGCCCGAAGTTGACTGAAGCACCGTGCCCTTGACGCCGAGCTGAGACTCGGCCTGGAGCAGACCCTCATACGACAGATGGTTGAAGCCGTGGTCGTTGAGACCGCCGATGTCGGTTACGAGCCCGACCTTGAAACCGCTGCTGCTCGACGCGCTCGTGCTCGTGGAGCTGGCTGCTGCGCCGCCGCTGCTGCTGGTGCTGCTGCTGCTATTGCTGGAGCTGCTACTGCCACACGCCGCCAACCCCAAGGTCAGCGCCGTGGTCGCAAGAGCAACGGGGGCATACGCCCTAATCCTCCCCGTCACAAGAACTCCTTTCTTAAGGACTAAAACGCAACCATAAACCCGGAGCCGGGCCGGTAGCAATTTCGCCTAACGTGGTCTTCACCCAATGAGGCCGTTTATTCGACATTGCGGGGGCGACTGATGCGACGCGCCGCGGTCGTGGTGCTCGACGCGTGCGGGGTGGGGGAGCTGCCCGACGCCGCCGAGTACGGCGACGCCGGCTCGAACACGCTCGGGCACCTGGCCGAGCAGGCGGGCGGGTTGCGGTTGCCGACGCTCGGGCGGCTCGGGCTCGGCTCGATCGTGCCGCTGCTCGGCGTCCCACCGGCCGCCTCGCCCGTGGTCCACGGCCGCCTACGCCCGCTCGGTCCGGGCAAGGAGTCGGTGACGGGCCACTGGGAGCTGATGGGCGTGGTGCCCGAGCGGCCGCTGCCGACATACCCGGGCGGCTTCCCGCCGCAGGTCGTCGACGCGCTGGAGCGCGCGACCGGGCTTCGGTTCTGCTGCAACGAGCCGTACAGCGGGACCGAGGTGCTCGATGCGTACGGACCACATCATCTCGAGACGGGCGAGCCGATCCTGTACACGTCCGCCGACTCGGTGCTCCAGATCGCGGCGCACGTCGACCGCCTGTCCGAGCCGGAGCTGTACGCAGCCTGCGAGACGGCGCGCGAGGTGATGTCGGGCGAGCACGCGGTGGGCAGGGTGATCGCGCGTCCGTTCGAGGGCGCCCTGGGGGCGTTCCACCGTCGCGAGGGGCGCCGCGACTACTCATTGGTTCCGCCTGCGCGTTCGTATCTGGAGGAGCTCCAGGCTGCCGGCGCAACGGTGCATGGCGTCGGCAAGATCCATGACCTGTTCGCCGGCGTGGGAATCGATGTGAAGCACGCCGCTGCGACGAATGCCCGCGGGCTGCAGGTGACCACGGAGCTGCTCCGCGAGCTCGACTCAGGTCTGATCTTCGTGAACCTGGTCGACACCGATCAGGTGTACGGCCACCGCCACGACGTCGAGGGGTTCCACCACGCACTGGTCGAGATCGACGCCGCCGTCGCTGCGTGGCTGACGCTGCTGCGCGACGACGATCTGCTGATCCTGACGGCCGACCACGGCGTCGACCCCACCGCGCCACACACCGATCACACGCGCGAGTACGCGCCGCTGCTGGCGGCGTTCGAGGGCAACGGCGGACGTCGGCACGACGGGCTGCTCGCGGACGTCGGCGCGACCGTGCTCGAATGGGTCGCGGCTCGGAGCGCGCCGGCGCTGCCAGGGGAGTCGTTCCTGGTCGGCTAGTGTCCCGGTGTGGTCGTCGCCGTCGCCGGAGCTCACGGGAAGATTGCGTTGCGGCTGATCCCCCTCCTTGTTGAGCGCGGCGACAGCGTGATCGGGCTGATCCGCAACCCGGACCACGCCGGCGAGGTGCGTGGGCTTGGCGCGTCGCCGGTCGTCTGCGACCTCGAGCAGGCAACGGTGCAGGAGATTGCGGACGCGATCGCGGGTGCAGATGCTGCCGTGTTCGCGGCGGGTGCCGGGCCCGGCAGCGGCGCCGAGCGCAAGCTGACGATGGACCGCGACGGCGCCGTCAAGCTGCTCGCCGCCGCGGGCCGGGTCGGGGCCGGCCGCTACGTGATCGTCAGCTCGGTCGGCGCCGAGGATCCGCCCGATGATGATGGCGATGTCTTCAGCGTCTACCTGCGAGCGAAGGCCGAGGCGGACACCGCGGTGATGGAGAGCGACCGTCTGTGGACCGTGGTCCGTCCGGGCGGGCTGACCGACGACCCTGGCACCGGCCGGGTTCGCCTATCGGCGGATCCGTACCGGGGGCGCGTCCCGAGGGACGACGTCGCGGCAGTCTTGGCGCGGCTACTCCCAGACGAGCGGGCAGCGGGGCTCGTGCTGTACCTCAACGGCGGGGACGTGCCGATCGACGAAGCCGTCGAGCAGTGTGTGCGTTCGCCCGGCCCGCGCTAGCCAGGCGAAAACGCCGCGCCCCCGTCGACCTTGATCACGGCGCCAGTGGTATAGCTCGAGGCGTCGCTGGCCAGGTACAGCGCCGCCCCGACTATCTCGGACGGCTGGCCGGCGCGCCCCAGCGCGATCCCCGGCGCGACGTGCTGCTCGAACGCCTCCATATCCCATGCCTTCGAGATGTCGGTGAGGAACGGGCCGGGCATGATCACGTTGGCGCGGACCTTGGGCGCGTACGCATGGGCGATCCCGATCGTGATCGCGTTCAGCGCGGCCTTTGCGCCGGCGTAGATCAGCTCGTGCGGGCCTGGCGCGACGGCGGCGACCGAGCTGATGTTGATGATCGAACCGCCATCGCCGGCGGCCATCCGTTCCCCGACCAGCGCGCACAAGCGGAAGGCCCCTTTCATGTTCACGGCCATCACCTTGTCGAACAGCTCCTCGGAGATCTCAGCGAGCGATGCGTACAACGGTGAGGAGCCGGCGTTGTTGACGAGCACGTCGCAACGACCGAACTCGTCATAGACCGAGGCGACCAGCCCGTCCGCGTCGTGCCAGCGCCCGGCGTGAAACCCAACCGGCAGTGCACGTCGGCCGAACCGCGACCGCACTTCATCGGCGAGCGCCTCGCACGCGTCGAGCTTGCGTGACGCGATCACCACATCCGCCCCGCTCGACGCGAACGCGAGCACCATCTCGCGCCCGAGGCCGCGGCTTCCCCCGGTGACGACCGCCACCTTCCCGGTTAGATCGAACAGCCCGCCGCTCACGCCGGCCTCGTATGGAGCTCGCTCCAGTCTGGGTACGACGCCTGAGTACCGCGCTTCTCCGTGCTCAGTCCGCCGCAGCGGTTGCCGAGCGCGATCGCGTCGAGCGGCGTGTCCCCACGCGACAGCGCGTAGGCAAACCCGCCCACGAATGCGTCGCCGGCGCCGGTGGTGTCGATCGTGTCGGCGGGCGGCGCCTCGAGATGAACAACGCGCCCGTCGATCACCGTGGCGCTTCCGCCGGCGCCGAGCGTGACCACGAGCCCGCCGGCGAGGCTCGCCGCCGCTTGCACCAGCGCGTTGTCGTCCGGCGGCGACCCGAACAGGTCCGCGAACTCCGTCTCGTTCGGGGTCAACCAGTCGACGAGCTCGAGCAGCTCGTTGCCCAGTGGCGCCGATGGCGCGGGGTTGAGGATCGTGATCGCGCCGTGCTCGCGGCCCCAACGCAGCGCGGCGGTCACCGCGTCGAGCGGCACCTCCAGCTGGCACACGACGCAGTCGGGCCGCTTGACGTCCGCGAGATCGGTGGCGAGCGCGTCGGGCGACAGGCTCAGGTTCGCCCCCGGGACGATCAGGATCCGGTTGCTGCCGTCGGGCTCGACCCAGATCGACGCCACCCCTTGTGACTCGCCGTCAACTTGCGTGACCCGATCGAGCGCCAGCCCCTGCACGCTCAGGTTTTCCCGCGCCATCTCGCCGAGGACGTCGGCGCCGAGACGTGTCACAAACGTGACGCGCGCGCCGAGACGCGCCGCCATCACGGCCTGATTTGCGCCCTTGCCGCCGTGGCCGATCTGCAGCCGCTGTCCAATAACGGTCTCGCCTCGCTGCGGAATCCGATCCGAATACGAGAGCAGGTCGACCATCGTCGACCCGACAACGACGACGCGCGGGGCCACCGCCCCGGCAGGCTACAGCCGGGGCGGCACCCGCGTGCTAAAGCCGCGCGCGGAGCGGGCGGCGCAGGATCTCGGGCAGTTCGCCCGGCTCAGGCCGTGTGCGCGACTCGGAGTCATCCGTCGCACGGTCGACCCCGGTCCCGACACTTCCGAGCCCGAGCAGCAGGAGCCCTGGGACGAACAGGACAACCAGGAACAAAATCAGCATCAGTGTGGACTGCACGGTTCCACCACCTTCTTCGGGGACTTGTTGGAAGGGTGCCCGACACCGCTCAGAAGTTGTGTGAATTAGCCCACTAAGGCGCCTCTGTACCGTCGGGCGGGTGACCTTGGCGCCCTCTGTGCGGGCCGGCGTCCGCGCCGGCGTCCCCTTTGGAATCGCCGGCTTCGCGCTGGCGTTCTCTTTTGGGGTGGTCGCGCGGCCGGTGATGGGGCCGATCGCGCCGATCGTGATGTCGGTGATCGTGTTCGCGGGCTCGGCCCAGTTTGCCGCCCTCGCGGTGATCAGCGCCGGCGGCAGCCCGGTCGCGGCGATCATCGCCGGCGCACTGCTCAACCTGCGGTTCGTGCCGATGGGGATCGCGATCGCGCCGTGGCTCCGCGAGAAGGCGTTCGGCCGCGCGCTCCGCGCGCAGGCGATCGTCGACGCGTCGTGGGCGATGTCGCACCAGGGCGAGGGCCGCTACGACCCGGACTTTCTGCTCGGGGCGACGATCGCGCAATACCCGATGTGGGTGCTCGGCACGGTCGCCGGGGTGCTGATCGGACCGTCGCTCGACGCAAAGGCCCTCGGGCTCGACGCGATCCTGCCGACATTCTTCTTCGGCCTGCTGATCGCCGAGCTCGGCAAACCGCACGCGAAACTCGTCGCCGCGCTCGGTGCCGTGATCGCTGCGGTTCTGATTCCGCTGACGCCGGCTGGGATCCCGATCGTCGCCGCGTCGCTGGTCGCGCTCGTGGGGTTGCACCGATGAGCGGCGCGACGTGGCCGACACTCGTGGGGCTGCACCGATGAGCGGCGCGACGTGGCCGACACTCGTAGGGCTGCACCGATGAGCGGCGCGACGTGGCCAACGATCGCCGGCCTGACGGTTGCGACGTTCGTGATCAAGGCGGTTGGGCCGGTGATGTTCGGCGGTCGCCAGCTGCCGCCGGCACTCGCGAAGATCGTGCCGTTGCTCGCGCCGACGTTGCTCGCGGCGCTCGTCGTGGTCGAGACCTTCAGCGGGACCGGCCGGTCGCTGACGGTTGACGCACGCGCCGGCGGCCTGGCCGTCGCGGCGCTTGCCCTCACCCGGCGGGTGCCGCTGATCGGGGCCGTGGTGATCGCGGCGGGCACGACCGCCGTGATCCGCCTGATCAGCTGACGGCGGCGCCTAGAAGTCCCACAGGCGCTCGCGCAGCCCGGAAGCGCGCGCCACGGGCCGCTGCACGGCGGCGCGGATCATCTCCTCGGTCCCGATCAGGATCAGCTGCGACCGCGCGCGAGTGAGCGCCGTGTACAGCAGCTCGCGCGTCAGGATCCGAGACGAAGGATCCGGCAGCAGCACGGCCGCGGCGTCGAACTGCGAGCCCTGGCTCTTGTGGATCGTCATCGCGTACACGGTCTCGACCGCGTCGAGGCGCGACGGCGCGAACGAGACGATCCCGCCACCGCGCTCGAACGCGGCCATCGGGCGCTCGCCTCCGACGATCACGCCGGTGTCGCCGTTGTACAGCCCGAGCTCGTAGTCGTTGCGGGTCACGAGCATCGGCCGGCCAACGTAGTCGCGTTCGCCGGCATCGAACTCGGGCACCGCGTCCGCCAGCCACCGTTCGATCTGCGCAGTCCACGCCGCGACTCCGTGCGGTCCGCGCCGGTGCGCGCACAGCACCCGGAATGACGACAGCGCCGCGAGCGCGCCGCGCGCGTCGCCGTCGCCCGAGGCCTCCAGCACCGTGCGGCCCGCCGCCACGGTGCCCGCCCGGACGACGCCGAGCGCCGAGTCGATGTCGACGTCCTGCGCGGCGACGTCGACCGGAAGCCACACGACCTCGGCCGGGGGCGCGGCGCGCAACGCCGCGATCGTCCCGTCGGCGTCGCCGTGACGGATGGCCTCGGCGACCCGCGCGATCCCCTCGCCGTACCGATGGACCCGCTCCAGCACGACGATTCCGTCCCCAAACGAGCCGTCAAGGTCTTCGGCAACGACGAAGCGCCCGACCGCTTCTTCGAGCACGATGCGCATCGGCGCGCTGATGCGCAGCCCCTCGCTCGCGGGGCCGACGATGTCGCGGAGCACGGCGCCAGCCTCGATCGCGGTCAGCTGCCCGGGGTCTCCGACGAGCACCACGCGGGCGTCTCCGCGGACGGCCTCCAGTAGCCGCGCCATCAGCGACAGCGACACCATCGAGGTCTCGTCGACGATCACCACGTCGTGCGGCAGCGCGTTCGATCGGTTGTGGCGAAACGTCGTGTGGCTACCCGGCCGGGTTCCGAGCAGCCTGTGGATCGTGCCGGCGCTGAGCTCGAGCAGCCACGCGCGCAGCGCGGGATCGACATCGAGCAAGCGCGCTTCGTGGTGAACGAGCTCCTCCAGTCGCGCTGCCGCCTTGCCGGTGAACGACGTCAGGGCAACGAGTGGCGGAGGGCCGCCCGCGGCGCGTGCTTGCTCGTACAGCAGCGCCGCGACCCGCGCGACGGTCGTCGTCTTGCCTGTCCCGGGGCCGCCGGCGATCACGCTCAGCCGGCGCAGCACCGCCGAAGCGGCGGCGCACTGCTGCAGCAGATCTCGCGGCTCGCGGAACAGGCGCGCGAGTCCGTCGGCCAGCAGGGACATCGAGACGCCGCCGGCGAAACCGGCATCGAGGGCCGCCAGGTCACTGGCGACCGAGCGCTCCTCGCGCCAGTAGCGGTCAAGGTACAGCCGTGTGCCGACGAGCCGCAGCGGAACAGGCTCTTCGTCGAGCTGCTCGCCGACCGCGACGAGCCGCGGCGCCGACGAAACCGCGTCCACCCATGCGCCGACCTCGGGCCAGGGCAGCGCGGACAGGTCGACGATCTCCTCCGATTCGACAGCGGCCGTGCCGCGCACGGTCGCCAGGTCCACGAACACGCTGCCGAGCCGTGGCGCGCGGACGGCGAGCGCCACCGCGAGTTGGACCTCGCCGCTCGCGCCCCCGGACAGCTCCGCGAGCACCCGGGCGACATGCACGTCCGCAGCCGACAGGACGCCAACCGCATTGAACGCCCGCAGCGGCTCCGGCGCCCCAAGCGCCAGCGACGCATCGAATTCAGCGAGCGCGGACCTTTCAAGGACACTCATGCGCGACCTCCGTCGAGGACATCGCTCAGCGCGACCACGAGCTCGCCGGGTGGGTACCACGAGAACACGCCGTACCGTCCGCCGCCGATAGCCGGCGTGCCCGCGCCGACCATCCCGCGGACGAACAGGTAGTACACGCCGCCGAGGTCGCGCGCGGGATCGTAGGCGGGGAGCCGCCAGCGGAGGAAGCGGTGAAGCGCGACGAGGTACAGCAGCGCCTGTAAGCCGTAGTGCGCCCGTTCCATCTCGTCACGCAGCGCCTCGGGTCGGTAATGCCACGCGGTCAGCTCGTCGTCGAGGCCGCCGAGCCAGTTCGTCTTGTAGTCGGCGATCGCAAATGTCCCATCGGGCCGTCGTACCACCAAGTCGATGCTGCCGGTCAGGTAGCCGCGGACGTCGCGCCGTAGCGAGGGATCGAGCAGTCGCTCCGCGTAGCCGCCGAGTGGATCATCGGCCGTCACGGACGCACGCAGCACCTCGGAGACAGCAGCGAGCGTCACTCGACCGGCGGGCGTGTCGCCGCCCGCCAGCGGGAGCTCGAACTCGAGCTCGTCAAGCCGGTCGCCGCGCGCGACGTCTCGGAGCCGCCACTCGCCCGTGACCGGCGTCTCGATTGCAGCCGCCAACCCGGCGACGACGACCGCGGGGTCACCGACGTCGAGCCGGCTGCCAGCCTGCTCGAGCGCGACCTCCGAGGACAGCTCGGCCCGAAGATCGTCGGCGTTGAAGTCACTCGCCGCCAGCACGCGGTGGATGAACGTGCCGACGCGCGCGCCGATCGGCATCGAGCCGAGCAGCGACGGCACCGTCGAGGGCAGCGGGGAAGGGGGCGCGACGGCGCCTTGAACGGCCGGCTCATCGGAGACGATGTCGACCTCGGGCTCGGACCCGACCAACGCGTCGTGCGCAGCCGCGGTGATGTCGCTGTACGAGGTGCGCCGCCAGCGCTCGTCGAGCGTCCGGTCAAATGAAGCGGCCGCGAGCTTGACGCCCGTCGCCGGGCCGCCGCCCCACGACGGCGGCAGCCCGCCGAGCAGCACCGGCTCGGCGGCGATCGCGCCGCCAGCCTCGGCCACCAGCGCGTCGAACCGCGCGACCGCCACGTCGTCCGAGATCTTGCCGGCGCCAACCGGCCGGACGTTGCCGTCGTCCTCGCGGGCGAACAACAACCGGCCGAGCGGCGAGTCGCGGCTGCCGTACGACCCCGCCCACCAGATCACCGCTTGGTGGCGGGCACGGGTCAGCGCGACGTACATCAGCCGCAGGTCCTCGCCGCGCTCCTCGTCGCGGTGGGCAAGCGGCGTGCTCGCGGAACGACGGGCCCTCGAGACCGACATCGATCGCCCGCGCGTCGCCGGCCGCCGCGTCGTGGAAGTACACCGGCCGCGCGCCCTCCGGGATCCAACCCGGCTCCCACAGGAACGGCGCGTAGACGATCGGGAACTCGAGTCCCTTCGAGCGGTGGATCGTCAGCACCTGTACCGCATCGGCGTCGGACTCGAGCCGGCGGGTCAGATCCTCGCGTCCGCCCTCGATCGCGGCGTCGGCGATCCGCTGGCGCAGCCACGACGCGAGCGCCGCCGTGCCGAGCTGCTCCGACGACGCGGCGGCGTGCAGCAGCTGCGCGATGTGCTGGAGGTCGGTCAGCTCGCGCTCGCCGTCGACCCGCGCGAGTACCCGCGCCGGCACCTGCTCGCGCGCGAAGATCGTGTCCGCGAGTGCGGCCATCCCTCGCACGCGCAGCACCCGCGCCCAGTAGTGCAGCCGCTGATGGAGCTCCTCGAGCTCCTGCTCTCCCGCGCCGGCGCACGCGCGCGGCGGTCCATCCGAGCAGCGGCGTCAGCGCCGCCGATCGGGCGCGGGCCGAGTACGCCGGCCGCTCGAGCGCCTGCAGGAGCCGAAGCCAGTCGAGCGCCGCGGTCGTCGCGAACACGCTGCCGGCGCCATTGATCACGGCGGGCACGCTCGCGAGCCCCAGCTCCTCGGCGACGAGCGCCGCGTTGCGGTGCGACTGGACGAGCACCGCGACGTCGCCGGGCGATACCGGACAGCAGTCGATCACCGAACCATCCGGCGCCCGCCGCTCGATCTCAGCGCCGGACTGCAGCAGCGAGACGATGTCGGCTGCCAGGTCCTTGGCGACGCACTCGCGCGCCGAGCCGGTCTGGGCGTACCCCGCGGCCGTCAGCTCGACGCCGGGCTGATCGCGCGACAGCACCCGCACCCGCAGCGCCGCGGCCGACGGCGCGCCGATGAGTCGCGGCTTCTGGTGCGCGTCGGACGCGCGGACCTGGCGGTAGGCGATTTCCGGGTGGCCGAGTTTCGCGTCACCGAACAGCACGTCGAACGCGTCGAGCAGCGGTTGGTCGCTGCGCCGGTTGACCCGCAGCGTCGCGCGCGAGGACGCTGACCGGGCGGCCTGTAGGTACGCGTACACGTCGGCACCGCGGAACGCGTAGATCGCCTGCTTGGGATCGGCGATCAACACGAGCGTCACGCCTCCGCCGCCGAACGCGCGCTGGACGATCTCCCACTGCACCGGGTCCGTGTCCTGAAACTCGTCGATCAGCACGACGCGGTAGCGGTCGCGCAGGCGGTCCGCCGCCGCGGCGCCGCCGGTGCTTCGCAGCGCACCGAGCAGTCGGGTCAGCAGGTCGTCGTACGTCATCACCGCCAGCCGCCGCTTGCGCCGTTCGAGCTCTTTACGGGCGGCCTCCGCGAGCCGCACCCTCATCGCCGCGTCCGACTGCGCGGGTGCGTCGCGCGGGTGGAGGACAGCGGTCGGGTTCTCGATCGCCATCCGCGCGATCTCACCCGCCTGCGCCCGGTTGAACGGCGCGTCGCCGCTGCGATAGAAGCGCCGCACGTAGAGGTCGTCGATCACCTCCTCGATCAGGTCGTCGACCTCCTCGGCGAAGTTCACATCCGGCTCGAGGTCGCCGAGCGTTCCGAGCTCCGCGAGCACCTCTTGGCAGAACCCGTGCGTCGTCGCGATCGTCGCCGCGTCGAAGTTCGAGACTGCGGCGGCGAGGCGGTCGCGGCGGACGCGTACCTGCTCCGGGGGGCCGTCGGCGAGCAGCGCCACGACCTCATCCACGTCCGCCAGCCCGCCGCCCTCCAGAAATCGAGTCAGCGCTGCCTCGGTCGACACGAGCCGCTCGCGAACTCGCTCGCGCAGTTCCCCGGTCGCCATCCGGGTGAACGTCACCAGCAGCAGCTCGGGCAGCCGCCGCCCCTCGGCGATGAACCGCGCCGCGAGCGCCGCGATCGTGTACGTCTTGCCCGTCCCGGCGCTCGCCTCGAGCACGGTCACATCCGACGGCAGCGGCCCGGTCAGCTCGAACGGCAGGTCGATGAACGAGCTGGTCGTCACTGCTCGCTCAGCTCCTCGACGGCTAGCAGCCGGTCCCACAGCAGGGAGGCGTAGAGCCCCAGCCGCCGGACACCAGGCCGGGCCGTACCGCCGCCTTCGCCGGCCTCCTCGGCGCGCAACGGCAGCTCGAGCAGTTCCGCGAGGGCGAGCGCCCCTCCGAACGCGCGCACGTGGTCGGGGTCGACGTCCTCGCCAGGGACCTTGAAGCTCGACGTCCACGCCCCGCCGGCCGCGGCCTCGGCATCGGCACCGCGCACGGTGGCGCGCGCGTATGCGGCTGCCGTCAGCGGCGGCAGCGGCAGCACGTCACGCAGCCCGCGGTCGCGCAGCTCGATCAGCCGGCTTAGCTCGACGATCGCGTCGTCGACCGGGATCGGCGGGATCCGCGCGATCAGCAGCTCGGCTTCGCTGCCGTATGGCGCCTTGCCAACCGTGACGGCTTCGAACGACCCGCCCGGGACGGCCGCGCTGAGCGCCAGCAGCCGCACCCACGCCGCGATCCGGTGGCGCGCGTTGACGCGCGAGTAGCTCGCGTTGAGCAGCACCGTCCCCCGCACCCCGGACACCGACCCGAGCAGCGCGCGCCCGCCCACCAGCGAGACGTTCACCCCGATCGAGCGCGGCTCGGCGTCGGTGAACGTCCGGGCCCACGCGGCGACCCGGTCGACCGTCGGCCAGATGCGCTCGAGCACCGGGATCCCGAGCTTGCCGGGCGGCAGGGCGCCGCGCGCGATCTCCGCCCGGATGCAGGCGTTCGGCTCGTATCCGGCGAGCACGCCGTCGAGCAGCCGCTGGCCGATCTGCCAGCGCTCGAGTCCGTCGAGATCGACCGGGAGTCCGTCGGCGAGCTCGTCATCGGCGTCGCTGACCGAGATCCCGAGCCGCTGGCGCAGGAAGGCGCGGATCGGCCGCTCGCAGAACGCGACGAGGTCGTCGAGCGACACGCGCGGCGAGCTGCGCTCGGGCAGCGGCGACGGGAGGAACGGCGCCGGTGGCCGGCGCTCGCCGCTAAGTGAGATCGCGCCGTCGAGTGAGCTGCGGTCGAAGCCCCACGGGTCGAGCGGATCGAAGTTGCGCGGATCGAACGCCTGCAGCGGGTGGTGGACGACCACGTGATCCCGAGCGGGCCCGCCCGACGGGACGAACGCCGTGCGGTCGACCGTGTCGAGCAGCTCGCCGACCGGCACGGCCGGCGGCAACGCCGCGTTGGTGCGCTCGTCGTGGCCCGAATAGAGCACGACGAGCCGGTCCCGAGCCGCGAGCAGCGCGTCGAGCAGCATCTGCCGGTCCTCCGCGCGCGGGTCGCGGTCGCCGACGTGCGGCGAGTCGAGCAGCAGGTCGTCGCCGTCGCGCGGTGACTTGCGCGGGAACGCGCCGTCGTCGAGCCCGAGCAGGCACACGACCCGGTGGGGGACGGAGCGCATCGGCACGAGCGTGCAGACGGTCAGATTGCCGGTGCGGAAGTTCGCGCGCGTGGGGCGGCCGGCGAGCCGGTGCGCGAAGCAGCGCCCGGATCTCGGAGAGCTCGATCACCGTGCGCAGAGCCGCGTCGCCTGCCTCGGCGACGATCTCCACGAGCATCGTGCGTAGCTCGTAGCGCTGCCACGCGTCGCGATCGCTGGTTGCGGTCAGCGCATCGGCCGCGTCGCCGATCGCCTCGGCCCAGCGCGCGATCGACAGCGGCCCGCGGAGGACATCGAGCGCGACGCCGACCCGATCGACGAACTCGGCGAACCGTCCGGCGAGATCGATTGCGCCGCTCTCGACATCGTCGACTGGGAGCACGCCTTCGTACAGCTCGCGGCCGGACTCGCCCAACGCGACCCCGAGCAGCACTCGCTGAAGCCCAGTCCGCCACGTGCCCGCCGGCACGCCGTCGAGCTTGTACTCGGCGCGGTGCGAGCTGTCGAGCCCCCAGCGGATGCCGCTGTCGACGATCCAGTCCTGGATTCGCGCGATGTCGTCGTCATCGAAGCGGAAGCGCCTCCGAACGGGCTCGGCGCCGGCGAGGTCGAGCATCTGCGAAGCCGTCAGTCGCTGCTCGGCCAGGTCGATCAGCTGCGCGACGACGCCGAGCACGGGGTTTGTCTGTCGCAGCGAGCGGTCGGCGAGCCGGACGCGCAGATCGGTGCGGCGCACCTCGTCGATCTCGTCGTCGAGCTCGATCGGTCCGAACGTCGCCTCGATCAACGGCGCGTACGTCTCGATGTCCGGGCACATCACGATCACGTCGCGCGGCTCGAGCGTGTCGCTGTCGGCGAGCAGGTGGAGGATCGCCTCCCGTAGCACCTCGACCTGTCGCGCCGGCCCGTGGCACGCGTGGACCTCGATCGAGCGGTCACGATCGGCGAGTGTGAGCCGGCGCTCGGGCCGGCCCGGGAGCGGCTCTCCCGGAGGCTGCCGGTTGGCGCGGATGTCGTCCTGGATCGTGCTGAGGAGCGTGTCGGACCGTTCGGGTCCGAGCGCATGGTGGTGGTCGACCCACGGTTCGGTGGACTCGACGACGAGCTGGAGCTCGCGCGAGTCGACGCCCCACGAGGCGAGCAGCCGGCTCTCCGCGAGCGCCGTTGTGTGGTCGCCCCCGCGCCTGACGATCGGTGTGAAGGGCTCTCGTGCGGCGATCGTCGCCCACAGCGCGGGGGAGGGGTGCAGCAGGAACAGGTGGATGTCGCGTCCGGCCGCCAGCGCGCTCAGCGCTTCGAGGTAGCTGGCCGGTAACCGGGTCAAGCCGAACAGCGACAGTCGCGCGGGGAGCGATACGAGCTCGGGCGCTTCGCGCACGCGCGCGCACGCGTCGGACAGCCTCTCGGCCGGACTCCGCACCCCGATCGCCGCCCGCAGCCGCCGCCAGAGCTCCGCCTGCCAGGCAAACGCCCCGCCCAGCCGTCCTCCGGAGCCATCGACGTCCTCGCCCCGCGCCCATGCCTGCAACATCGCCGGCCGTCGCACCCCGTAGTGGTCGTACAGGTCCGCGATCATCCGCAGGCGCCCGAATCGGCGCGCGTGATCGGATGAGGCGCCGCCGAGGTGTGAGGAGAGCTGCTCGAGCCACGGCTCGTCGATGCATTCCGCGACCACATCGAGCAGCGGCCAGACCGACCGCTCGGGCGGCCACGGGTCCTCGTCGGGGTCGATCCCCGATGCCACCGCGACGGCGCCCCCGAGCAGCCGGCCGGGGAACGGGAACTCGACGTTCGCGCACACGCCGTCACGTCGGCCGGGGCTCGATCCGAGCCATGCGGCGAGCTGCTGGGTCAGCCACCGCTCCATCCCGCGAGTCGGGACCGCGATCACCTCTGGAGTGAAGGGGTCGTCCGGCGGCTCGCAGAGCAGCGTCGCAAGCGCGTCGACTAGGCGATCCGCCCGTTCTGCCCTGTGGATATGGAGCACACGACGACTGTACGTCGCGGGGAGGCGGTCGGCCGTCCCGCGACGCAGTCGTCACTCAGGCCTAGATGTTCCCGTCGCCGTCGCTCGGGCCGCCGTGGTTGTCACTGTCGTCGTCGCCGCCGCCGTTCTGCGGGATCCCGTTGGTGGGGGCGGTCGTCGGCGGGGGTGGCGTGACGTGCGTCGTGGTCGTCGTTGGCGGAGGTGGCGCCGAGGTGGTCGTCACCGGGGGGGCCGTGGTGACCGCGGGGGCGGCCGTCGTCGTCGCAGCGGGAGCCGGCGCGGGCGTGACCTTCTTGTGGGCCTTGTGGTGGGCCTTGTGGCGAGCCTTGTGCTTGGGCGGCGCGACCGTGGCGGCGGCTTTCGTCGTCGAGCTGGTGGTCGTTGCCGTCGTGCTGGACGTGCTCGAGCTGCTGCCGCAACCCGCGAGCGCGAGCACGCCGGCGACGGACAGCGACATCAACGTCTTTCGCGACATGGCGGTTCGTCCTTTCGGTGGCATCAGCTGGTGAAGTGATCGATCGCGAACTGGAGGACGTGGCGCTCGGCAGCCCAAACGTCACGCTCCGCGGCGGCGACGAGGACCACGCGCGTCGCGGCGCTCGACGGCGCCACGACGCACGCGAGCTCGCGATACGAGGTGCGGGTGGTCGTGTACTGGTCGACCACGCACGAACCCCGGCCGCCGTCGAGCGGCACGTCCGTCTGCTTGGACAGCAGCCGCACGCTGCGGTCGCCCTCGTCGGCGTTGTGCCCGACCCGGAAGTGCGCCCAGTCGGAGAGCGTCTCCTTGGTGATCGCGGGAGTCACGTTCAGGTAGGCACGGATCGTGCCGTCGGCGTTGAACAGCGCCGCGGAAGCCGAGCCCTCGTCGCTGTGGACGCGACGCCAGCTCAGTGGGTATGGAAGCGCCGCGCCCGACGTGAGCCGGAGTGTCCCCCAGCCGCCCGCCTTCGCGGCGGTCGTCGTCGAGCCGTGCGAGCCCGAACCGCAGCCGGCGAGCGCGATCGCCGCGGCGATCGCGCTGCCGCCCGCAATTCCGCGGCCGGTCCTCATCAGAGGTTGCCGTCCCCGTCGCTCGGGCCGCCGTTGTTATCGGAGTCCGCGTCGCCGCCATTGTTCTGCGGGATCCCGGAGCTCGCGCCGCCCGAGCTTGCCGGTGGAGCTCGAGCTCTGAGGCGTGCTCTGCGTCGTGCTCTGGGTGGTGCTCGTGGCGGTGCTGGAGTTGCCGGCGGCGCTAGAGCTGGAGCTGCTGCTGCCGCCGCCGCAACCGGCGACGACGAGGGCGAGCACGCCGACCGCTAAGAGCATTGAGACCGCCGTACGAAGCCGCTTGATGTGAGTGTTCATTTGAAGTCCTTCCTTAGCCGTTGCCGTTAGAGACGCCGGGCGGCGTCAATACCTTTCCTGAGCGCTTCAACTCCCGTGAACCTCGGCGCCCAGCCGAGTTCTCGCTTTGCCCGGCTCGTGTCCATGATCGCGGGGTGACTCAACGCCTCGACCCACTCGGCCGACGCCGGCATGAACGGCGGCCACGGGAGAGACGATGCCGCCCGCGCCGCCGTCTCGACGATTCGCCCGGGGATTGGGATCGGCGCCAGGCCAAGCTCGCGCGCGACCTCAGCGCCGCTGACCACGCCGTCGCCGGCGATGTTGTAGGCGCCGGGCGGACCCGCGGCGAGCACGCACTTGAGGATCGCCTGGCCGACGTCATCCTCGTGGATGAATTGGAGCTTGACGTTCGGTGTCAGCATCGGGAGGGGAAGCGGAAGCCGTGCGAGCAGCTCGAGCGCGCGGCTGCCGGCCTGTGCGAGCGGCGCCGGCAGGCCGCCCTTGGCGCCCGCCGCGTGCGGCCCGAGCACGATCGGGGGTCGCAGCAGGTAGAGCTCCGGCCCGCCGGCGCCTGCTGCCTCGCGCTCGAGCAGCTGTTCCAGCTCCGCCTTTTCGCGTGCGTAGAACAGTCGTCCGGCGGGTCGCGTCGGCCACTCCTCGGTGATCCCGACCGGGTTGTCGCGATGGAAGCCGTAGGCCGCGACCGAGGACGCGTACACGAATCGCTTCGCCCCCGTCTCGCGCGCGGCCCGGAATGCGTTCAGCGTGCCGTCGACGTTGATCGCGCGGATCGTCTCGTGGCTCGCGGTGCCGGTGATCATGAACGCCAGATGGACGACTACGTCGGCGCCTGCGAACGCCCCACGTAGGGCGTCCTCGTCGCGCACGTCACCCTGGCGGTACTCGAGCTTCGTCCAGCCGTGCTCGACCGGATCAAACGGGCGGCGAGCGATCCCGACGATCCGCCCGATGCCCGGGTCTTGCTCGAGCAGCGGCATCACGCCAAACCCGAACGTTCCGGTCGGGCCGGTCACGGCGACGACCAGCGGGCCAGCGTGCTCAGCCATGCGCATCGGGCCAGCGTGCTCACGCCATGCGAAGGTTGATAGCCGATTCGGTGAAGTATCGTCGCGTGCATGGCGAGCTGGGATGACGTCCGCCGGATGGCGCTGTCGCTCCCGGAGACGAGCGAGCGAATGTCGCGCGGGAACTGCCAATGGCGAGTGAAGGACAAGCTGTTCGTCTGGGAGCGGCCGCTGCGGCGCTCGGATCTCGAGGCGCTCGGCGACGCCGCGCCGGGTGGCCCGATCCTCGGTGTGCGCGTCGAGCACTTGATCGCGAAGGAGGCGATGATCGCCGACGACCCGCGGGTGTACTTCACGACGCCGCACTTCGACGGCTATCCGGCGGTGCTCGTGCAGCTCGAACGGATCGGCCGCGACGAGCTCGACGAGCTCGTGATCGAGGCATGGCTGTGCCGCGCGCCACCGAAGCTGGCGCAGTCATACGCCGAGCGGCGCGGCCTCTCCACGTGAGCGCCGGCGCCTCCGGACTGGAGTCCGTCCTCCTTGGGCTGGCTACCAGGCGACCTTAGTCCTGCGGGCAGCGCTGGGAGATCGGGTCAGCGTCCGGCGATTGCTGGGTGATGCGGCGCCGAGGCGTGACCGACGTGTACGAGCACCACGACCGCCAGCGCGAACGCGACACACCACAACAGAGCGCAGAATCGGCGGTTGACCGTGGCCCAGTTGACGAAAGCGAGCGGGCCCATCTGATAGTTGTCATCTCTCCACTAATGGATGTAACGAAACCGCCCGTGACGATTGGACAGAGCGGAGGCCTGGAGGCGACGTTCCTTCCCGGCCTCGGGATGGTCTGCAGCTCGTTGCGATTCCGCGGCCGTGAGCTGCTCGAGCTCGGTGGCGGGCCCGAGGCGTACGCCGCGCGCGGCTCCACATTCGGGATCCCGCTCCTCGCGCCGTGGGCGAATCGTCTCGGCGGATGGGAGTACGACGTCGCGGGCGTTCGCGTGCAGCTCGACCGGGACTCCCCGTACGTCCACATCGACGGTGCCACCGGCCTGCCGATCCACGGCTTGCTCGCTGCGAGCCGGCTGTGGTCGGTGACCCAGAGCGATGCGTCCGATGTGCGCGCGTTGCTGGACTTCGCCCCCGACGCTGCCCTACTGGCGGCGTTCCCGTTCCCACATCGCCTGGAGCTGTGCGCGTCGGTCGCGGCGGCTCGGCTCTCGATCGGGCTGACGCTGACCCCCACCGGCGAGATCCCGGTGCCCGTGTGCTTCGGCTTCCATCCGTACCTGCGATTGCCCGACTCCGGTCGGCGGGAGTGGACGGTCTCGGCGCCGGTACGCCAGCGGCTGGTGCTCGATGAGCGCGGGCTACCGACAGGGGCGACGGACGAGCTGGCGCCCGGAACGCTCAGCGGCCCGCTCGGTGAGCGGACGTTCGACGACTGCTTTGACCAACTCGACGGATCCCGGCCCGAGTTCGCGGTCAGCGATGAGCGACTGCGGCTCGCGGTCGAGTTCGTCTCCGGCTTCTCGGTCGCACAGATCTACGCGCCGCCGAGCTCGGAGTTCATCTGCTTTGAGCCGATGACGGCGCCGATCGATGCATTGCGAAGCGGACGCGGCTTTGCGCTTCGCGGCTCCGGGCGAGAAGTTTTTCGCGGAGTTCGCCGTCACTGTCACTGAAAATTAACTTGCTTTCGTTCGCAGCGTGAGTTACTCTGCCGGACAGAAGGAGTCCACTATGGCTACGACCACGCTCAACACCACCCGGCCCAAGATGCGCGCATCGCAGTGGAATCGCGCGCTCGCCGCCGCGTGCCCGCGGGTCGTCGCCGCTGAGGCGATCCTGCCCATGAATGGTACGTCCATTGCCCTCGCTGCGAGGTGCGTGCGTTAGCAATACGCACACGACACCGAAGTAAGCGAGGGCGGCCAATCGGCCGCCCTTTTTTATTGCCCAAACCGATTTTGAACTCCAGGTGATGCCAGCTTGAAAACCAAATAGAACCGAGGCCCGATCCAGGCGAGAAGGGTCCTCACCATGTTGTAACCACGAAATGAACTGCAAGTGACAGGTCGTACTTTGAGCTGCCATTTTCAGTCGGTGACACATTTCCACAGCTTCGCCCGCGCATCGCTCCTCGAGCGTCGCACCCCAGGCGAATACGAGGACGCGCCGCCGCCCACCTCTGCGGCAGGGAGGGACGGGCGGCGGCGCCGCGGCACACAACTTTCCCCCCAAACCCCATCCACCCACCACAAGGAGGTCTCGGCGATGCGATTCGTCGAAGACGAGTTCCTGTTGGCGACTCGCGTCGGCCGACCGGACACTCAAGAACGGCTGGCAGAGGTGCTGGCCATCAACGAAGCGCGGCGCGCGCGCGCAGCGCGCAAGCAGCCGGCCGAACGGCCCCAGGCGATCAGGCCAAAGGCCTCGAGCGTGGTCGTTCCGTTCGGGCGTGCCCGCCGGCAGCAGTACCGGGCCGGCAGGTGACTGCGGCGCTTCACAACGCGGAAGGCGTCGCGGGACGCACAGCCGTCCCGCGACGCCAACGCCCGCGGAGGTAAGAGACCTTCCTCACCCGACTCCGGAAAGGACTGATCGGCCGGCCCCGCGCGGGGCGGCCCGTTCATTTGGAGGCTTCGTCGAGTCCGTCGCGCGCCGCCCATTCGAGCAGCGGCTCGAGCGAGAACGCAACGTCGTCGATCTCCGCGTGCAGGTCGCCGAAGCGCTCAAACCTCGCGGGTATGGTCGCGATCGTGAACTCGCTGGGTTCGACCGACTCGATCTCGTCCCACGCGATCGGAGTCGAGACGGTTCCCTGCGGATTGCCACGGACCGAGTACGCCGAAGCGATCGTGTGGTCGCGGGCGTTCTGATTGAAGTCGACGAACGCCTTGGACGGGTCCCGGTCCTTGCGCCACCAGACGGTCGTGGCGTCATCAGGTGCCCGCCGCTCGACCTCGCGCGCGAACGCCAGCGCGGCCAACCGAACCTCGGCGAACCCCCAGGAGGGTTCGATCCGCACGTACACGTGCAGGCCGCCGCCACCCGACGTCTTCGGGTAGCCGACAATCTGCAACTCGTCCAGCACGTCGCGGACGACCGCCGCCACCCGGCGGACACGGTCGAACGAGCACTCGTCGCCCGGGTCGATGTCGATCCGCCACTCGTCGGGCGACTCGACATCGGTGCACCGCGAGTTCCACGGGTGGAACTCGACCGTTGACATCTGCACCGCCCAGACGACCGCCGCCAGCTCGGTGACGCACAGCTCGTCTGCGGTCCGCCCGAAGCGCGGGAAGTAGATCTCGACCGTCTCCACCCAGTCTGGCGCGCCCTTCGGCAGGCGCTTCTGGTGGACCTTCTCGCCGGCGACGCCGGTCGGGAAGCGGTGCAACATGCACGGCCGCTCGCGCAGCGCGCGGACGATCCCGTCGCCGACGGCGATGTAGTAGCGCGCCAGGTCGAGCTTTGTCTCGCCGCGCGCCGGGAAGTAGACCCGATCAGGGTTCGAAACCGTGACGACCCGGCCGCCGACCTCGAGCTCGACCGACGGTGATTTAGACGCCATCACCGAACCTTGACTTAGAGCGCACTCTAAGTCGTATCTTGGAGCTCATGGCCACGAACATCACGATCGCAGATGCGGCGAAGGCGTCGGGTCTCAGCGCGCACACGCTGAGGTACTACGAGCGCGCCGGATTGCTCGACCCGATCGACCGCGACGGCTCGGGGCACCGCCGGTATAACGAGGCCGATCTCGAGCGGATCGCGTTCCTGACGAAGCTGCGCTCGACCGGGATGCCGATCCGGGACGTCCGCCGCTACGCCGACCTGCTCAACCAGGGCGCCGGGACCGAGCAGCAGCGGATGGCGCTGCTCGAGTCGCACCGCGACGCGGTCCGCGCGCTGCTCGCCGAGACGGCCAGGAACCTCGAGCTGATCGAGTGGAAGATCAACTACTACCGCGAACGACTGGAGCAACGATGAACAAGCGCAAGCTCGGAACACTTGAGGTCTCGGCACTGGGCCTTGGCTGCATGGGGATGTCGGCGTTCTACGGCTCCACAGACGAGGGCGAGGCGATTGCGACGATTCAGCGGGCGCTCGAGCTGGGGATCGACTTTCTCGACACGGCACAGATGTACGGCCCGCTGACGAACGAGCAGCTCGTCGCTAAGGCGATCAACGGCCACCGCGACGAGTACGTGATCGCGACCAAGTTCGCCCGCCGGATGGATGACGCGACGCCCGGGGACATGTCGACGATGGGGCCGCTCGACGGTTCCGCCGACCACGTGCACAAATCGATCGAGATCTCGCTCAAAAACCTCGAGACCGACCACGTCGACCTCTACTACCAGCACCGGGTCGACCCCGAGGTTGAGATCGAGGAGACGGTCGGCGCGATGGCCGAGCTCGTCCAGCAGGGCAAGATCCGACACATCGGGCTGAGCGAGGCGGCGCCCGAGACGATTCGCCGCGCCCACGCCGTCCACCCGATCACCGCGGTCCAGACCGAGTACTCGCTGTGGACGCGTGATCCTGAGACCAACGGGGTGCTGGACACCTGCCGCGAGCTGAACATCGGTTTCGTGCCCTACTCGCCGCTCGGGCGCGGTTTCCTCAGTGGCCGCTTCACCTCGCCCGATGAGATCGAGGACAACGACTTCCGCAAGCGCAACCCGCGGTTCGCGGGGGAGGCGTTCAGCCAGAACATGAAGCTGGCGAACAAGGTCGCGGAGATCGCGCAAGAGAAAGGCGTGACGCCGGCGCAGCTCGCGCTCGCGTGGGTGCTCGCCCAGGGCGACGATCTGGTTCCGATCCCCGGGACCAAGCGCCGCACCTACCTCGAGCAGAACGCGGAGGCGGTCGACGTCGAGCTCACCGAAGACGACCTCAAGCGGATCGACGAGGAGCTGCCCCAGGCGATAGGCAGCCGGTACGACGAGACCGGAATGGCCAGCGTCAATCTGTAGCTTCGAGCTCGTCGGCGCCGCTCGACAAGCGCTCCCGGGCGACATCGTCCGGGAGCCGCCTGCTCAGGGCGAACGCGTAGATCACGAGGCTGAAGACGGCGGTGACGCCCATGTCCACGCCGAAGTGGAGGTCGTTGGCGCCGCCCTCGAAGCTCGAGAGGTACGAGAGCACCGCGAGGCCGACGAGCCATGGCCACAGCCACGCCGATGAGCGCCAGTCGATCTGCACGCGCTTGGAAGCCGGCCGCGACAGCTGAGAGATGAGCAGCAGCACCAGCCCGATCACCACCGCCGCGAACAGCTTCCAGTCCGTGGTCCAGCCGGCGAACAGCACGATCAGGTTCGCGATCACGAACCCGACGGGCGCGATCACGCGGGCCGCCGGCAAGCGGAACGGCCGCGGCTGGTCGGGCAGCTGACGGCGCAGCGCGGCGAGGCTCAGACATTGCGACGCGTAGATGATCACCGTCGCCGAGGTAATGAACGCCACGAGCTTCTGCCATCCCGGGAACGGGAGGAACACGATCATCCCGACGGCGAACCCGAACAGAACCGAGAGCCACGGGATCCCGCGGCGGTCCAGGTCCCCGAACGCGCGCGGGGTATAGCCGTTGCGCGACAGCGCGTAGGAGACGCGGGCGCTTGAGCCGCTGTAGATCAGTCCGGTGCCGGCGGGGGAGAGGAAGGCGTCGACGTACAGGATCGTGGCGAGCCACCCAAGGCCGAGGCCGGTGGCGAGCGCCGCGAACGGTCCGAACTGATTCGTGAACGACAGCTTCGCCCAGCCGTGTGCGGCGGCGTTCGCCGGCAGCGCGCCAAGGAACGCGAACTCGAGCGCGATATAGATCACCGCGCCGACGATCATCGCGCCGAGCACCGCGAACGGGATGTTCCGCTGCGGGTTGCGCGACTCGCCACCGAACTGGATCGCCTGCTCGAACCCCTGGTAGGCGAAGATCACCCCGCCGGCGGCCATCGCCTCGAGCATGCCCTTGACGCCCGTCGGCGCGAAACCGCCACCCGCACTGAAGTTCGCAGTCCTGAACTGGGTCACGATCAGCGCCACGACCGCGAGCACAGGTATGGCGATCTTCCACCACACGACCGCGGTGTTCGTGTCGCTCAAGCGGCGGACGCCCGCGAGGTTGATCAGCGTGAACACGACCATCAGCGCAGCGGCCACGGCGTAGCCCGGGGCGCTCAGGATCACCTGCGTCGGCGGCCCTTTGATCGTGTGCATCATGTGGAAGCCGAACCACTTGTTGACCCACTTGTCGCTGTACTGGATCGCCGCTTCGGTCTCGACCGGAGCGAGCGTCACCGTTCCCAGCCAGTAGATCCAGCCCATGCCGTAGCCCACGAGGCTGCCGAACGCGTAATGGGGATAACGGGCGATGCCGCCGTTGACGGCGTACATCCCGCCAAGCTCCGCGTGGATCAGCGCCAGCAGCATGATCGCGCCGGCGCCGACGACCCACGAGATGATCGCCGCCGGCCCCGCGATCTGCGTCGCGTTGAGCGCGCCGAGCAGCCAGCCGGACCCGATCACCGACCCGACCGATGTGAACATCAGCGCCACTCGGCCGACATCGCGCCGCAGGCGGCGATCGGGACCGGCTACCGCCGCCGAAGTGGGTTTTTCCGTGGCAACGGACATAACTGCTTAGACACAACCAGCGCTACCCGAGCAGTCACGAAAGGAACCTCATGACCATGACCCCGTCCGTGTCGGCCTCCGGCACCTTTCAGATTGGCGGCGAGACGACCGTCTACCGGCTCGGCTTCGGGGCGATGCAGTTGCCCGGAAAGGGGGTCTGGGGAGAGCCCGAGGACCATGACGGCGCGATCGAGGTCCTGAAGCGAGCGCTCGAGCTCGGCGTGAACTTCATCGACACGGCGGACTCCTACGGCCCGTTCATCTCAGAGCAGCTGATCAATGAGGCGTTGGATCCGTACCCGGACGGGCTCGTGATCGCGACCAAGGCGGGCTTGACCCGGACCGGCCCGGGCGAGTGGCACGCGGTCGGCCGGCCCGAGTACCTGCGCCAGCAGTGCATGCTCAGCCTCCGCCACCTCGGGCTCGAGCGGATCGAGCTCTACCAGCTCCACCGAATCGACCCGGAGGTTCCGCTCGAGGAGCAGATCGGCACGCTCGCCGATCTCCAGAGCGAGGGCAAGATCCATCACATCGGGCTCTCCGAGGTGAGCGTCGAGGAGCTCGGAGCCGCACAGAAGCTCGCGGAGATTGCGACCGTTCAGAACCTCTACAACCTGACCAACCGATCCGCCGAGCCGCTGCTCGAATACTGCGAGCAGAACGGGGTCGGGTTCATCCCGTGGTTCCCACTCGCGACCGGAAAGCTCGCCCGGTCGGGCGGGCCGCTCGACGAGGTCGCGTCGCAGGTCGGGGCCAGTCCATCCCAGATCGCGCTCGCGTGGCTGCTGAAGCGCTCGCCGGTGATGCTGCCGATCCCGGGGACGAAGTCGGTGGCTCATCTGGAGGAGAACTGCGCGGCCGCGGCGATCGAGCTGTCAGATGATCAGTTCGAGGCGCTGAGCCGCATTTGAGGGAGCGGCCTCGGGCGCCGATAGGCTCCCCGAGTTGCTGTCGCCGTCCCCGATCTCCGTCCTGCGCGGCCGCTTCAGCGAAAAGCATGCGATGCGGTTGCTGTGGCGTGCCGGCTTCGGGCCGAGGCCCGGTGAGGCTCGGGCGCTCGCGGCCTTGGGGCGGGACGGCGCGGTCGAGTCGCTCACGCGCCCGCAGGGGCCGCCCCGGCTGATCGGGAAACCGCCGCACAACTCACAGGGACAACCGCTGGACCCGATCAACGTGTTGGGGGACGACCACTGCTGGTGGCTCGATCGGATGGTGCGATCGAACCAGCAGCTGATCGAGCGGATGACGCTGATCTGGCACAGCTGGTTCGCGACCTCGCTCGAGGCGTCGACGGCTCGGCTGATGCTGCGCCAGAACTGGATGATGCGCGGCCGCGCGCTCGGCAACTTCAACGACCTGTTCGAGCAGGTGACGATCGACCCGGCGATGCTGATGTGGCTGTCGGGCTCGTCCAACAACAAGTACAGCCCGAACGAGAACTACGGCCGCGAGATGATGGAGCTGTTCTCCCTCGGCGCGGACCGCGGCTACACGCAGCGCGACGTTCACAACCAGGCGCGCGCGCTCACAGGGTGGACGAACGGATGGAGCGAGGCGGCCGGGCCGTACAACTTCCATTTCGACCCGACGCTCCACGACACCGGGGTGAAGACGATCCTCGGCCATCGTGGCCGGTTCGACTGGCGCGACAGCGTGCGGCTGTGCGTGCAGCATGCGAGCCACCCGTCGTTCCTGGTGGAGAAGCTATGGGGCTACTTCGTCGGCGAGCCGCTGCCGGCCCGCGACGCGCGGGCCTTGGAGCGCACGTACGTGCGTACCGGTTTCGAGATCCGGCCGCTGGTCGAGGCGATCCTCCGTCACCCGCTGTTCTATGAAGGGGCGCGGATGGTGACGCCGCCGATCGTCTACACCGCCGGGCTGCTGCGCGCGCAGAACCTGACGATCACGACCGACGACTGGGCGTGGATCGGGGAGCAGTGCGGTCAGCGGCTGTTCATCCCGCCGAACGTCGCAGGCTGGGACTACACGCACTGGCTCGACACGTCGCGCTGGGCCGGGCGGTTCCTGGCGGTCACGTACGCGATGCAGAACCGCATCCTCGATCCGAACAAAGCCAAGTATCCGCAGCGCGAGGACGCGGACGCCGCCGTCGCGAGCGCGCTGCGCTACTGGGGTGAGCCGCAGCTCTCCGCGCAGACCAAGGACAGTCTGCTTGCGTTCAGCCGTCGGGCCGAACGTGGGATCACCGCCGATTGGGAGCAGGTCACCTTCAGGATCCTTCGCCAGAACGCGCTGCGCGCCCTGATCCCAACGGCGCCGGAGTGGCAGACGTGCTGAACGGCAATCCGCGTAATGCGTGTTGCGAGGCGCGCGAGTGGAATCCGAACATGCCGGTCCCTGCCGGCACAGGGATCGACCGCCGGCGGTTCCTCACCGGCGCGGCCGGGGGACTGATGACCGTTTACGGCGCCGGACGGCTCGGCATCGCCTCACGCGTTCTGGTCGAAGGGATCGCCGAGGCCGCAACGCAGACACCCGGCCCCGTCCTCGTGTCCGTGTTCATCGCCGGCGGGATCGACGCGCTCTCGGTGCTCGCGCCCGTCGCCGATCCGCTGTACCGCAGCTACCGCCCGACACTCGCCGTGCCTGAAGGCCTGGGGACGCCGTTCACTGAGGATCCGCGTCTGCACTGGCACCCGGCGGCGACGTCGTTCGCGAACCTGCACGACGCCGGCAAGATGACCGTGTTTCCGGGGATCGGCTACACGACACCCGACATGTCGCACTTCACCTCGCGCCACTACTGGGAGGTGGGTGCGACCTCGACCGAGCTCAACACCGGCTGGCTCGGCCGCTACCTCGATATCCACGGCTCGCCGGCGAACCCCCTCCAAGGTCTGTCGATGGACGGCGAGATGCACCCGACGCTCGCGACCGCGCGCAATCCGGTTGCGGCGATTGACCGGCCGGAGGACTTCTCGCTGTACCTCAACGGGGTCTGGGGAGACGTGTTCACGTGGACGCTCGACTCGGCCTCGTCGCTCGGAGACAGCCAGCGGACCTCGCGCGACCCCGCGCTCGCCCAGGTCGCCGAGGCGGCGTCTGAGGTTGGCGTCGTCCGCCGCGCGCTCGCCCCGTTCCGTGACGCGAACGGAAACGCGGCGTACACGGCCCCCGTCTCGTACCCAAAGCCCGGTCAGGGCGACTTCCCGCAGCGGCTCGCCGGGCTCGCCGCGATGATCGCCGGCGGACTCCCGCTGAGGTGCGTAGCGATGACGACCGACACGCAGGTCGACACGCACGATCAGTCAGCCCGGAACTCTCGTTCCCGCGCTGCAACTGGTCGCCGACTCGCTCGCCGCGTTCCAAGCGGATCTCGAGGCGCGGGGGATCGCCGATCGGGTACTCGTCCACGTGTGGTCGGAGTTCGGTCGCCGCGCGCAGCAGAACTCATCGAATGGAACCGACCACGGCGCCGCCGGCGTCTCGATGGTGATCGGCACGCGTGCGAGCGGCAACATGATCGGGCTCTGGCCCGAGTTGACCCAGCTCGACGTCAACGGCAACCAGATCGCGAACGTCGACTTCCGCGCCGTGTACTGCTCGCTGATCGAGCAGTGGTTCGGCGAGGACGCCACACCGGTGATCCCCAACGCGCGGTCGTTCGTGCGCCCCCGGCTGGTGCGATGAAGCGGACGGCCGCCGTGATCGCGCTCGCTGTTGCCGCGCTCGTCACGCCCGCCGGGGCACGTGCGCCGAAGCCGCCGGCGCGAGTGCTCGTGTACGCGCAGGAGTGGTCGCTGTGGCCGTCGCGCTCATCGCTACCCGCCGGCAAGGTCGTGGTGTCAGCTGTGGAACCGGGGCCAGGATGCGCACGACCTCCGGATCAGACAGCTGCGCAACGGCCGCGCGACCGGGCCCACCGAGGGGGTCAGGCTCACGCTGTCGGGCGGGCTGTCACACGCGACGTGGCAGCTGAAGCCCGGCCGCTACGTGCTGTATTGCTCGATGCCGGGGCACTACGCGAAGGGCATGCACACGACGCTCGTCGTCAAGTGAGGCTCAACGATAGGCGACGAGCGCGATCCGGCCGGTCGTAGTCGCGGTGCCATCGGACAGGGTGATCCGCGCGCCCAACTGATTCGTCTTCGAATTGAGCAGCAGTGCCCGCCCGTGCGGCGTCAACGAGAAGCCGATGTAACCGAACGCGTCGACCCCGAGCGTCTCGGTCGCCGACTGCGCGACGAGCGTCCGGCCCGAGCGGATCGTCGCGACCACCGGGCAGGGCGCGTTCCCCACACATCCGGCGAACAGCGCGGCGGAGTGTCCGCGGTAGGCGAACACGGTCGTGCCGATCAGCTGCAGGGAGGGGGACGCGTTGAGGCTGCGCGTTGGGCCGCGGCCGGTCGTCGTGAACGGCACGAGGTTGAGGTTCGCGGACGTTGTCGGAAAGCCGTTGCCGGAGATGGTGAGCGTGACCGCGAGACGTCGGCCGGGCGCCGTCGCCAGCCGCTTGCGGCCGGCCGTTGAAAGACTGAAGAACGCGAGCCGGCCGGCTCCGGCGGAGACCGTCTCCGGGCTCGATTGCGAGAGCACCGTCCGCCCAGCTCGGATGGTCGTCGTCACGCCGCAGCCGGTGGAGACGTAGCAGGCGATCGGAACGGCGCCGAAGCCGCTCGGCGGGACGAACGCCTGACGGCCGTAGAGCACGACGTGGGGCGGCGTGGCGGTGGTGGTCGAGACGCCGAGGACCTGCCCGGTCGAGCCGAGCGCCTGAACCGCGTAGTAGGGAAACTGGCTGTGGACGTTGATCGTCGTCGAAGCCCCACCGCTGATCGGAGTGCCGAACGGCGTCACCGTCGCACTCGCGCCCGCCAGGACCTCCCATGCGGCGACTTCGTTCTCCCCGGGCCAGCGGGCGTGCAGCTCGACGGTGCCGCCCGGCGTCGGGGACACGCTGAGCGTCGGAGCCGCCGCCGGCGTGACCGCGCCGGCGGCCGTCGCGGCGTCGACGTAGTTGTTGTCGATGTTGAGCGTGACGTGCCCATAGGTCTCGTTGTGGCCGCCCTTGTACTGGTGGACCCGCTGATGATTGGCCCACTCGGCGCCCGGCACGTTGGGGTCAGCCGTCGACTCGGTTCCGTTCCAGTTCGCGATCCACAGATCGTCCGGTTCAACGTACGCGGTCCCGTACTGGCTGGCGAGATCCGTGATCCCCGAATTGGAGCTGCTGTACACGCCGGACTGATAGCCGGCCGCGTGCAGGCCCGCCGTCCACGCAGCGAGGAACTTGAGCACGATCGCGGTGTTCGCGCTCGTGTGCGAGTACGCCTCCATGTCGTCGTAGATCGGGGTGCCGGGACCAAGGCCGAGTGCCTGGGCCTGCGCGATCGCATCGGCCGCGGCGGCGGTGCCCTGAGCGGTCGCCTTGTTCGAACTGATCGACGCGCAGCCGCACGCCCCCGGCGCCTGCAACCCGACATACGTCGGTATCAGATGCCACCCGTTGACGGCCTGCTGGGAGATCCACGCCGCCGACAGGTTCGGCTGCGAGCAGGCACTGTTGGCGCCGCCGATGTACACGCCGATCGAGCGATACGGCGAGGCAGACCAGGCCTGCATCTGCGACAGACTCGGAGTCGAGCAGACATCGAACCCGAGTCCTGTGTAGACGACGCTTGCCGCGGCGGCGCGGGTGTTGGTGCGGAATGTGGCGGCGGGCACGAAGCCCGCGGGCAGCGCCGGCGGTCGCCGCAGCACCCCGCGCCCCGGCTCGATCAGCACGGCGCGTGGCAGCCCGGCGGCATGCGCAGGACAGCTCTGCGCGGCGCTGGGATGGCCGAGGTAGACGGCCGCTCGGTCGAAGCGGACGCACAGCCGGGGGTCCCGCGCGAGCCGGTACACGGGGGTGCCGGCGGGAACCGTGATCCGGTAGCCCGCGTAGCTGACGACCTTCAGCGGCCGCGCGGCCGCGGAAGCGGCGCCCACGGCTGCGAGCGCGGTCAGGGCGCAGAAGAGCATGCGGAAGATCCGCAAGAGCATGCTGCGTGTTGATACCACGCCTTCCCCCACATCCCTCGCAAACCGGCCGACCAGGCGAAAGTTTCGTGCTTAGATATCTCTTACAGTGGCGGCGGGCCGATCAAGTACGGGTTCTGTGGTGCCGATGGGGTATTCGTGAGCACCTCGGTGCCGCCTCCGAACACGCCTGAGCCGACCGGCGGTGATCAGCCGCCGGCGCCCGGCTCCGTGGGGCGCGACGGATTGGCAGCGACGTCGACGGCCGGGCGCCGTCGAGTTGTCGCGTTCGGCGTGGCTGTGATTGCGATCGCCGTGGTCTTGTTCGTGCTGTTGAGCTCGACCTCGGGCAAGCTCGATCCGGTCGCGCAGGCGGCGACCCGCTCGGCGAGTGCGCCCGGGTATCGCGCACGGATCTCGATGGTGATGACTTCGCCGGCGTTCGGGGGCGCGATCACCGCGAGCGGCACCGGCGTGGTGGCGTCATCGGCCCACGCGGCATCGGTGTCGATGACGATGGCGCTTCCGGACGTGGCGCAGGTGACCTCGCAACTTGGCGGGAACACGCTGCAGCTCAACGAGATCCTGCGTGGGACGACCGTCTACATCGAGCTCCCGCAGGCGCTGGCGAGCAAGCTGCCATTCAGCAAGCGGTGGATCGCGATCGATGTGCTCAAGAGCGCCGGGATCAGCGGCTTGACGTCGCTGCCCGGAAGCAATATCTCGATGAGCAATCCGGGTCAGTTTTTGCAGTACCTGCGGGCCGCGGGGGGCAGCGTGGTCACGGACGGGCACGCGCGGGTCGACGGGTACCGCACTACCCACTACCAGGCCCAGATCGACTTCAGCAAGGTCGCGAACGCGGTGCCCGCGTCGCAGCGAGCGGCCGTGCAGCAGGCGCTCGCCACGCTCGAGCAGGAGGCACACGTCGGCAAGATCCCCGTCGACGTTTGGATCGACCGCGGCCACCTCGTCCGCCGGATCGGGCTGACGATGAAGATGACGGTCAGCGGGTCGTCGCTGTCGATGCGGATGACCGAGGACCTGTCGGACTACGGCCCGCAGCCGACGCCCGCGGCGCCGCCGGCCGATCAGGTCCAGACGATCGGCTGAACTTCAGTCGACGGTCAGGGCGTGGGCGCCGATCGTGACTCGATCGCCGGGGCGCAGCGCGCAGCGGCCGACCGCGACGCCGTTGACCAGAGTGCCGTTGGTCGAGTCGAGATCGCGCAAGATCCAGCTCCCATCGCGGAACAGGAGCCGTGCGTGCCGCCGCGAGACGTTCGGGCTGCCGAGCACGACGTCACAGCTGTGATGGCGCCCGATCAGCAGCCGCTCGCGGCCACCGCTCCAGTCGAGCGCCAGCAGCTCGGCCTGCTCGTCGCCGGGAGCGCGCGTGATCCACGTTCGCAGCCAATCCCGCCACATACCGACCGGCTTCTGGCGCGGCGCCCGGCGCGTCAGATCTCCCACGAGCCGAGCCGGGTCGATCACCGTGCTCGACAGGAGCGCATCGAGTCGCAGCACGAGCGTGCGCTCGCTCAGCAAGCCCGCGCCGTACGCGGAGTTCAGCGTGTGCGCGAGCCGCTCGCGGGCCGCCCCGGGCTGCATCTGCTGAGTGTCGCGCATCGTCCGGCCGCGGGCAACAGCATCTCTTAGGCGCTTCCTAAGAACAATCCGTACCGTCCGGCGCAAGCGATGAGCTCGAAACGACGGCTATGGACGGGAGAATGGGAGCGCGACTCCGCCCTGCGCGCGGAGGAGCTGGCCGCCGCGCGCCGGCTCCGTCGTCCCGGAGAGCCCGAGCCAGAGCCCGACGGGGGCCGCCACATCCCGGCGCCCGCAGCGATTCCACCACCGGTTCCGGCGACCCGATCGACGGCCGCGCCCGTGCGTCGTGCTCGTCCGGCGCCGGCCCGGCGGCGACCGCGTCGCCCGCCGCGGGCACGGGTCGTCGTCCCGGTCGTGATCGCACTGCTGTTGATCGCGGCGGTTGCCGTGGCGGTAGCGACGGTGAGCGGCTCGAGCGATAACCCGTCGGTGAATAGCGCCTCGGTCCGTGAGGCCGATAACTGGCTCGGGGTCCAGCTGGTCGCCGGTCCCGGCGGCAGCGCGGTGATCGAGACCGTCAATCCGAACGGTGCCGCCGCGTTCGCGGGGCTCGAGCCGGGCGATGTGATCAGCCAGGTCAACGGACACGCGACCGGCGACCTCGGCGCCGCCGCGAACGCGATCGACGCGATGGGCTCGGGCCAGCAGGCTCTGATTACCGTGGAGCGCGGATCGGCCGTGTACTCGACGAGCTTCCCGATGCCGGCCCGGCCCGGGGGTCCATGAGCTTCGCAGTTCCGGTCGTGTTGGTCGCGCTCGTCGCGATTCCGCTTCTCGCCTGGTGGTATGTCCGGCATCAGCAGACCCGCGAGCGCGCCGCGCAGGCGTTCGCCGCCCCTGCGCTCAGACCGTCGGTCGCTCCTGAGCGGCCGGGGTGGCGCCGCCACGCCCCGTACGTGGCGTTTGCGCTGGCGCTCGCCGTGTTGATCATCGCGGCAGCGCGGCCGCAGACGTCCGTCGCGGTCCCGGTCGACGACGCAGCCGTGTTCCTGATGAACGACACCTCGAGCTCGATGGGCGCGACCGATCTGAAGCCGTCGCGACTTGGCGCCGCCGCGAACGCCGACCGGACGTTTCTCTCGAACTCGCCGAGCTCGTTGCGGGTCGGCCTGATCGAGTTCACCGTGACCGCGACCGTGCTTCAGTCGCCGACGACCAATCACGCGCTCGTCGCGCGGGCGCTCTCGGCTCTGCACGCGTATGGCCACACCGCGATCGGCACCGCGATCGTGACCGCCACGCAGATCCTCGAGCGGTTGCGCGAGCCGGGCGGCAAGCACGTGCCGAGCGCGATCGTCCTGCTGTCAGACGGCGGCTCGTTCATCGGCGTCGATCCGATCGCCGCTGCGCGCGCGGCGGGCGCCAAGCACATCCCCGTGTACACGGTCGCGGCGGGCACGACCCACGGCACGATCCAGGGCCGCCACCATCCGATCCCCGTGCCGCTCGACGCAAGCACGCTCCACCAGATCGCGCGAGCGTCCGGCGCGCGATCGTTCACGGCCGGCGACAGCGCGTCGCTGAGCGCCGTCTACGCCCATCTTGCGAGACAGCTCGGCCACAAACACGTCAACCACGAGATCACCGCGAGCTTTGCCGGTGCGGGGCTCGCGCTGCTGGTGATCGGCGGCGCGCTCTCCCTGCTCTGGTTCCGCCGCCTCATCTGAGTAACACAAGGAGTGCCATGACAGAGACAGACCACACGAACGCGACTCGCGCAGAGGCGCGCGAGGGGCTCGCCGACGCGCTGTCGGAGATCAAGCGCGTGATCGTCGGCCAGGACGCGATGCTCGAACGGCTGCTCGTCAGCCTGCTGGCACGCGGCCACGTGCTGCTCGAAGGGGTGCCCGGCCTCGCGAAGACGCTGACGGTGAAGACGCTCGCCGCCGTGCTCGGGGGGAGCTACAGCCGGGTCCAGTTCACCCCCGACCTCGTGCCGGCTGACCTCGTCGGCACACGCGTCTACCGGCCGGACACGGGCCGCTTCGACACAGAGCTCGGCCCCGTGTTCGCGAACTTCCTGCTTGCCGACGAGATCAACCGCGCGCCCGCGAAGGTCCAGTCTGCGCTGCTCGAGGTGATGCAGGAGCAGCAGGTGACGATCGGCGGGACGACGTACAAGGTGCCGCTCCCATTCATCGTGATGGCAACGCAGAACCCGATCGAGTCGGAGGGCACCTACCCGCTGCCCGAGGCGCAGGTCGACCGCTTCCTGATGAAGATCGTCGTCGACTATCCGAGCGCCGGGGAGGAGGCGGCGGTCGTTGGTCGCAGCCTGCTCGAGCCGCCGGCGATCCGCGTGTGCCTGTCGCTCGAGCAGCTCGACCGCTACGCCGACGCCGTGCAGACGGTGTATGTCGATCGTGAGGCGATCGGCTACGCGGTCGCGCTCGCCGACGCAACCCGCCGGCCGGCGCACTTCGGGCTCCACGAGATCGCCGGCATGATCGAGTTCGGCGCCTCACCGCGCGGACCGATCGGGCTCGTGCAGGCGGCGCGCGTGCTCGCGTTGCTGCGCGGCCGCGGCCACGTCACGGGCAGCGACATCCGCGACCTCGCGACCGACGTGCTCCGCCACCGGATCGTGCTCTCGTACGACGCGCTGTCCGAAGGCGTTAGCGCCGACGATCTGCTCGAGCAGGTGTTGACCGCGGTGCCCGAGCCCGATGACGACCACATCCGCCGGCGGATCGCCTCGGCGTGACGGCGCTGGTCTCACCGGCGGCGCGCCAGGGCCCGGGACCGATCCCGCGACCGCTCGTCGACGCGCTCGACCTCGCCGTCAACCGGCTGGTGGCGCGGGCGCTGCCCGGGGACCGGCGCGCTGCGGGCGTCGGGCTCGGCACGGAGCTGGCGCAGCTGCGGCCGTATGAGATCGGGGACGACGTCCGCCGGATCGATCCTGCGGCGACTGCCCGCACCGCCGTGCCGCATGTCCGGTTGCAGGTGCCCGAGCGTGCGTTGACCACATGGATCGCAATGGACGTGTCGCCGTCGATGGCGTTCGGAACCGCGCAGCGGCTGAAGGCCGATGTCGCCGAGGGTGTCGCGCTCGTATTCGGGCGGCTCGGGATCCGTCGCGCCGGCAGCGTCGGCATGGTCTGCTTCGGCGCGTCGCAGGCGCAGATCGGACCGCCGCGCGGCTCGAAGCCGGGGATGGTCGCGCTGCGGCGGATGCTCGGGGCCGGGGTCGCGCCCGACGGCGAACACGACCCGCACGGCTTGGCGGGGGCCCTGCGCACGTTGGGCCGGCTGGCGAAACAGCCCGGGCTCGTGGTGATCGTCTCCGACTTTCGTGAGCAGTCCCATTGGGAGCGCCCGCTCGGCGCGCTGCGGATCCACCATGCCGTGCTCGCGGTCGAGGTCTCCGACCCGCGGGAGTCGGAGCTTCCCGCTGTCGGCCATCTCCGCCTGGTCGATCCCGAGACCGGCGCCCGCGTCGATGTCGACACCTCGTCGCGGCGCGTGCGCGAGCGGTTCGCGGAACTCGAGCAGGAGCGGCGCGAACGCGTCGCAACCGAGCTCCGCCGGCTGCGGGTCGATCACGTCGAGCTGTCGACCGAGCGCGACTGGCTGCTCGACCTCGGCCGGAGGCTGCGCGGGTGAGCTTCTCGAGCCCCGCGTGGCTGCTTGCGCTGGCGCTGATCCCGCTCGCCGTGCTCGCATACCTCGCCGTTCGCCGCCGCGCGAGCCGCTACGTGGTCCGCTTCCCGGCGGCCGCGACGGCCGCGCTGGCCGTCGCCGGCTCTGCCTCATCGTGGCGCCGGCACCTACCGGGGGTGTTCGCGCTTGCGGCGCTCGCGGCGCTGGCATTCGCGCTCGCGCGCCCGCACGTGAGCTACTCCGCGCCGGTTGAGCAGGCGTCGGTGATGCTCGTGATCGACCACTCGGGATCGATGGCCGCCAACGACGTCGCGCCGACGCGGCTGCAGGCGGTGCAGCGCGCGGCGAACTCGTTCATCGACCAGCTCCCGAGCAACGCGAAGGTCGGCGTCGTCGGCTTCGGCACCACGCCGGACGTCGTCACGGCCCCGAGCACCGACCACAACGCCGCGCGCAACGCGATCGACGGCGTGCAGGCCGGGGGTTCGACGGCGACCGGCAACGCGCTAGCGGTCGCGCTCGGACTGCTGCACGCGACCGATCCGAGGCATCCGCCGTCCGCGATCGTCCTGCTCTCCGACGGCGCGGCCAATGCCGGGATCGACCCGACTGCCGAAGCGCGGCAGGCGAAGACCGACCACATCCCGATCTACACGGTCGCGCTGGGCACCCCGAACGGAGCGCTTCCGAACCCGGATCCGTTCGGTAACCCGGTCCCGGTGCCGCCGGACCCCGAGCTGATGGCTCAGATCGCCGCGGCTTCCGGGGCGCGGTCATACACGGTCCAGAACGCCGACCTGCTGAATTCGATCTACCAGCACCTCGGCCGTCAGCTCGGCTCGGTGCAGCGAAAGCACGAGGTCACGGCCGAGTTCGCCGCCGCCGGCCTCGTGCTGCTGTTGCTCGCGGCGCTCGGCTCCGCTCGCGGGACCGGGCGCCTACCGTAGAGGGCTCTCGCCCCGCAGCTCGGCGAGCCCGTCGGCGCGCGTCTTAATCGGCTGATAGCCGAGCTCGGAGCGAGCCTTATCGATTCGGATCGTGCACTCCTGCGAGCTGACCCAGTAGGCGAAGCGGGTCAGCGGTGGCCGGCCTGGGAGCGGGAGAGCTTTCCAGATCGTCTCGCCGCCGACCGCGAGCGCGTGCGCGACCGGCTCCGGAACGCTGCGGGAGGGCGCGGTCACACCCTGGGTCGCGAGCAGTTCGGAGACGAACCCACGGAACTCGACGTCGTCGCCGTCGGTGACGAAGTATGCGTTGCCGGCGCGGCCGCGCGCGGCGCCGAGCACCAGCCCTTCGACGACGTTGTCGACGTGCGTGATCGAGGTCCGGTGGTGACCGCCCCCGATCCACGCGAACCGGCCGCTTCGGACCATCTCGGTCATCGTTGGCAGCAGCGTCGTGTCGCCACGGCCCCACACGAACCGAGGGCGGACGACGACCGTCTCGAACGACCCGTCGCGGCTGGCGGTGAGCACGAGTTGCTCGGCCTTCGCCTTGGTGGCGCTGTACAGCGCCGGCGAATCGGGTCGCAGCGGCGCGGTCTCGTCAACGTTGACGAGCGGCTGGCCGGCGAGCAGCGCGGCCTCCGTGCCGACGTGGACGAAACGGCGGACGCCGACGGCCTCGCACGCGGTAAGCACGTTCTGCGTTCCGGTGACGTTGCCCGCCTCGAACTCCTCCCGCTTGCCCCAGTCGCCGAGCGTCGCGGCGGCGTGGAACCCGAGCTCGGCACCGAGCGCGCCGGTGTGCAACGCGTCGATGTCTCCGAGGTCGCCCACCACCGGTTCGGCGCCCCGCTCGCGGACCTTCGCGGCGGCGGCGTCGGACCGCGCGAGGCGCGCGCACGGTGTGCCCGTCGGAGACCAGCCGCTCGATCAGCCGGCCACCGATGAACCCGGAGCCGCCCGTTACGAACACCGTCGCCATCGGCCCACCAGCCTACTTAATACAACGTCCAGCGTCGCTTTAGCTTCCGGCAAGCTGGACGGGGAAGGATGCCCGGGCCATGTTCCCAGACGATTCCGAGCACACGGCCAATGCTGTCTCGCGGAACGGGCGCAGACGCCCGCGCCGGAGCGCGACCCGTCGCTGGGGCGTGACCCGACGCCGGCGCGCGACCCGACGCCGGCGAGCGATCGCGCTCGCCGGCATCATCGCCCTGATCGCGGTGGCGGCGGCGGTCGCTGCGCCCGACGAGGCGAAGGTGCACCGTACGACGCCTGCTCCGGCCGTTCCCGCCGACGGGACGGTGTCGGCCGCCGCGCCCTCGACGCTCGCGGACTCGTGGAGCCCTCCCCGGAACGCCCCGCACGTGACGGTCGCGCTCGCGCCCGGCAGCACGGTCGCTCTGCCCCGCTCGTTCCTCGGGTTCTCGATCGAAGTTCCTGATGCAAGCTTCGACGCCCATTACCTGGATCTGTTCACGCGCGCCGTCGAGCTGATCCGGATCCGCGGTGACGGCCCGCAGGTGCTGCGCGTCGGCGGGAACACGACCGACCAGAGCTATTGGAAGCACCGCTTGCCGATCGGTCGCCCGCCGTCGATCGAGCTTGGACGCAGGTGGCTGTCGGACCTACGCCGGATCGTCGATGCGATCCACGCACGCGTGATCCTCGGGGTCAATGCGATCGCCGATGCGCCGCGAATGGCTGCGGCACTGGCCCGCGCGGTGATCAGCGAGCTGCCCGCGCATACGCTCGTGGGGCTCGAGGTTGGTAACGAGCCGGATCTGTACGCGCACCGGTTCGACGGCCTTCGCGCCGACGCGATCTTCGCGCGGCGGACGGCCGCGCAACGGGCCGCGATCATGACGGCCGCCGGCTACGCGAACACGTTCGCGTCATACGCGGCGGCGCTGCATCGCGCCGCTCGCGGGGTCGAGCTGGCCGGTCCGGCGATCGCCAACCCGAGAGCCGGCCGCCGGTGGCTCACCAGCGTGGTCGACCAGGACCGTCCGGCGCTCGGCATCGTGACCGCCCACCGCTATCCGCTCTCGAACTGCTTTCACACGATGCGCTCGCCGTACTTCCCGACGATTGGCCGGCTTCTCTCCGACCATGCCTCGACGGGGATGGCGGCGTCGGTCGCGCGGGCGGTCGCGCTGGCCCACAGTCGCGGGCTGGAGCTGCGCCTGACTGAGTTCAACTCGGTCTCGTGTCTGGGACGGTACGGCGTCTCGGACGCGTTCGCTACGGCGCTGTGGGCCCCGGACGCGCTGATGGAAATGCTCCGCGTCGGCGTCAACGGCGTCAATCTGCACCTGCGCACGTTCTCGATCAATGCGCCTTTCCTGTTCACGCCCAATGGTTTCGTCGCGCGGCCCGCGATCTACGGGCTCGCCCTGTTTGCGCGCACGTTCGGTCCGGGCGCGCGACTGATCCCGGTGGCGCTGAGCGGCGCGCACCTGCGCCACCTGAAGGTGTGGGCGGTGCTTGTCGGCCACCACGAGCTCCACCTGCTGGTGATCGACAAGGGCTCGCTTCCGGTACGGCTGACATTGCGGCTGCCGGGGGCCACGGGCACCGCGACGATCGAGCGGCTGCTCGCCCCGTCCGTTCGCGCGACCCACGGCGTCACGCTCGCAGGACAGTCGCTCGGTCGCGATGGCCAATGGGTGGGCCGGCGGATCGTCCAGCGGCTCACACGTGGGCCGGCCGGGTTCGGTCTCGCGGTGCGCGGGTACAGCGCCGCGCTGGTCACCGTCCGGATAGGCTCTCGCCCCCGTGAAGGACTTCGGCGGGAAGGTGTGCGTGATCACGGGCGCCGGCTCAGGCATCGGGCGGGCGCTCGCGCTTGAGCTCGCGGCTCGCGGGGCACGGCTCGCGCTGTCCGACATCGACGGCGAGCGCGCGGAGGCCAGTCGCGCCGCATGTGAGCAGCGTGGCGCCCGCGAGGTGCTGGCCGCTCGGCTGGACGTCTCGGAGCGGGCGGCGATGTTCGCGCATGCCGATCTTGTGCTCGAACGGTTCGGCACCGTCAACCTCGTCGTCAACAACGCCGGCGTCGCGCTCGAGGGGACGGTGCTCGACACCTCGATCGAGGACTACGAGTGGATCATGGGGATCAACTTCTGGGGCGTGGTGTACGGGTGCAAGGCGTTCCTGCCGCACCTGATCGCTTCGCGAGATGGCTACGTTGTGAATATCTCGAGCATCTTCGGGATCATCGCCGTGCCCGGCCAATCCGGGTACCACGCGGCGAAGTTCGCGGTCCGCGGGTTCACCGAATCGCTGCGCCAGGAGATGCTGATGGCGGGCCATCCGGTCGGCGTCAGCTGCGTTCATCCGGGCGGCGTGAAGACGGACATCGCCCGCGCCGCGCGTTCCGAGATCGATGAGCGCGAGCGGGCCGAGCGGTTCGAGCAGATAGCCCGGCTGACGCCTGAGCAGGCGGCGCAGATCATCCTCAAAGGGGTCGCTCGCCGCCGCGCGCGGATCCTCGTGGGCAACGATGCGCGCGCTTTCGACCTGCTGGCGCGAGCGACCGGGGCGCGCTATCAGGAGCTCGTGTGGCGAGTCTCAAAGCGTCTCGACGCCCAGCTGCAGCGGGCCGCCCCCGCTAGGATGGATGGTCCGGCGGATCGCCCACTCGGCCAGGACCGAAGCTAGGTCCGCCCGGGCCACGCGCAGGCGACATGTCGCCGGCGGCCAGTCCCGGGGGTCGGGAGTGTCGCGCCACCCAGGCAGACACTTATAAGTCCTGGGACGTAGTAGTTCAGTGGTGATCTATGACCGGGCGGTTGGTGGGCGGGCCAGGGTGCCCGCCCCGCCGCATCCCCCGCGAGCGAGGAGTTTGAGATGAGTGGGCCGCTTTACACAGCAAACGCGCACGTGACCGGTGGTCGCGAACAGGGTCACGGCGTCGCCTCCGACGGAAACCTCGACGTGCAGCTCCGATACCCCAAGGAGCTCGGTGGGCAGGGCGACGGCACGAACCCTGAGGAGTTGTTCGCCGTCGGGTTCGCGGCGTGCTTCGAGGGCGCGCTCGGCGCGGTCGCGCGCCGCCAGAAGCTCGAGCTCGGCGCTGTCGCGATCGACAGCCGCGTGAGCCTCTACCCGACCGAGGAGCGCGGGTTCAAGCTCGGTGTCGAGCTCGACGTCACGCTTCCCGACGTCGGCGATGCGGCTCAGGCCGCGGAGGTCGTTGCAGCGGCGCACAAGGTGTGCCCGTACTCGAACGCGACGCGCGGAAACATCGAGGTGAAGCTGACCGCCAACGGTCAGGTCGTACCCGCTTAAAAATCACGCGTGCCGCCCGCCGCGTGGTAGCTTCAGCGTGTACGTCCGGGGAGCGATGCGTTGGGGGTAACAAAATGAAGCTGACAGCGGCCGCCACAACTTGGGGCGCTGCCGCGCGGCGTCTGCTGCTCACACTGTCACTGGCGACCGCGGGAGTGCTCGCGGTCACCGTGCAGGCGCGGGCGACGATCCCGGCGCCGACGACGCTCAGCTACACCGGTGGCGAGCAGTCGTATACGACACCGAGCAACGTGCTCGTCGTCGGGGTCGCGGCCCAGGGCGCGTGGGGCGGGCAGAGCAACAACGTCGGTCAGCAGGGTGCGGGGATCACCGGTTATCTGACGGTCACGCCGGGTCAGACCCTGTTCGCGGAGGTCGGCCAGAACGGCGGCTACGACGGCGGCGCGACTTTCGGCGGGGGCGGGGCCGCCGGGGCGCCACCACCGGTCGTGTGCATGAGCAACGGCGGCCCCTGCGGGGGCGCGTATGCCAGTGCGGGCGGCGGTGCCAGTGACGTGCGCACGTGTTCGATCCACGCGGCGAGCTGTGCGGGTGGGGTGAGCTCGCTCGGTTCGCGGCTGATCGTCGGCGCCGGCGGCGGCGGCGACAGCGGCGGCGGCAACGCCAGCTCGCCGACGTGCGCGGGCCCAATCTCGGGCGGAGGAATCGGGGCCAACCAGCAGACGAATCTGCCGAGCGCCCTTCCCGGCGGCCCAGCGCCGGTGATCACCGCGGCCGGGATCGTGATCCCCGGCTTCGCCAGCGAAGTCCATCCGTCGGTGATGACGATCAACGGCACGACCGACGCCGCGATGGGGAGCGCGACCGCCGGAGCCGGCGGGGTGCTGGCCGGCTGTTCGAGCGGCAGCATCACATTTTCGAACAGCGTCCGCGGCAGCCCGGGCTCGGGTCCGAACGGTGGCGCCGGCGGCAACGCGAGCGGCCTGCCACCGTTCAGCGGCAGCGGCTGCACCGGAACCCAGTGCGCAGATGCCGGGCCGGGCGGAGGCGGAGGTGGTGGCTACTTCGGCGGCGGCGGCGGCGCGACCGGGTATGACGCTTGCTCCTGCGGCAACGCCGCAGGTGGCGGCCAGGGCGGCGGCGGGGGCTCGAGCTTCGCCGCCAACGCGGTGCACGACCCCCGAGCCCCCGGCGTGCTCGCCAACGTCCGCGAGGTGTTCGTCAAGTTCGTTCCAGTGATCGAGATCGACGTGCCGACGAACGGGGCGGTGTACCGGCCCGGGCAGGTGGTGGACGCGAGCTGGAGCTGCGGCTTCGACCCGGCCACCGCCCTAGGGATACCCGGCAACAACTGCATGGCCACGGACGCGCCCGGCAGCGCGATCTCCACGACCGCCGGAACGCACACATTCACGGTGCACGGTGCCGTGAACAACCATGACCTCAGCGCGACCGTCACCTACACCGTGGGGTCGAGCGCCGGCCAGCACACGACCGGCGGCGCCGGTGGCCTGAAGTTCACGCTAACCGCGCCACGCACCGTCGTCGCCGGTGGCAAGCTGACCGTCACGGTCGCCAGGAGCGGCAAGAGCAAGTCGTACAAGGCGGTCAGCTACAGCTACTCGTTCGGCGGGAAGGCCGTGCACGTCGCCTCAAAGGCCGGCACTGTGCGGCTGGCCGTGGGAACTCTCGCGCCGGGAACGCACACTCTCGTCGTGCGGGTCAAGCTGCGGTCGGCGGCCAAGCATGGGCACAAGAGCAAGACGGTCACGTTGAGGCTGCCGTTCACGGTCGCTTGAGCGGGTACCCTCCCGCGCGATGGCGGGAGCAACCGAGGCGACGCTGCGCGAGGTGTGCGAGCACCTCGCGCCGATCGACAAGACGCCCTGCTCGGCAGGCGAGCGCGAGGCGGCGGAGTGGATCGCGGAGCGGCTGCGCCGCGCGGGTGTCACGGAGGCCGCGCTCGAGGACGAGCCGTCGTGGGGGACGTTCCCGCCGACGACGCTCGTGCTCGGCCTGCTCGGTATGGCCGGTTGCGCCGCCGTGGCCGCGGGTCGGCGCGCGACCGGCGCCGGGCTCGCGCTGACGTCAGTGGCCGGCGTGCTCGACGAGGCCGAGAATGGCCCGCGTGTGTTCCGACGCGCGCTCCGCAAGCGCAAGACCACCGTCAACGTCGTCGCGCGGGCCGGCGACCCGACAGCGTCCCGCACGCTCGTGCTGCTCGCACATCACGACGGCGCCCAGACCGGCGTTCTATTCGACCAGAGCATGTTCATCGCGTTCAACAAGCGGTTCCCCGGGGTGCTGCGGCGCGTCAAAACGCAGCCGCCGCAGTGGGCGGTCGGCGTCGCCGGCCAGCTGCTGGCGGTAGGTGCCGCGATCACCGGAAAGCGCTCGCGGGCTATCAAAGGTCTTGCGATCAACTCGCTCGGCGTCGCGCTGATCGCGGACATCGCGCGCAAGCCCAACCGTGCCCGCGGCGAATGACAACCTGTCCGCGGTCGCGGCGCTCGTCGCGATCGCGGAGCGGCTGCGCGAGCAGCCGATCCCCGGGCTGCGGTTGCTGCTCGTCTCCGCCGGCGCCGAGGAGACGCTCCAGGACGGGATCCGCGGCTTCATCGCGCGGCACCGCTCCGAGCTCGACTCCGGCAGCACCTGGATCCTGAACATGGACACGATCGGCTCCCCGCGGCTGATCATGCTCGAGGCCGAGGGCCCGTTCCGGATGCAGGAGTACACGGACCCCTCGTTCCGCGACCTGATCGAGCGATGCGCAGCCGAGCAGGGCATCCCGCTCGAGCGCGGCTTCCGCGCCCGCGCATCGACCGACAGCGTGATCACGAGCCGCGCCGGCTATCCCAGCACCTGCCTCGGGTCGCTCAACGAGTGGCAGCAGATGTCCAACTACCACCAGATGAGCGACGTGCCCGAGAACCTCGATTACGGCACGATCGAGAGCGCCGCACGGCTCGCCTACGCGGTCGGCGAGGCGCTCGCGGCCGGATACGCCGGACGCTAGCCGGTGCCCCTCCAGAATCGCGTCACCCCACGTGGTGAGCTGATCGCAACGCGCGAGCGTGGGCTCGTGTACGGCAACCGCGGCTGCCTGCACGACGACAGCGGCGAGATCCGCCGCCACCACAACGGCAAGCTGTGGATCGCCTGCCGGCTGCGGTTCCGCGGCTGGCACCGCTCGCCGCTGATGGCGCCCGGCCGCTTCACGGAGCTGTTCTTCCTAGACGAAGCGACCGCGTTCGCCGCCGGCCACCGGCCGTGCGCGCTGTGCCGCCGTGAGGACTACAACCGCTTCAAGGAGATCTGGGCGACGCTCCACGGCGGCCAGGACCGAGCAACCGCGATCGATGCGCGGCTCCAGACCGAGCGGTGGCGGGACCGCGCGCAGAGAGCTGCACGAGACGCCGTTCGCCGAGCTTCCCGACGGCGCGTTCGTGCTCGACGGGCCCCCGAAGCTGGTGCTCGGTGACGAGCTGCTGAGCTGGACCGCCGGCGGCTATACGCGACGCGAACGGCGACCGCGCCGAGGCGGCGCGACCGTGATCACGCCCCCCTCACTGGTCGAGGTGCTCCGCACGGGCTGGGCCGGCGCCGTCCCGCTGCTCCACCCGTCAGCGCGTCACAGCGCCACGCGGGGGTAGTAGTTCTCGGCGCCCGACCTTGCGGACCTCGGTCAGCCAGTCGGAGTCGTAGGACTCGCTCGGTCCCTGGAACGGCTCGGCGAACACCCACGCCTGGCGCTTGTAGGTCCAGTTCTCCGGCGCCAGCTCGTGCGCCTCGCGAAACCACGGAACGGCGTCGTCGGCGAACCCCTCCCGCCACAGCCACTGCCCGAGCTCGAAGCACGCCGCGGCGCGCGCACGGCCGGGATCGCGCGGCGCCGAGCGCGCTACGACCTCGTCGGGCGACAGCGCAAAGCGCGACTCGTTGCCCCGTGCCACCCAGTCGCGGAGGGCCGCCAGGTATGGCTCTGGATCCACCTCGAGCTTCTGTGCCTCGCGCAGCATCTCGCTCAGCAGCGGCGGCAACGCTGCGAGCTGCTCCTCTGTCGGCTGACGCGGGACCCACGGCCAGGCGGGCTCCGGCGGGCGCACGAGCACGCCTTGCTCGTCGATCCAGACGCCCGTCGGCACGTTGACGACCCCGAGCAGCTCGTCGAGCAGGTGCGCCTCGTCGATCAGCGACGGGTGTGACGCGCGGGCGCGGTCGATCCATGGTGCCGCCGCCTCGATCCCGCCGGTGTCGAGCGCGACGCTGACGAGCTCAAAGCCCGACGGATGCAGCTCGTCTCTGAGTTTCCGCCACCCGGGCAGATCGAAGCGGCACCCTCACCACGAGGCCCAGGCGATCATGAACAGCTTCGTGCCGCGCAGCGAGCGGAGCGAGAACGGCTCTCCCGAGCGGTCTGGCAGCGTGATCTCCGGGAGCTGTGCGGTGTGCAGCGCGTGGCCGGCGCCGGACTCCGGGCCGAGTGCCCAGACGCCGTGCGATCGATCGTGCACGAGCGGCATGCCGAGCCGTTTGGCCATGTCCTCGACGCAGAAGGGCGACTCCAGCGGCACGCACACATCGCCGCGGCACGCGCCCTCCGGTTTCACCGACCAGCCGGTGCGCCGCTCGAGCTCGGCGGGGGGGAGGTCGAGCCGCTCGAGGATCACCGGTTGACCCTACCTGAGCAGCGACTCACACGAAGCTCTTCGCATCTTCGTAATCGCGTCTTCGTTCACCTCTCCACAGTGTTTTCATGCGAATCAGATATGCACTGCTCGCGCTCGCGGCGACGCTCGCCGGCGCGACGCCGGCCGTCGGCGGCCACGGAGCAAGTTCAGGAGTCGGCGAGCGAGAACTGGGCGGGGTACGTCGTCAGCCCCAATAGCGGATCGAGCTTCAGCAGTGTCGGCGGGAGCTGGGTCGAGCCATCGGCGACCTGCGCGTCGAGCAGCGGCGGGACGCACGCCGCGTTCTGGGTCGGGCTCGGCGGCGCGAGCGGCCAGTCGCAGGCGCTCGAGCAGGTCGGGACCGAGGTCGACTGCTCGCCGAGCGGCGAGTCCAGCCACTTCGCCTGGTATGAGCTCGTCCCGTCCGCGCCGGTGCGGATGGATCTCGCGATCAGCGCCGGCGACCACGTCTCCGCGCGCGTGACAGTCAACGGCTCGAACGTGACCGTCAGCCTGTCCGACACAACCACCGGGCAGTCGGCGAGCCGGACGCTGCGGATGAGCGACCCCGATACGAGCAGCGCCGAGTGGATCGCGGAATCACCGTCAGCCTGCAGCGCTTCGCTCCAGAACTGCCAGCCGCTGACGCTCAGCGACTTCGGCAAGGTGACGTTCACGAACGCGTCGGCCACCGCAGGCGGCCACACCGGCTCGATTGCCGATTCGGCGTGGACTCCGTCCGCGGTCGTGCTCGCGAGCCAGGACGGGACCGGTGCACAGCCGTCGGGTTCCTCTGACGGCTCGTCGTTCTCGGTCTCCTACGAGCAGGGAGCGAGCGGTGGGGGTTACGCGAGCTACGGCGGCGGTTACCCGGGCTATGGCTATGGCGGCTACGGCTACGGCTACGGCGGCTATCCCGGCTACGGCTACGGCGCCGGCTACCCCGGTTACTGATCGTGCCGATCCGTACGCTGGAGCGAATCAGCGTCCATGTCCTGACCGAGATGATCCCGCCGCCCGCCGCGGGCCGCGTGTACAGCCAACCGGCGCGGGCGGGGCTGGGCGATTGCGCGCCATCGGGCCGTGCGCGACTCGATTCGCTCGCGCGGTGGATGCAGGACGTCGCGTACGGCGACGTCGACGACGCCGGCGTCGCTGACCACGCCGTATGGGTCGTGCGCCGTATGCGGATCAAGGTCAGGCGGTTCCCCCGCTTCGGCGACCATCTGGTTCTGCGCACGTTCTGCAGCGGCACCGGTGCCGCGTGGGCCGAGCGACGGACAATGATCGAGATCGACGACGGCGAGCGCGAGCCCGCGGTCGAGTCGGTCGGGCTTTGGGTCCATCTCGATCCGGCGAACTGGCACCCGACTGGATTCACCGACCGCGAGCTCGAGGTCTACGGTGCGACTGCCGGCGACCGCCGGGTCAGCCAGCGCCTCCGCCACCCGGCGAAGCCGGCGGACGGCGCGGCCGCACGTCCGTGGACCTTCCGCACGACCGAGACAGACGTCGCCGACCACGTCAACAACGCCGCCTACTGGCACCCGCTCGAGCACGAGCTGCTCACGGCCGGCGAACCTGAGCCGGCCGCGATCGACGTCGAGCTCGAATTCAGGGCGCCCGCGCAGCCCGGCGACGTGCGGGTGCTAGGCAGCGGCGACTGGCGCTGGATCGTAAGCGACGGGGACGTAGTCCACGCGTCGTTCCTGATCGCCGAGCGCTGGTCCTAGGCGCGTGACGCCGGCCTCGAGATCGAGCAGCAGCCGCTTGCGCTCGAGCCCGCCGCCGTAGCCGGTCAGCGACCCGTCGGCACCGATCACACGGTGGCACGGGACGATCACCGCGATCGGGTTGCGGCCGTTCGCGAGCCCGACCGCGCGCGCCGCGCCGGCCGCGCCGACGCGCGTGGCGATCGCGCCATAGCTCGCCGTCGATCCGTACGGGATCTTCAGCAGCTCGTCCCACACGCGGCTTTCGAACGCGCCGCCCGCGGGCGCGAGCGGCAGCGCGAACGCCTGCCGCTCGCCGGCGAAGTACTCGTCGAGCTGGGAGCGCACATCGTCGAACAGTGCGTCGTCTCGCTGCCACGTGGGATCGATCGAGCTGCGGGTCCGTCCGCCCTGCATGTGGAGCCGTGTCACGACGACCCCGTCCCCGACCACGAGCAGCTCGCCGATCGGGCTGTCCAGCAACGTGTAGTAACTAGTTGTCATGCCGATACAACGCCGGCGGTCGCGTCCGTGTGAGAGAGACCGAACGCGTCGGCGATCAGCTCATATGAGCGCCGGCGCGCGCCGTGGTCATGCGTGATCGTGACGACGATCACCTCGTCGGCGCCGTACTCGGAGGCGAGCGACTCGAGCCCGGCGCGCACGACCTCCGGCGAGCCGATGATCCCGCGACGGCCGGGCAACGGTCCCGACGCAGGCCGGCCCTCGGACGCCAAGAACTCCAAAGCCTTGGACACCGGCGGCACCGGGATCAGCGAACCGCGCCGCAGCAGCGACAGCGTCATCCGGCTCGAGGCGGCGAGCTCCTGCGCCTCCTCGTCGGTCGGCGCGCACAGCGCCCAAGCCGCCACCGCGATCCGAGGCGCCTGGAGCCCCCGCTCGGCCGAGAACCGCTCGCGGTACACCCGCGCCATCTCCGCGCCGCCGGGATTGATGAAGTCCGCGAACGCGTACGGCAACCCGAGCTGTGCCGCCCAGATCGCGCTCTGCATCGAGGATCCGAGCAGCCACACGTCGGGCAGCTCGGGCAAGCCCGGCAGCATCGCCGCGAGCCGCCGGAACGGATGGTCCTCGGGCAGCGCGTCCTCGAAGTACCCCAGCAGCTCGGCCAGCTGCTGCGGAAAGTCGTCGGGCGCCGCCTGCCGGCGGTCGCGCTGCAGCGCGTACATCGTCAGCCCATCGGTGCCGGGCGCGCGGCCGAGCCCGAGGTCGATCCGACCCGGGTACAGCCCCGCCAGGATCGTGAACGACTCGGCGACCTTGTATGGGCTGTAGTGCGGCAGCATCACGCCGCCCGACCCGACCCGGATGCGCGACGTCGCGGCGGCGATCGGGCCGATCAGCACCTCGGGACTGCCACCCGCGAGCATCGGCCCGCCGTGGTGCTCGGCGACCCAGTAGCGGTGGTAGCCGAGCGCGTCTGTCAGCTGCGCGAGGTCGAGCGTGTTGTGCAGCGCCTGCGCGCCGGTCGAGCCCTCTGAGATCGGCGATTGGTCAAGAACGGAGAGGAGCATCCCTCCATGATGACAACCGCACCTCAGCTGCTCGCGGCGGCCGACCGGTCGACGAGCTTTGTGCGGCCGTCCGGGTGGACGACCAGCACGGGGATCGAGCTGTGGTGCAACGCGAAGTGGCTGACGCTCCCGAGCAGCTGCGAGCTGACGGCGCCGCGCCCACGACAGCCCATCACGAGCACGTCGTAGCGCCCGGAATCGATTTCGCGCTGGAGCACGGTGCGGATCGGCTCCTTGCTCAGGATCTTCGTCACCGGGACCTCCTCGGGGACTCGCTCGACCGCGCTGCACAGGTGCTCCTGCGCCTCCTTCAGCAGATCGGCGCTCAGCTGCCCCACCGCGCCGGCGCTCGCAGGCCCGTACAGCCACGGTGGCACTTGACCGACCGCGGTGAGGATCGTCAGCCGCCCCCGGGACTCGACCGCCAGGTCGATCGCCTCGGCCAGGGCCCGCTCGGAGTGGGGGCACCCGTCGTAGCTGACGAGGATGTTGCGGAACACGGCTTCTCCGGTTCAATCCAAGGTACTTAGCATGCCAAACGTTAGCATGCTAAGATCATATCCGCTAATGGACGGGGAAGTGGAGCGTTTTCTCGAATCGTTTGACGTGCTGGTCCAGGCGATCCGCCGGGCGCGCGGGGCGCAGGTGGCGCCAAGCATGAACGGGCGAGGACTGACGCTGTCGCAGTACGGGCTGCTGCAGCCGCTGACCAACGGCGACCGCGCGCGGGTTTCGGAGCTCTCGAGCGACGCCGGAATCGCCCCATCGACCGCGAGCCGGATCCTGGACGTACTGGAGCGCCGCGAGCTGATCAGGCGCGAGCGTCATGCGGGCGATCGTCGCGGCGTCGAGGTGTCGCTCACCGCCCGCGGGCGCGAGCTGCTCGCCGGCGAGGACGAATGGCTACGCGGCCGCCAGCGTGAGTTCTATGCGGGCCTGCCTGAGGACGAGCGCGTACTCGCACCGGACCTGTTCAGGCGGCTCGCGACGCTGATCGACGAGCTCGCAGCCGGGCCGTCCGAGTAACCCCGCCCAGCAACACCTGGTTGACATCTCGGGCCGCGCGAACGGCGATCCTGCGCCGCGTTCGCCCATCTCTGATCCAGGAGTTGCGTAATGCCAAGACGCGCAAGGCTGGGCGCGATCGCCGCTGCGGCGATCGGAACTCTCGCGGTAGCAATTCCGGTTGCGTCCAGTTCCGCACACGGACAGCGCCGGAACGACGGGGAGTACCACCACCGCGGGATCGGCCACGTGCTGCTGATCTCGGTCGATGGCATGCACCAGTCCGACCTCGACTGGTACGTGGCCACCCATCCGAACTCCGAGCTGGCCAGGCTCGCCGGCGGAGGGCTCCAGTACACGAACAACCACACCTCAGATCCGTCGGATTCCGATCCGGGCGGCACGGCGCTGATGACCGGCGGCGACCCGAGAGCCACCGGCATCTACTACGACGACGAGTACAGCCACGGCGTCTTCCCGCCCGGGACGACGAGCTGCTCGGGCCCGGTCCCCGGCGGCGACGTCATCTACGACTCGCCGGACGACACCCTGCCCGCCGTGCCGGACCTGCTGAACAACAGCAGCGGCATCTACAAGAATGGCATCGACAAGAACCCAGGCCTGCGACCGCGACGTCCCACTCGTCGTCTACGCGCCTGGCGACGTCCGCCCCGGCCAAGTCGATCGATGGGTCGAGACGACCCAGGTTGCGCCGACGATCCTGCGGCTACTCGGGCTCGACCCGAATCAGCTCCGGGCGGTGCAGATCGAGCACACCCAGGTATTGCCCGGGATCCGGTGAGCCTAGCTCACCTCGGGCCGTGACCCCTGGCGACGATATACCCGTCGTTTGGAGTCACGGTCCGGGTGGCGCTATCGGAGCCAGTGGGGCCCGATGCCGAAGATCGCGGCCACCGCGAGCCCGGCGACGAGCAGCGCGCCGGCGCGGCGGGTGTGCGTGAATGCGAACGCGACGAACCACAGCGGCCAGATCGGGAAGCCGCGCGGGGGCTGCGCGGGCTTCGGGCGGCGCAGCGCCTTCAGCGCCCGCCACAGCAGCGGCAGCGCGCCGAACGCCGCGAGCGCCGGCCACGGCAGCGCGCCGACCACGACGTCGGCGACGACCACGAAGTAGAACCCGACCATCAGCACGTTCGTGACCGTGCGTGCGCGCGCCTCGCCGAGCAGCACCGGCAGCGTGCCGACGCCGGCCTTCTGATCCCAGGGCAGCTTGTCGATGTGCTTGGCCATCAGTACCGCTGTGCACAGCAGCCCGTACGGGACCGCGGCCGGCCACACCTGCCATGGGATGTGGCCAACGGCGCTGTAGTACGTGCCCGCGATCAGCAGCGGTCCCCATACGAGCAGCACGTCGAGCTCGCCGAGTCCGCGCTTCTTCAGCCGCAGCGGCGGCGCGGTGTACGCGACGTTGAGGATCACGCCGGCGAGCCCGAACCACAGCACCACCCAGCCGCGCGCGGCGACGAGCACGATCAGGATCACCACGTCGGCAGCATTGACGGCGATCGCGGCGTTGATCAGGCCGCGCTTCGAGATCATCCCTGAGAGGATCGGGTGGGGCGCGTACAGCGCCCGCGGGTAGTCGCCGGTGTCAAGCCCTTCGGAGGTGTCGAACAGGTCGTTGACCAGGTTGTTCGAGACGTGCGCGAGCACGATCCCGACGAACGCGAGCGCGAACCAGCCTGCCGCGAACCCGGGCCGCCGGACCGCGATCAGCCCCGCGATCGCACCGGCGGTCAGCGTCATCGGCAGCACGCCGGCGCGCGTGATCACGAGCCACTTCGAGACCGGGTCGAGCCGGCCCGTCGGCGGGTTGATCGTCGACAGGGCGTGGCGCCAGCGCGAGAGAATCGGGGTGTCGAGTTCGCGGACGGCCATTCGTCAACGAGGAAAGCTACCGACGTGGAGGTTCACAGATGCCCCAGTACCTGATGGTGATCTACTCGGCCCCTGGTCGCGGTCCGACGGACGCGCCGCCGCCCGAGGTTCACGCGGCGTGGGAGGCGTACACCAAGCGGCTGCAGGACGCGGGCCTGTACCTCGGCGGCAACGCGCTCCAGGGCACCGACACGGCGACGACACTGCGCGAGCAGAGCGGCGAGGTGCAGATGACCGATGGGCCGTTCGCCGAGACCAAAGAGGTGCTCGCCGGCTACTACCTCGTCGAAGCGCCCGACCTCGACACCGTGCTCGAGCACGGCAAGGAGATCCCCAACCTCAAGTACGGCGGCTCGCTCGAGGTGCGCCCGATTCTCGAGCTCGACTACTGATCGGCCGCCTTTGGCGGACCCCCCGTTTGTCGGGTTTGCGAGGGCGGCCGCTGGCGCTTGACGCGCGCGTACTGAACGCTCGCTGGCGTGGCGACAACTACGCCGGTCCATGAGCCGGTCGCAGTGCCGCGCCGACATCCCGACGCGGCTTCGATCCGGGGCGCCGCCGTTGCGGCGGTGGGAGTCAGCGTGCCGGCGCGAGCGGTGCGCAACTCCGAGATCGAGCCGCGTCTGGGGGTCGCCGAGGGCTGGATCGAGCGGCGGACGGGGATCCGCTCGCGGCGGATCGCCGCCGCCGGCGAGTCGCTGGCCGGGTGCGCGGCCGACGCGGCCTCGCGAGCGCTGGCGCGGGGGGGAGTAGACGGCAGCGAGGTCGACCTCGTGCTCGTCGCCACCACAACCGCCGACGACGTGCTGCCGAATGCGGCACCGCTCGTCGCCGCGGCGATCGGGGCGTCGCGGGCGGGCGCATTCGACGTCGGCGCGGCGTGCACCGGCTTCCTGTCCGCGCTCGCGATCGGGTGCGGACAGATCGAGTGCCGGCGGGCGCGATGCGTGGTCGTCGTCGGAGTTGACTTCATGTCGCGGATCACCGATCCGCTCGACCGCGGCACCGCCGCTGTGTTCGCCGACGGCGCCGGCGCCGCGGTGCTCGTCGCGAGCGACGAGGGCCGGATCGGGCCGATCGTGCTTGGGTCGGACGCCGCCGGTGCCGATCACATCCGTGTGCGGCGCTCCCACCCCCAAATTGAGATGAATGGGCACGAGACCTTCCGCGAGGCCGTGGCGCGGCTCTCGGAGTCCACCGTCGAGGCGTGCGCCGCCGCGGGCGTCGGTCTCGGCGAGATCGACAAGTTCGTGTACCACCAGGCGAACGGGCGGATCCTTGCGGCGGTCGGCGAGCGGCTCGGGCTCGACTCACGACGGGTGATCGACTGCATCGGTGATTACGGCAACACGTCGGCTGCGACGCTGCCGCTGGCGCTCGACGCCGCCGGTCTGGCTCCCGACGACCTCGTCCTGCTCGGCGCGTTCGGCGCGGGCTTCACGTGGGGCGCGGCCGTGCTCCGCTGGGGGGTCGGATGAGCGACGAGGTGCTGATCACCGGCGCGACCGGATTTGTCGGGATGGAGGTGCTGGCGCGCTACCTGGAGCGGTCCGATCGGGACGTCGTGGCGCTCGTCCGCGCCGACGACGACACCGTCGCGCGGGCGCGGATGCAGGCGGTGCTCGCGAACCTGTTCGGAAGCGTGCGCGGCGCGTGGTACGGCCGGCGCGTCGAGCCGGTGGCGGCCGATCTGACCGCGCCCGGCCTCGGCTTGTCGCGAGCGCGCTGCACAGAGTTGGCGACGCGGGTCGGCTCGATCATCCACAGCGCTGCGTCGGTCTCGTTCACGCTGCCGCTCGACGAGGCGCGCGCGATCAATGTCGAGGGGACCCGGCGGATGCTCGAGTTCGCGTCGCTGGCAAGCGAGCACGGCGGGTTGGAGCGCTTCGGTCACGTCTCGACCGCATACGTCGCGGGAACCTTCACCGGGCGGTTCTCCGAAACCGATCACGACGTCGGGCAGGGCTTCAACAACACCTACGAGCAATCGAAGCTCGAGGCCGAGCAGCTGGTTCGGTCCCACGAATCGATCCCGACGACGATCATGCGCCCGAGCATCGTCGTCGGCGACCAGCGCAGCGGCTGGACCTCCGCGTTCAACGTCCTGTACTGGCCGCTGCGGGCGTTCGCGCGGGGGCTGTTCGAGGCCGTACCGGCGGTGCCGACGGCGCCCGTCGACGTCGTCTCCGTCGACTACGTCGCGGACGCGGTGTACGCGCTGTGCACCTCGGGCTCGGACGGCACCTACCACCTGACCGCGAGCGACAGCGCGAGCACGATCGAGGAGATCGCGCACGCGGCCAGCCGCTACTTCAAGCGCCCGCTGCCGGAGGTCGTGCCGCCGGCGGAGTTCGCGGGGCGCGACTGCGCGGTGATCGAGGGCAGCCGCGCATACTTCCCGTACTTCTCGGTCGGGGCGGTGTTCGACGACGCGCGGGCGCGGGCGCGGCTCGTGCCGGCGGGCGTCTCGGTCACGCCGCTGCGCGAGTACCTCGACCGCCTGCTCGACTTCGCGACGCTCAGCCGGTGGGGCAAGCGGCCGATTGCTCGGGTCGAAGCGCTCGTCGCGGTTTAGTTACTCGGCGGCGGCCCGAACGGCGGCAGTACCCCGCACTGAACCGGCTTCGCGGTCGCCGGATCGAGCGCGTTGAAGATCATCTGCGCGACCGCCGGGTCGAACGCCTGAAGCGCGTGCTCGTCGAGGTCGGTCGGGCACACGTCCTGGATCACGATGTTGTGCGCCGGCGGCGGCAGCATCCCGCTCGTGTACGGGACGACGAGCTCGTCGTACCTCGACATGATCGTCGTGTACTGGATCCCCGCGACCTCGGGCCCGCCGTTGGCGTTGAGCTTCTGGACCATCGCGGAGCCGCGCAGGAACTCGCCGCACGAGCCGCAGAAGTTCGCGACCAGGTCGAGTAGCGGCTGGGTGAGACCGAACTGCTCGCCAGCCGCCGCGAGATCGGCGAGGTCACCTACGTCGGTGCCCTGGTAGAGCGGCGCGAGCGCGACGTACTTGGCGACCTTCGACGCGCCGCCGAGATACTTGAGCCAGTACTCGGGCATGAACGTACCCTCGGAGTGGCCGACGAGATCGACCTTGCTCGCGCCGGTCGCGGCCAGCACTTGGTCGACGAACGTGCCGAGCTCCTGCGCCGACTGCTCGATCGGGAGCACGCCGCCGATGAACGGGAAGCGGGGGTCGAGCCCGTAGGTGAGCGCGAACACGCAGTACCCGCGCGCGGCGAGCAGCGGCGACATGTAGGACCAGTTCTCGCCCATCGTCGCGCTGAGGCCGTGGACCAGTACGACCGGGTCGGGGTGCGCTGCGGACGGCTTGCAGTTCCAGTTGTTGGCGCCTGCCGGCGGGTTCGCCAGGCTGCTGTCGGCGCCAGCCGGCGCGGCCGCGATCGCCAGGGCAGTGCACGCGAGCGCCGCCGCGATGAGTGTCCTACGCATCCGTCCGTCCTCCCGACTCGATTTGTGTACTGCGCGTTTCCCAGCTGCCGCCCGGAACTGTACCTCCCCCGGGCGCAGCGGCCCCCCACCCGGGGGGTTGATCGGTTCGCGGGGTTGCGTCGTGCGCGCGAGAGTTGGATGCTCGCCACATGCCTGCGCCTGCTGACACCGCACGATTCCGGGCCGACGACCCGGACGAGCTGGTGGTCGCGTCGCTCGCCTGCCCGATCTGTCTGTGCAGTGATGAGGTGCTCTGGGAGGCGGACTTCGACGGCGACTACGATCCCTCGGTCGAATGCTCGTGCCCACACTGCGAGGAGCGCTGGCGGGTGTACCTGACGCCGCAGCAGGAGTTGCGGATCGGGCTGATGGGCGTTCGCCACGAATAGCGATCGCGCGGGCGGCGCGTTGAGCGCTCCGTCGCGCAACGTCGGCGTCGAGGCGCTCGAGCTGTTCGTCGAGGTACTCGCACAGTCCGAGGAGAGCACCGCGCCGGGCGAGGGGTTCTACGATCGCCTGTGCGAGGCGGTGTGCCGGCTCGCGCGGATGCGCCGCGCGATCATCTTCCGCTACGACCCCGCGCGCAGGCGCGTCCGCGCGGCGGGCGCGCATCGGCTCGATCTACGCCAGTTCGAGGGCGCACACGTGAGCGTCGAGTCGCTGCCGCTGACGGCACAGGCGCTGCGCGAGGACCGGGTGATCGAGGTGGTCGGCGATGTCAGCGGCGAAGTCCCGCCGGAGTTCGCCGCGCTGTTCCCGGAGCCTGTGCGGCTACTGTGCGCGCCGATGGCCGCCGCCGGCCGGCAGATCGGCGTGATCCTCGCGGACCGGGTGCTGTCGGCGCCCGAGGTCGACGAAGCCGAACGCCATCTGCTGTGGACGCTCGGCAAGACGGCAGCGCTTGCGTCGGTCGCGCGGATCGTCGCGACCCAGGCACAGAACGCGCGCCAGCTCGGGCAGCGGATCGACCTCGCGCGCGAGATCCATGAGGGCGTGATCCAGCGGCTGTTCGGCGTCTCGATGGCGCTCGACGGCAAGGGCGACCTGCCCGCCGAGGCTCGCGAACGTTGCGCGGCCGAGACGCAGGCGGCGCTGAGCGAGCTGCGCGCTGCGCTCCAGCGGCCGCTCGGGCGTGCACCGCGCGCGACGCAGGCAAAGTTCCTCGACGAGGTGCAGCGGCTCTCCCACGTGCACCCCGACCTCGGCGTCGTGCTCGAATCCGGCGAGGAGGGCGACGTGCCGGAGGCGCTCGAGCCGCTCGCCCAATCGGTGCTGGTCGAGGCGGTCCGTAACGCGCACAAGCACGCACGGCCCTCGCGCGTCGCCGTGCGCGTCGGACGGTCGGATGGGGCGTTCGTGCTCGAGGTCTGCAACGACGGCGTCTCGGGGCGTCCCCGGCGGGCCGGGATGGGTCTGCGCCTGGCCGCGCTGGAGGCGCTGCAGAGCGGCGGCGTGGTCGAGTTCGGCGAGCGCGAAGCCGGGACGTGGCAGGTGCGACTCGTGGTGCCGGTCGATGGCTGAGCCGCTCCGCAGCCCCGAGCGGCTGCGCGTGCTGGTCGTCGACGATCACGAGGTCGTGCACTGGGGGTTCCGGCTGATGCTCTCCCAGCAGGACTGGGTGGAGCGATGCGTGAGCGCCTCGTCGGGCGACGAGGCGATCGAGCTCGCGGCGCGGTACCGGCCGCATGTCGCGCTCGTCGACCTGTTCATCGGCGAGGAGTCGGGCGCGGAGATCTGCGAGCGGCTCCGCGCCGCCGAGCCGGGCGTGCGGGTGCTTCTGTTCTCGGGCGCCGGCGAGATCTCGCCGCCCGCGGCGCGCGCGGCGGGCGCGTCGGGGTTCGCGTACAAGGACTGGCCGGCGCGGAAGATCGCGAGCGCGGTGCGGGCGGTCGGACTCGGGCAGAACGTATTCGAGCACCACGAGCAGCCGGGCGCGCTCGGGCTCTCCGACCGGGAGCGGAGCGTGCTCGAGCTGATGGCCTCGGGCTCGACCAACCCGGAGATCGCCGCGCAGCTCCACCTCTCAAAGCACACAGTCAAGGAGCACACGAGCTCGGTGTATCGCAAGCTCGGAGTTCGCAACCGAACCGAGGCTGTCCAGCGCGCGCAGCGACTGGGACTGGTCGGTTAGGGGCCCTTAAGACAAACTCGTCTAATGCAACACCCGCTCGACGCCGGCCTCTCGGAGATCGCGCGGTTCTTGGCGGCGCGGGCGCCGTTCGACGCGCTCGCTCCCGGGGAGCTCGGCGAGGTCGTGACGAAGACCGAGATCGAGTTCTACCCCGCCGGCACCGCGATCCTGACCGAGGACGGGGGGCCGGTGACGTTCCTCCGTGTGATCCACTCGGGCGGCGTCGACATCAGCCACGAGGGGCGGCTGCTCGACCTGCTCGCTGCCGGCGACACGTTCGGTCATGCGGCGATGCTCTCCGGGCTCCCGCCCGGGTTTGAGGCGCGCGCGGCCGAGGACACGCTGTGCTACCGGATCCCGGTCGAGGTCGCCCGGCCGTTGCTCGAGCGGGCGTCGAACCGCGAGCTGCTCGTCGGGGTGCACGAGCCCGGCCATCAGCCGGTCGCCGAGCTGATCCGGGCGCCGACGGTTCGGTGCGAGCCGATGTCGGCGATCCGCGAGGTAGCCAAGCGGATGACTGAGGCGGGCGCGAGTTGCGCCGTCGTCGAGTTCGCTCCCGGCCACGGATTTGGGATCGTCACCGACCGAGATATCCGGACCAAGATCGTGGCCGGCGGGATGCCGGTCAGCGCCGCCGTGGCATCGGTGATGACGACCCCGGCGTTCTCCGTCACTCCGGACCGGCTCGGCGGTGAGGTCTTGTTCGAGATGCTCGAGCGGAGCATCCGTCACGCGCTCGTCGTCTCCGAGCGGGGCCAGCTGATCGGCGTCGTCGACGACGGTGACCTGTTCGCCGTGCAGCCGCGCTCGTGGTTCGGGGTGCGGCGGGCGATCGCGCGCTCGGAATCTGCTGACGCGCTTGTCGTGGTCGCCCGCCGGCTGCCGGAGCTCGTCGTCGACCTGCACGCATCGAACCTGCGGGCGCCGGAGATCGCGCGCGTACTCTCGGCGCTCGCGGACGCGCTGACGGCGCGGGCGCTCGCGTTGGTCGCGCCGGGGTTCGCGTTGCCGCCTTCCGGGCTCGTGTGGGCCGCGGTCGGCAGCCAGGCGCGGCGTGAGCTCACACCCGCGTCTCGTCCGCGCGCGGCGATCGTGTACAGCGATACTGCGCCCCCGCCCGAAGGCTGGGCGGCAGCCGTGGGCGCGCTGCTCCGCCGATGTGGGATGGCGATCGACGTCGAGTCGCGCGCGACCGGCGACTGGCTGCGGGCGGGGGACGACGAGTTGGCGCTAGGCGTGCTGATCGAGCGCCGAGCGCTGTGGGGGACGCCACGGGACCCGCTTCCGGTGGCGACCGGAGGCGACCGGGACGAGCTGCTCGGCACGCTCCGCCGGCGCGCGCTCGCCTACGCGCCGCCGACCGGATTTGACGCCGACTCGGTGCTCGAGCGCGACGGCAGCAGGCTCGAGCGGCTCGACATCCGCCGCGCGGCGGTGATCCCGATCGTCGAACTCGGCCGGTGGGCGGGCACCGCTGCGGGCCTGGTCGAGGGGTCGACGACGGACAAGCTTGCGGCGGGCGCGGCGTCCGGCGAGTTGACCGACGGCGACGCGCGGACGCTCACCGACGCGTTCGAGCTGGCGCTCGATCTGCGGATAGGCCACCACATGGAGCAGCTCGCGACCGGCGAACGGCCCGACGATCAGCTCGACCCCGCGGCGATCAGTCCGCTCATCCGCGACCATCTACGCGACGTGTTCCGGGCGATCGCGGGCGTGCAGCGGAGGCTCGCGGCGTGAAGCGCCTCGGCCGCCCGCCGGCTGGCGCGGCAGCCACCGCGTTTGAGCGCGCAGGTCGCCCGGCGCTCGACACGCCGTGGCTGGAGGCCGGATGGTGCGCCGTCGACCTCGAGCTGACCGGGCTCGATCCTCGCCGCAGCGAGATCATCGCGGTCGGGGTCGTCCCGATCGAGCAGGGGAGGATCGTGCTCGGCTCCTCGGGCTATGCGCTAGCGCGTTCGAAGCAGCGGCCCGAGCACAACGCGGTGCTGATCCACAAGCTCCGCCACGCCGACGTGGCCGACGCTCCGCCTGTGGATTCCGCCATCGAGCTCGTGTTGGAAGCGTTGACCGGTCGTGTGCCCGTATTCCACACGGCGGTCGTCGAGCGGACGTTCCTCTCGCCGCAGTTTTCCCGCCGGCGGGTGCGGCTGCCGGCCGCCGCCGACACCGAAGTGCTCGGGCGGCGGTGGCTTGCGCAGCGCGACTCCGAGGCGCCGGTGGGCGTATCGCTGGCGCGGCTGGCCCGCGAGCTCGGCCAGCGCGCCGAGCCACCCCACCATGCGCTGGGCGACGCGCTGACGACGGCACAGGCGTTCATCGCGCTGGCGCGCCACCTCGATGCCAGCGAGCCGCAGACGGTCGGGTCGCTGGTCGGCGCCAGCGATGGCCCCGCCACCGCGGTCCGTCGCTTCGGCCCCTCCTGAGCGCAGCGACGCACACTTGTACCGACCCCTCCGGTGGAATCGTGCGTCCTTAGGCCAGGGCGAGCGCGGGGCGGCGGTCGGCCCACGGAGCCGCTTGTTCCACCTGGGCCGCCACCCGGAGCAGCAGATCCTCGCGGCCGTACGCCGCGACCAGCTGGACGCCGACGGGAAGACCGTCCTCGGTCATGTGCAGCGGGAGGCTGATCGCCGGCTGACCGGTCGTGTTGAAGCCGGCGGTGAACGTCCCGAACGGGATCGCGCGCATGATCGGAGCCGCGGGGTTGTCAGGCGGCGCATCGAACTCGCCGAGCCGCGGCGGGGGCTCCGCGCAGGTCGGCGTCAGCAACAAGTCGAAGCCGTCCTCAGCCCACCACGCGGCGATCTGGCGGGTTCCCGCCTGGGCGGCCTCGAAGGCGCGCAGCAGCTCGCCGGCGGAATACTGACGGCCTTGCTGAGCCAGCGCCCACGTGCACGGCTCGACGTCGTCGGGGCCGATCTCGCGCCCAATCGCATCCGACCAGTACTTGAGGTTCCAGTCGACCCCCGCGGTCCAGCGGACGAGGAAGTTCGCGATCAGCTCCGGGTCGTCCATCTCGGCTGGATGCGACTCGAGGACGTCGTGGCCGAGACCCTCGAGCAGCTTTGCGGCGGCGCGCGCCGCATCGACGCACTCGGGGTGGGTCTCGAACTGGCTGCCCGGGGGCGTCGTGCTGATCCCGATCTTGAGGCGGCCGGGGTCGGTCCCGACCTCGTCGACGTACGGGCCGGCTGGCGTCGGGGCCGCGTACGGATCGCCGGGCGCGGGACCGTGGATCGCGTCGAGGATCCCGGCGGCGTCGCGGACGGAGTGCGTCACCGCGAGCTCGATCACAAGCCCGCCGAGCACCTCTCCGAAGTCCGGCGCGAGCGACACGCGGCCGCGCGACGGCTTCATCCCAAACAGTCCGCAGTGGCTCGCGGGAATCCGGATCGAGCCGCCGCCGTCGTTCGCATGGGCCGCGGCGACGATTCCGGCGGCGACCGCGGCGGCAGAACCGCCGCTCGACCCGCCGGGAGAGTGGTCGAGGCTCCATGGGTTGTGGGTGGCGCCGTACGCGACCGGCTCGGTCGTGGGCAGGATCCCGAGCTCGGGCGTGTTCGTGCGGCCAAGGATCACAAACCCCGCCTCGCGGAACTTGCGCGTGATCCACATGTCGTGATCGGAGCGGTAGCCGGCCTCCTTCAGCGCGCGCATCCCCTCATGGACCGGCACGCCCTCCATGTAGCACGAGAGGTCCTTGACGAGGAACGGGACGCCCTTGAATGGGCCGTCCTGCGGTGTCGTCGCGCGTGCCTCGTCGAGCAGCGGATGGATCACGGCGTTCAGCTGCGGGTTGAGCTCCTCCAACCGGCCGATCGCGTCGTCGACGAGCTCGGACGGCGAGACCTCGCCGTCGCGCACCATCCTTGCCTGTTCGGTTGCGTCTACCACTAGAACAGCTGAAGGTACCGGTCGAGCTCCCACTGCGTTATCTGCTCGTGCGCGGACTGGACCTCGTCGCGCTTGACCTTGATGAAGTAGTCGACGTAGTCGCCGTCACGGGTCGTGCCGAGTGCTGCGCGGAGTGGTTCGTTGCGCTCGAGTTCGCGCGTGGCGTCGAGCAGGTTCTCAGGCAGCAGCTCGATCCCCGCGGCGGCCAGCTCGTCGTGGCTGAGCTTGTACAGGTTGGCCGAATTCGGATCGCCCGCATCGAGCCCGCGATCGACCCCGTCGAACCCCGCGGCCAGCATCGCGGTCGCCGCCAGGTACGGGTTGCACGAACCGTCCACGGTGCGGTCCTCGATCCGCCCGGCGTCCGGGATCCGAAGCATCTGCGTGCGGTTGTTGTACCCGTAGCTCACGTACGCCGGCGCCCACGTGGCGCCGCTGGTCGGCGCGCCCACCCTGAGCCGCTTGTACGAGTTCACCGTCGGCGCGGTGACTGCGATGTACGCCTTCGCGTTCGCCTTCAGACCGCCGATGAAGTTGTACGCCAGCTCCGAGAGGCCGAGCCCGCGCGGGTCCTGATCGCGCGCGCGGTCAAACACGTTGGTCCCGCCCTTCCACAGGCTGACATGGAAGTGGCAGCCGTTGCCGGTCAGGTGCGCGAACGGCTTGGGCATGAACGTCGCGATCAGGCCGCGCTGCTGGGCAAGGGTCTCGACCATGTAGCGGTAGAAGACAGCTCGGTCGGCGGTCACCAGCGCGTCGTCGTACTGGAAGTTCTGCTCGAACTGGCCGTTCGCGTCCTCGTGGTCGGTGGCGTAGTTGTCCCAGCCGAGCTGGGTCACGTACTTCGACACGGTCGTGACGAAGTCGAGGTTGCGGCTGAGCGCGCGCATGTCGTAGCACGGGAGATCGAGCGTGTCGAGCTCGTCGGCGATCTCGATCCCGCCGTCCTCGGTCCGCTTGATCAGGAAATACTCGAGCTCCGCGCCGATCTTCAACTGGTAGCCGCGCTCGGCGAGACGGGCCAGCGAATGACGGAGGATCGTGCGCGGGCAGAACGGCCACTCCTCACCCTCGACCGTGATGTCGCACGCGAACCGCGCGACGTTCGGCTGCCAGGGGAGGATCGTCAGCGTCGTCGGGTCCGGCATCGCGATCATGTCTGGGTCGTCGGGGCCCTGGCCGACGTCCCCAGCGGCGAACCCGGCAAACCCTGCTCCGTCCTCGAGCAGGTCGTCGATGTGGTGGGCGGGCACGAGTTTCGCGCTTGGCTTTCCGTGCATGTCGACGAACTGCGCGAACAGGAACTCGATGCCGTTGTCCTTGACGATCCGCCGGGCATCATCGGCGTTCTTTGGTTGCTCTGTCATGGGGGCGAGGTATATCCCGCGCAGCGGTCCGGGGGCAATGGCCCGGAGCACTCCTTAGCGGGGACTAGCATGTCCGACTCGCACATATGACGGCCGGTACGGACACCACCTCTGAACTTACGGTGCTCCGCGAGGAGAACCGGACGCTGTACGAGGTGATCAAGCTCGTGTCGAGCTCGCTCGAGCTCGAGACGATGCTCCAGGGGGTCGTCGACCTCGCGACCGGGGCCACCGGCTGCCACGCCTGCTTCATCTACCTGCTCGAGGATCGGATGCTGACGATCCGCGCCGCGTCGCCGGTGTTCGCGGGCGCCGTCGGCACGGTCCAGTTCTCGGTCGACGAGGGGCTGACCGGCTGGGTTGCTCGCCACCGCACGCCGGAGTTCATCCGTGACCGGGCGATGGACGACCCGCGGATGCGCTACGTCCCCGAGCTCGACGAGCACCGGTTCCAGTCGATGGTCGCGGTGCCGATCCTATCGCGCGCGAACGAGACGATCGGCGTGATCGTGCTCCACACGCAGGCGCCACACGAATTCACCGAGGACGCGCTGAAGCTGCTCGTCCACATCGCCTCGCTCGTCTCCGGCGCGGTCGAGAACGCGCAGCTCTACGACCAGCAGCGCCGCCGGCTCGACGCTGTCACCGGCCTCTCGGCGCTTGCGCAGAATGTCGCGGCGGCGCCCGACGCGGACCAGCTCGCGCGTGTCGTCACGGCCGGAGGCCGGCGGCTGCTCGGGGCGGCGGTGTGCCAGCTGCACCGGCTCGAGCCCGACGGGGCCGGACTGCGGATGATCGCCTCCTCGCCCGACCCGGTGCCCGAACCGCCCGCGCGGTCGGCTGCGAGCGTGCTGCTCGCGACGCTCGACGGCGCGCGGCGCGGGGCCCGCCGCGCGGACCCTGTGGCCGGAGCTCGAGGTCGACGACCTGCTGGTTGCGCCATTGTCGGTCGGCGGCGAGCGGATCGGGCTGCTGTGCGCGGGTTCGCCCGCCGGCCAGCGGTTCAACGAGGAGGACTCAGAGATCGTGCGCGCGATCGCGCATCTGGCGGCCGTCGCGCTCAAGCGCGCGGAGCTGATCGAGGGGCTGACGAAGGCGAACATCGTCAAGGACCTGTTTGAGGCGCTCGCCGCGGGCGCGACCGAGTTCGCCGCCGCGAAGGCGGCCGAGGTCAGGTGCGATCTGACCGAGCCGTATGTCGTCGTGTGCGCGCAGTCGCCGGGCGCGAACTCGCGCGAGTGGCAGACCGCCGCGAACGCGCTCGGGGCAGCGCTCGCGGAGCTCGCGCCGTATACGGCGGTCGATGCCGGACCGGGCCCGGTGCGCGCGCTACTGGCGCTGGGCTCGCGGCGGGCGGGCCGGATCGACGAGCTGATGTCGCTGTCCCGCGAGCTCGGTCGCCGGTGCCAAGCCGTGATCGGGGTCAGTGGCGTGCACGGCGCGTCCGAGGACGCTGCTCGCGCATACCGCGAGGCCGCTCGACGCCGCGACGATCGGCCGGGCGCTGCTCGGCTCGGGCGGCGCGATCTCGTACTCGCAGCTGGGCGCGTACCGGTACCTCGTCCAGATCTCCCCAGGCGACGCGCCGCGGGACCCGATGCGCACCGCGGTCGACGTGCTGATCGCGTATGACCACAAGCGGCGAACCGCGTTGCTGGACACGCTCGAGCGCCACCTCGCCGAGCGCCGCAGCGTGATCGAGTCGGCGCGCGCGCTGTACATCCACCCGAACACGCTGCGCCAGCGGCTGCGGCGAATCGAGGAGCTGACCGGACTCGATCTCGAAGAGGACGACCTGCTGTCGCTCGAGCTCGCGATCAAGCTCGCGCGGCTGCACGGACTCCCCGGCTAATCGCGAACGAGGTACACCGGCAGCTTCGCCTTGCGGCGCACGCGCTGGGGCTCCTGAGACCACAGCGCGTTACCGATGACACGGTTGACGTCCGGATCGGCCGTCATCACGATCGCGTCGCAACCCTGGGTCTTGGCCTCGTCGATGATCCGCTTCCAGCCTGCCCGAGTGCCGACGACATGGCCGTCGGCCTCGATTCCCTTTCGCTTCAACCGCTTGATCGCCTTGGCGACGATCTCGCGCTGCTCGCCCCACTCGCGTTTGTTCGGCAGCAGGCCAGGATTGGGCATCCCGAACGAGACGCCGTGGACGCGCGCGATGCTGAACACGCGCACGCTGGCGCCGCCACGCTCCGCGAGCTGAAGTACGCGGGCCACCGCCGCATCCGAGATCGGCCGCCCTTCAGAAGCGAGCAGGATCCGCGCGAACGGACCCTGCTCGGTCAACTCAGGCTCGGCCACGATGGCCGCCGTGCTCACGGCTCGGAGGCCCCGGCGATCGGCGGGATCGGTATCGCGTTCGCCGGGGTCGCCGGCGGCACGCGTTTGTCCTCGACGTACTTTCGGTAGGCCCATAGCGGGAAGTAGAGCAGCACGACGCCGATGCCGATGAAGTAGTAGGGCAGCGTCTTACGTCCCGCGGCGTTGCACGCACAGCTCGCGTACACCGGTCCCCCGTAGAAGTAGATGACGGTGTAGATGCCTGCGATCAGCAGCGCTATCCACTTCATCCACTCGGGCAGCTTGAACGGCCTCCGGACATTCGGGCGGTACTTCCGCAGCAGGAAGTAGCCGATCAGCACCGGGATGAACGACGCCAGGTAGCCGACGTTCGAGAAGGTGTAGATCTCGACCGCGCCGCCGAGGAACACGACCGCGATCGAGCACGCGACGTTGAACAGCATCGCGCGATCGGGGACGCCGTGGTGGTTGACGTGCAGGAACCACTTCGGGAACTGCCCGTCGGTGGCCATCTGGTGCAGCGATCTGGCCGTGCCCGTGATCGCGTTCAGCGCGGACAGGATCAGCGCAAGGATCAGCATCACCGCGATAAGCCAGTTGAGGATGTTCGAGCCGGCGCCGGCGCCGAACACCTTCGACGCGAAGTGGACGAAAATCGTCTTCGGGTCGACCAGCGACGCGTTTCCGAGCGCCTTCGTACCGAGTACGATCACGAACGCGACCGGGATCATCGTGTAGATGAACAGGCCGTACGCGCCCTCGAGGTTCATCGCGATCTTCGCGTCGCGGTCGGGGTTGCGGGTCTCGCCGATGTAGCACGCGGCCGCCTCCATCGCGATCACGTTCCACGTCAGCAGGAACGAGAACGCGAGGTACAAGGTCAGCCACCCGTGGTTGAACTGGGAGGCGAAGAAGCCGCTGCCGTCAGTGTGGCGGAAGTGGAACAGCTGCCCGAAGTCGACGACCGAAGGGTGGAAGATCCAGCTGATCGCGAGGAACGTCAGCGGGATCATCGACAGGAACGCGAGCACGGTCGCGAACAGCGTCCCGAACCGCAAACCCCTGATCGCCGGAATCGCGAGCAGGATCAGGCCGCCGACCGAGATCCCGAGCGTCCACCATGCGATCTGCGTGTGGATCGGCGTGAATCCGGCCGTCGTGTTCAGCTTGAGCCGATCGGCGATGTAGAACGACGCGAGGATCATGTTCAGCGGCGCCACCGGGAACCAGCCGAGCCAGTACGCCCACGCCGTGAATCCGTTGACGTGCTCCGCGAACCGTGGCCAGCGATCCTTGTACGCGGGGTACGCGTACGACGGCAGGCCGCCGGACCGGTCCGGCATCATCGCCGAGAGCTCCGCGAGCAGCAGGCAGACGATGTAGCCCGTGATCGTGATGAAGATGATCACCGGCACCGACGCGGCGCCGAGCTCGGTCACCATCACTGGCGCGATCCCGGTCACCAGGATCGTGCCCGCGAGGCCGATCACGAACGCGCCCCACCAGTTCGTCGTCTTCGGCAAGCCGGCGGATTCGTAGACGAGTTCGTCGTCGAACGGGCCCGGCATGGTGAGGTTCGGATCGTCGGCCAACTTTGCCCTCCAGGGTCCGCTTGCAGAAAGCCGAGGCTTAGGCTCTCACGTAGATAAACCCTCCGCGAGGCGCGAAGCGAACACAATTGCGGTGCCCAACATGGACAACCTGGACACATTCCTGTCGCGCTATCCGCCGTTCGATTCCCTGACCGCGGACGAACTGCATGCGGTCGTCGCGGACGCGCGAGCGATCTCCTACGACGCGGGCCAGGAGGCGCTCGTCGAGGACGGCTCGCCGGCGGTCGGCCTGTGGGTCGTGCTCACAGGCTCGATGGAGATCGTCCACGAGGGGGAGACGATCCAGATTCTCGAGCCGGGCGAGCTGTTCGGTCACCCGTCGCTGCTGACCGGGATGGCGCCGGCGTTCAGCGTCCGTGCGCACGAGCCGGCGAGTTGCGCGCTGCTGCCGGCGCAGGCAGGCAGGCGGGTGCTCGGGACCGAGGCGGGAGCCGCGTACGTGGCCCAGTCGATGCGCAAGCGGCTGACACGCGCGGGGCACACCGTCCACGGGCTGCTCGACGTCGGCACGACGCCCGTGTCGGCGATCATGCGCAAGCCGACCTTCTGCGGCGCGGAGGAGACGGTCAGGACGGCGGCGCAACGGCTCGGCGAGCACGGCGTCGCGGCACTGCTGGTCGATCTGCCCGGCGCCGATGGCGATCGGGCGATCGGGATCGTCACCGACGCCGAGGTGCGGGCGGCGGTCGTCGCGGGCGGCGGCGCGCTCGAGCGGCCGGTGGCGCAGATCGCGCGCACGCCGGTGCCGACGGTCCCGGTCGGACAGCTGGCGGTCGAGGCGACGATCGACATGCTGGCGGCAGGCAGCGATGTCGTCGCCGTGCTCGATTCCGACGGTGTCGTCGGGGTGCTGTCCGCCGGCGACCTGCTCGGGCTCGATGCGCGCAGCCCGATCGCGCTGCGGCACACGATCCTTGGCGCCGCCGACGAGGATGGGCTCGTCCGCTCGGCCGAGCATCTGCCGAGGCTGTTCTTGGCGCTCGTTCGCGCCGGCGTCCCGTCCCGTGACCTCGGCCGCGTGCTCACGCTCCAGCACGACGCGGTCGTCGCGCGGCTCGTCGACTTCTCGGTCTGGCGCAATGGCGCGGCGCCGCTGGCCTGGTCGTGGTTGAACCTCGGCAGCGCCGCGCGGCGGGAGCTCACGCTCGCCTCCGACCAGGACAACGCGCTCGCGTACGCCGACCCGCCGGCCGGCGCGGAGGACGAGGTCGACGCGTACTTCGAGCGGCTCGGCTCGGATGTCAACGCCGGACTTGCCCGTTGCGGGATCGGGGTCGACAACAACGGCGTGCTCGCGGGCAAGCGGCTGTGGCGGATGCCGAAGAGCGCGTGGCTGCGGACATTCGACGAGTGCTTCGAGATTCCCGACGAATCGCACCTGATCCGTGCCACCGTTGCGTTCGACTTCCGGCCGGGATCGGGCGGGCTCGCGGTCGCCGGCGAGCTCACGAGCCGGGTTCGCGCCGCCGGCGAGCACGCCCAGTTCATGCGCCTGATGGCGCGCACCGCGATCGGCTATCCGGTGGCGCTCGGAGGGGTGCGCGGGCAGCTTGCGGTGGGCAAGGAGGGCGACCCGCCCGGGAAGCTCGACATCAAGCGCGGCGCGATCATCCCGCTGGTCAACCTCGTTCGCTTTCACGCGCTCGCGAACTGTGTGACGATCTCGAACACGCTCGACCGGATCGAGGCCGTCGCGCACGTCGGCGGGCTCGAGCGAGACAGCGCGGACGCGCTGGGCGAGGCGTTCACCGTGATCTCGGCTGTCCGTTTCGAGCACCACGCCGAGCTGATCGCCGCCGGCTCGCCGCCGGACAACCTGATCGATCCGGACGCGCTGCGGCCGATCGCACGCGCTGATCTGAGGGCAGCGCTGTCCGAGGTCAAGCGCGCGCAGAAGCAGCTCGGGGCCTGGGCGCCGGCCAGCCGCTAGCTCCCGTCGCGCAGCCGGATCGGGGCCTGAGCCAGTGCCGGCGCGACCGTGATGGGCGTGGACCGCTCGCGCGCGCGGCTGATCGGCGGGATGATGTGGTCCCAAGAGCCCCAGCACGTGTGGCGCCGCTCACATGTGCCGGTGCACCTCCCCTCCAATGACAGCGCAAGCCCATGACCTCCGCACGACCTGCCCCCGTGACTGCTACGACGCCTGCGGCGCGCTCGTCCGGGTAGCCGCCGGGCGGATCGTCCACGTACGCGGCGACCCGGATCACCCGGTCAGCCGCGGGAGGCTGTGTCGCAAGTGCGCGCTCGCGTACAACGGCGTGTTTCTCGACCCGGCGGCCCGTGTGACTGAGCCGCTGGTCGGTGGCCAGCCGGTGGGTTGGGATCGCGCGCTGGCGGTGGTCGGTGAGCGGTTGGCTGCGATCGCTGCCGACGATCCCGCGCGGATCGTCTACTCGCATTACACGGGTAGCTTCGCGCTGCTGTCGTACTTCTTCGGGATGCGGTTGATGCGCCGGATCGGTGCGACCGAGGTAGCGCCGGACACGATCTGTAACGACGCCGGGCACACGGCGCTTGGCTACGTGTACGGCGATTCGCTCGACGGTTTCGATCCTCGGACCGCCGCGCAGGCGCGCTGCATCCTAGTGTGGGGCGCCAACCCGTCGGCATCCGCGCCGCACCAGCATGAGCACTGGCTGCCCGAGGCGCCCGGCGCCGTCCTCGTCGTCGATCCGATCCGTACGCCGACCGCAGCCGCAGCCGACCTTCACCTGCAGCTCTTCCCCGGCAGTGATGCTGCGCTCGCGTTCGGGTTGATCCACGTGCTCGCCCGGGACGGCCTGGTGGACCACGAGTTCCTGACCGCTCACGCCGTCGGCGGCGAGGAGTTGCTGGAGCTCGCAGCGCGTTGCGACCCGGCGTGGACGGAGGCGCTCACCGGTGTCGCGGCGTCGAACGTCGAGCGTGCCGCGCACCTATATGGCGCCGGGCCGTCGATGCTGTGGATCGGGCAGGGCCTCCAGCGCCAGTGCAGCGGCGGGAACATCGTGCGCAGTGTCGCGGCGCTGCCCGCGGTTACCGGCAATCTCGGCCGCCCCGGCGCCGGGTTCCTGTACCTCAACGGGTTCGCGAGCCGTGGCATCGACGAGCAATATCTGAGCGGCGCCGACGTCTTTGCCGATGGCCCGTCGCCGATCTCGCACATGGAGCTCGCCGCCGTGCTGGAGGACCCCGCGCGGTCGTCCGCGTTCATCTGCTGGAACGTCAACCCCCTGGCCTCGTGCCCGGAGCAGGGACGGCTGCGGCGTGCGCTCGAGCGCGAGGACCTGTTCACGCTCGTGATCGACCTGTTTCCGACCGACACCGCGGACGTGGCCGACGTCGTCCTGCCCGCCGCATCGTGGGTCGAGTGCGACGACCTCGTCGTGCCGTACTTCCACCGCGCGATTGCGGCCCAGGTGAAGGCAGCCGAGCCGCTCGGCGGCGCGCTCCCGAACAGCGAGATCTTCCGCCGGCTCGCGCGGACGATGGCGCTCACCGATCCGGCGCTGGTCGAATCCGACGAAGCAATCATCGCCCGCGTGCTTGGTGGCTCCGGGCTCGACTTCGCCGGGCTCGCGAGCCGCGGAACCGTCTGGCCGTCAGCCGAGCCGGAGGTGCAGTTCGCCGAGCTGCGGTTCCCGACCGACAGCGGCAAGATCGAGCTTGCGAGCGAGCGCGCGGCGGCCGCGGGACACGGACGCCTGCCGCAGCCGGTCGCCGACCCCCGCCCGGCGGCCGGTCGTCTCCGACTGCTGTCACCGGCATCGCGGTGGTCGCTCAACGCGAGCTTCTCGAACGATCCGAGGATCTCGCGCCAGGCGGGGGCGCTGACATTGAGTGTCTGCGCCGGCGACGCGCTCGCGCTCGGGCTGCGCGATGGCGAGCACGCACAGGTTGACAGCGAGGCCGGCAGTCTCGTCGTCAGCGTGAGCGTGACCGACGCGTTGCTGCCCGGGACGGGCGTGATCCCAAAGGGCGGCTGGCCGAAGCTGCTGCCCTCCGGCGCGAACGTCAACGTTCTCACCCGCGCGCAGCCAAGCGATATGGGCGCAAGCACGACCGTTCACGGGCTCGAGGTGGCGGTTAGGCCCGTGTAGCGGCAGCCACCACATTCCACCGCGAAAGTGTGCGCATAAGCGCCATTTTCGACGGTCGAGCCACGGTCTACTGTCCGCGCCGTGTGCGGAATCGCCGGTCTCTACCTGAAGTCGGCCACGCTTCAGCCGGAGCTTGGTGGCCATTTGGGACGGATGCTCGAGCAGCTGTCGTTCCGAGGTCCCGACAGCGCCGGCGTGGCCTTCTACCGTGACCCGGCTCCGCCGGGGTCGGTCAAGGTGTCGTTGCATTCGGCCGACACCGAGCTCGATTGGGGCGTGGTCGCGGCTGAGCTCTCGGCGGTGTTCGGGGACGTGTCGGAACCGCGTGTACGCGCGACTCACGCGGTCCTCGAAGTCGACGCGGACGGTGCCGACGTCCAGGCGTGGCTCGCAGAGCATCACCCCGAGCTGCGCGTGATGAGCGCTGGCACGACGATCGAGATCTTCAAGGAGGCCGGGCCGCCGTCCTCGTTCATCGAGCGGTTCGCGCTCGCGGAGATCGACGGCACGCACGCGCTCGGCCACACACGAATGGCGACCGAGAGCCGCGTCACGACTCAGCACTCGCACCCGTTCTCGACGGGGCTCGACCTGTGCCTCGTGCACAACGGCTCGCTGTCGAACCACAACCGTCTGCGCCGCTCGCTCCAGCGCGAAGGGATCCGCTTCCAGACCGACAACGACTCCGAGGTCGCCGCCGGCTACCTGATGTGGCGGCTCGCCGGCGGGGCGTCGCTCGAGCAGGCGCTCGAGGGGTGCTTGGTTGACCTCGACGGGTTCTACACGTTCGCGGTCGGGACGGCCGACGGGTTCGCCGTGCTCCGCGACCCGATCGCCTGCAAGCCGGCGGTGATGGCCGAGAACGACGAGTGGGTCGCGATGGCATCCGAATACCGCGCGATCGCGGTGCTCCCAGGCGCGTCAGAGGCCGAGCTGTGGGAGCCGGAACCGGGACGGATCTACAGCTGGAGTAAGAACGCGCGCCGCGAGGCCGAAGGCCTCGTCGGTACGGCCCGTGGGGTCGATCCGGCGGTCGCGTGATGGCGGTCACGCGCGAGGCGCTGTCGATCGATCTGAACGAAAAGTCGGTCCGTTCGCTGAACGAGCAGCTCCATCGGGCTGGTGCGGCACAGCAGGTGCGGGTGCTCAATCCGAGTGGCAAGCACAGCATCGCGGTCGGGCTCGATGGGGAGCACGAGGTCGAGATCGACGGTCACGTCGGGTACTACTGCGCCGGGATGAACAAGCAGGCGACCGTCCGGATCGCGGGCAACTGCGGCGTCGGCGTCGCCGAGAACATGATGTCCGGGACGGTGATCGTCGAGGGGAGCGCGTCGCAGTCGGCGGGCGCGAGCGCGCGGGGCGGTCTGCTCGTGATCCACGGTGACGCTTCGGCGCGGTGCGGGATCTCGCTGAAGGGTGCCTCGATCGTCGTCCGCGGATCGGTCGGGCACCTCAGCGCGTTCATGGCGCAGAAGGGTGCGCTGGTCGTGTGCGGCGACGCGGGGGACGCGCTCGGCGACTCGCTGTACGAGGCACGCCTGTATGTCCGCGGGTCGGTTGCCGGACTCGGGGCAGACTGCGTCGAGAAGGAGATGCGCGCCGAGGACGTGTCCGGGGTCAGCGATCTGCTGGCGCGCGCCGGGATCGAGGATGTCGAGGCGTCGTCGTTCCGGCGCTACGGGTCCGCGCGGCAGCTGTACAACTTCCACGTCGACAACGTCGGGGCTTACTGATGCCGGGTCCTGACGGCTGGCAGCCCGGGCTGCGCGAGTCGGCGACGTTCGACCGCAACGCGATCGCCGAGATCCAGCGCGCCGCCCGCGAGGGGATCTACTCGATCAAGGGATTCGGAGCCAAGCGCCGGGTCCCGCACTTCGACGACCTGCTGTTCCTTGGGGCCAGCGTTTCGCGCTACCCGCTCGAGGGCTACCGCGAGCGGTGCGACACGGATGTGACGATCGGGACGCGGTTCGCGCGCGAGCCGGTCCACCTCGACATCCCGATCACGATCGCCGGAATGAGCTTTGGCGCGCTGTCGGCGCAGGCCAAGGAGGCGCTCGGCCGCGGAGCCTCCGAAGTCGGCACGTCGACGACGACCGGCGACGGCGGGATGACGCCCGAAGAGCGCGAGCACTCGCGGTTGCTCGTCTACCAGCTGCTCCCGTCTCGTTACGGGATGAACCCGGACGATCTGCGCCGGGCGGACGCGATCGAGGTCGTCGTCGGCCAGGGTGCGAAGCCGGGGGGTGGGGGGATGCTGCTCGGGCACAAGATCTCCGATCGGGTCGCCGAGATGCGTGACCTGCCGACTGGGATCGACCAGCGCAGCGCGTGCCGTCATCCGGATTGGACCGGGCCGGACGACCTCGAGATCAAGATCGAGGAGCTGCGCGAGATCACTGATTGGCGGATCCCGATCTACGTCAAGGTCGGTGCGACCCGCACGTATTACGACGTCGCGCTCGCGGTCAAGGCCGGCGCTGACGCGATCGTGCTCGACGGCATGCAGGGCGGCACCGCGGCGACGCAGGAGGTGTTCATCGAGCACGTCGGGATTCCGATCCTCGCGGCGATCCCCCAGGCGGTGGAGTCGCTGATCGAGCTCGACATGCATCGGAAGGTGCAGCTGATCGTCTCCGGCGGGATCCGCTCCGGCGCCGATGTCGCGAAGGCGCTGGCGCTCGGCGCCGATGCCGTGTCGATCGGGGTGGCCGCGCTGATCGCGCTCGGGGACAACGCACCCGAGCACGACTCCGGCTATCGGGAGATCGGATCTGCAGCCGGCTACTACGACGACTACCAGGCGGGTCTCGACCCGGCGGGGATCTCGACTCAGGACCCGGCGCTGGCGGCGCGGCTCGACCCGGTCGAGGGTGGACGGCGGCTCGCGAACTACCTGCGAGCGTTGACGCTCGAGGCCCAGACGCTCGCGCGCGCGTGCGGGAAGTCGCACGTGCACAACCTCGAGCCGGAGGACCTCGTCGCGCTGACGATCGAGGCCGCGGCGATGGCGCGCGTGCCGCTGGCCGGCACGAGCTGGATCCCCGGCGCGGTGTAGCTCCACGACACTGTGGCGGCGACCGCCGGCGACCGACGGCGCTAGCCGGCCCGCGGGATCCTGACGACCTGGGACCGGCAGTTGCCGTAGGCGATCGCAAAGCGAATCTGGGCCCTGGTCGAGCTCAGGAACTCTCCGCTGACGTCGACCTCCACCGACTTCTGCTCGTTGCCTTGGAGACGCTGAGCCTCACCCCTGTAGGAGAAGTGACCGCCCTTGCTGATCAGGATCGACGACGGCTGCCGCGGGCGTCCCGACGGGGAGTAGCCGAACTCGGGCACGGCGAGCTCGTCCCCGACGACGGCGTGCTGACCCGCGGGCAGCGCAATGCGATGGGTGCCCAGGCACTTCAGTTCGATCAGGATCCCGCCGACGATCTTGTGGCCTGTGACGTTGAAGAAGCCGCCGACCGGTCCCTCGTCCCCCCCGCAGGTGCCCCAGCAGCCCGCCTTCGGGGTGGCCGCCAAAACCGAGGCGACCAGGGCCAATCCGGCGATCAGGCTCGCGACGGCGGCCGCAGCGACGGCCAAGCGTCGGCTCCCGCGACGCGGCCTCAGCTTCACCTCACGTCCCATGGGCATAGCGGGCTTCACGTGCTCTGGCTACTGATGCCGATCGATCCCGCTCGACCGCCGTCAATGAAGAACAACAGCGACGTGCCATTACGGCTCTTGACGACGTAATAGCCACCCGCGTTCACGGCGCCGCCACCGGGATAGGCGGCCTTGATCTGAGCCAGCGTGGATCCGAGTCGGATTCCCTTGGAGGTGTGGAACGCCGTCAGCGGTGTCTTCCAGCTGGGATGAGTCGTGTTCACGTTGATCTCGATGTAGACGTTGAAGACCCCGTGGCTGCCGACGTCGAACACGGCCACGCCAGTCTTATCCTGGTAGGTACAGGAGGACGTGTGATCGCAGTGGCTTTTGCCCGTGGTTTTACCCCACGTCTTCTTCGCAGTCGCGAACGAGTCGCCGAGACGGACTCCGCCCAGCGACTTGAAAGGGACGATCTGGGTGTCTTTGCTGCTGGGCAGGTTCGCCGCCGCCGCAGGCGCCAGGACGCTGATCGCAGCAGCGCAAACTGCGAGTGTGGCCGCGGTCCTGGGCCCAGTGCGTCTTCCGCTCACCCGCCGCGGAGACTGCGTTCTCTTCATCGCGAAGGTTCCCTTCGGCGCGATTGATCGTGGCCAGACGAGCGTAACCGAGCGAGCTACATAATCCAAGCCCGTAGTCGCCCGCCCGGGCGGGGGTATCGATTGCGCAGCGCAGCGCTCGGGGCTACGCTTCGCGACGAAGGGCGATCATTGAATGGTTTGAGGGAGGTTTCGGTGAGAAGTGCAGGTAAGGCGCGAGCGTGCCGAGTGCTCCTCGTTGCGTCGATTTGCCTGTTTGCCGTCGCGCCGGCCGCGCTCGCCGTGTCCGGGACGTTCAACGGCAAGACCTCGCAGCATCACGCGGTCACAGTCACGGTCTCGCGCAACCGCGTGGTGTACAAGCGCAGCGGCATTAATTGGAGCGCTAAGTGCGCCCCGAGAGGGGCTATCCCGGGCATCACCGACTTCGGCGGCCGTCTGAAGGACGGCAAGTTCGGCGGCCATGCCACGTACACGAGCTCCCTCTACGGCATCAGAGAAGTGAACACAGCCACGGTGCAATTTGCGATCAAGGGTGGCACAGCGAAGGGCAGCTTTTACCTCACCGCTGTCCTCTACAGCAGGGGCGCTGCGTACTCCCACTGCGAGACCGGAAAGATCACGTTCACAGCTGAGAGCTAGCGCTACCGCTAGCTGGCGGTGAGCCGGCGAGCGCGGGTCATGATCCGGGACCGGCCGCGCCTCGGCTCCGTCCCGCCGAGCCAGCGCGGATTGTTCGCCCAGCCATCCTCCGCGTCCGCCGCGATCTCGCCGAGGATCGGCGGATCGAGCGGCACCGGGAGCTCGGTCCCGAGATCGATCAGCGAGTCCTCCGGAACATGGACGTCCAGGTCGGCCAGCTCTGCGAGCCACACCAGCGTGAGGTCGTAGGCGGCGTACAGCCCCGGGATCTCGACGACGTACAGGAGCTTGACCGGATCGATCGCGAGCTGTGCCGTGTCGGCGACTCCGCGGATCAGCGCGCTGGTGATCGACTCGCGTTCGTGTACACGTCCACCGGGCAGTATCAGCCTGTCGACACCGCGATGACGGTCTCGGGCCACGAGCAGGCGTCCGTCTCGAACGATGACGGCTCTCACTTTGACTCTCATAGACAGTCCTCCAAGTGCTCGTTTGATTCGGTCAGATCGCGACATGTGAGCTGACCGCCACGGTGCTGTCGATCGGCAACCCGAAGTGCTCGATCGGGCTGGTCGCGTTACGCGCCATCGTGATGAACAGCAGCTTGCGCCAGCGGCGCATTCCTGGTTCGTCGGTCGGGGTCATCGTCATCCGGGAGATGAAGTACGAGGCGTGCTCGAGGTCGAGGTTGCGCTCGAGGAACCCGCGCTTGCGCGCGAGCACGAGCGCCGCGGGGACGTTCTGTGAGTCGTGGTATCCGGTCCGGATCGTCAGGTGGGCGACCTTCATCAGCCTCTCGCCGATCCACTCGAACTCGAACTTGTCGGCGGGATCGACGTGCGGGACGGTGACCGGCTCGACCGAGACGATCAGCACCTTCTGATGGAGCACCTGGTGGTGTTCGACGTCCGCGCGCAGCGCCAGCGGCGTCGTCCGCCCGCCGGGGCTCAGGTAGATCGCGAGCGACGGGATCCGGTGGATCGGCGGGTCGGCGTTGCGGAGCGACTCGAGGAACTGCTCCAGCGAGCCCTCCTCTTTGATCCGGTTGCGGGTAACGATCAGCCGTCCCCGCCGCCACGTCACCATCACGACCGACGCGAGCAATCCGATCGACAGCGGGATCCAGGCGCCGTGGTCGACCTTCGTGATGTTCGCGCTGAAGAACGAGATCTCGACCGTCAAGAACAGCGTCCCCAGCGCCACGAGCTTCCAGGTGGCCATGTGCCACAGCGACCGCGCGACGGCCAGGAACAGGATCGTGTCGAGCACGAACGTCCCCGTGACCGCGACCCCGTAGATGTTCGCCAGCTTCCCCGAGCTCTGGAACACGAGCACCAGTGCCGCGACGCCGGCGGCGAGCACGAAGGAGATCAGCGGCACGTAGATCTGACCCTCGGTGTCGGACGTGTGCGTGATCTTCAGTCTCGGCAGGAAGCCAAGCTGCACCGCCTGGCGGGCGATCGAGAACGAGCCCGTGATCGCCGCCTGCGAGGCGATGATCGTCGCGACCGTCGCGAGAATCACCATCGCAAGGCGGCCTCCGCTCGGCACCAGCAGGTAGAACGGGTTGCGGATCGTGCTCGGATGCGCGAGGACCAGCGCGCCCTGGCCGAGATACGAGAGCACGACGCACGGCAGCACGACCCCGAACCAGGTCATCCGGATCGGCATCACGCCGAAGTGACCTCGATCCGCATACAGCGCCTCGGCGCCGGTGACCGCGAGCACGACCGCGCCGAGCATCAGGAACGCGGCGCCGCCGTGGTCGGCGAGGAACCTGATCCCCCAGGTCGGCGACAGGCCTTGCAAGACGCCCGGATGCGCGATCACCTCGCGCAGCCCGAGCCCGCCGATCGCCACGAACCACAGCAGGATCAGCGGGCCGAACAGCCAGCCGACCGCGCCCGTGCCGCGGCGCTGGATCAGGAACAGCCCGCCCAGGATCACGAGCGAGATCGGCACGACGAGGTGCGACAGGCCGGGCGTCGCGACGTTCAGGCCCTCGACGGCCGAGGTGACCGAGATCGCCGGGGTGATCATCCCGTCGCCGAAGAACAGTCCGGCGCCGAAGATCCCGAGCATCACCAGCAGCACACCGCGGCCGACGCGCCGGCGCTGGATCAGCGCCGCCAGCGCCATGCCGCCGCCGTCTCCGCGGTTGTGCGCGCGCATGATCACCCCCGCGTACTTGAGCGAGACGACGATCATCAGCGCCCAGAAGATCAGCGACACGACCCCATAGACGCCGGCGGGGGTCGCATGCGCGGCGTCGCGGTGTGCTTTGAAGATCACCTGTACCGCGTACAGCGGGCTCGTGCCGAGGTCCCCGTAGACGACCCCGAGCGCCCCGAGTGCCAGTACCAGCTTGCCGGCGTGGGCGACGACGTCCCGGTCTTGATCGTCGCCGAGGCTCCTGCCGTTGCCGTTCCTGCCCGAAGGCTGAACAGCCGTGATGGGCGTATAGCTCAGCTTGTGGGCGGCCTCGTTGAGGGTCCGCCTGACGGCGCCGTTGTGGCGTGCGCCGTTATGGCGTGCGCCGTTGCCGCCGGCGGATTGCGCCGGTCCGAGCTTGTGCCCTGCCTCGTGCAGGCTGCGCCCGCGTTCAGGTGGGCTTACGGGGCGTCGTGTCGTATCCGGCAATCCGAACAGAGAAAACGCGACGCCGCGCGGGGCGGATATGGGTACTAGTACCTATCTGCGTGCGGCACGGCCGGAATTACGGCTGGATCAACCCGCGCCGGATCGCGTAGCGCGTCAGCTCGGCCCCGTTGCGCATCCCGAGCTTGTCGAGGATCCGGGCGCGGTGGTGGTCGACCGTCTTGCGGCTGATCACAAGGGATTTGGCGATCTCGTCGCTGGTGTGACCCTCGGCGATCAGCTTGACGACCTGGAGCTCTCGCTGGGTGAGTGGATCTTCCGGCGCGGCCTCGCCGCGCTTCGCGCGCTCCATGTAGTCCCGGATCAGCGCGGTGACCGCGCCGGGGTACACGAACGGCTCGCCGCGCATGCTCGCGCGGCACGCCTCCACGAGGTCCCGGTTAGCGGCCGTCTTCAGCACGTAGCCGGAGGCCCCGGCCTTTAGCGCCTCGAAGAAATATTGCTCGCTGTCGTGGACCGACAGGATCAGGATCCGGACATTCGGCGCGCGCCTCCGGAGCTCAACCGTCGCCTGCAGCCCGGTGAGCCGCGGCATCGACACATCGAGGATCGCGAGGTCGACGTCTTTGGCGAGCGCCATCTCGACCGCTTCTGAGCCGTCGGCCGCCTCGGCGACGACCTCGATGTCGACCTCGCGGTCGAGCACGGCGCGCAGGCCACTGCGGACGACCTCGTGGTCGTCGGCGAGCAGCACCCGGGTTTTCAGCGGCGTCGTCATCCTGGGATCGTGAGCTTCACCGTGGTCCCGACGCTCAGGCGTCGAGAAGATCGACAGCTCAGCGCCGATCAACATCGCGCGCTCGCGCATTCCGGTGAGGCCACTTCCGTTCGTGGTGTCGGGCAGTCCGCGGCCATTGTCGGTCACGGCCAGCAGGACCCCGTCCGGGTCGGCCCTCAGCGACACCGTTACCTCGCTGCCGCGGGCGTGCCGGACCGCGTTCGTCAGCGCCTCCTGCGCGACCCGGTAGATCACGAGCTCCGTTTCCGGTGCCAGCTCCGGGAGGTTCCAATCGAGCTCGCGCCTGATCGGCACCGCGGTCTGCTGGGTCACCCGCGAGCAGAGCGCGATCAGCGCGTTCACGAGCCCGAGATCGTCGAGCGCCTCTGGCCGCAGCTCGCGTCCGATTCGATGGATGTCCTCCAGGCTGCGAAGTACGGTCTGGGCGATCTCGGTCAGCGCCTGGCGATCGGCCGGGTCCTCCTCGACGGCACGCTCGGCTCGCAGCGCGACCGCCGTGAGCGTCTGCCCGATCTCGTCGTGGAGCTCGCGCGCAATCCGCGAGCGCTCGCTCTCCTGGGCCTCGAGCGCCCTGCGCCCGCTCTCACGGCGCTCGTCCTCGAGCCGGTCGAGCATCGAGTTCAGCGCCTCGGCCAGCGTCGCGACCTCCGGTCCGGCGAGCGCGAACGACTCGGCGCGACGGCCGGGCTGGTCCGGTGCGACCGACGTCATCACCGCCGCCAGCCGCCGAAGTGGACCGAACGCCTTTCGCAACAGGTACAGGTCGACCGCCAGCATCACGAGCAGCAGGATCGAAAGGACCACGAGCTCGCTCGGCGTCGCGATTCGATGCACCGTCACCGGCGTCCAAGCGATCACCGCGAAGGCGACGACCAGGATCAGCGCATTCGCCGCGAACACGCGCCCGAGCAGCGAGACGTTCTCCCATCGCCACCGGCGTGACTTCTCGCTCGTCAACACTGCTTGCAGGAAGTTACCGTGCAAAGATCTTCTTTTTTAGCCGACGAACTTTCCCCGGAGAACTAGCGGAATGACATATGTGATCGCCGAGCCGTGCATCGGCACCAAGGATCTCTCGTGCGTCGAGGTGTGCCCGGTCGACTGCATCCACCCGACGCAGGACGAGGCCGGGTTCGACGACGAGGCGCAGCTGTACATCGACCCCGAGGAGTGCATCGACTGCGACGCCTGCGTCGAGGCATGCCCCGTCGATGCGTGCTTCGCCGAGGATCAGCTCCCCGAGGAATGGCAGAGCTACGTCGAGATCAACGCCAAGTACTACGGGCAGAAGAGCTAGGCGCGTAGCTGCAGCGTTTCGGCGCGGGCGTGCGCGGCTCGCTCCGTAAGCTCACGGATCTCGCTGAGCCGGAGATCGTCCGGGTGGCGCCTCAGGTTCAGCTCGACCAGCCGCGCGGCGGCCTGGGTGGCGGCCTCGGCCAGGAGCGCGGCGGTAGTCGCGTCGCCGAGCAATTGCTCGTTTCCCGGCGCCGTCGCGACCGCTGATGCCAACTCGGCGATCTCGGCGGCGGCGGTCGCGATCTCGAGCGGCGGATCCGCAGCAGCCGACAACGCCCGCTTGCGTTCGGCGGGATCGGCGGCTGCGAGCACCGCCGTGTAGACGCCGGCGTCCTTGTCGGCGAGCGCGAGGAGCCTGCTGCGGAGCGTTGACGCGCGCTCCACGACGTGCTCGGCGTTCACGTCGGGCGCCGCCGGCTTCCGCGTCGCCGCGAACGCCGCCGCCATCTCGGTCAGGGCCGCCGCGATCGCGCCGGCAAACGCCGCCGCCGCGCCGCCGCCCGGCGCGGGCGTCCGTTCCGCCAGTTGCCCGAGCAGCTCGGTGAGTTGGGTTTCGGCCAGCATCAGCCGGCCAGACACTAGAACAGTCCGACCGTGCGGCCTTCGGCGTCGATGTCGATGTTGAGTGCCGCCGGCGCCTTGCCGAGCCCGGGCATCTGCACGATGTCGCCGCACAGCGGCACGAGCCAGCCCGCTCCCGTGTACGCGCGGATGTCTCGCACCTGGAGGGTGAAGTTCTCGGGCGCGTTCAGCAGGGTCGGGTCGGCTGACAACGACAGGTGCGTCTTGGCCATGCAGACGGGGAAGTGGGCGAGACCCTGCTTGTTGAACTGGGTGAGCTTCTCCTCGGCGGCCGGGTAGAAGAACACGTCCTTGGCGCCGTACACCTGCTTGGCGACAGCCTCGATCTTGTCCTGGATCGGCGTCTCATCGGTGTACAGGTGATGGAAGGTGTTCGGCTGCTCGCACGCCTGCACCACGGCCTCGGCGAGTGCCGCGGCGCCCGCACCACCATTCATGAAGCCGTCGTTGACTTCCGCCGCGAGCGCGCCCGCTTCCAGCGCCAGCCGCTTGACGAGCTCGACCTCCTCGTTGGTGTCGCCCGGGCGGCGGTTCACGGCCACCACCGCAGGCACGCCGAACGCCTTGATGATCCCGAGGTGACGGCGGACGTTCGCCATTCCGACCTCGATCGCCTGGAGTCCTGCGGCGCGGTCGACGCGGGGGTCGTCTTCGACGCCGCCGTGGTGCTTGATCGCGCGCGCGGTCGTCACGAGGACCGCGGCCGACGGCGTCAGCTTGCCGAAGCGGCAGACGATGTCGAAGAACTTCTCCATCCCCATGTCCGAGCCGAATCCGGACTCGGTGACGACGTAGTCACCGAGCTTCATCCCGATGAGGTCGGCGACGAGCGAGTTGTTGCCGTGCGCGATGTTCGCGAACGGCCCGCAGTGCATCAGCACCGGTTGGCCCTCGAGCGTCTGCACGAGGTTCGGCTTCAGCGCGTCCTTGAGCAGCACGGTCATCGCCCCGGCGGCGCCAAGGTCGTCGGCGCTGATCGGCTGGCCGCCGTCGTACGAGTAGGCGGCGGTGATATCCCCGATTCGGCGCCGGAGATCTTGAAGGTCTCTCGAGACGGCCATGATCGCCATCACCTCGGAGGCGGCGGTGATGTCGAAGCCGGTCTCGCGGGGATAACCGTTCGCGCGGCCCCCGAGGCCCACGGTGATCTGCCGCAGTGCCCGGTCGTTCATATCGACCGCGCGCCGCCACGGAATCCGCAGCGCATCGATCTTGTGCGGGTTGCCGTGCAGGATCGAGGCGTCGATCATCGCGGAGAGCAAGTTGTTGGCGGCGCCGATCGCGTGGATGTCGCCTGTGAAGTGAAGGTTCAGATCCTCCATCGGAACGACCTGCGTCAGGCCGCCGCCGGCAGCACCGCCCTTGATTCCGAAGACCGGACCGACCGAGGCCTCGCGGAGGCAGGCGACCGGGTTCTTGCCGATCACCCCGAGCCCCTGGGTGAGGCCGACGAGCGTCGTCGTCTTGCCCTCGCCGGCCTTCGTCGGGGTCATGCCGGTGACGCAGATCAGCTTCGCGTCCGGGACCCCCTTGAGGCGGTCGAGCACGCCGAGTGAGACCTTCGCCTTGTACCGGCCGTACGGCTCGACCTCGTCAGGCTGCAGCCCGACCCGCTCGGCGATCTTGTCAATCGGAATGAGCTCGGCGTCCTGCGCAATCTCGAGACTGCTCTTCATCTGTTTCTCCTAGCTGCCGAGCCGGTCCGGCCCTGGCCACTTCCCTCATTGGCGGACGCGGCGGAGCATAGACAAATAGGTACAAACCCGCAACCGATGCGGAGCAACTCCGTCAGGAGTTTTGGTGCGAGGAATGCGCCTTTTCGCCTCGGCCCATGTGGCGCCGGGCCGGAAAGTCGAAATCCTTTGCGGCGCCACCAGCACAGGGCGGGTTTCATGTCTCTGCGGCCGGTTTCTCGCCTTTCGAGCCCGGACCGGGGCGGATGACGGCTTTCCGGCCGCGGCGGGACTAGCCGGCCGCGCGTGCACGGCGAACGTGCCGCGGCGGGACTACACCGGCGCGCGGGCGCCGGAGAACGAGCGCGCGGCCTCGACGAACCACTCGAACACGGCCGCCGAGCGGGGGTCGACGCGGGCTTCCTCCTGGAGCTCCCACTGGACTGCGAGCACCGGCCGACCCGGGAGCTCGACGGCCTCGATCACGCCGTCGGCCGCCCGCGCCACCACCGACAGCCCATCGCCGAGCCGGTCGATTGCCTGGTGGTGGTAGGAGTTGACCTCTATCGACGTCTCGCCGAGCGCAGAGGCGAGCGCGCTGCCGGGCGCGACGGACACCTGGTGGCGCGGGTGCGGCGGGGGAGGGGCGCCGGCGAGCGACGCGATCTCGGTCTGCTTCCACGCGACCCACCCGGGGTCTGTCGCGTGGCCCGGCGCCGCCAGGCTCACGTCCTCGTACAGCGTGCCGTCCAGGGCAACGTTCAGCACCTGGAGGCCCCGGCACATTCCCAGCACCGGCAGCCCGCGTTCCAAAGCTGCCGGCGCCAGCGCGAGCTCGAACTCGTCGCGCTGCGGCTCGACCGCCGCCAGAAGCGGCCCGGCGGCAGCGCCGTACCGCCAAGGCTCGATGTCGCGGCCCGGTGCGAGCACCAGACCGTCCAGCGTGTCGAGGGTCGCTTCGACCGCGGCGGGCAACTGGGCCAGCGTCACGGGAACCCCGCCGGCGGCGAATACCGGACGCTGGACGCCGACGCCCGCGTAGTCTCCGAAGTCGTGGACGCTTGCGGAGATCCCGATCAGCGGACCGCTGGACACGAGCGATCTACTCCGCTAGAAATCGCTTGTACATATTTGTGCAGCGTAGCTCTTAGAACAACCGGAGGAATTGATGTCTGAGAAGACTTGGGGTGGAGAGCCCTTCTGGGGTTTGGGCTACGAGTGGGACCCCGATTGGGTCCTGACCGACCGCCAGAGAGAGCTCCGCGACATCCTGATCGAGCTCTGCGAGAAGGAGATGCGCGGGAACGCGAAAACCTCGGACGACAACCTCGAGTACCCGCGCCGCAACCTCGAGCTGATGGGCGAGCACGGCTTCCTCGCGCTGACGGTCCCGACCGAATACGGCGGCCTCGGCGAGGACCACGTCGCCTACGCGATGACCGTCGAGACGATCGCTCGCTACGGCTGCGCATCGACGGCGATGTGTTACGTGATGCACATGGGCGCGGTCAACGCGATCATGCTGCGCGCGACCGACGCCCTGATCGACAAGTACATCCGGCCGCTCAACAGCGGCAAGATCGGCACCCTCTCGTACTCGGACCCCGAGACCGGCTCGCACTTCTGGTATCCCGATCTCCTCCGGCGCCGAGCATTCAAACGGCGGGTTCAAGGTCCGCAAGAAGGCGTCGTGGACCACCTCGGGCGGGTTCGCCGACTTCTATGTCGTTCAGACGACGAGCCCCGACTTCACGGGTTACGACGACCTGTCGGTGTTCGTGATCGACGGCGAGCATGTCGACTCGCAGCCGTCGACCTGGGACGCGCTCGGACTGAGGGGGAACCAGTCCGGGCCGATCCAGGTCAACGACGTGGAGATCCCCGGCGATCAGATCGTCGGCCCCGAGGGCGACGGCGCCGCGTCTAACGACGAGTCGGTCGACCCCTGGTTCTTGATTGGCTCGAGCTCGTGCTGGAACGGGATCGCAATGGGCGCGATCGATATCGGCAAGCGCCAGACGACGCGCAAGAAGCATGTCGATGTCGGGCTCCGCGTCGCCGACTATCCGACGATCCAGGACTACGTCGGCGAGGCCCTGATGGACACCAACGCCGCGCGCCTGTTCGTGTTCAGCGTTGCCCAGGCGATGGACAAAGCCACGGACCACAACGCCGTGAAGCTGCCCCCCGGCGAGTTCGCGCGCGCGAACTTCCTGCACTGGGCGTGGCAGATCAAGTTCGTCGCGGCGAAGAACACCGCACACGTGGTCGACAAGATGCTGCACGCGTGCGGCGGCACCGGCTACAAGCGCGACATGGAGCTCGAGCGCTACCTGCGCGACGCGAAGGCCGGCTGGGTGATGGGCCCGACGAACGAGGTCCTGCGCCAGTTCGTCGGCAAGGCCGTGCTGCTCGGGTTCGACAGCCTCGACTACTGGAACCAGACGTACAACCGCCGCGCGGTCGAGAACGAGCTGAAGAAGCTCGATTCCGACGGCAAGCGCAAGCTCGCGGAGGAGCTGATGGCGGACGTCGAGAAGGCCTCGGCGCCGGCGTAAGCGGGGGGAATCGCGGCGGTGCTGATCGACGGGCTGCTGGCGCCGGACCCATCGCTCGAGACGTACCTGGTCAAGCCCGGCGGTGCCACGCAGCTGAAGCTGCACAGCGACGACCGGATCCGGATCGTCGACCGGCATGGCGGACAGGTTGCGGCGTTGAGCGGTGGCCTCGAGGCTGTCGGGCTGCGACCGGATGCCGGCGCGGCCGGGAACGGCGGCGCGCACGCGCGGCTGTTCGGTGCGGACTCGCGCCCCGGCAGCGACGTCGAGCTGACCGCCGACCGCGAAGCGACGATCACGATCGCCGCACCCGGAGGCCGCGTGATCGACGGCGAGCTGCCGGCGACCGAGCTGCTGCTCGAGGTTCGCCGGGCGACCCCTCGCCGTACGGCCGAGGCCGAGCTGCCGGCGCCGCTGGCGGACCCGCGGCTCGATTTCCGCGTCGACCGAGCCAGCGCGCGCAGCTACGAGGTCAAGGCGGGCGAGTACATCCAGATCATCGACGTCCGCGGCAAGCAGTGCTCGGACTTCCTCGCCTTCCACGCGGCAACGCTGCAAGCCGGGATCGAGCGCGGGCTCGACGCGACCGTGACCCGCACGCTGATGGGCAACGCGTACCCGCAGCCGGGGCTGTACGGGAAGTTCTACGACCTCGACATGCAGCCGCTGGTCGAGGTGATCCGGGACACCGTCGGCCGCCACGACACGTTCGCGCTCGCATGCCAGGCGAAGTACTACGAGGACCTCGGCTACCCCGGCCATGTCAACTGCACCGACAACTTCAACGGGGCATTGCAGCCGTTCACGATCGCGCCGCGCAAGGGCTGGGAGGCGCTCAACTTCTTCTACAACACCGCGTTCGACCGCAACATGCAGCTCGTTTCCGACGAGCCGTGGTCTCGCCCCGGCGACTACGTGCTGCTGAAGGCGCACACCGACCTCGTGTGCGCGTCGAGCGCGTGCCCCGACGACATCGACCCATCGAATGCTTGGGAGGTAACCGACATCCATGTGCGCGTATACGAGCCCAACAACCGTTTCTCGATGGCGATCGCAAGACGCGTGACCGCCGACGCCCCGCCGCAGCTCACCAAGGAGACGGCGTTCCACTCAAAGACCGCGGAGCTGACGAAGAGCTTCGTCGAGTACCGCGGCTACTGGCTGCCGCACTGCTTCAACAACGAGGGCGCGATCGCCGAGTACTGGGCCTGCCGGGAGAAGCTGGCGCTGATGGATCTGAGCCCGCTACGCAAGTGGGAAGTGCTCGGGCCCGATGCCGAGGCGCTGCTGCAACGGACCGTGACGCGCGACATCCGCAAGCTCGCCGTCGGCCAGGTGGTGTACACGGCGCTCTGTAACGAGACCGGCGGGATGATCGACGACGCGACCGTGTTCCGCCTCGGTCAGGACAACTTCCGGTTCGTCGGCGGCGACGAGTACGACGGGATCTGGCTCCGCGAGCTCGCCGACCGCAACGGCCTCAAGGCTTGGGTGAAGCCGTCGACCGACGAGCTCCACAACCTCGCGCTCCAGGGGCCGCTGAGCCGGGAGGCGCTCGCTGCGATCGTCTGGACTCCGCCCACTCAGCCGTCGCTGGAAGAGCTGAAGTGGTTCCGCTTCACGATCGGGCGGATCAAGACCCATGACGGGATCCCGATCATCGTCTCGCGGACGGGGTACACCGGAGAGCTCGGATACGAGATCTGGTGCCACCCGTCCGACGGCGAGCGAGTGTGGGACGCGATCATGGAGGTCGCCGAGCCAATCGGGTGCAAGCCGCTTGGGCTCGAGGCGCTCGACATCCTCCGGATTGAGTCCGGGCTGATCTTCGCGGGCTACGAGTTCGATGACCAGGTCGATCCGTTCGAGGCGGGGATCGGGTTCACGGTCGCGCTCTCGAGCGACGACGACTTCGTCGGCAAGGACGCCCTGACCGAACGAAAGGAGCACCCGCAGCGCAGGCTCGTCGGCCTGGACCTCGACTCCAACGAAACGGCCGGCCACGGTGACGATGTGTACGTCGGCCGCCGGCGGGTCGGCGTCGTCACGAGCGGGACGCGTAGCCCGACGCTGAAGAAGTCGATCGCACTGTGCCGGATGGCGGTCCAGTACGCGGAGATCGGTACCGACGTCGAGGTCGGCAAGCTCGACGGTTTGCAGAAACGGATTCCGGCCCAGGTCGTACGCTTTCCCCACTATGACCCGGAGAAGACACGTCCCCGGTCATGAGTGAGCGCCAGGGCATCGCCCGGCTCACGCGGGTCGCGGTCCCGGCGGCGGGCGGCGGCATGATGCCGCCACTAAAGCCGCCGTCAAAGCCACGACGGTCCGACGACCACCGCGGGCTGATCGCGCCAACGGGCGTCGCCAGGCTGACCCCGAAGCCTGCCGTCGTCGATCAGGCCGCGCGCGAGCTCCGCACTGTGATGGGCCGGTTCGCCACCGGCGTCACGGTGATCACGACAGCGCACCGCAACACGATCCACGGGATGACGGCGAACGCTTTCCTGTCGGTTTCGCTGCGCCCACCGCTCGTGCTCGTCTCGCTCGGACGCTGCCGGATGGGGGAGATGCTGCCGCGCACCAAGCGCTACGGCGTCAGCGTGCTGGCCCACGATCAGAAGCACCTCGCGGCCCATTTCGCGGCGCAGAAGGAGTCGCCGACGCCGCCCGAGTTCACGTTCCACGACGACGTGCCGTTGCTCGAGGGCGCGCTCGCGCATCTGGTCTGCCGCGTGGTCGACGTCCACCCCGCCGGCGACCACGAGCTGTGGATCGGCGAGGTCGAGCACCTGTACGAGCGCGACGGCGAGCCGCTGCTGTTCTACACCGGCAGGTTCGGCACCGTCAGGCCGGTCTGACGGCGCGAGCGACGTCGGAGCCCTGCTCGCGCCGGGCGATCAGCTCGAGTTTCGCCAGCAGGTTCTCCGCCATCCGGATCGAGGCGGCGTCGATCAGGCGGCCGTCGAGCGACACCGCCCCCTTGCCGTCGCGGGCCGCCTCGCGCATCGCGGCGACGATCCGGTGGGTCCGCTCGATCAGCCGCTCGCTCGGCGTGAACACCTCGTTCGCGAGCTCGATCTGCGAGGGGTGGATCGCCCACTTGCCCTCATACCCGAGCACCGCTGCGCGCCGTGCCGCCGCCACGTAACCCTCGGGATCGGTGAAGTCGCCGAACGGTCCATCGACCGGCCGCAGCCCGTGCGCGCGGCACGTGACGGCGATCCGCGACAGCGGGTAGTGCCACTGGTCGCCGAGGCTGTCGGCGACCGCGTAGTTGGTGTCGATCCCGCCGATCGACGTCGTGTGACTTTGGATCGAGGCGGCATAGTCGGCGACGCCGAACACCATCGCCTCCATCCGCTCGGGGCACGCGCTCGCGATCTCGTCGACGTTGACCATCCCTGCCGCGGTCTCGATCAGCACGCAGATCCCGATCGGCCGCGCGATCCCGCACGCGGTCTCGATCTGAGACAGGAGAGTCGCGACGAGGTGGACGTCCCCGGCGCATGAGACCTTGGGGATCAGCAGCGTGTCGATCTTGGCGCCCGCCCGCTCGACGACATCGATGATGTCCCGGTAGCACCACTGCGTGTCGAGCCCGTTGATTCGCACCGAGATCGAGCACGCTGACCAGTCGAGGTCGAGCAGCGCATCGATCACGTTGCTCGCGCGCCTGCACCTTGTCATCGGGCGCGACCGCATCCTCGAGGTCGAGCATCGTCACGTCGGCGCCGAGCGCCGGCGCCTTCTCGAGCATCCGCACGTTGCTTGCGGGCACGGCGAGCTCTGAGCGGTGGAGTCGTGCGTTGGTCATGGGCCGCAATAGAGCAGGGCCGCTCATAGACCACAACCGCACATAGACAATTCTCAATGCATTACTTGAAATTCTTAGGTTGTGCTCATCGCCGTGATCGGCCAAGCTCGGTCGATGCACACCGCCCCATTCGACCCGCCCGCGCGGCTGCTCACCGGCCCCGGCCCGTCCAACCCCGACCCGCGCGTGATCTCCGCGATGCAGCGACCGATGCTCGGCCACCTCGACCCCGATCTCCACGAGCTGCTGCTCGACACCGTCGAGCTGCTGAGACGGGCGTGGCGGGCGCCCGATGACGCGCTCGTCCTGGCGCTGTCGAGCACCGGCACTTCCGCGATGGAGGCCGGGATCGTGAACCTGGTTGCGCCCGGGGAGACGATCGTCGTCGCCAACGCTGGGTTCTTCGGCGCCCGGATCACGCAGCTCGCGCGGCGCCACGGCGTGAACGTGGTCGAACTGAAGGCCGAACACGGTCGTGCCGTCCCCAACAGCCTGATCGTCGCGGCGCTCGACCGCCACCCGCATGCGCGGCTCGTGGCGGTCGTCCACGCTGAGACGTCGACCGGCGTCGAGCACCCGCTCGAGCACCTCGGCCTGGCGATCCGCCGGTCGGGCCACCGGGCGCTGCTGATGGCCGACTGCGTCACCTCGCTCGGGGGCGTCGAGCTCGACCTCTCTCGCGCGCACATCGACTACGCGTATTCGTGCACGCAGAAATGCCTCGGCGCGCCGCCCGGGATGGCGCCGGTCGCGCTCTCGGCTCGCGCGCGCGAGCGCCTTGCGAGCCGGGCGCACGAGCCACCGTTCAGCCTCGACTTGACCCTGCTCGAGCGCTACTGGATCGAGCGGCCGGCGACGTACCACCACACCGCGCCGATCCTCAACATCTACGCGCTGCACGAGGCCCTCCGGCTCGTCGATGCCGAGGGGCTCGAGCGGCGGTGGCGACGGCACCGCGTCGCCGGCGCCTACCTGCAGCAGGGGATCCAAGCGCTCGGGCTCGAGCTGCTCGCGGAGCCGCACCGCCAGCTCGCACCGCTCACGGCCGTGCTCGTCCCCGACGGAGTCGACCGCGCGGCGACACAGGCCGCGCTCCTGCACGAGCACGGGATCGAGGTCGGCGGCGGACTCGGACCCGACGCGCCGTCGATCTGGCGGATCGGGCTGATGGGCCACAACGCGACCGAGGAGACGGCAGAAATCGTGCTGTCCGCGTTCGAGGCCGTGCTGGACCGGGCTCAGTCGCCAGTGGCGGCGTAGACGGGCAATCCAGCGGCGCGCCACGCCTGGAATCCGCCGTCGAGATCGGTCGCCCGCGTGAACCCGAGCCGCTGCAGCGTGTTCGCTGCGAGGCTCGACTGGTAGCCGCCATCGCACATCACGATCACCAGCTCCTCGAGGCCCGGGGCAGAGGGCGCGCGGTGCTCGCTGTCCGGGTCGAGCCGCCACTCGAGCACGTTGCGCCCGATCACGAGTGCGCCGGGGACGCGGCCGTCGCGAGCGAGTTGCGCCTCGGGCCGGATGTCGACGAGCCGCGCACCGTCCTGCATGGCGCGCCAGGCAGCCTCTGGGTCTAGCCTCGTCAGCGAGCTGCGGGCCTGGTCAAGCAGCTGGTCGATTGTCGTCCGTGCGATACGGCCCAGCTATCCCAAGCTCAACCTGCCAAAACACGGCGCGCCGCAGCCGAGTGGACGAACGCCGTGAACTGCGTGACCGCGTCGGGAACCGGCCCGATCGCGGTGCGAACGATGTACCACGAGCGCTTCGGCAGTCCCCCGCGGACGCGGATCATGCCGAGCAGCCGGTGCTCGAGCTCGAGCTCGACGGCGGCCCGCGAGATCAGCGCGACGCCGAGACCAGCGCGCGCGGCTGCGCGGATTGCGCCGTTGGAGCCAAGCGTCAACAGCTCGGGCGCGACGGCGTGGCCGGCGAGGAACTCCTCGCTCATCGCCCGCGTCCCCGACCCGGGCTCGCGCACGAGCCACGGCCGCGAAGACAGCTCGCCGATCGCCACCCACCGGCGCCGTGCGAGCGGATCCTCGGGCGCCGTGATCAGCACGATCTCGTTCTCGGCGAACGGCTCGCCTTGGAGGCCTGCGCCGTCGGGCACACGGCCGGTGATCGCAACGTCGACGAGGTGGTCTCCCAACCGCCGGAACACGGTTTCACGGTTGCCGACGTCGAGCGAGACCTCGAACTCCGGCCGTTGCTCGCGGAAGGCATGCACGAGTAGCGGCGCGAGCTGCTCGCCGGCGGTCGTCACGGCGCTGACGCGTAGTCGCGCGCGCTCGGATCCGGCGGCCTCGCGCGCGGCGTTCGCGCCCCGCTCGAGCAGGCCGAGCACGTCCGCCGCATACGGGAGATACGCGCGGCCCGCCGCGGTGGGTTGAAGCCCGCGGCCGACGCGCTCGGTCAGCTCCACGCCGAGCTCGCGCTCGAGCGCGGACACCGCGGCCGACACCGACGGCTGCGTGACGACCAGCTCCTCTGCCGCCGCGGTCACCGAGCCGCGCCGGACGACGGCCAGAAAGGCCGAAAGCTGGGTTAGGGTCACCGCCATATCTGGCGGCCAATCTATAGAAAAAGCGCTGAGTCGTCTCCGGCCGCTCGGCGCGGCAGGCGGCGGACCGAGGCGCCGGTCGAGCGCTGCTCGTGTCGCGCCCACATGACCTGATAGAGGATCAGCACCTGAACCAGGGCGAGTGAGTCGGAGCGGTGCAGATCGGTTCCTACGGTGAACTCGCCGAGCCGGGTTGCCCGCAGGTGATTTGCGAAGGTCATCCGCTCCCACACCGCGTGCTCGAGCTGCTCGGCGTGAGCCGGATCGATCGCCCCGGGGATCCGGAGCAGCACGGCGTGCTCGAGCCGCTCGCTGCTCGGACCATCGCCAGCGCCGAGCAACGGCGACAGGTCGGGGTGGGGAAGCGTGTCGCGGAGCTCGACGTCGGCGTCGAGGTGGGCCGGATCCTCGCCGGGCTTGAACCGGACGACGATGTCGGCGAACCCCCGCTGCGGCGCGATGAACTGCACCGCGTCGCGCTCGCGGCGGTCCAGTTCGGCGAGCACCTCGTCGGTCGTGTATCCCCGGCGGGTGCAGTCGCGCTTGAGCTTCCACGCCCGGCGCAACGCATCGGGAGGATCGACGAACACGCGCACGTCGTGCGCCCCGCGCAGCCGCTCGGTGTGATACCCGAGCAGCCCCTCGACGATCATGAACTGCGACGGCTGCAGGTACACCGGCGGGTCGAGCGAGCCGTGGCGATGGTCGTATACCGGCTTCAGCACAGGTTCGCCGCGCCGCAACAGCTCGAGATGCTGGGTCAGGATGTCAAGGTGGTTGCAGTCGGGGTGTAGCGGCGTGACGCCGAGCTCCGCGCGCTGACGGCGGTCGTAGCGGTGGTAATCGTCCGCGTTCAGCCGCGCCGTCCGGCGGTCGCCGAGTACGCGCATCAGGCCGCGCGTGAGCGTCGTCTTGCCGGCGCCCGAGTCGCCGACCACGCCGAGTACGAGGGGTCGCGCCATCAGCCGTCGGGCGCGATCCAGACGAGACACGGCGCGTGGCGGCGCACGGCTCTCGCCGCCGCGTGGAATCGCACCCGGCCAAGCCGTGCGCGGTCGGGGCCGAACACGAGCAGCCCTGCGTCGCACTCGCCCGCGAGCTCGAGCATCGCCTTGATCGGACGGCGGCTCGTTACCCGCAGCAGCTCGGTCGCGATCCCGAGCGCGGCCGCTCGCGAGGCCGTCTTCCGTACCTCGTCCAGGTCCTCCTCGTGCGGCAGCGTCGCGTACTCGCGCGCGAGCACGATCGTCGCCGGATACGGGGGCATCATGCTGATGTTCGCGATAACCAACTTGACCTGAGCCTCGGCGGCGCTCTCGAGCGCCATCCGCTCGGCCGCCGGATCGACGCGGACGCTTAGCGTCGCGAGCAGGACGGGACGGGCGCGCGTTGGTTCCGTTGCGCCATCGGCAACCGTCCGGCTCCGATCGACGAGCTGTGACATCGCTAATTGCAGTCTATGTCCAGATGCACATTGACCGGATTTGTACAAACTGGTATAAGCCGACCACCCTGTACCAGTCTGCACAACGAGAGAGGTTGAGATGGCGACAGCGGTAGTCGAGGAGCGCCAGCTGCTGAAGACGCTCCGCTGGTGGGACGGGTTCGTGATCGCGTTGTGCAACCCCGGCTTCCTGCTCGGCAGCCTCGGGTTCACGCTCGGAATCTTCGGGGCGACCGGGTCGCTGATCCTGTGGGGTGCCTCAGCCGGGATCGGGATGCTGCAAGCGTGGATCTACTCCGAGCCGGCGACGATGTTCGGCCACCGCAGCGGCGGCATCTCGCTGTATGCGCACGAGGGGTGGCGCAGGTACAGCACGCTCGTAGGGCCGCTCTCGGCGTTCGGCTACTGGATCGGCTGGTCGGTCGTGCTCACGATCTTCGGCAAGGTGATCGGCGACCTGATCTGCAGCCAGTGGTTCCCGACCGCGAACCAGAACATCGTGACGATCGGGTCCAACCACGTCGGCGTCAGCGACTTCATCGCGATCGGGATGATCATCGGCGTCTGGGCGTTCAACATCCTCGGCGTGCGACCGGCCGTGTGGTTCGCCTACGTGACCGCCGTGCTGCTGATGATTCCGCTCGCGATCATGACCTTCGGGGGCTACATCGCCGGCGTGTGGCACACGCACAACGTCCACGCGACGTTCACCGGTCCATGGGGTGGCGTGAAGCTCGCGCTCGTGTACATGTTCATCCTCGCGTGGTCGGCGTACGGCACGGAGGTAACGGCGACATTCGCCCCTGAGTACAAGGACACCCGGCGCGACACGCACCGCGCGTTGCGTAGCGCCGCGATGTTCATGCTGATGCTGTGCGTGCTGCTGCCGCTCGGCCTCGGTGGCGTCAACGGTGTCGGGCACAACGTCACGGCCGGTGCCGAGGGCCAGTTCTACACCCAGGCAATGACGACGATCGCCGGCCACGGAGCCGCGGGCTTCTTCACCGCGTGCATCTGCGCAAGCCTCGCACTCGCGATGATGTCCTCGACGGCCGACGCGGGCCGGGCGCTATATGGGATCTCGAGAGCGGGGATGACGATCAAGGAATTCGGGGTGCTCAACCGGTTCCACGTTCCCGCACGGGCGATGACGGTGGACCTGTTCGTGAACATCTGCCTGGTGCTGTTCGTCACCTCGAACCTCGCGGTGCTGTACCTGAGCAACATCGGCTACGTCCTCTGCCACGTGTTCGCGCTGAGCGGCTTCCTGCTGCTGCGCCGCGATCGGCCGAACTGGCCGCGACCGATCAAGGTTGCGTCTGGGTGGCTTCCGGTCGCGGGATTCCTGTGCGTTGTAAACGCGTTGTTCCTCGTCGTCGGCGCGCTCGCGCCGAAGTTGAACGGCTACGGCACGTGGACCGACTTCGGGATCGGCGTCGGAATCCTGTTCGCGTCGCTGCTGCTGTTCTTCTTCCGGCGGATCGTGCAGGACGGCGAGAGGGTCCACTGGTCCGAGCCGATCCCGGCGGTCCCCACCGAGGAGGAGGCGGCGGAGCTGGCGCCGCCATCGTCGGTCGCCCTGGCGTAGTTTCGTGTCAACCGGCGGGGGCCCTCGTGCCCCCGCCCGACCTTCAGTCCGGCTCGATCTCCCACGAGGGGAGCTTCGCCAGCTTCTCGCGGTAGCGCCGCTTGTGGAAAGGTCGCACGAACATGCTCCATGCCGACGCGGCGAAGCCGACGAGGATCAGCCCGCCGTATGCCTTGCCGAGCGCGATGAACACGATCACGCAGATCAGCACGAGCAGGCTGATCGCGATCGGGATCCGCCGCGCCCGCAGCTGAGCGCGCCGCAGCTCCGCGTACTCCTCGAGCGGGATCTTGCGCGTGTTCCAGTGTTTGCCGCACTTCGGGCAGGTCCACTGCTCCCCGTACTGGAGATAGTTGACCTCGCCGCACTTGCACGTGATCGTGATCCGCGGTCCGCGCCGGATCGAGCGGGGGAGATCGCCTGCGGAGTTCAGTGGAGTGGTGGTTCCCATCCTTCAAGGACGGGCGGGCGCCAGTCTGACCCGACCGTGGGTGAATTATCGACCCACGGCCCGAGCTCCGGTTGCGGGAACTTGCAGTGCTGGTGCTTGAGCGCGATCCCGTACGAGTTGCCGGATTGCAGATGCGTGATCAGCACCTTGCGCGCGATCTCGTCCTCCCGTCCCTCCGGGATCTCGAAGTAGATCTTCAGAAACGAGTTCGAGTAGCGGTCGAAGACCGCCGGCGTGCCCTCCTCCTCGAGCAGCGTGATGTCCTCGAGCCAGTTGATGTCCTTGCCGGGCGTCGCGGCGAGCAGGTCGATGTCCTCAATCAGGCTGATGTCCTCCTGGTAGGGAAACCGCTGGCCGGCGAGCGCCTCGGCATCGATCGTGACGTGTCGTTCCTCGGAGCTCATTCGGCCACCTCCGATGCGGGCTCTGGCAGGTAGTCGACCGGGTTCTCGACGTGGCGCTCCAGCAGCCGCTTGATCTCGGCGAGCGCGTTGTCCTCGGATACGCCGGGGATGTAGTTCGTGCCGGCTAGGGGCACGCGCGCCATCGCGGCGGCTTCCGTGGTCAGCGCGCACAGGTCCTCGGGCTCGAGGTTGTGCACGTCGGTCTTCCCGCACGCCCGCGCGAGCATCTGGCACTCGAGCGTCAGCGTGTGGAGGAAGTTGTAGACGCGGTTGGCCGCCTCGTCGACGTCAAGCCGCTTGCGCAGCTCCGGGTCCTGGGTGGTGATGCCGACTGGGCAGCGGCCGGTGTGGCAGTGGTAGCACTGGCCGGCCGGGACGCCCACGGTCCCCTCGTAGTCGGTGACGCCCGGGATCTCCTTGTTGCAGTTCAAAGCCATCAGCGCCGAGTGGCCGATCGCGACGGCTTTGGCGCCGAGCGCGAGGCACTTGGCGATGTCGCCGCCGTTGCGGATCCCGCCGGCGACGACGAGGTCGACCTCGTCAGCCATCCCGACGTCCTCGAGCGCGCGCCGCGCTTCGGGGATCGCAGCCATCAGAGGGATTCCGGTCTCCTCGGCGGCGACGTGCGGGCCGGCGCCGGTGCCGCCCTCCGCGCCGTCGAGGTAGATGATGTCGGGGCTGCACTTGGCCGCCATTCGCACGTCGTCGTAGACGCGCGCGGCGCCGAGCTTCAGCTGGATCGGGATCTCGTAGTTGGTCGCCTCACGGATCTCCTGGATCTTCAGCGACAGGTCATCGGGGCCGAGCCAGTCGGGGTGACGGGCGGGAGAGCGCTGGTCGATCCCAGCCGGCAGCGAGCGCATCTCTGCCACCTGCTCGGTCACCTTCTGGCCCATCAAATGCCCGCCGAGCCCGACCTTGCAACCCTGGCCGATGAAGAACTCGCACGCGTCGGCGAGCATCAGGTGGTGAGGGTTGAACCCGTACCGGCTCTGGATCACCTGGTAGTACCACTTGGTGCTCAGGTCTCTCTCCGGCGGGATCATCCCGCCCTCGCCCGAGCACGTCGCGGTGCCGGCCATCGACGCGCCCTTCGCGAGTGCCATCTTCGCCTCGAGTGACAGGGCGCCGAAGCTCATGCCGGTGATGTACACGGGGATGTCGAGCTCGATCGGCTTTTTTGCGAACCTCGCGCCGAGCACCGTCTTCGTGTCGCAGCGCTCGCGGTAGCCCTCGATCACGAACCGGGTCAAAGTCCCCGGCAGGAACATCAGCTCGTCCCAGTGCGGGATCTTCTTGAACATCGAGAAGCCGCGCATCCGGTAGCGGCCGAGCTCCGATTTGACGTGGATGTCGTCGATCACCTCGGGGGTGAAGATCGCGCTGTGGCCGAGCCGGTTGCGGGCCATCGGGGCGTTTTCGTCTGCCATGGCTACAAAACCAGCTTTCGCTCGGACGGCTCGAGGCTGTCGTAGTTGTAGAGCTTCTTGCCGCACACGAACTTCTGGAACTGCGGCGGCGTGCCGAGCTCGTGGATCTCGAACTTGCGGTTGATGAACTCGGTGTCGGCGTCGGTCCACTCCCCTTCGACGCAGTCGATCCCCAGCGACTTGACCTTGCCGGCGACGTAGATCTGCCCGTCGTACATCGAGTCGCCGAGCCCTGGGCCGACGTCGCCGCAGATGATCTGGCGGCCGCGCTGCATCATGAATCCGGTCATCGATCCGGCGCTGCCCATCGAGATGATCGTGCCGCCCTTCTGGTCGATTCCGGTGCGGGCGCCGACCTGGCCCTTGACGACGACGTCTCCGCCGCGCAGCGCCGCCCCGAGCAGCGAGCCGGCGTTCGACTCGATCATCACGACCCCGGACATCATGTTCTCGCACGCCGACCAGCCAACGCGGCCTCTGATGTGGATCTCAGGGCCGTCGATGATCCCGCATGCGAAGTAGCCGAGGCTGCCCTCGAAGTCGAGCTTGCAGCGGGTCAGGATCCCGGCTCCGAGTGAGTGCTTGGCACCTGGGTTCAACACGGTTACCGCTTTGACGCCCTGCTCGTACAGGAGCCAGCGCAGCTCGAGGTTGATCCGGCGAGTGGTCAGGGTGCGGGCATCGAAGGTGGCCGTGTCACCGTCGATCTGGCTGACCTTGGGGATGACCTCGTCGAGCTCGACCAGACCGCGCGAGTCGTAGCGCGGCCCGTCGTCGGTGATCGCGCCTACCGTGTCCACACCATCACCTCTCCCTCGTACGGGTCGTACGTCTCGATCTCGCGGTCGATCACCGCGCGGATGGCCATCTCCTCGGACGCGAGTGCGACCATGTCGTCGCCCTCGTACAGCACCATCGGCTTGGCGGCGAGCTCGTCTTTCGCCATCCCGAGTGCGTCCTCGGACACGCACAGGTAGGTGAACACGCCGTCGAGGTCCTCGAGCGAGGCACGCATCGCGTCCTCGAGCGAGTAGCCGTCCTCGAGCTTCTGCGCCAGGTACACGGCGACGATCTCGGAGTCGCACTCGGATGCGAACCGATGGCCCTGGCGCTCCAGCCGCCTGCGCCACTGGTGGTAGTTCGTCAGCTGCCCGTTGTGGACGACCGCGAGGTCTGAGAACGGATAGGCCCAGTACGGGTGCGCGTTCGAGATGTCGACGTCGGACTCGGTCGCCATCCGCACGTGGCCGATCCCGTGCGAGCCGAAGTACTCGTCGAGACCGTAGCTCGACGCGACCGTCTTCGCGTCGCCCAGATCCTTGATGATCTCGAGCGAGTGGCCGGCTGAGAGAACCTCGGCGCCCGCCACGGACTCCACGTGGTCGGCGAGGGTCTTGATGTCGCCGTCGTGGGTGAGCGTGATCGCGAGCGTGTACTCGTTGATGTCGTCGACCTGCTTGATCGTCGCGCCGGCGGCGCGCAGGCGCTGCTGGACCTCGTGACGGTGGCGGCGGAGCATGTCGTCAAACTCGAGGTCGCGCGGGGTGTTCGCGTCTGCGAGCTTGACGCGGAGGATGAGCTCGTGGTTTGGCGCGTGGTACAGCGCGACGCCGGTCGAGTCCGGCCCGCGGTGCTTCATCGCCTGGAGCATCGCGGTGATGTCGCGCCCGATCCGATGGGCCCCGTTCCCGTTCTTGTAGATGATGCCTGCGATTCCGCACATCAGGGCAACACCTCGAGGTACTCGTCGCGCTCCCAGTCGGTGACGGCGGCGAGATAGCGCTCCCACTCGTCGCGCTTGTACCAGTCGAACACCTTGTACAGCCGGCCTGGGATCGAGTTCTTGATGACGTCGTCCTTCGCGAGCTCGGTTAGCGCTGCGCCAAGGCTCTCCGGCACGCGCTCGATGTCGACGCCCTGCTGCAGCAGGTCGTACGTGTTGCCCTGCTGCGGCGGGCCCGGGTCGAGCTGGCGCCGAACGCCGTCGAGACCCGCGTGGAGCAACGACGCAATCGTCAGGTACGGGTTGCACGAGGAGTCGACGCCGCGGTACTCGAACCGTCCCCCGGTCGCGACCCGCACGGTCGTCGTGCGGTTCTGCCAGCCCCAGTTCTTGTACACCGGCGCCCAGAAGCCCGCGTCCCACATCCGGCAGTACGAGTTGACGGTCGGGTTGCCAATGCACATCAGCGCGCCGAAGTGCTCGAGCATCCCGCCGAGGAAGTGGCGCGCAAGCTCCGAGAGCTGCGCCGGCCCGTCGGGGTCGTGGAACACGTTGTTGCCGTCGTCGTCGGTCAGCGTGAAGTGGTGGTGGTGGCCGTTTGCGGATACGCCGGTAAACGGCTTCGGCATCCACGTCGGCAGCACGTCGTGCTTGCGGCCGACTGCCGCGCACACCTGGCGGTAGGTGGTGATGTTGTCGGCCGTGCGCACGGGGCGGTCGAAGCGGAAGTTGAGCTCGAGCTGGCCGGGGGCGTCCTCGTGATCGCCGTAGCTCATGTCGAGCCCGAGTTGCTGGCCCCAGTCGACGACGTCGAGCAACACCGGACGGAGCTCCTCGAACTGGTGAATGTGGTAGCAGTAGGGCTTCGTGAGACCCTCGGGCAGTTTCCCTTCCTCAGGCTTCTTGAGCCACATCGTCTCGGGCTCGATCCCGATCATGAAGTGGTATCCGAGCTCCTGCTCGAACTCGTGCGCGACCCGTTTGAGGTTCTGCCGGCAGTCGGCGTCGAGCAGCTCGCCGGTCTCGGTGTCGTAGCAGTCGCAGAACACGCGCGCGACCCGGTTGTCCCACGGCAGCACTGCGAACGTGTCGAGGTCGGCGATCGCCGCGAGCTCGGACTCCTCGGGACCGAAGCCGATGTAGTTGCCGCTGCGGTCCGTGAACAGGTTCGCGGTCGCGCCGTACACGAGTTGGTAGCCCTTCTCCGCGACCTGCGAGAAGAACGTCGAGACGACGCCCTTGCCCATCACGCGGCCGGTGACCGAAACCTGCTGGAAGAACACGTACTTGATCCCATCTGCCTCGATCTTGCGCGTGATCTGTTCGATCCTCTCGGCGCGGCCGGGGGCGTGGCGCGCTTCCTCGAGCGTCGGCGGCGGCGGCGCGATTCGCGGACTCGCCAGCACGGTCTGGACCGTCCCACCGAAGACCGGTTCGAGCGTGCCGGTTCCGTCAGTCGCGATCTCGGTTGCCACCTTCGCTCTCCTCTCGTCGTTGCCCGATCGGCCTGTACAAATTGGTACAGGTCCGGAGCGAAAGCTTATACCAGTTGATCCAAGAGCGTCTTCATTTCGACAGCCGCTCTACCAACCGCTCAACGCCCGCGTAGACGTTGACCGAGCCGCCGCGGGCAAAGCCGGCGAGCGTCAGCTCGCGGTCGGCGGCGAGCTCGATCGCCAGGCTGGTGGGGGCGCCGATGCCGACGAGGATTGGAGCGCCCGCGATCGCCGCCTTCTGCACGAGCTCGAACGCGAGCCGGCCCGAGACGCAGAGGATGTGGTTGTGGAGGGGGAGCAGCCCCGCGAGCAGCGAGGCGCCGATCACCTTGTCCATCGCGTTGTGGCGGCCGACGTCCTCGCGGACGAGGAGCAGCTCGCCGGCGGGCGTGAACAGGCCGGTGGCGTGGAGTCCGCCGGTCCGCTCGAACGTGGGTTGCGTGAGCCGGTCGGGGAGAGCGGCCAGCGTGGCGCGGTCGACTCGCGGGCCCGGATCCGCTTTCGGGGCGTGGACCGCGACCTGATCGAGGGCGCCCTTGCCGCAGACGCCGCAGCTCGAGGTGGTGTAGAAGCGCCGCGTGGCCGGGTCGCGCGCGACGGGACCGGTGACGTCGATCGTGTTGTTGGCGAAGTCGGCGGTCGGGCCGGCGTGGCGGGGTTCGTCGATCAGTCCTTCCCCGTACAGGAAGCCAAGCGCGAGCTCCTCGTCGTGGCCCGGAGTTCGCATCGTCACCGCAAGCGGCTCGCCGTCGACGCGGATCTCGAGCGGCTCCTCGACCGCGACCTCGTCGCGGCGGCCGTCGTGCGTGACGGTTCGGACCATGCGGGGAATGGGGGGGTCTGTGATCGCGTGATCACAGCCTTCCCGCTATCGGATCCGGCGACCCATCTCACCGGCGTCGTAGCCGCCGAGCCCGACGACGGCGGAGCGGAACTCCTCGGTCTCGAGCAGAGCCCAGAGCGGCGCCAGGCGTTCTGACTCGGCCGTGGCTTGATCGAGGACCAGGTCGTATGGCTCCTGAGCGATCGGGACGAAGCCCAGCCCGAAGGCTCGTGCGGCGGCTTGCACGCCGAGGCCGCAATCCGCCCGGCCCGCGGAGATCGCGGCGGCGACGGCCAGGTGGGTCGGCTCCTCGCGGGAGTAGCCCGTGAGCGTGGCGGCGTCGATGCCGGCGCGCTGCAGCTGGTAGTCGAGCAGGACGCGGGTGCCCGCGCCGCGCTGACGGTTGACGTAGCGCACTCCGGACTGGGCGAGGTCGGAGATCCCGCCGAGGCCGAGCGGGTTGCCGGCCGCGACGATCAGCCCTTGATCTCGGTGGACGAGCCGGACGATGGCGATGTCACGGTCAGCAAGCATCCGCTCCACATAGGGGATCGTGTACTCGCCGGTCTCGGGCTCGAGCAGGTGCGAGCCAGCGAGATGGCAGAGCCCGTCGCGCAGCGCGATCAGCCCGCCCAGCGAGCCGACGTTGCTCGAGGCGAGCGTGACGCCAGGGTCGCGGGTGCGTAGCTCGGAAGCGGCCAGGTCGAGGATCGGGTCGTGGGAGCCGATCGCGACGATCGTTCCCTCGACCTCCGGGATGCTCCGCAGCAGCGAGACGTCGATCTCCTCGCCGGCGTGGTGGCCCTCGACCTCGGTTGGGATGATCAGCAGCCCGTCGGCCCGGACGAGCGAGGTGAGCACGCCCGCGCCGCGAGGCAGCGGCGAGGCGACGAGGCCGCTTCCGACCCGTCCCAGCCGCACCCGCACCCAATCCTCCGATCCGATCACCGAGACGACCTTGCGCGCCAGCCGTGCCCGAGTCTGCGGGCGGGGTGTCGGAACGGCGCCCTCGAGCTCGGCCAACAGCGGGGCGGCGAAGATGTCGAAGGTGAGCGAGGCGGACACCGGGTAACCGGGGGCGCCGATCACCGGCGTGGCGTCGATCGCGCCCAGGACGACGGGGTGACCCGGCCGGACAGCGACCCCGTGCACGGCCAGCGCACCGAGCCGCTCGACGAGCTGAGCTGTGTAATCGTCGCGCCCGGCGCTCGACCCCGCGATGATGATCATCAGGTCGCACGCGCAAATCGCGCCCCGAATCGCGGCGCAGATGCGGTCTTGGTCGTCGGGTTCTATCGGCAAGGAGATCGCCTCGCATCCGATGGCGTGAGCCTGCGCGGCGAGCATCAGTGAGTTGGTGTCGAGAAGCTCCCCGGGCGCGAGCTCGGCACCGGGCGGCCGCATCTCGTCGCCGGTGGGCAGGATCGCGACCACGGGCGCGCGGCGCACCGTGATCTCGGTGGCGCCGGCGGCCGCGGCGGCTGCGACGTCGATGGCGCGCAGGCGATTGCCGGCGGGCAGCAGGAGCTCCGTGGCGCTGATGTCCTCGCCGATCGAGCGCACATGCTGGTAAGGCGCGACGGCTGCGCGGAGCTCGGCCCGCCCGTCGACGTAGTGGACGTGCTCGCGCATCACTACCGCGTCGAATCCGTCGGGCATCGGGTCTCCAGTGTCGACCACGGAGAACGCGTCTGGCGTGAGCGTCAGCGGCGTCGTCTCGCTCGCGCCGCGGGTATCGGCGGCGCGCAAGGCGATCCCGTCCATTGCGGCCGCGTCAAACGGCGGCGAGGATCGCGTCGCCCAGATCGGTTCGGCGGTAACCCGACCAACCGCCTGATCGAGCGCCACCGTGACCGCGGCGACACGAGACGGGCATCCGGTCTCCTCGCGGCAGCGCGCCCAGGCCTCGAGAGCGAGCGTCAGCGGCACGTCGCGTAGGAACGGTGTGGTGCTCTCAGCGATAGAGAAACACCTCGACGGTCGCCCCGGCCGAGAGTCCGGTGGCGTCCTCGGGAACGATCAGATAGCCGTCGGCGGCCGTTAGGACCGAGAGCAGAGCGGAGGGGCCGAAGATCGGATCCGCCTCGTCCGCGTCCGTCAGCCGAACCTGGACCACGTCGAGGCGTCCGGCCGCCGACGGCAGATCACGCGTGAGCCGCCGAGTGATGGATGCGGCGCGGCACTCGGCCGTCTGGCCGCCCACGCGGCGCACGAGCGGCATGCCGATCAGCCGGAAGACTACGAGCGCCGAGCGCGGATTCCCGGGCAATCCGATGATCGGGATCCCGCCGCTGGCGGCGAGCAGCGTCGGCTTGCCGGGCTTGATCGCCACGCCGTGGCACCAGATCTCGGTCCCCGGGATCGAGGCGACGGCGGCGGCTGTCTCGTCGCGGGCTCCGACCGACGAGCCGGCACAGATCACCACGAGATCGCTGTGTGCGAGCGCGTCGCCGAGGGCATCGCGCAGGGCGCCGGGGTCGTCGCGGACGATCTGTGGCGGCTGAGGCGACCCTCCCGCCTCGCGGACCAGTGCGCCGACGGAGCTGCTCAGCGCGTCTCGCACCTGGCCCGGGCCCACAGGACCCGCGCCGGGCGCGATCAGCTCGTCGCCCGTCGCCAGGATCGTGACCGTGGGCCGAGCGTGGACCTCGAGCTCGGTGGTGCCGAGCGCGGCCAGCATGGCGATGTCCTGTGGTCTCAGCGGCGCTCCGGCCGGCACGGCGACGTCGCCCGGTGCGATGTCCTCGTCGGCGCGCACGATGCCCTCACCGGGCGCCACCGGCCGAACCACCTCGATCGTGCCCTCCATCGCCTCCTGGGTGTACTCGACCATCACCACTGCGTCGGCCGCCTTCGGGAGCGCGCCACCGGTTGGGACGGCGACGGCGCCGTGCGCGGGTAGCTCCAGCGCCGCGGGCGCCCCCATTGCGACGCTGCCCGCAAGGGTCAGATAGGCCGGGATCGACTCGGACGCGCCGAACGTGTCCTGCGCGCGGACGGCGTAGCCATCGACGGCGGAGCGGTCAAAGCCAGGCAGCGGTTCCTCGGCCAGCACGTCGGTCGCGGGGATTCTGCCGGCGGCGCCGTCGACAGAAACGGTCTCGGTCGCGGTGCGGTGGTCCGGGCGAAAAGCCCTCAGCGTCTCGGCCACCGTCCTGGCGGTGAAGAATTCGCGGCCGGTGGTCGCCATCAGCTCAGGTTGGGGCGCCGGTGCGCGCGCGCCGCAGGACGCTCATCACCGGCCCGAGCGCGACCTGGCCGAGCCCGCAGATCGACGTCAGCCGCAGGGTCTCCTCGAGCTGGTCGATGCGGGTGTCGATCTCATCGGGCCCGAGGCCGTTCGCGATCGCCTCGGCCAGGATCGCGTGCGCCTTGTGCGATCCGACGCGGCAGGGGACACATTTGCCGCACGACTCATTGCGGAAGAAGCGGAGCACGTTGGTGGCGGCGGCCAGCAGGTCGGTCCGGTCGTCGATCACGACGACGGCGCCCGAGCCGAGCATCGAGCCGGCGTCGGCGAGCGGTTTGAAGTCGAGCGGCACGTCGAGCTCCCCGGCGCCGAGGAAGTTCGAGGATGAGCCGCCGGGCTGGAACGCCCCGAACGTCGCCCCGTCAGCGACACCGCCCGCGAGCTCGATCAGCTCGCGCGCGGTTGTTCCCATCGGTACGCAGTAGACGTCGGGGTTCGCGATGTGGCCGGAGACGGCGAAGAACTTAAGCCCCGTGCCGCCGTTCACCCCCTGCTCCTTCCACCACCCCGCGCCGCGCTGCTGGATGATCGGCACGTCAGCGAACGTCTCGACCGAGTTCATCAGCGTCGGCTGGCCCCACAGGCCGCTGACCCCGGGGAACGGGGGCTTGTTGCGTGGCTCGCCACGGTGTCCCTCCATGCACTCGATCAGCGCCGACTCCTCGCCGAGGATGTAGCCGCCGGGGGATGTGAACACGTCGATCTCGAGACGGCCGCCGAGGATGCCCTGGGCGCGGGCCCGATCGAGCTCGGCGCGGACGGCCCGTTCCTCGATGCCGTACTCGTGGCGGATGAACACCCACCCCTGCTCCGCGCCGGTGACCAGCATCCCGATCACCATCCCCTCGATCACCAGATGCGGCTGTTCGATCAGAATCTGCCGGTCCTTGAACGTGCCGGGCTCGGACTCGTCGGCGTTACAGATCACGTACTTAGGCTCCGGCTCCTGGGCAGCCACGAGCTCCCACTTCGCGCCGGTCGGGAAGCCGGCACCGCCCATCCCACGCAGCCCGGAGTCCTTGAGCGTTGCGATCACGTGCTCGGGGTCGAGCTCGCCCGCGAGCATCGCTCGGGCGATCGCGTACCGGGCGCCGAGGTCCTCGCCGGCGTACGGGTCATTCGGCCACGTTCGGGGCGCCGCCACAGCGGCGTCGCCGTCGACCTCGCCGCTCGCCCGGATGCGCTCGACCGACTCCGGGACATCGGCCGCCCGTACCGGCTGCTCGTGAACGGTGGCGGCGGGCGCGATGTCGCAGCGGCCTATGCACGACACCTCGCGCAGCTCAATCTCGACGTCGTCGCCGTAGCGCGCTCGCAGATCGGCGATCTGCTGCTCGCCGCCGTGCAGCCAGCAAGACAGGTCGCGGCAAACCGTCACCTCGACGCGCGCCGGCGGCTCGGTCCGGAAGTGCGGGTAGAACGTGATCAGCCCCTCGATCTCGTACAGCGGCCGGCGCGTCTTGCGGCTGAGCTGTTCCAGCTCCTCGCGCGGCAGCCAGCCATGCTCACGCTGGATCGCGTGCAGTGACGGGATCAGGCTCGGCCCGTCGAACTTGCCCGCGCGCGCCTCCCGGCCCGGAGCGCGCCCGTTGACGATCGCCATCAGCTTGCCTCCGCGACGCCCTCGGCCGGCTCGATCCGGACGGCGCAGAACTTGAACTCGGGGATCTTCCCGATGGGGTCGATCTCGTCGATCGTCAGCAGGTTGGCCGCGGCCTCGCGGAAGTGGAAGGGGATGAAGCAGTTGCCGCGCGCCTCGGCGGGCGACACCTTGACCTCGAGCACGATCGTCCCTCGCCGTGAGCTGACCCGCGCGTGCTCGCCGTCCGCCAGTCCGCAGTCCGCCGCGTCGTCCGCGTGCAGGTAGACCTGGGCGCGCGGCTGGATCGCGTCGAGCGCGAACGAGCGCCGCGTCATCGAGCCGGTGTGCCAGTGCTCGAGCAGCCGCCCCGTGTTCAGCACGAATGGGTACTCGTCGTCGGGCAGTTCGCGGGCGGGGAGCCATTCGGCCGGCACGAGGTGAGCGAGGCCGTCGTCGGTGTTGAACCGCTCGCCGAACATCACGACCGTGCCGTCGGAGTGCTCGGGATCCGGGTTCGGATACAGCTTGCCGGTCAAACCGAGGTTGTCGTAGCTGAGGTTGGCGTAGCTCGGCATCACCGACACCATCTCGTCGAACACCTCCCGGGGCGAGGCGTAGTTCCAATCGAGGCCGATCCGGCGCGCGAGGTCCTGCACGACCTCGTAATCGACGCGCGCGTCACCGGGCGGCTCGAGCACCTTGCGACCGAGCTGCACCCGGCGGTCGGTGTTCGTGTAGGTGCCGTCCTTCTCCATGTAGGAGGACGCCGGAAGGATGACGTCGGCGAACTCGGACGTCTCCGTCAGGAAGATGTCCTGCACGACGAGGAACTCGAGTGCCGACAACGCTTTGCGGACCTTGTTGACGTTCGGATCCGATAGGAACGGGTTCTCGCCCATCATGTACATCGCGCGTACGCCGCCCGTGAGGATCGACCCGATGATCTCGGTCACGGTCAGGCCCTTCTCCGGATTGAGCTCCGTTCCCCATGCCTGCTCGAAGCGAGCGCGCGTGCTCGCGTCGGCGACGCCCTTGTAGTCCGGGTAGAACATCGGGATCAGACCGACGTCTGAGGCGCCCTGGACGTTGTTCTGGCCGCGCAGCGGGTGCAGCCCGGTTCCCTGCCGGCCGACGTTGCCGGTGATCGAACACATCGCGATCAGGCAGCGCGCGTTGTCGGTGCCGGTCGTGTGCTGGGAGATGCCCATCCCCCAGAAGATGATTCCGGCCTTCGCCTCGCCCCACGTCCGCGCGACCGAGCGGATCATCTCCGCGCTCACGCCGGTGATCTGCTCGCCGCGCTCGGGCGGATAGTTCTCGACGGTTTGTGCCAGCGCCTCGTAGTTGGAGGTTCGATCACGCACGAACTCCTCGTCTACGAGGCCCAGGCGGATGATCTCGTGCATCACCGAGTTGTAGAACGCGACGTCGGTTCCCGGCTTCAGCTGGCAGTAGATGTCGGCGTGGTCGGCGACCTTGTCGGCGCGCGGGTCGATGTAGATCAGCGTGGTGCCGCGGCGGCGCGCCTGCTTGAAGAAGGACGATGCGACTGGGTGGTTCGCGGTCGCGTTGGAGCCGGTGATGATGATCACGTCGGCGTTGGCGACGTCGCCGTACGTCGTCGACACGGCGCCCGAGCCGATCCCCTCGAACAGCGCGGCGACACTCGACGCGTGGCACAGGCGGGTGCAGTGGTCGACGTTATTCGTGTGAAAGCCCGTGCGGATCAGCTTCTGGAACAGGTAGGCCTCCTCGTTGGAGCACTTGGCCGACCCGAACCCCGCGATCGCGGGCGGCCCGCCGTCGGCGTGGATCTCCATCAGGCGCCGTGCCACGAGATCCAGCGCCTCGTCCCAGCTGGCTTCGCGGAACGACGGCAGCACCTGGTCGTAGTCGACCAGGCCACCGGGTTTGCGCCGCCGCTCCGAGCGTCCGCCCTCCTCATCCCCGCGCACGTCGGTCGAGAGGGGTCCCTTCGGATAGGCGTCCTCGCGCCGGATCAGCGGTTTGGTCAGCCGCTGCGGAGATGCAGCGTAGTCCCAGCCGTAGCGGCCTTTCACGCACAGCCGGCCCTTGGAGCCGGGCTGGTCGCGACCTTCGGCGAACGCGATTGCCTTCCGCTGATCGTCGACGTGGTATGTGAGCGCGCAGCCGACTCCGCAATACGGACACACGGTGTCGACCTGGCGCAGCTTCTCGCGTGGCTGGATCGGGATGCCCCGGATCGGCTTGTTCGTGAGCGCCCCGGTCGGGCATGCGGCCACGCACTCGCCGCACGTCACGCACGACGAGGAGCCCATCGGGTCACCCAGGTCGAACGCGATCCGGGTCGCGTAGCCCTTGCCGCTGCGGCCGATCACGTCGTTGCCCTGGATATCGTCGCACGCGCGCACGCAGCGGTCGCACAGGATGCATGCGTCGTGGTTGACCGCGATCACCGGGTTCGAGTCGTCGGTTCCGCGTCCCGAGCCCTGCGGCAGGCCGCCATCCTTGCTGACGCCGTATTGGCGGACGAGCACGAGCAGCTCGTTGTCGCCGGTCGTCGTCTCCTTCGGATCCTCGGCCGGCGGAGGCTGGTCGGCCAGCAGCAGCTCGGTCAGCGCCGCGCGGTTGCGTTCGATCCCCTCGCTCGTCGTGGTGACGTCCATTCCCTCCTCGCACGGCCGCACGCACGCGGCCGCGTACACCCGCGCCCCGACATCGACGACGCACATCCGGCACACCCCGACCGGGTCATAGCGATCGTCGTGGCAGAGAACCGGGATCGTGATCCCGAGCTGCGCGGCGGCCTGGAGGATCGTGGTGCCGTCGCGCACGGTGATCTGGTGCCCATCGATCTGCAGCGAGACGTTCTCGGTGATCGATGTCGGCTGCGTCGCCGAAGTGGTAGCCATTAGCCCAAGTCTCCCTCGCTTACACCTATTTGTCCAGAATCGGTCCCGAGCCCGACGAGGTCGAGCTCATCGAGCGTCTCGGTGCGCGGCAGGCCCGTGGGCTCGAGGCCGCGGCCTCGGTAGTAGGAGCTGATCATCGACTCCAGCGCCTCGGCGCTCAGCGTCGCCTTGCTGCCCGACTGAAGCGTGACCGGCTCCGACAGGAACCGCTCGGGCAGCCAGTCCTCTTCGCGGTTCCACCCTTCGCGGAGGTTGAACAGCCGCTTGCACATCACGATCCGCTGCGCCGTCCGCGCGAGCTCGGCAGCGTCGGTGTCCCAGCCGGTGACCGTGTTGAGCAACCGCGACCACTCCGGCATCGGCTCCTCGAACACGCCGCGCAGGAACTTGCACAGAATCAACGAGTCCATGATCGCCGCGCGGTCCTCGGTCTCGATCGCCCCGCGAACATGGGGTTCGCCACCGCGCAGGCGGTCGTGCTGTCCCGAAAGGTCGGTCTCGTAGGCGCCTGAGCGATTGTGATCGGCTCCGCGCGCGTTGACTGCCAGCCCAAGCGCCATCGCCTGAAGCGTGCGTGGCTCGTACCCCGGCAGTTCGAGCCCCTTGACGTGAGCGGCGAACCCCTCGGATCCGTGGCCCACCGTCCGGGAGGCGATGCGGGAGCCCTCGGCAAGCAGGTCGCCGAGCCCCTCCCGGGCGCCGATCTGCTCGATCGCTGCGAGCAGGGCGCCGCCGTCACCGAAACGGAGCCAAGGCGCGTCGATCAGCCCCTTCTCGGCGCACTCCATCGCCCACGCGATCGTGCCCCCGGTTGAGATCGTGTCCAGCCCGAGTTCGTCGCAGCGTGCGCTGGCCGCGATAACCGCGTCCGGGTCGTTGACACCGCACAGCGGTCCGAGCGCGAACACGTTCTCGTATTCCATTCGGACCTGCTTGTCACCCGGGCCCTTGTACAGGTGCTCGCAGCCGATCGAGCACGACGCGCAGGAGCTCCGCGCCACCTGGCGCAACGCGGCGACCTGCTCGGCGCTGAGCGCCTCGGCGCCGTCGAACGACGCAGTCGAGAAGTTGCGCGTCGGCAGCGCGGAGATGGCGTTGAACGCCAGCAGATTCGCCATCGTGCCCAGCTCGCGGTATTTCGCGGTGGCTCGGCCGAAAGATCGCTGCCGCAGCTCCTTGGCAGCGGCGAGTACCGCCTCCGGGTCGGCGGACGCGACCTTGGTCCGTGCACGCACCACCACCGCCTTGCACCACTTGGCGCCCAGCACGGCGCCGAGACCTCCGCGGCCGGCATGACGGCCGTCGTGGGAGATGGTGGCGTAGCGCACGCCGCGCTCGCCGGCCGGCCCGATCGCCGCCACGCGCCAGGCGGGCCCCATCCGCTCGCGCAGCCGGGCCTCGGCCTCGGCTGCCGGCAGGCCCCACAAATCCTCCGCGGGCACCAACTGCGCCGCGCTTCCGTCGACTACCAGCACCGATGGGGCCGGGCAACAGCCACGGACCACGATCGCATCATGCCCCGTGAGCTTGCCGGCGATCGCAAAATGGCTTGAGGCCAGCGCGTCGGTCAACCGGCCGGTGAGGGGGGACTTGGCGACGACGGCGAACTTGGCACTCGTCGTCAGCGGCGTCCCGACCAGCGGTGAGAACACGAAAATCAGCGGCGCCTCGGCGGCGAGCGGATCGACGCCCGCCGGGCAGCACTCGTGCATCAGCCAAGCCCCCAGACCCGCACCTCCGATGAACGACCGGAGTACCGGCTCGTCGATGGTCTTGACGTTACTTTGGCCGGCGGTGAGGTCGACGATCAGCGCGCGACCGAAGTAGCCACCAGGTGGCCTTCCCATAGCTCGATGTTAACGACCCCTGTTCCCCGCGTTGTGCAGCTAACCCCCGGCGTCCGCAACCATGAAGCCGACCGTATCGCCGGCGGCCAGCGGGAGCTCGCGATCGCGGGTGATCTGCTCGCCGTTCAGCGCGGCGACGATGTGCTCATCCAGCACCAGCCCGACGTTGTCGGCGAGCTGACCGAGAGTCCATGCGGCCACGCGCTGAGCCCGCGGAGCGTCTGCGGCGGCGAGCGTGCCGAAACGGCGGACCTCGATCTCGGGCGCGGGGAGCGCGTGGGCCTGCTCGTAGTCGCTCGGCTCGTTGAGATTGTGCACCGAGTGCAGTGCCGGGTCGCGCGCGGCAACAGCCGGGTCGCGCAGCATCGCCGCGTCGTCGAGCCGGAGCACCCGGCAGCGCTCGAACAGAAGCGCTGGCTTGAGCTTGCCGGCGGCGATCAGACTCTGCACCTCGGGCAGCAGGCTCGTGCGATAAGCCGCGGACAGCGGCTGGCGAAAGCCGTGGATCTCGGGCAGCACGACGTCCACGTCGGCCGTGAACGCTGCGATCACGCGGCGCACGAACGCCGGGTGTAGCAGCGGCACGTCGGTGGAGGACACGAACGCCACCTCGGCTCGCTCACCGATTGCGTCGAGCCCGGCTGCCAGCCCCTGCAGCGGTCCCCGCCCTTCGCGCGCATCGGAGACGACCTCGACCGACGGGGGGATCGCCGGGAGCTCCTGACCGGGCGCGCGCACCACCACCACGGGGCCGTCGACGGTTCGCTGCGCGAGGCCGGTGACGCGGCGCAGGAGGGTCGAGCCATGCCAGTCGAGCGCTGCCTTGGGCGAGCCCATGCGAGAGGACTTACCGCCGACGAGGATGATCGCCCCGGCTACAGCCACGCCACGATGCTAGAGGCCTCCGGGCCAGGCCCGGGCGGGGACGGTTACGAGGGTGTTATCAGCGCGTACGTATAACGGCTCCCATGCGTATGAGCCGTCATGCCCCGCTTCTCGTGGTCGCCGCTGGATGCGCGGTGGTGCTCACCGCATGCGGGGGGTCTGCAAGCTCGCATCGAACCAGCGGCCGCCACAACGCGCAACTTGAGTTCTCGGCGTGCATGCGCTCGCACGGCGTGGGCGAGTTCCCGGACCCGACCGCGCCGGGGAGCAGCTCCGGCGCGGGCAACATGGTCTTCGGGACAGCGATCCCCACGACGATCAACGTCGACGCGCCGGCGTTCAAGTCCGCGGTGAGCACCTGCTCGCGGGTGATGTTCGCCGGTGCGTCACGGCCGGCCGCACCGCCCGACCGCGACGCGGGACAGCTCAAGTACGCCGAGTGCCTGCGCGCCCACGGCGTGCCGAACTATCCCGATCCCGCCCCCGCCGGTCCTGGGCCTCAGATTTCCGGACCGCCGCCGTCGGTCGACCTCGACTCGCCGGCAGCCGAGCACGCGATCAACGTCTGCGGCTCGCCCTGAGGCTGAGCTCTACGCGGGCACGGCTGCCGGCGGTGCCGCGGGCACCGGCGCCGGAGCCTGCGAAGACGCGGGTGGGAACTGCAGCGCAATCTCGAGCCCGCCGCCGCCGCGGGGTCGCACGTCTAGCGTCGCGCCGTGCGCCGATGCGATCGCGACGACGATCGACAGTCCGAGCCCGAGGCCGTCGCGCGGCCCGATGCGATCGGCCGCCATCCGCTGGAACGGCTGCAGCAGCCGCTCGATCTGTTCGGCCGGAACGATCGCGCCCGTGTTGGCAATCGTGAGCGCGGCGCGCCCGTCAGCCGTCGTTGCGACGCGCAGCGACACGGTGCCGCCGTGCACGTTGTGCCGGATCGCGTTGTCGAGCAGGTTTGCAACCAGACGCTCGAGCAGTCGCCGGTCGCCGGCCGCCGTCGCCTGCTCCAGCGACACGTCGAGCGCGAGCCCGTTCGCCTGGGCATCGAGCTCCCGCCGCCTGACGACTTCCGCGGTCAGCTCGGCGAGCGCGACGGGCTCGGGGCGGTCGATGCCCCGCTGCCCACGGGCGAGCGCGAGCAGCGCGTCGATCAGCTCCTCCTGCTGAGCCGATTCCTCAAGCACCTGGGCGCACACGACTCGGAACGTCTCCGTATCCGCGTTCGGGTCGCTCATCACCATCTCGAGCAGCGCCTGGGCAGCGGTCAGCGGCGTGCGCAGCTCGTGCGACGCGTTGGCGACGAACCGCCGCTGCGCGTCAAACGCGGTCTGCAATCGCTCGAGCAGCCCGTCGATCGTGTCGGCGAGCGTGCGCAGCTCATCGCGTGGACCCGGTAGCGCAAGTCGCTCGTGCAGGTTCGCCTCGGAGATCTGCCGGGTCGTGGCGGTGATCGTCCGCAGTGGGCGCAGCACCCTGCCGGCGACCACCCACCCCAGCGCGCCGGAGATGATCGCCATGATCCCGAGTGCGATCGCGGACCAAAGCTCCAGGGTGTTCAGGTCGGCGAGGCGCTGCTCGGTGGTGAGGCCGGCGACCACCCGCTGGCCGGCCTTCGAGCCGAGCACTTTGCGGATTCTCGGCGGCACCGCGAGCTGCTTGAGGCGTTCGCGAATGTTGGCGGGCGTTTTCTGGAAGTCTCGGGTGGGTCCGGTGAACTTTGTACCTGGTGGGCTCACCGCGGCCAGCGCGCGCGCAAACCCGGGCCCCGCCAAACTCGTCTGAGTGACTGCTCCGCGCGATACCAACACGTAAGTGACCGCCAGCAGGGCAGCGCCGCTGACGAGGAACAGGCCGCCATACATCAGCGTCAGCCGCCAGCGGACGGTCGTCTGCGGATGGCGGAGCCGATGGAGCACCGAAGCGATCATCCGATCTCCGCGATTCGGTATCCGGGGGTGACGGTGTCGATCATCGGCGGGTCCCCGAGTTTGGCGCGTAGGCGGCTGATTGTCATCCGCACGGTGTTCGTGAACGGGTCGACGGCGTCGTCCCACGCGCGCTCGAGGATCTCCTCGGTCGATACGACCGCCCCGCCGGCACTGAGCAGCACCTCGAGCACGGCGAACTCCTTCGGCCCCAGCGCGATCGGTTCACCGCCGCGCGTCACGAGCCGGCGAGCAGCGTCGAGCTTCAGATCGCCGTGGATCAGCGTCGGGGGGAGCGCCGGGCCGGAACGGCGCCCGAGCGCCCGGATCCGGGCGATCAGCTCGGCGATGTGAAACGGCTTCGGCAGGTAGTCGTCGGCGCCGATCTCTAGACCCTCGACGCGGTCCTCGAGCGCCCCCGCCGCGGTCAGCATCAGCACGGCGCTGCGCCCGCCGGCGGCGACCAGCGAACGGCATACGTCGTCGCCGTGCACGCCCGGTAGATCGCGGTCGAGCACGACCACGTCGTAGCTCGTGATCGCGGCGCGGGTCAGCGCGTCGCGGCCGTCGAGCGCCACGTCAACGGCCATCCCCTCACGCCGTAGCACGGTCGCGACGGTGGCGGCCAGTCTCGCGTGGTCCTCGACAACTAGCACCCTCATTTGGTCATGGCGCGTCGGCGCGGGACACGCCCGCGCCGACGACTGCCCGTGAGGATGGCGGATCGCCGGTAACACCTACGTAACGGAGCCGCGAATCCGGGTTATGTCCCGCTGACGCTGTCCTGACAGCCACAGACGATAGGATCGCCGTTCATGCCCTCTGAGCCGTATTCACGCCTGCGCTCGGCCATATCCAGCCGAGTGTCGGACCACCGTGCATGGGTATGGCTGACCCGTACGCCGCTAGCTGAGCGGTTTACGAAATATTCGATCGGGGCGTTTGGCGCATTCGTGATCAGCAACGTCACGTTCGCGATCTTCTACGTGAGTGGGGCGGGGACCACGACCTGTTCGGTCGCCGGGTTCCTCGGCGGCGCGATCCCGAACTGGGCGTTTACGCGGCGATGGGCATGGAAGCGCAGCGGCCGGCCGCCGCTGAGGACTTGGCTCGGATACATCGGCGTCTCGATCACCGTCCTCGTGACCACGTCGGCGGCGACCGGCTGGGCCGATGACCAGGTCAGGTCGGTTCCGCAGCACTACGGGCTGCGCGCGATCATCGTGACCGCTGTGTTCGTCTTCGTCCAGGTGTTCTGGTTCCTGGCGAAGTTCGTGATCTTCGACTACTGGGTGTTCTCGGAGCGCAGCCGCGTCCGCGCAGCCTTCCGCTCCCTGCGCCAGGTCCCGAGGACCGCGCGGGCGAACCGCATCCCGTAGAGCAGGTTCGGCCCCTTCTTCGTCAGCGTCGCGCCGTCGGGCCGATCGCGCATCGTGGTCGGAACCTCAATCACGCGGAAGCCGTTCATCGCCGAGGCGATCAGGATCTCGGAGGTCTGGTACTGGGTCTGCTCGAGCTTGACCTTGCCTGTCAGCTCGGCGCTGAAGGCGCGGATCCCGCATGCGGGGTCGGTGATCTTCTGGCCGATCAGCACGCTGACCAGGTGGCCGAAGAAGATCACACCCGCGTGGCGCATCGGGTCGGTGGTGAGCTCGGTGCCAAGGCGGCGTGAGCCATTGACGAAGTCGGCGCGGCCGTTGATGATCGGCTCCACTAGGCGCTCGAACTCGGCCTCGTCGTACTGGCCGTCGGCGTCGGTGGTCGCGATCACCTGGGCGCCGCGCGTCCGCGCCAGCCAGTAGCCGAGCATGAAGATCAGGCCCTGCCCGCGGTTGACCGGGATGTCGCACACGAGCGCACCGGCTGCGCGTGCCTCCGCGACGGTCTGATCGGCCGAGCCATCGTTGACGACGATCACCTCAACCGGCTGGCCGGCGAGCTCGTTCGGGATCGCCTCGACGACGGCCCGCACCGTGGGCTCCTCGTTGTAGGCCGGGATCACGATCGCGATCGGCGCCCCGGCGCCGGGCGGGTTCTCCTCGAAAAATGCCTTTGCCGGCCCCTGCTCCTCGGGCCGAAGGTGCGCGACCAGGTCGTCGAGCGACAGCGACTGCTCGGCGGCGGCGCTCACAGTTCCACCACGAAGAGTTGACTGGTGGCGATCAGCAATTCGATGCACTCCTTGAAATCGGCCCGTCGGTTGCATGGCGCGGCAGCGTACAGCCCCTACCGGCGCGGGACGGACGAGGATGCCAGATCGTCCTGACGGGTGCGGTTACGCCGCGGCCAGCTCGGGGGAGGTGAGCGCTGCAGCGAGCCGGGCAACCGCTGCGGCCGAGCGTGGCGGCGGACTTCCGTCGAGGTACGCGGGCTCGACGCCGCCAAGCGATCCGGTGACGAAGATCGCCTGCGCGCGCTGTAGGCGCCGGAGAGTCAGCGGCTCGGCGGCCACCGTGATCCCAAGACGCTCCGCGCCGTCCAGTACACGTGCGCGCGTAACGCCGGGAAGGATCCGGCCATCGAGCGGCGGGGTCACGACCCGGCCGCCGGTCTCGACGCAGAACACGTTCGCGCGGGCTGATTCGAGCACGAGCCCGTCGAGGTCGCACAACAGCGGCTCGCCGCCGCCGCAAGCCTCGCCCAACGCTTCCAGCAGCCGCCGGTCGACCCATTTGTGCGAGCCCAGACCGCCCGGAACGGCGCGGGGGACAAGACGGACGAGGATCGGCCGTGGTCCAAGCGACGTCAGCTCGAACTCGACCTCGAACGGATCCGGGGTGACATTCACGCGCAGACGCCCCTCGTCGGCGGCGCGCGCCGCCCCGAGCAGCTCGTCGGTCAGTCCTGCCGGCAGCTCGCGTCCGTACAGCAGGCGGACGGATCGCGCGAGCCGGGCGAGGTGCTCGTCCAGCGCAACCGGCCGGCCGCAGGCGACGAGCACGGTCTCGAATACGCCCGCCGCGGGATCGGGTCTCGGCACCGGCCGTGGCGCCGTGCGCTCCGGTATCGGGGCGCCCTCGTCGGGAAGCACGGGCGCGAACTCGGCGCCGATCGCCGCGAGCAGGGGCGCCGCCTTCGTCATCCACTCGCGCGTCTCCTCGACCGGATCGGAGTCGGCGACGATGCCGCCGCCGACGCCGAGCCAAACGCGGTCGCGGGACACCTCGAACGTCCGGATCGCCACGTTCAGCTCCAGCCCGGCTACTGGGCTCGCGAACCCGACCGCGCCGGTGTAGACGCCGCGGGCAGTGCTCTCGAGCTCGGCGATCACGTTCATCGCGGCAACCTTCGGCGCGCCCGTCACCGATCCCGGCGGGAACGCGGCGCGGACGAGTTCGCCATCGCCGATGCCATCGCGGAGCGTGCCCGTCACCTCGGAGACCAGGTGCCAGACGCCCGTGTGCGATCGTGCTCGCGCGAGCGACGCCACCTCGATCGTGCCGGGGGTACAGACCCGCCCGAGGTCGTTGCGCACGAGGTCGACGATCATCACGTTCTCGGCGCGATCCTTGGACGCGGATTCGAGTTCCTCCCGGCGCTCGGCGTCGCGCGTCCCCTTGATCGGCGCGCTCCGCACCCGACGTCCGTGTCGCTCGAGGAAGAGCTCCGGCGAGAAGCTCGCGACGGCGCCCCACGGTCCGCCGACGAACGCTGCGCGATCGGGCTTGAGCGCCGCGACGCCCCGGGCGAACAGATCCAGTGGGTCGCCGTCGAGCCGCGAGGAGAGCCGGACGCAGACGTTCGCCTGGAAGAGGTCGCCCGCGTGGATCCGCTCGCGGCATGCCGCGACGGCGCGACCATGCCCGACCGGACCGGGCGTCGCCCGCCAGGGCTCGGTCGCGAACGGCCTGGGAGTGGCGGCCCGCTCGTTCAAGGAGCTGAGCCGCCGCTGGAGTGCGTTGGCGCGGGCGGCAGTCCACAGCGCTTCGAACCACCACTGCCCGCGCTTGTCCAGACGCACCACATTGTCGTAGAATGCAAGCGCGAGCGCGGGAAGCGTCGTGGTGACGGGAGGGCTCGCGCCGATCGGCTCGAGTTGGCGGCCGAGCTCATAGCCGAGGTATCCAAACCACCCGCCGCCGACGGCGTCGCCGTCGGCTGGGATGGCATCCAGATCATCGAGCAACGCGAACGGGTCCTCGTCGGCTCCGGCCACACGGACTGGCTCGGCACCGATCACCGCGAGGCTGTTCGCCCACGCCCCGAGCAGCGCGAATGGGCAGGCGTCGCCGCGGACGAGCAACACGGCCTGTTCGGGGCCGAGGTCCCAGTCGAGCGGCACCCGGTAAACCGTCTCTGGTTGACCGCCGGCACCCATGGCATTAGTCTAGTGCTGCGCATGGCGCAAAGGTATTGCGTAATAGGCAACGACCTGGGTGTCGCAAGCGGTGGCTGAAACACTGATCATCGGCGCAGGCGTCCACGGCCTCTCGACCGCATGGCACCTCGGCCAGCGTGGCGAGCGGCCGCTCGTGATCGACAAGAGCGGCGTCGCCGCCGGCGCATCGGGGATCGCATGCGGGGTTGTACGTAACAACTACTTCCAGCCCGCCATGTCGGATCTGATGGCCGCCTGCGTCGAGGTGTGGGAGTCCGATCCGGAGGCGTTCAACTACCACGGCGACGGTTACATCGCGCTCGGGCCGCCCGCGCAGGAGAGCGACCTGACCGAGGTGTTCGAGCGCCAGCAACGAATCGGCTACCCGTCGGAGCTGCACGTGGGCGAGGAGGAAGTCAACGCCCACATGCGATCGCTATACCCCGACTGGCGAGCGCCCGGCATCACCGTCTGCCTGCACGAGCATGCCGGCGGGTACGCGTTCAACCGCGAATCGATGTTCGCGCTCGCCGACAAGGCGCGCGCCGCGGGCGCCGAGATTCGCACCGGCGTGACCGCGACGGGCTTCAGTTTCGACGGATCCGGCGCGGTGACCGCAGTGCAGACCGATCAGGGGGAGATCGCGGTCGAGCAGGTGGTGGTCGCGGTCGGGCCATGGATCGCCTCGCTGTGGAAGATGCTCGGGCTGCCCGATCGGCTCGACGTGCGCCAGCCCGATGGCACGGTCGCAACCGACCAGCCGATGTGGACGTACTGGTATCTGCAGGAGGGCGAAGTGTTCGTCGATCCGGCGACATTCGTGACAGCCCAGGGTCGACCGTCCGGGGTCATCCACCTCGACTCAGACCAGGTGCTGCGCGACGACGACGGGGCGCTGATCACCGACGAGCCATGGGGCATCTACTTCAAGCCGGACCGCTCGAGCATCCAAGGCGGCGCCGCCCCGATCCGGCTTGGCAACACCTTCGACGTCGACCCGTACCCGACGGGCACGGTCGATCTCGGCTTCCCGGATATGTGGTGCGCCGCGCTCAGCCACTGTCTCGAGCGGTTCTCCGGCACCCGCCCGCTTTACCGCCAGGTCCGCTCAGGTGGCGTCGGCGCATTCACCGCCGACAACTTCCCGATCTTCGACTACATGGCGCCGAATGTGTTCGTGGCCGCCGACTCCAACCACGGCTACAAGATGATCGGGGTCGGGAGGGAGATCGCCCGCATCCTCAGCGGTGAGCAGTCATCGCTGCTACGCCCGTTCCGCTACGAGCGATTCGAGACCGGCGAGCTGCACCCGGTCTCTCACAGCCCGTATCCCTGGAGCTAAGGCCCACGACGCGAGCCCTACCGCTAGCGCGCGCCGCGGGCGCGCCGGCCCGCCGGCGGGACGATCGGCGCCGGATGGCTCGACTCGAACGAGCGCATCACATGCACGTCGAGCGCCCCGGGCGCGAACAGATCTCGCGAGTACGCGACCGCATCACCGCCGCCGGCCGCATAGATCACCTCTTCGAGCTCGAGCGCGGCCGTCGTGCGGCGCATCCCGAGCGCCTTGCCGACCTGCTCGCGCGGGGTCACGAGCGTCGGCATCACGCGCGTGCGCGCGAACGCCACCGTGATCCCGAGGTCGATCAGGATGTCGAGCACCATGTGGCCGGACTCGAGCCGGCGTTCGAGTCGGCCCGGACCGGGGAGCTCGACCGAGGGGTGGACAACGTCGAACATCACCGCGGCGGGACTGTCGTCGGCCATCAGTACGCGAAAGATCGTTGTGAGGGGGGTCGCCGGGGGGAGCGACAGGAGCTCGCCGACCTCGCGGCCGACGGCGCGCTGCTCGATCCGTAGTTTCGTCGCCGTGAGGTCGACGCCGCGGCGCTTGGCGAGCGATGAGTACGGCTCGAGCCGTTCGAGCCGCTCGTCGAGCTGAGTTGGCACCGCGACGCGGCCGACGAACGTGCCGCTGCCCTGGCGGCGGACGATCTCGCCGGTCTGCTCGAGCCGCTGCAGCGCTGTGCGCAACGTCCCGCGTGAGATCCCGAGCATCCCGGCGACCTCGTGCTCGGGCGGAAGCCTGTCACCCGGCCGATGCCGGCCGGGGGCGAGCCAGTTGCGCAGCGCCTGCTCGGCGCTGTCAACCAGTGACGGCCGGCTCGACTGGGAGTTGTTCGTGGATGTCGCCACCGGCGTCATTCTGACACCGATTTCCGGGGTCGCCCGCGAGCACGCGCAACGCGTCCGGCGGGATCTCCGCAACCACGGGAGTCCCTTGCGTCCAGCTCGCGGCCGTTCCGGTGTTCGTCACCGAGGCCTGCAGCGCGGCGCCCGTTGCGAGCCGGACCATTACCTGCAGCGAGGCGCCGACGTACACCGTCCGCTCGACCATTCCGGGGAGGCAGTTCGAACCGGCGCGCTGATCGGAGCGGTCGCGGATTGAGATCCGCTCAGGCCGCGCGACGATCTTGACCGGCCCCCGAGCCGCCAAATCGCCACATCCCGCGGTCAGCGTGAAGTCGCCGACGCGAACCGCGCACCCGCCACGCTCGCCCGCCGCCGCGTCGGCATCCATCAGGTTCGATACCCCGAGGAAATCGGCGACGAACACGGTCGCCGGGCTCTCGTAGACCTCGGCTCGGGAGTACCGATCTGCTCGACCCGGCCGGCGCTCATCACCGCCACGCGGTCGCTCATGCTGAGCGCCTCCTCCTGGTCGTGGGTGACGAACACGAACGTGATCCCGACCTCCTCCTGGAGCGCCTTGAGCTCGATTCGCAGCTGCTTGCGGATCTTGGCGTCCAGTGCGCCGAGCGGCTCGTCGAGCAGCAGCACCGCCGGCTCGCAGCACAAGCGCGCGGGCGAGCGCCACCCGCTGCTGCTGGCCGCCGGAGAGCTGGTTGGGACGTCGCTTCTCGATATCCGGACAGCTGGACGAGCTCGAGCGCCTCCGCGACCCGGTCGTTGCTCTCGGCCTTGGGCACCGACTTGTACTTCATGCCGAAGGCGACGTTCTCGGCGACGTTCAGGAAAGGGAACAGCGCGTAGCTCTGGAACACGGTGTTGACGTTGCGGCGGTTGGGCGGCCAGGCTCGCGACGTTCGCGCCGTCGAGCAGGATCTTGTCCGCTGGTCGGCGGCTCGAAGCCCGCGATCATCCGCAGTGTTGTCGTCTTTCCGCAGCCGCTCGGCCCAAGCAGCGAGAAGAACTCGCCGCGCTGGATCTCGACCGAGATGTCGTCGACCGCGGTGACGTCGTCAAACCGCTTGGTCAGCGACTCCAGCTTGACATGTCCTCCGCTCATTTTCAGTCCTCTCAGATGCCGGCGATGCTCGTCAGTGCCTCAGTGCTGCCCTTGGTGCGTTCGCCCCGGGTCATCCACCGGTAGGCGAGGAAGCCGATCAGCACGACGACGAGCGAGAACAACAGCATGATCGTGGCCAGGGCATTGAGCGCCGGCCCGCTCAGCCCGCCGTGGACGTTGGCGTAGATCAGCACCGACATCGGCTGCGTCGTCGCCGTCGAGGAGAGCTGCTCGACGATCACGAAGTCGTCCACCGTGCTGGCGAAGACGAGCACGGCGCTGGCGAAGATGGCCGGCATCAGCATCGGCACCAGCACGCGACGGATCGCTCCCAGTCGCGATGCCCCGAGATCGGCCGCCGCCTCCTCGTAGCTGCGCCCGATGCTCACCAGCCGCGCCCGCACGATGATCGCGGGCCAGCTGATGTTCCATACGACCAGCCCAGCGACCTCGGCCTCCGTCCCTAGACCGATGAACGTCAGCGCCTGGGTGACGAGCAGGAACAGCGCCACCGCAAGCAGCAGCTCCGGGATCACGAACGAGAAGATCATCACGAGGTTCAGCCCGCTCGAGGTCCGGCTACGCCAGCGGTCGATGCCGATCGCGAACCCAACCCCGATCGGGACGCAGATCACCGTCGTCAGGCCCGCGAGCACGAGCGTCTGGATCACCGCCTGATGGAGGCTGGGGTTGTGGAGCACGGAGTTGACCCCGCTGCCGACGTACCACTTGGTCGAGAAGCCCTGCCACGTGGCCTGTGAAGCGCCCTTGTTGAATGAGAACAGCACCGCGATCGCGATCGGCACGATCGACCAGACGATGTACAGCCAGGTGAAGCCCTCCATCGCCCACGGCCGCCGCCACGGGTTTCCGCGCGGCCGGCCGGGCAACGGGAGGGCCCGGAGGCGCGTCCGGGCGCCTACCGGCTTTTCAACCGTGATCGCCATCAGGCGTACTCCCTCGAGGCTCGGGCGGTGCTGACCACGTAATAGATCATCGGGATCAGCAGCACCGACGAGCAGCATCAACGCCAGCACGGCACCCTGTCCGGTCTCGCCGGGCGCGTCGAGCTGACCCTCGATCGCGTTGCCGATCATCGTCGTCCCGGGTGCCCCCGACAACAGCTGATTGGTGTAGTAGTCGCCCAGCATCGGCAGCACCGTGATGAACGTCCCGGCGATCAGCGCCGGCTTGCTCAAGGGGATCGTCACCCGCCAGAACGTCCGCCACTTGCTGAGCCCGAGATCTCGGGCGGCCTCGAGCAGACTGTGGTCGATGCGGTCGAGGAATGCGTAGAGCACCAAGATCACGTAAGGGATGTATCCGTACACGAGGCCCAGGATCACTGTCACTGATTTGCCGCCGAGCCAGTCGGTGTTTCCGGGCAGTCCGACGAACGACAGCGCTTTGTTGAAGAAACCGCCTTGCTGCAGCAGATCGATCCAGGCCAGCATCCGCATCATGTAGCTGACCCAGAACGGCGCGATCAGCAGGACGAGGAACAGCGTCTTGCGCCGGCCGGCGTACCGGGAGACGAAATAGGCCACCGGGTAAGCGATCGCGAGCGAGATCACGGTGGCGATCGCGGTATAGATGACCGTCCGGAACGCAGGCGCGCCGAGGTAAGCCCCGCTCCCGACGATGTCGTGCCAGACCGCGCTGAGGTTCAAGCTCGACCAATGCAGTGGATTCCACACCGGGACCACTGTCTGGAAGAACTGATTGACGCCGCCGCCGGCGACCGCCAGCATCACGTAGAACGGCACCACGAACAGAACGACCAGCCAGATCGCTCCCGGCGCGGCGAGCCCGATCCACAGCCACCGGTTGCGCCGGTCGTAGGTGTCCCGTGCGGCCATCGCGTGCACCTACAGCCCCTTGGAGAAGGTGTTCCAGGTCGACTCCCAGACCGCGTTGGCGGCCGCGGGCAGTTCGAGCTCGAACAGGCCGTTGCGGAAGTAATCCGGTAGCACCACCGTGGACGTCAACTGGGGTGCCAGCAGCTTCTCGGAGACCAGCTTGGCCGGGGTCACCTCGGTCAACGGCTGCATGTAACCGACGTAGCTGTAGTTCTCCAGCGCGTTGTCGACGTCGAGCATGTAGTCGATGAACTTGTGGGCCAGGACGGGATTTGCGCCGCCGGTCAAATTGACCATCAGATCGTTGGCTACCGGGCCCTTCCTGGTCGGCCGGGAACCAGTACCCGATCGTGTCGATCGAGGTGCCCTTCGGCAGATATTGGTTCGAGGTGGCCATGTCGCCCGACCACGCTTGGTGGATCCACGTCTTCCCGGTCGGCACGTCGGTGTAATCGTTGTTGTCGATCCGCACGCCCGTCAGGCGCGGAGAGCTGCCGGCAGCGCCTTGCCGGCGGCCTGGATCTGGGCCGTGCTGGTCGTATTGAGGTTCAGGTTGCCGGCGCGCAGGAGCGCCAGGCTGATCGCCTCCCGATAGTCGTCCAGGACCGCGACCTTGCCCTTGTACGGCGCTCCCTGCCAGGGCATGTTCCACGACGGGGCGAGGTTCACCTTGTCCTTGCGCCAGGCGATCCCCGTGGTATAGATCGAGTAGGGCGTTGTGTACTGCCAACCCTGGTCGTAGAACGGATTCCGATAGTCGGGCCAGGTGTTGGCCATGTTGGGGATGTAGCTCTGGTTGAGCGGCCGGATCATCTTGGTCGCGACCAACTGACCGAGCACGGCGACCGTCGGGAAGAAGACGTCGAACTTGAGCTCCCCGCTTGCCAGCTTGGCAAGCGCCTCTTCCATCGTGTTGTACGTCGTCACCTGGTAGTTGCAGTTGTACTTCTTACAGAAGCTCTTGAGCACTGACTCGTTGATGTACGCGACCCAGTTGTAGAGCTGCAGGGTCGCGCCCTGTCTCGGGCGCAAGGCCCGCGGCGATCGGCTTGTTGTCGGCGTACACCGGCCACTTGACGGGGCTGTTCTGACGTGGCAGCGGCGGGCCGCTGCTCCCGGCGGCGGGGTTCGTCGAGCCGCACCCGGCGAGCATCCCCCCGACCGCGAGCCCGGCGCCCGCCGCGAGCAGCTGCCGACGAGAGATCGCGCTCTCGACCGGTTCGGGTCGACGCCGGATCCCTCGGTTCCAACCATCCCTCACGTGGATGCATGCACGACTCACCTCCTGATTCACCTCGTTTCGTGACGGTGCCGATCCGCGCTGGGCGCAGTTCGCAGCCGAGCTCCTGCGACGCAAGCGCCAGGCAGCGCTCGACCATGCGCTCAGGCGTGACGTCCGGTTGCCCGAGCGTGACCTGCACGCCGAGGCCATCCATCAGGCCGCTGAGCGCAATCGCGAACTCGTCCGGGTCCGCGTCGGGGCTGAACTCGCCCGCTCGCCTGGCCGTCGCGGACGATGTCGGCGATCAGCTTGCGCTGGCGGCGGTCGAGCTCGAAGTACGACTCGCGGACGCTCGCATCGCGCCGAGCTCGGACCCAGATCTCCATCCACAGGGTCCAGTCGCTGATGCCGCCCGGTCCCAGGCTCGTCTCCTCGACCAAATGGACGAGCTTGTCGCTCGCGCGCTTGTGCCGTTGCTGCCCCTCGGTCAGACGCGAGTAGAACTCGCGGTCCGTCTGATCGACCGCCTCCTCGAGCAGCCGGTCCTTGGATTCGAAGTAGTAGAGGATCGTGGGAGCGCTCGTGCCGGCGCGCTCGGCGATGTCGCCGATCCGCGTGTCGAAGAGGCCGCGCTCGTATAGGAGCTCCGCGGCCGCGGCGACAATCTGCGGCTTGCGCAGGTGATCCACTCTGGGTCGGGGACTCATCTCTCCTTGAATTCAGTCCGAACGAATTCGTATACTGAATCGCGGTTCAAGAAACTACGCGCGCGGTCGGCGGCTGTCAAGCAAAAACCGTTAAGCGCGCCGAAGAGAGGGTCGGTCGATGTACGACGTGGCGGTGCTGGGGGCCGGGCTCGGCGGTCTGAGCGCCGCGCGCGACCTGATGCGCGGGGGCACGGATGTGATCGTGCTGGAGGCGCGCGAGCGCGTCGGCGGCAGGGTCGAAGCCGTGTCGCTGCCGGATGGACGGATAGTCCAGGCGGGTGGCGAGGTGGTCGGGGCGGGACACACCGCCTACCTCGAGCTCGCCCGCGAGCTGGGCCTGAGTGTTGAGCCGTCGTACGTGGTCGACCCGGGCGTGATCAGCTGGGGCCTCGTCGATGGCGTCTACGTCGGCGACGACCTGCCATGGATGAGCGATGCAGAGCGCGAGGACGCGGAGCGGATCGACCGCGCGTTCGCCAAGCTCGCCGCAGGCGTCGACCCCGACGATCCGTGGAGTCACTCCGATGCGGCGGCGCTTGACCGTTTGTCGGTCGCCGGATGGCTCCGAGCGCAAGGCGCGCTGCCGGCTGTGATGCGGCGCCACGAGCTGGCGTCGCTGTCGCTGTCGTGCGACGGACCTGAACGCACCTCGCTGCTTGCCGAGCTGCGCAAGCACGCGGTCATCGGCGGCGAGCAGTTCTACGACCTCGATGCGTGGGAGGGGCTGCGAGTGGCTTCGGGATCGGCGTCCGTCGCTGTCGCGATGGCAGATGAGCTCGGTCCTCGAGTGCGGTGCGGCGCCGTGGTGCGTTCGCTCGAGATCGGTGCCGGGGGTACGTCGGTCACGCTGGCAGACGGCGAAGAGGTCCGGGCCGAGGCGGTCGTGTGCGCGATTCCGGTCGGCCCGTTGCGGGCGATCGAGATCAGCGGTCTCAGCGACGCGCGGCTTGGTGCGCTGCGCTCGCAGCGACAGGCGCTCGCGGCCAAGGTTGTGGTTGCCTACGAGCGATCGTTCTGGCAGGAGGCTGGTCAGAACGGGCTCTCCGAAAGCGAGTGGCTGTTCGGCTCGACGTGGCCGCAGGCTCCGGGCGTGCTGTCGTTGCTCGTGCCGCCGGAGCGGTTCTCTGCGTTCAGCGCGGCCCCGCGCGCAGCCCGAGCCTCCGTCGTAGTTGACGGTCTCGTCTCGTTGTTCGGGGCGGCGGCGGCGACTCCGGCTGCGATGCTCGAGCGGTTGTGGGGAAGCGACCCGTTCACGCTCGGCTATATCGCGAGCTGGGCGCCCGGTGATCTCTCAACGGTCGGGCCATTGCATGGTGCGCACGAGCCGCCGTTCTACGTTGCCGGTTCTGACCACTGGGTGGCGGGGTACATGGAGGGCGCGGTCCGTACCGGGCGCGCCGCGGCGCGTGCCGCGCTCGGCGCCGGCACGGTTGCCCGATAACCGCGCCACCGATCCGTTCTGCGGCGTCCACCGTTCGGCTCCTGTCGGCCTAACAGTTACGCCGGTGTTAGCCGGCGGGGCGTACAACTCGCATCCGAGATGCGCCGACTCCATCTCCTCAGCGCCGCACTATGCGCGATCGCGATCGTCGCATGCGGCGGCGCGGTGGCTTCCGGCTACCACAACCCCAAGTACCCGTACGGGGCTCCGAACGTCCCGATCTCGTTGTCGAAGTGCCTACGTGCGAACGGCGTCTCCGGCTTCCCGGATCCGCGTGAGGGGCCGAACGGTGGCGGCGTCGGCTGGCCCGGCGGTCTGGGGACGGAGGTTGGGGGCACGGCGATCTTCGTGTTCGGTCACACGTACGCCGGTCCCGCGGTTGTGCACGCGGAGCAGGTCTGTAAGGAGTACCTGCCTCCGTCCGGGCCACCGCCTGCGGAGTCAGAGAGCCAGCGCGATCAGGCGATCGCAACCGCGCGGTGCATGCGCTCGCATGGTTTGCCGAACTTTCCCGATCCGACCTTCAGCGGCGGCAACCAGCAGCTGAATCTCCCGCCGGGCCTGAACCCCAACTCACCGGCGGTGCAGCGCGCCGCAGCAGGCGTGCGGCTTGCTCAGGCCTTGAGCGCTCGGAGCCCGAGATCCCGCGCGAGTGATCCCTCGACCGCGCCGCGGGCGCTGTCCAGTGGCACATGGCTATCGCCGATCAGCGTCCTGATTCCGAACCCGTCGAGCAGCGCAAGCGTCCTGTCGGTGACGCGCTCGACGTCGGTGTCAGCGTCGAACTCGCCGCTGTCGACACCGGCCTGGATCTCGTCGGCGAACCACTCCCGCAGCCGGCCGTAGAGCTCCTCGGCGACGGGGCGCAGCTCCGGGTGACGGACCGCGCGCAGCCACAGCTCGACCCATAGGACCCAGTCCTCGGCGAGCTCGGGGGTCGTCGGCAGGCACTGTCCGATCATCCAGCTCAGGCGCTCGGCGTGGGTTGCCGCGGGCAGCTCGCCGCTCGCGATCCGCGCGTCGCCGGCGCGCGCGTACGAGTAGTTCAGCGCCTCCGCCAGCAGCGTCTCGCGGCTGTCGAAGTGGTAGTGGACGAGCGCGGGGGAGACGCCGGCGTCCATCGCGATCCGCGCGATCCGCACGTCGTCGATGCCGTCGGAGGCGATCCGCCGGACGGCGGCCGCCAGGATCCGGTCGCGGGCGCCGGCGCGAGTGGTCGTGCTCATTGGTCTCGCGCGAGCGCCGGCTCGAGGTCGGCGCGAATCCGGTCGGCGAACCACGCGACAGCTTCCTCGCGCGCGGACAGTGGGCCGCACTCGTAGCCGCGCGTCTGCAGACCTCGCTGCACGTTGTCGACGAGATCGATGTCCTCGTCGAGCACGAGCGTGTTGAGCCGCTGGTTGGCCCACTGGACCAGCCGCGTCCGCGGGCCACTGCCGGCAGGGCGGTAGCTGCGTGAGACGTCGAGTGTCTTTGCGATCCCGTCCGGCCGCAGCTGCCAGGTGTTGACCTGGTCGGGGTACAGGTCGATCGTCGTGTTCGGATAGATGTACACGTACCGCCACACGCCGCGGTCGGACTCGGCGAGGCCCGCCATCGGCCGCGCGAGCCGCGCGTAGAGGCGCTCGAGGCGGTTGCTGCTCGGCTTCTCTCGGAACGGCGCCTCGACCCACACGTAGTGGTCGTTGATCTCGGACGCGTAGCGCTTGTAATCGAGCATCCGCATCAGCCCCGGATGCGCGATCGGGATGTGGTAGCCCTCGAGATAGTTGTCGGCGACGACCTTCCAGTTCGCCGGCTGCTCTCCGTCGGCCGGCGCGAACGACTCGAGCGTTTCGATCCGGTACGGCGCCAGCCGCTCGGGCAGGTCGCCGACCAGCTCGGCCAGTGGGACGGCGTCGGGATCGAGGTTGACGAACACGAGCCCGCACAGCTCCTCGACCCGGACGGGGGCCAGGCCGAGCGCGGGCTTGTCGAGCTTGTCCCCGAACGCGAGCGCCTCCGGCGCGCCGATCAGCTCGCCGCTGAGCCGGTACGTCCAGCCGTGGTAGCGGCAGCGGATCGCTGCCTTGCATTGGCCGGAGCCGCTCAGCAGCCGGGACCCGCGGTGACGGCAGACGTTGCGGTAGGCGCGCAATCCGCGGTCCTCGTCGCGCACGACCAGCACCGGCTGGCTGCCCGCCTGCGCGGTCGTGTAGCTGCCCGGGCTGAGGCAGTTCCGATACGTGGCCCGCGAGCTGCCAGGTGCGCTCGAAGATCAGCTCCTGCTCGGCTTCGAGCAGCGCTGGATCCGTATACAGACGGCGCGAAAGCGCAATACCGGCGGGCGTTTGAACGGTTGCAGTCGACATATCAGCTCAATCCTGACTTTGTGATCAGTTGCTGTTAGTCTACCCACATGGTCAAGCGGACCGATTGGCTGTCGATCACCCCGGAACCCGAACGGGAGCTGCCCGAGGCGGTCGCGACGCTCGCCCGAGGCGGCGTTCCGAACGCTGCGCTGGTCGCGCGCGAAGCCGCTCGGATCGAGCGGCTGGTGCTGCGCGGGTCGCGACGGCAGTGGCTCGCCTACCTGCGCCGCGTCGCCGAGTTGATCGAGTGCAACGCCGGCGCGACTGACCCCGCCGTTGTGTGCGCGCGCGAGCGCGCTGCGGCGGTGATCTCCAACCACGACAACCTGATGCTTGCGCTGCGCTAGCGAGGAGGGACTGAAGAAGAATGAGCACGACTGCGATCCCCACCGAGACCGAACTGACCAGCGATCAGCTCGAGCTGCAGCGACGAGCTCGCGAGTTCGCCGAGGGCGTGTTGATGCCGCTCGAGGTGCAGGCCGAGAAGGCCGGCGGGCGCCTTCCCGAGGCGACCGTCGATCAGATCAAGCAGGCCGCGATCGAGTCGCGGCTGCACGGCGGTCGCGTCCCCGTCGAGCACGGCGGCCAGGGTTGGACGATGCTCGAGTGGTTCCTCGTCAACGAGCAGTTCGGCCGGGTGACGAACGGGCTGCACTGGCACGTGCCGAACGTCTACAACGTGCTGCTGTCGGGCACCGCCGAGCAGATCGACCGCTACGTCGCTCCGGCGCTGCGCGGTGAGGGCGGCGACGCCTACGCCGTGACCGAAGCCGAGGCGGGGTCGGACCCGGGCGGGATCGCGACGACGGCCGTTCAAGGCGGCGACGGCGGCTACCGGATCAACGGCGAGAAGTGGTTCGTCACCTCGGGCGACGTCGCCCGGGTGCTGATCGTGATGGCGAACATCGTCGACGGCCCCGAGCTCCTGCCGACGCTGTTCCTGATCGAGCCGGATGCGCCCGGCGTCGAGTTCGTCGACGACCCGCTGTTCACGCACAACTATCCGCACGGCCATCCGACGATCACGTTCACCGATGTCGAGGTCGAGGCCGACGCGGTGATCGGCGGGATCGGCAACGGCCTCGAGCGCCAGCGCGCGTGGTTCACCGAGGAGCGGCTCGGGATTGCCACCCACGGGCTCGGCGCGATGTGGCGGCTGCTCGACGAGACCGTCGCGTGGGCGCAGACGCGGGTCCAGGGCGGGACCCGGATCTACGACTACCAGGGGATCTCGTTCCCGCTCGCGGAGTCGGCGACCGATGCTGCGCTCGGGCGGCTGCTCGCGCTCCAGGTCGCCGGCATGGTCGACGCCGGCGCTGAGGTGAAGCTGATCCACGCGAAGGCGTCGATGGCGAAGCTGTTCGTGTCCGAGGCCGCCGGCCGCTGCGCGGACCGCGCCGTGCAGGCGTTCGGGGGGCGCGGCTACCGGCGCGACAACGTCGCCGAGCGGTTCAACCGCGAGCTGCGCGTCGACCGCATCTGGGAGGGGACGAACGAGATCCAGCGGCTGATCGTCGCCCGCGCGCTCGAGCGGCGCGGGGTCGAGGCGACGATCCACTAGCCGATGGATCTGACCCGCCTGTTGCGGCCGGCGTCGGTCGCGGTCGTCGGCGCGACCGACCGCCACGGCAGCTACGGGGCCCAAGCGCTGCTGAACCTCGATGCGATCGGGTTCGCCGGTGACGTCTGGGGCGTGAACCCGGGCCGGAGCGAGGTCTTCGGCCGGCCGTGCGTGCCGTCGATTGCCGATCTGCCGGCCGCTGTGGACGCAGTGATCGTCGCGATTCCCGGCCGCCGGCGTGCCGGACGTGATCGAGCAGGCGGGCGCCCGTGGCTGCGGTGGCGCGGTTGTGTTCAGCGCCGGGTTCGGCGAGATCGACGGCGGCGCCGCGTCTGCAGGCGGCGCTCGCCGAGGCCGCCCGGCGCCACGGGCTGCCGGTGTGCGGGCCCAACTGCAATGGGATCGTCGCGATGCGCTCGCGCGTCGCGCTGTGGGGCGATGCGCTCGCGCCGCGGGAGCCGCGGTGCCGTCGCGCTCGTGTCGCAGAGCGGCAACGTGGCCGTCAACGCGCTCGCGGCGCAGCGTGGACTGCGGTTTCACACGGTGATCGCGAGCGGCAACCAGGCGGTGCTGTCGGCCGCCGACTACCTCGAGGCGCTGGCGGTCGAGGACGGAGTCGGGGCGGTGGCGCTGTACCTCGAGGACGACGGCGGCCCGCGGCTGTGCGAGGGCCTCGCTGCGTGCGCCGAGCGTGGGGTGCGGGTGGCTGTGTTGAAGGTCGGGAGCTCGGCCGCAGGCGCCGCGGCGGCGGCCGCGCACAGCGGCGCGCTCGCCGGCGACCAGCGGGTGTTCCGCGCGCTGATCGAGGAGGCCGGCGCGCTGTGGGCGCAGGACGTGCACGAGCTACTCGAGCTTGCGAAAGCGCTCGCGTCGCGGTCGGCCGTCAAGCCGCCGCCACGCGAGGGCGTGGCGATCCTCACCTGCTCGGGCGGTGACTCCGCGCAGGGTGCGGATGAGGCGGCCCGGCTCGGGGTGCCGCTGCCGGCGTTCGCGCCGGCGACTCGTGCCCGGCTACGCGAGCTCCTCCCGGAGACCGCAACGGTCGCGAACCCCCTCGACTACACCACGATGATCTGGGGCGAGGCGGGCGCGCTCGCCGAGCTGGTGCAGACCGTCGGCGACGACCCCGCGATCGATGAGCTGCTCGTGTTCTACGACCAGCCGCGGGATCTCGACGGCGCCTCGGAGGAGTCGTGGGCGGCGGTCAGGGAGGGGATCATCGCCGGCGCGGCCGGCACCGACGCGCAGGTGCTCGTCTCCTCGACCTTGCCCGAGCTGCTCGACGACGCGGCGGCGTGGCAGGTTCGTTTCGCACGGGATCCCGGCTGTGGCAGGGCTCCGGGCCGGCGTCCTGTGCGCGGCTGCGCTACGGACACCCGGAGGCGACCCCGAGCGACTGCGGGCGATCGCGGCGGCGGCCGCGCGCGAGCCCGGCGACGGGGTCGTGGCGATCGCCGAGCACGCCGCCAAGCGGATGCTCGCCGCCGCGGGGGTACCCGTACCCGACGGGCGGATCGTCGACGGACCCGACGCCGCCTTGATCGCGCTGGGGGAGCTCGGCGGCCCGGTCGCGTTGAAGCTGAGCTCGGCCGACGTCACGCACAAGTCGGAGCTCGGCGGCGTGGAGCTGGGTCTCCGCAGCGAACTCGATGTCCGCGCCGCCTACGCGCGGCTCGCGGCCGTCCACGACGGCGAGATGCTGATCGAGCGGATGGCGCCGCCTGGCGTCGAGCTACTCGTTGCCGCGCGAGCGGACACGATCGTGCCGGTGCTGGTGGTCGGGCTCGGCGGGATCTGGACCGAGGTCCTCGACGACGCCGTCGATCGTCCCGCTGCCGGCGGACGCGGCGCGGATCGAGCACGCACTTCGCTCGCTGCGCGGCGCCGCGGTGCTGACGGGCGGCCGCGGCGAGCCGCCGACCGACGTCGCGGCGGCGGCGCAGCTGATCGAGCATGTCGGTCAACTGCTGCTGGGCGATCACCTGCGGTTGATCGAGCTGAACCCGATCATCGTCCACCAACGCGGTGCGATCGCCGTGGATGCAGTCATCCAACACCGAAGTGGGCGTAAATCCTCACGCCCGGCGGTTGAATTCACGTCCGCTTCACGGTAGGGCGGCTGCCGCCGAGCGCTCGGGTCAGTGCCGCCGCCCCCTCGGTCAGCGGCGCGAGCAGGCGCGTGGGATCCTCGAGCCGCGCCGCCGGTCCCTGGATGCCGAGGATCGCTGCGAGCTCGCCCGACCGGCCCCAGACGGGTGCGGCGATCGCGTTGACGTCCGGCTCGCGCTCGCCGAACACGGTCGCGTAGCCGCGTTCCCGCACCTCGTCGACCGCCGCTTCCAAGGCTCCCCGGTCGGTAATCGTGCGGTCAGTCAGCGCGACGAGATCGCGCTCGCGCGGCATTCCGCCGCCGCCGAACGCGAGCATCACCTTCCCGACGGCGGTCGCGTGAGAGACGCTCGGCCGGCCCAGTCGCGCCGTCGAGACGACGCTCGAGCGCGATGGGACAGTGTCGACCGTGATCGCTTCGCGCTCGCCGGGTAGCGACAGCGTCGCTGTTTCACCGGTCCGCTCCATCAGCTCGACCAGCACGGGGCGTGCCAGCGCGCCGAGGTCCAGCCGCGTGATCACGCGCTCGGCCAGCGTCACGAGCGCGAGCCCGAGGCGGTACGGGCCTTGTCCGTCGCGCTGGACCAGACCTGCAGCTTCGAGCGTCGCCAGCAGACGCGACGCGGTCGACGCGTTGACGGCGATCCGGCGCGCCAATTCGTTGACGCCGAGCCCCTCTTCGCTGTCGCTCAGCTCGTCGAGCAGCGCGAGCGCCCGGGCAACCGAGGCGACCGGCCGGGCCTTCGACTGTTGCGCCATGGGCAATAGTATTGCGCCACGCGCGATGTTTGTCTAGGATCCGTGGCCGTGTCGTTCCTCCTGGAGTGTCCCCATTGCGGCGTTCGCGAGGTCGCGGACTTTGCCTTTGGGGGCGAGATCTCGGAGCGGCCGAAGCAGACGCCGTCGTTCCGCGAGCTCAACGAGTACAACTACTTCCGCCGCAACGTCGCGGGCGTGCAGCGGGAGTGGTGGTATCACCGATCGGGATGCCGCACCTGGTTCCAGGCTGAGCGGGACACACGCACGAACGAGGTGCTGCGCGTGGGACTCCCGGGGGAGCTCGAGCCGAGCAGGGCCGAGGTGGCCGCGCATGCCGGCGAGGCGGGCGGGTGAGCGAGCGGCTCGAGCAGACCACGTCCGAGCGAGTCGATCGCGGCAAGACGATCACGTTCACGTTCGACGGGCGGACCGTCGAGGCGCTCGAGGGCGACACGATCGGGTCGGCGCTGTACGCCGACGGCCAGCGGACGTTCAGCCGAAGCTTCAAGTACCACCGTCGCCGCGGCCTGATGTGCTGCGCCGGCAACTGCCCCAACTGCCTGGTCGCGGTCGACGGCGCGCCCGGGGTCCGGGCGTGCACCGAGCCGGTCAAAGACGGCATCACCGTCACGCACATCAACGCGTCGCCGAGCCTCGAGCACGACGTCATGTCGGTGACCGACGCGATCGGCGGCCCGTTCACTCCGCCGGGCTTCTACTACAAGACGTTCATCCGCCCCCGCAAGGCGTGGCCGCTGTACGAGAAGGTGCTGCGGAACGCTGCCGGCCTCGGCAAGCTACCCAAGCACCAGGCCGAACGGACGTGGCGGACGGAGTACCGCAGGCGCCACGCAGATGTGCTCGTCGTCGGCGGCGGCCACGCCGGCCTCGCCGCGGCGCTCGCCGCGGCCGAGCTCGGCGCCGACGTAGTTGTGGTCGACGACGGACCCGAGCCGGGCGGCAGGCTGCTGTGGGAGGGTGGGCACGAGCCGGCCCGCGAGCTGGCCGAGCGGGTCAGCGCAGCCGGCGTCGAGATCCTCACGAGCGCGCCGGCGCTCGGTCACTTCGACGGTCTCGTGCCCGTTTGGCAGGGCGACACTCTGCACCAGATCCGAGCCCGCCAGCACGTGTACGCGACCGGCGCTATCGAGCAGCCGCTCGTGTTCGAAGGGAACGACATTCCCGGCGTCATGCTCTCGAGCGCGCGCCCGCCGGCTGGCGGCGCTGTACGGGGTCAAGCCCGGCGAGCGCGCGGTGGTCGCGACCACAACGGATCGCGGGGTGTGGGCGGCGCTCGCGCTCCAGGAGGCCGGCCTGGAGATCGTCGCCGTCGCCGATCTGCGCGAGACGCCATCACCGGCCGCCGAGCGGCTCGGCACCCATGGGATCGAGCTGTTGTCCGGGTGGACGGTGGTCGAGGCGACCGGCCGCAAGGTGGTGGCCGGCGCAACGCTCGCGCCGGCCAACGGCGCAGGCGCGGCGCGGAAGCTGAGCTGCGACCTGCTGCTCGTCTCGGGCGGCGACGCGCCCGCGAGCTCGGTGATCGCCCAGGCCGGCGGCAAGACCGCGTACGACGCGGAGCTCGGGCACTTCCGTGTGACCGAGCTACCGGCCAACATCCACGATCGCCGGCCAGGTTGCGGGGGAGGGCGCCCATACCGTCGCGCGCGCATCGGGCGAGCTTGCGGGACTGAAGGCGGCCGCCGCGCTCGGGCTCGCGAAGAGCGGTACCGCCGGCCGCGAGCAGGACCTCGTCAAGCAGATCGGCGGCTGCCCGCACCCCCCGGTCGCGGTACCGCCCGCCAAGGCCAGGAGCAGCGAACGCGGCAAGGCGTTCGCGTGCTTCTGCGAGGACGTCAGCGCCAAGGACATCCACCGCGGCGTCGAGGAGGGGTACGACTCGATCGAGCTGTGCAAGCGGTTCACGACGGTCACGATGGGACCGTGCCAGGGCCGCATGTGCGCGCTGCCGTCGATCCGGCTGATGGCGCAGGAGACCGGCCAGACACTCGAGCAGGTGGGGACGCCGACCGCGCGCCCGCCGTGGTCGACCGTCCCGATGGGGGCGCTCGCGGGACGCCCGATCGAGCCGTCGAAGCGATCGTCGATCCACGCCCGCCACGAGGCGCTCGGCGCGCGGATCGAGTGGGCCGGGGATTGGCGGCGCGCATATGACTACGGCGACCCGGAGGGTGAGGCGCTCGCCGTCCACCTCTCGGCCGGCCTGATCGACGTCTCGACGCTCGGCAAGCTCTTAGTTCGCGGCCCGGACGCCGCCGAGTTCCTCGACCGCCTGTATCCGAACCGGCTGTCGACGCTGAAGCCGGGACGCGTCCGCTACGGCGTGCTGACGAGCGACGCCGGCCGGATCATGGACGACGGCACGATCGGCCGGCTCGACGACGAGACGTTCTACGTCACCACGACCTCGAGCGGCGCCGGCGCGGTCGAGCAGTGGTTCAGCTGGTGGCTCGCGGACTGGCGGCTCGACGTTCAGCTCACCGACATCACTCAGGCGCTGAGCGCCGTAAACCTCGCGGGACCGCGCGCGCGAGAGATCCTCACCCGGCTCACTGATATCGACACGAGCGCGGACGCGTTCACATACCTGGACGCCAAACAGGGACGGGTGGCCGGCGTCAACTCGCTGATCTTGCGAATCGGGTTCGTCGGCGAGCTCGGCTACGAGATCCACTTTCCGTCGGTGTACGGCGAGCACGTGTGGGACGCGATCCTCGAGGCCGGCCAGGCAGACGGGATCCGGCCGTTCGGGCTCGAGCCCCAGCGGATTTTGCGGCTGCAGAAGCAACACATCATCGTCGGCCAGGACACCGACTCCGAGTCGACCCCCTACGGCGCGGCGATGCCGTGGGCGGTGAAGCTCGACAAGGAGGAGGACTTTCATCGGCAAGTGGGCGCTCGCGCGCGTCGCCGAGCAGCCCGCGGAGACCGCGCTCGTCGGGCTTCACGCTCGCGAACGGCCGCGTCCCGACAGAGGGCTCCGTGGTGCTCGACGGCACCGGCAAGGCCGCAGGCCAGGTGACGAGCGCGCGCCGCTCGCGCCAGCTCGATCAGGTGATCGGGATGGCGTGGGTGCCGGCGGCGCTCGCGACAGACGGCGCGACGATCACGATCGCCGACAACGGCACGCGCGCCGCCGGCAGCGTGATCACGCAGCCGTTCTACGACCCCGAGGGCGAGGTGCTCCGGTCATGAGCGCGCTCGGTTTCATGACCACGGACGCCGACGCGCCGGCGCGCAGCCCGATGCACCAGCTCGCAGAGCGGGCCGGTGCCCAGTTCGAGCTGATCGATGGGTTCGAGGTCGCGACGGCGTACCCGAACGCCGGCGAGTACAGCCGGACCGTCGCGTTCGCGGATCGCAGCCATCTCGTCAAGCTCGAGCTGACCGGCCCGCAGCCACACACGCTCAAGCCAGGCTTGGCCGAGCGGGTCGACGGAACGTGGTGGTGCCCGGTCACTCCGGACCGGACCCTGCTACTCGGCGGCCCACCGGCGCGCGCTGCGGCGCAGAGCACCCACGCAAAGATCGTCGACCTCACGTCCGGGCTTGCCGCGCTGGCCCTGATCGGACCAGGCGCGAATGAATTGCTGGCGCGGTTCTGTGCAATCGACGTCCGCCCGCAGATCACCCCCGTCAAGGGGTTTCGCCCTGGTTCGATCGCGCGGACACCCGGCTACCTGCTCAAGACCGGCGAGCACGAGCTCCTGATCATGGTCGGCGCGGCGCTTGGCTCCTACCTGTGGGAGGTCGTCGCCGACGCCGCCGAGCATCTCGGGGGTGGCCCCGTTGCGTGAGATCTTCCGGCCCGGCCGGATGTGGCGCAAGCGCGGGGAGCTCAGAGACTCCTACGACGTCGTGATCGTCGGCGGGGGTGCGCACGGGCTCGCGACGGCGTACTACCTCGGGCAGCTGGGCGTGAAGAACGTCGCGGTGCTCGAAAAGGGCTACATCGGGTCGGGCGCCGCGGGACGCAACACGACGATCCTGCGATCGAACTACAAGACGCCGGAGGGCGCACGCTTCTACGACGCGAGCGTGAAGCTGTACGAGCGGCTGTCCAAGGAACTCGACTTCAACCTCTTGTTCTCGCAGTGCGGCCATCTGACGCTCGCCCATTCCGATCGCGCGATGTTCGTGATGGCGAACCGCGCCGAGGTCAACAAGCTGCACGGGATCGACTCGCAGCTCGTCGACGCGGACGAGGTCAAGCGCCTGTGCCCGGAGTTGAATGTCTCCCCGGACGTCACGTATCCGATCTACGGCGCGCTGTATCACCCGCCCGGCGGGATCATCCGCCACGACGCCGTCGTGTGGGGCTACGCGCGCGGGGCCGATCGCGCCGGGGTCGAGATCCATCCGTACACCGAGGTGACCGGGTTCGGTCGACAGAACGGCCGAATCACCGAGGTGCAGACGAACCGCGGCACGATCAAGGCCGGCCAGGTGATCAGCGCGACCGCCGGATGGAGCACGCTCGTGTGTTCGCTCGCCGACGTGCCGCTCCCGATCACCACCCACATCCTGCAGGCCTGCGTGACCGAGCCGGTCAAGCCGCTGCTCGACGTCGTGATCGTCTCCTCGCAGATGCACGTGTACATCTCGCAGTCCGATCGCGGCGAGTTCGTGATGGGCTCGGAGATCGAACCGTGGACCACGTACCGGATGCAAGGGACGCTGAACTTCCTCCAGGACCTGACCCGTCACACGCTCGAGCTGTTCCCCCAGCTCGAGCACGCCCGGCTGCTGCGCGCCTGGGCCGGGCTGTGTGACCTGAGCCCCGACTACAGCCCGATCCTCGGCAAGACCGAGGTCGACAACTTCCACGTCAGCGCCGGCTGGGGGACGTACGGGTTCAAGGCGGCGCCGATCGTCGGCAAGACGCTCGCCGAGCTGGTCCATACCGGGCAGACCCCGGACCTGATCGCGCCGTTCGCGCTCGAGCGCTTCTACGACGACCGGCTCGTCTCAGAGCTCGCCGCGGCGGCCGTCAGCCACTAGATAAGCCGTGTCCTAAGCTTCGGGCGATGGAGCTACGCACACTCGGCAGCACCGGCGTCAAGGTGAGCCCGCTGTGTCTCGGGGCGATGATGTTCGGCGCCTGGGGCAACACCGACCACGACGACTCGATCCGGATCATCCACCGGGCGCTCGACGCGGGAATCAACTTCGTCGACACGGCCGACGTGTACAGCCGCGGCGAGTCCGAGGAGATCGTCGGCAAGGCACTCCAGAACGGCAAGCGCGACAACGTGATCCTCGCGACCAAGGTGCACGGAACGATGGGAGATGATCCGAATGAGTTCGGGAACTCACGCCGCTGGATCATCCGCGAGGTCGAGAACAGCCTGCGCAGGCTCAAGACCGACTGGATCGATCTTTACCAGATCCACCGGCCCGAGATCGACACGAACGTCGACGAGACACTGGGCGCGCTGACCGATCTGGTTCGAGCGGGCAAGGTCCGGTACATCGGCTCATCGACGTTCCCAGCCTCGCAGATCGTCGAAGCGCAGTGGGTGGCCGAGAAGCGGGGGCGCGAGCGGTTCGTGTGCGAGCAGCCGCCGTACTCGATCCTGATCCGTTCGATCGAGAACGACGTCCTCCCGACTTGCCAGCGGTACGGGATGGGCGTGATCCCGTGGAGCCCGCTCGCGGGCGGCTGGCTGTCCGGCAAGTGGCGGCTCGGCGCGCCGGAGGAGCAGCTGAAGTCGCGGCGCTCGGCGATGATCGCCTCGCGCTACGACCTCACGATCCCGGACAACCAGCGCAAGCTCGAAGCGGCCGATGCGCTCGCTCGAGTCGCGGAGGAGGCCGGGATCACGCTGATCGAGATGGCGCTCGCATTCGTGATCCGCCATCCCGCGGTGACCGCCGCGATCATCGGCCCCCGGACGATGGAGCACCTCGACTCACAGCTGACTGCGGCGGAAGTCGAGCTCTCCGACGACGTGCTCGACAAGATCGACGAGATCGTCCCGCCGGGGACGGTCGTCAACCAGTCCGACACGGGCTGGATGAACCCCGCACTTGAGCCGTCGGCCCGGCGGCGCTGAGATCAGCCCGCCGCGAGTACGGCGGCGGTCTCCTCGTCGGCGGGGAAGAACGCCTCGATCGCGATCTCGGACACGGTGATGTCGAACGGCGCGCCGAAGGTCGTGATCGTGGAGAAGAACGAGAGCTCGCGGCCGTCGCCGGGAGCGGCGAGCTTGAGCACGAACATCACGTCGCGACCGGGGTCCGGCTGCTCCGGGGCCGGCGGGCCGGGGTAGGAGAGAATCTCCTGCTGGAGCTCGAACAGCTGCGGATCGGCGGTGTTCGCGACCGCGCGCTCGAGCCGATGCAGCAGATCCGCCCGCCACGCCGCGAAGTTCAGCACGCGGTGCCGCATCCCATCAGGATGCAACGCGATCCGGAGCGCATTCGCCGGCGGGACGAGCAACTCGTCGGCGACGCCGTCGAGTAGCACGCCGAGCGCGGCATTCGACGCGACGAGATTCCAGTAGCGGTCGACCGCGAGCGCCGGAAACGGCTCGTGGCCGTCAAGCACGCGGCCGAGCGCGTCACGGATGTGGACCATCTCCGGGTCGTCGAGGGACCGTGCCCCGTAGCGGGGCGCGTACCCGGCTGCGAGCAGCAGGGCGTTGCGATCGCGGAGCGGGACCTCGAGCTGCTCGGCGAGGTGGAGCACCATGTCGGCACTCGGCTTCGAGCGGCCGGTCTCGACGAAGCTGAGGTGCCTCGTCGAGATCCCGGCCTCGAGCGCCAGGTCCATCTGGCTGAGTCGCCGGCGCTGGCGCCAATCGCGGAGGATCGTGCCGACTCCGGGCGCTTCGACGGTCATGGTCATGAGCGTACCGTCGCCTTCGGGAGTAGCCGCGTCAGCGCCGCGACCGACAACAGGGTCGCGCAGAGGGTCGCCTCGGACAGCTCGAGGGCGACCGCGAAGCCGGAGTGGAGCGCGCCGAAGAACACGACCCCGATCACCGCCACCCCGATCGCGTTGCCGACGTTCTGGAACGTCGCGAGCGTGCCCGACGCGGCGCCGGCCTGCTCGGGTCGCATCGCCGACATGATGATCGTCGCCAGCGGCGCGATTCCGAGCCCCATCCCGGCGCCGATCAGCAGCAGGCCGGGCGCGAGCGCGAACACCGAGCCGCCGACGCCGACCACCGCGACCGCAGCCAGCAGGACACCGTGGCCCGCCGCCAGCGTCAGCGCGCCGGCAGTCAGCACACGCCGACCATGCTTGACCGCTAGCTCGGCGGCACGCGCGGAAGCGACCAGGTACGACACCGCGAGGATCGTGAACACGAGCCCTGCGTGGAGCGCGCTCATCCCGCGACCCGCCTGCAGGTACAGCGCGAGCACGAGGAAGAACGACGCCTGGCCCGACCAGAACACGGCCTGCACGACCAGCCCGGCGCTGAACGCGCGGTGCTTGAACAGACTCAGGTCGAGTAGCGGCGCGCCGTCGCGAGTGGTCAGCCGTCGCTGGTGCCATACGAACCCCGCGAGGATCACGGGCGCTGCGGCGAGTGACAGCCACGTCCACAGCGGCCAGCCGTGCTGGCGGCCCTCGACCAGCGGCAACACGATCGCGGTCAGCCCGGTGGTGACGAGCACCGTCCCGGTCCAGTCGATCCGCCTCGCGCGCCGCTCGCGCGACTCGGGCACGAGCTTGGGCGCAAGCGCCAGCCCGAGCAGCCCGATCGGCACGTTGATCAAGAAGCAGCTGCGCCAGCTCAGCCCGGCGGGATCCCACTGCACGAGCAGGCCGCCGATCAACTGACCCGAGACCGCGGCCAGACCCATCGACATGCCATACATCGAGAGCGCCTTCGCGCGGTCCGCGCCGACGTAGTGCACGCCGATGATCGACAGCACGTTCGGCATCAGCATCGCGCCGGCGACGCCCTGGACGAGCCGCGCGAGCACGAGCAGCGTCGCGCTCGAGGACGCGCCGCACGCCGCCGAGGCGAGCGTGAACAGCGCGAGCCCGGCGGAGAAGATGCGCCTGCGGCCGAGCCGGTCGCCGAGACGCGCGCCGCAGATCAGGAACACCGCCGAGGTCAGCGCGTACCCGGCAGTGACGAATTCGATCGATCCCGCCGACGCGTGCAAGCTCGACTGGATCGATGGCAGCGCAACGTTGACGATGAAGAAGTCGAGCACGACCATGAACGTGCCCGTGAGCACGATCGGAAGCGGCGCCCAGCGGCTCGCGCGAGCCCGCGCGAACAGCGACGGTGGCGCTCCCCGAGTGGTGGTTGTGAGTTCGTGTGTTGTCATGGCAGGCACGGTCCCACCAACAGTGCGGCCGGTCGATTACGCACGAGGTAATGGCCACGGTGTTAGCGAACAGCGCCGTTCGCTAAGATCTCCGGCGATGGCCGACGTCCAGCAGCTCCCGCGCGGCAGGCACGGGCTGAGCCGCGAGCAGGTGCGGGCCTCGCAGCGCGGGCGGATGCTCGCGGCCGTCGCGGCGTCGGTCGCCGAGCACGGCTTCGCGAACATGACCGTCGCCGACGTGATCAAGCGCGCCGGCGTCTCGCGAGAGACGTTTTACGAGCAGTTCGCGGACAAGCAGGATGCCTTCCTCGCGGCGCTCGATGCCGGCGCCGACGGGATGATCGCCTTCATCCGTGCGGCGCTCGACGCTCCCGCCGCCGACCCGATCGACAGGCTCGACCGGACGCTGACGGCGTACCTGTCGACGCTCGCCGCTGCGCCCGCGTACGCGAAGGCGTTCCTGATCGACGCGTACGGCGCCGGCGACGCCGCGATTGCGCGCCGGATCGACCTCCAGCAGCGGTTCGTCGATCTGATGGCCGAAGCACTCGAGATCGGGCCCGACGCCGAGGCCGACCGGTTCGCATGCGAGGCCCTCGTCGCCGCGGTCAGCTCGCTCGTAACGGCGCGGATCGGCTCGGGACACGGCGATCAGCTGCCGGCGCTCCGCCCACCGCTGATCGAGCTCGCCCGCCGCCTGAGGCTGGGACTGCGATGAGGAGGCTGCTGCTGCTGCTGGTCGCGCTCGCGCTGCCGGCGACGGCGCACGCGGCGCTGCCGCGAGTTGTGGACGCGGATGGCCTGCACGTCGTCTCGCAGCAGGCGCTCGACTCGCGTCTGATCGCGCTGACTGTCACGACGAGCGCGCTTCCGGGACCCGCGACCATCCGCATTCTGTTGCCGAGCGGCTACGGGTCGCACCGGCGCACGCGCTACCCGGTTCTGTACCTGTTCGACGGCACCAGCGGCCACGCGTCGGACTGGACGACGATGGGGAACGCCGAGCAGACGACTGCCGGCATGCCGCTGATCGTGGTGATGCCCGACATCTCGCTGGGCGGCGACGGCGGCGGCTGGTGCACGAACTGGCCGAGCGGCAAGTACCGCTGGGAGACGTTCCACATCGATCAGCTGATCCCGTGGGTCGACCACAACCTGCGGACGATCGCCGGCCGCGCGGGCCGCGCGATCGCCGGCCTCTCTCAGGGTGGCTTCTGCTCGATGAGCTATGCCGCGCGGCACCCCGACCTGTTCGAGACCGCGCTCTCCTACAGCGGGGCGCCCGACATCGCGTGGGACGCGACGGCGCAGGCGCTCGCCGAGCCCGTGATCGAGGCGACCGCGGTCGGGCTCGACGGCGAGCCTCCGTTCTCGATGTTCGGAGACCCGGTCACCGAAGAGCTCAACTGGCACGCCCACGATCCCGCAACGCTCGCCGCCAACCTCCGCGGGATGAACCTGTTCATGTACACCGGCAATGGCCTCCCCGGCCCGCTCGACACCGGACTGAACCCCGCCGGATCGCTGATCGAGGCGGGCGTCTCGGAGCTGACGCTGCTGTTCCACAACCGCCTCCAGGCGCTCGGGATACCGAGCCTGTACGACCCCTACGGTCCGGGCACGCACAGCTGGCCGTACTGGGCGCGTGACCTGAGCTGGAGCATCGGCCCGATCATGAACGACTTCGCCCACCCGCTCCCAGCGCCGAGCCCCGTCTACTACACGACCGCGGCGCCGACGTACTCGATCTTCGGATGGGGCGTCGCGATCGACCGCGCCGCCGGCGAGTTGAGCACGCTCTCCGGCGCGACGGCCGCGGGGTTCACGCTGGCGGGGAGCGGCACCGCGACCGTCATGACGCCGGCGGGGTACAAGCGCCACACGCTGTATCGGATCACGGTCTCGGACCACGCTGGCACGGCTACTACGACCGAGCGCGCCGGCGCGAACCGCCGCCTCACGATCCACCTCTCGCTCGGCCCGTCGAACGCTGCCCAGGAGTACACGGTGCAGGCGGCGCTCGACGGCGGGACGAAGGTGTACACGGCGACTGTGAGGATTTCACGATGACCGCGACGCCACGAATCGCCCCAGGGTCCAGAGCCGAGATCGGGGCTGTCAACGCGCTGATCGCGCACGTGCTGCGTCTCGCCGGCGGCACCAGGCAGCCGCCGAACCTGTTCACGACGCTCGCTCGCCACCGCCGGCTGTTCCGGCCGTGGCTGCGGTTCGCCGGCGCGCTGATGCCCGGCGGGAAGCTGCCGCGAATCGAATCGGAGCTCGTGATCCTGCGGGTCGCGCACAACTGTCACTCGGAGTACGAATGGCGCCACCACGAGCGGCTCGGGCCGGCCGCGGGCCTGAGCCGGGCGCAGGTGGAGGCGATCGCCGCCGACGACGCGGCCGACTCGCCGGAGCTCAGCCATCGCCAGCGGTTGCTGGTCCGTGCCGCGGACGAGCTCCACGACACGCGACGGCTGTCCGACGAGCTGTGGGCGCAGCTGAGCGAGCAGCTCAGCGAGATTGAGCTGATCGAGCTGTGCATGCTGATTGGCCACTACGAGATGCTCGCGATGACGCTCAACAGCCTGCGCGTGCAGCCCGACGAGTTCAGCGCCCGCGGCGTGCCCAAGATCGTTCGAGTACTGTCGCGACGATGAGCGGGCTCGAGGGCAGGCGGGTTCTGATCACCGGCGCGGCGCGCGGAATTGGCGCGGCGACCGCGAAGCGGCTCCATGAGCGTGGCGCGAGGCTCGCACTCGCGGGGATCGAACCCGAGCAGCTCGAGCGAACCGCCGGCGAATGCGATGCGCTCGCGATCTCGTGCGACGTCCGCAACCGCGCGGAGGTCGAGAACGCCGTGCAGGCAGCCGTCGACCACCTCGGCGGCCTCGACGTCGTCGTCGCGAACGCCGGCGTCGCGGCGCAGCTGCCGCTGATCGGCGGCGACCCCGAGATCTTCGAGCGGACGATCGCCGTCAACCTGCTCGGCGTCTATTACACGCTTCGCGCCGCGGGGCCTCACATCGCCCACAAGCGGGGTTACGCGCTTGCAATCAGCTCGTTGGCGGCTGCTGTCCATCCACCGCTGCTCGGCGCGTACTGCGCGGCGAAGGCCGGGGTCGAGGCGGTCGGGGACGTGCTGCGCGTCGAGTTGCGACCGAGCGGCGCGCGCGTCGGCGTCGCCTACTTCGCCGAGCTCGACACCGACATGACCCGGCGCGGCTTCGGAACCGAAGCCGCACGCAAACTTCAGGCCGGCACCGGGCCGCTGGGCCACGTCGCACCGCTCAAAGCCGGGATCGACGCGATCGAGCGCGGGATCGAGCGCCGCTCGCGGCACGTGGTCGCGCCCCGCTGGGTCGCCGGCCTGCTCCCGATCCGGACGGTGGTCCAGCTGCTGATGGAGCTCGGCCTGCGGACGCGCCGGCTCGACCCGGTGCTCGAGATCGCGCGCGCCGAGCACGCGGGACTCACCACCGAGCTGCCCGAGTCGAGCTCAAACTCTTAGCGCTCTCCTACAAAGCTCACACATTCACTGGGGAACCTCCATCGGACACCGACAAGGAGGTGATAACCCAGATGCGCATCAGAACCGTCCTCAGCACCGTTGTCGTAACCGGCGCGGTGGCGGGGGGCGGCGCGGCGCTGGCGAACGCAGCCTCGTCTTCGACGACGTCGACGAGCTCCAACGCGCCAACGACCACGACCACGACCACGTCGACATCGTCGAGCGGCACCGGCGGCGCCTCACAACGGCGCTCCCCGTAGCGGGCATCACTGTCCCGGGATGGGCTCGAACTCCGGCTCATCCAGCGGCAGCTCGTTCACGCCCGGAGCGGGTGCCCCGCCGCCGACCGTGTAGGCACTCCGCGCACTTCCTCCCACGGCACGGGAGGAAGTGCGCGCCCCGGCTCAGCTGAACATGATCACGCTGCGGATCCCGTCCTGGCGCTCCATCAGCTCGAAGCCGTGGTTGACCTCGTCGAGCGAGATGCGGTGCGAGATGAATGGGTCGACGTCGAGCTCGCCGTCGAGGTAGCGCTGCACGAGCTCCGGGACCTGGTCGCGGCCCTTGACACCGCCGAACGAGGAGCCGCACACCCGGCGGCCGGTGATCAGGTAGCGCGGGACGATGTCGAGCGTCTCGCCCTTGCCGGCGACGCCGGCGACCGTGCACAGCCCCCAGCCCATCCGCGCAGACTCGACCGCCTGACGCATCACGGCGACGAGTCCGGTCGCCTCGAACGTGTAGTCGGCGCCGAATCCGCCCGTCTGTTCGAGCACGCGCGCGACAACGTCCTCGCCGCCTGTCCATGTGTCGGTCGCGCCCTGGCCGCGCGCCAGCGCCAGCCGGTCCTCGGACATGTCGACGCAGATGATCCGCTCGGCGCCCTGCAGCCGGCAGCCGGCGACCGCGCCGAGCCCGACCATCCCGGCGCCGAACACGACGCACGTCGAGCCGGGCTCGACCTTCGCGGTGTTGATCGCCGCGCCGAGTCCCGTTGACAGCCCGCAGGCGAACAGCGCGGCGCGGTCCGCGGGCGCCTCCGGCGAGATCTTCGCCAGCGCGATCTCGGGCATCACCGTGTACTCCGCGAACGTGCTCGTCCCCATGAAGTGGCGGATCGGATCGCCGTCGCGGGAGAGGCGGGTGGTCCCGTCGGGCAGGTAGCCGCGGTTCTGCTGGTCGCGGATGGCCAGGCACAGGTTGGTCTTCGGGCTGCGGCAGTGGACGCACTCGCGGCACTGCGGAGAGAACAGCGTCACGACGCGGTCGCCCGCGGCCAAGCTCGAGACGTCCGGCCCGACCTTCTCGACGATCCCACAGCCCTCGTGCCCGAGCACCGTCGGCGCGTACCCGGACGGGTCGACGCCGGAGGCCGTGTACATGTCCGTGTGGCACACCCCGCACGCCTCGAGCCGGACGAGGACCTCGCCCGCGCGCGGCTCCTCGAGCTCGACCTCGGTCACGTTCAGCGGCTTGGCGAACTCCTCGAGCACGGCGGCGCGGATCTTCACGTCGATCCTCACCTCGCTCTCCTTCGGGGGACGACGGCACGCTACAGCGCTTGCGCTTCACCGTGCGGGTCCTAGCACCGACTGAAAGCTGACTTACGCGCCGTTTCCGTGGCGGAGCGAGATAGCGCAGCCCGGCTCGCCTCTGTGTAACTGACGGGGCGTCGGCGGATCGTTGGTTAGCAGCTGCGCAACTGTGACGGGCTGGAGCCGGCGGCGCCTGATCGCAGCGAAGATCCGCGGCAGGCCACGGATCGTCTGGCCACGGTTCTCATGCATGAGGATGATCGACCCCGGCCGCAGCCCCGCGATCACATTGCGCTCGATCTCTGCGTAGTTCGCGCCGAGCGAGTCCGCGCTGTCGACGTTCCACAGGACTTCGACCATCCCGAGGCGCCTGACCTCGGCGTCGATGGCCCGCGTCCGACCTCCGTACGGTGGCCGGAACAGGACGACCGGCACGCGCTCGGCACGTTCGATCAACGTCCGCGCCGCGGTGATCTCCCGCACCATCTCGTCGCGCGGCAGCGCGGGCAGGAACGGATGCGTCATCGTGTGGTCGCCCCACCAGCCGAGTGGGCCGAGCGATCGCTCGAGCCCGGCCAGCCGCGGGTACGCGACGACCTGCTTGCCGACCAGGAAGAACGTCGCCGCGACGTGAGCGTGACGCAGCTTCCTGACCGCCAGGCGCGTGTATTCGCCGGGGCCGTCGTCGAACGTCAGCGCGATCATCCGCCCGCGCCGGCCGCCGCAGTAGACCGGCAGGCCGTACGACGCGAGGCGTCGCATCGCCACCAGCTCGCGTGCGATCCTCGATCGTCCGTTGAGGTCGAACCGTGGCGCCGCCCCAACGTTTCCGATGCGCGCCGGCGGGTCAACTCCGGTGCGCGTGCGGGTCGAGCCGCCGCTTCGGTTGACCGCGAGCACCACGGCGGCGCTCGCGAACACGACGGTCAGAACCGCGAGCAGCACCTGGATCCTCCTCCGACGCGGTTCCCTACGGATGCGCATCTAGGGTGGCGATACCCGGAACGGACCCGTCGTGCTCCATCCGACTCAATGCCTTGGCACTGCCCTTGAGGTAGTGGTCGAGGAACGCGGTCGTCACGCGCTCGACGACCGACAACTGCGGCTCCCCGTCGGTGTACGGCGGGAGGTGCCTTGCGCCAGGCAGCGACAGCAGGAACTTCGGTGCGGGGGCGGTGTCGTAGAAAGCCGCGGTCGCGCTCGGGAGGTTGACCGTGTCCGTGGTCCCCTGGGTCGCGAGCAGCGGCGGGCCGCCGGCGCCGATCCGGAACATCGAGACGAACGGGATCTCGGCGCCGGACAGGATCACGGCGGCGCGGACGCGCGGATCGCGGTAGCGGGGGTCGTAGGCGACGGCGAGCGCGGTGTCGCCTCCGTCCGATTGGCCGGCGACGGCGATCTCGTGTGGGGTGATCAGCCCGGACAGCAAGCCACTCCGCGCGGCGGAAGCGTCCAGCATCCGCGTGATCACCCACTGCATGTCACCGGGCTGGTTTGGCAGGTCTTGTTCATCGGGCCCCCCGGGGGCATCTGCACTGCCGGCCGGGAAGATCGGCGCAGCGACGACGTATCCGGCGGCCGCCCAAGCGTGAAGCAGCTGCGTGTATATGCCCGGCGTGACCGCGAAGCCGTGGCCGAACACGATCAGCGGGAACGGTCCGCCCCTCGTCGCGGGAGCCGCGCCCCGGTGATCGCTGCCGGACGGCCTCCCGAGCGCCGGGTAGCGGACGATCGTGACGAGCGCGCGCGGCTCGACAACGCCATTCGCGAGATGGACCGTCCGCGAATGCTCGACGAGCGTCAGCGTCAGCTCGCCGACAGCGAACGGCGCGTGCGGGCGGGGCGGCGGGGTCTCGGCGGTCCGGTGGGTCGTCGTGCGCGTCGGCTCGAGCGGCACGGCCGGCTTCGAAGCCGCACGGGTGCGTGCAGTCCGCCTGCCGCTCGAGCCTGACGCGACTACGATCACGAGCGGCGCCACGACGGCGCTCAGCACGACCATCGCAGCCACCCGGCGTCGCCGGGCGGTCCTGCGCCGCCGCGCGGCGTGAGAGCTGAGATGTGGGCGGTTCGTCACAGCGAACGGTCAGACGGGTGCTCCAGATTTTGCCTCTCTGAGAGGAGTTATCTGGAGCGCCCTCGCGTGGCTACCCGAGGGCGGCGTCGCCGCAGCGAGCCGCCGCTAGCGCTCGAGCGCGTCGATGAACAGCTCGAGCGTCCGCCGCCAGGCGGCGGGCTCGACCTGCTTGGCGGCGCGCGTCGCCGCGAACAGCAGATGGATGTCGAGCACCGTCGCGTCGGCTCGCAGCCGGCCCTCGGCGCGGGCCTCCGCCAGCAGCCGTTCGGTCGCGGCCGACGCCCGCTCTCCCGCCTTGACAACCCCGGGGTGATCGTCGACGAGCATCCTCGCCTCGCCGAGGAAGTCGTCGGCGGACGCCCGCTCGACCATCGTCCACAGCAACTCGGTCAGCGCCGACCAGCGGTCGCCTTCGCGAGCGACGGCCGCCTTCGCCTCCTCCTCGAACTGCTCCATCCGGCGGATCACGAGCGCCGCGAGCAGCTCGCGCTTCGACGGGAACCGGCGGTACAGGCTCGCGACCCCGGCGCCGGCCTCGGCCGCGACCGCGGGCATCGGCGCCGCGAGCCCGTCGCGTGCGAACAGCCGCCCGGCGGCTGACAGCAGCCGCTCGCGCTTGGCGTCGTTGTCGAGCTGCGACCACTCCCGCTCGGGCTCGGCTACAGGCCAGGGCTCTGAGACCGGAATGCTCATTCCGCTAGAGTAGCCGCGATGCCCTCGGGGCCGCCAGCATGAGCGCGTGCACCCGAACGTGATCCTTGCGGTGCTGTCGCTGGCGGGGCTCGCGTACGCGGTGCTGAGCTCGGCCGTGATCCCGGCCCTGCCGACGTTCCAGCACGAGCTGCACACGAGCGAGACCGGCGCGACTTGGCTGCTGACCGCATTCCTGCTGTCGGCGGCGGTCGGCACCTCGATCATCGGCCGGCTCGGCGACATGTACGGCAAGGAGCTGCTGCTGCTGTGGACGCTCGTGATCCTCGCCGCCGGGACGCTGCTGGCCGCGCTGTCGAACTCGCTCGGCGCTGCTGATCGTCGCGCGCGTGATCCAGGGCGCCGGCGGCGGCATCTTCCCGCTCGCGTTCTCGATCGCGCGCGACGAGTTCCCGCGCCGAGCGCGTCGCGGGCAGCATCGGGCTGATGTCGTCGATCCTCGGCGTCGGCGGCGGCGGCGGGCTCGTGGTCGGCGGCCTGATCATCGAGCACCTGAGCTGGCACTGGCTGTTCTGGATCCCGCTCGTCGACGACCGTGCTCGCCGCGTTCGCGACGTGGCGTTCGTCCCCGAGTCGCCGGTGCGCGCGCCCGGGCGCGTCAACTGGCTCGTCGGCGGCGCTGATGAGCGTCGGCATGTGCTGCGTGCTGATCGCGGTCGCGCAGACCACGGTCTGGGGGTGGGGCAGCGTCAAGACGCTCGGCGCTGCTCGCAGCCGGGCTCGTCGTAGTGGCGCTCTGGGTCGTGGCCGAGGTTCGCAGCGAGGTGCCGCTCGTCGACATGGCGATGATGCGGATCCGCGGCGTGTGGACCACGAACCTCGCGGCGTTCCTGCTCGGCGCGGGGATGTACGCGTCGTTCATCGTGCTGCCGCAGTTCGCCCAGCTGCCGAAGAGCACCGGCTTCGGGTTCGGCGCGTCGGTCGTCGTCTCGAGCCTCTACCTGCTGCCGTCCGCGCTGACGATGGCGCTGCTCGGGAGCGCGGCGGGCCGGATCGCGCGGCGGTACGGGTCGAAGCTGGCGCTCGTCGCGGGGACGGCGGTGACGGCGCTCGCGTTCGCGTGGCTGTACATCGCCCACCGCCATCCGTACGACTTCATCATCGCGTCGTTCCTGCTCGGGATCGGGATCGGGCTCGCTTTCTCGGCGCTCGGCAACCTGATCGTCCAAGCGGTCCCGTCGAACCAGACGGGCGTCGCGAGCGGGATGAACACGGTGATGCGGACGCTCGGCGGCGCGCTCGGAGGCCAGCTGTCGGCGACGTTCATCGCCGACAACGTGGCCCATGGCTACCCGACGGTGACCGGCTTCACCGACACGTACCTGATGGCGACGGCGTTCCTGGTCGTGTGCGTGCTCGCGGGGCTGCTGATCCCGGCGGCTCGCGCCGCGGCCGTCGGGCGCAGCGGGCCGGCGCGCGGGCTCGCCGCGGATACGTCCTGAAGCGACCTCGCGCTACGCGGTGGCGAGCTCGGTCTCGGGCTGTTCGACTGCCCTTTCGTCGTGGTGGTAGATCCCGCCCCGCAACAGCGATGCCGCGGCCGCGACCAGGCATGCGGCGATCGCGAACGCGAACGCCTCGTGCAGCCCGGAGCGGAACGGCGCCGAGATCAATTGCGGGAAGAAGCTGCGGCCCGTGAGCACGGCGTGGCTGTGCGCCGACAGCGCCGCGAGCACGTGGCTGCCCGCCAGGTGCTGGATCGGGTTGTAGCCGAGGAACGCCGCGAACAGCACCGCCACTGGCGGCGTATGCCCGACCCGGACGGCGTCGGGGATCGGCACGCCGTGGGCGTGAAGCCCGCTCGCGAGCGCGTGCGGGAGCGTGCTCGACAGCCCGGCGATCATCAGCGAGAAGAAGATCCCGACCGACAGCACCTGCGCCGAGTTCTGGAACGTCTGGTTCATCCCGCCGCCGGCGCCGCGGTCGCCGGGCGGGAGGCTGTTCATCACCGCGGCGCGGTTCGGGGAGGCGAACAGTCCCATCGAGATCCCGTTCGCGGCCAGCACGAGCGCAAAAACGGGATAGGAGAAGTTCGTCGGCAGCAGGTCGAGCGCGACGAAGCTGAGCGCGGCGCCGAGCATCCCGCCGGTGGCGAACGGCGCGGGCGCCGAAGCGGTCGGAGAGGTAGCCCGAGACCGGCCCGGAGACGAGCATCCCGACCGTCAGCGGCAGCATGTAGATGCCGGCGCGCAGCGGCGTCTGCGTGAAGTCGACGCCGTGCTGGGGCAGCCAGATCCCCTGCAGCCAGATGATCAGCATGAACATCAGCCCGCCGCGGGCGACGGCCGCCAGGAACGACGACATCGTGCCGAACGTGAACGCCCGGATCCGCAGCAGCGAGAGCTTGAACATCGGGTCCTTCGCGCGGCGCTCGATCAGCACGAACGCGACCAGCGAGGCGACGCCGGATGCCAGCAGCGCGATCACCCGCGGGCTCGTCCAGCCGGTGGAGTCCGAGCCGTACGGCCTGATCCCGTACGTGACCGAGACCATGATCAGGATCAGCCCGAGCGCGAACGTGACGTTGCCGGGCCAGTCAACGCCCGTGCGCCGCGGCGTGGAGAGCTCGCGCAGCTTGAAGTACGCCCACACGGTTCCGAACAGCCCGACCGGGACCGAGATCAGGAACACCATCCGCCAGCTGATCGGCGCGAGCACGCCGCCGAGCACGAGCCCGACGAACATCCCGGAGACGCCGACGATGTTGTTGATCCCGAGCGCCATCCCGCGCTGGTTGGCCGGGAACGCGTCGGTCAGGATGGCCGCCGAGTTCGCCATCAGGCAGGCGCCGCCGATCCCCTGCACGACGCGGAAGGCGATCAGGTACGTCGCCCCGGCGCGGCCGGTCATCCAGTCGACCGTCAACAACAGCGACGCGACCGTGTAGATCACGAACCCGAGGTTGTAGATCCGGACCCGCCCGAACATGTCGCCGAGCCGGCCGAGCGAGACGATCAGGACGCTCGAGACGACCAGATACCCGAGCACCATCCACAGCAGGTAGAAGCTGTTGCCGGCGACGAGCGGATCGAGCTTGATGCCGCGGAAGATGTCCGGCATCGCGATGATCGTGATCGACGCGTCGAGCGTCGCCAGCAGGACCGCGAGGGTGGTGTTGGAGAGCACGACCCACTTGTAGCGATCCGACACTGCGGGGGAGAATAGCAAGGCAAACTGCACAGTCTGCCTTCTAATCAACTATGCTTTCGGCGTGCCCGTACGCGTGAAGTCAGCCGCGCTCGCATCCGACCTGCGACTTGTGCTCGGCCAGCTGATGCGGCGGCTGCGCGCCGAGCACACGTTCTCGATCTCGCAGGGCGCGGTGCTTGGCCGGCTCGACCGGGAGGGGCCGCAGAGCACCGTCGAGCTCGCGGCGGCGGAGCGGGTCCGCCCGCAATCGATGGGGCAGACGCTCGCCGAGCTCGAGTCTCAGGGACTGGTCGCACGCCGGCCGCACGAGACCGACCGGCGCCGCACGCTGATCGAGCTGACCGACGAGGGCCGACGCGTGCTCGCGCAGGACCGCAAGCGCCGGGTCGGGTGGCTCGCGGAGGCGATCGAGCGCGAGTTCACGCCCGAGGAGCAGGAGACGCTCGGGCGCGCGGTGAAGCTGCTGTCACGGCTCGCGGAGCTGTGACGCATCTCACATTCGAGCACTGGCTGGCCAGCCAGTAGCATCCGCGTCGAGGCTTACGAGAGAGGGACAGGAGGGTCATCAGTGTCGTCGACCAAGAGCGATCTGGAAGGGAAGTACGTCCTCGAGCGCGACGTGTGGGTCGACGGCCCGCCGCACGAGCTGTTCCGGCAGATGCGCAACGAGTGCCCGGTCCATTGGTGCCCCGGGATGACCGAGTATCCCGAGGAGGCCGGCTGCTGGTCGGTCACCCGACCCGAGGACATCCACGCCGTCAGCCGCGACTTCCGAACCTACTCGTCGGAGCTCGGCGGCGTGACCGCGATGAACAGCGGCTTCCCGATCGAGTACTCGCGCGCGATGTTCATCGGCATGGATCCGCCCAAGCACGACCGTCTGAAGATGCTGTTCCAGGCGGGCTTCACGCCGAAGCGGATCGCGGCGCACGAGGACCGGATCCGCGAGATCACACGGACCGTGCTCGACCGGCTCGAGGGCCGTGAGCACTGCGACCTCGTGGCGGACGTCGCCCAGCCGATCGTGTCCCGCGTGATCGGAAGCTTCATGGGCATCCCCGAGGAGGATGACGCACACCTGGGCGGTGCTGATGAACGAGATGCTCGGCGCCGGCGACCCGGACCTCAATCCCGACGGGATCGACGCGATCATGGAGAAGATGGTCCCGCAGCTGTTCGAGCGCTGCGGCAAGCTGATCGCGGAGCGCCGCGAGCACCCGACCGACGATCTGACCAGCGTGCTCGTCAACGCCGAGATCGAGGGCGAGCGGCTCGAGGACCACGAGATCGTGATGGGCTTCTTCCTGCTGATGGCGGCCGGCAACGACAGCACCAAGGCCACCTTCTGCAGCGGCATGCGCGCCCTGATGGAGAACCCGCAAGAGCGTGCCAAGGTGCTCGCCGACCCCGCGCTGATCCCCTCGATGGTCGAGGAGTCGCTGCGGATGTTCCCCGCCTTCGCCCACTTCCGCCGGACGGCGACGGCCGACACCGAGCTGGGCGGCGCGCAGATCAAGGCCGGCGACAAGGTCGTGATGTGGTACGTGTCCTCGAACCGCGACGAGACGCTGTACGAGGACCCGGACCGGTTCGACGTCGAGCGTAACCCCGAGCACCAGGCGTTCGGCGCGGGCGGACGGCACTTCTGCCTCGGGACGGCGCTGGCGCGGCTCGAGCTGCGGATCATGTTCGAGGAGACGCTGGCGCGCTATCCGCAGGTGGAGATCGACCGGCAAGCCGACGTACGTCGAGTCCGGCTTCATCAACCAGCTGAAGACTCTTCCGGTCACGCTGGTTTAGCTCGCGGCTGAGTCAGCGCGCGCCGGGCAGGTGCTCGGCGCAGCCTTATCGTTGACTGCACAAAAGTTTGTGCCGCGCATGGTTAAGGTATAGAATGTTCCCGAATGGAACGGGACGCTCACAGACTACGTAACGGGCTGATCTGGACAACCGTGCTGCTCGCGCTGCTGCTCGGCATCGGCCTTGCGGTTCCCGACCTGCGCAGCGTTCTGGACCGCGCGGCCGGCGCCAACTGGGTGTGGATCGCGGGCGGCGTCGGGCTCGAAGTGCTGTCGTGCCTTGGCTACCTCGCTGTCGTGCGGATGGTGCTGCCCCGCGGTCCCAAGCGCGATCTGCAGCGGCTCGCGTGGGCGGAGCAGGCGTTCGGCGCTGTCGTGCCCGTCGGTGGCGCCGGTGGCCTCGCGGTCGGCGCCTGGGCGATGCGAGCATGGGGCGAGTCGTGGTCGCGGATCGCGAACCGTTCCGCGGTGATCTTCTTGCTGACAAGCGCGATCAACGCGGTCGTGCTCGCCGCAGCGGGGCTTGGCATCCTCGCGGGCGTCGGCGGCGGCGGTCTCGGGTTTGTGTACGGCCTTGCGCCGGCGGCCGGCTCGCTCGCGGCGATCGCCTTCTTCGCGCTGCTGCCTAGGTTCCGCCGCGACCGCGAGCCGCGCGGCAAGGTCGGCAGGGCGCTGACCGCCACATCGGACTGGGTGCACGACACCGAGTCGACCGCGCTGCGCCCCAACTGGCGGATGGTGGGCGCGTTCGCCTACCTGCTGTGCGACATCGCCGTGCTGTGGGCGTGCCTGCGCGCGGTCGGGGTCTCCGCCCCGATCCTGCCGCTGATCGTGGGCTATCAGGTCGGCTACCTCTCGAATTTGATCCCGATTCCCGGCGGCGTCGGCGTGCTCGAAGGCGGGCTGCTCGGCGCGCTGCTCCTATACGGGCTGCCCGCCGCGCCGACGGCCGCCGCGGTGATCCTCTACCACGCGATCGCCTTGTGGGTCCCGACGCTCGGCGGCACGTACGGCTTCCTGAGGCTGCGCAAATCGATCGGGCTGCACGGCGCGCGGCAACCGCAGCTCGTCGACAGGGAGCAGCCGGTCGAGCAGCCCGTAGTCGAGCGCCCTGCGATCGCTCCCGTCCCAGCCATGAGGCCGCTCGAGTCCGAGCAGCAGCGCCCGCTAGCCGCCTAGCGCGCGGCGCGCCGGAGCGACAGGACCAGCAGCGCCAGCACGGCGACGGGCATCAGCCACCAGGCGGTCGCGCCGGCGCCGGCCACGATCGCGGTCACGCCGAGCGCGACGACGACCCCGAACGCCGTCAGCCAGTCGTCGCCGACGACAAAGTCCCAGACGCCGAGTGCGATCGCGCGGACCCGCGTCACGTCGCTCTCCCCATCGAGACGGTCCGCCGGGCGCGGCCGAGCCATCGGGCGAGGCCCAACCCGAAGGCCAGCAGCATCGGGATGATCACGAGCAGCGCAGCGTCGCCGCCGGGCCAGTGGGCGCCGGCGCCCTCGGCGCCCCAGAACATCCCGAACGAGGTCAGCATCACGCCGACGGCGAACTTCATCGCGTTCTCGGGCACGCGCGCGAGCGGTGCCTTGGCGGCGACGCCGGCGAGCACGACCACGGCGATCGCGACGCCTGCCGCGGCGCCGGCGAGCCCGACGTCGTGCTGGTTGGCCCCGAACGTCAGCACGATGAACGCGACCTCGAGGCCTTCGAGCAGCACGCCCTTGAAGGCGATCGCGAACGAGTAGCCGTCGATCCGGCCGGCGGGCGGGACGCCGCCGGCTTCTCGGGCGGCGGCGGTCTCGGAGACGAATGCTGCCTCCTCATCGTGCAGGGACTTCAGCCCGGCGGCGCGGAGCACCGCCTTGCGCAGCCACTGCAGCCCGAAAACGAGCAGCAGCCCGCCGACCGCGACCCGCAGGGCGTTGATCGGCAGCGACGTCAGCGCCGGTCCGAGCGCTCCGACGATCGCGGCGAGCGCGAGCACCGCGGCGCCGACCCCGTACAGCGCCGAGCGCCAGCTGCGGGTGACGCCGACCGCGAGCACGATCGTCAGCGCCTCGACCGCCTCGACGGTGCAGGCGAGAAAAACGGATACGGCTAGGCCGGCTTCGGGTCCTGACATCAGGTCCCGAGTATGACTCCAAACGTGTCGCTCAGGCCGGCGCGGCCGGCGTCGGTCAGATGGACGGCGCGGCTGCGGTCGGCGCGGCGGATCCAGCGCAACTCGAACATCCGGTCGGCGATCGCGGCGCCGAGCGCGCCGGCGAGGTGGTGGCGCTGCTCTGACCAGTCGACGCAGTAGCGGACGAGCGGGCGCCGGCGGGGCATCGCCGTCGAAGTCGATCCCGAACGACCGTCAGTCGCTCCAACCCGCCGGGCGTCAGCCGGTAGTCGAAGTCGAAGCCGGGCGAGGACAGGCGGTCCGCTCTGCGCGCGAGGGGTCGAACACGCCGTCGCCGCCGACCAGGATGCCGCGGTCGAGCAGCGCCGCCATCAGCTCGGTACCGACCATTCCGGCGAGATGGTCGTAGCACGTGCGCGCGAACCGGACCGCGTTTGCCTTCGTGCCCTCGCGCAGCGAGCGGACCGGCGCGGCGCCCGACAGCCGGCTCAGCACCTCGAGCAGCTCGCCGACCTCCGGGCCCGGCGAGCCGGAAGTAACGGTGGCGGCCGTGGCGCTCGACCGTCAGCAGGCCGCCGCGCACGAGCTTCGAGAGGTGCTCGCTCGCCGGTCGAGGCCGCCACGCCGGCCTCGTCCGCGAGCACGCTCGCGGCCAGCGCGCGTCCGTCCCCGAGCGCCAGCAGGATCCGCCCGCGGGCGGGATCCGCCAGCAGCGCCGCCAGCGGCGAGATGTCGGTGTCGCCCAGCATCGTGATCCGAACCGTAGCGCGCGCACATTTCGTCGTCGGACGAAGTATTCCCGGGTAAGACTGAGAACAGATGCGAAATCACCTCCCACTGCTCGCCATCTGCCTCGGCTACTTCATGGTGATCGTCGACGCGACGATCGTAAACGTCGCGCTGCCGTCGATCGGACGCGATCTCAAAGGCGGCGTCAGCTCACTCCAATGGGTTGTCGACGCGTACACCGTCGTGTTCGCCGGACTGCTGCTGTCGGCCGGGTCGCTCGGCGACCGGATCGGCGCGCGGCGCGTGTTCGGCGCGGGGCTGCTGCTGTTCACGGTCGCGTCCGCGTTGTGCGCCGCAGCGCCATCGGTCCCGCTGCTGATCGGCGCCCGCGCTCTGCAGGGGATCGGCGCCGCGATGCTTGTGCCGAGCTCGCTGGCGCTGCTGCGCGCGAGCTATGAGAAGGCTTCCGAGCGGGCGCGCGCGGTCGGCGCGTGGGGCGCCGTCGCGGGCATCGGCGCCGCCTCGGGGCCCGTGCTCGGCGGCGTGCTGGTCGGGCTCGCTGAACTGGCGCGCCGTGTTCGTCGTCAACGTCCCGGTCGGCATCCTCGCGCTGCTGCTTGCCGCCCGCCATCTGCCGATCGCCCGCGGACAGCGAGCGCGCGGGTTCGATCCGCCCGGCCAGGCGCTCGGGATCGCGGCGCTGTCGCTCGTGACGCTCGGGCTGATCGAGGGCGGCGCCGCGGGCTGGGGATCGCCGGCAGCGCTGGTGCCGCTCGCCGCGTTCATACCGGCGGCGGTGGCGTTCGTGTTCGTCGAGGCCCGCGCGTGCAGGCCGATGCTGCCGCTGTCGCTGTTCCGCAGCCACACGTTCTCAGCGCGCGAGCTTCGTCGGGCTCGCGATCAACCTCGGCTTCTACGGGCAGCTGTTCGCGATCGTCTTCTACTTCCAGCACGTTCGCGGCTACTCCGCGCTGCACGACCGGCCTGGCGTTGCTGCCGGAGGGCGCTGTTCGTCGCGATCGCGTCGGCGCTGTCGGGCCGGGTGACGGGTCGCATCGGCCCGCGCGTGCCGATGCTCGTGGGGCTGACGCTGGGCGCGGCCGGGTTCGCGGGCCTGATCGCCGCAGGCCGCGCCACCAGCTACGCGCTGCTCGTGCCGGCGCTGATCGCGGCTGGATTCGGGATGGCGATGACGATGCCGGCGGCGACCGCGGCGGTGATCGAGTCGGCACCGGCGGAGCGCGCCGGGATCGCCTCGGGCGTGCTGAACGCCGCGCGCCAGGCAGGCGGCGCGGTTGGGGTCGCGCTGCTCGGCACGCTGATCGCGGGTAGCTCGCTGGTCAGCGGGCTGCACGTGGCGATGGCGAGCTCGGCGTGCGCGTTCGCGCTCGCGGCGGCGGTGACGGCCGTCGCGGTGCGCCCCGGCCGGTAGCGCGCGGCCCGCTGCCATCATGGGGGTGTATGAGTTTCATCGGACACGGTCTGGGAGCGCAGTCGGGATCATCCGGCAGCGGCGCGATGCGCCGGCTGCGGGGCGACGGGCCAGGCGGTAAGAAGTCGCCCGAGCTGATGGACCCGAGCCGCCAGCGCGACGTCCACCGGATCCTCGCGTTGTTCAAGCCGTACTGGTTCAAGCTTGCGACGGTGCTCGCGCTGATCATGCTGTCGGCGGGCGCGAGCCTCGCGAACCCGTTCCTGATCCGCTCGGCGATCGACAACGGACTGATCAAGCACGACACGACCGTGCTCACCGAGACGGTGCTCGGGATGATCGGGATCGCGCTGTTCTCCGGCGCGACCGGTGTGTGGCAGACGTACGTTCCAACGTCGTCGGCCAGCGCGTGATGCACGATCTCCGCGCGGCCGTCTACAAGCGGCTGCAGCGGATGTCGCTCGCGTTCTTCACCCGAACGCGGACGGGCGAGATCCAGTCGCGGATCGCGAACGACATCGGCGGTCTCGACAGCGTGCTGACGACGACCGCGACGACGATCGCGCAGAACGCCACCACGGTGATCGCAGCGCTCGCCGCGATGCTGATACTCGACTGGAAGCTCGCGCTGCTGTCGCTCGCGTTCGTGCCGCCGTCGGTGTGGGGCACCCGTCAGGTCGGCAAGATCCGCCGGCGGATCACGGCCGAGCAGCAGCGCCGGCTGGCGGACATGTCGGCGCTCGTCGCTGAGTCGCTGTCGGTGTCCGGGATCATGCTCGGCAAGACGATGGGCCGCGGCGGGGATCTCGCCGAACGGTTCACCGGCGAGTCGCGTGGCATCGCCGACCTCGAGGTTCGCTCGCGGATGGCCGGGCGCTGGATGATGGCGACGATCCAATTCACGTTCGCGGTCCAGCCGGCGCTGATCTACTGGCTCGCGGGGCAGAGCTTCCTCGGCCATGTCGACATCGGGACGGCGGTCGCGTTCACGACGCTGCAGACCCGGCTGCTGTTCCCGATCCAGTCGCTGCTCAGCGTGCAGGCCGACATGGAGGCCTCGCTGGCGCTGTTCGACCGGATCTTCGAGTACCTCGACCTGCCGGTCGACATCGTCGAGGCCGAGCACCCGGTGGAGCTGCGGCCCGCCGAGCTGCTCGGCGAGGTGCGGTTGGAGCACGTCTGGTTTCGGTACGGGGGTGAGGGCTCAGACGACGGCTGGACGCTCCAGGAAATCGACATCGATGTCGCCGCGGGGACGCGGACGGCGATCGTCGGCGAGACCGGGTCCGGGAAGACGACGCTCGGATACCTGGTCGCGCGGCTGTACGAGCCGCAGCAGGGCCGCGTGACGATCGACGGCGTCGATGTTCGCGACGCGTCGCTGTCCTCGCTGGCCTCGACCGTCGGCGTCGTTTCTCAGGAGACGTACCTGTTCCACGCGAGCGTGCGCGAGAACCTGCGCTTCGCACGGCCGGACGCGACCGACGAGGAGATCGAGGAGGCGGCGCGGACCGCTCGGATCCACGACCTGATCGCGTCGCTGCCGGACGGCTACGACACGATCGTCGGCGAGCGCGGGTATCGGTTCTCAGGGGGCGAGAAGCAGCGGATGGCGATCGCGCGGACGGTGCTGCGCAACCCGCCGGTGCTCGTCCTCGACGAGGCGACGAGCTCGCTCGACACGCAGACCGAGGCGGCGGTGCAAGCCGAGCTCGAGCGTCTCTCGCAGGGACGGACGACGATCACGATCGCCCACCGCCTCTCGACCGTTCGCGACGCGGACCAGATCGTGGTGCTCGACAAGGGCCGGATCGTCGAGCGGGGAACACACGAGGAGCTGCTCGAGAGAGGCGGCCATTACGCCGCGTTGGTGGCCCGCGACGTCGCTGAGGAGCCCGTCTAATCGTTCAAGGCGGACGGTGAGGCGCCGACGCTCACCCACCGAGACGGCCCTTCCAGCCTGGGCGCCCGCCGACGGTTCTGAGGTTTTGTATCGGCAGCGATAGCGCCGAAGTCAAGCTGTGGTCAGCTCGCGCTCAGCGATGTGCGCGATACGTGCATCAGCGCCGCGACGAACCTGGGGGGGCGTGGGTGCGCTTGCTGGCTCCGCGCGGGCGCTGCGTCCGCCTGGTGGTGGCGGCCGGCGACATGGCTGCGGTCGTCGTATTGGGCGAGCTTGGTGAGTAGCTGTACGTGTGTCATTTCAATGCTCCTGGGCTGCGTAGGCGTACGGGTGACGGAACGCGTCAAGTGCGTTCGCAGGGGGGACTCCGAACTCGAGCATCTCGCCGAGGCGCTCGTCGACGACGGTGAGGAAGACCTGGTTCGACCGCGAGTCCCAAAGCAGCGTCACGTCGATGCCGTCACCGCTGCGCTGGTCCAGCTGACGAACCGAGTCTTCGAATGAGATGGGATACATCGCGGCTCCAATTGCGATCAAGTTGGCTTGCAATTGGTGAGACCGTGAGCCTCCCAGAAACTAATCGGTGCGGGCAAGCTCGCCGTTGGCTCGCTCGAGCGGATCGGCTTGCGCCGGGTGACTAGACCGCGGGGGCGGTCCAGAGCCCGATGAACGGCCCGAGCGCCGCGAATCCGACGATGCACGCGAACGCCTCGACGAGTCCGCGAGCGATCCCGTCGAACGGATCGCCCGCCGCGACGCCGACAAGTGCGACGACGATCCCGATCGCCGAGGCGAACAGCACCGCGAACCGCCACGGCCGGCCGCGCAGCCAAGCAGGCACGAACGGACCGAGGTCGTCGAGCACGTCGCCACGCGCCCCGTTGCGTGTCGGCCTGACTCGTGCCGCCCGCAGGACGAACGGCGCTGCGGCGACAAGCGCGAGCGCGCCGACGCCGGCGGCGATCCCGGCGACGGTCCGCCACCCCGGAACCGAGCTCGAGTGGTCGCGGATCCCGAGGGCCATCAGCCCCAGGCCGGCCATCGTCGCGAGCGCACACGCGAGCGCGACCGCATTCCGCCGTACGACCACCGTCGCGTCGGGCCGCGAGACGACGCGGTCATGTCGGCCCCAGAACGTGCGAAGCGTTCCAAGCATCCCGGCCGCGAGCGCGACCTGCGATCCGAGCGCCACGATCGCCACGCCGATCTGCCCGATTGGCTTCCACCACAACTCGCTGCTGCGGAATGCGTGGAACGTGAGCGCGTAGATCACCGGGATCGCGAGCGCGACCCCGGCGAGCGCCAGCCCCGCGAAGCCGGCCACGGAGCCGCGCCGGACGTTGCTCGTGCCGAGCTCATCCGCGAATTCGTGCGCGAGCTCCGCGGGAGGGCCGAGCTGCGCGTTCGGATCGCACCGCAAGTGATCCTCGTACTCGGCGACGATCCGCTGATGGAGCCGGCCGCGGATCCCGACGGCCCGCAGCTCGTCGCCGAGCGAGGTGACGAACCCGCCGCTCATGCGAGCACCGCCTCCATCGTCGAGGCGAAGTCGCGCCACGAGGTACGCCGCTCTGAGAGCTCGCGCCGGCCGCGCGCCGTCAATGAGTAGACGCGCCGGCGGCGGCCCTCGTCTGACCACTCGCTTTTCAGCAGGCCGCCGCGCTCGAGCCTGTGCAGCGCCGGGTACACGGTTCCCTCGGGGAGCGCGAGCGCCCCGCCACTTCGCTGCTTGAGCTGCTCGATGATCGCGTAGCCGTGGAGCGGCTCGTTCGCGAGAACGGCGAGGATCAGCGAGTCGAGGTGGCCCTTCAGCTGCTCGGCTTTGATCGGCATCGCCGGGCGACTATACCTAGCGACGCTAGGGTATGTCAAGGGGGGTGGAGCTGCCCGGGGGGACGCAGCGAGAGTCTGCTCAGGCCTGCTCGGGGGCAAGCGCGGAAACGGGCACTGCGGCGGCACCCGCGGCGCCGGCGGCCGCGGCGCCCGCGGCGGCGGCACCCAGGCGCGCCGCCTCGCCCTCGACGTTGAGCCGCGGCAGTCGCCGCTCGAGCCAGGCCGGCAATCGCCAGTTCGCCTCGCCGAACACCATCATCACGGCCGGCACGAGCACCGCGCGGACGATCACCGCGTCGAGCAGCACCGCGCTCGCAAGCCCGATTCCGAACAGCTCGATCACGCGCTCGCCGCCGAGCACGAACGCGCCGAACACCAGCACCATGATCGCCGCCGCCGCGGTGATCGTTTGGCCGGTCGCGGCGAGGCCGTGGGCGACGGCCTCGCGGTTCTCGCGGCGGCGGTGCCACTCCTCATAGATGCGGCTGACCAGGAACACCTCGTAGTCCATCGACAGCCCGAACAGGATCGGGAACATCAGCACCGGCAGGAACGCCTCGATTGGCCCGGTCTTGTCGATCCCGAGCAGCGACGCGCCCCAGCCGTTCTGGAACAGGGCGGTGACGACGCCGAACGCGGCGCCGGCGGACAGCAGGTTCATGACCGCCGCGGTGAGCGGAATCAGCAGGCTGCGGAAGACGGCCATCAGCAGCAGGAAGCTCAGCCCGACGACGATCCCGATGAACAGCGGCAGCTTGCGCGACAGCACGTGCGCGAAGTCGTCGAAGATCGCCGTCTGACCCGCGATCAGCACGTGCAAACCGCTGCCGCGCTCGGCCGCGGGGACCACGCTGCCGCGGACCTGGTGGAGCAGCGTGGCGGTCGCCGCCGCATCCGGGGCGCTCGACGGGTAGACGTCGGCGAGCACCACCGGCGCGTGGCCGTGGACGCCGGCGAACACCTTCGGCGGGAGTCGAGCCGACCATCCCCGGGGTGCGACGCGACGGCATGGAAGACGCGCACGTACGCGGCCTGCTGGGCCGGGGTCGACACCTCCGCGACGAGCTGGAACGGGCCGTTGTAGCCAGGACCGAAGCCCTTCGCGAGCAGGTCGTAGGCGATCCGTGTGGTCGACCCGGTGGGGTCGGAGCCCGAGTCGGCGGAGCCGAGACGCATCGAGAAGAAGGGGAGCGCGATCACGACCATCAGCGCCGCCGCGACGACGGCGATCGCCGCGGGCCGCCGCGCCATCCACGCCGTCCACCGCGCCCATCCACGCGACTCGTCGGTGAGCGTGAACGCAGCGTCTCGGATCGCGCGCCGTTCGCGCCGGCGCAGCACGCGGTCGCCGAACACGCTGAGCAGCGCCGGCAACAGCGTCAGCGAAGCCGCGACCGTGAACGCGACCGCGATCGCGGCCGCGATCGCGACGCCGTACAGGAAGCTCACGCCAAGGGCGAACATTCCGAGCATCGCGATGCACACGATCATCCCGGCGAACAGCACGGCGCGTCCGGAGGTGTCGATCGCCTCGACCGTCGCCGACTCGCCGTCGAGTCCGCGCAGCCGCGCCTGTCGATAGCGAGTGACGACGAACAGCGCATAGTCGACGCCCACCCCGAGACCGATCAGCGTCGCGAGCTGGCTGGAGAAGTCAGCCATCGAGATCGCGTGCGACAGAAGCCCGATCACTGCGATCCCGGTACCGAGCGAGACGCCCGCGGCGAGCAGCGGCAGCAGCATCGCGAGGAACGAGCCGAACACGATGAACAGCACCGCTGCCGCGGCGATGAACCCATACATCAGGCTCGCGGTGTCGCCTTGAGATCCGCCGTTGCGCGCGATCTGGCCCTCGACTGCGAACGTCACCCCGTTGCCGCTTGCGGCGCTCACCGTGTTGACCATCAGCTTCGCGTTGGCCCCCGAGACCTTGTTTGCGCCGATGTTGAAGGTCACATCGGCGAACGCGACCTGGCCCGCGGGCGCGATCTGGAGCCGGCCGTGGAGACCGTACGGCGATGCGATCGTGGTCACGTTCGGCTGATGCGAGAGCTTGCCGAGCAGCGCTTCGAACCGCGCCCGGACGGCCGGATCGGTGACGTGGCCGGAGCGGACGCCGAGGACCACGTGCTCGGTGTCGCCCGAAACCTTCGGCGCGTTGCGCTGCAGCAGCCGGACCGCGTCGAAGCTGTCGGTGTGGGGGAGACGGAAGTTGTCGCTGTATGCGCTACCGGCGCTCTGCTCGATCGCGTTCGCGCCCGCGACCGCAACGACCCACACGGCAACGACGATCCACTTGTGGTTGAAGCACCATCGGGCGAGCGCTCTCACGACGCCCGATTGAAGCGGTTATCGCTGAACTTTGTCTGACAACAGCGCGGCGAGCTGCTCGGCCGTGCCGGTGTCGGGCACCGGCGTGTACAGGATCAGCCGCTGCTCGGGCGAATCGCTGGGATGCCACACGACGTGCTCGAAGGTGAGCTCGCCCGGCGACCGGGTGGTTGAGGAGCTTGCGGCCAGTGCCGCTGCGCGCGACCTCGTGGCGCTTCCACGCCTTGCAGAACTCGGGGCTCGCGCTGCGCAGCGATTCGATCAGCTGCTCGAACGCGGAGTCGCCGAGGTGGTGCGCCGAGTCGGCTCGGAACTTCGCCGCCAGCAGCCGGCTGCTCTCGTTCCAGTCGGTCAGCAGCTCGCGCCGGCCGGGGTCGGTGAACGTCAGCCACAGGTGGTTGCGGGCGCCCTTCGGGAGTTTGCCGAAGTCGCCGAACAGCGCGCACGCCGCGCGATTCCACGCCAGGTAGTCCCAGCGACGCCCGAGCAGGTAGGCGGGGTTCGGGTCGAGCCCCTCGACCATCCGCCGGATCGTGGGATGGACGCGCTCGGCGGGCTGCTCGCACGGCGGCGCCTCCTCGCCGCGGCCGAGCAGGATCAGGTGCATCCGCTCGGCAGGCGTCAGGTTCAACGCCCGCGCGAGCGCCTCGAACACCTCGAGCGACGCGCGCACGTCGCGGCCCTGCTCGAGCCACGTGTACCAGGTGCTGCCGACGCCGGCGAGCGTCGCGACCTCCTCGCGGCGCAGGCCCGGAGTGCGGCGGCGGGTGCCGTTCGGCAGGCCCACGTCCTCCGGCTGGATCGCGGCGCGGCGCTTGCGCAGGAAGTCCGCGAGCTCGGCGCGACGGCGGTCTCCATTCGATCTCACAGACGGGCGGCCGGCACCGTTCTGTTCTGTGGGTGTTGCTTCTACTACCAGGATAACTCCCTCTCTTGTACCTGGATCACAACAGCGGAGAATACCACCCGTGAATACGACTAAGCGCTCTTCCAACGTGCTGTTGTTCGTCGTCTGCCTCGCGCAGTTCATGGTCATCCTCGATGTCTCGATCGTGAACGTGGCGCTGCCGTCGATCCACAACGGCCTGCACTTCTCGACCACCGGGCTGCAATGGGTGGTCAACGCCTACACGCTGACGTTCGCCGGCTTCCTGCTGCTCGGCGGGCGCGCGGCGGACCTGCTCGGCCGGCGGCTGGTGTTCATCACCGGCACCGCCGCGTTCGCGATCTGCTCGCTGATCTGCGCGATCGCGAGCTCGCGCGGGCTGCTGCTCGGCGCGCGCGCGCTCCAGGGCCTCGCCGGCGCGCTGCTGTCGCCCGCGACGCTGTCGATCATCACGAGCACGTTCCGCGAGGGCGCCGAGCGCAACCGCGGCCTCGGGATCTGGGGCGCGATGGGCGGCCTCGGCGCGTCCTCGGGCGCGCTGCTCGGCGGGATCCTCACGCAGTCGTTCAGCTGGCCCGCGATCTTCGCCGTCAACGTCCCGCTCGGCGCGATCGTGATCGCGCTCGGGATGCGCGTGATCCCGAAGGGCTGCGCCCGCGACGACGACGCCGAGCGTCACTTCGACGTTACCGGCGCGGTGCTTGTCACCGCCGGCCTCGCGCTCGCGACGTTCGGGATCGTCCGCACCGACACGCTCGGCTGGGGCTCGGCCGGGGTGCTGATCCCGCTTGCGGCCGCCGCGGCGCTGCTGGCCGCGTTCGTGTACGTCGAGCAGCGGGTCGCGACGCGGCCGCTGATGCCGCTCAGCATCTTCCGGCTGCGGCAGCTGACGGCCGCGAACCTGATCGTGACGCTCCTGTACATGGGCCTGTTCGCGAGCTTCTTCTTCGTCACGCTGTACCTCCAGCAGACGCTCCACTACTCAGCGCTCGATGCCGGGTTCGCGTTCCTGCCCTGGACGCTGTCGGTGTTCGGTGGCTCGACGCTCGCGCCGCGCCTGGTTGCGCGGTTCGGGCTGCGGCCGGTGCTCGCCGGCGGGATGCTGCTCGCGTCGCTCGGGCTCGCGTACTTCACCGGTGTCAAGCCGGGCGGGAGCTACGTGGCGCAGGTGCTGCCCGGCGCGATCCCGGCGGGTCTCGGGATGGGCCTCGCGCTCGTCACAGGCACGGTCGCCGCGGTCCAGGGCGTGCCGGGGGAGCAGAGCGGACTTGCGTCCGGACTGCTCAACACGTCGCGGCTCGTGGGCGGCGCGCTCGGGCTCGCGATCCTGAGCACGATCGCCGCCGGCCAGACGCACGGCGCCACGGGCGCGCTCGCGGTGACGAACGGCTTCTCGCTCGCGTTCTGGGTCGGCGCCGGGTTCACGCTCGCCGGCGCGCTCGCGGCGCTGACGCTGCTGCGCCCGCGGCGGACGCTCGCGGCGGTCGAGACTCAGCCGGCCGACCGCGAGGTCGAGCCGCTGGCGGCGTAGCGGGCGCCCGCTGCCGCGCGAAGTCGACGAACGCGCGCGCGGCCGGCGACAGGTGCCGGCCGCGCCGCCACCACAGCGCGACCGCCATTTCCAGCGGCGGGCTCAGCGGCCGCAGCACGACCGGCGGGCCGGGTAGCTCCGCGAACGTGCGCGGGAGGATCGCGAGCCCGATTCCCTGCGCGACCAGCGAGCGGACGAGCGCGAGGTCGTTGCCCTCGAGCGCGATCGTCGGCTCCACCCCGGCGTGCTCGAACGCGGCATCGACGAGCTGGCGCACCGAGGAGCCGTGCTCGAACCCGATCAGCCGCTCGCCGGCGAGCGCCCGCACGGCGATCGGCCCGTCGCCGGCCAGCGCGTGGCCGGGGCTCATCACCACCGCGAGCTCCTCGCTCGAGAGCTCGATCCGCTCGAACGCGTCCGGCCGCTCGGCCTCGAGGATGAACGCGAGGTCGATCGTTCCGTCGAGCAGGCCGTCCACCATCCGCTGCACGGTCCCTTCGCGCAGCCCGACCTCGACGTCCGGATGCGCGCTCGTGAACTCGGCCAGCAGCGCCGGGATGTCGAGCTCGCCGCCGAACAGCAGCGCTCCGATCGTGACGCGCCCGCGCGCCAAACCGCGCAGCTCGTCGACCTCCTCGCGCAGTGCGCTCGCCCCGTCCAGGATCACGCGCGCGCGAGCGGCGACCATCTCACCCGCCTGCGTCGGCTCGACCGACCGCGTGGTGCGGTCGAGCAATTCGATCCCGAGCTCCTGCTCGAGCCGGCGCACCTGGTGCGACAGCGCCGACTGAGCCACGTGCAGCTCATCGGCCGCGCGGGTGAAGTGACGGTGGCGGGCGACGGCCTCGAAGTACCGGAGCTGGCGCAGATCCATTCAGCGCAAAATCATATAAATATAATTATATTTTTGTGTTGCGGCGCTGAATCTCGCCCGCCAACACTGTCATCCGTGAGCGTGATGACACCGATATCGATCAGGCGGTCGATGGGCGATCGCGACGCCGACGCGATCGTCGCGCTCCACGATCTCGTGTACCGCGCGGAGTACGACCGCAACGACGAGTTCGTCGCGGCGGTCGGGCGGAAAGTCGCCGCCGCACGGGCCGCGGGCTGGCCGGAGCTGGGCGGCGGGGTGTGGCTGGTCGAGCGCGACGGGGTCGTCGCGGGCTCGCTCGGGCTGACCGACGAGGGCGACGGAGTCGGGTGGGTGCGGTGGTTCGTGCTCGCGCCCGAGGTCCGGGGGCACGGGCTCGGCCGGCGGCTGGTCGCGGAGCTCGTGCACACCGCGCGCGTGACCGGGATGGCCAGGCTCGAGCTCGAGACGTTCAGCGCGCTGACGCGCGGCGGCGCGGATCTATCGCGACGCCGGCTTCGCGGTCACCTGGGAGCGCGAGCGCGACGACTGGGGGCCGGCGATCACCTACCAGCACTACTCGCTCGAACTACGATGACCGGGTGCCCGCACCGAGCGCAGGGATCCTGCTCCACCGCCGCGCCGGCGACCAGCTCCAGGTTCTCCTAGTCCATCCCGGCGGCCCATTGTGGGCGCGGCGCGACGCCGGCGCGTGGTCGATCCCGAAGGGCGAGTACGCCGACGGCTCGGAGGATCCGCTCGCGGCGGCGCGGCGCGAGTTCGAGGAGGAGCTCGGCACGCCGCCGCCCGACGGGGACGCGCTCGACCTCGGCGAGATCCGCCAGAAGTCCGGCAAGCGTGTGCGCGCGTGGGCGCTCGAAGGCGACCTCGAAGCCGGCGCGATCACCAGCAACACGTGCATGGTCGAGTGGCCGCCGCGCTCGGGCCGGCAGATCGAGATCCCCGAGGTCGACAGGGCCGAGTGGTTCTCGCTCGCCGACGCGCGCGAAAAGATCAACCCCGCCCAGGTGGCGCTACTTGACCGGCTCGCCGCGAATTAGCCCGACCGCCCACTACACGGGCTTCATCTGGGCGCGGAACGGGCTCTCGCACCCGGCGCTCGAGACGACCGAGGGGCGCGTGCTGTTCGAGCTCGTGCGGCCGTCGATGATCGTCTCGGAGGCGGTCGGGTCGGGGACGCTCGAGGGGTATCTGATGGCGCGTCATCTCGCGATCGACGCGGTGCTGACGCGCGCGATCGAGCAGCACGGCGTGACGCAGGTGCTCGAGGTCGCGGCCGGGATGTCGCCGCGGGGGTGGCGGTTTACCCAGTCGCACCCTGAGCTCGTATATGTCGAGGCCGACCTGCCCGAGATGGCGGCGCGCAAGCGGGCCGCGCTGGAACGGATGGGCTCGCTGTCCGATCGCCACCGGATGCTCGACATCGACGTGCTCAGCGACGCGTCGCTCGCCGCCGCGGTCGCGGATCTCGATCGCGCCCGCGGGCTGGCGATCATCACCGAGGGGCTGCTCGGCTACCTGCCGACCGAGGTGGTGCTCGGGGTGTGGCGCCGGTTCGCGGCGACGCTGTCGGAGTTCTCGACCGGGCGGTACATCTCGGAGCTCCATTTCAAAGCGATCCAGACGCCGGTGATGCGGGGATTCCGGGTGGTGCTCGGCGCGTTCGTGCGCGGGCGGGTGTACCTGCACTTCGACGGCGAGGCCGAGGCCCGCGAGGCGCTGCTCGCGGCAGGGTTCGGGTCAGTCGCGATCGCCCCCGCCGTGGAGCTTGCCCCGGAGGCGTCGGAGGGAGCCGGGAGTGGGCTTGTGCATATAATTGAGGCATCAACGGTTTAATCCAGGTAACGCTGTACAGCGATCCCGCGTGCCCGTGGGCGTACTCCGAGAACCCCGCGCTCCGCGTGATCGAGTGGCGCTACGGCGCGCAGCTCGAGTGGCGGCTGGTCGTCGTCGGGCTGAGCGAGGACACCTCGCGGTATGCCGCGCACGGGTACACGCCGCTGCGGATGGTTGCGGGTCAGCTTCGCTTCCGCGACCGCTACGGGATGCCGTTCGCCTCGGCGCCGAAGCCGCGACTGAGTCCTTCGTCGCCGGCGTGCCGCGCCGTCGTGGCCGCTCGGCTCCAGTCTCCCGGGAGCGAGTGGCGCGTGTTCCGCGCGCTCCAGCTCGCAAACTTCAACGAGGGGCTGCTGTTCGACGACCTCGGCGCGATGGAGCGCGTGCTCGAACGGGTCCCGGGCATCGACGCCGCGCAGGTGCTGGCCGCGATCGATTCGGCTGAGGTGATCGCCGAGTACGAGCGCGACAAGGCGGAGACCCGCACCGCCGAGGGTTCGCCGACCGAACTGCAGGGCAAGGCCGGAAACAGCGACGGCAAGGTCCGCTATACGGCGCCGTCGGTCGTGTTCGAGGCTGACGGGCGGCGGCTCGAGGCCGGCGGCTTCCAGCCGGTCGAGGCCTACGACGTGCTGATCGTCAACCTGGACCCGGCGCTTCGATCGGCGCGAGCCGCCCGAGACGCCGGCGCCGCTGCTCGCCTATTTCGACGGCGGGTTGACGACGCAGGAGGTCGCGGCGCTGATGACGCACGGAAACGACGCCCCCGACCGGCGCGGAGCCGAGGCGGCCCTGCTGGAGCTCGTCGCGGAGGGCGACGCAGTGCGCCGGCCGCTCGGCGACGACGCGCTCTGGCTGCCGGCGCAGGCGACGCTCGAGCGCGCGCTAGCGGCCTAGCCGGAGCGGCAGCTTCTCGAGCCCGTAGATCCCGGACGGCGTCCCGAACTCTGGTTCGCCGTCGAGCTCGATCTGCGCGACGTTCTCCGCGAGGAAACCCAGACCCTCCTGCATCTCCGCGCGTGCGAGGTTGGCGCCGACGCAGTAGTGGACCCCGGCGCCGAACGTCAGCACGCGCGCGCCGCCGCGGTCGGCGGTGATGTCGAACTCGTCCTGGCCTCCGATCCCGTCGCGGTTCGCGTGCCAGGCCGAGATCAGGATGATCGAATTGGCGGGGAAGACGACGCCGCGGTGCTCGACCTCGCGCCGTTGTGATCCGCGCCGTGAACGGGGTGATCGGCTCGTAGCGGAGCGACTCATCGACCGCTTTGAGCGCGAGCCCGGCCGGGTCGGAGCGAAGCGCGTCCCACTGGTCGGGGTGGAGCGCGAGCAGCCTGACGGCGTGGGCGAGCTGGCTCTGGCTCGTGTCGACGCCGCCTACGAGGATGTTGAGGATCAGGTTGCGCAGCTCATCATCGTTGAGGCGCTCGCCCTCAGACTCGGCCTTGATCAGGGCGCTGATCAGATCGTCGGCGGGGTCGGAGCGCCGTGCTGCGATCAGCTTGTCCTCGTACGCGTAGAACTCCGCGACCGCCAGCTCGATCTGCTTCGCGTTCGGTCATCAGCGAGCCCGCGTCGAACTGGCGCTGGATCCAGTTCGACCAATGGTGCAGCCGGGGCGCGTCGGACAGCGGCGCGCCCATCACCTCGGCGATCACCAGCGACGGGTACGGCTTGGCGAACGACTCGATGAACTCGGTGCGGCCGTCCGGCGGGAGCGCACCGAGCAGCTGTTCCAGGAATGCCCGCATCGCGGGGCGGTAGCGGTCGACCGCGCGGGGCGACAGCGCTGGATTGACGAGGTTCCGCAGCCGGCGATGGTCGTCGCCGTTGATGTTGATGATGTTCTTGACGATCTCCTCGTGCAGCGGCCCGTCCTCGATCGTGAACAGCTGCGCGATCGTCAGGCCAGGAAACACCGCGTCCTTCGTGCGCAGGAAGAACTCACCGGATTCGCGGTCGAGCACGGTGAAGCCGAACGGGTTCGCGGCGAGCCACCCGTCGTGCGCGTCAAGCGCCGCCATCGCCTCCCGGTAGCGGTCACCGCGGAGCGCGACGTCGGTGTGATCGAATGTCGGTAGCTCGAGCTCGGCGGCGAGCGGCATCGTTGCCACCCTATCTCACCGCGCGTGTACGTTGTGCGGCGTGAAGAGGGCGACCGGGGCGTTGCTGCTTGCTGCGATCGTGGCCGCCGGAGCTGCGGCGAGCGCGGCTCGATTCGGCGGCCGCGGGCTCGCCTACGTCAGCGGCGGCACGAGCGGACTGCCTTCGGTGTGGGTCGCCAGCGCGAACGGCGCCAACGCGCACAAAGTCGGGACCGGAAGCTTCCCAACGCTGTCGCCCAACGGCAAGCTGGTCGCGGCGGCCGGCTTCGGACCGAATGGCCCCGCGTTCACGATCTACTCGGCCACGGGTGGCCCGGCGCACAAGTTCGGCGACATCAACAAGTACGGCGGCGGCCCCCGTTCGCGTGGTCGCCGGATTCGCGCTACCTCGCGGTCGGGCTGCTCGACACGACGGCGACCAGGAAGGTCGGGAACTCGGGCGTCGAGATCGTCGACACGCAGACGTGGACCGCCACGAAGGTCGCGTCCGGAGTCGTCCAGGGGTGAGCGCGGCGCCCAGCGGTCCCGACCGCTTCGTCTACGGCCTGTCGTCGTCGCAGCAGTTCGGCTCCAAGACGAACCTGTTCACCGTCGCACCCGGCGCGGGCCCGGCCCAGCTGACGAAGAACGGAACCAGCTACTTCCCGGTGTGGGGGGCGCGAGGGATCGCCTTCGACAGCGTCCGCTTCGTTCACAACAAAGCGCCGGCGTACAGCATCTCGCTGCTGAACAACGGTCACGTGACCTCGATCACGCACACGAAGGTCACGCTGCTCCAGGACGGGCCTCAGCCGGTGGCCGTGTCGGCGAATGGCCGATATCTGGTGGCGAACTTCCTCGGCGAGGACACGATGGATGCGGAGACGGTCGACCTCGTCACGCACAAGACGCACATGCTCTTGGTCAAGCGTGTCCCGCCGACCGGATGGGGAATCTCTTCGAACGGCAAGAACGTGCTGATCGACGTCGGAGGGTTCGAGAATCCGCCGCAGGACGGAACCGTTGAGTCGATCCCGTTCGCCGGCGGTCATGCCGACGGTGCTGCACAGGCACGCCGACGAGCCGAACTGGGCCCAGTGATCGTGAAGCGAGCCGCTGTATTCACCGCCCTCGTTGCCGCCACGGCGTTGCTCGGCGTCGCGTCGGCGGCGCTCGGGTCTCCGAATGCGATCGGGCTCGCGTACGTGACCGGCGACAACAACGGCGGCCACCTGGGCGTGTGGGTCGCGACCGCTACTGGCACGCACCAGCGCAAGCTCAATGGCGGCGGGATCCCGGCGCTCGCGCCGAACGGCCAGCTCGTCGCCGTCAGCGGCGGTCGCGGCTCCTCGGCGCTCGTGCTGTACACGCCGGCCGGGGCGATTGACCAGAAGTTCTTCAGCGCCAAGCAGGTCAGCGCGGGACCCCTCGCGTGGTCGCCCGATTCGCGCTATCTCGCGGTCGGGCTGTACGACGTCAACGACGTCAAGACGATCGGCAAGTCGGGCGTCGCGGTGATCGACACGACGAACGGGACGATCACGATGATCGCCAAGGGCTACGTCTGGGGGCTCAGCTGGTCGCCGACCGGCGACACGCTCGTCTATGGGCTAGCCAACTCGCAGTCCGCTACCCCCTCCGTCAACCTGTACACCACCAACCCGACCGGCACCACGCGCACACAGCTGACGCACGACGGGCACAGCGGCAACCCCGTGTGGGGCAAGCGGGGGATCGCGTTCGACCGGATCAAGAACCGCCCCAAGTGGGACCCCGCGTACCAGATCTACCTGCTGAGCGGCGGCCACTTCGAGCAGATCACGCACACCAAGCCCAGCCTGCTCGTCAGCGGTCTCGCGCCGATCGCCGTGTCAGCTGACGGGATCCACCTGGCGGCCGACTACGGCGGCCAGGACACCGATAGCGGCTACACGGTCAACCTCATCACGCACAAGGTCACGCAACTGCGCGCCGGTCAGGAGAACGTCACGGCGTGGGGGATCTCTCGCGACGGCGAGCGCGTGCTGGTCAGCGTGGGAGGCTTCGAGCAGGCGCCATCGACCGGTAAGGTCGAGACGATGCCGTTCGGCGGTGGCACGCCGACGCTGCTCGTCGCGCACGGCGACGATCCGAGCTGGAACCAGTAGCTACCTGCAGGGATTCGCGCGCGAGCGCGGAACGGGGTCGTGTGAGTCGCGGGGTCGCGTTCATCTGCACGCTCGCCGTCGGCCTGCTCGTCGGTTTGCAACCGGTCGCCAACGCGAGGATGAGCCAGCACGTCGGCGACGTCGGCGCCGCGTTCGTCAGCATCGTGATCTCGCTGGTGGTGATCGGAATCGTGCTCGTCGTTGCGGGCCACCCTGGCCGCCTGTCTGGGCTCAGCGCGTTCCGCCCTGAATGGGTGATCGGCGGGGTCGGCGGAGCCGCGGTCGTGACCGTCGGGCTGATCGCGGTACGGCCACTCGGCGCTGGGGGAGTGATCGCGCTGCTCGTCGCGGGGCAGCTCGTCATCGCGGTGCTCGCCGACCGGTTCGGCTGGTTCGGTCTCCACGTCGTCGGGCTCGGTGCGAGCCGGATCGCCGGGCTCGTGCTCGTGATCGCAGGGACGCTGCTGATTACGCGGGCGTGAGGTTCTCGAACACAGCGGCGAGCCCCTGCCCGCCGCCGATGCACATCGTCTCGAGCCCGTAGCGACCGCCGCGCCGGCGCAGCTCGCGCAGCAACGTCGCGAGGATCCGCCCGCCGGTCGCGCCGACGGGGTGACCGAGCGAGATCCCCGAGCCGTTGACATTGACGCGCTCGGTTCCGTCGGGGAGGTCCCACTCGCGCAGCACCGCGAGCACCTGTGCGGCGAACGCCTCGTTGAGCTCGATCAGGTCGAGGTCTTCGAACTGGAGGCCCGCGCGGTCGAGCACCTTCGCGGCGGCCGGCACCGGCCCGATTCCCATCGTCCGCGGCGGGACGCCCGCGACCGCCCAGCTGATGAGCTTCGCGAACGGCGTCAGCCCGAGCTCGTTCGCCTTGTCGGGGTGCGTGACGATGCAGACCGCGGCGCCATCGTTCTGGCCGCTGGAGTTGCCGGCGGTGACCGTCGCGCTCAGGGTCCGAGCGACCGAGCACCGGTGAGAGCCCGCTCAACGCCTCGAGCGACGCATCGGCGCGGGGGTGCTCGTCACGGTCGATCCGATATTCGCCGCGTTTGCGGTCTGTGATCGTCACCGGGACGATCTCCTCCGCGAACGTCCCGTTGGTCTGAGCGTCGACGGCGCGCCGGTGAGAGTTGAGCGCGAGCTCATCCTGCTCGGCGCGCGGGATCGAGTATTCGCGGCGGAGGTTTTCGGCCGTCTCGAGCATTCCCCCCGGGACCGGATAGTTGAAGCCGCCGGCCGTTACGCGCGCGCGCGCGAGGCGATCGTGCAGCTGGGCACCGCCCGAGCGGGCGCCCCAGCGCAGCGCGATCGAGTACAGCTCCGTCTGGCTCATGCTCTCGGCGCCGCCGGCGAGCACGAGCTCGGCCGCGCCCGTCTGAACGCGCATCGCCGCGTCGATCACCGCCTGCAGCCCGGAGCCGCAGCGGCGGTCGATCTGGAGCCCTGGAGTCTCGACCGGCAGGCCGGCGTCGAGCGCCGCGACGCGGCCGATCGCCGGCGCCTCGCCGTTCGCGTAGCACTGGCCGAGCAGTACGTCGTCGACCTGGTCGGTCGGCAACTGCGTGCGCTCCAGCAGCTCAGCGATCACGGTCCGCGCGAGCTCCTGCGCCGGTACGTCCTTGAAGATCCCGCCGAACCTGCCGACGGGCGTTCGCAACGGCTCGCAGATCACCGCCTCTCTGACCATCACCGATCGAGGGTAGCCGCGATCCAATCGGCGATGCTCTGCAGCGTGCGCGGGTCGATGTGGTGGGCGGACGGTGACTCGTGATATTCGACCGACGAGTCCGCCCGCCTGCAGCTGGTCGCGCGCTTGCCGGGCATAGTCGACGCCGAGCACCGGATCGTTGGTGCCGTGGGAGATCAGCACGCGCGTGCTCGACCGGTCCGCCACGCTCGGCTCCCACCCGTCGACGACCGGCATGAACCCGGACATCGCGAGGATCCCCGCCGGCGCGGGGCGGTCGGCGCCGAGCCCGAGCGCGTAGCTCATCGAGGCGCCCTGGCTGAAGCCGCCGAGGATTGTCTGGGCCGGGCCGAGCTGCGTCCGTTGCCACAGCTCGTCGTGGAGTTCGGCAAGGCTTGCGTATGCGGCTTTGAACGACTCCGGCTCGGGCAAGCCCGGCGCCGTCGTCTCGTACCACCGATAGCCGCCCTCGAACTCGTACGGCGCGCGCGGTGTGACGACGTGCAGTCGTTGCTTGGGGTCGAACAAATCGGCCAGCCCGAACAGATCGTGCTCATCGGTGCCGCGGCCATGGTTGAGCACCAGCAGTCCTCGCGCTGCGCCGGCGGCCGGCCGCTCCCGGAAGAGCAACTCGCTCATCTCAGATACGTCACCACGTCGGCCTGCGGCGCCCGCTCCGGTGGCTCCTTCTCCTGGCGCGGCCAGCCTAGGTGGATCAGGGCGACGAACCGCTCGCCGTCTCCGATCTCGAGCGCCTCGCGCCCGGCGTCGGTCCGCAGCACCCCGGGGGTGCGCCAGTAGCCCGCCAGTCCGCGTGCGTGCGCCGCAAGCAGCACCGCATATGTCGCCGCGGCGGTTGCGGCGAGATCCTCCTCGGCTTGGACGGGATCGTCACCGGCGACCCTGGCGGTCACGGCGATCAGCGTCGGCGCGCGGTCGAGCTTCGCGGCGCCCTCCGGTCCGGCCGCCTGCTTGAGCCTTTCCAACGCCTCCGGGCCGAGCACGCGGAATCGCCACGGATTGGTGAGGTGGTGGTTGGGCGCCCAGCGCGCCAGCTCGAGCAGCTCGTCGATCAGCGCGCGCGGGAGCGCCTCGGGCGCGAACGCCTTGTGCGTTCGGCGGGTTCGGATCGCTTCCTCGACATCCATGGCGGTCCCGAACGGTAGCGGCGAGCGTTCCTCCTACACTCGACGAGGTGCCCCACGGAGCCGTAGCACACGCGGTCGCCGCCGCCTCGAAGCGCGTCCCAGCGCTGAAGCGCGTGCCGGTCCTGAAGCTGCTTGCGCTCGCGGAGATCCTGGTGCTCGCTCACGATCACTTCGAACGGCTGTCCCCCGAGGAGCGCCGGCGGGTGGTGGCGCTGGTGCGCAGTGGCCGCGGCCGTCCGAGCAATCTCTCGCGCCGTGAGCGCGACGAGCTGTCGCATCTGATCGCCAAGGTCGAGCCGCGCGAGTTCGTCGGCGAGGCGGCCGACCGCCTGTCGCCGGTGCCGCTGCCAAAGCGGCTGACGCACGGTCTGTCCCGGCACACTTGACTCTCACGTCGCGTCAGGCCGTACGGTCCCCCGCATGAGAACCGTTGGCGAGGTCGCGGAGCTGGCCGGCGTAACCGTCAGGCTTCTGCACCACTACGACGCGATCGGTGTGTTGTCGCCGAGCGGGCGCTCTGACGCGGGTTACCGGCTCTACTCCTATGCGGATCTCGAGCGGCTTCAGGAGATCCTGGTCTGGCGGCAGCTCGGCTTCCCGCTGGCGGAGATCAAGGCGCTGCTCGATGACCGCACGTACGGCCGGGCGCAGGCGCTACAGCGCCAGCGCTCGCTGGTGGAGTCCGAGCTCGGTCGCCTCGGCGCGGTCGCGCGCGCGCTCGACGAAGCGCTCGCGGCACTGGCGGACGGGACGAACGTAAAGGAGACGAGCATGTTCGAAGGTTTCGACAACTCGCAGTACGAGGACGAGGTGCGCGCGCGCTGGGGCGACACCGAGGCATACGCGCAGTCGGCCCAGCGCGCCGCGTCATACGGCGACGCCGAGTGGGGTCTGATCCACTCGCAGGCGGAGGAGCTCAACCGCTCGTTCGTCGCGCTGCACGCCGCGGGCGAGCCAGCCGACGGGGCAGCCGCCCGTGAGCTCGCCGAGCGCCACCGCCGGCACATCTCGCGCTGGTTCTACGACTGCTCGCCCGCATTCCATCGCGGGCTGGCGGAGATGTACGTCGCCGATCCGCGGTTCGAGGAGAACTACGAGAGGCGGGCAGCGGGACTCGCGCGGTACGTGCACGACGCGATCGTCGCGAACGCGGGCGCGCCTAGTCAGTGATCGAGACGTGCCCGGGCTGTGCGGCGACGCGCTCGATCCACGCGTTGATCGCGGGGTAGGCGTCGAGGCCGAAGCCGCCCTCGGGCGCGACGTGCGTGTATGCGTACAGGGAGATGTCCGCGATCGAGTAGCGGTCGCCGACGAGGAACTCGGTGGTGGATAGGTGGCTCTCCATCGCTTGCAGCGCGCGCTTGCCGCCGTTGCGCTTCGCCGCTAGGTCCTCTTCACTTGGGCGTGAGCTCGGCGAGCTTCCAGAACCGCGCGACGGCGATGTTCGGCTCGTGGTCGTACTGCTCGAAGAACTGCCACTGGAGTACCTGCGCGCGCTCGAACGGGTCCTCGGGGAGGTACCGGGTGCCGTCGGCGAAGTACCAGATGATCGCGTTCGACTCGCCGAGCGCGCGACCGTCGTCGAGGATCAACGTCGGCACGCGGAGCGCGGGATTCTTGCCGCCGAGCACCTCCGGCCGGTTCGACCGGTCGTAGACGCTCAGCTCCTCGCGCTCGTAGGCGATCCCGAGGTGGGCGAACAGCAGCCGGACCTTGTAGCAGTTGCCGGACTCGTGGCTGTCGTAGAGCAGCATCGCCAGATCATAAGGACGCGGCACCCCGGGCCGAACCGGGGCGCCGCGCCTGACTTCATTTGACCGCTGAGCGCTTGAACACGCGGATCGACAGCGCCGTGAACGCGACGGCAAACAGCGCAACGACGGCGATACTCGCCCACGCCTCGACGGTTGTGTTACCCGAGCCCCAGATCGCGTGCAGGCCCTGGCCGCTCGGATCGACGAGCCCGTAGCGCAACAGCGCGAGCGCGTGCGTGAGCGGGAGCACCTTCGCGATCGCCGTCAGCGCGCCCGGCATCGCGCTGATCGGGAACAGCGCGCCGGCGAAGAAGAACGGCAGGATCGCGACGGCGGGCGTCGCGCCGACGAACTCCTCGGCCTTGCCGATCACGCTCGCGAGCGTCTCGGCGACGCCGTACATGAACACGGTGAACAGCAGTCCCGCGCCGACGGCCCACGCCAGGCCTGCGCCGGTGATGTGGAACGCGCCACCGCGCGCCGCGGTCAGCCCCACGAGCACGATCGCCTGTAGGCCTGCGAGCACGAGCGCGACCGCAAGGTTGCCGAGCACGAGGAATGCGCGCGGGACGGGCGCGGCGAGCAGCTCTCGCTGGGCGCCGGCCTGCCGCTCGACGATCACGCTCAGCCCGGCGAAGATGCAGCTCAGCGGGATCACGAGCCCGACTGCGCCGACGCCGACGAACGACTGGTAGTCGATCGACGAGTGCAGCCCGCCGGTCGCCTTCTTCAGCGCCGGCGCGACGATCAGCGCGAGCAGGATCGGGCCGAGCAGCGGGACGAGCACCTGGCGCGGGTTGCCCGCTGTCAGCGCCGCACGGCGGCGGGCCAGCGTCGCGAGCGCGCTCGTGTGGCGCGCGCGGCGCAGGGCGGGGAGGGGGATTACTGCGGCTTCGGATGTTGCTGACATCTCGGTTTCACTCCTTCGTTGTTAGGCGGCTTCGGGGATCCGGTCCCCGGTCAGCCGCAGGTAGACGTCATCGAGCGTGGGTGCGCGCGAGGAGACATCGGAGGCTTGGAAGTCGCTGAGCACTGCCAGCGCGTCGTGGACAGAGGTGCCGTGCAGAGGCACCGTCAGCGTCGAGCCGATCGAAAACGCGTCGGACGAGGCGATGCCCTGCTCGAGCAGGGCCGCGAGCGCGGCCGCCGCGTGGGTCTCGATCCGCAGCTCGAGGATCTCCTCGCCGAGCTCGGCGAGCAGCTGGTCGGGCGAGTCGAGTCCGACGATGCGCCCCTCGTGCATGATCGCGACGCGGTCACACAGCTGGCGCGCCTCCTCGAGGTAGTGCGTTGAGAGCAGGATCGTCATTTCGAACCGGTTGCGCAGGCCGGCGATCAGGTCGAGCAGCTCGTGCCGGATCCGCGCGTCGAGGCCCACCGTCGGCTCGTCCAGGAACAGCACCTGGGGCCGCGAGATCAGCGCGCGCGCAATCTCGAGCCGGCGCCGCTGGCCGCCGCTGTAGCTGCCGACGGTCCGGTCGATCAGCTCGGAGAGCCCGAATGCCGGAACGAGCTCCCCGATCCGCTGCTCAGCGTGCGCCGGCGACACTCCCCACAGGCGGGCATGCAGCTCGAGCTGGGCACGGCCGGAGAGCTCGGCGTCGACGACCGCCTCCTGGAACACGACGCTCGAGATCCCGCGTGCCGCGAGTGGCTCGCGCGCGACGTCGAAGCCGCCGAGCTTCGCCGACCCGCTGGTCGGCAGGATCGTCGTCGTCAGCATCCCGATCGTCGTCGACTTGCCCGCGCCGTTCGGGCCGAGCAGGCCGAACACCTCCCCGGCCCCGACGTCGAAGTCGATCCCTTTGACCGCCTCGACGCCGCTGGGATAGACCTTGCGCAACGCTGTTACATCAATCGTGGTGGTACTCATCTGGTCGCTCCTGTCTGGGTTTGTCTGTTTGACGTTCTGGAGCGGATCGATGTGACCGTCACATTTGGTGCCTCCCGTTCGTCATTGAGATGACGAGATGACCGACAGCGACCCATACGCAGAGCAGTTCGAGCAGCAGCGGCCGCATCTGGAGGCGATCGCCTACCGGATGCTCGGGTCCGGCGGCGAGGCCGAGGACGCCGTCCAGGAGGCGTGGCTGCGCCTCAGCGGCACCGCCGCCGGCGAGGTGACGAACCTCGGCGGCTGGTTGACGACGGTCGTTGGCCGGATCTGCATTGACATGCTGCGGGCGCGCCGGATCCGCAACGAGGACTATGTCGGCTCGTGGCTGCCCGAGCCGGTCGTCACAGCCGACGAAGCCGGCGACCCCGCGCGCGAGGTCGAGCTGTCCGACACGGTCGGGCTCGCGCTGCTGGTGGTGCTCGAGACGCTGACGCCGGCGGAGCGGCTCGCGTTCGTGCTACATGACATGTTCGGCGTGTCGTTCGAGGAGATCGCGCCGATCGTCGACCGCAGCCCGGCGGCGACGCGCCAGCTCGCGAGTCGGGGGCGCCGGCGCGTGCGCGGCGCGGCGCCGCGGCCCGACGCGAGCCTCGAGCGCCAGCGTGAGGTCGTCGAGGCGTTCCTCGCGGCCTCACGGGCGGGCGATTTCGAGGCGTTGCTCGAGCTGCTGGACCCAGACGTCGTGTTCCGCCTCGACACGGGCAAGGACCACCCGCTCGCGCGGCCGCCGATCGTCGGCGCGGACGGCGTCGCACGAGAGGTGCTCAAACGCGGCGCCCCGTTCGCGCCGCTGGGCCGCACCGCGATCGTCAACGGCTCGATCGGGGTGCTCGTCGGACCGCCGGCGCGGCCGTTCGCGGTCGCCGGCTGCACGGTCTCCGGCGGTCGCGTCGTCGAGCTCGATCTGATCATCGACCCGGAGAAGCTCGCCCGGGTCGAAATCCGTGAGAACTAGTCTTGCGGGGTGACCACCGGTGGGTGTCTGTGCGGAGCGGTCAGATACGAGGTGCGCGGCCCGCTGAGGGACGTGCTGATCTGCCACTGCGAGGAGTGCCGGCGGTGGCACGGGCACTTCTCCGCGAGCACGGCGGCCTTGAAAGGTGACCTGGTGCTGATCGAGGACCGCGGCCTGCGGTGGATCGACAGCCCCGCGTCTGACGCCGATGCACGACGGGGGTTCTGCGGAGAATGCGGCTCGAGCCTGTTCTGGGATCCGCCGCGCCGCGACACGATCAGCATCGCCGCCGGCACGCTCGACGGGCCGGCCGGGTTGCGCGTCGCCGGCCACTGGTTCGTCTCCCAGACGGGCGACTACTACGAGCTGCCCGACGACGGCCTCCCACGCCACGAGCGCAGCGGCGAGATCTAGGAGATCGGCGCCTGCGCCGGGAACGTTGCGCGCGCCGGGTCGACCAGCGTTCCCTGCAGTCGCCGGGCAGCGTCGAGATGGTCGCCGGTCCAGATCACGCGCACGCCGGTCGCCGTCGCGTTGCCGTCGCCGGCCTGGAGGTCGCGGGTCACGGCTGCGACGAGCCGCCCGTCGGCGACCTGGTCCGCCGCCTGCGGCTCGGGTGTCTGCTCGCGTCCGATCAGGCTTGCCGGCGAAGTGGTCGTACCAACCGGTCATCCCGTCGGCTGCGCTGATCAGCTCCTGGCGGGCCGCGGCGCGGTCACCCCCGGCGGCGCCGTCGCCTTCCCACAGCTCGAGCACGGCATCCGCAGCGAGCCGCACGCCCGTGGCGCCGGTCACGAGCCGGGTGATCTCGGAGAGCGGCAGGCGCTTTGCCCCCCGCTCGGTGAGATAGCTGCGGAACGCGTCGTCGAGCCGGTACCCCGCTGCGAGCGCCTCCTCGGACTGCCTGCGCGGGGGCTTGCGGCCGCGGCCCCGAGCCGTCACAGCGACCGACCCCGTACGCGACCGCGTCGGCCAGATAGCGGGCGCTCTGCTTGTAGGCCTCGGCCAGCGCCCGGCCCAGCGCGCTCCCCGCCCCCCGCGGCCAGAACAGCAGGCCGATCACGAGGCTGACGGCACCGCCGATCGCGACATCCTCGATCCGCACCAGGCCGATCTTCCAGCCCGCCGGCGCAATCAGGTTGAACAGGATCAACAGCGTCAGCGTGAATGACGCCTGCCCCGCGGCGAACGAGATCGTCGCCGGCGCCATCCCGGCGAGCAGCACGACAACCGGGAGCAGCGCCCACAGCAGCGATCGTGTTCGTTCCGATCGCGTACACGAGCGCGCCGCCGACGACAAAGCCCGCGGTTGTCCCCGCGAGCGCGCGGACGATGTTCTGTCCCGTGGCCAGCGCGTTGGAGCGCAGCACCGAGAGCGTGCCGAACGCGACCCAGAAGCCATGCTGCACGCCGCTGGCGTCGGCGATCAGGATCGCGACCGCGAGCGCGGCGGCGCCGCGCAGGCTGTTCTGCAGCGACAGCGAGCGACGGGTCGCGTACGCGCCCGCTCGCCGACGAACCGCCGCCAGCGGACCGAGCGATCCCTCCGGCTGACGACCGAGCAGGCGATCGAGCCACGAGCGCCGAGTGGCGGCGGCCGTGAACTCGGCGTTGGCGGCGACTTGAGCGACGACGAAGCTCAGCTCCTGCGCGCGGAAGCTCGGGTCGAGCGCTGACACCACCCTGGGCGCGTCCATCGCCTGCTCGCCGGTCGGCAGCAGCGATGTCGTCTCGCGCTCGAGCTCGGCCAGCGCTCCGCGCAGGCGTTCCAGCGCCCCGTGCAGTCGGCGCCCGATCGCACGCCGGCCGCTCGAGCAGGTCCGCCGCGCCCTCCATTACCTCGGCGGCTGCGGTTTTGACGGCGGTCACGCCGTCGCTCGCTGAACCAGGGTGGCGTGACGGCGCCGAGCGGAGCACGATCGCGTTCAGCCAGCGGAGCTCGTCGATCACGCGGATCAGGGCGCGTGCGTCGGTCGTCAACCCGTTCGGGCGATACGGCGTAGCGAAGAACAGGCTCTCCATCCGCGCGATCGCGTCGTCGGACCGCGCGACGGCCGGCGTCGCGGTCTCGCTCAGCCTCAGCGTCCCGGTTGCCCGTCACGTACTCGATCTGCGCGCGCAGCCGCGCGGCGATCGCCTGGCACGCCGCGATCGTCGCAGCGCGCAGCGGATTGCGTCTCGGCGCCGGCCACAGCAGCGAGATCGCGAGCAGTGACGCCGCGGCCGCGAGTCCCCAACCGGCGATCCGATCCGGGATCGCGGACGGCGGTCCGGGCAGCGACACCGGGAGGATGAACGACAGCAGCAGTGCCGTCGAAGCGCCGGCGAGCACCGAGCTGACGACGCCGGAGAACAGCACCGCGAACGCGACGCACCGCCATCGTCACGACCGCGAGCCAGGTCGTCCGCGAGACGATCGTCGCGAGCGAGATCAGGCACGGCGCACGCGACCCCAAGCGCCGCCTGGTCGAGCAGCCGGTCGCGGATCGGCCCCTGAAAGTCGACCAGCAGCAACATCGCGAATGACCCAAAAGCCGCGAACGTCGCGAGTGCCGGGTTGCCGATCACCTTGTCGCCGAGCGCGAACATCGCAGGCATCACGAGCGCCGTCCGCGTCGCGCGGCGGAGCGCGAGGTACTCAGGGTCGTGGGTCCGTAGCCACCGCATCATCGGAGCGCCCGGATTCTCCCGGCTGGTCCCGCCAATCGCTAGCCGCGGGGCGGGGCGTCGAGCACGACGGGGACGCCGCCCCGCGGCGCGAGCGTGATCGCGCGGAACTGGACCTCGGCCGGCTCCGGGTCGACGGCGCGCAGCCCCGGCGCGCGCTCGAGGATCCGCGCCACCACGATCCGCATCTCCAGCTGCGCGAACGAGGCGCCAAGACAGCGACGCGTGCCGCCGCCGAACGGGACCCAGGTGTAGGTGTCGGGCGGGTTGGCGACCAGGAACCGGTCGGGATCGAACCGCGACGGGTTCGCGTACAGGTCGGCGCGGCGGTGGATCATCCGGATCGACGGGTTGATCTCGACTCCGACCGGGATCTCGTACCCGTTCAGCCTGAACGGCTCGCCCCGAACGACCCGTCCGACGCCGGGGATCACCGGCCGGACGCGGAGCGACTCCTTGACGACCGCGTCGAGGTAGGTGTCGTCGAGCTGCCGTGCTCGCTCCAGCACGTTGGCGTTGTGAAGCAGCAGGTCGAACGTCCACGCGAGGCCCGTGGCGGTCGTCTCATGGCCCGCGAGCAGCAGCGTGACCAGCTCGTCGCGAACCTCCTGGTCAGAGAGCCGGCCGCCGTCGGCGTCCTCGGCGAGCAGCAAGGCGGAGAACACGTCGTCGCGCTCGGCCAGGTCCGGATCGGCGCGCCGGCGGGTGATCTCGGCGTACAGCAGCTCGTCGACGACGCGGCGCGAGCGCTCGAACCGCTGGTTCGCGGGGCGGCCGGCACCGAGGCGGCCGAGCAGCGCGATCAGCGGCAGCCCGCGCGGGCTCGAGATCGGCTCGACCATGTTGCGCAGCGCCGCGCGCAACTCGGCCGCGTCCGGCCCTTCCTGGTAGCCGAACACCGCCTCGACGATCACCCGCAGCGTCAGCGACTGCATGCTCGGCATCAGCGCGAACTCCGAGCCGACCGGCCATGCGTCGATCTCGGTGTCCGCCGCGCGGCGCATCGTCTCCGCGTACGTGTGCCATCCGTGCGCCATGGAACGGAGGCAGCATCAGCCGCCGGTGTCGGAGATGCTCGGCGCCGTCGAGCAGCAGCACCGAACGCTTCCCGAGCACCGGCCCAAGCAGCGCGTTCGCCTCGCCGGCGTGGAGCTGCGCGTTCGATCCCTGGAACACCTCTTTGACGAGCGCCGGGTCGAACACGATCACGAACTTCGAATCGAACAGCGTGCTGAATGTGACGGCGTCGCCGTATCGACGGCGACACGCGTCGAGGAACCGCGGGCCGCCGAAGATGAACCCGGCGGTCTGCGCGATCCGCGGCAGCGGCGGGCCCGGCGGCAGCCGAGCGGGGCCGGTGGCGGTGGCCATACGCTGAACTTGGCTCACGGGTGCTGCGAGGACGCGGCGCGAGGGGAGAGGTCGGAGAGCGAGATCAGATGCGCCGGTGGATCGCTCGAGCACGTCGGTGATCTCGACCTTCAGATCCGCCCCGACGTGGAGCAGCTGCCCGGACTCGAGCGGTCGCCACCCGGAATCGTCATCCATCTTCTCGCTCGCGACAACGACCGACGGCTCCTGGGGTGACCGTACGCGCACCGTGCCCGACCGAAGGTGGCGGCCCGGCCGCGGGTCGCACTCGAGCACGAACAGGTCGTGGGTGTCGGGGTACCGGAGCGCCCACAGGTCGGTCGCCGTGATCAACACGACGTTGAGCGCGTAGATCGGCAGGTTGGCGGCGACCCAGCGCGCGGCCCGGGCGATCCCCTCGCCAATCTCACCGCCGGCAGCGTCGGTCTCACGCGTGATCAGCGCGAAGAAGCGCTCCGAGTCGGTGTCGCCCTGGACCTCCCGCATCGCGTCGCCGAGCTCGGCCTCGAGCGCCGGCAGGTTCTCGATCACGCCGTTGTGGGCGAGCAGCCGCCCCCGCTGCTCGAACGGATGCGTGTTCTGCAGCTCGTTTGCCCCGGTCGAGGCGAACCGGATGTGCGCCACGAACGTCCGCGAGCTGGACCTTGCGTGCCTCGCGCGCGAACGCGCGGTCCTCGAACGCCGCGATTGGCTGCTTGTCGACGACCGGCCGGTCATGCTCGTCGTAGTAGCCGAGCCCGGTGCCGTCCGGCTCGCGCCGGCTCTGCTCCGACAGCGAATCAGGCGCTTCGAGCAACCAAAACATAGCGGCGACCCGGTCCGGGCCGCCGCTCATTCCAAACAGCCTGCACATGTCGCTACAAGCTACGCCACCAGGCCCTTCAGCCTCTCCAGCGACTCGGCAGCGCCCTTCTCCGCGGACGCGGCGACAGTCGCGCCCATCGGTCCGGACAGCGGGCCGCCGTCGAAGCTGACGGAGATCGACACGGTCGTCGACGTCGCCGTTCGGGGTCAGCTCGAGCTTCGTCCCGAGCACGATCCCCATCGGGCCCTCGCCGGTCCAGACCGTCGTTCGACGGCGCATCGGCCTCGGCGATCGTCCACTTCGCCTCGCCCGGCATGCCCATGATCGTGATCGTCTCCCGGAACGTGGCTCCCGCTTCGGTCGCTGGTGTCCCGTCCGGGAAGCCGGTGTGCGACGTGTTCCACTCGCCGTAGCGGCTGAGGTCGGTTGCGACCGCCCACACCTTCTCGGCCGGGGCATCGATGTCAACCGACTGCGTGACTTCAGGCATTGCGTACGCCTCCGATGGGTTAGACGCGGGCAGCGCCGAGCTGCGCCGCGATGTTGTCGATCGTCCAGTCGCCGTCGGTCGCGATTCCATCACCAACCGTCCAGCCGCTCATCCTCTGGATCGAGCCGCCCTGGACCGCGAACAGCTGACCGGTGAGCGTGCAGTCGTCGCTGATCAGCCAGGCGACCAGCGGCGACACGTGCTTGGGGTGAAACGCGTCGAATGCGTTCGGGTCTTCGGGCGCCTTGACGAGGTCGCCGATCATCGGCACGTCGACCGTGAGCCGCGTGCGCGCCGCGGGCGCGATCCCATTGACGCGGACGCCGTAGCGGCCGAGCTCCTGCGAGGCGACGAGCGTCATCGCCGCGATCCCGGCCTTTGCCGCGCCGTAGTTGACCTGTCCCGGGTTCGGCATGAACGTCCCCGATGCCGACGCGGTGTTGACGACCGCGGCGCGAACCTCATCGCCGGCCTTGGAGCGCGCCTTCCAGTGGTCGGTCGCGTGGCGCAGCGGGACGAAGTGGCCCTTGAGGTGGACCTTGATGACCGCGTCCCACTGGTCCTCCGACATCCCGCCGATGAACGCGTCGCGCAGGATGCCCGCGTTGTTGACGAGCGCGTCGAGCTGACCGAACGAGTCGACCGCCGTCTGGACCAGCGACGCCCCGCCGTCCCAGGTCGAGATGTCCTCGGTGTGGGCGACCGCCTCACCGCCGGCTGCCTGAATCTCCTCGACGACCTTCTGCGCGGGCCCGGCGTCGGCGCCCGTGCCGTCGCCGGCGCCGCCGAGGTCGTTGACGACGACCTTCGCGCCCTCGGAGGCGAACAGCAGGGCGTGCTCGCGCCCGATGCCGTTGCCGGCGCCGGTGATCGCGACGACCCGCCCTTCCAGTGCGTTTCCCATCTCGGATCAGCCCCTTACCTGGGCGAAGCCGTCTTTGATCACGACCGCGCCCTCGTCGGATGTCGTTTCGTATGCGTAAGCGCCGCTGCCGGTGTCGTAGATCGACGTGGTGATCGTCTGGCCCGGCTGGAGTGTCTTTGCGAACCGGACCGCGAGCCGCTGCAGGCGGGTCGGGTCGTCCGGGCACGCGTGCTCGATCACGGCGACCGACGTGAACGCCATCGTGCAGAGCCCGTGGATGATGATCCCGGGCAGTCCGAACTTCTTGGCGAGCTCGTCGTCGAGGTGGATCGGCATCGGGTCGCCCGACGCCTCGGCGTAGCGGTAGGTCTGGTCTTTGTCGAAGGTCTGGGACACGGTGGCGTCTGGCTCACGCGAACGCAACGACTCGTCGAACGCGTGCGGGGGCGCGCCCTCGCCGGCGCCCTCCTCGGTCTGCCCGCCGCGGACGAAGGTCGTCCAGTACTGCTCGTTCAGCAGCTTGTCATCCCCGTCGCGGGTCTCGGTCTTGACGACCACGGTGACGCCGCTCGAACGTGGCTGCACCCCGATCGGCGCGGCGCGCGTGGTGAGCGTCGTGTCCGGCAGGATCGGCGCGTGGAAGTGGAAGTCCTGCTCGCCGTGGAGGATCATCATCATCAGCTCCGGCGGGATCACCTTCATCGCCGCCTCGCCCGCCGCCCCGAACGAGGGCACCACCGCGAACACCGGCGAGGCGAAGTCGCCGCTGACGTGGGGCTCGATCGGGTCGTTGGTGGCGGCGGCGTACTGCTGGATCCGCTCGCGGGTGACGGCGAACTCGACGGGGTCGGACCACTGCCCGATCGCGTCGGTGCTGAACGTCGGTGACGTGGTGCTCATACGGGCTCCGTTTCTCGTGCTCTTTCGATGATCGCTTCGGCGACGCGGTCGCCGGCTCCGGCGACGCCGCCGAGCAGCAGCCGCGACAGCTGCGCGCGGCGCCAGTACAGATGTGCGTCGTGCTCCCACGTCGCTCCGATCCCGCCATGGACGGCGATGCAGGTGCGGGTCGCGTAGTCGGCCGCCTCCTCGGCGGCGAACCGAGCGGCGCTCGCGGCCAGCGCCAGCTCCTCGGGGCGCGCGTCGGCCGCGTAGCCGGCGTAGAAGATCAGGCTGCGCGTCGTGCCGGCGTGACGCAGGATCTCGACGATCTGCTGCTTGATCGCCTGGTAGGAGCCGATCGGCCGGCCGAAGGCGTGACGCTCCTTCGCGTACGCGACGGACATCTCGAGCATCGCCTCGGTGACGCCGAGGGCGTCGGCGGCGAGCAGTGCCTGGGTGACGTGCCAGGCAGGCTCACGCGACCACGGCCTCGGCGCCCTCGGACATGGCCAAGCGGTCGCGAGGCGTCGGACCGGATGACCGGCTCGATCGTCAGCTGGTCGGCTTCGATCGCGCCGTTGCCGGTCACGAGCCAGTCGGCCTGCCGCGACGTCGAGCTGGAACTCCTCGCCCCAAACGACCGCTGCGCGCAGCTCGCCGGAGGCGAGCGCCGGCAGCAGCGGGTGATCATCCTGCGCGAGGACGTACGTCGCGGCGAGGTGGCCGATCAGCCCGGCGCCGGTCAGCCGCCGCCCGCACTGCTCGAGCACGAGCATCGCGTCGAACGGCGTCAGCCCGGCGCCGCCGTGCGCCTCCGGGCACGAGCAGCCCGGTCCAGCCCGCCTCGATCGCCGTCGGCCAGATGTCCGGGAGCGGCTCGCCGTCGAGCGCGGCGCGGGCGCCGGCGATCGTGTCGATCCGCCCGAGCGCGTTGACCGCGGCCTCGCGCAGCATCAGCTGCTCGTCGGTGAGGCTGAAGTTCATGTGCGGGCCAGCTCGCTGAACGGCACGTCCTTGTCGACCCGCGGCTCCGACGGCAGCCCCAGCACCCGCTCGCCGATCGTGTTGCGGAGGATCTCCTCGGTCCCGCCGGCACAGCGCATTCCGGGCATCTCCGCCGCGAGCTCGCCCCACTCGCCCTCGAGCGCGTCGGGCCCGAGCACCTCCGCGATCAGCGCCGCCGCCTTGCGCCCCGCCTCCACGACGCCGATCTTCCCGAGCCCGGCCTCCGGGCCGGGCATCCGGCCGCCCTCCAGATCGCGACAGCGCGCGGAACGCCGTGTACCGCAGCGCGAGCCGGTCGACGGTCAGCTCCGCGATCTGCCGGCGGACGTGGCCGTCGTTCAGCGCGTCGCTGCCGAGTAGCGGCCTGAGCAGCTCCTCGGGCGTCGGCGCCATGTGCTCGAACGCCGCCAGCGCCATCAGCCGCTCGTACATCAGCGTCGTGATCGACACGCCCCAGCCGCCGTCGACCGGGCCGACGAGCGCGTCGCGGCCGATCGCAACGTCGTCGAAGAAGATCTCGTTGAACGGCGCCGAGCCCGACATCAGCCGCAGCGGTGCAACGGTGACCCCTGGCGCGTCCATCGGCACGATGAACATCGTCAGCCCCTTGTGCTTCGGCACATCCGGGTCGGTGCGAGCGAGCAGCAGTCCGAAGTCGGCGAACGTGCGCCAGCGTGGTCCACACCTTCTGGCCGTTCAGCACCCAGCCGTCGTCGGCTTCGCGAGCGCGGGTCGTGATCCCCGCCAGGTCGGACCCGGCGGCCGGCTCTGAGAACAGCTGGCACCAGCCCTCCTCGCCGTACAGCATCGGGCCGACGTAGCGCTGCTTCTGCTCCTCGGTGCCGTACGCGATCAGCGTCGGGCCCGAGCTCGCCGATCGCGATGTGGTCGATGATCTGTGCGCAGCCCGGCGCGCGCGATCTCGTCGGCGGCGATCATCTCCTCGGAGGGGCCGAGCCCGCCGCCGCCGTACGCCACCGGCCAGGTGACGCCGACGAGGCCCGGCGCGGGCGAGCTTGCCCTGCCACTCGCGATACGGCGCCGGGTCATCGACGTGAAGGCCGCGCGCCGGCGGGGGAGAGTCGTGGCGGTGCTCGGACAGCCACGCGCGGGCGCGCGACCTGAACTCCGCTTGCGCTGGGGTGTCGTCCAGGTTCATCGGCGGTGTGTCGCGACGCTATCACAAAAACAAATCAGTCGAATGATTAGTTTTCGGCTAGAGTGCGCGCCGTGCCTGACCTGCAGCCGCTGTTCACGCGTGTTGGCCGCCGCGCCGCGATCGAGCTCCGCGCGCTCTCACACATGCGGCGCGCGGGGGTGATCGGCGGCGCGCCGCCGAAGCAGACGATCGAGGGGCTGAAGCTGAGCGCCCAGTACGGGCAGATCCCGAGCGCGGTGATGATCGCAGCGCTGCGTTCCCGCGACAAGCCGGGCCTGATCGACGAGCTCGGCACGCTGACGTTCGCGGAGCTCGACGCCCGCTCGAGCGCGCTCGCGTGCGCACTGCGAGCGCGCGGGCTGAAGCGAGCGCGACACGGTCGGGATCCTGTGCCGCAACCATCGCGGCCTGCTCGACATCAACTACGCCGCGGGCAAGCTCGGCGCGCGGCTGCTGCTGCTGAACACCGACTTCGGCGGTCCGCAGCTGCGGGACGTGTGCGCGCGCGAGGACGTCGCGCTGCTCGTACACGACGAGGAGTACGAGGAGCTGGCGGCGCCGATCGAACCGAGGCACGGTCGCGTGCTCGGCTGGAACGACGGCAACGCCGCCGGCCTCGACACGCTCGAGCAGCTGATCGACAGCCACGCCGGCCAGACCCCGCCGCCGCCATCCGAGCACGCGGCGCTGGTGCTGCTGACGAGCGGCACGACCGGGACGCCGAAGGGCGCGCCGCGCTCGGGCGAGCCGCTCGTTCGCGCCGGTCGGGGCGCTGCTGTCGAAGGTGCCCTACCGCGCGGACGAGTCGACGTACGTCGCCGCGCCGATGTTCCACGGGCTCGGCTACACGCAGATGGCGCTGTCGGTGATCCTCGGCTCGACCGTGATCTGCGAGCGGCGGTTCAAGCCCGAGCGCGTGCTCGACGCGATCGCGCGCGCACCGGCCGACGGCGCTCGTCGTCGTGCCGGTGATGCTCTCGCGGATCGTGTCGGCGATCGAGGAATCGACCCGGCAAGTGGGACACGAGCTCGCTGCGGATCGTGTTCTGCTCGGGCGCGCAGCTCGAGGCGGAGCTCGTGCGGCGCGCCCAGAAGACGATCGGCGACAAGCTCTACAACTTCTACGGGTCGACCGAGGTCGCGTACGCGACGTTCGCGACGCCCGAGGACCTCCGCGCCGCGCCCGGGCTGCGCCGGCCAGGTCCCGTTCGGCGCGGTCGTGAAGCTGTACGACTTCGACGGCAAGCCGGTCGCAAGGCGCCGGCGCGACGGGCCGGATCTTCGTCGGCAACGGCTTCCAGTTCGAGGGCTATACCGGCGGCGGCAACAAGGAGATCATCGACGGGCTGATGAGCACCGGCGACGTCGGCCACTTCGACGCGGGCGGCCGGCTGTTCATCGATGGCCGCGACGACGACATGATCGTCTCGGGCGGCGAGAACCTGTTCCCGGGCGAGGTCGAGGAGCTGCTGATCACGCACCCCGCGGTCGTCGAGGCCGTCGGTGATCGGCGTCGACGACGACGAGTTCCACAAGCGCCTGGCGGCGTACGTCGTGGTCAAGCCGGGCGAGACGCTGTCCGAGGACGACGTGCGCGACTTCGTCAAGCAGAACCTCGCGCGGTTCAAGGTCCCGCGCGACGTCGCTCTTCCTCGAGGAGCTGCCGCGCAACCCGAGCGGCAAGGTGCTCAAGCGCCAGCTGCGCGAGATGCACGCGGCACGGTGCCTGAGACCGCCCGCCGCACGCAAGCCGAGCGTCGGGCGACGACCCGGGCGGCGCTGCTCGACGCCGCGATCGAGTGCCTGATCGAGGACGGATACTCGGGGCTGACGACGCGCAAGGTGGCCGAGCGCGCCGGCGTGTCCCAGGGCACGCAGATGCACTACTTCCCGACCCGCGCCCGGTTCGTCGCCGACGCGGTGCGTCATCTCGCGTTCAAGCTCGCTTCCGAGCTGCGCGAGGACGACACGCGTCACCCGCGCTCCGATCGGGGCCGGCTCGAGCTGATGCTCGACCGCACCTGGGAGATACACACCGGGCCCGTGTTCCAGGCGACGATGGAGCTGTGGGTCGCGGCTCGCACCGACCCGGAGATCCGCGACGCGATGGACAAGGTGGCGCGTGACGTCACGCGGATGATCGCCGCCGGCGCATCTGAGATGTTTCCCGAGATCATGTCCCGCCCGCGCGCCGGCGAGGTGCTCGACATGGGGCTGGCGATTATGCGAGGCCTCGCCGTGCTGCGGTTCACGAGCGCCGACGAGGACGTCGAACGACGGTGGCGGCGCGCTCGCGCACATTTGCTCGAGCTCTACGAGAGCCTTTAGCGCTCTGTCAGGGTAATTTCAGGCTTGCGCCCTATCGTGGTCACGGTCACGAGAAAGGCGGTCCGGTCATGAAATATCCTGCGCACCATCTCAACCCGGCGCCTGCTGGCGCTCACTGCGGGCGTCGTCGTCGCCGCTGGCGGCGGCACCGCGATCGCCGTTGCGGCGGCCGGCAACGGCCCGGTCCCGCCTCGGGAGCCGCTCGCGGTGGCGATCCACCAGGCGCTCAGCGCCAAGTCCGTGACCGGGATCAGCGCCCGGATCACCTTCACGAACAACCTGATCTCCTCGACGGACTTCCAGGGCGGTCCGACCGATCCGCTGCTGCAGGGGGCCAGCGGTCGCCTGTGGCTGTCGATGGCGCCCGGCGACCACCGCCTGCGGATCGAGCTCCAGACCGACAACGGCGACGGGCAGGTGGTCGTCGACAACGGCCGGTTCTGGATCTACGACCCGGCCTCGAACACGGCGTACGAGGGGACGCTGCCGAGCGGCGCGGGCTCCGGCACAGCGGACCACGCCGATGCGCACAAGGCGGCCGGCGCGATCCCGTCGATCGCCAAGATCCAGAGCGAGATCTCGCAGCTCGCCCAGCACGTCGATCTGTCGGGCGCGATCCCGAGCGACGTCGCCGGCCAAGCGACGTACACGATCCGCGTCTCGCCGAAGCACGACGGTGGGCTGCTCGGCGACGCTCAGCTCGCGTGGGACGCCGCCCGCGGGATCCCGCTGCGGTTCGCGGTCTACGCGACGAACTCGTCATCGCCCGTGCTCGAGCTGAAGGCGACCGACGTCTCGTTCGGCCCGGTGCCGGCCTCCGACTTCGCGGTCACGCCGCCGTCAGGCGCCAAGGTGGTCCAGGTCTCGACCTCGAAGCTGAACGCGGCCACGGCGGCGGATCGCGCGCAAGGGCGCTCGCGCGCGCCGCGCGCTCGCCCACCATCGAGACGTGACGGGCGCCGCAGCGGTCGCGCGTCGGCTCCCGTTCGCGCTCAACGCGCCGTCGAAGCTCGTCGGTCTGCCGCGCCGGTCCGTCTCGCTGCTCGATTGGGGTGGAAAGCCGGCAGCGCTCGTGACCTACGGCCAGAACATCGGTGGGATCGTCGTGCTCGAGCAGTCGGCGGGCTCGTCCTCCCCGCTGCCGGGATCCTCCTCGGCGGCGATCACCACGGCCTGACGCTGCCGAGCGTCTCGATCAACGGCGTCACCGGCCAGGAACTCGACACCGCGCTCGGCACGCTGGTGCGGTTCACGCGCAGCGGCGTCGCTTACACGGTCGTCGGCTCGGTCCCTGCGGCCGCTGCCGATGCCGCCGCGCGCGGGTTATGAGCGAAGGCCCGCCGCCTGTTGAAGTACGTGGGCTCGTCAAGAAATACGGCGAGCTGACCGCCGTCGCCGGTGTGGACCTGACCGTCCAGACCGGCGACGTGTACGGCTACCTGGGTCCGAACGGCGCCGGTAAGACGACATCGCTGCGGATGATGCTCGGCCTGATCAGGCCGACCGCGGGGACGGTCCGGCTGTTCGGCAGCGATCCGCAGGAGAGTGTGCAGGCGCTCCACGGAGTCGCCGGGTTCGTCGAGGCGCCGACGTTCTACCCGTACCTGAACGGGCGACGGAACCTCGAGTTGCTCGCCGCGTACGACGGCGACGGGGCGCGCTCGCGAATCGACGCGGCGCTTGACACGGTCGAGCTTTCCGACCGCGCCTCCGACCGCGTCGGCGGCTACTCCCACGGCATGCGCCAGCGGCTCGGGATCGCAGCGGCGCTGCTGCGCGATCCGAAGCTGCTGCTGCTCGACGAGCCGGCGACCGGCCTGGATCCGGCGGGGATGCGCGATATGCGCCTTTTGATCAGACGGCTCGCCGACCAGGGGATGACGGTGCTGCTCTCGAGCCACCTGCTCGCCGAGGTCGAAGAGCTGTGCAACCGCGTCGCGATCGTGCGCACCGGATCGATCGTCTACGAAGGCGAGATCGCGGCGCTGAAGCGTGGCGCCGGCACCATCTACCGGCTGTCGAGCACGGACGACGCGATCGCGATGAGGGTGTGCGAGGCCCAGCCGGGGATCGCCGACCTCCGCGTCGAGCACGGCCAGCTCATGTTCACGGCCGAGGAAGCGGTCGTCGCTCAGCTTTCGCAGGCGCTGGTCGAGGCGGGCGCGCTGATCCGGGCGCTCGCGCCGACGACCGTGACGCTCGAGGACCTGTTCTTCTCGCTGACCGAGGGCACCGAGAATGGCGCCCCCGTGGCGGTCGCAGAGACGGCGGCGTGAGGCCCGGCGTCTTCACCGTCTACCGGTACGAGCTGATGAAGCTCCGCTTCCAGAAGCGGACGTACCTCGGACTCGGCGCGGCAGCGATCGTTCCGATCATCTTCACCGTCGCCGTTCATATCCACCACCGCGACCGCGGCGGCGACTTCGCGTTCGCCAACTACCTCGATCGCAGCGGCCTCGCGGTGCCGCTCGTGATCCTGCTGTTCGGCGCGATCTGGATGTTCCCGCTGATCACGGCGCTCGTCGCCGGCGACATCTTCGCCTCCGAAGACCACAACGGGACGCTGAAGACGATCTTCACCCGCTCGCTCGAGCGGTGGCAGATCTTCGGCGGCAAGGCGCTCGCGGCGCTCACCTACGGGATCGTCGCGATCCTGCTCGACGGCACGATCGCGGTGATCGCGGGCACGCTCCAGTCGGGTTTCAACTCGCTGCAGAGCCTGTCGGGCACGGTCGTCTCGGCGCCAAAGGCGCTCGGGCTCGTGTACGCGAGCCTCGGCATCTACCTGATCCCGATCATCACGATCGTCTGCATCGGGTTGCTGCTCTCATCGATCACGCGTAACAGCGCTGCGGCCGTCGTGGGCACGCTGATGATCTCGCTGCTGTTCCAGCTGATCGGGATTCTGCCCGGGTTGTCGGGCGCCCAGCCATATCTCCTGTCGACCCAGTTCAACGCCTGGCAGGGGCTGCTGCGCACCCCGATCGATTGGGCGCCGATCCTGCGCGCGATCTGGGTGTGCGCGATCTACGGTGGCGTCTCGTTCGCGACCGCGTTCCTCGTCTTTCTGAGGCGCGACGTCGCGGGTGGCTGACGCCGGCGTCGCCGAGCGGGTGCTGGTCGTCGACGACGACCCATCGCTGCGGCGGATGCTCGAGCGGACGCTGGTCGCAGAGGGATATGACGTCACCGTTGCGGCCGACGGCGGCGCGGCGCTCGTCGCAGTCGAACGGGTCGCCCCCGACGTGATCGTGCTCGACGTCGCGATGCCGGCCGTGGACGGCCTCGCGGTCGCCCGGCGGTTGCGTGGTCGCGGACTGGCGACGCCGATCCTGATGTTGACCGCGCGCGATGCGGTGGACGACCGGGTGTCCGGGCTCGAGGCGGGCGCGGACGACTATCTCGTCAAGCCGTTCGCGGTCGCCGAGCTGGTCGCCCGGCTGCGCGCGCTGACGCGCCGTGTCGACGGCGGCCCCTTGATGTCGTATGCGAACCTCGTGTTCGACCTCGCCGCTTCGAGTGCGACTCGCGGCGGTCGTGCCGTTCCGTTGACCGGCCGCGAAGCGGCGCTGCTCGAACTGCTGCTCCGCGAGGCGACCCGCACGGTCACGCGCGAGCGCGCGATCGATGAGATCTGGGGCGGAGCCGCCGAGCCGAACGTGGTCGATCGCTACATCACGCGGCTGCGGCGCAAGCTCGGCGAGCCGGAGCTGATCCGGACGGTGCGAGGCGTTGGCTTCGTGCTGCGGGCCTGACGGGGCTCAGCTGAGCACGCCATCGATCAGCTTCTCCGCCTCGTCCTCGGGCAGCGGCCGCCCGAACAGGAATCCCTGGGCGCTGTCGCAGCCGAGCCGGCGCAGGTGCTCGGCTTGCACCTCGCTTTCGACGCCCTCCGCGAGGACACTCAGGCCGAGCGCGTGCGCAAGCTCGACGATCGCCCCGATCACCGGTATCTGATCGGCGTCGTGGGAGAGGTCGCTGATCAGGCTCGCGTCGATCTTGAGGGTGTCGAACGGGAGCAGCTTCAGGTTGGCGAGCGATCCGAGCCCGGTGCCGTAGTCGTCGATCGCGAGGCTCACGCCGACGCCCTTGAGCCCCTCGAATACGCGCGCAGCGAGTTCGGGGTGCTCGGTGATCGCCGTCTCGTTGACCTCCAGGCAGACGGTGTGCGGGTCGGTTCCCTGGCCGCGCAGCGCCGCGGCGAGAGTCGACACAAGCCCAGCGTCCTCGAGCTGGCGCGACGAGAGGTTGATCGACATCGTCAGCGCCGAGTTCAACGCGCGCCACCGGGCGAGCTGCCGAAGCGCCTGGTCGAGCACGAACTCGCCGATCGGCAGGATGAGCCCGGTCTCCTGGGCCAGCGGCAGGAACTGATCGGGGGCGAGCAGGCCGCGCTCGGGGTGCTGCCACCGGACGAGGGCCTCAAATCCAGTCACCACAGAGGGCTCATCGAGTGCAACCTTCGGCTGGTAGTGGACCCGCAGCTCGGAACGCTCGATCGCGAGCCGCAGCGCCGCCTCGAGCTCGAGCCGCTCCATCGCGCGCGTGCGCGAAGCCTCGTCGAACAGCTCGTACCGTGCGCGCCCGAGCTCCTTGGCCCGGTACATCGCCGCATCCGCCTCGCGGATCGGGGTCTCCGGCGGGATGTTCGGGTCGCCGACCATCGCGATCCCGATGCTCACCGAGACCGTGACCTCGCCGTCCTCGAGCCGGATCGGCACGTTGGTGGTGCGGCTGATGCGCTCGGCAATCAGTACGACCTCGCGCTCGGAGGCGAGCTCCTCGAACAGGAAGGTGAATTCGTCACCGCCGAAGCGGGCGACTGTGTCCATCGGGCGGAGCATCGCCCGCAGCCGCTCGGCGAGCGCCGCCAGCACCCTGTCGCCTGCGGCGTGTCCGAGCGAGTCGTTTACTTCCTTGAAATTGTCGACGTCGAGGAACAGGATCGCAACCGACGCGCTCGTCCGGCGAGAACGGTCGAGCGCCACTCCGAGACGATCGAGGAACAGCGCCCGGTTCGGCAGCCCGGTGAGCTCGTCGTGGAGCGCCCGATGGGCGAGCTGGGTCTCGGAGCGTTTGCGCTCGATCGCCGCGAGCACAGAGCGCCGGAGGATCGAGGGGTTCAGGTCGGGCTTGTGCAGGTGGTCCTGTGCGCCGGCGCGCAGCGACTCGATCGCGTCGGTCTCGGCAGTGGTCGCGCTGAGCACGACGATCGCGACATCGGGGGCCGCGGTGTGCAGGTATTCGAGGGCGTCGAACTCGGCCTGCAACGGCAGTCCGAGCAGCACGCACGAGGCCCCGTGATCGAGCAGCTCCTGGGTGGCGTCAGCCAGGCGCGAGGCGTGCGTGAGCACGAGGCCCTCCGGCCACGTGACGCGCAGCATCTCGGCGATCAACATTGCGTCGTGCGCGTTGTCCTCGACGAGCAGCACCCGGGCGGCGCCGCCCGGTCCACTCAGGTCTTGATTCCCTGCCAAACCCCTGCCTTTGGTGCCGGCGACGCGAATCGCCTGATTCTTCACCAATTTTGCCGTATGTTCATCAACTCTAAAGCTCCTCGCGGGTTGGTCGCTTGCGGACCGTGATTCGTGCCCCGATAACGCTCCGGAGCCGGCTCGTGGCAGTCGCCACAGGTTCGATCCTGGTCGCCGTGGCGGTGTTCGCGGTCGCCGCGGTGCTGCTGGTCAGTCATCAGTTGCGCTCGACGCTCGACAGCGCTCTACGCCAGAGGGCGATCGGCGTCGCGCAGCTCGCGGTCTCTGCTCCAGCGGTGTTGACCGAGCCCGGCGCGCTCGAGAGTCCCGAATCGGGGCGTCAGATCGTGGCCGAGGTGATCGACGCCCGTGCGAGGCTTCTGGCGCGATCGCTGACCCTCGGCGCTCGGCTGTTGCCGCTGGACCGCGTCGTGTCCGCCGCGCGTGTAGACGGCCGCCCCGGGTTCGAGGACATCCGCCTGGACGGGCGGCCCTATCGGTTGTACGCCGCGCCGATCGCGCAGGCTGGCGGCGCGGCTGCCGGCGGCGCTGTGATCGTCGCCTCTGACACGACCGACATCGGCAACACTGTGCACCACATCGGTGCCCTGCTGGCACTGATCGGTGTTGCCGCTGCCCTCGTCGTCGCCGTGGTCGCGGCCGTGTTGACGCAGCGAGGGTTGTCGCCGTTGCGCCGGCTGGTGTTGGCCGCCGGAGAGATCGAGCGGACCGCTGATGTCTCTCGGCGGCTGCCCGTGGCGCCCACCGCTGACGAGGTCGGCCAGTTGACGGGGGTGCTGAACCGGATGCTCGCCTCGCTCGAGGAGGCGCGCGCCGGGGAGCGGCGGTTTCTCGCGGACGCGTCGCACGAGCTGCGGACTCCGGTGACCTCGCTGCTCGGCAATGTCGAGTACGCGACGCGCCACGGTCTTGACCCGGACGTGCTCGGCGATCTGCGGCGCGATGCGGAACGGCTGGCGCGGTTGGTGGACGATCTGCTCGTGCTCGAGCGGGCCGGGTCGGCGCGGGACGTCACGGAGCTCGAGCCGGTCGAGCTCGGGGGTTTCGTCCGTACGGCCTTCAGCGATGGAGGGTTCGTGCTCGGGCCGATCGTTCCGGTGACGGTGAGAACCGACCGCGACGCGCTCGCGCGCGCGCTCGGGAACTTGGTCGAGAACGCTGTCGTCCACGGCCAGCCCCCCGTGACCGTTTCGGTGTCTCGCGAGGGGGCGCGCGCGATGGTGACCGTCAGCGATGCTGGTCCCGGGCCAAGTCCGGGTGATCATGCCCATCTGTTCGAGCGCTTCTGGCGCGGGACTGAGGCGGCCGGCCGGCCCGGATCGGGGCTCGGGCTGTCGATCGTGGCCGCGATCGCGACGCAGCTCGGTGGCCGCGTAATCGTGTCGGGATCAGCGTTCACAATCGAGCTGCCCGCGGCGAACGGCGACGCGGCCCCATGAGCGCATTCTCATGCGCTTCTGACGACGACCTTATGGATTGCGGGGAAACTTTCAGCCAATGGCCGGCCGACCAGGCAATCTTGCACGCGTGCAATCGACTGCTCAGCTCGAGCGCGACGACGCGATCCACCGCGCCGGGTTGACGCGGCGCGCCGCGATCGGCGGCGCCGCGGCGCTGACCGCCGGCATTGCGGCGCTCGTCTCGGCAATCGCTCCCGGACGGACGCTCGGAGCCTCCCGCGCAACGAAGGTCACCGTCGCGGCTGCGCCGGCCGGCACAGCTCGGACGAGTACTGCGACGCCGAAGATGCCGCCGCTCGCGTCCCCCTCACAACTGGGCCTGGCAGCGGGATCGGCCCCGCAGTCGGCACCGTCGCAGCAGCAGCAGCAGCAGCAACAGCAACAGCAGCAGCAGGTCCAGCCGCCCCCGGTGCAGCAGGCGCCGGTCCAGCAGGCGCCCGTGCAGCAGGCCCCGCCGGTCGTTTCGGGGGGCTCGTGAGCAGTGAGGCGCTGAGCCGCTTCTCCGTGTGGGGTGGGATCGCGGTTGTCGCGACCACCGACGCCGACGCCCTCGCGCAGGCGCAGGAGGCGGTGTTGCAGACGGTCGCTGAGTTCGATATGGCGTGCTCGCCGTTTCGTGACGATTCCGAGCTGTCGGCGGTGAACCGCGCCGGCGGCCGTGCGGTGCACGTCGGGCCGGTGCTGTTCGACGCCGTCAGCGCGGCGCTGCGCGCGGCCGGCCTCACGGACGGTCGCGTCGATCCGACGGTCGGTTCGGCGCTCGTCGCACTTGGGTATTACGACGACGTGGAGCGGCCGGCGGTGTCGTTCTCACCCGTCGCCGGATGGCGCGGCGTCGTGGTCGACGAGCGCGCGCGGACGGTGCGCCTCGCGCCCGGAGTTTCGCTCGATCTGGGCGCGACCGCCAAGGCGCTGGCCGCAGATCGCGCCGCCGCCGCGGCGTCCGCGGCGGCGGGCTGCGGCGTGCTCGTCAGCCTTGCCGGCGACATCGCCGTTGCCGGCGAGCCGCCGGTCGACGGCTGGCTCGTCCGTGTCACCGACGACCACCGCGCGCCGGCCGACGCGCCAGGTCAAACGATCTCAATCTCCGACGGCGGCCTCGCGACGTCCAGCTGCACGGTCCGCCGCCGGCGGGCCGGAGGGGATACCGTCCACCACGTGATCGATCCGGCCACGGGCGCGCCGGCCGACGCCGTCTGGCGGACGGTCAGCGTCACTGCCGCCAACTGCCTCGACGCGAACATCGCGAGCACCAGCGCGATCGTCACGGGCCGCTCGGCGGTGCAGTGGCTGTCTTCGCTCGGGCTCGCCGCCCGGCTGGTCGGAGCCGACGGCGATGTTGTCCACGTCGGCGGCTGGCCGGCTCAGGGCGAGGAACTGCCAGTGCGCTCCGAGGCGCTGCGGTGACGCTCCCGCTGGCGGCTGCCGGGCCGAGCGCCTACTGGTACCTCGCGCGGGCGACCGGGGTCGTCTCGCTGGTGCTGCTGACCGTGAGCGTCGTGCTGGGCGTGCTCGGGCCGCTTCGCGTTTCCGCGCCGCGGTGGCCACGGTTCGCGATCGACTCGCTGCACCGCGACGTGTCGCTGCTCGTGCTGGCAGTGCTCGCGATCCACATCGTTACGAGCGTGGCCGACTCGTTCACCTCGATCAGTCTCGTCAATTCGCTGATCCCGTTCACGGGCGGCTACCGCCCGCTGTGGCTCGGGTTCGGCGCGTTCTCGTTCGACCTGCTGGTGGCGCTCGTCGTCACCAGCCTGGTCCGCCGGCGGCTGGGGTACCGCGCGTGGCGCGCGATTCACTGGCTCGCGTATGCAAGCTGGCCGATCGCGGTTCTGCATGGACTCGGTACCGGGAGCGACCAGAAAGCGTGGTGGTCGTTGCTGATCACCGTCGCGTGCGTCGCGGCCGTGGCGATCGCGGTATGGATCAGGTTCCGGCAGGTCTCCGATCTGCCGGCGGACGTGCGCACGCCGGCGCTCGCTGCGACCGTCGCCGTGCCGGTTGCGATCGCGGTATTCGCGCTCGTCGGACCGCTGCAGAAGGGCTGGGCGAAGAAGGCCGGGACTCCGACGACGTTGCTTGCCTCCTCTTCGTCCGCCGGCGCAGCTCGAACCGTGTCCGTGAACTCCGCTTCGACCCCGCCGGCGGTGCGGCTTCCGTTCTCGGCATCGCTTGCCGGCACCGCCGTTCAGTCGAGAGCTTCGGGCGGTGCGCTCATCGATCTCTCGTTGCGCGTTTCCGGCGGGGCACGCGGGCGGCTACGGGTGCGGCTCGCCGGTGCGCCGGACCCGGGTGGCGGCCTGACGCTGACCGGCAGCCAGGTCGTCCTCGCGACCGAGGGGATGCCTTCGGCGATGGCGGGGACGATCAGCTCGCTGCTCGGGCAGCGGTTCGACGCGCGTTTGCGCGATGCCTACGGCCACACCATGTACGTGCACGTGAACCTCAACATCGACAACGGCAACGGCACGGCGACCGGGTCGCTGTCCGCCAACCGATGACCGGGCACCAAGGACTGCCGCGACTGCTCGCCGGGATCCCGCCGGACGGAAGCGCGATGACTCAGGCGATGCACGAGCAGGTGCACGGTCCGCTGCCGCGACTGTCGCCGAGCGAGATCATCGAGCGGGCCGACCGTAGCGGCCTGCGAGGGCGTGGTGGGGCGGACTTCTCCACTGCCCGCAAGCTGCGTGCAGTCGCCCAGCGAGGACGGGCCAGCGCCGTAGTGGTGAACGGCTCGGAGACCGAGCCCGCGAGCCGCAAGGACACGCTGCTGCTTTCGCGCCTGCCGCACCTGGTGCTCGACGGCGCGCTTGTGGCGGCGGCCGCCGTCGGCACGAACGAGGTGATCGTGAAGGTCGGAGCGGCGCAGGACGACGTGATCGGCGCGCTCGAGGCCGCGATCGCATTGCGGACGGAGGGGCGCGTGCAGATCTCGCTCGCGGCGGGGCCAGATGGGTATGTGGCGGGGGAGGAGAGCGCGGTCATCAACTGGCTCAACGGCGGACAGGCGAAGCCGGTGTTCGTCCCGCCGCGACCATACGAGCGGGGCTACCGTCGGCGCCCGACCGTGATCTTGAATCCGGAGACGCTCGCCCAGCTGGCGCTGGTCGCCCGCTTCGGGGCGGAGTGGTACCGCGGACTCGGCACCGCGGCCGACCCGGGGTCGGCGCTCGTGACGATCACCGGAGCAGTGGCCGCGCCGGGAGTCTACGAGCTCGCATTCGGGACGTCGATGCACGACCTGATCGCCGCCGCCGGCGGCTCGGCCGAACCGCTCCGCGCGCTGCTCGTCGGCGGCTATTTCGGCACCTGGGTCGACGCTGATCTTGCGCTCGGGCTGCGGCTCGCGCGCGAGGACCTGCGCACCGTCGGGTGCACGCTCGGGTCCGGGGTCCTGTTCGCGCTGGGCGAGAGCTCGTGCGGCCTGCACGAGAGCGCCCGGGTGATGGACTGGCTCGCCGATGAGTCGGCGGGACAGTGCGGTCCGTGCCTACACGGCCTGCGCGCGATCGCCGACGCGCTCAACGTGCTGGCAGACGGACGCGGGGTCCGCGACGACCGCGACCGGTTGCTCCGCTGGGCGGCCGAGGTCCGCGGCCGCGGCGCCTGCCACCACCCCGATGGCGCCGCACGGTTCGTCGAGAGCGCGGTCGACGTCTTCTCCCCGGAGATCGGGACCCACCGCAACGGCGTCTGCCGCGCGGCGCCCGCCGGCCTGCCACTGGCTCACGCGGCGAGGGTGTCGCGATGAAGCTGCGCGTCAACCCGATCATGTGCGACGGTCACGGCCTGTGCGCGGAGCTGCTCCCCGAGCTGATCCGGCTCGACGACTGGGGCTACCCGATCCTCGACGTCGCCGAAGTGCCGGCGGAGCTCGAGTCGCTCGCACGGCGGGCGGCCGATGCGTGCCCGACGCTGGCGCTGCTGCTCGATGACGACTAGCGCGGGCCGGGTTCGTCCGGCGCCACGCCGGCGGTCGCGGGCCGCAGTTGGGTCTGCCACCAGCCGACATCGTGCCACGCGCCGAACTTGAACCCGATGTTGCGGTAGACGCCAACCTGCTCGAAGCCAAACGACTCGTGCAGCGCGACACTTCCCTCATTTGGGAGCGTGATCCCAGCGCAGGCGACGTAGTAGCCGAGGCCGGTGAGCGTTTGCAGCAGCTCGCTGTACAGCTGCCGGCCGATCCCGCGGCGGTGGGCATGGGGGTCGATGTAGACGCTGACGTCGGCAGCCCACCGGTACGCAGCACGCTCGCGGTGCTGTGATCCGTACGCAAAGCCGACCGGCTCGCCGTCGAGCTCAGCGATCAACCACGCGTGGTGCCTGGCGATCCTCGCCGCCATCTCGGTTTCGGACGGCGCCGCCTCCTCGAGGCTGATCACCGTGTCGGTCACGTACGGCGCGTAGATCGCGGCGCAGGCGGCGGCGTCGCCGGCGCGGTCAACGGGGCGGACCGCCGTCACCGGTCCGTCACGTACGACACCGCCTGGGCTCCGCCGCGCAGGAGCTCGTAGTCGGAGTCGACCATCAACCGGACCATCTGCTCGAAGCTGGTCCTCGGGCGCCAGCCGAGCGTGTTCCTCGCCTTGGACGAGTCGCCCACGAGATGTTCGACCTCGGCCGGGCGCAGGAAACGCGGGTCGATCACGAGATGATCCTCGACGTTCACGCCAGCGTGATCGAACGCGATCTCGAGAAAGTCGCGGACCGAGTGCGGTACCCCCGTCGCCACGACGTAATCGTCCGGGCGGTCCTGTTGGAGCATCAACCACATCGCCTCGACGTAGTCGGGCGCGTAGCCCCAATCGCGCTGCGCATCGAGGTTCCCAAGCGGAAGCTTGTCGACGAGGCCGAGCTTGATCGCCGCCGCATGCCAGGTGATCTTGCGGGTCACGAACTCGAGGCCGCGACGCTCGCTCTCGTGGTTGAACAGGATCCCCGAGGTCGCGTGGAGGTCATAGCTCTCGCGGTAGTTGACCGTGATGAAGTGGCCGTACACCTTCGCCACCCCGTAGGGAGAGCGGGGGTAGAACGGGGTCGCCTCAGACTGCGGGGTCTCGCGCACCTTGCCGAACATCTCGCTCGAGGACGCCTGATAGAACCGCGCGTCAGGGCACACGTCGCGCATCGCTTCGAGCACCCGCGTCACGCCAACGCCGCTGAACTCAGCGGTGAGCGTCGGCTCCACCCAGGAGACGGCGACGTATGACATCGCGGCGAGGTTGTAGATCTCGTCGGGCGCCGCCGCGCGCAGGGCGTCGACCAGCGACCGATGGTCGAACAGGTCTCCCTGATGGAGCGTGAGCTGGTCGCGGATGTGCTCGATCCGCTCGAACTTCTCGGTCGAGGATCGGCGGACCAGGCCGTGGACGGCGTAGCCCTTTTCGAGCAGCAGCTCGGCCAGGAACGAGCCGTCCTGCCCGGTTATCCCAGTGATCAATGCCGATTTGCGGTCGCTCACCGGCGGCGCATCCTAGCTGCGGCGCCGGAAGGCTGCCCTGGGCGGCGCCCGGGGCGGCGGCCGCGCTCAGCGCAGCAGTGGCGCGACCAGCGCCCGGATCGTCTGCTTGGTCGCCTCGTTGTCGGCGAGTGGGATCACGCTCTCGGGGATCAGAACAAATGAGGCGCCGAGCCTGAGCGCGAGCTCGGCGAGTGGTGCCGGGTCCGCCGGCGGTAGGTCGCCGGCGAGCTGCGCGGCGGTGATCCAGCCGGTCAGAAAGTCGAGCACGAGTCGGAAGACAGCACTGTCGTTGCGCGTCAGCTCGAGGATCAGCGCGTCCGGTTCCACGCGGGCGAGCCGCTCGAGCAGCGGGTGCTCGCGGATTACCTTCAGCGTCGCGACGAACAGGTCGGCGAACCGCTGGTCGATCGGGGCGCTGGGATCGAGGGCGCCGGTGATCTGGGTGAGGCAGCGTCGTGCCTCCCGCACCGCGAGGGCGTCGAGCAGCGTCGGCTTTGACCCGAACCGGCGGTACACGGTCATCCGGCCGACGCGCGCGCGCTTGGCGACGTCGTCCATCGTCAGGTGCTTGAGCCCCGATGCCGCGGCGAGCTCGAGTGCGGCGTCAAGGATCCGTTGCGCGAGCACGTCGTCCGCTGTCGGGACGGTGGGGTCGAACGCCAGCGCGAGGACGCGGGCGGTCTCGGTGCTAGGCGGCATCGGCGAGCTTCAGGGGGTCGCGCTCCGCGGACGGGCCGAGCGGGCCCCTCGCGAACGCTCTGCGGCGCATCCGCAGCTGGCCCGGGCCGGCGATTCGCAGTGGCTTGGGCAGCACGGGCGTCAGCGACCGGCTGGTCCGCCCGAGGAGCTGGAACTGGCGCTCGTCGCGTCTCGTCCAGCCGAGGCCGAAGCGGTCTCGCAGCTGCGCGGTCAGCATCCCCACGCCACCGATGTACATCGCTTTGCGCGCCGGAACGCGTGCCGCGCGCCAGACGGATTTGGGCAGCGGGAAGGGTGGAGGCACGTCTCCCTGAGTGGCGTCGATCACGCGGTCCACGCTGACGGTCCGCACCAATTCCTCGGCGCACATGTGATCGAAGTACGTTCTGAAGTCTTTGTACGTGGCGGGGAGGTCTCGCTCTCGGACTCCGATCAGGCGCCCGAGGCCCTTGTACTCGCGGTAGAAGCGCTCGACCTGGTCGGGGCGCATCGGGGTCCCGAACTGGGCGTGGCCTCGGATGTAGGTCTCCAGCAGTGTCGCGTGTACCCACGCGTACGCGTCCGGCTCGAGCGCGTAGTAGGGCTTGCCGTCTTCGCGGACGCCCTTGAAGCCCTTGTGGACGTTGCGCAGCCTCCGACCCATCGCGACGGCGTCGTGGCCACCGTAGACCAGCACGGTGACGTAGTCGATCGTCCGCAGCAGGCGGTTCCACGGCCGACGCTCGAAGTCCGAGTAGTCGTTCACGCCGGCGCCCACGACCGGGTGCGCCACCTGGAGCAGCAGCGGATACAGCATCACGCTGTACAGCCGCGCGTCGCTGGCGAACCGCCACGTCACGGACTCGGGCCCCACCAGCAGCCCCGGAATCTCCTGCTCCGTGGGAAATAGCGTGGTCATGGTACGCAAAATAGCATATGCGTACCAAGCGTACCTGCCTGTTACGCTTGCGCCCCAGGACATCCAATCGCCCAGCGGGTTGCGGCCCCGCGTGATAATGCGTTATTGGCGCCCTGCCAATTACTTTTGAGGAGATCCCGCCGATGATCCAGAGCCTTTCCGACGAGCAGCGCGCGTTCGTCGAGTCGATCCGCGACTTTGCCCAGCGGGAGTGCGGCACGCGCGAGCAGCGCGATGCGCTCACCGACCACGGGCGCGAGGTCCACAACCAGGAGCTGTACGACAAGATCGCCGGTCTCGGATGGCTCGGTTGTGCGATTCCGGAGGCCTATGGGGGGTCCGGTGGCGGCGCGGTCGACGTGACGCTGCTGTGCGAGGAGTTCGCCCGCGGTCAGATCCCGATGGGCTTCTTCACGGTCAGCATGATCACTGCCGGCGCGTTCGAGCGGTTCGGCACCGAAGCGCAGAAGCAGGAGATCCTCGGTGGTGTGGCGCGCGGGCGGGTGGAGGCGATCGCGATGTCCGAGCCCGAGGCCGGCTCGGACGTCGGCAACCTGTCCTGCCGGGCCGAGCGGGTCAACGGCTCGTACGTGATCAACGGGCAGAAGACATGGATCACCGCCGCCCATGAGGCCGACCACATCTTGCTCGTGTGCCGGACCAACCGCACCGGGAACAAGCATGAGGGCCTGTCGATGATCTCGATCCCGGCCGATGCCGACGGGCTCGAGGTCCGTGGGATCGAGACGATGGGCGGCCGCGAGGTCAACGATGTGTTCTTCACCGATTGCGAGGTGCCCGCCGAGCGGCTGCTCGGCGTCGAGGATCAGGCGTGGATGCAGCTGATGGCCGGGCTCAACTTCGAGCGGCTGATCATCGCGGCTCAGTCGCTCGGGATGGCCCAGCGCGCGTTCGATGACGTGCTTGGGTACGTCAAGGAGCGCAAGCAGTTCGGTCGGCCGATCGGGTCGTTCCAGTCGCTGGCGCACCGGCTCGCGGACCTCGCCACCGAGCTCGAGGCGACGCGCCTGCTGATCCACGACACGGCGGGGCGCGTCGACGCCAATCCCGGCGTGTTGTTCCCGCGCGAGGCATCGATGTGCAAGCTGAAGGCGACCGAGCTCGCCAAGCGCGCGACGCTCGAGGGCGTGCAGATGATGGGCGGCTACGGCTACGCAGTCGAGTACGACATGGAGCGCCAGCTGCGCACCGCCGTCGTGACCACGATCTACGGCGGCACGAGCGAGATCCAGCGCGACATCATCGCCAAGACGCTCGGCCTCTAGCCCGGCGTCACACAGCTGGCACGTCTGGGTCTTGTTCCGTTACAGGCGCTCGTGCGAGCGTGCGGGGATGGACGAACTTCCGCAAAGAGACCCGACTGGGCCGGGTCTAAATGCGAAAGTTCGTGTGGCCGCGTTGGCGGCGAAGCGACGGGGGCGGGTAACGCGGGCGCAGCTGCTCGGAATGGGAGTGCCGAGCTCCACGATCGAGCACTGGGCGGCGACCGCGTTCCTACACCCGGTTCTGCCGGGTGTGTACGCAGTCGGGCATCCGGGGACCAGCGAGGAAGCCGACCTCTTCGCGGCTGTCCTGTACGCCGGGCCTGGCGCGGGCCTCACTGGGATCAGCGCCGGCGTGTGGCGGGGGCTCGTGAAGTGGCGGACTCCGGAGGCGATCGAGGTGGCGACGCCGCGCCGACGGCGATCGTTGCCCGCCGACGATCCAGCTAACCGGCTGGGGACGACGGTGGTGGTGCGCGGGGGGCGGCAGTTCAGACGCTCGATGTGGAAGGGGATCCCGACCACGCCAGTCCCGAACATCGTCTTGGACATCGCCCGCGCCGGTGACGTGGACCTGGTGCGCTTCGTGCTCGCGCAGTGCGACTACCTGCGGGTCCTGAACGAGCGAAAGCTGCGTCAGCTGTGCGGGCGTGGGGTTCCGGGCAGCGCGGTGCTGCTCGATGCGCTCGGCCGGCCGCAGCCCCTGTTCGCGCGGGCGCGGAGCCCGTTCGAGGTGCGGCTCGTGAGCGTGTGCGAGATCACGGGGATGCGGCTGCCGGACGCTCTCAACGTCAAGGTCGCCGGGTACACGGTCGACGCGGTCTGGTGGGACGAGAAGGTCGCGGTCGAGTGCGACGGGGAGGCCAACCACGGCACGTGGCGTCAACGGCGGCGGGACGTCGGCGAGGAGATCGCACTTCGTCGCCTGGGGTTCGTGCCGATCCGCTACACGACCGACAAGCTCGATGACCCGTGGGTTATCCACGCCGATCTCGGCGCGGAGCTTGAGGCGCGGCACGGCCGAGGCGGGTTAGCGCTCGCCGGCTGAGCCGTCGCCGAGCGCCGCCACGAGCAGCCGCTCGAGCTCGGCAGCCACTCGCTCCAACGGCGCGGTCGAGCGCTGTGCGCGCGCCACCACGACGCCGCCCTCGATCGCCGCGATCACGAGTGACGCGATCCCGGCCGCGCGGTCGGCGGAGACTCCGTGCGGGATCAGCGCGCCGGCGATCAGCTCCTCCCATGCGGCAAAGGCGTCGGCCGCGGCGGCTCGCGCCGCCGGTGAGGCGTTGCCTTCGAGCGCGACCGCCACCACCGGGCAGCCGTCGGCAAAGTCGCTGCGCTCGAGAATCCGCCGCCACAGCTCGCAGAACCGTGCAACGGCGACCACGGGGTCATGCTCGGACAGGGCAGCGGCGAGGCCGGCGGCCGTGAACTCGCCCGCGTAGCGGGTGGCCTCCTCGACGAGCTGCCGCTTGCCGGCGGGGAAGTGGTGGTAGATCGAGCCGCGTGGCGCGCCGGAGTGGGCCAGCACGTCGGAGAACGACGTGGCCTGCACGCCGCGCTCTCGGATCAGCAGTGCCGCGCTCTCGATCATCTGCTCCCGGGGTGAGGTTGTCTTGACTATGACGGGCATCATAGTACGGTATGACGACCGTCATAGCCGAGAGGAGTCGCCGTGCCAGAAGCCACCTGGGAGCCGACCGCTTGCATCCTGTGCGAATGCAACTGCGGGATCGAGGTTCAGCTCGACGGTCGCACGCTCAGCCGGATCCGCGGCGACAAGCAGCATCCGCACTCGCGGGGATACACGTGCAACAAGGCGATGCGCCTTGACCACTACCAGAACGGCCGCCACCGCCTGACCTCACCGCTGAAGCGCCGGCCCGACGGAGGCTTCGACGAGATCGGCTGGGATCAGGCGATCGCAGAAGTCTCGGCGGCCCTGGCCGCCGTCAGAGACACCTACGGCGGCGAGACGATCTTCTACTACGGCGGCGGCGGCCAGGGGAACCATCTCGGCGGCGCCTACAGCGGCGCGCTGCTCAAGGCGCTCGGCGCGCGCTACCGGTCCAGTGCGCTGGCCCAGGAGAAGATGGGGGAGTGGTACGTCGACTCGCACCTGTACGGCGGTCACACCCGCGGGGACTTCGAGCACGCCGAGGTGGCGGTGTTCGTCGGCAAGAACCCATGGCAGTCGCAGAGCTTCCCGCGCGCGCGCGTAACACTGCGTGAGCTCGCGAAGGATCCCGAGCGGGCGCTGATCGTCATCGACCCGGTCAGGACCGAGACCGCCGAGCTCGCCGACTACCACCTGCGGGTCAAGCCCGGTACCGACGCCTGGTGCCTCGCGGCGCTGCTCGGCACGATCGTGCAGGAGGCGCTGACGGACGACGCGTTCATCGCCGAGCACTGCAACGGCGCCGAGGTGCTGCTCGGCGAACTCACGAACGTGCCGGTCGCCGACTACGCGGAGCGCGCCGGGATCGAGGAGCAGCTGCTCCGAACCGTCGCTCGCCGAATCGGGCAAGCCGACAGCGTGTCGACCTTTGAGGACCTCGGAATCCAGCAGGGGCCTCATAGCACGCTGTGCTCGTACCTCAACAAGCTGCTCTGGCTGCTGACGGGCAACTTCGCGAAGCCTGGGGGCATGCACCTGCACTCGCAGCTTGCTCCGCTTGCCCGCCAGGACCCCGGCAAGCACCGGACGCCGGTCACGGACACGCCGATCATCGGCGGCCTGGTTCCGTGCAACGTGATCGTCGAGGAGATCCTGACCGACCATCCGCAGCGGCTGCGGGCGATGTTCGTCGAGAGTTCGAACCCGGCCCACTCGATCGCTGACTCGCAGCGCTTCCGCGAGGCGCTCGAGGAACTCGAGCTCGTCGTGGTGATCGATGTCGCGATGACCGAGACCGCGAGGCACGCCGACTACGTACTGCCGGCCGCGTCGCAGTTCGAGAAGTACGAGGCGACGTTCTTCAACCTCGAGTTCCCGCACAACACCTTCCACCTGCGCAAGCCGTTGCTGACACCGCTTCCGGGCACGCTCGGCGAGCCCGAGATCCATGCTCGCCTGATCCGCGCGCTGGGTGTGATCGACGATCAGCGGCTCGAGCCGTTGCGTGCGGCCGCCCGCGACGGGCGCGCCGCGTTCGCGCGGGCGTTCGGAGATGCTGCGTCGAAAGACCCGGACCTGATCGGGCTCGGGTCGTATGTCCTGTACGAGACGCTCGGGCCGACGCTCCCCGACGGCGCCGCGGCGGCGGCCGCGCTATGGGGGCTCGCGCACCGATGCGCCGCCACCTACCCGGATGCCGTCAGGCGCGCCGGCCATGCGGACGGCGAGGCGCTGTTCGACGCGATCCTCGCCGGCGATCACGGGGTCACGTTGACGCTCGACGACTACGAGGACGCGTGGTCATATGTGCGCAGCCACGACAAGCGGATCGCGCTCGAGATCCCGGGCCTGCTCGACGAGCTGGCAGCGCTCGCACTCGGAGCATGCCGGCTGGTGCAGCCGCGAGCTGCCGCTCGTCCTGTCGGCCGGCGAGCGACGCTCGAGCACCGCGAACACGATCATCCGCGACCCGGAGTGGCGCAAGCGCGACGCCGCCGGCGCGCTCCGGATCAGCCCGGATGATGCCGCGGCGCTCGGCCTCGAAGATGGAGGGAGGGCCCGCGTGATCACCTCCCGTGGGTCGGCCGAGGCTGTCGTCGAGGTGACTGACGCGATGCTGCCGGGACACATCTCGCTGCCGAACGGCCAGGGGGTCGACTATCCGAGCGAGTCCGGCGAACCGGTGCTGACCGGGGTGCCGGCGAACGAATTGACGGCGACCGACTGGCGGGATCCACTGGCCCGTACGCCGTGGCACAAACATGTGCCGGCGCGCGTGGAAGCCGTGCTCTGAGCGGGGCGGCCGCCCGGCCGCCCGCGCCCGTGCCAGCTAGGCCGCTTCGCTCGGGTCGACGCTCGGCAGCGGCGTCAGGCCCGCCTCTGCCGGGTGCCCGCGGACCTCGCCCGCGAAGGCGATCTTGTCGAGCCGGGCGATCTCGCGCTCGCCCTCGATCCGTGCGGGGTGGTCCGGCGGCAGCTGCTTTATCAGCGCGCGGATCCGCTCGCGCAGCTGGAGCGCGAAGTGGGGGGTCGAGGCACCCATCAGCGCGCGCACGTCGTCGATCGTGACCTGCCGGCCCTCGCGCAGTCGCTCGGGGTTCTCGGCCTGGCTCATTGCCCCGTCGAATTGCCCGCGCCGGCCTGTGGCTGGACCTCGAGCAGCTTGTCCGTCTGCGCCTGGACCGAGATCGAGATCGCGCTCGGGTCGCCGATCACCCAGCCGTGGTTGTACACCGCCGCGGTCGGGCCCTCCTGGTTGTAGCCGGGCGTCGCGAAGTTGAGGAAGTAGTTGAGCACCGAGGACGGCAGCGTACCGGCACTGGTCACGAGCAGCTCGGGACCGTAGTCGCCACTCGCGGACAGCGGCGCCGCTGCGGCTGCGTCGAGCGTCCGGGTCGCATTGATCAGCACGTAGCCGTGGCCGGGGCCGCGGATCGCCCAGCCGAAGCTGCCGGGGATGTGGGCGCAGGGCTGATTGGCGGGGCAGGCGGGATCGCGGTACGCGGCGAACGCGATCGAGTTGGATGCCGGGTCGGAGCCACTCACCCGTCGCACGGTCCCGTACTTGCCGAGTTCCGACAGCACGCTGTCGGGGATCACGCTCGGCGGTCCGAGCACGTAGATGTGTGGGTGCTGGTGCGCCAACAGCGCCTGGCGCGTCGCCGCCGGGACGCCAGAGCTGTTCACGAACAAGATCGGCTCGCCGCTCTCGGCCGCCCAACCGGCGGCGGGCATCGAGTACGGCGCGGCGGAGTCGTCGGCGGAGGCGACCACGACGTTGATGCTCGTCTTGCCGAGCGCGGCGCTCTCGTATTTGTCGATCGCGGCGGCCAGCGAGTACGGGTCCCCTCCGCGGATCGAGATCGTGTGCTCGCCGCTGACCGACGGCACGTCGCCCACGCGAATCACCTGCGCGCCGCCGAGCGCGCCCGACCCGGTCGGAGCGAGCACGCTGAGCGCGTCGGCGGTGGCCGACGGAAGCGAGCCGCTGCCCGACAGCAGCACCGGGGCGCGGATCGGTGGCGCCATCAACACCGCGGAGGCGAGCGCCGCCCGCCAGTCGTCGGTGGGCGCGATCGTCACTGCGGCGGGATGCGTGCCCGCGCCATCCGAGGGATATACAGCGAGCGCGACGCCGGCGGCGTCGGCGATCGGGTCCCCCCCGGCCACTCGCGTCGTGTTCTTGGTCGCGACGGCGGGGAATCCGAGCTTCTCGCCCGCCTGCCGCGAGGTCGCGGCGATCCCGGTGATCGTCGGGCCCTTCAGGAGCGTCGTCGTGCCGCCGCAGCCCGCGAGCAGCGCGCAGCCGATGGTGAGCGTCAGCAGTCGGCGTCGCATCGTCGGCGCGCACGTTACCGACCGTGAGGCGGGCCGGCGCCGGGCGCGGACGTCCGTGTGCACAGATATGTATAGTGCTGCGCGCCTAATCCACGGGCCACACATCCGTGGAGCGGGGGACCCAAGATCCCCGGGGCTAATCCCGCGCTGAGACGCGGGAGGCGCAAGCTCTTTTAGCGCCAGCCCGACAGCTAACCCCGCAGGCCGACGAAAGAGAGCGACTTGCGGATTACCCGGCTGATACTCCCCGGCTTTGCCGTACTTGCGCTGGCAGGCGCGCCGGCAGCGGTCGCGGCGGGCTCCCCCGCGGGGTCAGCGGCGAGCACCGGCGGCGCGGGCTTCGCGCCGGCCCCGTCCTCACCGAGCACGCCGGTCGATCCGACCGTTCCCGGCTACGTCGCGAAGATCATCCACGGCTTCGCGTACGCCCCCGCGGACGCGCCGGTCCAGGTCAAGGAAGCAATCTGGGCGGGCAACCAGATCCGCAAGCTGCCGTACATCTACGGCGGCGGGCACGGCAGCTTCAAGTCGAGCGGCTACGACTGCTCGGGGTCGGTCTCCTACGTGCTCCACGCCGCCGGCCTGCTGACGACGCCGTATGACTCGAGCCAGTTCTACACCTGGGGCCAGCGTGGGCTCGGCCATTGGATCACCGTCTACACGAACCCCGGCCACGCGTTCATCGAGATCGCCGGAATCCGGTTTGACACATCCGCGGAGGGGCAGACAAGCCCGCTTCCCGGCACGGCTCCCGGCAGTGGCCCGCGGTGGCGCCAGCTGATGACCGACACGCAGGGCTTCCAGCCTCGCCACCTCAACTGGCTTTAGGCGTCGCTCAAGAGCGACACTTGCCAGAATGCCGCGGCCATGAGAATCTGGCCGGGGTCAAGACCGGTCAATAGGCGATGTCGCAAGCGCCCGTGAAACGCGAGCTGCCCAAGGTGGCGATCCTCTGTGGTGGCCGCGGCACGCGACTCCGTGAGCACACGCAGTCGATCCCGAAACCTCTGATCGAGATCGGCGGCCGACCGATCGTCTGGCATGTAATCCAGATCTACCTTGCGCATGGGTTTCGTCGGTTCGTGCTGCTGACCGGCTACAAGGCGGAGCTAATCGAGGAGTTCGCCGCCGGAGAGCAGTGGCCCGACGGCACGATCGTAGAATGCGTCAACACCGGCCTGGAGACACCGACTGGCGGTCGTCTGCGGGTGGCGGCGGATTTCCTTGACGGCGAGCGTTTCTGCGCCACCTACGCCGACGGTGTCGCCGACATCGATCTTCGCGCGTTGCTGGCCGATCACGTCGAGCACGGGGCCGCCGCCACGATGACGGTCGTTCAGCCCGAGTCCCAGTTCGGCGTGGCGGAGCTCAACGGCGACGGGCTCGTACGAGGTTTCACGGAGAAGCCTCGAAGCGAGCACTGGATTAATGGCGGCTTTTTCTGCTTCGAGCCGTCCGTACTCGAGCTGCTCGACGAAGACTCGGTGCTCGAGCGTGAGCCGTTCGAGAAGCTGGCTGCCGAACAGCGCTTGCGTGCGTACCGGCACGAAGGATTCTGGGATTGCATGGACACCTATAAGGACTCAGTTCTACTCAACGACTTGTGGGCCAGCGGAGAGGCGCCGTGGAAGATCTGGACCTGAAGCCTCATTCGTTCCTCGTGACGGGCGCTTACGGCCTGCTCGGGGGTTGGCTCGTCAAAGCGCTTGTGGAATCCGGGGCGCAGGTTTGCGTCTTACGGCGTGACGCCACCACCTGCTCCGTGCTGGCGGCGATGGACCTGGAGCGATCGGTCCATGTTGTCCACGGGGACATCTGCTCCGACGGCCTGGTTGAGCGAGCGCTCGTCGACTACGAGGTCGACAGCGTCTTTCACCTCGCGGCGCAGACGCTGGTCCGAAGCGCCAACCACTCCCCGGTCTCGACCTTTGAGACGAACGTCCGCGGCACCTGGATCGTGCTCGAGGCTTGCCGTCGCCACGGAGCGGAGCGCGTGATCGTGGCCTCGTCCGACAAGGCTTACGGCAACCACGACGAGCTTCCCTACCGCGAGGATTACCCGCTCCAGGCCCGCTACCCCTACGACGCCTCGAAGGCCGCCGCGGATCTGATTGCGAGGTCGTACTGGCACACGTGGCAGCTGCCGGTTGCGGTCACGAGATTCGCGAATCTGTATGGCGGCGGCGACATGAATCGATCACGCCTGATCCCGGAGGTCGTTGTTGCCGCGCTCGCCGGACGCCCGCCGATCGTGCGCTCCGACGGCTCACCGGAGCGTGACTTTCTGTACGTCGAGGATGCGGTGGTGGCGTATCTCTCGATCTGGGGCGCGCTCGGTCGCAACGAGGCGCGAGGCGAGGCGTTCAATGCCGGCGGCGGGCAGCCTCACCGAGTGCTCGAGGTGGTTGAACTGGTATGCAGACTCGTGGGGACGGGCGTCGAACCGGACGTTCGCGGCGCCGGCACCCCGAGCGGCGAGATCGACCGGCAGTGGATCGACCACACGAAGCTGTCGGAGCTGACCGGCTGGCAGCCGGCCGTCGGTCTCGAGGAAGGGCTCTTGCGGACGATCGCGTGGTACCGCGAGCACGCCGACCTCCTCGGCAACTCGCTCGCGAAGCTGAGCGATTAGCGATTGGAGTGTTCGTCGACCGAGCCGCTGGGCTCGAGTTCCGCTGTGCGGTGCCGGAGAATCTGCTCGCGCTCGGCGAGGCGGTTCGCGCGCCGGAACTCAGCTTCTCGCTGTCGCCGCTGCTCATCGGGGGTGCTCGCGACGAGTGGCGGGACCGGCGCCGGGCGGCCCTCATCGTCGAGCGCGACCATCGTCAGGTAAGCGGTGTTCGTGTGGCGAACCTCGCCCGTGAGCGGGTTCTCTGAGTCGACTCGAACGCCGACCTCCATCGAGGATCGCCACGCGGCGTTGACGCACGCGCTGAACGTCACGAGTTCGCCGATGTGGATCGGGACGAGGAAATTCATCCGATCCATACCGGCCGTCACGACGCGCCGGCGTGAGTGTTTGATCGCCGCCAGGCCCGCGACCTCATCCGCGAGCTTCATCACCGTACCCCCGTGCACGTTGCCGGCGCTGTTGGCGTCGGTCAGGCCCATCCAGCGCACGAGCTGCGAACGCGACACTGACGCGGGCTTCGGCTCCATTGGGTTCGCATCCTATTCACGGAGGCTCGGTACGCTACGTTTGCTCGTCCAGATATACGCAAGGAGGATGCGATGCCCGGCCTCTCGGGTCGCATGTCGACAGTAGTCAAAGCCAAGATCTCGAAGATGCTGGACCGCGCCGAGGATCCGGCCGAGACACTTGACTACAGCTACCAGAAGCAGATCGAGCTGCTCCAGAATGTGAAGAAGGGGATCGCCGACGTCGTCACGTCGAAGAAGCGTCTTCAGCTCCAGGAGGAGAAGCTCCGCCAGCAGGTCGTGAAGCTCGACACGCAGGCGCGCCAGGCGCTGTCCGCCGGCCAGGAGGATCTGGCTCGGACCGCGCTCGAGCGCAAGAACGTGATCCAGACCGAGCTGCAGTCGCTCGACTCGCAGATCGCGCAGCTCGAGCAACAGCAGACGCAGATGACGGACTCCGAGCAGAAACTGCGCGCGAAGATCGAGCAGTTCCGCTCCAAGAAGGAGGTCATCAAGGCGCAGTACTCGGCCGCCGAGGCGCAGGTCAAGATCTCCGAGGCCGCGACCGGTGTGGGCGAGGAGATGGCGGACGTCGGTCTCGCGATGCAGCGCGCGCTCGACAAGACCGAGAACATGAAGGCTCGCGCAGATGCAGTTGGCGAGCTCGAGGCGTCAGGCACCTTTGAGGACCTAACCACACTGACCCCCGGCGAGGACGACATCGATCGTCAGCTCCGGCAGCTGTCGACCGGCAGCGAGGTCGACGCCGATCTCGAGAAGATGAAGGCCGAGCTCGGAATGCCGACGTCGCCGGCCGGCCAGCTCGGCGCCGGCGCGGAGGGCGACGAGTCCGCCGCGGGAGTCGAGACCGCTACGGAGCCGCCCAAGCAGGAGCCGGCGCAAGGAGACCAGCCGTGATCGTCCGGATCGCGACGGAGGGCCAGTACGAGCTCGACGACGCGGATACCGAGCGACTCAATGAACTCGACAACAAGGCGGTCGCGTCGTGCTCGGCGGATGACGAGCAGGCGTTTCGCCAGGTCTACGACGAGCTACTCGAGTTTGTGCGCAGCAAAGGTCGTCCGGTCGACGACGATCACCTCGGCGGCTCGGACTTGATCCTTCCGCCGCCGGACGTCTCGCTCGAAGAGGCGAAAACGGAGTTTCAGGGCGACGGCCTGATCCCGGGCTGAGCCCGGGGCCGCGGTTTACTTGCCGGATCCCACCGTCGACGTGGGTCCGGTCGCAGGTGGAAGGCTGCCGCCGCCCGATCCCTGTGTCAGCGTTGCCGCTCCGGAGCCCCCGCTCGAACCGTTTGACGTTGCCGGACTGGACGTCGCCGCGGTAGTCCCGTGCCCGGTCGTTGCCGACGGAGGCGTATAGACGGGGGCCGCCGCTGTGACGTTGGTGTGGATCGCTGCCGGCGTGTGGCGGACGAAGCGCTTGTGGTGCGCGACTGCACGATGCCGCACGGCGCGGCTCTTGTGGAGCGCGGGGGGGGCGGCACTGCGTGCCGGCGTCAGCGGAGCTGAGGCACGGACCCGCGGGGTGGCCGTGGAGGTGTGGTTGATCAGGACGGCGGCAACGATCAGCGCTCCTGCGAGCAGTAGACCGGCGGCGAGCATCAGCAACCGGTTGTGGTGGCTCCGACCTCCGGTTTCATCCCCCGCGCCGCTGTCGCCGGCGACGTCGGCGGCCGCTGACACGGCGCCGGCGGTCCCGATCTCGGCGGGCGCTGCGGCCTCGCCGGACGGAGCCCAGATTCCGGTGATGGTGTTCTGGCGGTCGGGGTCGTCGGGCTTCTCGGCCGGGACGGCCACAGTCGCGTTCGGCTCTTCGGTCGCGGCCGAGGAGCGTCCGGACGAGGCGGACGGCTCGTCGTCATCACGAGCGACGATCGCGGTGAATGCTTCGGCTGGGCGTTGCTCGACCATGGACCCGGCGCCATTGACCGCATGCTCCGCGGCTTGCGTACGTGCAGCGTCGAGCAGCTCGCGATCGGTCGCGGGTGCGCCGAGAGGGGCCGCCGCCGCTGCTCCGGCTGCGTCCCCCGGCCCGAGCAGCTCCCGAAAGTAGGCCTCCGTTGCTCCGATGCGGGTAGCGGCGTCCGACGTGCCAGCCTTGTCCTGGTCATCGCTCAGCTCGTGGTTGGACTCGCTCGGCAGCCACACCGAGGGCGCCTGACTCGGCTCGTGGTGAGTCGCGGCGGCGACGAGGGCCGGGCCGGCTTCCGTACCAGCCGCGGGCGGCGCGGGGTCGGCATCCGGGCCGGCCGCGGGTGTCGAAGTTGCTGCCGACGGCAGCCAGCGCTCGGGCGACGGTCGAGGACCGGACTCGGATGGCGGAGTCGACGGCGCGGTCCAGCGGTTGGGCCTGAACTCGGAAGGCGCCGGAGACGGAGCCTCGGAGGTTGGCATCGCCCACGCAGTGAAGTCGGAGCCGCGCGACGGCTTGGTCTGAGGCTCGAATTCGCGCGCGGGCAGCCATCGGGAAGGATCGGGTCCGACGGTCGGCGGTCCCGACGCGATCTCAGGCCCGGGCTGAAAAGCTTTGCGCGAGCGGGATCGCCATCCGCGGACGAGCGCCCGCACGCGCCCGGAGGCATCGCGGGATTGCATTCGAGGCAGGATAGTCGAGCACCGGACACACGCACTGGGTACCGCAGGGCCGCAACTGCTTCAATGGCGCGCCGCGATGAGGATCCAGCTGTGGAGCTACAACTACGATCCCGAGCCGACCGGGATCGGCATCGTCAGCACGGTCTGGGCGCATGGCATGCGAGACCTGGGCCACGAGGTCGACGGTCGTGGCCGCGCACCCCCACTACCCGGAGCCGGTTTGGGGAATCCGGCGTGCTCCCGTATCGGGAGGAGCGCGACGGAATCAGCGTTCTACGACTGCCACTCTGGATCGGACGCGCGACGCGCCGCCGAACGCTATCGGCAAGAGCTGAGCTTTCATGCTCGCTCAGTCCGCCGCGGTCCCGTTCCTCAACCGTCCGGATGTGCTCGTGTCCGCATCGCCTTCGTTCCCGGCTTTGCTGCCGGCTGTGGCGAACGTTCGCATGCGGCAGATCCCGTGGGTCCTGTGGCTGCACGACCTGCTGCCGGACGGCGCGACGGCGACGGGTCTGGTCGACGAAGGCGGCATGGTCCTCAAGCTCGCGCGACGGCTGGAGCGAGCCGCGTACGCGGCGGCGGACCGGATCGTCGTGCTCTCGCGCGCGTTCACCGAGAATCTGGTGGCAAAGGGCGTGTCCGCCGGAGAAGATCGAGTTGATCTACGACCCCGCGACGCGCGTGCCGGGAGCGGACGCTGCCGGGAGCGCCGACACGGGCGGCCTGCGGATCCTGTCGATGGGCAACATCGGCCATTCGCAGGGTCTGACCGCGCTCGTGCGCGCGTTCGAGGCCGCGCCCGAAGCTCAGCGAAGGCACCAGCTCGTGATCACCGGCACTGGTGTCGCCGCCGACGAAGCTCGCGCCGAGATCCGATCGGACGGGTGCAGATGCTCGGGATGGTCGACGACGACGAGCTCGAGCGTGAGCTCCAGCGCGCCGACATCGCATTCGTGAGCCAGCGCTACGAAGGCTCCGAGTTCAACATCCCGTCGAAGCTGATGAACTTCATGGCGTACGGGCTGCCGGTCCTCGCGGCCGTCAACCCGGCCGGCGAGGTGGCACGGATCGTGCGGGAGTCGGGCGCCGGCTGGGTCGTCGACTCGAGCGACCCCGGCAGCTTTCCGCGCGAGCTCGCTCGGCTCTCAGAGCGATCGCGACGAGATCGCCGAGCGAGCGCGACGCCGCCGCGCGATACGCCGACGAGCACTTCACTCAGGCCGGGTTCGCAGAGCGTTTCGAGCGTGACGCTGCGAGGCGGTCGCGGCCGAGCGGGCGGACGCGAGACCGACGGCGGCGATATGACGCCAGCCAGCGCTCGGGCGCTATGCAGCGGGCGCCAGCGCCGACGACCTGATCGTAGACCCAGCGGTAGGTCTGCTCGAGCCCGGCGCGCAGGCTGATGCGTCGGCTCCCAGCCGAGGCGCTCGAGGATCATCGTGTTGTCGCTGTTGCGCCCGCGGACGCCCTTCGGGGCGTCGAGGTCGTAGCGGCGCGACAGCTTGATCCCGGCGATCTCCTCGACGATGTCGACCAGCTGGTTGATCGTGACCATCTCGCTGCAGCCGAGGTTGATCGGCTCGTCGATGTCGGATGTCCATGATCTTGCAGCGTTCCCTCGACGCAGTCGTCGATGTACATGAAGCTGCGCGTCTGCTCGCCGTCGCCCCAGATCTCGATCTCGTGGTTGCCGGACAGCTTGGCCTCGGCGACCTTGCGGCAGATCGCGGCCGGGGCCTTCTCGCGGCCGCCGGTCCAGGTTCCGTGCGGGCCGTAGACGTTGTGGTAGCGCGCGACGCGCGTGGTCAGGCCGAAGTCCTCGGTGAAGTGGCGGCACATCCGCTCGGAGAAGAGCTTCTCCCAGCCGTAGCCGTCCTCGGGCTCGGCGGGATAGGCGTCGGCTCTCCTCGAGCGGCTCGATGTCGGGCGTCAGCTGCTTGTCGGCCGCGTAGACGCAGGCCGAGGAGGAGAAGAAGAAGCGCTCGACGCCGTGCCTCAGCGCGGACTGAAGCAGGTGCGTGTTGATCAGCACCGAGAGCATGCAGCGCGCCTTGTTGGCCTCGATGAACCCCATCCCGCCCATGTCGGCGGCGAGGTTGTAGATCGTGGTTGCGCCCGCCGTGGCCTCGTCACAGGCGTCGGCCAGCCTGCAGGTCCAGCACCAGGTTCTCGGCGTCCGGGGAGCTCTGATGCCACTGCTCGAGCGGATGCTGGTCGACGGCCCGGACCCGCGCCCCTCGCCGAGCAGGCGCGCCACCAGGTGCGCTCCGATGAACCCGCCGCCTCCCGTAACGACAGTCAGCTCGTCCGCGCCCATCTCGTGAGCGGCGAGGGTAGCAGCCTCGTGCTGGTGCCCCTGTCAGCGCGATTTCCCCCGAGGCGACGGGCCAGGCGAGCGGTAATGGTTCGAGGCGCTGCTCGAGAAGGCGGCGGCCGGATTCGCGTTAGCGGCATTGAAGCGAGCCCCCGAACTCGGCCTGGAGAGCACAGGCGAGCGCCTTCGGCGCGCCGGCCGACGTGAAGGCCCCCAGCCCTGGTCGATGCCGTTGAACGGATCGCTGGGTGTGTTTGGCGTGTCTTGGATCGTGTGGACGAGCAGCATGCCGACGTCACCGTCCGCTCTCGCTTCGTTGATCATCGTGATCAGACCCGACGCCTGTTCGGCCGGCGTCGCGGCGGCCGGAGCATCGGCCTCGATGCCGGTCGACTCCCCCGCTTCTGTCACCCAGATCGGCTGAGTGCCGCCGTACTCGACTCGGACGGCACGAACTTGGCCGAGGGTCTGCTCAAACTGCGCTGGCGCCCATACGATCGTTCCGTCACTCAGCGTCGAGGTGGGGTAGATGTGCATTCCGAGCGCGTCCATGCTCGATCCCGCTCCGGCGGCGTACATGCCGGCGATGAACTGCTGGTAGCTCCGCGCCGAATTCGGTGAGGGATGCCGCCAGGCCCGCGCTGGCCACCGGCATCGAGCGGTGACCGACTTGATCGCTCTGTACACCTCTTCGAGCAGCCGCGCGTACCGCGCCGGGTTGATCTGGGGGTAGAAGAACCAGACGAGGTTGGGCTCGCTCCAGATCTCGAATCCAACTGCCTTGCCGTACCGCTGCGCCGCCCGTTTTACGAACCCGTCCAGTCGGGCTCATGAACAGGATCCGGCGGTCCCGTATATGCGGCCTCGTTGCACGCCACGCTGGGCCGAAACCAGCACGGGGAGCCCATAAGGGTGATCTCGGGCTTCAATCTCCGGCGCCGACGATCTCGACGTACGCCTGGTCGAACGGCTGCCAGTCCCACCGACCAGGCGAGGGCTCAACCTCATTCCAGTACCTGCGACGCTACTACAGCCCGGTTAAGGCATCCAGTCGTCTGGCACGCTACGGGCTCTGCTTGAATCTCGCCAGGTCGATGGTGCTCAAGTCCGCATTCTTTGCCCGGGGCGGGTCCGCCCGGCACCCTCCGCCGGCGCCGGCGATCGCTGGAGTCGCGGTGCTGGGCGTGACCGGCGTCTCCCTGGGGTTGGCGGCCGGCTCGCTCCCCTTGACCGCGAGCCTGGCGCTCGCGGCGCTGCTGCTGCTCGCCGTGGCGCTGACTGTCGTTTGGAGGCTGCTGCGAAGCGAGGCGCTGATCGCGTGGTCGGGGGGGCACGGCTTTTCGCTCCCCCTTGTTAGCGACGCCGGCTTGTCACGGCTCCCGATCCGCCCGGACAACCTCCTGTTCTTTCTTGGTACGGCAACCGTCGTCGAGGTTAGTTGGAGGCCTGCTCACCTGACGCTTTCCGACGCCTTTTTTCTTGCCTCCTTTGGCTGGTGTTGCTTCTCATTGTTGAGAGGGCGCACGGCAACCCGGGTCCCAACGCCTCTCGTGCTTGGGGGCTGTCTGTTCGCTGTCGGCGGTGTCGCCAGCACGCTGGGCTCCCCAGCGCAGGGACAGGCGCTTTATGAGGTCGCCCGCGGTGTTTGGGTGATGGTGCTGTGGCCGTGGACAGCGACGATGGTGCTCCGGACGCGCCGCGAATTGGTGATCGCCACCGTCCTGTGGAGCGTGGCGGGTACAATCGACGCTCTGGGGGCGCTCGGCCAAAGCACGGGCGTCAGCTATATCGCGGGCCACATCGGGCTCAATCGCGCCACCGGGTTTGCGGGCGGGCCAAATGACCTCGGGGCGGCATCCGCGACGCTGCTGATACCGAGCCTCGCGCTCGCCCTCAAGCTGCCCGCGAGGTCGCCGTTAGGACGTCTACTGCAATGGGGAGTCGTTGGGCTGCTGGCGGAGTCGCTGGTCGCATCGGGATCTATCTCGGCGATGGGAGGCGCGCTCCTCGCGCTTCTCATTTGGACCCTCTCTCCTCACATCCGAGCGAGCACTCGGGCCGCGCTGGCGCTCTTTCTCGCCGGGACGCTGGTGCTCAGCAGCGCGACGGGCTCGGCGCCGTCACCGGTGCGTCGCGTGCAACAGGTTTTTGCAGCGCCGGGATCCTCGCCGAACGCGGGAAGCGCTCAGGGGCACCTGAACACGATCTCCTACGCCTGGCCGAGGATTCGGCAAGATCCGATCGTCGGCGCTGGATTGGACAGAGCCAACACGCTCGTGCACAGCGGCGTGATCGCCGTCTGGTATGGCGGTGGGATCTTCGCGCTGGCCGGCGTCCTGCTCGTGTTCGGGGCGGTGATCTCATTCGGCTGGTGGGCCGCGGTGAGCGCCCCCAACGACGACGATCGCACGATCATCTGGTCGCTCGTCTGCGCGGTCGCGGCTTTCCTCGTGTTCTTCGCCAACCAGCCGTTGTTCTGGAACCAGTATGGATTCATCGCGAATGCATTGCTGGTCGCTTGGGGCCGATGGGTTCTGGACTCGAGGAGAGCGCGGGTAGGGCAAGCCGACACCGAGCCGGCCTTGCTCTCTGGCGAGCTGGTTCCCACATGACCGACGCCCCGGACGGCCGGGATGGTGTCGACTACGAGGGCCTCGACACGGACGAGGCGCGGCGCGAGCGCCAGAGGGTAGCGGCCGGTGAGCTTCCGCCTCGCTACGCCGAGCCGTGGGGCCGCCCATTCTTCGCCGCCGCGCGGCCGGCACTGCGACCCGGTGTCCAGATCCTCGACGTGGGGAGCGGTCGCGATCCGATTCTGCCGGCTCACGTCCGGCCGGCAGGCACGATATACGTTGGGCTCGACATCTCCCCCGACGAGCTGCAGGCGGCTGGACCCGGGGCGTACGACGACACCGTGACCGCAGACATCACCTGCCGCCGAAGCGAGCTCGAGGATCGTTTCGACCTGGTGCTGTCCTGGCAGGTGCTCGAACACGTCACTTCGATGGAACGGGCGCTCGACAACATTCGAGCGTACGTGCGGCCGCGGGGCCGGTTCGTGGCGCTGTTGTCCGGGTCCTGGTCGGCGTTCGCGCTGGCGAGCAGGGCGATGCCATATCCGATTGCCAACCGTCTTATGCGGCGTCTCATGGATGCGGACGAGGGAGAGAAGTTCCCGACGCGCTACGACCGCTGCACGGCCAGCGCCCTTGCGCCACTGCTTCAGCGCTGGAGCGAGTACGGGATCGTGCCGCGCTACAAAGCCGGCGCGTACTTCCGCTTCCTGCGTCCGCTGGAGCGCGCCTACATCGTCTACGAGAACTGGGCCGAGCGCTCAGGCCGCCCCAACCTGGCGACCCATTACGTCATCTGGGCGGTGCGCTGAGAACGGCGTACGCGGTTAACGCGCCGCGCGCATCAACCTGAACTGACCGTGCAGGGCGACGAGTGCTCGCCACAGTTCGACCGGATTGACGATCGATCGCACCCACGTGGACAGCGTCGAGTGCGCGGCCGGCAGCGATTGGCGCAGAACCTCGGCGAGCATCACCGCCGCGACGATGATCAGCGAGAGCGCGGCTCCGTTCCGTCCAAGCGCGCTCGCTAGGAGGAAGGCGAGCGGCACGTTCACCAGCATCAGCACCGCGTAGGAGACGCCGATGCGCTGGTGGCGATTGGTGAAGATCAGGATCGAGCCGGCCGTGATCCAGGCGCTCTCGAGGCACGCTCCGACCAGCAATAAGTCAAGCAGCAGCCCGCCCTGCTCGACGCGGCCGCTGGTCCAGACCCCGAGGATGGTGCTTCCGAAGACCGCCAACGGCACGACGAACACAACCGAGGACCACACCGCCGCCTGGGTGATTCTCCGCTGGAGCCGTTCCACGAGCCCGGTCTCCCCTCGGGCGAAGGCCTTTCCAAGCTCGGGGGCCACCGACTGGCTGATCGAGCCCGTGATCTGAAGCACCAAACGGCTGAGGGTCCTGACTGTGCCGAAGATTGCGGCGCTCTCGGGACCGGTGGTGACCCCGATGATGATGACCATCAACTGAATGTTGAGTGCGGTTGCCCAGCCAATTGATGCCGACGCCAGGGCCGCCCCGCTCAAGCGCTTGCGCACGTTTGCCTGGCCCGCGGGCCGTCCGAAGGTGAGCCATGGCGCGCGGCGGCGCATCGCGATGTACATGGCGACCGTGCCGATGACGCGCGCACCCAGCAGCGCCGCGGTCGCGAGCACAGGTCCTGCCCCGAGGACGGCCGCGACACAAGCAGCGCCGAACTCGCAGAAGACGAGCGATGACTGGATCACGACGCCTTCGCCGTAGTGGCCCACACACGTGAAGCCTCCGTAGAGCAGCATGCTCGAGATCAGCAGGAGCGCCTGCGCGGCGATCATCAGCACGATCGCGGCGGCGCTCAGCTCGTCCATGCTTTTCAGACCGAGCGCGCTGACAAGCGGCACCACGGTCACGCCCACGGCAGCCACCACCAGCGCTACCACGAACACGATCGCCATCCCGCGCGCGACCGTCCGGAACACATCGAGCGCGTGGTCGAAGTCGCCCCTGCCGACCGCCAGGTTCATGTCGTTGACAGTCGCCGTCAGATACCCGAAGTCACTGCCGCCGAGGAACACCGCGATGCCGACGAGGATCAGCCAGTCGCCATAACGTTTCAGCCCCCACTCCGGTAGGAGGACGCCCGCCATACCCAGCTGGACCAAGACCCTGGTCAGATGGGCGGCCAACTGACCGCGAGCTCCGCGGAAGACACGTTGACGCAGCGAGTATGGCTGGGCGGGGTCGCTCACCTCAGAGGAGAGCCCACGCTAGCAGCCAAGACCGCGGATCAGACAGCTTCGGGCGCGAGCCCGGACCGCCCCGCGGTCGCGTCCGCCGGGGCCGATCGCGCCGATGATCGCGGTCCTTGTTTTCTCAGCGCCACGAAGACTCCCGGGTACTTGACGCCAAGCCGCTCTTCGATCCGAACCACGCGTAGCTGGTCCTCGATCGCATGCTGCTCCTCAGCGGTCAACACGGGCGAGGGAAACTTGCCCGCCTGCTCGAAGGTGCGCATCAGCTTCAGAGTCTTGGGGGCGGAGCCGTCCTCGATCTCGGCCGGCTGCCATTCGAGATCCTCGATCACGTAAATAGCGTCGTCGGCCAGATGCGGGAGCAAGCTCGCAAGCGAGATCTGCTGATGGGCCGATGCGTGGCTTCCATCGTCGAGGACGATGTCCAGCGGAGCTCCGATCGCCCGGGCGACGGCGTCCATCGACTCGCGTGAGGACTGGTCGGCGACATGGATGGTGAGCCTGTCTCGGCTCAGGTAGCGACAGTCGACGATGTCGGAGGCATGGATCTGGCCCGCCGGGAAATACTCGCGCCAAGCTGTCACCGAACCCCGGAGGCGCCGTTTGTACGCCGCGCCCGTGACACCTGGCTGCTTTGGTCCGATCCCAATCTCAAGCATCGTGACCGCGCGATCGCGGCCCGAGGCGAACAGCTCATCGTAGGCGTGGGAGTAGCGGTGGCCGACCCGCAGCCCCATGCCGTAGCCATGCAGGCTTCCCTTGTCCGAGCCGTGGTAATCCATGATCGCCGTCAGGGACGGCCGACCATGACGGCGTCGCTGCATGTGGTAATTCGCGCCCGCGTACCCGCGGCGCAGGTAGCGCCAGAACTCGAGTCTGATCCGCTGGTCAATTCGCATGGCGAAGGCGGACATGGTGCCAGACACGCGGGAGGGGCGAAGCTACGGCTGTGGCCTCGTGAGCCTCGTGAAGCGATCGCGGCGCAGTCCCAGCTTCTTGCCGAGCGGCGCCAAGCGAGCGTAGGCGCTGAAACGGATCGCCCGGATCGGCGAACGACGCGGGTCCGGGGTGACGCCGGTTCGCCGGATCAGTGCTGCGATCGGCTCGTCACGCTCGGTCAGCGGGAGCCCGTCGATCAGCGCCAGCGGGTTGCCGATCGTCGGCTCGTCGAGGATCCTCATGTAGTGCGCGATCGCGATCTCATCGAGTGACCGCACGCGGATGGATTCGGGAAGCAGTCCGAACCACGGAAGCGGGTAGTTGTAGGCGGAAGGCAGAATCTCCGGCTCGATGCCGAGCTTGGCGAGCGTCAGGGTGAATGCGATCTGGTCGGTGAACGCAGCGCGGCTGTCCTGCGGCACGAGCCCCGAGGAAACGAGGTTCTCCAACACCTCGAGCCAGGTCCGCATGACCCCGCACTCGCGGCGCACAATGATGCAGCCGACGTTGTAGTAGGCCCGGATCCGCTGCTCGTCGACGCGGGTCACGACTGTCGGGAGACGGCCGGCGACGCCTACGTGGGCCTCGTACGCATCCCACATCGCGGTGTTCTCGTCGTTTCCGTCGGTGCCGGCCACCTTGTACGGCTCTGGGGCCGCCGCCACGTCGGCACCCGAGGGAAGGTCGAACTCACCCGGCTCGGACAGGACCAGCGAGTCCGAGTCGAGAAACACCAGCCGCTGATGCGGCAGCATCGTCTCGGCCCACGCGCAGACGTACGCCTTGTTGGCGTGGCCGTAGTGCGGGAGGCGGCTGTTGAATGGCCCCTCCAGGTGGATCACGCCGAGCTCCGAGAAGCGCGTTCGCGTGATGGCGGCCAGCGCGGCACCGGGGCGTGGCTGGAAGCTGTAGACAGGGATCTGCGCAAACCGGCCGCCCCTCAGCCTGAGCGTCTCCGACAGGAGCAGCGACTGTCGCTCGAGCCTGCCCGCCTCGGTGCAGATCACCAGGGCGACGTCGCCGATCGGAACGTGCAGGTGTCGGCCCGGGAGGCTCATCCTCAGTCCGTACGGGCGCCGCGCGCGCTCAGCTGTCCCTCAGGGCACAGAGGAGGCCATGCGTGGCGCCGAGCAGCGGGTGACCCAACGATGGCCGCGCCGGCACGGTCGGCACCACAAACACGCGGTCTGCCCAGTCGCTCAGCTGCGGGAGGGAGTCGTAGATGCTGTACGAGTATGCGACGCCCCCGTCTCCCTCGCTGTAGTAGTACGGCTTGCCGCGGTTTCGCAAGCGGTAGGCTAGCGGCCAAAGGCCGCTCGAGTGGATTGCGAGCTTCGTCCAGCGCGCGAGAGCGCCCCCTCGCCCGTAGCGGTTGCTGTCCGACAGGAACACCGCGCGGCGCGCGACCCGCGTCATCTCGGCGACGAGCTGGGCTGGATTGCCAACGTGATGCAGCACCGCCGTCTCGCACACCGCGTCGAACGAACTGTCCCCGAACGGCAGCGCCACCCCGTCACCCTCGACGATTGAGCCCTCGGGAACGCCGTTTGAGCGGAGCGCCTCATCGATCAGCGCGGCGACCGGCTCGACGCCCTTCACATCAAGCCCATCATGTCGGTCGAGAAAGTGCTTGACGGCGCGGCCGGTGCCGGCCCCGACATCCAGCACGCTGCGGTAGCCGTACCCGTCGATCAGCGCTGAGATGAAACGAAGCGCGACCACATGCTCGTCGTCGTGAAGGTGCCGGCGGTCGTAAGTCCGCGATGTCGCCGTGTAGAAATCGCGCTGGATCTGCTCGGGAGACGAGCGCTGGTTGCGGAGCCGACTCATCGACACCGGAAGGTTATCCAGCCTCGGGCTGCGTCAGCTCGGGCCGGCGTGGACGAACAGGAAGTTGGTCGTGGTGGCGAGATCGCCCTGCAATGACCCGCCGGCCCGACGGCGGGTGCCGTCGACGATCAATTCGTGCCGGTAGCCACGAACGTGCAGCAGATCGAACACCGCGGCCGCTGCGTGGCCGTAGCGGCGGGTGTAACGCTCGTCGATTTCGACGAAGATCGGGGGCCTGAAGCGCTCGAGCGTGTTGCTCGCTCCGCGCAGCACGCCCAGCTCGTAGCCCTCGACATCGCACTTGATCAAATCGACACGGGTGACGCTTCCGTCGAGAACGTCATCCAGTCGCCTGCAAGGCACGGTCTCGGTCGCATCTTCTGACGCCGCGCTTCGGTCCGGGACGACGAAGTTGGTGATCTCCTGGTTGGTCGTCATCCTGATTTTCCCGTCGTGGTCGGTGAGGGCGATCTGGTGCACTTCGATCTCGTCACTGATCCCGTTCCTCTCAATGTTCTGCCGGAGGCACTCCAGCGCCGCACCGACAGGTTCGAACGCGATGATCCGCAATCCTTTCACTCGCCGGGCGAGCTTGATCGAGTGCAAGCCGACGTTCGCGCCGACGTCGATCAGCGTCCCGCCGGGGGGCAGCAGCGCTTCCATGAGCGCGGTCTCGTTCCGTTCGTATTCGTCGCCGTATTCGGCCCAGGTGCCGGTTCCGGACAGGCCGGTCCGGTACCGCCACAGGAATCCTGCCGGGTCCTCAAACCATGCGCCGTCGCGATCGAACCGGATCCCGACCGCGCCGGACCGGCTGACGAGCTCCGCTCCCCGGTTGATCCACTCGCCCAGCTCGAGATGCGTCCGCTGACCGGTGATCCGCGGTCTGAGGGAGCGCTGGTAGAACGACAGCGTCCGCGGGAGGCGCAGGCGCACCTGGTCGCGGACCGCTTCGCTGAGGAGCCGCCGGCTGTGAGAGTAGATCCGCCTGCTCATCGGCGCGGACCTTAGCCGAGCGCGTTCGTCGGCAGTTTCACGTCAGAATGGGAGCAGATGGAGATTCCCTCGAGGGTGAAGTATTCGCCGGGCGTTCGCGGAGCGGCAAGAGCATTGTTGCGACCAATCGTCGCAGGGCGACGGGTTCCCGGCACGCCACTGACGCTCCGCTTCCCTGCCTGGCAGCACCTCGGGCTGTTGACTCCCGGCGGGATGAGGAGCTTCGAGCCGGAGCTCAGCGCGCACATCCATAGCTGGGTGCGCCCTGGTCACGTGGCGCTTGATGTCGGCGCGAATGTTGGCTTCTACTCGCTGCTGCTGGCGCATCTTGTCGGGCCAACCGGGGCGGTTCATGCCTTCGAGCCGGACCCGCAGTCGAGTCGGTGGTTGCTGGAAAACGTCCGCCTCAACCGCCTGGAGCAGGTTACGCCATGGCTGCTTGCGCTGAGCTCCGCTGACGGCGTTTCCGACCTTCATCTCGATCTGCGGGCGTCGCGCTCTACCTCGTTGGTGGCCGGCTGGGGACTTCCGGTCGACCAGCACCGGCGCCAGCGGCTCAGAGCTGCTACCGCCCGTCTCGACAGCCTCGAGATTGACGCAGTCGATTTCATCAAAATCGACGTGGAGGGCGCTGAATTGGAGTTTCTCATTGGGGCGCGCGACACGCTCTCTCGGTCGAGACCGGTGCTACTGATCGAGGTGCTTGTACAAGGGCATTTCGATGAGGTGATGAGTCTTCTGGCTAATCTGGAGTACGACGTCGCGGACGCAAAGACGGGTGCCCCGCCGGACTCGGGCCGCACCTACAGCAGCAACCTCCTCGCGACCCCCCGCCAAGCCAGGCGTCAGAGCTCGGCTCAAGCGATCGCCACGATACGGTAGTCCGATTCAGTGGGCATTTCTAAGCTTGAAATCTCGTTTCTCGTTGCAGCCAAGCGCGCAGGCGTCGAATTCGATAGGACATTGACGATCGGACGTCAGTGCCTGTTTGCGGGGCCTGACACCGTTATGGCGGGATGGGCGGAAGGGGGCGAGGTGATCGGCCATTCAGAAGCATCTGGGATCGCGGGTCGTGACGGCTACGCTGAACGGCTATTCCTGCGGCTCGGAGCGAGCACCGTCGAGTCGCTGGATGCGTCTGGCTTTGAAGGCGCGACGATTGCGCACGATCTCAACTTGCCGATCCCCGAGTCACTTCGGGATCGTTACTCGCTCGTATTCGATGGGGGATCGATCGAGCACATCTTCAACGTGCCACGGGTGCTCGAGAATTACATGAACCTCGTTCGCGAAGGTGGCCACCTGGTCATCGTCACGCCGGGCAACAATTGGTTTGGGCACGGCCTTTACCAGTTCTCACCCGACATTTTCTACATAACGCTGACACCGCAAAACGGATTTGAGCTCCGACTGATGCTGCTCCGCCACCTCCGTCCTGGCGCGCGATGGCGCCGTGTGGCAAATCCAGCGAGCGCCGGGGGCAGAATCGGGCTTTCGAGCCCGTGGACATCCCAGCTGTTCGTTCTGGCTCGCCGAGTTGCGATGGTTGAGCCATTTCGGTCAATCCCGCAGCAGAGCGACTACGTCGCCGCCTGGGCAGACACTGACGGGTCACAGGCGAGATGCGGCACGCTCGGTTCGTCGCTCCCCCCACGGGCACAGCGGACGATGTCCTCCGCGAAGCTGCTGCTCTCCTCCTTGAAGGGGAACATGAGCGATCCCAGTCACTTCGAGCGGTTCGATCTCACAAGTTTTGGCCGCTGAGGTGGCACCGAGTCCCGGGTCAGCTGAAGCCTCCGGGGCGCAGCGAGGTATGTCAGTCGGACTTGTTGCCTGCTGCAACGCGAACCAGCCAAACGTCGGGTTGGCCGTCGTGTCGGGCCGAATGTGTTACGGCGCATCGCCCGGTACTCGACGCACGGGTGTAGCTGCGTTAGGGTGAGTTCGGTGCGGGGAGGCTCACGATGGTTGTTGTTGCGCCGTCGTCTTTCGGACAATGACGGACCATGGCTTGCCTGGCATTTGATGGCGAGCATGTCACACGGCGTCGGCCGAGTCTTCGAGCGACGGGCGAGAGCCAGGGCGATCAAGAATCAGCTGCCAGGTACCTACACATGTCATGACAACGCCGAGAAGTGGCGCGCTTACGATTGGTCCGCCGGCGGTGAGGAGTGGACCATCTCCCCGGAGTGGCGCCGGTCTGTTGTCGAGGACCTGATGCTTCCAAGGCTTCCAGATAATGCAGTGGTCCTCGAAATTGGCGCGGGCGCCGGTCGCTGGAGCGCGGTTCTCGTTTCCGTCGCCAGGGAACTGATCCTCACTGACATCAGCGAGCGCGCCATAGCGTTCTGTCGCGCACGCTTTGTGAACGAGGCCAACGTCAGATTCTGTGTGACGGATGCGGGGCTTCCGGAGATCGGGGACGGTGCTGTTGATTTCGTGTGGTCGTTCGATGTCTTCGTCCACATCGCGCCCGTCGATCAGGAGGCCTACATGAGGGAGATCGCCAGGGTGATGCGGCCAGGTGGGCGGGGGGTCATCCATCACGCCGGCCGGGTAAGCACAAGCGCCGGTTGGCGTTCGGCCATGACCGCTGAGCTGTTTGCTGAGATCGTTCGCAAGGCCGGCATGCGCGTGACCGACCAGTTTGATCGTACGGTACCCGGGCTCGAGTTCACGACGGCGCTCGATGGCGACGTCGTTACCGTCTTTCAACGTGATTGTGGCCCGGTTGCGAGTGGCTCACCACGGAGCCTGATGAATGAATCAACGCCGAGCAGCACGGGAACTGATCTGCGTGTGGCGATCGGGCTCGCGAGCGGCCGAAGTCAGTAGAACGTGAGTAGCTCGTCGATCATATGGCGGAGGCAGGAGACACCGGCGCCCAGCCGAACGGGGCCTCAGCTACGGCGGCGACGTCCTCTCGACAGCTCGTGGGGCTCAACGCTGGGCCGGCGCTTGAGCACCAAGTGAGCGACGCGATAGCCGAGCAGTCGCTGGAAGTGCCGTGAACCGGCGTCGAGACGCAGTGCGCTGGGAACCGCCACCTGTAGGTGCCGTGCTCCATCCTCGATCGCCGCACTGACCAATGCCGTGTGCAGGCTCCAGCGGGCCGGGTGCGAGACGCTCACCGTGTTGTGGATCAGGGCCCAATGCGCGTCGATGCTGATGGCCGCGAAGGCCAACGGTAAGTCCTCCCGATCCACGGCCGCCCACCAGGCGGCGGACGAAGGCTCGCTGGCGACCCAGTCGTCGACGTCAGGTTCGACCTCCCCCCGCCGCTGAGCCCACACTTTTAGCATCTCCCGCCGCGCGGTCGGGTCACGAATCTGAACGCAGCGAATCCCGAGCGCTTTGGCGTGCCGCAGATTCGTGCGCAGGGCTTGGCGGTGATGACCGGAGAGGTAGCGGTCTCGACTTGGCGGAAGGGCGAGTACTCCCTGCGCGACCCGGTTCCAGGATACCCCTCGACGTCGCATTTCGAGGTACTCGCGGATCGCTCTTCCCGCGGGTGCGTCGGTGAGTACAACGTCGAGCCGCGGCAGTCTGGCTAACAGGCTCAACAGCGCACGGGCGCCCGCGGGATCGGTCCGCAGCAGCGCAAGGATGCCGTTGAGATCGCTTTGGCCTTCGTCCACCCTCCGCAGCGCTCGCGACGCGAGCTCGAAAGTGGTGCCCCCGTACTGAAGCTCGGCTTGCGCGCGGCGGGGCGACCACGCACTCCCCCGCAGAATCACGCGCGGAATGTACAGCGACCGACAAGTTTGGACAAGCTGGATGAGGGTTACGTCAGTGGGACGAAGCTTTGCACCGCGGCTACGGTCGGCAGCACGCGAGCCGCTCCAAAAGGCCCGGTATCCGGTCATACTGGTGCAGGACCGATACCACGGAGCCGTCCTGGTTCAGCAGCCGTCCGCGATCGTCGAGATCCAGCCGCTCGAGCGTGAAGAAGTTGAGGGTGGCGATCGGGCTTGCGAGCGGCTGAAGCATGGCCGGCGAGCCGAGCGTCCCCGTCCACAGGAGGGCATTGTGGATCGCCTGATCGGCCATCTGCGCGAAGCCCGCGAGCGAGAACGCCAGCAGCTCGTCGATCATGTGGCCGAGGTAGGAGAGGATCTCCTGGCGGCTGCCGTACCCCACACCGGCGCAAGACACCTGGCGACCAGCCAACCGCTTCACCATTGCCTCTCCGTATGTCGCCCGGAGCCACCTGCGGTTCCAATACTCGGTGTCGTTGCTGTACTCGCCCGTTTCCATCCCGAACGCGAGTGCTTCATCGCCCAATGCCTCGAACGGGTTCGTCTGGAACACCACGTCCCTGACGTCAGTCAACAGCACGCGGTCGACCGAGAGCTCCAGCAGCAGCGCCTCGTAGTAAACAAACCGGGACAGCTCGGGGTGAAAGAGGCGTCCAGCGGCCAAACGCTGCATGGCGCGACGCTTCTCGCCGCGCACAGGGAGCCTTCCAACAGCTCGAACTGCCCACAACTCGAGCAGCTGAAGCGGCAGCCAAAGCTTCTCGTACCTGCCCCGATGGAACCGGAGGTTGAGGCGCAGCGTCTGAACGGGATGCCAGCTGACGTCGGGCATCACCGTGGATCGGGCGAGCGAAGAAAAATCGTCCGCATGCACGATCAGGATGATCTCGCCCTCATACCCGGTCTGGCGCAGGCTCCGGACGAACGGGACGAGCTGCGCCTCGCAGTAGCCCACGGCTGTCCCGATCACCGTGGTAGCCCTCCCGTTCCGTGCGCCGTTTAAGGGATCGGGCGAGGCAGTCCGATTCATCGGTCGGGCATCATAAGTCAAGGGCTTGCGCGGCCAAACCCGCTCGCTTCTGCTACAAGAGTCGCCGCGACACGTGGTCTCGATCAAGGACAACAAGACCTGGTGGGATGAGAACTACGACTGGCGTGAAGCCGGCGACGAATGGTCGCTGCCATGGGGCGATCCCACGACACAGTGGTTCGGATCGCTACTGCCGCGCATCCATCGCTTCCTTCCCACCGGGCAGATCCTCGAGATCGCCTGCGGCTTCGGTCGCTGGACCCAGTTCCTCAAGGACCAGTGCGAGCAGCTGACGGCAGTCGATCTCGCCGAGCACTGCGTCGCCGCCTGCAGGGACCGGTTCGCCGATGCCACGAACATCAAATACTTCGTCAACGACGGCTCGTCGCTCGACTTCATCCCCGACGCGTCGATCGACTTCGTGTTCAGCTTCGATTCCCTCGTTCACGCCGACAGGCGCACGATGGAGGCGTATCTGTCTCAACTGGCGCGGATTCTCACGGCCGATGGGGCGGCGTTCCTCCATCACTCCAACCTGGGCTCCTATGGCCCCGGCTTCAGGTTCCTCGCGCTCACCCCCAAGGTCAGCGGCGTGATGCGACGGCTTCGCGCGGTCGAGTACCTGCACATCCGGGATCCTTCGATGAGCGCCGAGCACGTCGCTGCCTTCGTCGAGCCGTTGGGGCTGCGGTGCGTCGCGCAGGAGCTGACGAGGTGGCACACCCGCAGAACCTGGATCGACTGCATGTCGACGATCGTGCGTTCGGATGGTCCGTACGCCTCCGAGAACAGCGGATTGCGCAACCCGGATTTCGCCCGGGAGGCTGCGTACCTGAAGAAGCTCTCGGCGCTGTACGGTCGTGCGCAGACACAGGTTTGATGAGCGCATCTGAGCCTCCACAGGACGGCGCTCCGGGGGTGACCATCGCGTGCGCATTCGACGACGCGTTCGCGCCCCATTTCGCCACCTGTGTCACGTCGATCGCCGCCTCGCGTGGCGCCGAGGGCGTCCATCTGATCGTCCTTGGGGGCCCAGGCCTGAGCTCCGCCACCTGGATGAAAATTCGTGACTACGTTCGCCAGCTCGGACTGACCGCCGAGCTCCTGACCCCGTCAGACGGCGCGTTGCGGTCGTTGCCCCACGCGGCGATCTTCTCACCGCTGGTCTGGTATCGGACGCTGCTGCCGGATCTGCTCGCGGAGCACGACAAGGTGCTGAGCCTCGACGCGGACACGCTCGTCCTCCAGAGCCTCGCGCCGCTGTTTACTCGCGAACTGGGCTCAAACCTTATGTCCGCGGTGGCATCCGCTCCCGGGCGATCCAGTTATGCCCAGGCGGGGTTCGCCGGGCTCGAGCCGGTGAGGCGCTACTTCAACGCTGGTGTGATGATGCTCAACCTCGCCGCGATGCGCGAGTCGGGCACCGGCGCGCGCGCGATCGCGCTTGGCAACGAGAAGGGGGCACAGTTCTTCTTCGCCGAGCAGGATGCGTTGAACCACCTCTGTCGCGACTGCTGGGAGATGTTGCATCCGAAGTGGAACGCCCTTTCGTATCTGTGGATGGCGCCGGATTACGCCGACGATACCTATACGCCGCTCGAGCGCGAAACGGCGCGGGTGTCCCCTGCGGTGGTCCATTTCGAAGGTGGCGTGATGGTGAAGCCGTGGTACTTCCGCAGCATTCACCCGATGCGGAAGCTCTACCGGGAGTACCGGGCGTGCACGCCGTGGCCGCTCGCACGGGCGGAGGACATCAGTATCGCCGGCGCGGTGCTTAGGGTAATGCCGTTCACCTGGCAATACGCGGCCTCACGAGCCAAGCGGGCGCTGACCCTTCGCCTGGGAAAAGGCTGACATCCGATGCGGATACCCCGATGGGCTGAGGGAGCTGGCCGGTCCGTGCTCGCGTCACGGGTGTCGGCGAACAGGGCGCTCTGGCCCGCGCTGCGACGGCTGCCGGGGGACTCCTCGGTGCTTGGCCCGCCACGCAGGTTCGCCGGGTCGATGCGGGAGTGGGCGCGCGAGCATCCGGAGGTCGAGTTCACCGAGCTCGACCCCGCGGGTTTGATGCGCCTGCCATGGCCAGCGCGGCCTTCGTCCGACCCGCCGAGCTGGTTTCGGATCCTGCAAACGCAGAGTCAGTTCGCGACCTGGCGGGCGCACATCCCAGGCGGGCGAGTCTTCGGAGCCGATGCGACCGTGATCGGTCAGGACGACACGGTCTTCGGCGAGCTTCACAATTACTGGCCGAAGACCTACGAGCACCAGGACGTGCTGCGGCGACTGCGGCTGCCGCGTCCGCGGCGTGTCACCGGACGTGTCGCGGTGCTCGCCGCCCGTCACGCCGACAGCTATTACCACTGGCTCGTCGACATCATCCCGCGCGTGCGGCTGCTCGGCGACGAGCTGCATACCGCCGAGCGGATCGTCGTCCCCTCCGCGCTGCCGTTCCAGCGTGAGTGTCTGAAGGCTGCGGGCGTGCCACTGGACCGCTTGGTGGAGCCCGCAAAGCGGTTGCACCTGGTCGCAGACGAGCTGCTTGTGCCCTCTCTAGTTCCTCGCCTCAGCGAGCCGGTGATTCCATACCTGCAGTCGATATTTGCCCGTGAGCAATTGCGGGAACGCGCTTTCCGCCGCCTGTATGTGACCCGAGTCGATGCGCGCCGACGGCGGGTTGCTAACGAAGCCGAGCTCGCAGGCGCACTGGCGCGGCTTGGGTTCGAGACGGTGCAGCCGGGCCGGCTTTCGGTTGCAGCGCAGGCAAGGCTGTTTTCGGAGGCCGCCATAGTCGTCGGCCCCAACGGTGGCGGCTTGACCAACATTGTGTTCTCCCAGCCCGGCGTTCAGCTCGTGGAGCTCTTCGACTCCAACTACGTGATCTCCGGCTTCTGGGAATTGGCCAACCGTGTCGGCGGCGAGTATCACCTCCTAATCACCCCGTCGCCCCCGACGAGGTCGCAGTGGCGAGACATCACGGTTCCGGTCGATCAGCTGGTCCGCATGCTGGGCGCCTGCGGGATCGATTAGCTCAGGGGCCGACTCGACGCAGCCACAGACCGGAAGGATGGCGGGGGGCGCTCCCATTGCCGATCAGCGCGGTCACCTCGTCGGAGTGCGAGCGCGAGAGAGCGTGGTTTGCGAACAGCACCGCGAATGAGCGATTGAAGGCGAGAAACGCCTGGAGCAGGTACTGCTCGGCCCAGAAGAAGTGGCGCTCCTCCATGAACTCGCGCGGGTACTCCCACGGTAGATAGATGTCGTGGATGTGGACCAGCACTCCGGGAGCGAGCATCGGGAGTAGGTTGAGGATCAGATGGTTGACGTCTCCGCCGACCTTGACCGTGTGCGACGTGTCAACGAACAGCACGTCGCCTTCGCCAAGACGCGCGACCTCATCGTGCGGGACATCCACCGCGGAGCGCTGCTGGAGCTCCGCAACCGAGCGCAGCGTCGCCTCCAGGTCGCCGCGCGGATACGGGTCATAGATGACGTGCCGGCGGTCCCCGTCGCCGGTAGCCTCGAGGGCGTCGGCGATGACAAGCGATGACATCCCCGAGCCGAATTCCAACACCAGGCGTGGCGCGAACCGGCGGACCATCCCGTAGAGCGTGTGGGCGTCGAGTGCCTCATAGAATCCATTGTCGAGATGGAAGTCGCGGGGGTTACCGGTCGCCGCCGTCGGGGGGCGGTACTCGGCCATGAACTCAGCCAACTCGGACGAGACGAACTCAAGCCCGGCGTCGACGTCGAAGTCGACTCCGCGCAACTCGCTACGGCGGGTCCAAACCTCGGCCGGAAGCGAGCGCAGATCGGGAATCGGGCTGTAGAAGTGGCGCCTGATCACCTCGTAGCCCGCCGCGCGAGCGACGGCGTCTGCAGCTCGGCGCCCACCTTTGCGGATCCGGTCGCGGTTCATCGGCCGCGGATTCTAGGCATCGCTCCTCGCCGTCCGTGAAGCGCTTGACCGATGAGCCGCCTCGAGACCCCCTGCGCGTCCTGGGACTGTCGAACGGCGATCACCGCCGCTCGATGTCGGGGGTGCCCGGCTACCTGTTCGACGGCCTGGAGGAGACTTTCGCGCGGGTCGATCGCGTCGACTACAGCGTCCGGGGCGCCCATCGGCTGGCACTGGCGGCGCTCACATTCCGGCCGGCTCGGGCGGCTTGGCGCGGAAGCTTCCAGGCTGGGCGCACTGCCCATCGCGCCCAGACCGCGAGCATGCGCCGCCGGATGGCCGCCGCCACCGAGCACGACGTCGCCCTGCAGGTTCACGGGTGGTGCTTCGGTCAGCCCCGTCCGTTCACGTTGTTCGCCGATCAGACACGCCTGATGGCGGACCGTGGATGGCCGGCGTGGATCCCGCTACCGCGACGAGACCGGAGCTGGCTGCTCGGGACGGAGCGGGAGATGTACGAGCTGGCCGAGCACATCTTCGCGATGGGTCGGCCGACGCAGGAATCTCTGGCCGCCGATTACGGGATCGATCCCAAGCGGGTCACGGTGGTCGGAGGGGGCCTGAACTTCACCGAGCCACCCGAACCGCGGCCACTGCCGCGGGATCCGTCGGTCCTGTTCGTGGGCAGGGACTTCGAGCGAAAGGGGGGGGAGGTACTGCTTCGGGCGTTCCGGCGCGTGCGGCGCGAGCTTCCGGACGCGACGCTGCACCTCGCCGGGCCTCGCCAGCGGTTCGTGGACGCTGGCGTCGTCGCTCACGGCCCCGTCGGCCGCGAACACCTCGCCGCCTTGTTCCGCAGCGCGCGCGTGTTCTGCATGCCCTCCCTGTATGAGCCGTACGGGCTCACGTTCGCGGAAGCGATGGCCTACGGCCTTCCGTGCGTGGGCTCGAGCGCTCAGTCGATCCCGGAGATCCTGGCGTACGGTGAGGCGGGGCTGATTCCGCCGGCCGGGGACGAGCGGGCGCTGACCGATGCGCTCCTGCAGCTGCTGCGCGACGACGCCCTTGCGCTCGCGCTGGGGGACGCCGGGAGGCGGTACGGCGCCCGTGTGCACACGTGGGAGCAGGTGGCGGCGCGGATGAGGCCTGGGCTCTATGCCGTGGTTGGCGCCGAGGTTGGCGTGCCGTAGGCCGCTGCTCACCGCGGGCGCCGGCGCGCCGTCTGCGTGACTCGTCGGACCTGTCTGCGCACCCGTTCGTCGCGGACGAGCTTCCGGTACAACCGGATCCCGGGCGCCAGCTTGTGCCAGTAGACCTTCTCGAACAGCGCGTCGATCGCCGGATTGCGGGCCACTTCCGGTGGGTGCACGAGCGGCCCCGGCAATGACTCGAGCGGCATGTTGCTGAACACGTAGTCAGGCTCCGTGACGCTCGTCCCGTCGGACCTGAAGCCAAGGTTCACGCACAGGTTACGGCTCGGCGACACGCTCAGCCCGCTATGGCGCATGACCGCGTACTGCCATTGGTGATCCCAGGTTCCCCCGCCCGCGTACACCGTGTCCAGCTCGTAGCGCATCAGGCTCTGGAAGCGCTTCGAGATCGCGACCCCGTCGAGCAGTCCGTCGCGCTTGAACCGTGGCCAGGAGTCGAGCTTGTACTCGTACAGCTTCCAGGCTCGACGCCATGTGGCCCACCCCCATACCGGGCCGAAGGTGCTGAATCCATAGGACCAGCCGCGATACCGGTCCTCCGAGGCTCCCCAGTTGCTGGCGGCGATCTGCATCACCCGCTCGTCGTCGGCGTAGCGCTCCAGCAGCTCGTCGCAGAAAGCGAAGAACGAGAGGTCTGGGAGGCAGTCGTCCTCGAGCACGATCGCCCGCTCGACGCGCTCGAACGTCCAGTCGATCGCCGAAGCCACGGCTGGGCCGCACCCGAGGTTGTGCTCGCGGATGTTCAAGTGGACGTTGGGCGCCCAGTGGGTCCCCTCCGCAAGGCGCCTGACGGCGGCGCAGTCGCCGGCGTCGCGCCCGTTGCCCTCGCGGGGCCCGTCGAGCCCGATCAGCAGATCGCGGGGGCCTGCCTGTTTGACGACGTCGAGTAGCTTCGAGAAGAGGTCCGGCCGGTTGAAGCCCAGCAGCAGGACGGGGGCGGGCGGCGGGGTCATCGGGCAGGCCCTGGATACGGTCGCAGCTCCCGGTGGGACACCAGCATCGCTGGGTGGCCGCGGTAGACCCCGCCCGGCTCGGCATCGCACAGCAGCACCGAGCCCAGGGTGACCACCGACTCGCGCCCGACGGTGACCCCCGGAGCTATCTTCGCAAACGCTCCCACCCAAGCTCCGGGCTGGATCGTGATCGGCGCGAGCACCCGGCCCATGCCGGGATCGGACCAGTCGTGGTTTCCCGTGCAGAGATACGCGCCTTGAGAGATCGCGACGCTATCGCCGATCCGAACCGGGACGAAGTTGTCGATCCAGACGCGCTCGCCGATCCAGCATTGATCCCCGATCTCGAGCTCCCACGGGAACTTGATGTGCACCCCGGGCTTCACGATCACGTCGCGCCCGACCTTTGCGCCGAACTGACGAAGCAGCCAGCGCTTGAGGCCATAGGAGGTCACCAGGGGGTTCAGTAGCGTCACCCCTTCGACCACCAGCCATAGCGCCCTTATTGCGAACGGGCGCCCCGGGCGATAGTCGCGGTTGTCCGTGAGGCTCAGGTCGACATCCATAGGAGCCCGGCGGAGCGTACTGGCCTGCGATCAGCTGCGACCGGCAACACGTTCGTACATGCGCTCGAGCTCTCCGGCGACCGCTCCGAGCTCGTAGCGCCTCGCAAACTCTCTACCGGCGACGCGCAGCCTGTCGCGCAGGCCAGGGTCACCGAGGGCGCGGCGCAGGCCCGCGGTGATCGAACCCTCGTTCAACTCGACAACGACGGCGGCTCCGGCGGCCCCCATCTCCGGCGCGAGATTGACGGCGCTCGAGATCAGTGCCGGACAGCCTGCTGCTACCGCCTCGATAACCGCAACCCCGAAGTTCTCCGTGTGTGAAGTGAGCGCGAACACGTCAGCCGCCGCGAACGCCGCGGCGCGTGCCTCTCCGAACAGTGGGCCGGTGAAGACCACGTCGCCCCCCACGCCGCCGCGTTCGGCGAGCGCGTGCAGCGACGGCGCGAGCCGCTCATCGTCGGGTCCAGCCACCACTAGCCGGCAGTCGATCTCGGGCCGAGCGTCAGTGAATGCCCTGATCAGCAGGTCGATGCCCTTCTTGAACGTGAGCCGCCCGAGGAACAGGACCACGAGTCCCTGATAGCCGTCGAGGTAGTTTCGCCTGAAAGCAGCCGGGTCGGGGCAGGCGGTCTGCTCGCTGAGGTCGACGCCGAGCGGCACGACCGCCCGGGGCACGTTTGGAGCGACGTCGGGGATCAGCTCGGCCTCGGCTCCGGTCGTCACGTGGATCAAGGTGGCGCGTTCGAACATCCGCCTTTGCCACAACGCGGACGTCGCCTGCTTGCGGAGGCGTCCGCGAGCGGCGAGGGCGGGATCGAGCGCGCCATGGGGCGACACCACGTATGGAACGTGATGGTGCACCGCTGCGCGATACGCCGCGTACTGGGGATACAGCCACAGCGAGTGGATGTGCACAACGTCAGCCGCCCGCACGGCCGCCTTGGCCTCGGCGGCGAGCGCCGGGGAATAGAGCAGTCGGCGCGGTCGGCGTGTCGCGAAGGCGGAGTATCCGGCGGCCGCCATCGAGGGAAGGATCTCCGCTGCATGGGCGGGGCGCTGGCCGCGGGCCCCCGGAGGCAGCGCGAGATCGGTTGTGAGCGTGAGAACGCGATGGCCACGGCGCTGCAGCTCGAGCGCCAGAGGCCCGACAAAAGCGGGCGGCCCTCCCGCCCTGGCCGAGACGATTGGAAGTACGTTGACGATCTCGAGGGCCACGTAGCGCGGCGAAGCTACCAGAGAGGCCGGGGCCGGGCCCGAGGCGAAGGTTGGCAGTGTAGGCCGCGGTCGCGGGGAAGGTGGTCGCGTCCGGTGGCTGACCGGATACTCTTCGGGCCCGAGCAACCAATCGACTCGAGGTGCTCGCCGCTACGGATGTTACCGTTGTGCGCTGACTCCCTTCGGGGGGAGGGTTGCCTGCCCGACCGACGGCAGTGCCGCGGCGCATATGCAAACGACTCGACCTAACGAATCCACACTGTTCGATCTCCTGCGCCCGCTGCGGGCGCGATGGTGGGTCGTGGTCGTGATCACGGCGATCGCGGTGGCGGCATCCCTCGGGTTTTCGTATGCCCAGAAGAAGAAGTATTCGGCGACCGCGACCCTCCAAGTCCAGGACCAGACGTTTGATCTCGGGTTGGTCGGCGTCGGCGTCCCGACGAACCTAACCGCAGCCGAAGTGGCAAGCCAGGCGGCACAGAGAATCGATCAGCCGGCCGTATCCAACCGAGCCAAGAGCATTCTGGGCTCACCGCTGCCAGCTTACGAGCTCGCAGGATCGGTGAGCGCCTCGGTCGACCCCAACGCAAACAACGTGCACGTGGACGCGACGCAGCCGAGTGCCACTGGGGCAGCGGCATTGGCGAACGCATTCGCCAATGCCACGGTGGCGATCGTCAATCACAGCCAGCGACAAGTCTATGCGGCGGCGGCCGCCGCGCTCGAGGGTCGCAAGTCGGGGAGCGTCGATCCGAACTCGTTGAGAGAGCTTCGGACCCTAGCGGCGATCGCGACCCCAGCCCAGCTGACCGAGGTAGCTACTCCACCCGGAGCGCCGAGCTCGCCACGCCCCGCGCGCAACGCAGCACTAGCGGCGCTGCTCGGGCTGATGGTGGGGCTCCTCGCCGCCTACCTGCTGGACACCGCCGATCAGAAGCTGCGCTCGAGCGGTGACGTCGAGCGGCAGTTCAGCTACGACGTCGTCGGAAGGGTCCGGCAGGAGGCGTTGGGACACAGCCCCAACGCGGGCGCGCCGGATCGTATCGTCGACCCCGTCGATTGGGAGCAATTCCGCATCTTGCAGCGCAACATCGAGTTTCTCGGGCCCAACGGGGGACCGCGCACGATCGCGGTAACAAGCTCGATCCCGGAAGAGGGCAAGACAACCGTGGCTTGCTTCGTCGCGTTCGCGAACGCCGCCGCCGGCAGGAAGACGCTTCTGATTGAGTGCGATCTGCGTCGCCCGGTGCTCGCCGAGCGCCTAGGCATACGCCGCTCTCCCGGTCTGACGGACTTTGCCACCGGTGCAGCGGCTCCCGAGGACGTCGTGCAGGTGATTCCATTCAGCGACGTGGTCGTCAGCAACGGGGCACGGGGCAAGCGATCCGACGGTCTCGAGCCAACGACGCTTGCCGCCGAGACGGCGCCCGGATACAGCCACCAGCTCGCATGCGTTACCGCCGGATCGGCGACTGACCATCCGGTCGAGGTGCTCACTTCGGGAGCGGTTCGCCGGATGCTCGACGAGGTCCGGCAGGTTTACGACGTCGTGATCCTCGATACACCCCCGCTGCTCGTGGTCGTCGATACGCTCGAGGTGATCGAGAAGGCCGAGGCGATCGTCGTGTGCGGTCGGACGGCGAAGCTGACACGCACCCAAGCTCGCGCCGGGGAAAACGCGCTCAAGCGGCTGCCGGGGCGCCCGATCGGGCTCGTGGTTACCGGCGTGACCCCCAGCCGCGACTCGGGGTACACGTATTACAGCTACTACAGCAGCAACAGGTCGGACTGACGGTCCACCCGGTCGGCTCGACGCTCACCCCGCAGCAGCCCGCTCCTGCGACTTGAAATTCGGGGTGAGCGCTGTGTCTGTTGCGAAGCCGCCCTCGTCAAGTCCGGTTCGCGCTCGGCGCCGAGCCGCCGAGCCCGCGGTGCGTAACCGCCGAGTTCGTGTTACTGCGCGGTCAGCCACGCGTAAGCGAGCAACCGCGGCGCAGTGCTGAGCAGCCCGGGTACCATCCCGCGCGATCCGTGATGGGCCGAATGCGCTGCATCTTGATTGTGCCTACGGGGGCTGCGGTGCGCGTCCGCCCCGTGGTACTGGGCGCGCTTGCCGCGGGCGGTTGCGGCGGACCCGCCGCCCCATCGCTCAACCGGTCCTGCGAGACGATCCCTGCCGCGCGGGGAGGGGAGCCGGGCTTGCCGGTCCGGAGCGAGCGCTCGCCACGCCACGCGGCTCCCAGGGTCCGGGCCCAGACCGCGACGGCGTCGTCGTTCCCGCTGTGGCTGATCTGCGTGCTGGCAACCTACGTCCTAGCACTCCCGCGAGCCACCGCAAACCGCTCGTGTAAGCGTGGGGCGGAAGGCTGACCCGGCCGGCGCAGCGGGAGACAGGGCCGCGGGCGGGGGAGATGCTGAGCGAACCGGCGGCAATCGCAGCTACGCCGAACGCGACGGAGGCCCGCGCGGCCACAAAGGGCGAGCGGCTGCCCCGCGGGCTTCTCGCCCGCCGCGCGGCGGCGTTCGCGGTGGCTGGCGCCACGATGCTCCTGTACGCGCTGCGCGGAGGTGGCTCCTACGACGTCGTCACCTTCGAGGAGTACGGGCTCGTGATCTGGTGGGTGCTCGCGATCGGCTTCGCCATCGGTGTGCTGCCCCGCGCGCGGCCCTCGCGAGCCATGCTCTTGCTGTTGGCCGCGCTCGCAGCCTACACCGGCTGGACCACGCTGAGCCTGCTTTGGACGCAGAGCGCCGAACTGACGACCGTCGAAATCGCACGCTCGCTTGACTATCTCGGGCTGGTGACGCTGCTTGGTTCGTTACTCGATCGTGACACCTGGCGGATCGCGGCGGCCGGGTTCGGTTCGGCGGCCCTGCTCGTGTGCGTGATCGCGCTGGGAACGCGGCTGGCGCCAAGTGTCTTTGGAAGCGATCACGTCGATGCATTCCTGCACGCCGATCGACTCAGCGCGCCGTTCGGCTATTGGAACGCGGTCGCGGCCTGGGGGGCGATGTGCACCGCGCTCGCGCTCGCTTGGAGCGTGCACGACACTTCACGCGTGCGGCGGTCTGTCGCGCTCGCGCTCGTCCCGGTAGCGGCGTCGGCGACGTACATCACATACTCGCGCGCCGGATTGTTCGGTACCGGGGTTGCGCTAATCGCGGTGATCGCGCTGAGCAGGAACCGCATCACAGCGGTTGTTCATGCGGCAGGGGCCGCCGCGGGTACGGCACTGGTTGTCGTCGCGATTCGCGGCGCGACGCAGATCGCCCGCGCGACTGGGACGCATGGAGCGGCGAGTGTTTTTGGTGTGCTCGTTTTCGCTTGCGTACTGGGTGCGGCGACCGCGCTTCTCACGCGGCGGGTGGGTGTCGACCGATGGCGGGCGCCGGCGCGTCTCAGGCGCCCGCTCGCACTGGTCGCTGCGCTAGCCGTGCTCGTCCCCGGTGTCGCCTTGGCGCCACGCGCGTGGCACTCATTTACCCGCAACGCGACTAGCACGAGCGCCAGCACGACGGCCCGCCTCACGACCCTGTCGGGGACCAGATATCCCGTTTGGAAAGCCGCGATCAAGGAGTTCGATGCGCATCCTGCTGACGGCACCGGTGCCGGCACATTCGCATTCACGTGGAATCAGCGCAGCAACACCCTCGAGTTCGTCCGTGACACCCACAACATCTGGCTTCAGAACATGTCCGAGCTCGGCGTTCCGGGACTGCTTCTGATCGTTGCGGTGATGACGGCCGGGCTCGGCGTCGCCGGAAGCGCGCGGGTGCGGGCTCGCCGCGGTACGAGCGCTGGCGCGACGGCGGCAGCCCTAGCGGTCATGCTCGTATATCTGGTGCACGCAACTGTCGATTGGATGTGGGAGTCGACCGCGGTAACCGTACTCGCGTTGGGAGGCGTCGCGATAGTGGGCGCGCGGTTGTCGGGCGGGCGACCGCAGCTGCGGCTGCCGGTGCGTGCCGCGCTCGTCGCCGCAGCCGCGGCGGCAGCGCTCTTCCAGCTGCCTGGGATCCTATCCACCACGGACGTCCGCCGCAGTCAGGCGGCCGAGCGGGGGGAAGCATCAACGCTGCGCTCGAACTTGCTCGAAGCGGCGTCTCGACCGAGCCCTGGTCCGCGAGCGCGCACGAGCAGGAGGCACTCGTGCTTGAAGCATCGGGCAAGCTGCTTCAGGCGGAGGACCAGGAGTCGCTCGCGGTCTCACACGAGCCTACGAACTACGTGCATTACCTAATCCGTGCGCGGATCGAGACGGAGCTCGGACAGCTGAACGCTGCCGTCCGCGACTACGAACACGCGCGGTCGTTGGGTCCGCACGCGGCTGTGTTCACGCTTGCACCGTGACGTCGAATCGACCTAGACGTACGCGACACGATCGGCGGTGAACTCGAGGTGCGACCCCCCGCAACCGGCAGCGGTACCTGCCACAATCGGGGCGCTCGATGGACGGATCGACGAGTTGGAGGACGTTCGTGCGCGTAGCCGCTGGCGCGCTGACTCTGGCCGTAATGGTAGGGGTGCCAGCTCATGCCCGCGCCAGCTTCGAACTCGGCTTGGAGGACGCCGGGTTCACTCAATACCCTGGCTATCCCGCGCAGGTCGCGGCGTACGCGGCACTAAAACAGGTCGCCGGGAGCATGGTCCGGATCGACCTGCCATGGTCGTACGTCGCCCCTGCAGGTGCGACGACGCCGGGCGGCTTCGACGCGAGTAATTCCGCAGACCCGCACTACCGGCTCTGGTACGTGATTGACATCGCCGTCAAGGACGCGGCTGCGCACCACGATCGCGTAATCCTCCGCATCAACCAGGCTCCCGAGTGGGCGCAGGGCGCCGGCAAGCCCTCCTGCGAGGTGTGTACCGGCGATTGGGAGGTCAACCCCTCAGAGCTGGGCGCCTTCATGCACGCGGCCGCCGAGCGCTACAGCGGTCACTTCCCCGACCCGGCGAGCCCCGGTTCGTATTTGCCGCATGTCTCTGACTGGGAGATCTGGAATGAGCAGAACCTGCCCGAGTCGCTGATGGCCCCGGATCGGGTCGAGAGCTACCGCGCGATGCTGAACGCGTCCTACGCCGCGATCAAAGCTGTCGACCCGCGCGCGGTCGTGGCCGTCGGGGGGCTCGCCCCGGTGTCGTTCATAACCGGCGGTCCGCAGGCCGGCCGCTCGACGTCACCGCTCGCATTCGCAGCGCAACTGTTTTGCCTTCAACGGGCGGGCACGGGCTACCACCGTGCCCCGAGCTGCCCGCGGCGAGCGAACTTCGACGTGTTCGCGATCCATCCGTACACGCTCGCTGCCACGCCGACCAAGCACGCCTACCACTACGACGACGTGCTGGTCGGCGACATGGACAAGGTCAGCGCGATCGTGCGCGCGGCGGACCGGCTCCGGACCGTCGGCGGGCCACGCCGTCACGCGATCTGGGTGACCGAGTGGGGCTGGTTCACCAACCCGCCCAACCAGTGCGTGGGCGACACGTGGATGACCGCGCCCGGTATGTCGCCTGGGCGATGTACGAGATGTGGCGCGCCGGAGCGAGCATGGTGATTTGGCTCGGCGTCCGCGACCCGCCCGGCATCCAGACATGCGGCAACGCTCGCCTTCTCGACGTCGGAGGCGGCCTGTACGCCAGCAACGGACAGGCCAAGCCCACGCTGCGTGCGTTCGCGTTCCCGTTCGTCGCCGGCGTCGCGCGGGGCCGCGGATTCGCCTGGGGGCGGGCGCCGACGTCGCGGCGCCCCCGCGTCGCGATGCAGCGCAGGTCGGGCCGCCGCTGGGTACTCGTCGCGAGGGTCGAGGACCGCCTCCGACGGCACCTTCTACGTCCGCTTCCGCGCACGCGGCAACGGGACCTATCGGGCAGTCGTCGCCCGCGGGCCGGTCAGCCTTCCGTACAACTCGAAGCCGATCCCACCGCGGCGGACTCACGCGTTCTACTCCGGATAGGCGATCGCCTATCCTCCGGCTCGGCGTGGTTAGCGGTACGACCAGCGCGCCTCTCCGGGGGCTCTCGGAGGAGCTGCGGACGTTCGTGGAGGAGATGCCCTGGGAGCGGCGCTCGATCCTTCAGTTCGTGCGCGAGGTTGCGGACGGTCTGTCGGCCGGCGCGGTGATCGTCGACATCGGCGCCGGCGACGCACCCTACCGGGAGCTGTTCGATCACTGCGAGTACATCGCGACGGACTGGGCAGAGTCGGTGCACGAGTACGCTGGCGAGGCCGACGTGGTCGCTCCCGCACAGGCGCTGCCGCTGCGCAGCGGATCCGCCGACGCGGTCCTGTTGACGCAGGTGCTCGAGCACGTCGCGGACCCCGACGCGTGCTCGCGCGAGGCCGGCTCGCGTGCTGAAGCCGCGGTGCGAGCTTATTCGCGACCGTGCCGTTCGTGTGGGAGCTGCACGAGCTTCCGCATGACTACTGGCGCTTCACGCCGGCCTCGCTCGACGTCTGCTCGAGCAGGCGGGATTTGTGGAGATCGAGGTCGAGCCGCGCACGACTGCTTCACGACGCTCGCGCAGCTCACTGCGCAACGTCTGCTGGGCGATGGGGAGGGCGCCGGACGGCCGCGACCCCGAGCGCGAGCGCGCCGCCGTGCTGCTCGACTGAGCTCGCCGAGCGCATGGCCGAGCTGTCGCCGCTGGACGTCGAGTGGAGCTTCCCGCTGGGCTGGACGGCGACCGCCAAGCGCCGCTAGATCGATGCGCGGAATGACGGTCGCATTCCGGTGCTGTACCTCGGCCCGTGGCTCGACATCGGCGGCTCGGACAAGGGCACGCTCGACTGGTTTCGGTTCATCGACCGGAGTCGCTTCCGCGCCGAGCCTGATCACGACCCAGCCGCGGCCCAACCGCCGGCTGGCCGAGGTGATCCCGCTACGCCGAGGAGATCTGGGATCTGCCGGACCTGATGGCCGGCAACGAGTTCGCGCGCTTCATCCTGACCTTCCTCCACACGCGCAAGGTGACGCGTCGTTCACATCATGAACTCGCGGCTCGGCTTCGAGCTGCTGCCGGACATCGCACACCTGCCCGACCGTCCGCGAGTCGTCGTCCAGCTCCACGTCGAGGAGCCCGACTGCTCCGGCTACGTCCGGTACGTCACCACTCGGTACGGCAACCTTGTCGACGCCTTCTCGGTCTCGAGCCAGGCGCTGAGCGACGCGCTGGACGCCTACGACGTTCCTCGGGCCAAGCGCCGGGTGATCCTGCACCGGGGTCGACGCCGAGCGCGAGTTCAACCCGGCGCGGATCGCGCCGATCGACCGGTCTCGACGCCGACCGGCCTTCAGATCCTCTTCCCCACGCGGCTGACCGCGCAGAAGGATCCGCTGCTGATGGTCGAGGTCGCCGCGCGGCTGCGCGAGCAGCGGAACCGAATTCCGCGTGCACGTGCTCGGTGACGGTGAGCTCGAGGAGCGGCGTTCGCCGGCGATCGATGCCGCGGGCCTCGAGCGCCACGTGCTCCTGCATGGAACGCCGATCGACATGGGGCCGTGGTATGCGGCGTGCGATGCGCTGCTTCTGACCAGCGAGTTCGAGGGGATTCCGTACGCGATCTACGAGGCGATGGCGATGGCCAAGCCGGTCGTCGCGCCCGCGCTGCCCGGGATCGCGGAGCTCGTCACCGCCAGACACGGGTGTGCTCGTCGAATCCGCGCGAGGACGCCGGGCATTACGCGGATGCGCTTGCGCAGCTGGCAGCGCGATCGCGGCGCGCCGTGAGCGGATGGGTGCCGCGGCCCGTGCAGCGAGCGCGCTCCGAGCTTCTCGCTCGAGCGGATGGCCGCCGAGCACGAGGCGTTGTACGACGAGCTGCTGCGCTACGACCACCTGCTAGCGCCGGAGGGGACCCGCTCCGTCGGTTCAGCGCCGTGGCGCGCAGCCCGGCTCCCCTCCGGCGACCCCGGGCCTGCGTGGTCGGCGCCCGGCCGCGAAGCCGCTCGTGTCGGTGATCGTCCCGTGCTACAACCACGGCCGGTTCCTGGCGGCCTGCCTGGAATCGGTGCGCGGCACAGACCTACGAGCCGATCGAGACGATCGTGGTCGACGACGGCTCGACCGATCCCGAGACGCTCGAGGCGCTCGCGCAGGTCGAGGCAGGGCGGCGCCGTTAAGCTCGTGCGACTTGCGCGCAACCGTGGCCCGAGCGCCGCGCGTAACGCCGCGATCGCGCATGCCTGCGGGCGCTATGTGCTCCCGCTCGACGCCGACAACATGCTCGTCCGGGACGCCGTCGCCGCGCTCGTCGAGCAGCTGTCGGTTGCCGGCGAGCAGATCGGCTTCATCTATCCGAACTACGACTTCTTCGGTAACCGGCACGAGTACTTCGAGCCGCCCTCGTACAACCTGCACGCGCTGCTGCGGGCCAACTACTGCGACAGCTCCTCGCTGATCGACCGCGAGGTGTTCGACCGTGGCTTTCGATACCCGGAGGACGTCGTGCTGGGAATGGAGGATTGGGACTTCGTGCTCACGCTGGCCGAGCATGGGATCTTCGGCGAGCCCGCCCGCTCGAGGACGCTGCGCTACCGCAAGCATGGATTCAACCGGAACGACCTGATTGAGGCCGCCAGCGTGCCGTTCTCTGAGCTGCTGGTCGGGCGACACCCCGAGCTGTACGGTCGCAGCGCATGGTTGAAAGGGCGCTGGAGCCCAGCGGTCTCACTGATCGCGCTTGACCCCTTAGCGAATCCTGCGATCCGTCGGCTCGTCGACGCCGCTGCGCAACAAACTTGCGACGACTTCGAGGTGATCGTCGCGGCGCCCGACGAGCTGTGGCCGACTGTGTTAGGCGATCGGCTTCGGCGAATCCCGAACGAGCCGCCGGACTCTCGGGCGCGCCGGCTAGTTCGCGCCATCGGGATCGCCCGAGGGCGGTATTTGCTCGGCGCGTATGGGTCACCTGCCGCGCTGCTTTCGGACTCCACGATCGTCGAGAAGGCGCTGCGGCTACTGGTGTGTGGACCGCGGCTCGACGCGCTTGCGCTTGCCGAATCCCATCCACAGCTGGCGCCGTTCCGTCTCCTCGCCGACTCGCAGGCAAGGGCCGCGGCGCTGGGAGCCCTGTGCTGGCCGGCGGGCGGACCCGCAGCGCCGCCGGCCTCGCTCGAGTTGCCCGGCGCGACCCCGCTCGAAACGCTCGCGCGGTGGCTGAGCGCCCACGCGACCGTCCAATGGCGGCACGTAGCGCGCCGGGACCGCCGGGCGGTCGCGGCGCCGCACGTCGGCCCCGCTGCCAGGTACGGCAAGCGTCGCCACCTCCGAGTCCGAGATCAGCGGGTCCGAGACGGAACGGCCCCCGAGCTCCCACAACTTCCGCCGGGGGTGGGCGACCGAATCGACCGAATGCAGGTGTGGACACCTCCGCTGGCGCGCGCGCTGTGTCGTTACCTGCACCCTGCGTCCCGGCGGTACGTGTTCGGAACTGACCTGAACCCGCCTGCCGGTCACATCCTCGAGCGACACCTCGGCTCGTTGCGGACGATGCCCCTTCCGGGGACGCGCTCGCTGTTCTGGCGCGAGGAGGAGTTCACACGTGGCGACGCGGCGCCGCTCGACGCGCCCGGGCTGCTCGGGTTCGTCGAGCAGGCGCCGCTGCCTCTATTCGACCCGCTGTTCGTCGCCCGGCACCGACAGACCGGGCAGCGCGTACTGATCGCGGGGGACGACGACCTCGTCGCCCGGGAGGTCGAGGATCGCGTCCACCTCGGTTTCATCGAGCCCTTCCCGATCCATCCCCGCCGGCCGCCGCACGAAGAGAGCTTCTACGGGTTGGTGGGCCTCGTCAGGACGATTGACCTGACCGCTCGGCGGCACCGCTACGGAGCCGGCAGGATTCCGGAGGGACGGCTCGCCGGCGAGCTAGGCTCGTTACTCACGGAGCCGCTCGGCGAGTGCGAGCCGGTTTGGATCGACCGTGATGGCCGCGTCAGTACTCCGCGCACGGTCCCCTCCAATGGCCGCCCACAGCTCCGCAAGGCGATGCGCTGGACGGGTGCCCCGCTCACGTGGTATGGCTTTGGCAGCCCCTTGCCGAAGGCCAAGGCCGCCGCGCGGCGCGCGTACGACTCGATGCGCATCCTCGCTATGAGTCCTCCCGAGCCCGGCGGGTCGCTGGGCATGCCGGCCGGTTACCTGCTCCTATCACCGGAGGGCCGCACGATCCCGCTTTACAGCGCGACCCATCCAATCACTGGCGACCAGCTCCTGTGCACCGAGGAGGACGAGGCGTCGCGGTGCGGGTACGAGAACGTCGTGTCGATCGGAAACTTGATCGCGCGAGCGCCGGTGACTGGCGAGCTCGGCATCAACCGTCGTGTCGGCGTGCCGTGGGCGTCCCGGTTCGGCAGAGCAGGGTGGACCGGATGAGCCTGGACCGCCTGCAGCAGACGATCGATGCGCTCGAACGCCTTGCAAGCGAGTTTGCCGTCGCAAAGGACGACGACCACCGAAGCGAGCTGGCCGGGCAGTGCGACGGACGGCTACAGGGGAGCCGTGTGCTCATCCTGGGCGGCACGCACATTGCGCCGGCGTTCGCGGGCGCCGCGGAGGTCGTCGAGTGCGATCGCGCATGGCGAGAGATCGAGGGGAACTTCGAGATTGTTTGCTGCGACGGGCTCCTCCACCGGGTGCCTGAGCCGACGGCGCTGCTGCACAAGCTGCGCGCGCTGCTGCTCGACGGTGGCCTGCTGCTGATCTCCTCGCTCGTCGTGGCCGACCCCGAGCGTTCGGAGTACCTCCGCTTTGCCCCGGCCGGCCACGCCGGAGACCCTGACGTACGCTTCATCCCGGGTCGGCTGGCGTTTCGGTGGATGGTGGGAGCCGCGGGCTTCGAGGTCGAGCACGAGTTCGGCGAGCGGGAGGGGCCGCGCGAGGGGTTCCCGGCCGTGTTCACGTTCCTGCGAGCGCGCGCGTGAAGAGGCAGCCGAGCTGCGACGCGGCTGGCCGGACCCCAGTTACCATTTCGGTTGGTCCATGGATCGCTTACGTCGTAGCCTGATTTTGCTCGCAGTCCTTACGCTCTCGACTTGCGGCGCGGCGCCTGGCGCGCTCGCTGCGGGTGGTTGCGGCGGGCCCGCCGACAGCGCACTCAACCAGTACTGCGAGGCGATCCCGACCGCGGGCGGTGGGCAGGTGCCGCACGCTGGCGCCCCCGCCCTCGCGACCACACTGCCGCCGCGCGTCGTTCGCCAGCTCGAGCGGGCCCGGACAGGTGGCGTGAAGCATCGCGCTGCGCTGCGTTCGCTGCTGAGCCTGCCCGCCCCGGGGCGTAACCGGCCAAGTTCGTCCCAAGCCGGAATCTCGACGGACTCGTCGCTTCCTCTGTGGCTGATCGTCGTACTCGCGGCGTCTGCGCTCGCGCTGCTGCTCGTGGCGGCCAACCGCTGGCGAACGCGCGGCGACGACAGCTGATCTGTCCGGCCCGCGTCGCCCGGGGACTCGAGTCACTGCCACTCAGATCGGCGCCCCCCACAGCGGAAACCACCGCGCGAGCTCCGTCTCGACCGGCAACTCGGAGCCGATCTGGGCCTTGAGCACGAGCTCGCGCTCGGTGTCGCGCTGCTCGGGACCGGTAGGGACGAACGGGTAGAAGGCGCCGCGCTTGTAGTTGTAGATGAAATACACGGGATGCTTGTCGGCGTCCTCGAACGAGAACACGGCGCACAGCACACGGTCGCCGTAGCCGCCCGTCTCGAGCGCGCCGCTGACGGCGTTGATCCCGACGACGAGGTCGTCGAACTCCTTTCCGCGAAGCACGAGCCAGCGGAAGCCGTAGCTGTCGTCGGAGGTGTCGACGGTCGTGCCGCTGTCGGCGGAGGTGGCGCGCACGACCTCCTCCATATCGGTCACGATCGAGCGGAAGTCGGCCGTCGATAGAGGCTGGAACACGATCGCGGCGGCGCCGCGGCTCGCCAGAGCGAGCGAGGTCTCGAACGTGACGTTCGCGGTCGTGATCGCGAACAGCCGATCCGGCGCAGGTCCGGCCAGCTTCCGCTTGCCGGTGATCACGTCGAGGAATCCCATCGCGCCTATCGTGCCAGACGCGCGGTCGCGACCTCGAGCACAGCCGCCGTGGAGTCGGCGACCGTTTGCGGGCCGGGATGGACGTGGACGTCGGGTGTGTCGGGCAGCTCGTACGGGGTCATCGACGCCGGTCAGGTTCGAGACCCGCGCGCGGTACAGCCCGCGCGGATCACGGCGGCGGCACTCTTCGAGGTCCGTGTCGACGAACACCTCGATGAATCCGAGCCCGCGCTCCTCGTGGATCCGCCGGGCGAGTTCGCGCCCTGACCTGTAGGGGCTGACGAGCGAGACGATGACGACCGTCCCGGTCGCGGCGATGATCGCCGCGACGTGGGCGGCGCGGCGTACGTTCTCCTCGCGGTCGGCCGCGCTGAAGCCGAGGTCCGAGCACAGCCCGCGCCGCAGCACGTCGCCGTCGATCCGCGCCGTCTGGTGCCCGTCGTCACCGAGGGCCGCTGCGACGGCGTCGCCCAGCGTGGTCTTGCCCGCGGCGGGCAGCCCGGTCAACCAGACCGTCAGCATCTCGCGAGACTCTAAGCGGCGCGCTGGAGCTGCGCCTCGTATCGCTGGAGCGCGGCGATCCGCGCCTCGAGCGGCGGGTGCGTCGCGAACAGGCTCGCGACGGTCTGCTTGGCCTTCGGCGGAAAGATGTAGAACGCCGCCAGCTCGCCGGAGGCGGCACGCAGGTCCCGCTGCGGGATCCGGTCCATCGTCCCCGAGATCTTCATCAGCGCCGAGATCAGCGCGCTCGGGCGGCCGGTGATGATCGCCGAGCCACGATCGGCGGCGAACTCGCGGTAGCGCGAGAGCGCCTGCAGCAGGACGAACGAGATCATGTAGACGACCGCCGAGATCGCGATCACGGCGAGCGCGCTGATCCCGCCCCCCTCCTCGTTGTCGTCGAACATGCCGCCGAACCAGAAGCCCATCTGGACGATGAACGACGCGATCGAAGCGAAGAAGCTCGCGATCGTCATCACCATCACGTCGCGGTTCTGGACGTGGGTCAGCTCGTGCGCGAGCACGCCCTCCAGCTCGGGGTCGGACAGGAGCTGGAGAATGCCGGTCGTCGCGCACACGGTCGCTGTCTTCGGCGAGCGCCCGACCGCGAACGCGTTTGGCATCGGTGTCTCGGCGATCGCAACCCGCGGCTTCGGCAGGTTTGCCTGCATGCACAGACGATCGATCGCCGAGTGCATTCGGCGGGCTGGCTCGCCGTCGCTCGGGTCTACCACGCGTGCGCCCATCGACGCGAGCGCGATCTTGTCGGACGTGAAGAACTGGATCAGGAACAGCACTCCGGCGATCACAGCGATCGTCACGGCCCCGGCGCCGGCCGCGAACAGCACCCCGATCAGGACGGCGTAGACGAGCCCGAGCAGGAACAGCGTCATGATCATCCGGGCCTGCAGCCCGCGATCGCGCCCGAATTGCGTCTTCTTGCCCATCGCAATCGTAATGGTAGGAGAGCGCCGTGCCGACAACTGAAGGGTTTGCTAAGTGGTCAGCTTGGCTTACTCTCGGCGCCGTGGCGGCTCAGTACCGGCGTCCGGGGACGATGTCATGCGGCGCTCCAGCGCCCTTAACCTCCAAAGAACCGGATTCCGATTTGATGATTCGCGCTCGAAGCGGTAAATTCGCCCCTCGCAAGGGGACGTGCCCTCGGGCGGCGTTGGCTGGCGAAGCGCGCCCGGGCAAGGACCTACCGAACAGAACGCGTGGCACGCTCGACTGCCATTTCAGGCAGCATGTGCTGCTGCGGGCTGAGCGCACTGCGGAGGAGACGAGGTGAGCAACAGAGCGTTCCAGGAGCGGGGGACAAGCGCCACATCCACCACAACGGTAGAAACCGGTGAGGCGCCTACCAACGGGGGCCGGCGGCGCACGAACCGCGCGGCGCGCACGAGCGGCGACGCACACGCGAACGGCATCGGCGATGGGCTCACCTTCGCCGTGACCGCCGCCTCGTCTGCGTTCCCGGCGGCGGGGGACGCCCGAACTCGCCGGCAAGCGCCTGCCTCGCCCCCGATCGGGCCGATCAGGCTTCCGCCGTTTCGCGATGCCGTGTTTCGGCGGATGCTCGCCGTTGCGGACATCGCCGCCGCCGGCGGCGGAGTCGTTGCGATCTCAATCGGAACGGGGCGCACGGTCGCTCTTGCAAGCCTCGCGACGGTGCCGTTGATCGTTCTGCTCGCCAAGATCTCGGGCCGCTACGACCACGACGAGACGGTGTTGCGCAAGTCGACTCTCGACGAAGCGCCCGCGCTGATGATGCTTGCCGCCGCGTACGCGCTCACGTGGTCGCTCGTTGCCTTCGTCGCGCGTGTCCATCTGGACCTTGGCGGCGCAGGCGTAGTCGCGTTGTGGGCGACGACCGGTTCGTTGCTGGTGGTGGGGCGGGCCGGCGCGCGGGCACTCGGCCAGCGCTCGGCGCCGCCTGAGCGCGTGCTGATCATCGGGGCCGCGGTCGCTCGGACGCGGCTTGCGCATGCGTTCGCATGCGATCCGGGAGCACACATCGAGGTTGTCGGCGGCTTGCCGCTCGAGGATGAGCGGCGGGTAAGCGTCGACGAGGGACCTGCCGGCCGCCGTCGGCGGTCGCGAAGCTTCGCAGACCTCGACGAAGTCGTGCGCGAGCTCGGGGTCGACCGGGTGTTCCTGATTCCGGCCTCGACCGACTCCGAGACGATGCTCGACGCCGTCAGACGCACGGCTGCGCTCGGCGTGAAGGTGTCGATCGTACCGCGCCTGCTCGAGGTGGTCGGCTCCGCGGTGGAGTTCGACACGATCGGCGGCGTAACGGTGCTCGGGGTTCGCCGGCCCGGCCTGGGAAGGTCTTCGCGCGTGCTCAAGCGGTCGATGGACATCATCGGTTCGGCCGTGGGTCTGGTGCTACTTGCGCCGTTTGGGCTGCTGATCGCGATCGCTATCAAGCTCGACTCCAAAGGCCCGGTGTTCTTCCGCCAGCTCCGGGTCGGACGCAATGGCCAGACGTTCACGATGTTGAAGTTCCGCAGCATGTACGACGGCGCCGAGGCCCAGCGGGCAGCGCTCGAGGCACTCAACGAGTCCGACGGGCTGTTCAAGGTCACGGCAGATCCGCGTGTCACCCGGATCGGCCGACTGCTCCGCAAGACCTCGATCGACGAGCTGCCGCAGTTGATCAATGTGCTGCTCGGCGACATGGGGCTGGTCGGACCACGGCCGCTGGTGGTCGACGAGGATCGACTGGTCGAGGGTCGCCACCGCGACCGGCTCCAGCTCCCACCAGGGATGACGGGGCCGTGGCAGGTGCTCGGCCCGAGCCGGCCACCGCTGTCGGAGATGGTCAAGACCGACTACCTGTACGCGGCGAACTGGTCGCTCTGGACCGACGTCAAGATCCTGATGCGGACCTTTGGCCACGTGCTCGCGCGGCGCGGCCTGTAGCGGTTTTGAATCACGCTGGGCTACGTCGCCTCGAGTAGCGGCCCGAGATTCGGCTCGAGCCCGTACAGCTCGAACGCGCCGAACCGATTGAAGAGCCCGTGCTCGGGACCGTGGAAGTCGGCAGAACCGGTGGCCAGCAAGCCGAGCTCCGCGCAGCGCCCGGCCAGCAGCTCCGTCTGCTCGCGAGAGTGTGTCCGGTAGAAACACTCGACCCCGTCGACGCCCCAGCCGCGGAAACGATCGAGCGTCTCGAGCACCGTCGCGGGCGAATCGATATCCCAGAACGGGTGCGCCCAGACGGCGACGCCGCCGGCATCGTGGACCCACGCGATCGCCTGCTCCACTGTCGGGGAGGTGCGCGGCAAAAACCCAGGCCGACCAGGAATCAGATAGGCCGGGAGGAACGTGTCGACCGTCGTCATCCCTTCGCCCGCGAGCCGCTCGCGGTTGTCCGGGTGCGACACGACCGCCTCGGCCAGGTGCGGGCGGCCGATCGACTTACCCGCGGCGCGGCGGCGCTCGAGCACCGCGTCGTCGACTGCGAACCCCAGCTCCCGGAGCCGGTCGGCCATCCGTGTCGCGCGCGTGACCCGCTCAGACCGAGCGTCGGCAACGCGCTGCGCCAGAACCGGGTCGCGCACGTCGAGCAGGTACCCGAGCACGTGCACGTCATCGCCGCCGCCATCGACGGCCGAGAGCTCGGCCGCGGGGACGAGCGCGATCCCCACCTGCGCGGCGGCGGCGCGGGCCTCCTCGACGCCGTCGACGCTGTCGTGGTCGGTCAGCGCGAGCAGCTCGACGCCGGCGTCGGCCGCGCTGCGGACGACCTCAGCCGGGCGCGAGCGCCCCGTCGGAATAAGTCGAATGGGACTGGAGATCGAACCGGGGCCAGCCGCGAGGTCGGGCATGGCGACTATCGCCGGACCTCGGCTCCCCAGCGCTCCGCGTTGGCCGCGTAGATCTCCTCGAGGATCGCGTCGAGATCGTGCTGGATCGCCCAGCCCGGATAGTCGCGGGAGAACTCGGTGAGGTCGCTGATCCACCAACGGTGGTCGCCGATCCGGTTCTGATCGACGAGCGTCCAGTTGAGTTCGCGTCCAGTGATCCGTTGTGTCGCCGCGATCGCCTCGAGCATCGAGCAGTTGCACGCGCGCCCGCCGCCGATGTTGTAGACGGCAGCCGGACGCGGCGATGCGTGGAACGCCTCGAATGCGGCGACGAGGTCCGCCGAGTGAATGTTGTCTCGCACCTGCAGGCCGCCGTAGCCGTAGACCGTGTACGGCTCGCGCGTCGCTGCGCAGCGCACCAGATAGGACAGGAACCCGTGCAACCGGGTGCCCGCGTGGTTGGGTCCCGTCAGGCAACCTCCCCGGAAGCAGACCGTCGGCATCCCGAAGTACCGGCCGTACTCCTGGACAAGCAGATCGGCGGCGACCTTCGAGACGCCGAACAGCGAGTGGGTCGAGGAGTCGATCGACATCGACGTATCGATCCCATCGAAGTAGCGATGGTCGCGCGGGAGTTCAAGCCGCTCGTTGAGCGTCTCGAGCGGCAGCTGGTTGGGCCGGTCGCCGTACACCTTGTTGGTGGAGCAGAAGATGAAAGTCGCGTCGGGCGACTGTTTGCGGGCAGCGTCGAGCAGGTTGAGCGTTCCCGATGCGTTGACGGCGAAGTCCGTGTGAGGGTCCGATGCGGCCCAGTCGTGCGACGGCTGGGCGGCGGCGTGGACCACCAGCTCGATCGCGCTCCCCTCCGCGGCGAACGCTCGCTCGACCCCTTCGCGGTCGCGGATGTCCAGCTCCAGGCGACGGAACGAGTTGCCGTACATCGTCGCCAGCCGCTCCGATGTCGACGCGGTCGACGCAGACGGGCCGAAGAATTGCGCACGCATATCGTTCTCGATCCCGACCACGTCGTAACCGAGCTCGACGAATCGGCTCACCGATTCGGAGCCGATCAAGCCGCCTGACCCGGTGACGATTGCGACTGCCACGCGCGCGAGATTACCGGCGCGCCTCTGCTAACACTCTGCCGCGTGCAGCCGACGATCGACGTGTTCGGCATCTCGCTGAAGAGCTTCGGGATCGTGTTCGCGTGTGGCTTCCTCGCCGCCGGTGCGATCCTGGTCCGCCGTCTGCGCGAACTCGGCAAGCCCGTCGACTACTCGTACGAGATGGCGTTTGCGGCGCTCGTCGGCGGGCTCGTTGGCTCGCGCCTGTACTACGTGATCCAGAACTACTCGACGGTCAAGCACCACCTCTTGTCGGGGCTGTTCGGCGGCTCCGGGCTCGTCTGGTACGGCGGCCTGATCGGCGGAGCGCTTTGCGTGATCGCCTGGGCGAAGTGGCGGGGCATGCTGTCGCTTGCGCTGCTCGATCTCGCGACGGTGCCGTTGACGCTCGGCTACGCGATCGGTCGGATCGGGTGTCAGGTCGCCGGCGACGGCGACTACGGCATGTGGTGCTACCACGGCCGTACGCCAGTGACTTGCACTGGCTCGAAGCTGCCGTGGGCGATGAGCTACCCGAAGGGCACCGTGCCGACGCCACCCGGCGTCAAGGTGCAGCCGACGCCGATCTACGAAACCGTCGCGATGGGGCTGATCGCGTGGGGGCTGTGGCGGATGCGCGACCGCCTCCGGCCCGGCGCGCTGTTCGCGCTGTACATGGTGTTATCGGGCACCGAGCGGCTGCTCGTCGAGTTCCTGCGCCGCAATCACCGGATCGCGCTTGGGCTGACCTCGCCGCAGCTCGAGAGCATCGGGTTGATGATCCTCGGCGCGCTGTGGCTCGAGTGGATGCGCCGCCACGGCGGCGTCGGCGCAGCACCCGCGGGGGGTGGACCCGGCCGCGTGGCCGCTGCCACAGCGTAAATCTCGTTCTGCGCGCAAAAAGTCCGCAAATTCCGCAAAAAGTCCGCTAAAGGTTTCCGCGGGGACGCCGATTAAACAGCTGAGGTATGCGCGCAACCAGGGCATACATCGCAGGGTTTGGCACGGCCGGCTCGCTGCTCGCGGGCGCCGCGATGATGTTCGTGCTCGCGAGCGCGGTCGTCGCATTTCGCGGCTGGCCGCAGGTGGGCGCGAGCGCAACGCCCGCCTCCGTCGTGGTCGAACACTCGAAGTTGCCGGGCGCGTCTCGCGCCGAGCGCGGGTTGCTCGCCGCCGCGTCATCCGGCGCGAGCGCCTTCGCCGCCGGGAGCGCCGCAGGCGCGGGCAGAGCGAACACCGCCCGCCGCGCCGGCCACCCTCACGGTCGGCAAGTGATGGTCGCCCAGCATCCGGGCAGTGCCGTTGGCACCACCGGCGGGACGGGCGCCACCGGCACGCCGGGCACGCCGGGCACGCCGGGGTGCGGGTCGAGTTGCGCCTCGTCCTCCACTGGCACGGTGTCGTCCGTGATTCAGAATGCGACCGGCGCCGTCGGCGGCACGGTCGCCGCCGCCGGCAAGACGATTGGAAGCACGGTGAGCGGGCTGGCGAACGCCGTCGCCGGGAAGCTCTCCGGGGTCAGCCCCGGCATCGCCGGCGTGGTGTCGAAGACCGGCTCCGCGGTCAGCGGCATCCTCGGCAACACGACGAGCGCCGCGGGGAGCGCCGTCGGCAACGTCGGCAAGGGCGTCGCCGGCCTGCTCGGTCACCCCTGAGTTAGCGCAGTCCGAGCGCCTGTTCCAGGAAGCGGATGCTGACCGCCTGCAGCTCGGCGTCGTGCTGAACCGACCGGTGGTGGCCGCCGGGAACCTCGATCAGCCGGCTGCGCTCGGCGCGCAGACCGTTGGCCAGCTCGCGTGAGTGCTCGACGGGCACGACCTCGTCGCCGTTTGCGTGCAGCAGCAAGACGGGCAGCTCGAGCGCCGGCACGATCTGGTCAAGGTCGTTGGCATCGAGCACGGCGTCGACGGCCTCGACATCGGCGTCGAAGCGGCGCTCGTCGCTGCGCAGCGCGCGGCGCAGGCCGCCGGCGCTCGCCGGGCAGATCGCGACGACCGCGCGGGCATCCGAAGCGCTCGCCGCAGCGAGCGCCATGTACCCGCCCATGCTCGAGCCACGCAACGCGACGGCGTCGATCCCGGCGCGCGCTCGTAGGAGCCTGGCCATCCCGGCGACATCATCGAGCGCCCGTTCGTCCATCGGGCCGTCGCTGTCGCCGTGTCCGCGCTGGTCGAACGAGATCGATGCGAGCCCGACCGGCAGCAGCGCGCGGGCGAAGTCGTAGTGGCTCTCCTTGCACGATCCGGCCCCGTGGAGGATCACGACGCCACCCTTCACGGCGCCGTCCGCCGGTAGCCAAAGCGCGTACGACAGCCCGTCGGAAACCGAGATATCGCTCGGCAGGACCGGCTCGACGGTTCTAATTCGGCGCATCACCCATATCTTTCCTGGCGTCGTGACGACGGTACGCAGCCAGCTCTCCCATGTCTATCCCCTCGGGACCCGGGTCAACGACCGCGGGCACCTCGAGATCGGCGGCTGCGACGCGGTCGAGCTGGCGCGCGAGTTCGGGACGCCGGCGTTCGTCGTCGCCGAGGACGACCTGCGCGCGCGGGCGCGCGCATTCGCCGACGGTCTGAGCGCACGCCACCCCGACGGCGACGTGCTGTTCGCGTCGAAGGCGTTTCCGTGTACCGCGGTCTACCGGGTGCTCGCGGAGGAAGGACTCGCATGCGATGTCGCCTCTGGCGGCGAGCTCGCGCTCGCGCTCGCCGGCGGGTTCGACCCGCACCGGATCTACCTGCACGGAAACGCGAAGTCCCGGGAGGAGCTGCGCGAGGCGCTCGACGCCGGAGTCGGCCACATCGTGCTCGACTCGTTCGACGACTTCGACCGGCTCGAGCAGGTCGCCGCCGGCGCCGGTCGCGTCCAGGAGGTGCTGATCCGCGTCAACCCGAACGTCGCGGGGGAGACGCACGACGCAATCTCGACCGGGCAGGCCGACTCGAAATTCGGCTTTGGGCTCGCTGACGCGCCGCGAGCGATCGAGCGCGCGACGCAAACGACGCACCTGCGGCTCGTCGGCCTGCACTGCCACATCGGCTCGCAGCTACTCGCGCTGGAACCGTTCCGCATCGCGATCGAGGCGCTCGCGCAGCTCGGCGAGTTCGACGTCTACAACGTGGGGGGTGGGCTCGGGGTCGCTTACACGGCGGACACGGAGCCACCGTCGATCGCGGACTACGTGGCCACGATCGCAGACGCGGCGCACGCTTCGCTCGGGCGCGGCAAACGGCTCCTGATCGAGCCGGGCCGCGCGCTCGTCGCGAACTCGACCGTCACCCTGTACACGGTGCAGACGATCAAGCGCAACGTCTCGACCTGGGTCGCGGTCGACGGCGGCATGTCGGACAACCTGCGGCCGATGCTGTACGGATCGCCTTACGAGGCCGCGATCGCCGACCGGATGCTCGCCGCTCCGACTGTGGGCTGTCATATAGCGGGCAAACATTGCGAGTCCGGCGATGTCCTCGTGCGCGACGCGTTACTGCCCGAACCGGCTCCGGGCGACGTGGTCGTGACTCCGGCGACTGGTGCGTACGGCCACGCGCTGGCGAACAACTACAACGGGGTGCCGAGGCCGCCGGTGCTGTTCTGCCGTGACGGCGACGCACGTGTCGTCGTCCGGCGAGAGACCTACGACGATCTCGCGAGGCGCGATGTCAGCTGAATTCCGTGTGGGCCTGCTTGGACACGGGACGGTGGGGGGCGCATTCGCCCGGCTGCTGCCCAGGCACGCCGATCGGATCGAGCGGGTCGCGGGCTTGCGTCCGGTGCTGTCCGGGATCGTGACGCGCTCTCAAGGGTCGTTCGATGAGCTGCTCGAGGATTCGCAGCTGATCGTCGAGCTGATCGGCGGGATCGAGCCGGCGCGTGGTTATGTGCTGCGGGCGATGCGTGCCGGGCGCCACGTCGTAACCGCCAACAAGCAGCTGCTCTCTCACCACGGCGAGGAGCTGTGGGAGGTGGCGCGAACCGAGGGGGTGCAGCTGCGGTTCGAAGGTGCCGTCGCCGGCGTCGTGCCGGTGATCCGCGTGCTGCAGGAGTCGCTCGCGGGCGCGACGATCGACCGAGTCCACGGGATCGTCAACGGGACGACCAACTTCATCCTCTCCGAGATGGCATCCACCGGGATGGCGTATGCGGATGCGCTGGCCGAGGCGCAGCGACTCGGATACGCCGAGGCGGATCCGTCTGACGACGTCGATGGCTCGGACGCGGCCGCGAAGATGGCGATCCTCGCGCGGCTTGCATTCGACACGCCCGTCCACTTCGACCAGGTCCGCTATGAGGGCATCGAGCAGATTCACTCCGACGACCTCGAGTACGCCCGTGACCTCGGCCTCGGGCTGAAGCTGATCGGCACCGCCGAGCGAGTCGGTGGCGGCCTCTCGGTCCGCGTCCATCCGGCGTTCTTGTACGGCCGCCATCCGCTCGCCTCCGTCAACGGGCCGTTCAACGCGGTCACCGTCGAGTCCGAGGAGATCACCGAGGTGACGATGTCGGGCCCGGGCGCCGGCGGACCGCAGACCGCGAGCGCCGTGCTGGGCGACGTGATCAGCGCGATGATCCCGCCCGCGTCGACGCCCGCGACCTCGCAGCGGCTGGAGATCGTGCAGGACGTTGTGTCGGCGTTCTATCTGCATTTGGAGGTGGCCGACGAACCGGGCGTGCTCGCGACCGTGGCGGACGTGCTCGCGCGCCACCAGGTGTCGGTCAAGTCAGTGGTGCAGAAAGGGCTCGGGGATCAGGCACGGCTGGTGATGGTCGTCCACCCAGTGCTCGAATCGCGGTTCGCGGGCGCGACGGCGGAGATCGCGCAACTTTCGGTGATGCGTGCGCCGCCGCGCGCGATCAGGGTGCTCGAGGAGGAGTTCGTATGAAAGCTGTGCAGATCGTCGATTTGACCGGGCCCGACAGCGCGCTGCGCGTCGTCGACGTGCCTGAGCCCGATGGCAACGGCGTCGTCATCGACGTCAAGGCTGCGGGCGTCTCGTTCCCGGAGGTCCTTCAGAGCCGCGGTCAGTACCAGTACAAGCCGGATCTACCCTTCATCCCCGGCTCGGAGGTCGCCGGCGTGGTCCGCTCCGCGCCCGACGGCTCGGGCCTCAACGCGGGCGACAGGGTCGCGGCGCTGGCGATGATGGGTGGCTTCGCGGAGGTCGTCAATGTTGCGCCGCAGATGGTGTTCGCGCTATCGGAGGCGCTCGACTTTCCCCAAGGCGCGGCGCTGCTGCTCAACTACCACACGGCGTATTTCGCGCTGAAGCTGCGCGGGCGGCTGAAAGAGGGCGAGACCGTGCTCGTCCACGGCGCCGCGGGCGGCGTCGGCACCGCCGCGCTGCAGGTCGCCAAGGCGCTCGGGGCCCGGACGATCGCCGTCGTGTCGACCGGTGAGAAGGAACGCGTGGCCCGCGATGCCGGGGCCGACGAGGTCGTTCGCGCAGGCGACCCGTGGAAGGACCAGGCGAAGGAGCTGTCCGGCGGCGGCGTGGACGTCGTGCTCGACCCGGTCGGCGGCGACCGCTTCACCGACAGCCTCCGCTCGCTGCGCGAGGATGGCCGGCTGGTGGTGGTCGGGTTCACGGGCGGCTCGATCCCCGAGGTCAAGGTCAACCGGCTGCTCCTCAACAACATCGACGTCGTCGGTGCCGGCTGGGGCGCATACGTGATGAGCAAGCCGCAGCTGACGCGCGAGATCGCCGCTGAACTCGACCGGATGATCGACGACGGCTACGTCCGGCCGCCGGTCGGCGCTCGCTTCCCGCTCGAACGGGCAGGGGAAGCGCTCGCCGTGATCGACCGGCGCGAGGCGACCGGCAAGGTCGTCCTCGACTTGGGGTGAGCAGGCGGCACGGCGCGAGCCGCCAAACCAAGAGATCCAGTACGGCTGGTCATGCGCCGGCTGGCCAGTGCTGAACCTCCAGCTCGCGCATCGGGAAGTCCTTCGGGTTCCCGGTTGCGAGTGGCACGCCGATGGCGACCGCCGCTGCGGCGATCAGACAATCCGCCTGCGCCAGCGTCGTGCCCAGCAACGCATGGTCGCGTCGCCAATCGCCCGCCCGGACGCCCTCGAGCCGGCCGATCGGCACAATGCGCAGTCCGTCGAACAGGTGGGTCGCCGCACCGCGTTCGATATCGAGGAGACCCCGGTGAATCTCCTCGACGCTAATCGGCGTTGTGAATGGGACGTCTCCATGCCGGCGAAGCGTCCTCAATCGCTCGACGGTTCGCGGGCGGCCCCGCAGCACGTCGATCAACACAGTGCTGTCGAGCAGGATGCTCACACCTAACCCACGCGGCGGATGTCGAGCTGTGCGCTGCTCGCGCACCCATCCAGCCGGATCGACGTCCCAGTCGTGCTCCGAATCGGCCAGCGCGCCCACAGCATCTTCGATGTCCTTCCAGCGACGCTCGTCGTCGAGCGCGCGCCGAACCGCCGCAGCGACGAACGTGCTGCGTTGACGCCGACCGACCCGGTCGTCGAGTGCACGCACGAGTTCGTCGTCGAGACTTATGTGCAAACGCATGGCCACAGCTTAGCACACACCGTCATTCGACCGACGCCGTGATCGACCGCCGCGAGGCGACGGCAAGGTCGTCCTCGACGTCAGCTGATCAGAACGGCTTGTACTTGCCGTTGCCGATCGTGAAGCCGTGGCCGGAGCCGTTGGTGCAGGTGACCGTCGGGCCGACCTTGCAGGTGACGCCGACCGAGCTCCAGGTGGTGCCGTTCGACAGGAACACCGAGTGGTCGCTCACGAATGAGGCCTGACTGATCAGGACGAGCGTCGGCTTGCCGGACTTTGTGATTTGAACGTAGGGATCGCCCGGGGCGGTCCTCGGCGTGCCCTTTGGCTTCGGAATCCCCTTTGCGCCGCACAGCACGGTGTTGGGCTGCTTGCCGTGGGCGGTGATCTTCAGTCCGCAGATCATGCTGTTCTTCTTGTTCTCCCACGTCTTCACGTGAGATGTGGCCGCGATAGCGGCTGGGGCGGCGATCGCGACGGTCCCTGCAGCGATCCCCGCGAGTGTGCGAGTTCGGTTCATAGGGCGGCGAGCTTAACGCCGATCGCGGCCTGAACCGCTTTGACCGCCGACAGCGGCCGCATCATCACGACCAGCTCGGCGACCAGACCGTCGTCGCCGTAGCGGAGCAGATCGACGCCCTCGACCTCACGTCCGTCGACCTCGGTTTCGAAGCACAGCACCTCGCGGTCGCCCTCGCGAACCTGCCACTGGTAGATGAGCGCCGGGCCGATCACCTCGCCGACCACTCGTAGCAGGGCGCCGACCGCGGCGCGGCCATCGTACGGCGCGAACACGACCGGGCTGCGGAAGTGGACATCCTCCGACAGCGTCTGCTCGAGTGCGCCGAAGTCGTTGCGCTCGACGGCGGCGCGAAACGCGCTGTGGTCGCTCACGCGGCCCGTTGTATCACTTCGATCCCCGGCCCCGCGGGGCCGGTTTCGAGGATCTGCGGTGTCGGCTCGCCGCGCGCGACGCGCCGGCGCTCGGTGCGGGCGACGAGGTCGAAGGAGCGCTGGTTGTAGCCGCGTGCCAGCGGCCCGGGCGTCAGCCGCCGGGCCGAACGGATCAGCGCCACACCGGCGCGGAACGCAGCCTGGTCGCGCGAGGTGTAGCGCAGCCCGTAGAGCTCGCGAACGCGGGCGGGGAGCGATCCCAGCATGATCGCGTCGTGGACGCGCTTTCCCGGCTGGTTGCGGCGGGGCAGCGGGATCTCGAACGCGGTCGCGTAGCCGACGTAGCGCGCCTCGTCGGTCAGGTGCATGTCGTCGCTCGCGAGCTTGCCCAGCCACCAGCGGCGGAACTCGGCGTAGCTCGCCGGTGCGGCGTCGCGCGGCATCCCGAACAGCTCGGCGAAGCGGACGTAGTCCTGCCACAGCGCCTCACGTTCGGAGTCCTCGAGCCGGCGGATGAACAGCTCGTAGAAGCACTGCGCCGAATCGGCCATTACGGCCATCGTCCACAGCATCAGCTCGGGGTCGTACGCCGAGTAGTGGGTCCCGTGCGCGACCGGGCCGGCGTCGAACGGCATCTCGCCATTGACGCGGTCGTGCATCCGCGCGACCGACTTGAGCACGAGGTCGGCCTCCGCGCGGCTGCCGAAGAAGATCTTCTCGAACGCGTTTCCGGTGTGGGCGAGGCGCTTGAAGGGCGTCAGCTTCGCGGCCGTGTGCTCGGCCGTGCCGACGTAGTTGAGCGGCGCCAGCGCGCCGATGCACAGCGCCCGCTGGCCGAAGAACAGCCCGACGACGCGCTCCTCCTGAACGCGCCGCAACATCGAGCTGCCGCGCGGGAAATAGCCATCAGACAACATGCGTTATCTAAAACGTTACCATGCTGGTATGCCACGCGTCTACGGCGGAGTGCAGGCGTCCGAGCGCCGCGCCGCGCGGCGGCAGCGCCTGCTTGATGCGGGCCTCGATCTGCTCGGAAGCGACGGATGGACCGCGACCACGGTGCGCTCCGTCTGCGCTCGTGCCCGGCTTACGCCCCGCTACTTCTACGAGTCGTTCGACGATCTCGACGCGCTGCTCGTCGCAGTTTTCGACGAGATCACCGACGAGCTCGCGCAGGCCGTACTCGCTGCGGTCACGCCGCCGCCCGGCGACGCCCGCGCGACCGCAAGGGCGGCGATCGCGGCCGGGGTGGAGATGCTGACTGAGGACCCACGCAAGGGCCGCGTGCTGTTCGCGGAGGCGATCGGCTCGGAGGCGCTTGCCGCTCGCCGGCGGGACACGCTGCGGGGATTCGCGGCACTCGTCGCCGTTCAGGGCAGAGCGTTCTACGGGATCGCGGAGTCTCCGGGCCACCGCGTCGACATCGGCTCAGTGATGCTCGTCGGGGGACTCGCGGAGGTTTTCGCTGCATGGCGCGACGGCGATCTCCGCGCGAGCCGTGCGCAGCTGATCGACGACTGCACGGAGCTGTTCGTCGCCTCCGGAGAGGCGGCAGTCCGGCTTGTGAGCGCCCGCTGAGAAGCGCTCGGCTCTGGCATGCTGCGCCCGGTATGGCTTCCCTGATCGAGCGCTACCGCGAGCGGTTGCCGTTCGCACCGGATGATCCCGTTGTCTCGCTGGGCGAGGGCTCGACGCCGCTCGTGCACGCGCCGCGGCTGTCCGAGCGTGCCGGCGCCGAGGTGTGGCTGAAGCTCGAGGGGTCGAACCCGACCGGGTCATTCAAGGATCGCGGAATGACGTGCGCCGTGTCGGCCGCCGTCCGTGAAGGCTCCACCGCGGTGATCTGCGCCTCGACCGGCAACACCGCGGCCTCCGCGGCGGCGTACGCCGCTCGCGCCGGCGTCCGCTGCGCGGTGATCGTCCCCGAGGGAAAGATCGCGACCGGCAAGCTCGCCCAGGCGCTGATGCATGGCGCGCGCGTGATCGCGCTGCGGGGCAACTTCGACGAGGCGCTCGCGCTTGTGCGCCAGGTGGCAAGCGAACACCCCGTCTCGCTCGTCAACTCGATCAACGAGCTCCGTATGGAGGGCCAGAAGACGGCGGCATTTGAGATCTCGGAAGAGTTGGACGGCGAGCTCGATGCGCTTTGCATCCCGGTGGGGAACGCGGGCAACATCACCGCCTACTGGCGGGGTTTCCGCGAGCTCGATTTGCGGCCCCGGATGCTCGGCTTCCAGGCCGCCGGCGCGGCGCCGCTCGTGGAGGGCGCGCCGGTCGAGCACCCCGAGACGGTCGCAAGCGCGATCCGGATCGGCAACCCTGCGCGGTGGGAGGGAGCGATGGACGCGATCACCACGTCCGCCGGGGCCGTCAATGCGGTCACCGACGAGCAGATCCTCGACGCGTACCGGTTCCTGGCGGCGACCGAGGGCGTGTTCTGCGAGCCGGCGTCCGCCGCGAGCGTCGCCGGCCTGCTCAACCACGGCGCCGGGGACGCACGCCGGATCGTGTGCGTGCTGACCGGCCATGGGCTGAAGGATCCCGACACTGCGCTCGCGCAGGTGGGTTCGATCGTGGCCTGCGATCCGGAGCTCGCAGCGATCGAGCGCGCGGTGTTCGAATGAGTCTCGAGCGCCGCAGGCTGATCCGGGTCCCGGCGTCGAGCGCGAATCTCGGTCCCGGGTTCGACGTGCTCGCGGCTGCGCTCTCGCTCCATCTGGAGCTCGAGGTCGTCGAGACGGGCTCGTTCGCCGTCGTGACCGAGCTCGACGTCCCGCTCGATCGCACGAACCTCGCCGTGCGCGGGTTCGAGGCGCTCCACAGCGCGGATGGGTTCGAGTTCCGGATCGTTTCGAAGATCCCGCTGAGCGGTGGGCTCGGGTCGAGCGCCGCGGCGATCATCTCCGGGCTGCTCGCCGCCGACCACATCTTTGAGCTCGACGCCGACGTCCGCGGGCTCGCCACAGGGCTCGAGGGCCATCCGGACAACGTCGCGGCGGCGCTTGAGGGCGGGTTCGTCGTCTGCTCGGAGGGGCGCGTCCACCGGTTCGATCCGCCGATGGGGCTCGAGGCGGTGCTCGTGATCCCGGCCGAGCCGGTACGGACCGCCGATGCGCGGGCCGCGCTGCCGCCGGAGGTTCCGCTGGCCGACGCTGTCTTCAACGTGGCGGCGGCGTCGACGCTACTGCTCGGGCTCCAGCGCGGAGATTGGGACATGATCAGCTACGGGCTCGCCGACCGGTTGCATCAGCCGTACCGCGCGAGGCTATATCCGCGCTCGGCGGAGTTGGTCGATCGCGCGCGGCTGCTCGGAGCGCTCGGCGCGACGATCTCAGGGGCCGGCCCGACCGTGCTCGTGTGGTCGCACTACGAGCAGACCGGTGGATTGATGGAGGCGCTGAGCCGCGAGACGCGCGATTGGGCGACGGTCATCAGGGCGCCGTTCGAGACGCAGGGCGCGGACGTCCGCGGTCTGTAGCCGCCGCCAGCCGGTCGCGCAGCCACTCGGCGTGGCGCTCCTGGATCTCGCGACCGCGTCGGGTGAAGTCGAGTAGCAACTCGAGCTCGCGTTCGTTGTAGTGGTTCAGCGTCTCGCTGGCGTACCGGGTCATCGGCTCGCCCATCAGCTCCCACGAGAGCTGCTTTGCCTTTTCTGTCATCTCGACGAGCACGCGCCTCCGGTCAGCGGAATCCTGCACCCGTCGCGCGAGTCCTGAACGCTCGAGCCGGTCGATCAGGCCGGTGATCGCGCCGGTGCTCAACCCGCTCTGGAGCGCGAGTTGCCCCGCCGTCAGCCGTCCCGCCTGCTCGAGTAAGTCGAGCGCCCTGGCCTCGGAGCGGTTGACCCCGAGGAGCTCGCAGATCACCTCGTCGACGGCGTCGGTCGCGCGCTGGTTCGCGCGGACCTCGTCTCCGAGCTGCTGCATCAACTGTTCCCGTGGATCACTTGACATCTAAGACTCTTAGTACCTAAGATACTCGCCGTCTGAGAAATTCTACCTTGGAGGCAACAATGCAAGAGGCGATCGAGGCCCAAGGCCTCGTGAAGTCTTACCCGAAAGGGGTGACGGCGCTAGACGGACTGTCGTTCGCGGTCCAGGCCGGAACCGTCTTCGGGCTGCTCGGGCCGAACGGCGCGGGCAAATCGACGACCGTCAAGATCCTGACGACGCTGGCGCTGCCCGATACCGGACGCGCGTCGGTCGCAGGGATTGACGTTGTCGCGCACCCGGACCGCGTGCGCCGCGCGATCGGCGTGGTCGCGCAGGGCTCGGGCGTCGACATCCGCGCGACCGGCCGCGAGAACCTGCGCCTGCAGGGTCAGCTATACGGGATGCGAGGACGCGCGCTGGAGGCGCGTGCGCAGGAGCTGCTCGACGACTTCGGCCTGGCGGAGCACGCCGACCGGATCGCCGGCAACTACTCAGGCGGGATGCAGCGGCGGATGGACATCGCGATGGCGCTCGTCCAAGACCCGCAGGTGCTGTTCCTCGACGAGCCGACGACAGGCCTCGACCCCGAGGTCCGCGCCGAGATGTGGAGCGAGATCGGGCGGCTCGCGCGTGACCACGGCAAGACGGTGCTGCTGACGACCCACTACCTCGACGAGGCCGACCAGCTCGCCTCGCAGCTCGCGATCGTCGATCGCGGCCGCGTGGTTGCGGCGGGCAGCCCCGACGAGCTGAAGCGCGAACTCCGCGGCGATGCGGTTGTCGTGGAGCTCGCATCGGAGGTGAGCGAGCTAAACGGCACGCTCGCGAACGTGGCCGGGATCCGCGACGTCGCCCTCGACGGACGCGCGCTCCGGGCCCGCGCCGACGACGGAGGCCGGGCGGTGCCCGCGGTGCTGGCGGCGCTCGAGGCCCATGGGATCGAGGTCTCGTCGGTCAGCGTCGCGCGGCCGTCGCTCGACGACGTCTATCTCAAATACACGGGCCGCACGTTCGCGGCGGCAGAAGCGGAGGTTTCCGAATGACGGTTGTTCGACAGACCGGCTACATGACGCTGCGGCACCTGCGCGAGCTGTACCGCCAGCCGTGGTTCGTCGCGGTATCACTGGTGCAGCCGATCATCTGGCTGCTGCTATTCGGCGCGCTGTTCAAGAAGATCGTCGATATCCCCGGCTTTCATGGCCACTCGTACATCGGCTTCCTGTCGCCGGGAGTGGTCGTGATGACCGCGATGTTCAACTCTGCGTGGAGCGGGATGGCGCTGATCGAGGACATCCAGAAGGGTGTTACAGCGCGCTTCCTCGTCTCGCCCGTACGGCGCGAGGCGCTGGTCGCGGGGCGGATCCTCAAGGAGGGCGTCGTCGTCGTGATCCAGTCGGTGATCATTGTCGTGCTCGCGCTGATCGTCGGCGCGACGTTCCCCGGCGGGATCGGCGGCGTCGCCGTGCTGTTCGCCGTCTCGGCGCTGCTCGGCGCGACGTTCGGCGCGCTCTCGAACGGGTTCGGGCTGATCATGCGGCAGGAGGAGGCGCTGATCGGCGCCGTCCAGTTCATCGTGTTGCCGCTGACGTTCCTCTCCTCGACGTTCCTACAACCGAATCTGATGCCCGGCTGGATCCAGCACGCATCGGACTTCAACCCGGTCAACTGGGCGGTCATCGCCGGCCGCGCCGCGACCTCGTCGAGCCCGGATTGGGGCCTGGTGGCGTCACGCGTCGGGTTCCTCGTGGCACTGCTCGGGCTGTGCCTGTGGTTCGCCACGCGGGCGTTCCGCGCCTACCAGAAGTCGGTATAGGGAGCCGGGGGTGCATGCACCCCCGGCCCGGTGGCCGCATGCGGCCACCGGCGGGGGCGCGCATGCGCGCCCCCGTCAAACAGCTTGCGCGGCGAGGGCCCCCAGCCGGGCCCTCGCCTGCGTGAGCCCGAGCCGGCGGAGCAGTTCGTCGGCGACGTTCAGGTAGTCGACCGCGAGGTCGGGGCGGTAATCGAGGATCGACAGCGCACGCTCGGCTGACTCGGCGTACGCGATCGAGGCCCGGATCGTCGTGTCGAGCAGTTTCTCGCCGTAGTGCTCGCGCAGCGAGTCGAACGCCTCGCGCGAGTGCTTGGTCCGCATGTCCGCGATGTTCAGCACGACACCGAGCCACTCGAGCCCCGGATTGAGGCTGTCGCGCGCGAGATCGATCACCTCGAGCGCCTGCTCGACGCCCTGTAGCGCGAAGTACTGCGCCTCGGCCGAGAGGAGCGCGTAATCGGCGGCGACGAGCGCGTTGACGGTCAGTAGCCCGAGCGCCGGCGGGCAGTCGATCAGCACGAGGTCGTAGTTGCGCTTGACCTCGCCCAGCGCGCGCTTGAGCGTCAGTTCGCGGCCCATCTTGCCGCCGAGCACGAGTTCGGCCTCGGCGAGGCCGAGGTTGGCGGGCATGATCCCGTCGTGGACGGCGTCCTTCGGTTCGGCCCGGCCGGCCAGCACGTCGCCGATCGTCGGCTGCACGTCGGGATCGACGTCGAGGTAGTCGGAGAGATTGCCCTGCGGATCGAGATCGACCGCCAACACGTTCATCTCGATCCGCCGGAAGACGTCCGTCAGCGTGCGGACGGCAGTCGTTTTGCCGGTGCCGCCCTTCTGCGATAACACGGCGATGGTTGCGGCCATCGCGCGCCACTATAGATGCGGCTCAGCTGGCTGCGGCAGACTGGTCGCGCTCGGCGCGCATCCCGGAAACCACCGGGACGTCGACGAAGTGCAGGTGGTGACGGCCGATCACGATCTCGTCGTTGTCGGCGAGCGTCGACCACTCGACCCGCTCGCCGTTGACGAACACGCCGTTGAGGCTGCGATCGTCGAGCACGCGCAGCCCGTCGGGCTGGCGCACGATCAGCGCATGGCGGCGCGACACGGTTGGATCGTCAAAGCGGATGTCGGCCGCGAGGCTGCGGCCGATGCGGGTCCACTCGCGTGCCAGCGCGTACGCGACGAGGTCGCCGCCCGGAGAGCGGTATGCGAGGTATTGGCCGGGCTCGGCGAGTCCCTCACGAACCTCGGTCAGCCACTCGCGGTCGTCGATCTGATGGGGTAGATCGATCACCGCATTCTGCGAGGTCGTGAACAGCGAGGCGCGGACAAACTCCGTAGCGCCACAGTTGGGGCACGTGGGCAGCTCGTCGACCGCGTCGAGCGACACGGGGTAGTCACAGCCAGTGCAGCGAAATGTTCCGGTCCCCGCAACGCTGCCCGACATCCACGCTTTCATTGGGGGCCTCTCCTTCTTGGACGGACGGGGGCGAAAGACGGCGAGTCCCTTCCGACTCGCAAACGAAATCATAACGTTGGGGTCAAAGAGCGCCTAAATGCAGGGGTAGAGGTGTGAAGGAACTACATCTTTGGCGACGAACAGGTGTGCCATGGACACTCCTGTCACCGGCGAGCAGGAACTCGAGCTGGCGTTGCTGCGCCGCGGCGTCGACGCCCTCGCGGCCGGCTGCGAACGTTGTACCCATTGTGGGCGCGCCCCACTCATCGGCGAGCGGATCTACGTGTTTGAGTCTGGAACTCTGCGTTGCGAGCTGTGCCGGGCCCTCGGTCGCGAGCGGCCGCTGGCCTCGCGGATCGTGCACGGACCCGAGTTCGGGCACACGCTGCGGATCATCGATCAGCGCGCCGCGTAGCGGCTCGTGTCAAGAGAGGCCGGACGCCGAGGCATCTGATCAGACCGCGGGGCAGGATGCCCGGCGGAGCAATACTCTTCGGGCCGCTTTGGACCCGTTCACCGTCTCCGCCACGATCTCGAAGCCGCGTGAGGTCGTCTACGAGTACCTCGCCGACATCTCAAACCACGCGGAGTTCTCAGACCACTACCTGGTCGACTGGCACCTGACCAGGGTCGATCCGTATGGACCCGGTGCCGGGGCTCGGTTCCGGATCAAGGCCCCGCTGAGCCGCTTCTCGTGGGCGGACGTGACGTTCGCGGAGATGCAGCCGCCGTACCGGATCGTCGAGCACGGTCGCGGTGGGAAGTTCAACCGGATCAGGATGCTGGGGACCTACACGCTCACGCCGAACGCGGGCAACACGACGACGAAGGTGGAGTACACGCTCGAGACGGTCCCGGTAATGCTGTCCGACCGTTTGATGGAGGTGTTCGGCGGTCGTGCCTGGACTCGCCGCAAGGCGGCGAAGGCGATGCGGCGGCTGCGGTCGATCCTCGAAGAGGGTCGTGGGCGAGGCCGGCGCACCTCGGTCGCGGGGATCTGACGGGACCGTCTCGTCGGGCGATTCCTTAGACTTCCGCGCCCGTGAGAGCCCGCCGATCGTTGATCCTCGCCTCGCTGCTGCCGCTCGCCGTGGCGCTGAGCGCCTGCGGTGCGCGGGGCGGTCAATCGACCGTCGCGGACACGGGCGCGTTCTACGTTCGCGCCGGCACGCTCACCTACCAGGTGCAGGTCTCGCGCGCGCTGAATCCCTACAGCGTCGAGGACAAGGGGTATCTCGCGGGCCTCCCATCCGGGACGACCGCTCCATCGGCGAGCCAAGAGTGGTTCGGGGTGTTCATCTGGGCCCAGAACTTCACGCACCACGCGCACGTGACCGTGTCGCCGGCGGCGTTCGACATCGTCGACACCCAGGGCAATACGTACTACCCGGTCCAGCTCAACCCGAACGTAAATCCGTACGCCTGGACGTCGATGATCCTCCAGCCCAACGATCAGGAGCCCGTCCCGAACTCGACCGCGGCATACGGACCGACGGGCGGCGGTGAGCTCCTGTTCAAGATCAACGACTCGGCCTACTCGAACAGGCCGCTGACGCTGCAGATCCACGCCGCGGGGCAGGCGTCGCCGTCGACGGTGTCGCTCGATCTTTGAGCGAAGAGCCCAAGCGGAACGAGTCCCGCGGGTCGCCGTCGCCGGGACAGAAGCGGCGCCCCGATGTCTCACGCGCGCCGGGCACGCCACCGCAACGGCAGCAGGAGATCCGCTTCAGTCCGTTCGCGGGCGGGTTCGCGGTCTTCACGGCAATCGCGATCCCGGTCATCGTCTTCGGGTACACGCGGGCGGCGGGGCCCGACGACTTGATCATTGGGATCGGGATCATCGTCGGGCTGCTCGCCGGGCTGATCGCCGGGCTGTGGCTGGCTCGCCGCGGCGGACGCGTATGGCGCGGGCCGCAGCTGTAGCGCTTGCGGCGGCGGCGCTCGCCGGCGCGCTGGCACCGGCGGCGAATGCCGGCTGGGGGAAGCCCGCATGGTTCGTCGACCCGCAATCCGACGACGTGCTCCAGGCGCAGCTGGCGGTCTCGACGTCGTCCTCGGCGGTCGCGTTCGGCGTTCAGGACCCCGACACTCCCCAGAACGGGCGGGGATTCATCGCGCAGCGATCCGCGGCCGGGCGCTTCGGTGCCCCGCGGCGCTTGCCCGGCGCGCTCGCGGTTCTTGGCCTCGCGTATCAAGGCTCGACGCTCGAGCTGCTGACCGGCTCGAGCCCCAGCGGCCGAGGATGCTGCGCCACCGTGCAGGCGACGGCGCTGGCCCGGTCGCAGTTGGGCCGACCGACCACGCTGGTTCGTGGCCTCACCGGCACGACCGATGGCGAGCTGGTGCCACTCGCCGCCGCAGCTAAGGGCAAGGGCGGTGGCGGGATGCTCGCCGCGGTCGCGACGCAGCGCGGGGTCTGGGCTGCGCAGGCGAACGCGAACGGAAAGTTCACCCCAGCGGTGCGACTGAGCTCCACCGGCGCCCCTGCCGACGTGGCCGCGGCGGCCCTGCCCGGAGGCGGAGGCGCGGTCGCATGGAGCGTCGCGACGGGTGGCTACGAAGCGCAGCCCGAGCAGATCCTGTTCGCGACCGGATCGGCGATCTCCGCGCCATCACGCGTACGCGTCGCGGTCACGGTGCCGGCGGGGTACAGCATCGATCAGCTCGCGCTCGAGCCTGGGGCCGATGGCCCGACGCTCGCGTGGGTCGAGAGCTGGTACGACACGCTCGGCAAGTTCCACTCAGCGGTCGAGGTTCGCGACCTCACCGGCTCAGGTCAGGCCCAGACGGTCTCCCCGTCGTTCGAGCTCGCGTCCGACCTGGCATTCGCGGCGAACGCGGCCGGCGATCAGGTGCTTGCATACGACGGCTGCTCAGACAGCGGCGCGTGCGTCGCGCGGGCGGCGACGCGGCGCGCGGGCAGCGTGTTCGGCGGCGCGCTGTACCTCGGCTCGGTCGATCCGTCGCAGTCAGTCGCGACCGCGATCTCGTCCCAAGGACAGGCGCTCGTCGGCTGGATCGATGCAGGCCACGTGCTGGCGGCGGCGCACCAGCTTCGCGCCGCCCGTTTTGGTCGCGCGCGGGTCGTCTCCGGAACCTCGTACGCGGCCGACCTGACGCTCGCGTTCGGCCCCGGCCGCGACGCCCTGGCCGCGTGGACCCAGGGAACGGTCGACCCGGTGATCGCCGGCGCGGCTTTCACCGGGTAGCGGTCGGGCATGGGCCTGCTGCCCGACTACTCGCTGCAAGCCGCGCGATACGACCGGACGCGCGGGGCGAGTTCTTCGGTCCTGCGGGCGTTGCGGGCGGCGCTCGAGGGTGCGCCGGGTCGGCGGCTGGCCGATATTGGCGGCGGCACCGGTAACTACGCGCTCGCGCTGCAGCGTGAGGGATGGGATCCGATCGTCGTCGACCGATCGCCGCAAATGCTGGCGCACGCCGCCGGCAAGGGACTATCGGTGCTCCAGGCGGATGCGCAACATCTGCCGTTCCCGGATGCGAGCTTCGACGCGGCGATGATGATCTCGATGCTGCACCACGTTGAGGACCGCGGGGCGGCGCTGGCGCAGGCACGACGCATCCTCAGGTCGGGAGGGCGGCTCGTGTTGAAGGGCTACACCGGGGAGGACGCCGCGACGCTGTGGATCCTCGACTATTTCCCCAGTAGCCGGCAGTGGATGGAAGAGACGCACCCGCCGCGCGCGGCGTATCTCGAGCTCTTGCCCGGCGCCGAGCTCGCCACCTTCGTGTTCGAGGACATGGAGGACGCATCGCTGGCGGCGCTGTCAGGCGATCCCGAGCTGGTGGTCCGAGCAGCTGAGCGCGGCGAGACGAGCTACTTCGAGCGGATGCGGCGCGACCACCCGGACGAGCTCGAGGCGGGGCTGGCGCGGCTGCGTGAGGACATCGCAGCCGGCCGCGCCCCGAGACGCGCCGGCACAGCCACAGTGCTCAGCTGGATCAAGCCTTAGTGGATGTGCTGGAGCGCCGCGATCAGCACCTGGCGGACGGCCGGCGCCGCAGTCGCCCCGCCGGCGCCGTTCTGCGGGAACAGCGCTCCGACGACGATCTTCGGGTGGCCGACCGGCGCATACCCGACGAACCACGCATCGGTGTCGCGGTTCTGATTGGTTGACTGATTCGCCCCCGGCCCCTGTGTCGTCGTCAGCTCGGCGGTGCCGGTCTTGCCGGCGACGGTGATGCCGGGGATCTGCGCCGCCGTGCCGGTTCCGGCCGAGGACTCCACGACCGCGATCATCAGCTGCTGCACCTCGTTGGCGATGTGCTTTGAGACGACGTGGACGAAGCGCCGCTTCTGGCCGTACGTGAGCGTCGGGATCGGGCGCTTGCCACCGTCGGCGATCGTCGCGCCGACGTCCGTCATCTCGAGCGCCGAGGCGAGCACCATCCCCTGGCCGATCGCGCTCGAGCCGACGGCCAGCGCGTCGCCGATCGTGCTCGCCGAGGGGATCTGCGAGACGGCGGCGCCGGGGATCGAGCTCGGCTGGTTGAAGCCGAACCGCTCTGCCATTGCGACCAGGCGCGCGCCGCCGAGCCTCGCGCCGAGCGGCGCGAACACCGAGTTGCACGAGACCGCGAACGCATTCAGGAAGGTGCCGCCGCAGACCTCGCCGTTCGCGTTCTGGAGCGTGTAGCCGTCGAGCGTCGCTGACCCTGAGTATGGAAACGCCGTGCCGAGGTGGACGATGCCCGCGTTCAGCGCGGCCGTCGCGGTGATCATCTTCATCGTTGACCCCGGCGGCTGGAGGTCGGAGAACGCGATCCCCGCGAGCGCGTACACCGCCCCAGTGCGCGGGTTCATCGCGGCGATGCCGGCGAGATTCGAGCCCATCGCTGCGATCGCGGCCGCCTCGATCGTCGGGTCGATCGTAGTGTGGACGGGCAGCCCCGGTACCGGTTGGGTGCGTGCGAGCAAGCGGTGGCCGGCCCGCAGCGTGCCGCCCGGAATCCCCGCGAGCTGCTGCTGGAAGACCCGCTCGAGACCGTCTTGCCCGACCTTGGCGTTGGGCGGATAGCCCTGCGCTTGATACGACGACGCCAGGTCGCCCGGGATAGGTCCGATGGTGCCGACGATCTGTCCGGCCACAGAGGGGATCGGCGAGGTCCGATCGGGGCCTTGCGCGAGCGGCGTGCCGTCATCTGCGAGCAGCGAAGCGCGCGGCGGCAGGCGCGTCGTGCGCGAGAGGTGCTCACCTGGACCGAGGCCAGGGAACAGCAGCGAGTCCGAGTAGCTCACCTTGGCCGCAGACCCGGTCCCGGCCAGCGGCACATCGAGCAAGTCCGTCAGCGTGCCGAAGACGGCGGTGGTGACGCGCATCCGGACCGGGATGAAGTCTCCCGTTCGGTTGCCGACCCGGATCAGGCGCAGCGAGACGACCGTCGCCGTCCGCGCGGCGTTCTCGTATGCGCTCACGAACGCGCTCTCGGTGATCCGCGCACGCGAGCCGGCGTCGAGCAGGCCATACATGCGCGCGTAATCGCCGTGCACCCACGCGGTCACGTAGCTGGTCACGAGCTGGCGCTCGGCTCGTCCCGGGCCGGTCGCGTACACGACACCGGCGGCGAACGCCACCGCGGCGATGCCGCCGAGCGGGGCCGCACGGGTCAGCAGGCGGCGCCGGCGCATAGTCCAGCCCGCCGAGCGTTGAGGCCGAACTCCCCGAGCTCCATACGCTGCCACCTTGGCGTGTAACGGTAGAGAATGGAGGTTCGGCGCGCTCTGCGGCGTACCCTGATTCCGTGACCGCGATCGACTGGCTGATCGTCGTGTTCTGCGCGCTGCTCGCCTTCTGGGGCTACTCCCAGGGGTTCATCGTCGGCGCGCTGTCGCTACTCGGGTTCGCGATTGGGGCATTTGTCGGTTCGCGGCTCGGACCGCTGCTGCTGCCGAGCGGCTCGCACTCGCAGTACGCGCCGCTGTTCGGGCTGCTCGGCGCGCTGCTGGCCGGGGGTGTACTCGCGAGCGGTTTCGAGGGAGTCGGAGTTCGGGCGCGGGGGGTGCTCAAGCTGCCCGGGCTGAGGACGGTCGACGGCGTGCTTGGCGCCGTGCTGACGGGCCTCGTCGGCTTGGGGATCGCGTGGATCGTCGGCGCGGTGGCGCTCGAGTCGACCAACTCGTCGTCGCTGCGCGGCAACCTCGAGCGGTCGGCGATCCTGTCCGAGCTCGACACCATCCTGCCGCCGTCCGGTCCGATCCTCAACGCGCTCGCGCACTTCGATCCGCTCCCGGGCGTCAACGGCTCCTCCGCGAACGTCCCGCCGCCGACGCGCGGAATTCTCGCCGCGGCCGGCGTCAAGGCCGCGCGGTCGAGCGTCGTCCGGATCCTCGGTACGGCGTGCGGGCTCGGGATCGAGGGAAGTGGCTGGGTCGCAGCGCCCGGCTACGTCGTGACCAACGCGCACGTCGTCGCCGGCGAGAACGACACGATTGCGCAGGTCGATGGCCAGCCTCCTGACTACCCGGCCTCGATCGTCGCGTTCGACGCGCACGACGACATCGCCGTTCTGCGAGTGCCACAGCTGAGGCTGCGCCCGCTGCCGATCGCGGCGTCGGTCAGGTCGGGGACCGCGGCGGCGATCCTCGGCTATCCCCAGGACGGCCCGTTCATCGCAGAGCCGGGGCGGATCGGCGCGACCCAGCCGATTCACACCGACGATGCGTTCGGGAACGGCCCGGTCGACCGACAGATCATGACGATCCGCGGGCTCGTGCGGCCCGGCAACTCGGGCGGTGCGATCGTCGACGCGACGCGGTCGGGTCGACGCGACGGTGTTCGCGGCGATCACCGGTGGCGGCCCGGCCGGCGGCTTCGCCGTCCCGAACTCGATCGTGCGCAAAGAGCTCGCGGCCGGCGAGCGGGCCTCGCAGGCGATCACCGTCAATCGCTGCGCCGCGTAGGCGGCCGCCTAGCAGTGGGGCTTGCAATCGGCGCTACCCTCCGCCAACCAATGGGCAAAACACTCGTCATCGCTGAGAAGCCGTCGGTAGGGCGCGACCTCGTGCGCGTGCTTCCGGGCGCCTTCACCAAGCACGAGGGCTACCTCGAGGGGCCCGAGCACATCGTCACGTGGGCCGTCGGCCACCTGGTGCAGCTCGCGGACCCCGACGAGTACGACGACAAGTTCAAGAAGTGGCGGATGGCCGATCTGCCGATCGTGCCCGACCGGTTCAAGCTCGTCGTCCGCGATGAGCGCTCGAAAAAGCAGATGACGGTCGTCAAGCGGGAGCTGGGCCGCGACGACGTCGACCTGGTCGTAAACGCATGCGACGCCGGGCGCGAGGGTGAGCTGATTTTCGCCTACCTGTACGAGAAGGCCGGGTCGAAGAAGCCTGTGCAGCGGCTGTGGCTGAACTCGATGACGCAGGCCGCGATCAAGGCCGCGTTCGGCCATTTGCGGCCGAGCGCCGACCTCCACACGCTCGAGCAGGCCGCCCGGTCACGGTCGGAGGCCGACTGGATCGTCGGGATGAACGCGACCCGAGCGGCCACGATCCGGCTGCGCTCCTCGTTCGACGGCGCCGTGTCGCTGGGCCGCGTGCAGACGCCGACGCTGGCGATCCTCGCGCGGCGCGAGGAGGAGATCCGGGCGTTCAAGCCGGAGCCGTACTGGCTTGTCGACGCCTCGTTCGAGGCGGTCGCGGACCCCTCCGGGCGCGTCTATGAGGGACGCTTCCACGCCGGCTCAAAGCCCCGGCTCGCAACCGCGGAGGAGGCGTTCACGATCGTCGACGCGTGCGCCGGCCAGACCGGCGAGATCACGAAGCTCGAGACCTCAGAGCGCAAGGAGCGCGTGCCGCTGCTGTACGACCTCACGTCGTTGCAGCGCGACGCCAACACCCGCTTCGGCTTCACCGCGCGACGGACGCTGGCCGCGGCGCAGCGGCTGTACGAGGAGCACAAGGCTCTGACCTACCCGCGCACGAACTCCCGCTGGCTGACCGGCGACATGATCCCGGAGATCCGGCCGATCGCGCGGCTGGTGGGCCAGCAGCGCGAGTACGCGGCCGCGGCCGAGTACGTGGTCGGGCTCGAGAAGCTGCCGCTCGCGCGGGTCGTCAACGACCTCAAGGTCACCGACCACCACGCGATCATCCCGACGAACGCCGAGCGCCACCCGGTCGAGAAGATGTCCGACGACGACAAGCGGATCTACGACTTGGTCGTCCGGAGGTTCTTGGCCGTGTTCCACCCCGACGCCGTGTTCGAGAACACGCGGGTGGAGACCACGGTGGCCTCGCACGTGTTCCGTACGCGCGGGAAGCTGATGCTCGTGCCTGGGTGGCGCGGCGTGTACGGCGAGACGGCGGACCTCGACGGGAGTGGCCAGGACGATGACGAGGGCGCCGAACAGCGGCTGCCGAAGCTCGAGCGGGGCGAGTCCTCGAAGGTGCTGAAGGTCGCATCCGAGGAGAAGCTGACCCAGCCGCCGCGCCGCTACAGCGACGCGTCTTTGCTGGGGGCGATGGAGACGGCCGGCAAGCTCGTCGACGAGGAGGAGCTGCGCGAGGCGATGAAGGACTCAGGGATCGGCACGCCGGCGACGCGCGCGGCGATCATCGAGCGGCTGCTGCAGGTCGGCTACATCGAGCGCGACGGCCGCGCGCTAGTGGTCACCGAGAAGGGCCTCAATGTGATCAGGCTGCTCGGCGAGCACGCGCTGACCTCGCCGTCACTGACCGGCGAGTGGGAGCACCGGCTGGCGCGGATCGAGACCGGCGAGGACACGCGCAAGGCATTCATGGGCGACATCGTCAAGTTCACCGAGGAGACCGTCGGCGAGCTCGACACGAAGCTGAAGGACGTGCGGATCCCGCGCGCGAACCTGGGGCCGTGCCCGGTGTGCGGCCACGACATCATCGAGAACCGCAAGGGCTACTCGTGCTGGTCCCGCGAGGATCCGGGGTGCGGGTTCGTGATCTGGAAGTCGAAGGCCGGCAAGAACCTGCCGATCGCGATCGCGCGCGAGCTGATCAAGACCGGGCGCACCGAGAAGCAGGTGACCGGCTTCAAGGGACGCTCGGGCAAGTCGTTCCGGGCCAAGCTGGCGCTGCAGCAGACCGACGAGGGCAAGTGGCGCGTCGAGTTCGACGAGGCGTGGGCGAAGGAAGGGGCCAAGGCGGCGCCGGAGGCCGAGGCGGCCGAAGCCGCCTAACGGGCGGTCGCGCTCACGACGTTCGCGTTCCGGTCCACGAAACGCTGGGCGTCTTGGTCCCCTCGCCCCACTGGCCGCTGAACGAATTGCCGTCGGCGCTGAGCGCGACGTGGACTCGTCCCTGCCCGCCGTCGCACGGTTCAGTCCACGTCCCGTCGAGCGTCGAGCCGGTTACCGTTCCGCTGATCGTCGCGGCGCCGTTACACAGCGCGTAGGTCCCCATGACCTGATTGCCCGTCTGGGTCAGGTGCATCGCACCGAACCAGGTCGTGGTCCAGTTCCCGGTGAAGGTCGGGGGAGGCGGGGGCGGCGGTGCTGCGTTGTTGCTGAAGGTCACCTGGGCGGTGGCGTTGCCCGACCTCTGATAGAGCCCCAACAGCAGCCGGGCACCGAACAGGCCGCGCAGGTCCGTGCCGGTGCTGTGGAGGTGAATCGTCAGGCCGCTCGACGTCCGCGTGCAGGTGGTGGTGAGGCGCGGGGCAGTTCCGCGCCCCGCGCGCACGTAGCGGATTCGCTTGAGGTCGAGCTCGGTGTACTTCAGCTTCTCGATCGAGGTCGGGCAGCCGGACGCCGCGACCGCATCCACCGCCTTCCCGCTGTGCTTCTGCTGCGCGTCGGAGATGCACATGATCAACGCCACGAAGAAGGTCGCGGCCACGTCGTTGCCGCTCTCGGCGTCCACCTGCTTGATCTGGGTCTTCGTCCCCGTCTTGACGAAGATCGTCCGCTTTTCGGTGCTCCCGAGCCCGGCGAACGAAACGGCAAAGCCGATGCACTGAGCGATCTGTGCCCGCTCGACGAGCACTGCTTCAGCGCTTGTGTTGCCAACCCCCGGGCCCGACACGGTTTCGGTGGCGTCCGTCTGGCCCTTGGCGAGCTTCGGACCGGTGACGACCGCGGTCAGTCGCGCCGCGAGCGACAGGTTCCCCGTGGACAGCCCCCAGTTCGTGACCGGGGGCACGAACGTGATCGCACTCTTCGGGGGCGGCGGTGGTGGCGGCGGCGTCGGCCCGGGGCCGTAGACCTGGATCGTGATCGGGCCGCCGCTGATCGTCGTCGTGCAGGGGTTGGGACCCGACTTGCAGTGCGAGTAGGCGAGCGTGCCGGCGGCGGTGAGCGGGCCGTTCGCCGCCGGGTGGAAGCTGACGTTGTAGCGGTGCGTGATTCCGTAGCCGATCTGGGGTCCCCCGCCGCCGGGCTCCTGGTAGGCGTCGATGTTCTTCAGCGAACTCGAGCCTGATCCGATGTAAAAGTCTCCGAGGCGCTGCGGTGTCGGGGTGCATTGCGGTGTGGCGAAGCCCGTGTCGCCGAAGCAATAGAGCGCGTCCTCCTCGAAGGACTGCCCGTAGCCGTTGGCGAGCGTGAAGGTCCCGCTGACCTGAAGCTGGTACTCCGTCCCTTGTTTGAGCTGAACGGTTCCGGTCGTGACCGCGGTGTTTGCTGGGTCAACGTTCAGCGTCTCGAGCAGCTGATCCGCCGCGGCCGCGCTCGGTGCCAGCAACAGCACGCCAGTCCCCACGAGCACTGCAACGAGCCTGCGTCCCGGCCCCATGTTGCCCTCCAACTCGACTCCCACGGCGCGGCTTCCCGGCCGTCGGGACGATCTTCGCATCGATCGCCGCGGTCGTCAACGCCGGTGACGTCAGGTGGCGGCGGCAAGATGAGGCGGTGCCTCTCACACTCGTAACCGGACCGGCCAACTCCGCGAAGGCCGGCGAAGTGCTTGGCGCGTACGCTGCCGCCGCACGGCGGGGGGCGGTACTCGTCGTGCCGACCGCTGCCGACGCCCGGGTGTACGAGCGCGAGCTCGCGGGCTCGGGCGCAATGCTCGGCGGCGCGGTCCTCACGTTCGCTGGGCTCGCGCGTGAGATCGCCCACCGTGCCGGTTACGCCGGGCGACGCCTGTCCTCGCTTCAGCGTGAACGGGTGCTGGCGCGGGCGGTCTCGGCGACCCCCTTGTCGGTGCTGGCGCGCTCGGCTTCGGCGCCGGGGTTCGCGGGCGCCTTCGGGGAACTCGTGTCCGAACTCGAGCGGTCCCTCGTGAGTGGTCCGCGGTTCGCGGCGGCAGCCGGGGGCGAGCTCGGGTCGCTGTACCTCGCGTATGTGCGTGAACTTGAGCGGCTGGGTCGGGTCGACGATGAGCTGTACGCGTGGCGCGCGCTCGACGCGCTACGGGCGGCGCCCGGCCGCTGGGGTAGGGACGCCGTGTTCTTCTATGGGTTTGACGACCTGCACCCGCTGCAGCGCGACGTAGTCGAGACGCTCGCGCGCGTCGTCGGGGTCGATGTGACCGTGTCGCTCACCTTTGAGCCCGGGCGGGAAGCTCTGACGGCGCGTGCCGAGACGGTCCAGGAGCTCGCGCCGATCGCCGAGCGAACGGTCGAGCTGCCGGCACTGGCGGACTACTACTCGGATGAGGCGCTGCATCGGCTCGAGCGAGGGCTGTTCGGCGACCCCGGCGAGCGGTTCGACCCAGGGGACGCGGTGCGGCTGCTCGAGGCGGGGGGAGAACGCGCCGAGGTGGAGCTGATCGGAGCTGAGGTGCTGGAACTGATCGGCGCTGGAGTGCCGGCTGAGGAGATCGTGATCTGCCACCGGACGCCAGCAGCGGTGGCGGGACTTTTCGAGCGGGTGTTCGCGGACTTCGGGCTCTCGGTTGCGGCCGAACGGGAGCTGCCGTTCGGGTTTACCTGGATCGGGCGGGGGGTGATTGCGCTAGCGCGCTGCGCGTTGCTGGAGTCCGCGTCGGTTGCGGACGCACTGGTGTGGCTGCGGACGCTGGGGGCCTCCTCGTCGTTGAACGACGATGTCGACGCGTTGGAGGCGATGTTGCGCCGGAGCGGGCGGACGCGGGCGGCCGAGGCGGTGCAGCGGATGCCCGAACCCTTTGGGCTGTTCGGCGCTCTGCGAGAGGACTCGTCGGCCGGGCTACGCGGAGTTGCGGTGGCGCTGCTGGTCGGGCCGCGCCTTCGGAGCGCTCCGGTGCTCGATGAGTCTGAGTCGGTCGATGCCCGCGCGGTCGGGGCACTCGTGCGTGCGCTCGACGATCTCGCCGAACTGGGCGACGAGCTCGAGCCGGCGGAGCTGATCTCGCTGGTCGCGGAGCTGCCGGTGCCGATCGGGCTCGGGCCCGCGCCCGGTCGGGTGCTGCTCGCCGAGCCCCTCGCGATCCGCGCCCGTCGGTTCCGCGCGGTGTTCGTATGCGGCCTGCAGGAGGGCGTGTTCCCGCGCCCGGGCGGCCCCGATCCGTTCCTGTCCGACGAGCGGCGCCGCGAGCTGGCTTCGGCGGCGGGGCTGCGGCTTGGGGCGCGCGAAGACTCGCTCGCCCGCGAGCGCTACCTGTTCTATGCGTGTGTCTCGCGCGCGACGGAGCGGGTGGTGCTGTCGTGGCGTAGCTCTGACGAGGAGGGGAACCTCGCGCTGCCCTCGCCCTTCATCGCCGACGTCGCTGAGCTGTTCGAGCCGGGGTGGCCCGAGCGACGGCGGACGCGGCTGCTGGCGGATGTCGTCTGGCGGTTATCGGAGGCGCCGGTCGCGCGGGAGTGGGAGCGGTCGGCCGCGGCTGCGGCGGCTCCCGCCGCCGGTGAGCCGCCCGCGCCTCGGTATCAACTGTCCGAGGTGGCGCTCGGGCTCGTGCGCCACAGCGAGTTGCTGTCGGCGGGGGCGCTCGAGGGATACGCGGACTGTCCGGTGCGATGGCTCGTCCAGCGCGAGCTCCAGCCGGAGCGATTCGATCCCGAGTCCGATTCGCTCGCGCGTGGCAGCTTCATCCACACGGTGCTCGAGCGGCTGCTGGTGCGGCTGGGGGGTCCGGTCACGCATGCGTCGCTGCCCGATGCGTTGCGCTTGCTCGAGGAGCTGCTCACGGAGGTGCCGACCCCGATCGGGACGGGGCGGCCGGCCCCTGTGCGCGCGTCCGCCCTGCGCCAGATCGAGGCGGACCTTCGTCGGTACCTGGAGTACGAGGCCGGCTCCGGACCGGGCTGGGGCCAGGCCGGGCTCGAGCTGCGGTTCGGATTTGCGGACGAGGGCGCGCAATCGCTGCCGCCGCTGGTGCTCGGCGATGGGCAGGTCCGCGTCCGCGGCATGATCGACCGCGTCGATGTCGACGGCGCGGGTCACGCGCTCGTGCGCGACTACAAGAGCGGTTCGGTGCGCCAGCAGCACCCGGCGGCACGGTGGAGCGCCGATCGCCAGCTGCAGGTGCCGCTGTACATGCTCGCGGTCAGGCAGCTGCTCGGCCTCGATCCGGTCGCGGGCTTCTACCAGCCGCTCGGGGGAAGCGATCTGCGGGCGCGTGGGGCGTACGTGCACGGCGCCTCCGTCGGAGGTGTCGTCGACCGCGATGCGCGCTCGGCCGAGGAGCTGGACGAGCTGCTGGACGACGCAGCGGCGAGAGCTGTCGCGCTCGGTCTCCGGCTGCGGTCCGGGGACGTGACTCCGTGTCCGGAGACGTGTACGCGCAACGGCTGCGCGTTTCCGGGGATCTGTCGTGCCGTCTGAAGCGGTATTCACAGACGAGCAGCTGGCGGCGATCGAGCGGCGGTCCGGCGACCTGCTGCTCGACGCGGGCGCCGGCAGCGGCAAGACCTCAGTGCTCGTCGAGCGGTTCGCGCAGATGGTGCTTCGCGATGGGGTCGATGTCGGCGCGATTCTGACGATCACGTTCACGGAGAAGGCGGCGGCGGAGCTTCGCGAGCGGATCCGTGTGCGGCTGCGGTTGCTGGGCGCGGTCGATCAGGCGCGCGCCACCGAGGGCGCGTATATCTCGACGATCCACGGCTTCTGCGCGCGGGCGCTGCGAGCCCAAGCCCTGGCGGCCGGAATCGACCCTGCTTTCGCGGTGCTCGATCGGCCGACGGCCGCGCGGCTGATGGACGTCGCTTTTGACAGGGCGCTCGAGGCGGTTCCGGGGGTCGGCGAGCTGCTCTCCGGTCACGGCGTCGGGCCGGTGCGGTCCGCGGTGCTGGGCACGTACGCCGAGCTGCGCTCCCGCGGAGAGACCTCGCCGGCGCTGCCGGCGCTGCCCGCCATCGGGGTGGGCCTGGATGACGCACGGTCGCTGTTGCTGGCGGCGGCTGCGGTTGCTCTCGCCGAGCTGGGGGCGCTCGCCGATCCCGGAGCTCGGGTGGTGCAGGCGCTCGAGCGGCTCGACCGGCTCCCCGACATCGTCGTCGGCGCGCCGTGGCCCGGAGAGCTCGTCCGGTTGAGGATCCCGGGCGGTAACGGGGCGGCGCTGTGCACCGAGGCGTGTGTCGCTTATTCGGATGCTCTGGCCACGTTCAAGCGAGCGTGCGAGTGGGAATGGTCGGTCGGTGCCGTTGAGTTGCTCGGCGCCCTGATCGCTTCGTTTGGTTCCGAGTACGCCGCTCTGAAGCGGAGCGAGTCGGGGCTCGATTTCGAGGACCTGGAGCTGATGACGCGCGACCTGTTCGGCTCAGACCCGGCCATGCGTGCTCGGTATCGCGAGCGATTCGCGCAGATCATGGTCGACGAGCAGCAGGACACGAATGCGGTGCAGCTGTCGCTGATCGAGTCGATCGCGGACGGCAACCTGTTCACGGTCGGCGATGCGCAGCAGTCGATCTACGGATTCCGGCATGCCGATGTCGGGCTGTTCGAGCGGCGCGGAGCTGCGCTCGAGGCGCTCGGGGCTCGTCTGACGCTGCGGGTCAACTTTCGCTCGCGGCCCGAGATCCTGCGGGCGCTGAACCTGGCGTTCGGAAGCGCGCTTGGCGAGCGCTTCCGGCGGTTGGAGGTGGGACGGACGGACGTTGCGCCTTCGTCGGAGCCGTGCGTCGAGCTGCTGATCGCCGACAAGGGCTCGGACTGGGAGGACGAGGGGATCGCGGCGCCGTGGCGGGTGGCGGAGGCCCGCGCGCTGGCAGCGCGGGTCGCTGAGCTGGTGTCGGGCGGGATCGCGCCCCGTGATGTGGTGCTGCTCACGCGCGCCACGACTGAACTGCGGGCGTACGAGCGGGCGCTCGAGGAGCGAGGCGTGCCGACGTACGTGATCGGCGGCCGGGGCTACTGGGCGCACCCACAGGTGATCGACATCGTCTGTTACCTGCGGGCGCTCGCGAACCCGCGCGACGAGGAAGCGCTGTACACGGTGCTCGCGTCCCCGATCGTCGGCCTGTCGTTGGACGCGCTCGTGATCCTCGGCGCGGCAGCGCGCTCGGCCGGCGTCGATCCGTGGTCGATGCTGGCGGGTGTGCTGCCCGACGCGCTGGCGCCCGATGATCGCTCGCGGCTGGAGTCGTTCGTCGCGTGGTTCGGCGCCGAACGTGCCGCCGTTCCCCGGTGCGCCCTCGACGAGCTGATCGAGCGGGTACTACGAGCGAGCGGCTACGACCTGGCGATGCTCGGGATGCCGGGCGGTGTCCGCCGTCTCGCGAACGTGCGCAAGCTGATGCGGCTCGCGCGCGAGCACGAGGCGGGGGCGGGCCCCGATCTGCGCGGCTTCGTCGAGCTCGTGCAGGCCGGCCGCGGCGATCCGCGCGAGAGCGAGGCCCCGGTCGAAGGTGAGGCGCTCGATGCGGTCCGGCTGATGACGATCCACCGCGCCAAGGGGCTCGAGTTCCCGGTCGTGTGCGTCGCTGACCTCGGGCGCGTGCCGTTCCGCACCGCGCCGGTGCTGAGGCTGGGCCGGGACGGGCGGGTTGGCGTGCGGCTCGCGCGCCCGGGGACCGGCGCCAAGGAGTACGCACTCGACTACCTGGCGTTGCGCGACGAGCAATTCGCGGCCGAGCAGGAGGAAGAGCGGCGGCTGTACTACGTTGCGATGACGCGTGCCTGCGAGCGGCTCGTGGTCAGCGGCGCGATCAACGTCGAGCGGTGGCTGACCGGCGCGCCGGCCTACGAGCCGATCGCGTGGGTGGCGCCGGCGCTGGCGGGGGAGTTCGCCGAGGCGGTCGGTGGAGTCCTCGAGCGCGACGGTGTCGCCGTCGCGGTCACGTTCGTACGCCCTGGCGATCTGGATCGGGTGACGCAGCCCACGGATGACTTACGTGACCCAGGCCCAACCGGGGCGCCGCCGCCCGCACCGCCCGCTGTCGAGCCCGCGGTAGCCCCGGCCGTTGCGGGCCTCAGCTATTCGAGCCTTGCGGACTACGCGCGGTGCGGGTATCGGTTCTACCTCGAACGGGTGCTGCGGCTCCCGGGCGGTGAACGCGAGTTCGTGGCGGCGCCTGCCGGGATGAGCGCGATCGACCGCGGCGTGATCGTCCACGCGCTGCTCGAGCGGCTCGATTTCCGCCGGCCGTTGCTTCCTGAGCAGGACGCGATCGCGGCCGCTGCGGCGGCGGCCGAGATCGATTTGCCGACTGCTGAGGAGGCCGCGGACATCGCCAGACTGCTCGAGGTCTTCATCGAGAGCGACATGTGCCGGCGGCTCGCCGCCGCCGGCGGCGTCCGCCGCGAGGAACGGTTCACGTTCGCGCTCGACGGCGTGCTCGTCGTCGGCGTGTTCGACGTGCTCGGGTGGGAGCCGGGCGAACGTGCGGTGGTGGTCGATTACAAGAGCGACCGGCTCGAGGGCCGCGATCCCGGCGCGATCGTCGCCGACGAGTATGAGACGCAGCGGCTGATCTACGCGCTCGCGGCGCTGCGCGGCGGAGCGGCGGTGGTGGAGGTGGTGCACATGTTCCTGGAACGCGCCCAGGAGCCGGTGTTCGCGCGGTTCGATGCGGGCGACACGGCCGCCCTCGAAGCGCGCCTACGCGAGCTCGCGGCCGGCGTGATGCGCCGCGAGTTCACGCCCGCGGTAAATCCTCATCGCGCGTTGTGCAGCGGTTGCCCGGGCGAGGGCGGGCTGTGCACGTGGCCGCTGGCGATAACTCGCCGTGAGGCCCCGGATCGCCTGTTCTAGATGGAATCACCCATCTAGGCGGTTCGTGGCCGATCGGACGTTCCAGCCGGGCGACCGTCCCCCTCGGCGGCCGCGGGCGGCTGGAAGTCGACCTCGATCTGCTCCTCGTCGTGGCGCTCCTCGACTTCGGCGAGCGCGCGCAGCGTTTCCTTGTCGGCGCGGGTATCCGGCGGCCCGAGCAGGCTGCGGGGATACAAGCGACGGGCCAGCACCACATTGATCTCGGCCCCGTAAAGCGTCAGCTGGGCTCCGAGATGCAGCCATGCCAGCACGCCGATGACCAGCGCGAACGTGCCGTAGGTCGAGGTCGCCTTGCTGACGACGTGATGGATGTAGAGACCCCCGACGACCTGCAGGATCTCCCACCCGATCGCCGCGAATACCGCACCCGGCACCAGCGCGCGCCAGGACACGTCGATCGCGGTCAGCCGCTTGAACGAGATCTCGAACAGCGCGAAGTTGATCGCAATCGAGACGATGATCCCGGCGACGGTCAGTATCGGTCCGCTGAGTCCGCCGCTGACCAGCCCTGAGGCGAGCGTCCCAATGAGGAACAGCCCACCCAGCGAGACCAGCAGGATCAGGCTCCGCAGACGTGATCTGAGGAAGTCCGGCCGGTTCTTGTGGGGCACCGCCCACACCCGATTGAGCGCGTTCTGCGCCGCCATGGTGACCCCGAGGCCTGCGAGCAACGTGGTCACGATCCCGATCACGAGCGCGAACGCGTGTCCTTTCAGCGTCTGGTGCTGGAGCTGGTTGCCGATGACCGGGAATTGGCCGAGGACAGAATGCTTGATCGATTGCTGCGCGCTCGGATCTCCGCTGAGCACGAACCCGAGGACGGTGACCGCAACCAGCAGCAGCGGGAAGATCGAGAAGAAGGCGTAGTACGCCACCAGCGCCGCCTGCGAGCCGGCCTGGTCGTCGCCGAACTTCTTTACCACCGCCATCGGGATCCGCAGCCACCGGCTTTGCTGCTGCCGGCGATCGAATTTCTTCACTGGCGCGAGCAGGTCCATGCCAGATGAACTACCCCTTTACGCGGCCGTCGCACCGCGGTGCCGGCGGGCCCGCGCGGCACGGCGGCCGCCGATGGCCGTCCGCGGCTCAGCGGCCGGCGGTGACCAGCTCCGCCGGCGCGGCCTGTGGCCGGCGCTCACGTGCGCGCAAGATCACCGTCGCGCCACCGCGCGGGCTGAACGTGATGCTCCGGCGGCCCGTCTGCTCGGGCTCGTCGGATGGGGCGACGACGTCGAACCGCTCCAACGCCACCTTCAGCACGATCTTCATCTCCTGGAGCGCGAAGCTTGCGCCCAGGCACCGGCGGCGCCCGCCCCCGAACGGCAGCCACGTGTACGTGCCGGGCGGATTGCCGACGAACCGCTCGGGGCGGAATGCGTACGGCTCGGGATAGATCTCCGGGTCGTGGTGGACGAGGTACGCGCTCGCGAGCAGGGCGACGCCGGCCGGGTACGTGAAGCCGCCGACCGTGACCGGCTCCTTGGTGAGCCGCGGCTCGGCGTTCGGCAGCACCGGCTTGAGCCGCAGGATCTCGTGAATGGTCGCGGTCAGGTACTCGTCGGACTCGCCGGCGTCGATCTCGTCGACGAGCGTGTCGGCCACGCGCCGCTCGCGTGCGAGCCGCTCGAACGCCCACGCCAGCTGCGATGCGGTCGTCTCGTGGCCGGCGACGAGCGCGGTCATCAGCTCGTCGCGGAGCTCTTGGTCGGACATCGATGTGTCGTCCTCGTGCCGGGCATCGAGCAACATCGCGAGCACGTCGTCACCGTCCTCGCCGCCGCTCCGCCGGCGTTGCTCGATCACCTCGAACAGGATCTCGTCGGTGCGCTTGGCGGTCCGCTCGAACTCTCGCACCGGGCGCCACCAGCGAAGTTTCTCGCGAGCGGCCGGAATCACCGACAGCGGGTTCTCGGCGAACGCGAGCACCTCGGTCAGCGCGGCGCGGAGCTCATCGAGCTGCGCACCCTCGTCGAGGCCGAACACCGCACGGAGGATGATCTCCAGGGTAAGGCGCTGGAGGCGTGGGTGGAGCGCGACCGGCTGCTCGCGCGGCCAGCCGTCGAGCTCGCGCCCGGTCAGCTCTGTCATCAGCCCGACGAGCCGCTGCATCTTCTCGCCGTGGAACGCCGGCAGCATCAGCTTGCGCTGCTCCAGGTGGACCCCCTCGTCGAGCAGGATCACCGAGTTCTTGCCGACGATCGGCTCGAGGATCCGCGCGCCTTCGCCCGGGTGGATCGCCGTCGGCGATGCGGTCAACAGCTCCTTGATTTCGGCCGGGTCGGCGAGAATCACGAACGGCGGCTGGAACGGGAGCCGGACGGTGATCCGCCTGCCGTACCTCTGACGGAGGCGCTCGAGCGAGGCCGCCGGCCGGGTCCACGTGGCCATCATCTGGAGCACGCTCGGGGCGCGCGGTCCGGGTGGCAGCTGGTCACGGCTGATGCGCGCTGACATGAGACCTCTCCCGACTCGACGATACGGCCGATGTGATCGTACGTACTACGCGGTATGCGAGTGTGTGAGATCGGTCACCTGTCTAGGAGCCGCCGCCGAGCGCGGTCGAGTAGCGCCAGTCCTTGCCCCCGTTGCTCGAGACGTACTGCCAGGTCGCGGCGTTGCCACTCGCGCTGATCCCGTCCTGGACGATCCACACGAGGTGGCCCGAGATGCCGGGCACGACCGCGAGCGAGAGCTCCGGCGCGAGCGCGCGGTACCAGTGCTTGCCGCCGTCGCTGGTGACGTCCACCGCCTGGCCTGATCCGTAGAAGTAGACAACGTGTTTGTTCACCGCTCCGACCTCGGTGACGGACAGCGGCGCCTGCGCCGCGTTCACGTGCAGCGCCGGCCCGAACGTCTTCCAGCTCGCGCCGCCGTTGGTCGTCTCGGCGGGGTACTGCGCGTCGCCGACCGCGCCGAGCGCGAACCCGACCGTGCTCGAGACGAATACCCGTTGGCTCAGATTCGAGGAGCGCACGGACGTGCCGACCCTCACGGTCTGCGGGAACGGCTTGATCAGCTGGGCCGTGATCTTTACCTGAGGCGTTGGCGTGGCCGCCGACGCGGCGGCGGCGACGATCGCGGCGACCGCGGCGGCCGCGACGATCGCAGCGGCCGCGGCGGCCGAGGGAAGTGCGTGAGTGAACGACCGACGAACCATTGAGGAACCTCCTGCGTGTTGACAGCGTCAGTCTCCTCGGCCACGCGACGTCTCGCCACCCACCTAGGGGTATTCGCGGCCACCCTCAGCGGGTGATCTTCTCGACCTCGAGCAGCACCCGCTTGCGCGCCAACCCGCCCGTGTAGCCCCCCAGTCCGCCGCCGGTGTGCAGGACGCGGTGGCAAGGCACGATGATCGGGATTGGGTTGTGGCCGAGCGCGTTGCCGGCGGCTCGGTGGCCGCGGGGGCTTCCGGCGGCCGTGGCGACCTGCTTGTAGGTCGACACCTCGCCGAACGGGATCCGCGCCGTGGCGCGCAGCACGCGGCGTCCGAAGCCGTGCGTCAGCCGCCAGTCGATCGGCACCGAGAACGAGTTCAGCCGTCCCGCGAAGTACTCGTCGAGCTCGCGGCGCGGCTCGTCCACGTGTGCCGGCGCGGCCAGCACGCGCGGCGAGATCCGCGTGGCGAGGTCGGTCAATGCGGTCTCCTCGTCGTCGCCCGAATCGAGGTACGCGATCCGCACGAGTCCGCGCGGCGTCGTGGCCACGAGCAACCGCCCGACCGGGGAGTCGAGCGTGGCGTAGGCGACGTCGAGCAGCCCGGCGGCCGCGGCGGCGGCGTCGATCGCGGGTGGCGCCGGCGCCGGCTCCGTGGCGTCCCTCAGCAGTCGCTCCAGTTCGTTCATCGCGAATACTCCACGCGCAGGCGCTTCAGCCCCTCGTGGACGTTGCGGCGCGCAGCGTCCTCGCTCGTGCCCATCACGGTCGCGACCTCGGAGTACGCAGCGTCGGCGACGAACCGCAGCGCGACCGCGGTGCGTTGCTTGTCGGGCAGCGCGCGGACGAGCTCCCACAGCGCGTCATCCGATGGCCCGGTGAACCGGTCGCCGTCGGCGTGCTCGGGCAGCTCCGCGACGGGAAGCGGCGCTCGCCGGCGCGCGCGGAGACGGTCAAGCGCCTTGCGGTGAGCGACGGTGAACACCCAGCCGCGCAGATTCGACGCATCGCGCAGGCGCGGGTACGCGCGCATCGCGGCGATCCACGTCTCCTGGTAGGTGTCATCGGCGTCGTCGTGGCCGACGATCGCGCGGACGAAGCGGTATACGTCGCGCCCGTGTGCATCGAGTAGCTCCTGAAACGGGGGTAGCGTCAATGGTTCCTACGAAACGCGCCGGGGCCCGAGTTCGTGAGATCGGGGCGATGAGTTTTGAGCAAGAGCGCGGTCAAAGCTTGTACACCACCCCGGTTCGCTATACAAAACTGACATGGCTCGCGCAATTTGGAGCGGCGCAATCAGCTTCGGGCTCGTCAACGTGCCCGTCAAGCTGTTCAGCGCCACCTCGCCGAAATCCGTCCGTTTCCATCAGATCTCGAGCAAGACGGGCGCTCGGATCCGCCAGAAGCGGGTCGACCCGACGACCGATGAAGAGGTTCCGTACGAGGAGATCGTCAAGGGATACGAGATCACGCCGGACCATTACGTGCTGATCGGGCCCGACGAGCTCGAGTCACTCGATCCGAAGGCGACGAAAACGGTCGACATCGAGGATTTCGTCGACCTGGAGGAGATCGACCCGATCTATTACGACCACTCCTACTACCTCGCGCCGACCACCGGGGGGGCCAAGGCGTATCGGCTGCTGCTCGACGCGATGCGCGAATCGGGCAAGGTGGGGATCGGCCGGGTGGTGATCCGCTCCAAGCAGCAGCTGTGCGCGCTGCGACCGACCGGGGACGTTCTGACCTTGTCGACGATGCTGTTCGGCGACGAGGTGCTGAGCCCCGACCGGCTCGACGACCTCGACGCCGTGAGCGACGCGCCCGCGTCCGATCGCGAGCTGGCGATGGCACAGCAGCTGATCGAGTCGCTGTCGCGCGAGTTCGATCCCTCGAAGTACCACGACGACTACCGCGAGCGTGTGCTCGAGCTGATCGAGCGCAAGGCCGCCGGCGAGGAGATCGCGGTGCAGCCGGAGGCGGAGGAGCCCGCGGCGGCCCCCGACCTGATGGCCGCCCTGGAGGCGAGCCTAGCGGCCGTCCGTAGCGACGATCCCGAGCCTGAGGAGCCGGCAAAGAAGCCCGCGGCGCGGAAACCGGCGGCGAAGAAGAGCGGCGGCGGCAAGCCGACGAAGTCGCGCGCCAAGGCCAAGGCTTCATAAGCCACTGATAATCTGTGGCGGGCCACCTGCCGCTGCTTCCCTGACCGGATTGGGGCCCACCCGCCCCCGCTACAGATGCACCACCGCACCGCTCCACCCGGGGCCACTGGCCTCTACCACCCCGCACACGAACACGATTCGTGCGGCATCGCGCTGGTCGCAAAGCTCCACGGCGAGGCAAGCCACGCGGTGGTCGAGAAGGCGCTCGACGCGCTCGAGAACCTCGAGCACCGCGGCGCCGAGGGTGCCGATGCGAACACCGGCGACGGCGCCGGCATCCTGCTCCAGATCCCGGACGCGTTCCTGCGCGCGGCGGTCTCCGGCGTCGAGCTCCCGCGGCCGGGACGGTACGGCGTCGGCGTCTGCTATCTGCCGAGCGATCCGGAACGTCGGGCCGAGCTCGAGCAGCTGATCGAGCAGGCGATCGAGGCCGAGGGCCAGCGCGCGATCTGGTGGCGCGACGTGCCGGTCGACGAGCGCTACATCGGCGACACCGCGCGCTTGTCCGCGCCGGTGATCCGCCAGGTGTTCGTCGAGGCCTCGGAGGAGATCGCCGATCAGGAGCAGTTCGAACGCAAGCTGTACGTGATCCGGCGGGTGATCGAGCTGAGCGCCGGGCGCGACCTCGCCCTGCCGAGCTTCAGCTCGCGAACGATGGTCTACAAGGGGATGCTGAAGGCGCCCCAGCTTCCGCGGTACTTCGCGGACCTCCGCGATCCCCGGGTGGCGAGCCGGCTCGCGCTCGTCCACTCGCGCTTCTCGACGAACACGTTCCCGAGCTGGGAGCTCGCTCACCCGTACCGGATGATCGCCCACAACGGCGAGGTCAACACGTTGCGCGGCAACGTCAACTGGATGCGCGCGCGCGAGTCGCAGCTCGCCTCCGACCTGTTCGGCGAGGACCTCGAGAAGGTGATCCCGGTCGCGCTCGAGGGTCAGTCGGACTCGGCGACGTTCGACAACGTGCTGGAGCTTTTGGTGCTCAGCGGCCGCTCGATCCCGCACGCGGTGATGATGATGGTCCCCGAGGCGTACCGCACGCGCACCGACATCGACCCCGACGTCAAGGGCTTCTACGACTTCCATTCGTGTTTGATGGAGCCGTGGGACGGGCCTGCCGCGGTGGTGTTCACCGACGGCCGCGTCGCCGGCGCCGTGCTCGACCGCAACGGCCTGCGCCCGGGCCGGTGGGTGCAGGACACCGACGGCTATGTCGTGCTCGCATCCGAGACCGGCGTGATCACCGTCGCTCCGGAGCACATTCAGCGCAAGGGACGGCTCGCGCCCGGCAAGCTGTTCCTCGTCGATATCGAGGAGGGGAGGATCGTCGAGGACGAGGAGGTCAAGCGACGGGTTGCGCGACGGCGACCGTACGGCGAGTGGTACGAGCGATCGGTCGTCCACATCGACGACCTTCCTGAGCGCGAGCCGCGGACGCCGCGGATCGAGCCGCTGCGCTCAAAGCAGCTGGCGTTCGGCTACTCGCAGGAGGACCTGAAGCTGGTGATCGCGCCGATGGCGTCGAACGGCGAGGAGCCGGTCGCGTCGATGGGCAATGATTCCGCGCTCGCGGTCCTCTCGGAACGCCAGCCGCCGCTGTTCGCCTACTTCAAGCAGCTCTTCGCGCAGGTCACGAACCCGCCGATCGACCCGATCCGCGAGGCGGTCGTGATGTCGCTGCAGGCGGGCGTCGGCGCGGAGGTGAACCTGCTGACCGAGGTCCCCGAGCAGGCCCACCAGCTGGTCATGGACCAGCCGATCCTCCGCAACCACGAGCTCGAGAAGCTCCGCCAGGTCTCCCACGACGTGTTCGACGCGGCCACGCTCGACATCACCTGGCCGATCGAGGCCGGGCCGGACGGGATGGAGATCCGGCTGTACGACCTGTGCGGCGAGGCGGCGATGTATGTCGACAACGGCGCCAACATCCTGATCCTGTCCGACCGCAACGTCGGACCCGAGCGGGTCGCGATGCCGTCGCTGCTCGCGGTCGCCGCCGTCCACCACCACCTGGTGCGCCGCGGTACGCGGTTACGGACAGGGCTCGTGATCGAGTCCGGCGAGCCGCGCTCGATCCACGACATGGCGACGCTGATCGGCTACGGCGCCGCCGCGATCAATCCCGTACCTGATGTTCGAGTCGCTCGACGAGCTCGCCGACCGGTCGCTGCTTCCGGTGGACCTGGACCGCGAGGAGGCCGAGAAGCAGATCGTCAAGGCGATCGGCAAGGGCCTGCTGAAGACGATCTCGAAGATGGGGATCTCGACGATCCAGTCCTACTGCGGCGCGCAGATCTTCGAGGCGGTCGGGCTCGCGCCCGAGCTGATCGACCGCCACTTCACCGGCACCGCCTCGCGGATCTGCGGCGTCGGTCTCGAAGAGCTGTCGAGCCAGGCGATGGAGCGCCACTTCCGCGCGTATCCGCGGACCAAGCGCGACGTGCTGCCGGTCGGCGGCGTCCTCCAGTGGCGGCGCGGCGGCGAGATCCACATCTGGAACCCCGACACGATCGCGAAGCTCCAGCACTCGGTGCGCGGCAACGGCCACTCCGCCGAGACGTACAGGGAGTTCGCGCAGGGGGTGAACGACGACGCCGCCCGCAAGGCGTCACTGCGCGGGCTGATGACGTTCCGGACTGCTCCGGAGGCGCTCCCGCTCGACGAGATCGAGCCCGCGACCGAGATCGTCAAGCGGTTCACGACCGGCGCGATGTCGCTCGGCGCGCTCAGCCGCGAGGCGCACGAGACGCTCGCGATCGCGATGAACCGACTGGGCGCGAAGTCCAATACCGGCGAGGGCGGGGAGGACCCCGCCCGCTACAAGCCTGACGAGAACGGCGATCTCCGCCGCTCGGCGATCAAGCAGGTCGCCTCGGGAAGGTTCGGCGTCCACATCCACTACCTCGTCAACGCCGACCAGATCCAGATCAAGATGGCCCAGGGCGCGAAACCGGGCGAGGGCGGCCAGCTGCCCGGCCACAAGGTCGACGATTACATCGCGCGGATCCGCAACTCGACCCCTGGTGTCGGTCTGATCAGCCCGCCGCCGCACCACGACATCTACTCGATCGAGGATCTCAAGCAGCTGATCTACGACCTGCGGTGCGCGAACCCGACCGCCTCGATCTCGGTGAAGCTCGTCTCCGAGGTCGGCGTCGGCACGGTCGCCGCCGGGGTCGCCAAGGCGAATGCCGACCACGTCACGATCTCCGGTCACGACGGCGGCACCGGTGCCTCGCCGCAGTCCAGCGTGCAGTCGGCCGGTGTGCCGTGGGAGATCGGACTCGCCGAGACCCAGCAGACGCTGCTGCTCAATGACCTGCGTAGCCGGATCACGGTCGAGGTCGACGGTCAGGTCAAGACCGGTCGCGACGTGGTGATCGCGGCGCTGCTCGGCGCCGACGAGTTCGGGTTCTCGACGGCGCCGCTGATCGCGATGGGCTGCATCATGATGCGCGTCTGCCACCTGAACACGTGCCCGGTCGGGATCGCGACGCAGGATCCGGAGCTCCGGCGGCGGTTCCGCGGCACGCCAGACCAAGTGGTCACGTACCTGATGATGGTCGCGCAGGAGGTCCGCGAGATCATGGCGTCGCTCGGCGTGCGCAGGTTCGAGGAGCTGATCGGCCGCACGGAGCTGCTCGAGATGAACGAGGCGATCGAGCACTGGAAAGAGCGTGGCGTCGATCTCTCGATGGTGCTCACCACCCCCGATGTGCCCGAGGGCGCTCCGCGCCACCGCACCCGGCCGCAGGTCCCGGTGCTCGACGACGCGCTCGACTGGGAGCTCGTGCGGGCGTGTGCGCCGGCGCTCGAGAACGGCGACGCGGTGCGGCTCGGGTTCGATCGCGCCGGGCCGGTGGCCGTCCGCAACGTGAACCGGACCGTCGGCGGGATCCTGTCCGGCGAGATCGCCCGCCGGCGCGGCGCGCGGGGGCTGCCGGAGGGCACGATCGAGATCGCATTCTCGGGCTCGGCGGGCCAGTCGTTCGGCGCATGGCTCGCGCCGGGCGTGACCTTCAGCCTCCGCGGCGAGACGAACGATTACACCGGCAAGGGTCTGTCGGGTGGCGTGATCTCGGTGCGGCCCCCCGAGCGCGCGCTGTTCCGCGCCGAGGAGAACATGATCGTCGGCAACACGGTGCTGTACGGCGCGATCGCGGGCCGCGCGTTCTTCCGCGGGCTGGCTGGGGAGAGGTTCGCGGTGCGGAACTCGGGGGCGCTGGCCGTCGTCGAAGGACTCGGGGACCACGGCTGCGAGTACATGACCGGCGGACGCGTGGTCGTGCTCGGCCCGACAGGCCGGAACTTCGCCGCCGGCATGAGCGGCGGGATCGCGTACGTTTACGACAAGCGCCGCAACTTCGAGCGATGCTGCAACACCGAGCTGGTGGACTTGGAGGAGCTGTCGGATGAGGACGCGCTCGAAGTCCAGACGCTGATCAAGGAGCACGCACTCCGGACAGGCTCGCTGGTCGCGCGGAACGTGCTCGCCTCCTGGGACCGCGTGGTTGAACGATTCATCAAGGTGATGCCGCGCGACTACCAGCGCGTCCTTGCCGCACGGGCCGCGACCGACGACGAGGCTGCCGTCGGCGCTTAGTTGGCGCTTGCGCGCCACGGTGCGCATCGCTTAGCTTTCCGGTGTGAAGCGCGTTCTCGCGGTTGCGGCCGCAATCCTCGGCTTAGCGACCACATCGGCGGTCGCAGCGACGCCTGCGTATTCCCCGGTCGACCAGCCGGGGCCGGCGCTGAGCGTGCCGTCAGCACAGCTCGTGTCGTCGCTGTACTGCGAGCCGAGCGTACGCGACGCGACGCGGGAACCGGTGCTGTTGAACCCGGCGACCGGGGTCACGGCCGAGGAGAACTACTCGTGGAACTGGGAGCCGGCGCTGGACAAGCTCGGGATCCCGTGGTGCGCTTACACAGCGCCGTATCACACGCTCGGCGACATCCAGACCTCCGGCGAGTACCTCGTGTACGCGATCCGGACGATGTACGCGATCGCGGGCAGGCGGATCGCGATCATGGGCCACAGCCAGGGCGGGATGTCGATGCGGTGGGCACTGCGGTTCTGGCCCGACACGCGGAAGATGGTCGACGACGTGATCGGCTTCAGTGGCTCGAATCACGGGACCACGACTCTCGGCGACGCGTGCGCCGCCGGCTGCCCGCCGGCCGACTGGCAGCAGGCTTATGAGTCGAACTTCGTCCGCGCGCTGAACAGCTATGCGGAGACGTTCCCGGACATCTCCTATACCGAGATCTACTCGCATACCGACGAGGTCGTGGACCCGGCCGACAACAACCAGGACGCGAGCGCGGCACTGCACACGGGCGGCGGGATGATCACGAACATCGCCACCCAGGCGTCTGCCCGGGTGACGTCTACGAGCACCTGACGATCGGCACGATCGACCCGGTTGCGTACGCATTGGCGGTCGACGCGCTGACGCACCCGGGCCCGGCGAATCCGGCCCGGATCCCGTCGTCCGTCTGCTCGCAGCTGTACATGCCGGGCGTCAACCCGCTGAACATCAACAACTATCTGCAAATACTCGAGGCGCTGCCGACGCTCGGAAGCGTCACCGTCGGTCCCACAGCAACGTTGACCGCGGGCGTGCCTGTGGTGAACTCCGAGCCGGCGCTCGACTGTTACGTGTTCGCGACGTGCGCGCCGTCCGCGCGGCTGCGCGTGCAGATCTCGCCGAAGCGCGGGGACGCAGGGCGGCGCACGCGCATCCGGGTGCTGGTAACCGTCGATGTGGGCGGCGTGGTCTGCCTGGTACCGGGGGCTCGCGTTCGGATCGCCTCTCGACGGCTGAGAACCAGCAACAGCGGCACCGCGAGCACGACGATCACGTTCCGCCGTCGCGGGCGCGTTGCGGTGACGGCGAGTGCCACCGAGTACCTGCCCGGCGCCGCGACGATCACGGTGGCCAAGCGCCGGTGAGAATCGCGGTCGCGGGCGGGACCGGCACCGTCGGCGCGCTGCTCGTGCGGGAGCTGAGGGAGCGCGGCCACGAGGTCCGCGCCCTCAGCCGCAGGTCGAACGCGTACCCGGTCGATCTGCGGACCGGCGACGGACTCGACCGCGCGCTCGACGGATGCGAGGTAGTGATCGACGCGGTCAACAACGCCTCCCCGTTCGGCGCCGCCGAGACCCTCGTCGCGGGCTCGGAACGACTGCTCGGCGCCGAGCAGGCCGCCGGCATCGGACACCACGTGTGCATCTCGATCGTCGGCTGCGATCGCGCGCCGATTTCGTACTACAAGGTCAAGGTCCAGCAGGAGCGCGTCACCGAGCATGGCCCGACTCCATGGACGATCGTCCGCGCGACGCAGTTCCACGAACTGCTCGCGGGTGTCTTTGCCGCCGCCGCCCGGTGGCGCCTACTGCCGAGCGTCGGCGCCCGGCTGCAGACCGTCACCGCGTCGGAAGTGGCGGGCGCGGTGGCGAACGTCGCGCTGGGGCCGCCACTGCGGCGACGGTACGTGGTCGCAGGCCCCGAGATCGTCGACGGCCGCGAGCTGGCACGGCGCTGGCAGGCGGTCACCGGCCGCCGTGCGTTGCGCGTGCCGGTCGCCGTCCCCGGGAAGCTGGGGAAGGCGCTCCGGGATGGTGCTTTGACGGCGGGCCGCCCCGATGTCCGTGGGGCGGTCACGTTCGAGGCGTGGCTGCGGGGTGCGGCGCGGTTTTAGCTGGGGAACGGTGAGGGTGGGAGCGGCTGGGGTCAGGAGCGATCGGCGGCGACGCGCACCAGAACCGTCGCCCAGGTCCGGAACGGGCGCCAGCCCTGGGCGATCGCGAGGTACTGCTCCAGCGAGGCAGGACCGCCAAGCGAGTACAGGCGCCCGACGTGCCCGAGCGCCCGCGGCTCGGCCACCGACAGCGGTGCGTCGGCGAACCCCGTCGCGCGGAGCACGACGAGGCTCGCGTAGAACGGCCCCAGGCCCTTCAGCCGCTGGACGTCGCTATACGCCGCCTCGGCGCCGAGCGACTGCAACCGCGCGACGTCGAGTTCACCGTCGAGCGCCGCCCGGGCGACCCCGCGGAGCCGGTCGAGCTTGGTCGCGTCCAGGCCGGGGAACTCGTCCAGCGACACGAGCCGGTCGGGCTGCGGGAATGCGTGCAACTCCTGACCCGCGAGCGTGAACGTCTCGCCTAGCGCCACCCCAAGCGCGGTCCGTACCCGCGCCGCCACGGCCGCCGGCCGCCGGGCGGAGATGATCGACCACGCGGCCGCTTCGTACGGCGAGTGGAACAACACCGGCCGCTGGCCGGGATGCTCCGCCTGTAACCGTCCGATCACCGGATCTCGTTCGCCAACGCGCGCGAACTCATCGCCGTCTCCATCCAGCGACACGATCCGCCGCACCTGTGCAAGCGCAACCTCGGCATCGGCGCCTGCACCGGAAACGGCGAGCTCGACGTCCACAGAACCATCACCGGCCGGCTGACGCAGTACCGCGCCGGCGTATCCACGCGCGCCGTCCAGCGGGAACGCCAGCCGCATCGCGCCATCGAACGTGGGCGTGCGGCCCTCGTTCGGGCCGAATCCGAACTCGGCGGCGGCGCGCAGCGAGAACCGACCGCGCGGAGTCAGCGACGGCATCAGTGCAGTAGCGCCGCCACCACGCCCTGGATCGTGTCGATCCCGTACCCCATCGACGGGTCGCCGTCGGTCATCACCGCCACCGAGAACGTCCGGCCGTGGCCCTCGAGCCGGCCGACCTGGTGGACGAGCTGGCCGAGGCTCGTGCCGCGCCAGCCGCCCTTGAAGAACACGGTGTAGCCGTCCGGCCGGGCGATCGCCGGAATGCCCCAGCTCTCATATCCCGCGATCGTCGACAGCAGCCGGCGCGCGTAGCCGACGAACTCGGACGGGATCAGCGAGTCCATCTCGAAGAAGAACTTCGCCTGGTCGGCCGGGGAGATCTGCGAGCTCGCCCAGTCTGTGTAGACGGAATAGTCGGTCATCCCGGCGGCGTGCGCGACCGCGTATAGGCCCGCGTTGCCGACGATCGACCAGGTGTGGGTCGCGGCGGTGTTGTCCGAGACGTTGATCATCGGGTACAGGAACGAGTTGCTGTACGAATCGACGTAGTGCTGGCCCATCGCGTTCAGCCGGCGGAGGTATGCGACGAGCAGCATCGCCTTGACGACGCTCGCGGACACCCACGTCTGGTGCAGGTTCACGCCCGGACAGCCGCCCCTCAGAGTCGACGACGGCGAACCCCGTGCGCCCGGTCCGGGTTCGCAGGTAGGCGGCCGCCCGCGCGATCGCACCCGGACTCGGGTACCCGTAGGGCAGCCTGCCGGCGCCGTGGTAGCCGCGGCCGGAGCAGCCGGGCGGGCGCGAGAGATTCAGCAGCGCGCCGGTGAGCGGCGCGCGGAGGCACACGCGCCAGAAGAACTTGCCGGCGGGCAGCGTGGCTGCGGTCGGCGAGGTTGACCACGTACTGGCTGAGCCGCTTCGCGCGGGTCGCCGGCGCCGCCATCCAACGGCCGCGCCAGCCGGCTTTGAACCACCACTGCACGTTGGCGCCGCCCCAGCGGAGGTCAGCGGGATGGAATACCAGGACGGACACGCCCGCCTGCCCGAGTGGCAGCGCCCGCACGCGGATCGAGGCCGGGTCCGTCGCCAGCACCGTGACCGCAGCGCTCGCGCCGACGCCCGCTACGACCGCGGTGAAGCGGGTGCTGCGGTCGAGCTCGACGGCGAACGAGAACTGCCCGGTGGCGCTGGTCGTGGCATGGGCGATCGGGATCGGCTGCGGGTACGGATAGCGGCTCTGGTCAAGCACCACTGTGGTCGGTGCGGTCGCGCCCGAGACCGTGCCCGACAGCGTCACCTCGGCGCCACTTGGCGCGACCCCCCTTGACGCATGTAGCGTGACCGGCGGCGAGTCCGCGGTCACCGGCGAGGCAGCCGCGAGAAACAGGGCGAGCGCCGATGCACCCGCAATCGTGACCGCTCCGATTGCCCTCCTAAGGAACCCCACATGAGAACCCTATGGCCTGCGGCGGCGCGTTGCTAGCCTCACGCATCCGATGGGCGAGCTAGGTGCGTTCCTCAAGATCCATCGCGTCGGGTTCGACAAGCGCGATCCGGCCGAACGGGTCCACGACTACCAGCAGTACTTCTCACTCCAGGGCGACGAGGAGCTGAACCGCCAAGGCGCACGCTGCATGGACTGCGGCGTGCCGTTCTGTCACGAGGGGTGCCCGCTCGGGAACCTGATCCCGGACTGGAACGACCTCGTCTATCGCAACAAGTGGCGCGAGGCGATTGACCAGCTCCACGCCACGAACAACTTCCCTGAGTTCACCGGTCGCATCTGCCCGGCGCCGTGCGAGTCGGCGTGCGTGCTCGCGATCAACGATGACCCGGTGACGATCGAGCAGATCGAGCTGGCGATCATCGAGCGTGCCTTCGACGAGGGGTGGGTCGTCGCCGAGCCGCCCTCGCGGCGGACCGGCAAGACGGTCGCGGTCGTCGGCGCCGGTCCGGCCGGGATGGCGGTCGCGGCCGAGCTCAACAAGTGCGGGCACACCGTGACCGTGTACGAGCGCGACGAGGGCCCTGGCGGCCTGATGCGCTTTGGCGTCCCCGACGCAAAGCTCGAGAAGGCGATCATCGACCGGCGCGCCGCGATCCTCGAGCAGGAAGGGATCGAGTTCGTCTACAACACCGACGTGGGCCGCGACATCCCGGCCGCGGAGCTGATCGAGCGCTTCGACGCAGTCGTCGTGACGATCGGCTCGCGCGTCTCCCGCGACCTCGAGGTCCCCGGCCGCGACTTGGCGAACATCCACTTCGCGATGGACTACCTGTACCAGCGCAACCGCTGGGTCGCGCAGCAGCAGGGCCGTCCGGCCAAGGCCCCCCGGCCTGGAACCGAGATCTCCGCGGCGGGCAAGAAGGTGATCGTCGTCGGCGGCGGCGACACCGGCATGGACTGCATCTCGAACTCGAACCGCGAAGGCGCCGAGAGCGTGTACATGCTCGACGTCTACCAGGCACTGACCGCCAGCGGCGAGGACCCGAACCACCCGTGGCCGCTGCCACCGAAGCGGACGCCGACGACGTACGCGCTCGAGGAGGGTGGCAAGCGCCGCTGGGAGACCGAGGTGACGGCGTTCGGCGGTAAGGACGGAGCGGTCAGCCACGTGTACGCGCGCAAGGTCACCGGCACTTCCTCACGCGACCTGACGCCGGTGCCGGGTAGCGAGTTCGTACTCGAGGCCGACCTCGTGCTGATCGCCATCGGGTTCGAGCATCCCGAGCACGACGGGCTGATCGCGGAGCTCGGAATCGCGCTCGACCACCGGGGCAACATCGAAACAAATCAGACGCTCCGCACGACCGTCGGCGGTGTCTACGCATGCGGCGACGCTCGCATCGGGCAGTCGCTGATCGTGACCGCGATTGCGGAAGGCCGAAAGTGCGCACGGGTCGTCAACGCCGACCTCGGCGGGACGCCGATGGACGAGGACCGCGAGATGCTTGCGATCGGAGCGTGGAGCGGTGAGGCCGATCGAACGCTGCGCCACGAGGCCGAGGCGGCGGGAACGGTACGGGCCGGCGAGGACTTCTTCAGCGGGCCGGGGAATCGTCGCGACCGCGACGATTGACGAGTGACGCGGCAGGATTGGGGGGGAGGTGGGTGGGGGGGACGGCCGTCAACAGCCTATGTTGCTTTCCCACACGGCCGGTTCATTTCCCCCCGGCCGTCGCGGGGCTTGCTAGCCTTAGCTGGGCGAAATCACCTGGCTCGTGGCGGGCTGGCGAGGCAGAGGTGATACAACAAAAGCTTGGGACGGGGAAACTCGCCCCTGTCGGTCAGGGAACTGCGCCCCCACTTCCCTGACTGTCCGGGGGGCCCAGATGGATCTGGGCCCCCCGGGGTCTTTAATCACCCTCCCAGAGAAACTTGACGCCCCCGTCACCTTTCTTTACGCTCCGGGCCATGACCGAGCTTCCTACCGCCTGCGTGATCGGCGCGGGCTCATCCGGAATCGCTGCCGCCAAGGCCCTGCACGAGCGCGGGATCCAGTTCGACTGCATCGAGAAGTCGGACCGCGTCGGCGGCAACTGGGTGTTCAAGAACAAGAATGGGATGTCCTCGTCGTACCGCTCGCTGCACATCAACACGAGCCGCGAGCGGATGGAGTACTCGGACTTCCCGATGCCGAAGTCCTACCCCGACTTTCCCCACCACGCGCAGATCGCGCAGTACTTCGACGACTACGTCGACCACTTCGGGTTCCGTGAGCAGATCCTGTTCGAGACCGGAGTGAAGCGCGCCGCGCGGGGAGCCGACGGCGTCTGGACCGTGGAGCTCGACAACGGCGAGAGCCGCCGCTACGACATGCTGCTGGTCGCCAACGGCCACCACTGGAATCCGCGCTGGCCAGAACCTGCGTACCCGGGGACCTTCGATGGCGTGCAGATGCACTCCCATTACTACCTCGACAACGCCGACTTCAAGGACAAGAAGGTGCTCGTCGTCGGGATCGGCAACAGCGCGATGGACATCGCAACGGAGTCGAGCTTCGTCGCCTCGGAGACGTTCCTGTCGAGCAGGCGCGGTGCCTACATCCTGCCCAAGTACCTGTTCGGCCGGCCGCTTGATCAGATCGGCGTCAACTCCCTGACACCGCTGCTGCCGTTCGCCTTCCGCCGCGCGATCCTGATGGCGATGTACCGGATCGGCGTCGGCAAGGTGCAGGACTACGGCCTGCCGGAGCCCGATCACCGCCTCGGCGAAGCCCATCCGACGATTTCGGCCGACTTCCTCAACCGGATCGCCCACGGCGAGATGACCTGGAAGCCGAACGTCAAGGCATTCGAGGGAGGCAGCGTGCGGTTCGAGGACGGCACCGCCGAGGATGTCGACATCATCGTCTGGTGCACGGGCTACAAGGTCACATTCCCATTTTTCGACGAGGAGCTGGTCTCGGCGCCCGACAACGACCTGCCGCTCTTCCGGCGCGTCTTCCGGCCGAGCATCGACAACCTCGCGTTCATCGGGCTGCTGCAGCCGCTCGGCGCGATCATGCCACTCGCCGAGGCGCAGGGGAGGTGGATCGCTTCGTACCTGCGCGGCGAGTACCAGCTCCCGCCGCGGCCGCAGATGGAGCGGGACATGGAGCGGGAGCGCGCGAAGATGTTCAAGCGCTACGTCGCCTCAAAGCGCCACACGATGCAGGTCGATTTCGACAACTACCTCTACGCGCTCGGAAAGGAGCTGAAGGCGGGTGCTGCGCGCGCACGTGATGCAGGGTTCACGCTGCCGGTGCCCGCTCGCGCCCGCGCGGCGGATGTTCCCCTCGCGGCATGAGCGCCACGAAACGAGAAGCGACGAAGGCAGCGAACCGCGCAGCGATCCTCGACGCCGCGCGCGAGGTCTTCGCCGAGCTGGGCTACGACGCCGCCGGCGTGCGCGACGTGATCCGCCGCACCGAGCTCGCCTCCGGGACGTTCTACAACTACTTCCCCGATAAGGAGTCGGTGTTCCGTGCGGTGCTCGACGAGTCCGCGCAGGAGGTCCGGCGGCGGTTGCGGACGGTTCGGGCGTCCGCGCGAACGCTCGAGGAGTTCGTCGGCGACGCCTACCTTGCATGGTTTGGGTTCCTCGTCGAGGACCAGCTGATGTTCGAGCTGATGCAGCGAAACGCGGGCACGATCCGCGCGATGTTCGGGGACCCGATCCTTGGCGCCGGTGTCGACGAACTGCTCGCCGACCTGCGCGAAGCGATCGGGCGCGGCGACATCCCTCCGGTGGATGCCGATTACATGGCCGGCGCGATGGCCGGCGCAGCGCTCGAGCTCGGCGTGCGGATGGCCGAGCGCAACCCGCCAGACCCCGCCGGAGCAGCCCGGTTCGCCACCGAGCTGTTCCTTGGCGGGATCTCGCGGATGGGGGCCAAGCGCTCCTAGGCGCCGTGTAGGTGGGTCGCGCGCAAACGGAGCAGGTCCAGGAGCTCGGCTCCCCGGTGGAACGGGTCGGCGATCGGGGCGCCACCGTCGAGCGGCAACGCTGCGCGAATCCGGCCGTCGATCTCGGCGACGAGTGCCGGTAGCGCCGGCGGCAGCGCGGAGTCGAGCTCCGCGAGGTTACGCAGCCCCTGCGCGTCGGCCGCCGCGGCATACCGCAGCGTTACACGAGTGACCGGCGTAGCAGCCGCCGTCCGTCCGACCCGGGCCCGGGTGGCCTCGCGGCTTAGATCCCGCCCGCGTTCACGTCCGAACATCAGGTCTAGTCGGTTCATAACTAGCTACTGATTATAGCTGGTTCGTCACCAATCAACTATGATTGCCGGTGATGAGCAAGACACAGGAAGCTCCCGGCCGGCTCGAGTGCGTACGCGAGTTCGTGAACACGCGCGACATCGAGGCCGGTAGCGACGAGCTGTCGAGTCCCGCGGCGCTCGGCGTGTGGCTGGCGGCGCGTGGGCTCGGGGCGGCCCGCCCCACGCGGGAGGACTTGAAACGGGCGATCGAGTTGCGCGAGGCGCTACGCGCCGTGATGCTCGCGCACAACGATCGCCAGCCGGTGCCGCACGGGGCCTCGGCGACGCTCGATGCGGCCGCGCGGCGGGCACGGCTGCAGCTGCGGTTCGACGGCCGTGCGGCGGCGGTGCTCGAGCCAGAGGCGGCGGGTGTCGCCGGCGCCCTGGGCCGGCTGCTCGCGATCGTCTCGGGCGCGATCGCCGACGGCAGCTGGCAGCGGCTCAAGGCGTGCCGGCAGCACACGTGCGAGTGGTCTTTCTACGACCACACGAAGAACCGCTCGGGCGCCTGGTGCACGATGGACGTGTGCGGCAACCGCGCGAAGGCGCGGGCTTACCGCGAGCGCCGTCAGTAACCGGGCGTAAACGTCGGCGAGGGCGGCGGCGTGCAACGATGGGGTGGTGCCGACCTTCTGCCGCCACAACCGTCTCGTCCAGAACTGTCCGATCTGCTCGCGCGAGCAGTCCGTGGAGATGCGGCCGATCGTGTCGTCGGCGACGCCGGCTGTGTCCGAGCCGCGGGAGCGGCGCACATCTGCGTCGAGTTCGAGTTCGGCGGGCGCCGGCGGCCGCGCTCCGGCCGGGCTGCGGGTGCGGCGGCTCGAGCGGGGGATCGAGGACGGCTTCCATTCGCAGCTCGTACCCGGGATCCGCTCGAGCGGCGACGCCGAGCGGCTCGCGTTCGAGCTCGCGTTCGCAGCGCGACGGCTGGAGGTGCTCGGAGACGATCCGCCCGGCCTCTACGCCGAGGTCGCCGCCGGCGGGGACGTCGAGGAGCGCACATGGCTGGCGTTCCTGATCAGCTACCTCGGGCCGCTCGACGGGCCGGCGCCGTTCGAGTCGATCGAGCGAGTGCGCACGAGCTGGGCGTCGGGCGAGCTGCCCGAGCTCGACGGCGTACAAGCGGGGCCGCGGGGCGCCCATGACTCGGGCCGCGTGACGCGCACGCTCGAGGCATATCGCGCATGGGCGACGCGCGCCGGAGGACAGCAGGCGGCGTTCACCGGCGAGGCGGCGTGGCCGGCTGAGCGGCGGTTCGCGCGCGTGTATGAGCGGCTGGCGCTGCCCGGGCTGCATCGCGACGCCCGCTACGACTTGCTGGTCACGCTCGGCCGCCTCAGGGTCTACGAGCTACATGGCGGAACGCTGCAACTCGGCGGGGACAACGAGGTCACGGTCGCCGCCAAGCGCGCGCTCGGGATCGGCGATCCGTTGCTGCTCGAGCGCCGAGCCGCCGAGCTCGCGCGAGCGGCGCGGGTTGACCTCGAGGCGCTCGATCTGGCGCTCTACAACTGGGGCGGCGGCGAGCGGACCGGCCTCGGGATCGACGCGGGCGAAGACGTGGACGAGGCGACGCTCGAGGGGGTCCGCCGTGCGCTCGGGCTGTAGCGCAACGTGCGAGATTTTCGGGCATCTCCGCCCATGGATCGGCGCCGGAGGGGTACATTAACAAGGCGATGCGTCGTCTGTTGGTGCTGTTCGCGGCCGCGCTCGCCCTAGGCGCAGCGACGGTTGCGTCTGCGTCGGGCCGCCGGGGCTCCGCGCCTAGCCGGCAGTCCGTCCAGATGATCGTGTGTCCGGTCACGGCATCGGTCGTGACCTGCTGCGGGCCGCCGCTTGCGCAGGCGCTCGATCCCGTGCTGCCCGGGGCCGGTGGAGCCCGTCCTGCCAGCCAACTCTGTTGATCAACGCTTCACCGGATCCGATGACGGCCGGCGCGAGCGGTCACCGTCTCCGGCACGCTCACGCACACCTCGGCGGCCGGGGTCACGGTCCAGCTGTGGCAACGGGCGGCCGGTGACGACGCCTTCAGCAAGGCAGGCACGGCGACCACGGATGCGTCCGGATACTGGTCGATGACGATCCCCGCCGGGACCGTGATGACGAACCGATCGTGGTACGCGACGGCAGCCGGTTTGCAGAGCGCGACGCTCGCAGAGCCCGTCTCGGCGGCCGTGACGCTGCGCGCCGGCGCAGCCACGCTGTCCGGCTCGGTCACGCCGGCACACGCCCGCGCCCGCGTCCGGCTACAGCGACTCACAGGGGCGAAGTGGGTCACGATCGCTCGAACGCGGCTCACCCGCCACTCCGCGTTCAGATTCGCGCGGGCAGGGCTCCACGGCACCGTTCGAGTGCTGGTCGCGGCCGACAAGGAAAACGCCCTGTCGGTATCGAAACAGCTCGTGTTGTCATAAAAAACGGTCGGCGGGTGAACGCCCGTCGCTCCGTCCGACGCACCGCCTACCTTTCGCGCGTACCGCCCCACGAGCCGGAGCCACCATGCCACTCTGCTTCATCGAGCCGCAGAACGCCATCCGCGTGATCGCCGAGTCCGTCGGGCGCGAGGCGCGCCGCCAGATCCTCGGGGAGGTCGTGCGCGCGTGGGTTGACGAGATCCCCGAGTCGGAGCTCGAGTCCCACTACGCCAAGGCCGTCGCCGATCTCGACGAGCACGATCTCTCGATGCTCGCGGCGTGGCATGCGTCGCTCGAGGTCGGCCATCCGATCGCCAACAAGGAGTTCCTCGTCAACGTGTTTCCTTCGCTAGGGGAGAACCGGCGCGAGGCACTGAAGATCGCCGCCGGATTCCGCGGCGAAGAGGCGTTCGAGGCCGGCGTCGGCGAGGAGCAGGCATTCGACACAGTGCTCCCGTGGCTTTCGGACGAACGGTGCGTCCAGCTCGCCGCCGAGTGCCTCGAGCTGTACTGCTGGGACCGGCTCGGCGTCGAGAACTAGCGAGTCAGCGCAACTCCGGGGCATCGCCTGGGTTAGGGCTGGCAGTCGTCGGCCGGAACTGAATAGTCGCCTGACCAATCCTGGGAGGTTGTGATGCGTCGTTGGCTGGTTCCGTTGCTGTCGGTCGGCGCTGCTGCTGCCGGGGCGGTCGCGTATGTCACCACGAGCGCTGCTGCGACCTCGTCGAGCCACTGTCACCGGTATCGGTGCGTCAGCGGGGTTTCGATCCGTGCGGTCCCGGATCCGTCGACGGAGGGTGTCCCGGTGACGATCTCAGGCGGCGTGAGCGGCCGCGGTCGCGCCGGCGCGAGCGTCGTGCTGTGGCATCGGCTGCTGACCTCGCACAGGTTCACGCGCGTCTCTTTCACCCGCGCGAACTCTTCTGGGCGGTACACGTTCTTCCGCGCCGACGGAGTGGTGAGCACGAACCGCCAGTGGTACGTCGTCGTCGACGGCCACTTCAGCCGCGTGCTCTCCGAGCGGGTGCACGCGCTGGTCACGCTGAACGTGTCCGATACAGCTCCGGCTGTCGGTGAGAAGGTCACGCTTGTCCGGCCACGTGAGCCCGTCCCACAGCGGCGCACGGGTTTCGCTCGAGCTACGCAGGGGCGGCCAGCGCTGGCAGACGATCGCGCGGCCGCGGCTCGATTCGCGCTCTGACTACTCGGCGACAACCACGTTCCATCGCACCGGGCCTGTACAGCTGCGCGCTGAGCTTGCAGGGGATATCCGCAACATCGGCTCTACGTCGCAGCTGGTCACGGTGGCCGTCGGCGCCGGCGGGATCCACAGGATCAAGCACATCGTGATCATCATGCAGGAGAACCGGTCCTTCGATCAGTACTTCGGCACGTACCCGGGGGCGGACGGGATTCCGGGCGTCGCCGGCAACCCGGGCACGGTCCCGTGCGTCCCGGACCCGGCGAACGGCGGCTGCATCAAGCCGTACCACGACAACGCCGACCTCAACTACGGCGGCCCGCACGGCCAGACCAATGCGACTGCGGACATCGACGGCGGCAAGATGGACGGGTTCGTCGGTCAGGCCGAAAAGGGCAAGGCGTGCGGGACCACCAATCCGAACTGCAGCCCGTGCACCCAGAACGCGCAGGCGAACTGCATCGATGTGATGGGCTACCACGACGGCGCGGACATCCCGAACTACTGGGAGTACGCGAAGGACTTCGTGCTCCAGGACCACATGTACGAGCCGAACGCGTCGTGGAGCCTGCCCGAGCACCTGTTCCAGGTGTCCGGCTGGTCGGCGTACTGCACGGACCCGAACAACCCGTACTCATGCACCAACGCGCTACAGACCCCGAACACTCCGGGCCTGCCGCTGTCGACCACACCCCTGTATGCGTGGACCGACATCACGTATCTGTTGCACAAGTACGGAGTCAACTGGGCGTACTACGTGTTCCAGGGCACCGAACCAGATTGCGAGAACCCGCAGGACGTAACCTGCGCGCCGGTCAACCAGCATCCGAAGACGCCCGGGATCTGGAACCCGCTCCCGCACTTCACCGACGTCCACCAGGACGGGCAGCTGGCCAACGTCCAGACGCTGTCGAACTTCTATACGGCCGCGAGCAACGGAACGTTGCCGGCAGTCTCGTGGATCGACCCGAACGGCAAGGTCTCAGAGCACCCACCCGGTCTCGTCAGCGCCGGCCAGACGTACGTCACCGGGCTGATCAACGCGATCATGAAGAGCCCGGATTGGGACAGCACGGCGATCTTCCTCAGCTGGGACGACTGGGGTGGCTTCTACGACAACGTCGATCCGCCCTCGGTGGACGAGAACGGCTACGGGCTGCGCGTGCCCGCGATCGTGATCAGCCCGTACGCGAAGCAGGGCTACATCGACTCACAGACGCTCAGCCACGACGCGTACCTGAAGTTCATCGAGGACGACTTCCTCGGCGGTCAGCGACTCGATCCTAAGACCGACGGCCGGCCAGACCCACGGCCGACGGTGCGCGAGAACGTGCCGATCCTCGGCAACCTGGTGAACGACTTCAACTTCAACCAGCAGCCGCGGTCGCCCGTGATCCTGCCGACCTGCCCGACGACGGACCTGACGCCGGCTCCCGCCTGTTAGCCAGCGTCTCGAGCGGCCAGTGCCGCTTCGACGTCGGCGATCGCCTGCTCGTCTGATTGGAACCAGACGGCGGCGATCCCGACGTCGCGGGCGCCCTGGCAGTTGAGCTCGACGTCGTCGATCAGAAGCGCATCCGCGGGCGCGACAGCGAGCCGGTCGAGCGTCACCCGGTAGATCTCCGGCTCGGGCTTGCGCATGCCGACGAACGCGGAGTCGACGACCACGTCGAAGATCTCGTCGACGGGCAGCATCGCTCGCCAGCGCGCCTCCCACTCGCGCACGTTGTTGGTGCAGATCGCGAGCTTGTAACCCCGCTCGCGGAGCTCACGCATGTACTCGATCATCCGCTCATTCGGGTGCAGGTGCTCGAAGAAGTGCTCGCCGAAGCCCGCCATCTCGACGGGCCGTCCCAGCTGCTCTCCCAGCTCGGCACCGAGGCTTCGCAGGAACTCCGGTTCGGTCAGTGCGCCCCGTCTCGAGCTCGAAGATCGGGTTCGTCCCGCTGCGCTGCATCAGTGCGACGAACGCGTTGCCCAGTTGCTCGGGCGAGATCCCGTACGCCTCACCGAACGCGGTGAACGTGTCCAGCAGCGGCGACGTCAGCACACCGCCGAAGTCGCTGATCAGAGCGGTGATCAAGGAGCGGGGATCAGCAGGTATATGCCGGCGCCGTGAATCCCGCGCGCATGCCAGGTGAACAGGTCGGCGCGGGCGCGTCGCGCCCGGGAGCGCGAGCACGGCGCCGTTGCCTGTCCGCTCGCCCGCGGCGCGGCGGGGATAGCGGGTGTCGGGGCCGGAGTCGGGTCGCTCGGAATCGTCGTCGCCGTCATCGTCGTTGTCCTCGCCGGAACCCGCCAGCCACAGCTCGACGCCCGCGCGCGACGGGATCCCGTCGCCCCCATAGGTCGTGCTGAACCGCGGCTCCTCGACGTCGAGCGGCTGACCATCCTCGAGCAGCGCGCAGCCGACGGCGTCGCGGTCGTGACCTGAGGCGCCCCGCGGGCGCGTCGAGACGAGCGCGAATCCGTCCTCGGAATCGAGCCACGCCGCAGCCGCCCGGATCGAGCCGAGCTCGCCGTCCTGCGGCTCGAACATGGCGCGTATCCCCAGGCATCCGAGATCGTGCTCGGCACCCTCCCAGCGGACGGCGCCCTCGACCGCGCATAGCTCCATCTGACCGGCGACGTTCGGCGCGAACTGCGCCGGCGGGCTGGTCGGCGTCAGGCGAAGCTCCAGCCCGCCGTAACCGAGCAGCGATTCGTCGGCCGAGTGCTCGATTTCGAGCTCCGGCGCGAACGTTGCGACCACGAGCTCGCCGGAGCTGGCCGCGACGCCCCAGATCCCCGTAACAGGATCGCCGAACGCGAAAGCTGTGACTGTCATGGACGCAGGCGGGGCGGCGAGGCGTCGACATCGGCCGCGGTCGAGTCGACGTCGTAGGACTGCCCACGCGAGGCGAAACGCACGGTCTGGGTGACGATACGGCTGCGCGAGTGCCGCGCGAGCAGGTGTCGCAGCGGGATTCGGGTCAACGGCAGGAGCAGCATTAGCCCGACCACATCGGTAATGAACCCGGGGATCATCAGCAGCAGTCCGCCGAGGAGCACGAGCACGCCCTCGAGCACCTCCGTGCCCGGCGCGTGGCCGGCGGAGATCGTGGCCGCCATCCGCCGCCACACTGCCCGGCCCTGCGCTCGCAGCGCCCAGCTGCCGAGCGGCACCGACGCGATCAGCAGCACGATCGTCCACAGCACGCCGATCGCCTCGGCGACTTCGATCACGACGATCAACTCGGCCACCGGCCAGAGCAGTAACAGCAGGAGCGGGACGATCACCATCGTCCCGTGAAGGCTAGTGCGTGCTAACGAGGTTCACGTAAGGAACGTACTTGCGGCACGGCTCGTTGCGCAGGCTCGGGCACGGCGGCAGGCCGGTCGGGACGGTGACACCGGGGACGACCGGCAGGATCAGGCTCGATGGCGTGCGGTTCGAGAACTCGACCGAGACCCCGGTCGTGCGCCTCGGGCTCGTCTGCGCGAACGCCCAGATCGGCTGCGTCCCGTTCGGCGCCGAGATCGTCACCCGGATGCGCGAGCCGGCGCGGTAGACATGACCCTCGTAGTAGAGCGGGATCACGACCTCGACGAACTTGTTCTTCGGCATCGCTTTGACGTCGGCTGCGGTCTCTGACGGGATCGGCTCGAGCAGCGTGCTTGGTTGCTTGAACAAATCGTTCGCGCCCCTCGCGAGCTTGCGTTCGTCGGTCCGGATCCAGCCGTTCTGGACGAACGTCTCGTTGCCGTCCGGCCGCACCTCGGAGACCGTCGCCTGCAGGTCGACGCTCTTCACGGACGTGCGCACCCACACGTGCACGGCGCCGGCCCCGATAACCGTCGTAGTTGTGCTGAGCGGCGCGCTCACGTACGAGACCGCCGTGCCCGGCGGATTCTGCTGCCACGAGTACGACCACTGCGACGCGTTGCCCCACAGGCCGCCGCTGCCGTTCTTCGGGCCGAAGTCGGTGGCGGGCAGCGCGTGCGCGTTCCAGGTGAAGCGGTTGATCGTCTTGCCGCGGGCCGGCTGATCGGCGAGCGCGCCCCCGCGCCCGAAGTACCAGTAGCCGGCGGTCGTGCCCGGGATCGGCAATGAGCTGAAGGACTTCTCGAACGCCGGATACGGATTCCCCGGGGTCGTGCCGCCGGTTGGCGACGCGCCGGCGCCATTGTCGAACAGCACTCGGATCGAGGGCAGCGCCTCGAACGCGTTCAGCGCGTCCGAGTAGCTCGCCATGTTCTGGATCGGGTCGTTCGGAAGCGTAATCGCGTCGCTCGAGGGAGTGCCGAGCGCGGTCTGATAGACGAGTGGCGCCGCTGCCTTGAGCACGATCGAGTTGACCAGCGGCGCTCGGTGGGCGACGAACAGCTCGAGGAAGTCGAACCAGCGGTCGGCCGTGTACGGGTCGAGCGAGTCGATGTGGGCGCCATTCGTGAACGTGAACCACTTATGCGTCGTACCGGTGAAGTGCTGGGCGAGATCGGCGCAGTGGCCGCCCGTCTGCTCGTCCTCCCACTGGCACGCCATGAACACCGGCACGTTGATCTTGTTGACGAACGTGACCGGGTCGAGCGAGTCGGCGGTCGACGGGATGTAATGACTGTTGGCCTTGATCTTCTTCAGCAGGTTGCTCGCCTCGCCGTGGAGCACCTGGTTTTGCTTGCACGTCTGATCGCCCTTCTGGATCTGCTTCCAGGCGTATGGCTGGGTGTCGTTGTTCGGCCCGGCGGGCTGCGCCTGCTGCTGGCGCTGCTCGGCCCACCCGACCGCGAAGCCGGTGTTGAGGATCCCGCCTGGATAGAGCGTCGTCGCGGTCGCGTCGATCGTCGACAGCGGCGAGATCGCCTCGAGGTCGGGCGGGTCGAGCTGAGCTGTGAACAGCTGGCTGATCGCCCCGTAGGAGATCCCCATCATCCCGACCTTGTGGCCGAGCACCCACGGCTGGTGGGCGATCGTCTCGATCGCGTCGTACCCGTCGAGGTTCTGGAGCGCCTCGAAGTAGTCGAACGCACCGCCCGAACAGCCGGTCCCGCGCATGCTCACATCGACGACCGCGAAGCCCATCAGGTTTGCGATCGCGGCGATCCCGCTCTCCGGCCCGCTCGGATCCGCGTACCCGTAGCCTGAGTACTCGATCAGCGTCGGGTACGGGGGCGCGTAGTCACCGACCGGCAGCGTGACTCCCGGGAGCACGCCCGCCGGGGCGGGGGGTGGGTGGACGTCGATCGCCAGCTTCGTCCCGTCGCGGGTCGTCAGGTAGCCGTAACCGTTGTCGGGGATCGTCTGGTTGTAGATGCTCGGATCCCACGGGGCCGCCGCGTCGCTGTACACGGTGATCGGCCCGGACTCGGCGCCACCCGCCGCGGCGCGGACACGGTACCCGCTGCCGGGCGGCACGGTGCGGAACAGCAGCCCGCCGAGCGAGTCAGCGCCCTGTGTGTACAGCGCGCGGCCGTTTGGCTTCAGCAGCGTCATCCGGGCGTTCGGTGTTAGGCCGGTGACATAGACCTGCTCAGCGCTGCCACTGGCGCTAAAGGTCGCCGCGGGCGCCTGAGTGGCGGTCGCCGCGGGCGCGAGGGCGAGCGCGAGCGCGACCGTAAGCGCCGTCATCACCGCGCGTGCGCCGAACTCGCCCCTTCTCCTCATCTGCAGGACTCTTTCACATTGCGGTTCAAAGAGCGCCGGGCCCCACCCGCAGCGACGCGGACGCCAGCCGGCTTCGCGGTTACACAATCGTTGGCGTGGGACCGTCGAGGCGGACGCCGGGAAGCCGGTGGAGGCCGACGATCTCGATCAACGTCATGATCTGCGGCTGCGCCCCGCGAAGCAGGACCGCGCGACCGTGCGAGCGGAGCCGGCGCGCGAGCATCGCCAGATCGACCATCAGCGAGGCATCGGCGAACACGAGCTCGGTGAGGTCGACGACCACGTCCGCCTTCGCCCGGAGGGCTCTCATGAGCGCCTGCCGGCGGCGCCCTTGCGTCGATCGATCCTCATCTCCTCGGACCCGCAACGTGGGAGGCATGTCATCGAAGTCGACGATTCCCGCAACCTACACAAACTTCCGGGCGCCATGCAAGGCATCTGGACCGTTTTGCCTAAACTGGAGCTAATGGTTTCTGTCGACGAGGTCACGGAGGCGCTGCGCGAGGTGATCGACCCCGAGCTCGGGCTCGATTTCGTCGAGCTGGGTCTGATCTACGACGTCGCTGTGGATGGCGGCGATGTGCAGGTGACGTACACGCTCACAAGCCCGGGCTGCCCGATCGGGCCGCAGGTCGCCGAGCAGATCGACGAGTTCGTCTCGGAGATCGACGGGGTGGAGCAAGTGCAGGCGACGATGACGTTCACCCCCCCGTGGACGCCGGAGCTGATGAGCGAAGACGCGAAGTTCGCGCTTGGCTTCTAACTGGGGCCGGCTCCCGAAATGAATCGGGCGGGCCCGAATCATTCGAGCCCGCCCGATTGTCCGCCCGCCAGCGTAGCCGCTCAGGGGGCGGCGGCTCACCAGCCGAGACTTGGGCGGAGCGGGTGGGGACCAGGTGACGCCGAGGCCCCACGCCATAGAGGTAGACGCGCGGGCGCAGGCAAAGTTGGGCAGTTCTGGTGAACTTTCGTCTGTCGGCGAGGCGCTAAGAACCGGTGTGACGCTCGCGGTCGAGGTCGATCGCGCGGATCTCGTGCTCGCCTGGCAGTTTCGCGAGCACCTCGGCAACGACGTCCTTGACGATTTTTTCCTCGTGACCGAGATCGTCATAGAGCGATTTCAGCGCCGTGTGCACGATCTTCAGCTGCGCGGGCGTCAGCTCGAGCCGGTAGGCAATGTCGTGGGGCCCGATCAGGTCATCCGCCATTTGGTGTCCTCCTCCTCAGTCGTCCTGACGTCCTCAGTCGCTGCCCTGACGGCGATGCTCGGGTCGCGACCCGCGGGTGCGCTTTGCACGCATGTCAGCCGCCGGCCCGCGCTTGGAGCGCGCCCGTGCGGGTGGGACGATCGGCGCCGGCCCGGCGCCGCCCCCGTTGTCGCGCCGCGTGCTCGCGGCCCGTGGTGGCGGTGACGTACTCCCTTCGGGCCGGGCCTGCTCGCCGCGCGCCGCCTGGAGCAGCTCGGCGAGCGTCGCGTCGATCCCGTCGGCGATCACGTCGATGTCCGGCAACGCATCGAAGTCGCCGAGCAGTCCGTAGTCGAGCCCGCCGTCGTAGGACATGATCGCGATCGCGAGCGCGTGATTGCTCGGCAGGAACGCGATCGGGAATAGATCGACCAGCTTGCGCCCGAGCACGTACAGCGGGAACTGCGGGCCGGGGATGTTCGTGACCAGCAGGTTGAACAGCCTGGTCGAGAAGTTCAGCCGACTCGCCTGCGCGAGCACCGTCGGCGGAGCGAGGTTGTTGACGCGCGCGAGCGTTGCTGCGCCGACCGCCTGCTTGGACTCCTTGAGCCCATCCATCGCCTGGCGGATGAAGCGCAGCCGCGCGACCGGATCGGAGATGTACACCGGTAGCGGCCCCCGCATCGCGGTCAGCTGGTTGCCGAGCGTGTGGCGCTGATCCTGGGTTCGCACCGAGACCGGGACGAGCGCTCGCATCTCGAGCCCTTCGGTGCGGATTCCCCGTCCGTGGAGCCAGTTCGCGAGCGCGCCCGAGACGACCGTCAACACGACGTCGTTCACCGTCCCACCTAGCGCGTCCTTGACCTCCTTGTAGTCGCGCAGCTCCTGGCGCACGACGCTGAACCGCCGGTGTGGACCGATCTCGACGTTGAGTGGCGTCTCCGGCGCCGGATTGAGCCCGGCCCAGATGATCTCGCCGATCCCCTCGGTGGCGTCCCTGAGCAGAGCCACCGACGTCGCCGGCCTGGTGGCCGCGGCGAGCGCCTTCGCGATCAGCTCGGCGGTCGTGAGCACCGCCCCGCGCGCTCCGGCGAGGATCAGCTCGGCCGGGGTCGGCTCGGCCTTCGGCTGCCAAGGTTCCAGCTCCGTCGAGTTCGAGGGCGGAGTCGGCTCCTGTTCGAGGTCGAGCAGCACGGTCGCGAGGTCGACGCCCGAGACTCCGTCGACGAGCGAGTGGTGGGTCTTGAACAGCAGCGCGAACCGGTCGCCCTCGACTCCCTCCACGAGCCAGCTCTCCCACAGCGGCTTTGAGCGGTCGAGCTGTTGCGAGGCGATTCGCGCTGCGAGCAGAAACAGCTGCTCTTCGGTACCCGGCGAGGGCAGCGCGGCGTGGCGGACGTGGTACTCGAGGTTGAAGCTCGGATCATCTACCCACAGCGGGCGGCCTGTCTGAAGCGGGGGCGTCGCCAGCTTCTGGCGGTAGCGCGGCACGAGGTGCAGGCGGCCGCGGACGTGGTCGAGGTAATCCGTGAACTCCGGTGGCGGACCTTCGAACAGCAGCAGCGCACCGATGTGCATGTGCGACGCCTCTCCCTCCTGGTGAAGGAACGACGCGTCTATCGAGGTCAGCCGATCGAGGTGCTGCTGGGGCATCTGCGTCTCAGAGCCTACCTTGGTAGCGGTAGGCTCCCGTGAATGGCGTGGGAGTTTTCGACCGAGCCGGAGTTCCAGCGGCAGCTCGACTGGATGGCGGGGTTCGTTCGCGAGCAGCTTTGGCCGCTCGAGACGCTGCTCGAAGAGCTGGGCTGGGACGGGCTGACGCGTGCGGTGAAGCCGTTGCAGGACCAGGTCAAGGAGCGCGGTCTGTGGGCTGCGCACCTGGATCCTGAACTGGGCGGGCAAGGGTTCGGGCAGGTCAAGCTCGGGCTGATGCACGAGATCCTCGGGACGACGCCGGTCGCGCCGCTCGCGTTCGGTAACGCCGCGCCCGACTCGGGCAACTCCGAGATCCTCGCGCTCGCCGGCACGCCCGAGCAGAAGGACCGCTACCTACACCCGCTGCTGGCAGGCGACCTCAAGTCGGCGTTCAGCATGACCGAGCCCGGGACCGCCGGGTCGGATCCGACGCTGCTGCAGACGCGCGCTGTGCGGGACGGCGAGCACTGGGTGATCAACGGCCACAAGTGGTTCTCATCGAACGGCTCGATCGCCGACTTCTTGATCGTGATGGCGGTCACCGACCCCGATGCGCGCCCGCACCAGCGCGCATCAATGTTCGTCGTCGACGCTGACACGCCCGGGGTACAAGTCCTCCGTGACGTCGCGACGATGGAGCACCCGTGGGAGTCGTTTGGCCGGTACGGCAACCACGCCGAGATCGTCTACGAGGACGTGCGGGTTCCGGGCTCCGCGATCCTGGGCGCGGAGGGTGCCGGCTTCCTGATCGCGCAGCAGCGCCTATACCCCGGGCGGATCCACCACTGCATGCGGTGGCTGGGGGTCGCACGCCGCGCGTTCGACATGCTGTGCGAGCGGTCGCTTTACCGCTACGCCCACGGTTCCGTGCTCGCCAAGCACGAGACCGTCGCCAACTGGATCGCGGATTCCGCGGCGCAGATGCAGGCGGCGAGGCTGATGACGCTGCACGCCGCTTGGAAGATGGACGCCGAGGGCGTCGCCGCGGCGCGCCAGGACATCGCGATGATCAAGTACTTCGGGGCGTCGATGCTGCACGACGTCGTCGACCGCGCGCTGCAGGCGCACGGCTCGCTCGGATACTCGACCGACATGCCGCTCGAGGCGATGTACAGGCTTGCGCGCGGCGCTCGCTTCTACGACGGTCCCGACGAGGTCCACCGGGCGTCGGTCGCCCGACAGGTGCTGCGCGGCTACGAGGCGCCGGCGGACGGAGTGCCGAGCGAGCACATCCCGACCCGCCGCGAGGCCGCGCGCGCCCAGTTCGCCGACTTGCTCGACGCGGTCACCGCAAACGACTAGAAGTGGTCGCCGCCATGAATACGGTCGCATTCGAGCGGCGCCTGGCGGCGTCTGCGTTCGTCCTCGTCGGCTCGCGCAGCGCTGCTGCGCGTCGCCTTCTGCGTCCTTCGCAGCCACCCCCAGTCACCGCTCTCGGTGGCGACCGTACTCATGACGGAGACCACTCGTGCGCCGGCGGTTGACGTTCAGCAACGTGGTTGCCGTGATCGCGCTGGCGGTCGCGCTCGGCGGCGGCGCCTACGCCGCGGTCGGCGGCGGCTATGTGGGCGGCAACGGAACGATCCAGGGGTGCGTCAAGAACGGCGCGCTCGACGTGCTGGCAGCCGGCAAGACATGTCCGCGCGGGACCGTCTCGCTGCCGTTCAACCAGCGCGGTCCGTCCGGCGCGGGACCGGCGTGGTACTCATATGCGCCAGGTCCCGTCGACTTCACGAACACCTCCGGTGGTTATCCGACGCCGAAGACGCTCGCATCGCGGTTCCTGCCGGCCGGGATCTACAGCGTGAGCGCCAAGGTGACCCTGGTCGCGAGCGCCAGGACCACGACATCCGGGCTCGCCCTGTGTTCGTTGGTCTCGCTGCCGCGCCACGGCTCGGCGACGGAGGACACGGCGGCGTGGACGCCGACCACCTCGTTCTCGGCCAGCGGAGCACAGTACGCGTTCGACTCGCTGCCCCTCGGCCTCGACATCAACACCGCGCAGCCGGTCACGGTTAGCCTCCAATGCCTCGACTACAGCGGTCAGAGCGCAAGCTCCAGCTTCCGGATCGCTGCGTCGAACGCGGAGATCTCCGCGGTCAAAGTGACCGGCCTTTCCTGAAAGTCCAGCCTTCCTAAACTGTTGCGCGTGAGCCCGGGCCCCGAAAAGCTGCTGCTCGCTGCGCCGCGTGGCTACTGCGCCGGCGTCGACCGCGCCGTGCAGACGGTCGAGCGCGCGCTCGAACAGTACGGCGCTCCCGTGTACGTGCGCAAGGAGATCGTCCACAACAAACATGTGGTCGAGCAACTGCGCGAGCGCGGGGCGGTGTTCGTCGAATCCGAGACCGAGGTGCCGCCCGGGGCGACGGTCGTGTTCAGCGCTCACGGCGTCGCGCCGTCGGTGCACGAGAATGCGGCGACGCGCAGGCTCCATACGATCGATGCCACCTGTCCGCTCGTGACGAAGGTGCACGTCGAGGCGAAGAAGTTCGCCGCCGAGGGCTACACGATCGTGCTCGTCGGGCATGCCGGACACGAGGAGGTCGAGGGAACGATGGGGGAGGCCCCCGACAGCATCGTGCTGATCGAAACCGTTGAGGACGTCGACGCGCTCGAGGTGCCGGACGAGTCGAAGGTCGCGTACATCTCGCAGACGACGCTGTCGGTCGACGAGACGCGCGAGGTGATCAACCGCCTGCGCGAGCGGTTCCCGGCGATCGTCGGGCCGCGGACGGACGACATCTGTTATGCGACCACGAATCGACAGGCGGCTGTCAAACAACTCGCCCGCGAATGCGATCTCGTGCTCGTGATCGGTTCGCGGAATTCCTCGAACTCGAACCGCCTGGTTGAGGTCGCGCGCGAATATGGAGCCGACTCCCATCTGATCGACAACGAGCTCGAGGTGCTCGACGAGTGGCTTGAAGGCGCGCGGATCGTCGGCATCACGTCCGGCGCCAGCGCGCCCGACGAGCTCGTCCAGCGGCTCGTCGAGTTCTTCCGGGAGCGGGGCGTCGACGACGTGCATGAACTTCAGGTCGTGGAGGAGAACGTCCGCTTCATGCTTCCCAAGACGGTCCGCCAGGCGGCCGCCTGAAGACACTCGTCATCTCGGACCTCCACCTCGGCGCCGAAACCGAGCGAGACGTTTTGCGCACCGAGCGTCCGCTCGAGCGGCTGTGCGAGGCAGTCGCGGAGGTCGACCGGCTGGTGCTGCTCGGGGACCTGATCGAGCTGCGGCACGGACCGGCGCGCGATGCGCTCGCGATCGCGGCGCCGCTGCTGAGCGCGCTGGGGGAGGCGCTCGGGCCTGACGGCGAGTTCGTAATCGTCCCGGGAAACCACGACCACGACCTGGTCGAGCCGTGGTTCGCGCGGAGCTCGCGGGCCGCGGCCGCCCCGCCGCTCGGCACCGACGCGGCGGTCGACTGGCGCGCGGGGGAGCCGCTCGCAACGATCGTGCGGCGTCTGGGTCCGGCGACGGTGCGGGTGTCGTATCCCGGCCTTTGGCTGCGTGAGGACGTCTACGCGACCCACGGCCACTACTGCGACCGTCACACGACCGTGCCGATGTTCGAGCGGCTCGGTGCCGGCGCGATGGCACGGATCGTCTCCGAACCCGCGCGCGGACCGGCGTGCGCGGAGGATTACGAGCGCGTGCTCGCGCCGATCTACGCGTGGATTCACGCACTGGCGGAGCACGGCGGTCCCGAGTTTGGCCGCAGCTCGCACGGCCCCTCGGCGCAGGCGTGGCGGATGCTCGCGCCGGGCCGCCGCCGCCGGCGCGCGGCAGGCCACGGGCCGCGGGCACTCGTCGCGGGCGCCGCCGCCGCCGTCCGGCGCTCGGCGCTGATCGTTGGCTTCGGCGCCGCCGTCGCCGCGATCAACCGGCTCGGCATCGGCCCGGTCCGGACCGACCTCTCGGGTGCCGCGCTGCGACGGGCGTCGCTGCAGGCGTTCGGTGAGGTGATCGAACGGCTCGGGGTCGAGGCCCGATGGGTCGTGTTCGGCCACTCGCATCGCGCCGGGCCGCTGCCCGAGGACGACCGCACTGAGTGGCGGACAGCCGACGGCGCATCGATCCTGAACACGGGCTGCTGGATCCACGAGCCGGCGTTCGTCGGCCCGGATCCCGCGAGCAGCCCCTACCGTGCCGGGTTCGCGGTGCGGCTCGCCGACGCGGGTCCGCCGGAGCTGGTGAACTTGCTCGACTAGGAGACTGTTTATGGACCGGTACGAGGATGTCAACCGCGCGAACTGGGACGAGCGGGCGCCGGCGCACGCCGAGTCGGCCGATTACGCGTTCGAGCGATTCGCGTCCGACCCGTCGTTCATCAGCGACGTCGTCCGCTTCGACCTGCCGCGGATCGGCGAGATCGCGGGTCTGCGCGGTGTTCACCTCCAGTGCCACATCGGTACCGACACGGTCTCGCTCGCTCGGCTTGGGGCCCGGATGACGGGGCTCGATTTCTCGCCCGCGGCGATCTCCCAGGCGAGGCGCCTCGCGTCGGTCGCTGGCGCAGACGTCGAGTTCGTGCAGGCGGAGGTGTACGACGCCCTGTCGGTGCTCGAGCCGGCCGCGTTCGACCTCGTGTTCACGGGGATCGGCGCGCTCTGCTGGCTGCCGTCGATCACCCGTTGGGCCGAGGTGGTGGCCGGCCTGCTAGCCCCGCGCGGACGGCTGTTCATCCGTGAGGGCCATCCGATGCTGTGGGCGCTCGAGGACACACGCGAGGACCGGCTGGTGGTGGTCGGCCACCCGTACTTCGAGACGTCCGAGCCGACAGTGTGGGAAGGGGGCGGTACGTACGTGCAGACCGACGTCGAGTTCATGCAGAACCGCACGTACAACTGGAACCACGGGCTCGGAGAGATCGTAACGGCGCTGTTCGACGTTGGGCTCGAGCTGACGATGCTGGTCGAGCACGACTCGGCCCCGTGGGACGCGCTGCCGGGGATGTCGGAGCAAGACGAGCTCGGTGAGTGGCGGCTGAAGGAGCGGCCGCAGAGGGTTCCGCAGACCTACACGCTCCAGGCCACTAAGCGAGCCCGGGCGTGAAGCACACGGCGTAGCAGCTCACGCCCGGACCGGTTTGGAAGGCCAGCTCCCCGCGCGTGCTCCGCGGGTGCTCGATCAGCACGTACGCGCCGGGGTGATCGACGGCGACCGTGGCGCCGTCGGCGGTCACGGTCCCGTGTCCGTCGAGCACCGCCCATACACCGCCCGCCTGGTACGGCCCGCTGTAGGGCCCCTCGACGTCCTGTGACTGAGGCGCGAGCACCGCGTCCGGCGCATCCTCCGGGCGAATCGGCTCGAGCACCGGCCGCTCCACGCCGAGCAACTCCTGGATCGCCAGCTCGGTGCCGGCGTAGTCGCCCTCGCCGTAGTGGTACTCGTGCAGGCGGCCGTGCTCGTTGAACAGATACCGCGCCGGCCATCCGAGGTTGCCGTACAGCTTCCAGATCTCGAACTCGTCGTCGATCACGATCGGATAGGGGACCTCCAGACGCGCCGCCGCTGCGACGACCGCCTCCGGGTCCTTGGACGGCTCGAACCCCGACGCGTGCACCCCAATCACGCGTAGCCCCTGCGCCTCGTATCGCTCGTGCCACGCCTTCACGTACGGAAGCGTGCGGATCGAGTTCGGGCGACAGAAGTCCCAGAACTCGATCAGCACCGGTCGGCCGAGCTGCTGGTCCATCCTCAGCGCTGCCGAGTTGATCCAGCGCAGCTTGAGCGGAAACGGCGGGGCGGCGATGTGATCGACGGGGGCGCGCATGTCGGCGGCCCGCGATGGTAGGGCTCTACGGCTCGACCAGGCCGCGCCGGATCGCGTACCGGACGAGCTCGACGCGGTCGCGCATGCCGAGCTTGCGCAGCACGTTGGCGCGATGCGACTCGACTGTCTTCTCGGAGAGGTGCAGGATCTCCGCGATCTGCGCGTTCGTGTGAGCCTCGGCGATCAGCTTGACGACCTCCTCCTCGCGCGGGGTGAGCGGCACGGCCGGCCCGTCGGCGCCGTCCGCCATCCATTGGCGGATGATCGAGCGCTCGGCGGCGTTCGTCAGGAACGCCTCGCCGCGGCCGACCGCGCGGACGGCCCCGACGAGGTCCTGGTCGGCCTCGCGTTTGAGCACGTAGCCGGACGCCCCTGCCTTGAGCGCCTCGAACAGGTAACGCTCGTCGTCGTGCATCGAGAGCATCAGTACGCGCGAGTCGGGTAGATGCGAGCGGATCGCGCGCGCCGCCTGGAGGCCTGTCATCCGCGGCATGCCGACGTCGAGAATGCAGAGGTTCGGACGCACCGCGAGCGCTTGGTCGACGGCCTCGACGCCGTCGGCGGCCTCGGCGACCACCTCGATACCGGGCTGGCGCTCGAGCAGCAGCTTGATCCCCGCGCGCACGATCCCGTGATCGTCTGCGATCAGAACCTTCATCAGATCGTCAGCTCCACCCGCGTCCCCTGACCGGGGTGCGACCAGATCGACAACTGCCCGCCCGCGAGCAGCGCACGCTCGCGCATACCGGAGAGGCCGAGCCCACCGTTGCGTCCGGCGGTGAAGCCGTGGCCGTCATCGCTGATCCGCAGCACCGTGCGCCCGATGAATGACAGTTCGACGTCCACGCTTTCGGCGCCCGCGTGCTGGGCGATGTTCGACAGGCTCTCCTGGGTGACGCGGTAGATCACGAGCTGTTGCTCGGGTGTCAGCCGGGGGACCGTCCCCCGAGCGTTGAACGAGGTGCGCAAACCGGCCTGGTCGCCGAAGTCCCTGATCTGGCTGTGGAGCGCGGGCACGAGCCCGTGGTCATCGAGGATCGCGGGGCGCAGCTGGCGCGCGAGCGTCAGCAGCTCCTCCATCGCCTGGCTGGAGAGCTGCTTGGTCTCCGTCAACTCGCGGCGCAGCTCCGGCGGCGCCTGCTCGATCGAGGCCTGCAGCCGCAGCGAGACGGCGGTCAGCGCCTGGTTGACCTCGTCGTGCAGGTCCTGCGCGATCCGCCGCCGTTCGCGCTCCTGCGCTCGGATCGCGGCGCGGCCGGCTTCGCGCCGCTCGGCCTCCAGCCTGGCGACCATCCGGTGGAACGCGGCGTCGAGCCTGACAACCTCCGCGATGTCGCTGCGCGGCGTCACGGGGGCATTCACGCCCGCGGCCGCCAGGTCAACGTGCTCCATCGCCGAGATCATCTCGTCGAGCGGCGCGAACCGGCGGCGCAGCAGCAGCCAGTTGCCGAGCAGCGTCGCGATCACCGCCGCCACGAGCACGAAGACCTCCCGCCCGCGAGTCAGCGCCGTGAACTGCGCGTCGAGCACGACCGTGGCGACGAGCACGGTTGCGGCGACCAGCAGCAAATTGACGGCGAGGACTTGAGCGAGCAGAGACCGAGACTTCATACGAGTTCGACCCCTCGATCGGAAAGATGGGGTCTTCACCCGATATCGGCCATTTCCGCCCCGGCCGATACCCCTGATGCAGCCCCTCCAAGACTTTTTGACAGCGACGACGGGCAGGGTTGCAAGACAGCGATTGGGTCTGGCTTTGTTATCGGGCGTCCCCTTTAGGGAGGGGGCGCCCGAAGCCGTTTAACGGGCTGTCTGCGCACCATCTACGCGGAGCGCACCGCGTCGCTATACTCCCTGAAGTATTGAAAGCCGAGTGCAAATCGGGAGTTTGCAGATGAGCCCGTCGGGAGCAGATCTTCTACGCCAGATCAAGGACCGGATCGACGAGGTCGACCCGGCCGACGTGCATGCCCAGATGCACAACGGGGCGACGATCGTCGACGTCCGCGAGACTGAGGAGTTCGCCGCCGGCCACATTCCCGGAGCCAAGCACGTGCCGCGCGGCTATCTCGAGTCCAGGATCGAGGGCGCGGTCCCCGATCGCTCGCAGCACGTGATCCTGTACTGCGCGTCCGGACAGCGCTCGGCGTATGCGGCGCGGACCCTGATCGACGATCTCGGCTACGAGAACGTCGAATCGATGCGCGGCGGGATCACGTTGTGGAAGGACCGCGGCTATGAAGTCGATGTCCCGAAGACGCTGAGCGCCGAGCAGCGCGAGCGTTACTCGCGTCACCTGCTCCTCGACGAGGTCGGGCTCGAGGGGCAGCAGAAGCTGCTCGAAGCCAAGGTGCTGCTGCTCGGCGCCGGCGGGCTCGGTTCGCCGGTGGCGCTGTACCTGGCGGCGGCCGGGGTCGGCACGCTGGGGATCGTCGACAACGACTCGGTCGACCTCTCGAACCTCCAGCGGCAGGTGATCCATTCAAACGAGCGGATCGGTGTCTCGAAGGTCGATTCGGCGGAGCAGACGATCCACGCGCTGAACCCGGACGTGAACGTCGATCAAGCACCCCGTTCGGATCGACGCCTCCAACATCATGGAGATCCTGCCCGGCTACGACATCGTCGTCGACGGGCTCGACAACTTCCCGACCCGGTATCTGCTCAACGACGCCAGCGTCCGGCTGCAGATCCCGGTCGTGTCGGCCGCGATCCTCGGCTTCGAGGGTCAACTGTCGGTGTTCAAGCCCTACGACGGGCCGTGCTACCGCTGCCTGTTCCCGGTGCCGCCGCCCGCCGAGCTGGCGCCGTCGTGTGGTGCCAACGGTGTGCTGGGCGTGCTGCCTGGGACGATGGGGATGCTCCAGGCCACGGAGGTCGTCAAGCTGATCCTCGGCCGCGGCGAGCCGCTGATCGGGCGCCTGTTGATGTACGACGCGCTGGCCACCGAGTTCACCGAGGTGAAGGTCAGGCGTGACCCGGAGTGCCCGATCTGCTCGCGTGAGCCGGACGCGATCTCCGACGAGGAGCTCGGCGTTTTTCCAGACTACGAAGCATTCTGCGCCGGCGCCCACTAGGGTTCGAAAGCGATGGCAACGATCCGCATCCCGCCGGTGCTGCGCCCGTCCGTGGGCGGTGAGAAGGAAATCATGGCCGACGGCTCGTCGGTCGGCGAGCTGCTCAGCGCGATCGCCGAGAGCCATCCGGACACGCGCTCGCAACTGTTCGCCGCCGACGGAGGCCTGAACCGGTACGTCAACGTCTATCTCAACGACGAGGACGTGCGGGTGCTGGATGGGCTCGAGACCGCGGTCGGTGATTCCGACACGCTCGTGATCCTGCCGGCGATGGCCGGTGGCGCTTCACACCTTTAGCGCGTTCGGGAAGAACCTGGGCCGATCGGCGTCCTTGTAGGGCGAGGGTCAACGACGAAAGGCACCCATGTCCCGTTCACTGCTGCTCAGATCTACGGCCGCGCTCGTGGCGCTCGCCACCGGCGCCTCGGTCGCCGGGCTGGCGTTCGCGAAGTCCGGCGGCGGAACCGTCAAAAGCGTCCACAACGCCTCGCTGGGGGAGTCGATCCTTGCCAACAGCAAGGGCCAGACGCTGTACACGTTGTCGGGCGAGACCACCCACCACCTGCTCTGCACCTCGAGCGCCTGCTTCCAGTTCTGGCCTCCGTACAAGGTCTCCAAAACGGCGAAGCTGAGCTCGTCGGGGGTCAAGGGCAAGCTCGGGAAGCTCCACCGCGACGGCTTCTACCAGGTGACGCTCGACGGGCGACCGCTGTACCGGTTCTCTCCGGACACGCATGCCGGCCAGGCCAACGGCAACGGGATCAAGAGCTTCGGCGGCACGTGGCATGTCGTCAAGGAGAGCGGAGCGAAGACCGCGACCACGACCACAGCCACCACGTCGACGATGCCGCCCACGTCGACGGGCACGACGACGTCCACAAATCCCTACGGGTACTGAGTAGCTGCCCTAGCCGCCACACACAGCTCCAGGGCCCGTCGCTATACTTCGTGAAGCGATGGCCCTGGAGCGCCTCCAGAACAAGCCCTGCGGGGGCCGGTATGGCGACATCGTCCAGTCAATCGGCCACACGCCGCTGATCGAGCTCAAGCGACTGAGCCCGAAGCCGGGAGTCCGGATCTGGGCGAAGCTCGAATCGCGCAACCCGACCGGCTCGGTCAAGGACCGGGTCGCCCGCTCGCTGATCGAGGACGCCGAGGACAAGGGGCTGATCAGGCCCGGGCAGACGATCCTCGAGCCGACGTCCGGCAACACGGGGATCTCGCTCGCGATGATCTGCGGCCGCAAGGGCTATCCGCTGAAGGTCGTGATGCCCGACAACGTCACCCCCGAGCGCACCGACCTGCTGCGGATGTACGGCGCCGAGATCGTCTACAGCGAGGGCGCGAAGGGTTCCAACGGTGCCGTCGAGCTGGCGCTCGACATGGCTGCGAAGGACGCCTCGTATTACATGCCCTACCAGTACGGCAACCAAGCGAACCCGCTCGCGCATTACAACGGCACCGCGCTCGAGATCCTCGAGGAGCTCGACGAAGTCGCGGCGTTCGTGGCCGGTCTCGGCACCGGCGGGACGCTGATGGGGAACGCGCGCCGTCTCAAGGAGGAGCTCGGCGATCACGTCAAGATCGTCGCCGCCGAGCCGATGCAGGGAGAGCCGGTACAGGGGCTGCGCTCGCTCGAGGACGGGTTCATCCCGCCGATCATCGACCTGTCGCTGCTCGACCGCAAGATCTTCGTCACCAACCGGGACGCGATCCTGTTCACCCGCAAGCTGCTCGATGAGGAGCGCGTGTTCGCCGGCGTCTCGTCGGGAGCGATCGCCAAGGTCGCCGTCCGGATCGCGAACGAGCTCGACGAGGGGAACGTCGTGTTCATCGTGGCCGACGACGGCGCGAAGTACTTCTCGAGTGGGATCTACACGCGTCCCGTCGACGAAATCGAGAACCTGGACTCGACCGTCTGGTGGTGAGCCCGGCCGAGCCGGCGACGCGCCGGCGGCTGCTGGGGATATCGCTCGCGTCCTCTGCGACAGCCGCGGCGGCTGCGCTGGCCGGTTGCGCCTCCAGGGGCCACCGGCTCAAGCTCGCCGACCGGTCGCTCGACTCCGACGCCCGGCTGCTCAACTCACTGCTGGCGCTCGAGCGGCGCGCGATCGCCGCGTACACCGCGAGCGCGCCGCTGCTGAGCGGCCCCGAACTCCGAGCCGCGACCGCGTTCCTGCGCGAGGAGCTCGCCCATGCCGGAATGCTGCTCGCGCTGATCGATCGCGCGGGCGGAAAAGCCCCGCCGCGCGTCGCGAGTTACGACCTGGGACACCCGCGGAACGCCCGCGATGTGCTCGCGCTCCTGCACCAGGTCGAAAATGCGCAGCTCGCCGCGTACGTCGACTCCGTTCCCAGATTGTCGCCCGGCTATCTGCGGGCCTCGGTGGCGACGATCCTCGCCGCCGACGCTCAACACGTCTCGGTGCTGCGGATGTCGCTCGGGTTGAGCGCGATCCCGTCGGCGTTCGTGAACGGGGGGGAGTAGCGTGGCGCCGGCGGTTCGCTCCGCGACCCGCCGCGATCTGATCGCACGCGGGCTCGCCTTCGGGCGTCATGGCGGCGATGTCGGCTCGCTCCGAGCGCTGGTTCGCGCCGAGCAGGTGCTGGTCACGACCTACGAGCAGCTGCTCGCGTCGACGGCTCTGTCGGAGGCACGCGGCGTGCTCGCCTCGGAGCTGCTCGCGCACGAGCGCGCCCACTTGAGCGCCGTCACCGCTCAGCTGCGGCGGCTCGGTGGCACGGTGCCGCGCCGGCCCGCCGCACTCGGCGACACCGCCGGGGCAAGCATCGAGTTCGGCGACGAGCGCGCCGCGGTGCGGATGTTGCTCTCGCTCGAGCGGGCCGCACTCGCCGTCTACTACGCCGAGATGGGAAAGCTGCGCGACCCGATCGCGGCGCAGGTCGCGGCAGAGATCATGGCGTGCGAAGCCCAGCACGCGACGGCACTGCGCGAGTTGCTGGAGCCGGGCAGGCCCGGGGTGGCGGTCCCGGGCCCGTTCGTGTTCGGGGATCTCGGAGGGCGCTAGGCGAACAGCCCGAGAGCCTTGCCCCCGGCCTCGAGCACGGGGACCGCTTTGCTGATCTCGCCCCGCGCTGACTTGGCGTCCTTCTTGGCGGTTGACTGCTTGCCCGCGCGCGCGGCCGCCACTGAAGCATTCGCATCGACCGTGGCGGTGAGCGCGTCGCTCAGGCCGGTGAGCACCTCGGACCGTCCGGTGCTGCCCTTTGACGACGACGCCTGGTTGTCCTGCGCCGCGCGCTGAGCGCCCTTTAGGTCCTTCTCGATCTTCGACAGCTTCTTCGAGACGCTGCCGGCCGCGCTCTTGCTCGGCGTCGGAAATGTCGCGAGGTACGCGATGTCGGCGGACAGCTTGCTCGAGTACGGCTTCAGTGCGTTCTTCAGGGTCGAGTCACTCGCGCTCGCGGCTGGCGCGATCACGAGCGCTCCCACCACAACTGTGAGTGCGATTCGTTTCATGGGCACCTCCTAGAACCGCAACCTATCGGAGCGGGCGGCTGGAGGGCTGGCGGCTAGTGGTGGGCGCGATGCTGCCCGCGGAGGTGGGTGCCCCCGCTGAGCCGGAACGACCGCGCGTCGCGGTCGCGTCTGAACGAGCGCACCATGCGGTCGCAGCTTCCGCTGCGGAACGTCGCCTCGGGCAGTACCGCCCGGAGCGCCGCGCGCATCAGGATTGCGTCCGCGATCGCCCGCTCGTCGAAGACATACATCGATTCCCGCACCAACTGCCGCACTGCTCGGACTCGATCCTGCACCCTGGTTGTATCGGCACCGTCCGCGAGGGCGTGAGCGAGGCTGGACATCTGTTATAGGCCGAGCAGCACCACCGGCATTGGTAGCCTCGCGACGAGCGTGAAGCTGCGGATCTCCCAGGAGCAGTACGAACAGATCGTCGAGCACGCGCGCGCTGAGGCACCGAACGAGTGTTGCGGGATCGTCTCCGCGAGCGGCGGGGAGGTGATCAAGGTCTACCCGGCGACGAACGCTCGAGCGAGTGAGTTCTCGTTCGTGATCGACGGCGAGGAGCAGCTGAAGATCGACCGCGAGATCGACGAGGCCGGAGTCGAGTACGGCGCGATCTACCACTCGCACACGCGCTCGGCCCCGAAGCCGTCGCTGACGGACATCAAGTACGCCCAGATGTGGCCGGAGGTGTTGTGGATCATCGTCGGGCTCGCCGACGGTGATCCCGAGGTGCGGACGTGGCGGATCGATGACGGCTCCGTGAACGAGGCAGAGCTGGTCGTGCATTGATGGCCGACTCCGGCCTCGTCTGCCCGAGCTGCGGCTCGCGACACGGCGCAGACGAGCGGTTCTGCCCCGATTGCAGCCTGCCGCTCGTTTTCCCGGATGCTGACGGCGCCCGCGAACCGGACGAGCGCCACGAGCGCGCCCGCAAGATCAAGCCGCAGCTGGCCGAGGGCGAGCTCGTCCGGGTCGCGTGGGCCCGAAACCAGGTCGAAGCCGAGTTCATGCAGGGCATGCTGCTCGAGGAAGGTGTCCCGAGCATCCTCAAGCGGAGTGCCGGTTTCGACGTCCCGGACTTCCTTGCCGCGGGTCCGCGCGACATATTCGTCCCCAGCTCAGGAGTGCAGACGGCCCGCGAAGTGTTGCTCGAAGCCGAGCTGATCCCGCCCGATGGCGGAGCCGGCTCGCTCGCGGCGCCCACGCAACGACCGGTCAGGCTCCTGGCCGGACTGCTGGTCGCCCTGATCGTCGGGGCGCTCGTCGTCTGGCTGCTCGCGACGGTGCTCAAATGAGCCTCTGGGGCCGAGTGTTCGCCGCAATGTACGACCGCGTGCTCGCGGACACCGAGCGCGCCGGTCTCGCCGAGCGCCGGCGAGCTCTGCTGAGTCAGGCGCACGGTGCCGTGCTGGAGGTCGGCGCCGGCACGGGAGCGAACCTCGACAAGTACCCCGCTGCGGTGACGAACCTGGTGCTGCTCGAGCCGGAGCAGCCGATGGCGAGGCGGCTCGCCGACCATCTGCCGCGCGCGAGCGTGCCCGCCAGGATCGTCAACTCCCCGGCAGAATCGATCCCGTTCGCGGATGACACGTTCGACTTTGCGGTCTCGACGCTCGTGCTGTGCACCGTGCGCGACCCGGCACGTGCCCTGTCAGAGCTCAAGCGGGTGCTCAAGCCCGGCGGCCGGCTGTTGTTCCTCGAGCATGTGCGCTCTGAGGATCCGGGCGTGGCTCGCTGGCAGGACCGGATCCACCCGCTGTGGGTTCGGATCGGTCACGGCTGCCACTGCAACCGCCCGACGCTCGAGCTGATCGGCGCGGGCGGCTTCACGATCAAACAGGTCGAGCACGGCCGGATGCCGAAGTCGCCCCCGTTCGTGCGGCCGACTGATCGACGGCAGCGCGATCGTCTAGCGCATCACACCCGTGTGACCGAGCGAGAATCGCCCCGGCTGGGGCCACACGCACACTCCATGTGGCGCCAGCCCCACACCGATGCGCCGCAGCACTCTGCCCGTGCGAGTGTCGATCGCGTACACCTCGGCGTCGTAGCGCCCGGAAAGCCACAGCACACGGCCATTCGCAGAGACGCCGCCCATGTCGGGGCTGCCTGCGGGGATCCGCCAGGTGGCAACGACGCGCTGGCGCTGGAAGCTGATCACCGAGACGGTTCCGGCGACGCGGTTCGACACGTACAGATCGCGTGCATTGCGGCTCGGATACAGGCCATGTGCGCCGGCCCCCGTCTTGATGAAACCGCGCAGGCGGAACGTGTGCGCGTCGATCTCCCAGACGCCGCCGTGGACTAGGTCGGCGACGTAGAACTCCTTCCCATCCGGCGCGAGCTTCACGTCCTGCGGTGAGGAGCGGGGCGGCATCCGCAGCACCTTCACGAGCCGCTCGTCAGCCACGTCGACGACGATCATCGCCGCCGTGTATTCGCAGCTGACGATCAGGTACGCGCCATCAGCGGTGAAGTCGGCATGGTTGACGCCATAGCACGCCGGCACGCTGAGGTCGTGGTGAAGCTTCATCGTGCGCGCGTTGAGGAAGTCGATCCGCCGGAGCGCCTCGGCCATCACGATCGCGTAGCGGCCATCCGGTGTGAAATACATGTTGTACGGGTCGGCGACGGAGACGGGGCGTCCTGGCCTTCCGGTGCGCGCATCGATCGGGGTGAGGCTGTTGCCGGCGTCGTTCGTTACCCACAAGGTCCGCAGGTCGTAGGAGGGGACGACGTGCTGAGGGACCGCCCCTACCGGGAACTGGCGGACAACTTTGTACGTCCGCGGATCGATTTCGTCGACCGTGTTGCTGGCGCTGTTGGGGACGTAGATCAGCGGCCGATCGCGGCGTACGACGGACGATAAGTCGCCGGGGCCGTCCGCCGCATACACATTGCGCGAGTCGACAAGCGGCGGTCCCACGGGTCGCGCCGCGGGCGGGTCGTCATCCGATACGAACCACGGCTGCGCGCTCAGCGTGGCGAACGGCCCGATCGGCGCTGGCCTTCCCGGGCGGTGTGTACCTGCGCACGCGGCCAGCGATACCAACGCCACCGCGCACGACAACAGGACAGCAGGGCGTCGCACGTGGGCATCGTCGTCGTACCCGCGCGGTCGCGCAAGCAATCAGCCGCCGGCCACCCGCGCGAGGTGCGCCCGCCACGTTCCTTCCGTGTGGACGAGCGCGCGCCCCCCGAACGCCTTCTCCAGCGCGGCGCGCCCGCCCTGAGGGTGAAGCCGGCTGACGAACTGTGCGGCGACCTGGACCCCCTCCTCGCGGGCGAGCAGGTCGATCACTGTGCCGCCGAGCAGTGGCGCGTCGCGTACGCCCGGCGGGAAGCTCGGGCGCCGCCCCTCGTGCAGTCGCCGGGTTATCGCGGGTCGCGCGTGGTCCGTCTGGCCGCCGAACCATCGGGCGCCGCCCTCGAGCAGCCACGCCCAACGGAGCTCGGCGTTGATCCGTGCCGGCGTCATGTGGCCGGACAAGTCCCGGTTGTTCTCGTTGATCACGAGTCGGGCATACAGCGCCGACGGCGTCCGCTCGAGCATCTCGCGCGAGCCGGGCACGTTCGAGGCGCGCTCGAGCAACGCGGCCGGGCGCAGCACGTGCAGCTCGTCGCGCGCCGCCCAGCCGGCGACGTACCGTCGTGCCGCCGGGGCGGTGGCGAACCACATCAGCGGCAGCAGCGGCCGGGCGAAGGAAAGCGATCCGACGCTCGGGTGCAGCACGACCGTGACCCCCTCGACGGTGCGGGGGAAGGCCTCGCCCAGCCGTTCACGCAGGGCCTCCAGCGCGAACAGGGTCCGGCCGGCGTCACCGGCGTCCTCCGCCTCGTGGCGGGCCCGGAACGACGGCGAGGATGTCTCGACCCACGCCATCGTCTTGTCGGGCTTGCGTGTTAGACGAGAACCGGCTGGCGATCAGATGCGATCGACGCGATCTCTTCGGAGGCGCGCCCGAACTCGTCGTCGGAGAGCACGGGCGTGCCCTCGAACGGAAGCTCACGCGTCAGCTCCAGCCACGAGCGGCAACCGCCGTACTCGTCGCGCACCTTGACGGTCACGGGTCGCGGGATCCGGTAGGTGCGGAGCAGGATCACGTGCAGCGGATGGCGCCGCTTCCACGCAAGGCGCTTCTCCGCGTAGTCCGTCGTCCACACGTGGAACGGTGTCAGAGCGTCGACCGCACGCCGGTCGGTGACCGTGTAGTGCGCCGCGACTTCGGCCCAGGCCCGGATCCGAACCCGGTCTGGCTGCATCAGCTCGCCGTCGCGGTGTAGCGCTCCGAGCGGGGGCTCACCCTCGCTCCACACGCCCTCCTCGAGTGCGCGGGAGAGCTCGGGACGGTGGGACTCGCGAACGAGGTCCGAGCGCTGGTGGTCAAACGTCGGGTACAGGAAAAACCGCTCGTAGTCGAGCTTGAAGTGTTTGTCTGGCTCGCGAATGCCGCCCTTGCGGAGCGTCAGGAGCTGCTCGCCTTCGGCGAGAGCCCGCACAGTCACGGCCCATTCTTTGAAAGCAATCGGCATATATCAGTAAAAGGGGAGAGACGAAATGGGGATTGGCAGAACCCCGCGCGCCGAAGCCAAACACTTCGACACTGGGCGGGGCAGGGAGATTGTACGCGGGACTCGCGAAATCTCATAATGTCCCTGGAAATAGACATTTTAGCCAGCTGGCCAACGAGCTAACTTACGGTCCCGTAGCGGACTCCTGCCGGCGCCGCCAGTGCTACAGCTGGAACCCCGCTTGTCCTTCGAGCACCTCGATCAGCGCCGCGAAATCGGCATCGCCGAGGCCCCGCCCGCTTGCCGCGACGAGGATCTGTCGCGCCAGCGCTGCGAACTCGAACGGGACCCCCGCGGCCTGTGCCTCTTCGAGACAGAGGCGAACGTCTTTGAGCATGTGGTCGACCTTGAACAGCGTCTCGTAGTTGTGGCTTCGCATCGGCCCGGCCTTGAGCTCGAGCATCGCCGACCCACCTGAGCCGGCAGCCATCACGGCGGTGAGCGCGTCGAGGTCGGCGCCGACGCGGGCCGCCACGAGCAGCGCCTGGCCGACGGTGGTGGCGTTGACGGCCGCAACCGAGTTGCTGATCAGCTTCACCAGCTGGCCGTGGCCGAGGGGCCCGGCGTGGACGATCAGCTTGCCCATCGCTTCGAACGCCGGACGGGCCCGCTCGAACTCGCCCTCGGTGCCGCCGACCATGAACGTCAGCGTCCCGTCCTGTGCGCGCGGCGAGGAGCCCGTCACCGGCGCGTCGATCAGTGCGAGCTCGTACTCCCCGAGGCGCGAGGCGATCCCATGCGTCGCAGCCGGGCCGATCGTCGAGCAGTCGACGAACAGCGTGCCCGGCTTCGCTCCGCGGGCCGCGCCGTGTGGCTCGTCGAGCAAGACGGATTCAACTTGCGGGCCGTCGACGACCATCGTGAACACGAGCTCGCTGCCGGCGGCAGCGTCCGCCGGCGTGTCGGCGAGGGTGACGCCGTGCTCGGCGGCGAACGCCTCGGCCGTTTCGCGCGTTCGGTTCCACACGGTCAGCTCGAACCCGGCGCGCGCGAGGTTCGCCGCCATCCGCGACCCCATGATCCCGAGTCCGAGGAACGCGACTTTCATGACGGCGCACCATACCCACCGCCGCCAGGCGTTTCGATCCGCAGCCGCTGACCCGGCTGAAGCGTGCCGGTCGCCTTCGCCGCCAGCTCGGACCCGTCGAGCAGGTTGCGGCCGCGGGCGCCGTCCTGGCCGCCGTGCACGCCCGGTGGGGCGTGGCGCCGGCGCTCGGTGATCAGCGAGTAGCGCAGCGGCTCGAGTGCCTCGAGCTCGCGGATCACGCCGTCGCCGCCGCGGTGGGCGCCAGTCCCTCCGGAGCCGCGGCGCAGCGAGTACTCCACGGCGCGCAGCGGGAACTCGAGCTCGAGCGCTTCGATCGGGGTATTCAGGGTGTTGCTCATCGCGACATGGACGCCGCTTGGGCCGTCTGCGTCCGCGCACGCGCCTTGTCCGCCGCCGATCGTCTCGTAGTAGACGACGTCTTCGGAACCGAGCGTCAGGTTGTTCATCGTGCCCTGTCCGAGCGCGCAGCCGAACGCCTTCAGCACGACATCGGCCACCCGGCTCGAGGTCTCGACGTTGCCGCCGACGACTGCCGCCGGCGACCTCGCGTTGAGCAGGGATCCCTCGGGAGCTCGGATGTCAATCGGGCGGTACGCGCCGGCGCTCGGCGGGATGTCGGGGTCCGTGAGCACGCGGACGGCGAAATAGCAGGCGCTGCGCGTCACGGCCAGCGGGCAGTTGAGATTGCCGTCGTGCTGGGCGGCGGTGCCGTCGAAGTCGAGGATCAGTCGGTCGCCCTCGACCGTGGCTTTCAGAACGATCGGCAGGTCGCCATCGGTCACCTCGAGCACATCGTCGGCTCGGCGCGTGCCGCCCTCGAGTGTCTCGATGCACGCCCGGGTACGGCGCTCGGCGTAGTCGAGCACGGCTTCGAATGCCGCTTTGAGCGTGTTCGCGCCGGCGCGTTCGTGCAGCTCGGCAAGCCGGTGGACGCCGGCGCGGCCCGCCGCCAGCTGCGCGCGCAGGTCGGCGCGACGCTGCTCGGGGCGACGCATCTGCGCGACCAGCTCATCGATCGCCTCCTGGTCGAGCACGCGTGGCTCGATCACGACGCCCTCGTCGGCGAGCGTGCGGCTGTCCGCGGGCATCGAACCCGGTGTGGGGCCGCCGACATCGGCGTGGTGGGCGCGGTTGGCGGCGAACGCGATCAGCTGATCGCCTGCGAATACGGGCGTGATCACGGTGATATCGGGCAGGTGCGTGCCGCCCCGGTACGGGTCGTTGAGGATCCAGCTCACCCCAGGGCGGTGCTGCTCGTCGCGGACCGCCTCCACCGCCGCCGGCATCGCCCCGAGGTGGACGGGTATGTGCTCGGCCTGCATCACCATCTCGCCGCGCGGGTCGAACAGCGCCGTCGAGGCGTCGCGACGCTCCTTGATGTTGGCCGAATGCGCCGACTGGATCAGGACGGCGCCCATCTCCTCGCAGATCGCGCGCAGCGCGCCCGTCAACACCTGAAGATCGATCGGATCGATCATCTGCGCAGGAGGATCGTGCCGCGCTCGTCGACTCGCGCAGACCAGTGGTCGGGGACATACACGGTGGATTCGGGCAGCGAGATCACCGGGGCCCTGATGTCGCGCGGCTCGGTGGGCTCGAGCTTGATATCCGCGCCCGGAACGGCTGCGGTGACGCGAACCGTCACCAGCTCGAGCTCGCCGTCCGGGTCCCGGTACCCGTAGCGCTCCTCGTGCGCCGCTTCGAACGCGTCACGCAGCCGTCCCGGCTCGGCTCGGATCGGGAGCTCGAACGCCTGGCCGGCGTACCGCAGCTCGTACGTCGTCTGGAGTTCTGCCTCGGGCTCATTCAGCGCCTCGCGCGCCCGGGTGCCGAGCGTGGCGACGATCTCCTCGACGGGCGGATCGTCGCCGCGCAGCATCACCGTCCGCTGGACGTCGCGCCGGCGCGGCGAGATCACCAGCCCGAGCGCCGCGAGCACCCCGGAAGCGCGCGGGCACAGGACCGTGTCGATCCCGAGCTCGTCCGCGATCTCCGCGGCATGCAGCGGCCCTGCGCCACCGAATGCGAGCAGCGCGTACCCGCGCGGGTCGATCCCCCGCTCGACTGTCACGACGCGCAGCGCCCGGACCATCTCGGAGTTCGCGACGCGGACGATGCCCGCCGCGCACTCGCGCGTCTCGAGCCCGAGCTCATCGGCGAGGCCCGCGACGGCCCGCCCGGCGGCTTTGGCGTCGAGTTCCACCCCGCCCGCGAGCCGCCGGACCCGGCCGAGGACCACGTTCGCGTCGGTGACGGTCGGCTCGGTGCCGCCACGGCCGTACGAGGCGGGCCCCGGATCGGCGCCCGCCGAGCGCGGGCCGACGCGCAGCGCGCCGCCCGCATCGCGCCACGCGATCGAGCCTCCGCCGGCGCCGACCGTGTGCACTGCGAGCATTGGCAGCGCGAGCGGACGGCCGGCGATCTCGCCGGTGCTCCGCTCCTGCACGGCGCCGTCTTCGACCACGCACACGTCGCACGAGGTGCCGCCCATGTCGAAGCACAGCGCGTTGGGCGCGCCCGATGCGCGCGCCAGGTGCGCCGCTCCGGCGGCGCCGGCGGCCGGCCCCGAGAGCACCGTCCACGCCGCGTGCCCGGCGGCCGCGGCGGCGTCGATCAGCCCGCCGTTGGACTGCATCACGCTCGGCTCGGGGATGCCCGCGTCGCGCGCCCGGTCGATGAGGGCGCGCAGGTAGCGGCGGAGCAGGGGGGAGAGGGCCGCGTCGACCTCGGTCGTCGCCGCGCGCTCGTACTCGCGGAACGTGCCGACAACCTCGTGAGAGAGCGAGACGTGCACGTCGGGGCTCTGCTCGGCGATCGCCTCGGCGATCGCCGACTCGTGCTCGGGGCGGGCGTAGGAGTGCAGCAGCACCACCGCAACCGCCTCAACGCCGGCCTCCGCGACCTGGCTGGCCAGCCGACCGGTTTCTTCTCCCCCCAGGGGTAAGAGCGTCGAGCCGGGCACGTTTCGCTCCCCCGCCCCGAACCGGAGCTCGTCGGGAACGAGCGGCGGCGGCCGGGTCGCGCACAGGCGGTAGAGCTCCGCACGGTTCTGGCGCCCGAGCGCGACGACGTCGGTGAATCCCTCGGTCGCGATCAGCGCGGTCCTCGCGCCCTTACCCTCGAGCAGCGCGTTCGTGGCGACGGTCATCCCGTGCGAGAACCGCTCGATCTCGTCGGGCTCGCGCCCGGCCTGCTCGAGGGCGGCGGCGATCGCTGCCATCACGCCCTCGGATTGGTCGTGCGGAGTGCTCGGCGCCTTTGCGGTAACGATCCGCCCGTCGACCGCGAGCACCGCGTCAGTGAAGGTTCCACCCACGTCCACGCCGAGGAGCATCGGCGCGGACGTTATTGATGACTCAGCCGCTCAGGCAGCCAGCGCGGTCGCGAGCTCCTCCGTGTCGGCCAGGTGCTGGTGCGACGGGCAGTAGCCGTTGCGTGGCAGCGGCATCCGCTGGCACGGCGTGCCCTTGCGGGTGCTCGCCCGGCACTGCAGCGGGTTGCCGTAGACGTCGAAGCCGTTGTGTGGCTGGCGCTTGAGGAACTCGTCGGCATACGCGAGATAGCGCTCGATCACGTACAGCACCCGTGGCTGGCTTCCCATCGGGAAGTACGCGCGGACATCGTTGAACAGCGTCCGCGCCGGCCGCGCAAAGTAGTGGCGGTCGGTCGCCAGCCGCTCGACCGCGGCCTCGCACGCGCGCAGCACGCGTTCGTGGTTGGCGTGGGGACACAGCCCGTGGGGATCCTCGATGATCTCACCCGCGAGCTCTCTGTAGATCGCTCGGCTGAACCGATACATGCAGACATGCTCCTTTCGGCTATCCCGGCCGGGCGCCATCCCTCTCCAGGCGCGGCGAGTATCGCGCTGCCTTGTGAAGCAAGCCCGCAGCGCTTATTAACTCCACGTTAAGCCGGAAGCCGGTGTCTTACTCCCAGCGCTCGCGCGAGGGCTCACGATCGAGCCCGACCGTGACGTGCGCGCCGTCGAACGCGGCGTCCCGATCGGGGTAGTCGCGCCGCTGGTGTGCGCCCCGGCTCTCGCTCCGCACGAGCGCGGTGGTCGCGATCAGCGGTGCCAGCGGATACGGATCGCCCGCGAGCTGCTCGAGCCCAGCGCGGTCGCGCTCGAGCCCGGCGTGCTGCCAGAGCGCCTCGCGGGTCGCCGCGGTTAGCTCGGGTCGCGCCCGCTCGACCGCGTTGCCCGAGCCGTCGCCGGGGCCTCCTCCGCGCCGCTCGCCGGCCGCGGTGAGTGCCGCGCGCCGCCCGAACACGAAGCACTCGGTCAGCGAGTTCGATGCCAACCGGTTGGCGCCGTGTAGCCCCGTGCACGAGCACTCGCCGACCGCGTACAGCCCAGGAAGCGTCGTGCGTCCGTCGAGGTCGGTGGCGATCCCGCCCATCATGTAGTGCGCCGCCGGCGCGACCGGGACGAGCTCGCGTTCCGGGTCGATCCCGGCGCGGCGCAGCGCCGTGACGACGTTCGGGAACAGCGCCGGGTCGACCTCGCGCATGTCCAGATCGACCGAGCGGGTGCCCGTTTGCCTCATCTGCCGCTGGATCGCGCGCGCGACCTCGTCGCGCGGGGCGAGCTCGTCGACGAACCGCTCGCCCGTGTGGTCGAGCAGCACTGCGCCCTCGCCGCGGATCGCCTCTGTGACGAGGAACCCGTCGGCGCCGTTAGCGGCGTCGGCCACGGCGGTCGGGTGAAACTGCACCATCTCGAGGTCGGCGAGCGCGGCGCCCGCGTAGTAGGCCAGCAGCAGTCCAGAGCCGGTCGCGCCGGCGGGGTTGGTCGTCCGCGCCCACAGCGCGGCGGCGCCACCGGTCGCGATCACGATCGCGCTCGCCGCCAGCTCGGCGCCGCCGGCGAGCCGGACGCCGGACGCCCGCTCGCCGTCGGTCAGGATCGCGATCGCGGGACGGCCCTCGAGTACCTCGATTCGATCGTCCTGCGCGACCAGCGCCGACAGCTCCCGGATCAGCCGGCGGCCGGTCGCGGCCCCGCCGGCGTGGACGATCCGCCGTGCCGAGTGGCCTCCTTCGAGCCCGAGCGCAAGCCGCCCCTGGCGGTCGGCGTCGAACCGCAGCCCGAGCCGCGTGAGGTCATCGACGGCGGCCGGCGCCTCGTGCGCGAGCACGCGCGCCGCCGACTCGCGCACCATCGCGCGCCCGGCGGCGATCGTGTCGTGGAGGTGGAGTTCCGGGCTGTCGTCCTGCGCGAGCGCGGCGGCGAGACCGCCCTGGGCCCAGTAGCTCGACGAGCCAGCGAGCGGCATCGCGGAGATCAGGCTCACGCTCGCCCCCTCTCGGGCGGCGGTGAGCGCGACGTACAGTCCGGCGGCGCCGGCGCCGACGACAGCTACCTGGGTGCGGCCGTTCACCAAGGGGCCGATACGGTACTCGCGATGCCCGGCACGCCGGTTTTCCTCTCCCATCCTTCGTCACTCGAGCACGACACCGGCGGCCATCCGGAAGGAGCCGCCCGGATCGTCGCGATCGAGCGAGAGCTCGAGCGGCACGACTGGTTCGGATTCGCGCGCGTCGAGTCGCCGCCGGTCGAGCTCGACACGCTGACGGCCGTGCATCCGGCCTCACACGTGGAGATGGTGCGCGCGCTGTCAGCGCGCGGCGGGGGGATGCTCGACGCCGACACGATCGCTTCCGCGGGGTCGTATGAAGCCGCGCTCCATGCCGCCGGCGGCGCGGTCGCGCTCGTAGAGCGGCTCGTCGCAGGCGAGGTCGCGTGCGGCTTCAGCGCCCACCGGCCGCCCGGCCACCACGCCCTGCCGGCGCGTGCGATGGGCTTCTGCCTGTTCAACACCGTCGCGGTCGCGGCCCGCCATGCCCTCGACTCGCTCGGGCTCGAGCGAGTGATGATCGTGGACTGGGACGTCCACCACGGCAACGGCACGAACGACATCTTCCGACCTTCGCGCGATGTGCTGTTCGTCTCGATTCACCAGTCGCCGCTGTACCCCGGGACCGGCGTGCCGTCCGACGTCGGCACCGGCGAGGGGGAAGGGTTCACGGTGAACCTGCCTGTCCCGCCTGGTTCGGGCGACGCCGAGTTCGTGTCGTTGGTCGAAGGCGTCGTGGTGCCGCTCGCGCGGACGTTCGAGCCGCAGCTCCTGCTGATCTCGGCCGGCTTTGACGCGCACGCCGATGATCCGCTCGCCAACTGCCGAGTGACCGAGCGGGGCTACGCGGCCATGACAGCAGCGTTGCTGGCGATCGGTGGTCCCGTAGGGGTCGTGCTCGAGGGCGGCTACGCGCTCGACGCGCTCGCTTCGTCGGTGGCAGCAACGATGGAGGTGCTGGCCGCCGGCGGCGGCAGCGATGGCGCAGGCGGGCTCAGCGATCCGGAGCTCGCAGCGCCGGCACGCGCGTACTTCTCCCGCTGGTGGCCGGCGCTCGCCTGATCGCGGACGGATGCGCTTACGGTCCGCCCGGACGGCCGACCAGCCGTGGGTGCGCGTAGCTCTGGCCGAGGCTGAGGAGCTGTGCCGACGCCGACTGCGCCGCGGCCCGGGTCGGGTAGCGACCGGAGAACACCACCCAGGAACCGGGGGTCAGGCTCGGATGCTGAGTCGAGTCGAGCACGCCGACCTCGATCCCGCGGCCTGCGATGCGCTGGGCAACCCGATACGCGGCGGCCCGCGTGTGCTCAGAGGCGAGCACAACGGTCCACCCCGGAAGACCCACCGGCCAGCCCCCGACGTTTGCCGGCGAGCCCGCGGCTGTGGTGGCGCTCGTCCCGGCGCTCGCGTTCGACGGTCGCGGCCCGCGAGTGCGTGGGTGGGTTTGCCGCCGTGGGATTCCCCGAGTCGTTGGAGATGCTGATCACCGCCACCACGAAGCCTCCGATCGCCAGCACAATCACGACTGCGATCACCGCGAGCGGCAAGCGCCAATCGGGACCCCGGTGGATCAGCGTGCGCGCGCCGCCGCACTCGAGGCACCATTCCTGATCCTCGGCGAGCTCCGCGCCGCACTGCGCGCACCGCGTGTCGGCATCGTCCCGCTCCCGGACGTCTGCAGCCAGCCGGGTGCTGGTCATGCCTCGGGCTCGTCCTCAGAAATGTCGGACACCGGCGCGCCGCAGGTTGAGCAGAAGCGGTCCGTGCTGCCATGCACCGCGCCGCACTCTGCGCAGGCGCCGCCGATCCCCGGCTCTCGCACCTCACGCAAAGAGGTGGCGCCGTCGAGCGCCAGCTCCAGCGCGCGCAGCTCCCGGTCGGTTCTGGCTGCCCACTCGACCTTGTGTCGCACTAGCTCTGGCCGCTCGCTTCCGAACCGCTGCAGCTCGACCATGAACCCCCCGATGTCCCGGAGCTGCACCTCGCGCAGGGCGCGCAGGTAGCGCGCGCGGCGGCGCATCTGTGCCCGCCCGAGCTTGCTGAGGTCGACCGGAGGCGCGGCGCGCGGCGCCGGCGTGGGTCGCGGCGCCGGCGTGGGTGCGGTCGCCGGTCGCGGTGGCGACGCGGGTGTGGGTTCGAACCACGCGGCGTCGGGCTCCTCCAGCCACGGTGCGGGCGGTTCGGGCTGAGGCTCCGGCGCTGGAGGTTCCAGGTCCGGCTCATCCAGGGCCTGCGGCATAGGCTCGGTTTCCAGTTCCGGCTCGGCTTCCGGTTCGGGTTCGGCTTCCGGTTCGGGTTCGGCTACATCCTCCGGCTCCGGCTCCGGCTCCGGCCCTGGCTCAGGTTCCAGTTCTGGTTCCGGCTCTGGCTCGGGCTCTGGCTCGGGCTCGGCCACGATCTCCGGCTCGGCCACGATCTTTGGTTCGGCCACGATCTCGGGTTCGGCTGCGATCTCTGGCTCGGCCACGATCTCCGGCTCGGCCACGATCTCTGGTTCGGCCACGATCTCGGGTTCGGCTGCGATCTCTGGCTCGGCCACGATCTCCGGCTCGACCTCGTGGACCCGCTCGGCGTCGTCGATGACGCTTACCGGCTCCTTCACGCGACCGTTCGGCTCGACGCGCTCGGCGCCGGCATGCCGGAGCTGTTGCTCGGTCGCATTGACTCCGTTTTGCGGAGGGGGGCCCAGCCGACTGCTCGCCGACGCGCGTCGGCGGCGGGCGATCCGTTCTAACAAGCCGCTCAAAGATCCTCCTGAGAGAGCCCGAGTATAGGAGTCTGTCCGTGGACCGTTTGCGGTGTAGTCAGCCGCCCAATAGGGCGCGCCATGCTCCCACAAGACGGGCCGCCATCCGGTCCGTGGAGAACGGCTCAGCATGTTCGCGACCGGCGATCCGCGGGTCGGGCGCCGTCAGGTGCGGGGCCACCGCGGCGGCCCACGTGCCCGCCTCGAACGGGCCGCAGTACGCACCCGCGACGTCGCGCAGGACCTCCGGCGCGATCCCGACCGGCGTCGCGAGCACCGGCACGTCGCAGGCGAGCGCCTCGAGCACGGCGAGCCCGAAACCCTCGCGCTCGGACGGGATCAGCACCGCGTTCGCGGCGTTGACCCACAGCGGGACCTGTGCCGGCGGGACGTTCCCGAGCGTCACCAGTGGCACGTCACCCGCGACCAGTAGCGCGCGGTCGTAGCGCTTCTCGGAGCGGGCGGGATCCGCCGGGAAGAGCAGCAGCGGGCCGTCAGGGTCGAGCCCCAGCTCGCCGCGCGCCTCTGCGCGCGGGATCGGCGTGAACCGCTCGATGGCGACACCGACCGGGAGCACGGCCACCTCGCCGCGCACCGCCCAGCCCGGCACGGACCGCGCCAGCGGCTCGGAGACCGCCGCGACCAGCTCATAGAGCCGCAGCGAAGCGAGCGTGATCGCCCGCGAACGAGGGTGCGCGAGGTCGGTTCCGTGGAGGGTTACCCCGCGGACGCGCGCCCGCGCTCCCAGAGCCGGCCACGCGGTCAGGCCGAAGTGGGCGTGGACGACGTCGAAGCGCGACGAATCGAACTCACGCCGCAGCGTGATCCCCGCACGCGGATACGCGCTGAGGCTGCCGCCGGCGAACGAGAACAGCTCGACCTCCAGGTCCGCGAGGCGCCGCAGTGCCTCAACCTGGTCGCGGACGAAGCTCCCGTGCGCGGGGTGGTCGGCGTCCGGGTACATGTTCGTCACGATCAGTGCGCGCATCGCGGGCCCGAGCGTATCGGCGCCGTCGCGCGGCTATGGCACGATCACGCACATGTCCGCGCGCCCGGAGCAGCCCGTCGCAGTATTCGACTCAGGGGTCGGAGGCCTCACCGTGCTGCATGAGCTGCTCGTCTCGCTACCGACCGAGGACTACATCTACCTGGGCGACACCGCGCGGTTTCCATACGGCGAGCGGACGCAGCGCGAGCTGCGCGCGTTCGCGATCGAGATCGCCGAGCACCTGCTCGAGCTCGGCGCGAAGCTGATCGTCGTCGCCTGCAACGCCGTGAGTTCCGCGGCGCTCGGCGCGCTCGAGCACTACGTCGAGAGCACCGGGCGCGATGTCGACGTGATCGGCGTCGTCGCGCCAGCGACGCAGCTCGCGGTCGCGGGATCGCGAACCGGCCGGATCGGCCTGCTGGCGACCCCAGCGACGGTGCTCAGCGGCGCGTACGAACGGACCGTCCGAGCCGCCGACGCGCACGTGCACCTGGAGAGCGTCGCGTGCCCGGACCTCGCGCCGGTCATTCAGGGTGGCTTCCCGTTCGACGAGTCGATGGTCGAAACGGTCCGCGCGTACTGTGCGCCGCTGCGCGAGGCGCAGGTCGACACCGTGATCCTCGGCTGCACCCATTACCCGCTCGTCGCGCCGATGCTCCAGCGGTCGCTGGGCCGCGGGGTGACGCTCGTGAGCTCGGGCCTCGGCGTGGCTCGCAGCGTCGAGCGTGCGCTGGCGGCTAGGGCACTCCAGAACCCGCGGACGGGAGAGGGCGACTACCGCTTCCAATGCACCGGCGATGTCGAGGCGTTCAAGGCGCTGGGCAGCCGCTTCCTGCAGATGCCACTCGGCGACGTCGTCCACGTCGATTTAGGTACTAGGGTCACGGTATGACACCGGAACGGAGTTACGGCCGGGCCCCGTCCCAGCTGCGGCCTGTGACGATCGAGCCCGGGTTCGTCCGTACCGCGACCGGCTCTGCGCTGATCTCGGCGGGCGAGACGCGTGTGATCTGCACCGCATCGGTGCAGGAGAGCGTGCCGCGCTGGCTGATGGGATCTGGGCGCGGCTGGGTGACGGCCGAGTACGGGATGCTCCCCGCCTCGACCGGTGAGCGCAAGCAGCGTGACGTCTCGAAGGGTCGGCTCGACGGTCGCTCTGTAGAGATCCAGCGGCTGATCGGGCGCTCGCTGCGCGGCGTGGTCGACTTCACCGCGCTCGGGGAGCGCACGGTGTACGTCGATTGCGACGTGCTCCAGGCCGATGGAGGCACGCGCTGCGCCTCGATCAGCGGTGGGATGGTCGCGCTCGCGCTCGCGTGCAAACGGCTGATCACCGAGGGAAAGCTCGAGCGCATGCCGCTGACCGGAACCGTGGCGGCCGTCTCCTGCGGGATTGTCGGCGGCGTCCCGCTGCTCGACCTCGACTACTCCGAGGACTCGACTGCGGAGGTGGACGCGAACGTCGTGATGACCGGCGAGGGCGGCCTCGTCGAGGTCCAGGCCACGGCCGAGCGCACCCCGCTCTCCCGCGCGCATCTCGATGACCTGCTCGCGCTCGCCGCTACGGGGATCGAGCAGCTCCGCGCCGCACAGACCGAAGCGACCGCCTGACCCTCGATGCCCGAGTTCGTGCTGGCGACGCGCAACCCGCATAAGCTGCGGGAGTGGGGCCGCCTGCTCGCGCCGGCGGGCGTCACCGTGCGGTCGCTGCCGGAGGAGATCGAGTTGCCGCCCGAAACGGGCGACACGTTTGCCGATAACGCGCTCCCGAAAGCGCGCACGGCCGCCGTCGCGACCGGCTGCGCCGCGATCGCCGACGACTCCGGAATCGAGTCCGCTGCGCTTGGCTGGACGCCCGGGGTGCGCTCGGCGCGTTATGCGGGCGAGCTTGCGACCGACGAGGAGAACCTGAGCAAGCTGGTCGCCGAGGCGCCTGCCGGCAGCGGTCTGCGGTATGTATGCGTGCTCGCCTACGTTGACCCGCAGCGCCACGAGGAGCGGTTGTTTGAGGGGCTTTCGGAGGGGCGCATGTCCGCTGAGCGCCGCGGCGAGCGCGGCTTCGGGTACGACCCGGTGTTCCTTCCGGATGGCGACCACGGCGGCCGCACGATGGCCGAGCTGAGCGACGAGGAGAAGGACGCGATCAGTCACCGCGGCCGCGCGGCGCGCGCGTTCGTGCAGTGGCTGGGGGAAGCGTGAGGTGATCGCCACCGGCACCCCAGCCGTCAAGCAGCGGACAGCGGCTCTGTCGGTGATCTCCAACTCCGCGCTGATCCTGGTGAAGCTGTTCGCCGGCGTAATCACCGGCTCGGTCGCGATCCTCACCGACGCGGTTCACTCGAGCATCGACCTGGTCGCGTCGGTGGTCGCGTTGGTGTCGATCCGCAAGGCCGACGAGCCGGCCGACGACAGCCACCGCTACGGCCACGAGAAGCTGGAGAACCTGGCGGCCGCGATCGAGGGAATCCTGATCCTGATCGGCTCAGCCGCGATCGCGTTCGCGGCGATCAGACGGCTGATCAACAACGGCCGGGTGACGTCGCTCGGGCTCGGGATCGCGGTCGTCGCGGTCTCGGCTGTGGCGAACGTCGTCGTCTCCGCGGTGATCGCGCGCAACGCGCGCAGGACCGACTCGCCGGCGCTCGCCGCCGACGCGACGCATCTGCGCACGGACGCGCTGACCTCCGCCGGGGTGCTCGCGGGCTTGATTCTGCTCGAGGTCACCGGCGCGCGCTGGATCGACCCAGCCGTCGCGCTGCTCGTCGCCGCCGCGATCGTGATCACCGGCGTCAGGCTGCTCAACCGCGCCTCGCGGGTGCTCGTCGACGAATCGTTGCCTGCAGCGGAGGTCGCCTCGATCCGCGGCGCCGTCGAGCAGTTCGGCCCGCGCGGCGTGGTCGGCTATCACGAGTTGCGAACTCGTAGGGCTGGGTCGAGGCGCTATGTCGACCTGCACGTGCAGTTCCGCCCGGGTACGTCGCTCGAGGATGCCCATCGGACCGCGCACGAGCTTCAGGACGTGATCGGCGAACGACTCAAGGGAGCCGACGTTCTGATCCATCTCGAGCCGGCCGACCGCGTCCGCCCCGGCGAGGTGCTGGCGCCGGAGCACGGTGGCACCGGAGCGGGGGAAGGCGGTTGAAGGGCGCGGGTCGGCCCGGAACTTTCGCAAGCGGCTGTCGCAACGCGACAGCAAATCGCTGAAGTTCGCTCCCCTGGCGTCTACAACAGGTTGATCCCGGCCGCGACCGCGACCGCGAACGTCACCCCGGCGTAGCCGACATAACCCTGGATCAGCAGGATCAGGACCGTGATGAGCAGCACGCCGACGGTTATCAGCCAGGAGACGCGGGCGAGTGCCACGCGCCGATTATCGTCGTCCACCCGGCGCCTCCGCCATCAGCTCGACGAGATTACCGGCGGGGTCGCGCACGAACGCGCGCGGAGAGCCCCAATGCTCCCGCCGCGGTTCGACCTCGAACCCCTCCTCCGACATTCGCGCGACCACCTGCGCATACCGCGCTACGACGAATGCCACATGGCCCTGCGGGGCGGCCCCGGTGTCGGTGGGCATCAGGTGTAGATCCGGGCCGCCGTCGGAGTGGCCGAGCCACACTGCGCGGCCCTCGACCGACGCCGGCATCGCGATCGGCGTGTACCCCAGAATTCCGTAAAACTCGACGCATGGGGCGAGTTGGGCGGGCGAAAGCTCGCGTGTGACGTGCTGGATCATCTTTTGCAATCTCCGCAAATTGCGGGATTCGCGCCCTAAAAACTCGGCAAATTCCCCGCATTCCGCTTGAAACCGGGCCAAGTCGTCCGACGGCCGTGTTAGCTTCGGCCATTCCTACCACCTCGAAGGAGGAGCAAGTGACTAAGTCCGAATTTGTGGACCAGGTCGCGGAACGCGCCGGATTGAGCAAAAAGGATGCTGGCGACGCGGTCGACGCGGTCCTCGAGACGATCGAGGAAACCCTGCGACGCGGTAGCGACGTCGTCTTTTCCGGCTTCGGCAAGTTCAGCGTCTCACATCGCAGCGCGCGCGAGGGTCGGAACCCCGCCACGGGCCAGCCGATCCACATCGCCGCTTCGCGGGTCCCGAAGTTCTCGGCGGGCGCATCGCTGAAGAAAGCGGTGAAGTAGCACTGGCTCCCGCGCCAGAGGCGCGAGTCTCGAATGCGCCGAGCGTGACTGTGGGGTTCGGCGACCTGCTCGTCAGTCGGGTCGCCGAGCGCTCCTCTCAGATCATCCTCAGGTCTGGACCCCGACCCCGCCCGGCTGTGGCCGCGCGCGGTTGAGATGGCGGGCGGCGTCGGCCAGCCGCCCGCAGCGCGTGCGGCGTTCGCCGTCGCGGCGCACTGTGCGTTGGCGATCGATGCGGTCGCCGACCACTGCGTCGCGATCAAGCCCCAGGTCGCGTGCTTTGAGCGGCTCGGACCGCCGGGCTGGGCCGCGCTCGGGGATGTGATCGAACGCGGCCGGGCGGCGGGCTTGATCGTGCTCGCCGACGCCAAGCGCGGCGACATCGACGTGACGGCGTCGTCGTATGCGCAGGCGTTCCTGGGCGAGACGCCCACCCACTTCGGCCCGGTGCAAGGCCTCGCGGCCGATGCGCTGACGGTAAACCCGCTGCTGGGCAAGGACTCCCTGGCGCCGTTCGTGACGACGGCGCGGGCCGGCGGACGCGGGCTGTTCGTCCTCGTACGGACCTCCAACCCCGGGGCCGCCGATCTTCAGGATGTCCCGCTCGAGCAGGGCGGGACTGTCAGCGACCGGCTCGCTCGGATCGTCGCCGAGCTGGGGGCGGAGGGCGTCGGCGATGGTGGCCTCTCGGACATCGGAGCGGTCGTCGGCGCGACCGTCCCGGGACGACTCGAGTCGCTCCGCGAGCAGATGCCACACACGCCATTCCTCTTGCCGGGCATCGGTGCACAGGGAGGGCGGGTGCAGGAGCTCGCGCCGGCGTTCGCCCCCGGGCGTGCCGGGGGCCTGGCGTCGGCCTCGCGCGGGATCGTCGACGCGTACCGCCAGGCAGGTGGCGATCCGGCCAGCGCTGCGCGCGACGAGGCTGCCCGACTGCGAGAGCTGGCGTGGAATCTCGCAGCGTAGAGCCACTTTTGAGCGACGCACCGCGGCGATATGATCCCGGCGGCGATGGCGGCTCGAAATCCCGCGCGCTACCTGGCGCCGGTCGCGCTCATCGCGATCGTGGCGGGCGGCTACCTGATCGTGGAGCACCACGTCGGCGCACATAGTGCTCACACGACCACGCATCACGCGCGAGACCGCTCCGGCCCGCGGGGGAAGTTCCGTAAGGCCACTTTCTACACCGTCCAGTCGAACCAGACGATGACCGGAATCGCAAGACTCACGGGCATGTCTCTGTCCAGCCTCGAGGCGCTGAACCCGCAGGTCAACCCGAATGCACTGCAGACAGGGCAACGGCTCAGGCTGCGGCGTTGATCGTCGCCGGCGCGGTCCCGCGCCGTGGCCGTATGGCTCAAGTTGCGGTGCGGCCCTGGCGGCAATCGTGCTCGCGGTCGCGGTCGCGGTCGCGGTCGCGGTCGCGGTCGCGGCGCCGGCGAGTGCGCTAAACCGCCCGCCGCTGGCCGTCAGCGCCGCGATCCTCGTCGCCCCCGAAACGGGCCAGCAACTCGACGGCATCGCCCCGAATGCCGAGGTTCCGATCGCCAGTACGACGAAACTGATGACGGCGCTGATCACGCTCGAGCACGTCCGCCGCCTCGACCACGTGTTCACGATGCCGGACTGGTACGCGTCCGCTGCCGACTCGCAGATCGGGCTCCGTCCGGGCGAGCGTATGACGGTCCACGACCTGCTGCTGGCCTTGATGCTGCCGAGCGCGGACGACGCCGCCGAGGACTTGGCCTACAACGTCGGCAACGGTTCGGTCGCGCGGTTCATCGGGATGATGAACGCCCGCGCGCGCCAGCTGGGCCTGACCCATACGCACTACTCGACGCCGATCGGGCTCGACACGCCGGGTAACTACTCGAGCGCGTCCGATCTCGTCAAGCTGGCCGAGTACGAGCTCGCGCACAGTCGCTTCCTCGCGAGGATCGTCGCCGAGCCGAGCGCGAGGCTCGACACCGGCCCCCAGCGCTACGTCAACAACCGCAACGACCTGGTCGCACGGTTCCACTGGATCAACGGGGTCAAGACTGGCCACACCGCGGGCGCCGGCTATGTGCTCGTGGCGTCGGCGACGCGCGGGCGGGCTCACGTTGCTGAGCGCGGTGCTCGGCACGAGCAGCATCCCAGCGCGCGATGCAAATACGCTCGCGCTGCTCGACTGGGGCTACGCGAACTTTCACCGGGTCACGCCGGTGAGGGCCGGCGAAGTGATCGTGCGCCTGCCGGTGGCGGACCGCCCCGGGTTCAGGGCGGCAGTGATCGCCGAGTCGCCGTTCACCCGAGTGGTGGAGATCGGCACTCCCGTGACGACCAAAGTGATCACCCCGCGGCAGCTGACGGGGCCGCTCAAACGCCACGCTGCCGTCGGCTACGTGCTCGTGCGCGCCGGCCGGCGGACGCTCGCGCGGATCCGGCTGGTGCTCGCGCACAAGCTCGCCGCCGTCAGCCCTCTAACCATTGCGGCTCGGTTCATCACCCGACCCATTACGCTTTTTTTGATCGGGCTCGCGCTGATCGGTTTCGTCGTCCTGACTCTGGTCCGGCGGCGCGGGCGAGGAAGGGCAAGCGTTCACTCGGAATGATCCTGACCGTCACCCTCAACGCAGCGCTCGACAAGACGCTCGAGGTGCCGAACTTCACGCCGGGCCGCCGGCACCGCACCGTCGATCAGACAACGATGCCCGGCGGCAAGGGCGTCAACGTCGCGCGCGCGATCAAGCGGCTCGGCCAGCCGGTGATCGCGACCGGACTGGCCGGCGGCGCGACCGGCACGCGGATCGTCGACGCCCTCACGGAGGAATCGATCCTGAACGCGTTCATCCGAATCCACGAGGAGTCGCGGACGAACACCGCGGTGCTCGACCCGACCACCGGCCAGCACACCGAGATCAACGAGCGCGGGCCGTCGGTCTCCTCGCAGGAGCTCGAGCTGTTCCGCGACAAGCTGCTGTATCTCGCCAAGGGCGCGAGCATGTGCGTATTCGCGGGCAGCCTTCCGCGCGGCCTCGACCCGGGCGTGTACGGCGAGCTGATCCGCGAGGTGCGCAAGCTCGGCGTCGCGACGATGGTCGACACAGACGGCGACCCACTGCTCGCAGCCGTGCGGGCCGAGCCAGACGTCGTCTCGCCGAATGAGCTCGAGGCCGAGGAGCTCGTCGGCCACGAGTTCAACGACGTCGACGATCGCGCCCAGGCGGTACTCGAGATGACGCGCCTCGGCGCGCGCGAGGCGATCATGACCGTGGCGGATGGCTGCTACGCCTGCGTGATCGAGGACGGCGCACCCGCGCTCCACCGCGTGACGGTCGCCGAGCAGGAGGCGCGCTCGGCGATCGGCTCGGGCGACGCGTTCCTGGCCGGCTATGTGGCCGCGCGCTACATGGGCCAGCCGGCAGTCGAGTGTCTGCGGTTCGCGGTCGCCTGCGGCGCCGAGTCGACGCAGCACTTCGGCGCCGGGATCCTCGACCCCTCGCGCGTCGAGCGGCTGCTCGGGGAGATCGAGGCCGAGCGCCTCGAGCTCGGCGCCGAGATCAGCTGATCTCGCACCCAAAGTGGCCAACTAGCGGGCTAATGACAATGGCGGCGCGATCGGCCATTGCTACGATCAGCGGGCCGATGGTTGCCGCCTCGTTGACGTCCGCATCCCGTTCTACTCTCCTGCGATGGAAATAGAAATCGGCCGCGGCAAGAAGGCCCGGCGGGCGTATGGGTTCGACGACATTGCGATCGTGCCGTCGCGCCGGACCCGGGACCCTGACGACGTAGACATCTCCTGGACGCTCGGCCCCTATCGGTTCCCGCTGCCGCTCCTGGCGGCCGCGCTCGACGGCGTCGTCTCGCCGCAGACGGCCGGTGAGATCGGGCGGCTCGGGGGGCTTGCGGTGTTGAACCTCGAGGGCATCTACTGCCGCTACGAGGATGCGGACGAGCAGCTCGAGCGGATCGCGACCTTCTCGCGCGACATCGCGACGCGGGAGATGCAGGACATCTACCGCGAGCCGGTCAAGCCGGAGCTGATCGCGCAGCGGATCAAGGAGATCAAGGAGCAGTCGACGCCCGAGCGACCGATCGTCGCGGCGGCGTCGCTGACGCCCCAGAAGGTGCGCAACTACTACGAGGTGGCGCTCGAGGCGGGCCTCGACATCCTCGTGATCCAGGGCACGGTCGTCTCCGCGGAGCACGTCTCCTCGGACGAGCGCCGGCCGCCACTGAATCTCAAGGAGTTCATCCGCGAGCTCGCGCCGATTCCGATCGTCGTCGGTGGGTGCGCGTCCTACCACACCGGCCTGCACCTGATGCGCACCGGCGCCGCCGGCGTGCTCGTCGGCGTCGGCCCCGGGGCGATCTGCACAACCCGCGGCGTGCTCGGGATCGGGGTCCCGCAGGCGACCGCGATCGCCGACGTGGCGGCAGCCCGCTCGCAGCACATGCTCGAGACCGGCGAGTACGTCAAGGTGATCGCCGACGGCGGCATGCGCAATGGCGGCGACATCGCGAAGGCGATCGCGTGCGGCGGCGACGCGGTGATGCTCGGATCCGCGCTCGCGCGCGCGTACGAAGCGCCGGGCCGCGGCTACAACTGGGGAATGGCCACGTTCCACCCGACGCTGCCGCGCGGCACGCGCGTCGCGACGACGCCGAACGGCACGCTCGAGGAGATCATCAAGGGCCCCGCGCGCGAGAACGACGGCACTTTCAACCTGATGGGCGGGCTACGCACGTCGATGGCGACGTGCGGCTACCGCGATATCGCCGAGTTCAACCGCGCCGAGCTGATGGTCGCGCCGGCGCTCCAGACCGAGGGCAAGCACCTCCAGCGCGAGCAGGGTGTCGGCATGGGCGCGAAGGCGGCGGCCGTAGGTGTTCGCTGACTGAGCCCGTCAGCGCTGCTGTAGCGGGGACTCGGCCGAGGAGCGAACCTGGCAAGGACGCAGGGAGCGAAGCGTGCTCGCACGTGAGCGACCGAGGACGCCGGCAGGCGACGCTCAATCGGTCGAGGAGGTTGTTGTTCTCGACTACGGGGGCCAGTACTCGCAGCTGATCGCGCGCCGCGTGCGCGAGTGCGGGGTGTTCTCAGAGCTGCTGCCCCACCACGTCGGCGTCGAGGAGGTGCGCCGGCGCAATCCGAAGGGGCTGATCCTGTCCGGCGGGCCGTCGTCGGTGTACGCCGACGGGCGCGCCGGCGCTCGACCCTGAGCTGCTGGAGCTCGGGATTCCGGTGCTCGGCATCTGTTACGGGATGCAGCTGCTGGCGCTGGCGCTCGGCGGCCGAGTCGAGGGCGCCGAGGTCGGCGAGTTCGGGCGCTCGACAGCTGCAGCGTGACCGAGCAGGGCCGGCTGCTGGCAGGCACGCCCGACCAGCAGTCGTGCTGGATGTCGCATCGCGACACGGTGTTCGCGCCGCCGCCCGGGGTTCACCGCGCTGGCGGCCTCCACCGAATCGCCGGTGGCCGCGTTCGAGTCGATCGAGCGCGCGATCTACGGGATCCAGTTCCACCCCGAGGTCGTCCACACGCCGTACGGCAACCAGGTGCTGACGAACTTCCTGCGCGACGTGTGCGAGTGCGAGCAGACGTGGAGCGCGGCGTCGGTGATCGAGGAGCAGATCGAGCGGATCCGCGCGCAGGTCGGCGACGGACGCGCGATCTGCGGGCTGTCCGGCGGCGTCGACTCGAGCGTCGCGGCGCTGCTCGTCCACCGCGCGATCGGCGACCGGCTGACCTGCGTGTTCGTAGACCACGGGCTGATGCGCAAGAACGAGGGCGAACAGGTGGTATCCGCGTTCCGCGACCACTTCAAGGTCCCGCTCGTCGCCGTCGACGCCGAGGAGCGGTTCCTCGCGCGGCTCGCCGGGGTGACCGAGCCGGAGGAGAAGCGCAAGCGGATCGGCGCCGAGTTCATCCGTGTGTTCGAGGAGGAGGCGGGCAAGCTCGACGACGTCTCGTTCCTCGTGCAAGGGACGCTGTACAGCGACGTGATCGAGTCGGGCGGAGGCACCGGGACGGCGACGATCAAGTCCCATCACAACGTCGGCGGACTGCCCGAGGACCTCGAGTTCGAGCTCGTCGAGCCGCTGCGGGCGCTGTTCAAGGATGAGGTCCGCGCGGTCGGCGCCGAGCTCGGGCTGCCGGAGCGGCTCGTCTGGCGCCAGCCGTTTCCCGGGCCCGGGCTGGCGATCCGGATCGTTGGCGGCGAGGCCACAAGGGAGAAGCTCGAGACGCTCCGCGAGGCCGACGCGATCCTCCAGGAGGAGATCCGCGCCGCTGGCCTGTACCGCGAGCTGTGGCAGTCGTTCTGCGTGCTCCCGGACATCCGCACGGTCGGCGTTCAGGGCGACGAGCGCACGTACGCGAACGTGATCGTGATCCGTGCGGTCACGAGCGACGACGCGATGACCGCGGACTGGGCGCGGCTGCCGTACGACCTGCTCGAGCAGATCGCGTCGCGGATCACCGGCGAGATCCGGGCCGTCGGCCGCGTCGTCCTCGACATCACGAGCAAGCCGCCCGGCACGATCGAGTGGGAGTAGTTCAGCGCGGAACGCGCTCGAGGATCGCGGCGACGTAGGGGCCGCGATCCGTGGGCAGCGCGTCGCGGGGGAACCACTCGGCCGCGGCCAGCTCACCGAGGTCGAGCGTCAGCCGCGGAGCATGGGTGCGCGCGTGGAAGACGTGCAGCGTGTCGTGGCGGTGATAGGTCGTCACCTCGAACCCGCCAAGGTCGGTCCACTCGTCGAGCGTCAGCCCGACCTCCTCCCGGGTCTCGCGGCGCGCGGCATCGCGAAACGCCTCGCGGCGCTTCGGCGTGCCGCCGGGGAGGTCCCAAAACCGTCGCCCGTACGTGTGCCGGACGAGCAGCACCCGGTCGCCATCGGTCAGCACGTACTTGACGCCATGCACCACGGGCCGGCGCAGGAACCACCACACGCGCAACAGCGCCAACGCGATCCTGTAGCCGAGTCGGCGAGCGATTACGACGGGCGTCATTCGATCCACTATCATCGCCGCCTGGCCGCGCGATGTCGCGCGGTTTATGCATGCCATGAAGACTTACGTAGCCAAACCGACGGACCGCGAGCGCAACTGGCTGCTCGTCGACGCCGAGGGGCAGACCCTCGGTCGGCTGTCGACGCAGATCGCAGATGCGCTGCGCGGTAAGCGCAAGCCGACGTACACGCCGCACATCGACACCGGCGACTTCGTCGTCGTCGTCAACGCGGAGAAGATCTCCGTCACCGGCAAGAAGCTCGAGGACAAGCGCTACTACCGCCACTCCGGCTACCCGGGCGGCCTGCGGTCACGGTCGCTACGGGAGATGCTCGAGCGTCGGCCCGAAGAGGTAATCCGGCTCGCCGTCAAGGGCATGCTCCCCCGCAACCGGCTCGCGCGTAAGCAGCTGACCAAGCTGAAGGTGTACGCCGGTCCGGAGCATCCGCATGAAGCTCAGCAGCCGCAACCTATGGAGATTTCGTCGTGAGTGAAACACCAGACGAGCCCGGGACGGACGCCTCCTCCGAGCAGGAGTCCGGGACGGACGCCTCCTCCGAGCAGGAGTCCGGGATGGACGCCCCCTCCGAGGCCCTACGCCCGGAAGATGAGACGTCCGAGCCCGACGTGACGGACGCGAGTGCCTCGGAGGAGGCGCCCACCCCGTCCCTCCGCGGGTTCCGAGGAGGGAGAGGCGGAGGCTCCGGTGGCTGAGGTGAGCGAGGAGCCGGGCCGGAGCCGCCCGCCGCGGAACCGCCCGCCGCGGAACCGCCCGCCGCGGAGCCGCCCGCCGCGGAGCCGCCCGCCGAAGAGCCGGCGCCCGCCGCTGCCGATGCAGCGGAGGAGACCGAGGTGCTCGACGACACCCAGATCGTTGAGGCGGATGTTGAGGAGTACGAGGTGACGCCGCGGGTCAAGCCTGAGATCCCTGGCGCGGACCTCACGCCGGACATCGTCCAGGAGAGCGATGAGTTTCTCGACGCGGAGGCGCGAGCCGCGGCCGAGGCCGAGGCTGAGGCGCTCGCGGCGCGCGAGCAGCAGGATCAGGAGGAGGCGCCGCAGCCGATCGCGGACGCCGCGATCGACCTCGCTGCCGGGGCGCGCTACACCGCGACCGGCAAGCGCAAGACGGCGGTCGCGCGCGTGATCCTCAAGCCCGGCACCGGCGAGTACGTGATCAACGGACGCGCCCTCGAGGTCGCGTTCCCGCGCGACACGCTGCAGCGGATGATCCGCCAGCCGCTCGAGACCGTTGGCTACGAGTCGCGGATGGACGTCGTCGCGCGGATGCACGGCGGCGGTGTCGCGGCTCAGGCTGGAGCGCTGCGTCACGGGGTCTCTCGCGCGTTGCTCGAGGCCGATCCGAATCTTCGTGGCGAGCTCAAGCGCCGCGGGTTCCTGACGCGCGACCCGCGTGTCAAGGAGCGCAAGAAGGCGGGCCTCAAGAAGGCGCGCAAGCGGCCGCAGTTCTCTAAGCGCTAGGACCTTGACCCGGCAGCTGTTCGGCACGGACGGTGTCCGGGGCCGCGCCGGAGAGTTCCTGACGGCCGAGCTCGCGCTCGCACTGGCGAGGGCCGCGGTGCAGCAGGCAGGCGCCGAGCGGCCGCAGGTGCTGATCGTCCGCGACACCCGCGAGTCGGGCGAGATGCTCGAGTCGGCGATCGCCGCAGGGATCACCTCGGCGGGCGGCGACGCGTTGCTCGGCGGAGTGCTGCCGACCCCGGCGGCGCCGCTGCTGCTGCGCCGCCACAAGCTCGACATGGCCGCGGTCATCTCTGCGTCGCACAACCCCTACGAGGACAACGGGATCAAGCTGTTCGCGGCCGACGGGTTCAAGCTGTCGGACGACACCGAGCACGCGATCGAGGGCCATCTCGAGGAGCCCGGACAGCCGCCCGAGCGGATCGGTCGCGTGCGCCGACTGCACGGGTCACTCGAGGACTATCTGCGCGAGCTGCACACCCGGTTCGTTGCTCTCGACCTGAGCGGACGGCGGATCTTGCTCGACTGCGCGAACGGCGCGACGTACCGGGCCGCACCGGAGATCATGCGCCGGCTCGGCGCAGATGTCGAAGTGATCGCCGACGCCCCCGATGGACGAAACATCAACGAGGGCTGCGGCTCGACCCACGTCGACTCGCTCGCCGAACGGATCGCAGACTCAGCGCCACGACATCGGGTTCGCGTTCGACGGCGACGGCGACCGGGTGCTCGCGGTCGACCGCAGCGGCACGGTCGTGGACGGCGACGAGCTGATCGCGATCGCGGCGCTCCACCTACGCGCTGCCGAGCGGCTTCTCGGCAACGGCGTCGCCGTGACCGTGATGACGAATTACGGCTTCCACACCGCGATGGCGGAGGCGGGGGTCGACGTTGCGACGACCGCTGTCGGCGACCGCTACGTGCTCGACGAGCTGCGCCGCCGCGGGTGGGCGCTCGGTGGCGAGCAATCGGGACACATCATCGACCTCGGGTTCGGACCGTCCGGTGATGGGATCGCGAGCGCGCTGCTGACGCTCGAGGCGCTCGGCGAGCGCGACCTCGCCGACCGCGACGCGATGGCGAAGCTTCCGCAGCGGCTCGTCAACATCCGCGCGCCGGACCGGGCCACGCTGACCGCCGCGATCGAGAACGGCGAGCTGCGCGCCGCGATCGAGCACGCGCAGTCCGAGCTCGAAGGTCGTGGCCGCGTGCTCGTGCGCGCCTCGGGGACCGAGCCACTCGTACGCGTGATGGTCGAGGCGCCGAGCGACGAGGAGACCGACGCCGTCTGCGCACGGCTCGGCGGAACTGGTGCGAGCGCTCGATCGGGGAATAGGGTTCGCTCCATGAACCCAAAACAACAACTGCCCGCGATCCGGATCGCGATCGGGGCCGGCGCCTTCGCCGTCCCCGAACTGACCGCGAAGATCTTCGGGCTCACCAGGACGGATGCGGAGGCGGTGTTCCTCGCCCGCCTGTTCGGAATCCGGGACATCGCGCTTGGTATCGGACAGACTGGCGGCGAAGGGCGAAGCCGAACCGCTGTGGTGGCAGCTGGGTGTCGTGTGCGATGCCGCCGATGCGGTCGCAGCGGTGCTGATGCTGAAGTCGGGCGGACCGAGGCGCGCCGGGATCATGTCGGCGTTGACGGCGGTGAACGCCACGGTGCTCGGCGTGATGGCGTTGATGCAGAGCTCCTCCTCGCCCGCGCCGGCGTAGGCCCGGGAGGGGTTATGGGCGGGAATCGCCGAGCCGCTCAGCGGCTTCGGCGACGCTCGCTCGGGCGTCCTCTGTGAGCCGGCGGACGATCTCCGCGGCTGGCTCCTCGGTTGCGAGCGTGTGCGTCTGACCTGCCCATAGGTTGATCGCCTCCGCGTCTCCAGCTTCTCGCGCGGCGGCGCGGATCGGGGTAGTCAGGTAGTGAACGTCTGGGTACGCGACGGGCGCGCCGTCCTCGTGCTCGAGCATGAACCGGTTGACGATCCCGCGCGCGCGGCGGCCGCTGAACGCTCGCGTGAGCGACGTCGCGCTCTCCTGCTTGAGTGCGTCGCGGTAGGCCGATGCGGTGCCGGCCTCGGGCGAGAGCATCAGCGCGGTGCCGATCTGTGCGGCGGCGGCGCCTGCGCTCAGAACCGCGGCGACGGCGGCTCCGTCGGCGATCCCGCCGGACGCGACCAGCGGCTTCGGGACGCGATCGGCGACGAGACGCAGCAGCGACAGCAACCCGAACTCCTCGTACTGAGGCGGGTCGCTGAAGCCGCCACGGTGCCCACCCGCCTCGAGCCCCTGGAGGACGAGCGCGTCGGCGCCGGCGGCCGCCGCCAGCTCGGCCTCATCGGGGCTGGTGACCGTCACCCAAACGTCGCAACCGGCCTCGTGCAGACGGGTCACAACCAGCGCCTGCGGACACCCGAAGGTGAACGAGACGACCGCCGGTCGCTCGGCGACCGTCAGTTCGAGCTTGGCGTCGAAGTGGTCGTCGTCGTGCCGCGGCTCGCCGGTGCTGGTGCCGTAGCGCGAGGCCTCGGCCGCGAGGCTCGCCGCGTATGCGGTCACCGCGGCGGGGTCGGTGGGCGGCGCCGGCGGCGCGAAGATGTTCACGCCGAACGGGGCGTCGCTGAGCGCGCGCAGTTCGCGGATGTCGGCGGCGACGCGCCTCGGGCGTCTTGTAGCCGGCCGCAAGGAATCCGAACCCGCCGCCGGCGGCCACGGCCGCGGCGAGCGCGGGGTCGATGCGCCGCCGGCGAGCGGCGCCTGCACGATCGGTGCCTTCAACGCGCGCAGGTCCATCAGTCCGACACGATAACTTCCGGAAGGTGGACCACCTGGCGATGGCCGAGTTCGAGGCTGGGCTCGAGCTGATCCGGCGCTCGCCGCCGGACCATGGCTCGCTCGAGTTGATCGTCGCGCGCCCGGCGCCGGGCGAGCGCGAGCTGCTCGAGATCGGGACGCTCGACGAGGCCGAGGGCCTGGTCGGAGACTGCTGGCGCGACGAGGACCCGCGTACGCAGTTGACGCTGATGAACGCTCGCGCGATCGCGGTGGTCGCGAGCGACCCGGACCGCCGTGCGCTCGCCGGGGACCAGCTGTACGTCGACCTCGATATCGGCGGCGAGAACCTGCCGCCCGGGACGCGCCTGTCGATCGGTGGGGCCGTGATCGAGGTCACGGACGTCCCGCACACCGGGTGCGGCAAGTTCATCAGGCGGTTCGGCGTCGAGGCGCAGAAGTTCGTCAACTCCCCGGCCGGCCGCGAGCTCAACCTGCGGGGGATCAACGCCCGCGTGATCACCGGCGGCGAGATCCGCGTCGGCGACACGATCACGAAGCTCGCTGTCAGTTAGGCTGCGAACCGTCATGGTCGCCGCCGGCGGGGTACCCAGGGTCGACCCCCGCGCCAAACGCGGGCCCCTCGCGCGCGGGCTGTCGCGCTTCATGCGGACCGAGCAGGGTCGCTGGTTCGCGATCAACGTCGCGGCGCGGTGCGATCCGTATCTGCTCCGGGCGACGCGGGGGTACGTCGGCTTCGGGCTGATGCTGCCGAGCGCGAACCTGACGACGACGGGCGCCAAATCGGGTGTCGCCCGGACGGCGACGATCCTGTACTTCAGCGACGGCGACGATGTGATCCTCGTCGCCTCGAGCTTCGGGCGTGACAAGCATCCTGCCTGGTACCACAACCTCAAGGCGCACCCAGAGGCGACGCTCGAGCGGGCCGGACGATCGGGTCACTACCGGGCGGTTGAGGTAGAGGACGAGCTGGAGCGCGAGCGGCTGTTCGAGCTCGTCGATCAGCTGTATCCCGGCTACGCCGACTATCGCGTCCGCGCCGGCGCGGCCGGACGCCGGATTCCGATCATGCGACTGACGCTGGTGGAGCGGTGAAGATCGATGCGGGCGGATACATGGCGACCGTCGATGCCGCCGGCGCGGCCGCGGTGGTGGCCGAGGGCGCCGCCTACGACGGCTGGTGGGCGCCGGAGACGCAGATCGACCCGTTCATCGGCTGCGCCGTCGCGGCGGAGCGGACCTCATCGGTCGAGATCGGGACGGCGATCGCGGTCGCGTTCGCGCGCAACCCGATGACCGTCGCGCTGCAGGCGAACGACGTTCAGGCGCTATCGCGCGGGCGGTTCTTCGTCGGACTCGGCTCGCAGATCAAGCCGCACATCACCAAGCGCTACTCGATGGAGTGGTCGCATCCAGCGCCCCGGATGCGTGAGTTTGTGCTCGCGATGCGCGCGATCTGGGACGCGTGGGCCGGCCGCGCCGAGCTCGACTTCCGCGGCGAGTTCTACACGCACACGCTGATGACCCCGTTCTTCAACCCCGGCCCGAACGAATTCGGAAACCCGAGAGTTTTCCTCGCGGCCGTCGGGCCGCTGATGACCGAGGTTGCGGGCGAGGTCGCCGACGGAATGTTGTGTCACGGGTTCTCGACCGCGCGGTATCTGCACGAGGTCACGATCCCCGCGCTCGAGCGGGGAAGGGCGAAGGCCGGGAAGTCGTTGGAGGGGTTCGAGATCAGCGGCCCGTCGTTCATCGTCGCGCGGGACTCGGCGCAGGAGCGCGAGGACGGTGCGCAGATCGTGCGCGGACAGATCGGCTTCTACGGCTCGACCCCGGCGTACCGACCGGTCTTGGAGGTCCACGGCTGGGGCGATCTCCAAGACGAGCTCAACGCCGCGACGAAGCGCGGCGAGTGGGACAAGCTGCCGGGGATGATCCCCGACGAGGTGCTCGACGCGTTCGCGATCATCGGCACTCCCGAGGAGGCGGTCGCCGAGCTCGAGCGCCGCTACGGTGACGTCGTCACGCGGATCACGCTCGACCTGCCTGCCGACTTCGATCCCGACCGGCGTTCGGCACTGTTCGGGCAGCTCCGCTCGTCTTAGACGCGCGGCTTGCGGGCGATCAACATCAGCGTGTGGCCGAACGGGGCGCTGCGGGGGCGGGAGCCGAGCTGCGCATCGAGCGGCTGCAGCGCGCGCTGCAGCGGCGCCGGCATCCGCCGCCACGTATACGTGACCGCGTGGAGCTCGGGGCGCAGGCCGGCTACGGCGCGCCGCGGTCAGGAGCAATCGGGGCGAGAGCGGGATGTCGTCAGGCGTGCCGTGGATCGCGGTCGCGACACCGGCACGGTTGGCCGCAGCCAGCGCGAGCCCGATCGGGTGCCACGCCCCCGGCTCGATCGCGACCATCGCGCCGCCAGGCTTCAGCAATTCCGCAGCCTCCTCGAAGATCGGGTCGAGTGGGCCCTGGTACACGAGATGGTGGAGAACGAGGCGGTCCAAGACCACGTCGAAGGATCGCCCGCTGACGGCGTCCGTCTGCCCGAGCCGGCCCGCGTGGCCGACGAACGCCTCGTCGGCTCGAGCCTCGTCCAACACCCCGCGCACCCGATCCGGGTCTGCGTCCACGGCGGTCAGGCGGAACGCGGGCGCTGGGAAAAGGTGGCGGCCCGGATGCCATCCGGCGCCCACCGACAGGACCTCGCCGCCAGGAAGGGCGAGCCGGCGGGCGAGCAGCGTCCGCTCGCGCTCCATCATGTGCCGGTAGTGGGTCTCGAGCGTCTCGCGAGCGCTCACCCGGTCCAGCAGATTTCGCGGGTCGTATGGCTCTGAGGAGGCCGTCACGGCGGCGCGAGTCTAGTGCCGGCGCCCCCTCTCGCTAGCATGCGGCTTTCGCTCGCTTGCCGGTCCGGCACGGTGGGCGCGGGCCGCCGCTGCGGCTCGACCCCGACCACAGGAGTCCATCTCGCATGTGCGGCATCGTCGGCTACGTAGGTTCCAGAGAGGCTCGTCCGTTGCTGATGGCAGGGCTCGAGAAGCTCGAGTACCGCGGCTACGACAGCGCCGGAATTTCGGTGCTCGACGGCGACCGGATCGACGCCGTGCGCGCGGTCGGCAACCTGAGCGCGTTGCGGGCGGCGCTCGAGGCGCGCGGCGCGAGCGTCGGCCCCGAGTTGAGCTCACCCCCGGGAGCGGTCGCGGTCGCCGACCGACCGGAGACCGGAATCGGACACACGCGGTGGGCGACCCATGGCCGGGTGACCGAGGAGAACGCGCACCCGCACTTCGACAACACCGACCGCGTCCACATCGTCGTCAACGGAATCGTCGAGAACTATGTCGAGCTCAAGCACAAGCTCGCCGACATCGGAGCCCGGTTCACGTCAGAGACCGACGCCGAGGTGATTGCCCACCTCGTCGCCCACCATATGGCGCTCGGCGACCTCACCCAGGCGGTACGCGCGGCGTACGCGGAGCTCCGCGGCCACTACGCGTTCGTCGCGATGAGCGCCGACGAGCCGGGCGTGCTGGTCGGGGCGCGGAAGGAGTGCCCGCTGATCATCGGCCGCGGCGAGGGCGAGCAGTTCATCGGCTCGGCGATCCCCGCCTTCCTGCGCTACACCCGCCGCGTCCAGTACATCAACGATGACGAGATCGTCGTGCTGCGCCCCGACGGCGTCGAATTCCTCACGGCCGCCGGCGAGCCGCTCGAGCGCGAGGTCGTCGAGATCGACTGGGACGCCGGACAGGCCGAGAAGCAGGGCTACGAGACGTTCATGCTCAAGGAGATCCACGAGCAGGCCGACGCCGTCGCCGAGACGATCGGCGAGCGGGCCGCGCGGCCAGACGGGATCGACCTCGGCGACCTCGGCGAACGGATCGATGACGAGCTGCTGCGGACCGTGCGCCGGGTGGTGATCGTCGCGTGCGGTACGTCGTACCACGCCGGCCTGATCGGCCGCTACGCAATCGAGGAGTGGGCGCGGGTGCCGGTCGAGGTGGAGATCGCGTCCGAGTACCGCTACCGCAATCCGGTCGTCGGCGACGGCGATCTCGTCGTCGGGATCTCGCAGTCGGGCGAGACCGCCGACACGCTCGCCGCGATGCGGACAGCGCGGGACCGCGGCGCCGCCGTGCTCGCGGTCACGAACATCATGGGCTCGCAGGCGACGCGGGACGCCGACGGCGCGCTGTACACGCGGGCCGGGCTCGAGATCGGGGTCGCGGCGACGAAGACGTTCGTCAGCCAGGTCGCGGTCATGTACCTGCTCGCGCTGCGGCTGGCCGAGCTCCGCGGAACGCTGGCGACCGACCAGCTGAGCGCGGCGATCGCACAGCTCAAGCAGCTTCCGCACGCGATCGCATCGATGCTCGAGGACGGCGCGAGCGCGACCGCGAAGCGGATCGCGAAGCTCGTCGGCGGGGCCGACTTCTTCCTGTACCTCGGGCGCCATGTCGGGCTGCCGGTCGCGCTCGAAGGAGCACTCAAGTTGAAGGAGATCTCCTACATCGCGACCGATGCCTACGCGGCCGGTGAGATGAAGCACGGCCCGATCGCGCTGCTGGACGAGTCGACGCCGGTCGTTGTGGTCGCGACGCAGTCGCCGGTGCTCGAGAAGGTGATCTCCAACATCCAGGAGGTTCGGGCGCGCGGGGCGCGCGTGATCGCGGTCGCGACCGAAGGCGACGCGCGGCTGGGCGAGCACGCCGACGAGGTGATCGAGGTGCCCGAGACCCACTGGATGCTGGCGCCGCTGCTGGCGGTGATCCCGCTGCAGCTATTCGCGTATCACGTCGCTCGCGAGCGCGGGCTGAACGTCGACCAGCCGCGGAACCTGGCGAAGACGGTGACGGTCGAGTGACGAGCGGTCTCGCCGTCGGGATCGATCTGCTCGAGATCGAGCGGCTCGAGCGGGCACTCGAGCGCCGCCCCCGGCTGGCCGAGCGGCTGTTCACTGATGGAGAGCGCGCGTACGCGGCCTCGCGCGCCCGGCCCGGCCAGCACCTTGCGGCGCGGTTCTGCGGCAAGGAAGCCGTCGCGAAAGCGCTCGGACTGGACGCCTGGGAGTGGCGTGACGTCGAGATCCTCGGCGGTGACGGCCCGCCGACGGTCATGCTCTATGGCGCGGCGCGCCGGCGGGCCGACGAGCTCGGCGTCGAGGTGAGTGTCTCGCTGACGCACACCGACAGCGACGCGGCGGCTGCCGCGGTGGCAGCGCCGGTCGAGCCCGCGCCGCAGGAGCCGGCCCCGGCCGGTCCGGCGGCGGCATGATGTCGCTCCCGGCGTGGCTCGAGCCACTGCCCGACGCCGCCGAACAGCGGGCGCTCGACAGCTGGGCGATCGAGCAGTGCGGGATTCCCGGCAGCAGCCTGATGGAGCTCGCCGGTACCGGGCTCGCCGACCTGGTCGGCGGCCTCGTCCCGACCGGCCTGGTGGTGATCGTATGCGGCAAGGGCAATAACGGTGGTGACGGGTTCGTTGCCGCGCGGGTGCTGCGCCAGCGCGGGCGCGACGTGCGCGTGCTGATGCTCGCACCGGCCGATGAGCTGCGCGGAGACGCGCTGGCGATGTATGAGCGGCTTCCGGAGGGGCTCGCGGCGCCGTTCACCGCCGAGCTGCTCAGCGGCGCCAGCGGGATCGTCGACGCGATCCTCGGTACCGGCTTCAGCGGCGAGCCGCGTGAACCGGCGGCCGGCGCAATCGAGGCGATCAACGACGCTGCCGCACCGGTTGTGGTCGCGTGTGACGTCCCGAGCGGCGTCGATGCGTCGACGGGGGAGGTCGCGGGAGTTGCGGTCCGTGCTGCATCGACGGCGACATTCCACGCCGCCAAGCCCGGGCTGTGGATCGCGCCTGGAAAGAGTCATGCAGGGAAGATCGCGGTGATTGAGATCGGGATCCCGGCGGGGGGCCCGGGGGAGCCCACGATCGGGCTGATCTCGCAGGCGGCTGTCGCCCGGATCCCGCACCGTGGCCCCCGCTCGACGAAGTTCGCGGCCGGCAGCGTGCTCGTCTGCGGTGGTTCGACCGGTCTCACCGGCGCGCCGTGCCTCGTGTCGGAGGCAGCGATGCGCGCCGGCGCCGGCTACGTGACAGCGTTCGTTCCGGCCTCCTTGAACTTCGTCTTCGAGATCGCGGCTGCTGGAGGTGATGACCGTACCCGTGGCCGACGACGGTGGCGCGATGTTGCCGGACGCGGCCGACGAAGTGCTGGCGCGCGCAGAGCGGTCGGGAGCGCTCGTGCTCGGGCCGGGACTTGGTCGCAGCGAGGGAGCCGTGGGGCTCGCGCGCTCGCTTGCGGCCGACGCGCCGCTGCCGCTGCTGCTCGACGCCGACGGGCTGAACGCCCACGCCGGGCGGTTGGCCTCGTTGGCGGACCGCGAACGCGAGACGGTGCTGACGCCGCACGCGGGTGAGCTAGGGCGCCTGCTCGAGGTAGCCAGCGACGACGTCGAGTCGCACCGGCTGCGCTCGGCGCGCGCGGCGGCTGCCACGGCTAACGCCGTCGTCGTGCTGAAGGGCGACGACACGCTCGTCGCGGCGCCGGACGGTCGCGTCGCCGTCAGCGCTGGTGGCGCGTCCGCGCTCGCGACGGCGGGGACCGGCGATGTGCTGTCCGGCGTGATCGGCGCGTTGCTGGCGAAGAGGATGGAGCCGTGGCACGCGGCCTGCGCGGGCGTGTTTCTGCACGCCGCCGCCGGCCGCGCGGCAGCCGCGCAGATCGGACCCGAAGGCGTGATCGCGAGCGACGTCGTGCAGCAGCTTCCCGCGGCGCTCCGGCAGGCTCCTCATCTACTCTGAACTTATGCCGGTGCGCGCCCTCGCCCGCGTCAACCTGGCGGCGATCGAGCGCAACGTAGGAGTGCTGCGGGATGCGCTCGCTGCCGGCGCTTCGCTGTGCGCCGTCGTCAAGGCGGATGGCTACGGGCACGGCGCCGCCCACTCGGCGCGGGCCGCCCTCGCCGGCGGCGCGACGTGGCTCGCGGTCGCGACGGCCTCTGAGGCGCTCGAGCTGCGCGACGCGGGGCTTGACGCTCCGATTCTCGTGATGGGCGCACTCAGCGACGAGGAGTTGCCCGTTGCGCTTGCGGCGCGCGCGGACGTGGTCGCCTGGAGCGAAAAGTTCGTGGATCTGCTGCGCGGGGCGGCCGCCGAGCCGCCGGTCGGCGTCCACGTCAAGTTCGACACCGGGATGGGCCGGCTGGGAACGCGCGACGAAGACGTCGCGATGCGGGTCGCGTCGCTCGCCGCCACGGCGCGCGGGGTCCGCCTCGCTGGCGCGATGACCCACTTCGCCACCGCCGATGACGACCTCGAGTTTGTCGCGGCGCAGCTGAAGCGTTTTGCGCCATTCGCCGCGGCGCTGCGTGACCGGTATCCCGAGATCGTGGTGCACGCCGCCAACAGCGCCGCGACGCTGCGCGCCCCCGCCAGCCACTACGACCTCGTCCGATGCGGGATCGCGATCTACGGCTGTGATCCGATGGGTGGCGATCCAGCGGAGGTGGGACTCGAGCCTGCGCTCGAGCTGAGTTCATACGTCGCCGCCGTCAAGCCGGCGCGAGCGGGCGACAGCGCCGGATACGGCCGGCAGTTCGTGGCCGACCGCGAAACGTTGATCGGGACGATCCCGATCGGCTACGGCGACGGGGTCCGGCGCGCGCTCTCGAACAACTGCGACGTGCTGATCGCGGGCAGGCGCTATCCGCTCGTAGGGACCGTCAGCATGGACAACATCACCGTCGATCTAGGACCCGAGGCCGACATTCGGGCAGGGGATCGCGGCCGTGCTGATCGGCGCTGATGGTGAGCAGCGGCAGACCGCAGAGGAGCTGGCCCGGCGGATCGGGACGATCAACTACGAGGTCACGTGCGGGATCTCCGCCCGCGTGCCGCGGTCCTACCATCGCGACGGGGAGCCGGTTGGGTGAGCGACCCGATCCCGGCGCTCCGGCGGGTGATCGGGTCGACCGCAGCATGGCTCGTCGGGGGCGCGCCGCGCGACCGGTCGCTGGGCCGGCCGACGACCGACTTCGACGTCGCGATCGAAGGTGACCCGAAGCCGCTTGCGCGGGCGCTCGCGGGCGAGGCGCGCGGACACCCGTTCAGGCTGTCTGACGGGTTCGGGGTGTGGCGGGTCGTCGCTCACGATCGCAATTGGCAGCTCGACCTGATCCCGCTGGCGGGCGAGACGATCGAGCACGATCTCGCGCAGCGAGATTTCACGATCAACGCGATCGCGGAGCCGCTCGCGGGCGGGGCGCCCGTGGATCCGTTCGGCGGCCTCGAGGACCTGCACGCCCGAACGCTGCGGATGGTGTCTGCGGAGGCGTTCGAGCGCGACCCGCTGCGAGTGATGCGACTCGCGCGGATCGCTTGCGAGCTCGGGTTCTCGGTTGATCCGGAGACCGCCCGCGCGGCGCGCGCGCATGCCCCAAAGCTCGTGCGCGTAGCGCCCGAGCGGATGTTCTACGAGCTGATGCGAATCATCCGCTCCGACCGCGCGCCGGGGGGCGTGGCGTTGCTCGACTCCATGGGTGCGACCGAGGTCGTGCTGCCCGAGCTCGCAGAGCTGCGCGGGGTGCAGCAGAGCCGCTTCCACCACCTCGACGTGTACGGACACACGCTGGCCGTCCTCGAGGCGGCGATCGAGCTCGAGCGTGACCCCGCCGCGGCTGTCGGCGAGTATGGCGATGCCGTTCGCGCGGTGCTGGCGCAACCGTTCGCGCACGAGCTGAGCCGCGGCGACGCGCTGCGGTTCGGCGCGCTGTTCCACGACATCGCAAAGCCGCAGACGCGTGGCGTGACCGACAGCGGGCGGGTGACGTTCATGGGCCATGACGTCGCCGGTGCCGAGGTCGCGGCGCAGGCCCTCCGGCGGCTGCGGGCGTCTGAGCGTCTGATCGAGCACGTGGGGGCGCTCGCGCGCAACCACCTGCGACTCGGATTCCTGGTCCACTCGATGCCGCTTTCCCGGCGCCAGATCTACCGGTACCTGCTCGACACCGAGCCCGGTGCAGATCGACGTGACACTGCTGAGCGTCGCCGACCGGCTCGCGACCCGCGGGGACAACGCCGACGTCGCGATCGCATCGCATCTCGAGCTTGCCCGGCAGCTGCTGGGCGAAGCGCTCGCATGGGAGGACCGCCCGCCACGGCCACCGATCGACGGCAACGAGCTGATCCGCGCGTTCGGTGGCCTGCCGGGGCCCGAGATCGGGCGTCTGCTCGCCGAGCTTCGGGAGGCCAGCTTCGCGGGCGAGGTAAACGGTCGCGACGAGGCGCTCGCGCTCGCGCGAGAGCTGCACGCTCGTAGAGGGTAGGCTGCGGCTGTGCCCGACCCACGACTGCATCTTCTGCAAGATCGCTGCGGGCGAGATCCCGAGCGCGATCGTCGACGAGGACGACTCGACGATCGCGTTCATGGACATCAACCCCGCGACGCGAGGCCATGCGCTGGTGATTCCGCGCGAGCATTACACCGACCTTCGCGAGATCCCTCCGGATGAGCTCTGCGCGGTCGCCATCGCCGCGCAACGGCTCGCTCTGCGCGCCTCCAAGTGCCTCGGCGCCGATGGCGTCAACCTGCTGAACTCGTGCGGCGCGGCGGCGTGGCAGACGGTGTTCCACTTCCACGTGCACGTGATCCCGCGGTACGCGGGCGACCCGCTGCGGCTGCCGTGGACGCCGGGCGCCGGCGACCCGGATGAGATCGCCGCCGCAGCGGCTGCACTGCGGTGAGCGCCCCGGTCCGGCTCGAGCACGACGGCGGGCTGGCGATCGCGACGATCGACTCGCCGCCGCTGAACCTGTTCGACCAGCCACTCTGGGAGGCGCTCGACGGTGTGATCTCGGAGCTCGAGGCGGGCGAGCCGCGCGCGGTCCTGTTCCGCGCCGAGGGGCGGGTCGTCTCGGGCGGCGTCGACGTGTCGCTGTTTGCGGCACAGGAGGGCGTTGAGCAGGCGCGCGCCCTGTTTGACGAACTCGTGTCGCTCACCCGCCGGGTCGAGCGGCTCGACTGCCCGGTGGTGTTCGCGGCACACGCGCTGTGCCTGACCTGGGCGTTCGAGCTCGCGCTCGGATGCGATCTGATCGTGGCGGCGGAGTCGGCCGCCTTCGGGCTCGTCGAGACAGTCGTCGGGCTGACGCCGGCGATGGGTGGCACGCAGCGCCTCGCCGAGCGGGCAGGCTCGGGCCGTGCGCGCGAGTTCGTGATGACGGGGCGGCCGTTCGACGCGGCCACGATGGAGCGGTGGGGTGTAGTCAACCGCGTGTTCCCAGATGGCGAGTTCGAGCGCGAGGCGCGCGCGTTCGCCGCCTCGCTCGCCGCGGGCCCGACGCGCGCCCACGCGGCGACCAAGCGCGTGATCCGCCACTGCCTCGAAGGCGGGGTCGACGAGGCGGACCGAGAAGTAGGAGCGATCGCGGGCGGGCTGTTCGCCACTTCTGACCTTCAGAACGCGGTCAGGACGTTTCTCGAGCAAGGGCCGGGGAAGGCCACGTTCGAGGGCCGCTGAAGCGTTGCTGGCGGCGGTAGCCGGTCGGCGTTACATCTCCGCGCCCCGCCCGCCGGCGCGCCCTGATATTTTCTCCGGCGTTTGGGATCGGCGCTCGGTCGGCGATCCACCGACAGAACAGCATCGAAGGGGAGTAAATGGCAACCGGAACCGTCAAGTGGTTCAGCGACGACAAAGGCTTCGGCTTCATCACGCCAGATGACGGCGGGCGCGACCTGTTCGTCCACTTCAGCGGCATCGTCGGCGACGGCTATCGGTCGCTTCCTGAAGGCTCCAAGGTCTCCTATGAGGAGGAGGATGGGCCGAAGGGACCGAAGGCGATCAACGTCTCCAAGCTCTAGGCTCCACCGTCATCGCGGCCGTTCCCGGGCCCGGCGACCGCCGGGTATGCAAGCTTTCTCGCTACTTCCGGGTGCGAGGTCGTGTTCAATCAGGTTATGAAACGAGTTCTCATCGCTGTGATGGCCGTGTTCGCCGGCGCTGCGCCCGCCGCCGTGTTCGCCGCCACGGATTCGAAGTCGAAAACGACCACGACTACGACCACCAAGCCGAAGACGACGACGACGACCACGACGAAGCCGAAGACGACCTCGACGACGACGACGACGTCGTCGACGACCACGGCGCCCACCCTGATCGGGGGCACGGCCGTCCTCGGCGCGACGAAGTCACCGATCGTGCCGCCGACGTGCGCGCCGAACAGCGGCTGCTACGTCGTGCTGACGCGCGTCACGGCGATCCCGACGATCCGCGACGGCGTCACGTATCCGACGAAAGTGAAGGCCGCTGGCAGCCTCGTCGCGTTCACGCTCGGGCTCGCGAAGATCACCAAGACCGCCACGCAGACACCCCATCAGATCATCGCCGGCCTCGATGCCAGTTTCGGGGGCACGACCCAGGCGGGAATCACCGTGCTGAAGCCCGGTCCCGGTAGGAACTCGACCCGTTTCTATTCGGTCGTCGCGCAGAGCCCGATGTTCCACCTGCAGCCGTACCTCGGCTACAACGTCCAGTTCCTGCTGCCGACGGCGATCCCCGTGGTCCCGGGCGAGGTTGTTGGGCTGACGATTCCGACGTGGGCGCCGGTGATCTCATACGACCTGCCGCTCAAGTCGTTCGCGTACCGTCAGAGCCGCAAGACGAACTGCCCGAACACCGGCCATTACGACAACGCGCAGCTGACCATCGGCCAGGGTACGGACTACAAGTGCGACTACCCCGGCTCACGGCTCGAGTACAACGTCACCGAGATCCTGAGCTCGCCGCCGCCGGCGAACTACGTGCATTAGAGGCGGCCGCCAGGCTTGCGCCTAGTGCCCGGAGCAGGCACCCGGATTCTGTTGGCAGAATGACGAGCCCAGGCCGGCGCCGCCGCTACCGGACGACCCGCCGCCCGAGGAGGAGGTCGTGTTCGCCGGCGTGGTCCCAGTGCTCCCGCCGGCGCTGACGCCGCCCGAGGCCGAGGTGCCGGACGTGCCCGACGTGCCGGCCGAGCCGGTGCCGGAGGATGCGCTGCCGCCGGTGGCCGACGACGTGCCGCTGCTGGCGCCGGACGCGCCAGTGTTGGCGGTCGACGCAGACGTCGTCTGGCTGGTCGTCGTGTTGCTCGAGGAGCTGCCGGGCGTCGTGGAGCCACCCGCCGGGACCGTCAGCGGCGGGGCGTTGACTGCATTTGTCGCAGCTGTCGAGCCGCCGCCTCCGCAGGCGGACAGTCCGAGCGCGAGCGATGCGCTCGCCGCCAGCGCGACGCCGGCAGTTGTAAGTCGGCCACGACCCGCCATCGCCATCCGCCTCAGGAGCCGAGTGGCTCCATCCGGCGGCCGCAGTGCGGGCAATCGTTCAGATCCTTCTGAGCGAGCTGGTCGCACCAGTTGCAGAATCGCAGGTTCTCGACCGCCCACGGAAGCTCCGATGGGGTGGGGGCAAGGGGCAGCAAGATAGCGGCGACCTCGAGCGGCTCCGCGGTCTCGCGGTCGACGTAAACACGGTCTGGCTCCGCCTCGATCAGGACCTCGCGGCCGGTCGAAGGCGTGCGCATCCGGTACTTCTGATGCAACCTCACCGTCGCGATGCTACCAGCGGCGCTCGCGTCCACGGGGCCACGCGTGGCGTGGGGACCTTTAGATAGAGTGCCGCGCGTCAACTGATGCTGCGGAGGAGACCAAGGACTTCCAGGGGGCTCATGCTCGTGGCGGCGGCCGCCTCGATGATGCTGATCAGCGGCTGCACGCTCAAGCATCCGTCGGCCAACGTGGTCGCCGGGAAGGAGCTATTCGTCGCCAAATGCGGCGCCTGCCACACGCTCCGCCGGGCGGGTACGACGACCGACATCGGACCGAACCTGGACGACGCGTTCGCCCAGGACCGCGCCGATGGCGTCAAGAGTGCGTCGATCGAGGGGCTCGTCAATTACTGGATCCAGTATCCGGACACGGAGGGCGTGATGCCGGCGGATCTTTACAAAGGCCAGCAGGCGCAGAACGTCGCCGCGTATGTCGCCACGGTCGCCGCGGTGCGGGGCGCCGATACTGGACAGCTCGCCCAGGCAGGCGCCGTCACCGGCACGACGGCGGCTGCCGGCAAGCAGGTGTTCACCGGGCCCGGCGGATGCGGGAGCTGTCATACGCTTGGCGCCGCCGGAACGACCGGCACAGTTGGGCCGAACCTCGACATGCGGCTCCGCTCGGACTGCGCGCTGCCGGCGTCCAAGTCCGCGCGCGGCGCGACGCTCGCGGAGTGCATCCGCACCGCGATCGTCAATCCGTACAAGTACCTGCCATCCGGCTACGGCGCGAACGTGATGCCGAACGACTTCGCCACCAAGCTGAAGCCGAACGAGATAACCGCGCTCATCAACTTCCTCTCGTCGGAAGCGAAATAGGGTTCGCGGCGGGGTCGGTCGACCTCAGCCGTTCCCACAGTTCCTCGCCGCGCCCCGCGGCTACCGCACGCGCAGCGCGCTCCTCATCGAGCGGGATCTCGTGCGCGAGCGCGTAGTCGATCAGGCGCTGGCGCTCCTCGTTCTCGCGTGCGACCTTCAGGAACAGCCAGCAGAACAGCCCGATCGTCAGCAGGCTCTCCTCGATCATCATCAGCCCGCCGGCGGCCACCTGATCGCCCATCGGGCTGATGTGCCACAGATGGTCGCCGTGGATGTAGTACGGATAGAAGACCGAGCCGCCGAACACGAGCACGTTGCCGAGCACTGTCCCGATCAGCCGCACCGCGATCACATAGACCAGCCGTGCGGCGTTGCCGAACCAGCGTGGCTTCGGCAGGGGCCCCAGCAGCGCCATCCACATCGCGATCCCGAACGTCAGGAAGGTCGCGTGCTCGAGTGCGTGCAGCGCGTCGTGCCGGAGCGCCCCCTGATAGAGGGCCGGGATGTGCCAGACGTAGAAGTTGACTGCCCACACCGTCACCGCGACGACAGGATGGCCGAGCACTCGCAACCACTGCAGGCCGCGGATGCGGAGCACGGGTGCGAGCACCGGTCCCGTCATCCCGAGCACGATCAGCAGCGCGGCGATGTCCCCGATCAGCAGGTGCTCGGCCATGTGCGCGAACAGAAGCTGGTCGGCGAGCGTGTCGACGGGCGGACTGAGCGCGACCGCGAGCGTGATCAGACCGGCGAGGTAGCACCACCGGCGCCAGCTTGGCACCGGGCGTCCCTGCGCCGCCAGCGTCCGGCAGCGCATCCAGTACGGGTACCACCAGGCGAGCGCCAAGATCGGCAGCGCGATGCTGCCGACAGGGCCGATTGAAGCGAGCGGGAGGACAGGGTGGATCACCACTCGAATGGTGCCACCCGCGGCCGCGGCAGATCAATCGTTGAGGTCGAGGACCGGGGTGATGTCGGGCAGTTGGTGATCCTCCCCGACGTGCTCGTTCGGGATCACTGCCGTACCGACGGCGAAGAACTCGATCACGTGGCTGCCCCAGCCGTGGTTGTTCTCGTGGAGCTTGACCTCGACGATCCCCAGCACCCCGTCGCCGATCGCCTCAGCCTCCTTTTGCATCCGTTCCATCGCCAGCTCGCGGGCGTCGTAGAGAGCCTGCGTGTACTGCTCAAGCTCGACGTTCTTGCCGGTCTGTCTGATCGACTGCATCATCCCGCGGTGAGCGACGTGGTATACGCAGCTGCCCATCACCATCCCCACGGGTCGCTTGCCGGTCTGCATTAGCGTCCAGAAGGCCTGACCGGACAGGTCGCTCGTGAACGGACGGCCGTTCGGCGCCCGGTGCAGCTTGCCCTGCTTGTGGCGGATCGCGGTCCCGATCGCGATGAACTCGGCCATGTCCGCCCCCCACTCGTAGCGGCCAATATCGAGCCGCACACCGACCACGCCGTCCGCGTCAAGCTGGTCGGCCTCCTCCTCCATCCGCGTCATCGCCAGGTCACGCGCGTGGTACATCGCTTGGCTGAGCACGTCGAGCTCCTGGTTCTGCCGCAGGCTGCCGAACTGGTAGCCCACGTGGTAGATGCTCGAGCCGACGACCAAACCGACCGGATCGAAGCCAGCCTTCTCGACACACAGGTACTCGTTCACCGAAAGGTCCGAGGTGAACAGCCCGCGGGCATTCATCTGCAGACGCTCGCTCGCGTGCTCGGAGAGGCCCTCGGTGCTGTTTGGATCGTAGTTCGCCACGGCTCGCTCCCTTGTTCGGCTAGGCACCGACGTTGATCGACAGGACCGGTCTCGGCAGCGGAGCGGGGTGCGGTTCGCGTGCCCCCAGCCGGATCGCGGTCCCGAGTATGTGCATCGTCACGTGGAAGTAGTGGTACCTGTAACCAGGCTGCTCGTACTCGTAGTGCTCGATGCTGTGCCGCAGCGTGGAGATCACGATGTTGTTCGCCGCCGCTGCGCTCCCCTGCCGGCGCACCTCTGCCATCACCCGGTCACGGGCATCGTAGACACCCTGAGTGATCTCGGGGATCTCCATGTTCATCGCTGCGCCGCCGCCGCCGAGCATGCCGCGCGTATTCATCACCAAACTCGAGTTCATCCCGAGTTGCACTGACAAGACGGTCGTGTGGCCTACCACGCCGCGCACCTCGGCGCCGATCCGCCGCAGCTTGTCGACGTCCTGGCCGGAGAGCGTGCACATGCCCAGTCGATCCCTGGGATGGGGAGGCAGCGTGCCGTCGCGCACCGCGGTACCGAACACGACCAGCTCGATATTGCCCGCCTCGCCCAGTGACCCCTGCGCCATCTCGATCCCGATCACTCCGTCCGCGTCGGCCAGCTCCGCCTCCTGGCGCAGGCGGTCGAACGCTCGGCTGCGAGCCATGTTCCACGGCTCGGACAGGCCTGGAATCTCACCCGCGGCGTAAGCCGCACCCTGCGCCCGAACCCAGCCGTGTTGGACAACCGACGATCCCATCACCTGCGCCACAGGCTGCAGCCCCGAAGCCTGAGCAAGCGCGTACTCCTTGACGGTCAGATCACTGGTAAAGAACGGAGTGCTAGCGCTCGCAACCCGCTTCAGGCGCTCCTCGGCACCCAGAGGGATCCCGCCCTGCCGGATTCGCTCGAGATCAACCTCGGCCGCGCGCCTCTCCTCGTCTGTGGGAGCCGGCGGTCGATTCCTGCCAAAGAGAGGCACGACCACAGATCCTCGCACAGCCGCAACGGGATCGCGTGGGCTGTGTCCCGCACCACCACCGACACGAGGTGTGTGGAGATTCCCCCGGTGTGTGAGCAGAGCTTCGTGGCGGGACGGCCTACAGCGCGCGCGCGACCACGACGATGACAACGATCACTGCGACGACCGAGACGAAGTACACCAGGAACCGGAACATCTCGGCCTCGGAACGGAGCGGATTGATCATCGGCGGCGGGTTCTCAGATCACGTACACGGCCGTGTACACGATCACCCACATGATGTCGACGAAGTGCCAATAGATCCCCGGCACCTCCATCCCGCGGTGGTGCTCGGGCGAGTAGTGGCCTCTGAACGAGCGGATCGTGACCATCAGCAGCAGGCATAAGCCAATGAACACGTGGCAGCCGTGCAGGCCCGTGAGCGAGTAGAAGATCGTCGCCTGGGCGGCGAAGTGGGGGTTGACGCCGAGGTGGACGTACTCGTTGACCTGCACGAACAGGAACGTGAAGCCGAGCAGGAAGGTCGACACCATCCCGGCCTTCAGCCCGAACCGGTTCCCGTTCTTGACCGAGGTGAGCGCCCAGTGGAGGGTGAGCGACGACGACAGCAGGATGGCGGTGTTGACCCCCGCGATCGACTCGGGGATCTTCATCCCGTGGGGCGGCCACGGATCGTGGGTGACCACGCGGATGAAGAAGTACGCGGTGAAGAACGCCCCGAAGATCATCACCTCGGAGATGATGAAAAGCAGCATCCCCAGTGTCGGCGCGTTGACGCGCGAGGATTGATGCGCGGGCGGCGGCCCGTGATGCTCTCCGTGAACGGGGATGGCTGCGGCTTCCACGCGGGCTCCTCTCCTACGCCGTGGCTTGCTCGGCTTGCTCGGCGTGGACGATGTGCTCGACCGGTTTCCCGGTGGCGCGGCGGACGCGCTCGACCAGGTCGGCACGCAGCCAGCCGGACTTCGTCTCTGCGAACGTCGAGATCACGACGTCGTCGACGCGGAAGTACTGCAGCGTGTTCAAGATCGCCGTGTACGGGTCAGGATCACCGATCATCCCGGCCGCGTACAGACCGCGGACGCGCAGCCGGTCGAGCACCAGCTTCAGACGGGTGCGCGCTCGGCGCGTCGACTGGCCGTCGCCGCCCTCTTGCGGGATCAGCAGCAGGAACAGCTGACGCTCGTTGACCGCCGCCTGCTGCTCGGCCTTTGCCTTCAGCGCCTCGAGCAGTTCGTCGCCCGAGGCGGTGCGGTTCGCGACCGCCAGCGTCACGTGGAACGGCAGCCCCTCGGCGTCGATGTCCGTCACCACGTGCGTGACCGGTAGCCCGGTGGCGTCCTGCACGCGCTCGATCAGATCGCGCCGTAGCCAGCCCGAGCGGGTCTCCGGGAACGTCGAGATGATGATCTCCTGCGGCCGGTACTCGCGCACCGCGTCGACCGTTGCGGTGTACGGATCGGGGTCACCGACCTCGCCGATCGCGCGGATGCCCATGTCGCGGATCACCTCGAGCGCCAGATCGACGCGGGCCTGCGCGGCGTCGAACACCGCGTCGTCGTAGACCACGAGCCCGGCTCGGGGGCGGTTCTGCGGGACGCACAGGACGAACCGAACATCCTCGCCGGCGCGCTGCTGGACGGCCTCCAGCAGTGAGCGACCGCCGATCGTCTCGTTCGCGACGACGAGCACCGTCTTCGACGCGATAAAGCCGCCGGTGCTCATTGGATGTGATCTCCGCCTGAGCTGCCTCCGCCTCCGCCGCCTGCGTGCGCGACCGCCGGCGCAGGCTTCTCAACCGGCGACTTGAAGATCCCGTGCTGGGCGCCAGGGACTCCGTACTCGTACGGACCGCCGACGACGGTCGGAACCGTGTCGAAGTTGAAGACCGGTGGCGGCGAGGAGACCTGCCACTCGAGCGTCAGTGCCCGCCACGGATTGCCAGGCGCGCGCGGACCGCCGCGCCAGCTGACGACGATGTTGTACAGGAAGATCAGCGTGCTCAGCCCGAGTATCCAGGCGGAAATCGAGATGAACAGATTCCAGGCCGCGAACTTTGACGCGTACTCGGCGACGCGCCGGGGCATCCCCTGGATTCCGATCAGGTGCATCGGCGCGAACGTCAGGTTGAAGAAGATGAACGTCGACCAGAAGTGCCAGCGACCGAGCCGGTCGTCGAACATTCGCCCGGTCATCTTCGGGAACCAGTAGTAGACGCCGGCGAAGATCGTAAATAACGAGCCGCCGAACAGCACGTAATGGATGTGAGCGACGATGAAGTACGTCTGCGACACGTGGATGTCGAACGGGATCATCGCGAGCATGATTCCGCTGATCCCGCCGAGCGTGAACATCGTCAGGAAGCCGAGCGCGAACAGCATCGGCGTGTCTAAGTGGAGCACGCCGCGCCATAAGGTGGCGAGCCACGAGAAGATCTTGATCCCGGTCGGGATCGAGATGATCGCGGTCGTGACCATCATTGGTATTCGGATCCACGAAGACATCCCGGAGACGAACATGTGGTGAGCCCAGACCGTGAACCCGAGCACCACGATCGCCAGCAGCGAGAACGCCATCATCCGATAGCCGAAGATCGGCTTGCGGGACTTGACCGCAAGGATCTCGGAGATGATCCCGAAACCGGGCAGCATCATGATGTAGACAGCCGGGTGCGAGTAGAACCAGAAAACGTGCTGGTACATGATCACGTTGCCGTTCTTGGCGGGTCCGACAAACGCGTCGAAGAAGTGGAAGCCCATCGCGCGGTCGAGCAGCACGAAGAACTGCGAGGCGGCGATGAACGGCGTCGCGATCACGACCAAGAGCGAGGTCGAGAAGTTGGCCCAAACGAGTAGCGGCAGCCGGAAAAAGCTCATTCCGGGAGCTCGCATCGTGATGATCGTGACCAGGAAGTTGAGTGCCGTCGCGATCGACGAGGCGCCAGCTAACTGCACCGCGATCGTGAAGAACAGCTGGCCGAGCGGCATCGTGGTGCTGAGCGGCGCATACGCCGTCCAGCCGGCGGCGAACGAGCCCCCCGGAGCGAGGAAGCTCATCAGCATCATCAGCCCGGCGAGCGGCAGCATCCAATACGACAGAGCGTTCAGCCGCGGGAACGCCATGTCGGGCGCGCCGATCATCAGCGGCAGCACGAAGTTCGCGAGCCCCGCGAACACCGGGATCACGAACAGGAAGATCAGCAGCGTCGCGTGGACGCTGAATACGCCGTTGTACTGCTCGGGCGTCAGGAACTGCATCCCGGGCTTGGCGAGCTGGACCCGAATCAGCATTGCCAGCAGGCCGCCGACGAGCAGGAAGAAGAACGACGTGACCACGTACTGGATCCCGATCACCTTGTGGTCGGTGTTGACGCGGAAGTAGTCACGCCAGTTGCGCGCCCCGTGCCCGGAGTGGTCCTCCGGCCGGGTTCGCCTGCCCGCCGCCCAGTAGAACCAGTAGTCCATCGTGCCGATGCCAGCGAGGAATGTCAGCGGCACGATCAGCAAGGCGACGATCGTGATCGCGTTGCCGTCGAACACCGGGTGGTAGTGCATCAGCGCCCGGATTGCCGTGATCAGCCCGAGTGAGAAGCCAAATCCGAGCACGCTGTACAGCGCCGCTCGATACCACCCGGGGTTCCGCAACCTGGGTGGCAGCGGGATTCGCGATCGCCGTTGCTCCACCACCGGTCCCGTGGTCGCGGTTGTAGTGGCGGACATCAGGCGCTCTCCTTCCCGTTTCGCTTCGCGTTCAACGCTACTCCTTCACTTTGCCATGGTCGCCAGGAACGTGACAAGTGCCTGGATCTGGGTCGCGGACAGGGTCTTGGCGAACGTCGCCGGCATGATCCCGGCGCGGAACCCGCTCGGGATGAACTTGTACGGATCGGTGATCGCGGTGTGGATGCATTGATCCAGGGTCGCGCCGCGGACCTTCTTCGAGGCCGCGCTCGCGCAGTCGCTCTTCAGGCGCACGTCGAGGTTCGGCCCGACCGTCCCCGTCGCACCGGCCGCGGCGAGCGTGTGGCACGCGGCGCACCCGGCGGAGGCGAACGCGGCCTTGCCGGCGGCGGCGGCCGAGGCGCCCGAAGAAGCGCCGCTCGGCGTACTGCTCGAGGTCGATGCCGACGATGTCGAGCTGGCGGTGCTCGGGGCGCCGGGGACGCCCGGTTGAACCTCGGTCGGTCCCGGGATCCCGATCGGTGGCGGACCGCCGGGCTTCTGCGCCGCAAGCCACGAGTTGAACGCAGTCGGGGTGAGCACGTGGACGGCGGTGCGCATGAACGCATGGCCGGCGCCGCACAGCTCGGTGCATTCAACCGGGTAGGTCCCGATCCGCGTCGGCGTCACGTGCAGATCGGTCGTGATCCCTGGGACGGCGTCGATCTTCTGCGAGAAGTCTGGCACGAAGAAGCTGTGGATCACGTCCAGCGAGCGGATGTGGAACAGAACCGGCTTGTTGTTGGGCAGGTACAGCACCGGGGAGACCACGTACTGCTTGCCGTGGTCCATCGGATATGAGAACTCGAATGCGAACTGACGCTCGGTGACGTTGATCAGCCGCTCCGACGGGATCGTCTTCTCGTTGCTGCGCAGGACCGTGTAGGCGTAGATGCACAAGCCGACGATCAGCAGCGCGGGGGCGGCCGTCCACACCACCTCGAGCCGCGTGTTGCCATGGATCGGGGGGCCGTCCTTGTCCTCCTCGCCTGGACGCATCCGGAAGTTCCAAACGGAGTAGAGGACCACCGACTCGACGATCACGAAGATCGGCACCGACGCGATCAGCAGGACGTCGTAGAGGATCCGGTCGTTGTGCGCCTGCTTCGAGGCGTCGGCCGGAAACCAGTGGATGACGAGCGCGATCGGGAGCAGGATCGCGGTCCCAATCAGGACCATGACGAACAGCGTCACCGCCTGTCGCCTATGCACCGAGCTGTCCTCCGCAGTCGCGCATCCGGCCGGGATCCTATGGGTTCCGCGCGACGAACGCGATCGCGGGCAGGTCCGCAGGTTGACACCGCCCACGGCGATTCGCGGGGCGTGTTTATGATTGAGTCAATCGTTGCAAATTCGTGCGGGAGGCGTCAATGCAAGTACGTGAAGGGATGTCCGAGATCGTGCTCACCGTCGGCCCGGGGCACACGTTGCGCGAAGCCGCGGCCGCGATGGTCCGGCGCCAGGTCGGTGCCGCGGTGGTGATCGATCCGGACGCGCCCGGGCCCGGGGTGATCACCGAACGGGACATCCTGCTGTCGGTGGGCAACGGTCAGGATCCCGACACCGAGCGGGTTGCCGACCATCTGACGTCAACCCTCACCTATGCCGCGCCCGACTGGTCACTCGAGCAGGCCGCCGCGGCGATGATCCGCGGGCGCTTCCGCCATCTGGTCGTGGTCGCCGGCGGCGAGCTCGTCGGCATCCTGTCGATGCGCGACATCGTCCGGGTGTGGACGGGCGACGGCGCGAGCTGCGAAGTGCCGGTCTCGGCTGCGTAGCGCAGCGGCCGCTAGTGGAAGTGTTCTTCGGGGAGCGCCGCGACGTCGCGGCGGGTGTCGCCGATCCAGCGGACGATGCAGATGATCAGGATCACGCCGCCCAGCGCGGAGAAGATCCAGTCGATCGTGGTGCCGACGACGATCAGCGTGATCGCGGCCGCGGTGACGATCGGGATCAGCGTTGGTCCGGGGAGGTGGATCTCCTCGCCGGCCGGGGGTGCCTGCTGCGGTAGCTCAGTCACACGTGGACGTAGATCGCGGCAGCCACGAAAGTGATGCCGAACATGAAGAAGCAGATCGCGCCGGCGATCAGGCCCGAGCGGATGTTCTTGCGTGCGAGCTTGCGGTCCATCGGCGGGCCATCCTAACGCTTGTGCCACCCGGACGGGCCACCGGTGCGCCTCGGGCGCCCGTTACCGCCGGGCGGTTGGCGCCGGGCTGCCGGCGACGATCGTCGCGGTCCCCGGCGCGAGCGTCAGCTCGAGCTCGCCGCCACGGCGCGGCTGCACGGTGCAGGACTCGAGCAGGGTGCACGTGTGCCGTGGCGGCGGACCGAGTACGCCGGTGCTCGTGTGATCGCCCCCGGCGGGATCGGCCGCCCCGAACGTCGCTCCGCCGAGCGTCACGCCTGCCGTCGCGCACAGGCCCATAGAGGCCGAGCGGGACCGGGCAGGTCGCACTAGGGGGGGTTGGCGGCGCCCGCAGCACGGAGATCGTGGCGGTCCTCGCGTACGGCGCCCCGGGGCCGCGCACGATGATCGTGTGCGGGACCAGGTCCTTGTTGATCGCGACCACGTGCAGGCTGCCGGAGAGCGTCCGCACCGCCCACACTTTCACGAGGGGAGCCGCCGCAGCGGCTGCGGATCCCGACACGGAGAGCAGCGATGAGCCGAATGGGGCGGCGCGCTCGAACGCGAGCATCCCGTAGTACTCGGGATACACCACCCAGCCGCCCGGCCGCGGACCGCTGAACAGCGCGTACTGGGCGGTCGGGAACGTATGGACGTTGACGCCGCCGACGCCTGCCCGGGCGAACTCGAACAGCGTGTCGAGAATCCACAGCGCCGACGCGAACGTGTTGCTGACCCCCGACACGCCGCCGCCGGTGACCGAGTTGGCCTCATCGACCCGCACCTGCTGGGGGTCGCTGAGCCACGCGGAGTACGGCGCGACCTGCCCGGCGAGGCCGTGACTCGCGGAGTTGATCAGCAGGTTGGGGATCGTCGGACAGCCCTGGTTCGGGCAGGGAAGCGTCCACATCAGCGGGTACTCGTGGAACGTGATCGGGTTCGCTTCGGCCGGACCGCTCATGAACGCCCGGAAGTCGTGCGTGAACGGCCCGTGGATCCACGGGATCCCGAGCTGGCCAAGGCTCGGTCCCGCGACCCCGACAGCGGCATCGCCCGCGTACTGGTGAATGAGCCCGGCCCACTCGGTGAAAGCCTGCAGGTATTGCAAGAAATAGGGCTGCGACTCCTGCCAGGGGAGCCCAGCCCCGTAGCGCTGGTAGAGGTCGGGCTCGTTGCCGGGCTCGAAGGCCTCGATCCAGCTGCTCGGATGCCGCGGGCCAAGCGCGCGGACAAGCGCCGACACCTCACCCGGGACAAGCGATGGATTCCCGTCGGCAAAGTCGACCCCGAGGATCGCGTGCGACTCTGTCTGGTGCAACAGGGCGCGGATCACCGGTGGCGTGTTGACGAGCGGGTCGGGATCGTTCAGGCAACCCTGGCCGAGCTGATCACCGCCGATCCGGATCACTCCGCCCTCGGGAGCCAGCGCGAGCAACAGCTGGTCGAGGATCGGATTCGGGCCCGCCTGGGCGTACCGCGTGATGTTGCAGTAGTCGATCGAAGCTCCGACGAATCCGCGCGCGATCGCCGGCGTCGGGCGGCGCGAGTCGGACTCGCGCGCCGGCCGCAGCGAGATGTCGAACGAGAGCGCTTGGCCGCTCGCCGTCGGGGCGAGCGCAAGCGTCAGCGCGGCAGCCGCGAGCACCCCCGCGATGCGAGCCCCCCGCACGCGCGGCTAGACCTTGATGTCGATGACCATCGCCGCGAAGAGCAGCGCGAGGTACGCAAGGGAGAACAGGTACAGCCGCAGCGCGGTCCGTCGGTCTGCCCGCCGGTAGAGCCACACCGCGCCGCCGATGAACGCAAGGCCGAGCAGCATCGAGCTGACCAGGTACACGCCGCCGAACGCGCCGGCGCAGAACGGCAGCTGGGAGATCGCGTACAGCAGCAGCGTGTACAGCAGGATCTGCCGGCGCGTCTCGCGCTCGCCCCGGACGACGGGCATCATCGGGATGCCGACGCGCTCGTACTCGTCCTTCATCAGCAGGCTCAGCGACCAGAAGTGGGGTGGAGTCCAGTAGAAGACGATCGCGAACAGGTAGACCGCGGTCCACGAAATCGATCCGCGGGCCGCCGCCCAGCCGACGAGCGGCGGAATCGCGCCTGCGGCGCCACCGATCACGATGTTCTGCGGCGTGCGCCGCTTGAGGTACATCGTGTAGACGCCGACGTAGCCGACGAATCCGGCGAATGCCAGCGATGCCGCCAGCAGGTTGAGTGTCAGCGTCATCAGCACGAACGACGACATCGCGAGGACGATTCCGAACGTGAGCGCGGCGCGCCCGGAGATGCGCCCGGCGGGGATCGGGCGTGACGCGGTCCTCGCCATCGCGGCGTCGATGTCGCGGTCGAACCAGTGGTTGACGGCGCCGGCGCCGCCCGCGGATAGGTATCCGCCCAGGCACGTCAATGCGATCTTCGATACCGGCGGGTTGCCGGCGATCTCCATCGTCGTGATCGTCGTGAACAGCAGCAGCGACTGGACCTTTGGCTTGGTCAGCTCGACGTAGTCGGCGACCAGCCGACGGACGCGTGAGCCGGCCGCCGGCGTGGCGCGGCGGGGCGCGACTCGAGCGGTCGACGCGCTCACAGGATTCTCACCCTAGACGCGGGTGTACCGCTCGCCGCCGCCGGTCTTCTGCGTGACGCCCGTCTCGCGCTCGACCTGGCGACGGATGTCGCGCATCGGCTCGAGCGAGCGGACGCGCGGAATCTTGTCGAAGTTGTTTGCTGGCGGAGGAGATGTTGTGAACCACTCGAGCGTGTTGCCCTTCCACGGATCGGGTCCGGCGAGCGCCCCGCGTTTGAGGCTGCGAACGACGTTCACAACCGTGACCAGGATCCCGAGCGCGAGGATGAACGATCCGATCGTCGAGATCAAGTTGTAAGTGGACCACCCGAGACCTGGCTGGTAGGTGTAGATCCGGCGCGGCATCCCGGAGAGCCCGAGCGCGTGCTGCACGAAGAATGTCGCATTGAAGCCGATGAACATCAGCCAGAACGACGTCTTCCCGAGCCGTTCGTTCAGCAGCCGCCCTGACATCTTGGGGAACCAGTAGTACAGCCCGGCGAAGACCGTGAACACGGCGCCGCCCATCAGCACATAGTGGAAATGCGCGACGACGAAGTACGTGTCGTTGAGCTGCCAGTCGACCGGGAACACGGCCAGGAACACGCCGGTGATGCCACCGATCACGAAGATCGCGATGAACCCGACCGCGAAGTACAGCGAGGTCGTCATCACGATCGAGCCGCGCCACAACGTCGCGATCCAGTTGAAGATCTTGACCCCGGTCGGGACGGCGATCAGGAACGAGCTCAGCATGAAGAAGCCGAGCACGACGATCGGCACCGGCGAGGCGAACATGTGGTGGGCCCAGACCAGCGTCGCGAGGAACGCGATCACCGCCGTCGACGCCGCGATTGCTTTGTAGCCGAAGATCGGCTTGCGGCTGAAGACCGGGATGATCTCGGAGATCATCCCGAACCCGGGCAAGATCATGATGTAGACCTCGGGGTGGCCGAAGAACCAGAACAGGTGCTGCCATAAGACAGGCGAGCCGTGCTGGGTGGGGTCGAAGAAGTGGGTCCCGAAGTGGCGGTCGGTCAGCAGCATCGTGACCGCCGCGGCGACGACCGGCAACGCGATGATCAGCAGGATCGCGTAGACGAGGATCGACCACACGAACAGCGGTAGCCGGCCCCAGCTCATCCCCGGCGCCCGCATGTTGACGATCGTCGCGTAGAAGTTGATCGCGCCGACAAGCGACGAGATGCCGGTGATGTGGATCAGGAAGATCCACGCGTCCTGGCCGCCAGTCGGCGAGTACAGCGCGCTCGACAGCGGCGGGTAGCTCCACCACCCGGCCTCGGGTGGCTGGAAGAACAGCGTGGCGTAGAAGACGACGCCGCCGAACGCGAGCAGCCAGAACGAGAGCGCGTTCAGGCGTGGGAACGCCATGTCCCGCGCGCCGATCATCAGGGGCACGAAATAGTTGCCAAAGCCGGCCATCACCGGCACGACGAACAGGAAGATCATTGTCGTGCCGTGCAGCGTCAGCAGCTGGTTGTACTTCTCCGGCGTGACGAGATCGTTGTTGGGCACCGACAGCTGCACCCGCATGATCAGCGCCTCGATCCCGCCGAGCGCGAAGAACACGAACGTCAGGATCAGGTACATGATCCCGATCCTCTTGTGGTCGGTGGTGGTGACCCAGTCGATCCACTTCTTCGTCTGCCGTGGCCGCGTCACCTCGTGGGCGATGATCTGCGGCACGGGACGGGCGGCGTAATCAGTGCTCGACATCTAGTAGCTCCCGCCGGCTGAGAGGTTTCCAGACGCGGCCAGCGACTGGCGCAGCTGCGTGACCTGGTTGTTGGCGGCCGTGATCGCGTTCTTCTGGTACTTCAACCACGACTGGAAGTTCGCCGGCGTCATCGTCTGGACGAACGCGACCATCGCCGCGTGGCCCACCCCGCACAGCTGCGCGCACTGCCCCCGGTAGACCATGTCGGACTTATAGGCCTTGAACCAGGTGAACGTCGTGTATCCCGGCACCGCGTCGACCTTGCCGCCGAGCGAGGGGATCCACCACGAGTGGATCACGTCGGTCGACTGAATCTTGAGCACGACCGTGGTGTGCGCCGGCGCGTACATCGTCGTGTACGAGTACGGCAGGTGGCTCGCGAACGCGCCGTTGACGCAGCCGGCGCCGTACGTGAAGCGCCAGATGTACTGGCGCGCCTGCACGCAGACCACGTACTTCTTGCCGTTCGGAGGATTCGGGACGGTCGTCGACGCCGACAGCGCCAGCCCGCTCGCGTCCGAATTCGGCGGGTTGATGATGCTCGGCAGCTTGACGAACGTGACGACTGTCAGCACGACCAGGATCAGCGCCGCCGCCACGGTCCAGCCGACCTCGAGCCGCGTGTTGCCGTGGATCTGCGCGGCGACCCTGTTCTTCTTGGCCCGGAATCTGTAGATCGAGTACGCGAGGGCACCCTCGACGATCACGAACACCACGCCCGCGATGTACAGCACGATCTTGTAGAGGTCGTCGATCGCGTTGGCGTTCGGCGAGCCGCCCGACTTCGGGGTGATGAAGTTGGCGAGCGCGCCAGGGGCAGCGATCAAGGACGCGATCAGCACCAGCGCAATGGCTAGCGCGGCGGTCCGTCGGCTTTTGCGGGCGGGTCGCAAGGCCGCGGCATTCTATTCAAGGCTGGGACCGATCGACCGTCTGACCGAACGTATACTGCCCGCGGCGTGCGCATCTCCAGGGGCATCAGAGTCGCCGCCTGGACGATCGTGGCGGCCGGCATCGCCGCGCCGATCGCCCGGAGGCGGGTGAAGCTGCCCTCGGCCGCGGTGCTCGGCACGGCAGGGGCCGCGCCGGTCGCCCTGTCAGTTGCCTTACCTCGGAGCCGCGCCCGCGATGTCGGCGTCTGCGCGCTGAACATGTGGGCGTACATCGCCGCGTACGAGCTGCCGAACTCTGACCCGGGAGAGCTCGAAGCGCGCGTCCACGTCCGCTATCCGATCGTCGTCGATCGCTTGCTGGGCCTCGGCGTGCCGCCGACGCTTCGCTTCCAGCGCCGCTCCACCCCGGGTGAGATCAACCGCTTCGAGCGGGTGCTCGTCTGGTGTCACTGGCTGTGGTTCTTCGTTCCCCACACAAGCGTCGCGTACGTTCTCCTGCGCGCGCCCGAGCGGCTCCCCGCGTCTGCCGCACGGATGTACGCCGTGTTCGACACCGGCGCGATCTTCTACTGGGCGATACCGACCGCGCCGCCCTGGTGGGCCGACGCCCGCGGTTACTTCGGACCCGGTCAGACGCTGCACGTGCGGCGGATGATGATCGAGTACGGCGAGCAGTTCTGGCAGGACCGCTGGGCCGCCCTCTACGATGTCCTCGGAGGAAATCCGCTGGCTGCCATGCCGTCGCTGCACTTCGCCACGTCGCTGATGGGAGCCCACCTGCTCAGCGAGGTGGGTCCGGTCGCAGGCGCGCTTGGCTGGACGTATGCGTCGCTGCTGGGGCTCGCGCTCGTCTATTTGGGGGAGCACTACGCAGTGGACTTGCTGGCGGGGGCGGCCCTGACGGAGACGATCCGCAAGGCCGCTCCACGGCTCGCGCCGGCCGCACGAGCCGCCACCTCCGTGATCCAGTCGCTCGAAGCGCGCGCCAGCGCGGGGTAGGACCGAGTGTCAGACGACGCCCGCATCCAGACGAGGGCGCCCGTCGCTGCCCCCTCACCGCCGCCGCACCACGAGGAGATGCCGCGGGTCGTCTTCACCCGCAAGCGGATCCTGATCTCGGTGTTCTTCGTGGCTTCGGCGGTCGCGTTCTTGTACCTCGTGCTGCCGAAGATCGTCGGCCTGAAAGGGACGTGGAACCGGATCCAGCACGGCGACGTCTGGTGGCTCGGGATCGCGGCGGTGCTCGAGGTCGGAGTGTTCGTCAGCTACATCGCCCTGTTCCGGGCGGTACTGGCTCAAGGCGCCGCTCGGATCGGGTGGCGCGAGAGCCGCCAGATCAACCTTGCGGCGCTTGCAGCGACGCGGCTGTTCGCGGCCGCCGGCGCGGGCGGCGTCGCGCTGACCGCGTGGGCGCTTCGACGCTCCGGGATGGAGGCTCGAACCGTCGCACACCGGATGATCGCGTTCCTCGTACTCCTGTACGGGGTGTACATGCTGACGCTCGTGATCGACGGGCTTGGCATCTACTCGGGGGTGCTCCCGGGTGAGGCGCCGTTCGGTCTGACAATCATCCCGGCCGTATTCGGGGGCGCGGTGATCGGGATCTTCCTCGCGATGTCCTTGATCCCCGGCGACTTCGAGCGCTGGGTCGGACGGTGGACCAAAGGCAGCGGCCGGCTCGGGCGGTTCGCGAGTCGGCTGGCGACCGCACCCGCGACGGCGGCGACCGGGGTGCGCACGGCGATCGCGCTGGTGCGGACAAGGAACCCGTGGCTGCTGGCCGCGATCACCTACTGGGGCTTCGACATCTCCGTGCTGTGGGCGAGCTTCCACGCGTTCGGCGCGGCGCCCGAGGTGCCGGTCGTGGTGATGTGTTATTTCGTCGGGATGCTCGGCAACACGCTCCCGTTGCCGGGCGGCATCGGCGGCGTCGACGGCGGCATGATCGGCGCGTTCATCGCGTTCGGGGTGCATAGCGGCGTGGCGATCGTGGCCGTGCTCGCGTACCGAGCGTTCGCCTTCTGGTTTCCGACACTCCCAGGTGCGATCGCGTACCTGCAGCTGCGCCGCACGGTCCACCGCTGGCAAGCCGCGGGCTCGGAAGCCCCTAGCTATACTTAATGAAGTGATGGAGTCCGTCGAAAACGTGATCATCGTCGGGAGCGGCCCCGCGGGATACACCGCGGCGCTGTACACGGCGCGCGCAAATCTCGAGCCGCTCGTGATCGAGGGGTTCCAGTGGGGCGGGTTGCTGCAGCAGACGACGGACGTGGAGAACTACCCGGGCTTTCCCACGGGAATGATGGGCCCAGAGCTGATGCAGAGGTTCCGCGACCAGGCACAGCGGTTCGGCGCGCGGCTCGAGACCGACGACGTCACGAAGGTCGAGCTTTCCCGCGATGGGGGCTTACACCGCGTGTGGGTCGGCGATCAGGAGCACGTTGGCAGGACTGTGGTGCTCGCGATGGGCGCCCAGCACCGCAAGCTCGGCGTTCCCGGCGAGCTCGAGCTGGCTGGCCGCGGGGTCAGCTACTGCGCGACCTGCGACGCTGCGTTCTTCCGCGACCGCCCGACGATCATCGCCGGCGGCGGCGACTCGGCGATGGAGGAGGCGATGTTCCTGTCGAAGTTCTCCTCGACCGTCAGCATCGTGCACCGCCGCGACGAGTTCCGCGCCTCGAAGATCATGCTGGACCGCGCTCGCGCGATTCCCAACATCGAGTGGGTCACGCCGTACGTGATCGACCAGCTGACGAACACCGAGGGTGCGCACGCGGGACAGCTCGAGGTCGCGCACCTGCGCAACACCGTTGACGGCTCGACGCGCGAGCTGGCGACCGCCGGGGCGTTCATCGCGATCGGGCACGAGCCGCAGTCGCAGCTCGTCACCGGGCAGGTCGAGCTCGACGAGAATGGCTACGTCGCGACTCAGGGACGGTCGACACTGACGAATCTCCCGGGTGTATTCGCCGCGGGTGACCTCGTCGACCACACCTACCGGCAGGCGGTCACCGCGGCCGGGTCGGGCTGCCAGGCGGCGCTCGACGCCGAGTGGTATCTCCGTGATGCCGGCCCTTTATCGGCTGACGAGTTGGCCGCGCAGGCCGCCGCGCGCTAGCGACTATCTACGTCGTGTACGGGCAGCCGTTTGCCGGCCCGAAGTTGTTCGATGGCTGATTCGCGGTCATCAGCAGCCCGAAGTCCTGCGTCCAGGTCGAACCGGCCGTGACCACGGCGAGGACGGGATTCGCGTTGACTCCGGTCCCGACGTCCGCGTATACCGGGCTGAGGATGTTCTGGCAGTGGTCGGTGCTGGCCATCCAGGCGGTGACGACCGATTGCGGCGTGGCAAAGCCGCTGGCGATGTTCTCCGCGACGTTCGACCAGTCGTAGCCGACCGCAGTGATCCGGTTCCAGAAGGCCGTGCCGTGCGTGAAGATGTTTTGGGCGACGATCGAGTCGGTCCAATCCTGCGCCGACTGGTCGAGCTTCGAGGATTCAGTCAGCGCCGGCAGCTTGAACTTGGCGCGCTGCTGGTCGATCAAGCACACAACGGCGGTGCGCAGCTCCTGCACGGGCGCGCCGACAGCAACGGTGTTGGCGTTCGCGCACGGGCCGCCCGGCACCGCGATCGTCGCGACCGGCGCCGCGGTCGCGGCCGCGGCGGCGTGATGGTGCCGCTGGCTTGGATGGTGGCGGTGGCGTGGGTGGTGGCGGTGGCCGTTTGCCGCGGCGGGTGCCGCTGCCGTGAGCAGCGCTGCTACCGCTAGCGCGATGAGCCAGGACAGCCGCTGTGTGCGCGCGGGGGACACGCACCGTGCATCGGGTCAGCCCCGCGTTATGCCAACTTCGGCTGCGCTCTGCTCGAACAGGTGTCTAGGCGAGACTGGTCCAGGCTCGGACAGGCGTCTAGGCGAGGCTGGTCCAGACCGTCTTCGTCTCGAGATATGCCTCGAGACCCTCGCGGCCGTGCTCGCGCCCGACGCCCGAGGCCTTGTAGCCGCCGAACGGCGCGCCGGCATCGGACAGACCCCAGCAGTTGACGTACACCGATCCCGCTCGCAGCAGCGAGGCCAGCTTGTGCGCTTGACCGACGTCGCGGGTCCACACGCCGGCGGCGAGCCCGTAGTCGGTGTCGTTGGCGCGGGCGGCGACCTCCTCGAGCGACTCGTAGGGCAGCGCGACCAGGACCGGCCCGAAGATCTCCTCGCGCGCGATCTTGAGCTCGTCGCTCGTTGCGGTGAACAGCGTCGGCTCGATGAAGTAGCCGCCGTTCCCCGAGCCGGTGCCGCCGCCGGTGACGAGTTCGGCGCCGTCGCTGCGGCCCGACTCGATGTACGAGAGCACGCGCTCGTGCTGCTCCTTTGAGACGACGGGGCCGAGGTGGGTGCTCGGGTCCAGCCCGGGGCCGATGCGTGTCTGACCGGCGCGCTCGGCGAGCGCCGAGACAACCTGATCGAACTGGTCGCGGTGCACAAACAGGCGGCTGCCCGCGTTGCACGCCTGGCCGGTGTTGAAGTACAGCGCCTGGAAGGAGCCCGCGATCGCCTGATCGAGGTTGGCGTCGGGAAGGATGATGTTGGGCGACTTACCGCCGAGCTCGAGCGTGACCCGTTTGAGCGCCCGGCCGGCCCGCTCGCCGATCAGCCGTCCGACCTCGGTCGAGCCCGTGAACGCGAGCTTGTCGACGTCCTCGTGCTCGACCAGCGCCGCACCGGTCTCGCCGTCGCCGGTGACGACGTTGACGACCCCGGCCGGGATCCCGGCCTCGAGCGCGAGCTCGCCGATCCGCAGCGCGGTCAGCGGCGTCTGCTCGGCCGGCTTCAGCACGACCGTGCATCCCGCGGCCAGCGCCGGCGCGAGCTTCCATGCCGCCATCAACATGGGGAAATTCCACGGGATGATCTGCCCCGCGACGCCGACCGGCTCCTTGCGCGTGTAGCAGAGCATGTCGGGCTGCTGAACCGGCACGACCTCGCCGAAGGTGCGCTCGGGCCAGCCCGCGAAGTGCCTGAAATGCGCGACGGTGCCGTTGACGTCGACGATCTTCGCCAGCTTGACCGGCTTGCCGTTGTCGAGCGACTCGAGCTCGGCGAGCTGGTCGGCGTTTGCCTCGACGAGCTCTGCGAGCGCGATCAACATCCGCGCGCGCTGCCGCCGCGCTGGTTTTGCGCCAGGGGCCGGTTTCGAACGCTTCGCGGGCCGCCCTGACAGCCAGGTCGATGTCCTGCGCACCGCCATGCGCGACGGTCGTGATCGTCTCCCCGGTCGCAGGATCGAGCGTCTCGAATGTGCGGCCGTCGGCGGCGTCGACGCGCTCGCCGTTGATCAGCAGCTGTTGCGGCTGCGACGCGAACTCGCGGGCGGGTTCGGACAGCTGTTCTGGAAGCGCGGTCGTAGACAAGACGTGCCTTTCGTGGTCAGGGCTTCAAGACGATCTTCAGGGCCTCGCGCCGATCGTAGACCTCGTATGCGGTGCGCGCATCGTCGAGCGGCATGTGGTGTGTGACGAGCGGGGTGGGGTCGAGGGTGCCCGCGGCGAGCATCCCGAGCACGCTGTCGACGTGCCCGATCACGTTCGCCTGGCCTGATTTCACCGTCAGCCCCTTGATCCACACGAGGCCCATGTGGACCTGGCAGGGCTCGGCGTATACACCGATCGCGACGACCGTGCCGGCCTTGCGCGCCATCCGGATCGCGAGGTCGAGCGCGTCGGGGTGGCCGACCGCGTCGATCGCTACGTCGACGCCGCGCTGGTCGGTCGCCTGTTGCGCGCGCTTGCGGGGGTCGTCCTCGGTCAGGTGAACGGGAGTCGCGCCGAATGAAGCGGCCATCTCGAGCCGCTGCTCGACGGTGTCGACTGCGAGTACCTGCGCGGCGCCGGCAGCCTTCGCGATCTGGACCGCGCACAGCCCGACCGGCCCGAGCCCGAGCACGGCGACCGTGTCGCCGGGCTTCACCTGTCCGTCGTCGACGGCGTGGTAGGCGGTGCCCATCACGTCACCCGCGAACAGCGCGACATCGTCGGGGATGGCGGTTGGCACCTTCCGGAGCGTGAGGTTGGCGTTGGGCACGAGCGCCTGCTCGGCCTGTGTTCCCGGGAGGTTGCCGAGCAGCTCGCCGTGACCGAAAACGCGGGCGATGTCGCACTTCTGGTAGACGCCCTTGAGGCAGTAAAAGCAGGTCCCGCAGGCCGAGTGAAAGCAGCCGAGCACACGGTCGCCCGTCTTCACGCGCGTGACGTCGTCACCGGCCGCGATGACGGTGCCGACGAACTCGTGGCCGATCGTGAACCCCGGCTCGATCTTCACGCGTCCGTGGTAGATGTGGAGATCTGACCCGCACACGCCGCTCGCCTCGATCGCGACGACCGCGTCATCTCGAGCGGTCAGCTCGGGGTCGGGACGCTCGTCGACGCGGACCTCATAGGGGGCTTGGAAGGTGACGGCACGCATCAGGAGTCGTAGTTGAAGAAGCCTTCGCCGGTCTGGCGGCCGAGGCGGCCGGAGAGCGCGAGGGTTCGCAGGGCCGGCGCGAGACGGTAGCGCTCCTCGCGTCGCTCCTCGTACAGCGCGTCCAGCACCGCGAGCACATGGTCGATCCCGATCGTGTCGGCCCATGCGAGCGGGCCGCGCGGGTGGTTCATCCCGTACACCAAACCGGTGTCGATGTCGGCCGCGCTACCCACGCCCTCCCCCAGGGCGAACGAGCACTCATTGATGATCTGGCAGACGATCCGGCCGAGTACGAGTCCGGGCGCGTCGCCGACCCATTGGACGCGCTTGCCGAGGCTGGTGAAGAAGCGGGCAGCGGCCTGCGCCGCCGCATCTGTCGTCTCCTGACCGCGCGTCAGCTCGATCAGCTTCGACGCAGCCACGGGCGGGAACATGTGGAACCCGACCGCGCCTCCGCCTGGATCCAGCGCCGCCAGCGACCCTGCGGCGCACAGGATCGCCTGGGGGCCGCCCTGGAGCGGCGGGCCGAAATCCTCGCCGAGGCTCGCATCGACGATCAGGAAAGGCGGCTCGGCGTCGGGCGCCTCAATCGGGGAGATCGCCGTCCAGCCGGAGTCGCTCGCGGCGGCTTCCAGCTCCGCGGCAAGCGGCGTGTCGCCGGCGATCACGATCACGCCGTCACCTGGCTCTGAGGCCGGGGGCTCGTTGTCCGGCTCGCGATAGGAGTCCGTGCCGGCGCTGTAGTCGTAGTAACCGCGCTTGGACTTGCGGCCCAACCGGCCGGCCGCAACCGTCTTGACCGTGATCGCGGATGGCTGCCAGCGGGGCTCCCCAAAGCTCTGCTCGTAGAACGACTTCGAAACCGCGAGCCCGACGTCGACCCCGACGAGGTCCATCAGCTCGAACGGCCCCATCCGGAAGCCGCCGGCCTGGCGCATGATCCGGTCGATCGTCTCGAGCGGGGCGATCCGCTCGGAGAGCAGCTTCAACGCCTCGACGCCCCACGGCCGGTTACAGCGGTTGACGAGGAAGCCGGGCCCGTCGATCGCGTCGATCACACGCTTGCCCATCGCCGCGCCGGCGGCGCGCGCGGTGGCGAGCGCGGCCGCACTGGACTGCGCGCCGGCGACCACCTCGAGCAACGCCATCACGGGCGGCGGGTTGAAGAAGTGCATCCCGACCACGCGCTCGGGGTGGTCGAGCTTGGACGCGACGGCCGTGACGAGCAGCGACGACGTGTTCGTCGCGAGCACGGCGGTGTCGCTGATGACCCCGTCCTCCAGCTGCGCGAACAGGTTCTGCTTGAGATCGAGCGACTCGGGCGCGGCCTCGATCACGAGTTCGGCGTGGGAGAGCTCGGTGAGGTTGGCGACCGGAGTGAGCCGTTCGTCGGCCGCCTTCGCCTCGGCTTCGGTCCACCGGCCTCTCGTCGCGCCCTTCGCGAGCTGGCCGCGGATCGCGTTCGTGCCGCGCTCGAGCGCCTCCGGGATCGGGTCGTGCAGCAGTGTCGTGGCGCTCGCCTGCAGGCAGGCGAGCTGGGCGATCCCGGCGCCCATCGTCCCCGCGCCGATCACGCCGATCGTCCTCGGTGGTTCGGCCATCAGCTCGGGACGAGCGCGTTGATCCCGGTCAGCGCTCGACCGATGATCAGCTGCTGGATCTGGCTCGTGCCCTCGTACAGCGTCGTCACCCGCACGTCACGGAAGTACCGCTCGACCGGGTAGTCGTCGACGTAGCCGGAACCGCCGTGGACCTGGATCGCGGTGTTGGCGGTCCTCACAGCGGCCTCGGTTGCGAAGTATTTGGCGATCGAGGTCTCCGTCGTGTTCGGCTTGCCTGCGTCCTTGAGGTAGCCCGCCCGCCAGACGAGCATCCGCGCCGCGTCGGTGTCGACCTTCATGTTCGCGAGCATCTGCTGGACGAGCTGGAAGCTCGCGATCGGTCGGCCGAACTGCTCGCGCTCAGTGGCGTATTTGACCGACGCATCGACGCACCCCTGGCAGATCCCGACGCACCCGGCCGCGACGCTGTAGCGGCCGGAGTCGAGTGACGTCATCGCGATCTTGAACCCGTCGCCGACCTCGCCGAGCATCTGCTCGTCGGCCGCGTGCACGTCGTCGAGCCCGATCGACGCCGTGTCGGAACCGCGCAACCCCATCTTGTGATGGATCTCCTGCGGCTGGAAGCCGGGCTGGTCGGTGTCGACGAGGAAGCAGGCGACGCCGCGGTGCTTGCGCTCAGGGTCGGTCTGGGCGAAGATCAGCGCGACCTTGGCGTGGTTGCCGAGCGAGATGAACATCTTCGAGCCGTTGATCAACCAGCCGGCTTCGGTCTTCGTCGCGCGCGTCTTCTGGTTCGCGGCGTCAGAGCCCGTGTCGGGCTCGGTCAGACCGAAGCAGCCGAGCCACTCGCCCGAGGTGAGCTTCGGCAGGTAGTGCTGCTTCTGTTCCTCGGTTCCCCATTTCAGGATCGCTGAGCAGACGAGGCTCGTCTGCACGCTGATAACCGTGCGCATCGCGCTGCAGCCGCGCCCGATCTCCTCAACGACGAGCCCGTAGGTGAGGTAGTCGAGCCCGGCGCCGCCGTACTCGCGGGGGACGATCGCGCCGAGGTAGCCCTGCGCCGCGATCTTCTCCACGAGGTCCGTGTCGAAGTGCTCGTTGCGATCGTTCTCGCGCGCGCGCTCGACGATCTCGTTGTCGGTGAAGTTACGAGCCGTCTCGCGAATCAGGCGTTGCTCGTCGTTGAGTTCGAAGTCCATGGCCGGGCACGCTACCGCGTATGAGTAGGCTGCGGGCTGCCGTGGCACCGCAGACCCGATACGCCCGCAGCGGCGATTTGCACATCGCCTACCAGGTCGTAGGCGACGGTCCGATCGACCTCGTGTACGTGCCTAGCTGGATCTCACAGGTCGAGCACAACTGGGACGAGCCGCGGGTCGCGCGGTACTTCCGCCGCCTCGGATCGTTCTCGCGCCTGATCATGTTCGATCGCCGCGGGTCCGGTCTGTCAGATCCCGTTCCGAATGCGCCGACGCTCGAGGAGCAGATGGACGACGTCGTGGCCGTGATGGATGCTGCCGGCTCTGAGCGAGCCGGTGTGTTCGCGTTGCTGGAGGGCGGCGCGATGGCGCTGCTGTTCGCTGCCACGCATCCGGAGCGGACGACCGCGCTGGCGCTGTACGAGGCGCAACCGCGGATGTCGTGGGCACCTGATTACGACTGGGCGATGCGGCCTGAAGACCGCGAGGAGTACGTGCGCACCGCGGTCGCGGAGTGGGGCGACGGCAGCGGGCTGGCGGCGCTGTCGCCCGATGCTGACGCGCGGCTATTGGATTGGTACGCGAAGCTCCAGCGGCTGGCGGCGAGTCCCGGGATGGCGGCGAAGCTGATGCTGATGAATGGCGAGGTCGACGTCCGTGCGGTGCTGCCGTCAATCCAGGTGCCGACGCTGGTCCTCCATCGGCCGGCGGACAGGTACATCGACATCCGTCATTCGAGGTATCTCGTGGACCACATTCCGGGAGCGAGGCTGGTCGAGCTGCCCGGCGAGCAGACGCTCGGGTTCGGCGCTGGCTCGGGGACGGATGCGGAGCTCGACGAGATCGAGGAGTTCTTCACCGGGATGCGGCACGCGCCGGATCCCGACCGGATCCTCGCGACCGTGATGTTCGCCGACATCGTCGACTCGACCCGTCACGCGGCGTCGATGGGCGATCGCCGCTGGCGCGATCTGCTCGAGGCGTTGGAAGGCGCAGTCGGGAGCGAGCTACAGCGCTTTCGCGGCCGAGCGATCAAGACGATGGGGGATGGGTTTCTGGCGACCTTCGACGGCCCTGCCCGTGCGATCCGCTGCGCGACCGCGCTTCGCGAGATGGCCCAGCAGCGATTCGGGGTCGAGGTGCGGACCGGTCTCCACACCGGCGAGATCGAGGTGATCGGCGATGACGTCGGCGGGATCGCCGTCCACATCGGGGCGCGCGTGGGCGGGCTTGCGCAGGGGGGAGAAGTGCTCGTCTCCGGAACGGTCAAGGACCTGGTCGTCGGCTCGGGGATCGAGTTCGAGGACCGCGGCGAGCGGGAGTTGAGGGGGGTACCAGGGGAGTGGCGACTGTGGGCGGTGGCGGCCTAGGCGCTGTTCACTGGGCCGTTAGCGCCCCCGGCCCCCCGTCGCAGTGTGCGACGAGGGGCCGAACTCGGGACGTACCTCCTGCGCCCTGTCAGGAGGCGGGCGGCAGCGAGGTCACGGGCGGTAGCGCCACGTTGACGGTCACAGAGGCCGAGGCGGCACCGACATTCTCAGGTCCGCCGGAAATGCGAACCCGGAACGTGTGGCTGCCGGGGTAACCGAACTTCCACGTGAACGAGTACGTGGAGTCGTGTTTCACAACCCCGATCGCCACTACGTGGTAGTCGCCGTCGGCGCCTAGACGCTCGAGGTAGACCACGTGGCCCGCCTTGTCGGGCGAGACCGAGCCCTGGAATGCCACCTTGCCGCCGACGACGGATGTCATCGAGCTAGCGCCGATCGTGACGACGTCACGCACGCCCTCGAACAGGGCCGCCGTGTATCGCCGTGCGGGTGGTGTGAACGTGGTCCTCACCTGGTAGACGGTGTTGTTGCCGGGATTGACGGTGAACGAGTAGCCACCGCTGCTGTCGGTCTTTTGGGTGCTGACCGTGTGCCACGCCGCGTTGTCGGTGTGGCCCCACAGGGTCACGCTGACGTTCGGGTCGGGCGTGGTCGTGCCCGGCAGGTCGAGCGTGCCTGTGATCTGCGCCTGAGTGCCGTAGGGGATGACCGGGGCGCTGGTGTTGATCGTGAAGCCCGACACCTCGGTCTGCTGGACGACGACCGACGTCGTGTCGGACACGCTGGCGATGTTCCGATCGTCACCGCCGAACGCGGCGCGCACGTTGTATGCGCCCGGAACGCGGAACCGGTACTCGATTTCATAATTCGAGCCTGGGCCGAGCCGGCCGCTCGTCAGAGTCCTCCAGTCATCGCTGCCGGTGGCGCTGTTCTGTACCTGCAGCATCACCCGCTCACCCGCGTGGTTCGGCGAGACATTGCCACTGAACTGGATCGGGTGGTTGGTGGTGTAGCCGTTCGCCGTGGTGGGCTGGCTCGCCCTCAGTGACACGAGCGCGTACACCCGCTCGTGGACCGTGCGGCTGTGGACGTTGCCCGACAGACCCGGCGCGGTGACGAACCAGCTGCGGTTCGTTGTGACGACGCCCTCGGCGCGGGTGAACTCATAGAACCCGTTGGCGAGCGTCTTCGTGGTCGAGATCAGGGTGAACGTATGTGACGGATCGACCCGGTGATACAGATCGATCGTCTGCCCCGAGTGGTTCGCACCATTCAGCTGACCATAGATCAGCACGCTTTCTCCTGCGAGAATCGGGTCAGGCGTGGCGGCGATCGTCACGCCGTGGTTGTGCCGAGGGCCGTGAGCTAGGGCTCCGGCGGGGGCGGCGATCGAGATGAGCGCGCTCGACAGCAACGCGAGCACGGCAAAGCGCAAGCGCATGATGCTCCTTTCCCAGCCAGTAGATGAATCCCCGCTCGATGCTCCGGCCCTGACGAGCGGCGACGGTTTGGACGACCCTCAAAACACACGCTGGTGTGCAGAGTTGCGGTGTCGGATTTAGACTGGGCGCGTGGACCCGTTCGTCCTCGCGATACTGGGATTTCTCGTCGCCGTGATGCTCGGGATCGTGCTGCTGGGAAAGTTCTATCCCGGCTCCGGCACCGAGCAGCTCGGGATGCGATCGGCCCGCGAGATCTCAGAGAGCCGCGAGGCGCTGGAAGCCGAAGACCTCGAGCAGATGCTCGCAGCGCACAACGCGCGCCGGCGCGCTCGGGGCGAACGCGAGGTAAGCCTCGAGGAGGTCGAGATGCGGGTCAACCGCGAGAGGCACGACCAGGAGCAGCGGCGCGACGCGCTGCTGGCCGAGCGCGAGCTCGACCAGCTACTGGAGGCGACGAACGCACGCCGGCGCGCGCGAGGGCTGCCCGAGCGGACGCGCGAGGAGGTACAGCGCGAGTTCGGCGCCGCCGGCTCAGGCGAGTAGCGCGTCGACCGCATCCGCCAAAGCGTCGGGGTCAGCGTCCGTGATGTTCCGGTACGGGATGTGCGAGCGCTCGCAGAACTGGGACACCAGACGCGCGCCGCCGTCGAGCATCGCAGTCTCGGCCGACCCCGCCGCTTCATACAGAAAGCCGCGAGCGGGGCTGTCGAGCACGCGCGTGAGCAGCATTTCGAGACGCGGCCCGTGCAGCGCCTCCAGCTGCTCGTTGGTGCCGTGCGCCGAGCCGAGCAGGAACGCGACGACCCCGACGTTTGCAAGCGCGGGTGCGAGCGTCGCGATGCGGTCGGGATCGCCGAGCACTGCCTCGGCGCCGGTCTGCTCGATTGCCTGGAGCTGAGCTTGGCGCCGCGTGGTGCCCCTGACGGCGTGGCCGCGTTCGATCAGCGAGCTCGCGAGCGCCCGTCCGCGGCAGCCGCACCCGATGATCAGGATTCGCGCCACCCGGGTCGCGGTCAGGCTGCGGTCGCGCCGTCGTGCAGCACGTGGAGGCGATCCACGAGGTCGCCGAGGATCCGGGCGGTTGCGCCCCAGATCAGGTGCTCGCCGACGAGGTAGGTGTCGGTGCGGATCGGAAGGCCGCGGCGGACGAGGCGGCGGCGACCATAGCCGGCCTCGAGCTCGGTTAGAGACAGCTCGATGATCTCGGCGACCTCGCGCGCGCTCAGCTGCCACTCGTGCCCTGGCTCGATCAGGCCGACGAACGGGTACACGGCGTAGCCGGTCGCGATCGTCGGGACCGGCTGTAGCGCACCGAGCACCTCGACGTCGGCGCGTGGCAGCCCGATCTCCTCCTCGGCCTCCCTCAAGGCGGTCGCGCGCAGATCGTCGTCTTGCGGATCCTTGCGCCCTCCGGGGAACGAGATCTCACCCGGATGGCGCCTCATGTCGTCCCGCCGCCGCGTGAAGACGACGTGGAGGCCGCCGTTGTCGAGGTAGAGCGGAACTAGCACCCCGGCGTCCGTGTGGCCGCTGACGTCGAGCGCGATCGCCTCCTCCGCGGGCAGCAGCACGCGGTGTAGGTCGTCCCTCAGCGAAGTCGCCTGAAGCCCCATTCGGCTCGACTATACGGTCCGTCACCATTCACACACCGATGGACGCGCTGATCATCGTCGACGTGCAGAACGACTTCACTCCAGGCGGAGCGCTCGCGGTGCCCGATGGGGACGCTGTCATCCCGGCGATCAATGCGCTTGCGTCCGACTCGTTGTTCGTTGTCGCAACGCGCGACTGGCACCCTCCCGACCACGGCTCGTTCGCCGAGCAGGGTGGCGTGTGGCCGGTCCATTGCGTCGCGGAGTCCGAGGGGGCGCAGCTCGCTCTCGAGGTCGATCAGGATCTGATTGATGTCGTCGTGGATAAGGGGCGGTCGCGCGACGCTGATGGCTACTCGGGTTTCGAAGACACTGGACTTGACGAGCTGCTGCGCTCACGCGATGTCGACACGGTTCACGTCGCCGGTCTCGCACTCGACTACTGCGTCCGCGCCACCGCGCTTGATGCGCGGCGAGCAGGATTCGATGTTGTGGTGCACCTGTCGGCGACACGACCCGTTGATGTCTTGCCCGGCGACGGCGAACGGGCAGTAGCCGAGCTGCGTGCGGCCGGCGTCGAGGTCGTCGACTAAGACGCTGTCTCGATCCGCTCCTCGAAGATCGCCTCGCCGTCAAGCGTCCGATGCACGGGACACTTGGCTGCGATAACGCTGAGCCGCTCGACCTGTTCGTCGCTGAGACCCGGCGGGAGCTTGATCGTCAGCGTGAACTTCGTCGGGGTGCCTCTGTCGCCCTGCTCGTATCCGGCGTCGACCTCGAGGTCAGGCAGATCCCAGCCCTTGCGCTTGGCGTACATCTCGATCGTGATCGCAGTGCAGCCCGCGAGCGCCGCGGCGAGCAACTCCTGCGGGTTCGGTCCCTCGTCGTCGCCGCCCTGGTCCCGCGGCTCGTCGATCGTCAGGTGGTGGTCGCCGATCTCCACCGTGTGGGCGTACCCGTCGGAACGCTGTCGGCGGACGGTGGCCTTCATTTGCCAGGTGCGTCGAGAGAGTTGAACACAAGGCCCGTTGGGACCTTCGGGTAGAAGTACGTCGACTTCGGCGGCATGTTCTCGCCTGCGGCGGCGACGGCCTGGATCCTCGTCACCGGCGTTGGAGCCATGAAAAACGCCGCGTCATACGTGCCGTCCTCGATCAGCTCCAGCGCCTGCTCGAAGTCGCGCGCATAACCGAGCCCGTCGAGGTGGTCGATGGTGTCGTCGGTCATGTTCAACGCGCCCTTCAGGATCAGCGCCTCGAGCACCGCCGTGTCGAGATGGCGGTACGGCTCGGCATGGGTGCTGAGTGCCTCGTCGGCGATCCGCTGGTCTTTCAGGGTCAGCATGAACGGCTGCTTGAAGTGGGAGTCGATGTAGCCGATCTCGAGGCTGTCGTTCTCCGGGGGCGCGAGCCGTGCGTTTTCGTCGAGTCGCTCGATCTCGAAGTCCTCTCTGATCGTGTTCGCCAGCGTCTCGTGCTGCTCGGGCTGGAGGTGGTTGACGAGCCGGTGAGTCGGGAACACCGTCAGCCCCGGATCCTGCAGCGCGACCAAGCACATCAGCACGTAGTTGTGCGCACCCTCACCGCCAATCTCGTCTGCGTACACGCGCGCGGTCTCGTAGCGGTGGTGGCCGTCCGCGATCAGCAGCTCCTGTTCGGAGAGGGCTTGCTGGATCTGGTCGATCTGCGGCGGATCGGTGAGCCGCCACAGGCGGTTCTTGGTCCCGTCGTCGTCCGTGGTCTCCGCGTACGGCGCGCCGGTTGTCGCGGCTGCGAGCGTCGCGGTCGCCTGCGCGGTTTCGTCGGAATACAGCGAGAAGATCGGGCTCAGGTTCGCCCTAGTCGCCCGCGTTAGTTTCAGCCGGTCTTCTCTTGGACCGGGATGCGTGCGCTCGTGTGGGCGGATCGTTCCGGGGCCGTATTCAGTTACGCGCACGCGCGCGAGGAACCCGGTGCGAGTGCGGGGCTTCCCGTCCGGCCCGACATAGTCCTGAGCGAGCACCCAGAAGGCCGGGTCGTCGTCTTCGACGATGACCCGCTCCTCGCGCCAGCGCGCGAGCTCTTCCGCAGCGTGTGCGTAGGGGTCGTCTCCGCCCTGCGGAAGGTCGATGTTGACGACGTTGTACGGCGACCTGGCAGCGAGCTCCGCTCGCTGATCGGCGTCGATCACGTCGTATGGGGGGGAGACCACATCCTGCAACCCACCCGTCTTCTCAGGGTCGTAACGCAGCGCTCTGAACGGCTGGATCTCGGCCATCGCGGCGGCGGACGCTACTAGGGATCGATCAGGTACGCCAAGCGTGGCAGTAGACTCAACTGTCCCTCGGGGCGTGGCGCAATCTGGTAGCGCGCATCGTTTGGGTCGATGAGGTTCTCGGTTCAAATCCGGGCGCCCCGATTGATTTAGTTGAGATTCGCCGATTAGCCGCAGCCGGTGATCCCGCCATCTAGCGGGATCGACCGTGCCGGTCAGATACGACCCGGCGCGCGAGGCGAGGAACTGGACAAGCCCGGCGGCGTCGTCTGGACGGCCGATCCGGCCGAGCGGAACCGACTGCTCCACCGCGGCTCGGCCGTCGGGGTTGTCGAGCACGAACGCCATCATCTTCGACTCGAACGGACCGGGCGCGATCGCGTTGACGGTTATCTGCTCGGTCGCGAGCTTCTTCGCGAGGTGCCGCGTGAGCATGTGGACTGCAGCCTTGCTCGCGGTGTAGCTGTAGTTGTCCATGCCCGACGGGCGCAAGCCGTCGATCGAGCCGATGTTGATGACCCGTGACGGATCCTCGGCGCTTGCCGCTGCCCGCAGCGCCGGCAGTAACCGTGTCGTCAGGTGGAAGACGCCCTCGACATTCGTCCCGACCACCCGGTCCCACCCGGCCTGCGGGAACTCCTCGAGCGGCGCGCCCCACGTCGCGCCCGCGTTGTTGACGAGGATGTTGAGCGCCGGGAATCTCTCACCGACGGCAGCCGCCAGCGCCTCGGCTCCTTCGGGTTTCGACAGGTCGGCCGGCACGGCGGTGATCTCCCCGAGGGCGGAGAGCTCCGAGGCAGTCTCGGTCAGATCCGCCTCCTTGCGCGACGAGATCACGACGCGCGCGCCGCCCTCGAGCAGCCCGCGGGCGATCATCGCGCCGATCCCGCGCGAGCCGCCGGTCACGAGCGCCGTCTTGCCGCTGATGTCGAACAGGTCGGACATCGCTCAGTCGGCGAACTCCGCCGGTCGCTTCTCCAGGGACGCCGCGACCGCCTCGGCCGGCCCGGGGAGGCGCGCCCGTCGCGCCGGGTCGTCGATGAGCAGCACTGGGCTCACCCGAAGGATCCTATGTAGATGGCCGTGGTCGATGTCGATGCGAGCCGTGATGCCGGAAGACCGGGAACCGATGCAGCAGCCGCTCGAAGATCCCGCGCAAGGTGGCTTTGCCGTACGCGTGCGAGCCGTCGTACATCGACAGCACGGCGATCGAGACGCGCGCACAGCCCCGCTTGATCAGCGCGGCCTGATGATCGAGCAGGCCCGTGCCGGACCCCCAACCGCCTTTGAAATACACCGTCCAGCCCCTTGGAGCCACTTCGCCGATGCCCCAGCGCTCGTACGGGACGACCGAGCTCAGCAGCAGCATTGCGTACGCCCGGTGCAGCGGCGCCACGTACCGGTCGATGTGGAGGAAGAACTTTGTCTGCCCGCTCGCCGTGATCGTCGTCTTGCCCCAGACGGACTGTGTCGAGAACGAGGCGAGCCCGATCCGGTGCGCGAGCGCATACAGCGCGCCCGGTCCGACCGTCACGTAAACCTGGTCGGCGGCGTTGTTGTCCGACTCCGTGATCATCGGCCGGAGCAGCGAGCGGTCGTACCCGTTCAGCTTCCGGTGCGCTACGGACGGTTGATCGAGGTACGCGACCATCAGCATCGCCTTGACCACACTCGCCGACCACTCCACGTGGTTTGCCCGGTACCCCCAGAATCGATCGTCGCTCCTAACCGCGAACGCGATGTCGCCGACGCGCGACCTCGCGTACGCGATCGCAGATCGAATATCGGGGCGCCACAGCTGATCGATCGGCTTGCGCAGCCCCGGGACGTTGCACTCGACGATACGGACCCGCGGCGATCGCGCCGCGGTTGCACCCGACGCAAGGAGGGCGGCCGGCGCGGCGATGCCCACCGCGACGGCCAGCGCCGCCGTTCTCGCCCGGAACACCTCTACAGTCTCCTACAACCCGCCCTCGTAGCTCAGCTGGATAGAGCGACGGCCTTCTAAGCCGTGGGTCGCAGGTTCGAGTCCTGCCGGGGGCGCTTCAGAACTACCTGCAAATCAAGGTATTTGAGTCCGATGTAGCGCTGATTATTAGGTCCCTAATCTTCGGGCACCGGTCGCGGGCACTGGCAGGCACCTCATAGGCGCCGAAGAACGCGCCGCCAAGCCGTGGGTTCTTGTTGAGGGCGCGTCTCTAGCCGTAACGGGGGGGTGTGGCGGCCGGAGGCGAATCGCGCGTCGCGTCGCAGATGAGCAACCCTCTATCGAGACGGCTCCGTTCACGCGTTTGCACATGCGAGCTGCTTGGCCGGCTGAGCGCAGAGCAAGGACTCGGGCGGGCCCGCTCGTGGTGACGAGCAGGGCACTGGGGCCGCTCGGAGCAGACCTACAAAGGCTGGGAGCAGGGCAGACGATCGGAGCCCTCGCAAGGTGTGGCGATCATGAAAGCGGGGGCGGCCGATCTCGACATTCTCAGCGACCAAACTTCCGATGTCGAACCGGCAACGTCGGCTCCGACCACAGGAATGAAGACCCATCGACGGAGCGCAGTCAAGCGCTCTCGCAATCACACTCGAAAGGATCACGATGCCGGACACCACCTGCCACATGTCGATCTCGCTCGACGGTTTCGTCGCCGGGCCGCACCAGAGTCGCGAGCATCCGCTCGGGAAGCGCGGAGGCGAGCTCCACGGCTGGCACATGGGCGACGAGCGCGCCAACGAGGCCGACGAGACCGCCATCGGCTGGCTGATGCGCCCGCGCGGCGCCTACCTCATGGGCCGCAACATGTTCGGGCCGATCCGCGGCGAGTGGGAGCAGGACTGGCGCGGCTGGTGGGGGCCCGAGCCGCCTTACCACGCACCGGTCTTCGTGCTCACCCATCACGCCCGCGAGCCGATCGAGATGGAGGGCGGGACGACCTTCCACTTCGTCACCGACGGCTTCGACGCCGCCTACGCACAGGCGCTTGAGACGGCCGGCGACGACGGCGTAGACATCGCGGGCGGCGCCTCCACCGTTCGGCAGGCGCTCGTCGCCGGGGTCGTCGACGAGCTTACGCTCGACATCGCCCCCGTCCTGCTCGGGTCCGGCGAGCGGATCTTCGACGGCGTCGAGTCCCTCGGGTTGGAGCCCGTCGAGGTGCTGCATTCGCCGCTGGCCACGCACATCCGCTACCGCCGGGCGAGCTGAAGGCCGGCTTCCGATACCTCTACCAGGCACCGCTCCGAGTCTCCCGACGCGGACGGCCCGCGACCCACTTCGGGCGTCCCGCACGGGCTCGACAAGCAGACGGATCACCGGCCAACCGGGCCGAAGGACATCGGCCGCTGAGCCTGACGCAATCGCCGAAGGACAACCGAACATTCGGATGGAGCCGTCCCGAGGACGCGGAACCGCAGGAACGGACTCCGTCCGAACCAGGGCCGCGCAGGGGTACCGGTCAGTCGCTTTCCGCGGGCCGGCGCGGATCTCCAGACGTTGACTACTTCGGCCCATGGCGCGAGGATGCGGTTCGGTCCGGCGCGGCTCGCCCGGTCCTCGGACCCAAGACGACGGAGGCAAGGATCGTGTCGTACGTACCTCCACACCAGCTGCTCGAGCAAGTCGAGCGCGCGGAGCGCGAGGCGCGGCTACGCTTGGCTGCCGCCCGCGAGCAAGCGCAGGGTGAGGCGCCTGGCGAACACCACGAGCTCATCCACAAGCTCGAGGCGGAGTGGAAGCATGCGCTCGAGCGCCTCCATACGGCTCGTCACGCGGCGCGGGACTGATCGTCTCGACCTCCCCTGCCGCGGGCGTCTCAGCAGTAACCCTCAGCGCACGTCGACGAGCGCAGACGAGAGCGTCGATTTCGATCATGCGGCAGCCGCGAGTTAGGTGTCATGGCTGTAGGCCATGCGGAGGCGGTGTCCATCGACGGTCAAGAGCGCCACCCGGGCGTCCGGCGGGGTCGCGGGCTTTAGCCGCACCTGCCATGTCGTCGTTTCGGGGCTCCCGAAGGACCTGCCCCCTGAAGGCCGGTACTCGGTGCCGATGTCGTCGCTCAGTGTCAAGCGAGGTTGGATGTGGCGGCGCGGCCCGATCTGATGGTGGTGCACGAGGGTGACGTTGACAGAGTCTTCGAGCAGCTCGACCGCGGTGATCTGCCAGGGACCCGCGAGGAGCTTGAGATCCGCGATCGGCAGAGACGCCGGCAATCGGATGGGGCCTAGGTCGACCGTGACTTCGTCGATCGGCTCTCCCCGAGGCTCGTCGGCATCGCGGAACAGCTGGCCCCAGATGACGTAATCCTGATCGCTGTTGATCTTGGCTGCTTGCGGAAGCGCGCTTACGTGATCGTGGATGCGCCGGCCGGCTGGGGGCAGCAGGTGCGCGTGTCGTCCTCGTCTCACGAACCAAGGCCGAGCGGACAGCGCGTCGAGTCGCGAGATTGGCGAATACCAGGTCCCGGTCAAGCACGCGCGAGACACCTCCATCCGTGGAATCGCGGTACCCGGAGCAACCCTCGGGGGCGGGGGATAGGATCGCCGTGGCGGTTATCTGAGCAGTTCGGCGATCGTCGCGGCGGCGCGTGCCGCCCCGTCGGTGGCCACCGCGCGGTAGTCGACCTCACGGCCGATCTCCTGCGCGATCGCGTGTGCGATCGCCTCCGGCGGCGAGTCATCGAAGTCCATTCGTCGGCCGGCGCGGTAGCGGTCTAGCCGATGACGGACGTGAAAGTTCTGCTCGAAGTGGTGTTTGAGCGGGAAGTAGATGAACGGTCGCCGGTTGGCGGTCAGCTCCATCGCTGTCGTCAGGCCGCCCTGGACGATCGCAAGGTCGCACGCCGCGAGGTGGCGGTAGAGGTCGTGCACGTATGGGCGGACCTCGAGCCCTTGGGCCGCCGGCAGCGTCGCGGGATCGATCCGCGGGCCGGCCACGATGATCATGCGCAGCTCAGGGACGAGCTGCTTGGCGGCGGTGAAGCTGGCAATCACGCGGCGGAGAAGTTCGGCGCCGACACCGGAGCCACCGACCGTAACGACGCACACCCGCTCGTCGGGTTGGTAGCCCAGCTCGACGCGGAGCGCTTGGCGGTCGCCGAGCGAGTTCTGGTCAAAGCCGGTGATATACCCAGCGAAGCTGAAATGCTGCTCGGTCCACTCCCGGATCGGTGGCAGCCCGGCGCCAAAGTTGTCGGGGACGATGTCTTCCGGGTCGCCAACGAAGATGGCCCGGTCACGCAGCCGCGGGTAGCGGGCGACGTGATCGATCATCTCCGCGTTGTAATCGGCCGTCAGAAACGCCTCGCGCTTTCCGGCGTCGGCCATTGGCAGGTAACCGACGAAGTCGGTCAGCCACACAAAGGCCGCTGTCTTCAACTCTGGGTTCTCGTGGAGGTAGTAGTCCAGCTCCCACGCCTCATCGCCGATCCACAGGTCGTACTGCTGCTCGCGAACGACGTCATGAAAGACCATGAAGTTGGCGAGCAGGATCTCGTCCATACGCCGCAGCGCTTGAAAGCAATGCAGATCGTGCTCGGCCGACTCCGACTCGATGTGATGCGACTCGTTGGCGAGATGACCGCTGGCGGGATGCACACGCTCGCCCTCCGCCTCGAGCACACGCGCGACGGGGTGCTGGGCCAGCCAGTCGATCTCCAAATCGGGATGAAGCTTGCGCAGTTCGCCCGCGATCGCGAGGTCACGCCGGGCATGACCCAGACCAATCGGCGAGGAGACGTACAGCGCGCGCCGCCCCCGTGCTCGGGCGCGCGTCCACGCCGACGTCGTCGCTCGCCGCGGCTCGATGAACTCGCGAAGGACAAGGTTTGTGACGACTGGGTCGCGTAGGTGTGGTGCGTGGCCGCAGCCCTCGAGTGTGACCAGCCGCGCACCGGGGATCGCCTCGGCCACCGCGGCGCCGCGCTCACGGCCGACGATCGCGTCCTGCGACCCCTGGATGACCAACGTCGGACAGCGAACCTGCGCGCACAACCGCAGCGCGGTCTCGCGGTCATTCGGCCACTCCGCGTCCATCCCGCGCGTGATCGTTTCGGGGTCGGTCTGTCCGCCCCACCCAATCGCGTCCTCAATCTGCTTGGTCGAGTGCGGCTCGGTAAACGTCTCGGTGAAGAAGAACTCGAGAAATCCCGGCCAGTCACGAAGCCAATAGTGGCGATTCCACTTCGCCCAGCCTTCCAACGTCTGCGGCTCTTCGTCAAACGGGTACGGGCCTTCCTCCTCGGCAGGATCGTCGCTCAGCAGCAGATCGGGCGCGATCAAGACAAGGCCAGCAACCCGCTGCGGATGGTCGACGGCGAGCATCAGGTCGTCTCCGGCGCCGCACCATGACACGACTACCGCACGCTCGATGCCGGCTCTGTCCAGCACCGCGAGCGCGTCGTCCACCGCACAGCACCGATCGTAGGCGCGCACCTCGCGAGGGCGGCTCGATCGCCCGTTGCCGCGCCGATCAAAGGTCACAACCCGGCCGTGACGAGCGAAATAGGGAATCTGGCACTTCCACGCTCGCGAGTGGACGATTTCCCAGGTAGGGAGCAGAAGCACGCTCGGCTCACCCGCGCCGAACACCTCATAGAACACACGTATGTCACCGCTCTCGATGTAGCCGTCCTGGTCGGGGTAGCGCGCGCGGGTCTGCTCGCCCGCAGCGGCTCGGGGGCGCTCACCCTCACCCATGGGGGCCACGATCATCGTGCTCACGTTCTAACTCGGCAGGTTGATCGCGCGAGCATACGTCCGCGATCGCCGCTCTCGCATCCGGGGGACACCTAGTGCTCGCGTGCTCGCGCGCCAAACCTCTCCCGGAGCAGCAGCCCGCTGGCCTACGGGCGCCGACAACCAGACCTGCTACCGCGACAGCAGGTGCATCTCGCCCTGACCAACGAGAGACTCCCAACGCACGGAACGGAGCGTGCCCGCTGGTTCCTTCAGATTTCGGCGACGGCGATCGATCCTGCGTCACGGAGCGCCTTGGAGTCTGCGCCGAGTGACCTGACGGCCGTGAAATGGACGTGGGCAAGCTCGAGCTCCAGGGCGTCAGCGTCCTCAGGGCCGAGGCGCTCGAGGAGATCCTTTGAAGCGAGGATCCGGCCGTTGGTCGCAACCGCCTCGATCCTTGCCGCTTCGTTCATCTCGTCGCCGAGCGCGGTGACCTCCAGCCGGCCGTAGCTCGAGACCTGGCCGATCGTCAACGTCGCGCCCCAATGAAGACCGACGTTGACGAGCACATCGGTCGCGTCGTGGAGAAGGCCAGCGGCCCCGTCGCGAATGCGACGCGCGGCATCGATCGCGCCGCGGGCGGCTGCGGATTCCGCGTCGACACCATCGACCACGAACAGAGCCGAGGAACCATCGCCGGCGTGCTTGCCGATCAGGCCGCCGTTAGCGATCACGGCGGCGTCCACGAGGTCGGTGAGTGAGCGGATCAATGCGAAATACGCCCGTGAGGACAGGCGCCGGGAGAGCTCGCCTGACGCCTGCAGATCAGCGAACAGAATCGCCGCCTGCCGGCGCGCAGGATCGCGCAGCTCGAGCATCCGCTCGTACATCGGTGCGTGCCCGCGCGACAGGCGAGCGGACACCACGTCGCCGAGCGTCGGACGGAAGAAATGCAGCGTTCCAACGTGCGCACCGTCGGGCGCGACCACCCGCACGTACACGTCGGTGACGCGCCCGTGCCAGGTGAGGCTACGGGCTTCGTCGTCGGTCAGGTCTCGGTCAACGACGACCGCCCAGTCCGGGGTTCGAGGCTCGAGGTCGCGAGCAATCTGAGCCATTGGCCCGAACACGGCTTCGAAGTCCGGATCGTCGGGGGATACGTCGTGGCGAATCGCCGGACCGAGCGCCGCCCACCAGCGCAATCGCGTCTCCACCGGCACGGCGAACGGAAGCCGCCTCTCGAGCGTCTGAACAATCTGCGACACGCCGAGCCAGGTGGAGAGGTCCGCATCGGGAAACACCGCGACCTGCTCGGTAGAAAGGAAGATCGTCCGCCACTTATGGTCGAGCACGCTGCCGACCATCCGCGCCCGCTCGAGTGCCGCAGCAGCGGCTCGCAGCTGCGGCTGCTCGGGTAGGTCGGACGGGAGCGACACGCGACGATCGTACCCCCGGCCTCCGCAGGCGTCCGCTTAGCGTCCCCCGGTGACTCGAGCACCGACGTGAGACCTGCATTCAGTCGAGCGCCGGGCTTTGGCCATCAGCATGAGATGGACCCGCAACACGGCAAGCGCGCCCGCCGATCGGCTTCCATCGGCGAGATATCGGACAGGGCGAAGGCACCCGCCGCGTCCGTAGCCGATCGACAACCGCACGCTTAGGCGGCTGGTTCAGACAACCAACTTGGGCGCGGGTGGCGTCTCAATCAGCGAACGTCAATCGAGACAGAATTCTGTCTCCGGTCTCCGGCGTGGTCAGACAGGACGTCGTCGCGGCGTGATCGACGTCCGCGCGACCAGCAGCAGATACAGCATTTGCGACCAGCAGAGCGGGCGCCAAGGTGAGGCTCGGGATCACGTCGCCGTGGCCGATGCCCGAGGACCCGATCGCCACCGCCATCGTGATCGCGAGCAGTGCAGCGACAGGCATTACGCAGCGGCGCGGCGCCAGGAGCACTCCCCCTACAGTCTCAAGGAACCCAGCCACGAGCTGCTCCGCGTCCTGCTGATCCTCCGGGCGCTTCAGAACTGCTGCGGATTAAGCGCCGGGGTGGCGATCACTGGAGGCGCTCAGAGCCCGGCGCCGAGCAGTTTGTCTGGTGTGATCGGGAGGTCGCGGATGCGGATGCCCGTGGCGTTGTGGATCGCGTTGGCGACCGCGGCGGCGGTACCGACGATCCCGATCTCGCCGATGCCCTTGGTGCCCATCGGATTGACGTGGGGGTCGTCCTCGTCGATCCACTCGACCTCGAGATCGCGGATGTCGGCGCATGTGGCGATGTGGTACTCGGCCAGGTCATGGTTGACGTAGTGGCCGGTCGCGGCATCCATCGTGCTTTGCTCCCACAAAGCGGTGGAAAGGCCCATCGTCATGCCGCCGAGGAACTGCGAGCGGGCCGTGCGGGGATTGACGATCCGTCCGGCGGCGAACACCCCGAGCGCTCGCGGCACGGAGATCTCGCCGGTATCCGGGTCGACCTCGACGGCGACAAACTGAGCGCCGAACGCGTGCATCGCGTAACGCTCGGCGGCCTCGTTCTCGCCGGCGCACCCCGTCGCTGACGCACCGGCATCGGGGTGCTCGCCGTGCCGGTCGCGCAGGTTGCGGGCCGCCTCATAGACCGCCGTGCCCCAGGTCGTGATGCCTGAGGACCCGCCCGCTACGGATGCATGCGGCAGCGAGGTATCGCCGATCTCCAGCTCGACCTGCTCGAGCGGCACGGTCAGCGCATCAGCGGCGACCTGGGCCAGGGCGGTCCAAGTGCCGGTGCCGAGGTCGACTGCGCCGATTCGCACTCGGTAGCGGCCGTCGGCGAGGACGTCGATTGCCGCCTCGGAGCCCGACATCCGGTAGACCGGGTAGGTGGAGGCGGCGACGCCGGCACCGGTCAAGCGCCCGCCGGAGCCGCGCTTGCGCGAGGGGACGTGATCGCGGTCTGCCCACCCGAAGCGCTCAGCTCCGCGGCGCAGGCAGGCCACCAGGTTGCGGCTCGAGTACGGCTTTCCTGACTCCGGGTCGACGTCGGGCTCGTTGCGGATGCGAAGCTCGATCGGGTCCATCCCGAGGGTGATCGCCAGCTCGTCGATCGCGCACTCGCCGGCGTACATCCCGGGGGTCTCGCCGGGCGCACGCATCCACGACGGGATTGGCACATCGAGCGGCGCCAACCGGTGCGTCGTCCGGCGGGCCCGTGACGCGTATAGGCCGCGGCTGGGGACGGCAGTCTGCTCGGCGAATTCCTTGATCCGCGAGGTCTGCTCCCAAACGTCGTGAACCAGTGCCAGCAGGTGCCCATCGGCGTCGGCGCCGAGTCGCATGCGCTGCACCGTAGGGGTGCGGTAGCCGGCGAGCGAGAACAGCATCTGTCGAGTGAGCGCGAGCTTGACGTCGCGACCGGGCACCGCGCGCGCAGCCTGACAGGCCAGGACGTCGTGTGCATGCGGGGTGCCCTTGGAACCGAAGCCGCCGCCGATGTGCGGCGCGATCACGCTCACCTGCTCGACCTCGAGGCCGAACAGCGGTGCGATCAGCTCGCGCACGCTGTGGACGCTTTGCGTGGAGTCGTGGAGCGTCAGATGCTCGGCCACCGGGTCCCAGCGGGCCACCGTGGTATGTGGCTCCATCGGGTTGTTGTGGTTGGCCGGCGTTGTGTAGGTCGCGTCGACCGCCGCCGCGGCAGAGGCGAGGCCGCGCTCGACGTCGCCCTCCTCGGTGTCGGTCGGGAATGTCGGGTTGACCTGCTCGGGCGCGTAGAGGTCCGGATGGTCGACACGCAGCAGGACGTCGTGGTCCTGCTCGTCGTAGGAGACCTCGACCAGCTCAGCTGCCTCGCGTGCGATCTCCGCGCTGTCGGCGACGACCACGGCCACGAACTGGCCGCGGAAGAAGACCTCCGGCGACTGGAGCACCCACAGCTCCTTGTCCTCGTCTGACGCGAGGCGCTCGGCGGTCTCGTGCGTGAGGATCGCGAGCACCCCACGCACGGCGGACGCCGCTTCCGTGGCGATCGCGGTGATCGTGCCGCGGGCGATCGTTGCCTGCACGGGGTGTGCATAAGCGGGGTCGGCGAAGGGGTGCTCGGCAGCGTACGGGGCGGTGCCGGTCACCTTCGCCGGGCCATCGCGCCGCTCGCGATCGGTGCCGATCTCCCGCTGCTCGACGACGGCCACGCCTATTCCCGCTCGCTCAGGTCGCGCAGGACAGCCACGATCGTGTTGCGCGCCAGCGGCACCTTGAACGCATTCTGCTCGGTTGGGGCAGCTGCCTCGAGCTCCGCCTCGGCCGCCGCGCGAAACGCCTCCTCGTTCGCGGGGCCACCGCGCAGCCGCGCCTCGGCCACCGTCGCGCGCCAGGGCTTGTGGGCCACGCCACCGAGCGCAATCCGGACGTCCACGATCTCGCCGCCGGCGTTGATGTCCAGCACCGCAGCGACCGACACCAGGGCGAACGCGTAGGAGGCGCGGTCGCGGACCTTCCGGTACGCGGAGCGGCCGTCGACCGACGGCAGGTCGACCGCTGTGATCAGCTCGCCATGGGCGAGCGTCGTGTCGCGGTCCGGCGCCTCGTCCGGCAACCGGTGAAGCTCACCGATCGGGATGCTGCGCGACCCATCCGGTCCCTGCACCTGCACGACCGCGTCCAGCGCCGCCATCGCGACTGCCATGTCTGAGGGATGGTTCGCGATGCAGTGCTCGGAGACGCCGAGGATCGCCAGCTCCCGCGAGTAGCCGCCGATCGCCGAGCAGCCCGAGCCAGGCGCACGCTTGTTGCACGGGGTGGTGGGATCCTGGAAGTACACGCAGCGCGTGCGCTGCAGCAGGTTCCCGCCCGTGGTCGCAAGATTGCGCAGCTGTCCCGAGGCGCCCGCCACCAGCGCCTCGGACAGGACGGGATATCGCTCGCGCACGAGCGGATGCGCCGACAGGTCCGAATTGCGGACCGTGGCGCCGATCCGCAGGCCTCCGTCGCGCTCCTCGACGGTGTCGAACGGCAGCCTGGTGACGTCCACCAACAACTCCGGGGCGGCGAGCCCCAGCTTCATGTGGTCGACCAGGTTCGTGCCGCCGCCGAGGAACGCCGCGCCAGGGCGCTCGGCGACCAACGCCACCGCGGTCTGTGGGTCGGTCGTGCGCTCGAACTCGAATGCCTTCACCGCGCCGCCTGCTCGATCGCCGCGACGATGTTCACGTAGGCGCCGCAGCGGCACAGATTCCCGCTCATCCGCTCGCGGATCTCCGCGGTCGTCCGCTCGGGTACTGACGAGACCTCCGCCGTCACATGGCTCGGCCAGCCCAGCTCCAGCTCGGCCAGCATTCCCACCGCCGAGCAGATCTGGCCCGGGGTGCAATACCCGCACTGGAACCCGTCCTGGTCCAGGAACGCCCGCTGCATCGGATGCGGCTCCTCGGCCGTGCCGAGCCCGGCGGCGGTGACGATCTTGGTGCCATCGTGCTGCACCGCGAGCGCGAGACAGGTGGTGACGCGGCGCCCGTCGAGCAGAACGGTGCACGAGCCGCACTGGCCATGATCGCATCCCTTCTTCGGTGCAATCACCCCGAGATGCTCGCGCAGCAGGTCGAGCAGGGTCACGCGCGTGTCCACCGTCACGGTTCTCGGCTCGCCGTCGACAGTGAGGCTGATCGCGGCCTCCATCCCCATGCCAGCTACCCCCCTCCGGCCGCTGGCACACCGTCCGACGGCAATTCACGCCAACGGCGAAACGCCGCTGGCTTAGCGCATTTGCAACGGCTAGTGGGCTCCAGCCGGCGCGTGGCCGGTGAACTCGATCACCTGCTGGAAGGTCGAGCGACCGGTCCAACGCATCGTGTAGCTCAGCAACCCGGGAACGAACGTGATCCGATATGCCGGCGCCCGCCAGGCGCTTGGGTTCGCGCCCTGCGCGGCGTCAAGCTTCGTGACAGCGCTCTGAATCGCGGCCCAAAGCGAGGCGCGGCAGGCGCGTAGGCTGCCATCGCCGCAGTAGCGACGGCTGTAGCGCCCCTTCACTGGCATGCCCAGCTCGGTTCGTAGGTCCTTGCTGACGTAGCCGTACCAACCGCCACCGAAGTCAGGCGTGCTGTCAGGGCCGTTCAGTGAAGCGAGCTGGTTCAGGAGGCTCGTGCCGAGTACGGGCTTCATGACTGCGTCGGCGATCGGGCTCCAGATGGCGTTCATCACGGCGAACCCGGGGTCATCGATCTTGCCGGTGGCGTTATCGCCCAGGTCGCTGGCGCCGCGGTCGGCCCACGCCGTGACGAGGTTCACGGCGTGTTGCGCGAGTGCGCTCGGGGCGTGGCCGCCGGCGAGCACCCGGCGGATCACCGGCCAGAGCTCAACGCCGCGCAGGTCCTCCGTGGCGGCCCGATTCATGATCGAGACGTCGTCGGCCTCTGTCATTCCCCGGTGAAACCCTCGGTAGAGAGTGACGTGGTAGATCGGGCCGTAGTTGTAGTTGTCGGACGCCGCGCCCCATCCGGGCGCCGGCTTGTTGTTCCAGTTGGTGAGCGCGCTGGTGCGCGGCAGGATCTCGTGGGGATGCTGGTCGAGTGTCAGGAACCCGCGCCAGTCGTACTGCCCGGTGCCGAGCACAGGAAGGCTGGGGTCGGTGCCGCGAGCCATGATCGGCAGGCGCCCCGAGGAGAAGTAGGCGGTGTGCTTGTTGTCGATGTAGGGCCAGTTGAACGTCGTCTGTAGCTCGTTGGCAGCATGGAAGAACTGCTCCGGCGAGTGGACCCGGTTGGAGTCCAGGTCGCTGAAGGCCAGCTCGCCGACGGGCTCACGGCCACGGGTCGAACGGTCCAGGGCTATCGCGTAGGGCCGGCCGTGAACAGTGACCGTGCCGCTGACCGGGCCGTGGACGGTCTCCCAGAATGTGAGCTCGCGCGCCGGTTGCCCGCCGCCGGCACCGAGGCGCCCGGCATCGAAGAACGTCATCGTCCTGCACTTGCCCTTGTACATGTAGCGGTGGGACGCCCGCGTCGGCCGGCCGCCGTTTGGATTGCAGAGCTGCTCGGCGAACTGCTGCTCGTCCTCGCTGCTGGCGCTGGTAAGGCTCCAGGCGAAGTCCCTACCCCGACCGATGAACACGTAAGGCGCGATCGGCGCGACGATCCCCTCGGCGTCGACCCCGCCGCCGTGTAGGTCGGCCTGCATCACGATCTCCGGGTAGTAGTAGCCGAGCTGCGGGCCCATCACCGCCAGCGGGTGGCCGTCCCGCGACAATCCACCCCCGACGACGAGGAAGTTGGACGCTTTGCGCCGTGAGGCGCGGGTCGCGGCAACCGCTGTCGTCGCCGACGAGCTCATCGAACCCGGGTCGATCACCACCGCGCCGGGCGTCGGTCCCGAAGGCACCCCGTCGTAGGGGAACGGCTTGTTGATCGTTGTCGGGGCCTCGGGGTCGTTCACCTCGCGCAGATCGCGGAATACCTTCAGTCCCGCGCGTGCGCCGAATCGGGCCTCCAGCCGGGCGAGAAAATCAGAGTTGGCAACCTCGTTGCCGCCGCCGTTGCCGAAGATCGAGCCGATGAAGGCGAATCCCGCAATCGCGTCCGCGACCGTGCACCTGATGTTGATGCGCCGGCTGGACGGAATACTCGCTTCGTACGCGTTGATTCCGTTGCACCAGTCGCGGAGATCGCGCAGCACCTGCCGGCCCTTGGCGCCCGCGGCGAGCAGCACCTTTTGCTGATCGTTGACGAACCGAATTGACTGCGCGCTCGGCGTGAACGAGCGCAGCGACGTCACAAGACCGAACGCGTTGATCCCGGGTACCCCCACCGCCGCCACGTACGCCGGCCCGATCCCTTCCTGGAGCAGCAGCCCGCGATCCTCGGCTGCCACCCATCCGGAGCCGAACATCACGTCGTCTCGCGTGCGCCCGTAGACGTGCGGTATGTCGTATCGATCGCGAAGGATCGTCAGGCCGGGGCGGCCAGTGTGCTCGCTGCGGACCGCCGGCCCGCTGATGCCGAACTTCTCGGACAGGTAGTACTTGTCGAGATCGGCGGGACTGACGTGCCCCTGCAGTGGGGTCAACGAGTCATAGAGCATCCCCTGGTCGGTCGAGTTCGCCGTCGGCGGGAACGATCCGTACTCGCCCGGCGCCAGGATCTGGAACGCGCCGCCCGAGTAATCGATCCGAGCTGCGCCAACGGATGGCGCGAGCGCCATCACGGCCCAAACGAGCAGGCCGGCAAGGACGGTCCGGCTCGCTCCAGACCCTCTCGCCCGTAGGAACCGAAGCGGTGCGATGCTCACAACCTCTCTCCCTCGTCGATCGACTGCAACCTACTTCATCGCGACCCGAGCACGTCGGTGAGCGCCTCGCCGATCTCGGGGTGCGCGAACTGGAATCCCGAATCGAGTAGCACCTTCGGCGTCACGCGCTGCCCCGTCGTGACGATCGTCGCCATCTCGCCGTACAGCAGATGCAGGGCGAAGCCGGGCACCGGCAGGATCGCCGGACGGTGGAGCACTCGGCCGAGTGCGCGCGACAGCTCGCGGTTGGTGACAGGTTCGGGTGCGACGATGTTGACGGCGCCGGCGAGCGCACTGTCATCGACGCAGAACAGGATCGCGGCGACGACATCGTCGAGGTGAACCCAAGGGACGTACTGCTCACCGCCGGCCACCGGGCCACCAACCCCGGCGCGGAAGAACGGCAGCATCTGCGCGAGCGCGCCGCCGGTCGGTGAGAGAACGACGCCCGTGCGCGTTCGGGCGACGCGGAGCGAGGTTTCAGCGGCCGCCGCCTCGCGCTCCCACTCCTCGACCACGGTGGCGAGAAAGTCGTGACTCGCGGGCGAGGCCTCATCGACCGTCGCGCTGTCACGCGGGCCATAGAAGCCGGTCGCGGACTGGCTCACCAACACGTCCGGCTGCTGATCGCCGGCCAGGCCTCCCAGTGTCGCCACGAGATTGCGCGTCGCGAGCACCCGCGAGTCACGAATCCGCTGCTTTGCCGCCGCCGTCCACCGCTGCGCGACTGGTTCGCCCAGCAGATGAACGACTGCGTCGGCGCCTGCGATTGCGGCGGCCGGTGCGGGTGCGCCGGTCGGATCCGCCCATTCGTGAGTCTCGATCCCGCCAAGCTTCCGCTCCGCACTCGCCACGTCCCGTGACAGCGCGATCGGATGGTCTCCGCGCGCCGTCAGCGCGCGGCACACGGCGCGGCCAATGGTGCCGGTCGCTCCCGTGACCACGACGCGCTTGACGGCCACTATGCGGGGATCGGTTCGCGGTCGGGCAACGGCAGGAGCGTGAACTCCGACGGGTCGAGGGTTCGCACCCGCCGCTCGTAATCGCGCATGTAACGCGGCCAGTTCGCCACGATCCGACCGCTCTTGTCGCGGTACCACGAGTTGCACTGCGTCCAGGCGGTGCCCTTGAACGCCGCCTGTGTCTCTCGGTCGGTGTCGGCCGCAATCTCGCGGCGAACATCGATCGCCGCCGCGTTGCTCGCCCGAACCTGCTCGAGCGCCTGGCGGATGTAGCCGGCCTGCGCCTCCTCGTAGGTGATTATCGATCCGCCGGACGTGTTCGTGTTCGGGCCATACATCAAGAACAGCGACGGGAAGCCGGGCACGCAGATGCCGAGATGGGCGTGCGGACCGCCGACCCATTCGTTGCGGAGGGAGACGCCGGCGGCGCCGGTGATCTCCATCGGGAACATGAAGTCGTTCGTCCGGAAGCCCGTGCCGTAGATCACGCAGTCGACTGCGCGGTGCTCGCCGTCAGCCGTGTCGATTCCGTCCTCGGACATCGAGGCGATCCGGTCGGTGATCAGCTCGACGTTGGCCTGCTGAAGCGCGGGAAGGAAATGGGAGCTGAACAGAATTCGCTTGCAACCGAATGTGTAGTCCGGCCAGGCCTTGCGGCGCACGTCGGGATCCTTCAGCTGAGATCGCATGAACGCGGCCGAACGGGCGTGACCGATCTGACCGAGCGTCCTCGGGTGGCGAATCATGCTGGTCAGGAACTCGCCGTAGTTGTAGATGAACCGACGCCGGTATTCCTGGAGCCCGGGTGTGTGCTCGATCATCGCTTTGACGAGCTTCGGGTACGGCCGGTTCTTGCGCGGCAGGAACCAGTTGCCGGTTCGCTGGAACACGAACAGGCGCTCCACCAGCGGAGCGATCTCCGGCACGAACTGGACCGCGCTCGCGCCGGTGCCGATTACCGCGACCCGCTTGCCGCGCAGATCGTAGTCGTGGTCCCAGTGCGCCGAGTGAAAGCTGTGGCCCGCGAATGCTTCGCGGCCGTTGATCGAGGGGAACGCCGGCTGATGGAGCTGGCCCGTCGCGAGCACGACCGTGTCGGCCTCCCAGGTTCGTCCGTCATCGCTACGCACCGTCCAGCGGCGCTCTGCTTCGTCCCATTCGCATGCCTCGACGTCGGTGTTCGGGACCACAAGCCGGTCGACACCGTGGTCGCGCGCGACGCCGCGCAGGTAGCTGATGATCTCCTCCTGAGGCGAGCACAGGCGTGACCAGTCGCGGCGTGTGGCAAACGAGAACGAGTACAGATGGCTCGGTACGTCACACGCGACCCCGGGATAGGTGTTGTGGAACCACGTGCCACCAAGCTCGGACGCGCGATCCAGCACCGTCACATCGGTGAAGCCGTGCCGCCCGAGTTCGATCGCCGCGGCGATCCCGCCGAACCCGGCCCCGACGATCACCACCTTGAGCGAACGACCTGGAGCCACAGCCGGACCTTACCGCTGCCGGGTTAGACTCCGCGCCCAACTCGCGTTTGCAGACAGGAGGGGCAGATGTCCAGCTTGCTCGACTACACGGTCCAGGGCGACGTCGCGACGATTACCGACGAGTCGAAGCTGCCGGAGGTCAGGCTGATGACGCCGCTTCAGCTGTACCGGCTGTGGGAGCGCCAAAACTGGGTGTCGCACGAGATCGACCTGACCCAGGACCGGCGCGATTGGGAGACGATGGACGAGCAGCTGCGCGAGGAGATGCTGTGGGGGCTGTCGGCGTTCTTCGTCGGCGAGGAGCGGGTGACCAATCAGTTCTCGGGTCTCGTGCTCGCCGCCGAGAGCAAGGAGGAGGAGGCGTTCCTGCTCACTCAACAGGTCGATGAGGCGCGGCACGCCCAGCACTTCAACCGCCTGTACGAGGAGGTGTTTGACTACGACGGCAGCTTCGAAAGTCGTCTCGAGCGCGCCCGTGAGGACCTGACCCCCGACTACTTCAAGCTGTTCGACGGCTACCTCGTTCGAGGCGCACGAGGCACTGCTGGCCGATCCGTCCGACCTCGGCGCGAAGGTCGACTTCGTGACCCTCTACCACATGGTGATCGAGGGCACGCTCGCGCTCACCGGTCAGTACTTCCAGACCGATAACCTCGAGCGCCGGCAGATCCTGCCTGGGCACCTCAAGGCGTTCAACCTGATCAGCAAGGATGAACATCGGCATGTCGCGTATGGCACCTGGTTGCTACAGCAGAAGGCGCGTGAACCCGAGCTCGCCAAGCGAATCCAGGACAAGCTCGTTGAGACGCTTCCCTCGGCGGCGGGCGTGCTCGTGCCGCCGGGCTTCCAGCTCGGCGACCAATACGAGTACCTCGGTTACTCGAGCGACGAGATGAATGAGTTCGCATTCACCGCCCTGTCGCGGCGGCTGAAGGTGATCGGTGTCGGGCTGCCGGCGGTGGCGGCGTGACCGGCGCGGCCGAGAACGGGTCACAGGTTGCGCCGATTGCCGATCCGCAGACCGGTTCCTGGTTTCCGGTCCCCCCGGAGGATGAGGTCCCCGACGGCCTCAAGGGTTTGTTCGCGAAGGCGCGCGAGCGGATCGGATTCGTGCCGAACGTGTTCCGCGTGTACGCGTTCCGGCCCGAGCGTCTGAGCGCCTGGTTCAACCACTTCCGTCCGCTGCATGAGCCGACAGACGGACTCAGCGCGGCCGATCGCGAGATGGTCGCTGTCGTCGTCAGCGCCACGAACGGCTGCCTGTACTGCCTGATCGCCCACGGAGCTGCGCTGCGCGAGGAGCTCGGCGACCCGGTGCTCGGGGAACGAATCTCATACGACTGGCGCCGCGCCGGGCTCGACCCGCGTCGCACCGCGATCTGCGCGTACGCCGAGAAGCTCACGCTGACCCCGCGCGAGCTCACTCGCGACTGACCTGCAGTCGCTACTCGACGTCGGCTTGACCACCGAAGAGGCGTGGGACGTCGCCGAGCTTGCCTCGATGTACAACCTCACCAACCGGATGGCGATGGCGACCAACATGCTGCCTAATCCGGAGTACAGCGCCCAAACTCGTCCGTAGTACGCTGACTCCCATCCACGGTGGGCGTAGCTCAGCTGGTAGAGCTCCGGGTTGTGGTCCCGGCGGTCGGGGGTTCGAATCCCCTCGCTCACCCTACGAAATGCCCCGTCTACGTCGCCAGCCTTCCAGACGGGTGAAGTCGACGCCTCGCGGGTAGCAATCAAGCGTGAGAGGAGGGGCCTCATCGAGGCCGTCGCAGCCTGCCGGACGCGTGGCGCGACAGCAGTCGGGCACGCTCGGCGGTGCGGTCTCCGCCGATCTGACGAGCGCTGAGCAGGCGCGGCCTTTCCGGTGGCTAGTGCGGCTCGGATTCCTTGCGCGCGGGCTCACGTACGGCGTGATCGGTGTGCTCGCGATCGGGCTCGCCGCCGGGGCCGGCACGGACGGGACCAAACCCAGCCAACAGGGGGCGCTGGCGCTCGTGGCTAATGCTCCGCTGGGTTTCGTCCTGCTGATCGTGATCGCGGCGGGACTGCTGGCATACGCCGCCTGGAAGCTCCTCCAGGCGATCCAGGGTCGCGGACCAGAGGGTGGCGGCGGGCCGAGCGCATCCGATCGGGTGGCAAACGGGGCCGGCGGGATCGCCTACCTGATCCTCTTTGCAGTCGCGGTTCGAATCCTGGCTGGCAGCGGAAGCGGTGGATCGAGTGGCGCACCGAAACATGCCGCGGCCGGCATCCTCGGCTGGCCCGCCGGCCCCTGGCTCGTCGGTGCGGGCGGCCTCGCCCTGATCGGGGTATCGCTCTACCAGGCCTACAACGCGCTGTCCGGTCATTTCGCCGACCAGACGAAGACGGAGGAGATGGCGCCGAAGGAGCGCGAGCTGTTCTGCGCGGTCGGCCGGGTCGGCGTGGTCGCGCGGGCGCTCGTGTTCGCTCTGTGCGGATACTTCATCCTCCGCGCGGCGATCACGTATGACCCGGCCAGCGCCGTCGGCGTCGACGGCGCGCTCACCCGGCTGCACCATCAGACGCTCGGCCCGTGGATGGTGGGTCTTGTGGGTGCGGGCCTTCTCGTGTTCGCTGCGTTCTCAACGTACGAGGCGCGCTACCGGCGGCTGTAGTGCCGATCGCGGGCTGAGGACCTCGCCGGGGCCGAAGCCTTGACTCTGTACCTAGGTATAGGGCTTACGCTGCGGCAATGCACAGCTCACAGGTGGCGGCCGAGGCCGGAGTCAACGTTCAGACGCTCCGCTACTACGAGAGGCGCGGGCTCCTGCCCCAGCCCGAGCGTCTCGATTCCGGCTATCGGGAATGGGGGCCAGGAACGGTGCAGATCGTGCAGTTCGTCAAGCGAGCGCAGCGGCTCGGGTTCACGCTTCGGGAGATCGATGTGCTGCTCGAGCTCGCCGCGGGAGGACCCGAAAGCTGCGAGGCCGCCCGAGAGATCGCGCTGGAGAAGATCGACGAGCTGGACTCCAAGCTCGCGGCGCTGCGCGCGATGCGCGACTCGCTCGACCGGCTCGCCGACTCCTGCGTCCGCCCGAGGGCACAGCGTGACTGTCCGCTGCTGCACGCGCTCGCCGCCGATAGCGGCGCAGAGGTAGGTCGCGGTGACCGATAGCCACACGTGCATCGACGCTGACTTCCTCCGGGGCGTTTCCGGGATCGAGATCGTGCCGCACGCGGTACGGCTGCTGGCGATGGGGCGGCCGGTCGCACTAGCCGAGATCGCATCCGCGGCCGGCGTCCCGGTCGAGGAGGTGGAGGAGCTACTGCGCGCTCAGCCGGGCTCCGATTGGGATGAGGGCGGCCGTCTCGTTGGATTTGGCCTCACGCAGCGCCCGACCGCCCACAACTTGATTCTGCCGACGGCGTCGCTCTACACGTGGTGCGCGATGGACACGTTGCTGTTTGCGCTGATGCTCCAGACGCCGGCGACCGCCGTGTCGAAGTGTCCGGCCACCGGCCGGGAGATCCGGGTTGAGGTCTCGCCGGACGCGATCAGATCAGTTGACCCCGAAGAGGCGGTCGTCTCCCAGGTCTTCGCGTCGACGGTCCGGGACATCCGCCACGAGCTATGCGACCACGGCCACTTCTTCGCTTCGGCGGAGGCGGCCGATGGGTGGGTTCGGGACCACCCGGACGGGGCCGTGCTCTCGATTCGCGACGCGTTCGTGCAGTCACAGCGCGCCTACGAGCAGATGGGATGGGACGCCGAGCGGTGAGACACGAGCGTCGGATCGAGCTCATGTACGTCCCCGCCTGCCCCCGGATCGACCAGGTTCGGGCGATGGTGCGCCAGTGCCTCGAAGATGCAGGCATCAGCGCCACTGTTCAACCAGACGCGATTCTGGGCACGAGTCGATCTGGAGCCGTGGCTTGCCGAGCATGAGATGGTCGCGCGCAGAACGGTCGCCGCGGGGGAGTTCCTGGACGTGCTCTCGTGGGGCCGCGCGACGACGGCCGCATTGATCCTCGAGCGCGCGCTGACCGTTGAAGGCAGGCACGGGATTGACAGGCGCTGAGCTCGAGGTGACGATCCAAGGCCAGGCGTGGCGGATCGCCTGGCACCCGCCGCCGCCGGCGGCGCCCGCCGGGACGCGCCACGGCGCGGCCGCCGTCTGCGTCACCGATGGCCAGGTCGTGTTGATCAGCCGCGACGGGGAGGCCTGGGATCTGCCCGCGGGCCGATCGGAGCCGGGCGAGGAGTGGGCCGACACGCTACGGCGAGAAGTCGACGAGGAGGCGTGCGCGAGCTGCTTGGGTTCAGTCGCGGGCGATGTGTCCGCGGACCCGAGCGTGGGCTTGTGCTCGTCCGCTCGATGTGGCGAGCCGAGGTCGTGCTGTGCGGGTGGAGTCCGCGGTTCGAGATCGCGCACCGTCAACTCGTGCCCGCAAGTGAGGCGCTCGAGCGAATCATCGGACAGCAACGTTTCCCTGAGTCGCGGAGCCCGCTGTATCGCCGGCTATTCATGGAGGCCGTGACTGACGGCAAGCAAAGGCGGAGCAGGCGCTAGCGTCTGGCGCGTGCAGTTCAGCCGCGAGTTGCGCAGCGATGTCCTCGGCGGCGAGATCACGCTCTCGGTCCGGCTGTGGAAGCGGCTCCAAGTCAAAGAGGGTCGCCGCTACCCGGTCGGGCTCGGCGAGATTGAGATCGAGACGATCGAGCTCGTGCCGTTCTCGGCGATCACCGACGCGGACGTTCGGAGGGCCGGCGAACCCGACCGCGAGACATTGCGGCAGCGTGCCGCGCACGCCGGGCCGATCGATGAGGACACGCTCGTGTATCGAATCGAGTTTCACGCCGTTGGCCTCACCGATTAGTTATCGCCGCCGGCGGTGTCTACTCATCAGTGAGCGCGTCTAGGATCTCAGGGGTGGCTGTGCTGTGTGTGCGTGGACCGCTGCGAAAGCTCGCGGGTGGCCGCGCTGAGCACGAGCTCGAAGGGACGACCGTGCTCGACCTGTTGCGTGCGCTCGAGCTCCGGCATCCGGACACCAGCGGCTGGATTGTTGATGAGCGCGGGCAGATCCGCCGCCACATCAACGTGTTCGTCAACGGCGAGCGCGGGGGAGAGGCAACCGCGGTCCGGGCGGGTGACCGCATCGAGGTGATACCGGCGATTACAGGAGGGTGAGCGTGACGGAGCTGGTGGTTGGGACGAAGAAGGGGCTGTTTCTGCTCGAGGGCGAAGCCGGCGGCGGGTTCGATGTGATCGCGCGGGCGTTCGCGGGCGAGCCCGTGGACTTCGCGATGCGCGACGCGCGGAACGGGCGGCTGTTTGCGACGATGACCTCACCGTTCTACGGCCCGAAGATCTTCTACACCGACGGCGACGCCGCGGGCGAGTGGGAGCAGGCCGACGGCGTCTCGCTTCCCGAGGGCGGCGATCAGGCGCTCGAGCGGATCTGGGTGATCAGCCCTGGCGAACGTGATGGCGTCGTGTACGCCGGGGGCGATCCCGGCGTGCTGTTCGAGAGCCACGACGGTGGCGTCAGCTGGGAGCTCAACGCGGGTCTTTGGGAACAGCCGTCACGGCCGCGCTGGCAGCCGGGCGGCGGCGGGCTGTGCCTTCACTCGATCTGCACCTGGCCGGGCGAACCGGACAGGCTCGCGATCGCGGTCTCGGCGGCGGGGATTTGGCTGACCGACGATGGCGGTCGCAGCTGGCGACGCGGGATCGAGGGGCTGAACCCCGGATACCTGCCGGAGGAGGCGCTCCAGGACGAGAACGCCGGCCGCTGCGTCCACCACGTCGAGCGGGCGCCTCAGCAGCCCGAGCGGATGTTCATGCAGTTCCACGGCGGCGTGTACCGCTCCGATGACGCCGGCGCGAGCTGGAGTGACATCGGCGGCGGCGGACTGCCGTCGAACTTTGGCTTCCCGCTGACGATCGATCCGTCGGACCCGGACAGCGCGTACGTGATCCCGCTTGTGGCGGACATGGACCGTGTCACGCCGGAGGGCCGCGTCCGCGTGTATGAGACGCGCGATGCCGGCGCAAGCTGGGCTCCCCGCGGCGATGGACTTCCCGCGGAGCATGCGTATCTGACCGTTCTGCGACAGGCGTTCAGCCGGGCGAACGAGGGCGACGAACTCGAGCTGTACTTCGGTGCGACGTCGGGCGACGTGTTCGGGTCAGGCGACGCCGGGGCGACGTGGTCGAACGCCGCGACGAGGCTGCCGCCGGTGTTCTCGGTCGCGGCGAGTTGACGCGGCGGACTCAGCAGCGCGAGAGGCCCTGGGAGATTGCCGCGAGCGCAGGCTTCGCTCGCGCGAGCCGGCCCGATGAGCTGAAGTAGCTCATCGGCTCCCACTTACTGCTCGGGACGCACAGGTCGGGTCCCCAAGGCCGGATGCCTGCGAGCCGGCCGGAACTCGCTCCCCACGCGACGATGTCGCGAATGAATGCGTGCTGGCCGCCCATCGTCAGTGGGTAGCCCGCGACCGGGGTGTTGTACGGATAGGGCGGACTCATCCGGCCCGATGGGTAGCCGCCCTCGGAGATGAACAGGCGCTTGTGGAACTTCTGCTGCAGCGCGGCGGCGGTCTGTTTGAGCCACTGCACGCGGTTGCCCGAGCCGCCGATCGCTCCCGCGCTTGGGTAGTACGAGGTCCCGAGTAGCTCCGGGCGGTATCCGCGTGCGGCCATCTCCTCCCAGAACGCGAGCGGCACAGCCGCGGTGTTCTCGAAGATGCCGCTGATGTGCGTGCTGAACCGCGCCGAGCGGTCCACCGAGCGGATCCCGTCCGTGCATGCCGCAAGCAGGCGCCCGACATACGGCCACAGATTCGTCCGTAGCCAGGCGATGCGATCAGTCTCGCTCATCCCGATCAGCGTGGCGGTACTCATCTGGCCGATCGCGGCGTTGACGGTGTCAGGCGCCTGGTAGAAGCCGGCGGTGAGCGGCCTGGTTGCCACCCCGGCGATCCCGAACTCCACCTCGTTGCCCAGGTCCCAGAAGTTGACCGTGACCCCGGTGCCGCGGATCTGCCGGGCGACCAGCTCGCCGTACTGGCGCAGGGCCTTCTCCATCTGCCCGATCGTCAGCGTGTGCCAGGGGCCCGGCAGCCGGATCGCGGGGTAGTCCGTGAAGTCAGGCGCGGGCTGTCCTTCGGCGTCGCCGTAGACCGCCCACAGTCCGAGCTCCGGGTTGAAGGGGATCCCGAGTCCGCGCGCAAGCCGTGCCCGCTCGACTCCGCGGGCGAAGCCCATCTCGGCTCCGCTCGATAGCGCGTGCCTGCGCGTCGCGATCCGCGCGTACACCTCGGTCGCGCCGTGGCGCATGAACAGTCGCTGGACCGCTTCGACCGACCGCGCGATGAGGTGCCCGTCGGTCAGCGCGACGCTCCTGAGGACTCCCTCGGTGAACGGGCTAACGGACAGCGAGGTGCGAAAGCTGGCCGGTCCGCATCGCGCGGCGGCGGCCGCCTGAACCGGCGCGAGCGCACTCGGTACAGCAATCGCCGCGCCGGCGACGGCGGACTGCTGCAGAAACTGTCTGCGGCTCAGCCTGTCCATGCCCGGGCGCGAGCCTACCGCGCCCGGATCCCTCGCCAGACCGTCTGCTACCGCGTGGCCTTCTTGGCCGCGCTCCGCGCCTTGCCGACGGCGTTCTTCGCCTTGCCCTTGATCTCCTCGCCGGCTCCGCGCGCTTCGGTCCCCGGCCGGCCGGTTGCGATGCCGGTCTCGCGCTTGATCTTCCCCTTCTTCTCCTCGACCTTGCCTTTTACGCGCTGCGTACGGTCTCCCATGACCTCTCCTTTCCCGAAACTACCTTGCCGATTAGATACCCGCCGATGCCCGTCGGGCAAACGGGCTAGCACGGGTCAGCACAGCCCGTGGTCGAGGCAGAGCTGCTGGAGCCGCTCGAGCGCCTCGTATGCCCGTTCGGGCAGCGCGTCGAGCGCGTCCGCGGCGGTGCGCAGATCTGCGATCGTCGCGGCGCGCGCCTCCAGCGCGAACCGTCCAAGCCAGCGTACGGCCGCGCGCTCGTAGCGCGCCGGGTCGCCACCGCGGATTACGAGGCAGATCCGCAGCGCGTCGTCGAGCTTGATGTGCGGGAGTTCACGTGCCGTGGCGAGCACGAGCATCTCGTTGCCGGCGTCGAGGGCGCGGCGGAACCGGGTGTATGGGCTGCCGTCGCTCGTCATCGAACATATGTTCGCCTAACTGTCAAGCCGCCCGAGAACTCGGGCTACTGCACGTCGACGCCCAGCGTGCGCGCGGTGCCGGACTTCGGCACCGCCGCCTGCTCGGGAGCCGTGCGCAGCAGGTGATCGCCGACGGTCGACGTGACGCCGAACCAGTAGTGCTCGTTCTTGTAGTGATGCAAGCGATGCCCGCGCCAGATCGAGCGGTAGTAGCGGCCGCGCGGCCGGTACGGGGTGTGGATCAGGAAGTGGCACCACTCGTAGGAGAACAGGATCACGTAGCTGAGCACCAGCCCGGTTGCCGCGTGAGGGATCCGGTCGCCGCCGCCGAGCACTGCGTGAATCGGGAACGACAAACCCCAGACGATCAGCCGCGATCAGCGGCACGAAGATCGCGACGGCGTATCGCGGGAGCAGTACACCGTTGAGGTCGGCCGGCGCCTCGTGATGGGCTCGATGCTCGCGGGCGGCGAGGAACTCGACCTTCCGGCCGCGCAACGTGAATGGCTTGGCGTGCAGCAGGTAGACGTGGATCGCCCACTCGACGATCGGCGTCGCCACGATCACGCCGGCGACGACGACCGCGTCGCGCCAGTCGAAATGGCCGAGCACGATCCGCACCGCGAGCGCCGCCACGACGGCGCCTGCGAGTAGCGGGGCCGTCCGCTTGCTCCAGAACGCACGCCAGCAATCGGCGAGCGTGAGCACGCTCGGGTCGCGGCGCGGGACCGAGTCCGCGGCTGCGGTCAGCCGGTCGACCATCGCCGACGAGACTAGCCTACGCCGGTGTCAATTTGGGGTCGCACTTCGACCGATCCACCACGCGCGGTCGGGCAGTCGGCTGCGATCGCGAGCGCGTCATCGAGCGTCTCGCACTCGAGCACGAAGTAGCCGGCGAGCCACTCGGTCGTCTCCGCGAACGGCCCGTCGGTCCGGAGCTCGTTCCCGTCACGGATCCGGACCGTGCGGGCCGCGTGCGGTGCCGCGAGCGGCGCCGAGGAGACGACCGCGCCGCGTTCGCTCCAGCGCCGATGAAAGCTGCGGACCTCCGCGAACAACGCGTCGCCCTCGGGTGTCCCGGGCGCCGGTCGATCGGTTACGTACAGCAACAGCATGTACCGCATTGCTCACTCCAGTCTCGAAGTGCCGGCCCGTCCTGCACGGGCGGCTGTCGAGCTTAGAACGCAGAGAGCACGCTCAGCTCGACTTCTGACATGGAGCTCTGTCAGCTGTTGCCTGGAGACTGCGATGAGGTTTGTGCGGAGCCGGCGGATGGAGCACCCGAGCTGCCATCTTGGTTCTCGTTGAAGGTCCACCACGGCTGAGCCGAGCCCGTGCTGTGTTCGACTCGAGTGCCACGGATCGGTCGATCCGGAGCCTGAAGTGGCCGCACTCGACCCCGACCATGGGCCGCCGCTGGCTTCAGGCGCGCCGGCCGGCGCTCCTGTCGGCGGTCCCGCGGGCGAGCTTCCGGCGGTCGATCTGCGGTTGGGGGGCCCGCTCGTACCCGTTGAGCTCCCGGACTGCCGGGGCGAGGATGACGACGTCGAACTCCCGGAGCCGTGGCTGGACCCGCCGCTACTCGCGTGCCCCCGCGCCGAGACACCGGGGTGCCCGACGGAGACCCGGCTTTGAAGCACGACGGTGTGCGCGCGAGCGCCGCCGACCTTTGCCGCCGCGGCGCGCCCCGAGCCCGGGCGCGTGGCGGGCGCATCGGATGCTCCAGCGGCTCCGGTAGCCGATCCACGCTTGGCGTGGGCAGCGGATCCAGCCACGGCCACCCGGACCGGCGCCGCGCCCGTGTGAGGGTGCACACCCAACCCCGGTCCCAGCAACACGATCCCGCCGACCGCGCACACCGAGACCGCGCACGCTGCCGTCGCCTGCGTGACCGCGCCCCGAGCAGCGCGCCCTTCGCGGCGAGCCCGACGACGGCGCCACCCCCCGCCATGCCTCCGGCCTGCGAGCGGCGCCGACGATTCCTCGCAGCGCGCGCGCGTCGTCTCGCAGCGCGCTGCGGTAGGAGCGGCACGCCGCGCAGCCGCGGATGTGACGCCTGACGGTCTTGTCGTGTCTGCGGCCATCGGCTCGGCGGCAATCGCCTCGCGCGCCGCCGCGCATGGAAGCTCGGCGGCCTCGCGCCGCGCCGCGCAGACCGATTCGCGCCCGTGCGATCAGGCCGCGGACCGCGTCCTCATCGATCTCCAGCAGCTCACCGATCTCCCGATACGAGTGACCGGCGAGCTCACGCATCAGCAGCGCCGTGCGCTGGGACTCGGGCAGCTCCCGGATCGCCCGCGAGCAAAGACTCGAACTCGTCCTTCGCGTCGTGTGAGGAAGAGACGTCATCGGTGTGCAGCGCATCATCGTCGGGCAGCTCGCGTTCGCCGTTGATCCGCGCTCGCCGCCGCCGCGTTGCGTCGATCGCCGCGTTGCGAGCGACGCGCGTGAGCCAGGCCCGCAGCTCGCGCGGAGGTGCGCTGCGGAGCGTCACGGCGAGCGCCGCGAACGTTTCTTGCGCTGCGTCCTCGGCGTCGTGACGGGAGCCGAGCACACCGATGCAGACGGCCAGCACGCTCGCCCTATGCCGTTCGAACAGCACCGCGAACGCGGCCTCGTCGCCCTCCGCGTAGCGCTCACCGAGCACCGCGTCGGAACGCAGCCGCAACAGGCCGACGCGGGACGGCGAGGTGGGTTTGCGGCGTGGGCGCTAGTGCGTCCACAAAGCCCGCTTCCGTCCCCGCCGTCCGCGCTGATCACTTCAGCTACTAGCCCTTCTTCGCGTGCTTACGCGACGTGATGCTTGTGGTGCTTGCGGTGGTGTGACGTCGTCTTCGTCTTCACGCCGAGCAGCTTGAGCGCCTGCTTCAGCGCGTTCTGCTTGATGCGGACTTCGTCGTCGTGCTGTGCTCGTGCTCGCTCGAGCTGCTCGACACCGGCATGATCCACCAAGATCTGCAGCGGCAGCGCCTCGATCTGCGAGAGGGTGTCGCCCTGCGGCGCGAGCAGGCCGCCCGCGACGATGTCGCCCTTGGAGACGTTCGTCAGGTGTTGCCCAAGCCCGTCGAGCTCGTCCCGCCGAGGATCAGCCGTGTCCGAGGACACCGTCAGGGTGACCGACGAGTTTGCCGACGGCCAACCCGCCCGGAACGAGGCGGTGACCGTCAGCGTCAGGTGCCGGCGGTCGTGTCGCGTCCCGGTGACGGTTCCCACGAACGCGTACACCTGCTTCTTCGGCGGCGGCGTGTGATCGAAGATCGCGAGCGGCGGATTTCTGACCAGCGTGGTGATCGAAGCCGTGGCGAGCCGTTGAACAGCGCCATGAACTGGTCGCCGGCCTTCATGTCGCTCACGGTGCCGGTCGAACCGTTGACGATGAGTTTCGTCTTCGGGTCGGTCTTGATCGTGACCAGCGTGGTCGTCGGGGGCGTCACGCTCTCCGGTCTGGCCTGGGCCGGCGCCGCGGAAGACCGCGCGAGCCCCACTGGCCCTGACCGTCGCCGGACTGGCCCGGGCGGGCGCCTGCACTCGGAGTTGTCATCGCCGTGGCCGAACGTGGGCACGAACGCGTTGGCGGTGAACGTGCCCGCCGACGGATCGGTCGTGACGACGGTGCCGATCACCGGCACACCGATCGTCTGCGGGCCGGAGCCGCCCCAAGGCCCGCCCTGGTCGGCGTGCGCGACGGCGATCCCCAACGCCAGCGACATCACCGAGATCAATCCTGCAACAGCTCTTCGCATCCCATCCTCCGATTACGTGAAGTTGCGTACTTCTCAAGAAGACGCACCCAAATCGTGGAAGTTCGCACGCAATTCGCAGCGTCAACATTTGTACGAGATTTGGTACATAGGGAGTCGGCGAGAAAGGCTGCCGACGGCGGCACGTCCCCGAGGTGATATCGACACCGCGTAAGCGAACCGTTAGAGCGGTGCAGTCAGAACCCCGCCGCAGTAGGCTGAAGGTAACGAGGAGAGGCGGTTGAGATGGCGGTTAAGCCGGCGGACTCTGAGGCAGAGCTGATCGACTCTATTTGCGCTCGGGTGCGCGAGCGGCTGCCCTCCGCCGATGCGCTGCCCTGCCAGTCGTTCGTCCGCCAGTACTACCACTGGGTCCCCGCCGCGGACCTCACCGAACGCGACCCGATCGACCTGTACGGCGCGGCGGTTGCGCACTGGAACCTGCTCCAGCATCGGGCTCCGGGCGAGAACAAGATCCACGTCTACAACCCGTCCTACGAGCGCAACGGGTGGGGTTCGGCGCACACGGTGGTCGAGCTCGTCACCGACGACATGCCGTTCATCGTCGACACGGTGACGATGGAGCTCAGCCGCCAGGGCTACGGGATCGACATCGTGATCCACCCGGTGATCCGCGTGCGCCGGGCCGACGACGGTCGGCTGATCGAGCTGCTCGAGCCGGACGCCGAGGCAGATGACGCGATCGGCGAGTCGATCATCCACGCCGAGGTCGTGCGGACGATCGACGAGGAGAAGCTCCAGGAGCTCCGCGAGGGGATTCTGCGCGTGCTCGGCGACGTCGAGGTGGCCGTCCGCGACTGGAACGCGATGCGCACACAGATGACCGAGGTCGCAGCGGAGCTCGAGGGCAACCCGCCGCCGATCGACGAGGCCGAGGTCAGGGAGGTGAAGGAGTTCCTCGACTGGGTCGCGGACGACCATTTCACGTTCCTCGGCTATCGCGAGTACGCGTTCGAGCAGGCTGAAGACTCGCTCGGCCTGCGAGCGGTTGACGAGACCGGGCTGGGGATCCTGAGCGGGGTGCCGGCGACGCCGCTGACGGCGCTCGAACCGAAGGCGCTTGCGCTCGCGACCTCACCGCACTTGCTCGTGCTGACGAAGGCGAACTCACGCGCCACCGTCCACCGGCCCGCGTACCTCGATTACATCGGCGTGAAGATGATCGACGCCGCGGGGACGGTGATCGGTGAGCACCGTTTTCTCGGTCTCTACACGAGCAGCGCGTACAAACAGAGCCCGCTCGCGATTCCGCTGCTGCGCAATCGCGTCAAGACGGTGCTCGAGCGGGCCGGCTTCGCGCCTGCCAGCCACGACTACAAGGCGCTGCTCGAGATCCTCGAGTCCTATCCCCGCGACTCGCTGTTCCAGATCGAGGACGACGAGCTGTTCGATGTCGCGATCGGGATCCTCGGGCTCGGCGAGCGCCAGCGGCTGCGGCTGTTCGCCAGGCGCGATCCGCTGGACCGCTTCATGGCGTGTCTCGTGTGCATCCCGCGAGATCGGTTCAACACGGAGAACCGCGAGCTGATCGGGCGCCTGCTCGGCGCCGCCTTCGGCGGGTCGCAAGTCGACTACGCGCTGTACCTCTCCGAGTCCGTGCTCGTCCGCGTCCACTACATCGTCCATCTCGGGCCGAACCCGCCTGACGAGTTCGACCTCCCGGAGATCGAGGCCCGGCTCGTAAAGGCCACGCGCGCGTGGGCGGACGACCTCCGCGTCGCGCTGATCGACGAGCGCGGCGAGGATCGAGCGATGCCGCTCTACTCCCGCTACCGCAACGCGTTCCCGCCGGCCTACCGCGACGACTGGCTGGCGCGCTCCGCAGTCTCGGACATTGACCGGATCGAGGAGCTGACCGCTCAGGGCCACGGGGCCGACCCGATCCTCAGCCTCTACCGCCCGCTCGAGTCGAGCCATCGGATCGCGCGATGCAAACTGTTTTGCCGCAGCGAGGTACTGCTCTCCGAGGTGCTCCCCACGTTCGAACGCCTCGGCGCGCGCGTCGTCGACGAGCGCCCGTACGAGATCACTCCGGCGGGGGTCGACCCGGTATTTGTCTACGACTTCGGGCTCGAGTGCACTGCCGACAACGTCGAGCAGGTTCGAGAACGATTCCAGGACGCGTTCCTCGGCGTGTGGCGCGGCGAGCTGGAGAACGACGGGTTCAACGCGCTCGTGCTGCGCGCTGGGATGACTGGGCGCGAGATCACTGTCGTGCGTGCGATTGCCAAGTACCTGCGCCAGGCGGGGATCGCGTTCTCCGACGCGTACATGGAGCAGACGCTGCTCGGCCACCCGGAGGTCGCGTCGCTGCTCGTGCGGATGTTCACGGCGCGCTTTGACCCCGGTGAGCCCGACGCCGACACCCGGGCGTCGCTGGCGGCCGGGATCGAGGAGGCGATCGTGCACGCGATCGACGAGGTGCAGAGCCTCGACGAGGACCGGATCCTGCGCAGCTTCCTGGCGGTCGTGTGCGCGTGCCTGCGGACCAACTACTTCCGGCCGGGAGCGGATGGCCGCCCGCGCCCGTTCCTTTCGTTCAAGCTCGACCCCGACCAGATTCCGCTGCTGCCACAGCCGCGTCCAAAGTTCGAAATCTTCGTGTACTCGCCGCGCGTCGAGGGCGTCCATCTGCGCGGTGGCAAGGTCGCCCGCGGCGGCCTGCGCTGGTCCGACCGTCGCGAGGACTTCCGCACCGAGGTGCTCGGACTGATGAAGGCCCAGATGGTCAAGAACGCGCTGATCGTCCCCGTCGGGTCGAAGGGGGGGTTCGTGTTGAAGCACCCGCCCACCGACGGCGGCCGCGAGGCGCTCCAAGCCGAGGGAATCGAGTGCTACAAGATGTTCCTCTCCGGGTTGCTCGACCTGACCGACAACATCGTCGGCGGCGAGGTCGTGCCGCCTCCGGACGTGATCCGCTACGACGACGACGATCCATATCTGGTCGTCGCCGCCGACAAGGGTACGGCGAGCTTCTCCGACATCGCAAACAGTGTCTCGTCCGACTACGGCTTCTGGCTCGGTGACGCGTTCGCATCGGGCGGCTCGCACGGCTATGACCACAAGGCGATGGGGATCACCGCTCGCGGCGCATGGGAGTCGGTCAAGCGGCACTTCCGCGAGCTCGGGGTCGATGTCCAGACGACTGACTTCACGGTCGCCGGGATCGGTGACATGTCGGGCGACGTGTTCGGCAACGGCATGCTGCTCTCGCCGCACATCAAGCTACTCGCCGCGTTCAACCACATGCATGTGTTCCTCGATCCGAATCCCGATCCCGAGGCGAGCTTCAACGAGCGCAAGCGCCTGTTTGAGCTGCCGCGCTCGGCTTGGAGCGATTACGACTCGGAGGTGATCTCCGAGGGCGGCGGGATCTACCAGCGAAGCGCGAAGTCGATCCCGATCTCGTCGGAGGTCCGCGAGGTGCTCGGGATCGAGGAGGACGAGCTCGCGCCCGCCGATCTGATCCGCGCGATCCTCCGCGCGCCTCGTCGACCTGCTGTGGAACGGCGGCATCGGGACATACGTCAAGTCGACCGAGGAGACGCACGCAGAGGCGGGGGACAAGACGAACGATGCGGTCCGGGTCGACGGCGCCGAGCTTCGCTGCCGGGTCGTCGGCGAGGGCGGGAACCTGGGGCTGACGCAGCTCGGGCGAATCGAGTACGCGCTGCATGGTGGCCCGGAGTCCGACGGAGGAAAGATCAACACCGATGCGATCGACAACGTCGCCGGCGTCAACTGCTCCGACCACGAGGTCAACATCAAGATCCTGCTCGACGCCCTGGTGGCCAATGGCGACATGACCGAGAAGCAGCGCAACGAGCTGCTCGTAGAGATGACCGACTCGGTTGCCGACCACGTTCTGTACGGCAGCTACACGCAGACGCAGGCAATGAGCCTCGCGCTCGCGCAGGCGCCGCAGATGATCGACGTCCACCAGCGGCTGATCCGGCAGCTCGAGCAGACCGCAAACCTGAAGCGCGAGATCGAGTTCCTGCCGGACGACGACATGCTCGCCGAGCGGAAGTCGGCGCACCAAGGCCTGGTGTCGCCGGAGATGGCGGTCGTGATGGCGTACTGCAAGATCCACCTGTACGCGGACCTGCTCGAGTCTGACCTGCCCGAGGACCGCTACCTGCGCCACGATCTCGAGCGCTACTTCGCCGCACCGCTGCCCGAACGCTACCCGGCTGAGATGCAGTCACACCGCCTGCACCGCGAGATCATCGCGACTGTCGTCGCGAACCAGCTCGTCGATCGCGCGGGCACGACGTTCGCGTTCCGGCTCGGCGAGGAGACCGGCGCGCCCGCATCGATCCTCGCGCGCGCGTACGCGGTCGCGCGCGAGGTATTCGGGATGCGCACGTACTGGGAGCAGATCGAACAGCTCGACTCGGAGGTCGATGCAAAGATCCAGCTCGAGATGCTGATCGAGGGGCGGCGGCTGGTCGAACGCGCGACCCGGTGGCTCGCGCGCGCGAACCCGCGCCAGATCGACATCGAGGTGACAGTGCGGTTCTTCGAGCCCGGCGCGAAGACGCTGAGCAAATCGCTGCCGGACGTACTCGACAGCTCTGACCGGTGGAAGTACGCGACCCGTGTCGACGAGCTCGGCGAGGCCGGCGTCCCGGCAGAGCTGGCTGAGCGTGTCGCAGCGATGCCGTGGATGCTGCCGACCTTCGACGTCGTCGAGGTCGCGCGCGCGACCGAATGGCCGCTCGGCGCGGTGATGGAGACCTACTTCCGGATCGGCTCGGGGATCGAGCTCAACTGGCTGCGAGACCGGATCATCGAGCTCCCGCGCGCGAATCGTTGGCAGGCGCTCGCCCGCGCCGCGCTTCGCGACGACCTGTCGAGCCTGCACCGGGCGTTGACGCACGAGGTGCTCCAGGCCGGCGGTCGCGACGCGAATGCCGATGTTGCGATCGAGCGGTGGCAGAGCGCGCACGCGGCCGCGATCGAGCGGACGACTGCGATCCTGGACGACATCAAGGGCTCGCGTACGTATGACACGACCACGCTTCCGGTCGCGCTCCGCGAGATCCGCAACCTGATCCGCGGTGGCGTTGCCAACGAAGGCGTGCCAGGCGCCGAGTCGGTCACGATGGCTGGCTAGCTGATCGTGACGGTGCGGCTGTACTCGACCATGCCGTTGGACGTCAGCCATGCGAGCCGCAGCTGACCGCTGCTCGGGATCGAGACATGAGAGAGCAGGAAACCCTGCGGGCTGGCAGTCTGAACGAGCGCGGCCTCGTGCCACGTGGAGGAGCCGTGCGGCTCGAACTCGATCACCGCGTACTGCAGCGCCGCGTGGTTGGCGGGGCGCAGCTGACCCCACACCGTGACCCGCTTCCCGTGGCGCGCCCTTGGCACCCAGATCGGGAGCCGGTACGCGTAGTACGACGGCTTGTAGCTGCCGTTGAGCATGATCAGTCCGCTCTGGAACGTGCTCCAGTACGTGCGGCTGCCCTTCGGGCCCGAGGTGTCAGGCGGCGCGTCGACGAGCTCGAACTGGGCCAGCGAGCGCACGTACGGGAACTGCCAGGACATGTATTCGCCCTGGTTGAGCCACGTCGCCTGCTGGCTCAGCGACGTATGGATATACGGGTTCGGCGGATTGGACTTGTAGCCGTACTCGGTCAGGTACATCGGCACTCCGCCGGGCCGCCGTTTCCCGGCGAGGCTGAACAGCGTGTTGAGCTCGCGCTCGAGCTCGCCCAGGTTGTACAGCGTGATCGAGCCCGGGAGGAAGAACGGGCGGTTCGGGGGCTGGTCAAACGAGTACGGGTGGTGGGCGTAGCCGGCGATGTCGAACAGGCCGGGGTGTGCCGCGACGAACGCGCTGCGGCTGCCGTTGGTCGGGCACCCGAGCGCGGCGGCCGCTGAGCCGCGCAGCGGCTGGTTGCGGCCGTTCACGCAGTACAACCCCCTGACAAACGGCAGCGGCCGGGTGATCCCGCCGGAGGCCGTTTCGCCGATCATGATCGTGTCGCCGGCGTGGCCGCTGGCGGCGAGGCCGCCGTAGGCGCCGTCGATCATCCTGCGGTACAGCAGCGGCGCGACCAGCTGCGTCCTGTGGTGGGGCAGGACGGTGTACTGCGGGTTGAGCCACGAGCCCTCGTTCGGCTCGTTCCAAATGCCCCACGTGCCGACCCGGGGTATCGGGCTCGGCGTGGTGCTTTGCTGCTGGCCGGTGTTGAGCACCGCCGGGATCGGCGCGATCCCGCCGATCGGGATCGACAACAGGTACGCCGGCGGGTCTCCGGCGGGCGGGGCCGCAACGTAGCTGCCGCTGTAGCGCCGGCCGACCGCCTCGGCGAACTGACCGAACTCCTGCGGGTTCGGGTTCTGGACGTCCGGGAGCCAGTGGTAGGGCTGGTTGCGCGGGTGTAGCGCGACCGCCCAGCGCGGCGGCGGCGCGGTCAGCTGGAAGTAGACGGTCATCCCGAGCTCGGTCGCGATCCGCACGACCGTGTCGTAGCGGTCCCATGCGCCCGGGGGGTACGCGGCCGGGTTGGTCGCGTCGAAGTTCGGCTTCGTCGTCGAGTCGGTGCCGGGTGCGACCAGGCCCCAGACCATCGAGATCTTCACCTGCTCGACCCCGAGCGACGCCATCTGCTCGAGCTCCTGCGCGGCGTGCGTCGGCGACACGTAGATCAGCTGGTCGTCGTCCATCATGATCGACGTTTCCGTGGCGGATGCGAGCGCGCGCGCGGGCAGCGCGCCAATCAGCGCGCACGCCACACAGGCCGCCCCAAGGAGCCGTGTCCAACCGTGCATCGGCGTCGATAGTACGAGGCGCCGCAGGCGCGTGCGCCGCCCTAATCCCCTCGACGTCGCCGCCGCAGCAGCTCGGCTCCGAATGCGGCGACGTCGATGCACCACGCGACGAAGAACGCGACCGGGCCGGTCACCAGACGCGCTGAAATCCTGGTAAGCACGGACGGAAGCTATCGTTGGCGCCCCGATGGCCACTGTCAAGACAAACATCACTGAGCTCCCAGAGTCGCGCGTACGCGTCGAGGCGGAGGTGCCCGCGGAGGAGGTCGAGCGGCGCGTCCAGCAGGCCGCGCGCGAGCTCGGCCGCCAGATGCGGATCCCCGGCTTCCGCAAGGGGAAGGTGCCGCCGCCGGTAGTGATTCGCCGGCTCGGCCGTGAGACCGTACTCGACGAGGCGCTGCGCAGCTCACTCGGAGCGTGGTACGTCGACGCGATCGACGAGGCCGGCATCACGCCGGTCGGGGAGCCGCAGCTCGACGTCGGCGACCTGCCTGCAGAGGGTCAGCCGCTCGCGTTCTCGATCGAGATCGGAGTCCGCCCTGGAGCGACGCTTGGTACTTACAAGGGCCTCGAAGTGGGTCGCCGCCAGGCGGCCGTACACGAGGAGGCGATCGACGCCGAGATCGAGCGGCTGCGAGACCGGTTCGCGACGCTCGAGACGGTGGAGCGGTCAGCCGAATCCGGCGACCACGTCATCGTCGACTACATCGGGCGAATCGACGGCGAGAATTTCGAAGGCGGCGAGGGGCGCGACCAGCTGGTAGAGCTTGGCTCGGGGCGCCTGATCCCCGGGTTCGAGGAGCAGCTGAGCGGCGCGAGTGCCGGCGAGACACGGAGCGTCGATGTCACCTTTCCCGAGGACTACGGCGACCGCTCCGGCCAGCAGGCGTCGTTCGAGGTGACGGTCAAGGAGGTCAAGCACAAGCGGCTACCGGAGCCCGACGACGAGTTCGCGTCCGACGCGGCCGGGTTCGACACGGTGCAAGAGCTTCGCGACGACATCGGCAGCCGGCTGAGGGAGGCGGACGAGCGCGCGATCGAGCGCGAGTTCGAGGATGCCGTGATCGGCGCCGCGGTCGCCGAGGCGCAGATCGAGGTTCCCGACAAGCTGGTTCACGCGCGCGCGCATGAGCTGCTCGACCGGATGCTGAGCTCACTCGCGCGCCAGGGGATCTCGAAGGAGACCTACCTGCAGATCACCGGCAAGGACGAAGAGTCGCTCGCGCACGAGGCCGAGCCAGAGGCGGCCGAGGCGCTGAAGCGCGAGGCCGTGCTCGCCGCGATCGTGGAAGCGGAGGAGATCGAGCCGAGCGAGGAGGACGTGCTGAAGGCGCTCGAGCCGCTCGCCGAGCGCGACAACACAAAGCCGGAGAAGCTGCTCGACCGGCTGCGCAAGAACGGCCAGCTGGAGCACCTTCGCAACGACCTCGCGACCTCACAGGCGGTCGAGCTGCTCGTGCGCGAGGCGAAGCCGATCACGGTCGAGCAGGCAAAGGCGCGCGACAAGCTGTGGACCCCGGAGAAGGAAGCGGCCGAGGGTGGGTCCGGGCAGCTCTGGACCCCTGGTAGCTGATTTGGCCCACCAACCCGGTTGCTACATTCGCATCCCGGCAGGATTCCGAGACCGGACGCGAAAAGAGCGAGGATCATGAGCCCACTGGTACCGATGGTTGTAGAGCAGACGTCGCGCGGCGAGCGCGCGTTCGACATCTACAGCCGACTGCTGAATGAGCGGATCATCTTCCTCGGCACGCCGGTGGACGATCAGATTGCGAACTTGATCGTCGCCCAGCTCCTGCACTTGGAGTCTGAGGATCCCGACAAGGACATCTCGATCTACGTCAACTCGCCGGGCGGCTCGGTGTACGCGGGTCTAGCGATCTACGACACGATGCAGTTCATCAAGCCCGATGTCTCGACGATCTGCGTCGGCATCGCGATGTCGATGGGCGCGCTGCTGCTGTCAGGTGGGGCGCACGGCAAGCGGATGGCGTTGCCGAACGCCAAGATCTTGATCCACCAGGTGTCCTCGAGCTTCCAGGGCCAGGCGACCGACATCGAGATCCACGCGAAGGAGATCATCGATGTGCGCCGGCGCTTGGACGAGATCATCGCCCACCACACCGGCAAGCCGGTCGAGGAAGTGCGCAAGGACACCGAGCGGGACTACTTCATGAGCTCCGAAGAGGCCAAGGAGTACGGAATCATCGATCGCGTGATCTCGCAGCACTAAGCGGATAACCTTAGGCAGCGAGATCGGGGCGATCTTCCGGCCCGGCTCCGGAGAGAGGAATCGCATGGCACGTCCGACCGACTCCAACGAACAGCTTCTCTGCAGCTTCTGCGGCAAGTCGCAGCGCCAGGTGAAGAAGCTGATCGCCGGCCCGGGCGTGTACATCTGCGACGAGTGCATCGACCTCTGCAACGAGATCATCGATGAGGAGCTGACCGCTCCGCCGAGCTTCGACATCGAGAACCTGCCGAAGCCGCGCGAGATCTACGACGTTCTCAACGAGTACGTAGTCGGGCAGGAGCAGGCCAAGCGGTCGCTATCCGTCGCCGTCTACAACCATTACAAGCGCGTCCAGATGATGCAGTCCGATGAGAACGACATCGAGCTGCAGAAGTCGAACATCCTGTTGCTCGGGCCCACTGGTTGCGGCAAGACGCTGCTCGCGCAGACGCTCGCGAAGATCCTGAACGTCCCGTTCGCGATCGCCGACGCGACGGCGCTGACGGAGGCCGGCTACGTGGGCGAGGACGTCGAGAACATCCTGCTGAAGCTGATCCAGGCCGCCGACTACGACGTCAAGAAGGCCGAGACGGGGATCATCTACATCGACGAGGTCGACAAGATCGCGCGCAAGGCCGACAACCCATCGATCACGCGCGACGTATCCGGCGAGGGCGTGCAGCAAGCGCTGCTGAAGATCTTGGAGGGGACCACGGCAAGCGTTCCCCCTCAGGGCGGACGCAAGCATCCCCACCAGGAGTTCCTGGCGATCGATACGACCAACGTGTTGTTCATCTGCGGCGGCGCGTTCGCGAACCTCGACCGCGTGATCGAGCGCCGGATCGGCCATCAGGGCGTCGGCTTCGGCGCCTCGATCAAGACCAAGGACCAGCGCGACCTCGGCCAGATCTTCGAGCACTGCCTGCCCGAGGACCTGATCCAGTATGGCCTGATCCCCGAGTTCATCGGCCGCCTGCCCGTCATGTCCGCGATCCACCAGCTCTCCCGCGACGATCTGATGCAGATCCTGACCGAGCCGCGCAACGCGCTCGTCAAGCAGTTCCAGCGGTTCTTCCAGTTCGACGGGATCGAGCTGGTGTTCGCCGATGATGCGCTGAACTCGGTCGCCGACAAGGCGCTCGAGCGCGAGACCGGAGCGCGCGGCTTGCGCTCGATCATCGAAGAGGTGCTGCTCGAGGTCCAGTTCGAGCTCCCCTCACGGCGCGACGTCCGCAAGTGCGTCGTGACCAAGGAGACGATCGACAAGGGCGTCTCCCCGACGCTCGTCACGGTCGCGGCGCCAGAAGAAGAAGCCGCCTGAGAAGGAGGCGGGCGGGGCCTACACTCCCGCCTCCAGAATGTCCTCCTCCGATCTCGAATCGAAGAAGCGCTACGAGCCGTCAGAGATCGAGCCGCGGATCGCGGAGCGGTGGCTCGAATCGGGGCTATTCCACCCGCAGCCGGAGGGGACGGCCGCCGAGAACTACTCGATCGCGATCCCGCCGCCGAACGTCACCGGCTCGCTGCACATGGGTCACGCCCTGCAGGACTCGATCATGGACACGTTGATCCGCTACCACCGGATGCACGGGCAGCGCACGAAGTGGATCCTCGGCACCGACCATGCCGGGATCGCGACCCAGAAGCAGGTCGAGTCCCTACTCCGCGATCAAGGGCTGACACGCGAGGGCCTCGGACGCGAGGAGTTCGAGCGGCGGGTCTGGCAGTGGCGCGAGGAGTACGGCGGCCAGATCATCCACCAGCTCAAGCGGCTCGGCGCGTCCGCTGACTACCACGACGAGCGGTTCACGCTCGACCCGGCATATGCCGACGCCGTGCTGCGCGTGTTCGTCGCCCTGTACGAGAAGGGCTACATCTACCGCGACCGGTACATGGTCAACTGGGATCCGGGCAGCCGTACGGCCGTGTCGGACCTCGAGGTCGAGGATCGGCCGCAGATCGACACGCTCTACTACGTCGACTACCCGCTCGAATCGGGCGAGGGCTCCGTCACGGTCGCGACCGTGCGCCCCGAGACGATGCTGGCGGACACGGCCGTCGCCGTGAACCCCGGGGACGAGCGTTACGCCGCCCTCGTCGGCCATTACGCGACGCTTCCGCTCGTCGGGCGGCGCCTGCAGATCATCGCCGACGACTACGTGAAGTCCGACTTCGGGACAGGGGCGCTGAAGATCACCCCCGGGCACGACCCGAACGACTTCGAGATCGGCAATCGCCACGGGCTGGCGCGGATCAGCGTGATCGGCGAGGACGGATTGATCACAGACGCGGCACCCGAGCGGTTCGCTGGGATGACCGTGCTGCAGGCGCGTGAAGCGGTCGTCGCGGAGCTGCATCGGGCTTGGTGCGATCTCGCGCACCGAGGAGTACCACCACGACGTCCCGTTCTCGCAGCGCTCGGGGGAGCGGATCGAGCCGTTGATCTCGCTCCAATGGTTCATGCGGATGGACGAGCTCGCCGCGCCGGCGATCGAAGCGGTCACGAGTGGTGCGATCAAGTTCCACCCGGAGCGGCAGACCCGCGTGTACCTCGACTGGATGGAGAACATCCGGCCGTGGTGCATCTCGCGCCAGTTGTGGTGGGGCCACCGGATCCCCGTCTGGTACCGCGGCGCGGACGAGAGGTACGTCGGCACAGTCCCGCCCGAGGGCGAGGGGTGGGAGCAGGACCCCGACGTGCTCGACACGTGGTTCTCGAGCGCCCTGTGGCCGTTCGCGACGCTCGGCTGGCCGCAGGACACCGCCGAGCTGCGCGCGTTCTACCCGACGGACGTGCTCGTCACCGCACGGGACATCATCTTCCTGTGGGTCGCGCGGATGATCATGATGGGGCTCGAGTTCACCGGCGAGATCCCGTTCGACGACGTCCACATCCACGCGATCATCCAGGCGCCCGACGGCCGCCGCCAATCCAAGTCGCTGGGCACCGGGATCGACCCGCTCGATCTGATTAATGGCGGGCTTCGCCCGCCCGTGTTTTCTGAGGGTGGCGAGTTCCCCGCCTATGGGGCTGACGCAGTCCGCTGGGGCCTGCTGGCGATGTCGACCGGCCAGGACGTGAAGTTCGCCGAGGACAAGATCGCCCAGGGCCAGCAGCTGACGAACAAGCTGTGGAACGCGGCGCGGCTGATCCTGCTCGGGGTTGGTTCCGAGGCGCGTGCCGCGGTCGAGCCATCGCGGGTCGAAGACCGCTGGATCCTCTCCCGCCTGCAGCGCGCTCGCGAGGAGATCTCGGCGCGGATCGAGGGCTACGAGTTTGCCCACGCGGCGCTCGGGCTGTACGACTTCGTCTACGGCGAGCTGTGCGACTGGTATCTCGAGCTGGTCAAGCCTCGGCTACGGGCCGGGGGGGACACGCGGTTGGCGTCGACGCTCGTTTACCTGCTGTCGGAGACGCTCGCGCTCGCGCACCCGATGATCCCGTTCGTGACCGAGGAGATCTGGTCTTACGTCCCCGGCGCCGAAGGGCTGCTGGCCGCGCGCGTCGGCTCGACGCCGGCACCGCGCGACGAGCTCGCGGAGGAGCAGCTGTCGCGGACGATCGCGGCGGTGCAGGCAGTGCGCGGGTGGCGTACCGACGCGGGCGTCGCGCCCGGCGCGGCGCTCGATGCGCGGCTCGCCGCTGAGGGCTACGACGAGACGAGCGAGCTGGTGGCGCTGCTCGGGCGTCTTGCGTGGTCCGCCAACGGTGGCGACCCGGCGGCGGCGATCGCGGTTCCCGGCGGAGTGATCGAGGTGCTCGCAAGCGACAAGGTCGACCTCGAGGGCGCGGCGCGCAAGCGCGAGCAACAACGAGCGAAGCTCCAGGACGAGATCGACCGCGCCGAACGGAAGCTCAGCAACGACGGGTTCGTAGCAAAGGCGCCGCCCGAGATCGTGCAGGCCGAGCGCGACAAGCTCGAGCAGCTCCGTGCTGACCTGGAGGCGCTGTGAGCGCCGCCCGCTGGACGATCGACGACGCCGAGCGCTACCTGCTGTCGCTCGAGCTGTTCGGCATGCGATTTGGGCTCGACCGGATGCGCCGGCTGATGACCGCGCTCGGCCATCCCGAGCGTCGGTTCGACTCGATCCATGTCGTCGGCACGAACGGCAAGTCCTCGACCGTGCGGATGACCGCCGCGATCCTCGCGCGGCACGGGCACCGCAGCGGTGCGTACCTGTCGCCGCACCTCGTCTCGTTCGAGGAGCGAGTCCGGATCGACGACCACGATCTGGAGCCGAGTGCGTTCGCAGCCGCGGTGGCTCGCGCGGCCCGCGCGGCCGAGCTCGTGAATCGGTCGCTCGTCGGCGATGACCGCGTCACCCAGTTTGAGGCGCTGACGGCGGCGGCGTATTCGGAGCTCGCCGAACGCGATGTCGAGGTTGCCGTGATCGAGGCTGGGCTCGGTGGCCGCTACGACGCGACCAACGTGATCCCGTCCACGGTGCAGGTGCTGACGAGCGTCGGCTTAGAGCACACACGCTGGCTCGGGCCGACCGTCCGAGACATCGCGACAGAGAAGCTCGACGTAGTGCAGCCAGGGGCGACGCTCGTGGTCGGCCCAGGGCTCCACCCGGATGCGCTCGAGGTGGCCCGGGTGGTCGCGAGTGAGCGCGGCGCGCGGCTGCTGGAGGCGGGGGAGGACCCGGGTGTCGCCGTCGGCGCTCCGGGCGCCTACCAGCGGCGCAACTTCGCGCTCGCGGAGGAAGCCGCGCGCGCGTACCTCGGACATCTGGACTCCGAAGCGGTCGCGGCGGCGGCCGAGGCGGTGCGTGTACCCGGACGGCTGCAGCAGGTCGCCGACGATCCGTTGACGCTGCTCGACGGGGCGCACAACCCGGATGGGATCGCCGCGCTTGTCGAGTCGTTGCCAGAGATCACGGCCGGCAAAGAGCGGCTCGTCGGGGTCGTGTCGATCCTCGACGACAAGGATGCGACCGGGATGCTGACGCGCGCTGGCGCGCGTCTGCGATGCGCTTGTGTTCACCAGCAGTCAGAATCCCCGAGCTTTGCCACCGCCGACGTTGCAGTCATTGATGGGCCAGTTGGATGGCCCGGAGTCCGAAGTCGTGCGCGAGCCGCGTGCGGCGCTGACCCGTGCGCGCGAGCTCGCCGGGCCCGGCGGTGTTGTGCTCGCGACCGGCTCGATCTACCTTGTGGCGGACCTAATTGCGCCGGTTGGCCATCGACGCGCGTCGATGTTGTGACGCAATCGTGACCATCATCGTGGACGAGCGAGACGAACACCCCAGCTTCCTGACGATGATCGGGCTCGTCGCTCTGATCGTGGCGGTGGTGATCCTCGTGTTCTTCGGGGTTGGCTACCTGTTCGGCCGGATATTCCTGTAACAGGAATCGTGCCCTGCGGCACGAATCAAAGACCCTGACCACTACACTCGCACGCCAACATGCTCTCTCCAGCCGTCTTCGGCATCCATAACAGCAGCGTCAACCTAGCCGCGAACCTGGTAATTCTGTTCCTGGTCGTCGTCTGGCTGGCGCTCGTCTATTGGACGTATGCAGACGCCCGCCGGCGGATCGCGGATCCGATGCTGATCGGCTGCGCGACAGCGGCGTCGCTGTTCCCGTTCGTCGGCACGATCGTGTACATGATCGTCAGGCCGCCGGAATATCTCGACGACGTCCGCGAGCGAGAGCTGGAGATGCAGGCTGCGGAGGCGCGGCTCGCGGAACTGGGCTACCACCTCTGCCCGCATTGCGACTACGAGGTGGAGCGGGACTTCCTGCGCTGCCCGAGCTGCATGCGCAAGCTGAAGGACCCGTGTCGCTCGTGCGGCAAGCCGCTCGACCCGGCGTGGAAGATCTGCCCGTTCTGCGAGGCTGAGATCGGCGAGCCCGCGCCGACCGCCACCCGCCGTGCCCGCCGGCGCCGCGAGGTGCCGCTCGCCGAGGACGCGACCGCGACCTCGCCCGTGGCCGCAGATCCGCGCACCACCTCATAACCACCCGACCAACGGAGACAAGCCGGACATGGAGCGCACGCTCATCCTCGTGAAGCCCGATGCCTTTGCCCGCAACCTGAGCGGTGAGATCATCGCCCGCTTCGAACGCAAGGGCCTGCGCCTAGCTGCGCTCCGCCACATGACGATGACGCGCGAGCTGGCCGAGCGCCACTATGCCGAGCACGAGGGCAAGCCTTTCTTCGAGGAGCTGGTCAGCTTCATCACGTCCGGTCCGCTGGTCGCGATGGTGTTGGAGGGTGAGTCGGCGATCACGGCCGCCCGGCAGGTGATCGGCGCGACGAACCCGCTCGAGGCGAGCCCCGGCTCGATCCGCGGCGACTTCGCGATCGAGGTCGGCCAGAACATGGTCCACGGCTCCGATTCGCCCGAGTCCGCCGCGCGCGAGGTGGCCCTGTTCTTCCCCGAGGCTTAGTCCTCGCTTCTCGCTCGCCGCAGCGGCGGGCGATCCTGTCGCAGCTTGGCGTGCAGTTCGAGGTCGTCGTGCCCGAGGGGGTCGAGGAGCTGGAGGCAGGGCCGCCGCACGAGCTCGTCGCCGAAAACGCGTACAGAAAAGCGGCCGCGGTCGCCGCGGCGCGACCTGAGGCCACGGTGCTCGGGGTCGATACTGAGGTCGCGATCGGCGCACGCGTGTACGGCAAGCCGGGGTCGGTGGGCGATGCACGGACGATGCTTGCGGCGCTATCGGGGCGCCGGCACACGGTGCTGAGCGGCGTGTGCGTGTTCGCCGACGGGCGTTCGCGAACCGTTGTCGAGTCGACCGCCGTCGACTTTCGGCCGCTCGATGACGCGGTGCTCGACTGGTATTTGTCGAGCGAGGAGTGGCGCGAGCGGGCGGGTGGCTACGCGATCCAGGGACGCGGCGCAGCGCTCGTCGCGCGAATCGAGGGCGACTATTTCAACGTCGTCGGCCTGCCCGTGCCGACGCTGCTCGAGCTGCTGCCATCTTTACTCGCGGATTAGGCGGTTTCCAGCGGTTTTCCTGGACTGCGGGACTCCGCTGAGAACCGGGTGTCCGCTACACTCACCGCGGGCTTACGGCGGCAGCTTTCGCTTCCTTCGATATCTGTCGCCGGGTCCGCCGCTTTCGCATGGGCTTCTTCAGTTATATGACCGGCTTCGGCGGCCGCGACATGGCCGTCGATCTAGGGACCGCGAATACGCTCGTGTATGTGCGCGGCCGCGGGATCGTGCTGTCCGAGCCGAGCGTGGTCGCGGTCGACTCGCGCACCGGCGAGGTGCATGCGGTGGGGATCGAGGCCAAGCGGATGCTCGGCCGGACGCCCGGCACGATCTCTGCGATCCGGCCGCTGAAGGACGGCGTGATCGCCGACTTCGAGGTGACCGAGGAGATGCTCCGCCACTTCATCCAGAAGGTCCATCAGAACCGGTGGGCGCATCCGCGGGTCGTCGTCTGCGTGCCGAGCGGCGTCACAGGCGTCGAGAAGCGCGCAGTTGAGGAGGCGTGCCTTTCAGCCGGGGCCCGGCAGGCGTACCTGATCGAGGAGCCGATGGCCGCCGCGATCGGCGCGGGGTTGCCGGTCGGCGAGCCGACCGGTTCGATGGTCGTCGACATCGGCGGCGGCACGTCTGAGGTCGCCGTCATCAGCCTCGGAGGGATCGTCGTCTCGCAGTCGATTCGGGTCGGCGGCGACGAGCTCGACGAGGCGATCATCAACTACGTAAAGCGGGAGTACAAGCTGTTGATCGGCCAGCAGACCGCGGAGGAAGTCAAGCTCGAGATCGGCTCCGCGTACCCGATGGCGGAGGAGGTCCAGGCGGAGATCCGGGGCCGCGACATGGTGTCGGGACTGCCGAAGACCGTCGTGCTGACGAGCGAAGAGGTGCGTGGCGCTCTGGAGGAACCGGTGTCGCAGATCATCGACGCGGTCAAGGAGACGCTCGACCGCACTCCCCCCGAGCTCGCGTCAGACGTGATGGATCGTGGCATCATGCTGGCTGGAGGCGGGTCGCTGCTACAGGGGCTTCAAGAGCGACTGCGTGATGAGACGCAGATGCCGGCCCATCTGGCCGAGTCGCCGCTGACGTGCGTGGCGGTTGGCTCGGGGAGGTCGTTGGAGGAGTTCGAAGCGATCCACCGATCGAGCAAGAATTCACGCAGCCGGCGCCGGCGGTATTAGGTTGAACCGCTCGGCGCGGGTACCCACTTTGGAGACGAAGCTTTCGTGCATGACAAGAAGGTTCGGCGCCGGCGCGCGGTACTCGCGCTGCTCGTCGCCATTTCACTGCTCCTCCTGACGGCGTACTTCGGCGAATCGCCGAGCAGTCCGCTGCACTCGGTCCAGCGCGGGATCGTGACGGTCCTCTCTCCGCTCCAGAGCGGCGCCAGCACCGTCCTCTCTCCGTTCAAGGATGTGGGCAACTACTTCTCAGATCTGTTCACCGCCAAGTCGCGGGCCGACAAGCTGCAGCGGCAGGTCGATCAGCTGCGCGGGGAGAACGCATCGCTTGAGCAGAAGGTGATCAACGACGCCCAGCTGACCAAGGAGGTGGGGCTCGACCAGAACCGCTCGCTCGCCGCCTACCAGCGGCTCGGCGCCGACGTGACCGGCCGCTCCGCGTCGCTGTGGTACGAGACGATCCAGGTCGACAAAGGCAGCGGCGACGGCGTCCGGATCGATGACCCGGTGATCGGAGATGGCGCGCTGGTCGGCAAGGTGACCGAGGTCGCTTCGGGGTGGTCCGAGGTGACGCTGCTCACCGACCATACGTTCGCCGTCACCGCCGAGGTGCAGGACAGCGCCGGCGACACGGGCGAGCTCGCGCCGCAGGTCGGCAACCCCAACCAGCTGATCCTGTCCGACCTGCCGAAGCCGGGACCGAACCAGGCCGGGCCGCAGGTCGGCCAGCAGGTCGTCACCGCCGGCTACAGAGACCCCACCAACCCGGCGCTCGACTCGCTGTACCCGCAGGGAATCCCGATCGGCACCGTGACGAACGCGAACCAGGACAACCTGCTCAACAACGGCCAGATCACGGTCTCGGTCGACGCCGACCTGCGCCATCTCACCTCGGTGAACATCCTGATCAGCCCGCAGGCCGGCACCGCGCGGGCGCAGGTGCCATGAGCGAGCGCTTCACCCCCGGCCTGTACCTACGGTTGTTCCTGATCGGTTTCGCGGCTGTCGTCGTCCAGACGGCGGCCGTCTCCCAGATCTCGATCGTCGGTGTGAGCGCCGATCTCGGCCCGCTTGTCGTGATGTCGGTCGGGCTGCTGTGTGGCTCGCTCCCGGGCGCGATCTTCGGCTTCTTCACGGGACTGATGGTCGACACCGCGCTTGTCCAGACGCTCGGCGTCACGTCGCTGCTGTACATCGCGATCGGCTACTGGTCCGGTCGGCTGCTCGAGCTGCGCGATCCCGCCCACGGGCTCGTGCCGCTGGCGGCCGGCGCGGCCGCCACCGCGGTCGCCGGGGTCGGAATGGCGATCATCCAGTTCCTGCTCGGCGTCGACGCCCCGGTGAGCTTCTTGCTGCTGCAGCAGATCTTCCTGACGGTGCTCGTCAACACGCTGATCGCGCTGCCGGTGTATGCGGTCGTGCGGCGGATCATCCGGCCCGCGCTGCCGGACGACCCGCGCCGGCGTCGGCGCCGCGCGTACACGACCGGCGGCCTCTCCCCGCTCTCCCGCCCGTCCCAGCGGCTCGGGCAGATCCCCCGCTCGGCGCGATGATCAAGCAGCCCGAGGACCGCCGGCCGCCGCTGACGCCGCAGCTCGCGCTGCGCGTGGCGATCATCGGTGGGATCGCGCTGACGCTGTTCGCGGTCATCTTCTTCCGCCTGTGGTACCTGCAGGTGCTCTCGGGGCAGTCGTACGCGAAAGCGGCGAGCAGCAACTTCATTCGGCATGTCGATGTCCCCGCGCAGCGCGGAGAGATCCTCGACCGTTATGGGAACGTGCTCGTCGACAGTCGCGGATCGCTGAATGTCGTGCTCTCGCCGCCCGACCTGCCGACGCCGGTCAACCTTGGCAACCTGTACACGCCGGACCGGAAGGACATGCGCCTGTACCGGCGACTCGCGCACGTTGTCGGGCTGTCGATGCGACGGAAGCAGTGCAAGGTCGGCGGCAAGATTTACTTGCTGGCGGCGATCCCGTGCGACGTCGCCACCGAGGTCTACCAGCTCCCGTACGCGAACGTGACGATCAAGCGGGACGTCTCGCGCTACGTCCAGTACTACCTCGCCGAACGGATGAACCTGTTCGCAGGCGTCAACGTTGAAAGGGTGTACCTGCGCTCCTATCCGCTCCACGACCTCGCCGCGCAGCTGTTCGGGACGATCGGGCCGATCAACGCTCAGGAGGTCAAGGAGCCCAAGTTCAAGGGCGTATCGCAGAACGCGATCATCGGCCAGTCCGGGCTGGAGGCCTCGTACGACCGTTACCTGAGGGGGACGGACGGGGCGCAGCGGATCCAGGTCAATTCGCTCGGGCAGTTCCAGCGCTACCTCTCCGGCCAGTCGCCGGTCGCCGGCCACAACCTGCAGCTGTCGCTCGACGTCAACCTGCAGAAGGTCGGCCAGTCGGCGCTGCAGCAGTCGATCAGCTCGAATCCCCCCTCGGACGGTGGTGCGTTCGTCGCGATGAACCCGGACAACGGCGAGATCTACGCGATGGGGTCGCTGCCGACCTTCGATCCGAACATCTTCACCAAGCCGCTCTCGCAGTCCGCGTTCAACGCGCTCAACAGCCAGGCGAGCGGCTACCCGTTGATCAACCGCGCGATCCAGAGTGCCGGCCCGACCGGCTCGACGTTCAAGCCGATCACAGCGACTGCGGCGCTGGAGTCTGGCCTGTGGTCCGTGGGCGACACGTACACGGATAACGGCCAGTACTGCTTCCCGGGCACGACCGACTGCCTGCACAACGCCGGGCACGTGGCGAACGGGACGCTAGACCTCGTCAACGCGATCCGTGTCTCCGACGACGTGTTCTTCTACCACCTCGGCGCGCTGCTGAACGTCGACCCGTTCGCGCATCCGAACGGCGGTGACCTGCAGTCCTGGGCGCGACGGTTCGGAATCGGACAGCCGACCGGTGTCGACCTGCCCGACGAGGTGTCGGGGACGCTGCCGACGCCGAAATGGCGGGCGGCGCGGAACCAGGCCGAGGCGGAGTGCGACTCCGCGACCGGCCCCTTCCGCTACACCAACGGAAAGCAGGTCAGTGCGAGCAAGCACCCCGGTTGGCGGCGGAGCCCCAAGCACGCGCCCGGCGGCTGCGGGATCGCGGACGGAACGAACCGGCCGTGGTCGATCGGAGACAACGTCAACCTCGCGGTTGGGCAGGGCGATGTCCAGGTGACACCGCTCCAGCTCGCGGTCGCCTATTCGGCGATCGCGAACGGGGGCAAGATCGTCCGGCCCCACCTCGGCCTCGCGGTCACCGCGCCGGACGGAACGGTCCTGCAGAAGATCCAGCCGCCGGCGGCCCGGCAGCTCAGCATCAACCCGCTGTACCTGGACACGATCAGGGAAGGCCTGCACGAGGCCGCCCAATCGGGGGGCGGTACCTCGGACGATGTGATGGGGAACTTCCCCTACCCGGTGTACGGCAAGACCGGCACCGCGCAGTACATCACCGCGTCGACGGGTGAGATCGACTACTCGTGGTACTCGTGCTTCGTGACGGCCACGAGCAAGCCGATCGAGATCGTGGTGTGGGTCGAGAAGGGCGGGTTCGGCGCCGTCGCCGCAGCGCCGGTCGCGCGCGAGATCCTGTCCCAGTGGTTGCTTGGCAAGCGCGGTGGATATGTCGCCGGCACCTCGACCACGCTGTGAGCCGATGAGCGCGACTCCGATCCAATTCAACGAGGAGGTCGAGACCCCGCGCCGGCGGATCGTGTTCCTGATCGACCCGCTGCTGCTGCTTGCCGCGCTCGGCCTGGTCGCGTGCTCGCTGATCACGCTCCACGGCGCGGTCGGCGCCTCCGCCGAGAAGCGCCAGGCGGTCTACGCCGGGATCGGGCTGCTAGCCGTGTTGATCTTGATGCGGATCGACTACACGCGGTTGCGCGAGTTCAAGTTCGCGCTGTACGGGCTGATGATCGCCCTGAACATCGTCGTGTTCGCGACCCCGCCGGTGCTCGGCGCGCGGCGCTGGATCCCGCTGCCGGGGTTCAACTTCCAGTCCTCGGAGTTCGGAAAGATCCTGTTGATCGTCGCGCTGTCCGCGTTCGCCGTCGACCGCTCGCGGCGCTTGCACGAGCGCCGCACGACCGCCCGGATCATGTTGCTCGCGCTGATTCCGGCGCTGCTCGTGATCCCGCAGCCGGACCTCGGCACCGGCATGGTCTATGTGGTCGTCGGGTTCACGCTGCTGTTCTTCGCCGGCAGCTCGTGGAAGCACCTGGTGGGAATGGTGGCGATGTTCGTCGCGTCGATCGCGATCGTGCTGTTCGCAGCGCCCGCGGTCGGTGTGCACGTGCTCAAGCCCTATCAGGTGCAGCGGCTGACGGCGTTCCTGCAGTCAACGAGCAATTGCTCGAACCAGACCTGCTACCAGCTGAACCAGTCGGAGATCGCGATCGGCTCTGGCCAGAAGACGGGCCGCGGGGTGAAGGGCGCGACCCAGACGAGACTCAACTTCCTTCCTGCGAACGACACGGACTTCATCTTCGCGGCGATCGGTGAGACCTACGGATTCGTCGGCGCCGCGCTGGTGCTGTCGCTATACGCGCTGCTGATCTGGAGATCGCTGCGGATCCTGACGATGTCCAAGAACATGTACGGCACGCTGATCGCCGGCGGCATCCTCGCGATGCTGATGTTCCAGGTATTCGTCAACGTCGGCATGACCCTCGGGATCATGCCGGTCACGGGCGTACCGTTACCGCTGGTGTCATACGGCGGCTCGTCCGTGATCGTGACGTTCATCGCCATCGGCCTGCTCCAGTCGATCCACATCCAGGCTCGGATGTCGGCCGTGGGCAAGGGCAGGGCGCTACTTTCATAAATGCACATATCCGGGTGCCACCACGTGAGCGGCCGGAACCGCCGTCGCGCCCCCCGGGCGCCGGCACACACACACACAAAGGACTGATTCACAATTGAAGAAGCAAGTTTTGGTCAGCGTCGACCGTGGGGAGACCCGGGTCGCGCTGCTAGAGGCGACCGGAACGGTCGCCGCCCGCAAGCCGGGCGCGTCGTCGCGCAGACGGCGTAAGCAGACGAAGCCCGCGGCCGGCTATGGGGTCGCGGAGCTGTACCTGGAGCGGCGAGGAAGCCGCTCGATCGTCGGCAACATCTACAAGGGGCGGGTCGACAACGTACTCGCCGGGCTCGAGGCGGCATTCGTCGACATCGGGCTGGAGAAGAACGGCTTCCTGCACGTCGACGAGATCGTGCTGCCGGGCGTCGAAGCCCCACGCCGCGGTCGCGGCTCGGGTCGCGACGGCCGCCAGATCACGGACATGCTGAAGCCCGGCCAGGACGTGGTCGTCCAGGTCGTCAAGGATCCGCTCAAGACGAAGGGCGCGCGCCTGTCGATGGACTTGACGATCGCCGGGCGGTACATGGTCTACGCGCCGTACGGAGAGGGAGTCGGGGTCTCGCGCCGGCTCGACGACAAGGAGCGCGAGCGGCTGCGAAAGCAGGCCGCGAAGCTCGATCTGAAGGGCGCTGGAGCGATCATCCGGACGGCCGCGCAGGGAGCCGAGCGCGCCGATCTGGAGCGCGAGCTGCTGTATCTGTTCAAGCTCGGCGAGGTGCTCGAGAAGCGCGTCGCGGAGACCCCGGCGCCGGCGCTCGTATTCCAGGAGGCCGACCTGTCGGTGCGCGTCGTGCGCGACATCTACTCGGCCGAGTTCGACCGCGCGATCGTCGACGACCCCAAGCAGCACCATCGGCTCCTGTCGTTCTTCTCGCGTACCGCGCCGGAGCTCGTTGACCAGGTCGAGCTGTGGGAAGAGCCAGTGCCCCTGTTCGAGGCGTTCGGCGTCGAGCAGGTGCTGAACTCGACTCTCTCTCGGCGTGTCGATCTGCCGAGCGGCGGCTATCTGATGATCGACTACGCCGAGGCGCTGACGGTGATCGACGTCAACTCGGGATCGTTCATCGGCCGCGGCAAGGGCGCCCGGCTCGAGGACACGATCACGAAGACGAACCTCGAGGCCGCCGACGCGGTCGTCCGCCAGCTGCGGCTGCGCGACATCGGCGGGATCATCGTGATCGACTTCATCGACATGGCGCGAGCCCGCAACCGCGACGCGGTCCTGAAGACGCTGCGGAAAGCGTTGGACGAGGACCGGACGAAGACCTTCGTGGTCGAGATCTCGCCGCTCGGGCTGGTCGAGATGACCCGCCAGAACGTCACCGACGGTGTCCGCGAGATCATGACCCGCGCCTGCCCGACGTGCGCAGGCGAGGGCGTGATCAAGTCCGAGGAGACGATCGCGATCGAGTTCGAGCGCAAGATGCGCGACATCGCCAAGGAGTCACAGGCCGAGGCGATGCTCCTGCAGATCAACCCGCGGGTCAGCGCCGAGTTCACCGCCAACGGGGCGCGTGTCCTGCACCAGATCGAGGAGGACACGGGCAAGGTGTTCGTGTTCGAGGGCTCCGAGGGGCTGCCACTGGAGCACTTCGCAGTGCTGCTCGAGGGTGACCGCGACGACGTGCTCGAGCGCGCCGTCCCGTTCCGCGAGGGCGAGGAGGTCCACGTCGAGATCGTCGAGCCGCACATGTACAGCCCCGGCGACGCCGTCGCGAAGGTCGACGGATACATAATCTCCGTCCGCGGCGGCACGCGCTTCGTCGGCGAGAAGCATCTCGTGCGGATCGAGGAGGTCGGGCGGACCTCGGCGGTGGCCACGCTCGTCGACGTCGACGGTCGGCGGCGCACGGTCAGGACGGCGACGATGGACTAGAATCGAAGCCTCGGCGTCGTGGCCGCAGAGGCGGACGACGCCGTTCTGGCGCTAAGGCCGAGGCGACCTCCACTTCAGATTGATCATGTACGCAGTCGTCAAAACAGGCGGAAAGCAGTACCGGCTCGAGCAGGGGCAGACCCTGCTCGTCGAGCGCCTGTCCGCGGACGAGGGCGCTTCGGTCAAGCTCGAGCCGCTGCTGTACGTAGACGGCGACACGTTCGTCGACGGCGACGACCTCTCGAAGGTCACGGTCGCAGGCGAAGGTCGTGGCCCACGAGCGCGGGCCGAAGCTGCGGATCGTCAAGTTCAAGCCCAAGCGTGGCTATAAGCGCCGCACCGGCCATCGCCAGGAGCTGACCCGGCTCGAGATCACCTCGATCAAGCTGGCCGCGCGGCGGTCGCGCTCGTCGAAGGCTGCGGCCGACGAGCCCAAGGAGGCTGAGAATGGCTCATAAGAAGGGACTCGGCTCCTCGCGCAACGGGCGCGACTCGAACGCCAAGCGGCTCGGGGTCAAGGTATTCGCCGGCCAGACCGTGACGGGCGGCGAGATCATCGTGCGCCAGCGCGGCACCCGCTTCAAGCCCGGCAACGGCGTCGGGATCGGCAAGGACGACACGCTGTACGCGCGGGCTGGAGGGACGGTCTCGTTCGAGCGCGGCCGTCGCGGGCGCGTCGTCTCGATCGTCGACGGCGGCGGCGCCACGCCGGCCAACGGTGGCGGCACGGCCGTCGCCGAGAAGCCGGAGCGCAAGCCGCGCCGCACGCATCCGGCCGCCGAGCCGGAGGCGCCCACAGGTCCCGCCGTCGTCGAAGAGCCGGCCGCCGCCGAAGAGCCGGCCGCCGCCGAAGAGCCGGCCGCCGCCGAAGAGCCGGCCGCCGCCGAGCCGCCCAGGCGAAGAGCCCGTCGGCGGCGCCGAGTAAACGCGGACGCCGAGCAGCCTCCTGCCCAACGGGGCAGGAAGTGCGCGTTGCACACTTCCTCCCGCAGTACGGGAAGAACTGTGCGTTGCACGGTTTGTTCCGCCGGCTACACGGCGGTTCCCGCCAGCACGGCGGTGCACTGCGGGCAGCGCCGCGCCTTGAACGGGATCTCGGTCGTGCACTCCGGGCACTCCTTGACGGTCGGCTCCGCGCCGGCGCGCTGACGGGCGCGTGCCCGCTCGACCGGCACCACGACGAAGAAGTACACGGCGGCAGCGACCGCCACGAATGCGATCAGGGCGTTGATGAAGTCGCCGTACAGGAAGTGGCTCGAGTTGATCGTGAACGACAGCGCCCCAAAGTTGGGCTTGCCGAAGATCAGCGCGATGATCGGCGTGAGGATGTCCGCGACGAGTGCCTTGACGACGGCGACGAACGCGGTCCCGATGACCACTGCAACCGCAAGCGCGACGATGTCCCCTTGCATAAGGAACGTCTTGAAGCCTTGGAGCGTCTTGACCACGGCGAACCCTCCCGACGATTGGTGGACCTGGCAACGCCAGCCTATGGTCCTTACACCGCTCAGTGCAAGGGTTCTGAAGCCGTCTATCCGTCCTGGGCGGTCGGCCTGACGAGGATCTCGTTGACGTCCACGTGTGCCGGCTGCGAGATCGCGTAGATCACCGCTCGCGCGACGTCGGCCGGCTCGAGCGCGTTCGACACGGGGTTCTCGAAGAACGGCGTGTCGACCATGCCTGGCTCGATCACGGTGACCCTGACGCCGCTGCCGTTCAGCTCCTGGCGGGCGGACTCGCCCATCCCGGTGACCGCCCATTTGGTCGACGAGTAGAGCGAACCCGGCAGCGCCCTGCGTCCGGCGACCGAGCCAGTCAGCAGGAGATGCCCCTGCGACTCGCGCAGCGACGGGATCGTGGCGCGGATCGTCAGCGCGGCGCCGTAGACGTTGGTCAGCACCATCGAACGCCAGTGCTCGACGGACTCCTCGAGGAACCCTCGCGCCGCGCCGAAGCCGGCGTTCGCCCACGCGACGTCAATCCGCCCGAAGCGCTCCAGCGCCGTCGCGACCAGCTGCTCCTGATCGGCCCACTCGGTCACGTCGCAGCGCACCGCGATCGCGCGGTCCGGGCCGCCGAGCTCCTCGGCCAGCCGCTCGAGCTTGTCGGACGAGCGAGCGGCGAGCACCAGCCGGTAATCCTCGCGCGCCGCGTGGCGCGCGGTCTCGGCGCCGATTCCGCTCGATGCGCCGGTGATCAGGAAAACACGATCAGACATTCCTAGGATCACAGCATGCACGATCGTGCGCGGATCCATGTTCAGGCCGGAGCCGGCGGTGACGGCTGCCTCAGCTTCCGGCGCGAGGCGCACGTCCCCAAGGGTGGTCCCGACGGCGGCGACGGCGGCCGCGGCGGCGACGTCGTGCTGATCTGCGACGACTCGATGCGCGATCTCCAGACGTTCCGCAGACGCTCGCATTTCAAGGCGCGGCCGCGGCGGCCACGGGCAAGGCGCGCTGCGCCACGGCGCGCAAGGGGAGACGCTGGAGATCTCGGTTCCGCCCGGAACGGTCGCCACCGTCGAGGGAGACGGGACCACTTATGACTTCGTTCGCGCCGGCCAACGCGCGGTGGTCGCAGCCGGCGGCGCGGGCGGCCGCGGCAACAAGCGGTTCACCTCGCCGACCCACCAGACGCCGCGGTTCGCCGAGCGCGGACTCCCGGGGGACGAGTCGTGGATCACGCTACAGCTGAAGCTGCTCGCCGACGTCGGTCTGGTGGGGCTGCCCAACGCGGGCAAGTCGTCGCTGCTGGCGCGGATCACGCGGGCGCAGCCGAAGGTCGCCGACTATCCGTTCACGACGCTCGCGCCCGTGCTGGGGACGCTTCACGCCGACGACCGCCAGCTCGTGGTCGCGGACATCCCCGGACTGATCGAGGGCGCGTCCGCGGGCGCCGGGCTCGGCCACGAGTTCCTCGCGCACATCGAGCGGACGCGGCTGCTTGTCCACGTGCTCGATCTGGCGCCGCTCGACGGGTCCGATCCGGTCGCCAACCACGAGCTCGTCGAGCGCGAGCTGGGGCTGCACGACCCGCGGCTCGCGGCGCTGCCGCGCGTGCTCGCGCTGTCGAAGGCCGATCTCGTCGATCCGGCGACGCGCGTCGCCGCGCGAGCCGAGTGGCAGCTGCGGCTGGGCGATCAGGTCCCGGTGTTCGTCACCTCGTCGGTCACGGGCGAGGGGCTCGAGCCGCTCACGATCGAGCTGCTCCGGCGGATTCCGGTGAAGCACGGCGAGCGCGATCCCGGCGCGTTCCCTCGCGTCGACGCCGACGACGCCGACGGCGCCGAGATCGACGAGCTCGCCGAGCATCGCGTCTTCCGTCCCGCGGCGCCCCGCGCGTTCACGGTCGAGCGGGTCGGCGAGCGCAGCTACCGGGTCAGCGGCGAAGGGGTCGAGCGGCTGGTGGCGCGCTACGACCTCGACAACGAGGACGCGCTCGTCCACCTCGAGCACCGGCTGCGCGGGATCGGGGTGATCCGGGCGCTGCGGGAACAGGGCTTCGAGCCGGGCGACGACGTCGAGATCGCGGGCGTGGAGTTCGAGCTAGACCCGGGCGTGTAGGATCACGCGGCGGTCGGAGGGCGTTCACAGAGAGGAGATTGGATGCGACGTGCACTCGTAGGAGCAGTTGCGGTCGCGGTGGCCGGGATCGCCACGCCGGCGGCCGTCGGAAAGGTGCTGAGGGTCGGCACCTACAAGGGGGTCCCGGGTCAGTACAAGACGATCGACGCGGCGCTCAAGGCGGCCAAGCCGAATGACTGGATCCTGATCGGGCCGGGCGACTACAAGACGAGCGTCGAGCCAATCCCCGAAGGGGCATCCCGATTTCCCCGCCGGCGTCCTGATCACGCAGGCCGGCCTCTACATGCGTGGGATGAACCGCAACACCGTGGTCATCGACGGCACGAAGGCAGGCTCGTCGAAGTGCAGCGCCAAGCCGGCGGCGCAGAACTTCGGCCCGAAACTGAACGGCAAGGCCGCCGGGCTCAACGGCGTGATGGTGTGGAAGGCGCCCAACGTCTGGGTGCAGAACATGACCGTCTGCAACTTCCTCGGCGGAGCCGCGGGCGACGGCGGCAGCGGCAACGAGGTGTGGTGGAACGGCGGCGCGGGCAGCGGCAAGGTCGGCGGCCACGGCTACCTGGGCTCGTACCTGACCGCCACGACAACGTATTTCAAGAGCGAGGCGACAGCCGCCCAGTACGGGATCTTCTCGAGCAACTGGAACGGCGGGACCTGGGATCAGACATACGCGAGCAACTTCAACGACTCGGACTATTACATCGGCGCCTGCCAGCAGCAGTGCAACCAGGTCGTCGATCACGCCTGGGGCGAGTTCAGCGCGCTCGGCTACTCCGGCTCGAACTCGGGCGGCACCCTGATCGTCAAGAACTCGCAGTTCGACAACAACGAGGACGGGTTCGACACGAACAGCCAGAACGGCGACAACCCGCCGCCGCAGAACGGCGACTGCCCCGGCGGCAAGACGAGCCCGATCACGCACACGCACTCCTGCTGGGTGTTCGAGGACAACTACGTGCACGACAACAACAATCCGAACGTCCCGAGCGCAGGCGCGGCGGCGGCCGGTCCCGTCGGCACCGGCATGACCGTGTCCGGCGGACGGAACGACACGATCATGCACAACCGGTTCGACAACAACAACGCGTGGGGGGTCGCGATCGTCGCGTACCCGGACAGCGGACCGCCGTGCACCGGCGGCGTACGCAATGCCCTGGGGATCAACTGCCTGTACGACGACTGGGGCGACGCGCTGCTCGACAACTCGTTCAGCCACGACGGCGGCTACGGGAACCCGACCAACGGCGACTTCGAGTACCTCAACCTGTTGAAGGACCCGAGCAACTGCTTCAGTGGCAACACCGACACGAGCGGCCACCTGAACAGCGACGCCGCGGCGTTGGAGGCGAAGTTCCCGACCTGCTCGTCGACGCCGGTCTCCCCGAACATCAACGTCCCGTTCCTGAACGAGGTCCTGTGCGACTCGCAGGTGAGCCTGTCGGGCTTCGGCTGCCAGCCGGGCGATCACTACCCGCGGCGGACGAAGATCGTGATGCACCCGCTGCCGCCGGCGTCGAAGCTGCCGACGATGCCGAACCCGTGCAAGGGCGTCCCGGCGAACCCGTGGTGTCCCGCGCATAAGGCGAACGACTAGCGCTGGCGCGGGCGCGTCGCCGCATCGCGCGGCGTCGCGCCCGCCCGGTCGCCCGTAACCTCCCGGGTATGGCCAGCCTGGTGGTCAAGCTCGGGTCTAGCCTCGTCGCCGACGAGCGCGGCGGTGTGCGCGAGGACGTGCTCGCGGACGTGTGCGACGAGCTCAGCGCACTGCATCGAAGCGGCCACGAAGTCGTGGTCGTCACGAGCGGCGCGATCGCTCGCGGAATGGGGGTGATGGAACTGCCGCTGCGTCCACGCGCGATCGATGAGCTGCAGGCGGCGAGTGCGGTCGGCCAGGGAAAGCTCTACCAGGTATACGACGAGCTGCTGCGCGCGCGCGGCGTGCCGACCGCACAGGTGCTGCTGACGTTCTTCGACATGAGCGCGCGAACGCACTACCTGAACGCACGCCAGACGCTGCGCAAGCTGCTGGACTGGCGGGTCGTTCCAGTGATCAACGAGAACGACACCACCACGACCGACGAGATCTCGTTCGGCAACAACGATTTCCTCGCGGCCCAGGTCGCGATCCTGCTCGGCGCGCGGCTGCTCGTGCTGTTGACCGACGCTGCCGGGGTGTTCACCGCCGACCCGCGCGAGGACCCCGCCGCCAGCCTCGTCACCGAGGTCGCCGAGTTCGACGAGCTCGAGGGTCTCGACATCGGCCACGGCACGTCGCCGCTCGGCTCGGGCGGGATGCGCTCGAAGGTGGTGGCGGCCGAGATGGCGACCGCCGCGGGGATTCCGGTCGTGATCGCCAGCGGGCTGTCCGCAGGGACGATCACCGCCGCGGCCGCGGGCGACTCGGTCGGCACGCGCTTTGCGGCGCGCGAGGGGCGCTACTCGAGCTTCAAGCTGTGGCTCAAGTACGCGAAGCCGACTCGTGGCCGCGTCGTCGTCGACGCCGGGGCGGCGCGAGCCTTGCGGGAAGGTGGGACCAGCCTGCTGCCGGTCGGCGTGATCGACGTCGCGGGCGAGTTCGATGCCGGCGACGCGATCGAGATCGCTCACGACGGGCTCGAAGTCGGCAAAGGGATCTCGAACTACTCGGCCGCCGAGCTTCGCCAGATCCGCGGACTGAAGTCCGCCGACGTCCGTGAGCTGCTCCCGCGCGCGAGCCAGGAGGCCGTCCACCGGGACTACTTCGTGCTCGCGTAATCTTTGGGGCCGCCGATGGCCACGACGACGACTTCCGTAGCAGAGATCTGCGCGGCCGCGCAGCGGGCATCGCGCGCGCTCGCGGCCCTCGATACGAACACCAAGGACGCGGCGCTCGAGGCGATCGCGTCGGCGTTGATCGACCGGACGGGGGAGATCCTCGAGGCGAACGCCGCCGATCTGCAAGCAGGCCGCGAAGCCGGGCTGAGCGCCGCGCTGCTCGACCGGCTGGCGCTCGACGCGGGCCGGATCGCGACGATCGCGAGCCAGGTCCGCGACATCGCCGCGCTCAAGGACCCGGTCGGGGAAGTGATCGATGGCGGCCGGCTCCCGAATGGGCTGGACGTCCGACGCGTCCGCGTGCCGCTTGGTGTCGTCGCGGTCGTGTATGAGGCGCGCCCGAACGTCACGATTGACGCGACCGCCCTGTGCGTCAAGTCGGGCAACGCGATCGTGCTGCGCGGCTCCTCGATGGCGACAAACTCAAACTCGATCCTCGCCGCAGTGGCGATCGCAGGCGGCAGAGTACGCGGGGCTGCCTTCCGGTTCGATCGCGCTGGTCGCCGGCGGCGGTCGCGACGAGCTCGCCCAGCTGGCGACGCAGGCCGGGGTCGTCGATCTGATCATCCCGCGCGGTGGCGAGGGCCTGAAACAGGCGCTTGAAGGGGGTCGCGACGGTTCCGGTGATCTACGCGGCATCCGGCAACTGCCACATCTACGTCGATCGGTCGGCCGATCTCGACGACGCACTCGCGATCGCGCTGAACGCCAAGCTCCAGCGGCCGAGCGTCTGCAACGCCGCCGAGAAGCTGCTCGTCCACGAGGCGATCGCGTCCGAGTTCGTACCGCGCGCGCTGCGGACGTTCCAGGACGCCGGCGTGGAGCTGCACGGCGATCAGCGCGTGCTCGCGCTCGCCGGCGAGATCGACGTCGCGCCCGCGATCGAGGAGGAGTGGGCCGAGGAGTATCTGGCGTTGACGCTGGGCGTGGCGGTCGTCGACTCGACCGAGGCGGCGATCGAGCACATCAACCGCTACGGCTCGGGCCACTCCGAGGCGATCGTGACCCACGACACCGCGGCCGCGCGCGCGTTCCAGCTCGGTGTCGACGCCGCCTGCGTGTACGTGAACGCATCGACGCGGTTCACCGACGGCGGCGAGTTCGGGATGGGCGCCGAGATCGGCAACTCGACCCAGAAGCTCCACGCTCGCGGACCGATCGGGCTGCGCGAGCTGTGCACGTTCAAGTACCTGATCGAGGGCACGGGACACACCCGCCCTTGACGCTCGTCCAGTGCGCGTCGGGATCCTCGGCGGGACCTTCAACCCGCCACACGTCGGTCATCTGGTGTGCGCGCAGGAGGCCTACCTGCAGCTAGAGCTCAGCCAGGTGATCCTGATGCCGGCCCGGACCCCTCCCCACAAACCTCTCGACCACGAGCCGGGCGCCGAGCACCGGCTCGAGCTCTGCCGGGCCGCGATCGACGGCGACGATCGGTTCACCGTCTCGGACCTCGAGATGACCCGCGACGGGCCGTCCTACACGGTCGATACCCTTCAAGCACTGACCCGGAGAGCGCCAGACAGCGAGTTGTTCATGATCGTCGGCGGAGACGTCGCGGCAGGGCTCCCGTCTTGGCACGAACCGGAGCAGGTACTGTCGCTCGCTACGCTAGCCGTGGCGAAACGCCGAGGAACCGCGCGCGCTCGCGTCGAGCAGGCACTCCAGTCTGTGGCCGGGGGTGAGCGAGCGGTGTTCTTCAGGATGCCGCGGATCGCGATCTCCTCGACGCTCGTCCGGCGCCGGGTCAGGCACGGAGAACCAATCAAGTACCTCGTCCCCGACGCCGTAGCCGACTACATCGAACGCCACCGTCTCTACCAGGAGCCCAACACCGCATGACCCCCGAGCAGCTGGCCGACACCATCGCCGAGCTCGCCGCCGACCGCAAAGCGCAGGACATCGTCAAGCTGGATCTGCGCGGGATGATCGGCTACACCGACTACTTCGTGATCTGCACCGGTCGCAGCGATCGCCAGGTAAAGGCGATCCATGACGCGATCCACGCCGGACTGAAGTCAGAGCACGGGATCCAGCCCCGGCGGGTCGAGGGGTTGACGGAGGCCAGCTGGATCCTGATCGACTACCTCGACGTCGTCGTGCACGTGTTCACGCCCGATATGCGCGAGTACTACCGGCTGGAGCAGCTGTGGGGCGAGGCTCCGGCGCTCAGCGTCGCCTCATAGGCGCACTCACAGGGTCGAGAGCAGCTTCGGCGCGACTTCCTTCTTGCGGCTCATCACGCCGGGCAGCTCGATCGTGCTGTCGCTTGCATCGACCCCGAACGCTCGCGAGACTGCGGCGGCATCGCCCGCGACGAGCAGCTCGGTCCCTTTGCTCAGCACGTCGGTGACCATCAGCGCGTACAGCTGGAGGTCTTTGTTCTCGCGCTCGTGTTTCATAGCCTCGAGCAGCTCGTCCTTGCGCTCGAGCAATGACCTGCCGACCACCTCGACCTGCGCGATCGCGATCGTCTGGCCAGAGCGGAGCTCATAGCGTTTGGCATCGCGCGTGACGATCTCCTCGGCGCTCACCTCTGAGACATCGGCGGTCGCCTCGAACATCTCGCGGCCGAAGTCGGTCGCGTCGCACGCAAGCACTCGCCCGAGGTAGTCGACGACGGCATGGTCGCGGTCCGTCGTGGTCGGCGAGTTCAAGATCACCGTGTCGGACATCACCGCCCCGAGCAGCATCACGGCGGCCGGCCGGCTCGGCTCGAGCCCGTTCTGGCGGAAGCGCTCGACGACGAGCGTGGCGGTCGAGCCCACGGGGTCGAACGTCGCAGTCACAGGGACGCGCGTCTCGATCGAACCGATGTGGTGATGGTCGAGGATCTCGACGATCTCCGCCTGCTCGATTCCGGGAACGCTCTGCGCCTGCTCGGCGTGGTCGACGAGGATCACCCGCCTGCGCGGCGGCGAGACCAGATCCGAGCGCTTGATCAGGCCCGCGGGATGCCCGCGGCCGTCGAGGGCGACGGCGGCGCCGTAATGGACCTCGCGGATCTGCTCGGACACGTCGGAGAGCAGATCGCCCGGAAGGACAGTCAGGGGATCGCACTCCATCAATGCTTTGCAAGGCGCCGCGAGCGTGATCATCCGGCCCGAGACATACGTGTCGAGTGGGGAGACCACGACCCCGGCTTCGTGCTGCTTGGCGAGTTCGAGGATCGCCTCCGACGGCTTCGAACCGTTTGAGAGCACCAGTAGCGCGGCGCCGAGGTCGAGCGCGAGCCGCTGCGCGTCCTCGCGGTTGCCGACCACGACGATGTCGCCGTCCGAGATTCCACTCGGGGTCGCGACATCCATCGACTGGACCCACACGCGGCCCTCGAGGTGGCGGTCTTCGCCTGTCACGAGCTCCCCGTCGAGCACGTCGACGATCGCGCTGACGAGCGTCGGCGCGTCCTTCAGCGACGAGGTATCGCGGGACTCGCGGATGTAACGGCGCGCGAGCGCCCGCTCGGTCACGACGCCGGTCAGCTCGCCATCACCGTCGACGACGGGGACGATGTCGAGCTCGGCATGAGCCATCTCGAGCCCTGCTTCACGGATCGGCTCATCCTCGGTCGCGCTCGGAAAGCTCGTGTGCATCACGTCGGTCGCCCGTACGAAGATGTGGGGCAGGAACTCCGGCTCGGGCGCGTCGCTGCGCTCGAGCACCCAGCGCGTCTGCGCGTTGCAGTCGCCGAGGCGCACCGGCACGTACTCGTTGCGGGGGTCGAGCCTGTTCTTGAGCTCGGCATAGCCGATCGCCGCGGCGACGGAATCTGTGTCCGGGTTGCGGTGGCCGGTTACGTAGACGGTCGACATCGGCTCCGATTATCTCTCGCGGCCGCGGGTCGAGTGGCCGCACGCCGCTGACGGGTCCGTTCAGTGCTTGACGAGAACGAGCCGCCCGTCCGGCAGGCGGAACACCTGACCCACCGGCTGGCCCTGGCCGCTCGCCGTTTGCCGGCGGCGCGGCGTCGTGACCGTCTGCGTGTTGGTCCTAGCTGTCGTGCTTCGCTGCTTCTGGCTCAGTGCCAGGCTGAGGCCGGCGACGAGGAAGCCCACCGCCAGCACGATGCCGAGGTCGAACAGATTCACGAGCCCGTCGAGCGGGTCGCCGGCGTCGGAATCGAGCTGGCCGTGCCGGCCGAGGCCGACGCGCCTCATGTCGCATGCTCCCCGACTGCGGCGAGACGCTGGTGGAGCTCCTGTCCTGGGCCGCGCGCCGAGACGGCCCGCTCGAGCCCGGCCAGATCCTCGGTATAGATCCTCGTTCTGATCAGCGTCAACGCGAATGCGCCAGTGCCGACGAGGATCCCAACCACGGTCGCGGCGAAGGCGACCTTGAGGTCGCCGGCGAGCCGAGAGAAGTCGCCGTGGCCCAGTGCTGAAAGGCCCGGCGCAAGCGGGATCAGGGTCCCCATCAACCCGAGCGCCGGGCCCGCACGGACGAGGATCCGCGTACGGTCGAGGCGCCGCTGGATCCGCAGTTCGTAGTCGGCCAGAGCTGTCTCGTAAGCGCCGGTTTGCGAAGCGGCGGCCAGATCGATTACTGCGCGTTCGGTGAGTGGCCCCGGCGCGGCTCGTGCGACTCGCGACGCTTCCGCCGGCGAATTCATCGCTCTGATCGCGATCTGCTCCACCGGCAGCGTGCCCGGGCGGACGCGCCGCCAACTCTCGGTCGCGATCCTGCCAAGCTCGAACGCGAGCAGCACGAGCAGCAGGATCGCGACCACATGGACGGGCACGCGGAGCGCGCCGGCGATGCCGGAGAGCGCGTTGCTTGTCGTGTCCGCGCTGACGATCATCGCGTGAGGAAGCCTTGGAGGTGCCAGAAGCCCGTGAAGCCGCTGAATGGACCGCCGACGATCAGGCTGTACCAGGTGATCGTGAACGCCTTCGTCTTGGCGTTGTAGGTTCCGGTGACCGGCCGCGTCCCTCCTGGATACGGGTCAGCGGCATTCGGCTTCGGCGCGCCCTGGTTGAAGTAGATCTTGTTCCATTCGGCCGTCCAGGCACTGAGGTTGCCGGTGATCTTGGTACCGCGCACGACAAGACCCGGCGGCGGGTCCGTGGCGCTGCTCTGGGCATCGACGCGCGCCGTTGAGATGCTGAACTTGATCGACGCGAACGTCTCGGCCTGCGTGATCCGATGAGCAAGCGCGAACCCATTGGCGGAGAACGCCGGCGAGGGCGCCGGCTGGAACTTGCCCAGCTCGAGGCCGCCGTCGCTTCCAGGACGCAGCAGCGTGTAGGTCTTGTCCTGCGCGCGCGAGTCCGGGTTCTTGAAGTACTGATCGGTCTGACCCGGGAGCAGCATCCTGAAGTACGTGCCCGTGTACTGCGCACGGCCGTGCTCGTGGACGAGCTTTCCAGCGGCGAGCTTCAGGGTTCCATTCAGCGGGGTCCCACTCTGGGAGATCGCCGGTCCGGCCTGGGTCACGATCGCGACCGTGGCCGCTGCGGCCGCCGACACGAGCGCTCGGTGGTGTTTCATGCGCTGCTCCTTGCGTGTTCGAGTTGCGGTTCTGACCGCCGATTCCGGCGGCGGATCGGCGGCGTCGGGAATGCGCCGCCAAGGGCGATCGCCAGCGCGAGCAAGCCCGGCGCGGAGAACAGCCAGGGAAACGCCGTGAATGCGGGCAATGCCGCCACGGCGCGATAGTTGGAGACGTTGTTGCTCATCACGCCGAGCACCGGAGTGAAGTCCCCGAGGATCGTGATCCAGCGGCGGTTGAGCGCCCGCACGGGCGCGATCCGCTCCGCGACCCTGGAGGGGAGCTCGGTGCGGAGCGAACCCTGACCGATCGCCAGCTGACCGAAGTCGTTCTGGAGCTTCGTGACCGTGCTCGTCATCTCGATCGAGCTGAACGCGCCGATCAGCTGCGATCCGTTCGCGGCGGCGCCGAACATGCCAAGCGCGAGCGGCGCGAGCGCGAGCGTGACCCCGGCCGTGGCGACCCCCCACCGCGCGCGACGCCACGCGCTCGGCAGCATCAGCGCGATCGTGCCGGCGATCACGAGGAGTGCGCCGGGGATCGCAAGGAACCACGGGAACAGGTCGAACGAGGGGAGTGCCTCGACGGCGGCGTAGTTTGCGCGGTTCGCGCGCATCGGGTCGATCAGCCGGGCGAAGTCGGTGTCGATCGAGCGCCACTGGCCGGTAAACGCCGCGAGCTCGGGGTTGGTGCGGTTGAAGCGGGCGCGCGCGTTGCGTTCGTGGGGAAACTCGACGGCCGGGCCTTCGTTGGCGGCTGCGTTGACACCAGCGCCGAGGACCGAGATATCGCGGTCGAGCCGGTCCAGGCGCGCGCTCGTCATGTATGGCCGGAAGGCAGCGATCATCGTCGCCCCCCGCGGTGCCCGGGACCACATGCCGGTGATCGCTGGTGTTGAGACCATCAGCACGCCGACTGCCACCACCGCCGCGGGGGCGAATGCGCGGCGGCGGCGCGCCGCGGCGAGGAGGTCACCGGCACCTTGCACGACGATCGCGATCGCGGGACGCTGGCTACGGCGCGGGCGACGCAGGTCCGCCACTGCCCCGAGAGCTGCGACGGCCGCCAGTGCGAGTGCCAGGATCAGCGCGCTGTAGTCCTTGGCCGGCGCGCGTCCCGTGCGCGTCGTCAGCTTCGGCGCGGTCGAGGCGCCGATCACCGAGCCCGTCACCTGCGTGCCTGTTCGTGCCGAGCCGCGCCCGGCCCTCGCCTTGAGGCTGCCGGCGGCGGTCGCGCCGCGGAATGCGGCAGATGGCGCCCTGCCGCTGGCCGTTGAGCTGCTGATCCCGGTCGCGGCGGTGCCCGAACTCGCGTGGTTGGCGCCGTTCGGTGTGGTGTGCTTGGTCGGCGAGGGGGAGGGCGCGACGTAGGGGAGGGGAAAGGCGACGCCGTCGAATGCGGGATAGGCCTGCGCCGTCTCGGTGACCGAGGGGGCGACGCCAGTGTCGTAGGCGCCGAATGGGGACAACCCGCCCGTCGTGTTCTGCTGATAGCTCGTGAGCCCGGCGATCACGGTCGTGCCGGTGGGCGTTTGCAGCTGCGGGGCGTGCAGCGCCTGGAGTGCCTGGATCGTGAAAGCGGTAGCAGCGACGTTGCCGCTGGAGGAAGCGTCGGTCCGGTCGGAGGTCGCGATCGAGCCGTCGTTGACCTGGGCCCTGTGCAGGTAGCCGAGGCCGGCGTGGACGACGGGGTTGGTCCTGGTTGCGACGCCCGCCTGCGCAATCGCCTCGAGCGCCAGCGCCGTCGAGCGGCTGTCGGAAGATCCGGCGCTGCCCCAGCCACCATCGCTCAACGGATCTGCGAGCAGAGCGCGGGCTGTACCGGTAGCCGCCGCGTCGTCATGTAGCGCGAGCAGTCCGATCACGCCGATCGCGGCTCCGCCGGGATCCGCTCTGATCGCCGGGAGCGTCAAATCCCCCGTGAGCTGCTGTTTCGGATCGCCGTAACGTCCGGCCGGCGCGCCTGAGGCGCCCTCGACGATCGCCAGCAGCCCCAGATCCTCGATCGAACGGTACGCGGAGAGATGGGCGGCAAGGTAGTCGGCTGCCGTGGCGCCGTTGTTGAGTTGCTCGGTATCGGGGTTCTTGCCCGCCGCGAGCAACGCCACCGTCGCCCATAGGCTCGCCGCGCTGCTGGAGCCGTGGCCGCGCGTCTCGTAGAACCCGCCGTCAGAGCCCTGCGCGTTCTCGATGAAGGTCGCCGCCGAGGATGCGTTGCCGGGCGCCGATGCAACGGCCGCGAGCGGCGTGCATGCGAGCAGCGCTGCCATCGCCGCAAGCGCGGCCCGCTTGAGGATGGGGCACGCGAGTCGCGGCGACCTCGGCCCTGGATCGGCTCGTGAGGTGGCCATGGGACAGTAATTCTATCGATATAGTTTAGAATCCAAGTCGAGCGGCGGACGATCCAGGTCCCGCGTTTGCTCATCGTCCGTTCCAGCTCTCAGGAGGCGCCCAGTGAAACTGCCTAAAACAAGTGTCTTGCTGCTGCTTGCCGTGATCGCGGGCGCGGCCTCGGCGTCAGTTACCTCGGCGTTTGCCACAGGACGCCGCGCCACACAACGTCACGCGAGCGCGTCCGTGTCGATCAGGGGGCTGGCGGTCTCGGGATCGTCAATCGCCATGACCGGAGCTGTGCGGCTCAGCAGGAACACGGAGGCGGTGCGGAGCCGGACCCGCGTCGTGATCACCGCAACCGCGGCCTCGGACGCGCCAGAGCGCCGTACCGTGGACGTCTCGCGGCAGCTCACCTTTAGGGTGACATGGTCGACGCGGCTGACCGGAACCGTGGTGATCGCGGTGCGGGCGGCGATAGGCGGAAAGCCTTCGGGCAAAACGGCGAAGCGGACCGTAACGATTGGTCAAGCCGTGACCCCGCCCGCCGGCGGCAGCGCCCTAGTCGGAACGTTCAAGCTCGATCCGGGCACGGCCCCGAACGGGCAGCCGCCAAGCGGCTCCTATTTCGAGATGCTGACGGGCGGCGGCGGACCGCTCGCCAACCTCAGCTCGCCGGCGCCGGACAAAAACTACACACCGCTCACCCCTGGCACCGCGGGCGGTTTCAGCACCACCGCATATCAGCCCTCGCCGAGCCCGGCGTTCTCGGGCGGGACGTTCGGCAACGCGCTCGCCGACGACATCATCCAGCCCGTTCCGTTCTACCTGATCAACTTCAGCGTTGAGACCTCGACGGCCGATGCGCAGACCGGCGGGCAGGATCCTCTGCCGAGGATCATCGACAACAACGGCGCACTGAGCGGTGAGATCACCGCTTGGGTGGCCCAGTGGAACGGCCAGTCGTTCAACCAGGGAACGCCGAAACCGAATGGCACCCTGCCGGCGCCGACCACGCCACTCACCGGCACCTACGACGCGACGACGCACCAGTTCACGCTCGCGTGGAAGAGCTTGATCGTTGGCGGTCCATTCAATGGATTCACGGGCTCGTGGCACCTTGCCGGGACATTCGTTCCTGCCCCCGCAAGCTCGAGCGGCAGTTCGCTACTGCCGCCGCTCCCCCTGCTGGGGTGAGCGGCGTCAGACCGCGGTCGTAGCCTGGACCGCGTCCGCGACAGCGACCGCGAGCCGCGCGCACTCCTCGATCAGGGTGTCGCGGGACATCGCCAAACTGCCGTCGAGCCAGCCGAGGATCGCCTCTGCGAGCCCGCCGATCAGGACCAACGTTGCTAGCCGCAGCGGTGCCTGGTGCTCGGGTCGATCCAGCCCGCGCAGCTCACGCAGCTGCGCCGCGAGTATGTCCGCGTGAGTGCTGACGGCATGCGTCCGCCGGTCGGCGAGCGCCGCCGAGCCGACTGCCTCCGCATACAGGCGTGCCTTGCGGGGATCCTCGGTAAGCACGCCGATCATCGCGCCGGCGGCCGCGCGACAGCGCTCGAGCAGGTCGGGCGGCGCAGCGGCAAGAGCGACGAACATCGCCTGATCCATCTGCTGCACGGACGCATCGTGAATCGCGCCGAGCAGGTCCTCGCGATCGCGGAAGCTCTCGTAGAAGTAGCGCTCGGTCAAGCCCGCGCGCGCGCACACCGCCGTCATCGTCGTTCCGGCGAGGCCGCCATCGCCAACCACGTCGAGCGCGGCCTCCAGCAACTGGGCGCGGCGAGTGGCACGGCGCTCCTCAGCGCTCACGCCACGGTAGGGACGAACAACTTCGGCCATGCGCGGACATCTTGCCAGAGCACCGGGACAAACTTGACAGGGCGCTCTGTCAATGTCTATCGTCTTGTCGGAGATGGAAGCGCCTCCCGCCGAGCGCAGCTTGGGAGTGGCCCGCGTCGCGTATGACATCCGCGACGAGCTCTCGCGCGGCGGCACGCTCCCGCCGGGGGAGATGAGCTTCAGCCTCCGGCGGACCCACCGCTTCCAGCGCGAGACGCTGCAGATGCTGCTGGCGTTCTACGAGCGCTACGGCCCGATCTACTCGTTCCGTTCGCTCCACCGGCCCGTCGTCGCCCTGATCGGGCCCGACGCGAACCACTTCGTCACCGTGTCAGGCGCCGAGAACTTCAGCTGGCGGAGGGGGATGTTCGGCGAGCAGTTGATCCCGCTGATCGGCGACGGACTGATCACGACCGACTGGGAGTACCACGACCGCGCGCGGCAGATCATGATGCCCGCGTTCCACCGCCGGCGGCTCGACGCCGCGGTCGAGGTGATGGTCGACGAGGCGAGACGCGCGTTAGGTGAGTGGTCGGCGGGCGGCACGGTCGACTTCTACGAATGGGGTCGCGACGTCGCGATGAATATCGCAATGCGGGCGCTGCTCGGACTCGATCCGCACTCGGGCGGGCTCGGCCATGAGGCGGCGGTCGCGTTCGAGCGCGCGCTCGCGTTCTATGACACCGAGACGTGGATGATGCTGCTGCGCGGTCCCGGCTCGCCGTGGGCGCGGATGCAATCGAGCCGCCGGCGGCTGGACCAAATCATCTTCGGTCAGATCGAAGCTCGCCGGGGAGCGCCCGCGCGCGGTGACGACATCCTCTCGATGCTGCTGGAGGCCCGCGACGAGGATGGCGAGGGACTCACCGCGCACGAGTTGCGCGACCAGATGATGCATCTGCTGTTCGGCGGCCACGACACGACCTCGTCGACGCTGTCGTTCCTGATCTACGAGCTCTCGCGCAACCAGCACGTGCTCGAGCGCGTGCTCGACGAGCAAGACTCGATGCTGCGCGGACGCGCGCCGACCGCGGAGGATCTGCTGAACGGGCTGCCGTACCTGTCGCTCGTCGTCGACGAGACGCTGCGCCTGTACCCGCCGGTGTGGTTCGGGCCGCGGATGAGCGTCAAGCCGTTCGAGTTCGCCGGCCACCGCGTGCCGGCCGGCGTCCACATCATCCACTCCTCGTGGGTGACCCACCGGCTACCGGAGGTGTTTCCCAACCCTGAGGCGTTCATCCCCGAGCGGTTCGAGCCCGAGGCCCGCCGGCAGCTCGCGCCCGGCGCGTACATCCCATTCGGCGGCGGGCAGCGGATCTGCATCGGCAAGCGTTTCGGTCAGCTCGTGGTGAAAGCCGTGGCCACGACAGTGCTGCAGAGCTTCCGGTGCGAGCTGACGCCCGGGTATGCGCTGAAGGTCGGCAAGCTGCCGACGCTGTCGCCAGAGGGCGGGCTGCCGGTCCGGATCGGCGCTAGGCAGGCGGACCGCCCACGCGCTACCGTGCCCTCCTGAACTTGGGGGTCGGGGTTTAGGGCTCGCGGCTCCGGGCGTTTTCCGCCAACGAGGAATGGAGAGCAGATGTCCGCCGCGCCGCAGATCCTGCCGACTCAGATCACGCAGGGAACCGCCCCCGGCGTCAACTACCGGCTCGAGGGCGAGCTCGTTCCGGTGCTGCACATGGCGCTCGACGGCCAGGTGCCCGATCTACTTCGAGCACCACGTGCTGCTGTGGAAGTACCCGAACATGCAGGTCGGTCTGCACCCGCTCAAGAAGGGGCTCAAGCGGCGCGTGTTCGGCGGCATGCCGCTGCTGATGCTCGAGGCGCAGTCACCCGGTGAGATCGCGTTCAGCCGCGACGCGCCCGGCCACATCGCCGCCCTGCACCTGCAGGCGGGCGAGGCGATCGTCGTCCGCGAGCACCAGTTCCTGGCGGCGACCGGCGGCGTCGAGTACGACTACTCCCGGATCAAGGGCTTCGCGAACATGCTGTACGGCGGCGGCTTCTTCGTCGATCAGTTCTTCGCGGCCGACCACGAGGGCGTCGTCTGGGTCCACGGCTACGGCAACGTGTTCGAGAAGACGCTCGAGCCGGGGGAGACGATCGACATCGAGCCCGGCGGCTGGCTGTACCGCGAGCACTCCGTCTCGATGGAGCAGGAGGTGTACGGCTTCAAGACCGGGCTGCTCGGCGGCGGCGCCGGCAACCTCGTGTTCAACCGCTTCACCGGGCCCGGCAAGGTCGGGCTGCAGAGCGCCTACTTCCACCCGCCCGGCGCGGAGACCGGCGCCGGCGGCGGCATCGCCGGGGCGATGGGCGGCGGTGACCGCGGCGCCGGCGGCCTGCTCGGCGGGATCGTCGGCGGCCTGCTCGACAACTGACGGTCATGGATCACCCGCCCGGCTACCTGAGCGAGCACCCGCTGCCGACCGGGATCGTCGGCGCGCTCGGCCTCGGCGGCTACCAGCTGCTCGCCGAGGTCGCCGGCGTCGGCGCCGGCCGGCTCGGCCCGCAGGCGTTCCTGCTCGTCGCGCCCGACCCAGATCCGCGGCTGCCCGACGCCGGCACGCAGATCTCGCTGCACCAGCCGCGGCTGAGGACGAGCGCGACGTGGCGTCGTTCACGCAGCTCGCGGCGCAGCTCGGATACCTGCGGCTGTCGGGCTACCGGCTCGCGCTGGAGCGGGCCGGGATGCGGAGCAAGATCAACGTCGTCAACCCGGCCACCGGCGGGATCGTCGTCACGATCCCGGACAAGCATCCGGGCGGGCTGTTCGGGCGCGGGGGCGGGGTGCCGCAGCTGCTCGGCAGCGTGCGCGCGCTGCCACCGGCCGGACCGCCACCCGACACGTCGAGTCCCGAGCAGCTCCGTCAGGTGCTGCTCGCGCTGGCGCTCGGCGACGACTCGCTTGGCGGCGCGGAGGCGGCGGAGGTCGCCGACCGCGCGGTCGAGCTCGTCCGCGCCGACGCCTCGCTCGATCCGCCGGCGGCGATCGAGGCGGCCAAGCGCCAGTCCTGAAGTGCTACTTGCGGCGGCTCGCCGGCGGCCGGGCTGAGTCGGATCCGCGGCTTGCCGCGGCGCGTGATGAGTACGTGCTCGCCCGCTGCGACGCGGTCCATCCAATAGCCGAGATGGTCGCGAAACCGGTTCGAACCGAGCAGAACCGGATCCGATCTTGAGGAGGAGTGGAGCTGAGGGGACTCGAACCCCTGACCTCGTGGCTGCCAGCCACGCGCTCTACCAACTGAGCTACAGCCCCTTCGAAGTCGAAGTCATCGGCAAGGTTAACGCATGCGCGTTGGCTGTTGCGCGGCGGTGTCAGCCGCAACTGGACGGCTGACATGCCATCGAACTCGGACTGGGGGAGCAGGAAGCAGCGATCGAGATCGCCGCTGTAGACGCCGAAGAGGTCGACCTCTTCTGCCGTGTACGTCGTGCGTACGTAGCCGCCCGCTACGCGCCGACTTGTGTGCAGGTGAGCGATCACGACGTCGCGGTCGGGGCTCAGACGACCCCACTTGCACTGGACACGCCAGAGCTTGCCACCGATGTCGAGCGCGAGATCGCTGCGGCCGTGCTCGGCGACCGGCTTGAGAACGGGGACTCCGAGCTTGACCGCCGCCAAGACGATCGCCTGCTCGGCAACGGCCCCTTGATGTTCGTAGCTCTGCATACGAACAGATGTTCGCATGCACGCCCGGACGGATCAGCTGGGCGGGATGAACTCGGGCACGTCGAGCTCGTCGCCGGCGGGTGACGCCGGGACGTCCCGGTCGCGCCGCAGTGGTGTGACGACGCCCGCGCGCCCGACCGGATGTCGATGCGCCGGCGGACGAGGGGCGCAGCCCGGCCGCCGCTTCGGCGCGGTCGATCTGGGCGACCATGTGCGAGTGGATCGACTGCACGTCGCGTAGCAGGCGCTCGGCGTTCGAGCGCAGCGAGTCGGCCAGCTCGCGGAGGTTGGAGACGACCTCGAGCCCCTCGGTGCGGACGTCGCTGGCGGCCAGGCGGGCGTCGCTCAGCATCTCTCGCGCGCGCTTGACGGCCTGCTCGCGTTCGGCGGCGGCGGCCGCCGCCGCCTCCTGGGTCGCCTCCTCGGCGGCCTGCTGGGCGTTCGCGACGATCGTCAGCGCCTCGCCCGTCGCGGCGGCCTTGGCCTGCTCGGCTTCCTGGCGTACGCGGTCGGCGGCCTCCTGGGAGCGGTTGACGATCGTCAGCGCCTCGCTGGTTGCGGTGGCGACGGTCTGCTCGGCGTCGATGCGGCCGGCGTCGCGCAGCCGCGCTGCCTCCTCCTGGGCCCACTTGACGATGTCGGCGGCCTCTTCCTCGGCGGCGCGGATCCGGTTCTGTGCCGCGCGCTCGCCTTCGGCGATCCGGCTGCGAACGCGTTCCTCGGTCTGCGCACGCATCCGCTCGGCGGCTTCCTCGGCGGCGGCGACGATCGATCCCACCTGCCGCGCGGCCGCGGTCGCCCCGGCGGGCGTGCCCGTCGCGTGCGTGACGGCGGCCGGGGGGCGTGGAGCGCGCGAGGAGCCGGGGACGGAGGCCCCAGGAGGATCGGACCGACGCGGCGGTGGTCCGGACGCGGTGTCCACCTCACGGGCGATCTCGTCCGGGTCGGCTGACTCCTCGGTGCTGCCCGGCTCCTGCGCGCCGGCCGGCTCCTCGGCGCCGGCATCCCGGCGCTGATCGCCCTGATCGCGGTGCTCGTCCACGGCGCCATGTTAGGCCTTCGTGCGGTGCCAGACCGCAAAATCGCCACCGCGGCGCACCAAAGTAAGCTGCAAATCGAGCATGTCCGAGCGCCGCCGCTACGACCCGAAGCAGATCGAGCCTCGCTGGCAGGAGCGGTGGGAGCGCGAGCGCACGTGGGAGGTCGACAACGACCCGCGCAGCGCCGACTCGATCCCCAAGTCGTACGTGCTGGAGATGCTTCCGTACCCGAGCGGCGAGCCGCACATCGGTCATCTGAAGAACTACGCGCTCGGTGACGCGATCGCGCACTTCCACCGCCGCACCGGCCATCGCGTGTTGCACCCGATGGGGTACGACGCGTTCGGCCTCCCGGCGGAGAACTACGCGATCAAGACCGGCGTGCACCCGCGGCAGTCGACCGACGAGTCGATTGCAGCCTTTCAGCACGCATTGCGCCGGCTCGGATTCTCGATCGACTGGTCGCGGGAGTTCGCGACGCACGAGCCGCGGTACTACCGGTGGACTCAGTGGATCTTCCTCAAGCTGCTCGAGCGCGGCCTCGCGTACCGCAGGGAGGCGGCCGTCAAGTGGTGCCCGTTCGACCAGACGGTGCTTGCGAACGAGCAGGTGATCGACGGACGCTGCGAGCGGTGCGGGAACCTGGTCGAGGCCCGCCAGCTCGAGCAGTGGCAGTTCCGGATCACCGACTACGCGGACCGGCTGCTCGACGACCTCGACAAGATCGACTGGCCCGAGCACGTCAAGGCGATGCAGCGCAACTGGATCGGCCGCAGCGAGGGCGCCGAGGTGACGTTCCGCTGCGAGGAGCTCGGCATCGACTACCCCGTGTTCACCACCCGGCCTGACACGCTGTTCGGCGCGACTTTCTTCGTGATGGCGCCCGAGCACCCGGACGTGTTCAAGCTGGCGGCGGGAACCGAGAACGAGCAAGAGGTTCACGAGTACGTGAACCGTGCGCTGACCGAGTCGGTCGAGGTGCGCGGTGACGTCGAGAAGCCGAAGACGGGCGTGCCGCTCGGCCGCACCGTGACCAATCCGGTTAGCGGAGAGCAGATCCCGATGTTCGTCTCCGACTACGTCCTGATGGAGTACGGAACCGGTGCGATCATGGCCGTCCCCGCGCACGACCAGCGCGACTATGACTTTGCGGTCAAGTTCGGGTTGCCGATCCGCCATGTGGTCGCGCCGAGAGACGCCGAAGGCACGGCTGATGAAGCAGGCGAGGCGTTCACCGCGCACACCGAGGACGAGGTGCTGATCAACTCCGGTGAGTTCTCGGACATGGACGCGGTGCAGGGCCGCGATGCGATCGTCGACTGGCTCGACCGGCAGGGGCTCGGCCACTTCAGCGTCAACTTCAAGCTCCGCGACTGGCTCGTCTCGCGCCAGCGCTACTGGGGCTGCCCGATACCCGTCGTCTACTGCCAGGGGGACTGCGGGATGGTGCCGGTCGGAGAGGATCAGCTCCCCGTCGAGCTGCCCGAGATCGAGGACTACCAGCCCAGGGGCCAGTCGCCGCTCGCCGCCGCGACCGATTGGGTCAACACGACGTGCCCGAGTTGCGGTGGTCCGGCCAGACGCGAGACCGACACGATGGACACCTTCGTCGACTCCAGCTGGTACTACCTGCGCTACTGCGACGCGAACAACGACGGGGCGGCGTGGGACCGGAACATCCTCAAGATGTGGATGCCCGTCGACCAGTACATCGGAGGTGTCGAGCACGCGATCCTGCACCTGATGTACTCCCGCTTCTTCGTCAAGGCGCTCGCCGATATGGAGCTCCTCGACGTCCAAGAACCGTTCGCGGCCCTGTTCACCCAGGGGATGATCCTCGGACCGGACGGATACAAGATGTCCAAGTCGCGGGGCAATGTGATCAGCCCGATGCCGCTCGTCGAACGGTACGGCGCGGACGCCACGCGTTGCTACGTGCTGTTCATGGGCCCGGCCGACCAGGACGCACCATGGGCGGACAAGGGCATCGAGGGCGTGCACCGGTTCCTCGCGCGGCTGTGGCGCCTCGGGGACGAACTCGGCAGCGACGACGCCGCCGAACGAGACCCAGCCGCCGGCGAACAGCCGCAAGACGCTGAGGGCGTCGCGCTCGCGCTCGTTCGCAAGGCGAACTGGGCGATCGAGAAGGCGACCGGCGACATCACGCGGGACTTCGGCATGCACACGGCGATCTCGGCTGTGATCGAGCTGGTCAACGAGCTGTACAAGCACTCGGGTGCCGATGTCGGGGCGCGGAGGTTCGCGACCGCGACCGCCGCCTCGCTGTTGTTCCCGTTCGCGCCGCACCTCGGTGCAGAGGTGTACGAGCGGCTGACCGGCAGTCCTGTCTGGGAGCAGCCGTGGCCGGCGGCGGACGCGGCGATGCTGCAGGCGGACACGTTCGAGCTCGTGGTCATGATCGACGGCAAGGTGCGTGCGCGCGTGACCGCGCCGACCGGCGCCTCGAAGGAGGCGCTCGAGGCGCTCGCGCTTGACCTCGACGCAGTCAGAGCGCGGATCGACGGGCACGAGATCGCGCGGGTGATCGTCGTACCCGACAAGCTCGTCAACATCGTCCTCCGGTAGCGCCGGTAGCGCCCATACACTCGAGCGATGGCCACGTTCAAGCCCGCGTACCTGATCCATGGCGACGACCACGGCCGGATCGCGGAACGTCGCGCGCGGCTGCGAGCGATCGCCGAGCAGCAGAGCGGCGCGAACGGGGTGGAGCTGTTCGAGGGCGAGCAGTCGACGCCCGGTGCGGTGGCGACGGCGCTCAACGCGATGACGTTCGCGATCGGCCGGCGATTCATCGTGGTCGACGGTGTCGAGCGGTGGAAGGAGAAGGACCTCGACGAGCTCGAGGCCGCGCTGAAGGCGATCGCGCCCGACACGACGGTCGCGTTCTTCGCTCGCGAGGAGAGCCGCGCGCAGGCGCCCAAGCGCCTCCACGATGCGGTGAAGAAGGCGGGCGGCGACATCAGCGCCGAGCAGTCGATCAAGCCGTGGGAGCTGCCGAAGTGGGTCAGCGCACGCGCGAAGGAGCTCGGTCTGACGCTCGAGTCGGGTGCCCCGGGCGCGCTCGTGCGCCACGTCGGCGAACGCCAGCAGCGGCTGCTCAGGGAGCTCGAGAAGCTCGCGCTCGAGTTCGGCCCGGGCGCGACGCTCGACGCCTCACAGATCGAGGAGCTGGCCGCGCCGTCGGCCGAGCGCAAGGCATGGTCGTTAGCGGATGCGCTGCTTGGCGGCGACGCCGCGGCGGCGACGCGCGTGTATCTCGCGTTGCGCGCCCAGGGCGAGCGCGTGCCGGGACTGCTCTACTGGATGGCGCAGAGGCTCCGGCAGGCGCACGAGGTCGCGGTGGCACTCGAGTCCGGCGAGGCGCCGGCGCAGGTCCGCCGTGGCCTGCGGATGCCGACCAAGGCCGCCGAACAGCTAATCGACGACGCCCGCCGCGCCGGGCCGGACAGACTTCGCGACGCAATCGTCGAGCTCGCGGAGCTCGAGCTCGCCTCCCGCGGCGGCGGTGGCAAGGGCGGCGCGAGCGAGGACACCGCCGCGCTACGCGCAATCCAGCGGATCGCGGCCTAGGAGGAGTGGAGGATCCGCGAGGCGCGGGACTTCTTGCGCGCGCCCGTGTTGCGGTGCAGCGCACCGCGCTTGACCGCCTTGTCGATGGTCTGCACCAAGATGCGGTGCTCGGTGCCGGCCGTCTCGGCGTCGCTGCCGGCGACCGCGGCCTCGAGGCGGCGGAAGTACGTCTTGATCTTCGACGTGTAGCGACGGTTCTCGAGCCGCTCGCGCTCGGCTCGAAGGATGCGCTTCTTCTGTGACTGGATGTTTGCCATAGCAGGAAAAGGCCGCGGTTTACTCCACCGCGGCGGCGCCTACTATAGCGGGCCCGTGTCCGACGACGCCCCCGCCGCGAGCGCGGCTCCGCCCCCTCCGCCCCGCCGCCGCCTCGGCGTCAACACTGCGATCTTCGCGCTCGCGACCGGGCTGTCGCGGATCGCGGGGCTCGTCCGGGAGATCGTTGCCGCCAGCTATTTCGGGACGACCGGCGATGCGTCGGCGTTCACGATCGCCTCGCAGATCCCGAACCTGATGTCGAACCTGTTCGCGCAGGCGGCGCTGTCGGCGGCGTTCGTGCCCGTGTTCACCGACCTGCTGCAGCAGGGCCGCCGGCGCGAGGCGTTCAAGCTCGCCTCGACGATCTTCTGGATCATCCTGATCGCGCTCGGGGCGCTGACGGCGATCGGGATCCTGCTCGCCGGCGCGATCATGCCGCTGTTCACCGGCACGACGTTCAACTCGGTCGAGAACCACGTGACCGTGGTGCTCGCGCAGATCCTGTTCCCGGTGGTGCTGCTGCTCGGGCTGACCGGGCTGCTCGTCGGGATCCTCCAGTCCTACGACGAGTTCTCGATCCCGGCGCTCGCGCCGGCGATATGGAACGTGGTGATCCTCGTGCTGCTGGTCGCGCTGCACTCGAGCTACAAGCACGGCGTCTACGCGTACGCGATCGCCTGGCTGGTCGCGACGATCGTGCAGATGCTGATGGTCGCCTCGGCGCTGCGACGGATCGACTTCCGGCTGCGGTTCGAGATCGACTGGCGCGACCCGCGCGTCAAGCAGGTGTTCGTGCTGATGCTCCCGGTCACGATCGGGCTCGGGATCGTGAACCTCGACCAGCTGATCAACTCGGTGTTCGGATCGCTCGTCTCGAACCAGGCGCCGCGCGCGATCGACCAGGCGTTCCGGATCTACATGCTTCCGCAGGGGATGTTCAGCGTCGCGGTCGCCACAGTGCTGTTCCCGACGCTCAGCCGGCTCGCCTCCCGCCGCGAACCGGCCGAGATGCGCCGCAGGCTCGGGAACGGCATGCGCCAGATCAACCTGCTGCTGATCCCGTCGGCGGTACTGCTGATGGTGCTGACGACGCCGATCGTGCGGCTCGTCTATCAGCGTGGCGAGTTCACCTCGCATTCCACGCATCTGGTCTCGGTGGCGCTGTTCTGGTTCGCGTTCAGCCTGCCGTTCGGCGGGCTGAACCTGCTGCTGACCCGGACGTACTTCGCGCTCCAGCGGCCGTGGATCCCGACCGTCCTCGCGCTGACGAACATGGTCGTCGACGTGATCGTGAGCGTGATCCTGTACAAGCCCCTCGGGATTGCCGGGCTCGTGATCGGCACGGCGATCGCGAACGCGTTCATGACATGGCTCCAGCTCGAGCGCCTGCGGGTCGGGTTCGACGGCCGGCTCGAGGGCGGGCAGACGCTGAAGATCACCGGCAGGATCCTGATCGCCTCGGCGGTGATGGCGGCGGCGGCATGGCTTGCTTGGGCGATCGTCGACAGCGCGGCCGGCCGCTCGACGATCGGTCAGCTGCTGTCAGTCGGAATCGGCTGCGGAGTCGGAGCGCTGGTGTATGCGCGGCTGGTGCTGGCGATGCGGATTCCAGAGGCGCGTCAGATCGAGGCTTTGATCCGCGGCCGTTTGGGTCGCGGGGCTCGCGAGGCTCGCGGGGCTCGCTGACCGGCGCTCATCTCGCTGAGCACACCGCGGCTCGACGGATGTTCGACCGCTCGCGGCTACAGCTTTAGTGAGGTTTGGCCGATATTCCATCTCAGGCTGACCGGGTGGGATGGAGCGATCCCGACGAGCCGAACGCCCGATGAACGCGTGCCTGCCCGAGCATAAGATCGAGACCGCAGAGTTGCTGTCGCTCGCCGAGCGGTTGGCCGACGAGCTCGAGGTCCTACGCGACGAGAACGCGCGGCTCGTCAAACAGCTTCGAACCGATGCGCTCACGGGCGTGGCGAGCCGTGCGGCGTGGGACGATGCGGTGCGCGCGCTCGACTCCAGGCGCGGAGGCGAGGCGCTGTCGGTTGTGGTGGTGGACGTCGACGAGCTCAAGATCGTCAACGATGAGGCGGGGCATGCCGCGGGCGATGCGTTGCTCCGGCGCTGCGCCCAGCTGCTCGCGGAGTCCGTCCGCAACGGCGATCTGGTCGCGCGGATCGGTGGCGACGAGTTCGGCGTGTTGTTGCGTGCGGCGGACGAGCCGCAAGCGGCGACGTGGTGCGCGCGGCTCGAGCGCGGCGGGGCGAAACGCTGGTCGATCGGCTGGGCGTCGGTGCCGCCGGCGGATTCGATGTGCGACGCGGTCGCGGAGGCCGACCGTCGGATGTACGCGCGCAAGGTTGCGCGCCGCGTCGCGCGGCAGTAACCACGGCCCCTAAATACCCTTGTGGTCGAACGATGTCCGACCAGGCCCATATCCGCAACTTCTCGATCATCGCCCACATCGACCATGGCAAGTCGACGCTGGCCGACCGGATCCTCGAGCTGACGCACACCGTCGACCCCCGGTCGATGCGCGCCCAGCTGCTCGACTCGATGGACCTCGAGCGCGAGCGGGGGATCACGATCAAGGCGCAGGCGGTCCGCGTCTTCTACACCTCGGAGCGGGACGGCCAGATCTACCAGCTTCAGCTGATCGATACGCCAGGGCACGTCGACTTCACATACGAGGTGTCGCGGTCGCTCGCCGCGTGCGAGGGCGCGTTGCTGGTCGTCGACGCCTCCCAGGGAGTCGAGGCGCAGACCGTCGCGAACACGTATCTGGCGGTCGACTCGGGGCTCGAGCTGATCCCGTGCCTCAACAAGGTCGACCTGCCGGGTGCAGAGCCGGAGCGGGTCGCGGAGGAGGTCGCTGACCTGCTCGGTGAGCCCGCCGGCAGCGTCAGGCGGATCAGCGCGAAGACGGGCGAGGGCGTGACTGACGTGCTCGAGGAGCTGATCGAGCGAGTGCCTCCACCGGCCGGCGACCCGGATGGTCCGCCACGCGCGCTGATCTTCGACTCGGAATTCGATCAATACCGCGGCGTGATCGCGTACATCCGCGTGGTCGACGGGACGTTCACGAAGGGCGAGGCGATCCGCGCGATGCAAGCCGGCACCGAGGCCGAGATCGACGACATCGGCTTCTTCACGCCGCAGATGATCTCCGCGGCTCAGCTCAGCGCCGGCGAGGTCGGGTTCCTGATCACCGGGATCAAGGACGTGACAAAGCTCCGCGTCGGCGACACGCTGACGACCAAGGCGAGTCCGGCGACCGACCCGCTCCCGGGCTACCGCGAGGTCAAGCCGATGGTCTTCTGCGGGCTGTTCCCGATCGAGTCCGACGACTACCCGGACCTGCGCGACGCGCTCGAGAAGCTCACGCTCAACGACGCGGCGCTGAGCTGGGAACCCGAGACCTCCGACGCGCTCGGGTTTGGCTTCCGCTGCGGCTTCCTCGGGCTGCTGCACATGGACATCGTCCGTGAGCGGCTCGAGCGCGAGTACGACCTCGAGCTGCTGGCGACGATGCCGAGCGTCGAGTACGAGGTGACGCTCACCAACGGCACGGTCGTGCCCGTCCATTCGCCGAATGACTTTCCCGACCCGAGCACGGTCGCGGAAGTGCGCGAGCCGTACATCCGCGCCTCGATCCTGACCCCGAAGGAGTTCGTCGGGGCGATCATGGAGCTGTGCCAGGAGCGCCGCGGCGACCACGCCGGCATGCACTACCTGTCGGCCGAGCGGTTGCAGATCACCTACGACCTGCCGCTGGCCGAGATCGTGCTCGACTTCTTCGACCAGCTGAAGTCGCGCACGCGCGGCTACGCGAGCCTCGACTACGACCTGATCGGGCTGCGTGACTCGGATCTCGTCAAGCTCGACATCCTGCTCGCCGGCGACCCGATCGACGCGTTGTCGATGCTCGTCCACCGCTCAAAGGCGCAGGACGCGGGCCGCACGCTGACCGAGAAGCTGCGCCAGAAGATCCCGCGCCAGCAGTACGACGTTCCGATCCAGGCGGCGATCGGATCGCGGATCGTCGCGCGAGAGACGATCAAGGCGTACCGCAAGGACGTGATCGCGAAGTGCTACGGCGGTGACATCACGCGCAAGCGCAAGCTGCTCGAGCAGCAGAAGAAGGGCAAGCAGCGGATGAAGCAGGTCGGCCGGATCGAGGTTCCGCAGGAAGCCTTCCTCGCCGTGCTGGAGCTGGGCGAGAAAGGGTAGGCCGGGCTGGATCCAGCCCGGCCGGTGGGTGCATGCACCCACCGGGAACTACTAGACCCAGGGAAGGTAGCCAGGCCCGCCGCGGTGGACCTGCCGGCGGTACATCCACGGACCTCGGTACATCATCCGGCGATGGCCGAGGGCGAAGAACGCGATCGTGACCGCTGCCCACAACGCAGCGATCGCGATCATCGCCGCGACCACGATCATCGCGACCGGGATCGCGACCAGCAGCAGCGCGGGGTGCGCGCGCACGACCCCGACTGCGTGGCGCCCCGGGCGGCGTTCGCGCTGGAGGCCGGGAAGGTCGGCGACCGTCGCATCGAGTTCGCCGTACGTCGTCGCCTTCAGCGCGGCAGTGACGCGGTGCTCGAGCTCATGCGCCGCGAGCCGGCCCTCGGCGGCGGCGACCCGCAGGCGCTCGACGGCGCCGTCTCGATCAGCGTCTGACGCTCGTATCGCGCTGCGTCGTGCCACGCTGCAAAGGCTAGCGCGCACCCACCTCGGTCTCAACGGCTGCCACCTCCGGCCGCACGCAATACATACCCTCGGAGAAACCCTCGCCATGGATCCCGAGCGCCCAGTTGGTCCGCGAGAACAAGTTCTCGAGTCCGATCGCCATCGTCAGCTCGACCACCTGGGCCTCGTCGAAATGCTCGCGGAGCCGGGCGAACAGCTCGTCCGAGACCTCGACCGGGGTGCGGGTCATCGCTTCGGCGTACTCGAGCGCGAGCCGGTCGAGCTCGTCGAATCGAGTCGAGCTTCGCCACGTCGACAGCTCGTGGAGTGTGTCGGCCTCGATCCCGGACTCCTGGGCCAGCTTCGAGCCGAAGTCGAGGCACCACTCGCAGCCGGTCAGCTGGGCGGTGCGCAGCATCGCCAGGTGCTTGAGGCGGGAGTCGACGGTGCGCGAATACCGCTCGTGCATCAGCCCGGCGACGCCGTACCCGATCAGCGACGGGCGGTGGTGCGCGATCAGGAGAGCGGGCTCGGTCGGCTTGCCGTACATCTTTCTCGCGGTCCGGTAGGTGTAGCGGCGGATCGGATCAACTCCGTGAGGCTTGGCTGGGGAGAGTCGGGCCATCTAAGGCTCCTTTCCGTTTCCGGCGACGAGCGACCATCGCGGCGGCGACGATCGCCATCTCGAGCGCGAACGAGCCGAGGCTGGCGACGTTGTCGGCGGTCGAAGCTCTGCGTGGTGGTCAGGTGGTAGGCGAAGTGGGGGAGCGTGCCGGCGACGAACGCGGCCCCGGCGACCAGCACGACGCGTCGGGTGAACCAGACAGCGACGCACACCAGCAGCACCGCGAAGCCAATCTCCGACGCCGCGTAGTCGCGGACCAGGTGCTCGTTGTACGGACCCACTCGGCGCGACCCAGTGGTGGCCGAATCCGGGGAAGCTCGCGTAGAACGAATGCGGCGCCGCGGTTCCCCAGATCCCGACCTCGGCGTTCGCAAGCCGCGACGATTGCGACGCCGATCCGGGCGAGCATCGTGGAGCGGCGCGTCGGTGCCAGTGAAATCGCGCTCATGCCGCGGTCACCGTGGTCGCCGCTCCGCGCGCCGCGGCGGCGGCGAGCTCGCCCGCCTGCGCGCCGCTCGCCCACGCGATCTCGGACAGGCAGCCGGGCGCCGCGACCATGTCGCCGGCGAGAAACACGCCGTCGCCGCGGTCGATCGCCGGCCGGTCGCGCCAGGTCTTGCCGGGCGGATCGATCGCGCCCGTGCGCTTGTTCATGACCTGGCGCCGGCGCCAGCGCTCGCGCGAGCGCCAGTCGACGAACGAAGCGTCGAGCAACCGCTCGAGCCGGTCGCCCGCGGAATCGGGACTCTCGCCCGGGCGGATTGGCATCTGCGCCTGGATCAGATCCTCCCCGGGCGGAGCAAGCGTGCGGTCGGCGGCGGTGAAGCGCTCGACCCACCCCGTTTCCTGGAGGTCGGCGACGACATAGGGATCGCCCCGGCGATGCTCGAGCGCGAGGTCGAGGCACACGGCATTGCCGCTGAGCCAATCAAGCGAATCGTCGCCCAGGAGTGCGCGTGCGTCGGCCAGCTCGGTCGCGACGACCACCGGGGGCTCCGGGATCTGCTCGACGCGAGCGCCGGTCTCGATCACGACGCCGAGGCGTTGCGCACGGTCGTGGATGCGTGTGACGATGTTCGTCCAGCCGCCGATCGGATAGCGGGTGGTGGGCGGCGCGGAGAGCACCGCGCGGACGATCGGCTGCCACACGAACGCGGCCGACAGGGCGCCCGGGTCGTGGTAGTAGGTGAGGATCCCGGCGCTGCGTGCGATCTGATCGGCGGCCTCGAGTCCGACCTGCTCGGCGGCCCAGGTGCGGAAGTCCAGCTCGACCGGAGCCTGGCGTCCGCGCAGGCGCAGCATCGCGACGGCGGCGCCGACCGCCGGAACGCGGCGGATCTCGCCGTCCCAGCGGAAGCGGAAGCCGCTCAGGCGCGGCTTTGCCGCGGGCGGCAACAGGTCGCGCTCGCCCAGCCACGCCCAGAATGGGCTGTTGCACAGCAGCGCATGCGGTCCGAGGTTGGCCTTGTACGGGCTCGCTGTGCTCCGTGCGCGGCCGCCGAGCTCGTCATGGGCCTCGAGTAGACGGACGTCCGCGCCGGCCTCCGCCGCGGTGATGGCGGCGGTGAGGCCGGCGAGACCGCCGCCGACGACGGTTATCTGGTCGCTTGACATGGAGAGACCGTATTGCGGAACTGGCTCGGTGTTAAGGTCCAGTCATGGCGCGTGAGAATGAGCCAGTTCGGACGGGACCCGATCTGCTGATCGAGCTCGACCGAGACGGCGCGACGCTGCACGAGCAACTCGAGCGCGGGCTGCGCGGACAGGTCCGCGCGGGACGGCTGGCGCCCGGCGCGCGGCTGCCGTCCTCGCGCACGCTTGCGATGCAGCTCGGGATCTCGCGCGGAGTCGTGCTCGAGGCATACGCGCAGCTCACCGCCGAGGGGTATCTGACCTCGTCGCAGGGCGCGCCCACGCGTGTGGCCCTGGTACCCGCACTCGAGCGCGAGCGCCCGCCGGTCGCGGCGACGACGCTCGGCGCCCGCGCGCGCTACGACTTCGACCCGGGGGTACCCGATCTGATCTCGTTCCCGCGCGCGGAGTGGCTGCGGTCGGTCCGCACGGCCGGGCGGGAGGCGCGCTTCGACACGTTCGGATACGGCGACCCGCGCGGCGCGCCCGAGCTCCGTAACACGCTGATGGACTACCTCGCGCGCGTGCGCGGCGCCGCGCCCGAGCCAGAGCACACGATCATCTGCGGGGGCTTCGCGCAGGGATTCGCGGTCGTCTGCCAATCGCTGCGGATGCGCGGCGTCGCCCGGATCGCGGTTGAGGAGCCGGGCTGGACGCAGCACCGCTTGATCGCCGAGGCGGCCGGGCTCGAGCCGGTTCTCGTCGGCGTCGATCGGCAGGGCCTGATCGTCGATGAGCTGGCCGACTCCGGCTGCGAGGTCGTCGTCGTAACACCGGCCCATCAATTTCCGACCGGCGTCGTGCTGTCGCCCGAGCGGCGCACGGCCCTCGTCGAGTGGGCGGAGGACGAGGACACGCTGATCATCGAGGATGACTACGACTCGGAGCTTCGCTACGACCGCGACGCGGTCGGCGCGCTGCAAGGCGTCGCGCCGGAGCGGATCGTGCAGATCGGCTCGACGTCGAAGCGGCTCGCGCCGGCGCTGCGGCTCGGGTGGGTGCTCGCGCCGTCGTGGCTCAGCGGCGCGCTCACATACACCAAGGCGCTCGCCGACGGCGGCACGCCCGTGCTCTCGCAGCTCGCGCTTGCCGACTTCATCGGCCGCGGCGACCTCGAGCGCCACCTGCGGCGGATGCGGCTCCGCTACCGCGAGCGCCGGACAGCGTTGCTGGAGACGATGGCGCACGAGCTTCCCGCTGCGCGGGCGGGTGGGATCGCAGCGGGCTTGTTCGTGCCGGTGCACGTGCCCGGCGTCGACGAGCGGACGCTGGCTGCCGCTGGTCTCGGAGCGCTCGCGTTCGCACCCGGGTGGCTCGCGCTCGGGTTCGCGAACCTCTCGGAGCGAGCGATCGCGGACGGGCTCCGCGCGCTCGCGAACGCCGCGTATCGTTAGCGCGTGGACCTTGGCCTGCGCGGACGCGCCTGCATCGTTACCGGCGCCTCGCGCGGGATCGGGCGCGCGACCACGCTCACGCTCGCGTCCGAGGGCGCGTCGGTGCTGCTGGTTGGTCGTACTGCGGAGCCGCTCGAACAGGTCGCCGCGCAGTGCTCGGACGCTGGCGGCGGCGGCGTCGCGCTGGCGGCGGATATCACTGAGGAGGGCGCCGGTGAGCGGATCGCGGCCGCCTGCGTTGAGCAGTTCGGCCGGATCGACGCGCTCGTCAACAACGCCGGCACGAGCCGTGCGGTCGCGCTCGAGCAGCTCACCGAGGAGGACTGGCAGTCGCAGTGGGAACTGAACGTGCTCGCGCCGATGCGGCTGATGCGCGCGTGCGTGCCGGTGATGGTGCAGGCGGGCTGGGGCCGGGTCGTGAACGTCAGCTCGTCGTCGGGAAAGCGCCCCGGCCAGCGGAACGTCGCCTACTCGGTGACGAAAGCGGCCGAGCTGTCGCTGTCACGTGCGTTCGCGGATGCGTATGCCGCCCGCGGCGTGCTCGTCAATGCGATCACCCCCGGGCCGATTGCGACCGACCTGTGGCTCGGCGATGGCGGCCTTGCCGATCAGGTCGCGGCCGCGCAGGGGATCGACCGTGAGCGGGCGCTCGAGGCGGTCGCGGCGGCAGTTCCGCTGAAGCGGCTCGGAACCGACCAGGAGATCGCGAACGTGATCGTGCTGCTGTGTTCGGAGGCCGCCTCGAACGTCACCGGCGCCGCGTGGTCGGTCGACGGCGGGATCGTGAACGTAATTCTGTGAGGTAGTGTCCGCCGCCGGATGGCCGTCAAGACAGAGGCAATCGGCAAGTCTTATGAGCCGGTCAGCTATGCGGTCGGCCGCGAGAAGATCCGCGAATACGCGGCCGCCGTCGGCGAGACCAACCCCCTGCACCACGATCTGGAGGCCGCCCGGGCGGCCGGCTACGAGGACCTGGTCGCGCCTCCGATGTTTGCGGTCGTGTACGGCGGTCGCGCCGTTTTCCCCGGGGTCTTCGATCCCGAAGTCGGGATCAACTTCGCGATGATGGTCCACGGCGCCCAGGAGTTCGTGTGGGGGCCGGTGGTCGTCGCCGGAGACGAGATCACGACGACCGCGTCCGTCAAGAACGTTTCGGAGCGTGGCGGGATGGGCTTCTACGTCTTCGAGTCGGTGTCGCATAACCAGCGCGGCGAGACGGTCTGCACGGGCACGTGGACGAACATCGTGCGAGGGGTGTGATCGCCGTGAAGCAAGGGGACCCGATCGAGCTCCGCGTCACGCCGGACCCGTACGTGACGGTCCGCTATGCCGGCGCCTCGGGCGACTTCAACCCGATCCACATCGACGAGGAGTTCGCGAAGAGCGTCGGCCTCCCGGGCCGGATCTTGCACGGCCTGTGGACGATGGCCCAGGTCGCCCGCGCACACACTGAGGCAGCCGGCGGACCCGAACACCTGAAGCGGCTCAGCGTTCAATTCCGCGGGATGGGGGCGATCGGCGAGGAGCTCGTCGTCGCCGGCAAGGTCGACCAGGAGCGCGACGGGGTCGCGGTCGCGCACTCGGAGGCCGAGCAGGCGGGCAACCGGATCATCCGGAACGCCGAGGCCGAGCTCGCCTGAGCGCGAAGGAGCCGGTCCACCGGCTCCCGGAGCCCGTTCCTACAATCCGCTGCGATGCTGACCGACCGCCAGGAGCTCGTGCTGCGGAGGGTGATCGAGGTGTACGTCGACGCCGGCATGCCCGTGGGCTCGAAGGCGCTCGCCGCCGCCGCTGATGTGCAGTGGGGGCCCTCGACGATCCGCCACGAGCTCGCCGACCTCGAGGAGCTCGGGCTGCTCGCCCACCCGCACACGTCCGCCGGCCGTGTGCCAACCGAGGCCGGCTACCGCTACTTCGTCGATCGCCTGCTCCCGGACGACCCGGCTCCGCACACGCCTTCGCTGTCGCTGTCGCTCGTCCAACGCGAGCTCGACGAGGCGATGCGGGTCACAACGGAGACTCTGTCGCAGGTCACGAACCTGCTCGCGATCGTGACCGCGCCGCCGATCGAGACCTCGACGATCCGCCACGTCGAGGTGCTCGTGCTCCAGCCACAGGTCGTGATGGTCGTCGTGATCACCTCGACCGGCGGCGTGACGCGCAAGATCTTCACGTTCTCGAGCCCCGTCGACACCGGCCTCGCCGAGTGGGCGGCCGCGTACTTGAACGAGCGGCTGGTGGGCCTCGGTCTCGGCGCGCGGATGCTGTCGGCGCGCCTGCACGACCCGTCGCTGTCGGCGCGCGAGGCGTCCTTCCTCGACGCGCTTTCGCCCGTGTTCACCCAGCTCGAATCCGAACGCGAGGCGCACGAGGGGCTGTACTTCGACGGCACCGCGCGGCTGTTGCGCGGTGAGGCACTGGGCGACGTCTCCGAGCTGAATGCGCTGATGGACATGCTCGAGCGGCGCGCGGTGCTGCTCGGGATGCTGCGCTCGGCGCTGACCGACCGTGGTGTGCTCGTGCGGATCGGCGCCGAGAACGAGTCGCCGGCGCTCCGCTCGATGGCGGTCGTCGCCTCGAGCTATGGCTTGCCGCAGCGTTCGCTCGGCGCGGTGTCGGTGATCGGCCCGCTGCGAATGGACTACGCGCACGCGATCCGCTCGGTCCGCGACGCCGCGGCGCAGCTGTCCAGCTTCATCGCCGACGTCTACGACGAACGGTGAGGGCCGGATCGATGCCGCGGGACTACTACGAGGTGCTAGGCGTCCGCCGTGAGGCCGACGACGCCGAGATCAAGAAGTCGTTCCGGCGGCTGGCGCGCGAGCTTCATCCGGACGTCAACAGCCACGATCCCGAGGCCGAGGAGAAGTTCAAAGAGGCGGCCGAGGCGTATGAGGTGCTGTCCGACGTCGATCGCCGGGCGACGTACGACCGCTACGGACACGAAGGGCTCCGCAGCGGTGGCTACGCGCCGAACTTCGAGGGGTTCGGGTCGGTGTCGGACATCTTCGAGGCGTTCTTCGGTGGCGGCGGCAGCCCGTTCGGCGACCTCTTCGGCGGCGGCGGCCGCGCGGGCGGGGCGCTCCAGGGCGGCGATGTCGCGGTCGGCGCCGAGATCACGCTGGCGCAAGCGCGGAGCGGTGCGGCGGTCGAGGTCTCCTACGAGGTGATCTCGCTGTGCGAGCACTGTCGCGGCAATGGCGCCGAGCCGGGAACCCCGATCGAGACGTGCGAGCGCTGCGGCGGCTCGGGCCAGCTGCGCGCGGTCACGCGAACGCCGTTCGGCCAGGTTGTGCGCGCCGCACCGTGCGACGTGTGCGGCGGCGATGGCCGAGTGCCCAAGCAGCCGTGCGGGGAATGCGGTGGGCGCGGGCGGCGCGTCGAGCGCGCGAAGGTGTCGGTGGACGTGCCGGCCGGGATCGCCGACGGCCAGCGGATCCGGGTGAGTGGCCGCGGCCACGCCGGCGACCGTGGCGGCCCCGCGGGCGATCTGTACGTGCAGATTCGCGTCCGCGAGGATCCGCGCTTCGTGCGCGACGGCGACGATCTGGTCACCGCGGTCGACGTCGCGGCACCGCTGGCGGCGCTCGGGACGATGGTGGAGGTGCCGACGGTGACGAGCGTGGCCACGCTCGAGATTCCCGCCGGGACACAGCCACACGAAATCTTGCGAGTCAGAGGCGAGGGGATGCCCGCGCTGCGCGGACGCGGTGTCGGCGACCTGCAGGGTCGTCGTCAACGTTGTGATTCCACGGCGCCTCAAGAAAGAGCAGCGAGAGCTGCTCGAACGCCTGGCCGGCTCGCTGACCGACGAGAACCTCCGCACCGAAGAGGGCGTTTTCGGGAAGCTGCGGCGCGCGTTCGGCGCTTGATCCGGCTCGCGATCCGGGTCCGCCGCGAGCAGGCCGAACTCGTCCTCGCAGAGCTGCTGTCGCTCGCGCCGAGCGGCGTCGAGGAAACCGCGATCGGCGATGACACCGTCGAGTACGCCGTCTACGGCCCGCCGGGCGAGTTGCCGGAGTTGCCCGATGTGCAGGCGGCCGCCGGCGGGGCGCTGGTGGAGGTGTCCACGACGGAGATCGCGGACGACTGGGCTGAGCGGTGGCGCTCGTTTCACCGTCCGCTGGTGCTCGACGGGCGGCTCCGCGTGCGGCCGCCGTGGGAGCCTTCGGGGAGCGAACCGCTCGATGTCGTGATCGACCCGGCTCGAGCATTCGGGACCGGCGCGCACGCGACCACCCGGCTTTGTCTGGAGCTGTTGCTGGGCCTGCCCTCGTCGTGAGCGATCGCTCGTCGACCTGGGCTGCGGGTCGGGGGTGCTGGCGATCGTCGCGGCGCGGCTCGGGTTCGCGCCGGTCGTCGCGCTCGACTTCGACTCGGCGGCCGTGGAGGCAGCGACCGCGAACGCGTCGGCGAATGGAGTCGCGCTCGATGTGCGGCGTTTCGACCTGCGCTACGACGACGTGCCGGTCGCGGCTGTCGTGGTGGCGAACCTGCTCGGGCCGCTGCTGCTCGAATGGGCGGCGCGCGAGTGGCCGGCGGCGCCGCCCGAGCTGCTGATCGCGAGTGGCCTGCTGATCGGCGAGGCTGACCGGATCTCCGCGGCGTTCGAGCGCCACGGATTGCGCGAGCGTGAGCGCCGCCAGCGCGGCGAATGGGCCGCGCTCCTGTTTGCCGGCGGCTGAAGACCGGCACAATCAACGTGATGCCTCAACATGTCGTGATCGCGGGTGGCGGGTTCGGCGGCTACTACGCCGCCAAGACGCTCGAGCGGGTGACGCCGAAGGACGTCCGGATAACGCTCGTCAACGACGTCAACTACATGCTGTACGCGCCGCTGCTGCCGGGCGCGGCGGCGGGCACGCTGGAGCCGAGGCACATCGTGATCCCGCTTCGGGAGCACCTCAAGCGGACCGAGCTGCGGCTCGGATGGGTGAGCGGTGGCGACCCGGCGGACAACAAGCTGTGCGTCGACCTGCTCGCCGGCCACGCCGTACGACTTCCACTACGACCAGCTGATCGTCGCGCTCGGGTCGGTTTCGCGCACGTTCCCGATCCCGGGGCTGATCGACCACGCGATCGGGTTCAAGACGATCGCCGAGGCGATCGCGCTCCGCAACCGCGTCGTCCGCCACCTCGAGACCGCGGAGGAGCTCGACGACCCCGAAGAGCGCCGTTCGTATCTCAACTTCGTGTTCGTCGGCGGCGGCTATGCCGGGCTCGAAGGCGCCGCCGAGTTGCAGGACTTCGCGGTTGCGGCGATCAAGCGCTACCCCCGCTGCCGCGAGGTCGGGATGCGGTGGATCCTTGTCGAGGCAGCCGACCGCGTGATGCAGGAGATCCAGGTGCAGCTCGCCACGTTCACCCAGCGATTGCTCGAGAAGCGGCGCGGCATGGAGATCCTGGTGAAGACAACGGTGACCGAGGTGACCGACCGGTCGGTCACGCTTTCGACCGGCGAGACGATCCCGTGCCGGACACTGTGCTGGACGGCGGGCGTCAAGGCGAGTCCCGTCGCGACGTTCCTCGGGCTGCCGCTCGACCACGGCCGGATCACGTGCAACGAGGAGATGCGAGTAGCCGGCTACGACAACGTGTGGGCGCTCGGCGACATCGCCGCGATCCCCGACCCCGCACGTCCCGGGCAGCCATGCCCGCCGACGGCGCAGCACGCGATCCGCCAGGGCAAGCTGCTGGGGAGGAACGTCGCCGCGGCGCTCGGCCATCGCAAGAAGATCAAGCCGTTCACGTTCAAAACGCTCGGCGCGTTCGCCGACCTCGGCCGACACAAGGCGGTGGCGAACCTGATGGGGCTGCGCGTCCGGGGCTTTCCCGCATGGGCGATCTGCCGCTTCTACCACCTCGCGTGGGTTCCGGGCCTCGAGCGCAAGTCGCGGCTGATCGCGGACTGGACGGTCGAATTCATCTTCCCGCGCGACACCGCGGAGCTCGGCCAGCTGGGCCATCCGCCGGCGCTCGCCGAGCACACGGAGCCGCGCGGACCCGAGCCCGAGGACGCGACGATCCCCACCGGCTCCTGACGGCCAACTCGACGCACGCGAATCTTGTACGCGTGGCCGATGCTCCGCTCGGCTCGCCAGGGCATCCTCTCGATCGTGATGCGTCAGGGTGCAATTAGGAGGTGACCAGGTGCCTAACCCGCTCGCGATCGGCGTGACCATCGGTGGCCTGCTGCTCGACGTGATCGTGCCCCGTCCCAAGCCTCGGTATGGCGTTGCGTGTGTCTCTCCTCGCACTCAACTGGCTGGATCGAGGACAGCGCGGCTCGACTCCGAGCAGTACGACGGTTCGCCGGTCGCGAGCGGCTCACCCTCCTGACCGGGCACGCCCGGTACCGTGCCGGGACGTGACCACGTTCGCGGTCAAGTTCCTCGGGTGCAAGGTCTCGCAGGCCGACGCGATGCTGGCGCGCGACGCGCTGCTCGCCGCCGGCCACGCCGAGGTCCCCGAGGCTGACGCCGAGCTGCACGTGATCAACACGTGCTGCATCACCAGCGAGGCCGAGTCGAAGTCGCGCCAGTCCGTGCGGCGATCGCTGAAGGCGGCGCGCGAGGTGTACGTCGCCGGCTGCGCCGTGAACCTCAACCCGCGGCAGTTCGGCGAGCTGTCCGATGCGGTCACCCCGTACGTCGGTACGGCCGACGACGTCGCCGCCTCGATGGCGTGCGCCGACACCGACAGCGAGGTGCTCGCGCTCCAGTCGAGCACTCAGGCGGCGCGCACGCGCGGCTTCGTCAAGGTGCAGGATGGCTGCGACTCGAGCTGCGCCTACTGCATCATCCCGACGGTCCGCGGGGGCGCCCGCTCGCGGCCGGCGTCGGCGGTGCTCGAGGAGGTGCGCCGGCGCGTGGCGCAGGGGCAGCCGGAAATGGTGATGACGGGGATCAGCGTCGGCGACTACCGCGACCCCGAGCGCGGCCTCGAGCTGGGCGAGCTGATGGTCGCGGTGGCGCGGATCGACGGCGTCGAGCGCGTGCGGCTCTCCTCGGTCGAGGTGATCCATCTCAAGGACTCGCTGCTCACAGCGCTCGCGAGCGAGCCGAAGGTGTGCCCGCATCTGCACGTGCCGATGCAGTCAGGCGACGACGAGCGTGCTGCGCGCGATGGGTCGCCACTACTCCTCGGGCGAGTACGTCGAGCGGATCGAGGCGGTCCGTGCAGGCCGCGCCGCGCGTCAACTTCACAACCGACGTGATCGTCGGCTTCCCGACCGAGACCGACGACGCATTCGAGTGCACGCTCGCGGCGATCGACGCAGCCGGGATCACACGCGCGCACGTGTTCCCATACTCGCCCCGCCCGGGGACCGTTGCGGCCGAGCTCGGCGATCGGATTCCAGCGCCGGAGAAGAAGCGCCGCTCGGCCGCGCTGCGCGGGCATTGCGAGGTCCGCTCGCGCCACTGGCGGACGCGCAAGCTCGGTGGCGCCGAGCAGGTGCTGGTCGACAAGCTCGCCGATTCCCAGTGTTCGGGCTACACGGCGGACTACACGCGCTGCTATCTGCCGGCGGCGGCAGCGAAGCGAGGCGAGCTGATCGAGGTGCTCTGCGAGGAGCTGTACGCCGACGGCCTTCACTGCGCGGTTTCCGACTGACCCAGAGCTATCCTCAGGCTGTGACCGTCACCGAACAGGTCCGCAGCGACATGACCAGCGCGATGAAGGCCGGCGAGAAGGAGCGCGTCGGGGCGCTGCGGCTGGTGCTGTCCGAGCTTCAGAAGGCCGCCAAAGACGGCGACGGCGACGAGCTCGCGGTGCTGCGCCGCGAGCGCAAGCGCCGGCTCGACGCCGCCGAGCAGTTTCGCGACGGTGGCCGACCGGAGCTCGCCGACCAGGAGGAGTCCGAGGCGAAGCTGATCGAGACCTACCTGCCGGCCGAGCTCAGCGACTCCGAGCTGGATGCGATCGTCGACGCGGCGATCGCCGAGACCGGCGCGAGCAGCCCAAAGGAGATGGGCGTCGGTGATGAAGGTCGTGATGGCGAAGTCCGGTGGTCGCGCCGACGGTAAGCGGGCCTCGGCGCGCGTGCGAGAGGCACTCGCGAGCTAGTGCGCCGGCAGATCGAGCTAGACAACACGGTCGCGGCCGAACTGGCCGGCTCAGCGGATGCGGTGCTGCGCACGCTCGAGGGCCACCTCGACTGCGACGTGTTCCTGCGCGGAAACGTGCTCACGCTCGAGGGCGACGACGCCGCGGTGGAGGCCGCGGCCGCGGTCGTCCGTGAGCTGTCGGAGCTGATCGCGCAGGGCCACGAGATCGCGCCCGGGACGATCGAGGCGGTCAGCAACGCGCTCGACGCGCACGAGTCCCCGGCCGAGATCCTCGAGGACGTCGTCTGGCGCCACCGCACGACGAAGGTCGCGCCGAAGACCGTCAACCAGAAGCGGTACGTCGACTCGATCCGCCGCAACACGATCACGTTCGGGATCGGCCCCGCCGGCACCGGCAAGACATTCCTCGCTGTCGCGCTCGCGGCCGCGGCGCTCAGCCGGCGCGAGGTCAACCGGATCATCCTCACCCGTCCCGCGGTCGAGGCCGGCGAGCGGCTCGGCTTCCTGCCGGGCGACCTGATGGCGAAGGTCGACCCCTACCTGCGGCCGCTGTTCGACGCGCTGCACGACATGCTCGAGCCCGAGCGCGTATCAGCGCATCTCGAGCGCGGCGTGATCGAGGTGGCGCCGCTGGCTTTCATGCGGGGCCGGTCACTGAACGACAGTTTCATCATCCTCGACGAGGCGCAGAACACGACCCCGGAGCAGATGAAGATGTTCCTCACCCGGCTCGGGTTCAACTCGAAGATGGTCGTGACCGGCGACGTCACGCAGATCGACCTCCCGCGCGAGCAGGATTTCGGGTCTGATCACGGTCGCGGATGTGCTCGACTCGGTCGAGGGGATCGAGTTCGTCCGGTTCGGCGAGGAGGACGTCGTCCGCCACAAGCTCGTTCAGCGGATCGTGGCGGCGTACAGCGACCACGCGCAGCGCCAGGCGCCGGAGCTCAGGCCGCGCAAGCAACGAGCCTGACGCCCGTGCTCGACGTCGAGGTGATCGGCATCGAGGCGCTCGACGGGGACGGGCCCGTCCGCGGTCGAGGTCGAGGAGCTGTGCGCGCTGGCGCTCTCCTCGGGCGGGATCGCTCGAGGGACACCTGGCGATCGAGTTCGTCGACGCCGACCGCATCCAGGAGCTCAACCGCGAGTACCGGCAGATCGACTCGCCGACCGACGTGCTGTCGTTCGGGATCGACGAGGACGGGCCGGCGGCCGGACCCCGCGAGCTGGGCGACATCGTGATCTGCCCGGAGGAGACCGACGACCTACGCGAGGCCGTCGTGCACGGCGCGCTGCACCTGTCCGGGATGGATCACGAGAACGACGACGGCGAGATGCTCGCGCTCCAGGCCGAGCTGCTGCGCTGGATCCGGTGAATCAGGGCCCGGCGCAGAAAACGCTCACGCGGAGCGGCTTCGTCGCGCTCGCGGGCCGTCCGAACGTCGGCAAGTCGACGCTCGCGAACGCGATCGTCGGCGCCAAGGTCGCGATCGTCTCGGACAAGCCGCAGACGACGCGACGGGCGATCCGCGGCGTCGCGACCGGCCCCGACTGGCAGCTCGTGCTCGTCGACCTGCCGGGCGTGCAGCGCCCGCGTGATGCGCTCACCGAGCGGATGCAGCGGCGCGTGCAGCAGGAGCTCTCAGACGCCGACGGTTGCCTGATCGTGCTGAACGCCGAGCAGGGGGTCGGCCCCGGCGACCGGTTCATCGCCGGGCTGCTGCACGGCGCGCCGGTGCCGGTCGTGATCGCGGTCAACAAGATCGACCGGACCGATCGCGCGCGGACGGCCGCGACGCTCCAGGCTGCCGCCGAGCTCGAGCTCGCGGAGGACATCTACCCGGTGTCCGCGCGAACCGGCTCGGGCGTCCGGCCGCTGATCGATCGGCTCACTGAGCTGCTGCCCGAAGGCCCGTTCTACTTCGAGCCTCGAGCAGCGGACCGATCTGAGCGAGTCGGCGATCCTCGCCGAGCTCGTGCGCGAGCAGGTCCTGCGACGCACGCGGGAGGAGGTGCCGCACGCGGTCGAGGTCGAGATCGAGTCGATCGACCACACCGCGCGGCGAGCTCGTCGAGATCGAGGCGGTGATCCTGGTCGAGACCGAGTCGCAGAAGGGAATCCTGATCGGCGCTCAGGGTCGGATGGTCAAGGCGATCGGGATCGGTGCGCGGCGCGCGATCGAGCAGCAGCTCGGCGCGCACGTCCACCTGCGGCTCTCGGTGCGGGTGCGCCGCCACTGGCGGGGCGACGAGCGGCTGCTCGACCGGCTCGGGATCGAATAGCCGCTAGGACACCCGTCCAGTTTGGGCCGGCTCGTTCAAGTGGACGCTTGAGCTTCTCGCTCGAGCGGCCGATACACGGCCATTGGGAAGCGAGTTTCCCGGCGGGCGACGTGCCCGCACACGAATGAGGGATCAGATGAAGAGACGGGAAGCGATTCTTGTCGCTGAGCGTGGCGGCGCTGGTGCTGCTGGCGCTGCTGACCGTGTTCGCGATCGAGCTGTCGAACACGCAGGCGAAGTCCAAGCAGGACGTCGAGGCCCGCGTGCACGAGCGCGCGGTGCTCGCCGGCGCGCTGATCGACAGCCTGTTCAGACACGACCCAGCAGCAGATTCCGACGTACGAGAGGCTGTACGGCGGCCCCACGGTCTCGGCGCGGACGCTCGACCAGAAGGCCGGCGAAGGCCAGAGCGCGTACATCGCGATCCTCGGCCCCTCCGGCACCGTGATCGCGCACTCAGGCGGGTTCACGGCTCAGGCGCGGGCGGATCTGAAGATCTCCGCTGCGCTCGCGCTGGTCCGCAGACGGGCATCCGTACGCGCTGGGCAACGTGCTCCCGTACGGCAAGACGGGCGTGCTCGACTTCGCGGTCGCGCTCCCGACCCCGTACGGGAAGCGGATCATGCTGACCGGCATTCCGCCGTACGTCGCTCAGCCCGTTCCTGGCGTCGACCTGCGCGAGATCCCCGGGCGTCGCGCGGCGCGCACAACTACGTGGTCGACGGCAACGACACGGTGCTCGCGTCGACCAACCCGGCTCGCCCGGCGGGCTACCGGTTCGTGCACGCCGGCACAGGTGAACGCCCTGCGCTCGGGCCTCCGGCGACCGCAACGGCCACTACTACGACCAGTCGTCCCGCTCGCACAACTCGACCTGGCGGATCGTGCTCGCCGCCCCGAACGGGCCGCTGTTCGCCAGCATCACCGGGCTGCACAAGTGGATCCCGTGGCTGATCTTCGCCGCATTCGCGCTCGTCGCGATCCTCGCGCTGGCACTCGCGCGTCGCACGGTGCGCGCCTCGGCGGCGGTGCGCGATGCAAACGCGCGGCTCGAGTTGCTCAACGTGCGAGCTCGCCGTCGACAAATGCGAGCCTCGAGCGCCGCGCCGCCGAGCTCGCGCGCTCCAACTCGGAGCTCGAGCAGTTCGCGTCGATCGCCTCGCACGACCTGCAGGAGCCGCTGCGCAAGGTCCGCACGTTCACCCAGCGGCTGACCGAGGTCGACGCGGAGAACCTGTCGGACAACGGGCGCGATTACCTCGAGCGGTGCAACTCGGCCGCCGAGCGGATGCAGAAGCTGATCGAGGACCTGCTGCGGTTCTCGCGCGTCGCCACTCACGGCCGGCCGTTCGCGCCCGTTGACCTGGCCGAGGTAACGAGCGAGGTGCTCGTCGATCTCGAGCACGAGGTCGAGCGCACCGGGGCGACCGTCCACGTCGGCGGGCTGCCGACGATCAGCGCCGACGCGCTGCAGATGCGCCAGCTGATCCAGAACCTGCTCTCCAACGCGATCAAGTTCCGCCGCCCGGGGGTCACGCCCGAGGTGTGGATCGACGGCGAGTTGCGACCGGCCGACCGCGCGGATCACCGTGCGCGACAACGGGATCGGGTTCGAGGAGCAGTACAGCCGGCGGATCTTCCGCGTGTTCGAGCGGCTACACGGCCGCAACGAGTACCCGGGGACCGGGATCGGGCTCGCGCTGTGCCGGAAGATCGCCGAGCGGCACGGCGGCACGATCGTCGCCGACTCAGAGCCAGGCGCCGGCTCGACGTTCACGGTCACGCTGCCGATGCATCAAGCCGAAGAGGTGATCGTCCCGGCCGCGCCGGCCGACCACGAACCCGAACGCGAGCCAGAGGCCGCGCATGCGGCCTGATCAGCGAAGCAAGCAGGTAACGATTCTGCTCGCCGACGACGACGAGGAGGACCGCGAGCTCACACGGGACGCGCTCCAGGACGCGCAGCTTGCCAACGAGATGCGGTTCGTGGTCGACGGCCAGGACCTGATGGACTACCTCAAGCGCGAGGGTGCCTACGCCGACCCCGCGGTCGACGCGCCGCGACCCGGGATCATCCTGCTCGACCTGAACATGCCCAAGAAGGACGGGCGCGAGGCGCTCGCCGAGATCAAGGCCGACGAGTCGCTGCGGCGGATCCCGGTCGTCGTGCTGACCACCTCGAAGGACGAGGAGGACGTGTTCCGCACCTACGACCTCGGAGTCAACTCGTTCATCACCAAACCGGTCACCTTCGCCGGGCTCGTAGAGGTGATGCGGACGTGGACGCGGTACTGGTTCGAGCTGGTCGAGCTGCCGAACGGCGAGATTCCGTGAGCACCGCAGCTGAGGAGCCGATCAGGCTGCTGCTCGTCGAGGACGACGAGGACGACTACCTGATCACGCGGGACCTGCTGTCGAGCCAGAGCCGCGCCCGCTTCCAGATCGAGTGGCGCGCTGATTTCGACGAGGCGCTCGCGATCATCCGCGAGCGGCGCCACGACGTGTACCTGGTCGACTACCGGCTCGGCGCGCGGACCGGGCTCGAGCTCGTGCGCGCGGGGTTTGCGTCTCGCCCCCGGCGCACCGGTCCTGATCCTCACCGGTCAGCTCGACTACGAGATCGACCTCGAGGCCACCGCGCTTGGCGTCACCGACTACCTCGTCAAGCAGGAGCTGAACCCGGCCTCGCTCGAGCGCTCGATCCGTTACGCGCTCAGCCACCACGAGGCGATCGACTCGCTGTCGCGCAGCGAGGAGCGCTACGCACTCGCGGTTCGCGCTGCCAACGACGGGATCTGGGACTGGGACCTCGCCGGCGGCCAGATCTACTTCTCGCCGCGCTGGCACGCGATCCTCGGACGAGCGAGAGCAGGCCGGCGCCGACGATCCCGGTCGTGTGGTTCGACCTCGTTCACCCCGATGATCTGCTGCGGCTGCGTTCCGCGATCGACGGCCACCTCGCCGGCGACACGCAGCATCTCCTGTCCGAGCACCGGATGCGCCACGCCGACGGGAGCTGGCGCTGGGTGCTGACCCGCGGGCTCGCGATCCGGGACCTCGACGGTAGCGCGACCCGGATGGCCGGCTCGCTGTCGGACATCACCGACCGGCTCGCGGCCGAGCGCCAGCTGCAGCACGACGCGCTGCACGACGGCCTTACGGGGCTGCCGAACCGGGCGCTGCTGATGGATCGCGTCGAGCAGGTGATGCAGCGCGCTCGCCGGACACCGAGCGTCGGCTGCGCGGTGCTGTACCTCGACATCGACCGCTTCAAGCTCGTCAACGACAGCCTCAGCCACGCCGTTGGCGACCACCTGCTGGTGGCGCTCGCCGAGCCGCGTTTCGGCGGTGCTCCGCCCGGGCGACACCGTGGCGCGGATCGGCGGCGACGAGTTCACGATCCTGCTCGACGGCGTCGACTCCGACGAAGAGGCGCTCGCCGTCGCTGACCGAGTCCAGCGCGCGTTCGGCGACGCTTTCGCGGTCGACGGCCACGAGCTGTTCGTGACGGCCAGCATCGGGATCGCGCTGAGCGGCCAGCAGATGGCCGCCGCGGAGCTGATCCGCAACGCCGACATCGCGATGTACGACGCCAAGCGCCACGGCCGCGCCCGTTGCGCGGTGTTCGACGAGAGCATGCACCGGCGGGTCGTCGACCGGCTCGCGCGGCAGAACGAGCTCCGCCAGGCGGTCGAGCAGCTCGCTGCTTGCCGATCCACTACCAGCCGATCGTCGACCTCGCGACCGGCCGGATCAGCGGGCTCGAGGCGCTCGTTCGCTGGCCCGAGGACTGGCCCGAGGTGCCGCCGCTGGAGTTCATCCCGATCGCCGAGGAGACGGGCGTGATCGGTCCGCTCGGACTGCACGTACTGCGCACGGCGCTCGACACGCTCGCCGCCTGGCGCCGCGAGGGATTCGTCGGCGACGACGTTCAGATGAGCGTCAACGTGTCGGGCCGCCAGCTCGACGATCCGGCGCTGCCGCGCAACGTCCGCGCGGCGATTGCCGCCGCCGGGCTGCCCGACAGCGCACTGCGGCTCGAGATCACCGAGAGCACGCTGATGCAGGAGCCCGAGCGGATGCGCGGGATCGTCCGCGAGGTATGCGCGAGCGGCGTCGGACTCCATCTCGACGACTTCGGTACCGGCTACTCGTCGCTCGCGGCGCTCCACCAGTTCCCCGTCGACGCGCTGAAGATCGACCGCAGCTTCGTAGCCTCGATCGAGGCTGCGGACGGCGGCAGCGACGTGATCGTTCGATCGACGATCGCCCTCGCCCACAGCCTCGGCCTTCGCGTGATCGCCGAGGGGATCGAGCACCAGGGCCAGCTTCGCAGGCTGCAGAACCTGGGCTGCGAGTACGGTCAGGGGTTCCTGTTCTCCGAGCCGTTGAGTGCCGAGGAGACGGTCGAGCTGCTCGCGAGCTGGCGTCCGGCGCTGGTCGCCGCGCTCGGCGAGAGCCTCACGCACTCCTAGAATCCGCCTCGGTGGACGATTCCGAGGTGCAATTCGACGAGCGCGGGCTCGTGCCGTGCGTCGTGCAGGACTGGCGCACGGGCGAGGTGCTGACGCTCGCGTACATGAACGCAGAGGCGCTGGCGCGCACGCGCGCGACGAACGAGATGCACTTCTGGAGCCGCTCGCGCGGCGAGCTGTGGCACAAGGGGGAGACCTCCGGCAACACGCTGACGCTGAGGTCGCTGCGCTACGACTGCGACGGCGACGCGCTGCTGGCGCTCGTCGAGCCGGCCGGGCCCGCGTGTCACACCGGCGAGCGGACGTGCTTTTACCGCGGCGAGCTTCACCCGCCAGCTCCGTACGAGGCGCTGCCGACGCTCGAGCGCACGATCGACGAACGCGCGAACACGCGCCCCGGGGGGTCGTACACGGCATCGCTGCTCGCCGACCCCGACCGGATCGGCGAGAAGGTGCAGGAGGAGGCCGAGGAGGTCGCGCGCGCGGCGCGCGAGGAGACTGACGACCGGGTCGCCGAGGAGGCCGCCGACGTCCTGTACCACCTCGCCGTGCTGCTCAGGGGCCGAGGGCTACGGCTCGCGGACGCCGAGAGGGTCCTCGATGGCCGTCGCAGGTAGGTCGGCCGCCGCGCCCGGCGCCGCCGTCGGCGCCGGCGGCGGCCTGGTGCCGACGCTCGAGGAGACGCGCGAGCTCGCGCGCCGCTACAACCTGATTCCCGTCCGCGAGACGTTCATCGACGACTGCGAGACCCCGGTCTCCGCGTTCCTGAAGCTACGTGAGGACGGTCCGGCGTTCCTGCTCGAGTCGGCCGATCAGGGCCGCGTCGGGCGCTACTCGTTCATCGGCTTCAGGCCGCGCAGCGTGCTCCGCTGGTCGCTCGGCGACGACGGCGACCCGTACGCGCTTGCCGCGCACGAGCTCCACCGCTTCAGGCCGGCGCCGCTGCACGACCTCCCGCCCTTTGCCGGCGGCGCGGTCGGGATGTTCGCGTACGACCTCGTGCGCACCGCCGAGCCGCTGGGCGAGCCGAATCCCGACCCGCTCGGGCTCCCGGATCTGGCGTTGATGCTGACCGATGTGCTGGTCGCGTTCGACCACCTCAAGCGCACGATCACCGTGCTCGCGAATGTGTATGCGAGCGACGGCGACGACGTCGACGCGTCGTACGCGCGCGCCCGGGAGACGATCGAAGAGGTCCGCTGGCGGCTCGCCGGCGCCGTCCCGCGCCCGGCGAAGCCACCGGCGCGTGACCGTGAGGCGCCGGCTTTTGTTTCGAACATGGAGCGCGAGCAGTTCGAGGCGACGGTCAGCCGGATCATCGAGTACATCTATGCGGGCGACGCGTTCCAAGTAGTGCCATCGCAGCGGTGGTCGGCGCCCGTGTCGGTGGAGGCGTTCTCGATCTACCGCGGGTTGCGTGCCGTGAACCCGAGCCCGTACATGTACTTCCTCGACTTCGGCGACTTCGAGATCGCCGGCGCGAGCCCCGAGCCGCTGATCACCGTCCAGGGCCACCACGTCTCGACTCGGCCGATCGCCGGCACCCGCCCCCGGGGCGCGACGGCCGAGGAGGACAGAAGACTGGCGGACGAGCTGCTCGCCGACGAGAAGGAGCGCGCCGAACACGTGATGCTCGTCGACCTCGGCCGTAACGACCTCGGCCGGGTATGCAACTACGGCTCGGTGGCCGTGGACGAGTTCATGGTGGTCGAGAACTACAGCCACGTGATGCACATCGTCTCGAGCGTCACCGGGCGGCTCCGCGACGATGTCGGCGCGCTCGACGCGCTCCGCTCGGTGCTCCCGGCGGGGACCCTGTCGGGCGCGCCCAAGGTCCGCGCGATGCAGATCATCGACGAGCTCGAACCCGTCAAGCGCGGCGGCTACGGCGGCGCGATCGGCTACGCCGCGTACAACGGCGATCTCGACACCTGCATCCACATTCGCACGGTCGTGATCAAGGACGGCGTCGCGCACGTGCAGGCGGGCGGCGGCACTGTCGCCGACGCCAAGCCGGCGTTCGAGTACGACGAGTCGGTCGCGAAGGCGCGCGCCGTGCTTGCCGCGATCGAGCTCGCCGCCGCGCAGCCGGAGTGGCCATAGATGAGGGTGCTGGTCGTCGACAACTACGACAGCTTCACCTACAACCTCGTCCAGTACCTGGGCGAGCTCGGATCCGAGGTCGAGGTCGTCCGCAACGATCACGCGACGGTCGACGAGCTGCTCGTGCGCGGCTACGACCGCGTGATCGTCTCGCCAGGGCCTTGCACCCCAAACGAGGCGGGGATCAGCCTCGATGCCGTGAAGCGTTTCCCGCAGGCGCGGATCCCGACGCTCGGCGTGTGCCTCGGCCACCAGGCGCTCGTTCAGGCGTGGGGCGGAAAGGTGATCCAGCACGAGCCCGTGCACGGCAAGACGACCGTGATCGAGCACGACGGTCGCACGATCTTTCGCGGCCTCCCCGAGCCGCTCGAGGTCGGCCGCTACCACTCTTTGATCGCCGCGCCCGAGCTGCCGGATGTGCTCGAGCAGAGCGCCACCGGTGGCGACGTCGTGATGGCGGTACGCCACCGCGAGCTGCCCGCCGAGGGCGTCCAGTTCCATCCCGAGTCGGTCCTGACCGACCGCGGCCGCGAGCTGCTGCACAACTTCCTGGAGCAGCAGCGATGACGGTCCACAACGTGCTGCTGACGACCGCGATCGACGCGCTCGCGAGCGGTCACGATTTGAGCGAGGACGAGGCCGCGGCAGTGCTTTCGGAGATCATGTCCGGCAACGCCACGGAGATCCAGATCGCCGCGTTCCTGATCGCGCTCCGGTGCAAGGGCGAGACGGTCCAGGAGCTGGCCGGGCTCGCGCGGACGATGCGCTCGCGCGCGGCGCGCGTCACCGTTGCCCGGGGCGGCTTGCTCGACACCGCCGGAACGGGCGGCGGTCGCCGGACGTTCAACGTCTCGACGACCGCGGCGCTGATCGCGGCCGGTGCCGGCTGCACCGTCGCCAAGCACGGCAACCGCTCGGCTACTGGACTGTCTGGCTCCGCCGACGTGCTCGAGGCGCTCGGCGCGCGGATCGACCTGCAACCGTCGGCGGTCGCCCGGTGCATCGAGGATGTCGGCTTCGGCTTCATGTTCGCGCCCGCGCACCACCAGGCGACCCGCTACGTCGTCCCCGTTCGCGCCCAGCTCGCGGTGCGGACGATCTTCAACTTCCTCGGGCCGCTGACGAACCCCGCCGGCGCGTCACGGCAGCTGATCGGGGTGTCCGACCCGGCATATCTCGAGACGATGGCCGGCGCGCTCGCGCTGCTCGGCACCGAGCACGCGCTGCTCGTCACGGGCGAGGATGGAGTCGACGAGCTGTCGATCTGCGCGCCGACGCGGGTCGTCGAGGTTCGCGATGGGCGGCTCGACTCCTACACGGTCTCCCCTGAAGAGGTCGGCCTCGAGCGGGCGCCCGCGGACGCAGTGGCGGGCGGCGACCCGCAGCAGAACGCCGATACGGCGAGGCGGATCTACGCCGGCGAGCCAGGCGTCGCCCGCGACCTCGCGGTGCTCAACGCCGGCGCCGCGATCTACGCGGGCGGTGGCGCGGAATCGCTCGAGCAGGGCGTCCGCGCAGCGGAGCGGGCGATCGACGACGGGGCGGCGAGCGCAGCGCTCGAACGGTTCGTCGCGCGGACGCGGGAGCTGGCGCCGTGAACCGCCTGGATCCGATCCTCCAAGCGACTCGTGCCGAGGTAGCCCGCCGGCGCGCCGCCACTCCAGCCGACGAGCTCCCACCGCGCTCCGACTCGCCGCGGCCGTTCCGGGATGCGCTCGCACGGCCGGGGACGCTGTCCGTGATCGCCGAGCACAAACGTCGTTCACCGTCGGCCGGATCGATCCGCGACGACCTGACGCTCGAGCAGGTCGTGACCGCGTACGAGCGCGGTGGCGCCGCGGCGCTGTCGGTGCTCACCGAGCAGCCCAGCTTCGGCGGCTCGCTCGACGATCTGCGCGCCGCGCGCGCGGCCTCCAGCCTGCCGGTGCTGCGCAAAGACTTCATCGTCGACCGCTACCAGGTGCGCGAGTCGGCCGCGGCCGGGGCGGACGCGATTCTGCTGATCGTCGCGGCGCTGACGCCCGCCGAGCTCGTGGGGCTGCACGCCGAGGCCGGTGACGCCGGGCTGGCGGTCCTGGTCGAGGTCCACGACGGCGCCGAGTTGGACGTGGCGCTGGACTCGGGCGCGGAGCTGATCGGGATCAACAATCGCGACCTGACGACGCTCGAGGTGTCACATCGAGCGAACGTTCGAGCTGATCCACCGGATTCCGGACGGCAAGGTGATCGTCGCCGAGTCGGGCCTGCGCTCGCGCGAGGAGCTCGACCGTCTGGCGCAGGCCGGGGTCGACGCGGTGCTGATCGGCGAGTCGCTGATGCGCTCGCCGGATCCGCGAGGCGGCGGTTCGGGCGCTGGTCATTTAGCTTCGGCTGAGGGCCGCGGGACAACATCAGATCGGTATGAAGACCTCGCTCCGCTCTCAGTTCGCGGCAGCCGTGACCGGCGGGCTGGTGGTCGCCGGCGCGTTCCTCGCGTTCGGGATCAACGGCCACGGAACAACCAACACGGTGATCGACCAGGCGCCGGTCGATTCCGAGGCGGCTTCAACCGGGCTGACGCCCCATGCGATCTACGTTCGCGACGCCCCCGGCGTCGTGTTCGTACGTGCGCAGGTGGTCCAGCAGGTGCCGGACCCGTTCGAGCTATCCGGCGTCGCGCAGCAGAGCAGCGTCTCGACCGGCTCCGGCTTCCTGATCGACTCCCGCGGCGACGTCCTCACGAACTATCACGTGATCGAGGGCGCGGACCGTCAGAACGGGGTCACCGTCCAGTTCGAGGACGATGTCTCCCGCCGCGCGGCGGTCGTCGGCGCCGATCCGAACAACGACATCGCCGTGCTGCACGTGAGCATGGCCGGCGTCAATGTCAGGCCGCTCGTGCTCGGGGACTCCGAGCGGGTCCAGGTTGGCGATCAGACGCTCGCGATCGGCAACCCGTTCGGGCTCGATCGCACCCTGACGAGCGGCCTCGTGTCCGCGCTGCAGCGGCAGATCTCGGCGCCGGACGGATTCAGCATCGAGAACGTGATCCAGACCGACGCGCCGATCAACCCGGGCAACTCCGGCGGGCCGCTGCTCGATGCCGCGGGCCGCGTGATCGGGATCAACTCGCAGATCGAGACCGCGGCCAACGGCGGCAATGGCAACATCGGGATCGCGTTCGCAGTGCCGATCGACACCGCCAAGGAGTTCCTGCCACAGCTCGAGCACGCGGTCCACGTGACCGTCGCATACCTCGGCATCACGGCTCGCCCGTCGCCTGGCGCCAACTCCGGCGTCGTGATCGTGAGCTCCAATCCGAGCGGGCCGGCGGCCGCGGCGGGGCTACGGCAGGGCGACGCGATCGAGGCGGTCGACGGCCAGCGGGTCGCCACGATGGACCAGGTCGAGCAGCTCGTCGCCTCGAGCGCGCCGGGAGCGAAGATGGTGCTCCAGGTCAAGCGCGGGCACCGCCAGCGGACCGTTGCGCTGCGGCTCGGGGAGCGCTCGGCGCAGGAGCCCTAAGTACGCTTGGGGTGTGAGCGAAGGCGTCCCGAAGATCAAGTTCTGCGGCATCACCTCGGTCGACGACGCGCACGCGGCGGTGTCCGCCGGCGCCTGGGCGATCGGGATGATCCTGTGGCCGGGCTCGCCACGGGCATGCTCGCTGGACGCTGCCGCCGCGATCGGGGCGGCGATCAAGCGCAAGGCCGAGGTGGTCGGAGTATTCGTGAATCCGACGCTCGACGAGGTCGCGTTTGCGGCCGATGCGGCCGGGCTGTCGATGGTCCAGCTCCACGGCGACGAGGGACCCGTGTTTTGCACCGAGGTCGCGAGGCGGACGGGGTGCAAGGTGATCAAGGCCGCGCGCGTGTCCGGCCGCGCCGACATCCAGGCGGTGCGCGCATTCACGACCGACTATCACCTGCTCGACAGCCGTGTCCCGGGACACTTCGGCGGCAGTGGCGAGGCGTTCGACTGGGATCTTTTGCGGGCACGCCGCGGTCGCGTTCCGCTGATCCTGTCGGGCGGGCTGACGGCTGAGAACGTCGCCGAGGCGATCGAGGTGGCACGGCCTTTCGCGGTCGACGTCGCTTCCGGCGTCGAGTCGGCGCCAGGGGTAAAGGACCACCACAAGCTCGAGGCATTTGCGGCAGCGGCGCATGCGCCGCTGCCCCCGGCGGCGCATGCGCCGCCGGGCCGGAGGCCGCATGCGGCCTCCGGGACATCGTCATGACCGCGATCGAGCACCGGTTCGGTCCCTATGGCGGCCAGTACGTGCCCGAGACGCTGATGCCGGCGCTCGCGGAACTCGAGGCCGCGTGGATCGCGGCCCGTGACGATCCGGGCTATCGCGCGGAACTCGACGGCTTGTTGAACACGTACGTCGGCCGCCCCTCGCCCCTGTACCGGGCCGCGCGGCTCAGCGACGCCGCGGGCCATCCGATCTGGCTCAAGCGCGAAGACCTCAACCACACCGGCGCGCACAAGATCAACAACGCGCTCGGTCAGGCGCTGCTCGCCAAGCGGATGGGCAAGACGCGGATCATCGCGGAGACCGGAGCTGGGCAGCACGGGGTCGCGGCGGCGACCGCATGTGCCCTGCTCGATCTCGAGTGCATCGTCTACATGGGTACCGAGGACATGCGCCGGCAGAAGCCCAACGTGGAGCGGATGGGGCTGCTCGGAGCGACCGTCGAGCCGGTGCAGGCCGGCGCGCGGACGCTGAAGGAGGCGGTCTCCGCAGCGATCCGCGACTGGGTCGCGAACGTCGCCGACACGCACTACGTGATTGGCTCGTGTGTCGGACCTGCGCCCTATCCGGCACTCGTCCGCGACCTGCAACGTGTGATCGGCGACGAGGCGCGAGCGCAGCTGCTGGAGGCGACCGGGCGGCTGCCGCAGCGCGTGATCGCGTGCGTCGGCGGCGGCTCGAACTCGATCGGAGTATTCGTGCCGTTCGTGGACGACGCCGGCGTCGAGCTCGTGGGGGTCGAGGCGGCGGGGGAGGGGCTCGGCACCGGACGCCACGGGGCGCCATTGACTGCGGGCGGCCTGCCGGGAGTGCTGCACGGCTCCTACTCGGCGATCATGCAGGATGAGGACGGGCAGATCCTCGAGGCGCACTCGATCTCCGCCGGGCTCGACTACCCGGGCTCAGGCCCCGAGCACGCGTGGCTGCGCGACTCAGGCCGCGCGAGCTATACCGCGGTGACCGACGCCGAGGCGCTCGCCGCGTTCGCGACGACCGCGCGGCTCGAGGGGATCATTCCGGCGCTCGAGTCCTCGCACGCGCTCGCGTGGGCGCTCGCGAACGGGCCGAGCGAGCTCGACTTGGTCTGCCTGTCGGGGCGCGGCGACAAGGATCTGGCGGAGGCGCTCGCGAAGTTGTGACCGGCACCGAGCGGATCGCCGAGGCGTTCGAGCGCGCCCGTGCCAACGGTCGGCGCGCGGCGCTGATGCCGTACATGATGGGCTGCTTCCCGGATCGGGCGCGGTCGATCGAGATCGCGCGCGCGTACGCGGACGGCGGCGCCGATCTCGTCGAGCTGGGCGTCCCGTTCTCGGATCCACTCGCGGACGGCCCGGTGATCCACGCCGCCGGCACGGCTGCGCTCCGAGCGGGCGCGAAGGTCCACGACGCGCTCACGATCGCGCGAGAGCTGCCGGTCCCAGTGATCGTCATGTGCTACGCGAACCAGATCTTCGCGCGCGGGCTTGAGCGGTTCGCTGACACGCTTGTGGATGTCGGCGCGAGCGGGCTGATCGTTCCGGACCTGCCGCTCGAGGAGGCGCCGTCGGTGGCGGAGGTGTGCGACGAGCGCGGCATCGCGCTCGTGCCGCTGGTCGCGCCGACGACCCCCGACGAGCGCCTCGAGCGGATCGGGGCCGTCGCGCGTGGATTCGTCTACACGGTCTCGCTCGTTGGAACGACCGGCGAGCGCGCCGCGCTCGACGGGGGTCTTGCCGGGATCGTTGCGCGAACGCGCGCCTACACGTCCGTGCCGGTTGCGGTCGGATTCGGGATCAGCACGCCGGCGCAGGCCGCCGAGGCCGTTTCGGCGGGCGCGGACGGTGTGATCGTCGGCACCCGGCTCGTGCGCGCTGCCGGCGACGGCGAGGACGTTGGCGCGCTGGTGCGCGAGTTCGGCGCCGCGTTGTAATCTCTCTGCCCGGATGGGCGTGATCGTCACCGCAACCGTTGGCCTGTGCTTGTGGATCGTGCTGTGGGCCACGCAGCTCTTCAACGGCCTCGATGGCGCGATCATCGCCGGCCTGATGGTGCTCGTCGCCCTCGCGGTCCACAACCTGCTGCCTTTCCTGCCCGGCCGGCGGGACTGAGCGCCCGCGTCATGCGGATCGGCGGGCTTTGCACCGGCGTCGCTGTGGCCGCGCTGATCGCGGGCTGCTCGACGACTTCGAACTCCACGACCACAGCGGCGGCGACCGCCGGCGGCGGCCTTACCGTCTACACGAGCGTCCCCAGTGCGCAGCCAGATGTGTACTCCGGCGAGAAGCTGGCGCTCACGCAGATGGGCGACAAGGTCGGGAGATTCACGATCACGCTCAAACAACTGCCGGCTGCTGACTCCGTCAAGCAGATCACGAAAAACGCGCGCACCGCGATCGCCGACACGAGCACGATCGGGTACCTCGGAGAGAGCGTGCCCGGCACGTCGGGATGGTCGGTGCCGATCACCAACGAGCTCGGGATTCTCGAGGTGAGCCCGACCGACAACGCGCTGGAGCTGGTGCAGGGAAGCCCGGTCCTACCCGAGAGCCGCAAATCGCTGTACTACCCATCACAGAGCACGTACGGGTACACATTCGGTCGCGTCGTGCCGAGCGCGGCCAAGGAGGCGGAGGCGCTCGTAGCGGAGATGCAGGCGCTGAAGGTGACGAAGCTGTACGTCACGAGCCAGCCGCTCCCCTGCACCGACGGCGACGTCAGCGGCTGCTATGGCAAGGCGATCGCGAGAGCCGTCGCAACCGACGCAGCGCATGCGTCGATCTCCGTCTCCTCGACACCATCGGGCGCCGACGGCGCGTTCGTCGGGACCAACAGCCCCGCCTACGCGGCAACGACATTCGGCACCCTGAGTTCCAGTGATCCGACGATCAAGCTGTTCGGACCCTCCGCGCTCGCCACCTCGGCATTCACGCCGTCGGATGAGCGCAACGTGTACATCTCCTCGCCAGGGGTGATGCGCATGCCGTCCTCGTTCGCGGCGGCGTTCCAGACCGCGTACGGACACGCGCCGACCCAACAGGCGCTGTTCGGCGATCTCGCGATGACCGCGCTGCTCGACGCGCTCCATCAGGCGAACGGGTCGGCCGACAACCGGACAGCGGTCATCAGCGATTTCTTCGCCCTGAGCAACAAGACCTCGCCGCTCGGGTCGTTCACGATCAACTCGCGGACAGGCGAAATCGAACTGCCGACCCCGACGATCGTGATCAACAGGTTCCGCGGCGGCCAGCTCGTGCCGTTCACGGCGCCCGCGACGCTCGGGTAGTGCGTGCAGCGACGGCGCTCGCGCTCGGGGCCGCGCTGCTCGCGCTGAGTGGGTGCAGCGACAGCAACCCGCTGAACCGGCTCCACGGCACCCGGCTCACGATCTACGCGAGCGTTCCGCTCGAGGGCCCATCGGCGGCAAGCGCGGAGGCCGTCCTCAACGGCGCCGGCATCGCGCTGGACCAGATCGCCGACAAGATCGGCCGCTACCACATCGTCTTCCGGACGCTCGATGACGCAACGATCAAGGCGAACGGGTGGGATCCCGGGCAGACGCAGGCGAACGCGCGAGTCGCCGCCGCGGACCGCGGCACCGTCGGCTACATCGGTGACCTCGACTCCGGCGCCAGCGCGGTCTCGATTCCTCTGCTGAACCGCGCCATGATCGCCCAAGTGGGCCCGCTGGGGACTGCCGTCGGACTGACCACGGACGCTCCGGGGGCGTCGCCTGGGGAACCCCTGAAGTACTACCCGAGCGGGATCAGAACGTACGCGCGGGTCGTCCCCGACGACACGATCCAGGCAAACGTCCAGGTCTCGCTCCAGCAGAGCCTTGGCTGCTCGTCGACGTATGTCGTCGACGACGACGAGGTCGACGGAACGGACACCGCCGCCAGCTTCGAGGGCGCCGCACAGCAGGCAGGGCTGCGGATTGCCGGCACGAGTGCGTTCTCGCCGCGCGCGACCGACTACACGGGGTTCGCCGCCGGCGTCGCCGCCGCGGCCCCCGACTGCGTGTTCATCAGCGCGGTGACCGGATCGGGAGCGGCGCTCGTCGCCGCGCAGCTCGGTGCCGCGCTGCCGCACGCGCTGATCTTCTGCGCGGCCGGCCTCGGCGAGAGCACGTTCGCCGATCCGGCGCAGGGCGGCATCCCGCTGACGCTCGACCGCCGCGTGCTGGTCACGATGCCGGCGCTCGGCGCGGCCGACTACCCGCCGTCGGGCCAGGCGTTCCTGCGGCTCTACACCGCCCAGTTCGGAGCGCCGCCGCCGTCCGCGATCTTCGGGTACGAGGCGATGAGTCTGCTGTTGCGTGCGATCTCGCGAGCGAGCGACGGCGGCCGGCATCCGGTGCTGCGCTCACGCGTCACCGCGGCACTGATGTCGACGCGCGACCGGCAGGGTGCCGTCGGGACCTACAGCATCGACAGCGACGGTGACACGACGATCCGCCGGTACGGGGTGTGGCGCGTCGTCGATGGCCAGCTCGAGTTCTGGAAGGCGGTCCGTGGCTAGCCGGTTCCATTGTGGTTGGGTTAGGGGTGGCTTTCGATCGGGTCTTCGCGGGTTGCTGACGACCGGCGGGGTGGTTAGATTGCCGCCACCGGATTTGGCCGAGAGTCCGGGGCAAACAGAGGAGGAACATGAGATCTCTCGGAAGGTTGATCACGGGGTGCGCCGTTGTCAGCTCGGCAGTGGCACTCGCCGCGTGCGGTTCAAGCAGTAGCTCCAGCAAAACGGCCGGCACGAGCAGCGGCAGCGGCAGCAGCGGCTCGAACGTCGTCGACATCTACTCGAGCCTGCCGCTTCAGGGCTCGTCGAACGCGCAGACGATCCCGCTCGTAAACGGGATCAAGCTCGCGCTCTCTGAGGCCGGCGGCAAGGCCGGCCAGTTCACCGTCAACTACCAGTCGCTCGACGACTCGACCGCCTCGGCGGGCGAGTGGGACCCGACGCAGACCGCGGCGAACGCCCGCAAGGCGGCGGCCGATCCGAAGGCCGTCTACTACATCGGCGAGTTCAACTCGGGCGCCAGCGAGGTGTCGATTCCGATCCTCAACCAGGCCGGAATCCCTCAGGTCAGCCCTGCGAACACGTACGTCGGGCCTGACGGCGAGCATCCCCGGCGCGACCGCCCCAGGCGAGCCGCAGAAGTACTACCCGACCGGTACGCGGACCTACCTGCGGATCGTGCCGAAGGACTCGATCCAGGCGGCCGCCGACCTGCGAGGCGCTCAAGAACGCCGGTTGCACGAAGGTCGCCGTCGCCAACGACAAGGAGGCGTACGGTGCCGGCCTGGCACAGATGATGGAGCTCGAGAAGAAGTCCTACGGGATCGACATCGTCTCCAACACCGGGATCGACCCGAAGGCACCGAACTACCGCTCCTACGCGGCGACGATCAAGGGCCAGGGCGCGGACTGCTTCGAGTTCTCGGGGATCGTCGCCAATGGCGGCGTGCAGATCACCAAGGACGTCCACGCGGCGCTCCCGACGGCCAAGATCCTTGGCCCGGACGGGATGTGCACGAGTTCGTGGACGAACTCGAAGGACGGCGGCGTTCCGTCGGCCATCGATCCGTTCCTGCTGTGCACGGTCGCGACGCTCGACCTGAGCGCGTACCCGGGCGGCAAGCAGTTCCTCGCCGCCTACAAGGCGAAGTACGGCAGCGCCAACCCGGACCCATACGCGATCTACGGTTACGAGGCGATGAAGTTGGGCCTGGACACGATCAAGGGCCTCGGCTCGAACGGCAACAACAAGGCCGACGTGCTGAAGGCGCTGTTCGCGACCAAGAGCCGCTCGTCGGTGCTCGGCACCTACGGGTTTGACGCCAACGGCGACACGACGTTGAAGTCATACGGCCTGTACAAGGTCGGACCGACCGGCGACCCGGTCTTCTCGAAGACCCTGACGCCCACGAGCGTTCTGTAGCAACGGACCCTTGGAGGGGGCGCTCATCCGGCGCCCCCTCCATACTCCGCACGGAACGTGGTAGTTCAAACCGCTAGGCCTGGTCTGCCAGCTGGAGGACGGAGGACGCTGGCGCTGCTGCGACGCTACGTCGGGCGCTGGGGACTGATCGCTGGCGCTCGCGGCGCTGCCGCTGTTCTACGCCATCCACGACCTCAGCTCCGGCTACCAGTCAGGCTTCCTGCACGGCCACCCGCTGATCCATCACGACCTCTCGCGGATCGGCTTCAACCTCGTCGCGGGACTGTCGAACGGCGCGATCTGGGCGCTGATCGCGATGGGCTACACGCTCGTCTACGGGATCATCGAGCTGATCAACTTCGCCCACGGCGACGTGTTCATGATCGGATCGATGGTCGCGGCCGGATTCTGGGGGACGCTCGGCCTCGGGAGCTCGAGCGGCGTCGTCGTGCTGATCGGCGGGCTGCTGCTGACGCTGATCGTGTCGATGCTCGTGTGCGGCTCGTTGAACGTGCTGATCGAGCGGGTCGCGTACCGGCCGCTGCGCGGCGCACCGAAGCTTGCGCCGCTGATCACCGCGGTCGGCTTCTCCTTCATCCTTCAGAACGTCGGGCTGCTGTGGCGGGGCGGCAATCCGGTCGGTGTCACCGACCTCGTGCACGCGCAGCAGGTCGTGTTCAACATCTCGGGCGTCGCGATCCATCGCGACGACCTGCTCGCGATCGGAGTCGCGATCCCGCTCGTGCTCGGGTTGACGTGGTTCATCTCGCGCACGAGACCGGGGCGCGCGATGCGCGCGACCGCCCAGGACCCGGAGGCCGCCCGGCTGATGGGGATCAACGTCAACAACACGATCTCGTTGACATTCCTGCTCGGCGGCATGCTCGCCGGCGCCGCCGGGCTCGTTTACGCGCTGTACGAGACCACGATCTGGTACTTCCAGGGCTTTCGCGGAGGTCTGTTCGCGTTCACCGCCGCGGTCATGGGCGGGATCGGGAACGTCCGCGGCGCGGTGCTCGGCGGGCTCGTGATCGGCCTGATCCAGCAGATCGGCGACAACCGGATCGCCGGCGGGTTGTGGACCGAGGCGATCGTGTTCGGCTACCTGATCCTGGTGATGGTGCTGCAGCCGCGCGGGTTGCTCGGGGAGGAGACGAGGGAGGCCGGATGAGCGAGCTGAAGGCGCAACTGCGCGAGTGGCGCGACTCGATCCGGGCGTTCCGCGGACGGCTGCCCAACTGGTTGCAGCGCGTGCTGGTGTTGGTGCTGAGGCAGCAAGCGCTGGTGGCGTTGCTGATCGTGGTCGCGATCGTGCTGCCGTTCTTCTTCTCGCAGGAGAGCGGGTTCATGAACGCGACGATCCTCGCGCTCGCGTACGTCGTGATGGCGCTCGGGCTGAACGTCGTCGTCGGCTTCGCCGGCCTGCTCGACCTCGGCTACGTGGCTTTCTACGCGTTCGGCGCGTACTGCATGGGGTGGTTCGGCTCGGACTTCTTCTTCAACCTGCACGTGCACGTCGGCGTGACCGGCGTCGCGGCCCACGAGATCGGGATCCACCTCAACTTCGTCCTGATCCTCGTCGCGGCGGTGTTGATCACGGCGCTCGCCGGAACGCTGATCGGGCTGCCGACGCTGCGGCTGCGCGGCGACTACATCGCGATCGTGACGCTCGCGTTCGGCGAGATCATCGGCGTCGTCGCGGTCAACGGCACCAGCATCCATCTCGGCTCGGGAGCGACGCTGACCGCCGGAGCGCAGGGGATCTCGGCGCTCGACCTGCCCTACTTCCCGGGCATCGGCCAGTTCAACCTGCTCAAGCTGAGACCGTGGTACTGGCTGATCCTGGCGATCGTGCTGATTGTCCTGTTTGTCGCGTTGCGACTTCGGGAGTCGCGGCTCGGGCGCGCGTGGATCGCGCTGCGCGAGGACGAGGTCGCCGCTGTCTCGATGGGAATCCCGCTCGTCCGCACGAAGCTGATGGCGTACGCGATCGGCGCCACGTTCGGAGGCATGTCGGGCGTGTTCCTGGGCGCCTACTCGACGACCGTCAATGCCGACCAGTTCCAGTTCTCGTTCTCGATCTTCGTGCTCGCGATGATCATCGTCGGCGGGCTCGGGTCGATCTGGGGGGCGGTCGCCGGCGCGCTGCTGCTGTCCTACATCAACTACTACCTGATCCCCGACGTGCTCAACACGCTGCCGCAGAAGCTCGGGCTGCACTTCCAGCTGACGCAGCTGTCGTTCGGGATCTTCGGGTTCCTGCTCGTGCTCGTGATGGTGCTGCGGCCACAGGGCCTGCTCCCCGAGCGACGAAGACGGTTGGAGCTGACTGCGGAGATCGCGGCCGAGGATTCGCAGCTCGTCGAGGGAGGTGCGGCCGCGCCATGAGCGACGTCGTGATGCTCGCTGACCACGTGACGAAGGAGTTCGGCGGCCTCGTCGCCGTCTCCGACGTGTCGTTCGACGTGCCGCAGTACAAGATCGTGTCGCTGATCGGACCGAACGGCGCCGGCAAGACGACGCTGTTCAACATGCTCACCGGGCTGTACAAGCCGTCGGCGGGCCGGATCGCGTTCGCCGGTCGGGACATCACCCGCTCGCGGCCCGACATGATCACCTCGATGGGGGTCGCGCGGACATTCCAGAACATCCGCCTGTTCGGAGCGATGTCCGCGACCGAGAACGTGATGATCGGCCGTCACTCACAGATGAAGGCGGGTGTGTTCGGCTCGATCCTCCGCCCGCCGTGGGTCCGCAAGGAGGAACACGCGGTGCGCGAGCGCGCGCGCGAGCTGCTGGCGTACGTTGGCTTGAAGGAGCCGACGTTCGACCGGATGTCCGTGGAGCTCTCCTACGGTGACCAGCGTCGTGTCGAGATTGCCCGGGCGCTCGCGTCCGAGCCGCAGCTGCTGCTGCTTGACGAGCCGACCGCGGGGATGAACCCCCAGGAGTCAGGCGCGCTCACCGGGTTCATGCGCCAGCTCCGCGACGACCTGAAGCTGACGATCCTGCTGATCGAGCACGACATGAAGGTCGTGATGGACGTCTCCGAGCGGGTCACCGTGCTGGACCACGGTGAGAAGATCGCCGAGGGCCCGGCCGCAGAGGTGCGCGCCGACCCGCGGGTGATCGAGGCGTATCTGGGAAAGCAGGACTGAGGGGTCTCCGTGGCGCTGCTCGAGGTAACTGACATTCACACGTTCTACGGTTCGATCGAGGCGTTGAAGGGTGTCTCGCTGACCGTCGACGAGGGCGAGGTCGTGACGCTGATCGGCTCCAATGGCGCCGGCAAATCGACGACCCTGCGCTCGATCTCCGGTCTGACGCCGGCGGCCCGCGGATCGGTGATCTTCGGCGGCGCGGAGATAACGCACGTGCCGGCGCACGAGATCGTCGGCTACGGGGTCGCGCTGTCGCCCGAAGGGCGGCACGTGTTTCCGCGGATGAGCGTCCGCGAGAACCTCGACCTCGGAGCGCACCGCCGGCGCGGCGCTGAGATCGCCGAGGATCTTGACCGGGTGTTCGACCTGTTCCCGCGGCTCGCCGAGCGCGAGAAGCAGAAGGCCGGGACGATGTCCGGCGGCGAGCAGCAGATGCTCGCGATCGGGCGCGCGCTGATGGCCCGGCCGAAACTGCTGATGCTCGACGAGCCGTCGATGGGGATCGCGCCGATCCTCGTCCAGCGGATCTACGAGACGATCGGCGAGATCAACAAGCAGGGCGTGACGATCCTGCTGGTCGAGCAGAACGCGAACTACGCGCTTGACGTCTCCTCGCGCGGGTACGTGCTTGGAGACCGGGCGGGTGGCGCTGGCGAATGACTCCGCCGCGTTGCGGGATGACCCCGAGGTGCAAAGGGCGTACCTGGGCACATGAACTCGCTCGTCTTCGCTGTCAATGGCCAGATCGGAGCGACCGGTCTGTACCTGCTGTTCGCGTGGCTTCTATCCGGCGCGCTGGCGGCGACCATCGCCGCACGCAAGGGGTACGGCGAACGCGTCGGCTTGACGTTCGGGCTGCTGCTGAGCGTCATCGGGCTGCTGATCGTGCTGTTACTGCTGCCGGGGCGACCGGGATCGGCGTGGAAGCGCGAAGGGCCGGTGCCGCCGCGGTGGCGGTCACGGCTGCGTCGTGGCGGCGGCTCCGGCGCCAGCGACGACTGACCGGCGTCAGGTCGCGGCAGCCTCGCGACGCCGCCCTCACGAGATTCCAGAGCCTCGCCGGGCTCCGAAATCACCCCGCCCCCGGCGCCGTCACCGTCCCGGCAGGACCCGGAACTCTTCGGTCTGGCCGAAGCCGACCTCGGCGCCGGCCTCGGCCGTACCGCTCTCCCGCGCCTCCTCGGCGACGGCGTCGGCAACGGCGCCGACCACCTCGCGGTTGAAGACCGACGGGATGATGTAGTCCTCGCGCAGCTCATCGGCCGAGACGATGTCGGCGATCGCGCGCGCGGCAGCGGTCTTCATCTCCTCGGTGATCTGCGTGGCGCGAACATCCAGTGCACCCCTGAAAATTCCTGGGAAGGCGAGCACGTTGTTGATCTGGTTCGGGTAGTCAGAACGGCCGGTGGCGACGATCCGCGCATACCTCAAAGCATCTTCCGGCAGGACCTCAGGGTTCGGGTTCGCCATCGCGAACACGATCGGGTTGGGGTTCATCTGCTGCAACTCGGACGCCGGCATCCGCGGCCCGCCGGACAGACCGATGAACAGATCGGTGCCGTCGAGCACGTCCGCCGCGTTACCCGAGCGGCACTCGCGATTCGTCGCCTCGGCGAACCATCGCTTGACTGCCGGCATCGTCCCCTCGACATAGTCGGCCCGCTCGATGTGGAGCGCGCCATGGGAGTCGCAGCCGATGATGTGCCGCGCGCCCGCCTCGAGCAGGATCTTCCCGACCGCGACCCCGGCGGCGCCGAGCCCCCGGATCACGATCCGGATGTCCTCGATCCGCTGAGCGGTCAGCGTCAGCGCGTTCAGCAGCGCGGCGAGGACGACGATCGCCGTGCCGTGCTGATCGTCGTGGAACACCGGGATGTCGAGCTCGGCCTTGAGCCGGTCCTCGATCTCGAAGCAGCGGGGGGCGGAGATGTCCTCCAAGTTGATCCCGCCGAACCCCGGCGCGATCGCCTTCACGATCGCGACAATCTCGTCCGGTTCCTTGGTGTCAAGACAGATCGGGAACGCGTCGACGCCGGCGAACTCCTTGAACAGCATCGCCTTGCCCTCCATCACGGGCATCGCCGCACGGGGGCCGATGTCGCCCAGGCCGAGCACCGCCGTCCCGTCGGACACGACCGCGACCGTGTTGCGCTTGATCGTGTACTGAAACGCCCGGTCGGGATCCTCGTGGATCGCGGTGCAGACGCGCGCGACCCCCGGCGTATACGCCATCGACAGGTCGTCGCGGGTCTTCACGGGCGCCTTGTTGTTGAGTTCGATCTTGCCGCCGAGGTGCAGCAGGAATGTCCGGTCGGTCGTGTCGAGCACACGCGCGCCCGTGACCGCGTTGACGGCGGCGGTCAGCCTCGGCCAGTCGGCCGCGTCGCCCGTTTCGACCGTGATGTCACGGATCGTGTGCGGGCTGGGTGGGCCGTTTACCTTGACGAGGTCGATCGCTCCGATCGTCCCGCCGGCGTCGCCGATCGCGCTCGCGACCTTGCCGAGCATCCCCGGGATGTGGTCGATCTCGACCCGCAACGTCAGGCTGTATTGAGCGCTCGGAGTAACCGACATCGCGCGAGATCTTACGGGGGCGTGGACGCCCAGCCGTCCCGCGCGCGCACTACGCTGAGTGCCGTGCCAGACGAGCTCTTCCTGATCGACGGCAACAGCCTCGCGTACCGCGCCTTCTTTGCGCTGCCGGAATCGATCGCGACGTCGACCGGGGTCCCGACGAACGCGATCTTCGGGTTCGCGTCGATGCTCGTCAAGATCCTCACCGACTACGGCCCGAAGGCCACCGTCGTGGTGTGGGACCGCGGCGACTCTGGGCGCAAGGCCGTGTACACCGAGTACAAGGCGCAGCGGAGCTCGCGGCCGGATCTGCTGCGCGAACAGTGGCCGCATCTGGAGCCGCTGGTGGACGCGTTCGGCTATCGAAATCTCGGAGTGGACGGGTTCGAGGCGGACGACGTGATCGCATCGATCGTTACTCGCGCGCGCGCGGAGGACCCGCCGGTCCCGGTGATGGTCGTGACCGGAGATCGCGACGCGTACCAGCTCGTGCAGGACGGCGTGAGGATCATGACCACGTCGCGGGGGATCACCGACACGCGCGTCTACGACACGGATGGGGTGATCGAGCGGTACGGGATCCCGCCCGAACTGGTCCCCGACTTCATCGGTCTGAAGGGGGACACGAGCGACAACATTCCCGGCGTCCCCGGGATTGGTGACAAGACCGCGGCCGAGCTGCTGCAGCGGTTCGGGTCGCTGGAAGAGGTGCTCGCCCATATCGACGACATCTCCGGCACCAAGCGCAAGCAGAACCTGACCGAGCACGCCGACGACGCACGGCTCTCCAAGCAGCTGGCGACCGCGAACCGGGAGGTCCCGATCGAGTTCAGCATCGGGGAGTTCGTGGCTACCGACCCGGACCGCTCGCAGCTGCGTGACACCTTCCGTCAGTTCGAGCTGCGCGAGCCGCTGCGGCGGCTCGAGGAGGCGCTCGGCTCGGCCGACGCCGCCGCGCCGGCCCCCGAGCGCGAGCAGAAGCTGTCGGCCAACGTGCGGGAGATCTCGCTCGCGCAGCTCTCCCGACTCCCGTCGGCTGAGGTCGCGGTGGCCGCCCGTCCCCCAGATACGCCGGAGGGCGCGCTGTTCGCCGACGACCAGCAGTGGCACTTCGGAGTCCATGCCGACGGCGCCCGGGAGGTGTTCGTCGGCTCGGCGCCGAGTGCGGAGGACCTCGTGGCAGTCGTCGGCAACCGGCCGGTGGTCGCTCACGATGCGAAGGCGCTCGGCGAGGTGCCCGAGGTGCTCGCGCATGACACCGAGGTTGGCGCCTACCTGCTCGAGCCGGCGCGCCGCGCGTATCCGTTCCGCGAGCTATGCGAGGAGCGGGGCTTTGCGACGGCGGTCGATTCGCCGGCCGGGTCCGATGCGCTGCTGCTGAGCGCGCTCGCGGAGTGGCAACGCTCCGAGATCCGCGGGCGGGGTCTGAGTGACCTGCTGCGCGATGTCGAGCTGCCGCTCGTGCGGATCCTCCGCGCGATGGAGAAGGCCGGGTCGAAGCTCGACACGGTCCGTCTGGCCGAGATCTCTGGGCGCGTAAAGGCGGAGGCCGACCAGCTCGAGCGGGAGATCTTTGAGCTGACCGGAGACGAGTTCATGCTCGGCTCCCCCAAGCAGCTCGAGGAGGTCCTGTTCGGCAAGCTCGGCCTGTCGCGCAAACGGCGCGGGAAGACCGGATACTCGACCGACGCGCGCGTGCTCCAGGCGATTCGCGACGAGCACCCCGTGATTCCGAAGATCGAGCGGTGGCGAGAGCTGACGAAGCTCGCCCAGACGTATCTCGATGCGCTGCCGGCGCTGCTCGGCCCCGATGGCCGATTGCATACGACGTTCAACCAGACCGCCGCCACCACCGGCCGCTTGTCGTCTAACAACCCGAACCTGCAGAACATCCCGATCCGGACCGAGCTTGGCCGCGAGATCCGGGCATGCTTCGTTGCTGAGGAGGGGAACCTGCTCGTCTCCGCCGACTACTCGCAGGTCGAGTTGCGGCTGCTAGCGCATATCGCCGGCGAGGACGTGCTGAAGGAGATCTTCCGCCGCGGCGAGGATGTGCACACCGCTACGGCCTGCCGCGTATTCAATGTGACGCCGGATCAGATCGACCCGGGCATGCGATCGAAATCGAAGATGATCAATTACGGCATCGTCTACGGCCTGTCCGCGTACGGGATGGCCGACCGGCTCGACATCGCGCAGGACGAAGCCGACGAGTTCATCCAGCGGTACATGGCCGGCTTCCCGGCGGTGCAGCGGTTCATCGAGCAGACGATCGAGCAGGGGACCGAGCACGGGTATGTGTCGACCCTGTTCGGGCGCCGCCGGCAGGTGCCAGAGCTACGCGCACGCCGCTGGGATCTGCGCAAGCAGGGAGAACGGTTCGCGGTCAACATGGTGATCCAGGGAACCGCCGCCGACATCATGAAGGTTGCGATGGTCCGCTGCGACCGGGCGCTCGCGGAGCTCGACTACAAGGCGCGGCTGATCCTCCAGATCCACGACGAGCTGCTGTTCGAATGCCCAGCGGACGAGGCCGAGCAGGTCGCCGAGTTGGCGCGCGCCCAGATGACGGCCGCGTTCGAGATGGACCCGCCGCTGGCGGTCGACGTCGGCACCGGGAGCGACTGGCTGTCTGCCAAATGAGCCGTGCGTCGTTCGCCGCGGCGCTGTGCGCTTCTGACCGGCGCCGTCGGCGCCTCGCCGGCTGCGGGCGCCCTGTCCGATCTGGGCGGCCGTGCACACGCGCGACACGTCAGCGCGGCCACCGCCGCCGCGGGGGTCTCGTTCGGCGGAGGCTCGGTGATGCATTCAGAACGCGTCCACGTTGTGTTCTGGGACCCGTCGAACTCCGGACTGGCGTACGACCCCGGCTACCAGCAGCAGATCGAGACGTTCATCGAACGGGTCGCGGCCGCCAGCCGCTCGACGAGCAACCTCTTTTCGCTAATGGGTCAGTACGCCGACCCGAGCGGGCCGGCGACATATCAGGCGAGCTACGCCGGGGCGATCATCGACACCGATCCGCCGCCCGGCGCTCCGGGTTTCGCCTGCACCGAGCCGCTTCCGCCGCCGCTCGGCACCGGCCCCGGCTGGAGTGCATGCGTCAGCGACGCGGGGATCCAGAACGAGCTCCAAAGCGTGATCGCTGCACGTAGGCTGCCGACGGGGCTCGGCGAGATGTACATCGTCGTGACTCCGAACGGATTCGGCGACTGCTTTGAAGGCGGTCCGACTGACTGCGCGCTTGGCGGAGCCGCGAGCTCCTCGACGCCCGGTTACTGCGGTTACCACAGTGGCACCGGCGACCCGCCGATCCTGTACGCGGTCGTGCCCTACAACGCCGTCGCCGGACACTGCCAGTCGGACAACCCGCGCCCGAACGGGAGCGCCGCCGATCCGGCAATCTCCACGATCGCGCACGAGTTCGCCGAGATCGCGACCGACCCACTCGGCGGCGGTTGGTCGGACCCCGGCGGATCGGAGATCGCCGACCTGTGCCTGACCAGCTACGGCCCCAACCTCGGCGGGTCGACGGGCGCCACCGCATACGACCAGGTGATCGACGGGGGCCACTACTACATCCAGGAGCTGTGGAGCAACTACTCGCACGGATGTGAGGCGGCGGCAAAGCCGGACTACGTGTCGATCTCGGCGCCGGGTCGCGGCGCCGCTGGCCGGCCACTGACCCTGATCGGGTCGGCACGCGATCCGCAGGGGAAGGTGATCGGCTACCGGTGGTGGTTTGGCGACGGTCGCGCCGGCACACGGAAGCTCGCCACGCACGCCTTCCGCAGGCCCGGGACGTACACGATCGCCCTGCGGATCACCGACAGCTGGGGCAACCGGGCCGAGGCGATCCGGCGGATCACGATCGTCCGACCGCGAGGCGCTAGGCGCTGACGGTCGCCGGCGCTCGCGCAGGGAGCCCGGGCCCCACGAACTTCGGGTGCGCGATGTTCAGGTAGTGGTTGAACGACCAGTCGATGAACCGGTTGCTCTGCATCGTGGTCAACGCGGGCCCCAACAACCGTGGCGCGACGCGCGGGACGAGGCGCTGCACCCGCAGCATCCACCTGAACTTCCACTCGTGCTCGGCGCTGAACGCGTGATATCGGGCGAGCGCCTGCTCGCGCGATTGGCGGCCGGCGATCACCGCCCGCAGCTCGCGCCCGCACGCTAGCCCGAAGTACAGCGCCGTGCGGATCCCCTCGGCGGTCAGCGGTAGGCAGTGGCCGGCCGAGTCGCCGACGAAGAAGATCCCGTCCTCCGTCGCGTCGCGGAGCTTGTGCGGGATCCAGTTGCCCTGGTAGCGGACACGCTCGGCGTCCAGGTCGGTCGCCAGCCGGTTGGTCGGGTCCTTGACGTGAAACTTGGGATCGAACGAGCCGACACCGATCCGCAGCTCGTTGTCGGCGGGGAAGCTCCAGCCGTACCCGGCGGGGACATATGAGCGATCGATCCATACCTCGAGCTCACTGCCGCTCCCGTGCGGGTGAACCTCCAGCCCTCGCGAGAGGAAGGCCTCCGGCGGCTGGATCGTCGGCCCGTCCGAGAGCACGCGGCGCCAGCCGAGCCCATCGACGATCAGCGGTGCGGTGATCTCGCCCCGATCGGTGTGCACCGTGTTGCCGGTGCGGGAGCCGACCGTCGCCGTCTCGAATGAGAACGGCTCGCCCTGCTCGGCGAGCAGCGCGCACAGCATCCGGTAGTCGAATGTGCTGAACGTCCACGGCAGGCGGTAGCGGACGTCGGCGTGGGGGGTGTGGATTACGAGCTCGGGAAAGGTCTGCTGGAGCGACTCCTCAAGACCCAGTGCGAGCAGCCAGTCGGTCGGGATCCCGCATGCCGAGGTCTGTCGCTCGCCGATCTCGTAGCGGTCGATCACGAGCACGTCGGCGCCGCTCCGGGCGAGCTCGCGCGCGACGGCCAATCCGGCGAAGCTGGCGCCGCAGATCAGCACATCGGCATCCCGATTTAGCGCCGTTCGCTCCACTCCGCGCTTTGTTGCGCGCCTAGGCATGGCGGTAGCGATGATACGGAGCGGCCGGAAATCGCTTGGTCTGGCTATCCTCACACACAACTATGTCTCCAACCGCAACCCTGATGCCCACCGCTGATCAACCGAACGCGAAGGTCGTCGAAGGCTCGAACGGCCTCCTGCTCGAGATCGACGGTCAAATCGTCCCCAACTACGACGCGACCCTGCACCCGTTCGGGGAGGGGGATGTCGTCACCGGCCACGTCGTCCGGATCGACAACGACGAAGTGCTTGTCGACATCGGCTACAAGTCCGAAGGGGTCATCCCCGCCTCAGAGCTTTCGATCCGCAAATCCGTCGATCCTTCGGACGAGGTGTCGCTCGGCGAAGAGGTCGATGCGCTCGTCCTCACCAAGGAGGACCAGGACGGGCGGCTGATCCTGTCGAAGAAGCGCGCCCGCTTCGAGAAGGCGTGGCGGCGCATCGAATCGGCCGCCGAATCCGGCGAGCCTGTCACCGGCAGTGTGATCGAGGTCGTCAAGGGCGGCCTGATCATCGACCTCGGTGTGCGCGGCTTCCTGCCCGCATCGCTCGTCGACATCCGCCGCGTTCCGAACCTCGACGAGTACATGGGCCAGGACATCGAGTGCAAGGTGATCGAGCTCAACCGCTCGCGCAACAACGTCGTCCTGTCGCGCCGTGCAGTGCTCGAGGAGCAGCGCAAGGAGGATCGCGAGCGGATCCTCGATCGGCTCCAGCCCGGCCAGGTGGTCGAGGGCACGATCTCGAATATCGTCGACTTCGGTGCGTTCGTCGACCTCGACGGGATCGACGGCCTGATCCACATCTCCGAGTTGTCGTGGTCGCACGTCAACCACCCGTCAGAGATCCTCTCGATCGGCGACACGGTTTCGGTCAAGGTGCTCGACATCGACCGCCAGCGCCAGCGCATCTCGCTGGGCCTCAAGCAGACGCAGGAGGATCCGTGGCAGCGGGTCGTCGACACGTACAACATCAACGACGAGCTGGAGGGGACCGTCACAAAGGTCGTCACCTTCGGCGCGTTTGTCGAGATCCTCGACGGAGTCGAGGGGCTCGTGCACATCTCCGAGCTCGCTCAGCACCACGTCGAGAACCCGCGCGAGATCATCCAGCCGGGCGATCCGGTGCGCGTCAAGATCCTCGAGATCGACTCTGAGAGGCGGCGGCTGTCGCTGTCGATCAAGCGGGTGGAGGGGCAGGTGCTGCCAGTGCGGCCTATCGTGCCCCCGGCGGAGGGCGACACTCTGGACGACATGCCTGAGTTGGGTTTGTCCGAGGATGTTTTTGCTGCTTCCGAAGGGGGCTCCCCGTCGTCCTCCGACGACGATGTCGCGGGCTCATCGGCCGATGACGTCGTTGCGGATGATGAGACGACGCGAGCGACCTCGTCGCCGGGGGACGACCCGGAGCTCGCCTCCGAGGACGTCCCGGCCGATGTAGCCGACGCGGCTGTCGCGGACGAGGTCGCTCCCGACGAGACCTCGGAGGCCGAACCGGAAGCGTCTGCTGAGGTAGAAGCGGACGAGCCGCTGGCCGAGCCGGAGGCCTCTCCTGAGCCGGAGGCGGTTGCTGAGCCGGAGGCGGTTGCTGAGCCGGAGGCGTCTGCTGAGCCGGAGGCGGTTGCTGAGCCGGAGGCGTCTGCTGAGCCGGAGGCGTCTGCTGAGCCGGAGGCGTCTGCTGAGCCGGAGGCGTCCGCTGAGCCGGAAGCGTCTGCTGAGCCGGAAGCGGATGAGTCGGCGCCGGCGCCGAATGGGGCCGCGGCCGAGTCGGACAGCGAGCCCGCGGAGCAGCCGAGCAGCTAGCCGGGCCGGTGGTCCCGTTCATTGGGTTGACCGGGGGGATCGGCGCCGGCAAGACGACGGCGCTCGATGCGCTCGAGCGGCTCGGTGCGGCGGTGCTGTCGACTGACGCCGTCGTGCATGAGCTGTATCTCGATGACGAGGTTCGCGACGCCGTGGTCGAGCGGTTCGGCCGGTCGGTCGCGCCGGACGGGGTGATCGATCGACCCGCGGTGGCCCGGTCCGCGTTCGCCAGAGGAGAGGATCGCGCGTGGCTCGAAGGTGTGCTCTGGCCGCGCGTCGGTGCACGGATGTCCGCGTGGCGTTCGGAAGTGGAGGGGGCGACGCCGCCGGCGCAGGCGGCGGTTGTCGAGGTCCCGCTGCTGTTCGAGTCCGGCATGGAGAACGCCTTCGACGCGACGATCGCCGTGATCGCGGATGAGGCGGTGCGGGCCGAGCGAGCGGGTGGCCGCGGCCACGAGGCCCTCGACGAGCGGGGCCGGCGCCAGCTCTCGCAGGAAGAAAAAGCGCAACGTGCAACGTATGTGGTGGTTAACGATGGAACAGAGCACGATTTGGAGCGCAAGCTGTCGGCCGTACTTGAGAAGCTAGGGAAGTCATGACGCCGCCTACGGCCACCGCTGCGGCGCGCCGCAGTTCGGCGCGCAGGGCTGCGGAGCGACAGCGGGCCGCCGTCCGCCGACGGATGCTGGCCGCCGCGGCCGGCATCGTGCTCGTAGTGACCGTCGTCGTGCTCGCGATGCCGCTGTTCCGCAAGGCCGTCAACGATCTGACGCTGCCGCTCTCCTACCAGAACATCATCCGCCAGCAGGCGGCCGCCAAGCACATCGATGCGGCGCTGATCGCGGCGGTGATCGACGCCGAGACGAAGTTCGACCCGAGCACCTCCTCGGCGGGCGCGCTCGGGCTCATGCAGATCCTGCCGCAGACCGCCGAATACCTCGCCCACAAGTCGGGCGGCTATGCGTTCACTACCACCGACCTGGCGACGCCGGCGGTCAACATCGCGTACGGCAGCTACTACCTCCGCGAGCTGCTCGACCATTACGGAGGCAACGAGATGCCCGCGATTGCGGCGTACAACGGCGGGGAGACGAACGTCGACCGGTGGCTTGCCGAGGCGCGGGCGGATGGGCACCGGTTCGTCATCAACGACATCCCGTTCCCCGAAACCCGGGCGTACGTCGAGCGCGTGCTGCAGGCGCAGAAGGACTACCGCAGCTCGTACGCAAGTCAGCTCGGCTACAGCTGAATCAGTACACCCGGCGGGGGCGACCCGCGTGCTCGACCGCTGCCAGCGCGCGCGGCGATCGCCGCGTCCTCACCAGACCGCAGCGTGGAGATCGTGAGCCTGATCCCGGGCGGCGTCGCGATCCGGAAGCGCTCGCCCGCCAGCACCAGCCAGCCCGCTTCCTGCAACCCGCGTACGGCCACGGCCTCCTCGCGGACCGGCACCCACACATTCAGTCCGGAGCTACCGTGTGCCTCGATCCCGTGCGCTGCGAGCGCCTCGACCATCCGCTTTCGGCGCTCGCCGTAGGCCTCGCGGGCGCGCGAGATCAAGTCGGGGAAGCCGGGGTCCGAGACCAGCTCGACGACGATCGCCTGCAGCAGGTGGCTTGACCATCGCGGGCCGAGCGCCTGGCGTCCCTCTACGCGCGCGATCGTGGTCTCGTCTCCCGCCATCACCGCCAAGCGAAGATCTGGGTGCAGGAACTTGGAAACCGAGCGGATCACCGCCCAGTGGGCCCGACCCGGTTCGGCAAGTGAGAGATACGGCGCCCCCGACACGATGCCTGCGTGATCGTCTTCGACGACGAGCAGCTCCGAGTGCGGCTCGAGCAGGCGTCGCAGCTCGTCCGCGCGGTTGTCGTCGAAAGCGGCACCGACCGGATTCTGCGCACGCGGCACGATCACCGCCGCCTGGGCACCCTTGGCCAGCGCATCCGCGAACCGCTCGGGGATCAGCCCGAGGTCGTCGACGGGGACGGGTACGGCGACGAGGCCGAGCGCGAGCAGCAGATCGCGGATCGACACGTATGCCGGGTCCTCGATGATCACCCGATCGCCCGGCCGCAGGTGCGCGTCGAGCACGCGCTCGATCCCGTCGAACGCGCCGCTGAGCACCGCGATCGCGCCACCGTCGATGCCGTCGGCGGCGAAGCCCTGGCGCGCGAGCCCCAGCAGCGCGGGGTCGGCGATCTCGAGTCCGTCGAGCTGGGTCGTGACCGGCAGATCGATCCGCGCAAGCGCAGGTCCGAGCGGCGGGAGCAGCGCTGGATCTGGCATCCCGACTGCGAGATCGCGGAGACCGTGGGTCTCCGGACGCCGGTGACTGGGTGTCCGCAGCGCCGGTCTCGAAGCGACTCGGGTTCCCCGCCTGCCCTCGCCGAGCACTAGCCCGCGCTGGCGCAGGATCCGGTAAGCGGCGTTCACGGTGGCTGGGCTCGTGCCGAGCCGCTGCGCGAGTGCGCGCACGGTAGGAAGCGGCGCACCCGTCTCGAGCCGGCCGTCGCGTATCGCTGCCTCAGCGCTCGCGGCGACCTCCCGTGCGGTCGAGCCCCTGATCTGATATTGTTCTAGATCAAGCATAGGTTCGTACTATAACAAAATGACAGCGACCCGACCGACCAAACCACCGCCGCCCTCGGCTCGCGCCACCGTCCGCCGGCAGGCGGGCCGGGCCCAGTACGACCGCGCGACGATCGACGCGATCCTCGACGAGGGTATGTACGGCCACGTCGGACTCGAGTCGGCCGGGCAGCCGTTCGTGATCCCGGTGCTCTACGGGCGCTCGCGCGAGGAGCTGTTCCTCCATGGGTCGCCGCTCAGCCGTCTGCTCGGAGCCGGGGCAGCGGGCGCTCCGCTGTGCTTCACGGTCACGCTGCTCGACGGGCTGGTGCTCGCGCGTAGCGCCTTCCACCACTCGATGAACTACCGATCCGTCGTTGTGTTCGGACAGGCGCGGGTGGTCGAGGACCGCGAGGAGAAGCACGAGGCGCTCCGATTGATCGTCGAGCACGTGATTCCCGGTCGCTCGGCCGACGTCCGCGGGCCGAGCGAGCAGGAGCTCAAGGCGACCCAGGTGTTCGCGCTCGGACTGACCGAGGCGTCGGCCAAGGTCCGCACGGGACCTCCGATCGACGGTGCCGAGGACATGCACCTCCCGGTTTGGGCAGGCGAGCTCCCGATGACGCTCGCGCCCGGAGCGCCGATCGCCGATGTGCGGACGAGCGCACCGGTGCCCCCGTACGTTCGCTCCTACCGCAGACCAGGGACCGTTCATGAATCCGACGCAGCTTAGGAGATTGGCAATGGCGCGCGCTCGAGAGATCCAGGATGACGCCGCTTCACGCCGGCTTGCGTGGCTCGCTCCCCGCCGCCGTCGCGCGCCGGCGCCGTCGCTCGCGGCCAACATCGCGGTCACGATCCGCTACGCGTTCCCCGACGACGAGCCGTCGCTCCGCCGGCTCGCGGTGCTCGACTCGGCGGTCATGCCGCCCGCGCCGATGCTGGTCGCCGAGGTCGAGGGCAGGCTGCGTGCCGCCTTCTCGCTCGCGACGGGCGAGACGATCGCCGATCCATTTCATCCAACCACCGGGCTGATCGAGCTGCTCGGCGCGCGAGCGGGGCAGCTGACAGGCGAGCGGCGATTGCGGTCTGGTTTGGGCCGCATCCGCCGCTACGCTTCGAATCGGTCCAATGCCGAAGTTCGAACTCGACGCCCAGTTCCGACCGACCGCTGACCAGCCGGCGGCGATCACCTCGCTGGCCGAAGGCGTGCTCGCCGGCGAGCGCTCGGTAACGCTGCTCGGCGCGACCGGCACCGGCAAGACGATGACGATGGCCGGCGTGATCGAGGCGGTCCAGCGCCCGGCGCTGGTGATTGCGCACAACAAAACGCTCGCGGCGCAGCTATGCAACGAGTTTCGGACCTACTTCCCGCGCAACGCGGTCGAGTACTTCGTCTCCTACTACGACTACTACCAACCAGAGGCGTACGTCCCGAGCAAGGACCTGTATATCGAGAAGGACTCGGCGATCAACCAGGAGATCGACCGCCTGCGCCACTCTGCGACCGCCGCGCTGTTCGCACGTCGCGACGTGCTGATCGTCGCGAGCGTCTCGTGCATCTACGGCCTGGGTTCACCGGAGGTGTACGACGAAAACCTCCAGACGCTGAGCAAGGGTCAGTTCATCGACCGCGACGAGCTGCTGAGAAAGCTCGTCTCGATCCAATACACGCGCAACGACACAGCCCTGTCGCGGGGAACATTCCGCGTCCGCGGAGAGACGCTCGAGGTGTTTCCGGCGTACGCGGAGACTGCCTTCAGGGCGGTGCTGTTTGGCGACGAGGTCGAGCACCTGCAGCACTTCGATCCGCTCACCGGCGAGCTGATCGAGGACGATCTCGAGCACGTCGGGATCTGGCCGGCGACGCACTACAACGTGCGCGAGGGGATGATCGAGGACGCGGTCACGGAGATCGGTCGCGAGCTGAACGCCCGTTGCGCGGAGCTCGAGGCGGAGGGCAAGCTGCTCGAGTCCCACCGCCTGCGCCAGCGCACGCAGTACGACATGGAGATGCTGCGCGAGCTCGGGTTCTGCTCCGGGATCGAGAACTACTCGCGGATCCTTGATGGCCGCAAGCCCGGCGACCGGCCGTATTGCTTGCTCGACTACTTCCCCGAGGACTTCGTCTGCTTCATCGACGAGTCCCACCAGACCGTGCCGCAGATCGGCGGCATGTCCGAAGGCGACCGCTCGCGCAAGCAGACGCTCGTCGACTACGGCTTCCGGCTGCCGAGCGCGATCGACAATCGCCCGCAGACGTTTCAGGAGTTCATGTCGATCACGCCGCAGCTCGTGTACGTGTCGGCGACTCCCGGGGAGTACGAGCGGACACACTCGGGGCGGATCGTCGAGCAGATCGTGCGGCCGACCGGGATCGTCGACCCGGAGGTCGAGGTGCGGGAGACGCGCAACCAGATCGACGATCTGATGAATGAGATCCGCGAGCGAGTCGACCGCAACGAGCGGACGCTGGTGACGACGATCACCAAGAAGATGTCCGAGGACCTGACCGACTACCTATTGGAGATGGGCTTCAAGGTCCGCTACCTGCACTCCGAGATCGACACGCTCGAGCGGATCCAGATCATCCGCGAGTTGCGCCTCGGGGAGTTCGACGTGCTCGTCGGCGTCAACCTGTTGCGTGAGGGACTCGATCTGCCCGAGGTCTCCCTGGTGGCGATCCTGGACGCCGACAAGGAGGGATTCCTTCGCGGCGAGACGTCGCTGATCCAGACGATCGGCCGCGCTGCGCGCAACGTTCAGGGCACGGTGCTGATGTACGCCGACAAGGAGACCGCGGCGATGCAGGCGGCGATCGGCGAGACCGACCGCCGGCGCGCGATCCAGCGCGCATACAACGAGGAGCACGGGATCACGCCGGAGACGATCGTCAAGGGGATCTCCGACATCGCCGAGTTCCTGATGTCCGACTCCAAGGTGCCGCGCTCGCGCCGGCGCCGGCGTGACCCCGCGGCGTCCGGGATGGCGCCGGAGGAGATCGAGCGGACGATCGTCGAGCTCGAGGAGGAGATGCTCGCCGCGGCCGAGGACCTCCGGTTTGAGTACGCGGCGAAGCTGCGCGATGAGATCCGCGATCTCAAGCGGGCACTGGATGCGGCGATCGCCGAAGGCGGAGCGCCAGCTCGGTCCTAGCTTGGAGGCTTGGCGGACAGCCGTGAGGAGGATGGGCGGCGGCCTGCGGGCGCGGCGTGGACGCGGCTCGGCACCCAGAGGGATCCAGCCCGATGGTTCGCCGGGCGCGGTACAGCTGGTCGGCGAGCCCGGCGATGCGCTGGCCGCGGCACAAGCGGTCGGCGAAGCCTGGAAGGGCGCACCCTACGACAGCTACTTTGATGAAGCCGAGGCCTACACCGACCACGCGTGGAGCCACGTGCTCCCATATCTCGACGGAGCCGATTTCTCTGTGGTGGTCGACTTGGCCGCCGGCCACGGCCGCCACAGCACGAAGCTCATGCCGCTGGCCCAGCGGCTCTACATCGTCGACATCCTGTCCGAGAACATTGAGTTCTGCCGGCACCGGTTCGGCGCCGACAAGCGCGTCGACTACGTGCTGACCGACGGGCTCAGCTTGAGCCCGATCGCATCAGAGTCCACCACGCTGGTGTTCTGCTTCGACGCCATGGTCCATTTCGATAGCGACACGGTGCGGGCTTACTTGGATGAGTTCGCGCGGGTGCTGCGGCCCGGCGGCCGGGGCTTCTGCCATCACTCCAACTACACCGGCAATCCCGGAGGGGACTGGCGGGCGAACCCCGAGTGGCGCAATTTCATGTCGCGCGAGCTGTTCGCCCACTATGCCGCCAAGGCCGGCCTGCGGATCCTCCGCTCCGACCTGGTCGACTGGGCGAATCTCCCCGGGCTCGACTGCTACACGCTGTTCGAGCGGCCCGCGGCTGCGGGCGGCGAGCCCTAGCGGGCCGGCTTCCGCCGAGCGCGGCTAGGCGGGAGGTCCGGTACGCTGCGCGCTGGCTCCCAGCCCCGATCGACTGAAAGCGGAGGTAGTTGCGTGGCGCTCGAACGGCAGAGCATCGAGAAGAAAGACTTCCCCATCGGCCGCCGCGGGTATGACCCGGACGCGGTGGACGCTCACCTGGCGAGCGTCGCGGCCGAGGTCGAGGAGCTGAGGAAGGCCTCGCGCCGTCGGTCAGAGACGCTCGCGACGTCCGCGTCTGAGCAGGTCCGCGCGATCGTCGAGGCGGCCGAGAACAGCGCCGCCGAGATCCAGCGCCAGGCCGAGGAGGACGCAGGCGAGATCCGGGCCGAGGCGAACACGGAGGCGAAGGCCGCGCGCGAGCAGGCGACCGACCAGGCGCGCCAGTACGTTGGACGCGTGTCCGAGTCGACCGCCGTAATGCTGCAACGACTCGATGCGATGGAGTCCGAGCTGGCGGCGCTGATCGAGTCGTTGCGGACGGGGTCGAACCGCCTCAACGCGGACCTCCAGCTGCTCGAGGGCAACCTGACGGAGGTCTCGGAGGTCGTCTCGCCACGTCCACGGTTCGAGCTCGACCCCGGTCTCGAGGCCGTTCAGCCGACCGCAGCGGAGTTCGAGCCCGAGCTCGAAGAGCCGGTGAGTGAGCTCGAGGTCGACGAGTACATCGTCGAGGAGGTCGAACCGGCGCCCGTCGGCGAGCCGGTGGCGGAGCCAGCCGCCGCGGCGGGGCGTGACGACGGGACCGATGACACCGAGGGCGCGCGGCTGATCGCGCTCAACATGGCGCTCAACGGCACGCCGCGCGAGGAAACCGACCGCTACCTGGCCGACAACTTCCAGCTTTCGGACCGCGCCGGTCTGCTCGACGAGGTGTACGCCAGCGTCGAGGGGTAGAGCGCTCCGGGCAGCGGCGGCTGTCCAGGGCTTAGAACCAGGCGGTCTTGACCGCGGCCGTCTTCGACAGCTTCTTCGTAGTGCCCGGGGCGATGTAGATCGTCCACGGCTCGTGCTTGCGCGACGGAGATCCCCAAAGCCCGTCTTTGCTGTCCAGGCAGAAGTAGTTCAGCCGCTGCTTTTGAACGACCGTCGTCGCGCCGGTGTCAAGCGCGCACTTGAGGCCCGTGGTCGTCTCAATCGCCCACGGCATGCCCGAGGTCGAGGGCTTCCCCTTGTCCGGGTATCTGAGCTTTCCGCTCACCTTCAACTCGACGCCTGAGGCGTTCCACGGATCGCCGGGGCACACGAGGATGCCCTTTGCCTTGCTCGAGCTGAAGCAGGGGTCGTACACGAAGTTGCCGGCGAAGCACCGCCAGGCGTCGTTCCGGTCGATCGCGGCCGCCCCGCCGTTGCACGTCCCCTTGACCTTCTTCGTGATCTTGATCGCCGGCTTTCCACTCGACGTGAACGCCTGGTAGATATGCGTCTGCGTGTTGCTCGCCGCCGACGCAGCCGCCGCGGCGACGAGCGCGGCGACGATGAGGACTGAAACGGGCCTGATCATCTGCGAAATCCTCGCATCATCGGACGACGTCGGCAAACCCGGACGGGAACGTCTGTTCGCTCAACTACACTCGACATAACTGTGGATCAACTGATCGTTTCTGGGGCCCGGGAGCACAATCTCAAGGACATCACGGTCGCGATTCCACGCGACGCGCTGACCGTGATCACGGGGCTTTCGGGGTCCGGGAAGTCCTCGCTCGCGTTCGACACGATCTACGCCGAGGGCCAGCGGCGGTACGTCGAGTCGCTGTCCGCGTACGCCCGCCAGTTCCTCGGTCAGATGGACAAGCCCGATGTCGACTCGATCGAGGGGCTCTCGCCGGCGATCTCGATCGATCAGAAGACGACCTCGCGCAACCCGCGCTCCACGGTTGGGACCGTCACCGAGATCTACGACTACCTGCGGCTGCTGTGGGCGCGGATCGGGCATCCGCACTGCCACATCTGCGGCCGGCCGATCTCCGGGCAGTCGGCCGAGCAGATCATCGACCAGGTGATGGAGCTGGCCGAGGAGACGCGGTTCATGGTCCTCGCGCCGATCGTGCGCGGCCGCAAGGGCGAGTACGGCAAGCAACTCGAGGAGCTTCGCAACGAAGGGTTCACGCGCGTGAAGGTCGACGGTGAGATCCGGCGGCTCGACGAGGAGATCGCGCTCGACAAGAAGTACAAGCACGACATCGCGGTGGTAGTCGACCGGCTGGTGATGAAGCCGGAGCTGCGTAAGCGGCTCGCCGACTCGATCGAGACCGCGGTCGCGCTGGCGGACGGGCTGGTGGAGATCGAGATCGTCGCGGGGAGCCCGGCGGAGCCGCAGGTCCTCATTTTCAGCGAGAAGTTCGCCTGCCCGGAGCACGGTCCGTCGCTGATCGAGCTCGAACCTCGGGTGTTCTCGTTCAACTCGCCCCACGGCGCCTGCCCGCGCTGCACCGGGCTCGGGTCGCAGATGGAGATCGACCCGGAGCTCGTGGTGCCCGATCCGAACCTGTCGATCTCCGAGGGCGCGATCGCGCCGTGGGCGGTCAGCGCCTCGGAGTACTACGACCAGCTCACCCAAGCGATCGCCGAGCGCTACGAAGTCGACCTGGAGACGCCCTGGACCGACCTGCCGGAGCACTCGCGCGACTTCTTCCTGTACGGCACGAACGGCGACCGTGTCCAGGTCTCCTACCGCAACCGGTTCGGCCGCCGGCGGGCGTACACGACGACCTTCGAAGGGATCGTCCCGAACCTCGAGCGGCGCTACCGGGAGACGGACTCGGACTTCTCGCGCGAGAAGATCGAGGAGTACATGACGCTGCGCCCGTGTCCGGAATGCAAGGGCGCGCGGCTGCGCCCTGAGTCCCGGGCGGTGCTCGTCGCAGACACGCCGCTGCACCAGTTCACCGCGCTGTCCGCACGGCGGGCGCTCGCGTGGGTCCAGGAGCTGCCGGACCGGATCTCCGAGCAGGAGCAGCGGATCGCCCGGCTCGTGCTGCGCGAGATCGCCGAGCGGCTGCAGTTCCTCGAGAACGTCGGGATCGGATACCTGACGCTCGAGCGCGCGGCGGCGACGCTGTCGGGCGGCGAGGCGCAGCGGATCCGGCTCGCGACCCAGATCGGATCGTCGCTGGTCGGGGTCCTCTACATCCTCGACGAGCCTTCGATCGGGTTGCACCAGCGCGACAACGAGAAGTTGATCGCGACGCTCGAGCGGCTCCGCGACCTCGGCAACACGGTGCTCGTGGTCGAGCACGACGAGGGGACGATGCGCGCCGCGGACCACCTTGTCGACATGGGCCCGGCGGCCGGCGAGCACGGCGGTCACGTCGTAGCGCAAGGCACGGCAGACGAGGTTGCCGAAGTCCAGGACTCGCTTACCGGCCAGTTCCTGAACGGGACGCGCGCGATCGAGATTCCCGCCCGGAGAAGGCGTCCGTCGGGCTACATCGAGATCGAGGGGGCCTCGCAGCACAACCTGCGCAACGTCAACGTCAAGGTCCCGCTCGGGGTGTTCTGCGCCGTCACCGGGGTATCTGGCTCCGGCAAGTCGACGCTGATCAACGAGATCCTCTACAAGGCGGTCGCGAACCGGCTGATGCGAACGCGCCAGCGCGCCGGCGCGCACAGGCGGATCAAGGGGCTCGATCAGCTCGACAAGGTGATCTCCGTCGACCAGTCGCCGATCGGGCGGACGCCCCGGTCCAATCCGGCGACCTACATCGGCCTGTTCGACCAGATCCGAGAGCTGTTCTCGAAGACCCAGGAGGCGCGGGCGCGGGGCTACAAGCCGGGCCGGTTCTCCTTCAACGTCAAGGGGGGCCGCTGCGAGATTTGTCGCGGCGACGGCCAGATCAAGATCGAGATGCACTTCCTTCCGGACGTGTACGTGCCGTGTGAGCAGTGCCACGGCAAGCGCTACAACCGCGAGACGCTCGAGGTTCGGTTCAAGGGCAAGACGATCGCCGACGTGCTCGAGATGCCGATCGAGGACGCGCTCGAGTTCTTCGCCCACATCCCGAAGATCCGCCGGCGGATCGAGGCGCTAAACGATGTCGGGCTCGGCTACATGCGTCTCGGGCAGCCGGCGACGACGCTGTCTGGAGGCGAAGCGCAACGCGTGAAGCTGGCCGCCGAGCTCTGCAAGATCGCGACGGGCAGGACGCTTTACATCCTCGATGAGCCAACCACCGGTCTGCACTTCGCCGACATCCAGCGGTTGCTCGAGGTGCTCCGCCGGCTCGTCAGCACTGGCAACTCGGTGGTCGTGATCGAGCACAACCTCGATGTGATCAAGGTCGCGGACAGGATCATCGACCTTGGGCCGGAAGGCGGCGAAGAGGGCGGGCTCGTGATCGCCACGGGGACGCCGGAGCAGGTCGCGCAGGTGACCGGGTCCTACACGGGACGCTTTCTCGCGGACATGCTGCCGGCGCCGGCAAAGCGGCGCCGGCGAGAGCCGACCGCGGCGGCCGCGTAGCTGCTCTCAGCGGCGCGCGCCGGTGTCGACCGACTAGGCTCGCCTCCGTGACAGATATTCCAGAGCCACGCGCCAGCGTGGCGCGGGCGCTGATGTGGGCGCAGAAGTGGCGCTGGTACGAGCGCAACTCGCTGCCGTGGAATCGCGCGTGGATCCACTTTGAGCTGCTGCGGCGCGAGGCGTTCACGCGGTGGCCGCTTCACGGCAACGTGCTGGAGGCGCTCCGCGACGGGCGCCTCACGGTCGGTGCCCATGTGCTGTTCGAGCCGGGCGTCTGGATCACCGCGCCGGCACCCGCCCGAATCACGATCGGTGCCGGCACGTTCCTCAACCAGGGCGTGATGGTCGCCGCCGCGGAACTCGTCGAGATCGGCGAGCACTGCATGTTCGCCAACGGCTGTTTCGTGACCGATGCGGACCACCGCTTCGACGATCCGAACCAGCCCGTCCCCTACCAGGGCTTCAGCTCGAAGGGCCCCACACGGCTCGGCGACAACGTGTGGTGCGGCGCCCACGCGGTGATCACGAGTGGCGTCACGATCGGCCGACGGTGCGTGATCGGCGCGAACTCCGTCGTGACCGAGGATTTGCCGCCTTACTCGATCGCCGCGGGCGCCCCGGCGAGGGTGCTGCGGACGATCGAGTACGGATAGGCCGGAGGGCCGGCGCGCGGCCGGCCCTCCACATGCTCCTCTACCGCTAGGGCGCGGGGATCCCGCTCGCCGGTGGCGCCGGCTGGGTACCGGTGTACGGCGTGATCGCGCCGCTCGGGGTCGGATCGGTCACGAGCGGACCTCCCGAGAGGACGATCTTGCCCCCGGTGACCTTGCCGATCTCTGCGCCGCCGTAGCCGCCGTGCACGGACGACGAGTACCGGAACGGGACGAGCCCGGGGCCGGTCCAGGAATGGCCGTCGGTGTTGACCACGTCTACCAGCTTCTGACGGGTCAGGTTCTTGCCGGCTGCCTCGAGCGCCTGCACGAGCGTGTACGCATTCGCCATCCCGTATTCGACGTTGCCGTCGAACGGCGCACTCGCGTCGTACTGGGCGTGGACCTTCATGAACAGCTGGATCCACGGATTCGACGTATCGGCGCTAGAGGGCAGGTAGCCGTCAGTGATCGCGCCCTCGATCAGCCCCGTACCGGATGCTTTGCCCTTGGAGATCGTCTTCAGCAGGCCGCCGACCGTGATCGGGTCGATGCCGACGTTCGAAACGACCAGCTGCGGTTTCCAGCCGAGCGTGAACGAGGTCAGCTGCGCGATCGCGGTGTAGATCGGGACGGTGAAATCGACGAGGATCTTCGCGCCGGAGGACTTCAGGGCCGTGATCTGCGTCGCCAGTGACGTCACGCCGGGCTGGTAGGGCTGGGCCGAGACGATGCTCGACGCCGGAACCTCGTCCTTGATCCCCGCCAAGCCGCCCTGGCCGAAGTCGTCGTCCTGATAGAGCACGCCGATCTTCTGTCCGGCGAAGTGCTGCTTGAGGTACTGGCCGAGAATCTTGCCCTCGATCGTGTAGTTCGGCTGCCACCCGAACGATTCCGGCTGCGAGGATCCGTTGTCCCAGCACGGGCATCCCGACGCGATGAACAGGTCGGGGATCTTCTCGGCGTTCAGGAAGCCGACGACCTTGGTGTGGGTTGGGGTCCCGAGTCCCTCGAAGATCCCGAACACCTTGCTCTGCAGCACCAGCTGGTGGACGACGTTGACGGTATTTGTCGGGTTGTAAGCATCATCCTTGATGATCAGGTGGATCTTCCGGCCGTACACCCCGCCGTGGGCGTTCACGTAGTTGAAATACGCCTGCGAGGCTGCCGCGATCTCGCTGTACCCCGGGGCGGCCGGCCCGGTCAGGGGTTGATGGGTCCCGAATGTGATGCTGGTGGCGGTCACGCCGGGGGCACTACTGCCGCTGCCGGAGCTCGACGAGCCGCAACCGGCTAGCACGAGCAAAGCCGATGCGACTGCAGCGACGAGGGCGAGCCGCGATTTGCTGGTCCTACGCATCTCTCCTCCTGGGTCAGGTTGCACGTCGACCACGGCCGATCATTGCCGACCTTGTGAACAGGTCGTATTAAGGTCTCGTGTCGGCGCCTTCGGGCGGCCGGCGATGGAGTCGGCGGCTTCTCGCGCGCAACCGTCCGGTCAGCGCCCGCACGCCGCCGTTGATCCCGCTCGGCCACAGCAGCATCACGCCGATCAACACGACCCCGTAGACCGCCAGCGGCAGGTTGTGAGAGACGTTCGTCGACAGCGACAGTGACCCGGACAGGTCGTTGGTCCAGTTCGGAAGGAACACGAGCAGCGCTGCGCCCCAGACGGCGCCCGCGAGTGATCCGAGGCCCCCGACGACGACCCCAGTCAGCAGGTACAGCGACAGCTGCAACTGGAACGACCCGGGCGCGGCGAGGTTCAGCACGACCACGAGCAGTCCGCCGCCGAGTCCCGCGCACGCGCCGCTGACGATGAACGCGAGCGTTTGCATCCGGCCGATCCGCAGACCGCAGAGGGCGGCGGCGATCTCATCGTCGCGAACCGCACGCATCGTCCGCCCGACGCCGCTGTGGACGAGGTTGTAGAGCGCGAACAAGACGACCAGCGCGCCGATGCAGCAAACCCACGCCTCCCAGCGGAACAGCGAGAAGTTCGACCCTCCCAGCCATGAGGGTGGGATCGGCGGGTTGAGCGTGAGCCCGTTCTCGCCGCCGAACGTGCCGGGGAACTTGTCTGCGAGCGCCGGCAGCCCGACCGCGAACGCAAGCGTCGCGCCCGCCAGGTACGGGCCGCGGAGCCGGCTCGCGGCTACGCCCAGCGGTACGGCGATCAGCGACGCCGCGAGCGCGGAGACAACGAGCGCCGGAAACAGCGGCCAGCCCTCGTTACCGATCAGCAACGCCGACGCGTACGCACCGACCGCCATCAGCGCACCGTGACCGAGCGAGATCTGTCCGCTCAGCCCGGCCAGCACCGTCAGTCCCGCCAGCGCCGCGAAGTAGTACGCGCCGCTCGCAAGTTGCGTGTTGCGGTAGTCGCTGATGTTCTCGCTGACGATCAGCAGCACGACGGCCGTCGCAAGCACGACCGTGACTGTCCGTGCCAGCGTGTGGCGTCCGAGGAATGCCCGGAGGGGGCCCGTGCGGGCGATGATCGCGCTCATACCCGCCGTTCCTTGGTCGCCGAGAACAGCCCGGTCGGCCGCAGCATCAGCACCACGACGAGGATCACGAGCGCAGCCAGTGGCGCCAGCGAGGAGCCCTCGTAGCCGGACACATACGACAGCGCGAGGCCGAGCGCGAGACCGCCGATCACCGCGCCCGGGGGACTGTCGAGGCCCCCGAGCACCGCGGCGACGAAGCCGCTGATCAGGATCGGGTCGAAGCTGTTCGGCCCGAGGAACACAGTCGGCGCCACCAGCACACCCGCGAGCGCTCCGGCGACCGCCGCAAGCGCCCACCCGAGCGTGAACATGTAGCCGACGCGCACGCCCAGCAGCCGCGCGACCTCCGGCGCGAACGCTGCGGCCCGCATCCTCAGCCCGAGCGACGTCCGCGTGAACAGCAGCCCGAGCCCGAGCGCGACCGCGATCACGACGAGCACGATGAACGTGTCGTTGGGCGCGAACAGCAGCCTGGTGCCGCCGACCCGGTACCCGCGGATCGAGAACGCGGCGGGGAACGAACGGGGGGAGTTGCCCCAGATCATCCCCGCGACAGCGACGAGCAGCGCGTACAGCCCGAGCGCGACGATCACCGCGTTCAGCGGCGGCCCGTTCTCGACCGGCCGGATCAGCACCCGCTCGACGACCGCGCCGAGCAGCAGCCCGCTGACCAGCGCAACGGCGAACCCGAGCCAGTAGGAGCCGCTCGAGCTGATCACCGCTGAGGCGATGAACGTCGTGATCATCAGCATCGCTCCCTGCGCGAAGTTGACGATCCGAGTCGCGCGCCAGATCAGCACCAGCGCGAGCGCGACGGCGGCGTAGATCGCCCCGGTGGAGATCCCGTTGAGCGTGAAGTCGATGAACTTGGTCATTTCGTTAGAACCCCAGATACGCGTGCCTGAGCCGCTCGTCGGCGGCGAGCTCGGACGGCTGCTGGTCTGCGACGACCCGTCCCAGGTTGAGCACGATCCCCCGGTCTGAGATCGAGAGCGCGCTGCGCGCGTTCTGCTCGACCAGCAGCACCGCGAGGCCGAGCGTGTCCGCGAGCCGTCGGACGAGCGACATGATCTGCGCGACGAGCAGCGGCGCGAGCCCAAGCGACGGCTCGTCGAGCAGTAACACCCGCGGCCGCGCGACCAGCGCCCGGCCGATCGAGAGCATCTGCCGCTCGCCTCCCGACAACCGCGAGGCGGGTTGCTGGCAGCGCTCCTCCAAGCGCGGGAACAGTTCGTAGATCTCGCTCAGCGGCGCTGCGTCGCGGCCGCGCCACAGGCCGCCGAGGCGGAGGTTCTCCTCGACGGTCAGCTCGGTCACGACGCCGCGCCCCTCGGGTACGTGCGCGAGCCCGCGCCGGACGATCTCCTCGACCGGCGTCCGGGTGATCTCCTGGCCGTCGAGCACGATCCGGCCGGCGCTCGGTCGTACGAGGCCGCTGATCGTCCGCAGCAGCGAGGTCTTGCCGGCTCCGTTGGCGCCGAGTACCGAGGTGATCGTGCCGGAGGAGACCTCGAGCGAGACGTCGTCGACCGCCCGCACGGGCCCGTAGTCGGTTGTCAGCCCGTCAACTGTCAGCATCGTCCCCCGCTCCTGCGGCGACCGCTTCGGATTCGGCGGCTTGTGCCTCTCGCCCGAGATAGGCCTCGAGCACGCGCGGGTCCTGCCGCACCTCGGGAGGCACGCCGGACGCGATCACGCGCCCGAAGTCGAGCACCACCATCCGGTCGCAGACGGAGGTGACGAGATCCATGTGGTGGTCGACGAGCATCACCGCGATCTCGTCGCCGAGTGCAACGATCAGCTTCGCCAGGTCCGAGAGCTCCGACGAATCGAGTCCGCCGGCGGGCTCGTCGAGCATCAGCAACTCAGGCTCCGAGACCAGCGCGCGCGCGAGCGCGACCCGCTTTTGCACCGCGTACGGAAGCGTCCCCGGCATCCTCGTCGCATGGTCGGCGCAGCCGACGCGCTCGAGCGCCGCCATCGCCCGCTCGCGCAGCGCCCGCTCGTCGCGATCCGAGCGGGGGAGAGCGAGCAGCGCGCTTCCTATCTTGGCGCGGCGGAACCGTTCGGCGCCGGCCATCACGTTCTCCAGCACGGACAATCCCTTGAACAGTCCGACGCCCTGGAGCGTCCGTGCGATCCCGAGCGTCGCGAGGCGGTCCGGCCTGACGGCTTGCAGCGACTCCCCGCGCCAGCGCACCGTTCCGGAATCTGCCCGGACAAAGCCGCAGATCAGGTTGAACAGGGTCGTCTTGCCGGCGCCGTTGGGTCCGATGACGCCGACCACCTCGCCGGTGTTCGCCTCGACCGACACATCCTCGAGCGCCGTGACCCCTCCAAAGTGGACGGTCACGTCGCTAACCGACAGGCGGTTGCCTTGGGGGAGCTCCCTCGACTCCACTGACGCGAAGCTATCCTGGCCCGGGGGGCCGGGTCAACTGGTCAGGAGTTCTTGATCACGATCCCTTCGAGGATGTTCGCCACGTGCTCGGTCGCGTCGATCGCTGCCTCGAGCCGCTCGAACAGGTCCTTCCAGCGGATCACGACCATCGGATCGATGCCACCATCGAACAGCGACGCGACCGCCTCGCGGGTGATCCGGTCGCCCTCGTTCTCGAGCCGGTTGATCTCGACGGTGTAATGCGAGATGTCGCGGAATCCCCGCAGCCGGGGGATCGCCTGCGCGATCTGACGTGACGCCTCCAGCAGCACGTGGGCGAGCCTGATCGCCTGGTCCATCGGAGCCTCGATCTTGTACAGCCCGAGGTAATCGGCGACCTCCTCGGTGTAGTCGACGATGTCGTCGAGCGCCGATGCCAGCGCGAGGATGTCCTCGCGGTCGATCGGGGTCACGAACGTGTGGTTGAGGCGATTGATGATGTCGTGGGTGATCCGATCACCCTCCTGCTCGCAGATCAGGATGTCGCGCGCGAGCAGCTTCGAGTCCGGGAAATTCCGCAGCATCCGATCGAGTAGGTCGGCCGCCTGGAGGATGTTCTTGCCCGCCTCCTCGAACAGCTCGAAGTAGATGCGATCGCGAGGAGCGAACACCTGGGCAATTCGCGGCATTCGCCCATGCTATTGATCACGCCGCGAGGGAGGTAGCCGTGAGCTCAATCGCGACGCGATCTGCGTTCGCCCGCGGCCGGTGCCGCGCTCCCCGTTCGCCGGCGGGGGGCGAGTGCGTCCTACACCCGCCGGCGCCGGCGTGGGGCGTGGCTAGAGCTCGGCCCTGAAGCGGGCGAGTTCCTCGTCGTCGATCGAGTAGGTGTGTTCGGGTGCGGGGAAGCTGCCGGCACGGACATCGGCGGCGTACTCGGCGACGCCGGCGACCATCTGCGCCTTGACCTCGCCGTAGCGCTTGACGAACCGCGCCACATGGCCGTCGTAGATCCCGAGCAGGTCGTGGAACACGAGCACCTGACCGTCTGTCGCCGGGCCGGCGCCGATCCCGATCACCGGAACCTCGAGCCGCTCCATCAGCTCTTCGGTGACTCTCGCCGGGATCGCCTCGAACACGATCGCGAAGCACCCGGCCTGCTCGAGCGCGACCGCATCGCGTGCGACGGTCAGCGCGTCGTGCGCCGTCCGGCCCTGGGCCTTGTGCCCGCCTAGCGCTGTCGCCGTCTGAGGCGTCAGACCGACGTGGCCCATCACCGGGATCCCGGCGCCGACAATCGCCCGCGCGCGCTGGACGCTCGTGCCGCCGCGCTCGAGCTTGACCGCGTCGCAACCCGCCTCCTTGATGAATCGCTGCGCGGTCGCGATCGCCTGCTCGTCTGAGGCCTCATAGGAGCCGAACGGCAGGTCGCCGACGACGAACGGGGTGCGGCAGCCGCGGCGAACGGCGGCAGCCAGCATGAGCATCTCGTCGGTCGAGATGGGCACTGTCGATGGGTAGCCGAGGACAGTCATCGCGCCCGAGTCTCCGACGAGGACGATGTCGATACCTGCCTCCTGTGCGACCTGCGCGGACGGGTAGTCGTACGCGGTCACCATCACGATCGCCTCGCCGAGGCGCTTCTTCTCGGCCAGCCGCGGCAACGTCATCGGCAGCGGTTCGTCGAGGCTATGGGGAACGGTGATCTTGGGTGTCGCGGACATGAGGTGCATGCCTCCTTTATGAGGTTGGCGCCGCTGAGGTCAGGAGGGTCGCCACCTCGTTGTCAACATCGATGATCTGGTTGTGCACGTCGACGTGGACGACGCGCGGGTCGTACAGCTCGAGGTCGTCTGGGTCGTAGATCCCGTAAGAGATCACGATGATCGTGTCGCCGCGGTGGACGAGCCGTGCGGCGGCGCCGTTGAGCTTCATCTCGCCGGACCCGGGCTCGCCGGCGATCGTGTACGTCTCGAATCGGGCGCCGTTGTCGACATCGACGACGGCTACCTGCTCGAACTCGCGGATATCGGCGGCCTCCAGCAGCTCCGGATCGATCGTGATCGACCCCACGTAGTGCAGGTCGCAGTCGGTCACAGTCGCCCGGTGGATCTTCGACTTCAGCATCGTGCGCTGCATGTCAAGTTCTCCCCTTGATGAGTACCTGCTTCCCGCCGTCTCGGACGACGGTCGAGAGCGGTTGGTTGTCGATCAGTCGTGTGGTCCCGACCCGCGCGGCGACGACGGCGAGGAGATCGCCGTTGATTTCCGACACGGGCTCCAGCGTGTGCGCGTCGACGAGCTCGAAGTACTCGGGCTCGATCTGTGCATGCGTAAGTTCGGCGCCCGCTCGCTCGGCGATCGTCGCCGGGTCGCGCTCGCCCTCGTCGATCGTGGTCTGGGCCGCCTCCAGCGCCCGGTGGAGCGCGGTCGCGCGCTTGCGGTCAGCCGGCGAGAGGAGCACATTGCGGCTCGAGAGCGCGAGCCCGTCGGGCTCGCGGACCGTCGGGCAGACCTCGATCCGCACCGCGATGTCGAGGTCGCGGACGAGCTGCCGGATGACGGCCACCTGCTGCGCGTCCTTCTGGCCGAAGTACGCGACGCCGGGCGCGACCATGTTGAACAGCTTCGTCACGACCGTGGTGACGCCGTCGAAGTGGCCGCGGCCTCGCTGCGCGCCCTCGAGTGTTTCGGTCAGGCCGCTGATCGTGACGGTGGCGGCGAAGCCGTCGGGATAGACCTCCTCAACCGGCGGCGCGAACACGATGTCGACGCCCTCGTTTGCGGCGAGCTCGGCGTCGTGCTGCTCGTCGCGCGGGTAGGCGGCGAGGTCGGCTCGTATCGTTGAACTGCGCCGGGTTGACGAACAGCGACATGACGACCACGTCGTTGTCGGCGCGCGCGGCGCGGATCAGCGAGAGGTGGCCTTCGTGCAGCGCGCCCATCGTCGGGACAAGTCCGATGCTCCGGCCGGCGCGGCGTTCGGGGGCCAGCGCCGCTCGGAGTTCGGCGACGGTACGCATGACGATCATGCCACTACCGCCGCACGGTGCCCGGCGCCGGGAGAGTGCCTCGGTCGCCTCGACGAGCGCGTCGAACAGCGGAAGCAGGTCGGCGGCGCGCTCGGCAACCGCGTGGCGCTGTCGCGCCACCGTCTCGACGTCCCCACGCGCGACCGGACCGGTAAGCGCGTCGGCCGCGCCGAGGCGCGCCCAGTTCTCGATTGTCGCCTGCACCAGCGGGACGAGCGCATCCCGCGGCACACCGGCGGTCTCGGCAACGCGCTCGGCCGCCGCCTCCAGCGTGACGAGGAAGTTCGAGGCGATCGACGCCGCCGCGTGGTATGCGGCGCGATCGGCGTCGGCGACCTCGAACGGACGCATTCCGAGCGCTCCGGCGAGCTCGCGCGCCACGGACAGCGCATATGGCGTCGAGCCGGCGATCGCAGCCCCGGCGCCGGCGAACGCCGCCCCCTTGCCGGTCACCGTCATCAGCGGATGGAGCGAAAACGCATCGGCATGCCCGGCCAGCGCCTCGAGACCGGTGGCGCCCGAGCAGTGGCCCACGACCACGTCTCGGTCGATCAGCGCGGCGGCGGACGCGATCTCGCCATCGGGGACGCACAGCAGCACGGCGTCGACATCCGCCGGCGCAGCGCCCCGCCCCAGTGGTCCGACGACCTCAAACGGCAGCGCCGCCGCCAGCGCGGAGCCCATCCGTCCGCGCCCGACGATCGCAATGCGCCTACACGCAGGGCATTCTGAGGAGGAATCCCGTTCCAGTTCCCGCATCTGAGATACCGGTCGGCTGAAGAAGAAGAGCTTGGTTTGGTTTCGAGGTCCGCCCCACAAAGGTGACGGCCTCGTCAACAATCATACCCCGTCCACAACGGCGGTTAACATCGGAACTGTGAGGAGCGCCACAGAGCGCCGCGAGCTTCTCAGAGGCGTCTACGAGGAGGCTCGCGGGTGCGTCCGCTGCCAGCTGCACCAGACCCGCACGACCGTCGTGTTCGGCGCCGGCAACGCAGACGCCGAGGTGATGTTCGTCGGAGAGGCTCCCGGCGCGAACGAGGATCGGATGGGGCTGCCGTTCGTCGGCCAGGCGGGCAAGCTGCTCGACAAGCTGCTCGCGGAGATCGGAATGGGGCGCGAGGACGTCTTTATCTGCAATGTCCTCAAATGCAGACCCCCCGACAACCGCGACCCGATGCCGCGTGAAATCGAGGCATGTCAGGACTACCTGCACCGCCAGATCGATCTGATCGAGCCGACGATGATCTGCACGCTCGGGAACTTCTCGACGAAGCTGCTGCGCGGCGACAGCACCGGGATCAGCCGGCTGCACGGCAAGGAAGAGACCCGGATCATCGGGCCGCGGGCCGTCCGCTTGTACCCGCTGTACCACCCGGCGGCGGCTCTCTACACGCCCTCGACGCTCGAGAGTTTGCGCGCTGATTTCCAGCGGATCCCGGAGATCCTCGCGCTCGGTCCGCCGCCGCAGCCGGAGCCGGTGCCTGAGCTGGACCCCGAGCCGTACGAGGAAGAGGTCCCGGAGCCCGAGGCCGAGGAGCCGCCGGCGGTGCCTGAGCAGGAGCCGGCGGCGCAACTCGGGCTGTTCTAGGGGCGGACTGGCGCCGGCGCTACTCGCTGACTCGCTCGACGAGGAACGCGACGCGCACGTGCGCGCGCCACTCGTCGAGGTTGTCGCCCCGCAGACCGACGGACACCACGTCTACCGCCTTGATGTTGCGCAGCGTCCCGCGCGCCTCTGAGAGCGCGGCCTGGACGGCGTCGTCGGAGCCGGTCGCCGAGCTCCCGACGAGCTCGATGATCTTGATGACGGCCATCTCACCTCCTTGTAGTTGGTGGTGAGTTCGACCCTACTCCCGCCGCTGCCGCCGGTGGGACACCGTGAGGCTCACTCGCCGGCCGTGCCTCGCTATCGCGGCGGCGCTATGCCGGCTCCGGCGTCGCCGCGGTTGCCGGGGGCGCGTTCTCCCGCCGCAGCGCCAGCCCGAACGCGAGCAGCGCGCCGACCGCCTGGATGCCGAGCACGACGACCGCGAAGCTCGCCGGCCGCTTGGACGCGTGCAGCAGCAGGATCGGCTCGGCGACCGCGACGCACCCGATCGCGAGCAGGAACCAGGTCCGCTTCAGCGCGAGCATGTACTGGATCGCCAGATAGGTCGCCGACAGCACCGTGAACGCCGCGCCTAGCGGCAGCAACGATTTGTACGCGGTCGCCTTCTTGTGGCCGAACACGGCGCTGATCAGCGGGTGCGCGCCGAACGCGAAGATCAACAGACACGGGATCGCGCAGACGCCGATGATTCCGAGTGCCCGGAACAGCACCGGCCTCGTGTCCTCGCCCTCAGAACGGCGGCGGGAGACCTCCGGCACGAGGTAGAACCCGGCACCGATCGCGACCCAGATCAGCACCTTGGCCGCAACGGCGACCGCCGCGTACGAGGTCGCCGTGGTCGTAATGAACCGGTGCTTGGCGGCGATGATGTCGATGTTCTGGAGCACCGCGATCACGGCCAGCCCCGCGATCGGCGCCCATGCCCGCTTGACGTGACCCCACAGCGAGATCGGCGGCGCCGACGACACGGGCCCGCCCGATGCCTCATAAGCCGCCGAGTACCGGCGCAGCTGGAGCCAGCAGTACCCGCACATCGCGATGTATGAGATGACCGAGCCGAGGTACGCGCCCGTGACGCTGAATGCGACGGCGAACGCGGCGCCCGCGACCAGCCGGACCGCCTGCTCGCCGATCAGGCTGAACCCGACGCCCTTGTAGTCGCCGACGCCCTTGGAGCGCACCTCGCAGCAGCGAGACCTGGAGATACATGCAGCCGGTCGGGATCCCGAGCGCCGCGCCCCACGGAAACCTGGGGACGCCGACCGCCGAGGCGATCGGGTGCCGAAGCAGCACCGAGACGACGGTCAGCACCGCCGTCACGACCAGCATCGCGCGGGTCCAGTTCTTCATCGTCGTCAGCAGCGCCGGGCCGACGCCGAGATGGCCGAGCACCCCCTCGCGCGCGGTCGCGACCTGCATCGCCTGCCCCGCGACGGTCAGGATCAGCAGGTAGCTGATCAGCGCGCCGAGAGAGCCGTAATCGGTCAGCTCGCGGGCGAACACGACCGTCGAGCCGAGCGCGATCACGTTGTTGGCGATCATCGCCCCGGCGAGGCCCGCGGCCTTGGCGGTGTCGGAGCCCTGGAGGCTCTGAAGCTGGGGCTCAAACCGCCTCGGTACCAGCGCAATCAGGCGCGATCGTTGTTTGCGCACCGGCGTCGTCATACCGCGCGTGACGGTACCGAACTCACCTAACGAATCCTCAAGCGGCGGGTTCGATCCGTCCCGCCGAGCCGTTGTCTACAGTGTTCGTCCACGTATGACCCGCTTCCGAGGAGCGGCAGCGCTGCTCGCGGCCGTCGTCTTGACGGCGCTGGTCGGAGCGGGCGTAGCCACGGCGGCGCCACCGCGGCTGTCGCCGACCCCGCCGGTCCCGCTGCCGGCCCAGGTCGGCCGCCCGCGCCACCACCATGGCAACGCGCGCGCGGTCGAAGCCGCTGCCCAAGACCGGTCTGGACGTCGCGCCGCTGCTGCTTGCTGCGACGGCAATGATCGCGCTCGGCTACGGGGCGCGGATCGCAACACCGCAGCGGTAGGGCGTGGCGGTCTTTCGCACGAGCAGCGCCGCCGAGACGGAGGCGCTGGGAGCGGACCTCGCCACGACGCTCGGCCCGGGTGACGTGGTGCTGATCGAGGGCGAGCTCGGCGCCGGCAAGACCACGTTCGTGCGCGGCGCTGCGCGCGCACTCGGCGTGAGCGCCCCCGTCACCAGCCCGACTTTCACCATCGGCCAGCGGTACCTGGCACCGACTCCGGTGGCGCACTTGGACCTGTACCGCATCGCTTCGCTCGCCGACGAGGAGCCTGAGCTGCTCGCCGATTACCTCGGCTCCGACGCGATCGGGTTCGTCGAGTGGCCGGGCGGGGAGGAGGGGACGATCGCTCAGTTCGCGCGCGTCGCCGCCCGGGTGAGGCTCGCGCACGACGGCGGGGACCGGCGTACGGTCGAGGTCGCGCGATGATCCTTGCGTTTGACACCGCCACCCGCGCAACCGCAGTCGCGCTCGCAACCGGGGAGCGGACGATCGAGCGACGCGACGACCCGCCCGCCGGCGCGCGGCCACGCCACACGACCGTTCTGCTCCCTTTGATCGAGCACGTGCTCGACGACGCGGGCGCAGGATGGGAGCAGGTCGAGCGGATCGCGGTCGGGGTCGGCCCCGGGACGTTCACGGGGCTGCGGATCGGGGTCGCCACCGCGCGCGCGCTCGCGAGCGCGCGCGGGCTGCCGCTCGTCGGGATCTCGACGCTCGAATCGCTGGCGCGCAACGCGCCGGCGGAGCGCGGGATCGTCGCCGCGGTCCTCGACGCGCGCCGCGGTGAGGTGTTCGCCGCGATCGTCAAGCGCGGCGAGCTACAGCTGCCGCCGACCGCGCTGGACCCGGGCGCGCTCGCCGAACTCCTTGCTGAGCAGGAGGAAACACCGCTGGCGATCGGAGATGGCGCGATAGAATTCCGGGCAGTTCTCGAACCCTCGGGGGCGCTGATCCCGGAGGACCACGCAGAGCTTCACAGGGTCACCGCGGTCAACCACTGCCTGCTCGCCCGCCACCGGCGCGCCGCCGACCCGAGCGAGGTCCTGCCGGAGTACCTCCGGCTCCCGGACGCCGAGATCACCCGTCGCTCCACTCCCAGCCGATGACCACAGAGCCCGCCACCACGATCCGCTCGCTGCGGTATTCCGACCTTCCCCAGGTGATCGCGATTGAACGCCGCGCGTTCCCGACGCCGTGGTCGCTGGCGATGTTCGTGCTCGAGCTGTCGAAGCCGTCCGGCATCTGCTTGGCGGTGACCGAGAGCGGTCGGATCGTCGGATACCTGATCTGCTCGCGTTACGACCAGGCGTGGCATCTGATGAACGTCGCCGTCGACCCGGATGCTCGCCGTCGCGGTCTCGGAAGCGCGCTGCTCGCGGCGATGATCGAGCGCGCCGGCGAGGACGCTCCGTACACGCTCGAGGTCCGGACCTCGAACTTCGGCGCGATCGCGATGTACGAGCGGTTCGGCTTTCGTGCTGCAGGTACTCGGCGCCGGTACTACACCGACACCGGCGAGGACGCGCTGATCATGTGGCGCGCTGACGAGTCCCACTGGGACGCCGGCGCCGCATGATCCTGGCGATCGAGTGCAGCTGCGATGACACCTGCGCCGCCGTGATCGCGGCGGACGGGACGATCCACGCCAACGTGATCTCCTCGCAGCGGGTCCACGACCGGTACGGCGGGGTCGTGCCCGAGATCGCCTCGCGCCACCACCTCGAGCAGATCGACGACGTCGTCGCCGACGCGCTCGCATCGGCGGGCACCCGGCTCGCCGAGCTCGACCTCATCGCGGTCACACGCGGCCCCGGACTGGTCGGAGCGCTGCTCGTCGGCGTCGCCACCGCGAAGGCACTCGCAGCCGCCTACGAGCTGCCGCTCGCGCCCGTCGACCACCTCCACGGCCACGTCGTCGCCGGGCTGCTGGCGCCGAACCCGTTCGAGCCTCCGTTCCTGAGCCTCGTCGCGAGCGGCGGCCACACGCAAATCGCGCGCGTCACCGAACCCGGGCCCGACTACGAGCTGCTCGGCCGGACCCTCGATGATGCCGCCGGCGAGGCGTTCGACAAGGGCGCGCGGCTGCTCGGACTCGGCTATCCCGGCGGCCCGGCGCTCTCGAAGCTCGCTGCCGACGGCGATCCGGAGGCGTTCGCGTTCCCGCGGGCGGCAGGCGTAAAAGGCCTCGACTTCTCGTTCGCCGGCCTGAAGACGGCGCTGCTGTACAAGGTCCGCGAGATGAGCCAGGAGGAGCTGAACCTGCGGCGCGCCGATCTCGCCGCCTCCTATGAGCACGCGATCGTCGAGGCGCTGGCGCTGCGCGTGGAGCGCGCGCTGGAGCTGACCGGCGCCGATCGGCTCGCCATCGGCGGCGGCGTGGCCGCCAATGGCCCGTTGCGCGAGCGCGTCCGCGGGCTCGGCGTGGCGGTCGACATCCCGCCGCGCGAACTGTGTACCGACAATGCCGCGATGATCGCAAGCGCGGCCCGGTACGTCGACCCGCTTCCGTTCCCCGACTATCTCGAGCTCGACGTGTATGCGAGCGGCGAGCCGCGGCCGGTGGCAGCGTGACTACAGTGGTGCTTTATGGACGGCGAGGTTGCTGCCTGTGTGACGACGCCCGTGAGCTGCTGGTGCGGGCGCGCTTGCGCTATGAGTTTGACCTCGAAGAACGCGACATCGAGTCCGATCCGGCGCTCCACCTGGCCTACCTGGAGCGGATCCCTGTGATCGCGATCGACGGCGAGGAGGTGCTCGAGCTGCTGATCGGCGAGGGCGAGCTCCACCGCGCTCTCGGTAGAGTGGAAAGCGGATGAGCTACACGGTCGGCGACGGTCGAGATGTGGACTCACATGCGGATGCGGAGAAGCCGGGGGAGAAACTTTCGCTCGGCGTCGCCGCGCGCCTGTCGCGCTACCTCCAGGTCCTGACCCAGGCGCGCAAGGCCGGTCGCGACACGATCTCCTCGCAGGAACTGGCGGACTACACGCACGTCAACTCGACCCAGATCCGGCGCGACCTGAGCGGCTTCGGCAAGTTCGGCAAGCGCGGTGTCGGCTACAACGTCGAGTCGCTCGTCACCCAGATCCGCAAGATCCTGCGAACCGCGGGCCAGCACAACATCGCCCTGTTCGGCGCCGGCCACCTCGGCACGGCGATCGCGACCTCGGACATCTTCGCCGACCACGGATTCCGCGTCGTGGCGGTGTTCGACACCGACCCGGATAAGGTCGGAGCCGAGATCGGGCCGCTGACGGTGCGGCCGAAGGGCGACCTCGCGGCGGCGGTCGACGACGAGGACATCGTTGTCGCCGTTCTCGCCGTCCCTCCTGCCGCGGCTCAGGCCCTCGCGAATGAGCTCGTCGAGGCAGGCGTGAAGATCATCTTCAACTACTCCGAGGCGCTCCTCCAGGTTCCGCCCGAGGTGACCGTCCACACCTCGAGTCCCGCTGTCGATCTGCTTTACGCGCTGTACTTCTATCTGACGTAGACCCCCGGGCTCCCCGTGGCCATCGACCTGGACAGCGCGCACGCGTTCTTCGAGGACTCGACCGATTTCACGGTCGGCATCGAGGAGGAGTTCGCCGTGCTCGATGCCGGCTCGCTCGATCTCGTCCCCCGGTTCGAGGAGCTGCGCGACGCTGCGGCGGAGGATCCGGTGCTCGGCCCGGCGATCGCCGGCGAGCTGATCTCCTCCGAGATCGAGATCCGCTCGGGCCGCGGCGAGGACTTCGCGGCGGCGATCGCTGCCCAGCGGGAGCACCGGCGCCGGCTGTTCGCACTCGCCGCCGAGCGGGGCGTCGCGCTGGGGGCGACCGGCACCCATCCGTGGTCCGACTACCGCGAGCAGCGGATCATCGACACCGAGCATTACCACCGCGTCGAGGACGGGCTCAGGTACGTCGCCTGGCGCAACAACACGTTCTCACTGCATATCCACATCGGCATCCGCGGCGCCGACCGAGCCGTGCTCGTCTGCGATCGCCTTCGCCCGATTTTGCCGCTGCTACTCGCGATCTCGGCCTCCTCGCCGTTTCTCGACGGCCGCGACTCGGGGCTGCACAGCGCCCGCTCACAGACGTTCACGCGAAGTTTCCCGCGGTGCGGCATCCCCGCTCCTTTCGGCGACTGGGACGCCTACCGGGATTACATCTCGTTCCTGATCGACACCCGCTCGATCGTCGAATACACGCAGGTGTGGCTTTCGGTCCGGCCCCATTTCAGCTTCGGCACCGTCGAGGTCAGGATCTGCGACGCACAGCCGAGCGCCCACGAGTCCGAGGCGCTCGCCGCGCTGATCGTGGCGTGCGTCGCGCAGGCTGCGCGGGAAATCGACGCCGGCGTCCCGTACGACGACATCCCGGGGAGGCTGATCGAGGAGAACATGTGGCGTGCGATCCGCCACGGACTCGACGGCGAGCTGCTCGACCTGCCCAGCGGCCGGCGCTACCCGGCCGCCGAGGTCACCGAGCGGCTGCTTGCATGGACCGCGCCGGCTCGTGCTGAGCTCGCGCTGGAAATCGCCCTGCCCGAGCTGAACGGTGCTCAGCGCCAGCGCCGCGCGCTTGACGCCGGCGGCTCGCTGCCGGAGATCTACGGCGCCTCGGTCGCTGAGACGCGGGACACGTATGCTGGGGCAATCGTCAAATGAGCACGACCGAGCCCCCTCAGGAACCGAGCGAAGAGGAGCTCCGCGCCGCATACGAGGCGGAGATCAAGAAGATCCGCGTCGAGCACGTGTTGCTCGAGAACGTGGTCACGCTCGTCAATCTCGGGATGCGGCGGACCGGAATCGCGCCCGGCACAGAGGCCGAACGAGACCCGCAGCAGGTGCAGCTCGCGATCGACGCCGTCCGCGGCGTGCTACCGCTGCTCGAACGGACCGCTCCGGCGCAGGTCGGGCCGATCCGGGACGCGCTCGCCCAGCTGCAGCTCGCGTACGTGAAGATCGGCGGCGGCGCGCAGCCCGAACCCGGCGCGCAAACGGCCGGCGCCCGAAACGTCCGAACCACCCTCACCGAGCCCGGCGCCGGACACCCCAGAAGCCGGTGGGGCGGGCCCCGCGCAGCGATCCGGCAGGCTCTGGGTCCCCGGCCAGTAGCCCGGACCGCGTGATCGGCGACGCGGCAATCGTCGCCGCCGCACGCTAGACTCCCGCGCCGTCTTTCCCGGGCCACCGCTCGAACCCACGGGTGGCGGCCCTTTTGCCGTTGTTTTGGCTGCGCAACACCGCGCGCCTCTCCCCAATACAGAGCTTCCCGGAGGACTTCTTGACCAGCTTCCTGACGCACCACGGCGTGCTGGTTGCGCTCGTGTGCGCAGCCGCGGCCATTGTCTATGGCGTACTGACCTCGCGTTCGCTGCTCGCGCTTTCGCCTGGCAACGAGCGGATGCAGGCGATCTCCGCTGCGGTCCAGGAGGGCGCGCGCGCCTACCTGAACCGCCAGTACACGACGATCGCCGGCGTAGGCCTGATCCTGTTCATCGCGCTGATCCCGATCCAGAACATCCGCGTGGCGATCGGCTTTGCGATCGGCGGCCTGTTGTCGGCCGCAGCCGGCTACATCGGGATGAACGTCTCCGTCCGGGCGAATGCCAGAGTTGCGGAGTCCGCCCGGGGTGGCGTGTCGCCGGCGCTGTCGGTCGCGTTCCGCGGCGGCGCGGTCACCGGCCTGCTCGTCGTCGGACTGGCGCTGATCGGCGTCTCCGGGTACTACGGCGTACTGACCTGGATCGCCGGCGAGAGCCCGCGCCACGCCGTCGACGCGCTGATCGGGCTCGGCTTCGGCGGTTCCCTGATCTCCGTGTTCGCGCGGCTCGGGGGCGGCATCTTCACGAAGGCCGCCGACGTCGGCGCCGACCTCGTGGGCAAGATCGAGGCCGGGATCCCCGAGGACGACCCGCGCAACCCGGCGGTGATCGCGGACAACGTCGGCGACAACGTCGGCGACTGCGCCGGCATGGCGGCCGACCTGTTCGAGACCTACGCGGTCACCGCGGTAGCGGTGATGTTGCTCGGCGTGCTGCTGTTCAACCAGAAGTCCGCCGTCGTGATGTACCCGCTCGTGATCGGTGCCGTCTCGATCATCGCCTCGATCATCGGCGCGTTCGCGGTCCGCACGAAGGTGGGGAACGTCGAGCGGGCGCTGTACCAGGGCCTGATCACCTCCGGCGTGCTCGCCGCGCTCGCGTTCATCCCGGTGACCTATTGGTTGATGCGGAAGATCACCTTCGTGGGATCCAACGCGCCGGCCCAGCACTGGTGGAAGTACTACCTGTGCGCGCTGATCGGGGTGGGAATCACCGCCTGCTTGTTCGTGATCACCGACTACTTCACCTCGACCCGGTTCGCGCCGGTGAAGAGCACCGCGCGGGCTTCGCAGACCGGTCACGCGACCAACATCATCCAGGGGCTCGCCCAGGGCTTCCAATCGACGGCACCCCCCGCGATCGTGATCGCGATGGGGATCCTCGGCGCCTGGAAGCTCGGTGGCAGCGGCACCAACGGCATCTACGGGATCGCCGTTGCCGTCGTCGCGATGCTCTCGCTCGCGGGGTTCATCGTCGCGCTCGACGCGTTCGGGCCGATCACCGACAACGCCGGCGGCATCGCCGAGATGGCCGATCTGCCCGAGGAGGTCCGCAACGTCACCGACCCGCTCGACGCGGTCGGCAACACGACCAAGGCGGTCACCAAGGGGTACGCGATCGGCTCGGCAGCGCTTGCCGCGCTCGTGCTGTTCGACGCGTTCCAGCACGAGATCGGCTCCAAGTACACATTCGAGCTCGGCAGCCCGCCGGTCCTCATCGGTCTGCTGATCGGCGGCATGATGGTGTACCTGTTCGTGTCGCTGGCGATGGAGGCGGTCGGCCGCGCCGGTGGGGCCGTCGTCGAGGAGGTGCGCCGCCAGTTCCGCGAGAAGCCGGGGATCATGGAGGGGACCGAGCAGCCCGAGTACGGCGCTGCCGTCGGCCTCGTCACCCGCGCGGCCCAGCGCGAGATGATCCTGCCGTCGCTGATCCCGATCCTGATCCCGCTGATCGTCGGCCTGATCAGCGTCGAGGCGCTCGGCGGCCTGCTGATCGGCGTGATCGTCGTCGGCCTGTTCGTCGCAGTCTCGATGACCTCGGGCGGCGGCGCGTGGGACAACGCGAAGAAGCTGATCGAGGACGGCGCGTTCGGCGGCAAGGGCTCCGAGGCCCACGCCGCCGCGGTCACCGGCGACACGGTCGGGGACCCCTACAAGGACACCGCCGGTCCCGCGATCAACCCGATGATCAAGGTCGCGAACATCGTCGCGCTGCTGATCATCCCGATCATCACCTGATGTGCACGGCCGGGGCGTCAGTCGCCCCGGCCCGCACTAACCTCATAGCCGTACATGTCCGTGTCCGTGCAGTTGGGGCTGCTGCTCGCGCTGTTGACCGCGTTTGGGTCGGTCGCGGGCTTCCTTTATAAATTCCGGGGCGCCCGGCAGGCGGCCGACGTCGACCTCAAGCATCCGCTGCGCGGGACGGTCGCACTGTTCCGCTCGCCGCTGTACACGCTCGGGATCCTGATCGCGCTCGCCTCATGGGGCTTCCACGTCGGCGCACTATCGCTGGCGCCGATCTCGCTCGTGCAGTCGGTGATCGCCGGCGGGCTCGTGCTGCTGACGGTGGTCGCGGAGAAGCTGTTTCGGATCCAGGTCACGCGGCGGGAGTGGATCGGCGTGGCGCTGATGGCGATCGGGCTCGCTTTCCTCGCGGCGACGCTGTCGGGCGCTCACCGTGCCTTCTCGCGATATGACCCGGGGACGCTCGCGATCTACGTCGGCGTGCTCGCCGGTGCCGGGCTCGCGATCGCGGCGCTCGCCCCGCGCCGGGCGTACGCGCTGGCGGTGTCGGCCGGACTGCTGTGGGCAGCCTCCGACACCTCGATCAAGGCACTCAGCTCGCACCTGCACAAGCTCGGGATCGGGGTGCTGATCCACCCGCTCGCGTTCGTGATCCTGATCGCCTCGCTGGTGGGTCTGGTCATCTCCGCGCGGAGCCTGCAGCTCGGCGACGCGGTCCCGGTAATCGCGCTGACGAGCGCCGCGGCCAACGTCACCACGATCGCGGCGGGACCGATCACGTTCGGCGAGCATCTGCCGAGCGGCGGCCTGGCGCTGACCGTGAGGCTGCTGGCATTCGCTCTCGTCGTCGTCGCCGCGGCGCTGACCCCGCCGCCCGCACACGTCATGCAACCGCGCACCGATACGGGCTAAAGTCCGGCCCATGTTCATCTTGATCGTGGGGGCAGGCAGAGTAGGGTCGGCCGTGGCCAAGCAGGCACTCGAAGGCGGGCACGACGTGTCGGTGCTCGACTCCGATCCGCTGTCCCACGAGCGGCTCGACCGCGACCAGTCGACCACCTGGGAGGACTCCGGCGGACGCTTCACCGTCGGAACGGCACTCGAGGTCGACGGGCTGATCGAGGCCGGGATCGATCAGGCGGACGTGTTTATCGCGGCAACCCGCGGGGATAACACGAACCTTGTGATCGCACAGATCGCGCAGCGGCGGTTCAACGTCCGTCGCGTCGTCGTTCGCGTCGCGGACCCCGGCCGGGCCGCCTGGTACGCCGAGCAGGGACTCCACACGATCTGCCCCACTCAGGAGGCAATCGACCAGGCGACCCGAATCGCGCTGGCTGCATGACGTCTGGGGGACCCACGTGTACGTGATCATCACCGGCGCCGGCAAGGTCGGCTGGAACCTCGCGCGCGAGCTGACGGCCAAGGATCAGGAGGTGACGCTGATCGAGTCCGACCATCGGCGCTACCGAGTCGTCGAGGAAGAGCTCGAGCACGCGGTCCAATACGGTGATGCGACCGAGCTGTGGGTGCTCGAGCGCGCCGGCATTCAGCGGGCGGACCTCGTGATCGCCGTCACCGGTGACGACGAGGACAACATCGTCATCTGCCAGGTCGCGAAGGAGAAGTATGGCGTGCAGCGGATCGTCGCCCGCGTCAACAACCCTCGCAACTTCCAGCACTTCAAGCTGCTCGGGATCCAACCGGCCGTGTCGGCAACCGACCTGATCCTGAGGCTGATCGAGCACGAGGTCCCGGAGTACGGGCTCGTGCAGCTGCTCCAGCTCGAGGAGGAGCGACTCGAGATCATCGAGCTCGAGGTTGGCGAAGGATCGCCGGCGGCCGGTTGCCGGGTCCAGGACGTGGTGCTGCCCAACGGCTCGCTGATCATCTCGGTTCTCCGCGGCGGCGCCGGTTTCGTGCCAAAGGCCGATTCGGTCATCGAGGCAGGCGACCAGGTGTTGCTGATCCTCGATCCGGGGCTGGAGGGGGACATCACGCCGCAATTCGCGCCTGACGGCGCGCTTGCTGACGGCGCTGCAAATGCCTGACCGCAAGGTCGACTACCTGCTGATCGGCGGTGGCATGGCGGCCGGCAATTGCGCCCGCTGGCTGCGCGAGTCTGGCGCGGATGGCTCGATCCTGCTGGTTGGCCGCGAATCCGATCTTCCGTACAACCGGCCGCCGTGCTCAAAGGAGTACCTGCAGGGCAAGGACGAAAGGGACGACACGCTCTTCAGGCCGTCCGAGTGGTACGGCGAAAACGACGTCGAGGCGCTGACTCGCACGTCCGTGATGAGGCTCGATCCGGCGACACGGACGGCGAAGCTGTCGAACAAGGAGGAGGTCGAGTTCGGGCAGGCGCTGCTCGCGACCGGCGCCAACGTCCGGCGGCTGAACGTCGACGGCTGCGAGCTCGACGGGATCCACTACCTGCGGACGCTCGGCAACAGCGACACGATCCGTTCGGATGCGGCGGGCAAGCGGGTCGTGCTGATCGGAGGTTCCTACATCGGCTGCGAAGTCGCGGCCTCGCTGACCACGCTCGGGAGCGAGTGCACGCTCGTGATGATTGAGCCGGTGACGCTGTCGATCGCGTTTGGCGAGTCCGCCGGGCGCTTCTTCCAGGACCGGCTCGAGGAGCACGGCGTAGTCGTCCGCGGCGGCGAAGAGCTCGAGCGGTTCGAGGGCGCGGACGGGAGGGTCACCCGGGTCGTGACGAAGTCCGGACTCGAGCTCGATGCGGATGCGGTGATCGTCGGCGTCGGCGCCGTGCCCGATGTGACGCTCGCGCGGAGCGCCGGGCTCGAGCTGGGTGAGCGCGGAGGCGTGGTCGTCGACTCGCTCCTGCGGACCGCCGTCGACGGCGTGTATGCGGCGGGCGACATCGCCGAGTACGAGAGCGTCGTGCACGGCGGGCGCCGGCTACGGATCGAGCACTGGGACGTCGCGTTCAACCAGGGCAAGACGGTGGCACTGAACATGCTCGGCCGCGAGCAGCCGCACGACGTCGTTCCATACTTCTTCTCAGATCTGGCCGATTGGGCGTCGCTCGAGTACGTCGGACCCGCATACAAGTGGGACACCGAGGTGATCCGCGGCTCGCTCGACGAGGGCGAGTTCAGCGTCTGGTATCTCGACCGTGAGGGCCGGGTCGAGGCGGCGCTTTCGGTCGGACGTTCCGACGACCTCGAGCACGCGCGGCGGCTGATCGCGTCCGAGACGTCCGTCGGCGGCCAGGGCGTCGCCGCGCTCGGTGACCTCTCGTCCGATCTGTCCGAGATATGAGCGCGTGCAGCCCGACCTCGACAGCTGGCTCGCGCGGCCGCTGATCCGGATCCGCTACCGGCGCGTGGCAAGTGTCACGGCCGAGTCGCTGTGGGACGCGGCGGGTGCGGTCCGGCTGGATGAGGCCCGGACACTCGGCAGGATGGTGCGGCTGCGGATCCCCGGGCTGCCCCCGTCGCTGACATTCGACGAGATGTTCCGCTCGCCGCCGTTCACGGTGCTCGAGGCTGGAAAGACCTGGCTGTTGTCGGGAATCGTCGGGCGGATCTGGACGATCCGCCGTGACTACCCGCCGTTGCGCGATCCGTCCGAGTTCCGCGAATGGGCGGCGCGGGGTACGGCGCGCGTCCTGTTCGCAAGCTGGACGGAGCCCGCGGACGGTGGCGGCGCCGCGCTCGTCAACGAGACGCGCGTCGATGCGGTGGGGCGCCGGGGCCGCTGGGGGGTGGCGGCCGTGCGACCGCTGATCATCGCCTCGCAAGGTCTTATCGGCAGCGACGGGATCGCGGCCGCCGTCCGCCGGGCCGAGCAGGGAGCGAGCGCGTGACCGAGTTGCGCGTCGCAATCGCCGGCTACGGGCTCGCGGGACGAATTTTCCATGCGCCGCTCGTCGCCGCGACGGACGGTCTGAGTGTCGCGTTTGTGGTCACGCGCGATGCCGAACGGGCCGCCGCGGTACGCCGCGAGCACCCCGACGCGCAGGCGGTCGCCAGCGTCGATGAGCTGTGGACGCGCGACGAAGTCGACCTACTCGTCGTCGCCGCGCCGAACGAGGCGCACGCACCGCTGGCGCTCGATGCACTTTCTCGCGGAGTGCCGGTCGTCGTCGACAAGCCAATGGGGTTGAACGCAGCAGAGGCGCAGGAGCTGGTCGATGCAGCCGAGCGTGCCGGCGTGCTGCTGGCGCCGTTCCACAACCGCCGCTGGGACTCCGATCAGCTGACGCTGCGGCGGCTGCTCGCGGACGGGCGACTCGGCCACGTCTACCGGTACGAGTCACGGTTCGAGCGATGGCGCCCCGCGACGAGCGGTGGGGCGTGGCGCGATGACTTACCGCCCGAGCGGGGCGGAGGTCAGCTACTCGACCTCGGGACGCACCTCGTCGACCAGGCGGTGACGCTATTTGGCCCGGTGTCAGAGGTATACGCCGAGATCGACGCGCGCCGCGGGCTGGTGTCTGATGACGACGATTTCATTGTTCTGCGCCACGTCGGCGGGGCGGTCAGCCATCTGCACGCCTCCGCGGTGACCGCGGCGCCGGGCCCGCGGCTCCGGGTGCTCGGCTCGGAGGCCGCGTTCGTGATCGACGATCTTGACGGCCAGGAGGACGCATTGCGAGCCGGGCGGCGACCGGATGACGGCGAACCGTGGGGGGTCGAGCCGGGGTCGCGCTGGGGGCGGCTGGTCGCGGGGGACGCGTCGGAGTCAGTGCCGAGCGAGCGTGGCGACTGGCCGCGGTTCTACTCGGAACTCGCGGTCGCATTGCGCGATGGAGGCCCGGCGCCGGTCGATCCTCGTGACGCCGTCGCCGGGCTGCGCGTGCTCGAGGCGGCGCGTCAGAGCGCCCGGGAACGGTCGGTGATCGGGCTCTAGCCTTCTCCCGATGCGCCTGTTCAGATCCCGCACGGCAAAGGAACCCGCGGTCGCGATCGGCGATCCCCGCTTCGACGGCTGGGAGACCGTATCGACGTTCGAAGACCAGCAGACCGCGCTCGCTTGGCGCGACCAGCTCAGGCAGATGGGTGTCGACGCGGCGTGCGTGGCCGATGACCCGCTCGACAAGCTTCGCCGCGGCGACATCTACCTCGTCGTCCCGCCCGGCCAGTGGTCGCGCGCGAACGAGATCCTCGAGAACCTCGACGACTAGTGCCGCCCGGCGGCCGGGGGGAGGAGGGGGAGGCGACGGCGGTCGGCCCCATGGGGGCGACTCCGGCTCGTCCCCTGGTGGCCCGGCGCCGCCGCGGGTCCGCGGAACCCGGCCGGGCATCCGGTCGATCAGCCGGCCGATCCGATCGATCGCCCCCTCCAGCGGCGTCGCCATCGCGATCGCCCGCTCGAGCGTCGGCAGCACCGCGATCAGCTCCTGCGCCGTGTCCGCGACCCGTGTTGCACGGTCGACGATCTGCACGCCAGTCGCGTCGACCCGTTCGCCGAGCTCGTGCATCGATCCGCCGATCTCGGCCAGCTCTGTCGCCCGCCCGTCGAGCGTCACGCCGAGCTCGTGAATCGACTCCGCACGGGAGTCCAGCCGCTCGCCGACCGCCTCGATTGACTCCGCACGCGCATCGAGCCGTTCCCCGACCACGACGATCGTCTCTCCGCGCTGATCGATTCGCTCGCCCAGGGCTAGTACCGCCTCCGCGCGCTCGTCGAGCCGTTCTCCCAACTCGAGCACCGCCCGCCCGACATCCACGATCTCCTCCCCGAGGTTGAGCAGCCGGTCGAGCTGCGCCGGCGCCGTCCGTGCCAGCCGCGCGATCGCGCCGACATCGCTCGCGATCCGGTGGAGGACCGTCTGCGGAGACTCCAGCGGCAAACCGAGCACGCGCACCCGGAAAACACTAGCCGCAGCGTGTGACCGGGGAGCTGCGGGGCAAGGACTCGAACCTTGAATTCCAGGGCCAGAACCTGGCGAGTTGCCGATTACTCCACCCCGCAGAGTGCGCAACGGCCGCGGGTAGTGCCCGTCGGCCAGGCGAGTATAGCCGCGGCCAGCTCGCCTCCTGGAGAGCTTCCGTCCGCCCTCAATGAGAACATATGTTCGTGTCAGAAACCGGCATCAAGATCGCGAAACTTCGAGACGAAGGGGTGCCTGTGCTGCAGATCGCCCAGCGGTTGGGGGTCGCACAGGCAACGGTTCACTACCACCTCCGCAGGTTGAAATCACCGCGCGCCGAAGCGGATGCGCCGATACGTCCGGCGCCGAACGCTGTGAAGGCAGTCCGGACTCGCGACTTGGTCGCGACGCTGCTCGGCGAGGGGCTGAGCCGCGTTGAGATCGCTCGCCGGATTGGCGTGTCAAAGGCGACGGTGTCCTATCACGCGCGTCGGCTTGGCGCCCGGATCGATGATCGCTGCCGCCGGAGATACGACTGGACGGTCGTGCAGCAGTACTACGATCTCGGGCACAGCATTCGCGAATGCGCTAGTGCGTTTGGGTTTACGACGTCGACGTTCACCGACGCTGTAAAGCGAGGCGATGTCGTCTCGCGGCCACATGCTCGGCCGTTGAACGAAGTGTTCGCGGCGAACACACACCGCAACCGCGGCAACCTCAAGAAGCGTCTGCTACGCGAGGGCATCAAGACGGATCGTTGCGAGGTTTGCGGCGTATCGGAGTGGCTCGGTCAGCCGCTCAGGATGGCGCTGCACCACGTCAACGGCGACCGTCTTGACAACCGGATCGAGAACCTCCAGCTGCTGTGCGCGAATTGCCACAGTCAGACCGAGTCATACGGCGGACGCAATGGTCGGCGAGACCCGCTATAGAGCCCTACAGGCCGAGGCAGCGCTCGGTGTACCCGTTCGCGAACACACGATCCGGGTCCAGCCGCTCTCGGACCGCTAGGAAATCTCCAAAGCGGGGGTACCGAGAAGCAAGCTCAGCGGCACCCAGCATGTGACGCTTGCCCCAGTGGGGCCGGCCGCCGTACTCGCCCATGATCGCCTGCACGGCCTCGAAATAGGGGCGCCACTCCATCCCGCGGTACTGGTGGATTGCGATGTAGAACGTGTCGCGCTCGAACGACGGGGAGAGGAGCGCATCGTCTGCGGCCACGACACGGCACTCAAGCGGGAAAGCGACCGGATAGCGCTCGGAGGCGATCCAGTCGAGCACGCGGCGCACGGCCGCCGGGCCGTCAGCCCTAGGTAGGGCCCACTCCATCTCCGTGAACCGGATCGTTCGCTCGGACGAGAAGATCTTGAAGCTGTGGTCGGTGTAGTCGCCCTCGGAGAGAAACCAGGCCGACAGTTGTGTCAGGCGCGGAATCAGCGCCGGGAAGCGCCCCGTGAGCCCGAACAGCCAGTTCCCGACGCGGTTTTGCAGGAACGTCTCGTTGATCAGCAGGTTCAACGCGGACCGCGGCCGCAGCGGCTCATCGGTTCGGTTGCGCCGGATCGTAAGCGCCTGGTCTGTGTACGGGAACACGAAGAACTCGAAGTGGTCGTTCGCAGCGGCGAGCTGATCGAAATCACTCAGCACCCGATCGAGCGCGATCGGCTCGTCGACGCGGTGCAGAGCGAATGCCGGCACCGTCTGCAGCGTCACCGTCGCGATCGCGCCGAGGGCGCCGATCCCGACGCGCGCGGCGCGGAAGGCGAGGCCACCGTCGGGGTCGTCAGGGCCGAGTGAGACGAGCTCGCCGGAGCCGGTCACGAGCTCGATCCCGGCGACCTGGGCCGAGATGTTCGGCAGCTGCGCGCCGGTGCCGTGGGTCGCGGTCGAGATCGCGCCTGAGATCGTCTGACGGTCGATGTCGCCGAGGTTGGCCATCGCGAGCCCGTGTTCATGGAGCGCGAGATTCAGCGCCCGTAAGGCGATCCCGCCCTCGACCTTGACCAGGCCGCTCGTCGGATCGACATCGAGCACTCGATCCATTGCAGCTAGGTCGATCATCACGCCGTCGGTCAGCGCCGCCTCGCTGAACGAGTGCCCGCTGCCCCGAACTTTGATCGAACTGGCGCTCGCGACGAGCTCGACCAGCTCGGCGACGCTTTCGGGGCGGGAGACAGACGCCGGCCGGCAGACCTGATCGCCGGCCCAGTTGCGCCACTCGGTCAAAGGAAGGTCTTGCCCTCGCCGCGGTATGTCGGCAGCTCGTCGACCACACGGTCGCCCGCAACCAGGTACAGCCGGTCGAACCGCTCGCACAGCTCGCCGGCCTTGACGTGCCGGAAGTACACGCGGTCACCGATCGCCAGCCGTGATGCCGCCTCACCGTGGAGCGGCGTCTGCACCTCGCCCGTGCCCTCCAGCCGATCGACGGTCAGGCCGCCCGGCAGATACGGAGCCGGCATGCGGTCACGACCGCCGACCCCGGATGCGAGATAACCGCCGCCGAGCACGGTGGCGACGTTCGCGGACGGCCGGCGGCAAACCGGCAACGCAAAAAACGCGGCGGGCTCCAGCGAGAATGCGGAATACGTGTCGAACAGCGCCGGCGCGTAGAACCCGGAGCCGGCCGTGCCCTCTGTGATCGCCTCCTCGTCGGCGATCAGATGGAGATCGCCGGTGCCGCCCGCGTTGACGAGTTCCAGATCGGCCACGGCGCGCACCGAACTCACCGCATCGGCGCGGCGCACGCGCAGCTCCTCGTACGACGCGCGCTGCAGCCGCGCGATCGCACGCGACTTCAACGGGTTCCCGGGGACGATGTCCCCGAGCCCCGCGATGTGCCCCTCGTAGCTCATCATCGCCACCAGCGAGAACCCAGGACGCGAGACGATCTGCTCGGCGAGCCGACGGGCTTGCCCGGGCACGTGCACAGGCGTCCGCTTTGGGCCCAGCCGCAGCCTGCCGCCTGCGATCCAGTAGGAGGCGTCGAAGTCGAGGCACACCCTGATCGGCGGATCCGGCGCACGCCCGATCGCCGCCTCGGTGAGGTCTAGGTGCTCGAGGCTGTCGATCATCACGATCGGCGCGCGGCGCGGATCGCCCGCGGTCGCGGCGGCGAGGGCGCGGAGCGCGGCGCGGTCGACGGTCGGGTAGGCGACGAGCAGATCGCTGAAACCTTCGTCCCAGAGCCACAGCGCCTCTGGCAGCGTGAACGCGAGCACGCCCCTGTATCCCGCGTCGCGCTCCAGCACCTCCGACAGCAGCCCGCGGCAGCGGAGCGACTTCGACGCGACCCGGATCGGTTTGCCCGCCGCGCGCCGGAGCATGTCGTCGGAGTTGGCCCACATCGCGTCGAGATCGACGAACGCGAACGGCGGATCGAGCTCGGCGAGCGCGGTCCCGTACCGAGCCAGACGAGCCTCAGGGGAGAGTGAGAACGGCGCCTGACCAGCGACCGCGGTCACTATGAATCGGCGAACTCCGCGGGCTCTTTCGTGAACCCTGCGGTGACCGCCGCGAGCTGGTTGGGCGAGCCGATCAGCTTCGTCTGCAGCGCGGCCTCGAGCGCCAAGGTCTCGTGTGGCGGGGCGGTCCAGGAGTCGTCATACAGGCGTTTGGCCGAGCGCACCGCGTCCGGGGACTTCGACGCGATCTCACGCGCGAGCGACAACGCCTCCGACAGCGGATCGTCCGATACACGAGTCACGACTCCGAGCTGCAAAGCCTCCTCGCCGCTGAACACACGCGCCGTGTAGGTCAGCTCCTTGGCGACATCGATCGAGACGAGACGGGGGAGCGTGCGCGTGATCGACATGTCAGGGATCAGCCCCCACTTGAGCTCCATCACCGACAGTCGCGCGTCCGGCGCGCAGATGCGGATGTCGGCGCCGAGCGCGATCTGCAGGCCGCCGCCAAGGCAGTTGCCGTGTATCGCAGCGATCACGGGCACCGGCAGGCGGACCCAGTCATACGCCGTGCGTTGGAACCAGTTCGGCGTCTCGCCGCTCTCCAGCGCGCCCGTCAGCCCGCCGCCGTTCGACTGTGCGGCGAGCACGCTCGCGATGTCGAGGCCTGAGCAGAACGAGGGCCCGTCCCCGTGCAGGACGACCGCGCGGACGCCAGGCTCGTCGCGTAGCCGCGCCGCCGCGTCGATGATCGCCTCGAACATTGGGATGTCGAGCGCGTTGTGCTTCTCAGCGCGGTGAAGCGTCACCACGGCGACGTGGTCGGAAACCTCGATCCGGACGCGTTCTTCGGACATCGACGAGCCGGACTCTACCGCGACGAACCGCTCAGGCGGCGGCCTGCTCGGCCCAGTCTCGGTACAGCTCCCAGTACCGGCCGCCGGCGGCAAGCAGCTCGTCGTGCGTGCCCTGCTCGACGATCTCGCCGTGCTCCAGGACGACGATCCGGCCGGCGTGGCGGATCGTCGACAGCCGGTGGGCGATCACGATCGCCGTGCGGCCCGCGACTAGCCGGCGCAGCCCCTCCTCGATCAGCGATTCGGTGTGGACATCGACATTCGAGGTCGCCTCGTCGAGCACCAGGATCCGCGGGTCCGCGACGAGCGCCCGCGCGAATGCGACCAGCTGGCGCTGACCGGCCGACAGCTGGACCCCCCGCTCGCCGACCTGTGTGTCGTAGCCGAACTCGAGCGCGGAGATGAAGTGGTCGGCGCCAATCGCGCGCGCCGCCGCCACGACCTCGGCCATCGATGCGTCTGGCCGACCGAACGCGATGTTGTCGAACACGGTCCCGCTGAACAGGAACCCCTCCTGCGGCACGATCCCCATCTGCGAGCGCAGCGACTCCGCTGTGACAGAACGGAGGTCGTGACCGTCGACGAGCACCGCGCCTGTAGTCGGGTCGTAGAACCGGGCCACCAGTTTCGCCAACGTCGACTTGCCCGCGCCGGTGGCACCGACGAGAGCGACCGTCTGACCCGCCGGCACCTGCAACGACACGTCTCGCAGTGCCCAAGCCCCGTCATCGGCGGACCCGTACCGGAACGACACATCGTCGAACACCAGCTCGCCGCGGATCCTGTCCAGAGCGACGGCATCAGGGGCGTCGACCAGCTCGGGCTGCTCGTCCAGCAGGCCAAAGATCTTGTCGAGCGCCGCCATCCCCGATTGGTAGGTGGTGTACAGCTGCGAGAGCTGCTGGATCGGGTCGAAGAAGTTGTTGAGCGCGGCGATGAACCCGAACACGACGCCGGTCGAGGTGTGGCCGTTGATTGCCTCGATTCCACCGACGACGAGAATCTCGACCGTGACCAGCGCCGACAGCAATTCCACGGCCGGGAAGTACGCGGCGTTCAGGTTGACGGTCGTCATGTTCGCCGCCCGGTTTTCGTCGTTCAGCCCCGCGAAGCGCCGGATGTGCATCCGCTCCTGGCCGAACGCGCGCACGACCCTGATCCCCGACAGTGTCTCCTGCAGGTAGCCCGTAATCGTCGCGATCTTCTCGCGGGTCAGCCGATAGGCGTCCGCCGATGCGATCCGGAATGCCAGCCCCCCTGCGAACAGGATCGGCAACGCGAGCATCGTCAGCAGCGCCAGATGCGCGTCGAGCACGAACAGGATCACGACGACGCCGATCAAGGTCAGACCCGATTGGAACAGCGTCGCGAGCCCGTCGGAGACCAACTGGTCGAGCGCCTCGACGTCGTTCGTCAGCCGCGAGATGATGACGCCGGCCCGGTTGCGCGAGTAGAACCCGATCGACAGCGTCTGCAGGTGCGCGAACAGCTGTACGCGCAAGTCCTGCAGCGCGCGCTGGCCGACCCACCCGACAAGGTATGTCTGCAGGTACGTGGCGACGAAGTACACGACCGCCGAGACGAGGAACGCGACCACGATCATGTCGAGGTTGCCGACGTTGTGCTTGGAGATTCCGTCGTCGATCGCGAGTTTTGCCAGCGGCGCCGGCGCCAGCGCCGCCGCGGTCGCCGCCAGCAGTGACACGAACATTGCGAACACGCGCCACTTGTATGGCGCGAGGATCGCGGCCAGCCCGCGCAGCTTCCGCCCGCGTCCGCTGCTCTCCGCCAGGCGTCGCCTGATCTCCGAGACCCTCACAGGCCCACCGCCTCCGACCCGGAGTCCTTACGGGTCATGAACACCTGGTCGGGCATGCCCTTCTCCACGATCTCGCGATACAGGTCTGACCGCTCGAGCAACTCGTCGTGGGTCCCGATGTCCTCAACCCGCCCGCCAGACAGCACCACGATCTCGTCGGCGAGCGCGATCGTCGACAGGCGGTGGGCGATCACGAACGTCGTCCGCCCCACCATCACCTCGCGCAACGCGAGCTTGATCTGCTGCTCGGTCGAAGCGTCAACCGACGAGGTCGCGTCGTCGAGGATCAAAACGCGCGGGTTCGCGAGCACGGCGCGCGCGATCGCGATCCGTTGGCGCTGGCCACCGGAGAGCGTCAGCCCGCGCTCCCCGACCAGCGTGTCGTACCCATTCGGCAACGATGCGATGAACCCGTCGGCCTGAGCAGCGCGCGCCGCCCGCCACCACTTCCTCGCGCGAGGCGTCGGGACGCGCGTACGCGATGTTGTCGTGCACGGTCGCCGAGAACAGGAACGGATCATCGTTGACGATCGCGATCGAGTGGCGAAGCGAGTCGAGCGTCACCGCAGCGGACGTCGGCGCCGTCGATCGAGACCGAGCCGGCGGAAACGTCATAGAGGCGCGGTAGCAGCGATACGAGCGCGGTCTTGCCTGACCCCATCGCACCGACGATCGCCACGGTTCGCCCCGCCGGCACGTCGAGATCGATTCCGTCCAATGCCGGCGTTCGCGTTCCCTCGAACGTCAGGCCGACCCCGCTGAACACCACGTGGCCGTCGCCGGCCGGCAGATCCGGCGCGTCCGCGGGGACGTCCATCGCCGGCTCGCGATCGAGGATCTGGAAGATCCGCGCGCCAGAGGCCGTCGAGCGCTGCGCCGCGCTCAGCATGTAGCCGAGCGTCCGCATCGGCGAGATCAGCATCAGCAGATACGCGTAGAAGGCGGTGAAGTAGCCGATCGAGAGCGATCCGTGGATCACCTCGCGCCCGCCGACGAGCAGGATCGCCGCGAGCCCGAGGTTCGGGAGGAAGCTGATCATTGGCACGTACCGCGCCTCGATCCGGGTCGCGTAGATCGCCTGATCGAACACGCGGCCGACCGACACGCCGGAAGCGCGCGAGCTGCCGCTGGCTCCTGAGCGAACGCCTTCACGACCCGGACGCCGGAGATGTTCTCCTCCGCGTCCGCGGTCAGCTCGCCGATCCGCTGCTGCACCTCCTGGAGCGCTGGGCGCGAGCGCCGGCCGTAGCTGCGCGCCACGAGCACGACGATCGGAACCGGGGCGAGCGAAAGCGCCGCGAGCTCAGGGCGGATCAGGAACATCGCCACACCCGCGAGCAGGATCGTCAGCAACGACTGACCGATGAAGATCAGCCCGTAGCCGAGGAAGAAGCGGACGGCCTGGAGGTCGACGGTCGCACGCGACATCAGCTGACCGGTCTGCTGCATGTCGAAGAACGACAGCTCCAGCCGTTGCAGCTGGCCATACAGCCGGTTGCGCAGGTCGAGCTCGACGCCGAGCGACACGCGGCCCGCGATGAGCCTGCGAAATACGCTCAAGGCAAGTCGCAGCAGGCCGGCGATGCCGATCAGCACGACCCAAGTAACAAGCGTCCCGCGGTGATGGGCGTGAGCGCCACGGCTGATCGCGTTGATCGCCTTTCCCGTCAGCCACGGGATCAGGACCGTCATCCCCATCGCGCCGCCGGCGAGCACGAACGACCACGCGACATCCCGGCGATGAGGCCGCAAGAAACCCAGAAGTCGCCGGAACGTCGACATACTTCAAAAAATATAGTAACTAACGCTCGCGGGGCGCTGAGCGAACGGTTGCACGTTGCGGTGCCATGGTTGTTCTGCATATGATCCGTCCGCGATCCGGGCGGAGCGGCAGAGAGGAGGAGCGGCCGGCATATGGATGTGATCCTGCGGTTCGGGTACGAGCCGGTCCGCGGCTTCATCGAGACGGTGGGGGCGATGGTGCTGCTGTTCCGGCGCACGGTCGTCGCTGCGCTGACGCCGCCGTACAACTACGGCCCCGAGCTCGTCGATCAGTTCCTGTTCGCGTTGCGGCTCGGGTGGTTCCCGATGATCCTCGCGTCGCTCGCGTTCACGTATGGGCCGGCGGGGATCGAGGTCGGGAACTTCCTCAATCTGCTCGGCGCGCTCGATCGGCTCGGTGGGCTGTTCGTGATCATCGTGCTGCGCGAGTTCGCGCCGCTCGTTTGCGCGATCGTGATGGCCGGCGTCGCCGGCACGGCGATGACCGCCGACCTTGGCGCGCGCAAGATCCGCGAGGAGCTTGACGCCCTGATGGTGCTCGGCGTCGACCCGATCAAGAGCCTCGTCGTGCCGCGGTTCCTCTCGCTGATGCTGCTGACGCCGCTGTTCACGATCTACGCGCTGCTGTTCGGGACGCTCGGCGGCGTGCTCGTAACGGTGTCCAACGGTGCCCAGATCGGTCCGTTCTTCTCCACCTTCTTCGCGCAGGCGACGACCGCGGAGCTACAGGCTTCGCTCGTCAAATCGACGCTCTTCGGCGCGATGATCGCGATCGTCTGCTGTTACAAGGGGCTGACCGCGTCCGGCGGGGCGGAGGGGGTGGGGCGCGCCGTAAACCAGGCCGTCGTTCTGGCGTTCCTGTCCATCGGCGCGATCGACTACGTCTTTACGCAGACCCTGCTCGCTACCCATCCGGCCCTGAATACGCCGCGATGAACGTGCTGACGAGACCGATCGCGGCGCTGATCGCGTTCGGCGAAGCATCCCGCTTCTGCGGGCGGATCGTGTGGAAGGTCCTGAACCTGCGCGTCTTCAGGTTCATCGGCGAGGCGATCCGCCAGGCCGGGATCCTGATCACCGGATCGGCGATCATCGTGCTCGGGCTCGTGTTCATCCTCGGCCTCCAGTGCGGGATCGAGGGGGCGTACGCGGCGCGCACGGTCGGAGACCAATCGGCGACCGGTGCGATCACTGCCCTGTGCGACCTGCGCGAGGTGATCCCGTACGCGTTCGGCTACATGATGGCCGCGAAGGTCGGGACCGGGTTCGTCGCGGAGATCGGGTCGATGCGGATCTCGGACGAGATCGACGCGCTCGAGGTGATGGGCTTCGACTCGGTGCTGTACCTGGGCGCCACGCGGCTGCTCGCGACGCTGGCTGGTGCTGCCGTTCCTGTATGCGACCTCGGTGGCCGTCGGATTCATCGCGTCCTACCTGGCCGTCGTGGTGCAGCTCGGTCAGGTGTCCCCCGGCGGGTACTTCCAGCTGTTCTGGGAGTTCCAAGCGCCGACCGACTTCGTGTTCGCGTTCTTCAAATGCATCGCGATGGCGACGTTCATCGTGCTCGTCTGTATCTACTACGGCTACCACGTAACCGGAGGACCAGTGGGGGTGGGCCGCGCAACGGCCCAATCGATGGTCGCGAACATCCTCGGCATCCACCTGATCGGAATGGTCGGGACGCAGCTGTTCTGGGGCGGTAACGCGCACGCGCCGATTGGAGGTTGAGGAGTGCCGCGCCAGCAGGTCGCACGGATCACCGCAGGAATCGCGCTCGCGATCGCGGTCGTCGCGATCGTGATCGTGCTCTTCACCGGCGGGTCGAGCTACGTGATTCACGCTCAATTCTCCGACGCGGGCCAGCTCGTCGGCGGCGACTTGGTGACGGTCGCCGGCCACTCGGTCGGCTCGGTCGGGTCGATAACGCTGACGAACAACGGGCTTGCTGACGTCGAGCTCGACATCTCCGATTCGAGCATCACCCCGCTCCGTCAGGGCACGATCGCGACGATCGGTCAGCTCAGCCTGACGGGCGTCGCGAACCGGTTCGTGGGGCTGTCGCTCGGGACCGGCGCGCCGATCCGCAACGGCGGCACGCTGCCGCTCCGCCAGACGCGCGGGATCGTCGACCTCGACGTCCTGCTCGACGCGTTGACGCCGAAGGTGCGGACCTCGCTTCAGCGGATCATCAAGACCGGCGCGTACTTCGTCGGAAAGCCGACGCCGCAGCAGATCAACCGATCGATCCTGTATTTCAACCCGGCGCTCGAGCCAATCGGCGCAACTCGGGTCGGAGATCGTCTCCGACAAGGCCGCGCTCGCGCAGGTGATCAGCGCGAGCGCGAAGGTCTCGACCGCGCTCGCGAGTCGCAACCAGGACCTCGGCGGGCTCGTGTCGAACACCGCCGCCTGGCTGCGAGAGGTCGCCTCGCAGCGAGCGGCGCTCGAGGACGAGCTGTCCCGCGCGCCGGCGGTGCTGCGCCAGGGGACCGCGCGTGCTCGCTGACACGAACTACACGCTCGGCGCACTCAACCCCATGCTCAGGGACCTCCAGCCGGTTGCGCCTCGGCTCGGCTCGCTGCTCCGAGCCGTCGTGCCCGACCGCGCGGAACGCGATCCCGACGATCGCCGGCGTGCAGTCGCTCGTCCCGAGCGCAGAGCAAGCGCTCACCGCGCTGCCCGGAGTCGCCAAGAGCGCGATCCCGGCGGTCCAGTCGCTGACCGAGCGCGCTGAAGCCGATCACGCCGATCCTCGCCGGGCTGCGGCCGTACACGCCTGACGTGGTCGCCGGGTTCTTCAACGGCGTCGGCGGTGCCGACGGGGGCAACTACGACGCCAACGGCCACTACATCAAGACGATGCTCGGCGTCCAGGCCGGGGGCGGCACGCTCGACCGGGCGTGCATCAACGTGCTCGGCAACCTGATCGGGAAGCTGACCGGCGCGGTCACGTCGCTCGGCAACGGCAACACGAACATCGCGCCGTGCCCGGGCGGCGGCTCGCCGCCGGCGCCCGACAACACGAACGCGTGGACCAGCCCCGACCTTCTCCCGGGGGCCGGGACGCTCTGCCTCCCGGCAGGACGACCAGAAATGAGACGGCTCACGGCCATCGCCTTGCTGCTCGTGCACGCTCGGCCTGATCGGCGCGTTCGTGTTCGGATCGACCGCGCAGGGATCGTCGAACGGCGACGTTCGACGTGATCTTCGACGACGCTCGCGGCCTGATCCCGGGGCAGCTCGTCAAGGTCGCCGGCGCCAAGGCGGGGACGATCACCAACGTCACCGTCACCTCCAACTTCAAGGCGCGGATCGAGGCATCGATCGAGAGCCAGTTCATGCCGTTCCGGGCGAACGCGACGTGCATCATCCGGCCCGAGGGCCTGATCGCGGAGAACTACATCGACTGCGACCCGGGCAGCCCGCCCGCGCCGATCCTGACGAGCCAGCACGGCCTGCCGCCGACGGTCCCGGTCCAGAACACGACCGAGCCGGTCAGCATCCTCGACCTGTTCAACATCTTCAACCTGCCGACCCGCGAGCGGTTCCAGGTGATCGTCAACGAGCTGGGGATCGGGACGGCCGGCGAGGGGCAGAACTTCAACGACATCCTGCGGCGCGCGAACCCGGCGCTCGGGCTCGCCCGGCAGGTGATCGGGATCCTCGACCGCCAGCGGAGCCAGCTCGCGACGATCGTCGACGCGACCAACACGATCGGCGCGCAGGCGGCGAGCCACACCGCCGATCTGCAGAACTTCCTCGACAAGGCGGCGGCGCTGAGCGCCGAGACCGCCTCGCACTCGAGCAACCTGTCGCTCGCGATCAACCGGCTGCCGGGGCTGCTAGGCGCCGCGCAGCCGGCGCTCAGCCAGCTCGACACCGTGGCCGTCGACGCGACCCCGCTCGTCAACCAGATCCACGCGTCGGTACCCGCGCTGAACCGGGTCGCCAACGACTTCGGGCCATTCGTGAAGGTTGCGCAGCCCGGACTGGCGGACCTCGGCAGGGCGCTGAAGAAGGCGATCCCGGCGATCCGCGACACGACGCCGGTGGTCAAGACGCTGCGTGCCTACACGGCCAGGTCGCTGCCGGGCACGGAGCTTGTCGCGAGGCTGTTCTCGAACCTGCAGCAGCACGGGTTCGTCGAGAACCTGATCTCGATCTTCTATTACATCGCCGCTTCGCTGTCCCGTTACGACTCGACCTCGCACCTGCTGTCGCGTGCTGCTCGTTCCCGGCAGCGGCCTCCAGTGCGGCGCCTACGCGACCTCGCCAGTGTCGGGCTGTAGCGCGCACTACGGAGGATCCCAGGCGTACAGCCCCCAGCAAGTCGACGGCGCGGTTCGCACAGGGACGTAAGACGCAGGCGACCAGTGGATCGCCGGCGCAGACCGCGCCAAGCGGGCCGACCGGAGCGGCGGGCTCAACCACGACTACGACTACCTCGGCGACGCCGCCCCCGACCGCCACGCCGAGCACCACCACGACGACGCCGCAGCAGCCGACGAACGGTGTCACGCAGACGCTCCAGAACCTCCTCAACTTCCTGACCAAGTGAGACACACGCCGCGAAGACAGCGCTCGAGGTGTTCGACAACCCGATCCTGATCGGGACGATCACGATCCTGGTCGTGCTGGTCGCGGTGTACCTCTCGTACATCGCGGAGAATGGGCTGCCGTTCGTGCCCGACCTACAACATCAAGGTCGATGTCACTAACGCCGCGGAGCTGACGAAGAACGCAGACGTGCGGGTCGGCGGCGCGCGCGTCGGCCAGGTGCTCACGATCACGCCGGAGCCGCGCGGCACCGACAAGAACTACCCGGCACCGTTCGCCCGGCTCGGGCTGCAGCTACAGACGAGCCTCGATCCGCTCCCCTACGACACCCACTACGAGGTGCGGCTCGCTTCGGTGCTCGGCGGCAAGTACCTCGAGATCATCCCCGGTAGCGACAAGAACATGCGCGCAGACGCCGGCGCTACCCGACGGCGGCACGTTCCACCTGTCCAACGCCCGGGGCGCGATCCAGCACAACATCCCGTTCGTCGACCTCGACACCGCGTTCGACACGTTCGGGCCGAAGACGCAATCCGGGCTCCGCCATGCGATCGCCGAGTTCGGAGACGCGTTCGCCGGCCGGGGAACGCAATTCAACGACGCGATCTACTCGCTTCACCAGCTGATCGGGCCGCTCGACAACCTTCTCAGCCTGTTTGCCGCCCGCTCGACCCATCTGAGCGAGTTCATCTCCGGACTGGCAGCCACTACGAGCGCGCTGGCGCCGGTCTCGCCGACGATCAGCGACCTGCTCAACCACGGCGCGACGACGTTCGGCGCGCTCGACACGCCGGCGCTGGGCACGACGATCGACCAGCTGCCGAGCACCGAGTCGGTCGGGACAACCGTGCTCACGAACTCGCTTCCGGTGCTCAGCGATGCCGCCTCGATCACTGAGGAGCTGAAGCCGTCGGCTGCGCTGCTGCCGACCGCCTCGAACGACCTCGACGCCATCATCACGAGCGCGACACCCGCGTTCCGGCGCGTCCCGCAGCTCGCCAGCGCGCTGCAGACCGCGCTCGGCACGGTCGACTCGCTCGCGCGCGACCCCGCCTCGACCGAGACGTTCAAGGTGCTTGGGCTCGAGCGACCTGGCGACATTCGGCTCCTCGGCGTTCATCGGCCTCGGCGCGATCCTGCGCACGGTGGCGCCGGCGCAGTTCGCGTGCAACGTCGCCGGATTGTGGGTGCGGAACTTCGCCTCCGCGCTGAGCCAGGGCGACTCGACCGGCGGCTGGCTGCGTTTCGCGCCGCTGATCGATCTCAGTCAGATGCTGCCCGCGAGCAAACCCGCGTCCGACCTGCACGACAACTACTACCCGATCGAGGACTCGAGCCAGTGTCAGGCCGGCAACGAGGGCTACAAGGGCGCGCAGCTGATCGGCAACGCGGGGCTCAAGACCTCGACCGTGGTCGACAACACGACGCCGCCGGCCGGCGTGCTCGCGCTCGGTCAGAAAGCGGGGCTCGTCCCGTGAGCCCGCTGATCAGCCGCAAGAAGAAGGCAGGGCGCAAGAAGGGGATGCACCCGCTGATCATCTCGGCGATCGTGATCTTCGCGACGGTGTTCGTGACGTACTACGCGTTCAACGGCGGGCTGCCGCTGATCCACAAGTTCACGCTGTACGCGATGACGAACAACAGCGTCAACGTGCGCCAGGACTCGCCGGTGCGGATCGCCGGGATCGACGTCGGCACGGTGACCGGCGTCTCACCCGGACCCGGCCAGACGTCGAAGATCGCGTTCACCGTCAACGGCAATGGACAGCCGATCCACACCGACGCGACGCTTCGGATCCGCGACCGCCTGTTCCTCGAGGGCGGCTACTACCTCGACCTCGACTCCGGGCAGTACGAGCGCGCCGATCGCCAAGGACGGCTTCACGATCCCGCTGTCGAACACGCAGACGGTGGTCCAGTTCTACAAGGTCCTCTCGACTTTCGACAGCGCTACCCGCCAGAGCCTCGACAACATCCTCAACAACTTCAACGCCGGCTTCAGCCCGAACGCCGGGCAGCCGCAGTCCGACAGCGGCGCCGGCGGCCTGAAGCAGGCGGTCCCGGCGCTGACGCCGGTGTTCAAGGACACTGCGATCATCACCCGCGCGCTGACCGGCACGCAGAACGGCGACGTCGGCCGGCTGTTGCGAGGGAGCGCGAGCGTCACCTCGGCGCTCGCGTCCACGAGCGCGCAGCTCGCGTCACTCGTGACCGGCTTGGACGCCACCTCGAGCGCGCTCGCGTCGTCCGACGGGGCGCTCGCGCAATCGGTCTCCGGGACTCGACAAGACGCTCCAGATCGCGCCGGCTTCGCTCGCCGCGGTCGACCGAGCGCTGCCGCCGCTGCGCAACCTCGCGATCGCGCTCGACCCGTCGCTGAAGCTCGCGCCGCCGATCCTCGACTCGATCACGAGTGCCGTCCGACAGCTCGGCACGATCGTAGCCCCGGTCGAGCGCCGTCGAGCTGCTGAGGTCCCTGCGCGCGACCTTCCAGCAGTTCCCGAGCCTGCTGACCGAGCTCGGCAAGGCGTTCCCGATCACCAAGCAGGTGACCGACTGCCTGGCGACGCACGTGACCCCGATCCTCGAGAGCTCCGTCCCGGATGGCGCGCTGACGAGCCGCTACCCGAACGGCCAGCCGGTCCCGGTGTGGCAGGACTTCGTCCACTTCCTCCCGGGTGTCGCCGGCGCGACCGGGAACTTCGACGGCAACGGGCCGTACACGCGGACGCTGATCGGCGCCGGGCTCAACTCGATCTCGCCGATCTCGATCCCCGGGATCGGTGCAACCGGCGTCTCGAACTCCGGGCCGCTGTCCGCGAGCCCGGCCTGGGTCGGGGCGCTGCCGCGCGTCCGCGTTCCGTCCGGACGTCCCCTGCACGTCGCAGCCGGTCCCATCGCTTGCCGTGATCCCGGCGTCAGCGTCCGACGCCGAGCGCCGCGCCGCCGCCCCGGCGACGACGTCGATCCCAGCCGTGACGAAGGTGCTCGCGGAGCTGCGGAGCGCGAGCAAGGCGGTGGCGCCGTGAGCGGTCGGTTCAAGGTTCAGATCCGCCGCTACGGGCGGTCGGTGCTGATTCTGATCGGGCTGATGGTGATCGGCACCGCGGCCGGGTTCTACATCCTGCTCCAGCAGCGGCTGCCGAACCCGTTCCAGAGCTTCTACGCGGTCAACGCCTCATTCCCGACCGCCGCAGCGGTCGTACCCGGGCTCGGCGAGCCTGTGAACGTCGCCGGTGTCCGCGTGGGCGAGATCACCGGCACCGACCTGGTCGACGGTCACGGCGTGATCCACATGGACATCGACCCGTCGAAGATCGCGCATCTGTACAACGACGCCAGCGCGAACCTCGTTCCCAACACGCCGCTGAAGGACATGGAAGTCGACATCGCGCCCGGCAGCCGGTCGGCCGGAGTGCTCAAGCCGGGAGGCACGATCCCGGTCGCGCAGACGACCTCGCCGACGGACTCTGACGAGCTGCTCGACGCGCTCGACACCGATACGCGCACCTGGTTCACGAGCCTGATCACCGATCTCAACCAGGGGACGCTCGGACGCGGCGGCGACATCCGCAAGCTGCTCTCGAACCTCGGCCCGACCGCGCAGCAGCTCCGCACGATCGGAGACCTGCTGGCGGCGCGCCGGACCGAGCTGTCGGACATCGTGCATAACCTCGGCGTGCTGACGCAGGCGGCGGCGGTCAAGAACTCGCAGTTGCGGCAGGTTGTGCAGGCAGGCAACACGACCGTGCAGGCGCTCGCGACCCAGGATGTCGCGCTCCGCAGCGCGATCACGAGGCTCCCGGGGACGCTCGCGACGACCGACAAGACCCTGACCGATCTGATCCCGTTCGCGGACGCGCTCGGACCGACCGCGACCGCGCTGCTCCCGACCGCGCGCAAGTTGCCGACGACGCTGCGCGACGCGCGCACACTCTTCCAGGGCGCGGCGCTCCTGCCGCTCAAGGAGATCCCGCCGTTCGTCAAGGTCGTGCTGCCGCTCGCCTCGCAGCTCCCCGCGCTGACGACCGACCTCAACCAGGCGGTACCGGCGCTGATCAAGTCGTTCAAGGTGCTCGCGTATGTGACCAACGAGATCGCGTACGACCCGGGCGGCCGGAACCCGGGCTTCCTCTACTGGCTCGCGTGGTTCGCGCACAACGCAGACTCGTTCATCTCGCAGTCGGACGCGAACGGCCCGGTCTGGCGCGTGTTGGCGCTGACGTCGTGCTCGAGCCTGCAGACATTCCCAGCCGGCCAGCTGCTGGAGTCGCTGGTCCTGACCAACTTCGGGTGCTGAGCGGATGGTCACCCAAGCACCGAGACGCTCTGCAGTGCTCGCGGCGATCGCTTTCACGCTCTCGTGCATCGGGCTGATGATCTTCGTGTGGACGCAGTTCGGCGGGACGGTGCCGTTCGCGCCACAGGGGTACCGGATCAACGCGCTGTTCAAGGAGACCGGACTGCTCGTTCCCGAACGCCGACGTGCGGATCGCCGGGGTCAACGTCGGCAAGGTGTCGAACGTCCAGGCGCGGGGCGTGAACTCGTACGTGACGATGGACATCAACCACCAGTACGCACCGATTCCGGTCAACACCCTCGCGATCCTGCGCGAGAAGACGCTGCTCGGCGAGGCGTACGTCGAGCTGTCGACCGGGAACGGCGCCGGGCCCAAGTTCCGCGACAACGGCACGATCCCATCCACACAGGTCGACTCCACCCAGCAGCTCGACCAGGTGCTGGGATCGTTCAACACCGAAACCCAGCACAACCTTCAGGCGCTGCTGAACGGCACCTACCTGGCGCTGGCCGGACGCGGGCAGGACTTGAACGACGCGCTCGGCAACCTCGACCCGTCGATCACCGAGCTGAGCGCCGTCGTCGGGGTGCTCAACCAGCAATCGGGCAATGTCCAGTCGCTGATCAACAACAGCGCGACCGTGCTGACGACGCTCGGCGACCGCTCCTCGGAGCTCCAGAGTCTGATCACCGCCGGCGACCAGGTGCTCTCGGCGACGGCAGCGCGCAACGTCGCGCTGACGCAGCACCGTCAACGCGCTGCCGCCATTTCTGAGTGAGCTGCGGACGACGCTCGGGACGTTGAACACCTCGCTCGGGCTCGCGAAGCCGTCGCTTGCGACGCTCAAGCCGGTGGCGCCGCTGCTGACGCCCGCGCTGCAGCGAGCTGATCGCCCTGTCGGGGCCGGCGGTCAAGCTGCTGCGCGAGGCGCCAGGGCTGCTCGACGACGCGAACCGAGCGCTGCCGGCGATCACGCGCTTCACCGCGGCGTTCCACCCGGCACTCGACCAGATCCTGCCCGCGGCCCAGCAGCTCGCGCCGGTGATCGCGTTCATGGGCGTGTACAGCAAGGAGCTGACCTCGGCGATGGCGAACCTCGGCGCGGACCTCGAGGGGAGATCGGCTGCAGACACAACGCAGCCTGTCGGCAACATCCCCGCCGGCGAAGCGTCGTACCTGCGCGCGATCATCGGCGTCAACGATGAGACGCTCTACGGCCAGAAGACGCGCGAGCCGACGAACCGCCACAACGCTTACTTCTCGCCGGGCGAGCTGTCGAACCTCGCAACGGGGCTGTTCTCCTCTGACTGCAACAACGTCAACAACCCCTCGGACTTCCCGCTGCTGACCTCGAACGTCCCGTGCAAGGTGCAGCCGGCGTTCCACTGGGGCTCGTTCGCGCCGACGACGCCGAACGGCTACTACCCGCACCTCACCGCGACGAAGCCGTAGCTAGCGGTAGACCTGCGTCTGCGTGACCTTCGCAGCGAGCTTGCCGTCCTCGCGCACGATCTCAGTCTCGAGCACCGCCGTCGTGCGGCCGACGTGCAGCGGTCGCGTGCTCGCCGTCAGCGCGCCCTCGGACACGCCGCGCAGGAAGTTCGTCTTCGACTCGATCGTGGCCGTACCGCTCGCGCCGTCAGGCATATTCAGGAACGCGCACATGCCGCCGCAATCGTCGGCGAGCGCCATCATCGCGCCGCCGTGGATGATCCCGCCGAGCGTGCAGCGCTCTGGCGAGAACGGCAGGCTGGCCCGCACCAGCTGCGGGGTCGCCTCGAGTAGCTCGATCCCGAGAAGCTCGGCGAACGGGGTTCGAGGCAGGTCTGCCAAGACACGCACTATAAGCTGGCCCCTTGGCATCTGACGTCACACGCAGGGGGTTCGTCTCAGGCACCGTCGCCACCGGCGCTGCGGCGGCGTTGCCCGCGGCAGCGCAGGCCCGCAAGCGCCGGACCGCGGCAAGTAAGGCCCGCCGCGCGGACGTGGTGGTGGTCGGCGCCGGCCTCGCCGGGCTGACCGCGGCGCGCAAGCTGGTCTCCGCCGGCCGGTCGGTGATCGTGCTCGAGGCACGCGACCGAGTCGGTGGACGGATCTGGAACCACGACCTCGGTGGCGGTCGGATCTCCGAGCGCGGCGGAACGTTCGTCGGTCCGACCCAGGATCACGTGATGGCGCTCGCAAGTGAGCTCGGGATCGGGACGTTCCCGACGTACGACAACGGCGACGACGTCTACATCGCGGGGTCGACCGTGCTCCGGTACAAGGACACCGGACCCACCGGCACGGCGCCGCTCGATCCTCAGATCCTCGTGCCGCTGGCGACGATCGTTCCGGCGCTGGACCAGATGGCGGGAACGGTTCCGATCAACGCGCCGTGGCAGGCGAGCAATGCGGCCGCATGGGACGGGCAGACGCTCGAGTCGTTTCTGCGCTCGCAGCTGACCTTCAACGAGCGCTTTTTCGAGGTCGCGTCTGCCGCCACCCGCCCGATCTTCGGCGCTGAGCCGCGCGAGCTGTCGCTGCTGTTCACGCTGTTCTACATCGCCGCGTCCGGCGACGAGACGCACCCCGGAACGTTCGAGCGCAACTTCAACACGCGCGGCGGGGCGCAGCAGTCGCGCCTCTATGGCGGCTCGCAGAAGCTCCCGCTGAAGGTCGCCTCGCAGCTCGGTGGCCAGGCGGGTCGTGCTCGGCTCCCCGGTGCGGCGGATCACGCAGAACGCGGGTCCGGCGCGACGGTCGTGTGCGACCGCCTGACGGCCGCGTGCAAGCTCGTGATCGTCGCGGTGCCGCCCACGCTCGCGGGCCGGATCGAGTACGAGCCGCTGCTGCCGTTCGAACGTGACCAGCTGACCCAGCGGTACGGCCAGGGGACGCTGACAAAGGTCGCAGCCGTCTATCCGCGTCCGTTCTGGCGCGACGCCGGCTTGACGGGCACGGCGATCGCGACGGGCGGCCCCGTCTCCGCGACGTTCGACGACTCGCCGCCCGACGGCTCGCTCGGCGTCGTGTTCGGGTTCGTCGGCGGCGACAACGCACGTAGATACAACGTGACCTCGCCGGCGCAGCGCCGCCAGCAGGTGCTGAACCAGTACGCGTCGTTCTTCGGCTCCCCCGCGCTTGACTCCGTCTGCATTCTTCGAGACGAGCTGGTCGGGCGAGCAGTGGACGCGCGGCTGTCCCGTCGGGATCCCGGCGACCGGCGCGCTGCTCGCCTACGGCGCACAGCTGCGCGAGCCCGTGGGACGCATCCACTGGGCCGGGACCGAGACCTCGACCTACTGGAACGGCTACATGGATGGTGCCGTGCGCTCCGGCGAGCGCGCCGCGGCGGAGGCGCTGGCGGTCCTGTGAGCTTCATCTCGCTGAGCGACGCGGCCGAGGCGCTCGCGCGGGGAGACGCGTCGTCACGCGAGCTGGTGCAGGAGGCGCTCGACCGGATCCGGGATTCGCAGCCGGTCCTGAACGCGTTCCGATGCGTGCGGTCCGAGATGGCGCTCGAGGAGGCCGACGAGGCGGATCGGCGGCTCGCGGCGGGCGAGCGGATGCCGCTGCTCGGCGTGCCCATCGCGATCAAGGACGACGTCGACCTCTCGGGGGAGACGACTCCGTTCGGCTGCAACGGCACGTTCGATGCGGCGCTTGAGGATTGCGAGGCGGTCCGGCGGCTGCGTGCCGCGGGCACCGTGATCGTCGGCAAGACGACGACGCCCGAGCTTGGCCAGTGGCCGATCACCGAGGGGGAGGCGTTCGGGGTGACGCGCAATCCGTGGTCGCTCGAGCACACCCCAGGTGGCTCCTCGGGCGGTTCGGCGGCCGCCGTCGCGGCCGGCGTGGTGCCGGGCGCACTCGGCTCCGACGGGCTCGGCTCGGTGCGGATCCCGGCGGCATGGACGCACCTCGTCGGGATCAAGCCACAGCGCGGACGGATCTCCACGTGGCCGGAGACGATCGCGTTCCACGGCCTCGCGTGCATCGGGCCGCTGGCGCGGACCGTCCGCGACGCCGCGCTGCTGCTCGACGCCGCGTCGGGCAACCATCCAGAGGATCGCCACCGACCGCCACCGCCGAAGCGATCGTTTTGCCACGCGGCCGCGACCCATCCACCACGGTTGCGGATCGCGATCGCGCTGAAGCCGCCGTTCACGACCGTGGACGCGCGGCTCGACCCGGAAATCGCCGCGGCGGTCCAGCGCCTCGGGCGCGTACTCGGCGGGCTCGGCCACGAGGTCGCGCCCGCGCGGGTCAACTACGGGCTGTTTGGGGTTGGCGTGCTGCCACGCTCGCTGAACGGGCTGCACGCATGGGCTAAGCGGCTGCCCGACCACTCGGTGCTCGACCCGCGCACGCGCCACAACGCGCAGCTCGGCGGCTACCTCGGGGCCATCGTTGCGCTTGCCCGCGCCCTGGAGGCGCCGATGCGCCGCCAGGCCGGCGCGATCTTCAAGCGGTTCGACGTCGTGCTGACGCCCACGAGCGCGCAGCCCCCGCTGTCGGTGGGCGCGATCGACGGACTGTCGGGGTGGCAGACGGACAAGCTGATGACGGCCGCGTGCCCGTACACGTGGCCGTGGAACGTCACCGGCTGGCCGTCGATCAACGTGCCGGCCGGGTTGACCTCCGCAGGGCTTCCGATCGGGGCGCAGCTGATGGGACCGGCGTGCTCGGAGGAGCTGCTGATCTCGCTGGCGGGGGAGCTGGAGGCGATCGAGCGCTGGCACGACCGCCAGCCGCCCCACACGGCCGGGGTCCTCAGAAGCGCAGCCTGATGGCGCCGACCGTCCGCGACGCGACGTTCGACCTGTTCCGCGCCCATGGAATGACGACGATCTTCGGCAACCCCGGGTCGACCGAGCTGCCGATGCTCGCGGACTTCCCGTCGGACTTCCGGTATGTCCTCGGGCTTCAGGAGCTGGTCGTCGTCGGGATGGCGGACGGGTACGCGCAGGCGTCGGGACACGTCACGCACGTCAACCTCCACACGGCCCCCGGTGTCGGCAACGCGGTGGGTGGGATCTTCAACGCGCAGGCGAACAAGTCGCCATTGCTGATCACCGCCGGCCAGCAAGTCCGCGCGCAGATCACGATCGAGGCGAACCTCACCAACCGCGACGCGGTCCTCGGGCCGCAGCCGTACGTGAAGTGGGCACACGAGCCGCCCCGCGCGGCGGACGTGCCCGGCGCGCTCGCCCGCGCGATCCATCTGTCGTCGCTGCCGCCCCGCGGACCGTCGTTCGTGTCGATCCCGATGGACGACTGGCTCGTGGAGGCCGACATGGACAGGGTCCGGAGCGCGACCGGGCGTCTCGTCACCGGTCGTTCGATGCCCGATCGCGACACGCTGACGGTCGTCGCCGGGCGGCTCGAGAGCGCGCGCAACCCGGTGCTCGTGGCCGGACCGGACATCGATGCGAGCGGCGGGTGGGAGGCCTGCGTCGCCCTGGTCGAGCGCCAGAAGCTGCCCGTTTGGGCGACCCCGGCGCCCGGTGGCGGACGGATCGGCTTCCCAGAGGGACACCCGAGCTTCCGCGGCGTGCTTCCGCCGGCGATCGGACCGCTGGCGGAGACCTTGAAAGAGCATGACTTCGTGCTCGTGGTTGGGTCCTCCGTGTTCCCCTATTACCCGTACATCCCGGGTCCGCTGCTCGGCGACGAGACTTCGCTGATTGTGATCACGAGTGACCCGAATGAGGCCGCACGGGCGCCGATGGGCGATGCCGTCGTGGCGGACGTCGCGCTTGCGCTCGACGCCCTGCTCGACCTGGTCGTCGAATCTGATCGCGTCGCGCCCGAGCCGCGCCCGGCGCCGGCCGAGCCGGAGGAAACCGAGCCGCTGACCGGATCTGCGGCGATGGCGGCGCTGGCGGAGGCGTGGCCCTCGGACGGGATCGCGGTGATCGAGATTCCGTCCTCGACGCTGGCGTTGCGCAACCGCCTGCGGCTGTCCCGGCCCGGGTCGTACTTCTTCAGCTCGAGCGGCGGGCTCGGGTTCGGGATCTCGGCGGCAGTCGGGGTTCAGCTCGCGCAGCCCTCGCGGCCGGTGGTGTGCGTGCTCGGCGAGGGGTCCGCGCAGTACGGGATCACCGCACTGTGGACGGCCGTCGCGTACAAGGTCCCGGTCACGTTCCTCGTCCTGCGCAACGAGGAGTACGGGATCCTCAAATGGTTCGCCGGGCTCGAGCAGTTGACCGGCGCCCCGGGGCTCGACCTGCCGGGGCTCGACGTCGCCGCGGTCGCGAGCGCATACGGGATGAACGCGCGCTCGGTGCCGGGCCGCGACGAGCTGACCGAGGCGTTGCGCTCGGCGATCGCCGCGGACGACGGGCCGCGGCTCGTCCAGGTCCCGGTCGCGCCTGGCATGTGGTACGAGTGAGCGCCCTCGCCGCATCTGACCGCGCACCCGACTGGGTCGCCGGCGGGACGCCCGAGCCGCTCCGCTCGCGACTGGTGGCGGCGCTCGGCTCTGAGCGGGTCCGCTCGCGCGCGACCGATCTGATCGCGTACGCGTCCGACGCGAGCCCGTACCGGCTGATCCCGCAGGCGGTCGTGATGCCGCGCGACGTCGACGACGTTGTGACGCTGCTCGGGTTTGCACGCGCGAACTCTGTTCCAATCGTGTTTCGGACCGGCGGTACGTCGCTGAACGGGCAAGCGCAGACCGACTCCGTGCTCGTTGACGTCCGCCGGCATTGGCAGCGAGCACGGGTTCTTGATGGCGGCGCCGCGATTCGCGTGCAGCCAGGGATTTCGCTGGGACGGGTCAACCGGATGCTGGCGCGGTATGGGCGCAGGCTCGGGCCCGACCCGGCGAGCACCGACTTCGCGTGCATCGGTGGCGTGATCGCCAACAACTCCGGCGGGATGCGGTGCGGAACGACCGCCGACTCCTACAGCACGGTCCGCTCGATGAAGCTCGTGCTCGCTTGCGGCGCCGTGATCGACACCGCTGCGCCCGATGCCGAGGAGAAATTCGTCAGCCAGACACCTGAGCTTGCGTCTGGACTGACGCAAATCCGCGGCGAGCTACGCGCGGACGCCGAGCTCGCCGAGCGTGTGCGCCGGAAGTTCGCGATCAAGAACACCACCGGTTACCGGCTGTGCGCGTTCCTCGACGCGGACAGCCCGCTGGAGATCTTCCGGCGGCTGGTGATCGGCTCGGAGGGCACGCTCGCGTTCATCGCAGAGGCCGTGTTCGAGACGGTGCCGCTGCTGCCCGTGACGAGCGTCGCGCTTGTGCTCTTCGAGGACATCGAAGCGGCGACCGCCGCCGTGCCGGACCTGGTCGGCGCCGGCGCGACGGCGACCGAGCTGATGGTCGCGCCGACGCTGATCGCTGCCGCCTACAACATGGCCGGGACGCCCGAGCAGTGGCGCGAGCTACCGCCAACAGCGGCGGCATTACTGGTCGAGTTCCGAGCCGACGCGGCGGACGAACTCGACCCGCTCGAACAGAAGGCGCTGTCTGTGCTCGAGGGCCGGCCGTTGCTCGACCCGGCGGTGTTCACACGCGCGCGGGAGGAGATCGAGGTCTTCTGGCGAGTGCGCGAGGGGATGCACGGTCTGCTCGCCGCGGTCCGCCAGCCGGGCGTGTCGCTCGTGATCGAGGACGTGTGCGTGCCGCCGGCACGCGTCGCCGAAGCCGCTCGCGACTTCCAGGCGGTGCTCGGCAAGCATGGCTTCCTGGTCGGCGTCGCCGGCCACGCGTCGGCCGGGAACCTCCACTTCATGCTGACGCCAAACTTCGGCGAGCAGGCGGACCTCGAGCGCTACGACGCGTTCATGCACGAGCTCGTTGAGCTGGTCGTCGACAAGTACGACGGATCGCTCAAGGCCGAGCACGGCACGGGGATCAACATGGCGCCGTTCGTCGAGCGCGAGTGGGGGCCGAAGGCAACAGCGCTGATGTGGCGGGTCAAGCAGCTCGCGGATCCTGACGGGGTGCTCGCGCCGGGGGTCGTGCTGAACCGCGATCCCGGTGTGCATTTGAGGCACTTGAAGTCCACGCCGGAGATCGAGGAGGTCGCGACCAAGTGCGTCGAATGCGGCTACTGCGAGCCGGTGTGCCCGTCGCGCAACATCACGCTGACGCCGCGCCAGCGGATCGTGCTGCGGCGCGAGATGGCGCGCCAGGGCAGCGCGAGCTCGCCGGTGCTCGACGCGCTCCGGACGGAGTACGAGTACGACGGGGTTCAGACATGCGCTGTGGATGGGACGTGCGCGCTCGCGTGCCCGGTCGGGATCGACACGGGCGTGCTCGTCAAGCAGTTGCGCGCCGGCGGACACTCGGCGCGATCGGAGCGGGTCGCGGCCGCGGTCGCCCGCCGCTTCGCCACCGTCGAGCGGCTCGCGCGAGCCGGTGTCGGCGCAGCACGTGTCGCCGAGCGCCTGGTCGGCCGCGAACGAGTCGCGGCGCTACCACGCTCGCTGCGCCGGGCGGCGCGAGGCCGTGCCGATGACCTGATCCCGTCGTGGCCGGCTCAGCTGCCGGCGCAGGCGCCCGCGTCGCTGCCGAGGAGCGCGGCGCGCGATCATGCCGCCGCCGTGTACCTGCCGGCGTGCATCAACCGGATCTTCGGCAATCCCCGGGGAGCGGGGGAGCACCCGACCTTGGCCGAGGCGCTCGTCACGCTCTCGGAGCGCGCCGGGCTGCCGCTCTGGATTCCGCCAGACGTCGCCGGCGTGTGCTGTGGGGTGCCATGGAGCTCGAAGGGGTTCACCGGCGGCCAGACGGTGATGGCAGAGCGGGCAGCCGAGGCACTCGCGCGATGGAGCGACGATGGCCGGCTGCCCGTCGTGGTCGACGCCACCTCTTGTACGCAGGGCTTGCGAGCGCTCGATGGGGTCGAGGTGATCGACTCGATCGAGTGGGTCGCTGACCGGCTGCTCGGTCGGCTGAAGGTCGGCCGGAGGCTCCCGAGGGTGGCCGTGCACCCGACCTGTGCGGCGATGCATCTGGGGCTCACCGGGAAGCTCGCGTCGGCCGTTGCCGCGTGCGCCGACGACGTGATCGTCCCCGCCGCGAGCGGATGCTGCGGGATGGCCGGCGACCGCGGCTGGCTTCACCCCGAGTTGCCCGCTTCCGCGTTGCGCGACGTCGGCGGCGAGCTCGACGGCTACGCACCCGATGCGTGCGTGTCGAGCAACCGCACGTGCGAGATCGCGCTGCACGAGGTGACCGGTCGCCCGTACGTGTCGTTCGTGCAGCTGCTCGAGGAGCTCACGCGGGCGTGACCAGCGCCGTGCCCGGCGCGGGGCTGTGCAACGGCTGCCGGCATCAGCAGGTCGTGCGCACCACGCGCGGGTCCGCGTTCTCGCTGTGCCGGCGCTCGAAGGACGAGCCCGAGCGGTTTCCTCGCTACCCGCGGCTCCCGGTGGAGCGGTGCCCCGGGTACGAGCGGCGAGCTACGACGGGGGCTGCTGAGTGAGCTCGATCAGGTTTTCCCCGGCCTGCGTCTGAACAAGCTGCTCGGAGAACAGTCCGCGTGCGGTGATCTGCTCGACCAGCCCCGCCTCGGCCGTCTGCGACCACAGCGACAGCTGCGGCACCGCAGGCGGATACGTGTTCGGCAACGTCGCGCTGAGCGGCGCGCTCAGGAACGGCGTGAGCTCGTCGTGCAGGAACAGCAGCGCAAGGTCGAGCTTCTGACTCACGGGCTTTGCATGCGGCGTCGAGGTGAGGGTGTTCGTGGTGGTCGTGTGGCCGGGAGGGAGGATCGCGACCACGTTGTCGACTCCGGAGATGTACTTGAACGTGTACAACGCCAGCTCGAGCGCCTCGCGTTTGAGCAGCAGCAGGCGGAGCGATGACGCCTGACCGATGCCGATCGAGCAGTTGTTGGAGCCGACCCCGCAGAGGTTGTAGGCGATCGTGTTGCCGTTGAGCAGTGACGGGCCGCTCGTCGAGCCGTCGGTGCGAACTGCGACCTGGAGCCCGGTTGGCAAGCCAGTCGACGGATTGACGCTGTTCGGATTGCCGAGATTGACGACGGTCACCACCGCGAGTTGGTCGATGCCATTGATCCGGTAGAACGGCGCCAGGTGGTCGGCGATCTCCTGCGCGCCCTGGGTGCCGTTGTCCGGCGGTGACCATGAGGACCATGGCCGGCTCGGGCCGCCGCGGCCGCCGTTCACGAGCACCGCGATCGCGACCGCGACCGCGCCGATCGCGAGCCCGGCGAGCATCGCCGTCGCGGCGCGGAACTTGTGCGCGTGAGGGGAGGGCTCGGGCCGCGCGTCCTGGCGTCGCCCGAGCGCGACTGTGGCGGGCAGCGGCCGCTTGGCCGCGTGCTCCTCGCTCGACACGGTGATGCGCTGCTCCGAGTCGTTCATACCGTCGGCCATGAGCGGTCGTCGGTGAGGTCGATCTCCGGGCGCTGCAGGCCGACGCTGTTGAGCAGGTCGGTCACCTCGTCGCCGTAGATCTCCTTCCGCTCGACGAGCTCGTCGGCGATCTTCTCGATCGCGGCCTTGTTCGCGAGCATCAACGCGTATGCAGTTACGTACGCCTGCCCGAGGATCTGAGCCGCGGCGGCGCGCTTCTCGCGATCGCCGAGCACGGCGCCGATCGGGTTCTCGTTGAACGCTCCGGCGCCGCTTGCGCGGTTCATGATCGTGTTGCCGATTCGTGCGAGCCGCTTGCGAACCTCCTCCTCCTGCTCTGCGGAGATCGCGCTGCCGTGGAGGTGGACGCCCTCGGGTCCCATCGCCCAGATCCCGACCATCGATGCCGCGACCGAGGTTGCGCTGCCGACGTCCCCGGCGACCCCCTGGCTGTTCTCGCCGTAGAACACGTGCTCGGCTGCCATCGCGCCGAGGATCATCGTCAAGCTCCCCATCCAGCGGCTGCGGAAGCGATTGAAGCGCTCCTCTTTCTCCATGCTCTGGTAGTGGCCGAGCGAACCGCCGCGCTTGCGGATCGACAGGCGCGTGGATAGCACGTCCTTCTCCATGTAGATGTGGCCGGCGACCGCGTGTCCCGCCTCGTGGATCGCGACCGCCTTCGACTCCTCCGGCACGTAGTCGATGTTCTGTGCCGTCCCGGTCTCGACCGTGGTCATCGCCTCGACAATGTCGAACCAGCCGAAGCGCCGGCGCCCCTCGGAGTGGGCGATTGTGAGCGCCATCGAGCAGCACTGCTCGATCATCGACGGCGAGTAGCCGTTCGTGATCCGCGCCAGCTCGTCACGGCGCCGCTCCGTGTCCAGATCGGGCTCGTGATCGACCTTGTCCAGGTACAGGTCGAAGATGTCGGCGCGGTCGTCCTTGGTCGGGGTACGGAACCAGATGTGGCGGCCCATCCGGCCGGCCCGGGTCAGCGCCGGGTCGAGCACCTGGATCGGCACGTTGCAGGCGCCGATGAAGTAGATCTGCTCGGGTCGCGGCCGCGGCGGCGAGAGCCGCAGCGGCACCTTCCCGACCTTGCTCGGAACCACGAACATCGCGTCGAGGAACGTGTTGAGCCGGTTCGTCAGGAACTTCCGCATCACCGGCGGCTCGTCGATCCCGTCCATCACGACCAGCAGCTGGTTGAGCGCCTGACCGCCCATCCCTCCGCCCATCCCGAAGCCGGGGTAGAACCGCTGGATGCGGCCCTGGATCCGCTCCATCAACGCGGCGTAGCCGCTGACCTGGCGCTCGGCGCGCTGGGCGAACAGCCAGTCGCGCCACTCGCGCGACTCGATGATCACGTCGCCCGACTGCGTGAGCGCGCCGAACTCGCCTGCGAACCCGAGAGCGGGCTGCGGCCGCCGTCTCGGGGGTGGCGCCGAGTCCCGACCCGAGCGCCTGACGACGCATGCCGACGGCGTCGATCTCGTCGATGAAGACGATGCACTGGCCGCCCCACTTGCGCGCGAGCTTGCGCGCCTTGCGCGCGAGGAACTGGACGGTGATGGCGTCCATCCCGATGAACATGCCGGCGAACCCCGAACCGGGGATCGTCACGAACGGGCAGTTGAAGTTCGTCGCGATCGCCTTCGAGATCATCGTCTTGCCGGTCCCGGGCGCGCCGAGGAACAGCAGTCCGCGCTCGCGCTTGCCGCCCGCCTTCTCGAACTCCTCGCCCGACTGCCAGAGCGTGATCACGCGCGTGATCTCCTCCTTCGCCTCCGCCTGGCCGCGGACGTCGTCGATCTTCACCCCCCAGCTCGCGTCGCCGGGCTCGTAGCCACGGATCTGTCGCACGGCGAAGAACAGGAACGGGCCGAAGAAGATCGCGAAGTTGACGAAGAACAGCAGCGGCAGCTGGACGAACACAAGCCCGAGCTGCGGCAGCGTGTCGGCGGGGAAGATCTGCCGCAGCCCGCTGAATGGGTGGAAGAACCCTGCGCTGACCCCGGCGAATGCGAAAAACCCCTGCGCCAGGCCGAGCAGCGCGAACACGATGATCACGTAGATCGGCAGCCGCCGGAACTTCGATCGCCAGTACCAGTAGCGGCGGCGCGCGACGATGTCCTCCGCCTTGAGCTCTTCGCTTCCAAACAGGCTCGGCGACGGGATCAGCTTGCGCGCGAGGACCTCGATCAGCCCGCGGAAAAGCAGCACCGCGAGCACCGTGATGATCAGCGCCGCCACCACCGACCAGTGGTCCGAGTCGTACAGGATCAGGAAGAACGCGGGCGCCGTCAGCAGCGCGACGAACGTCGCCGCGCGGGTCAGCTGCCGCCACTCGTACGCGAGCGCCCGCGCGTGCTGATTTATCGGGCCCCTCATCCTCGTTGGACTCTCCTCGGCGTGCGCCATGGGTCGCAGTGAGGGTACAGGGCCTTCGCCCGCTCGAGGCCGCTACGCTGGCAGCCCGATGGGTTTCCGAAGGCGGCTCGCGCGCTTCAACCGGCTCGTCACGAATCCGATCCAGGGCACCTGGGCCTGGCTTGTGCCGCCATGGGCGGTGGTCATACACCGTGGCCGGCGCACCGGGCGCGTGTATCGGACGCCGGTGATCGCGTCGGTGCGCAACCGCCGGCTGCGGGTGATGATCTTGTACGGCGAGCAGTCCGACTGGGTGCGAAATGTGCTCGCCGGCGGCGGGCAGGTTGTGCGGCGCGGTCGCACGTACCCGTTGCTCGAGCCTTCGATCGTGCCGGGCGAGCGGTTCGCGCCGACGCTCGTCGCGACGCTCGGGGACCCGTCGGCGGCGTTTGGACGCGGTCCCCGCGCCGGATAGGTGGCACCTTTTCGCCGCGCATGGTTCCTCGACTGGCCCCAACACCAGTCCGAACAAAGTCTGCAACGCATACTTCCTTCGACCTGTCCGAACAAAGTCTGCAACGCATACTTCCTCCCGAAGCACGGGAGGAAGTCTGCGCCGCGCGGTTTGTCGCGCGCTACAGGTTGATCGCGGTGTACTTGATGTTCAGGTACTCCTCGATCCCCTCGTAGCCGCCCTCGCGGCCGAAGCCTGACTGCTTGACGCCGCCGAACGGGGCGGCGGGGTTCGAGACCATCCCCTGGTTGAGCCCGATCATCCCGGTTTCGAGTCGTTCGACGACGCGCAGCGCGCGCTTGAGGTCGCTCGTGTACAGGTACGAGACGAGCCCGTACTCGGTGTCGTTGGCGGCGGCGACCGCCTCGTCCTCGGAGTCGAATCCCTTGATCGGCGCGACCGGGCCGAAGATCTCCTCCTTCAGCAGCCGTGCGTCCTGCGGGACGTCGCCGAGCACGGTCGGCTCGAAGAAGTAGCCGGCGCCGTCGGGCGCGTGGCCGCCGACAAGCGCCTGCGCGCCCTTGCCTACCGCATCGTCAACCAGCTCGGCGACCTTGTCGCGCTGGTCGGCGTCGACCAGCGGCCCGACCTCGACGCCGTCCTCGGTGCCGCGGCCGACCTTCATCGCGCCCATCTTCTCGGCGAGCTTGCTGGCGAACTCGTCGGCGACGCTGTTGGCGACGTGGAACCGGTTGGCGGCGGTGCATGCCTCGCCGATGTTGCGCATCTTCGCGATCATCGCGCCCTTCACTGCCTCGTCGATGTCGGCGTCCTCGAACACGATGAACGGAGCGTTGCCGCCGAGCTCCATCGACAGACGCAGGAGGTTGTCGGAGGCCTGCTTCATCAGCGTGCGGCCGACCTCGGTCGAGCCGGTGAACGACAGCTTCCGCAGTCGCTGGTCTCCGATCAGCGGTGCCATCGTCTTGCCCGACGACGACGCGGTGACGAGGTTCAGCACACCGCCGGGCAGTCCTGCCTCTTCGAGGATCTTGCCGAAGATCAGCATCGACAGCGGTGTCAGCTGTGCCGGCTTGACGACCATCGTGCATCCGGCGGCGATCGCGGGTCCGACCTTCCGGGTTCCCATCGCGAGCGGGAAGTTCCACGGCGTGATCAGCAGGCATGGCCCGACCGGCTGACGCATCGTCAGCAGCCGTCCCTGGCCGTTCGGCGCCTTCGAGAAGCGCCCGTCGATCCGCACCGCCTCTTCGGCGAACCAGCGCAGGAACTCCGCGCCGTACAGGATCTCGGCCTTCGACTCGGCGATCGGCTTGCCCATCTCGAGCGTCATCAGCAGCGCAAGCTCGTCCTGGCGCTCGATGATCGCCTCGAACGCACGGCGGAGGATCTCGCCGCGGTCGCGCGGCGGCGTCTGCGCCCAACTCGGGCCCGCCTCGACGGCGGCGTCGAGCGCCTCCATCGCCTCCTCGGGCGACGCGTCCGCCACCTCGGCGACCGTCTCGCCGGTCGCCGGATCCTCGACCGCGAACGTCCCACCCGCGGCGTCGCGCCACTCGCCGCCGATGTACAGCTGCTTCGGGACCTGGTCGACGACTTGCTGCTCTTGGGATGCGGTGATCGTGCTCATGACTTCACGGTACCCCACCGCCGTGGTGGCCCAACCTCGCCGAGGCGCAGTGCCGGCTCAGCCGACCTCGACGGTGATCGTGCCGGCGAGGCTGGTGGATCCGGTTACCACGCCTGGCCCTGTGAACGGGACGTTGGGGTAGTTGGTCGCTAAGGTGCGGACGGTGTGGGGCGCGAGCGGCACGGTGATCGTGAAGTTCCCAGGGCCTGCGCTGAGCAAGGCCGGGCACCCATTGGGGGAGCCGATCGCGGCGTTGCCGGTCCCGGTGCCGGCCGAGTCCTCGATCGGATTCGGGACCTCGATCGTCAGCTCGGTGGTGGAGTTGTACGGAGGCCCCTGAGCCAGCGACGGCGCGGAGTCCGGAAGCAGCTCGAACGCGGTGGTGCATGACGTCCCGTTGTAGTACGTGACGGTGCCCGAACCCGAGGCAGTCGAGCTGGGGGAGAGATCGGTCGGCACGCCGTAGCCCTTGACGTGCGCCGTCCACACCAGGTTGAAGGTGACCATTTTCATCTGTCGCTCGGTTGCGAACAGGTGCTGGTATTTCACATCGCCTGAGGCCTCCCCGGAGTAGGCGACGCAGACGGTGCCTGCGGAGGCCTGACAGGCGGAGGATGGCGGCGGGGGCGGAGGCGGCTCTTTCGACTTGTCGCAGGCGATCTGACCTTCTGCGATGTTGTTGCCGATCGAACTGCCGACGTGTCGCATGAACTCGCCCAGGTTGTCCCACGAGTCGCCGGGCACCAAGAAGTGCCGTGTCTTGCCTGTGCTGTTGTCGACAAGCGTCATGTCGGCTCGCGGGCCGCCGTTGTGGCCTGTGTCGACGTGACCGTCGAGAGTGAAGCCCGCGATCGGCTGGTTGTAGCTGAACGTGACGTCCAGGGCGTGTTGTGCCGCAAGCTCCTGCTCTTTGCGCAGTGCGTCCTTGAACGCGGATCCTTGGTCGTACACCTTGGCGCCGTTCGCGTGGCACACGGGCAGCAGCCCGTTTATGAGCCCCGCCGTCGCGCCGCCGGGGAGCCTCCCCTCCGGCGCGTTGATCGGGATGTCTCCCACGGCCACGTTGGTGTTGGTCGCCGCGCCCGCCGCGCTGGCGGCCCGACCGCGGGCCACGGCCCCGTGGACGGTCAGGTTCACCGACCCCAGGCCCTGTTTGACCGTGACCGCCTTGTAGGCGACCTTCGTGCGGCGCTTGCGCGGATCGAACACCGTCTCCAGGATCAGGTACGGACCCGCCGGGACCTTGAGCGTGTAGCTCTGATCCTTCACGACCGCCGCGTCGGCGACCTCGGCGTCGTTCAGGGAGACAGCTTCCACCACGACCGACAACCCTCGCTGGTGGCGCGGCAGGTTGAGCAGCCTTCCCGAGACCGCGAACGTCCCGGCGCCCTGGGCGCCTGTTGCGACGATCAGCGCTGCGACCGTCGCAACCAAGCAAGCGCTTGCGATGCCCACCCGTTGCCCCCGGTGCTGCACGCGGTCAGCTTACACCGCGTGGAGCACCGGAGGAAGGGGTCTCAGGCGGCCGAACGCAGCGGCGCCGGCTCGAGCGCGACGTTCAGCACCTCGTCGACCGTCATCGCGAAGTGGAACTTCATCGCCTCGCGGACCTCTTCGGGAACGTCGTCGAGGTCGCCGCGGTTGCGCTCGGGCAGGACGACGTCGGTGAGGCCTGCGGCGTGCGCCGCCAGCACCTTCTGCTTGACGCCACCGATCGGGAGCACCCGGCCCTGGAGCGTGACCTCGCCGGTCATGCCCACCGTGTGCCGCACCGGCCGGTCGCTGAGCAGCGATGTCAGTGCCGTCACCATCGTCACCCCCGCGCTGGGGCCATCCTTCGGGATCGCGCCCGCGGGGACGTGGACGTGGAACGAGTGCTCCTCGAACGAGTGCCTGTCGATGTTCAGCTCGTCTGCGTGGCCGCGGACGTAGGAGAGCGCGATCTGCGCGGACTCCTTCATCACGTCGCCCAGCTGACCAGTCAGTGTCAGGCCGGGCTTGCCGTCCATCGAGGTCGCCTCGATGAACAGGACGTCGCCGCCCGCGCCGGTGACCGCGAGCCCGGTCGCCACGCCGGGGACCGCAGTGCGGATCGCCGACTCCTGGAAGTGGCGTTGGCGCCCGAGGGCGTCCCTGACCGCGTCGGTGTCGATCGTCACCGGAGCCGAGCTCTCGCCGCTTGCGATCTTCGTCGCCGTCTTGCGGAGCACCGTGCCGAGATCACGCTCGAGCTGGCGGACGCCGGCCTCGCGCGTGTATTCGGTTGTGATCGTGTCGATCAGCTCGTCGCTGATCTCGACCTCTTCGGCCCTCAGACCGTTGCGCTCGAGCTGGCGCGGCCACAGGTATCCGCGCGCGATCGCGACCTTCTCGGAGGTCGTGTACCCGTCGAAGCGGATCACCTCCATGCGGTCGAGCAGCGGGCCCGGGATCGTGTCGGCGACGTTCGCCGTCGCGATGAACATCACCTGACTCAGATCCAGCTCCAGATCCAGATAGTGGTCACGGAAGCTGTGGTTCTGCGCCGGATCGAGCACCTCGAGCAGGGCCGAGCTCGGGTCGCCACGCCAGTCGGCGCCGACCTTGTCGACCTCATCGAGCATGATCACCGGGTTGATCGTGCCGGCATCGCGGAGCGCCCTGACCAGCCGGCCAGGCAGCGCGCCGATGTACGTCCGCCGGTGACCGCGGATTTCGGCCTCGTCGCGGACGCCGCCGAGTGACATCCGGACGAACTCGCGCCCGGTCGCACTTGCGATCGACTCGCCGATACTGGTCTTTCCGGTGCCGGGAGGACCGATCAGCGTCAGGATTGCCCCCGAGCGTTTGTCCTCGTTGATTCCACGCTCGGTGCGCAGCTTCTTCACCGCGATGTATTCGACGATCCGGTCCTTGACGTCCTCGAGCCCGGCGTGATCGGCGTCCAGCACCTCACGCGCGTGCACGGGATCGAGCCGCTCGTCGGACTTCTTCGACCATGGCACCGCGATCAACCAGTCGAGGTACGTGCGGATCACGCTCGTCTCGGCCGACTGCTCGCCCATCCGCTCGAGCCGCCCGAGCTCCTTGTCCGCCTGTTCGCGGACGTGCTCCGGCATGCCGGCCTCTTCGATCTTCGTCCGGTACTCCTCGACGACGGAGCCTTCGTCCTCGCCGAGCTCCTTGCGGATCGACTCCATCTGCTTGCGCAGGAAGTAGTCCCGCTGCTGCTTCTCGGCGCCCGACTCGACGTCATCGCGGATCCGCTTGCGGACCTGCATCTCGGCCAGCCGCTCGCGCTGGAACTTCACGGCGAGCTCGAGCCGCTCGGTCACATCGACCGCCTGGAGCAGCTCGACCTTCTGGTCGTAGTTCAGGTCGGGCGAGTAGCCGGCCGTGTCGGCCAGCGCCCCGGGCTCGGTGATGCTCCGCACGAACGCGGCAATCCGGCCGTCGTCGCCGCGCAGCTCGAGGATCTCCTCGACCACGGCGCGATACTCACGCTCCAGATTACGCGTCTTGCCGTCGACCGGGACCGGGTCAGGCCGCTCCTCGACTTCGACGTACAGCCGGCCGTCCGGAAGCGTTTGCGCCGCGCCAGCAGTTCCGCGGTGCAGGCCCTGGAGCGCGACGGCGCGGCCGCCCCCGGGAAGGCGGACGCGCTCAGAAATCTCGGCGACCGTGCCCACGGCCGCGAATTCCTGCTCGTGATTGGGCACAAGCAGGACCCGCTCCTCCTCGCCTGCGTCCACGGCGAGAGTCAGCGACATGCCCGGAAAGACGACCACGTCGTCCATGGGGACCAAAAGCAGGCGACTCATCTAAGGTTCACTTTCGCTAGTTGCTTACGACTAATAAGTGAAGGATACCACCTAGGTGGCGATCGTGGCTACAAATCTAAGCCTGGTTGGCTGAGATTATGGCAGGCACCCAGATCGTCCGGTGATTTGCGATCATGCGCCGATGGCGTCAGGTGAACAGCCGCCCCACGACGTACTCGCCGCGGAGGAGTTCGCCCTTCCGGCACCTGACCCGAGGCTTGCCGAGCTCGACGCGCACGACGTGCTCGCCGCTGAGGAGTTCGCAATGCCGGCGCCCGACCCGACGCTCCACCACCCGCCCGTCGTGCTGCCCGCCGATCTCACCGGGGCGACGGAGCCCCGCGACGTGCTGGCAGCCGAGGAGTTCGCGATGCCGGCGCCACGTGAGCGCCCCGCCGGGGCCGTTGAACTCCGCCGCGCGCAGTGGTCGGGAGCAGCGAAGGCGCTGGCGGCGCTGCTCGCGCTGACAGCAGTGCGCCGGCTTCGTCGTCGTTAGCGGCGGCTCAGAGCTGGCGCCGGCGCGGGGGAAGCAGGTCCGTGATCGTCCCCTCGACCATCTCGGCGGCGAACATCACCGTCTCGGAGAGGGTGGGGTGGGGGTGGATCGTGGCCGCGAGGTCCTCGGCATCGGCGCCCATCTCGATCGCATGGACCGTCTCCGCGATCAGCTCGCCGGCGTTCGTGCCGACGATGCCCGCCCCGAGCACACGATGCGAATCCGGCTCGACCAGCAGCTTCGTGAGCCCGTCGTCGCGGCCGATCGACAGCGCCCGCCCCGACGCGCTCCACGGGAACAGGCCCTTCTCGTAGGCAATCTCGTTCGCTTTCGCCTCGGTTTCGGTCAGACCCATCCACGCGACCTCCGGATCGGTGTAGGCAACCGACGGAATCGCGCGCGGATCGAACTCGGCGCCCGCGACGCCCGCGATCACCTCCGCGGCGACCGATCCCTCGTGCGACGCCTTATGGGCGAGCATCGGGCCGCCAACGATGTCGCCGATCGCATGGATCCAGCCGACGTTCGTGCGCAGCTTGGCGTCGACGGGGATGAACCCGCGATCATCGACGTTGACACCGGCGGCGTCGGCCCCGATCGCGCGTCCATTCGGCGTCCGCCCGACGGCAACCAGAACAGCGTCGAACGTCTTCGCTCCTACGTCGCCGAGCTCGACCTTGATCCCGCTCTTCTGCGCTTTTACCTCGCCGACGCGTGTGCCGAGATGGACCGCGTCGTAGCGTTGCTCGATCCGCTTTTGAAGTGGCCGGACGAGGTCGCGGTCGCAGCCCGGGATCAGCTGATCGAGCAACTCGACGACGGTGACGCTCGAGCCGAGCGCGTCGTAAACGGTTGCCATCTCGAGGCCGATGATCCCGCCGCCGATCACCAGCAGCCGCTTCGGCACGTCGGCGAGATCGAGCGCGCCTGTCGAGTCGACGATTCGCGGATCGTCGGGCATCCCTGGGAGCGTCGCCGCCTGGGAGCCTGCCGCGATGATGCAGTGCTCGAACGTGACGGTACGCTCGTCAATCTCCAGCGAGTGCGGGCCGGTAAACCGGCCCACCCCGTGTATGACCTCCACCTTGCGCTGCTTGGCAAGCGCGTCGAGGCCGCCGGTGAGCTTGCGCACGACGTCGTCCTTCCAGCCGCGCAGCGCGTCGAGGTCGACGGACGGCTTGCCGAACTGGATTCCGTGCGAGGCCATCTCCTCGGCCTCAGCGACCACTCGCGCGGCATGCAGCAGCGTCTTTGACGGGATGCACCCGACGTTCAGGCAGACGCCGCCGAGCCGCTCGTAGCGTTCGATCAGGATCGTCTTCAGCCCGAGATCGGCCGCGCGGAACGCGGCCGTGTAGCCGCCCGGGCCCGAGCCGAGCACGGCCACTTGGGCGTCGTACTCGGATGGGGTGGGCGCGGGCTCGGCGACGACCGCAGCGGCGGGCGCGGCAGGCTCGCTCCGGCGCGGCAGGCTCTGCCGGCGCGGCAGCCTCATCCGGCCCGACGGCCTCCGCCGGCGCGGCCGGTTCGCCACCCGACTCCTCAAGTACGAGCAGCACGCTGCCCTCAGAAACTCGGTCGCCGATCTTGACCTGCAGCTGCTGCACCACCCCTGCCGCGGGCGCCGGGACATCCATCGTCGCCTTGTCGGACTCGAGCGTGACGAGTGGGTCCTCGAGCGCGACCGTGTCGCCCGGTGCGACGTGGATCTCGATCACCGGGACGTCGGTGAAGTCCCCGATGTCGGGGACCCGGATCTCGCTCACAACAGTGCCCTGCGTAGATCCGAGAGCACCCGCACGAGGTGGACGACAAATCGCGCAGCGGCCGCGCCGTCGATCACCCGGTGGTCGTAGGAGAGCGACAGTGGCAGCATCAACCGCGGCAGGAACTCCGAGCCGTTCCAGATCGGCTTGATCGCGGAGCGGGTGGCACCGAGGATCGCGACTTCTGGCGCGTTGACGATCGGTGTGAACGAGGTGCCGCCGATCCCGCCGAGCGATGAGATCGTGAACGTGCTCCCGGCCATGTCGCCCGGCATCAGCTTGCCGGCGCGCGCCTTGCCCGACAGCTCGGTCAGCTCGCTTGCGATCTCGAACAGCCCCTTCTGATCGGCGTTCTTGATCACCGGCACGACCAGCCCGCCGGGCGTGTCTGCCGCGAAACCGATGTTGTAGTAGCGCTTGAGGATCAGCTCGTCCCCGCCGAGCGATGAGTTGAATGTCGGGAACTCCTTCAGCGTCGCGACGGACGCGACGACGAGGAACGCGACCATCGTCACCTTCACGTCCGACTGCTCGGAGTTGAGCTGCTTGCGCCACGCCTCGAGCTCGGTGATGTCCGCCTCGTCGTTGTGCGTGACGTGCGGGATCATCACCCAGTTGCGCGCCAGGTTCGGCGCCGAGATCTTCTGGATCCGGGTCCGCTCGACGCGCTCGACCGGGCCGTACTTCTCGAACTCCAGCGACGGCCACGGAGCGAGGTTCAGCCCTGGCACCGCCGCTTCACCGCCACCCGCGGGCGGAGCGGTGGCCGTGCGCGCCCGTGGCCCTCTCGACATCCGCCTTCGTGATCCGGCCCTTGCGGCCCGAGCCGGCGACGGCGGAGAGGTCGATGCCGCGCTCGCGGGCGAGGCGGCGGACCGACGGGCTCGCGTAGACAGCTGGATGAATCCGGCCCGGCCCGTCATCGGCGAGGCCGGATGCCGAGCGGGCCGGGGGCGGATCGCCGCCGTTGGCGGGTGGGGGAGCGGGCTGCGCCGGCGGTGGCGCAGGAGCCTGCTCGACGGGCGGCGCCGACGCCGAAGCGGAGCCTGCTCGACGGGCGGCGCCGACGCCGGCGCCGGCGGCGCGTCGGGCGGCCGGCGGGTCGCCGTTGCCCGCGGGCTGCAGCTTCAGCAGGGCGGCCCCCTGCGACACCTTGTCGCCGAGCTCGACGAGCACTTCCTTCACAGTTCCCGCCGCCGGTGCCGGAACGTCCATCGTCGCCTTGTCGGACTCGAGCGTGACGAGCGGGTCGTCTACCGCGACCGTGTCGCCCGGCCCGACGAGGATCTCGATGATCGGCACATCGCTGAAATCGCCGATGTCCGGCACCTCGACCGAAATCACATCGGCAGTTGCGGTCATACAGACGTGGGGATCGGGGCCTCGGGGTCGATCTTGTACTTCTCGATCGCCCGCTGCGCCAGTTCGGGGTCGAGCTCCCGCAGCGCGGCGACCGCCACGAAGCGACGGTCCACCTCGAAGAACGAGCGCAGTGCTGCGCGACGGTCGCTGCGTCCGTAACCGTCGGTGCCGAGCACCCGGTATGGGCCAGGGACCCACTGGCGGATCTGGTCGGCGACCGCGCGGAGGTAGTCCGTCGAAGCGACCGTCGGGATCCCGTCGACCAGATGCTCGGACACGTACGCCCGCCGCTGCTCGCCGGTCGGATGGAGCATGTTCCACCGCTCGACCTCGATCCCGTCGCGCCGCAGCTCGGTGAACGACGTCGCGCTCCACACGTCCGCGGCGATCCCCCAGTCCTCCTCGAGCAGCGACGCGGCCGCGATCACCTCGTTGAGGATCGTTCCCGAGCCGAGCAGCTGCACCTGCGGCGACTCCGTCTCGCGGATCCGGTGCATCCCGCGGAGGATCCCTTCCTCAGCGCCGTCGGGCATCGCCGGATGAACGTAGTTCTCGTTCATCAGCGTGATGTAGAAGAACACGTCCTCCTGCTCGCCGACCATCCGTCGCAGCCCGTCCTGGATGATCACCGCGACCTCGTAGGCGAACGCCGGGTCGTACGCGCGGACGTTCGGGACGACCGAGAACAGCAGGTGGCTGTGGCCGTCCTCGTGCTGGAGGCCCTCGCCGTTCAGCGTCGTCCGGCCGGCCGTCCCGCCGAGCAGGAAGCCGCGCGTGCGCGAGTCGCCGGCCGCCCACACGAGGTCGCCGACCCGCTGGTAGCCGAACATCGAGTAGTAGATGTAGAACGGGACCATCTGCACGCCGTGCGCGCTGTAGGAGGTGCCGGCGGCGATGAACGACGAGATCGAGCCGGCCTCGGTGATCCCCTCCTCGAGGATCTGGCCGTGCTGCGTCCTCCTTGTAGAACATCAGCTGCTCTGAGTCCTGCGGCTGGTAGCGCTGCCCGAAGGGCGAGTAGATCCCGACCTGCCGGAACATCCCCTCCATCCCGAACGTGCGCGACTCGTCGGGAACGATCGGGACGATGTGGCGCGCGATCTGCTTGTCGCGCAGCAGCGCCGCGAGCACCCGGACGAACGCCATCGTGGTCGAGATCTCGCGATCGCCGGTTCCCTCCAGCTGCGAGGAGAACTCCGACAGCGGCGGCACCGGCAGCGGTTCCGCCTGCCGCCGGCGGACCGGCAGCGAGCCGCCGAGCGCCGCGCGGCGCGAGCGGAGGTACTCCATCTCCGGCGAGTCGGGCGGCGGCTTGTAGTACTCGGCCGCGCGAACCTGCTCATCGGTCAGCGGCAGCTCGAACCGGTCGCGGAACGCGAGCAGCGCCTCCTCGGTCATCTTCTTCGCCTGGTGGGTGATCATCTGGCCCTCGCCGGAGACGCCCATCCCGTAGCCCTTGATCGTCTTGGCGAGGATCACGGTCGGCGTGCCGGCGTGGCGCGACGGCCGCCTCGTACGCGGCGGCCACCTTCTGCTGGTCGAGCCCGCCTCGGTTCAGCAGCCAGATCTCCTCGTCGGACATGTGCGAGACGCGCTCGAGCAGCACCGGGTCGCGGCCGAAGAAGTGCTCGCGCACGTAGGCGCCGTCGCGCGATTTGTACGTCTGGTACTCGCCGTCGACCGCGTCCTCCATCACCTTTACGAGCCGGCCGTCGGTGTCGGCGGCGAGCAGCGGGTCCCAGCGCGATCCCCAGATCACCTTGATCACGTTCCACCCGGCGCCGCGGAAGTCCGACTCGAGCTCCTGGATGATCTTGCCGTTGCCGCGGACCGGGCCGTCGAGCCGCTGGAGGTTCGCGTTGACGACCCAGATCAGGTTGTCGAGCCGCTCGCGCCCGGCGAGGCCGATCGCGCCCATCGACTCGGGCTCGTCCATCTCGCCGTCGCCGAGGAACGCCCACACCTTGCGGCCCTTCGGTGTCGGCGATCCCGCGGGCGTGGAGGTACTTCATGAACCGCGCCTGGTAGATCGAGGTGATCGCGCCGATCCCGAGTGAGACCGTCGGGAACTGCCAGAAGTCGGGCATCAGCCACGGGTGCGGGTACGACGACAGTCCGTCCGGATTTGACACCTCCTGGCGGAAGCCGTCGAGCTGGGCCTCGGTCAGCCGGCCCTCTAGATACGCGCGCGCGTAGTTGCCTGGCGACGAGTGGCCCTGGAAGTAGACGAGGTCACCCCCGTGCGACTCCGACGGCGCGTGCCAGAAGTGATTGAACCCGACCTCGTACAGCACCGCGAGCGACGCGTACGAGGCGATGTGGCCGCCGAGCTCAGAGGACTGTTTGTTGGCGCGGACGACGATCGCCATCGCGTTCCAGCGAATGATCGATCGCAGTCGCCGCTCGATCTCGGGATCGCCCGGGAACGGCGGCTCGAGCCCGGCCGGGATCGTGTTCACGTAAGGCGTGTTGAGCGAGGCGATCGGGCCGGTGCCGGCCCGCTGCGCGCGCTCGATCGCGCGCGTCAGTAGCTCGCGCGCGCGGTCTGGACCATCATGCTCGACGACCGCATCGACAGCCTCGATCCACTCGCTCGTCTCGGTCGCGTCGATGTCCGCGCCGGCCCCATTGGTCGAAGCTTTGCCGACGGTTTCCGCCATGTGTGCTGATCGTACCCCGGCGAACCTTTCGCGTAGGGTGGCGTCGATGGCATTGCACCCAGTTGAGGGGATCGCCGGGCCGCCATGGGAGCGGCCGCTGGCGGGCACGATCGACAAGCTCGTGGTCGAGTCCGAGCTGCTCGCCGGCAACCCGCTCGGCGATCCCGCTCGCCGGCCGCTCTACGTCTATCTACCGCCCGGCGCCGATGCGGGCGAGCTTCCGAGCGTCTACGTGCTCCAGGGGTACGGCGGCCAGCTCGACAGCTGGTGGTCGCGGCCCGACTTCGAGCTCAGTACGTTCGAGCGGCTCGACGCGATGTTCGCGGCCGGCGACTGCCCGCCCGCGGTGATCGTGTTCGTCGACGCGTGGACCGCGCTACGGCGGCTCGCAGTTCCTCAACTCGCCGAGCACCGGCCGCTACATGGACTACATCTGCGACGAGGTCGTGCCGTTCATCGACGCGCGCTATCCGACCAGCGCCGAGCCGCGACCGGCGGGCGGTTTCAGGCAAGTCGTCGGGTGGCTACGGCGCGATGGTGCTCTCGATGATGCGGCCCGACGTGTTCGGCGCGTTCGCCTCGCACGCGGGCGACGCGCTGTTCGAGTGCAGCTACCAGCGCGAGTTCCCGTCGCGTCGCGCGCACGCTTCGCGACCACTTCGACGGCTCGATGGAGGTGTTCCTGGAGCACTTCAAGCGGCTCGAGCACTTCGATTGGGGGCGCGACGCGGGGCCGCTCGTGACATACGGGATGGCGTGCGCGTACTCGCCCGACCCCGACCGACCCGGGCCATGGGCTGCTGCCGTTCGAGATCTCGACGGGACGACTGATCGACGATGTTTGGGAGCGCTGGCTCGCGCTCGACCCGGTCCGGATGGCGCCGCGATATGGCGATGCCCTGCGGAGCATGCGCCGGATCTACCTGGACGCCGGCAACCGGGACGAGTTCTATCTCGACCTCGGCGCTCGGGCGTTCGGGGACGAGCTCGACAAGCTCGGCGTCCGGTACACGCTCGAGCTGTTCGACGGCACGCACACCGGCACGGCGTACCGCTATCCAGGCGCGGTTCGCGAGTTGGTGCTCGCGCTGGACGCCGACTTGAGCCCGTCTCTACGCTAGGCAGCGCACACGACCCCGGGAGGACGAGCGAATGTCCAGTGGCTATGACTACATCGTGATCGGCGCGGGCTCGGCGGGCTGCGCAGTGGCGGCGAGGCTGAGCGAGGACGAGGCGCGCGAGCGTGCTGCTGGTCGAGGCCGGCGGATCGAACCGCAAGCTCGAGGTGAGGGCGCCGCTGGCGTTCGCGAAGCAGTTCCACACGAAGCTCGACTGGGACTACTGGGCCGGGCCCGAGCCGAACCTGAACGGCCGCCTGATCTACGAGCCGCGGGCGAAGATGCTCGGCGGCTGCAGCTCGATGAACGCGATGATCTACATCCGCGGCAACCGGCTCGATTACGACGGCTGGGCAGAGAGCGGAGCGACCGGCTGGTCGTACGACGATGTGCTGCCGCTGTTCAGGCGATCCGAGAACAACGAGCAGTTCGCCGACGAGTTCCACGGCCGCGGCGGCCCGCTGAACGTGACCCAGATCCGCGATGTCGACCCCATCTGCCGCGCGTACGTCGACGCGGCTGCGGCGCTCGGGATCCCGCGCAACGACGACTTCAACGGCGCCGCGCCAGGACGGGGTCGGCCAGCTCCAGGTCAACCACCGCCGCGGGATGCGATTCAGCTGCAACGAGGCGTACCTGAAGCCGGCGCGCAAACGGTCGAACCTGACGGTCCGCACCAATGTGCACGTCACGAAGGTGATCGTCGAGCATGGCCGGGCGGTCGGCAGTCGAGCTTGCCGACGCCAAAGGGCGGCGCGAGCGCGTCGACGCCGGGGCCGAGGTGATCGTGTCCGGCGGCGCGTTCAACACGCCGGCGCTGCTGCAGTACTCGGGCATCGGGCCGGCCGACTTTCTGCGCTCGGTCGGCGTCGAGCCCGTCCACGACCTGCCGGCGGTCGGCGAGCACCTGATGGAGCACCCACTCGTCTACGTGACCCACGAGCTGAAGCCGGGCAACGTCGGCCTGTTCGACGCGGAGGACCCGAAGTACGCGCTCAAGTGGCTGCTGTTCCGTCGCGGCAAGCTGGCCAGCAACTTCGCCGAGACCGGCGCCCACATCCGCACCGACCCGACGATGCCCGCCCCGAACTTCCAGTTCCTGTTCGGCGCCGGCTTCTTCTTCGAGCACGCGCTCGTCAGCTGGGACGCTCCGGCGGCGGTGATCGGGGTCTCGCTACATCGCGCCGCGCAGTCGGGGCACCGTCCGGATCCGCTCGACGGACCCGACCCGCAAGCCGGCCGTCGTGCTCAACATGCTCTCCGAGCAGTCGGAGATGGACGAGATGATCGACGCCGTCGAGCGGGCGCGGGAGATCGCGGCAACCGCCCCAGTCCGAGACGAGCTCGCCGACGAGATCACTCCCGGACCCGAAGTGCGCACGCGCGAGGAGATCGCGGCCTGGATCCGGACGACCTGCCAGCACACGTATCACCCGGCGTGCAGCGCCCGGATCGGGGCGCCCGCAGGACGGGGTCGTCGATCCCGAGCTGCGCGTGCACGGGATCGAGCGGTTGCGGATCGCCGACTGCTCGGTGATGCCGACAGTCACGCGCGGAAACACGCACGCTCCCGCGGTGATGATCGGCGAGCGGTGCGCGGAGTTGATCCGAGCCGGCGCGGGCGGATCGCGCGCTCCGTCGTCGTCCGCGGTGGACGAGCCCACCTCCTCGTCGGCGCTATGACTTCGGGCACTCGGCCAGCGCCTGTGCCTGCGCGGCCGGCGGCACCTGAGCCTTCACGATCTCCTGGCACAGCGCTGCGGCGGTCGCAGCGGTTGAGGCTGTGCCGCCGCTTTTGATCGACGTGCCGCATTGCGCATCAAGAGTCGCCTTCGCGGCAGCGGGAAGGCTGGAATTGGCGGCGACACCTTGCTTGCATTGCTTAATGCTGTAGGACGTAATGGCCGCCTTGGCCTCGATCGCCAGTCGCTTTTGCGCCGCGGCCGGATTGGCCTGGCATTGCGAGATCAGCGAGCTCCGGACCCCCGCTGACAGCAGCGTCTGCGCGCCTACGAGGTCCTTGCAGATGTTGACTCGGTTTTGTCTCACCTGGGCCGCCGACAACGAGCCCACGCCTGGACCGCCGACGAGAGTGGTGGACGGCGTTGTCACCTTGCCGATCGCGCTCTTGACCCCGGCGGCGATCCCGAACGCGCCGCCGACTCCGATCACGCCGGCGAGCACGGCGGCCACGGCCGAAACGGGGCCGAACGTGTCGCGGTGCGCAAACACGACGAGCCCGGCGAGTCCCACGAAGATTCCCAGGATGAGAATTCCCGCCCACCAGCCGATGCCCTTCGCGCAATGGGGCACCGGGCCGTAATAGCGCGAGTACCCGGTGGTCGAGCACGTGCCATTTGCAAACGCGTGAACCGCGCCGAGGACAAGCATGCCGAGGCCGAGGAACACGACTAAAGATCCGCCGATGACCCAAAAGTCCAGAGTCGATTGGCGACGCGGTTGTTGCGGACCCCCGGGGATTCCTGGTACGGAGGGCGTGAGCCCTGAGGTGTCAGGGGCGGTGAAGGTCATCGGCTCGCGAAGCTACTCGCGGGCCAAGCGGTTGTCAGTACCAGTCGAGTCTCACCTTCATCCCACGGGGATTGCTGTGGGTGAGTAGGCTGCGCGCTCCGATGAAGACGCACGTGCTGATCCTCGGCGCCGGGTTCGGCGGCCTCGAGCTGGCGACGCGTCTGTCGGAGACGCTCGAGGACGCGGTGCGAGTGACCCTGATTGACCGAAATGACTCGTTCGTGTTCGGCTTCTCGAAACTCGAAGTGATGCTCGGCCGGCGGACGGCAAACGAAATCCGACTGCCATACGCCAGGTTCAACAAGCCTCGCGTGGAGTTTCGGCAGGAGAACGTGACGGCCATCGACCCTGTGTCTCGACGGGTCACTACGGACGCGGACTCATACGACGCGGACTTCCTCGTGGTGGCGATGGGTGCCGACTACGACATCGAGGCCACACCCGGCTTCCGGGATGGCGGCTTTGAGTACTACACCGTCGCCGGCGCAGAGCGGCTGCGCGACGAGCTGGGTGAGTTCCGTGGTGGCAAAGTCCTCATCTGCGTGCTCGGGCAGCCGTTCAAATGCCCACCTGCTCCGTTCGAAGCCGCCTTCCTGTTGCACGAGTACTTCACGCAGCGTGGCATCCGCGAGTCAGTGGAGTTGAGTTCGGTGTTCCCGATGCAACGCCCCGTACCGGTGACCGGCGAGGTCTCGAGCATGTTCCGTGAAGGGCTCGCCGCGCGCGGCATCGCCGAACTGTTCGAGCACCGGGTAGCGAGCATCGATCCAGCGACGCACACCGCGCAGCTTGACGCTGGCGGAACGCTGCCCTACGACCTGTTCATCGGTATCCCGATTCACCGAGCACCCGATCCGCTGGCGGCCGCGGGCCTTGCCGTCGACGGCTGGGTGCCCGTCGACCAGACAAACCTGAGGACGCAGTTCCGCGGCGTCTACGCGATCGGCGACGTTTGCATCGGTCCCCGGCCTGTTCCCAAGGCCGGGATCTTCGCCGAGGCGGCGGCCGCCGTCGTGGCAGACGACATCTCGGCGTCGATCTCCGGCGGGGAGGCGCCGGCGCCGTACGCAGCGACCGGCGTCTGCTACGCAGAGTTCGGCGGCGGGCTCGTCAGCAAGGTCGAGATCGACTTTCTCACGGGCCCGGCGCCGGTGGCACGGCGGCATGACCCCTCAGAGGGGTTCGCCGCCGAGAAGCGGGAGTTCGGCGCCACCCGGCGCGCGCGCTGGTTCGGACTTTAGTTGCGGACCGGACGCCGGAGGTGGGATCATCCGGGTAGTCAGTTCGTATGGACTCTGGATCCGCGTGGACGCTGAGTGGACGGGAGCGCGCGAGGCACCTCGCGTCGGTGTTCTCTCGAACCGCAGAGGTGCTGGAGCGGAGCGCGGTGCTGGCGGACGAGCACGCTCGGAGATGCGCGATAACGGGGGCGCTCGATGGCGTGGCCCGAGAACGGCAAGCCGCCGATCGGGCCCGGGAGGGGGCATCGCAGGCGCGTTTCAAGGCTGCGACCCAGCAGGAACTGTTTCGCAAGCTCGACGACCTAGAGCGTCGCGCGGACGAACGGGACCGGATGGCTGATCAGCGCGAGCGGCTCGCCGACAGGCGCGAGCGGGGTGCGGATGCGCGCGAGCAGCACGCGGATCGGCGCGAGCGTGCCGCTGACGAGGTTGAGGCACGGCTCGAAGGGGATCGGGCTCCAGGGTCAACCGGCTCCGAGAGGCCGACGACTAGGGATGACTGAAGGAAGCCGTGACCTGGAACCGGAGGCGCCGGATGCGGCCAGCGTCGAACGGCTGCGACGCTACTTCGAAGAGCGAGCGGGTCGCGCGGATGAACGAGACCAGGTGGCCGACCAGCGTGAGGCGATCGCTGGTGAGCGCGATCAGCTCGCTGACGAGCGCGAGCGGATCGCGGATGTCCGCGAGTGGCAGCTGTCGCAGGCGCGGACGCGTCGGTCGGGCAAGATGCAGCGGCGACCGCGCGAGTTGCTCAAGCAGGCACGCCACGCTGGCGAGCGCGACCTCGCCGGAATCGATCGGCTCGACGCCGGACTCGGTCGCGAAGACGCCGAACGGCAACGAGAAGCGGGCAAGCTCGATTACGAGACGGCTCGCAGCGAACTTGAGCACGACTGACGTCGAACCCCGCGTTAGCAGGGACTTCGCGATGCCGGAGGAGGGACTCGAACCCCCGACACGCGGATTATGATTCCGCTGCTCTAACCGACTGAGCTACTCCGGCGGGGCGGGGAGCCAGTCTATCCGCGCCGCTCTGTCGGCCCCCATAAGATCCGACGCGATGACCGACCTCGGTCCCGCCGTCGACACCGTCGTGAACCACTGCCTGGCGATCAAGCCGGGGGAGGACGTGCTCGTGATCACCGACGCCGGCACGCGGGCGATTGGCGACCGGCTCAGAGACGCGGCGGCGGAGGCCGGCGCGGACGCGGTGCTGGCGGTGATGACCGAGCGAGAGAACGACGGCACCGAGCCGCCGCCGACGATCGCGGCGGCGCTCGAGCGCGCGAACGTGTTCATCGCGCCGACGAGCCGCTCGCTCAGTCACACCACGGCTCGCAAGCGCGCCAGCGACAACGGCGCGCGTGGCGCGACGATGCCGGGCGTAACCGCGGACATGCTCGGCTCGCGTGATGGCCGTCGATTTCGACACGATGGCCAGGCGGTCGCGCGCCGTCGCCGAGCTGCTCAGCTCGGGCAGCGTCGCGCACGTCACCTGCCCGCGTGGCACCCAGCTCACGCTCGACCTCGAGGGCCGCGAAGGGATCGCCGACGACGGCGATCTCACGGCGCGCCGGCGCGTTCGGCAACCTGCCGTGCGGCGAGGGCTTCATCGCGCCGCTGGGCGGCGAGGGTCGGATCGTCGCGAGCAGCCTTGCGCCGGTCGGGATCTCCGAGGAGCCCGCGATCCTCACGCTCCACGAAGGCCAGCTCGTCTCCGCGCGGGACGGGCTCGGGCCCGACTACCTCGAGCGCCTGCAAAAGCACGGCGCGGCGGGCACGAACCTCGCCGAGCTCGGCGTCGGGACCAACGACCGCGCCACGCTCACCGGCAACATCCTCGAGGACGAGAAGATCCTCGGCACCGTGCACATCGCGTTCGGGGCGAGCGCCGGGATCGGCGGCACCGTGTCGGTGCCGATCCACCTCGACGTGGTCGTGCTCGAGGCGAGCCTCGACATCGATGGCCGCCCGGTGCTCGAGGACGGCCGGTTCGTGCTGCCCGCAGAGTGACGCTGCTCGCCGTCCCAAACTTCTCCGAGGGGCGCAGCGCGACGACGATCGAGGCGGTGCAGGACGCGGCCAACGCCGGCCCCGCACGGCTGCTCGACATCCACTCCGACGCCGACCACCACCGGACCGTGTTCACGCTCGCCGGCGAGCCCGGACAGCTCGCCCCCGCCGTCGTCGCACTCGCGAGAGCCGCGATGGAGCGGATCGATCTCCGCGCCCACGACGGCGTCCACCCTCGCGTCGGCGTGCTCGACGTGGCGCCGATCGTGTACGTGGACGAGGCCGATCGGGGCGCGGCGTGCGCCGAAGCGCTCGTCGAGGCGGACATGCTCTCAGAACAGCTCAACCTCCCGGTGTTCCTGTACGGGATCCTCGCCGGCGGCCGCACCCGCGCGGAGCTGCGGCGCGGCGGGCCGGCAACGCTCAACGCCCGGATCGAGTCGGGCGAGCTGACGCCCGACTTCGGCCCTCGAGCGCTCGACCCCAGCACCGGCGCGGTGCTCGTCGCCGCACGCCCGCCGCTGGTCGCGTTCAATGTCGAACTCGCCGTGCCGGCGACGCTTGAGGACGCGCAACGGATTGCCGCGCTGATCAGGGAATCGGGTCCGGAAGGCCTCGAGTCCGTCCGCGCGATCGGCCTGTGGCTCGCCGAGACGAACACCGCTCAGGTGTCGACCAATGTCGAGGACCATCGAGCGACGCCGCTGCGCGCGATCGTCGAAGCGGTCGCGCGCCATGCGGCGCCCGCCGCCGCCGAGCTCGTCGGGCTCGCGCCGCGGGCTGCATTCGACGGCTTCCCGCCGGACGTTCCGGTCCGCAACAAACGCGTCATCGAGGATTTCCTCGACTAATCTCCATACCGATGGCCCAGACGAAGCGAAAGCGTCGCTCGAAGCACCGCGGAACCGCTGCGGGCTCGATCGAGGCGCGGGGCCGGACGAGTCGGCCGCCGAGCAAGGATGACCGCAAGAAACTCAACCGGGCGCAGGCGCGCGAGGAGCGACTCAGCAAGCGGCCGACATGGAACTCGTCGCTGAAGCGCGCGGGGCTTGCGGCGGTCGTGATGTTCATGTTCCTGCTGCTGACCTCGAAGGGCAGCAATAGGGTCGAGACGGCGGTTCTGTTCGCCGTGTTCGCGCTCGCGATCTACGTGCCCGCCGGCTACTACCTCGAGCTCTGGATCTGGAAGCGCCGGCAGCGAAGAAAGCTGCTGAACAAGTGATCGATCCGCGTATGTTCACCGTCGGGCCGGTGCAGGAAAACTGCTTCATCGTGCGCGAGAAGGGCGCGACAAACGCGGTAATCGTCGATCCGGGCGACGAGCCCGACAAGCTGCTCGGGGCGATCGAACAGCTCGGGATCACGACCGTTGAGGCGATCCTCGTCACCCACACCCACTTCGACCACATCGGCGCGGTCGCGCCGGTCGCCGAGGCGACGAAGGCGCCCGTGTGGTGCCCGGAGCTCGAGAAGCCGGTGCTCGCGAACATCATGGACTTCGTCCCGTGGCCCGGTTTCGGCCCGTTCGAGAGCTACGAAGCCGATCACACCGTAAAGGGCGGCGAGACGCTCACGCTCGCGGATATGACGATCGACGTGATCTTCACGCCCGGCCACAGTCCGGGCCACGTCACATACGCGATCCGCGACGAGAACGCGATGTTCAGCGGCGACGTCCTGTTCATGGGATCGGTCGGCCGCGTCGACCTTCCCGGCGGCGACTGGCCGACCCTGCTGAGGTCGATCGAGACGCTCGTCGACTCGTACCCGGAGGACACGACCGTGTACCCCGGCCACGGGCCGATCACGACGCTCGGCCACGAGCGCGCGACGAACCCATTCCTGCGGGAACTCGCGCAGCAACAGTGATCCAGGCTCCGCGCGGCACGTTCGACGTGCTCCCCGATGATGCTGCCCGCCGCGAGGCGCTGGCGGCGCACGCGAAGCGGATCCTCGAGGCGGCCGGCTATCGCAGGATCGAGACGCCGACGTTCGAGGCGACCGAGCTGTTCGCGCGCGGGGTGGGGGAGGCGACCGACATCGTGCAGAAGGAGATGTACTCGTTCGACGACGGCGGCGGTCGCTCGCTGACGCTGCGCCCGGAGGGCACCGCGCCCGTGTGCCGCGCGTACATCGAGCACGGGATGCACAAGCAGCCGCAGCCCGTGAAGCTGTGGTACCTGTCGAGCTTCTTCCGCGCGGAGGCGCCGCAGCGGGGCCGCTACCGCCAGTTCTGGCAGGTCGGCGCCGAGCTGATCGGGGCCGCCGGCCCCGAGGCCGACGCCGAGCTGATCGTGCTGCTCGCCGACATCCTCAACGCCGTCGGCGTGCGGGACCGCAAGCTGCTGCTGTCGAGCCTCGGCCAGCCCGAGACGCGGACGCGATATCGCGACGAGCTGGTCGCGTACCTCCGCCGGCACGAACAGCAGCTCTCACCCGAGGTCCGTAGCCGGATCGAGCTCAACCCGATGCGCGCGTTCGACGCAAGCGATCCGGAAACCCGCCAGCGTGATGGAGAACGCGCCGAAGCTGCTCGACCGGCTCGAGCCCGAGGACGCCGAGCACTTCGATGCGGTCATGCGGCTGCTCGACGACTCCGGCGTCGAGTACGAGCTCGACCCGACGCTCGTGCGCGGGCTCGACTACTACACGCGGACCTTGTTCGAGTTCCAGAGCGGCGCGCTCGGCGCGCAGTCGGCGGTCGGCGGCGGGGGCCGCTACGACCGGCTGATCGAGCAGCTCGACGGCCCGCCGACGCCCGGGCTCGGGATGGGCCGCCGGAGTCGACCGGATGCTGCTCGCCGCTTCCGAGACGCCGATCGCCCCGCCGCAGACAGACCTGTACGTGGCGGTCGCCGACCCGGCCGCCAAGCGGACGGCGTTCGCGCTGGCGCGCGATGCGAGGCGCGCCGGCCTGAACGCCCAGGTCGAACTCGCCGGCCGGTCGCTCAAGGGCCAGCTCAAGAAACGCGGACCGGCTTAGGACACGATTCGTGGCGATCGTCGGGCGCCGAGCTAATGCTCAAAGAAATGGAAACCGGGCGAGCAGCGCGAGACCGAGCTTGGCAATGTGATCCCGACGATCCTGCGTCAGAACAAGCTTTGAAGCCGCCGCCGAAAAACGAGTACCGCGACCATTGGAGCGGCGATCTGCGCACCGCAGACGCCGGCGAAACCGTGCGCGTCGCGGGCTGGGTCAACCGCCGCCGCGACCACGGCGGCCTGATCTTCATCGATCTCCGAGACCGCAGCGGGATCGTCCAGCTCGTGTTCGATCCCGACCTGAGCGCCGAGGCCCACGCGGCGGCGCACAAGCTCCGCTCCGAGGATGTGCTGAGCGCCAGCCGGCGAGGTCCGGCCGCGCGGTCCCGAGCACGTCAACGCCGAATCTCCCCACGGGTGAGATCGAGATCGCCGTCGACGGCGATGACACAGCTCGCCGACGCGGACACGCCTCCATTCCCGATCGACGAGGACACGCCCGTCGACGAGACGCTGCGGCTGCGGCACCGCTCGCTCGACCTGCGGCGCACGTCGATGCGCGAGGCGATCGAGCTGCGCCACCGCGTCGTCGCGACGATGCGCGAGGTGCTCGACGAGCGCGACTTCCTCGAGATCGAGACGCCGTTCCTGACCCGCTCGACCCCCGAAGGGGCGCGCGACTTCCTCGTTCCCGCGCGCACAGCGCCCGGCTCGTTCTACGCACTGCCGCAGTCGCCGCAGCTGTTCAAGCAGCTGCTGATGATCGGCGGGCTCGAGCGCTACTACCAGATCGTCCGCTGCTTCCGCGACGAGGACTCGCGCGCCGACCGGCTGCCCGAGTTCACCCAGCTCGACCTCGAGATGGGGTTCGTCGTCGAGGACGACGTGATCGACGTGATGGAGGCGGTGATGGGCGCCGTGTTCGAACGCGAGGGCTTCCACGTCGCGCCACCGCCGTGGCCGCGACTGACCTACGCCGAGGCCGTCACCAGGTTCGGCTCGGACCGTCCCGACATGCGCTTCGGGATCGAGCTCCAAGACCTCGGCGAGGCGGTCGCCGGGACCGAGTTCAAGGTCTTCTCGGGCGCGCTAGACGCGGGTGGGGTCGTGCGCGGAATCAACGCCGGCAAGCGGGAGCTCGCGCGCTCGGACCTCGACGCGCTGACCGAGCTCGCCAAGCAGTACGGGGCGAAGCGGCCTCGTGTGGGCGTTCGTCGAGGCGGAGAACGCGTGGCGCTCGCCGGTCGCGAAGTTCCTGAAACCCGAGGAGATCGCGGCCGTCAATGGCGCGCTCGACGCCGGCGAGGGCGACGTGCTGCTGATCGTTGCCGACCAGCCGGCAACCGCGGGCAAGGTGCTCGGGGCGCTGAGACTCGAGATCGCGGAGCGGTTCGGCCTCGCGCCTGAGGGCGAGCACGCGATCACGTGGGTCGTCGAGTTCCCGATGTTCGAGTGGGACGCCGAACACGAGCGGTGGGACGCATCGCACCACCCGTTCACCGCCCCAACGGGCGATCTCGATGACCCGGCGTCGCTGCTGTCGCGCAGCTACGACCTCGTGCTCGACGGCAACGAGATCGGCGGCGGGTCGATCCGTAATCACCGCACCGACGTTCAGCGGCGGGTGTTCGAGCTGATCGGGATCGGCCCCGAGGAGGCGCAGGCGCGGTTCGGCTTCCTGCTCGACGCGCTGCGCTACGGCGCGCCGCCCCACGGGGGGATCGCGATGGGCATCGACCGGATCGTCGCGATCATCGGCGGCCGCGACAACATCCGCGAGGTGATCGCGTTCCCCAAGGCGACGAGCGGCGGCGACCCGCTGACGGGCGCGCCGGCGCCCGTCGATCCCGGCCAGCTGCACGAGCTCGGTCTCCGTCTCGTCTAGACGTTCCGCGCGCGGCTCATGGAAGTCCGCGTCGGTGCCGACAACCGCTGTGATGCCCCACGTGTCACGGCCACTGATCGGGCTGCTGGTTGCGACGGTTGCGTTCTTCGCGCTGTGGCTGGTGGCGCTCAAGCCGAGCTCGTCGTCGAGCGGCAAAGGCTCGTCGCAGGGGCTCGGGCAGTACCAGGGCGCGATCAACGCTGCGCACAACGCGGTCAAGGTCGCGAACGGCGCGGCCGCCGCGCAGGGAGGCGACCTGGCGACGCCGTCCGGGTCCCCGGCGCAGCCCGGCAACGGCCGCAACCGCGGCACCCTCTGCGGCCGCTGTGAGCGCCGCGAAGCCGTCGAACTCCGCGGCAGAGCCGCCGAAGGCGCCGGCGAAGACCGCCGGGAACGCACGCGCGCGCCACCACACTCACGCTCGTCGACCGCGCGCTCGACAGGCACCGGGTGGTCGCGATGCTGTTCTACAACCCCGCCGCCGCCGACGACCTTGCCGTCAAGCAAGAGCTCGGGTTTGTGCCCGGGCACAACGGCGGAGTCGTCAAGTTCGCGGTGCCGATCTCCGAGCTCTCCAGCTACCCGGTGATCAGCAGCCAGGTCAGCATCACCCAGTCGCCGACGCTCGTTCTGGTCGACCGGGCGGCGCAGGCGTACGACGATCGTCGGGTTCGCCGACACGTTCGAGATCGCGCAGCGCGTCGACGACGCGCTCGCCGTCAAGTAGCGACGGCTAGCGCTCTATCCTCGGGACGCGTGAGCACCGACGCGTTCGAGCATCACCTGACCTCGCCGCAGGGCCATCGCCGCTTTCCGGTCCAGGCCCCGAGGGTCGACGTCGACGGCGGCGCATGCTGTGACCGGATCGAGTTCGCCGTCAGCGTGCGAGCCGGCCGCGTCACAGATGCGGGCTTCGAGGCGCACGGCTGCGGCGCGGCGACTGCGGCCGGCAGCGCCGCGGTGACGCTCGCGCGCGGGCGTGAAATCCTCGACGTGGCCCGAATTGGCGCGCTGCAGATCGCTGAAGAGCTCGGCGGTCTCAGCCCCGGCAAGCTTCACGCCGCGGAGCTCGCGTCCGACGCGCTCGCACGCGCGCTCGGCGCCGCGGTCCGCGAGCGCGGGGCGGTCCCGCGCACCGGCGACCGGTGCGCGAACGCTGGTGGCGATGAGTGGCGGCGTCGACTCCACCGTGGCGGCGATGCTCGCGGCGAGATCCACCGAGACGGTCGCGGTCACGCTCGAGCTGTGGGCCGACCACGAGAACGACGCCGAGCGGAGTTGCTGCTCATCCTCCGCCGTGTCCCAGGCGCGCGCGATCGCGCACGCGATGAACGTTCCGCACTTCACGCTCGACCTGCGGCCGGAATTCAGGCGCGGCGTCGTCGACCCCTTCATCGCCGGCTACGAGCAGGGCGAGACGCCCAACCCGTGCGTGAGGTGCAACGGCCACGTGCGGCTCGATGCGATGCTCGAGTTCGCCGACCGACTCGGCGCAAGCACGCTCGCGACCGGCCACTATGCGCGGACCGCGGACCGCGACCATGCGGCCGGCCCGCTGCTCCGCCAGGCGGCCGACGCGGGCAAGGACCAGACGTACATGCTCGCGGCGCTGAGCCCGGGATCGCTTGCCCGGATGTGCTTCCCGCTCGGCGAGCTGTTGAAGACCGAGGTGCGGCAGCTCGCCGCCGAGGCCGGGCTCCCCGTCGCCGAGAAGCCCGACTCCCAGGACTTGTGCTTTCTCGCCGGGACCGACCGCGGCCGCTTTCTCGCGCGGCACGGGGGCGTCGACGCCGCATCCGGGGAGATCGTCGATGCGCACGGCAGTCGCCTCGGCAGCCACGCCGGTCAGCACCTGTTCACCGTCGGGCAGCGCCGCGGGCTCGGGGTCCAGAGCGCCGGGGTGCCGCTGTTCGTGCTCGACAAGCACGCCGACACCAACCGGATCGTCGTCGGCCCGCGCGAGGCGCTGCGCACGACCCGCGTCAACGTGCGCGCCGCACGTCTGCACCGGGACCCGGAGCGCGTCGACCTCGTCAAGCTCCGCTACCGCTCGGATCCGATTCCGGCAAGGGTCGACGGCGATCCGCAGCGCGGACGGCTGACGATCGCGCTGGACCGTCCCGTGGACGGCGTCGCGCCAGGCCAGCTCGCCTGTCTGCTGGACGGCGATGTCGTCGTCGGCTGGGGCACGATCGACCGCGCCGGCCGATCCACAGCTGCGCTTTAGAGCCGCGAATACACTGCCCGGCCGATGGCGGTGCGTGCTGGTGCCCTAGTGGCGACGACGGTCGCTTCGATGATCTTCGCCGGAACCGCCGGCACCCGCACGGTCGAGTGGGCGCGTGGATCGTGGAGCTGGTTCGGCGACCCGCGCGCCGTGTACGTCCAGGGCAAAGCCGACACGACGTTCGTCGGCTGGATCGATTGGCGCGGCGGCGTCACGATCGGGGCGTACGACCCCGCGCTCGGGTTGATGCGGTCGCAGGTCGTGGGCCTCGAGTACCACGACGACCACTCCGCGCCGTCGATCCTGGTCGAGCCCGATCAGCGGCTAACGGTGTTCTGGTCCGGCCACAACGGCCAGCAGGATGTGGTACCGCACGACCCGCTACCCGGAGGACATCTTCTCCTGGGGGCCGCTCCGGCACATCGACGGGGACAGCCGCGGTCGCAACGGGTTCACGTACCCGAACCCGATAACGCTTCCGTCCGAGCACAACCGGCTGTACCTGTTCTGGCGCGGCGGCAACTACAGCCAGGACTACGAGACGCGCACCCCGGCCGGGCAGTGGAGCGCCGCGCACGAACTGATCGCGCAGCCCGGCGAGCGGCCGTACGTGAAGTACGACACCAACGGCCGCGACACGATCGCGATGGCGTTCACGAACGGCCACCCGCGTGAGACGCTCACGAGCGTCTACTTCACCGAGTACCGCGACGGATGGTTGCGGGGCGCGAGCGGAAGGAGGATCAAACGGCTCGGCTCGGGCCCGATCGCGCCGTCCCGAGGCGACCTCGTCTACAACGGCGCCGCGACAGGCGTCTCGGCCTGGGTATGGGACGTCGCGATCGCTCCGGATGGGCGCCCGGTGATCTTGTACGCGACGTTCCCGACCAAGCGAAACCACGAGTACTGGTACGCGGCCTGGACCGGCCATGACTGGGTCTCGCACTTCCTGACATTCGCGGGCCCGTCGATCAGTCCGACGTCGATTGAGTTCGAGTACTCGGGCGGCATGACGCTCGACCACTCGGATCCGTCGATCGTGTACCTCTCGCGCAAGGTCTCGGGCGGGTGGGAGATCGAGCGGTGGACGACGCCGAACGGGGGATACAGCTGGCGTCACTCGATCGTCGTGCCCGCCGCCGGCACCGAGAACGTGCGCCCCGTCGTGCCACGCGGGGGCGGCCCGATCAAGCTCCTGTGGCTGCGCGGCGACTACCGCACCTACACGACCTACCGGACGTCGGATCGCGTTCCTCAGTGGACCGTGAAGTTGGCGTTGCGGACCAGCTGGAGCGCGTACGCCGGCCAGTAGTACCCGACCCCGGGCGCGCCGGGACGGCACGCCCCGCCGGACTTCCCCGGGTTCGCGATCCACGCGAACGCGTCCACGTCTCGGTAACCGGTGTTGAAGGTGGGCTTCGGGCCGAGGCCGCGTCCCGGCGGGTTGCAGAGGACCTCGTTGCCGGAGCGCGTCCGGCTGTGCGGCACGAGCGGTCCGCGGCCGTTCTCGGCCGTGTTCACGACGAAGTGCTTGCCGCCGGTCAGGCGCGAGACCTTCCAGCCGTAGTGGATCTCGTTGAGGGTCCAGTCGAAGTGGGTCGCGTTCAGGAAGAAGCCCTGGGTGTGCGCCACGCCGGCCTCGCGCAGCAGCCGGGCGGCCTTCGGGGCGGACAGCGCATCGGCGGCGCCCGCGTCGAGGTACACGACGGTGCGCGGCAGCTTCGAGAGCACGTCGACCGCGTAGTTGAGCTCCGCCATCCGCACTGAAAGTCCGTGGTGGGACAGGCAGCCGACGGTGATCAGTGAGTCCTCCTCGAGGAACACGATCGCGCGGTAGTCGCCGATCCCGTTCGCGAAGTTCTGGATCCACTGCCGCCATTGGGCCTGGCGCGCCGGAGAATCCGAGTAGTGGCCGCACCGCGAGTGGATCAGCCCGGCGTCGACGAGCCAGTACGTCGAGAGCATCGGCACCGAACTCGCCTGCTCCACCTGCGCGCGCGCGAGGTACTCCTGGACCGGGATCGCCGGGTTCGCGATCCCGTGCCCGAAGCGCTGGACCCCGGGCTGCTGCGCGATCACGTTCAGCATCGCCGACTCGGAGGGACTCTGGCTGCTCATCGCGGAGGCCTCACTCGGCGTACCAGCTCTGCGGATCGACGAACGCCCGCGCGCCCGCGAGCGGGTCGCTCGCCGCGGGCGGCGTCGACAGACCCAGCGGGTTCAGCGAGACTCTGCACGATCGACACCGGGTCGTTGTCGAGGATCGTCAGCACCGCCTGGCTCGGGACGCTCATCCCGATCGGCGACGGGCCGAACAGCCCGATGTTGACGGTCTTCGGCAGACCCTGCACGCCGTGGTCGATGATCGGGATCGAGAACGTCGCGCTCGCCTGGCCGGGGAGGAAGTTGATCATCGCCTTGACCGGCTCGAAGTCGATCCCGCGCTCCGCCGTCCCAGGCAGCGCGAGGTAGCGGATCTGAGCCTCCTGCGTGGTGTCGATCCGCGTGATCGTGATCACGGCCTCCCCGGCGTTTTCGTTGACGATGTACACGGGCGAGGAGAGCCGGAAGCCAAGCGGGTCGAACGGCGCAGCGTGCGCGGCGGCAGGCCCGAGCAGCGCTCCAGCGAGCGTGGCGGCCAGGATCGCGATGCGGCGGAAGCGGTGCATTGACCGGTACGTCGGTAGACGCAGCGCCGCCGCGAAGATCCGCCTCGCATCCGTGGACGAAAGACCCGCATAAACTCAGCCAGCAATGACGTCTGACGAGATCCGCCGGACATTCCTCAAGTTCTTCGAGGACCGCGATCACAGGCGCGTTCCGCTCGGCGTCGCTGATCCCAGCTGGGCACGATCCCTCGGCGCTGTTCACGGTCGCCGGCATGCACCCGCTGAAGCCCTACTTCCTCGCCACCGAGCCGCCGCCCGCACCCGCGGCTGACGAGCTGTCAGAAGACGTTCCGCACGGCGGACATCGACATCATCGGCACGACGACCGGGCACCTGACGTTCTTCGAGATGCTCGGGAACTTCTCGCTCGGCGACTACTTCAAGCGGGGCGCCGCGCAATACGCGTGGGAGCTTTCGACCGAGGGCTTCGGATTCGACGCCGACGACATCTGGATCACCGTGTTCGGAGGCGACGACGAGCTCGGCGTCGGCCCCGATGAGGAAGCGATCGAGGCATGGCTCGAGATCGGGATCCCGCGCGATCGGATCGTCGAGTGCCCGCGCTCTGAGAACTGGTGGGAGCTGCCGCCCCCCGGTCCTTGCGGCCCGTGCTCCGAGCTGTACCTCGACCGGGGGCTTTCGTTCGGCAAGCCGGATGACCTACCGGGTGGCGAGAACGAGCGCTTCCTCGAGTACTGGAACCTCGTGTTCATGCAGTTCAACCAGGACCCGGTCAACGTGCTCACGCCGCTGCCCGCGAAGAACATCGACACCGGCCTCGGGCTGAACCGGCTCGCGGCGATCCTGCAGGGCAAGGAGACGGTGTTCGAAACCGACCAATTCGCGCCTCTGATCGAGCTCGGCGAAGAGCTCTCAGGCCGGCGTTACGGCGCCGAGTTCCCCATCGACCGCGCGTTGCGTGTGCTCGCCGACCACTCGCGCGCGATGACGTTCCTGATCGCCGATGGCGTCGTGCCGTCGAACGAGGACCGCGGCTACGTCCTGCGCCGGGTGATGCGCCGCGCGATCCTCCAGGGCCGCCAGACGCTCGCGCTCGAGCCCGGCTTCCTCGGGCAAGCTCTCCGACCGCGTGATCGAGCTGATGGGCGCCGAATACGGCGAGCTGGCGGAGCAGCGCGACTCGATCCAGATGTGGCTGGCGGCCGAGGAGGAGAACTTCGGGCGCACGCTCGACCAGGGGCTGAAGCGGCTCGAGGAGCTGATCGAGCGCGCGCAGGAGCAGGGCGAGGAGGGGATCTCCGCCGAGGACGCGTTCCTGCTGCACGACACGTACGGCTTCCCGTTCGATCTGACGCGCGAGCTCGTCGCCGAGCACGACCTGGGCGTCAGCGACGAGGGCTTCGAGCTGCTGATGGAGGGACAGCGGGAGCGGTCGCGGTCGGGCGCGCGCGACGTTGGCGCCGGTGCCGAGGCCCGCGCGCACGCCGCGGCGCTCGCCGGGGAGGCGGGCTTCGCAGACCGAGTTCCTCGGCTATCAGGCGACGGATCTGGAGACGACCGTCGGCGCGGTGGACTCGAGCGACAACGGCGGCGTTCTGGTGAAGCTCGTCGAATCGCCGTTCTACGCGACCGGCGGCGGCCAGGTCGCGGACTCGGGCTACGTCGAGTGCTCGGACGGCGACTGCCGTGCGCGGGTCGACGACGTGTTGCGGCTCGGCGACGACCAAGTGCTGGCGGTCGTGCCCGAGCGCGGTTCGATTGACTGCCGGTGAGCGGGTGCACGCGGTTGTCGATCGCGCGTCGCGCCATGCGACCGAGTGCAACCACACCGCGACGCACCTGCTCCACGCTGCGCTTCGCGGGCGGCTCGGGTCCCATGTCCGGCAGGCGGGGTCGTATGTCGGGCCGGACAAGCTGCGATTCGACTTCACCCACGGCGGTGCGCTCACCCCTGAGGAGCAGCGCGACGTCGAGGATCAGGTGAACGCGTGGATCCTGTCCGATCAGCCCGTGCGCGCGCTGAGTACGACCCTGGACGAAGCGAAGCGGCTCGGCGCGATGGCGCTGTTCGGCGAGAAGTACGGCGACGTCGTACGGATGGTCGAGGTCGGCGATGGGTCGTTCTCGCGCGAGCTGTGCGGCGGCACACATGTCCGCGCGACCGCCGAGATCGGCGTGTTCAAGATCACCTCGGAGACCTCGAGCGCCGCAAACGTGCGCCGGATCGAGGCGCTCACCGGGCCCGCGGGAGTGAACCTGCTGCGCGATTACGACGACGAGCTGTCGCGTGCGGCGGCGACGCTGCGGGTGCCGGCGAACCAGGTTGCGAATGCTGTGGCGGAGCTGCGCGGGCGCGTACGTGAACTCGAGCGCAAGCCTCGGCCGGGCGCCGACGGGAGCGGGGGCTCGGCCGACCTCGACGCGCTCGCTGTTAGCGCGACCGATGTCGACGGGGTGCCGGTGCTGACTTCGGTCGTCGAGGGCGCTGACCAGAACGCCCTGCTCGAGCTCGCCGACCGGTTGAAGGGGCGGCTCGGAGACGCCGCGGTCGTGCTTGGAAGCGCAGTCGAGGGGCGGGTGGCCCTGGTCGCGAACGTGGCGCCCGCGATTGTGGAGCGCGGCGTGCGCGCCGACGCCGTTGTGCGCGAGGCGGCGTCGGTGGTGGGGGGCGGCGGTGGCGGCCGTGACACGCTCGCGCGTGCCGGCGGTCGCGACCCTTCGAAGCTCCCTGAGGCGCTTGCGGCGGCCCGCAAAGCGATCGAGACGGCGCTGAATTCGTAGCATGGGGCGGGTGCTGGCGCTCGATTACGGCAGCGCACGCTGCGGATGCGCGGTCAGCGATCCGACGGGCGCGCTCGCGACCCCGATCGATCCGGTGGCCGCTCCGGGCACCCGCCGCGGCATCGGCCGACTCCGGGCGCTCGCCCGCGAGCTCGACGCTGAACGGATCGTCGTCGGGTTGCCGCTGTCGCTGTCGGGCGCGGATTCGGATCAGACGCGCGAGACACGCGCGTTCGCCGAGCGGCTGCGCGATGCGGTTGCAGTCCCCGTCGAGCTGTACGACGAGCGGTTCACGACGAGGCTCGCTGAGCAAACGGGCGGACGCGCGAGCGAGGACTCGCGTGCCGCAGCGCATCTGCTCGAGAGCTGGCTGGCGTCCCGGGCTGGAGCGTCGCGTGGCTGACGGGTCCGAGCGAAGCTCGGAGGAGCGCGAGGCGGCCCGGCTCGAGCGTGAACGCCGGCGGGCTGCGCGCGAGGGCCGCGCGACACCGTCGCCGTCGCTACCACCATCGCCAGAGCCGGCGTTCGACGGCTTCGACGACAATCACCACGACGAGTTCGACGACGAGCACGGCGACGGGTTCGACGACGGGTTCGACGACGAGCACGGCGACGGGTTCGGCGACGAGCACGGCGGCGGTTACGAGCCGGAGCCGGCCGCCGCGCCGTTCGGTTACGAGCCGCCGAGTGGCACCCGGCGCGTCCGCGGCGTCCGCAGCCGTGCCACCCGCGCGCCGCGCGAGCGCGCCACCGGCGGCCTTCGGTTCACGCGCCGCCGCGCGCTCGCCCTGATCCCGCTGATACTCGGAATCGCGCTGGTGTGGTTTCTGATCGAGCTGTTCCAGCCGTTCAACGGGTCGGGGCATGGCCACATCACGGTTGCGATCCCGGCGCACTCGAGCTCGAGCCAGATCGGCGACTTGCTCTCGAAGGACGGCGTGATCTCCTCGAGCTTCTTCTTCGAGCTGCGCGCGACCCTCGGCGGCGAGCGCGGAAGCATGCGGTCGGGCACGTACCACCTCCGGTACGGGATGAGTTACGGCGACGTGCTGAAGATCCTGACGACGCCACCGCCCGCGGTGCCCACGACGCAGGTAACGCTGATCCCGGGCAAGAGCCGCCAGCAGATCGACGCGCTACTGCGCTCGCAGCACGTCAAGGGCAGCTACAAGGCCGAGACGCGGCGCTCGCCGCTGCTCGATCCAGCGAAGTACGGCGCGCCGCGCCACGTCGGCTCGCTCGAAGGCTTCCTGTGGCCGTCCACGTACTTCGTGACCGAGCCGATCAAGATCAGCCAGCTCGTGGCAAAGCAGCTCACCGCGTTCAAGCAGGCGTTCGCGACGGTCAACATGTCGTGGGCGAGGCGGCACGGCTTCACTCCGTACGACGTGCTGATCGTCGCCTCGATCGTCGAGGACGAAACGCCGTCGGCCCACGACCGGCCGCTGATCGCGTCGGTGATCTACAACCGCTTGCGGCAGGGGACGCTGCTGCAGATGGACTCGACCGTGCGGTTTGCCGCCGACAATTACACGACGCCGATCACCCGGTCGCAGCTCACGTCGGGTTCGCCATGGAACACGTACGTCCACAAGGGACTCCCGCCGACCCCGATCGACAGTCCTGGGATCGCCGCGATCCGGGCGGCGGCGCAGCCGGCGAACACGAACTACCTGTTCTTCGTCGCGAAGCCGTGCGGCAACGGCACCTCACTGTTCGCCTCGACCTACCAGCAGTTCCAGGCCGAGGAGGCGCGCTACAACAACGCGCGCAACGCGCGGGGCGGGCGCTCGCCGGTCAACTGCAAATGAGAGGCCGCCGGCTCGGCGTCCTCGGCTGGCCCGTCGCGCACAGCCGCTCGCCCGCGATCCACAACGCCGCGCTGCGCGCGGTCGGGCTGAGCGAGTGGCGCTACCAGCTCCTGCCGGCGCCGCCGGAGCTGTTTGCCGAGCTCGTCGCGGGCCTTCCGGGCGCCGGCTTCAGGGGTGCCAACGTCACGATCCCCCACAAGGCAGCCGCGTTGGGGCTCGCCGACCGCGCGAGCGACGCGGCCGCGGCGATCGGCGCGGCCAACACGCTCGTGCTCGAGGACGGGGAGGTGTTCGCCGACAACACCGATGCGCCCGCGTTGATCGCCGCGCTGCCGTTCTCGCCGGCGGGTCGGAGCGCGCTCGTGCTCGGCGCCGGCGGCAGCGCGCGCGCGGCGGTGTGGGCGCTGTTGCGCGCCGGGGCCGCTGAGGTCCGCATATGGAACCGGACGCCGGAGCGCGCCCGCGTGCTCGCGGACGAGATCGGCGGCGTGGCCGTCGAGACGGCAGCGCCGGCGAACGTCCTCGTCCACTGCACGTCCAGTGGTCTGGACACTTCCACCTCCATGTTCAAGGGGCTCCCGCTCGAGGCCGATGAGGTCAGCGGGTACGACTGCGTGGTTGACCTCGTCTACACCGACACCGGGACGGAGCTTGTGCGTGCGGCGCGTGATCGCGGCGTGCTCACGGTCGAAGGCCTCGAGCTCCTGGTCCGCCAGGGTGCGCTCAGCTTTGAGCGATTCACCGGTGTACAGGCGCCGGTCGACGTGATGCACGCAGCCGCCCGCTCGCGATGAGCGTCGACGGCTCGCATCTGCGGGCCGTCTCCGAGGATGCTCCCGCCGGAGTCGAGCCGGCCGGGTCCGCCGCACCTCTGCCCGATGGGATCACGCCGCCGCGCCGCCGCGGCGGCTCCGGCCGATTCCTGACAGACGTGCTCGTCGAGCTCGGATTCTGTGACCGCGAGACGGCACAGCGCGCGATCGAGGCAGCCCGTCAGGCCGGCGTGACCGCCGAGAGCGTGCTGCTTGAGCAGCGCGCGATCACGGCGGAGCAGCTGTCGCATGCGATCGCCGAGCGGTACGGCCTCGACCACCTCGATCTGAGCGTCTTCAAGATCGACATGGCGGCCGCGAATCTGTTGAGCGCCGCTGCGGCTCGCCGCTATTCGGCCGTGCCCGTGGCGCACCTCGATGACCACACGGTGCTGCTCGCGATGGCCGACCCGGCGAACGTGCTGGCGGTCGACGACATCGCGCTGCTGACTCGGATGGACGTCAAGCCTGCGGTCGCCTCGACCGAGGACATCAGGGCGCTGACCACGTCGAATGAACCGGTTCGAGGACGCGGTCCGCGAGGTCGTCGACGAGTCCGAGGAGGGCGCTGCCCCGCTCGAGATCGTCGACCTGCGCGAATCCGCCGAGGACGCGCCGGTGATCAAGCTGGTGCACTCGATCATCGCCGAGGCCGCCGACCGCGGCGCGTCGGACATCCACTTCGAGCCCCAGCCCGACGAGCTCGGCCGACCCGGCCGCGAGCTGCGCGTGCGGATGCGGATCGACGGCGTACTGGTCGACTCGGCCACCGTCCCGCGCCGGATGATCGGCGGCGTCGTCAGCCGCATCAAGATCATGAGCGACCTCGACATCTCCGAGCGGCGCGTCCCTCAGGATGGCCGTGTCGGGCTGACGATCGAGGGCCGCCATGTCGACATCCGCGTCGTCACGCTGCCGTCGGTCAACGGCGAGTCGGTCGTGCTGCGGATCCTCGACAAGGAGGCGATCCGGCTCGAGCTCGATCAGCTCGGCTTCCAGGAGCACGAGCTGCTGCGGTTCCGCAAGGCGTTTACGCGCGCCCATGGTGCAGTGCTCGCGACGGGCCCGACCGGGTCGGGTAAGTCGACAACCCTTTACGGGGCGCTCGCCGAGCTGAACACCCCGGACAAGAACATCATCACGATCGAAGACCCGGTCGAGTACCAGATCGCCGGGATCACGCAGATTCAGATCAACGCCAAGGCCGGGCTGACGTTCGCCCAGGGGCTGCGATCGATGATGCGCGCGGACCCGGACATCATGATGGTCGGCGAGATCCGCGACCGCGAGACTGCCCAGATCGCGGTCGAGGGCGCGCTGACGGGCCACATGGTGCTCTCGACGCTGCACACGAACGACGCGCCGACGGCGATCACGCGACTGATCGAGATGGGGATCGAACCGTTCCTGGTCGCATCGGCGATCGACTGCGTCGTCGCGCAGCGGCTCGCGCGGACGCTGTGCACGCACTGCAAGCGCCGGACGATCATCCCGGCCGAGGTGCTGCGCGACCACGGGTTCGCGGCGCAGTTCGACATCGAGGCATACGAGCCGGTCGGGCTGCGTCCGCTGCGGCGGAATCGGCTACCGCGGCCGGATCGGGCTGTTCGAGGTGATGCTGCTCTCCGAGGAGATCCGCTCGCTCGCGCTGCAGCGCGCGCCCGCGGACGAGATCGCGACGGTCGCGGTCCGCGAAGGGATGCGGCGGCTGCGCGAGGACGGGCTCGAGAAGGTCAAAGCCGGACTGACGTCCATGGCCGAGATCGCACGAGTCACGGGATCGAACTGAGTTGCCGATAGGAGCTTTTGTCATGTACTTGCGTAGGCGGAGGACGCATGGAGCTTGATTTCGCAGAGGTGCTGCTCGAGGTCGTCGCCCGGCGTGCCTCGGACCTTCACATCACCGCCGGCGCACCGCCGATGCTGCGCGTCCGCGGCCGGCTAACGCCGATGGACGGCTATCCGGCGCTGACCCCGACCGACACGCGCGAGATCGTCTACTCGATCCTCTCGAACGCGCAGCGCCAGAAGCTCGAGAACAACTGGCAACTCGACTTCGCCTACCAGATCCCCGGCGCCGCGCGATTCCGCGTGAACGCCTACTTCCAGCGCTCCGCGATCGGTGCGGCGTTCCGGCTGATCCCGTTCGAAGTCGTGCCGCTCGAGACGCTCGGGCTGCCGCCGGTCGTCGCCGACTTCGCCGCGAAGCCTCGCGGTCTCGTGCTCGTCACGGGTCCGACCGGCTCCGGCAAATCGACGACGCTCGCGTCGCTGGTCGACGTGATCAACCAGCAGCGCGAAGAGCACATCATGACGATCGAGGATCCGATCGAGTTCCTGCACCAGCACAAGAAGTGCATCGTCAACCAGCGCGAGCTCGGCTCCGACGCGACCTCGTTCGCCGACGCGCTGAAGGCGGCGCTGCGCCAGGATCCGGATGTGATCCTCGTCGGCGAGATGCGGGATCTCGAGACGATCGGTACCGCGATCACCGCGGCGGAGACCGGCCATCTCGTGTTCGCGACGCTGCACACGCAGGACACGCCGCAGACGCTCGACCGGATCATCGACGTGTTCCCGCCCGGCCAGCAGGGGCAGATCCGCGCGCAGCTGTCGGTCGCGCTGCAGGGGATCATGACCCAGATGCTGCTGCCGACCGCCGACGGCGCCGGCCGCTGCGTTGCCGCGGAGGTGCTCGTCCCGACGCCCGCGGTCCGCAACCTGATCCGCGAATCGAAGAGCCACCAGATCTACTCCGTGCTGCAGACCGGCGCGGCGCACGGGATGCAGACGATGGATGCCTCGTTGGCGCAGCTCGTGCGCAGCGGCAAGATCACACGCCAGCTGGCCGAGTCGCGCGCGCACTCGGTCGAGGAGATGCGACGGCTGATCGGCGCGGGCGGCGGCGCGGCCGCTTCGAACGGGGCTCCGGTGGCCGTCTGATGGCGACTTATGTCTTCAAGGCGATGGACCTCGCCGGTGTGCCGGCGCGAGGCGAGGTCGAGGCGAATTCCAAGCAGGACGTCTCCGAGCAGCTCAAGAGCCGCGGTCTTGTCGTCGTCGATATCGCGCACAAGTACCGCTCCAAGGAGCTCAATCTCGAGCTGTTCGCGCGGGTCAAAGCGAAGGACCTTGCGGTTGCGTCGCGCCAGCTTTCGACGATGATCTCTTCCGGGATGACGATCCTGCGGGCGCTGTATGTGCTCGAGGCGCAGACCGAGTCGAAGATGCTGCGCGAGACGATCGCCGCGGTTCGCCACGACGTGGAGGCGGGCTTGCTGTTCTCGGATGCGCTGGCCCGGCATCCGAAGGTGTTCGGGCCGTTGTATGTGGCGATGGTGCGCGCCGGTGAGACCGGCGGCGTGCTCGAGGACTGCCTCGTTCGGACGGCCGACCAGCTCGAGAAGGACGCGTCGCTGAAGCGCCAGATCCGCGCGGCGACGATCTACCCGGTGCTCGTGATCTCGTTCGCGCTGATCGTGCTGCTGGCGCTGGTCGCGTTCCTGATCCCGGTGTTCGAGAACGTCTTCAAGCAGTTCCCGGGGAAGCTGCCGGCGCTGAGCCAGTTCATGGTCGACTTCTCCCACTTGCTGACCAAGCAGTGGTACATCCTGATCGCCTTCGTGGTGGTGACGATCGGGAGCTTCCTGTGGTTCAAGCGATCGAAGTGGGGGAGACCTCACTGGGACGCGTTCAAGCTGAGGGTCCCGTTGAAGATCGGCGATGTCGTGCAGAAAGTTTCGATCGCCCGCTGGTCTCGCACGTTCTCATCGCTGACCTCCGCCGGCGTGCCGATCATCCAGGCGATCGAGATCACCGGCGCCACCGCCGGCAACGCGGTGATCGAGCGTGCGATGGACGCCGTCATCACCTCGATCAAATCCGGCGGCACCGTGTCAGAGCCGCTGCGCGGCTCGCCTGTGTTCCCGGCGATGGTCTCGCACATGGTGGGCGTCGGCGAGGAGACCGGTGCGCTTGACACGATGCTGTCGAAGATCGCCGATTTCTACGACGATGAGGTCGCCGCGGCAGTGAAGGCGCTCACCTCGATCCTCGAGCCGGCGATGATCATCCTCGTCGGCGGCATCGTCGGCGTGATCGTGATCTCGATGTACCTGCCGCTGTTCAGCATCTACAACTCGATCCACTAGCCCGCCGGTCCATTTCCGCGCTCGCGACCGGAAAGTCGCCTTTTCTTCTTTCCGGCTCGAATCCGGGCGGGAAACCGGTCACTACGAGCGGAAAGTCCGCCCGCATCCGGCTAAGGCGAAACGATTGCGAGTTTCCGGTCGGGACTCGGCGCCCCCGGCGGCGCGACAGGCATGGTGAGTGTGGGTATCGTGCGGCGGCGTGATTACGACCGAGGCGGTCTCCGCCTACCTCTCGCAGATACGGCCCGAGCCCGACCCGGTGCTGGCCGAGATGGAAGCGCACGGCGCGCGCGGCGGGATCCCGATCGTCGACCCGCAGGGCGGCCAGCTGCTGCACGTGCTGGCGCTCGCGCGCCGGGCGCGGCGGATCGTCGAGGTGGGGACGGCGATCGGCGTCTCGACGCTGTACATGGCACGGGCGCTGCCGGGTGACGGCGAGCTCGTCTCGTTCGACATCGACCCCGAGCGACAAGGCGCCGCCCGCGAATACCTCGATCGCGCCGGGGTCGGCGAACGAGTGGACTTACGGCTCCAAGACGCGCGCGAGGGACTGAGCGAGCTCGAGGGGCCGTTCGACATGGCGTTCATTGACGGCGTAAAGGCGCAGTACCCCGACTACTACGAGCTGCTGATCGGGCTGCTAGGCCCCGGGGCGGTACTTGCAGTCGACAACGTGCTGATGTCAGGAAGCGTCGCCGAGGGGCGCAGTGACGGGCACTGGACCGAAGAGCAGATCGCCGGGCAGCGGACGTTCATCGCGAGGCTGCTGGGGGACGAGCGGTTGAGCAGCACGGTGACCCCCGTTGGCGACGGCGTGCTCGTCGCCGTGGTGCACTGATGGCCTCAGATGAGCAGCAGAAACCGGCCGCCGAGGACCGCTCGGCCTGCACACCGTGCAGGGGCACGGGCAAGCTGATGTCGAACCTCGGGGGCGACCCGCACGAGGTGGTTTGCCCGTGGTGCGGAGGTTTGGGCAAGTTTGAGTCCGGCCGCGATGCACAGTCGGCCGGTCCTGCAGATACGGGCAATTAGCACAAACGTCCAAGCGGTGTAAACCGCAGCCACGGTCGGGTCGATACCGATTGTGGCCAGAGCCACAGGTGCCAAAGGCAAACCGCTCGTGAGGGCGGGACGCAAAGCCACGGACCTCAAGGATGAGGGAGCCGGGCTGCCACCAGGCTTCATGCTGTCGTAGCCATTGTGGCTATGGCTCCTAGGGATCTGGCAAGACCCAATCAATCGATCCCTAGGAGGATCAATGCTTACTAAGCTCCGCCGTCGCGCCCAGGACGAGAAGGGTTTCACCCTGATCGAGCTCCTGGTCGTCATCCTGATCATCGGCATCCTTGCCGCGATCGCAATTCCGTCGTTCCTCAACCAGCGGGCCAAGGCGTATGACGCGGCTGCCAAGTCGAACATCGTCACCGCCCAGACCGCCGAGGAGACGTACGCGACCGACAACGATGGCTCGTACACCAGCTCGATCACCTCGCTGCAGGGGATCGAGCCGGCGCTGAAGAACGCGCCAGTGGTCGCGCCGGTGGCGTCCGGTTCGACCTACACGCTGACGGCCGTCTCCAGCGGCCCGAACGGCGGCGCGGACACGTTCGTGCTGACGGACACCTCCGGCACCGTGCAACGCACCTGCACCGGTACGGCTGGTGGCTGCCCGAACGGCTCCTGGTAGTCGCTCGAGGCTGATTTAGCCAACGAAGGGGCGGGGCGGGTCGAAGGTTGACCCGCCCCGTTTCTTTGTCAGCGCCACTCATCCCAGCTCAATCTCGGCCGATAAGGACCTCATGCCCGTCTTCGCCGCTCTCGCCGGCCTGATCACCGGCTCCTTCCTCAACGTCGTCGCGTATCGCCTCCCACGCGGCGAATCGCTCGTCAGCCCCGGCTCGCACTGCACCAAGTGCGGCTCCCCGGTCAAGCCCTACGACAACATCCCGGTGGTCGGCTGGCTGCTGCTCCGCGGCCACTGCCGCCAGTGCCACGACCGGATCTCCTCGCGCTATCCGATTGTCGAGGCAGCGACCGCGGTACTCGCCGTCGCCGTCGTGCTCGCCAAGCACTCGACCCATGACGTCCTCCTCGGCCTGCTGCTCCTCGCGGTGCTCGTCCCGGTCGCGCTGATCGACTTCGACCACCGCGTGATCCCGAACAAGATCACGCTGCCGGCCGCGATCGTCGCGATCGCCGCAGGCTTGGCCACTCGGCCATCAGGTGTGCCAGAGCAGCTGATCGCCGGCGCCGCGGCCGCGGGCTTCCTGCTCGTGTTCGTGCTCGCCTACCCCCGCGGGATGGGGATGGGCGACGTCAAGCTCGCCGGCGTGCTCGGTTTGTTCCTCGGCCGCTCGGTCGCGGTTGCGCTGCTCGTTGGCGTGGTCGCTGCGACCGCTGTCGGCGGCGTGATCATCGCCCGCGTCGGCGTCAAGAACGGCCGCAAGACCGCCGTGCCGTTCGGCCCGTTCCTCGCGATCGGCGGCGCCGTCGCGATCTTCGCGGGGCCGTCGATCGTCCACTGGTACCTCCACACGTTCGCGTAGGGCTCGCATGCGCAAGCTGATCGCAATAGCAACGTTCCTCCTGGCGCTGTGCCTCACGCCGGCCGCCGGCGCGACCACCGGCATTTCGGTGCCGCTGAGCTCTCCGAAGTCGATCACGACCGTGCCGCCCGGATTCGCCAGCGATGCCCGGCAGGCGATCGATGCGGCCGAGGCCACATCGACGATGCAGGCGATTCACCGCCGCCAGCGCCCGCTCGGCTTCACGGCGCAGGTCTACCACGGCAGCCAGTGGTTCGTGGACTTCTACTACCACGGCAAGCGCGTCGCGGAGGCCGTCGTGAACTCAGTCGGGCACGTGGTACACGTGTGGACAGGGCCGCTGTCGATCGCGCTGTACGCGCGCGGGCACTACGGGCCGATCTTTGACTCGCCGTGGGTCGTGATTCCGTTCTCTCTTCTGTTCCTGGCGCCGTTCCTGGATCCGAGGCGACTGCGGCGGATGGTGCTGCTAGACGCCTTCGCGGTGCTCGCGTTCCTGATCTCCTACGCGCTGTTCGACCATGCACAGCTCGTCCCGGCAGTGTGGCTCGTCTACCCACCCCTGATCTATCTGCTCGGGCGGATGCTGTGGATCGGCTTCGGCCGCGCCCGCGCCTCGCTCAGTGGCGGCCTTCCGGGCTGGCTTTCGACGCGCACGCTGCTGATCGGCCTGCTGGCGCTCGTCGGCGCGCGGATCGCGCTCAGCCTGTTCAGCCACCTTGTGATCGACGTCGGGTACGCATCTGTGATCGGCGCGCACCGGATCCTCCACGGCCAGTCGCTTTACTGGGCCGGCGCCGCACATAGCGACACGTACGGGCCGATCGCTTACCTCGCCTACGTTCCGTTCGAGCTGATCTTCCCCTGGCACGGTGCGTGGGACTATCTCGCCTCGGCGCACGCTGCCTCGCTCGCATTCGACCTGGTCACGATCGGAGCGCTCGTGCTACTCGGCCGGCGCTTGCGGCCGGGGGAGGCCGGCACGCGACTCGGCCTCGCGCTCGGGTGGGCGTGGGCGGCTTGCCCGTTCACTCTGATGGTGCTGATGTTCCACACCGATGACGGGCTCATCGCGATGCTGTCCGTGCTCGCGCTGCTCGCGTTCGCATCGCCGGCCCGACGCGGGGTGCTCATCGGCCTGGCGGCGGCGGCGAAGTTCGCGCCGGCGGCGCTGCTGCCACTGTTCGCCGGCGGCTCGGGCCGCGCTCGTGGCAAGAAGGAATGGTTCGCGACCACGGCGGCGTTCGCGGTTGTCGTCGCCGGGTCGATCGCGCTGTTCCTGCCGCCGGGCGGCTTGAGCGAGTTCTACAACCACACCCTCGGCTTCCAGTTCACCCGCACCGATGTGTTCTCGCCGTGGGCGTTGTACTCGGGGCTCGCGCCTGTCAAGACGTTGCTCGAGGCGTTCGCGCTGGTGCTGGCCGCAGGAGTTGCGTTCATCCCGCGGGAGCGCTCGCTCCGACAGATCGCGGCCTTGGCGGCGGCGGTCACGATCGCCGTCCAGCTGCCGGCGCTGCACTGGTTCTACTACTACATCGCCTGGTTCCTACCGTTCGTCCTCGTGGCGCTGCTCGCGACCGAGCGTCCGGCGCCGGCGCCGGCGCCGCACGAGAGTGCTGCGATCGGCGACGAAGCAGCGCTGGCCGAGGTGCAGCCTGAGCCGGCGCTCGCCGGCGTATGAGCAGCGCGCGTCAGCTCGCTCGATCCCCTGCGCTGATCACGGCGATCGTCGTGTTCGCCGTCGGTGGGCTGGCGCTAGAAGTGACACGGAGCACCTCACGGTTGTCACTGCCGGCGTCCGTCGCGATCCATGACGCGCTGCGCGCGAAGATCTTCAAGCGCGTCCATTACACGAGCGTCGCCGTGTCACCTGTCGACAACGCGCTCGTGCGGGTCAGCTTCTATGACGGTTCGCGGATCGCGGCCGAGGTTGCGGTTAGACAGGACGGCTCGCTCGGACAGGCGCTCGACTACACCGAGCTGAACGTGCCGTACGGCGACTGGATCGCCTACCAGCCAGCGGTACTCGCGGGGCTTGGGTTGCTGTTCGTGCTGATGGCCGGCGTGGCGCCGATCTGGCGGCTTCGCAACCTCGATGTTGTCGCCATGCTTTCACTGGTCGCTCCCGCGGTGCTGTTGCAGCAACGGCTGCTCGACGCGAGCGTGCTCGCGGCGGTCCCAGGGCTTGGCTACCTGATGGTCCGCTGCGGCTTGACGGCGCTCGGGCCGGCGCGTGATCCGGCGCCTGCGACGCCGCTGTTCGAGCATCTGACGCAGGGCCTTGGTCCGCACGAGCGCGTGCGGGTGCTGCGACTGCTGTTGGTCGCGCTCGGAGTCGTGGTCGCGATGGTGGCAATCAGCTCCACCGATGCGGTCGACGTGATCTACGCGGTGATGGAAGGCGCGACGAGGTTGATCCACGGCGTGCTGCCGTACGGACACCTTTCCGGCGACGTGATCCACGGCGACACCTACCCGATTCTCAGCTACGCGCTTTACGCACCGCTTGCGTTGCTCGCGCCGGTCAACTCGATATGGGATTCGGTGGACGGCGCGCTCGCGGTCTCGGTCGTCGCGGCGCTGCTGTGCGCTGCCGGCGCGTACCTGCTGAGCGCGGGCGGCTGGATCCGCCGACGCGATCCGATCACCGAAGCGACAGGGCTTCGGTCGGCGCTCACGTTCCTGTCGTTCCCGCTCGTGATGGTCACTGTCTCGACGGGCACGACCGACGTCGTACTCGGGCTGATGCTGTGCGTCGCAGTGGTTCTCTATCGCCGGCCTGTCGCCTCGACCGGATGGCTGGCCGCGGCCGGCTGGTTCAAGCTCGCGCCCTTCGCGTTGATCCCGGTGTGGCTCGCGCCGCTGCGCGGGCGACGGCTGGCGGGCGCGATCGCGTCGCTGTGCGCCGTGTCCGCGGCGATGGTCGCGTTGCTCGTCGCGGTCGATGGAACGGGCGGACCTCGCGCGATGCTGCACGCGATCTCGTTCCAGTTCTCACGCGGCTCGCCCCAGTCGCTGTGGGCGGCGCTCGGGATCGACGGGTTGCAACCGCTCGCGCAGGCCGCAGTGCTCGCGCTGATCGCCGGCGCCACCGTGCGGTTCCGGCGGGATCCGTCACTCGCGGAGGATCCCGTCCGAGTCGCCGCGATCTGCGCCGCGATCATGATCGGCCTCCAGCTGTCGGCCGACTACTGGGCGTTCCTGTATGTGATCTGGGTGCTGCCCACGCTGAGCATGTCGCTGTTCTCGGAGCGCGCCACGGTGCCGTTGCGCGAGCCCGTGCAGGCAAACGGCGCGCTACCGGGGTTGGTTGCGAGTTGAAGGGTCAACCGCAAAGGCTGGAGGGTTTCGACGGCTTGCGCGCGTTCGCCGCTCTGTCCGTGCTCGCCTATCACGTGTGCCTGTTCTCGGGAGTCACCCGCGTTGGCGTGCTCGCCCCGCTGCTATCTGAGCTCAAAGCCGGCGTTGCCATCTTCTTCGTGATCTCCGGATTTCTGCTGTACCTGCCGTATGCAAGGGCGATCGGCTATCGATCCGAGCTGCCCGACTGGCGTGTCTTCGCGCGTCGCAGAGTGGTGCGCATCCTTCCGGGGTATTGGGTCGCTCTGACGATTCTCGCGATCGGGCCGCTTGCGTTGAGCGTTCAGACACCGAACTGGTGGCGGTACTACGGCCTGACGCAGATTTACGATCCGACGACTCTGATGGGTGGTCTGGGCGTCGCCTGGAGCCTGTGCGTCGAGGCCACGTTCTACGCAACGCTGCCGCTGTTCGGGCGGGGCGTGGCCCGGGTAGCGCGGGTCCGTGACCCAGTTCGGGCGCAGCTGTGGTCGATCGCGGCGCTCGCCGGAGCAACGCTATTGCTCCGGGCGATCCTTGCTCGGTCGCTCGTCGGCCCGATCGCCCACGGACCGATCGCCGTGACGGCGCTGCCGGGAGCGCTGGATTGGTTTGCATTGGGGATGGCGCTCGCGCTGGCTCGGGCGCAGTGGGAGGCCGGCACCGGGATTGCGCCGCTGCTGCAGAAGCTGGCCACCAACCCGCTGCTCTGCTGGCTGCTCGCGGTGGTGCTGTTCTGCGTCGGGATGCTCTGGCAGCACGGCGACCTGTTCCTGCCGCTCTACGGGCTGCCGACTCACTGCGCGATCGGCCTTGCCGCCGCAGCGCTCGTGCTCCCTGCCGTCGGTGCCGCCGAACCGGGGAGCCGTCTGCGAGCCGCCCCGCTCACGTTGCTTCGGAGCCCGGCGATGGCGTGGCTTGGCACGATCTCATACGGGATCTACTTGTGGCATGTGCCGGCGCTGCAACAGATCGTCGGCTACACCTCCGTCCCGGCAGTCCCGTCCTCGGCGGCATTCACCATAAGAGTCCTGGCCGCCACGGTCGCCGCGGCGGCCGCACTCGGCGCTGCCAGCTGGTACCTGGTCGAGCGGCCCGCACAGCGCCGGTGGCGTCCAAGCCGCCCGGCACCGGTCGCAGTGGCGGCGTAGGCGTCCACTTCGGTCCATACGGCGCAAGAAAGCGTCCAGGCATCCCTGGACACCCTCAACCCAAACGAATGTCGAGCCGACATAGGTGGGGAGGTCATGGGACACGCCGCAGGGAAGCCAGTCATTGGCCTGGACATCGAGCCTGGCTACGTTGCCGCCGTCGAGTCGCGCGCGGGCCGGATTGCGGTCGAGCGCGCGGCCGTCGCGCCGCTGGCGGCCGGAGTTGTGCGCGAGGGCGAGGTCGAGGACATCGACATGCTCTCGAGCGTCCTTCGGAAGCTGTTCTCGGAGAACAAGCTCAGCCGGCGGGTCCGCCTCGGCGTCGCGAGCCAACGGATCGTGATGCGGACGCTCCACCTGCCGCCGATGACCGATCAGAGGGAGCTCGCCTCCGCGGTTCGGTTCCAGGCCCAGGAGCTGATCCCGATGCCGCTCGAGCAGGCTGTGCTCGAGCACCACTCGCTCGGGATCGTCGAGACGGCGGAGGGCCCGCGGACGCGTGTCGTCGTCGTCGCGGCCCGCCGCGACATGATCGACAAGCTGCTCGAGGCGACGCGCCGGGCCGGCCTTCGCCCCGCTGGAATCGACCTTTCCGCATTCGCGATGATCCGGGCGCTGCATCGTCCCGGCGACGCCGACGGAGCGCTGTACATCAGCGTCGGCGGAATCACGAATTTGGCGTTTGCCGTCGGAACCGCGTGCGTGTTCACCCGCGTCGTGGCGCATGGCACCGAGTCGATGGCGGCCGACCTCGCCGGGCGCCGGGGGCTGACGCTCGAGCACGCCCACGGGTGGCTCCGGCATGTCGGCCTGCTGATGCCGCTCGACGACGTCGATGGCGATCCAGAGATCGTCCTGGAGGCCCGTCATGTGCTCACGGACGCGGTCGGCCGGATCGCCGACGAGGTCCGCAACTCGCTCGACTACTACACGATGCAGGAGGGGGCGATCCCCGTCCAGCGTGCCGTGCTGACCGGTCCAGCGGTTGCGATTCCTGGCTTCTCGGATCAGCTCGCGACCGAGCTGACGATTCCGCTTGAAGCGGGGGTCGTCGCCGAGTCGCGCGCGGGCGCCGGCGGAGCCGAGGCAGGGCGCCTGGCGGTGGCCGCCGGCTTGACCACCGAAGAGGTCCCCGCGTGAGGGCCGTAAACCTGATTCCGAGCGACGCCCGCCGTGGCGGTCGCGCCAGCGGCGGTCGGCCTCGCGGCGGGCCGGCGGTTCTGATCATCGCCGGGCTCGCGGTCGCGGTCCTGTTGATGACGGTGTATGTGCTCACGAGCAACACGGTCTCCGAGCGCCAGGCGAAGATCACTTCGCTACAGGCGCAGGCCGCTCAGGAGCAGGCGGAGGCCACTCGGTTCGTGAACTACACGAACTTTGCCTCGCTGGCTCGGGCTCGCGCCGAGACGGTGCTCACGATCGCCACGGCGCGCTTTGATTGGCACGCCGCACTGTCGGACCTGTCCAAGGTCGTACCGGCCAATACCTCGCTGCAGTCGCTGTTCGGAAGCGTCGCGCCGGGCGCGTCGGTGAACGGCAGCGGCGCCGGTGCCGCGGGCGGCTCCTCGTCGCTGCGGCAGGACATCTCCTCGCCCGCGTTCGAGCTGACCGGATGCACGAAGAGCCAGGACGACGTTGCGCGTCTGATGTCGCGGCTGCGCCTGATCAACGGCGTCACCCGGGTCACGCTCGGCGACTCGATCAAGAGCGGAACGACGCAGAGCGGCGCGAGCGTCTCGAGCTCGGGCGCGGCGGGCTGCGGGTCGAACGCACCGACGTTCGACATCGTCGTGTTCTTCTCGCCGCTTCCGGGCGCCGGCGCGACGGGCGTGACCAGCGCCGCGACGACCACCGGCTCGCCCGCGACGGCCACCGGCTCGCCCGCGACGGCCACCGGCTCGCCCGCGACGCCCGGAACTGCCGCGGGTGCGGTCAGTGCCACGTCAGCAGCAGGAGCTCACAAATGACCGCGCGAGACCGCAACGTGATCGGGATCGTACTGTCGCTGATCGCCGTCGTCGCGGTGTGGCTGCTCGTGATCCAGCCCAAGCGTGACCAGGCGTCGAAGCTGGGCAACCAGATCGCGACCGCGCAGTCGCAGCTCGACCAGGCGCGCCAGCAGGTGGCCGCGGGGCTAGCGGCCAAGAGCGAGTTCGCAAAGGACTACACGACGATCGCGCGGCTCGGCGAGGCCGTGCCGGCTGACGACAACGTGCCGTCGATGATCGTCCAGCTGCAGCACGCCGCCACCGTGACGGGCGTCGACTTCCGCGCGCTTCAGCTGAACCCGGCTTCGGGGTCGACTACGGCGCCGGCCACCTCGGCGAGCGCGGCGCAGTCCTCGACGGCGACGCTGCCGCCCGGCGCGGCCGTCGGCCCGGCAGGCTTCCCGATCGAGCCGTTCACGTTCACGTTCAACGGCAACTTCTTCCATCTGTCGAGCTTCTTCAACAGGCTCGAGCACTTCGTGGTCGTAACGAACAAGGGACTCGCGGTCAGCGGTCGGCTGATGAGCCTGAACGCGATCAGCCTCGGCCCGTCACAAGCCGGCTTCCCGAGCATCACCGCGACGATCTCAGCGACGACTTACCTCGTGCCCGCGAGCGAGGGCGTGCTGAACGGCGCGACCCCGTCAGGCCCGTCCGCGTCCGGCACTCGCGTCTCTTCTTCGTCGTCCGCCTCCACCGGGTCGACCGCGGCACCCGCGGCGACCGTGACCCCGTGACCGTGATGACCATTCTGCGCGACGCCATCAAAGATCTGCGAGACAAGCGGCTCTGGCCGGTCGCGGCTGCGTTGGTGCTCGCGCTGATCGGCATCCCCGCTTTCCTGTCGAGCACGGCAGCGAGCACGCCCGCGCCATCGCTCCCGCCGGCCCAGGCGCAGGCGAACAACAGCGCCCGGATCCCGGTCGTGAACATCGACAACACGCCGGCGTATTCGAAACTGAGCGGCCGCGGGCGTGATCCGTTCAAGCAGCAGGCAGCACAGGCAACCTCGAAGACAAACGCGAGCACCTCGTCCGGCTCGTCGGGCGGCGCGGGCAGCGGCACCACCGGGTCTGCGACGACGACCCCGTCTGGATCCACGACGCCGCCGCCTACGACCACCACCGCAACGATCCCGACGACCACCCCGGCGCCGCCGGCGCCGACCGGCCTCACCGGCAGCCAGTCCTACGACGTCTCGCTGTCGATATCGAACGTTTCAGGCGGAGTGGACGCGATTCCCGCGCTCGAGCGACTCAGCATCCTCCCGGACCGCAACGATCCGATGCTGGTCGAGCTAGGCGTGCTCAAGGGCGGCAAGCGGGCCCTGTTCGCGGTGCAGCCCGGCGCCGTCGTCCAAGGCGCAGGCAAGTGCCTGCCCGGCCCGGTCGACTGCGAGATCGTGTCGATCGCGCCGAACCAGACCGAGTCGGTGACGCGGACAGGCGCCACGTCGGTGCTCCAGTTCGCGGTCACGGGGATCACCGCACAGCAGCACGGCTCCACGGCTGCGGCGACCCGCCTGCGCAACAAAGAATCCGCCGCCGGTCGCCACCTGCTCTCGAGCGACGCCTCACTGCCAGCGCTGTCGCTGTTCAAGTACGTGCCGCATCTCGGCGCGGTCCTCGACCTTCGCAACATCTCCGTTGGAGGCAACTGATGCGCCGTTCGCTGACCATGCTGCTGACGGCACTCATCGCAACTCTTTGCGCCGCGGGCGCCGCGCAGGCCGTGGTCGTCAATGATCAGGGAACCATGGCGGGCGTCGCGCTCGTTCCAGGCGCTTCGGTGCCCAAGGGGGTCACGGACGGAGCGACTGCGGTTTCGAGCTGCGATCCGTTTCTGAGCTCTGACCTGAGCCTGCTCCCATCACTCGGCCTCTGCTACCACGGGGGTCCGGTCATGCATGCGAACGAAACGTTCGCGCTCACCTGGGATCCAAACCGCTTGGGTTGGGCCGGCACCCGCGACTACGTTGAGCAGTTCCTCAAGGACGCGGCCGACGGCAGCGGCACATTGACTTCGCCGTATGCCGTCACGCCTCAGTACCACGACGCCGGTGGCGCCGCGGGGAACAAGTGGAAGTACGGAGGCGCCTGCATCGACCTCGGCGATCCGGGTGGATACACGTGCCAGTTCGGCGACACGACCGGAACCGGTATCGGCAACAACTATCCGAGCGCCAGCTGCACCGTCGGGGACGGTATGCCTCACGGACGGGGACATCAAGGCCGAGCTCGCAACGCATCTGCAGCACACCGCGCTGCTGAGCTACGTGACGTCTGGATATTCCCCACTGCTCGTCGTGCTGCTCCCGCGCGGCGTCAACGTCTGCCTCAGCGCCGCCGGCGACATGTGCTCGGCCAACGCCGCATCGGCCGCGAATTTCTGCTCCTACCACTCCTTCCTCGACTACCAGGGAACCGATGTGCCCTACGTGGTCCAGCCATGGACCGCCGGTACCGGCTGCGACCGGGGCGTGCCGCAGCCGAGCTATACGGATCCGGAGATCAACGCCGGTGCGAAGTTGGTCGTGCCACTCAGCGAATCGGAGATCGCCACGGTCGTGAACCCGGAGCTCGACGGCTGGTACGCAGCCGGAGGCGCCACGAGCCCTGCCTGGGAGATCGAGGACAACGGGGGCTGTGGCGTTCCGAACATCCCCGATACGGACAAAGTGATTGTCGGCAGCAGCACGCAGAACCCGTATCAACTGCCTCGCGAGTTCAACAATGCGGGCGTGATCGATACCGATCCTGGCGTTCCGCAATGTGCGCTCAACGTTGCGCTGCAACCGAGGTTCGTGGCTCCGAGCGCGGTGAATCCAGGCGACCTGGTCCAGTTCGACGGATCGGTCACGGAGTCGACGCTGATCGTTCCGAAGCTCAATTACTTCTGGAACTACGGCGATGGGACATTCGGCATCGGTCCGAGCGTGGAGCACACGTACACGCACGGCGGTACGTACACCGTGACTCTCGCAGTCAAGGACCGCGGTGGCAACACTGCGATGCTGAGCCAGACGGTCGTAGTGGGGGACGGAACGGACACCACACGGTCTTCAGGGACTTCGCGCGCGCCTCACCCTGATGCCGCAGAGCCTGAGCTAGTGCGCTGCGCAAGGGCCTGGCGATGGCCGTCACCAGCACGGCGTCGGCAGACGGGATCGCGACGGTTTCGATTTCACGGGCCGCAGCCAACAGGGCGCACATCAAGCATGGGGGCGGCCCGACGGTCGTGGTCGGGCGTGGGACGGTGTCGGGGCTGAAGGCCGGCACGATCCAGCTCCGTCTGCGCCTACCGTCCGCGATCGCGAAGAAACTCGTGCGGCTGCACCACGTGACACTGACGGTGCACCTCGCCCTCGTCGCCGCCGGCGGTGCCCACACCGCGGTCGACGTCGCCGGTCAGTACTAGGGCATGGGCAGACCCTGATGGCGCAGCGGCTCCGATCCGAGGATGGTGTGACGCTTGTCGAGCTGGTCGTCGCGATGTGGCTCGGCCTGATCGTGCTCACCGCCGGCCTCGTGTTCATGAGTCACGACGCTTCACCAGAGCAATGCCGTCACGAGTCGCGCGGTCGCGACGCGCAACGCGGAAGCGGCTCTGCAGCAGCTCGTCCGCGACCTACGGCAGTCGATGACGACCGACTGAGAGCTCGAGCGCGCAGCCGCTGACGATCTCGACCTCCGGGTCAACGACGACATTCAGCTTCTCGATCCCGACGCCGAGCAGCGACACGACGCCCGAGAGCGTCACCTGGAGTTGCAACGGGTCGACGGCGTCGCCGGGATGGTGCACCCGCACGATTGGCACGACGACGCAGACGTGGCTCGTCGGATTCGAGTCGATCAGCGTTCACCAACCTCTCGGGCACGACCCTGACCCCTCCGATAACAACGCCTGACTACCTCGGAATCACGATGGATATCCAGGTCACGAGCCAGCTCGATGCCAACCAGTACAAGTCCACCTCGCACACGTGTCCGACCGCAGGCGGCGGCGTCACAACGGTGACACACCCGTGCTCGTACAGCGGCTCCTCGCACCCGATCGTGATGCAGACCGCCGTCGACCTGAGGAACCAGACATGAGCCGAGGCGAGGACGGGTTCACGATGCTTGAGGTGATCATCGCAGCGTTCTGCCTGGCGCTGATCGTCGGCGCGGTCGCGACGCTGTTCGTCACCGGAAATCGCAGCTCGCTCGCCGGCCAGCGGCAGGCGGCTCTGGTCGCGATCGCCGACCAGCAGATCGAGAAGATCCGCAACGATGTCAAGACAAAGGGCTTCGATCAGCTCGCGCTGAGCTCCGCGCCGGCCACCGCCTCCAGTGCGGCTTTGTCGTCGGACGCCAGCGTGCACACCGACCCGAACTACTTCGTCAGCGCATCGACGGGCTGCGGCCTGAGCAACGAGGGCTACGAGATCCAGGCGAATTACGACTACACGCCCGAGGGCCCGGCGGCGAACGTGGTCGGCTGGTCCGGCTGCACGTACTCGTTCGGCTCGGTGGTGGCCGAGCCGCTGGAGATCCTGTCTGGCGGGTTCGTGGCGCCGGGGCCGACGGCCGTCACAGTAGGGACCGAGACGGCGGAGGTCGACACCTACGTGACCGACGCGTACGTTGGCTGCACGAGCACGCTCGGCGGCTGTCCGACGGTGTCAGGCAACGAGGTCAGCGGCTGCAGCTTCCCGACCAGCACCGCCACGAGCACGACCTGCGCCGATGCCCGCCGCGTGATCGTCGCGGTGATCCCGAACGTTACCGGCGAGCAGGACACAGGCCCGAACTCGCCGGTGTACGTGTCGTCGATCTTCACCAACCCGACGCCGAGCAACGAGCCGACGAGCTCGATCGGCATCACGCTCGGAGCGAACATCGGATGAGAAGGCGAATGGCGCCCGCCCGCGAGGAGGGCGGATACGTGATGGTCGTCGTGATCGTGCTTGTCTTGATCGGGCTGCTGGTCGCCACGGCCGCGCTGACGGGCGCACTCGTGACCCGGCAGACGGCCACGCACGAGGCGCGCGTCGGGCGAGCTCAGCAGGCGGTCGAGGCCGGCGTCCAGCAGCAGCTCTACGACCAATCGGACGCCAACGTCGCGTCGAGCTACAACTTCAGCGGCGGCACGCTCGGTCTCAGCGGGTTCTTGGATTGCGCTGTGCCGCAGGTCAACGCCAGCCTCCAACTCACCGGAGTCACCGCGTCCGTGAGCTCGGCGGGGGCGTGCCCGCTGGCGCTGAAGTGCATCCCCACCTGCACGGCAATCACCTCGAATAACTGGTGGTCGGCCGGTAACCACGCGTACTTTGAGTCCGAGTTCCTATCGAACAAGAAGGAGGTCGGCGGCGGGACCGGTTTCGGCTCGGTCGTCGAGTTCCCGGAGGTCGTGTCGATTGGGTGTGACACCGCCACTGCGTCCACCTGTAACAGCGGCGCCTCGAGCAACGTCTACTCCCGTGAGGCGGTGCTGCTCGCGCCCACCGGGCCGCTACAGGCCATCGAAGGGATGGGCACCGTCACCATCGGCGGCTTCAAGGTGCTCGGCCTCAACGTCGCAGGAGTCGTGAACGGCGACATCGCCGCGGCCGGCAACCTGACGGTCCCGGCGGTCGGCGTAGCAGTCAACTCGAACTGGCCGGCGACCGGCGTCCTGCCGACATTCGGCTACGGCGGGACCGTGTCGGCATCGATCACCACGGCTACGCTCGTGCGCCTCAGCGGCTTCTGCACCACCGGCTCGCCGAGCACCGCATGCCTGATCAAGCGGCCGGCGCCGCAGACGACGGCGACTAGCTGCGGAGCGATCTGCACGAGCGGAATCACGTGCTCGAGCTGTGTGGGCGGGGGCTACAACTCGGCCAAGGACACATTCACGATAACGGCCGGCACCGCGACGCTCGCCGGCGGCGACTACGTGTTCTGCAACTTCAGCGCCACAGGGACGGCGACCGTCAAGGCATCGCCAAGCTCGACGACGCCGGTCCGGATCTTCATTCTGCCTCCGAACTCGAGCGCCTGCAGCGCCAATGGCTTCACCGAGACGAGCGGCTCCTGGAACGGGGGCAATTTCACAGACACCGGCTCGGGCGGCTTGACGAATTCGCTGCTCGGGACGGTCAACGGGGTGGCTAACACGCTGGACCCAAGTGGCCTGCAGGTTTACGTCGAAGGTGATGGCGGCGGCTACGACAACGCCACCTCGGTGACGATTGGCTCGACCGGCCAGTCGACGGCGCTGACCGTCGGCGCGATCATCTACGCGCCGACGTCGAATGTGAGCGTCACCGCCAGCGCCTGCACCCTTTACACCCTCGGCATCTGCTCGCTGCTCAGCGTGAACGGAGTGTTCTCCGGATCCGTCGTAGGCGACAACACAACGGTCAACGCCGGCGTGATCACCCAGGACCTCGACATCGGCAACTATCCGATCGAGACCGGCTCAAACAACTTCCGGCCCCAGCAGTACATCGAGTGCGACACCTCCGTGACGGCGCTGACGAACTCGGGGAGCACGGACACCGGCGGCTGCTGATCGCGCCTGGACCGTAACCTACAGCGCCCCATGGCGCTGACCCTCACAACCGCCGGCGAGTCGCACGGCCCCGGCCTGACGTGCATCGTCGAAGGACTCCCGGCCGGGCTCGAGCTCGATCGCGACGCGCTGAACCGTGATCTCGCCCGGCGCCAGCTGGGCCACGGGCGCGGCGGCCGGATGAAGATCGAGAAGGACCAGGTCACGGTCACCGGTGGGGTTCGCCACGGCCGCACGCTCGGAAGCCCGATCGCGCTGCAGGTCGTAAACCGCGACTATGCGAACTGGGAGGAGCGGATGAGCCCGTGGCCCGCTGATGCCGCCACGGCGGAGGTGCACCTGCCGCGGCCGGGGCACGCCGACCTCGTCGGGACCCAGAAGTACGGGCTCAGCGACGTGCGCGACATCCTCGAGCGCGCGAGCGCGCGCGAGACCGCGGCGCGGGTGGCCGGGGGCGCGGTGTGCAAGGCCTACCTGAACGCGCTCGGGGTAACCGTGTTCAGTCACGTGATCCAGATCACGGGCGTGAGCGCCCCGCGGCGCGACGACCTCACCCCGCAGGACTTTGAGCACGTCGACGACTCGCCTGTGCGCTGCCTCGACCCCGAGGCGACCAAGGCGATGGTCGCCGAGATCGACCGGCTGCGCAAGCAGAACGAATCGCTCGGCGGCGTGTTTGAAGTCAGGGCGTTCGGACTGGTGCCCGGGCTCGGCTCGCACGTCGCCTGGGGGGAACGCCTCGACGGGCGGCTCGGGCAGGCGCTGCTGTCGATCCAGGCGATCAAGGCGGTGTCGATCGGCGATGGGGCTGAAGTCGCCGGCGTCCCCGGTTCCCAAGCGCACGACGAGATCTTCTTCGACGAGCAGCGTGGCTACTACCGCGAGACGAACCGGGCCGGCGGACTCGAGGGCGGGATGACGACCGGCGATCCGCTGGTCGTGCGCGCCTCGATGAAGCCGCTCCCGACGCTGACCAAGCCGCTGCGCTCGGTGGACATCGCCACGCACGAGCCGGCCGAGGCGCTGCGGGAGCGCACCGACTCCTGCACGGTCCCGGCAGCGGGCGTGGTGGGGGAGGCGATGGTCGCATTCGTGCTCGCGGACGCGTACCGGACGAAGTTCGGCGGCGACCACATCGACGACACCCGCGCGGCGCTCGACGCGTACAGGCGCCGGATCGGACACAGGCCGCGGTGACCCTCGTCTGCATCGGCTTCATGGGGGCCGGCAAGACGACCGCTGCACGTTGTGCCGCCGACGCGCTCGGCCCGGACCACACTGCGATCGACGTCGATGCGGCGCTGGAAGAGCGGCTCGGGAAGTCGATCGCGGAGGCGTTCGAGCAGGACGGCGAGGCTGCGTTCCGCGCGGCCGAGGAGCAGCTCACGCTCGAGCTTCTCGACGACCCTCAGAACACCGTGCTTGCGCTGGGCGGCGGCGCGGTCACCTCGGAGAAGGTGCGCGACGCGCTCGAGCGCCACACGGTGATCTGGCTCGACGTCGACAAGGACACCGCATGGGCCCGCGCGCGCGGCCCCGCCCGGCCGCTCGCAAACGACCGCGAGGCGTTCGAGCGGCTGTATTCCGAGCGCGAGCCGATCTACGAGGCGCTGGCCGACGTGATCGTCCCGGCCGAGCGATCGCACGCGATTGGCACCGTGCTGGCAGCGCTCCCCAACCGGCCGGACCGCTGCCGGCTGCTGTGGGCTGCGAGCAGCTCCTCCGATTACCCGGCGTACATCGGACCCGGACTGCTCGGCGGCCGCGGCACCACGGCCTTCTGGCCGGAGGCGGTCGATGGTCGGCGTTTCCTTGTCACCGACGGCCGCGTGGGGTCGTTGTACGGGGACGTGTTCGAGCCGCTCGCCGGCCGCGTGTCCGTGATGCCCGGCGAGCAGTCGAAGACGGTCGCCCATGCGGAGATCGTCTGGACGGAGCTTGCGCGCGGAGGGCTGACTCGCGCGGATCTCGTAGTGGCGCTCGGCGGGGGTGTCGTTGGCGATCTCGCGGGGTTCTGCGCCGCGACTTACCAGCGCGGCGTCCGCTACGTCCAGGTTCCGACGACGCTCGTCGCCCAGGTCGATTCCGCCTATGGCGGCAAGACCGGAGTCGACCTGGCGGAGGCGAAGAACTACGTCGGCGCCTACCACGAGCCGGCCGCCGTAATCGCCGACACCGACGCTCTTGCGACGCTCCCGCGCGAGGAGCTAGCCGCCGGATACGCCGAGGTCGTGAAGACCGCGCTGATCGCGGGCGGGTCGCTGTGGGACCGGATCCGCTCTGGCGCGGATGCGACCGATCCTCGGCTCGTCGCGGCATGCGTGCTGACGAAGCTCCGCGTGGTCGCGCGTGACGAACGCGACGGCGGGCTGCGCCAGATACTGAACCTCGGGCACACCGTCGGGCACGCGATCGAGACGGTCACCGGCTACGCCCGCTACCGGCACGGCGAGGCGGTCGCCCTCGGGCTGCTCGCGGCGTTGCGCCTCTCAGGTCAGGATCAGTTGCGGGCGGAGGTGAAAGAGCTGCTCGCAGCGCAGGGGCTGCCGACAACGCTCGATGACACCGATCCCCACGAGATCGTGCTCGCGACCGAGAAGGACAAGAAGCGGATCGGGTCCGGTCCGGTCCCGTTCGTGCTCGTCGACGCACCCGGGGCGGTTCGTACCGGTTGTGAGGTTGAGGGCCCCGCGCTCGCCGCCGCCGTGCGAGAGTTGTCACGGTGAGCGACGCGACTCTCAACAACCGGATCGAAGTGATGCACGGCGTCAACCTCGATCAGCTCGGCCGGCGCGACCCGCTCCACTACGGGTCGCTGACGCTCGTCGAGCTTGAGCACCAGATCGACCAGCGCGCGACCGAGCTCGGCCTGACGACCCGCTTCTTCCACACCAACCACGAGGGCGAGTTCGTCGAGCATATGCACCGGCTCGAGGGCCTTGCCGATGGAGTGATCCTGAATCCTGGATCATGGACCCACTACGCGTACGCGCTCCGCGATGCGCTGGAGCTCGCCGGGCTGCCGGCGGTCGAAGTGCACCTGTCGGACGTCGACGCAAGAGAGGACTTCAGGCGTCATTCGGTGATTCGCGATCTCTGCATCGGCCGTGTTGCGGGGAAGGGCCCGGACGGCTACAACGACGCACTCGAGCTACTCAAGCAGGAGTTGGGCTGATGAAGGCGCGCGCCGAGCGACTCGCCGATCTGCTGGCCGACGCCGACGTCGATGTGATGCTCGTCACCGATCTCGTCAACGTTCGCTATCTGACCGGCTATAGCGGCACCAACGGGCTGACGCTGGTTGGACCGCAGACGCGGACGTTCGTAACCGACTTCCGCTACGTCGAGCAGGCCGCCGAGGAGGTGCACCCATCGTTCGACCGCCTGCGCGCGCCACAGGATCTGGTCGACGCGATCGGCGACGCGCTCCCTGAGGGCGCCATCCGGCTCGGGTTCGAGGCTGCACACACTTCGGTGCGCGCCCACGCTCGGCTCGCGGAGCTGCTCGAAGGCCGCGCCGAGCTGGTCGCCACGAGCGGCCTGGTTGAACGCCTCCGCGCGATCAAGGAGCCGGAGGAGATCGACCACATCCGTGCCGCGACCGTGCTCGCGGACACCGCGTTCGAGCGGCTGATCAGCGACGGGCTGATCGGCAGAACCGAGCGCGAGCTGGCGATCGCGCTCGAATTCGACATGCGCGAGCGTGGCGCCGACCGCCCAAGCTTCGACACGATCATCGCCGCCGGCCCGCATGGGGCGCTACCGCACGCGCAGCCACGGGAGGTCGAGATCCGGCGGGGCGACATCGTGGTGATCGATTGGGGCGCCGAGCTCGACGGCTACTGCTCGGATTGCACGCGCACCGTCGCGGCGGGCGAGCCGACCGACCAGGCGCGCGAGATCTACCAGCTCGTGCTCGACGCGCAGCTCGCGGGCCTCAAAGCCGTGAGGGCGGGCAAAGACGGGCGCGAGGTCGACGGCGTTGCCCGCGCGGTGATCGTCGAGGGTGGACACGGGGACGAATTCGGTCACGGCCTCGGCCACGGGGTCGGGTTAGCGGTCCACGAGGCGCCGCGGCTGTCGCAGCGTTCGGACGACATACTCGCCCCGGGCAACGTCGTCACGGTCGAGCCCGGGATCTACATGCCGGGACGGTTCGGCGTCCGAATCGAGGACCTCGTCGTGGCCACCGACGACGGCGCCGACGTGCTCACCTCGGTCTCCAAGCGGCTGATCGTCACCGACTGACGCGCAGTCCAGCGGACTACACTGGCCCGCTGTGCTGAGCACCAACCAATTCAAGAACGGCAACCACATCGACGTGGAGGGGACCGTTTTCAAGATCATCGAGTTCCAGCACGTCAAGCCCGGCAAGGGCGGCGCCTTCGTACGGACGAAGCTGCGGCGGGCGAGCGACGGTGCGGTGATCGATCGCACGTTCCGCGCCGGTGAGAAGTTCCGCTCGGTGCGGACTGAGGTCCACCGGCTCCAATACCTCTACCGGGACGGCTCCGACGCGCACTTCATGGACACCGGTACTTACGAGCAGCTCGTGATCCCCGAATCGGCGATCTCCGGCTCGCTCCAGTGGATGAAGGAGTCCGAGGAGTTCGAAGTGCTGTACATCGACGGTCAGCCGGCCGACGTGCAGCTGCCGAGCGCGATCGACGTCGCGGTGACCGAGACCGAGCCGGGTCTGCGCGGGGATACCGCGTCGGGGGGCGGCAACAAGCCCGCGGTGGTCGAGACGGGTGCGCGCGTCCAGGTCCCGTTGTTCGTCAACATCGGCGACATGGTGCGCGTGGACACGCGGTCTGGCGAATACGTCAGCCGCGCGTAGTGCGGCTCGGACACTGATGGCGAGGAGGACCGAGCAGCGCCGGGCAGCGGTGTGGGCGCTGTACCAGAGCGACCTCCTGGGCCGTCCGCTCGAGGAGACCTTTCCGCGTGACGTACACGGCTTTACGCGCGTGCTCGCCGAGCTGGTTCGCGACCGCCAGACCGAGCTCGACGAGCTGATCTCGACCCACGCGAGCGGCTGGTCGCTGGACCGGATCGCGCCGCTCGAGCGCTCGATTCTGCGCGTCGGCCTCGCCGAGATGCTGCACGCCGACGAGCTGCCGGGGGAGCAGGCAATTCCGGCCGAGGGCGCGATCGACGAGGCAGTCGAGACAGCGAAGCGGTTCTGCGGCGCCGACGCACCCGGGTTCGTGAACGGGATCCTCGGCACCGTTCTGCGCGAACGCACGTCCGCCTCATAGTCCACGGTTTAAGCGAGCGGCGTCGCGTTCCGATGCTGTAGTCGTGGAGAAGTCGACGAGGTGGATCCGGCTGCTCGGATGGGTCACCGCCGCAGGGAGCAGTGCGGCGCTGTTCGACCTGGTTATGTCGACGCGCGCGAGCGGGGACTACATGCCGGGCGGCCCCGTCTCGGGCGACAACGCGGCGCCGGCAATCGCAGCACTGATGCACGGCGACCTCGCCGGCTATGCGGCGCACCAACCGACGATGGGCGCCACCTCGCTGTTGCTCCGGGCGCCGATGTTGTGGCTCGCCCACGCCGTGCATGGCGACCCACTGCTTGGCTACCAGCTGGGCGCGTTCATCTGCCTGTTGCCGCTCGCCCTGTTTGCCGGCTGGCTTGTCGCCCGTCGCTCCGCGGGACCGATTGAGCGGCTGTCAAGCGGGATCGTCGCGGTGCTGCTGGTGCTGGGGCCCGTCGTCCAGGATGGCGTCTCGGCCGGCCACCCCGAAAGCGTCCTGAAGGGGGTGCTGACGGTCGTCGCGGTGGTCGCGGCGCTCGCTGGGCGAACTCGGTGGGCGGGGGTGGTCCTGGGGCTGGCGATCGGCGCCAAGCCAGACGCTCTGATCGCGGTTCCCGCGGTGGTGGTCGCGCTGCCCGAGCGCCGATGGGAGACGCTCGGGATCGCCGCCGCGATCTCGGCGGTCCTGGTGCTCGCGCCGCCCCTGGCGGACCCGGCAGCGTTCGCGAGCGCGCTACATGGGGAGGGCGTCACCCACGCCGTGAACGACCTAAGTCTGTGGTGGCCACTGGGCGGGGCGGTCCATTTCGCGTCCGGCGCGCTCGCACCCGGCCACCTCTTGCCGCTCGGGCTCTCGCGCTCCGGCGCGTCGATCATCGCGGCGCTCGTCGTCGTACCGATCCTCGGCTGGCGGTATCTACGTTCGCACCGGCGCGGACTCCAGACCGACGCCCTCGCTTTGCTTGCGCTGCTTGGGCTCGTCCGCTGCCTGTGCGACTCGACCCACCTCGAGTACTACTGGTTCACGGCGCTGATGCCGCTTGGCGCATGGGAGGTGATCCGCGCCCGCCGGCTGCCGGTGCTGACCGCGATCAGCTCGCTCGCGATCGATCTGCTGAGCGATGCCTCGCCCCACTTCGATCCGGTCGCGGTCAATGCGGTCTCCGTCGGCGTGATGGTGCTGCTGACGTGGTATCTGAGTCGTGCCGCGTTCGATTCGGAGACAGCGCCCGCCACCGACCCGCACGCCACGAATGCGCACGCGACCGCGTCGCGCGTAAGCGCTGTGTAGGAATCGCTCGCGCGGCGCCGCGCGAGCGACGAAAATAGACCCATGAGGTTGCTTGTGGTCGACGACGATCGGGCGCTGCGCGACGTGCTCCGCCGCGCGCTCTCGCTGTCCGGATATGAGATCCGGGTCGCGGAAACGGGATCCGAGGCGCTCGCGCAGGTCAGCGGCGCCGTGCCCGACGCGGTGGTACTCGACGTCGGGCTGCCGGACATCGACGGCCTCGAGGTCTGTCGGCTGTTGCGCCGCGAGGGAAACCGCGTGCCGGTGCTGATGCTGACCGCCCGCGATGCGGTCTCGGACCGGATCGACGGGCTCGACGCCGGCGCGGACGACTACCTGGTCAAGCCGTTCGATATCGACGAGCTGAAGGCGCAGGCTTCGGGCTTTGCTCCGCCGGGCCGGCGCCGAAGGGGACGTCGACGGCAGTCTCGTGTTCGAGGATCTGAAGCTCGACCCCGCGCGGCACGGCGTCGTAGTCGGCGAACAGTTCGTCGAGCTGACGCGAACCGAGTACCAGCTGCTGGAGCTGCTGATGCTCAACCCCCGTCGCGTGCTGCCGCACAGCCTGATCTACGACCGGGTCTGGGGCTACGACTTCGGGCCGACGTCGAACGCGCTGCGCGTGTATATCGGCTACCTGCGCCGCAAGCTGGAGGATGCCGGCGCCCGGGCGGTGATTCACACCGTGCGGGGCGTCGGGTACGCGCTGCGGGAGCCCGAATGAGTTTGAGGACACGGATGGGGATCGCGGCCGGCGTCGCCGTCGCACTCGCCGTGCTCGCGGTGACGGTCTCCGCGTATGAAGGCACGCGTTCGGAGTTGCGCGGGCAGATCGACAGTGACCTGCACCAGATCACCGGCCGGATCCTCCACCCACTGCAGCAGCACGGGGACGAGGCCGGTGGCGGTGGCGTCCCCCCCGGTGGCGGGCAGCCGGGCGGAGGTGGAGGCCATGGCTTCTTCAATACCGGCGACTGCGACCAGGGGCTCGACGTCAATGGCCCGACCACCCCTGCGTTCGGCGGCGCAGCTGGATTCGCGCAAGTGGTGACGACCAGCGGTTCGATTTGCCGCGGCTCGACGGAGACGCTCGAGATTCCCGCCGACACCCGTGCGGTGGCGGTCGCGAAAAGCGGGCACGGGCAGTACTTCACCGACAAGACCGTGTCGGGCACCCACATCCGCGTGATGGTCACCGGAATCCCGCGCATCGGCGCGCTCGAGGTGGCGCAACCGCTCTCCGATGTCGACCACACGCTCAACCACGAGCTGGTGCTGATGATCATCGTCGCTGCGGTGGGAATTGCATTTGCCGCGCTGCTCGGCGCCCTTGTATCGCGCGCGGCGCTCGCCCCGATTGCTCGGTTCACCCGCCAGACGGAGGCGATCGCCGCCGAGCCGCAGAAGCTCGAGACCGAGCGGCTGCACGTATCGGGCAACGATGAGCTGGCGCGACTCGGACAGACATTCAACGCGACGCTCGACGCGCTCGAGGAATCGCTGCAATCGCAGCGCAACCTCGTCGCCGATGCATCGCACGAGCTGCGCACGCCGATCGCTTCGATCCGCGCGAACCTGCAGCTGTTGCGCGACGAGAGCCAGCTCTCAGACGCCGATCGCGCCGCGCTCCGGCGCGACATGATCGAGGAGCTCGATGAGCTGACTGCGCTCGTCGGCGATGTAGTCGAGCTCGCCCGCGGCGGGCGGCCGGGCGCCGAGCTGGGCGACGTCCGCCTCGATCAGATCGTCGAGAGCTTCATCGAGCGCACGCGCCGGCGCGCCCCCGGGCTCACGATCGAGGCGCGGGTCGAGCCGATGCTCGTCCGCGGCGAGCCTGACCGGATCGCGCGCGCGGTCAACAACGTGCTCGATAACGCGCGCAAATGGAGTCCGCCTGACGGCCTGATCGAGGTCGAGGCGCGAGACGGGATGGTCTCGGTCCGCGACCACGGTCCGGGTTTCCATGCAGAGGATCTGCCCTTCGTCTTCGACCGCTTTCACCGCGCCAGGGACGCCCGCTCGAAGCCGGGCTCGGGGCTCGGACTGGCGATCGTCAGGCAGGCCGCCGAGGCTCACGGCGGCTCGGCCGAGGCGGCCAACGCCCCGGGCGGCGGGGCGGTCGTCACCGTCTCGTTCGGGCCGCCGGTTGCGCTCGAACAGCCCGCGCCGACACACTAGTGGCTCAGCAGCCCGAGGTCGGGTCGGTCGGCGTACTCGGCGCCGCCGGGCACTGCTCCCAGTAACTGCGGAAGAACTGCTCCAGCGAGCCCTTTTGCAGGGTCGACGTATCCGCCTCGTAGGTGAAGTGCGACTTGTTGCCGAGCGTCACCGTGTAGCCGACGATCGCGCCGCGGAACAGCGAGTTGTTGCTGGGGCTGAGAGTCACGTTCGAGTACGGGGCGACGAGGCCGAACGAGATCGAGGCGGTGTTGTCCAGACTCACGGCGTTGGTGGGCGGGGTGTCGAGCGGGTCGCCGTAGACGTAGACCTGGGCCTTGAGCGCCGAGAAGCCGTAGTTGAGGCTGGAGCCGTTCGACATCGTGAACGTGCCGGGGGCGACACCTTGGGCGCTGGCGGATGTCGAGCACGGCGGATTCGTGCTGCTACCGGACGTGCCCGAGGTGGGATCCGCCGGGGAGTCGATGTAGATGGCCGAGTTCACCGTGGGGGCGATCGTGATCTCAGCGCCATTGCCCATGTAGAGGCTGCAGAAGTTGTAGAAGCCGCCGCCCAGTTCGACGCTGGAGTGGTTGTCTATGTACAGCGTCCGCCCGACCGGATCGAAGTACACCTTGCCGGTCGTAGGGTCGCACGCCAGGCTCGGGCAGTTGCCGATCCGGTAGTCGCAGTTCGTCTGCGGCGAGGCGCCGACGCACGTGCCGCCCGAAGCTGTGTTCTGCGACGTGCTGGTCCCGGCCGGTGTCGGGACCGGGTACGGGGTCGCGATCCCAGTCGTGGGCCCGTCGTTGGTGACGTTGCCGCCGATGTTGACGCTCGCTCCCGGCGGCAGCTGATAGCCGTCGATCACGGTAATGCCGCCACCGTTCGGGGCGGCGTTGAGCACCCCGTTGGTGCCGATCAGCGCCGGGTCGCCCGATGTGTCGCTGATGATGTTGACGTTGTTGTCGATGGTGACGCTCTTAGTCCCGAAGATGGCGACCGGAAACACCGGCGTCGAGTTGTACGCCGCCACGCGCTCCTGCACCCGGGCGCTGACTCCGTCCACGGTTCCGATCGCGGTGATGCAGCGCTGCTCCACCGCGCCCAGGCTGCTGTTGACCGAGCTGCCGGTGCACGCGTCTCCGGTCTGCATCGCCCGCGAGACCCAGTACGTGAATGTGGCCCCGTTGCCGAGCGTCCCGGTTTGCGGCGCGCAGATCGTGGCGCTGGGGGCGCCCCCGGAGCCGACGGCCGTGGCTGTGGGGGTCGGACAGTTGTTCTGGCCGGGGAGGAAGACGTTGAGCCGGTACTCGGCGGTGCGAGCTCCCGCATCGGCCGCTTGGACGGCCGTGGTGGCGTTCGTATCGCGGTTGCTGGACGAGTTCGTGGCAACCGCGACCGAGATCGCGACGCCGGCGAGCAACAGCGTGATCGCCAGCACCCCGAGGGCTGCTACGAGCGCAATGCCGCGCTCGTCCGCGAGCCGGGGTCTAAGCGTGTGCCACCGCCCGGTCATGAAGTCACCAGCGTCAGCTGGGAGGCGAACTGGGCCTGATCGTAGGCCAGCTGGACGTCGGTGCTGGCGCTCGCGGCGACCCAGACCACGGCTTCGACTCGGGGGAGGCCGAGGACCACGCCGAGCGGGCCGAGCGTCGGGCTCGAGATCGCGTCGGCGGTGCCGAGGTTGAAATCGAACGACACCGGGGAGGGGACGCCGACTTGTGCGGTCGCGCTGGCGGACACGACCACGCCGATCGGCTGTGAGAGCAGATTTCCGGTCAGGGTGCCGAGCAGGCCCCCCGGGACGAGGTAGATGCCCAGGCACACGGTCGCGTTGACCGAGACGCCGCTCGCCGACTCGATGTAGGTGGTCAGGCTCCCGTTGCCGGTCAGCTTGAGAGTTGTCCCCGAGGGGATTGTCGGGGTGACCCAGGAGTGTGCCTCGGAGTTGTTGGCCGGAGGTGAGCCGCAGGTGGAGTTTCCCGTCGGCACGAGCGGCAGCCCTTGACATCCGGTGAGGATGTTGAGCCCGTAGCACGGCGGGGTTGGCGTGCCGCTCCCGTTCGTACACGACCCCGTGGGTAGCGTCGAGCCCAACAGGTCGGGCGCCGGCGCGGTCAGGCCGATCGCGAGCAGGGTGTCGTGAAGCGCGTTGCCCGTGCACGGTGGAGGGTTGCACGATGAGCCCGAGTACGACGAGTCGCAGAGGAAATACTGCTGCGGCGTGCCGGTCAGCGTGTTCGTGCAGGGCTGGTTGGTGATTCCGCAAGTAGTGGACCCGCTCGTAACCAGGTTCTGCTGGCTGTTCTGATCCGGATTGGGCAGGAACGCGGACAGGATCGCGGGGTGGCTGGGCTGTGCAGTGCCGGTCAGCGTGACCACGATCGTGACCTGCTTGTAGTCGTTGGTGGTCGGGCAGGCGGAGCCCGGAGTGGAGGTCTGGCTGCAGGTCGGGTCGCTGTACCAGGTGACGAAGTCGTAGACCTTGCCGCTGAAGTTTCCGTCGGTCCATGGCGTCACCGGCGCAAGCTGGCCGCCGGTCAGGGTCGTCTGAGTGCCGCCCAGCGTGTAGCTGCAGCCATTGATCACGAGCGGCCAGGCGGTCGTTCCGACCTGGCTGTGGTCCGGTTGGTAGGTGGGAGCAGGGCCGGATGGGGCTGACGGGCACGTGCCACCGGGTGCGCTCACATACGTGTAGTCGCCCGCATGGGATGACCACGATGACGACGTTCCGGTCAGCGCGATCTCGCTGTAGGGCAGCGACTTGATCCGCTCGAGCTCGGCCTGGGCGCGGTGAGCCATCGAGGTCTGGCGCTCGGACACCAGCGTCAGCGTGCGTGCGGCGGTCAACGTCGTCAGCAGCGCCCCGATGCCGACCACCAGCACGAGCACCGCCACCAGCACCTCGATCAGCGTGAAGCCGTCCTGGGCCGCGGTGCGCTTCATCACGCCCCGGCATCCAGGTTGGGCAGAAAAGCGCCGGTCGAGAGAACCGTGAGATGGGTCAGTCCACCCCTGACGAGGTTCCCCGAGGCGGGAACCTCGACCTGGACCTGGACGTAGGTGGGCGCGTCGAGCCCGGCGATCTCATCCTCGTAGGCCTCGTCGCAGGTCAGGTTGCTGCCATCGGTATTCGGGATGTTCGAGTTGCTGACAAAGAACACCGAGCCCGACAGGGCCGAGCCGTCGGACTTGCAGAACGTGCTGTAGCCATGGGTTGCGTCGTTGTAGATGTGCTGGATGTCCAGCGAGCCCGCCACCGCGCCGGCAGCCGGCGGCGGCGTCGGGGCGGTCGCCTGGGTGCGAGCGCACCGCGTGTATCCGGTGCCCAGCGAGTCCGCGGCCGTGCAGTCGTACAGCACGTTGTAGGCGGTGCCGTTGACCGATAACTGAAACTCGAGCTTGGACGGGCTGACGAGCAGGACCTTGGTCGCCTCACGGAGGTCGTGGACGAGTCTCGCGAGTGCCGTCTGCGTCGCCGTCACCTCCTGGGCATATGCCTGGTCGCGGGTCTCCGTCGTGGTCACCGAGCCGAGTGCGGTTAGCGTCGCGGTCAGTACGACGATCATCATCACGAGCACGACCAGCAGCTCGATCAGCGTGAACCCCTGCTCGCCTGCAGCCCGACCACATCGCCCTCGGTCGGCGCGGGGCTCAGGACGGGTAGGTTTCTCGTCGACTGCGGGCACGTTGCACTCCCGCAGCGCACCGCTTCCCGACGGGCGCTGTACAAGTACATCGGCGAAGCGGGGCTGGATATGAAGTCCCGCCCGTGGCGGCTCAGCGTGTGTACGGGGCCGGCGTCGGCAGCGGACGCGCCAACGGCCCTGCGGCGTTGATTACCTAATTTGCAGTCAGTCGTACGAGCCCGGCGATGAAGCCTGGAGCGCGGGCGACCACCATGTGGCGCTCGCCCCGGAGCCGTAGCCGGAGGCGGGCGCCGCCATGTGGGCCGGTCCTCGTCCGATGCCCGGCGAACACGATCGTGGCGCCGGGGACCGGTGCGCTGAAGGCGCCGAGGACGGCGGTCAGGGTCATGTTGAACGTCGTCGTTCGCCCCGCCACGTAGCGCCGTGGTGTCAGGGCGATGTGGAGCCGGGCACGGCAGCTGCCGCCGCTCGGGCCAGTCGGTGTCGTCGTCAGCGAAACCTGTGTGGCGCGCGGGCATTGCGCCAGCAGCAGCGTCCCCGCGTCGGTCGGCGAGACGATTGCCGCGCCCGACACTGCCGCGGCGTAGCCGGCGGGATAGTCGAGCGCCGGCATCGCGACCTCACTGACGCTTCCGGTCCGAAATGCACCGCCTCCGCCTACGCGCGCCGTCGAGAATGAAAGCTTGAACGTGCTGCCAGACCGGCGGTAGCTCCACGATCCCGGCGTGCCGGCGATCACCTGGGGATATGGCTCGACGAGGGCGTGGAGCGTCGGCTCGACCAGGTTCGTGCCGGTTGGCGGTTTCGACGGGTCGATCACGATCGCCTGAACGTTGCCCGGTCCGGTCGTGGTCGGATCCTGGCAACCGCAGTAGGCCCACTCGAGCCACGGGACCATGTTCGCGTCCGCCCGCGCGACCATCCCGTCGAGATCGCCGACCAGGTTCGTCGCGCCGAACTCCGTCATCATCAAGGCCTCACCGGTGGCGGTGACGTGCGTGAGCGCGTCGGCGAACGGGGTCGCCTCGGACGCGCAACCCTGCGTGCTCGCAGTCAGGCAGTAGTCGTGGAACGCGAAGCCGGCGTGCGGATCTCCGAGGGCCGGGAGCGTCGTATTCGAGCCCGAATTGAACAGCGGGTTCGGCTCGTACCAGATCAGCGTCCGCGGATCTTGGCCGCGGATCGCCTTCGCAAGCCGGCGGTACAGCGTCGCGAGCTGCGCGTCGGGGCCGCGGCAGCCGCCGGCGGCCAGGCACGGCTCCCACAGCGTGCCTGGAAATGGCTCGTTGAGCAGCTCGTAGCCGAGCACCGACGGCTGGTCACGGAAATATGCGGCGACGTGCGCCCACGCCGCCGCGAGTCGGTCCTGCAACCCGACTCCGCCGGGACCCGGGGCGTTCGCATAGAACTGATCGAGCGCGTGACCGAGCGCCGGGTTGAGCAGGTAGTTGCCGGGGAACCCGAGCGAAGGGTCCGCCAGCCCGCCCGTCTGGATCGCCCAGTCGGGGAACCCTTCGCCCTGGAACTGCTCGTTGAGCATGTCCTGGTGGAAGTCGAGCAGCGACACGATGCCGTGCCGGGCGAGCGTCTGCACCGTGTCGGCGATCTGCGCGAGATACGTATCGCTGAAGACACCGGGCTCCGGTTCGAGCGCCTTCCAGATCACCCCGACGCGGACGGCGTTGAAGCCGATGCTGTGGAGAAACGCGGCGTCGTCGTCGCCGAACCCGACTGCCGCCGGGTAGTAGGGCGGGAGCTTGTAGACCATGTTGATCCCGTGCACCACCACCACCCGGCCGGACGCGTCGGTCACCCATCGGCCGGCGTGGCCCAGCGGCAGCGCCGGGGTCGCCAGGGCGGGCGCCACGAATGCCAGCACCGCAAACACCGGGGTGAGCGAAGCGAGCCCTCTAAATAGTCGAATTCGTGGAGGGTTCACGGGTCCAAACGTTGACTTTCTTGTGCAGAGTTTGCGCATGGTCGCGACGAGTCCGAGCCTATCGGTGGGGCGTGCTGGCGCGTTCCCCGAGTGGGCAAGCCTCGCCTGGCGCGCCCGCCCGCCGGCACCCCCATTTTTTTCCCTTACGCTGTGGATCGTGCCGGCCGCGCGCCCCGATCCTTACCAGACGCTGGGCGTCAGCCGCAACGCTGCTGACGCTGAGGTGCGCGCCGCGTACCGGAGGCTCGTTCAGCTGCATCACCCCGACCACAACGGCGGCTCGGCCGAGGCCGCGGTGAGGTTCGAGGCGGTGCAGGAGGCCTATGCGGAGGTGCGGCGGCTGCGCGCCGGTGGCGCCGGTGCACGCAGTGGATCGCGCGCTTCGGCCCGCCCCCGCGCCGAGTCCGCGGCGCGGGCGAGCGACGACCCGAGCCTCGATCAGCGGCTCGCGGACATCGAGCGTGAACTGCGGGAGGCGAATGCCGCCCGCGAGCGCGCACGGCAGGCGGCGCGCGAGGCGGCCGCCGCCGCCCGCGGCACCGACCGGCCCGACGCGCGGCGGGCGACCGATGAGGAGCTCGGCTACGTGAGCACCGACGACAGCTTCACGAAGATCCTCTCCGACGCGCGCGACGAGCTGTTCGGCACGGCGTCCGAGGCGGGCGCCGCCGCGCGCCCGGCCGCCCACCGGGTTGCGGACCTGCTCGACGAGCTCGCGGCGAAGCTGCGTGGCGAGTAGCTCGGAGTCATTCGCACGCCGCTTCCGGCGGCACGCGGTGTGGCTCGTCGAATCCGGACGCTCGCCGCTGAACGCCGCGCTCCTGGCCGGAGCGGCCGAAGACATCGAGGCGGGCGGCTCGGTCCGCGCACTGGTCGCCGGGGTGGACGCGCCACCGGGTTCGGTGCCGCAGATCCGGCTGCTCTCGGCGCTGCACGAACTCGTGCTCGCAGGACGCGTCCCGGCGCTTGCCGAGTTCTACCCGAGCGCCGGCGGACACCGGTCGCCGGCCGATGTCTGGCCCGCCGCCGCGAATGCGATCGACGAGCATTTCGAATGGCTGCGCGGACGGATGAAGGTCACGGTCCAGACGAACGAGCCGGGACGCTCCGCCGTCCTGTACGTGGCGCTGCTGTGGCTGACCCACGTCCATCAAAGGCCAATCCGCCTCCTCGAGATCGGCGCGAGCGCCGGCGTCAACCTCCTATGTGACCGCTTCTGCTACCTCGACGATGGCCGCGCGCTCGGGGACCCTCACTCGCCGGTGCGGTTCAAGCAGCCGTGGGCGCCGGGGCCGCCGATCGACCTCGCCGCCGCGGAGGGGAGGCTCGAGCTGGTCGAGCGCGCGGGCTGCGACCTCGCGCCACTCGAGCTTGCGCGAGCGGACGATCGGCTCCGGCTCCTGTCGTACATGTGGCCGGACGAGCACTGGCGGGTCGACCGTGCGCGAATCGCATTCGAGCTGGCGGGCCATTCGTCTGTGGCGGTTGCCCGCGAGCCGGCGTCGAGTTGGCTCACCGGGCGACTGCAGACCGGCGCCGACGGCGCATTGACGGTCGTCTGGCACTCGATCGTGCGGCAGTACGTGCCCGACGAGGAGTGGGGTGCGGTGCAAGCGGCGATCGACGGTGCGCCCGGCCCTACCGTCGAGCTCTCGATGGAGCCGACCGATGCCGCGGGCCAGCGATGCGAGCTGATCGTCCGCGATCGGTCGAGCGAACACCGGCGCCGGCTCGCGTGGTGCGATGACCACGGGCCGCCGGTGGTCTGGATCGCGGAATAGCTAACGTGCCGCGCCGATGAAGATCGTCTACACGCACACCGATGAGGCGCCAGCGCTTGCGACCGAGTCGCTAATGCCGATCATCCGGGCATTCGCCGGCGCCGCTGGAGTCGAGCTCGAGCTGCGCGACATCTCGCTGTCCGGACGAATCCTCGCCCAGTTCCCCGACCGGCTCGGCGACGACCAGCGGATCGCGGACGCGCTGAGTGAATTGGGGGCGCTTGCCGAGGAGCCCGAGGCGAACATCATCAAGCTGCCGAACATCAGCGCCTCGGTGCCGCAGCTGCGCGCCGCGATCGAGGAGCTTCAGGGCAAGGGCTACGACGTTCCCGACTATCCGGGCGAACCCGCCGACGACGAGCAACGCGAGATCCGAGCGCGGTACGACGGCGTCAAGGGAAGCGCGGTCAACCCGGTGCTACGGCAGGGCAACTCCGACCGGCGCGCGCCGGCGTCGGTCAAGGAGTACGCGCGTAAGCATCCGCACTCGATGGGGGAGTGGTCTCCGGAGTCGAAGTCGCACGTATCGACGATGAGCGACGGCGACTTCCGCTCCACCGAGCAGTCGGTGACCGTGGCGTCGGACGGGGAGGTGCGGATCGAGTTCGCGCCGGCCGACGGGGGAGAGCCGACGCAGCTGCGCGACCCGGTTGCGGTGCTCGCCGGCGAGGTCCTCGACGCGGCGGTGATGCGCCGCGCGGCGCTGCTCTCGTTCCTAGCCGAGCAGATCGCGGACGCCAAGCAGCACGACGTGCTGTTCTCAGTGCATCTGAAGGCGACGATGATGAAGGTCTCGGACCCGATCATCTTCGGCAACGTCGTGCGCGCGTTCTTCCCGAGGCTGGAGGCGCCGGGATGGAATCCGAACGACGGGCTCGCGGCGCTGCCGAAAGGGACCGAGATTCCGTATCCCGACGACGGGCCCGCGCTCGCGATGGTCGACTCCGATCGTGGGATCACCAATCTGCATGTTCCGAGCGACGTGATCATCGACGCCTCGATGCCCGCGGCGATCCGCTCTTCGGGGCAGATGTGGAACCCCGCGGGCGAGCAGCAGGACGCGAAGTTCGTGATCCCCGATCACTCGTACGCCCCGCTGTACGCCGAGACAGTGGCGGACTGCCGGGAGCACGGCGCGTTCGATCCCACGACGATGGGGACGACGCCGAATGTCGGGTTGATGGCGCAGCAGGCTGAGGAGTACGGCTCACACGACAAGACGTTCGAGATCGCATCGGCCGGCGTCGTCCGGGTCCTCGACGCGGGGTCCGGCGAGACCCTGATGGAGCACCAGGTCGACGCGGGCGACATCTGGCGGATGTGCCAGTGCAAGGACGCGCCGATCCGTGACTGGGTGTCGCTGGCCGTCTCGCGCGCGCGGGCGACCGGTGCCCCGGCGGTGTTCTGGCTCGATGCGGACCGCGCGCACGACGCTGAGGTTGCTGAACAAGGTGCGCCCGGCCCTCGAGGAGCTCGACACCGACGGCCTCCAGATCGAGGTGATGAACGTCGCCGACGCCACGCGGTTCACGCTGGCACGCGCGCGACGCGGCGAGGACACGATCGCGGTCACCGGCAACGTCCTGCGCGACTACCTGACCGATCTGTTTCCGATCCTGGAGCTCGGGACAAGCGCGAAGATGCTCTCGATCGTCCGACTGATGAACGGCGGCGGCTTGTTCGAGACCGGCGCCGGAGGCTCGGCGCCCAAGCACGTGCAGCAGTTCCTCGCCGAGAACCATCTGCGGTGGGACTCGCTCGGCGAGTTCCTCGCGCTTGCCGTGTCGCTCGAGCTGCTCGCCGAGACGGACGGCAACGCGCGAGCCAAGGTGCTCGCCGATGCGCTCGACCGAGCGACCGGAGGCGTGCTCGAGCACGGCCGCTCGCCGTCGCGGCGGGTCGGCGAGCTCGACAACCGCGGCAGTCACTTCTACCTGGCGCTGTACTGGGCCCAGGAGCTGGCGGCACAAGACGATGACCCGGAGCTCGCCGCGCGGTTCGGCCCGCTGGCGGAACGGCTCGCGGCCGAGGAGGACCAGATCATCGCCGAGCTGAATGGCGTGCAGGGTGAGCCGGTCGAGATCGATGGGTACTACAGGCCCGACTCCGAGCGGGCGGCGGCGGCGATGCGCCCGAGCGCGACGCTGAACGCCGCGCTCGAGACGCTGTAGCCGCTACTTCGGCTGCGGGACGATCCTGATGTACGGGCGGGGAGACTCCCATCCCTCTGGGTAGATCTCGCGCGCCTGGTCGTCGGAGACCGATCCGGCGATGATCACCTTGTCGCCCTGCTGCCATTGGGCCGGGGTCGCGACCTTGTGGTTGGCGGTCAGCTGCAGCGAGTCGATCACGCGCAGGACCTCGTCGAAGTTGCGGCCGGTTGTCATCGGGTAGACGAGGATCAGCTTGACCTTCTTGTCCGGGCCGATCACGAACACGTTACGGACGGTCTGGTTGTCGGCCGGCGTGCGCGACAGCGCGTCGCCCTCGGTCTCCGCGGAGAGCATCCCGTAGAGCTTCGAGACCTTGAAGTCAGCGTCCGAGATGATCGGATAGTTGGGCGCGGTGCCCTGCGTGTCCGCGATGTCCTTCGCCCACTCCTCGTGCCGGTCGAGCGGGTCGACCGAGAGGCCGATGATCTTGACACCGCGGCGGTCGAACTCCGGCTTGATGCTCGCCATGTACCCGAGCTCGGTTGTGCACACCGGTGTGAAGTCCTTCGGATGCGAGAACAGCACGACCCACGAATCGCCGATCCAGTCGTGGAAGTTGATCGGGCCTTCTGTCGTCTGCGCCTCGAAGTCCGGCGCGGTCTCTCCAAGTGTTAGAGCCATCGTTTCCTCCTGTGAGTGCCTGTCGAATCAGGATGACACAGTTGCCGAGCAACGGTGGGCATCTTTCTTTATTTAATTTGTTTAGTTGCGTTGTGCCGGCGGCGCGCGGCGCCGCTGGTAGGCTCGCGCCGGCCCAACGAGGAGGAGAGACGGATGGCTGATCTGAAGGATGGATCTGGAGCGATCACCCGGCGAGACGCGCTCCGCGGCGCGGGCGCGGCTGGAGTCGGAGTGCTCGGTGCGGGCGGGATCGAGAGCCTGCTCGCGGCGGCAGCCGACGCCGCGCCGAAGACGGGATCGCTGAAGGACATCGAGCACGTAGTCATCCTGATCCAGGAGAACCGCTCGTTCGACCACTACTTCGGGACCCTGTCCGGAGTCCGAGGATTCGGCGACAAGCACGGGCGCGCCGCGTTCACGCAGGCTGGCGCGGGCGGCTCGAAGCAGACGCCGTTCCATCTGCCCGACGACTGCCTGCCGGACCTCACGCACGACTGGGCCCCGCAACACCAGTCGTGGGATCGCGGCCGGATGGACGGCTTCTTGCGAGCACATGAGGGCGCCGACCCAGCTGGCGTCGGGGTCGAGACGATGGGCTACTACACGCGTGGCGACCTGCCGTTCTACTACGCGCTCGCCGACGCGTTCACGATCTGCGACGGCTACCACTGCTCGGTGATCGGCCCGACAGACCCGAACCGGCTGATGTCGATGTCCGCGTCGATCGACCCTGCCGGCAAGGCCGGCGGCCCGTTGATTCAGACGAACGTCGGCGGGCGAACGCCGAGGTTCAGCTGGACGACGATGCCCGAGCGGCTGCAGGCGCACGGCGTGAGCTGGAAGGTCTACACCTCGCCGTCCGGCGGCGTGTTCGACAACGTGCTCACCTACTTCAAGCAGTACTCCACCGGGTCTTTGCTGGCTGCCCGCGGCTTGCTGCCGACCTACCCCGCGGACTTCATGGCCGACCTGGCGGTGGGCAAGCTGCCCCAGGTGTCCTGGCTGCTGACGGGAGTTGCCGACACCGAGCATCCGGGGTTCTCAGGTGCGGTTCAGGGCGAGATCGCGGTCCGTCAGATCCTCGAGGCACTCGTCTCCCACGAGAAGACGTGGGCCAAGACGGCCCTGTTCATCACCTGGGACGAGAACGGCGGCTTCTTCGACCACGTCGCGCCACCGGTGGCGCCGGCCGGGGCCGCCGGCGAGTTCCTGTACACGGCGAATCTGCCTGATCCGAAGTTCCAGGGCGACACTGGTGGATTCAGAGGACCAATCGGGCTTGGCTTCCGCGTCCCGATGCTCGTCGTGTCGCCGTTCTCGCGCGGCGGGCTCGTCTGCTCGGACGTATTCGACCACACCTCGACGCTGCGGTTCCTCGAGACCCGGTTCCGGGTCCCCGTCCCGAACCTGAGCGCGTGGCGGCGCCGCGCCACCGGCGATCTGACGAGCACGTTCAACTTCGCGGCGGCACCGAAGACATCGCGCGTGTCGCTGCCGAACCCGGCGACGCCGGCGCCGTGTCCCGCGACGCGCAAGCCGATCGTGGCGAAGCCGCAGCCGTTCCCGAAACAGGAGCGGGGGACACGCAAGCGGCCGAGCGGGATCGTCAAGGGCAGGCACAGGTAGCGTCGAGCTCGGACCCAGCTTGACGCCACGACGCCGTGGCCCCGACAATGCCAGGTTCAACGGGCGGACGGAGGATTGACATGGGTGGGTATGACTACGTGATCGTGGGCGCCGGTTCTGCGGGCTGCGTGCTCGCGGCGCGGCTGTCCGAGGATCCCGACGTTTCGGTGTGCCTGCTCGAGGCGGGCCCGCCCGACACGGCCGACGAGATCCACCTCCCGGCCGGAGTGCTGCCGATCGGCACGAGCAAGTACGACTGGTCGATGGTTTCCGACCCAGAGCCAGGGATCGGTGGCCGCCAGCGCGTGCTTCCCCGCGGCCGGACGCTCGGCGGCTCCTCGTCTGTCAACGCGATGGTCTACATCCGCGGCAACCGCGCCGACTACGACGGCTGGGCGGCGATGGGGTTCGACGGCTGGGGCTGGGACGACGTGCTGCCGTACTTCATCAAGGCCGAGGACAACGAGCGCGGCGCGAGCGAGCTGCACGGCGCCGGCGGTCCGCTCGCCGTCAGCGAGGGCCGCTCGCGATACAAGACCTGCGAGGCATTCATCGAGGCCGGCGTCCAGGCGGGGCTGCCGCGCAACGACGATTTCAACGGCCCCGAGCAGGACGGCGTCGGCTGGTACCAGGTCACGCAGCGCAACGGGATGCGCTGCTCAGCGGCGGTCGCGTATCTGCACCCGGCGCTCGCGCGGCCGAACCTCACCGTCAAGACCGACGCGCACGTGACCCGGATCCTGCTCGACGGTCTGCGGGCGACGGGCGTCGAGATCGATCACGGTGGCGAGCTGCACGAGATCGAGGCCGAGCGCGAGGTAGTCATTAGCGCGGGCGCATACCAGAGCCCGCAGATCCTGCAGCTCAGCGGGATCGGGCCGGCTGACCTCCTCGAGCTCGCTCACATCCCACTCGTGCACGAGCTCCCAGTGGGCGAGGGCCTCCAGGACCACCTCGCCACCTGGGTCACATGCACGACCTCCGAGCCCTCGTTGCTGACCGCCGAGAGCGAGGAAAACCTCGCGCTGCTCCAGACCGAGGGCCGGGGGCCACTGACCTCGAACTTCGCCGAGTCAGGCGGCTTCTTCCGAACCCGCGATGACCTCGAAGCGCCCGACATCCAGCTCCATGCGATCCCGATCCTGTTCCCCGAGGCCGGCGCCGGCGAGATCCTCGTCGACGGATGGGCGCTCTCGGCCTGCCTGCTGCGGCCGAAGAGCCGGGGCTTCGTGAAGCTGCGCTCCCGGGTGCCGACGGCGAAGCCACGGATCCTCCACAACTACGTCGTCGAGGACGAGGACAAGGCGACCCTGATCGCCGGCGTGCGCCGCTGTCTCGAGATCGTGTCCCAGCCCGCGCTTGAGGCCGTCACAGGGTCCCAGCTCGATCGCCCGGCGGACGACGGCGACGCGGCGATGCTCGACTACATCGGGCGCAACTCGACCACCCTCTACCACCCGGTCTCGAGTTGTGCGATGGGGTCGGTCGTCGATGCGGAGTTGCGGGTACTTGGAATGGAGTCGCTACGAGTCGTCGACGCCTCCGTGATGCCGACGCTGGTGCGCGGCAACACGAACGCACCGACGATCATGATCGCCGAGCGGGCGGCCGACCTGATCAAGGGACAGGCGCCCAAGACAGCCGAAACGGCCGCCGCGGCGAGCGGTTAGGAATTCACGGAAGCGCGCCGACTCGGGTGCACGTGAAGCTGTCGTGCCGAGGACCGCTGATCGGACGCGCGACGATCTGGACCACACGGTGCGAAGTCTCCATGTTGTAGCCCAGGGGGCTTCGTGAACCGACTGGCTGTCCGTTGACCGAGACCGCGCGGAACGTCGTGGGTTGGAAGCCCGGTGGCGGCAGCTGAGCCTGCGTGTGAGCGTCGATCGAACCCCAGTCGCCCACGAGCTGCGAGTCCGGCGCGGCCGGGCGGCCACTCTTGACCAGCGTATATCGGCGGGTGAGGTCACTGAGCTGCGCCGTGGTGTGACCCGTAGGATTGTCGGTCAGCCGGACGCTGATCGTGTCTCCTGGCTGCACGGAACGGGCGTAGTCGGATTCAGCGCCGTTCACCACCAGTGTCTCCTGCGCGGTCGCCTGGCCCTTGTAACAGCCGAAGATGACGTTGGCAGCGTTGAACAACAGGCGGTCTCGAGGGCCGGTGAGCAAGAACGCGCCCGGGCCGATCGCGCTCTCCGCTTTGGTGCATACCAGGGTCGGGATCTTGAAGCGCACCGTCACAGTCGTGACGCCGGTCTGGTTAGTGACGTAGCCGGCAAATGCAGGGTCCGGTAGGTGGCGCCTCTGGCTGGCGCTTGTGATCGCCCTCAACTGCGCCCCGGACACACCACTGGGTGCGTCAAGCGCAAACAGATGCGAACTGATGCGGTATCCCGCACGGGCCTTACCCGCCTGTGCCACCGTTGGCCCGACGCCGGCCACCGCGAGTGCGACCACAGCCAACGGCACGAGACTCCGGGCCCGCCGGCGCCGCCTCAGGGGTGCGGCACGGTCTTGCACCCCGCCGAGATTATCCTTTGATGCGCGGATCTTCCTGCCAGCGTTCATGGGATCACCACCGCCTGCGTTTGGGCCGAAGCATTGACGGCACCCGACGCGTCTTCAGCGACAAGCGTGACCTGATAGGTGCCGGGTTGCGCGTACACGTGCTGTGCATGGCTGCCACTGGATGTGTCGGCTGGCGAGCCGTCGCCGTAAAACCAGATGTAGGTCGTGATGTTGCCCGTCAGGTCGTAGGAGTAAGTTCCGTCAAGCGAGACAGTCGAGCCGCTTGTCGACGCCGCAAAGTCAGGGGTCGGGCCGGCCCTCTGCGCGCAGAATCCGGTCGAGTACGTGACCGGACGGGCCCAGATCGATTGGGTGTAATAGTCATGGCCGCCGATGACCTCGTTGAAAGCGGTGTTGGCGCGGACCGATCCGCCAAGCGGATCGCCGTAGTTGCTGTTGTTTTGCCCGCTGTACGGCGGATTGCACAGGTCTCCCACCTCCGCCTGGTCCGACGTCGCCCATGAAGTGTTGTTTGTCGTCAGCGGGTCGGTTGCCGATTCCATCACTTCATGGATCCCACTGTCCAGCGCGCCATCAGCGTCGGCATTGCCGAACACCCCCGCCGGCGCCTGGCCCGAGTCGCAGCCCGGGAGGTACGGGATGAGCGAGAACACGACCGCTTTCCGACCCATGTTGAAGGAATAGTGATATGCGCAGAAGCCGTTGGGATATTGACTGAATGTGCAGTCTGTCTCCGGTCTGGTCGTCACAGCTGTCGACATTGCGAGGCGTGAACATCAAGTACTGATTTCTGCGGGTTGCGCGGCTGGTCGACCGGCCAGTGCTCTGCCCGGATCACCCGGCCTATCTCCGCTTCCAGCTGACCTTGGCTCAGGCACGGGTTGTTGTTGTTGGGGTTCACGCAGTTACCCTGCGGATACGGGCGAGTGTCAGCCACCGCCCCCCCGAAGTACACGTTCCGGGTGATCGACCGGCGCGGATGATTTTCGTAGTACTGGGTTCCGACCGAGTACGCATTGGTCGTCTTTCCCGAGTCCGCCGCGAGACCCTGCGCCCACTGCGTGATCGCGCTCGTGTAGCTCGAGTCAAACGATCCGGACGGCCCCCAGAAGATCAGGTGCAGGTTTGAGCTGAGCATCACCGGGCCCCCCTGGTACTGGATCCGAGGCGTGCCGGCGGCGATCGCGCGAAAGCGGAGAGCGCCCGGCCTGAGCAGGAGGCCCAGAAGGTGCCCCGTACGAGTGCGCACGACGTACGCGCCAGCACCGCCGGCCCCAAACGCCGCCGTGACGAGAACGATCAAGGCGGACACGACCATCAGCCTGCGCACAGTCGATGGTCCTAGACGGAACCGGCCCCGTAGCTGGTTTGCGCCCATCGTTTGTTGCACCCTCCTTGATGAAGAACACCCCACGTGAGCCGCCCCAGGCTTCACGTCGGCGGCAGCATATAGACCCTCGGGGTCGGCTGGCAAGCTCCATCGCGCGTGCCGTCGATGCGGTAGAGGCGCTCGAAGATCCGCTTGTGGTGCTCCGGTGCGATGCCGACACCGGTGTCGCGAACGCCCAGCACGAGCTTCTCGCCACGGCGGCGCAGCTCGACTTGGACGGAGCCGCCCGCCGGGGTGTAGCGGATCGCGTTTGAGATGAGGTTCGAGGCGATCATCTCGAGCAGGCGGGCATCCGCCAGGACCTCGCGCAAACCCCCCGGAGAGCAGGCGGCAGGGAAGATCGGGAGGAAATGCGTCTCCTCGGACGCGAGTTGCGGGCGGACCCTGGAATCGGCGTCAGCGTCCGCGAGGTCGATGTCTTGACGGCCTGGGCGGCAGCCTCGGCCAGCCACGGGGCATTCTCTGGTTGGGACTCATCTGCAGGTATCCGGACGGCGCTCCCAGCGATGTCAGCAGGTGGTCAAAATTCCGTCCCTCGATTGAGGACCAGCCGCCTGGATCAACGCAGGTGCATTGGTGTCCACGTGCGACGGCAAGCGTCTCGGGGCCGTGGCCAGCCGCCCAACCGATCTCCAGGTTCGGGGATCCCTCGTGCAGAATCGCGATCTTCTGGCCGGCCCTCACCGTTTGCCCCCGCTTGACCCTGACGGTGATGTGCTCCACCGCGTACACGTACTTGCCCGCGAACGGACCGTCCAAGAGCTGGTATACGACCATGCCACTGCCGGGCGGCGCGCAGGTCCTTCCCCAGCAGCTCTCAGGCCCCCCCGACGTTATTGCTGGCGAAGACGACCTTCGCGTCGCCGATCGCGAGGATCGGACCTGAGCCGGAGTAATCGACGCCCATGTCGATGCGGCTCGCCCTGAGGTCAGCGACCGCGTGCAGTGGGTTGCCATAGGTCCAGACCACGTAGTGGATGCTCTTTGCCAGCTGGTTGCCGCTGGTGTCGCTGGCGGAGACCGTAAAGGTCGTGCTGCCGGCCGAGCGCGTGTTGATTGGATGGCCGTTCGGGGAGGTTCCTTTGCAGCTAGAGATCGGCATCGTGCTGCCGCCCTCCTCGCAGCGAAAGTGCGCGACGATCCGCGACCCGCGCTCATAGGAGGCACCGCTCCGAGGCGCGGTGATCATGATCGCGATGACGGGCGGGCTGGTGATCGCCGATTCGCTGGGCCAAGCGGCCGCCGAGCTGATCACGCCGAGGATTGCTGCGCTGGTGGCGGCCGCTACTCCCCAAGCCCGCATCACAGCCGCATCACAGCCATCTCATCATTTCGCGCGCTCGCTGTCTCGGTGAGCGCCTGAGTCCACCGCGGTGATCATAAGCCGCGGCCGACGCGACCGTGGAAGGCGCCCCTCGGCGGCGGTCATAGCCCAGCCCACACCTGGTTCGGCTCGCATGTGGCGACACAGGCACCGGAGCTGAGATCGCACGTCTCGCACCTCGCGCCCCGCCCCACGGCAGCTTTCGATCGTGTCAGGCATCCTGACGACGCATAGGCGCCGCTTCAGTCATCCACTGATACGGTCGTTAATAGGGAGCAGGCGTCCGACGCGTGATGTGCTCGGTCGCCGCAACACCTTGAGAACTACCCGTAGGCCACCCGAGTGATCCTTGAGCTGCAGTCGCCGGACCCCGCTTGTGATGCCGGTGCCGAGCGTGACTTTCGCGTCTCCTCGATGCGTCGCCGGATCGCGGTCAGCGTCGCCGGATCCGTCGCGGTCGCCGCTGTGCTGGTCTACGTGCTCGCCGGGCGTGGTTCGCAGTTCAGCGCAGCCCTGCGGACGGCCCCACTCTCATTGGTGGGGCTCTCGGTGCTCCTCCAGATCGGCGCGCTACTGACCCGCACCGAGGCGTGGGCGATCTGCGTGCGGGCTGCCGGCGGCACGGTCAGCCGCCGGGTGCTGTTTCGGTCGGCTGCGTTCGGCTGCGTCGCGAGTATTGTCAACGGCTCGGTCGGGATGGCGGTCAGGATCGCGTCGGTGCGCCGGGCCGCGCCGCTGACGACACCGCGGGCTCCGGCGCTGGTGGCCGCCGAGGTGCCTATCATCACCGTCGAGTTGGCGCTCGTGGCGCTGTTCTCGTTCACGCTGGTCGCGCCCCTTGGCGTCCCGCTGTGGGTACCGGCGATCATCATCGTGCTGATGTTCGGTCTCGTCGCTTTGCTCAGACGCGTCTCGGACCGGCACCGGACTGGGCTCGGGGCCGGGCTTGCCATCTTGCGCATGCAGAGTCGTGGCCGCCTGATCACATTCGCGCTGCTGGCAGTGTGCGCCCAGGTGCTGCGCAACTGGCTGATGCTCCATGCGATCGGCGTAAACGTCTCGATCTTCGACTCGATGGCGCTGCTGATCGTCATGTTCACCGTCGGCCAGCTGCCGATCGGCCCGAGTACCGGGCCGGCGGCCACCGTCCTCATCCTCGGCGCGCACGGTGTCGCAGCCGCCGCCGCCGCCGGCGTTCTAGTGACACTCACCGGCATCATCGGCTCCCTCATCTTCGCCGCGTGGGCGGCCACCGACAGCGTCGCCAACCGCCGCCGCGCCGTTGCGACACCGCCGGTGATGCCGTCGGTCCTGACGCCGCCGGTCGTTGTGCCGCAGACGTAGCGTTCCAGGCTGATATCTCGTCGCTGGCGCACTGGAGGCTGGCCCACAACGACATAAGAACAAACAAAAAAACCCCGGATTACCGGGGCTTTCTTGAGAGCGGCTGAAGGGACTCGAACCCTCGACCTTCTGCATGGCAAGCAGACGCTCTAGCCAACTGAGCTACAGCCGCGAGAGCGCCCGAGTATAGACCCGCCCCGGCGCTCAGCGGCCGACGGTCCAGGTGGCGCGGCCGGCGACGCGCGCGTGCGGTGAGAACCGCACGCTCGGCGACCTTCGCGCGTGGCGCCGAGCGCGAAAGCGACGCAGCCGCTGCGCTCCTCGCCCGGCGAGATCTCGTTGTCCCAGTCGCGCAACGGGGTCTGGCAGACGCCGGCGGGCGCGAACACCGGGCGTCGCGGCGCCGGAGGATGGGACGATCGAGAAGTCCCCGGTGGACGAGCTGTCGTAGACCCCGGGGCCGTCGTTGCGGATCACCGCGATCACGCCGACGGCGCGGGTGTGGGGGAGGAGCGCCGCGTGGGAGCCGCCGAGTGGGTCGAGCACGCGCTCGACCGTGACCGACAGCGTGGTGGCGCCGGCCGGAATGCGCTGCGCCGCGCCAACGCGCGGCGACGCCGGGACGGTGCGCGTCGGAGCCGTGCTCGTCGTCGGCGGCTGCAGCGGGTGGTAGGTCGCGGTGGTCGTCGCGCTGGCTCGAGTGCGAGCTGCCGCAGCCTGCGAGCGCCGCGGCTGCGATCAGCGCAACCGCTGCCGGCGACGCTCCACCGACGCGGCCAGCCCATGGTCGCTCTCCTGCCCCCACGCGTCGTCGCTACTCGGCGCTGTCGGGGATGTAGTGACGGTCCCCGGTCGCCGGATCGAGCCATACGCGCATGATCCGCTTGCTCGTCGGATCGCGGAACCGCTCGTCGGTCGCGACCCAGCCGGCCGCGGGCTTGCTCACCTCGCCGTGACCGCGGCCCCAGCGCCATCGCCGCTCGTCGGCAGGCGGCGGCGCCGGCAGTGGCGGCAGGTCGGCGGTCAAGGGCACGACGTCGTCGTGCGACTCCGCCGCATAGACGGCGGCCACCCGCCGCTCGAGCTCGTCTGTCGAGAGCCGTCCCTCGGCGGAGTGGCGGGCGAGCAGCTCCGCGAGCTGGTCGCGGTCGCGGTCGCTCAATCTCTGTCCGCGCACCGGCAGGCGAAGCCCACCCTCTCAGGCGGTGCGGTCGACCGTCACCGCGGTCCCGTACGCGACGATCTCCGTCAGCTGCTGGCCGATCTCCGAGGAGTCGAACCGCACCCCGATGATCGCGTCCGCGCCGAGCAGCCGGGCGTTGTCGGTCATCCGGTCGATCGCGTGGCGGCGGCTGTCCTCGAGCAGCTTCGTGTACTGCCACACCTCGCCGCGACGCATCGCCTTGAACCCTGCGGCGACCCCGCCGATCACGCCCATGCTGCGGACCACGAGCCCGTAGCAGACGCCGAGGTTGTCTCGCACCTTCATGCCGGGCAACTCGAACGTCGTGCTCATCGGGAGCGCTGCAGTGCCGGATTCATCGGTCATGTCGAAAACGTACCAGTACCCCGGCTCAGTGCGGACGTCTGAGCGTCAACATCACCTGGTGCGTCCTCCAGCTGGAGGCAGATATCGAGCAACTCGAACAACGCCGTCCAGCGCTCGCGAACGTATGCAAGCAGCACGATCGTCTCGCCGTACTCGATCTCACCGCCACCGCTGTATTGCGGGTGCTGCTTGATCGCCATGTACAGGACGAACAGGTAGCTGGAGCGCGACAGCAACGACCGGTCACGGCGCACGTCTTCGCGCGCTGGCGCGATCAATTCGTTCGCGTAGAGGAACGCCGGCCGCCGGATCGTCGCAACTAGTATCCCGCCCGGCGTGAGCGCACCGTGGAGCGCCCGTAGCGCCGCCTCGTGCGAGCGCTCCGAGAGATGCGTGAACACCGAGAACACGTACGCGAGCTCGAACCGCTCCTCGAACGGCAGGCGCTCTGATACGAACTCCGAGCGTGCCAGCTTCGCCGGGACCCTCAGCTCTGCGCACACATCAAGGATCGCCTGAGCCTGATCGCATCCGTACAGCGCCCCGAGCGCGACATCGCGCGCGAGCATCCGCGTCATCCGCCCCCAGCCGCAACCGAAGTCGAGGACGCAGGAATGAGCCAGTGGCCGCGGACCGTGTCACGCGTATGTCTCTCTCAGCCGTGCGTAGAACGCGCGCGATTGCCGCGCGAGCGCCACCCCGCTCAGGCCATCCCACATCTCCTGTAGCGCTGGTTCGGGCCCATCCGGAAGCAGCGCCCTGATGTGGGATAGGCCTCGTACTGCTTGGTGAGCAGCACCGCCCATGCGTCGTCGTCTAGCTTGCTGAACATGGCGAACCGCTCCGGCCCGCTCCCCCGCGCACCGCCGCGTCGATCGCCTCCAGTCGCTCGCCATACAGTTCTCAGCCACAATCAACTGTCCAACGGCTCGCTCCGCGTCAGGGGGCGGCGCTCCCCGCGACCGCAGACCCGACGCTGCCCGGCGCGCACGGCGCAGCGGCCGCGTGATCCGCCAGCTCATCGACTGCTCGTACTCTCGACGAATACGGGCCGCCTCGCCGGCCCCCAGCGCCGCCGGATCGATCGACATCGCGCCAGGATACGGACGTCGCCCCGCTCCAGGACGCGTCCGGATGGCGACTCACCCGAAAGGAACCCTCCCATGAACATCACCCGTAGCAACCTCGACACCGCCAAGGGCCCCACCGACTGGTTCACGGGCGACGTCTATATCGACACCGTCGCCGCCCCCGAGGCGTCCGCGCGGGCCGCTTCGGCGCTGGTGCATTTCACTCCCGGTGCGCGTACCGCGTGGCATACGCATCCTCACGGCCAGACGATCTTTGTCACTGAGGGAGTCGGGCTTTGCCAGCGCGAGGGTGGCTCGGTCGAGACCATCCGCCCCGGCGATCGCGTCTACTTCGAGCCCGACGAGAACCATTGGCACGGTGCCGCCACCAACCGCCTGATGGTTCACATTGCGATCCAGGAAGCTGACGAGAGCGGGAGCCCGGTGACCTGGGGCCGGCACGTCACCGACGAGGAATACGGCGCGGCGCCGGCTGCTTGAGCGCTGAGGGTGGCAAGGCGACGACCGGAATCGAACCGGTGTAGACGGCTTTGCAGGCCGCTGCGTAGCCACTCCGCCACGTCGCCGCGAGGGGACTAGCGTACCGGTGTGCAGCGCAGCAGCACGGCGTTGCCCGACGGATCGCGCACGAGGGTACCGTCGGCTGCCCCCTCGGTGGCGATGCCGGCCGCGTCGACGCGCTCGAGCACGGTGGCGAGCTCGTGCTCGCTCGGCAGTAGCACCTCGTATGAGCGCAGGCCGATCGAGCCTGGCTCGGGCGGCGCAGCGCCGGCGCTGTGCCATGTGTTGAGACCGAGATGGTGGTGGTACCCGCCGGCGGAGACGAAGAGCGCGCCGGGGTATCCGCGGACGACCACGTCGAATCCGAGCACGCCGTTGTAGAAGGCCTCCGCCGCGGCCAGATCCGAGACCTGGAGGTGGACGTGGCCGATCTTCGTCCCAGAAGGGAGCTGGTCGGGCACGGACGTCTCGCCTGCGAGTTCGCCGAGCACGCCGTCGAGGTCGAGCGGGATCGTGGCCATCTCTAGCTGCCCGTTCGTATGTCGCCACTCGGCTCGCGGGCGGTCGCGATAGATCTCGATCCCATTGCCGTCCGGGTCCGAGAGGTACAGAGCCTCGGACACCAGGTGGTCGGATGCGCCGTCGAGCGGCCAGCTTGACCGCGCAAGCCGTACCAGCGACTGCGCGAGGTCGCGTCGCGCGGGCACGAGGATCGCCTGGTGGAAGAGTCCGGTCGCGCGCCGGTTCAGCGGCGGTGCCGAGGAATCGCCATAGAGCGAAACGAGCGGAGCGCCGCCGCCCGCCGCCAGCGCCACCGAGCCGTCATCAAGCTCAGTTGCGGTGAGCCCGACCGCGCGCTCATAGAAGTCGCGCGACCGGGCCAGATCCGACACCGTCAACGAGACGGTGCCCATCGCCGTGCCGGGATCGATCGACGCCTGGGTGGCGGTACGGGATTCGGTTGCCATCGTCACAGGTAGCTTAGGCCGCCTTGGCGAGCGGGCGGCTGTGATCGGCCAGCTGCTCCATCAGCTCGGCGAGGCGGTCGCGGAGCTCGAGGTCGACGAGTACGCCGTCGGCGTCGAACCGCTCGGCCGCCTTGCTCACCGGGAACTCCTCGTCGAGGACCCGGGCTCCCGCGAGCCCGAGTCCCTTGCGGAGGTGGTCCTGGGCCCAGATGGCGCCGTAATCGGTCACCGACGCTCCGATCACCGCCGCCGGCTTACCCCACAGGGACGACGCCTTGTGGGGGCGCGAAGCCCAGTCGAGCGCCTGCTTGACGTGACCTGGCATCGAGCCGTTGTACTCGGGAGTGGCGAACAGCACCGCGTCGGCTGACGCGACCGCGTCGCGCAATCGCGCTACCTCCGCCGGCGGCTCGTCGGTGTCGTGCTCCTCGTTGTAGGCGGGGAGCAGCTCGAGGCCCTCGTAGAACTCGACCTCGACGCCGTCTGGCGCAAGCTCGGCGGCCGCCCGCAGCAGCGCCGTGTTGTATGCGGCAACCCGGAGGCTGCCGGAGATCCCTAGGACCCGCATCGTTACGAGTCCTTCACCGCCGAGACGCTGACCAGCAGCTTGACGTCGTTGGAGACGAGCAGGTTGCCGTTCGGTAGCGTCTGGTTCCACTTGAGATCGAACTCGCGGCGGTCGATCACGCCCTCGACCTCAAAGCCGACGCGCTCGTTGCCCCAGGGATCGGTGCCGCCCTCGGCGGCGGTGCCGAGTGAGCTCGAGCGGCTGGGTGATGCCCTTGATCGTGATCTCGCCGTTGAGGCGGATCTTGCCGTCCTCTGACTCGTCGATCGACGTGGTGCGGAAGGTGATCTCGGGGTACTGCTCGGCGTCGAAGAAGTCAGGCGCGGCCAGGTGGCCGTCACGGTTCTCGTCGCCGGTGTCGATGCTTGCGATCTCGACGGTGCCGGTCAGTACTGGCTGATCGCTGGTCGCGTCGATCGTGCCCGTGAACCGGCGGAATGCACCGCGGACGGTCGCGATTCCCATGTGCCGTACCTCAAAGCCGACGCTCGAGTGGCTCGGGTCGACGGAGTACGTGCCGACCGGCACCTGCTCGGAGATGGTGGAAGTTGACATTTGCTGCTCCTTGATCGAATGCTTGACTGCACAATCATGATAGCGAATACGATTGTGATGTCAAGTATTGAGCATTCAAGTAACGCCCGGCACTAGGGTGGGGCCATGCATGAGCTCGCTCCCGGCCTCTGGCACTGGACCGCTCGCCACCCGCGCATCAACCAGGACGTCAGCTCGTATTACCTCGCTCGAGAGCGAGTACTGATCGACGCGGAGATTCCCCCGGCGGGACTCGAGTGGTTCGATGAGCACGGAGCGCCGACAGACATCGTCCTCTCGAATCGCCACCACGACCGCGACTCCTGGCGGCTCAGGGAGCGGTTCGGCTGCACCGTCCACTGCGTTCGCAACGGGATGTACGAGCTCGAGGGCCGCGGCGAGGCCGAGCCGTTCGACTTCGGTGACGAGCTGCCGGGCGGCGTCGAGGTGTACGAGGTCGACGCGATCTGCCCGGACGAGACCGCTCTGTACATCCCGGCCCACCGGGCACTCGCCTGCGCCGACGGGGTTGTCCGCGACCCCGGCGGAGGACCGCTCGCGTTCGTCCCAGACTCTTTGATGGACGAGCCGGAGCAGACCAAGCAAGGTCTCAAAGAGGCGTATCTACGCCTCAGCGAGCTCGACTTTGACCACCTGCTGCTCGCCCACGGCGAGCCGGTCGCGGGGCGCGGTCGGGACGCGCTCACAGAGTTCGCCCAGGGCCGCTAGTCGGCGGTACAGGATCCGTGGTGGGTCGCGCCAGGAAGGCGGCTCAGGAGCGAGGCCAGAACGTCGATCTCCTCGGGCGTGAAATGCTCGAGGAACATCCGCTTGATCCCTGCGATGTGCGTACAGCCGGCGCTGCGGAGCTTCTCGTAGCCGGCGTCGGTGAGCCTGGCGTACGAGACGCGCGCGTCCTTGGCGCACGGCGCGCGTTCGATCAGGTTGCTGGCGACGAGGCCGTCGATCAGCCGCGTGATTCCCGAGCGGGTCAGCATCGTCGCCTCGGCCAACTCCGACATTGCGAGTGCGCGGTCGGGCGCCTGGGAGAGATACAACAGCACCTCGTAGTCGCGGGAGGTCATCCCGTGCTCGGCGACCAGATCGGCATCGAGCGCGCGGAGGATCGAGGCGTGGCTCTGCAGAAAGCTACGCCATGCCTCTAGCGCGTTTCCATCGAGTCTGGTTGGAGTGGTGACAGCCATATATGAGTAGTGTAGTTGACGGGTCAACGGACTTCGACCCGGGGTCGCCAACAGATCGCTGTTGGCCGGCCGCCGCGCGACCAGGACGTTCTTTCGAGCTTCAACTGAGAGCTCCGTTCCTGTGCTCACCGCGTTTCCGGGCGAAGTCGAGCTCAGGGACGACCGCGTCGCCCGGCGCGGCGCGTGCCACGATCTCGAGACCGGTTAGCTCCGGCTGGAATCGCTCGACCACCTCGAAGCGGGCGAGCTCGAGCATTCCGACGATCGCGGACGGTGTAAGCCCCCACCAGTAGTTGACGTAGCCCATTGCCGGCGTGCGGTCGAACCGGGTCGTCGCGCCGGGGAGCAGGGGAGCCTCGCGTCCGTACATCCAGGCGAACGCGCGTCTCGATCCCTCCGACATCGCCGGGTAGAACACGCAAGCCCCTTCGATGCCCGGCACCTCAGGGATCACACGGTTCCCGAGGATCAGCGTCTCGGTCGTCAGTCGGCGAAGGTGCTCGATCAGGCGATATGGGTCGGGGGAGTGGTACAGGACGCCCATACACCAGACGACCTCGAACTCTCCGAGCCGCTCGACGGTGCCCGGGTCGTGCAGATCGCCCTGGACGTACTGCACCTTCGAGCCGCGATCTCGACGCGCCCGCTCGAAGGCATCAGTCGGGTCCATCCCATCGCAGATGACGACGCGCGTAGCGCCCGCGCTCTCGGCGGCGAACGCGTCGTCACCGTTGATCCCGTACATCCCTCCCATGTCGAGGAACGAACGGCCGCGCGCGAAACGGGCGATCGTCGCATGGCGACGGGCGGGGTCGTCACGCGCGAACCGGCGCCGCACTTTTGCGCCCGAGAGCCACGCTCGCACCAGTAGCGACATCGATCGCATGTGTACCAGCCGCACCGCGCCTGTGACGGAGGCCAGTCGAAGCAGTGGACGATGCTGGGCTCGAACCAGCGACCTCCGCCTTGTCGAGGCGGCGCTCTCCCAGCTGAGCTAATCGTCCGGGAGCAGTAAATGTATCGTGGAGCGGCAATGGAGTTCGAGCTTCCCGACGGAAAGATCCTCACGCTCGAGGACGGCGCGACGGGCGCCGACGCGGCCGCCGCGATCGGTGCCGGGCTGGCCCGCGCGGCGCTCGCCGTCAAGGTCGATGGACAGACGCGGGACCTCGCGCGCGCGCTGGTCGACGGCGGCCCCGATGGGACCAGCCCGCACAAGCTCGAGGTGATCACCGACCGCAGCGGGGACGAGGCGCTCGAGTTGATCCGCCACGACGCCGCGCACGTGCTGGCGGCGGCCGTCATCGATCTGTATCCGGGGGTCAAGATCTCCATCGGCCCGCCGATCGAGAACGGCTTCTACTACGACTTCGACTTCCCCGGCGATGTGTCGCTGAGCGACGCCGATTTCGAGCGGATCGAGGCGAAGATGCGCGAGCACATCAAGGCCGACGAGCCGTTCGAGCGCGCGGATGTTCCGGTCGCTGCCGCTCGCGAGCGGTTCGTCGACGAGAACCAGGATTACAAGGTGGAGCTGATTGACGACCTCGTCCGAAATGCGGATCCCGCGGACCCGCTCGAGACCGTCAGTCTCTACACGAACGGGCCATTTACCGACCTGTGCCGCGGTCCCCACTCGCCCTCGACGAAGCGGGTGAAGGCCTTCAAGCTCGAGTCGGTGGCCGGCGCGTACTGGCGCGGCGATAGCAACCGGCCGATGCTCACGCGCGTGTATGGAACGGCGTTCTTCTCCGAGAACGATTTGAAAGAGCACGAGCAGCGGCTCGAGCGGGCTCGGGCCAACGACCACCGCCGGCTCGGTCCGCAGCTCGGCCTGTTCGGGTTCTCCGAGGTGTCTCCGGGGGCGGCGTTCTGGTATCCGGCCGGCACCGAGGTGTTCAACTCGCTCGTGGCACTCAGCCGCGAGATGGGACGCGAGCGTGGCTACGTCGAGGTCAAGACGCCGCAGATCTTCGACAGCTCGATGTGGGAGATCTCAGGCCACTGGGGCAAGTACCGCGAAAACATGTTCATCACCGAGTACGAGGACCGCAAGATGGCGGTCAAGCCGATGAATTGCCCGGGCCACTGCAAGCTGTACTCACTGACCCAGCACTCGTACCGCGACCTTCCCGTCCGCATGTGGGAGCCGGGCTTGCTTCACCGGCGCGAGCCGAGCGGCACGCTGCACGGGTTGCTCCGCGTCCGCCACTTTGCGCAGGACGACTCACACATCTACTGCACCGAGGACCAGATCCAGGACGAAGTCGCGGGCGTGCTCGAGTTCGCGTTTGCGACCTACAAGATCTTCGATATCGACGTGAGGCTCGAGCTGTCGACACGGCCCGAGAACCGGATCGGCGACGATGCGCTGTGGGATCGAGCTGAGGGTGCGCTCCATAAGGCGCTCGAGAGCCACGGTCTCCAGTACACGGTCAACGAGGGGGACGGCGCCTTCTACGGACCGAAGATCGATATGCACATGACCGACTCGCTTGGCCGCGCCTGGCAGCTAGGAACGTGCCAGATCGACTACAACATGCCGGCGCGGTTCGGCCTGACTTACACCGGGGCCGACAACGCCGAGCACACGCCGGTGATGATCCACCGGGCGCTGATGGGGTCCTACGAGCGGTTCATCGGGATCCTGCTCGAGCATCTCGGTGGCGAGCTGCCCCTGTGGCTCGCGCCGTTGCAGGCGATCGTGCTGCCCGTCGCCGATCGACACGTCGCCTATGCGCGCGAGGTCGCCGAGAAGCTGCGCGCCGTCGGCGTCCGCGTCGAGCTCGACGAGCGGGGGGAGTCTGTAGGCCGGATGATCCGTGACGCCGAGCTGCGCAAAGTTCCGTACATGCTCGTCGTTGGCGACAGGGAGGTTGAGTCCTCACAGGTTTCCCTGCGGGAGCATCGCCGTGGCGACGAGGGAACGGTGGCGGTCGACGAGTTTGCCGCGCGCGTGCGGCGGGAAGTCGAAAATCGTTCTTGAATTCGCCTCTCGCCGCTATACTCGGACGCGTTGATCCAAGCGCTTAATCCCACACGGCGCGCAGCCGCTTGACGTCGCGCCACCACCGAAGCTAGTGCCGGTCCCCAGAAGGTTCGACCGGCGCCCGCCCGAGCGGGACCAGACTCGGATCAACGACCGGATTCGCGTTCCAGAGGTCCGGCTCGTCGGCGAGGATGGGAATCAGATCGGCGTCATCAAGACGACCGACGCGCTCCGGTATGCCCAAGAGCGCGATCTCGATCTGGTCGAGGTCGCACCGGAGGCGCGCCCGCCCGTGTGCCGCGTACTCGATTACTCGAAGTACAAGTACGAGCAGGCCCAGAAGCAGAAGGCCGCTCGCAAGCATCAGCAGCAGATCACGATCCGCGAGATCAAGTTCCGCCCGAAGATCGCGCAGAACGACTACGACACCAAGAAGGGTCACGTCAAGCGGTTCCTGCTCGGTAAGGACAAGGTCAAGATCACGATCATGTTCCGCGGGCGCGAGGTCACCCATCCGGAGCGCGGCACCGCCCTGCTCGACCGGCTAGCGGGCGAGCTCGCGGAGATCGCCGTCATCGAGCAGAGCCCGCTCCAGGATGGGCGCAACATGACGATGATGCTGGCGCCCTCGAGGGCGGTGCTGGCCGGGGAGTTCGACAAGCAATCGAACGGCAATTCGGCCGCCCCCGCGCGGGAGCGCCACCGGGATCGCGCCGCCGAAGACGACGCCCCAGAGGCCGGTGTGCCGGAGGCCGGCGCCCTGGACGCCGATGTGCCGGAGGCCGCCGCCCTGGACGCCGATGTGCCGGAGGCCGATGTGCCGGAGGCCGGCGCCCCGGACGCCGATGTGCCGGAGGCCAGCGCCCCGCAGGTCGAGGCGACGGCCGCGAACGGCTCAGACGCAGCCGACGACGCCGGCTGAGCGGCGCACCTGTCACAAATCGCGCGCGTCTGACAATTAACAAGGCGTGAGCGCTTCCGATCCGCGCACGGACGGTGAGCTGCTAGTCGCGACCGCGGCCGACCCGGACGCGTTCGCCGTCTTCTACCGACGGCACGTTCGCGGCGTGCTCGGCTTCTTCCGCCGGCGCGTCGGCAGCGCCGAGGTCGCTTTCGACCTGACCGCCGAGACGTTCGCGGCGGCGCTCGAGTCCTCCCCGCGGTACGAGCTGCGGCCAGAGCCGGCGCGCGGCTGGCTATACGGAATCGCGTGGAACAAGCTCCGCGAGGCGCGGCGGCGCGGGCGGGCGGAGGACACGGCGCGCTGCGCGCTCGGCATGCACCCAGTGATCCTCACCGACGAGGGGATCGAGCGGCTCGAGGCGGCCGCTGGCGCTACGGCGCTGCTCGAGTCGCTGCCGTCCGAGCAGCGGGCCGCCGTCCAGGCACGAGTTCTCGAGGACCGCTCGTACGAGGAGATCGCGTCCGAGCTCCAGTGCTCTGAGAGCGTCGTGCGCCAACGAGTCAGCAGAGGAGTGAAAGCGATGCGAGCGAGGTTGAAAGATGGCTGACGACCCCCTGATCACACTCGAGCGCGAGCTGCTCGCGGCGGCGGGGCGCCAGTCCGCGACTCTTGGCGGCCGCCACTGGCGGACCTCGTTCGGCGGGATGCTGACGGTCGCCGCCGCCCTGCTCGCCGCGATCGTCGCCGCCGGCGCCGCGTTGCTGCTTGGCGGACACGCTGGGCACGGTGGTCGCGTCGGCGCGCGGCCGGGCACCGGCCCGACGCGGACCGACGCCTCGACGCACGCGCCGGTGCCGCTGGCGATCGAGCCGTCGGTCTACGCGCTCGTGGACCAGCACCCCGGCAACGGCGCGGGGCCGATGCAACCGACGTTTCGGCAGGTGGACGGTGTCGCCAGGCAGCTCGGATTCGCCCGCTACAACACGTTCGCGTATACGAGCAACACGCTCACGGTGCCGGGCGGGCTGAAGCTCTCGCTCTGGGAGATCGCAGTGAAACCCGCTGGCCGGCCGGAGCAGGACGTGATCGCAGCTGTGATCAACGGCTATGTGATCGCCAAGCGGACCGCCGCCCAGATGGCCGACCGCGGCCTTACGGTGCTCTACGGCAACGCCGGCCCGCCGCGGATCGCGGTGATTGTCCCGAACCAGGTCCACGCGGTGTCGATCGCATCGAGCCGCGTGGTGCCGGCACGGGCGACCGTGCATGACAATCTCGCCGCGTTCCGAATCACCGGTACCGCCGCCGTCGGCCCGTCAATCCTCTCGCGGATCACGTGGTACGGCCGCGACGGCCGCGTGCTCGCGCTGGTCAACCGCTGAACGTCTGCTTTACTCTCGGCTCCGATGCCGAAGATGAAGACTCATTCGGGCGCCAAGAAGCGCTTCAAGCTGACCGCCAACGGCAAGGTCAAGGCACGGCACGCCTTCTCGAGCCACATCCTCGAGAAGAAGTCGCCGAAATACAAGCGCGGGCTCGCCGCGCCGATGCTCGTCTCCGACCACGACGCGCCGCGGGTCAAGACACTGCTTGGAGCGAAGAAGTCATGACCAGGGTCAAGCGCTCGATTCACGCGCGCAAGAAGCGGCGCGCGACGCTCGAGCTGGCGAAGGGCTACCGCGGCGACGCGAGCCGGCACTATCGGACGGCCAAGGAGGCGGTGCTCAAGGCCGACCAGTACCGCTACCGGGACCGGAAAAACCGCAAGCGCGACTTCCGTCGGCTCTGGATCACGCGGATCAACGCCGCGGCGCGGATCAACGGCCTCTCGTACTCACAGTTCATGCACGGCCTGCAGCTCGCCGGCGTCGAGGTCGATCGCAAGATCCTCGCGGACATCGCCGTCCGCGACGCCGACACCTTCCGACGCTTTGCCGACCGCGCCCGCGAGGCGCTGGCGGCCGGCTGAGCACTCAGACCGACCATCCAGCACCGCCACTCGGGCGCCGCTCCACACGGACGGCGCCCTTTTTGTTTTCTATGACCATTACGAGCCAGCACAACCAGCGACTGAAGGAGATCCGCAAACTGCGGATGCGCCGGCGCGAGCGGGAAAAGGCCGGGAGGTTCGTGGCCGAGGGCGAGGACTTGCTGGCGGCGGCTGACGCCGCCGGGTGGACCGCGCTTGAGCGCTATGCCGCGGCCGGAAGCGGCCTGGAAGGGGTCGAGGTCGAGACGAAGGTCCTCAACCAGGCAGCGGGCCTGGCCTCGGGGACCCGAGCGCTGGCGGTCTACGAAGAGCGGTGGGCCACGAAGGCAGTCGGGCCGCTGTGCGTGTATCTGCACGGCGTCCACGACCCGGGCAACGTCGGCGCCGTGCTGCGGAGCGCCGAGGCGTTCGGCGCCTCGTGCGTGGCGCTCGGGCCGGGCAGCGCGGACCCGTACAGCCCCAAAGCGGTTCGCGCCTCCATGGGTGCAGTCTTCGGCGTCCCGCTCGCGCGCGTCGAGGACGTCGCGGCGCTGCCGGGGACGCTGATCGCACTCGATGCCGGCGCCTCAACCGAACTTTCGCAATTAGACCCCGCGGGGTCGGGTCAGATTGCGGAAGTTCACAGCCTGACCCTGCTTGTCGGCTCGGAGCGGGAGGGGCTCCCAGACGCGGTCGTTTCCCAAGCCAATCATGCGGTGCGGATCCCGATCAAGACCCACTCGCTGAACGCCGCCATGGCCGCGACGGTCGCCCTCTACGAACTCAGCCATAGGATGCGCCCCGCATGACCGCCACCGACCAGATCGAGACCATCCTCACCGAGGCGCAGGCCGCGATCGGCGCGTCGCGCGACACGGCCGCGCTCGAGGAGGTCCGGATCAAGTACCTCGGGCGCAAGGCGGAGCTCCCGAACCTCTTGCGCAACGTCGCGCAGCTCTCACCCGAGGAGCGCGGGCGGACCGGCAAGGCCGCCAACGACGCGCGCCAGGAGATCGAGCGCGCGATCCAGGCAAAGGTCGCGGAGCTCGCCACCCGCGAGCTCGACCAGCGGCTCAAACAGGATCGGATCGACGTCACGCTGCCCGGCGACCCGCTGCCCGCGGTCGGGCGGCTGCACCTGCTGACCCAGACCCAGCGTGAGCTGGAGGACATCTTTCTCGGGCTCGGGTTCAACGTCGCCGAGGGGCCCGAGGTCGAGACCGCTTACTACAACTTCGACGCACTCAACACACCGGTCACGCACCCATCGAGGCTGATGACCGACACGTTCTACGTCGAGCCGGCGGACGACATCTTTGACCCGAACGCGGTGCTCCTGCGGGTGCACACCTCGCCGGTCCAGATCCGCGCGATGGAGCGCCGGCCGCCGCCGATCTACATCGTCATGCCCGGGCGCGTCTACCGACCGGACTCTGATGCCACGCACTCGCCCCAGTTCTCTCAGCTCGAGGGGCTAGCGGTCGACACCGACGTGACGCTGGCGGACCTGAAGGGCACGTTGCTCGCGTTCGCGCGGGCGTTCTTCGGCGCTGAGCGCGAGGTCCGCCTGCGGCCGCACTTCTTCCCTTTCACCGAGCCGAGCGTCGAAGTCGACGTCTCGTGCTTCAACTGCACCGACGGCGTCACCGCTGATGGGCGGCGGTGCCCGATCTGCAAGGGGTCGAGCTGGATCGAGATCCTCGGCGCGGGGATGGTCGACCCGAACGTGCTCGCGTACGTCGCCGACAATGGCTATGACCCTGAGCGCTATCAGGGGTTCGCGTTCGGGATGGGGATCGAGCGCGTCGCGATGCTCAAGCACGGGATCCCCGACCTGCGGCTCCTGTACGACAACGACATCAGGCTGCTGGAGCAGTTCGGGTAACAGGATGCGCGCTCCGATCGAATGGCTCCATGAATACTGCCGTCCTGACCTACGGGCCGACGAGCTCGCTGATCGTCTGACGATGACCGGCACGAACGTCGAGGAGATCCTCCACCACGGTGTCGCGGCACTGGACCGCTTCGTCGTCGGTAAGGTCGTCGAATCCGGCCCGCACCCGAACGCCGACCGGCTGACCGTCAACCTCGTCGACATCGGCGCGCCCGAGCCGGCGACGATCGTGTGCGGCGCGCCCAACGTGGCGCAAGGACAGACGGTTGCGGTCGCCCGGCCGGGCGCCGTGATGCCGGACGGCACCGAGCTCGGCAAAGCCAAGCTCCGCGGGGTCGAGTCCGACGGGATGATTCTCGCCGAGGACGAGCTCGGGATCGGGACCGACCATGAGGGGATCATCGTTCTCGATTCAGAGCGCGGCTTCCGGCCCGGCGAGCCGCTCGCCGCAGTGCTCCCGATCGCGACCGATGTGCTCGAGCTCGAGATCACCTCGAACCGGCCTGACTGCCTGAGCATGTACGGGGTCGCGCGCGAAATTCACGCCGCCACCGGAGCGCCGCTGAACCCGCCGCCGTGGAGCACCGACCCGGGCACGCCCGGCGACATCGAGGGCGTATCGATCGCCGTCGAGACCGCCGACCTGTGCCGGCGCTTCACCGCGCGCGTGTTCGACGAGGTCACGATCGGTCCCAGCCCCGCCTGGCTCAAGGCCCGGCTGATGGCCGCCGGCCAGCGCCCGATTTCGAACGTCGTCGACATCACCAACTACGTGATGCTGGTCACCGGCCAGCCGCTGCACGCTTTCGATCTCGACCGCGTCGCCGGCGGCAAGCTCACCGTCCGCCGCGCACGCGACAGGGAGCAGGTGACGACGCTCGACGGCCAGACGCGCACGCTCGACGACCAGATGCTGTTGATCGAGGACGCCGATGGCCCGACCTCGATCGCGGGGGTGATGGGCGGCGAGCGCTCCGAGGTCCATGAGGGCACCACTCGGGTGCTGATGGAGGCCGCCAACTGGGACGGCCCGAACATCCATCGGACGGCGTGGACGCTCGGCCTCCAATCCGAGGCGTCGAGCCGGTTCGAGAAGCAGATCCAGCCCGAGCAGACGTTGTACGCCCAAGCGGTCGCTGCTCAGCTGATGGTCGAGCTGACAGGCGCCACGCTCAGGGCTGGGACGATCGACATCGGCGATCCGCCGCCGCCCTCGCCGACGATCCACTTGCGCGAGCCCCGGATCGAAGCCCTGCTTGGTCGCACCGATCCCGGCGGGACGTGCCGCCGAGATCCTCGAGCGCGCTCGAGTTCAAGGTCTACTGGGCCACCGACGGTCTCGATGTCAAACCACCGTACTTCCGCCGCGGCGACGTCACCCGCGAGGCCGACCTGATCGAGGAGGTCGCGCGGATCGACGGCCTCGAGCAACTCCCGGCGACACTCCCGTCGAGGCACGACGCGTCCGGCAGGCTAACTCCGCGCCAGCGGCTGCGCCGCCGGGCCGTGGACGCGCTCACCGCACAGGGCCTGCACGAGATCGTGGGCTGGAGCTTCACCGGCCCGGCCGTCGCCGAGCGGCTGAGGATCGCTGAGGTCCCCGTGGTCACGCTCGCGAACCCGATGTCGTCCGACCAGTCGCGGCTGCGCACCACGTTGCTCGGCTCGCTGCTCGGCGTCGCCGCGCTCAACCGCTCGCGCGGAACCGTCACCGTCCGGATATTCGAGTCCGGACCGGTGTACCTGCCGCAGGAGGGCGAGCCGAGGCCGCATGAGCCCCACCACCTCGGCGCCGTGCTGATCGGTGCTGTCCGTCCGCCGACGTGGCGCGACCGCGAGCCCCGCGACGCCGACTTCTACGCCGCCAAGGGAGTGCTTACCGGCCTGCTGTCGACGCTGCGCGTGCCATGGTCCATCACGGCAGCGGACCCCGTCGAGCCTTACCTTCACCCGGGGCGATCCGCCCACATCCTCGTAGACGGCGAGCACGCGGGCTGGCTCGCGGAGGTCCACCCGCTCGTGACCAGGGCATGGGAGCTACCCGCCACGGTCGCCGGGTTCGAGCTAGACCTCGACCTCGTCGCGCTCCACGCCGCCGAGACGCAGCGTTATCAGGACCTCACCAGCTTCCCCGCCGTCCGCGAAGACCTCGCCGTGGTCGTCGACGACAAGGTCACGGCCGATCGGGTGCTCGCGATCGTCCGCCGCGCCGGCGAGCCGCTGCTCGCCGGCGTCGATGTATTCGACGTGTACCGCGACCCTGAGCGGATCGGCGCCGGCAAGGTCTCACTCGCGCTCCGGCTGACCTACCGGGCCCCGGACCGGACGCTGTCCGACGAGGACGTCGCCCCGCCCCGTCGCGCGATCACGCTCGCGCTGTCCGACGAGCTCGGCGGGAGGGTCCGTGACGCCTAGGACCGTGTCGGTGTTCGGCGCCGGTGGCTACACCGGCGCGCTGACTGCTCGGCTGCTGTACCGCCACCCGTCGTTCGAGCTGCGCGCGGTCACCGGCCGTAGCGACGTTGGCCGACGGCTCGACGACCTGTACCCACACCACCGCGTCCCGCTCGCCCTGGAGGAGCTGGACATCGACCGTCACGCGGGGATCGACGCGGCCGTCGTCGCGTACCCACACGGCGCCGCCGCCGAGCTCGTTGCGGAGCTGCACCGCCGCGGCGTCCGCGTCGTCGATCTGAGCGCCGACTTCCGCCTCCGCGACCCGGCCGTCTACCAAGAGTGGTACCGCGAGCATCCGGTGCCCGAGCTGCTGCCCGAGTCGGTGTACGGCCTGCCCGAGCTGTACCGCGAGCAAATCAAGGACGCCCCGATCGTCGCGAACCCCGGCTGCTACCCGACCGCCGCGATCCTGGCACTCGCGCCCCTGGCAAGGGAAGGCATGATCGAGGGCGTCGTCATCGACGCGAAGTCCGGCGTCTCTGGTGCGGGCCGCGCTGCTACCGACGCGACCCACTTCGTCACCGTCGACGAGAACGTCAACGCGTACGGAGTCCCGCGCCACCGTCACACGCCCGAGATCGAACAGGAGCTCTCCGCGATGCTGGGCGCAGAACTCAGAATCACCTTCACGCCGCATCTGCTGCCGCTCGACCAGGGGGAACTGGTGTCGTGCTACGTGACGGTGCTTGGTGGTGACGGCCGGGAGCTGTCGGGGATGTACCAGGACCACTACAAGGATGAGCCCTTCATCGAGCTGTCCGACGCGCCGGTCGGCGTCCGCGCGGTGCGCGAGACCAACATCTGCCGGATCAGCGTCCACGAGGACCACCGCACGGGACGCGTGATCGTGTTCGGCGCGATCGACAACCTGTGGAAGGGCGCCGCCTCCCAGGCCGTTCAGAACCTCAACCTGATGTTCGGCCTGCCCGAGGGCGAAGGGATCTCGTGACCGCAGCCGGCTTCTTCACCTCGAAGTGGATCGAGCGCCCCGAGCACGTGACCGAACAGCCCGGCGGCCTGCCGCAGGGCTTCCGCGCCGCCGGTGTCGCTGCCGGGGTCAAGCCGAGCGGCGCGCGCGATGTTGCGCTACTAGCGTCTCGAGCGCCTGACACGACCAGCGCGGCGCGGTTCACGAACAGCGGCGTGCTCGGTGCGCCCGTACTGCTCACCCGCGAGCGCACCCGACTCGACTCGATCCGCGCTGTGGTGGTCAACTCCGGTAACGCGAACGTCGCGACTGGCCGCCGTGGGCTCGACGACGCGGCGAAGATGCAGGGCGCCGCCGCGATCGCCGCCGGCGTCGGCGACGAGTCGCTGGTCGCCGTCGCGTCAACCGGCGTGATCGGCGTTCCGCTGCCGATCGACGAGATCGTCGGCGGGATCGCTGCCGCCGGCCGGGACCTCACGCAGACCGGGGACGAGGCGTTCGCCCACGCGATCCAAACGACCGACGTGTTCGAGAAGCGCGCCAGCCTGATCGTCGCGCTTCCCGGCGGCGAGGTCACCCTGTCCGCCCAGGCGAAGGGCGCCGGGATGATCCAGCCCGGCTTCGCGACGCTGCTCGTGTTCGTTCAGACCGACGCGCGGCTCGCCGCCGAGACCGCCGACCTGCTGCTCGGTGTGACCACGAAGCGCTCGTTCGAGCGGATCTCCGTTGATGGTCAGCTGTCGACGAGCGACACGATCGTGCTGCAGTGCAGCGGCGAGTCCGGCGTCGAGGTCGCCCCCGAGACCGACGCGGAGCTTCGCTTCGGCGAGGCGCTCGACGCCCTGATGCGCCAGCTCGCGCTGCTCGTCGTCCGCGACGGGGAGGGCGCCAGGCGGGCGGGTCGCGTGATCGTTCGCGGCGGCAACCAGGAGCTCGCCGAACGGGTCGCCCGCGCGATCGCGAACAGCCCGCTCGTCAAGACCGCGCTCTACGGCGGCGACCCGAACTGGGGTCGGATCGCCCAGGCCGTGGGGATGGCGACCGCGGGTCTCGCCCCGGTGCCGCTCGACATCGTGATCGAGGACATCCCCGTCTGCCGGCAGGGCGCGCTCACGCCCCACGACCCAGAGCAGCTGGCGCAGGCGGTCCAGCAGCAAGAGGTGCAGTACGAGATCGGACTTCCGGGTGGCGGCGCCGAGACCGAGGTGTTCTTCTCCGACCTCGGCCACGAGTACGTGACGATCAACGCCGACTACACGACATGAGTGACGCACGGCCGCAGCGCGACATCGCGACACTGCTCGAGGCGCTCCCGTACATCCGCGAGTTCCACGGCAAGACGGTCGTGATCAAGTACGGCGGCGCGGCGATGACCGAGTCGGCGCTGAAAGAGGAGTTTGCCCGCGACGTGGTGTTGCTCAAGTACGTCGGGATGAACCCGGTCGTCGTCCACGGCGGCGGTCCCGAGATCACGAGCTACATGGAGCGTCTTGATATCCCCGTCGAGTTCGTCGACGGTCTCCGAGTCTCAGACGCGCAGACGGTCGAGGTCGCGAAGATGGTGCTGGTCGGCAAGGTCAACAAGGACATCGTCCTGCTGATCAACCGCCACGGTCAACCCGCCGTCGGGCTATCGGGCGATGACGGGCTGCTGTTCGGCGTCACCAGGCAGACCTCCCCGAGCGGCAAGGACATCGGGTTCGTCGGGCGGATCGAGCGGGTCGACGTGAAGGTGCTGACGCACATCGCGCAGGACTACATCCCGGTGATCGCGAGCGTCGGCGCCGACCGCGAGGGCAACAGCTACAACATCAACGCCGACGAGGCGGCGGGCGCGGTCGCGAGCGCGCTCGGCGCTTACAAGATCATGTTCCTCACCGATGTCAACGGCTGGCTGGACGACGACGGCAACGTGATCTCCGAGGCGTCCGCGGAGACCGTCGAGAACGCGCTGCCGACCATCACCGGCGGGATGCGTCCAAAGCTCGCCGCGTGCCTGCACGCGATCCACGGGGGGGTCAACTACGCCCACATCGTCGACGGACGCGTGCCGCACTCGCTGCTGCTCGAGCTGTTCACCGACGCCGGCCAGGGCACCAAGATCGGCCAGTGAACCTTTCCGAGCTTCAGCAGCTCGAGCGCGAGCACGTGATCGGCACGTACGTGCGCAATCCGGTCCAGTTCGTTCGTGGCGAAGGTTGCCGTCTGTGGGACGAGGACGGCGACGAGTACCTCGACTTCCTCGCCGGGATCTCCGTCCTCAACGTTGGCCACTGTCACCCGCAAGTCGTCGAGGCGGTCCAAAAGCAAACCGCCCGGCTGACTCACGTCACGAACCTGTATTACACCGAGCCCGCGATGCGCCTGTCCGCGCGCCTCGCCGAAAGCTCGCTGGGCGGCAAGGTGTTTCTCTGCAACAGCGGCGCCGAGGCGAACGAGGCCGCGATCAAACTCGCGCGCCGCGCCAAGCCGGGCGGGCGGATCATCGTGCTCGAGGGCGGCTTCCACGGCCGCACGTACGGCGCGCTGAGCGCGACCCCGCAGGAGTCAAAGCAGGCGCCGTTCGCGCCGCTCGTCCCGGGCTTCGACGTTGCGCCCAAAGACCCCGGCGCGCTTGCCGCCTCCGTCACCGACGAGACCGCCGCGGTCCTGCTCGAGCCGATCCAGGGGGAGACTGGGATCCACGTCCTCGACGACGAGCTCCTGCGAGCGGCTCGCGATGCGTGCGACCGTACCGGTGCGGCCTTGATCTTCGATGAGATCCAGACCGGAATGGGGAGGACCGGGACGCTGTGGGCCTACGAGCAGACGCCCGTCACGCCTGACGCGATCACCTCCGCGAAGGCGCTCGGCGGCGGCCTCCCGATCGGCGCGCTGATCACGGGCGAGCGCCTGCAGGACACCCTCCAGCCCGGGGATCACGGCTCGACGTTTGCGGGTGGCCCGGTGGCCTGCGCGGCAGCGCTGGTCGCATTGGACATCTGCTCGGAACCGTCGGTGCTCGCCTCGGTCCTCCGGCTCGGCGCTCACTTTGCCGAAGGGCTCGGAAGTCTGCCCTACGTCTCTCGCGCGCGCGGGCGAGGGCTGATGCTCGCGATCGATCTGATCGACGGCGTGGACGCGCCGGGCCTGGCGCGCCGGGCCCTGCTGGAACAGCGGCTGGTCGTGAACGCGACGGGACCCGGCACGATCCGGCTCGAGCCGCCGCTGATCGTCACCGAACAGGAGATCGAGGAGGCGCTCCGCCGGTTAGGGTCGCTGTCCGAGTGATGAGCGACCTCTTGCTACCAGAGGGCCTGACGGTCGAGGCGGCGAGCAGCGCCCTCCAGCGGCGCTTCGCCATCCGTGAACGGGAGCTGACCGAGACCGAGCGGACGTTCTACGACACATTCGATGGTCTGCTTCACGCCGACGGTCTGGTGGCGACCCACCAGGACGGCCACTTTTACGTTGGGGACTCGTATGAGATCCCGTGGCCCACGGCGCCGCGCCGGCTGCTCGCGAACGAGCTGTCGGCCTCGCCGATGCGTGACGCACTCGAGCCGGTGATCGGGGTGCGGGCGCTGCTGCCGCGTGCTCGCCTTCGAATCCGAGTGCACGCTTTCGATGTGCTCAACCGGGACGACAAAACGATCGCGCGGATCGCGCTCGAGGAACCGATGCTCGTCTCCTCTGAGCGGCGGTTGGTGGCGTTGCGGCCTCGGGTTCGGCTGACCCCCGTCCGCGGTTATGACCGGCAATGCGCTCGCGTTCGCAAGACGGTCGAGCGCGAACTCGGCTTCGAGCAGGCCCAGCAGCCGCTGGCCGACGAGGCGGTGATTGCGGACGGGCGATTGCTCGAGGGCATCTCCTCGAAGCCGACGGTGAAGCTGCGGGGAAGGCAGCCGGCGGTGCTTGCGGTGACGGGCGTGCTGGAGCGCCTGTGGGAGGTGATCGATGCGAATCTGGCCGGAACGCTCGCCGATCTCGACTCCGAGTTCCTGCACGACTTCCGGGTAGCGATTCGGCGCAGCCGCGCGGTACAGCGAGAGCTCAAGCCGGCGCTGCCTGTGGAGCAGCTGGAGCGATTTCGCGCTGAGTTCAAGTGGCTCCAGCAGGTGACCGGCGACGCTCGCGATATGGACGTCTACGTCGGCGACTTCGAACTGATGCGCTCGCTGGTCCCTGAAGACTTCAGAGGCGACCTCCAGCCGCTGCTCGGGGTGCTCGGCGCCCACCGGCTGACCGCGAGGCGCGAGATGGTCCGCGCGCTCCGATCCGACAGGGCCCGCGAGCTGTGGGAGCAATGGCCGGAGTTCCTCTACGCGCTGCGCGCCGAGCGCATCGCCTCCGGGCCGGCGGGCGCTGAAGCGATCAGGCCGCTGGCGGGCGACCGGATCGCCAAGCTCTACCGCCGGATGGTGCGGATGGGCGGCGCGATCGATGACCACAGTGCCGCTGAGGCGCTGCACGCGCTGCGCAAGAAGGGCAAGGAGCTGCGGTACATGCTCGAGCTGTTCGGCGCCGAGCTGTTTCCGAGCAGGGTCATCAAGCCGATGGTCAAGACGCTCAAGGGTCTGCAGGACGTGCTTGGCCGCCACCAAGACCGCGAGGTCCAGGCGGCGACCGTGCGCGGCCTGCGCGAAGAGGTCGCGTCGCTGCCCGGGGGGCCGGAGGCGCTGATGGCGATGGGACTGCTGGTGGAGGGGATCATCGAGGACCAGGCCGTCGCCCGAGCAGAGTTCAACGACAGGTTCGCCAAGTTCGCCTCCAAGCGGCAGCGCAAGCTGGTCAAGGACACGTTCCGATGAGCATGCGAACGCTCGCCACCTACAACATCAAGGGCGGGGTGGGCAAGACCTCCACGGCTGTGAACCTGGCCTACCTGGCGGCGCGCGACGGCGCCCGGACGTTGTTGTGGGATCTCGACCCGCAGGGCGCCTCCACGTACCTGTTCCGGGTCAAACCGAAGGTCCGCGGCGGAGCGGGCAAGCTGGTGAAGCTGAAGTCAGAGGTCGCCGAGCTGATCAAGGCCACCGATTACGAGCGGCTCGACCTGCTGCCGGCCGACTTCTCCTACCGTCACATGGACCTCGCGCTCGACAGCTTCAAGCGGCCCACGCGCCGCCTGTCCAAGGTGCTCGAGCCCCTCGCCGGCGAATACGACTACGTGTTCCTCGACTGCCCGCCGTCGATCTCACTCGTTTCGGAGAGCGTGTTCGTTGCGGCCGACGCGCTGCTCGTCCCGATCATCCCCGCGACCCTGTCCGCGCGAACATTCGCGCAGCTCGACGAGATCGTCGAAGGGGGGCCGCAGGTGCTGGCGTTCTTCTCGATGGTCGAGGTCCGCAAGTCGCTCCACCGCCAGGTGATGGCGCGCGTCCGCGCCCAGCACTCGTTCCAGATGCTCGGCGCCGCGGTCCCGTTCTCGGACGAGGTCGAGAGGATGGGGGAGGAGCGCGGCGTGGTCGGAGTGTTCGCGCCCGGGTCACGCGGCGCGATGGCGTACGAGGCACTGTGGTTCGACGTCCGCCGGCGACTTCGTCCCAAGTCCCTCTAGTCTGTCGCCTCCGATGCCTGAGCAGAGTGCCCGCTATCTCGCTGATCCCGAGGACGTCCACCGCGTGCTGCTGCTATACAGCGGCGGCCTCGACACGAGCGTGATGCTCAAGTGGATCCAGGACCAGTACGACGCCGAGGTCGTGACATTGACCGTCAACCTCGGGCAGCCCGGCGAGGACTACGAGGTCATCGAGGGCAAGGCGCGGGCGCTCGGCGCGGTCGACTCGTTCGTGATCGACGCGCGCGAGGAGTTCGCCGGCGAGTACGTGTTGCCCGCGATCAAGGCGAACGCGATCTACGGACTCGGCTATCCGCTGTTCACCGCGCTCGGCCGCCCACTGATCGCGAAGCTCGCCGTCGACTACGCCCGCAAGTCCGGCTGCGACACGATCGCGCACGGCTGCACCGGAAAGGGCAACGACCAGGTCCGGATCGAAGCGACCATCGCGACGCTCGGACCGGAGCTGAAGGTGATCGCGCCGGTACGCAGTTGGCAGATGGGGCGGGATGAGGAAATCGCCTACGCGCGCGAGAACGGGATTCCGGTCAAGGGCGGAACCGAGGTTGCGCCGTACTCGATCGACGACAACCTGTGGGGCCGCTCGAGCGAGGGCCGCTGGATAGAGGAGCTCGACCACGCGCCGGAGGACGACGTGTTTCAGCTCGTCACCCGCCCCGAGGAGGCGCCGGACGAGCCCGAGGTCGTGACGATCGGGTTCGAGCGCGGTATTCCGGTCGCGCTGAACAACGAGCGGCTAGGTCTGGTCGAGCTGCTCGAGCGAGCCGCGGAGATCGGCGCTCGCCACGGCGTAGGAATCGTTGATCACATCGAGGACCGGATCGTCGGGTTGAAGGTGCGCGACATCTACGAGGTGCCAGCGGCCGCGATCCTGCTGCCGGCCCATCAGGAGTTGGAGAAGCTCGTCGGCACGATCCACCAGAACCAGTTCAAGCCGATGCTCGACCAGCGGTGGGCGTACCTGGTCTACGCCGGACTGTGGTGGGAGCCGTTGCGTTCCGATCTCGACGCGTACATGGACGCCGTCAATGAGCAGGTCACGGGCACGATCGGGATCAAGTTATTCAAGGGGTCCGCGCGTGTGATCACGCGCAGTTCGCCGAACGCCGTGTACGACGCTCAGCTCGCGACGTTCTCGGAGTCCGGGGGCTTGTTCGATCAGAACGCGTCGCCGGGGTTCATCGAGCTGTGGTCGCTGCAGTCGCGCATGGCGTATCGCACCAGAAGAGCTGATCACGGCTAAGATCTCCCGCCGGAGGCGGGTAGGAAGGCGGGCAGATGAGCAATGACGGAGACTTTCCCCTCGAGGTAGAGCAGATCGAGAGCGCGCCGCTCGGACGCGCAAAGATCGGCATCCGAGTGACGGGCCATTGGCGCGGTCGCGGGAGGATGCACGAGCAGCGCGCGTTCCTCGTGCTCGAGGTAGATGGCCGGCGCCACCGGTTTCCGGCGATGCAGGAGCCGCGTCGTTCGCGGCTGCACCGGCTCGAACTCGTGGGCCGCGACGTTCGCGCTACCGGCTTGGCTTGAACCGCGCCTACCCGAGCAGATGACGCTGTGGCTCGGAAGCGATGAGCTGGAGCTGCCCTCGATCCTGATCGCGCAATCCAGGGAGGCGGACACCGTGACCATGCCTGAGCACAGCGAAGAGCCTGAAGAGCAGTTCGCGGAGGAGCAGATCGTGGCCGAGCAGCCACCCGCAGCGGGACCGCCCATGGCTGAACAGCCCGCCGCAGACGAGCCTGCCGCCGAGGAGGCAAGCGCAGAACAGCCCCCGGCTCCCGAGGAGCGTCGCCAGCAGGCCGCGGCGCCGCGCGCCGACGACCCACCGCCCCCCGCCTCAGTGGTGCCGGCCGCGACCGAGGCGACCGTCGCCGCGTTGCGCGCGGAGCTCCAGCGGCGCGCCGCCGCGGAGGCTCAGCTCCGCGCGCAACTGGCGGCCACGAAGGCGGAGCTCGATGGCAGCGTCACTCATCTGACCGAGCTCGAGGCGACGCAGGAGCAGCTCCGGTCCGAGCTGCAGCAACTCGTATCGCTAGTCGAGGAGGAGTCGGCGCGACGGGCGGAGGTCGAGGCGCGAACGCAGACTCTTGCGGCAGAGGCCGCCGAGCTCCACGAACGGGTCGAGGAGGCGAACTCGTCACGCACGCAGCTCGTCCGGCACGCGGCGAAGCTGAGCGACGAGCTGATCCAGCTCCGTGGGGACTCGGAGCAGCACGAGGCCGAGCGAGTGCTGTTCGAGGCGCGCACCGCCGAGCTCACGGGACAGGTTGACGCGCTCGGGCGTCAGCTCGCGGAGAGCCAGGTCGGACGCGAGTCCGCCACCGCTGAGGTAGCGGGACTGCGGGCCGAGCTCGAACGGCTCGGCGCAGAGCTGGTCGTCGCGCGCGGATCGCGCAGCGCCGGGGCCGACGGCCTCTCGGAAGCGCAGTCCTTGCTGATGGAGGCGCGGGCGGTCACCGCGCGGCTGCGTGAGGGCAACGATCAGAGCAATGGCGGGTAGCGGCGGGTAGCGTCTGTCGGGGCGGTCCGTCCGCCCCGCCCCTTACGGTCGCGCCAGATGGCCGACCCTTCCGGAGTGCAAGCGGCGCTCGCCGTAGAGGCGGTTGAGTGGGAGCCCGCGGAGGGTGGCAACCTCACGATCCGGATCCGCGGGCGGTGGCGACGCCGGCGGCCCGAATGGCGGGGTCAGCCGGTGCTCGCGATCGAGGCCGAAGGTAGGCGCCACCGATTCCCAGCTACACCGGAGCCGCCCAGCCTGACCGGCGTCCCTCCCGGCTCGTGGCAGATGACGTTCTCGGTCCCACCCTGGCTCGCGCCATACCTCGGCGGGCGGATCTGGCTCCAGCTCGGGGTCGCGGTGATCCCGCTCCCGGCCCCGGTCGCCGCTGAGACATCGATGACCGAGCGACTCGCTGTCGATAGCGAAGTGCTCAGTGATCGCCGTGCCCGCAGCGCCGAGCTGGCGGCGGAGCGATGGCGCGCGCAGCACGCCGAGGCCGAGGCGCTGGCGAGCGAGCTGACAATCCAGTTGCAGGAACTCGAGGAGAAGCTCGCGCAGGCCCGCCGAGAGCCCGAGCGGTTGCGCAAGCTAATCGCCGATCGCGACCAGCAGCGCCGCTCGGCCGAGCAGCGTGCACACGCCGAGCGGGCGCTGCGGAACGAGCTCGAGGAGGCGCTGGACGCGGGCGCACGCGACTCGCGTGAGCGCGCACGGATCGAGGCAGGCGAGTTGGCGACGGCCGAGGCTCGCGTCCGTGAGCTCGAGGATGAGCTCGACGATTTGCGCGTTCGCCTCGCGAGCGTCGAGTCCGGGGGGCCCCAGCCACCTCCCGCGCCGATCGCGTTCGACCTTCGTGACGAGCTCGCGGTCGCCGCGACGCAATGGCCCGCAGCGCCGCCGGGGCCGGCGCTGGCGCTGGCGGCCTCTGTCGCCGCCGCCGAGCGGGCCGAGTACCGAGCGCTCGCACGCGAGCGCCGGCTCGCCCCGCCGCGCCCTCCGACGGCGCCGGAAACCCCACCGGGGGCGTCTCCGCCGACTGGCGAGGAGCTCGAGCTGACCGCAGTCCTGCTGGAGCTGCGCTCGGAGCTCGAGCAGCTCGCCGGGCTCGCCGAACGGGAGCGGGCCGGTCGGCTCGAAGCTGAGCGGCGGATCGTCGAGCTCGAACGGCGGATCGCCCAGCTCGAACGGTCGCTGCGCGACCGCGAGTTGAGGTCTGCCCGCGCATACGACGCCGTGCACGAGCTCCGTGCGCTGCTCGAGCACGCTCGGGGCGAGCGCGTTGCCGCGAGCGGCGACGTCGAGCCCGAGCGGTTCGACGAGGCCCTGTCGCGTCTACGAGCCGGCGCGCCGAAAGTGGCGGATGAGGCCGCGCACGGCGAGGCGGCCGCCCCCGCTGCCGGAGAGGGCGCGGCCGAATCGCGACCGGCCGTCGCCTGGCTCACGGCGGCGTTCGGGCGGCTGACCGCGGCCGATCCCGACCTTGCCGGCCGGCTCCTGGTCGGTCTGCTGCCGGCGCAAGGGGCTGTGTACTCCGAGCCGGTCGCATACGACCTGGTGCTCGGCGACCATCGCTGCGTGCAGGTGACCCTGTCCTCGGGCGGCGCGACTCCCGAGATCGTCGTCGCGGAGGCGCCGCGTGACAGTGCCACGGTCACGTTCCAGGTCGTGGGAGACCATGCCGCACTGGCGCGGCTGATCACAGCCGGTCGCCTCCGCGCCCGCCTGGGACTCGGTGTGGCGAGGATCGCGGGCGACCGCCACGGCCTGACGGCGCTACGAGCGCTGGTGCGACGCGCGATGAGCCTCGAGCAGCTGTACGACGTCGGCGTCCGTCTCGACCCAGAGCTCGCGTTTGCGCTTGCGGCTGCGATGGTCCGACCGGAGTGGACGCGCGAGGAGCGGTTCACGGTCGCGCAGCACGCGGGCACGGAGTCCGCGCGGGAGACCTACCTCAACGTGCGCGGCGGCGAGCCGCTGACCGTCACCGACACGCCGCCCGACGAGCCCGTCGCGGCGACGATCGTCTGCCGGGACGATGAGCTCCTGGCGGTGTTGGTCGGCGAGCTCCCCGGCGGCGCGTCGATCCGCGGCGACGCGACGCCTCTGCTGGCGTTGCTCGGCTGGCTCGAACGGGCCGAGCGCGAGTTAGCTCGGCGGAGCTCGCAACGAGCGGAGAAATCGCCCGAGCGGGCTGGGCTGGAAGCGGCTGGCGTCCGCACCGGTGCCTATGCTCGAAGGACGCATGAGTTCGTCCTGCGCCCATCTGCACGTCCACTCCGAGTACTCGCTGCTCGACGGGGCGTGCAAGATCAATGACCTCGCGGCGAGGGCAGCGGCGTTCGGCCAGCCCGCCTTGGCGCTGACCGATCATGGCGTGATGAACGGGATGGTCGAGCTGTCCACGGCGTGCCGAAAGCACGATGTCAAGCCGATCTTCGGCTGCGAGGCGTACGTCGTCGACGACCATGCGCGCCGGGCGCCAGGAAGGCTCGACCGCTTTCACATGACGCTGCTTGCCGCCAACGCGGCCGGTTACCGGAACCTCGTGAAGCTGTCCTCGGCGGGCTTTCTCGACGGCTTCCAGCGCGGCAAGCCATCGGTCGACCTAGAGCAGATCGCCGCCCACGCCGATGGCCTGATCGCGCTGACGGGGTGCCTCCAGTCGCGCTTCTGCCAGCACTTGCTCGCCGGGCGCGACGACCTCGCCCGCGCACACGCCGATGACCTGCTGCAGGCGTTCGGCGCCGACAACGTCTACTTCGAGGTCCAGAAGAACGGGCTCGCCGAGCAGGAGCAGGCGAACGAGGGAATCGTCCGGATCGCCCGCGAGGTCGGGCGGCCGCTGGTGGGGACCGGCGACGTCCACTACCTTCGCCGCGAGGACTTCGAGCACCACGCCGCGCTGCTGTGCGTGCAGACGAAGTCGACGCTTGCCGACCCCAAGCTGAGCTTCGACACGAACGAGTTCTACCTCCGCTCGAACGATGAGATGGCGCAGGCGTTCGCCGAGTGGCCGGAGGCGATCGCCTCGACGCTCGAGATCGCCGAGCGCTGCAACGTTGAGCTCGAGCTCGGGGCACAGCTGATCCCGCGCTACCCGGTACCCGACGGGACGACCGAGCGTGACTACCTGCACGCGCTCGTCGACGACGGGCTCCGGCGCCGCTACGGCGACCCGCCGACCGCGGACGCGCGCGAGCGCGCCGACTACGAGCTCGGCGTGATCGACAAGATGGGTTTCAACGCCTACTTCCTGATCGTCTGGGACTTCGTCAAATACGCGAAGGACTCGGGGATCGCGGTTGGCCCGGGCCGTGGTTCGGCTGCCGGATCGCTTGTTGCCTACGCGCTCGGGATCACCGATGTCGACCCCCTCCGATACAACCTCCTGTTCGAGCGCTTCCTGAACCCCGAGCGGGTCTCGATGCCTGACATCGACACCGACTTTTCGGTGCGCGGCCGAGAGCGCGTTTACCGGTACGTGACGGAGAAGTACGGCGCCGAGTCGGTTGCGCAGATCGTCACCTTCGGCCAGATGAAGCCCCGCGCCGCGACTCGCGATGCCGCCCGCGTGCTCGGCCACGAGTACGCGATCGGCGACCGTCTCGCGAAGCTGATCCCCGAGCCGATCATGGGCCGCGCGCCGAGCTTCGAAGAGTCGCTCAAGCCCGGGCAGCCGCTGCGCGCCGAGGTCGACAAGGACGTGACAGCGAAACAGATCGTCGAGGTCGCGCAGGGGCTCGAAGGGATCGTCCGCAACTCCTCGATCCACGCCGCCGCGGTTGTGATCGCCGACCGCCCGCTTACCGACATCGTCCCGCTCCAGGTCGCCGATGCGGGCCTCGGCGAGAACGGCGAAAAGGTGTTCCGCACCGTCACCCAGTTCACGATGAAGCCGGTCGAGCAGATCGGGCTGCTGAAGATGGACTTCCTCGGGCTGCGAAACCTCGACGTGATCGAGGACGCGCTCGACATCATCGAGCGCTCGACCGGCGAGCGGCCGGACATGGCGACGCTGCCACTCGACGACTCCAAGACATACGAAATGATGGCCCGCGGCGACTCGATCGGCGTATTCCAGTTCGAGTCAGAGGGCATGCGCGAGACGCTCAAGCGCGTCAAGCCGACCGAGTTCGAGCACCTGACCGCGCTCAACGCGCTCTACCGGCCCGGGCCGATGGAGCAGATCCCCGACTACACACGCGCGCGCCACAACCCCGAGGCCGTCACGTATGCCGACGAGCGTCTCCGGCCGATCCTCGAGTCGACCAACGGCGTGGTCGTCTACCAGGAGCAGGCGATGCAGATCTCCAGGGACCTGGCGGGCTTCTCGGGCGCCAAGGCGGACGACCTGCGCAAGGCGATCGGCAAGAAGAACCGTGAGGCGATGGCGAAGCTGAAGCCCGAGTTCTTCGATGGCTGCCGCGCGTCCGGGACGGCCGAGCACGTGATCGCGCAGCTGTGGACGATCAACGAGCGCTCCGCCGACTATTCGTTCAACCGCAGCCACGCCGCGTGTTACGCGCTGATCGCCTACCGGACCGCGTGGCTCAAGGCCAACTATCCGGCGGAGTACATGGCCGCGCTGATCTCCTCGGTGATGGACACCAAGGACCGGGTCCCGTTCTTCGCCTCACAGGCCGAACAGATGGGGATCCAGATCCTGCCGCCCGACGTCAACCTCTCAGACCACGAGTTCGTCGTCGTCGACGGCAACATCCGCTTCGGGCTGGACGCGGTCAAGGGGGTCGGGTTCGCGGCGGTCGAGGCGATCAAACGAGCACGGGAAGCGGACGGCCCGTTCAGGGACCTGTTCGACTTCTGCGCGCGAGTGGATGGGCGCGCGGTCAACAAGAAGGCGATCGAGGCGCTGATCAAGTGCGGCGCGTTCGGGTCGACGGGCGCCTCGCGCAAGGGGATGCTGGCCGTTCTCGAGCAGGCTCAGGCGGCTGGCCAGAAGGCCCAGCAGGACGCGATCATCGGCCAAGGCTCGATCTTCGACCTGGCGCTCGACGGCGGCGATGGCGGTGGCAGCCGCACGATCGTCACGCCGACCCATGCACCGATCCCCGCGGAGGAGTTCGACCGCTCCGGGCTGCTCGCCGCCGAGAAGGAGTCGATCGGCCTGTTCATCTCAGAGCACCCGCTCAAGCAGCTCGGCGCCGCGCTTCGCGAACGAGCGGATTGCACGCTCTCGGAGCTGTCCGGGCGTCGCGACGGCGACTGGGTCACCGTCGGCGGCATGATCACCCAGGCGAAGAAGCTTCGCACCAAGAAGGGCGACCCGATGATGTTCGCGACGCTGGACGACCTCGAGGACTCGGTCGAGCTGGTCGTGTTCGGCAAAGCGCTGAGCGGCAACGAGGACGTCCTCGTACACGACTCGATCGTGGTCATCCGCGGTCGCGTCGACCACAAGGACCGCGACACCACCTCGCTGATCGTGCAGGACGTCAGTCCCTTTCAGCCCACCGACGAAGAGGTCCACGATGCACAGGCGCGCGCCGCGAAACCCGTAGCCCCGCCGGCGGCGCTACGGCTCGCGCTGGATGCCACCGCGGTGCCCGTGACGATGCTCACCGACCTCAAGGAGCTGCTCTGCGGCTTCCCTGGCGAGTGCGACGTCGTCATCGAGCTGCGCACGTCGGTCGGCCATCGCAACCTCAAGCTCGGTCCCGAGTACCGCGTCACGCGAGACGCCGGACTGCACGCCGAGCTCGAGGCGCTGCTCGGTTCGTCGATCTGGCCCACGCGCCGGGATGGAGCGGCGGAGCAGATGGTGCAGGCCGGCGGCGCCGCCGCATAGCCTCAGTTCTCTACCTGGATCACGCTGAGGCCGAGCAGCTCCTCGCCGGTGGGCTCCGGGAACCCCTCGAGTCGCGCGTGGAACGCCGCCGCGACGCGCGTGGCGTGCGTCTTCGCCAGCTCGGCACGGGGCCCGCTGAACAGCTCGTCGACGGTCATCTCCCACAGCCACAACCACCGCTCGAAATGGCCGCGGCGCAGCGGAGCTTTCGCGTGGATCACGGCGTGCGGGCGGAACGCGCCGCCGCCGTATGACTGTGCGCCGAGCAGGATCGTCTCCCAGAACGATGCGAGTTTCGGGATGTGCGCCTCCAGATCGAGGTGCGCGACGTCGACGAAGATGAAGCCGATGATCGGGTCGGTCAGCGCGCGGCCGTAGAACGCGCGCACGAGGCGCTCGCAGTCCTCGCGGGTCTCGATGTCGTTCAGCTCGCGCTCCACGCTCGAAGTTGAGGATAGGACGCCGATTAGTTCGGGCCTCGGGGCGGGTCTCATCTGGCGGAACGACTTTCTTCAGGAGGACACCAGCATGTACGACAGTCACATCAGCCGACGGCACACGGATCGCATACGACCGCTATGGCGACGGCCCGGCGCTGATCACCGTCAACGGTGCGCTGGGCTACCGCAAGTTCAAGCTCTTCGAGAAGACGGCGATTGCGCTCTCCGAGCACTGCACCGTGATCAACTACGACCGGCGCGGCCGCGGCGACAGCGGGGAGGCCGGCCCGGTGTCGGTCGAGCACGAGGTCGAGGACATCGCAGCGCTGGTCGAGGCCGTCGGCGGACAACGCCTCGCTGTTCGGGTTCTCGTCGGGCGCCGCGCTCGCGCTGCGGGCCGCCGCGGCGGGCGTCGCCGTCGACAAGCTGATCGCCTACGAGGCGCCGTTCAAGACCGATCCCGAGGCGAAGCACCCCGCCGACGACTACGCCGTGCGGCTCGACGCGCTGGTCGCGGCCGGCGACCGCGCCGGTGCCGCCAAGCACTTCATGCGCAGCGCCGTGGGGTTGCCCGGTCCGGCGGTCGCAGTGATGTCACTGCTGCCGATGTTCAAGGGCTTCGCCGCCAACGGCCTGACGCTGCAGTTCGACTACGAGGCGCTCGGCGACCACAACATGCACGGCGCCCCGCTTGACCCGAACGAGTGGACGACCGTCACGTGCCCGACGCTCGTCGCATACGGATCGAAGACGGCGCCGGTGCTCAAGCAGGCATCGATCGATCTCGCCAGCGTGCTCCCGAACGCGACGCTGCGCGAAGTCGCCGGCGAGAACCACGGCCTGAAGGCGCGCGCTGCCGTCTCGCTGGTCCAGGCATTCGTCGTCGAATCCGCCGCGCCGGTGACCGCCTGAGCGCCGGCGCCGACGACATTTCATTCCTCCGGTCGGGCTACGGGTCGGCTGGCAGGTTATTCGATGGCGTCGGATTGCAGCCCGAGCGTTCGGCCAAGGAACTCGCGCTGCTCGCCGTACAGACCTTCGGGTAGCCGCGTGAACCAGCCCCCGCCGGAGGGCGGTGCGCCGCCAGCCGGCTCTCCGCCCGCAATCTCACAGCTGGAACGCGATCCCGACCGGCGAGTCGAGCCCGTTCTCGTAGTGGCTCGGGTACTCGATGTACCCGATCAGCTCGCCGACGGTCACCTCGAGCGCGAGCTCGTCGCGCGCCACCCGCCTGACGGCGTCGACGAGCCGCTCTCCGAACAGCACCGTGCCCCCGGGGATATGCCAGGCGCCGACGTTCGGCGGGATGTCGCGCTCCATCAACAGCACGCCGCGCTCGGGCGTGGCGATGACGACCTCGACGCACAGCCGCGGGACACGGCGGTAGATCTCGTGAAACTCCTCTTCGGGCAGCCACCCGGGCGGCCGCGACGGCTCGGACACGGGGGACATGTTCGCTAAACGCTAGACGGGGAGCGGTACCGGTTGCTTGCCGGCGGCGAAAGCCGGGTTGCCGAGCGCTGGGAGCGCGATAGGATCGCGCCCATTCGGAGGGTGGGTTAGGAGCGATGAGCACGCGAGGCGGCATCCTGCTGAGGGGGATGCGGTGGCGGCTCGGCGCGTCGCTGCTGACGGTGCTGACAGCGACGGTCGCGGTCGGTGTCGCTGTGCTCGGGCCGCTGTACCTTCGCACGGCCGGCGACTCGGTGCTGCATACGACCGTCAACGCAGCGGCGGTCAGTGATCGCGGCGCGTCGCTGATCGCGCAGATCGGCGGGAGCGCGACGCTTCCCGAGGTCCAGCGGGCTGAGAGGACCGTCGAGAACTCCGGCGGTCCGCACCGCTTCTACGGTCAGCCGATCACGACGGTGTTGAGCGGCGTCCGAGTGGTCGGACCAGGTAGGTCGCCGTACTCCTCCCAGCTGCTCTGGCGCTCGGGGATCTGTGGCGTGCTGCGCTTCCGCTCTGGGGGTTGCGAGCTCGGGCCCGGGCAGGTGCTGCTCAGCGATCGTTCGGCCGCGCTGCTCCATCTCACGACCGGCGCGACGATCGCCGCCGGGCGTACTCGGATCGCGCGTGCCGCTGCGGCTGAAGGTCGCCGGCGTTTACCTCGCGCCGAACGTCAGCCTTCCGTACTGGTGGGGCCAGGGGGCCGGGTACTTCGCATATGGCCACGCGAGCGGACCGAGGGGCACCCCGCTGCTCGACTCGTTGATTTCGTCGGCCGCCACCGCGCTCGCGGTGCCGCACGCGGACCTCCCGGTGGTGATCGGCCAGGTCCCGCTTCGTCCTTCGGCCGTCACGCTCTCAAACGAGCCGGCGCTCCGCGGCGCGCTCGCGGCGGCTACCGCGTCGGTCGGCCGCCAGCAGCTGGTGCTGCGCACGCCGCTGCCCGCGATCCTCTCCAACGCGAGCCATCAGCGGCACGTGATGTCGACGATCGTCGCGGTCGCGGCGATCCAGCTCGTGCTGCTCGCGATCTGGGTGCTGGCCAGCCTGCTGGTCCGCAACGCGGACGCTCGCCGCTCGGAGATCCGCGTCGCCCGGTTACGGGGGTTCCCGGCCCGCACCGTGTTCGCGGTCGCCGCCGCCGAGCCCGCAATGTTGTGTCTGATCGGCGTGCCGTTCGGCGTCGGTCTCGCGTGGCTCGCGGTCGTCATCGCGCGTGGCCAGCTGCTCAACCCAGCGGCCGCAATCGCGCCCGACATCTGGGTGTTCGCCGCGCTCGCCGCGACCGTGCTCGCGATCGTCGCCGCGCTCGGCGTCGGAACGTTCCGGCTGTTGCGAGCGTCGGGGCTGTCCGAGGCGCGCAAACCCGCCGAGGGGCTCAGCCGTCAGTCGGCGCTGATCGCCGATGCGCTGATGCTCGGGTTGTCGGTGGTGGCGCTGATCGCGCTCGCTACGAGCGGTGCGCTGGCCGGGCACAGCGATCCAATTGCGTCCGCGGCGCCCGGGCTGATCGCTCTCGGGGGCGCCGTGATCGCCGTGCAGCTCGTGTTGTTCGCGTTGCCGCCTCGGGATCTCCGCGACGGCCGGGTCAAGACGAGTGGCTGGGATGCTCGCGATGCGCCAGATCGTGCGACGCCCCGCCGTGCTCCGTCAGGCGCGGGTACTGATCATCGCCCTGTGCCTGGCCTGCTTCGCCAGCTCCGCGTGGTCGGTGGCGCGCACGAACCGTGCAACGGTCGCCCGGTTCGAGGTTGGGACGACGAACGTCGTCACCGTGACGCCACGCGGGGCCGAGCTCCTGCACGCGGTGGACCGCGTCGATCCCACGGGACGCTTCGCGATGGCGGCGGTGACCGTGAGACACCCAGAGCTCGGCGCTGCTGGCGGTCGACTCGAGTCGGCTCGGGGCGGTCGTCTCGTGGCCGAACGGTGTCTTGAACTCGGCCGGGCCCGCGCTCGCCCGCCGCCTGAACCCGCGTGCCGCGCCCGAGGTTCGGTTGCCGGGCGCGCCGGTCGAGTTCGTTGCGGACACTGCTGCGGCGCGGGCGAGCGCAGGCCGCCTCGCGCTTGCGTTGTGGGTCTCCAATCCGCAGGGCGGGACCGCGATCGTCGAGCTCGGCGCGCTCCGGCCGGGATCGTTTGCATATCGCGGCTCGCTGGCGCTGGTGTGCCCCGGTGGGTGCCGGCTCGCCGGGGTCGGGGTCGTGCCGGTCGGCGGCGGGAGGACCCCGGCGGTGGCCCTCCACATCACGCGTGTTCTGGTCCACTCGAATGGTTCGGGCTGGACTCCGATCGCGGCAGACCTGTCGCCGGCGCAGTGGCGCTCGACCGCCGCTGGGGTGCGGATCAGCTCGGCTGCCTCCGGCGGCCTTGGGTTGGTGATCACCGCCTCCGCAGCCGCCTCGTACGTCGGCGCGACGGGACCGAGCAATCCCCCGATGGCGTCGGTCGCGGACGCTCCCTCACAGATTCCGGGGATCGCGACCGGTGTGCTCGAATCGATCAACGGGGCGTCGCTGACGGGCGGCTCGGTTCCGAACCAGGGCCTCGACGGGAACACGGTGAACATCACGCCCGTGGCCACGGCCTCGGCCATCCCGCGGCTCGGAAGCGACGCGGTGCTCGTTGACCTCCACGTGCTGCAGCGCGCCCAGGTCAATCCGACGATCTCGGAGGCGAGCGACGAGGTGTGGCTCGGTCCGGCGGCCCCGCCGGATGCGATCACCCGGCTGCAACAGGCCGGCCTGCAGATCGACCAAGTGCAGCGGGCATCGGCCGTCTTCAGCGGGCTGCAGCGCAGCGGGCCTGCGCTTGCGGACGACTTTCTGTTGCTGGCGACGATCGCTGCGCTGCTCGCCGCCGCCGCGAGCACGCTCGGTGCGCTTGGCGCGACGATCCGGCAGCGCGCGACCGAGCTGACCGCCCTCGAGGTCAGCGGCGTCAGCCGGCTGTTGCTCGCGCGCTCGCTGGCGATCGAGACCGGAGTGATGGTGCTGACCGCGCTGTTCGGCGCCGTCGCCGGGGTCGTGGCCGCCGCGATGGCGATCCCATCGCTGCCGGTGCTCGCCTCGCCGTCGCTCGTGCCGCTCCGCTATGGGCTGCCGATCGGCCTGCTTGTCGTTGTGTCGCTCGCCGCGATCGTGGTAGTGGTCGCGGCCAGCGCCGGCGTCTCGGTGGTGCTCGTGCGCCGCATGTCACCTGTCCTGCTACGAACCGCGCCCAATGACACTGCCGGCTGAGACACCGTTACCCGCGTTCGGCGCCGACGTCGTCTGCTCCGGGCTCGTCCATGTGTATCCCGGTGAGGAGGATGCGATCGTCGCGCTGCGAAACGTCGACCTCGTCGTACGCGGCGGCGAGATGCTCGCGCTGCTCGGCCCCTCGGGTTCCGGGAAGTCGACGCTGCTGGCGCTGCTGAGCGGGTTGCTCCACCCGACCGGCGGGAAGGTGCTCGTGGCCGGGCATGACCTGTCGCGGATGGACGAGCGAGCGCTCAGCCGGCTGCGCTCGACCGAGCTTGCGCTGCTGCTCCAGGACCCGCTTCACAACCTGCTGCCATACGCAACCGCGATCGAGAATCTCGCATTCGCACAGCGCGGCGCCCGGAGCCGCCGATGGCCGCTGCGCTACACGCCCGACGAGTTGATCGACGTTTTCGACCTCGGCAAGGTCGCGCGCCGGCCAGTCCATCAGCTGTCGGGCGGTGAGCAGCAGAGGGTCGCGATGGCCAGCGTGGTCTCAACCTCGCCGCGGGTAGTGCTCGCCGACGAGCCCACGACGCAACTCGATCATGCCGGACGCGACCGCCTGATGGAGGCGCTGCGCCGGGCCCACGACCTGACCGGCGCGACCGTGATCGTCGTCACCCACGACCCGGCCGTCGCGGCTGCGCTGCCGCGGACGCTGACGATCTCGCACGGCGTGATCGGAGCCGAGGGCCGAGGCGGCCGGAACTACGCCGTGATCGGCCGCGACGGGGCCGTGCAGCTGCCGCCGGATATCGCCTTGAAGTTCTCACCCGGCACGCTGTTCCGGGTCGCCGTGCAGGACAACGTGGTCGAGCTTCGACCGGAGCACGCTGAGGAGGAGTCGTGAGCGTGACCGAGATGCGCGCCGAGGACCTGACGCTCGTCGGCGGGGAGACGGTGCTGCTCCGCGATCTCGACCTCCGTGCGCGCGCCGGCGATCTGACCGGGGTGACAGGCCCGTCGGGGTCGGGGAAGACGACGCTGCTGTACGCACTTGGCGGGCTGATTCCGCCGGCGCGGGGGCGGCTGCTGCTCGATGGCCGGCCCGCCGTCGCGTGGCGCGAGGCGACCGTCGGGCTGATCCTTCAGAACCTATGCCTCGTGTCGCTGTTGAGCGCGCAGGAGACGGTCTCGCTGCCGCTCCAGGCCCGTGGCGTGTCACGCGAGCAGATCGCCGAGCGGGCCGAGGCGGCGCTCGAGGCTGTCGGCCTTGGCGATCACGGGCCGCAGCTCGTCGGCGATCTCTCCGGGGGTCAGCGCCAGCGTGTCGCCGTCGCGCGCGCTGTGGCCTCGGAACCAGATGTGATCCTCGCCGACGAGCCGACCGCGGCACTCGACGAACGGTGGCGCGACGTCGTGCTCGAGCTGCTGCGGGATCAGGCGCGCCGCGGTGCCGTGGTGGTGATCGCATCGAGCGATGGCGAGGTCATGGCTGCCTGCGACGAGCTCGTGACGCTTCAGTAGTGGAGCGGTCACTCAACCCCGCGCTGGCCGAGGCCCGCTTCTGCCCCCGCTGCGGTGTCGAGGCGGTGATCGATTACCCGCGCCGGATCGCGTGCCCCAGCTGCGGCTACGAGGCGTACTTCAACCCCAAGCCGGTCGCGGCGGCCATACCCGTCGATCGAGACGGGCGGGTGATCCTGCTGCGACGCGGGCTCGAGCCACGGCGGGGATACTGGACGTTCCCCGGCGGTTTCGTCGATCTCGGCGAGTCTGTCGAGGGCGCGGCGCGGCGCGAGACGATGGAAGAGCTGTCGATGGAGGTCGAGCTAGGGCCGCTGCTCGGGGTCTACTCGCGCGGCGACGAGCGCGTCGTGCTGATCGTGTTCCGCGCGCGGGCGCTCGGCGAGCCGACCGCGATCCTGCCCGAGGCGACCGAGGTCGACGCGTTCTCGCCCGCTGAGATCCCTTGGGACGAGCTCGCGTTCTGGTCGACGGAGCGCGCGCTGCACGATTTTCTGAGCTAGCCGGGCCAGCGGCGGTTGAGGCTGGGGACGACCGCGCCGGCGACGCCGCGGACGAGGCTGACGAAGATGTCGTACCAGTCGAACGAGTCGCGCCACACGGTGATCAGGCCGTTGTCCACCTCGAACCGGCCGTAGACCCAGAACCTCTGCTCGACCGGGCCGAGTCCCAGCGCGTCGGTCCGTTCGGTCAGGACGGTGCTGCCGTCGGTCGCGATCGTGTGGAAGTGGACTCGGAACGTGCCGCCGATCCGTTGGAGCGGTCTGAAAATCCGGTCGATCCGGGCGCGGCCCCTGATCGTCGGAAGCGACACGTTGGTGTACTCGACGTCCTCGGCGAGCAGCGCAAGCGCGCGGTCAAGGTCGTTCGCCTCGAGTGCGAGCAGGAACTCCTGGACGACCTGTTCGGGCTGGGGGGTGGATGGGGCGGCTTGTTGAGAGGCTGTTGCGGTCATTCGCGGGACCCTACAGCGATGCCAGCAGCGAAAGCCCCGTGCAGTCCGGCTTGAAGCCCGGATCGGCCGGCCCGGTCGAGGCGAGCGCGTTCAGCACCCACTGGATCGCGACCGGGTCGTCGGTGATCGTGATGTGCTCGGCCGGGTCGAGAGGGCAGTCGTCCTGCAACAGCACGTTCGTCACGCGCCCATCCTCTGGGGGCAGAAACGCCAATCGGTACGGCGTGACGATCTCGTCGTGGCTGGTCTCGATCACCGTGTAGTCCACCGGTCCGGGTGTCGGGTCGCCGGCGTTGAGGTGATTCAGGAACGCCGATCCCGCGACCTGCTCGGTACAGGAGATGCAGTCCGCATATTGCCCGAGCGGGGGCGCGAGCGGGTTCGTCGTGCCGAAGTTCGAGGGCGCCAGCCCGATCAGATCGTGCACGTAGGCTGCGCCGCCCAGGAACTTGATGTAGTAGCGCGGCATCATCCCGCCCTGGGAGTGGCCGACCAGGTCGACCTTCGCGGCGCCCGTCGCCGTCAATACGCGCTCGATGAACGCTTTGAGCTCGCCGGCGGAGGAGGCGATCTCCTGCGTCGCGCGGTTGCCGTAGTCGAGCGCGAACACGCAGTAGCCGGCGTGCTCGAGCACCGGTGCCATCAGGTTCCAGGTCAGCGTCTGATCGAACAGCGTCCCGTGCACGAGCACGACGGGGTACGGATGGCCGGGCGACGGCTTGCAGCTCCAATCGTTCGCTCCGGGGGGGCTGATCCCGGGCGAGACGTACAGCTGACCGATCAGGCTCTCCAGCTGGGGCGGCGGGAACGGGGTCGCGGCGGCGCTGGCGGCGAGCACGAGCGCGGCGAGAGCGACGGCCGCGGCCGCCAGCACGCCTCTCTGAAGCGCACCCCTGCGCACCGGTGCCAGATTACTAGAGCGTTGGGCTCAGGCGTCAGCCCACGGCCCGCGCCACCCGCCCCAGGCTGCGGCCAGCTCGTCGGCCTTCGCCGGACCCCAGCTGCCCGCCTTGTACGGGATCACCTTCGTCGGTTGGTCGAGCAGGGGCTGCACGATCCGCCAGCTCTCCTCGACCATGTCCTGGCGCGCGAACGGGGTGCTGTCCCCGACGATCGCGGCATGCAGCAGTTTCTCGTACGGCGTCGGGTCCTCGCCACCCTCCCGCGCGAACTCGACGTCGAGATGGACCGGCGCCGCCGTCTTGCGGTCCGCGCGGTGCGCATCGAGCACGATCCGGACCCCGGTCGACGGATCGATCCGGAACACGACCTGGCTCGGATCCGGCCGGCGCGAGGAGTGTTTGATGAAGCCGAGACGTGGCGGGTGGCGGAACACCAGCCGCACCTCGGTCTCGCGCACGGCCAGCGATTTGCCGGCCCGGATCAGAAACGGGACGCCCGACCAGCGCCAGTTCTCGACCGCCAGCCGCAGGGCCGCGAACGTCTCCGTGCTCGAGTCGGGCGCGACGCCGTCGATCGAGCGGTAGCCGTCGTACTGACCGCGCACGTACGCCTTGGGGTCGGCCTGCGGGATCGACTTGAGCACGGAGACCTTGGTGTCCTTGATCGTGTCCGGATCGGCGGCCGCCGGCGGCTCCATCGCGATTGCGGCGAGCACCTGCAGCAGGTGGTTGACGACCACGTCGCGCAGCGCGCCAACCGGATCGTAGAAGTGGCCACGATCCTCGACGCCAAAGCTCTCGGCCATCGTGATCTGCACCGACTCGACGTGGTTGCGGTTCCACACCGGTTCGAGCATTACGTTGGCGAACCGCAGGTACAAGACCTCCTCGAGCGCCATCTTTCCCAGGAAATGGTCGATCCGGTAGAGCTGTGACTCCTCCACGTACTGATGCAGATCGGCGGCGAGCTTGCGCGCCGACTCGAGGTCGTGGCCGAACGGCTTCTCGACGACGATGCGCTCGCCGTGGGCGACCAAGTCGGCACCGGACAGCCCTGCGATCACCGTCTCGAACAGCGACGGTGGGATCTCGAGATAGAACACCGGCTCTGAGATGCCCGACAGCTCGTCCGCGAGCCGCTTGTAGGTTCCGCCGTCGCTGAAGTCGCCGCTGATGTATCGCAGCCGCCGCGCGAACCGTTCGAACACCTGCTCGTCAAGCTTCTCGCCGGCCGCGGTGATCGCATCGCGCGCGTGCTCTCGCAACTGGTCCGCGGTCCAGTCGTCGACCGCCACGCCGACGATGTCGCACGGGAGCAGTTGCCGGCGCTCGAGCCGGTACAGCGAGCGCAGCGTCATCTTCTTCGCCAGGTCGCCCGTTATTCCGAATACGACGAGTGCCCCTGCGGCCATCTCAGCGGTCCTTCTTCCGGCGGCCGCGCGTCGCCTTGCCGCGCTGGCGCAGCTTGAACGCAAGCGCCACGTCGTCGGCGGTGATCCGCCCGTCGTCAGAGCCCGTCTCGAGCAAGCACGGCAGCTTGTCGAATCTCGGCTCGGAGAGGAATACCGCGCAGCCGCGCGCGCCGAGCGTGCCCTCGCCGAGGACCGCGTGCCGATCGCGGTTGGAGCCCAGCGCGGTCATCGAATCGTTGATGTGCAACGAGCGGAGCCGGCCGCGACCGACGACCCGGTTGCACTCCTTGACCGTCTGATCGAGTCCGTCCGCGGTGCGGATGTCGTACCCCGATGAGAGCAGGTGGCAGGAGTCCAGGCAAACACCGAGCCGCTCCGAGGAGCCGGCCGCGTCGATCAGCGCCGCGAGTTCCTCGAACGACCGCCCGAGCGTGCCTCCGGCTCCGGCGGTGTCCTCGAGGTGAAGGTCGCATTTCTCGGTCTCTGATAGGGCCTCGGCGATGACCTTGCCGGCCCGTTTGATCGCCTTGGCGATGTCGCCCGTCTTCGCCGAGCCGGGGTGGAGCACGACGCCGTCGGCGTGGATCCCCTCGCCGACGCGGAGCGATTGGATCAGCGAGGCACGGCTCTTGCCGCGCATCTCGCGGTCCTCGGTCGCGCAGTTGAGCAGGTACACGGCGTGGATCAGCACAGCCTGAATCGAACTCGACCTACGGGCCTCGTTGAACTCGGCATAGTCGTCCTCACCGTATGCCGTCGGCCGCCACATCCGGGGCGATTGGTTGAAGATCTGGATCGCGTGACACCCTCGCTCGGCGCCGCGCTCGACCGCCTTCGCCAAGCCGCCGGCGTTTGAGACGTGGGCTCCGATTAGCATCGAGTAATCATGCGAGTCCGCTTTGCTCCTTCTCCTACGGGGGCGCTCCACATCGGTGGTGCCCGAACCGCCCTGTACAACTGGCTGCTCGCCCGCGGGCCACAGGGCGGAACCTTGGTGCTGCGGATCGAAGATACCGATCGCGAGCGCTCGACCCCGGAGAACGTCGAGCAGATCCTCGACGCGCTGAGATGGCTCAGGCTCGACTGGGACGAAGGTCCGATCCTCCAGTCAGAACGCGCCGAGCGCCACGCAGAGGCGCTCAAACAGTTGCTCGATTCCGGCCATGCGTACTACTCGAACGCAACCGCGGCCGACGTCAAGGCGTTCAAGGAGCAATACGGCGGGGCCAAGGGGTTCCGGGGAGAGCCGGAGACCAGCGGGGCCGTCCGGCTGCGGGTTCCGGACCAAGGAGAGGCGGTCGTCGCGGACGTGATCCGTGGCGAGACCAGGTTCCCGAACGCGAACATGGACGACCCCGTGATCGCTCGTGCCGACGGGAGCGTGCTCTACAACTTTGCGGTCGCCATCGACGACCTCGATGCCGGGATCACCCACGTCGTCCGCGGCGAGGACCATCTCTCGAACACGCCCAAACAGCTGCTTGTGTTCGAGGCGCTCGGCGTCCCGATCCCGACATATGCGCACCTGCCGCTGCTCCACGGCCCGGACGGGCGCAAGCTCTCCAAACGGCACGGCGCCGCGTCCGTGCAGGAGCTACGTGACGCGGGCTATCTGCCGGAGGCGGTCGACAACTACATCGCCTTGCTCGGTGCCGGCTTCGCCGCCGACGAGGAGCACTTCACGCTGCAGGAGCTCGCCGCTCGTTTCCGGCTCGAGCGTGTGTCGAAGAGCCCGGCGGTGTTCGACGAGCAGAAGCTCCGCAACTTCAACGGCACCTGGCTCCGCGAGCTGTCGACGGACGAGTTGACCGAGCGGCTCGAGCGGTACATGGGACGCTCCGGGCTACGGCCCGCGGTAGAGATCGCGCGCGAGAAGATCCAGACGCTCGCGGACTTCTGGCCGCTGGTCGGGCCGCTGCTCGACGGGCCCGTCGATGACCCGGCGGCGTTCGAGAAGACGATCGGGCGAGACGGCGGTGCCGAGAACCTGCGCGCGGCCCGCGAAGCACTTGCGAGCACAGAGCCGTTCACGACCGAAAAGATCGAGCAGGCGCTGCGCAGGGTGGTAGATGAGCGCGGCGAAAAGCCGGGCCGGATCTTTCAACCGATCCGGGTCGCGCTCACCGGCACTACGATCTCACCTGGAATCTTCGAGAGCATCGCGCTGCTCGGTCGCGACGAGACGCTCACGCGGATCGACAAGGCTCTGCAAACGACGGCCTAAACCTGACTCGAACATTTGCCGATATTGGCCACAGGTGGTGATCTAGCCGATCGGACGATTCCCGCCCTATCCAAGTTGACTTCGAGTTCGAGTGATACCCCAGTGGCGACACTTGCCGCTGTGCCAACACCAACAACCACCAACACCGACCCCTACGCCTCGCGCGAGCGCCATCACAACGAGGGGCACGGCCGTCGGCTGACCGCCGCGTTCGAGGCGCTCGAGGCGTTCCCGGTGCTGGTCGAGTCGCGCAACCGCGTGCTGCGGCTGTTCGAAGCGGGCGACCCGTCGACCGCGGACGTCGTCGAGGCCGTCGAGTCCGATGTGGCGCTCGCGGTCGCGGTGCTGCGGCTTGCCAACCAGGTCGACGGGCGCTCTCGCGGCCGCGTGGAGAGCGCCGTAAGGGGTCGAGGTGCTGACGCCGCGGACCGTGCTCGCGATCGCCAGCCGCGCGCGCACGTTCGACTTCTTCGAGCGGACCGCGGTGTGGCAGGGAATCCCGGAGCGGTTCCGGCTGCACGCGGTGGCGACTCAGCGCGCCGCCGACCGGCTCGCCCGCGAGCTCAACTACGACTTCCGTGACCGGCTGATGGTCACCTCGCTGCTGCATGACATCGGCAAGCTCGTGCTCGTGCACGCGTATCCCGGTTACCCGCGCCAGGTCCACGGCGAGGCACGGACTCCGGAGGAGCGGATCCAGCGCGAGCGGCGCGAGCTCGGTGTCGACCACGCGCTGGTCGGTGGCGTGCTGGCCCGCCGGTGGGGTCTGCCGAAGTCGGTGGCAAGCGTGATCGAGCGCCACCACGCCGAAGACGCAGACGGCGAGGCGGCGCTGATCCGGCTCGCCGACATGCTCGCGCACTACGCGCTCGGCGGTTCCGTGACGCCGGCGGAGCTGCTCGCGGTGTCGCGCAGCATCGGGATCAAGCCGGCCGCGCTGCGCACCGTGATGTACGACCTGCCGCTCCCAAGCGCGGGAGGGCGTCCCCGCCAGATCGACCCGTGCCCGATGTCCGCGCGCGAGGTCGAGGTGCTGCGGCGACTCGCCCGCGGGATGGTCTACAAGCAGATCGCCTCGGAACTCGGACTGTCGACCAGCACGGTCCGCACCCACCTTCACAACGTGTACGGCAAGCTCGGCGCGATGGATCGCGCCCAGGCGGTGCTGATTGCGACCGAGCGGGGCTGGATCTAGCACTCTTTCGCGGCGGCCGTGCGCAGGTTACGGCTACGATCGAACGCGAAATGCTGTCGATCACGACGAAATCACCGTACGCCGTAAACGCGCTCGTCGAGCTCCATCGGCAAGGCGGCAGCGAGCCCGTGCCGATCGCCGAGCTCGCCCGCCGGCGACGGATCCCGGTCCAGTTCCTCGAGCAGCTGTTCGCGACGCTCCGTCGCGCAGGCATGCTCCGCTCGCAGCGGGGGTCAAAGGTGGGTACAACTTCGCCCGCCCCGCCACCGAGGTCACCGTGCTCGAGGTGGTCGAACTGCTCGACGGGCCGCTCGGTCGGGGCGCCGAGGGCGTGTTCGCGGACGCGGCCGCCGCCGCTCGTGATGTGCTCGCGCAAGCGACGATCTCCGACGTTGCGGAGGCCGAGGCGCGCGCGGCCGGCGCCACCATGTACCACATATGACAACCCGGCCGGTGGCGGTGCCGTCGAACATCGCCGAGCACGTCGGCAACACCCCGGTGGTCAGGCTCGCCCGGGTCGCACCCGAGCTCGACGCCGAGCTGTTCGCGAAGCTCGAGTGGTTCAACCCGGGCGGCAGCGTCAAGGACCGGATCGGCGTGGCGATGATCGAGGCGGCCGAGCGCGACGGGCTGATCGCGCCGGGCAGGACGACGATCGTCGAGGCGACCAGCGGCAACACCGGGATCGCGCTTGCGTTCGTGTGCGCCGCCAAGGGCTATGACCTCGTGCTGACGCTGCCGCAGGGGATGAGCCGCGAGCGCGAGGGGCTGCTGCGCCTCTACGGCGCTCGCGTCGAGGTGACCGAGTCGATGGGGGGGATGACCGAGGCGGTCGAGGCGGCGCGCGCGATGGCGACCCGCGACGACGTGTTCCTTCCCGATCAGTTCTCCAATCCGGCGAACCCGGAGATCCACCGTCGCACCACCGGGCCCGGAGATCTGGGCGGCGCTCGACGGCTCGGTGGACGTGTTCGTCGCCGGCGTCGGCACCGGCGGCACGATCACGGGCGCGGGGGAGTTCCTCAAGGAGCGCAACCCGAACTGCCGTGTGGTCGCGGTCGAGCCGCTTTCCTCCGCGGTCCTGTCCGGCGGGCGCCCGGGTCCGCACAAGATCCAGGGGATCGGCGCGGGCTTCGTGCCCGCGGTGCTCAACCGCGAGGTGATCGACGAGGTGATCGCGGTGTCCGACGAAGATGCGATCGAGACGGCGCGGCTGCTGGCGCGACGCGAGGGCGTGCTCGCGGGCATCTCCGGCGGCGCGGCTGCATGGGCCGCGCTCGAGGTCGCGCGGCGCCCAGAGTCGCGGGGCATGCGGATCGTGACGATCCTCCCCGACTCAGGTGAGCGCTACGTGTCGACTCCGTTCTTTGCCCCAGAGTCGGCGGCTAGCTACGCTTAATCAATGCTCGGGCTGATCGCCGAGATCCGCCGGGACGTCGCAGCCGCCCAGACCCGAGATCCCGCCGCGCGGGGGGTCGCCGCGATCGAGATCCTCGCCACATGGCCCGGTGTGCACGCGCTGCTTGCACACCGGATCGCGCACGCGCTGTACCGGCGCTCGGGTGCCGCTCGTTCCGCGCGTGATCGCCGCCGTCGCGCGATCGGTCACCGGGATCGAGATCCACCCGGCGGCGAAGATCGGCGACGGCTTCTTCATCGACCACGGGATGGGCGTCGTGATCGGCGAGACGGCCGAGATCGGCGACAACGTGACGCTCTACCAGGGCGTGACGCTGGGCGGCACAGGGTTTGCGACGGGCAAGCGCCATCCCGACCGTGCAGGACAACGTCACGATCGGATCGGGCGCGAAGCTGCTCGGCCCGATCACCGTCGGTCACGGCTCGAAGATCGGCGCCAACAGCGTCGTCGATCCACGATGTGCCGCCCAACTCGACCGTCGTCGGCGTGCCCGGGCCACCCGGTCCGCGTCGAGGGTCGTCGCGCCGAGGGTCCGGACGCCGACTGGGTGCACCTGCCCGACCCGATCGCGGACGCGATCAAGAGCCTCGCGAGCCGGATCGCGACGCTGGAGCACGAGGTCGGCCCACCGGCCGACGGGAGCGGCGCGAACGGGTACGACGAGGCGACGCCCGCAGGACGCGCCGAAGCTCGGGCCAAACCCAGCCGGCGGGTAGCGCCGTCAGCCGTCGTTCCGCGCGACCGTCGTCAGCCGCTCGTGCGCCGACTCGGGGTCCGGCATGTTGCGCCGCGCGCGGACGAGATACAGCGGCCGACCCTTGACCTCGTCGTAGATCCGGCCGACGTACTCGCCGATGATCCCGATCGCGATCAGCTGGATCCCGCCGAGCAGCAGGATCGCGATCGTGATCGAGCTGAATCCCGGCAGGTAGGAGCCGAGGATCCGCAGGACGATCACGACCGGGATCGCGACGAACGCAACCGTCGAGACGACGAACCCGAACAGCGTCGCGAGCTGCAATGGGCGGTGCGAGAACGACGAGATCGCATCGAGCGAGAACTTGACCATCTTCGCGAGCGTGTACTTCGTCTCGCCGGCGTAGCGCGGGTCGCGCTTGTACGGCACCGCGGCCTGCGTGTACCCGACCCACACGGTCATCCCGCGCAGGAAGCGGTTGCGTTCGCGCATCGACAGCAGCGCGTCGAGCGCGCGGCGGTCAAGCAGCCTGAAGTCGCCGGAGTTGTGCTGGAGCTCCACCTGCGCGAGGCGGTCGAACAGCTTGTAGAACCACCTCGCGGTCGACAGCTTGAAGCGCGACTCACCGTCGCGGTACTCGCGGACCGCGTACACGACGTCGCATCCGGCGCGCCAGTGGTCGAGCATCTTCTCGATCAGCTCGGGAGGATCCTGGAGATCGGCGTCGAGCATCACGACCGCGTCGCCGCGCGCGTGGTCGAGCCCGGCGGTCAGCGCGGTCTGGTGACCGAAGTTGCGCGACAGGAACACGACCCGCACGCGCGGATCGTGGTCGGCGAGCCGCTCGAGTGCGGCGGTCGTGCCGTCGCTCGAGCCGTCGTCGACGAGCACGAGCTCGAACGGAAGCCCCGCTAGCGCGGCGCACACGCGCGCGTAGAACTCGTCGATCAGCGCCTCCTCGTTGTACACCGGAGCCACGACGCTGAGTAGATCGAGCTCTCTCATGGGGTCACAGGCCGAACAACGAGTTGCCGTGCGGCAGGTAGCCGAGCAGCTGGATCGCTTGGATCACGCCGGTCATCACGATCGCGATCTTCCACAGGCGGCGGTCGCTGGCGAGCGCGGCGAACGGGATCAGCCAGGCGACGTACCACGGCAGCAGCGAGCTCGTCGTCAACAGGATCGCGACCGTCGCCCAGCCGGCGCCGTCGATCCAGTCGATCTGACCCCGCGCCACGCGGCGCAGCAGCACGAGCAGCACGACGACGAACACCGCCGCCAGCACGTATCCGGTTACATGCCCGACGGCGGCAAATCCGAGGCGGGTCGCGATGAAGCCGGGGATGCTGTGCCAGTCACCCTGGTTCTGGATCGTCGAGAGGGTGGAGGGCAGGTGCAGCGGCCCGGTGCCGAACAACGCGAATGCAAAACCGCCCAGCGCGAGTGCCGCGACCCCGGCGCCGGCGAGCATGTCGAATCTGCCGGTGCGGGTCTTACGGGCAAGCCCGCGGGCGAGCGCGAACGGCAGCAGCAGGCCGGCGCTGAGCTTGACGGCGATCGCCGTCACGATCAGACCGCCGCTCGCGCGGTCGCGGTACTGCAGGCGCGAAGAAGATCCCGGCGACCATCAATGCGAGCATCAACATGTCGTTGTGCGCGCCGCCGACGCCGTACAGCACGACCAGCGGGTTCAGCCCGAACAGCGCCGCCGCACGGGCCGGGTTGAGCCCGCGCAGCCGGGCCGCGTTCCAGATCAGCGCCACGGTCGCGAGGCTCGCGATCGCAGCGATCGCCTTGTACGTGAGCGCGCTCGCCGCGATCGACAGCGGCGCGAGCAGGTAGCTGAGGCCGGTGAACAGCGGCCCGTACGCGCTCGGGGTCGAGACCCACTTCGCGCCGATGTATGGATACAGCTGGTCGAGGGCGATCGCGTGCGGCCCGTGGAGATACGGATTGGTGCCGTACAGCGCGCCCATCCGCGCCGTAGATCTGATAGCTGAACACGTCCGTCGAGAGCAGCGGCGGCGCAAGCAGGATCGACCGCGTGCAGACCGGCGATCGTCATCAACACCGCCCGACCGGAGACGCGCTCGGCCGTGTTCACCGCCAGCACGTACGCGAAGAACATCGCGGCCAGGACGAGCAGCACGCCGACCGACGCCGAGGTCGAGCCCGGTGCTGCCGAACGGGCCGGCCAGCCAGCCGGGAATCGGGCGGACCGACTCCGGCAGCAAGTTGTCGGTTCCGGCCGCCCCGATCGAGATCAGCAGCCCGCAGGCGAGCAGGCCCGACAGCGCCAGGATGCCGGCCCGCGAGCTGCTGGTGGCCTCGCGAGCGCGGGCGCGGAGCGTGCCGCCGCCCAGCGGAAGGCGCCGCTCTCCGGGACTGCGCCGAGAGGGCTGCTGCACACTCATCGTTGCGAGCATGCCCGCGACGCGCTGCGTCCGCGATATGGGCAAGGTTGAGATCACGTTAGGGGAGCGGCTGACGAGGCCGCGTATTACTTTCGCGCTTGAGCGAGCGCGGCGGGGGCGGTGCGGCGGAGGCTCGGGACTCGCCACATCGCCTCCGCTGCGATGCGGGTCGACATTTTACTGGTCCCAACGGTCCGATCCGAGAACACGATCGGCACCTCGGCCACGCTGAAACCCGCCAGCAGCGCCCGGTAGGTGACCTCGATCTGGAACACGTATCCCTCGGCGCGGACGTTCCGAGGTCGATCGCTCTCGAGCACGCGGCGGTGGATGCACTTGAACCCACCCGTGAGGTCGTGCACCGTGACGCGGAGAATCGTGCGCGCGTAGATGCAGCCGCCGCGGCTGATCAGCCGCCGAGCAGCCCCCAGTTCCGGACGCCACCGCCGTCGACGTACCGCGAGCCGAGCACGAGGTCCGCGCGGTCGGCCGCCTTCAGCAGGTCGCCGATGTAGCGCGGGTCGTGGGAGAAGTCGGCGTCCATCTCGATCACCAGCTCCGCACCGCGATGCAGCGCGTGGCGGAAGCCCGCGATGTACGCCTGGCCCAGGCCGTTCTTGGTGGCGCGGTGGAGCACCTCGACGACCGCGAGCGTCTGCTCGGCGAGCGAGTCGGCGATCGCGCCGGTGCCGTCCGGCGAGTTGTCGTCGACGATCAGGATCCGGTGCTCGTCGGGGCCGACGCGGCCCAGCTCGTCCAGCGTGGCGCGCACGATCCGCTCGATCGTCGTCGCCTCGTTGTAGGTCGGGATCACGACCCAGAGCGGCAGCGTTCATCGGTCGGACAGAGTAGTGGCAGACCGCCGCGCTGGATGGCATATGGCCTGCATTGCAAGCGGTTGTGTGACCGCCGCGCGCCCAACACGGCATCATGGGCGCGGGGAGACTTCTGATGAACGAAGCACAGCGCCATCCGCAATCGTGCGCGCGCGCGGTCGCTGACCGGGCTGGCGCGCGCCGCCCTCGGCCCCGACGTCGCGGCCCATCACCGGCGTCGCCGGCTCGTTGCGCTGCTCGCGCTGCCGGCGATCGCCGCTCTGATCGTCGGGATCGCGGTTGGCGCCGGCGGCGGCGGCGCTTCGCGGCACGGCGGGCGGATCAACCGCGCGCCGGCTTCTTCGGCGCGCGGTCTCGGCGCTCGCAGGGAGCGGCGCGGGGTCGTTCGCGGCCGACGCCGCAAGCCGACCAGAACGCCGCGATCTCGAAGACGCTCGGCTACACCCAGTACGTGCGGATCGCGGGCGCCCAGCACCGCGAGCTCGCGCTGACGTTCGACGACGGCCCAGGTCCCTACACGCCCGCGGTGCTGCGCGTGCTCGAGCGGACGCACGTGCCGGCGACGTTCTTCGAGGTCGGCGTGCTCGAGCAGTACTTCCACGCCTCGACCACGCGAGATCGTCGCCGACGGGCGACGTGATCGGCGATCACACCCAGCTGCACGAGCCGATGTCCCGCTCTCCGCGCGTGACCAGGCGGCCGAGCTGCTCCAGGACGTCATCGGCGATCGGTGCCTACGGCGCCCCGTTCCCGCGGCTGTTCCGTCCTCCGTACGGGCTGTGGAACAACAAGACGCTCGCGTTGCTCAAGCGCTACCGGATGCTGATGGTGCTGTGGACCGTGGACACGAACGACTACCGCCAGCCGGGTGTCGCGGCGATCGTCGATTCCGCGGTCGACGGCGCACGACCCGGCGCGATCATCCTGATGCACGACGCCGGCGGCAACCGCTCCGAGACCGTCGCGGCGCTCCCGATCATCATCCGCGATCTGCGCCGCAAGGGATACAAGCTGGTGACCGTCCCGCAGCTGCTGCTCGACAACCCGGCGCCCGCGAACCAGTCATACACGCCGGCGATGCTCGGCGGCGGGCGGCTAGCGCCTAGCGCCGGACGTACGCGACGCGGTTCCAGCTCGGCTCGGGCGCGAGCTCGATCGGCTCGCCGCCCCGGTCCGGCTGGATGTAGAGGAAGGTGTTCGCGTCCTCGTCGAACTCGATGTCGAGCTCGCCCTCCTTTACGCGCTGGTCGAGCCACGCGCCGCGGAAGATCAGCCGCCGCAGCCAGTGGACGAGCGACCGCTCCGATGGGCCGACCAGTTCGGGCCAGCAGTCGTTGACGTGCTCGCCAAGCGCTGAGGCGGGGTCGGTCACCTCGCCGTTGACGACCAGGTTGATCAGATCCTCGGCCTCGTCCTCTTCGACTCGCGAGCCGAGGAACCCGAGCTTGCGAGCCGCCTGCTCGCAGCGCTCGCGAAAGTCGCGCTCGTTGAACGTGAACCGCAGCTCGCCGTACTCGAGCACAAAGTCCTCGCCGGAGCTGTAGTTCCCGCGTCGGTACATGCGCGTCGGGATCATATTTGGGATTCCTGCCGGGCTGCAGCGGCTGAACGCGATGTTGCAATCCGGGGGGTGAAAACGGGCGCCCGCGCGCTCTGGAGGGGCATGGATGTCACGCCCGCGACGATTCTGGTGGTGGAGGACCACCGGGCGACGCGGACATTTCTCGCCGACAACCTGACCGTCGACGGCTACGAGCTGCTGGAGGCCGACAACGCCGCCGACGCCGAGCGGATGCTCGCGACCCGTTTCCCGGACCTCGCGATCGTCGATCTCGGCCTGCCCGACCGCGACGGGCTCGATCTGATCCGGCGCGTGCGGAGGGCCGACCGCGCCGGCAGCCGGATCGATCCCGAAGTGCCGTTACTCGTGCTCTCCGGCCGGACGAGCGAGCTCGATCGCCTGCGAGGGTTCGAGCGGGGCGCGGACGACTACGTCGTCAAGCCGTTCTCCTATCCCGAGCTCAACGCGCGGATCGTCGCCCTGCTGCGGCGCACGCGGCGGCGGCCCAGCACCGGCCGCATCCACGTGGGGCCGCTCGAGGTCGACGCGCTCTCGCGCCAGGTGTGGATCCACGGCGAGCTGATCGCACTGTCGAAGAAGGAGTTCGCGCTGCTGCGCGCGCTGGCCGCAGAGCCGACCCGTGTGTTCACGCGCGAGGAGCTGCTGCGCGGGGTGTGGGGATTTCAGTCGATGGGCACGACGCGAACGCTCGACTCGCACGCGTCGCGGCTGCGCGTGAAGTTGGCTCGCCGCGGCGAGCGGTTCGTGGTCAACGTATGGGGCATCGGCTACCGCCTGATCGACGGGGCGCTCGAGCGATGACCGTCGCGCTGACCGTCGCCGGCTGGGCTGCCGCCGTGTGTGGCGGGGCCGGCGCCGCACTGGCCCGCCGAACCCTGAGCTCGCGATCTCAGCGGATTGCACGCGCGTGCCACGAGCTCCGCGGGTCCGATCACCGCCGCTCGGCTCGGGCTCGAACTGGGCGTGCGACGCGGAGCGTTGTCGCCGGCGCGGCTGCGCGCGCTCGACCTGGAGCTCGGCCGGGCGGCGCTCGCGATCGACGACCTCGCGGCGTCCGGCGGCTCGGCCGGTCGGTGGGAGGAGCTCGACGTGCGCGGCGCTGCTGAGCGATTCGGTCGAGGCGTGGCGGGGGAGCGCGGAGGCCCGCGGCGTCGAGCTGAGCTTCTCCTGGTACGGCCCGCCGGCGCTCGTGTTCGCCGACCGCTTGCGGTTGGCGCAGGCGACCGGCAACCTGATCGCCAACGCGATCGCCCATGGGGGAGGGACCGTCGCAGTTCGTGCTCACGCGGAGCCGGGCTCGGGTGGCGACGGTGCGGGTGGAGTTCAGCGACGACGGGCCCGGCCTGCCGGCGCCGATCGTCGAGCTCGTGCGCCGAGGCCGCCGCCGCTGCGGCGCGCACGGGCATGGGCTGGCGATTGCCAGCGAGGTGGTCGCCGGGCATGGTGGGCGGCTCGCTGCAGCGCCGTCCAATCGTGGCGCCCGGATCGTGCTCGAATTGCCGATCGTGGCGGCGCGGCGCGGCGTAGCGGCGAACTGAGCGTCGGCAGAGCCGCGACCGCGGGAGTTCTCCGGTCACAGAGCCGTTCCGGCTGGCCCTGAATGGCGCGGGTCGGGGTTTGCGGTCGCAAGGCCGCTGGCTCGCGTGGGTGGCGGAGCCCTGAGGCCGGTGGCTCCCACCTTCTCCCACCGCCCCGAGATAAGCGCGGCGACGCTAATGCGCTGACGCCAAACGACGGGTCCACGCGACTCGCACGAAGCAGACTCATTGCACACTGCCCGGACGGAAACGCCTGCAACTTGCAGGAATCCGCCCGCCTGCGGTAAATGCAACAGATCGTGCAGTGGTTAGCCGTCGCGAACGGCCGGCACCGGACGGTCGCATCTCCAGGCCGGTGGGGCGAAGTCGGTCCTGTGGGGGACGAGTCGAAGGCCAAGTGGGAGAAAATTTGGGTGATGGGTTGCAAAGTGGGAGATAGTGGGTTATTGTGGCCCCCGCATGCGGAACCCGGGTGGCAGGGCTCCTCCCACCCAGCCACCCGGGTTCGGAGTTCGGCCCGGTTCATGAATCCCCTTGACCTTCCGCGGAACCTTCGAACACGCGCTCGACGCGAAGCACCGGCTGACGGTGCCGGCCAAGTTCCGCGCCGCATTGGCAAATGGGGTCGTGCTCGCGGCGTCGCCCGAGACCGACGTCGAGCACTCCGCGCTCGCTCGCGCTGTGGACGCCGGAGGAGTACGACGCCTACACGGAGGCGACGCTCGCGAACCTCAGGCCGATCGACCCGAAGGCCAGGGAGCTGCAGCGGTTCTTCTTCAACTTCTCGCATGACACAGAACTCGACACCGCCCACCGCCTGATGATCCCGCCGACGCTGATGCGGTACGCCGGCCTCGAGAAGGACGTCGTGGTGGCCGGCTCGGGCAGGTTCATCGAGGTCTGGGACCGAGCGCGCTACGAGCAGTACTCCGAGGGCGTGCTTACCCGTATCTCCGACATCGCAGCGAGCCTTGGCGACACTACTTGACATGACCACCACGCACGTCCCCGTGCTCGCCGGCGAGCTGATCGAGCTGCTCGATCCTCAGCCGGGCGAGATCGCGGTGGACTGCACCGTCGGGGGCGGGGGTCACGCGCGATTGATCGCCGACCGGATCGGACGCGCGGGAACGCTGATCGGGATCGATCGCGACCCGATCGCCGAGGAGCGGTTCGCGGAGCTCTCCGCCGAGGTGCCGTGTCACACCCGCTTCATCCGTGGCGACTTTGCCGCCGCGCTCGCCGAGCTCGTCGAGGAGCGGGTCCAGCCGGACATGATCTACATGGACCTCGGGATGTCCTCGATGCAGGTCGACACGTGGACGCGGGGCTTCTCCTACTCGTACGACGCGCCGCTCGACATGCGGATGGATCCCGACCAGGAGCTGAGCGCCGAGGAAATCGTCAACCATTGGGACGAGCGCCGGCTCGCGCGCCTGTTCCGCGAGTACGGCGAGGAGCGATACGCGGCTCAGATCGCGCGCGCGATCGGACGCGAGCGCAAGCGCGAGCCGATCGCAACCACGCAGCAGCTGGTCGAGACGATCAAAGCCGCGATTCCCGTTCCTGCGCGGTTCGCCGGCGGCCACCCCGCGAAGCGGACCTTCCAGGCGCTGCGGATGGCGGTCAACGACGAGCTGCTCCAGCTCGACGAGGCGCTGCCGATCGCCTGGGAGCTGCTTGCATCCAGCGGCCGGCTCGCCGCGATCTCGTTCCACTCGCTCGAAGACCGTCGCGTGAAACGGTTCCTCGCGGACCGCGCTCGCGGTTGCATCTGTCCGCCCGAGCTTCCCATCTGCGTCTGCGGACGCACACCGGAGGCCGAGCTGCTGACTCGCCGTGCGCTCGCACCCACCCCGGGTGAAGTCGCTGCAAATCCCAGGTCCAGGTCGGCGCATCTGCGCGCGGCTCGAAAGCTGGAGGTCTCGCCCGAATGACACCACCCCCGATCACTTTCGCCGGTCAAGGGGGCGCCTCGACCGGGCACCGGCGCGGCGTGCGCGCGCGCGCGGCACCGAAAGCACCGAGACGAGTTTCCGGCCCCAAGGGCGGCCGCGGCGCCGCCGAGACGCGCGAGGCACCGGCTCCACGTTCCACCGCCGGTGCGCGTACGGCTGCCAGGCCGGGCACCCGGACGCACCGTCGCCGGCTCGTCCCGCGGCTCGCGCCGTTCGCGCCGCGCCGGACGTCACGGCGGGTCGCGCCGACCGGGCCGCTCCCGGCGCGAGCACTCGCGTACGTCCGGGCGCTGCCGGACCACCCATTGCTCGACCGGATCGTGCGCGGGCGGACCTGGATCGCGATGCTCGGCGTGATGCTGGCGGGCATCGTCGCGATGCAGGTCGAGGAGCTGAAGCTGGGCGCGAGCGTCGGCCGCGGGCTCAGTGAGAGCGCCGCCCTGCAGAGCAAGAACCAAGTGCTCCGCGCGACGGTCTCGGCGCTCGGCGACGATCAGCGAATCGAGCGACTTGCGGCGCGCATGGGGATGGTGATGCCCGCGCCGGGTGATGTCGTCTTTCTGACCCCGCACACCAGCGCCGACGCGGCCCGCGCGGCAAACCAGATTCAGGCGCCCAATCCGACGTCGTTCCTGGCATCGCTGCCGCAGGCAACCTCTGCCTCTGCGACCGGAGTGAGCGGTCTCGGCGCGGGCGCTACCGCAGCCTCGACGACGGGCATCGCGGGCACGGCGGCCGGAACGACAGGCCTGACCACAACCGTCTCGACGACCGGTGGCGCGACCTCCACATCGAGCGGCGCGTCGACCGGCTCCGCCACGGCCGCCACGGCCGGCACCGTCAGCGGCCCGACCGGCACCGGCGGCACCGGCACCGGCACGACCGGCACCGGCACGACCGGCACCGGCACGACCGGCACCGGCACGACCGGCACGGCGAGCGCCGGCACAACGGGCGCCGGCTCAACTGGAGCGGCCACCGGCGACACCGCGGCCGGCGGCGCCGCGCTGTCCCCGGTCACCACCGGCAACGGTACGACCGGGAACTGACCGTGCGCGCCACGGCGGCGATCGACCGGCGAGTGGGGTGGCTGTTCGTCGCGTTCCTCGTGCTGCTCGCGGTCGCGCTCGTCCGCGCGACCCAGCTCGGGACGCTCGACGCGGGCACGCTCCAGAAGGCAGCCGCGATCCAGCAGGTCGTGACGGACAGGACGCCCGCGCCGCGGGGGATGATCACCGATCGCAACGGCGTCGAGCTGGCGATCTCCGAGTCGGCCGACGACGTGGTCGCCGACCCGTTCCTGATCCTCAAGCAGAACCCGCAGCGGATCGCCCAGGAGCTGAGCCCGCTGCTGAACGTGCCGGTGCTGGCGCTGCTGGGAAAGCTCACCAAGCCACACTCCGGCTGGTCGCCGCTGGCCTACCGGATCCCGACCGCGGTCGGCAACGAGATCTCGAAGATGCACATCAACGGGATCACGATGACTCCGGACATCAAGCGCGTGTATCCGCGTCCGTGGTCCGCTTCACAGGTGATCGGGTGGACCGCACCCTGGGACGGGCACGGTGTGAGCGGGCTCGAGTACCTCTACAACAGCGCTTTGAGCGGCACGACCGGCGTGCGGAAGGTCGTCGACGACGCGATCGGGCAGCCGATCTCGATCGACAATGTGCGCCCGACCGTCCCGGGCAAGACGCTGAAGCTGACGATCGATGCGCAGCTCCAGCAAGAGGTCGAGCAGGTGCTCGCCGGCGTCGGCGCGCAATACCAGCCGAAGGGCGCGACGGCGATCGTGATGAACCCGCAAACCGGCGCGATCCTTGCGCTCTCGAACTGGCCGCGGGTCAATGCAAACGACCCGAGCGGCGCTCCGTACTGGGCCCAGGAGGACCGCTCGACCGGATTCACCTACGAGCCCGGCTCGACGTTCAAGGCGATCACGATCGCCGGCGCGCTCAGCGACGGCCTCGTGACCCCCAGCACGGTGTTCGACGTTCCGCCGGTGTTGCAGGTCGCCGACCGCCAGATTCACGACGCCGAGCCCCACCCCTACGAGAATCTGTCGGTCGCGAGCATCCTCAGGGTGTCGAGCAATATCGGCGCCGACCTGATCGGCGCGAAGCTCGGGGCCGACCGGTTCGACCACTGGGTGAGGCAGTTCGGTTTCGGATCTCCAACCGGCGTCGACCTGCCGGGCGAAGCGTCCGGCTACATCCTCCATCCCTCGCAGTACTCCGGATCGTCGATGGGCAACCTGCCGTTCGGCCAAGGCGAGTCGGTGACCCCGATGCAGCTGATCACCGCTTACGCCGCGATGGCCAACGGCGGCATCCTGCGCGCCCCGCACATCGTCGAGGCGATCGGCGGCAAAGCGGTCAAGTACTCGCCGGGCCGCCGGATCATCACGACGACGACCGCAGCCGAGCTGCGGCAGATGCTCCGCGGCGTGTACGGCGAGGGCGGCACCGCGTCCGGCGCCGCGATCTCCGGCTACGACATGGCGGGCAAGACCGGAACCGCGAATGTTGTCGTCAACGGCCACTACTCGAGCAGCGAGTACGTCGCGTCGTTCGTCGGCATGGTCCCCGCGAACAAGCCGCAGCTGCTGGGCCTCGTGGTCGTCGACGAGCCGCAGGGCTCGATCTACGGCGGCTCGGTTGCCGCCCCGGCATTCCAGAAAATCGCCGCCTGGGCCGTGCCGTACTTTGGTATCAACCCGAAGTAGCTGCGACCGCTAAACCTGCGGATCGACTGCGCTGCGCAACCGGGCGAGCCGCTCGTCCCACTGGCCGCCGACATCGGCCATCCAGGAGACGGCAGCCGACAGCGGCGCGGGGGTAACTCGGTAGTGGACCTCTCGGCCCGACCGCTCGCGGTCGACGAGGCCTGCGTCGGCGAGCGCAGTCAGATGCTTCAGCACGGCCTGGCGAGTGATCGGGAGCTCGGCAGCAAGCTGCGTCGCCGTGGCGTCGGGTCGCGACGCGATTGTTTCGAGCAGCGCCCGTCGAGTCGGGTCCGAGAGTGCGCCGAAGACAGCGTCGGTTCGGTCCACGGACCCGCCTACGCCGCGAGCAGCGCCGGCCCGTAGGTCGAGCCACCGACGCCGGGGAGGGGGGTCGCGATCAGGGCGAGCGCGTCGAGCGGCCGGGTCTCGACGATCCGCACGCGCGTTCCATCCGGGCCGTCCCAGCCACGGGCCCGCTGGATCGTCACCTCGACGCGGGTCGCGGGCTCGCCGTCGACTGCCCACCAGAACGCGAGTCGCCCGTCGCCGTCCTCCGACGGCCGTGCAGCCTCCTCGACCCATCCGGTCTTCAGCTCATCGCCGGAGCGGAACGAGGCGTCGCCTCCCGGGCGCAGATCGAGCGATACCTGCTCGGCGAGCCACTCCTCGCCCGTGACGACGTCCCAGACCTCGTCTGGGTCTGCCGGGAGCCATGCCCGGCGTTCAACGCGATCGCTCATTTGAGACCTCCGACACGAGATGCAACCAGGTGGTTGCACATTTGCTAGGCTGAACCGCAACCATTGGGTTGCACCGTATCAGACCGACAGGAGGCCACAGTCATGTCAGCTCTAGTTCCGATGGTCGTCGAGCAGACGGCCCGCGGCGAGCGCTCGTTCGACATCTACTCGCGACTACTCAATGACCGCGTGATCTTCCTCGGCGGCGAGGTCGACGAGACGATCGCGAACCTGATCGTCGCGCAGCTCGTCCACCTCGAGTCCGACGACCCCGACAAGGACATCCATCTGTACATCAACTCGCCGGGCGGCTCGATCTACGCCGGCCTCGCGATCTACGACACGATGCAGTTCATCCGTCCTGATGTGCAGACGATCTGCTACGGGATCGCGATGTCGATGGGCTCGCTGCTGCTCGCCGGCGGGGCGCCGGGCAAGCGGATGGCCCTGGCGAACAGCCGGATCCTGATCCACCAGGCGTCCGGTGGGTTCCAGGGCCAGGCGAGCGACATCGAGATCCACGCGAAGGAGATCCTCACGCTGCGCGCCAAGGTCGATGAGATCTATGCCAAGCACACCGGTCAGGAGATCGAGCGGGTGCACGCGGACATGGATCGTGACCGCTACTTCACGGGCGAGGAGGCCGTCGCGTATGGCCTTGTGGATCGGGTGCTCGAGCGGCGTGAGCTGAATGGGCGCGCGCGCGGCTTCGGTCGGTAGCGACCACCGACATTCGAGAGAGTGCAGGGCAGTTCGCGCACGCATCTGTGCACGATCACCAGCGCACGCGTCGGCGGGCCGATGATCCGCTACACCCTGGGCCTGCAGGGGGACATCGGTCCAGCCGGCGTCGTGATTGATTGAGCGATCGGCCGGGCGGGCTGTCGACTGGCCAGCTGATGCAGTGCTTTCCCTGGAGCCGTCTACACGTCGTCAGGCAGACGGTGCAGCACGGCTGGTAGGCGACCGCCGCCGCCCATCGGGCTACCCTCCGCAGCCAATGCGACTGCACGAGGTGATCCCCGGCGCCGCCCTGGAGGGGCCGGATGTCGAGATCGCTGACCTCGCTTATGACGACCGCCGTGTGGCGTCGGGCACGCTGTTCTTCTGCGTGCGCGGGATGACCCGGGACGGGCACGAGTTCGCGGCCGACGCGATCGAGCGCGGCGCGGTGGCGCTCGTCGTTGAACGCCCGCTGAAGCTCGGAGTACCCGAGGTCCAGGTGCCCGACGTGCGCGCAGCGATGGCGCCCGCCGCGGCGCGGTTCAACGGCGACCCGAGCGCGAAGCTCGAGGTGGTCGGTGTGACCGGCACGAACGGCAAGACGACAACCGCGTTCCTCGCGCGCGAGCTGCTCGAGGCAGACGGTCGCCAGACGGGCTTGCTCGGAACCGTAAAGTCGGTGATCGGCGGCGTCGAGCACGACGTCGTGAGGACAACGCCCGAGGCGATCGACTTGCAGCGGGACCTCAAGCAGATGCTCGACGGCGGCGATGTTGCATGCGCGATCGAGGTCTCTTCGCACGCGCTCGAGCTCTGTCGGGCCGACGCGATCCACTTCGCGGCGGCAGTCTTCACGAACCTGACGCAAGACCATCTCGACTTCCACCCGACGATGGAGGACTACTTCGCCGCCAAGCGGCGCCTGTTCGAACCCGGGCGGGCGGGGACGGCGATCGTCAACATCGACGATCCGTACGGCGCCCGCCTGGCCGGCGAGCTCGAGCAGCCGGTCACATTCGCGGTCGACGACGACCGCGCCACATACAAGGCGCGGGATGTGGAGACAAGCCAGAGTGGCTCGCGCTTTGAGGCCATCACGCCGGACGGCGCGGCCGAGATCACGACGCCGCTGCGGGGGCGGTTCAATGTCTACAACGCGCTTGGCGCGCTCGCCGCAGCGCGGACGCTCGGCGTATCACTTGCAACCGCCACCACTGCGCTCAGAACGGCCCACCTGGTTCCCGGGCGCTTTGAGCCCGTCGACGCCGGCCAGCCATTCGCGGTGCTGGTCGACTACGCGCACACGCCGGACTCGCTCGAGAACGTGCTCCACGCGGCGCGCGCGCTCGTCGATCCGGGTGAGCACGGGCGGCTGCATGTGGTGTTCGGGGCCGGCGGCGACCGCGACCGCGGCAAACGCCCGCTGATGGGGGAGATCGCGCGCCGGCTTGCGGACCGCGTGATTGTGACCTCCGACAATCCGCGGTCCGAGGACCCCGAGGCGATCATCGCGGAGATCCTCGCGGGCGCGGGCGGCGGGGAGAGGATCGAGCACTTGGTCGACCGCCGCGAGGCGATCGAACGCGTACTGGCGACGGCCGAGCGTGGCGACGTCGTGGTGATCGCGGGCAAGGGCCACGAGCAGGGACAGGAGTTCGCTGGTGGCCGCAAGCTGCCGTTCGACGATGCGACGGTCGCGCGCGAGCTGCTCTGCGGGACCCCGGCGCGGCGATGAGGGCCTGGACTCCGGAGCAGGTGGCCGCGGCAGGCGGCGCCCGCTTGGTCGCCCAGCCACCGGAGCCGACCGGCCCCGATGGGGCCGTGATCGATTCCCGCAAGGCTTCGGCGGGGAAGCTGTTCGCCGGGCTGAAGGGCGAGCACGACGACGGCGGGCGATACGCGGGGCAGGCGCTCGCGAACGGCGCGTGGGGTGTGCTCGTCTCGCCCGAGCATGCAGCGGCCGCCACCACCACCACCGCCGCCGTGCTCGAAGCCGAGGACCCGCTCGGAGCGCTGCAGCGGCTCGCGACCGCGTGGCGGCGTGAGCTCGCAGCCGCGGTGATCGGGGTCACGGGCTCGACGGGCAAGACCTCCACGAAGGACATCCTCAGAGCTCTGCTCGCCCCGCACCGGCGCACGGTCGCCTCGCGCGCCAACTACAACACCGAGATTGGGCTTCCGCTCGAGATCCTCGATGCTCCCGCCGAGACCGAGGTACTGGTGCTCGAGATGGGGATGCGGGGGGCGGGGCAGATCGCCGAGCTGGCGGCGATCGCACAACCGGACGTCGGCCTGATCGTCAGTGTCGGCCCGGTCCACCTCGAGTTGCTGGAGAGCGTCGAGGCGATCGCCGCGGCAAAGGCGGAGTTGATCGAGGCGCTCGGCAGCGATGGAACCGCCGTCGTCCCCGCCGGCGAGTCGCTGCTGGACCCCCACACCGCTGGCCTGAAAGCGACGATTGTCACGTTCGGCCCCGGCGGAGACGTCACGCTCTCAAGTCAAACCGCTGACACCGTGCAGATCAATGCGGGGGGCGAGCTGATCACCCTAGAGGTTCCGTTCACGCAGGCACATCTGCGGCGAAACCTGCTTGCGGCGGTCGCCGCCGCCCGTGCGATCGGAGTCACGCCGAGTGGGCGGGTCGAGCTCGAGCTATCCGCCGGACGCGGCCAGCGGATCGAACTCGCCGACGAGGTGATCGTGCTCGATGACTGCTACAACGCCAACCCGATGTCGATGCGTGCCGCCCTCGACCAGCTCGCGGCGACGGCCCCGAGCGGTGAGGCGGGCCGGCGGCTCGCCGTGCTCGGGGACATGCTCGAACTGGGCCCCGAAGCGCCGGCCTACCACCGCGAGGCTGGCGAGCACGCTGCGCGTTCCGGCGTCGACGTGCTGGTGACGGTCGGGCCGCTGGCGGCATCGATCGCCGAAGGCTTCGACAGCGCACACGATCGCGACGGCGAGACGTACAGCGTCGCCGACGCCGGCGAGGCGGCCGCACTCGTGCGCGAGCTGATCGAGCCCGGCGACGTGGTGCTGGTCAAGGCCTCGCGCGGGATCGGGCTCGAGCTCGTCTGCGATGCGCTCGCAGCGGATCTGGCGGAGCACCCAGGGTGATCGGCTCTCCCTCGGGCCGCGTGCTGATCGCCGGCACCGCCGCGCTTCTCCTGTGTCTGTTCCTGAGCCCGAAGTTCATCGACTTCTTCCGCCGGCGCGAGTTCGGCCAGAACATCCGCGAGGAGGGACCCGAGGGCCACCGCGTGAAGGCGGGCACGCCCACGATGGGTGGGCTGATCCTGATCATCGCGCTATCGATCCCGTTCCTGATCCTGTCGCATCGCAGCTGGGCGGCGATGGGGGTATGGGGAGCGACGGTCGCCTGTGCGCTGCTGGGATTCGCTGACGACTACACGAAGATCGTCAAGCGGCGCTCGCTCGGCCTGCGCGCGCGGACGAAGCTGATCGTGACGATCGCGATCTCGCTCGGGCTGTGGTGGATCGCAACCAAGCGGGCCGGTGTCTCGTCCTCGGTGGACTTCCGCTTCGGCGATGTCAGCATCGACCTCGGTCCGTTCTTCCCTGTGTTCATCTACCTCGTCGTGGCTGGAACGACGAGCGCGGTCAACTTGACCGACGGGCTCGACGGCCTCGCCGCCGGGTGCGCCTCGATCGTGTTCCTCGCGTACATCGGGATCACGTTCATCACCAACAGCGAGCGGGACCTCACGCTGCTCTCCGCCTGCCTGGTCGGCGTGTGCATCGGCTTTCTGTGGTTCAACAGCTTTCCCGCAAGCGTGTTCATGGGCGATACGGGCTCACTCGGGCTGGGCGGCGCGATCGCCGGCCTGGCGGTGATGACAAATACCGGCGTGCTGCTGATCCTGCTCGGCGGGATCTTCGTGATCGAAGCGCTGTCGGTGCTGATCCAGGTTTTCTCGTTTCGGACGTTCCGAAAGCGCGTGTTCCTGATGGCACCGATCCACCACCACTTCGAGCTCCAGGGCTGGTCCGAGACGAAGATCATCCTCCGCTTCTGGATCGTCGCCGCGGCGTGCGCGGCGATCGGCTTCACGGTCTACCAGCTGTCGATCAGGGGGTAGGTGCCCTGATGAAACCGCGGCCCCCGTTGCCGCCCGGACCGTATCTCGTGGTCGGGCTCGCGCGGTCGGGAGAGGCGGCCGCACTCGCGTTGCGCGCCCGCGCGGAGGAGGTGACCGGATGCGATGCGGGCGCAGACGAGCGGTTGCGTGAAGTCGCCGGAAGGCTTCAGCGCGCCGGCGTCGAAATTCACCTGGATGCGTCAGGCGACGCCCTTGCCGCCCGCGCCGGGACAGTCATCAAGAGCCCCGGCGTCCCCCAGGACGCGCCCGCCATCCGGGCGGCGCGAGCCGCTGGCGTGCCGGTGCTCGGGGAGCTCGAGCTCGCATGGAGGCTGCTCGACAACGACTTCATCGCCGTGACGGGGACGAACGGCAAGACGACGACCACCGAGTGGATCGGCCACATCCACCGCGAGGCGGGTGCGCCCGTCGCCGTCGCCGGTAACGTCGGTACGGCGCTGGCCTCGCTCGTCGGAGTCGTCGACCCGCGAGCGACGATCGCCTGCGAGACCTCGAGCTTCCAGCTCGAGGACACGGACTACTTCTCGCCGGAGGCGGCGGCACTGCTGAACCTGGCGCCAGACCATCTGGACCGCCATGGGAGCTACGAGGCGTACGTCGCCGCGAAGCTGCGGATCTTCGGGAATCAGGGAAACGACGACGTGGCCGTGATCCCCGATGACCTCGGCATCGAGGACATCGGCGGATGCGCCCGCCAGGTGCTGTTCGGCCGCGGCCCGGCGGCGAGTTCGCCGACCGTGCCGGTGAGCTGTGGTGGGTCGACCGGCCGCTGCTTGCCACTGGGGAGCTGTCGCTGCCGGGCGCGCACAACATCGACAACGCGATGGCGGCCGCCTCCGTGTGCCTCGCGCGCGGGATCGAGCCCGAAGCGGTTGTGACCGGCCTGAAGACGTTCGCCGGCGTCGCCCACCGCCTCGAGCTGGTGCGGACCGTCAACGGCGTGGCTTACGTCAATGATTCGAAGGCGACGAACGTCGCGAGCACGATCGTGGCTTTGCGGTCATATGAAAGCGGTGTGCACCTGATCGCCGGCGGTCGCGGCAAGCAGCAGGACTTCACGCCGCTCGCCCCACTGGTCGCCGAGCGCTGCACCGCCGTCTACCTGATCGGTGAGGCGGCGGCGGAGATCGATGATGCGATCAATGGCACCGGCGTGCAGATCGCGGTGGTGGGCGATCTCGAGCGGGCGGTCACGGCTGCGTCGGATGCCTCGAGCAGCGGCGATGTCGTGCTCCTGTCGCCCGCCTGCGCGAGCTACGACCAGTACCGGGACTTCGAGGCACGCGGGGACCACTTCCGCGCGCTGGTGGAGGCGCTCTGATGCCCGCCGCCGCCGCACGGGCGGCGACGAGTGCCGGTGCGGCCGATCGCCGCACCCGCGTGCGGGTGCCCGCAAGGCGGATCGCGCCGCCGCTCGAGCACCGGATCCTGATGACCGCGACGCTGTGCCTGCTCGCGTTCGGCGCGGTGATGGTGTACAGCTCCTCGGCGCCGATCGGCGTGCTTGCGAACGGCCGCGGGCTCGGGACCGGCGAGTTCGTGCGGTACCTGATCTTCGGGGCGGTCGGGCTGGTCGCGATGCATGTGCTCGCGCGGCGCGGGCTGTCGATCTTCACGCCGAAGCTCGTGACGACGATGGTGCTCGGGTCGTTCTGCCTGCTGCTCGCGGTGCTCATCCCGCACATCGGCGTGTCGGTCAACGGTGCTCGCCGCTGGTTCGCAGCGGGTCCGATCCAGTTCCAGCCGTCGGAGCTGATGAAGCTCAGCCTCGTCCTGTACGTCGCGCGGTTCTTGGCCGACCACCCCAAACGGATGCGGAGCTTCAAGCAGATCATCATGCCGATCGCGATCGTCACCGCGCCGTCGGCGCTGCTGATCCTGATCGAGCCCGACATGGGCACGACCCTCGTGATCGCGTTCACGATCGCGGCGCTGCTGGTCGGCGCGGGCGTGCCGATGCGCTACCTGGCGGCGCTGCTCGGAATCGGCTGCGGGGTCGCGCTCGTGTTCGTGCTTGCGCAGCCGTATCAGATGGCGCGTCTGACCTCGTTCCTGCATCCATGGTCGAGCAAGTCGACGGCGGGCTTCCAGGAGGTCCAGGGGCAGATCTCGCTCGGGTCCGGCGGGCTGTTCGGTGTCGGCCTCGGCCGCGGGGTGCAGAAGATCTTCTACCTTCCCGAGGCGCAGACCGACTTCATCCTCGCGGTGATCGGCGAGGAGCTCGGTGTGCTCGGGGTGTTCGGCGTCGTCTTCCTCTACGGGATGATCGCGTACGCCGGATTACGGACGGCGCGCAGGGCCGCGGGGCGTTATGCGAAGCTGCTCGCTACCGGCCTCACTTCACTGATCCTGTGTCAGGGAATCCTCAACATCTTCGTCGTGCTCGGGCTCGCGCCGCTGACGGGCGTCCCGTTGCCGTTCATCTCCTACGCGCCGACGAACCTGTGCATCATGCTCGCGGCGGTCGGGCTGCTGCTCAACATCGCTCATCCCGGAGCGCGCCGGTTGCAGGCGGTCGACGAGTCTCAGCGTGACGCCCGTAAGAGTTCTGATCGGAGCGGGCGGGACCGCCGGCCACGTCGTTCCAGCGCTGGCCGTGGCCGACGCGCTAAGGGCTGAGGGCGCCGAGGTCACATTCGCAGGCGGCGAGCGCGCCGAGGTCGAGCTCGTCCCGCAAGCCGGTTACGAGCTCCACCGGCTGAAGGTCGCCCCGCTGCCCCGCAGGCAACCGGCGGCGGCTGCGAGAGCCGCCGCGATCGACGCGCGGGCCGTCGCCGCAGCGCGCAAGCTCGTCCGCGCGAGTGCCCCGAACGCCGTGCTCGGCGCCGGCGGGTACGTCGCGGGACCGGTCGGGCTGGCCGCCGCGACGCGGGGCGTGCCGCTCGTGCTGCTCGAGGCCGACAGCCACCTCGGCCTGACAAACAGGCTGCTGGCGCCGTTCGCGAAGCGCGTGTGCCTGGCGTTCCCGATCGAGGGTCGCGACGGCCCGCGGTATCTACTGACTGGCCGCCCGATCCCGCCACCGGTGGCCGACCGCGACGCTGCGCGGGCGAGGTTCGGGATTGAGCCAGACGAGGTGTGCGTAGTCGTGTTCGGCGGCTCGCAGGGCGCGCGGTCGATCAACAAGGCCGCCGTCGAGGCGTTCGCCGGTGGCGGTTGGGCCGGCATTCACGTGCTGCACGCCGCGGGCGAGCGCGACCTGCCCGAGCTGTCCTCGCCCGGGGCCCACTACGACTTGCGCGGCTACATCACCGACTTCGGCGAGGCGCTGGCGGCGGCCGATCTCGTCGTAGCCCGGGCCGGCGGCTCCGTGTTCGAGGTTGCGGCCGCCGGCAAGCCCGCGGTCTTGATCCCATACCCATACGCGACCGCCGACCATCAGAGCGCGAACGCGCGGTTCATGGAGCAGGCGGGCGCCGCCGTCGTGATCCCGGATTCCGAGCTGAGCGGCCCTCGGCTCGCGCAGGAGGTCGGCTCGCTGCTCGCCGACCGCGCCCGCCTCGGCGCGATGGCGCACGCCGCGGCGGGGGTCGCGAAACCACACGCCGCCCGCGAGGTCGCCCAGCAGCTACTGGCCGTCGCTCAGTAGGGCTTGCTCGGGTAGCCCGGCCCCAGTTTGCCGTTGGCGCGCGACGCGAGCCCCTCGGCGTATGTGGGCCAGAACTGCCCCGGCGACGGCCCGCCGTTGCAGTTCCCGTCGCTGTTGCCCGGGACCTCCGTCCACAGGAAGGCGTCGACGTTCGGCGCCCCGGTAGCCGTCGTCGCCGTGGGCCCGAGCCCACGACCTGGGGGGTTGCAGAGCACCTCTACGCCTTGCGTGCTCGGGTGCTTGTTGAGCAAAGGGCCCTGTCCGTTCTGGGCCGTGTTGATGATGAAGTGCGCTCCGTGGGTCATGAGCGAGACCTGCTCGCCCCATTTGATCTCATTGCTGGTCCACTCGTTGTGCGTGTCATTGGTGAAGAAGCCACGGATCCGCCCGATGTCGACCGCGTTCAGCACGGCCGCGGTATACGCCGGGCTGTTTGCGTCTGAATAGCCGGCCTCGACATACACCACCGCGTGCGGGAGCGTCGCGAATTGGTCCACTTCGTACCGCAGCGCAGCCTCCCAGGCGGGCATCGCACCGACGCGCTCGATGCACGAAGAAGAGCCAATCGCATCCACTTCGAGCAGATAGACGACCGGACGGTTTCCCGTGCCGGCGACGATCGTGTCGATGCGCTGTTTGAACAGCGGCATGTACGCGTCGATCTGTTTCGTCGTCGGGCACCCGCCGAGCGTTATGTGGAGAAAGTCCGTCGTGATGATCGGCACGGTGCCAGGGTCGGCGCTGAAGTTGTGGCAGAAGAGCTTGCTTGCGAACGCCGCAAGCGCGTTCGGGCTGCCGCCCCCAGGGGCGCTGCTGAAGCGCTGGGCCTCGGGCTGGTCGGCGATCTTCTCGAGCAGGCGAACTTGCCCGGCGACCGCCTGATGGCTTGGGAGCATTTGCGCGACGGTCCGCTTGAACGTCGCCCACGATTCGCTGTCCCCGAACGCCGGCAGGTACTGCCCGACCGGGACGTTGGCGTCGATCCCGAGCAGGCGGGCGATCGCTCCCGCTGCGGCGCCGTGCGCGGGCCCGTCGACGAAGTAGCTGGCGCCCGTCAGCGGATTCGAGCCCGGCGATTTTGCGAGCATCAACGGGTTGCTCGGATCTCGGTGGGACCCGTAGTGGTCCCGGCACCCTGCCGCCGCCGCACTATGGGCGGGTTGGCGCCCCGGGCGGGCTGCCGCCGCGACGCCTGCGGTAGCGATGAGGAGCACCGCTCCAAGTACCCCAATCCAACGAACGTTCCCCACTGCGGAGCGATACTACGCTGGATTTGCGGAGATTAGTAGGGGTTAGTAGGGGTTAGTAGGGCTTGCTCGGGTAGCCGGGGCCGAGCTTGCCGTTGGCGCGCGCCGCCAGGCCCTCGGCGTACGAGGGGAAGAACAAGCCGCCCGACGGGCCGCCGTTACACGTCCCGGTGCTGTTGCCGGGAATGTGCGTCCACATGAACGCATCGACGTCCGCGAAGCCCGTCGCAGTCGTCGTCCGCGGGCCGAGACCGCGCCCAGGCGGGTTGCAGAGATCCTCGACGCCCTGGCTGTGGGGGTGCTTGTTCAGCAACGGTCCCTGACCATTTTGCGCCGTGTCGACGATGAAGTGGGCGCCGTGGGTCATCCGCGAGATCTGCTCACCCCAGTGGACCTCATTGATCGTCCACTCGTTGTGCGTGTCGTTCGTGAAGAAGCCGCGGATCTTGCGGATGTCGATCTTGTTGAGCACCTTCGCCGTATACGACGGGCTGTTGGAGTCCGAATAGCCCCCCTCGACGTACACAACTGCGTGTGGGAGCGCCGCGAACTGGTCGACCTCGTACTTGAGCGCCCCTTCCCACGCGCTGGCCGAGCTCTTGTTCTTGATGATGCAGGACGACGAGCCGATCGCGTCGAGCTCGAGCAGGTAAACGACGGGGCGGTTCCCGGTTCCGGCGACGACCGCGTTGATCCGCTGCTCGAACAGCGGCATGTAGGAACGGATCTGACCGGCAGACGGGCAGCCGCCAAGCGACTGGTGCAGGAAGTCCGTGAGGATGATCGGGATCGTGCCCGGGTCGGCGGTGAAGTTGTGACAGAACAGCTTGCGCATGAAGTCGGCGATCCCGCTTGGGGTGCCGCCCTCGACGGAGCTCGAGACGCGCTGAGGCTCCGGTTGCGAGGCGATCTTCTCGAGCAGCCCGACGTTACGTGCGGCGCTCGGGTACTGGGGCAGCTTCGACGCAACGGTGTTGGAGAACGTCGCCCACGACTCGTTGTCGGGAAACGCCGGCAGGTACGAGCCGATCGGCACGGTGGAGTCGATCCCGAGCAGCCGGGCGATCTCGCCGGCGGCGGCGCCGTGGGTCGGCCCGTCGACGAAGAATTGAGCGCCGTTCAGCGGGTTCGAGCCCGGCGCTCGCACGAGGTTCAGCGGGTTCGCGGGATCGCGTTGCGACGTGTTCGGGTCCGGACAGCCGCTCGAGAGCGCAGGACGGACCCGCGCGGGACCGCCCGCGGTGGCAACTGCCGCCGCGACCAATGCGACGAGCAACACCGCCCCTGCCGATGCCAGCTTCCCAGCGAGCCTCACTGCGGCCGTTGATAGCAAACCGGGGAGCTCAGGCGCAACGCGTAACAACTCTTGTGCAGCCTTGGGTAGCCTCGCCGCACCGTGTCGAGCACCGAGGCGTCACCGACCGACTGGTCTGACCGTAGCCTGCACTTCGTCGGCATCGGCGGGGCGGGGATGAGCGGCCTGGCGCTGATCGCGCGCGAGCTCGGCGCATCGGTGACCGGTTCCGACCGGGCGGAGTCGGCCTACATGCCTGCGCTCCGCGACCGTGGGATCGAGCCGGTGATCGGGCACGCCGCCGACAACGTCCCGCCCGGGGCCGAGGTCGTCTACTCGACCGCGATCCCCGCGGACAATCCGGAACGGCTGGCCGCCGGGAGGCAACTGCACCGCGCCGAGCTGCTCGCACAGCTCGCACAGCTCAAGCGCTGCCTTGCCGTCACCGGCACCCACGGCAAGACGACGACCGCCGGCATGGTGGTACACGCGCTCCGGGGCGCCGGTCTCGACCCGGCGTACGTGGTCGGCGGTGAGCTACGCGACACCGGTGCAAATGCGAGTTGGGGGACGGGGGAGTGGATCATCGTGGAGGCTGACGAATCAGATCGCTCGCTGCTGCGGTTCGACGCCCGAGATCGCGGTGCTGACGAACGCCGAGCTCGATCACCATGCGACGTACTCCTCGCGCCTCGACCTCGAGCAGACGCTGCGAACGTTCATGGCACGCGCGGGCGACAAGGCGGTCGTCTGGGACCGCCCTGAGCTGCGCGCCCTGTGCCCACCGGAGGCGACGCCGTACGACGCTCGCGATGCTCGGCTGGGCCCCGCCGGCTCGATCTTCACATGGGGTGGTGTCTCGGTGATGCTGGGGGTCCCCGGCGCCCACAACGCAATCAATGCCGCCGGCGCGCTGACGGCGGCGGCGCTCGCGGGCGCGGACCGCGAGCGGGCGGCCGAGGCGCTCGCCACGTTTCGCGGTGCCCGGCGGCGGTTCGAGCATCTCGGAGAGACGGCTGCGGGCGCGTCGGTGTACGACGACTACGCGCACCACCCGACCGAGGTCGCGGCGGTGATTGCGGCGGCGAGGACGCTCGCCCCCCGCCGCGTGCTCGCCGTGTTCCAGCCACATCTGTACTCCCGCACGCGCGCGCTCGCCGCCGGCTTCGGCGCCGCGCTGGCGAAGGCGGACGTCGTGGTCGTGCTCGATGTGTACCCGGCGCGGGAGCGGGCGGAGGACGTTCCCAGGCGTCGACGGTCGGCTTGTCGCAGCGGCCGCCGCCGATCGTGCCGGCGGACGGCCGGTCGCGTGGCTTCCGACCCAGCACGTTGCCGGTCGCTATCTGAAGCGAGCGCTCCGCGCCGGCGACCTCTGCCTGGTCATGGGCGCCGGCGACATCGACCGGCTGGCGCACTCGCTCGTGGCGTGAGCGTGCGGTGAGCGCGTCCTGAGCTGCTTCTACATTGCCAGGCATGTCAGCACCCCCCGCAGGCGTGCAGCGGGACTACCCGCTGGCCCGCCTGACGACCGTGCGAACGGGCGGAGCGGCTGAGTGGTTCGTTCGCGCCGGGACCGTCGACCAGCTTGAGGCGGCGCTGCGATGGGCGGCCGGCGAGGATCTCGAAGTAGGGGTCGTGGGCTCGGGGTCGAACCTGCTCGTAGCGGACGTGGGCGTCCGTGGCCTGGTCGTGAAATTGGACAAGCAACTGAGCAAGATCGAGCGCAACGGAACGCGGATCGAGTGCGGCGGCGGCGCCCGCCTGCCGTCGGTCTCGGCGGTCGCGGCGCGCGCGGGCCTGGCCGGCATCGAGTTCGGGGTCAACATCCCCGGCTCGGTCGGAGGCGCGGTGCGGATGAACGCGAACGCCTACGGCGGGGAGCTGGCGGCGGTGCTCGAGTGGGTTGACGTCGCCACCGGCGCTGGGACCGACCGGCGTCGCCCGGACCAGCTCGGGTTCGCCTACCGCCGCTCAAACCTGCGCCCAGGTGAGATCGTCGCGTCGGCGTCGTTTGCGCTCGCGCCGGCCGACCCCGACCAGGTGAAGGCGAAGCTCGCCGACATGCGCTCGCGCCGCAAAGCCGCGCAGCCGAGCGGAATCAAGACGTTCGGGTCGACCTTCAAGAACCCCGATGACCCGAGGGCCGAAGGGATGACGGCGGGCCAGCTGCTGGAGGCAGCGGGCTGCCGCGGGCTTCGCATCGGGGGAGCCGGCTTCTCGGCCAAGCACGCGAACTTCGTCGAGAACCATGGCGACGCGAGGACCGCAGATGTGATCGCGCTGATGGCTGAGGGCCGGCGGCGCGTCAAGGAGCGGTTCGGCGTCGAGCTCGAGCCGGAGGTGCAGCCGCTCGGCCCCGTCGAGTTTCCATCCGATTGGCTGCCGCGGTGATCAACGACGCGGCTACGCGGCGGCGGCTAGGTCCCTGGCGGGGCCCGCGCGGCCGCGGCCGTGGCCGCGGCGCGACGGGCGCAAGCGCCGACGGCTTGCCGGCCCGGCTGCGACGCCGGCTGCTCGACCCCCGCGCGCTGATCGCGCTGGTCGTCGCGGCGTGCCTGCTCGGCGGCGGCTGGCTGTGGTTCCGCGACTCCTCGCTGGTGGCGGTCAAGCGCGTGACTGTGACCGGCGCCAGCGGCCCGGATGCCGGGCAGATCCGGCGCGCGCTGCTCGCAGCCGCGCAGGGCATGACGACGCTCGACGTATCGATCGGGCAGCTGCGCACTGCCGTCGCCCCATATCCGGTCGTCAAGAACCTCCAGGTCGCGACCCAGTTCCCGCACGGGATGCGGATCCGGGTGATCGAGCAGATCCCGGTCGCGGTTGCGTCCGTCGGCGGCACGACAATCGCCGTCGCAAGCGACGGCACGCTGCTGCACGATCTCAGCGGCGCCTCTGCTCTCCCGCGGATCCCGCTCGCGGTCCCGCCTGGCGGAACGAGGCTGACAGGCGCTGCGCGCAGCTCCGTGTCGCTGCTCGCCGCGGCGCCGTACCAGTTGCTGCCCCACCTCGCTCTCGTGACCACGACCGCGGCGCACGGCCTCACCGTGCAGCTTCGTAACGGCCCCGTCCTGTACTTCGGCTCGGCCACCGAGCTGGCGGCCAAGTGGGCCGCGGCCGCCGCGGTCCTGTCCGATCAGCACTCCGCCGGAGCGTCGTACGTCGATGTCTCCGATCCAACGCGCCCGGCGGCGGGAGCGCCGATGCAGCCCGCCGCGACGGGCCAGACCGCCGCCGGGGGACAGGCCGGCGGCACCTCCGCAGCGACGACCTCCGGAGGGTAACTCTCAACCAAAGCTTGAGTGTTTCAAAATCGCAACTCTCGGCCCCTTGTCGAGACTTGGGCAATCTGCAACACTCGTTGCGGCGGTCCTCGGCGCGTTGACTTCCCGCATCGTCAGGCCGTAACGTGCGAAACTCCCGCTAGCAGCGGACGAGTGGATAAACACTCAACGCTACCTCTAGGGTCGGATGGAGCACCATGGAAAGCGGCAGTTATCTCGCAGTCATCAAAGTTGTAGGCGTCGGCGGCGGCGGCACCAACGCGGTCAACCGGATGGTCGACGCGGGGTTGCGCGGCGTCGAGTTCATCGCCGCGAACACCGATGCGCAGGCGCTCGCGATGTGCGACGCGGATGTCAAGCTGAACATCGGCCATGAGCTCACGAAGGGGCTCGGCGCCGGCGCGAACCCGGAGGTCGGGCAGGGCGCCGCGGCCGAATCGCGCGACGACATCAAGGAGGCGCTGAAGGGCGCCGACATGGTGTTCGTGACCGCCGGCGAAGGCGGCGGCACCGGCACCGGCTCCGCGCCGGTGATCGCCGACATCGCGAAGAACGAGATCGGCGCGCTCACCGTCGGTGTTGTGACCCGCCCGTTCAGCTTCGAGGGGACGCAGCGGGCCCGCCAGGCCCAGGACGGCATCCAGAAGCTCCGCGAGTACGTCGACACGCTGATCGTGATCCCGAACGAGAAGCTGCTGGCGATCGTCGAGCGGCGCACGACGATCCTCGATGCGTTCCGCGAGGCCGACAACGTGCTCCGCCAGGGCGTCCAGGGGATCACCGACCTGATCACGATCCCCGGCCTGATCAACCTCGACTTCGCCGACGTGCGCACGATCATGCGCGACGCCGGCACGGCGCTGATGGGGATCGGCTCGGCCGGCGGCGAGAACCGGGCCGCCGAGGCGGCCAAGATCGCGATCTCCTCGCCGCTGCTCGAGGAGTCGGTCGAGGGCGCGATGGGGATCCTGCTCAACATCACCGGCGGCCACGACCTCGGCCTGTTCGAGGTCAACGAGGCCGCGGAGATCGTCCAGAGCGCCGCCGACGCGAACTCGAACATCATCTTCGGCGCGGTGATCGATGACTCGATGGGCGAGGACGTCCGCGTCACCGTGATCGCGACCGGATTCGACCACGGCACGCCGCCGATCCGGCAGGGCGCGCGGGGCCGCCAGCCGGCACCGGACGCCAGCCGCCGCCGCGAGGTCTCGATGGACGACCGCCAGCGCTCCTCGCTCGAGATCCGCGACGACGAGATCGATATCCCGGAGTTCTTGAAGGACCGCTGAGCGGCGGCGTGAACGCACGCGCGACGCTCGAGATCTGACCCGAGCTGCCTCGACTGGGGCGATCGGTACAGTGACGCCCGCTATGGAAGGTTCCCGCCGCTTCCCGGGACTGGGCGACCTCGGGGCGTCCGTCAACCCGCTGCGGCTGCTGTCCCAGCTCGCGGCGGATCTCAACTCGATCCGCAGACACACCGTCTCGATGGATCGCGAGGTCACTGGGATGCACGCCTCGGTCGAACGGATCGAGGTCGAGATGCGCGCGCTGAGCGGCCGGATCGGAGCGCTCGACGACCGGATGGCGATGGTCGAGGCGGCGGTTGAGCGCCTCGAGCCGCATGTTGCGGACATGAACCTCGCGATCCGGCCCTTCCGGCGCGCGCGGGCGCGGCTCCCGACCCGCGCCGGTTCCGAGCAACCGCGGAAGACGAGCCGCCCGACGAGGCCGCTGGATAGCCGCAGGCGCGGCTACCCGCTGCAGCGGGCGTAGATCCTTTCGCCCAGCGGTTGGATTTAGTCCACTTTCGTGGAAGGGGCCGGGTCCCCTCCGTGTACTAGGCTCACTCGCGGTGCACGGGACTGCCGAGATTGCGCTGCGTCGTACGCCGCTGTATGACCGCCACGTCGCCGCGGGTGCCCGGCTGGTGCCATTTGCCGGCTGGGAGATGCCGGTCCAGTACGCGGGGGTCAAGCGGGAGCACTTGGCCGTTCGCGCGGGCGTCGGGCGTGTTCGATGTCTCGCACATGGGCCAGGTCGAGACCCGCGGCCCGGACGCCGCCGCGCTGCTGCAGCGGCTCGTCTCCAACGACGTCCGCCGGATGCCCGAGGGCGGCGCCCAGTACTCGCTGCTGTGCTCCGAGGATGGCGGCGTGCGCGATGACCTGTTCAGCTACCGGCTGTCCGAGAACTGCTTTCTGACGGTCACGAACGCCGCCAACCACGAGTCGGACTTCGACTGGATGCGCGCGCACGCCGACGGCTTCGACGCCGACGTGATCGACGTCGCGGACGCGGTTCGCGATGCTGGCGGTCCAGGGGCCGCGCGCGCGGGCGCTGGTGGCGGGGCTGACCGACGGATCGCTGCCATCGCGGATGCACTGCTGTGAGCGGGTCGTCGCGGGAGCGGCGATGCTCGTCTGCGGGACCGGGTACACCGGCGAGGACGGAGTCGAGCTGCTGCTCGCGCCCGCCGACGCGCCCGCTGTCTGGGACGCGCTCGTTGACGCCGGCGCGATCGCCCGCCGGGCTTGGCGCGCGCGACACGCTGCGGCTCGAGGCCTGCTTTCACCTGTACGGCAATGACCTGACCCTCGATCGCGGCCCGATCGAGGCGGGACTCGGCTGGGCGTGCCGCGAGCAGACCGGTTTCATCGGCTCGGAGGCGGTCGCGGCGGCGCGCGCGGCCGGACCCGCGGAGAAGCTCGTCCCATTCACCGTCGACGGGCCGGGTATCGCGCGCCAGGGCAATCCCGTGCTCGGCGGCGGCGTCGTCACGAGCGGCACGTTCTCCCCCTCGCTCGAGCGGGGGATCGGGATGGCGTATGTCCCCGCCGATCGGGCCGCGCCTGGTACTAGCATCGAGATCGACGTGCGCGGGACGATCAGGCCCGCGACTGTCGCGACCAAGCCCCTCTACAACGCAAAGGATTCCGACTGATGGCCGACGCGAGCTACCCGGACGACCTGCTGTACCACCCAGAGCACGACTGGGCGCGCGTCGATGGGGAGGAGGCGACGTTCGGGATCACCTGGTACGCCCAGGACCAGCTCGGCGAGGTCGTCTTCTACCAGGCCCCGGCGCTCGGCTCGACGATCTCCAAGGACGAGCCTTACACGGAGGTCGAGTCGGTCAAGGCCGTCTCCGACGTGATCGCGCCGCTGTCGGGCGAGGTGATCGCCGTCAACGAGGCGCTGACCGACGACCCCGAGAAGATCAACGAGGACCCGTACGGCGAGGGCTGGCTCGTGAAGGTCCGCCTCTCCGATCCGTCCGAGACGTCCTCGCTGATGGACGCAGCGGCATATGAGGCGACGCTCGACGTTGAGCTCTTACGTCTCTGCCACGGACGGCGACCGGCGCGAGATGCTCGCGGCGATCGGTGTCGGCAGCATCGACGAGCTGTTCGCCGACATTCCGCAGGCGCTGCGGCTGACGCGCGAGCTGGCGCTCGGCTCCGGGCTCTCCGAGCAGGAGGTGTACGACGAGCTGCGCGCGCTGGCGTCGCACAACACCTCGACCGAGGACGAGCTGTCGTTCCTCGGCGCCGGCATGTACGACCACTACGTCCCGGCGCTGGTCGACTCGATCATCTCCCGCTCGGAGTTCCTCACCCCGTATACCCCGTACCAGCCCGAGATCTCCCAGGGCGGGCTGCAGGCGATGTTCGAGTACCAGACCGCGATCTCCGAGCTGACCGGGCTGCCGGTCTCGAACGCCTCGGTGTACGAAGGGCCGAGCGCGGTCGCCGCCGCCGGCTACGTCGCGAAGCTGGAGAACGGCCGCAAGCGGTTCGTCGTCTCCCGCGGGGTGCACCCGCACGCGCGCGAGGCGCTCGCGACGCTCGCGCGTGGGTGGGAGATGGAGATCGAGGAGGCGCCGCTGCGCGACGGCGTCACCGAACTGCGCAAGCTCGACGACGACGTCAGCGCCGTGATCGTCGCCGCAGCCGAACTTCCTCGGCGCGGTCGAGGATCTCGAGTCGCTCGCCGCCGCTGCGCACGACGCCGGCGCGCTCGCGATCTGCGCCTGCGACCCGCTGCCGCTGGCGCTGCTGAAGAGCCCCGGCGAGTGCGGGGCTCGACGTCGCCGTCGGCGAGGGGCAGACGCTCGGCAACCGGCTCGACTTCGGCGGCCCGTCGTTCGGCTTCTTCGCCGTCACCGAGGCGCTGATCCGCCGCGTGCCCGGCAGGATCGCGGGGGAGACCCGCGATCTCGACGGCAAGCGCGGGTTCGTGCTCACGCTGCAGACGCGCGAGCAGCACATCCGGCGCGAGCGTGCCACCTCGAACATCTGCACCGCGCAGGCGCTGAACGCGCTCGCCGGCGTGATCTACCTGAGCTGGCTCGGCCGGCGCGGGATCGTCGAGCTCGCAGAGCTGATGCTGCAGCGGACCGCGTACGCGCGCGAGCGGCTCGCAGCACTCGACGGCGTCTCGCTGCTGCACGAGCGGCCGGTTGTGCGCGAGTTCGCGGTCGAGCTCGAGGCGCCGGTCGACCGGGTGATCGACCGCTGCGCGGCGCAGGGCGTCAACCCCGGCTACGCGCTCGGACGGGACTATCCCGAGCACGAGAATGGCCTGCTGGTCGCGAGTCACCGAGCGCCGCACGCGGGCCGAGATCGATCGGCTGGCGGATGTGCTCGGGGCCGCGGTGGCGGCCGAGCGGGCCGCCTCGGGAGTGCCTGCGTGATCCGCGCGGCCGACGACCAGCTGACGATCTACGAGCGCTCCCGCGATGGACGCCGCGCATTCGTTGCGCCGTCGTTGGATGTGCCCGAGCGGCCGCTCGACGAGTTGCTGCCGGCTCGGTTGCGTCGCGCCGAGAGACCGCGACTGCCGGAGGTGGCCGAGCCGGAGATCGTCCGCCACTACAACCGCCTGTCGAAGCGCAACTTCGATCTGGACACCGGCTTCTACCCGCTCGGGTCGTGCACGATGAAGCACAACCCGAAGCTGCACGAGCGGGTCGCGGCGCTACCGGGCCACGCGAAGCTGCACCCGTTGCAGGATCCGTCCCGGGCGCAGGGCGCGCTCGAGTTGATGTGGCGCCTGCAGGACGCGCTCGGCGAGATCGCCGGGCTGCCGCACGTCTCGCTGCAGCCCAGCGCCGGCTCGCACGGCGAGCTCGCTGGTGTGCTGCTGACGCGCGCGTTCCACGAGGACCGCGGCGAGCACCGGCACAAGGTGCTGACCCCCGACACCGCACACGGCACGAACCCCGCGACTGTGACGATGGCCGGCTACGAGGTGGTCAAGGTCGGCACCGACGGGCAGGGCAACGTCGACCTCGACGACCTGCGCTCGAAGGCGACCGAGGACGTCGCCTGCCTGATGCTGACGAACCCGTCGACGGTCGGCCTGTTCGAGCCGGGGATCGAGGAGATCGCGGCGATCGTCCACGGCGTCGGCGCAACGCTCTACTACGACGGGGCGAACCTCAACGCGATCATGGGCATCTGCCGCCCCGGCGATATGGGCTTCGACATCGTCCACTTCAACCTGCACAAGTCGTTCACGCAACCGCACGGCGGTGGCGGCCCCGGCGCCGGGCCGATCGCCGTGTCCGAGCGGATCGAGCCGTTCCTGCCGCGACCGCAGGTCGTGCGCCGCAGGGGCGCCGGCAACGGCGCCTCGCCGTGGCGGTTCGACCTCGACTACGACCGTCCGAAGTCGATCGGCCGGCTTCGGGGGTTCCAGGGCAACTACGGCGTGTTCGTGCGCTCGTATGCGTACATCCGCTCGCTCGGCGCGCCCGGCCTGCGCGAGGTCTCGGAGATCGCGGTGCTGAACGCCAACTACCTGCTCGCCAAGCTCCGCGAGCTCGGCGTCGCCGATTACCTGCCGGCGGCATACGACCGCCTTTGCATGCACGAGTTCGTCCTGTCCGGTGCGCCGATGAAGCGCGAGCTGAAGATCAAGACGCTCGACCTCGCCAAGCGGATGCTCGATCACGGCGTCCATCCGCCGACCGTGTACTTCCCGTTGATCGTCGACGAGGCGCTGCTGATCGAGCCGACCGAGACCGAGACCAAGGAGACGCTCGACCACTTCGCCGAGATCGTCGCGGAGATCCTGCGGGAGGCCAAGGAGGATCCCGAGATCGCCCGCAACGCGCCGTACACGACGCCGGTGCGCAGGCTCGACGAGGCTGCGGCCGCTCGCAAGCCGGTCGTCCGTCAGCCTATGTAGCCAGCCGCTGGCGGCGTAGGAACTCGACCTGGTCCGCCACGACGATGGCCGGCGCGTCTCCGTAGAAGGGCTCGAAGTGGTCGTACGGATAGGTGTGGAACTCACCCTTCGGAGCCCGCGCGGCGTACTTCTCCGCCGACCTGAAGTCGACCGTGATGTCGCGCTCGCCGGCGCCGACCCAGACCGGACACGTGACCCGCCTCGCACGGGCCAGCGGACGGTGGAACGCGACCGTCGCGAACACCCCCGGCGCGATCTCGTTGCGCCACGGCGAGTTGGCGGTGACGGCCCCGGCGAATCCGTCGGCTTCGCCGGGCAGCGTCAGCGCGGCGTGCGTTCCGGGCGGTCCGGTCACTGGGATCCGGACCCCGGCCCCCGCGAGGTTGAGCACCGCTCTCGGCAACAGCCAGGCGATCTCAGCCGGCGGCGTATGCAACACGCGGGGCAAGCCGTTGACGAACGGGCATAGCGCGATTACGGCCGCCACGCGATGGTCCTCGGCGCCGAGTGTCGCGACGTGGCCACCGGCGAACGAGTAGCCCCACAGCACGATCCGCGCCGAATCGACGCCGTCGAGTCCGCGCGCGTGCGCGATCGCGTTGCGCCAGTCCTCGAGCTGAGCGCGCTTTGAGAAATGCTGCCGGGGCATCCCGCCCGAGTCGCCGAGATATCGGTGGTCGAACACGAGCACCCGCGGACCCGCGGCGGCGATCGCCCGTGCGTAGGCGTCGAGACCGTCGTGGCGGGTGAGGCTGAACCCGTGCGCCATCACGACGCAGACCTCGCCGGTGTCGCCGTACAGCCACGCCGCGACCTCGTCGGGGCCTGAGGTGAACGTGATCTCCGCCCGCGCGACCGCCATCACCGCGAACCCTAGTACCGTCGGGCGAATGGTCGTGGAACAGGCCGCCGAGATCGCGGACCGCGCGGAGCGCGAGCTCGAAGTGCTGGTCGCGGTCTCCTCGCCATCGGGCGATATCCCGGGCGCAGAGCAGGCACTCGCGTTCTGCACGGAGCTGCTCCCCGCCGGCTTCTGCATCGAGCGGCCACCGTGCTCGACGCCCGGGTTCGCGCCCGACCTGCTTGCCCGGCTCCCGGGGACCGGTGACCGGCGGCTGCTGCTGCTCGGGCACGTCGACACGGTGATCGGCCATGAGGCCCACGCGCTGCTGCGCCGCCACGGCGAGCGACTGTACGGACCCGGCACCGCGGACATGAAGGGTGGCGTGGTGCTGTCGCTCGGCGTTGCGCGAGCGCTCGCTCAGCGTCCCGATCGGTTCGCCGAGCTCGCGGTCCTGCTCGTTTGCGACGAGGAGTGGCGCACTTCGCCGTTCGGTCACACCCCGGCGTTCGAAGGCTACGACGCGTGCCTGTGCTTCGAGGCCGGCGAACGAGGACCGGACGGCGAGGCCGGTGTGGTCGTACGCCGCAAGGCGGCCGGCACCTTGCGTGTGAGCGCGGTTGGGCGCGCCTCACACTCCGGCAGCGCGCCGGATCACGGGATCAACGCGCTGCTCTCGCTCGCCGACACGGCGGTGGCGCTGGCCGCGCTGCACGCGCCCAGCGGTGGTGATCACCTCAGCGTCGTCCCGACCGTGATGCGCTCCGGCGAGGCGCTCAACGTCGTTCCGGCCGCCGGTGAGCTCGTGCTCGACATGCGCGCCGACCGGCTCGAGGCATTCGAGCCCGTCCGCGCCGCTGTCCCCGCCCAGACCCGCGGCGCAACACTGCACGCGACGATGGAGCGGCTTTGGCCGGGAATGGACTCGCGCGAGGCGACAGCAGATGTGCTGGCCCGCGCCGGCGAGAAGATCGGCCGCAAGATCGCCGGTGTCCGTCGTGGCGGTGCCAGCGACGCGAGCCACTTCGCCGCCACGATCCCGCTGACGATCGACGGCCTCGGCCCGCGCGGCGGCGGCGCCCACACCCCCGATGAGTTCGTGCTCGCGAGCTCGCTCCGCGAACGCGCCGAGGTGGCGCTGGCGGTCGCCGAAGCGGCGCTGGGTAGCCGGGGCCTTAGCCGCCTGCGTTATAGGCGGTTGAGAGCGGCCGTGGCTAGGCCCGTACCATCGATCCGAGCCGCATGAACCCGAAGCGTGCGCATCGCCCAAGGGCAAGGACGCAGCGCGAGGGGCTGTTGCTGCTGCTCGGGATCGTCGCGCTGATGTGGCTGGTCGAGGTGATCAACTGTGATCGACCAACTACGGCTTCGACAACGATGGGATCGTACCGCGCAGTTTCGGTCACCTGTGGGCAATCTTCACCTCGCCGTTCATCCACTGCGAACTTCTCGCCCCACCTGGTCGACAACACGATCCCGCTCGTGTTCATGGGCGTGATCATCGCGCTGCGCGGTGCAGCGCGGCTGGCGGCGGTCACCCTCATCGTGGTCCTCGTCGGCGGCCTCGGGACGTGGCTGATCGCGCCGCTCGGAACACGATCACGATCGGCGCCAGCGGAGTCGTGTTCGGGTATGCGACGTACCTGTTCGCGCGGGGCGTGTTCAACCGCAGCGCGCTCGAGATTCTCGCGGGCTCGTCGTCGGCGCGGTGTGGGGCGCGGCGCTCGTCGTCCAGCATCGTTCCGCAAACCAGCGTCTCCTGGCAGGCCCACGTGTGCGGCGCGATCGGTGGCGTGGTGGCGGCGTGGGTGCTGCGCCGTGACCGCTCGGCGTCGGTGGCGGGCGCGAGTTCGCCGGCGACCGCGGTAAAGGTCTGAGGCCGGACTCCCGGGGCGGCGGGCGGCGCGGTCGCGGCGCCCGACCCGCTACTTTTGACCGCTCGCCGTGTTTCGATTGGCTGCGCGACGCGGGGCGTGGTAGCCGGCGTCGACCTATCTCTGCGTGCCAAGAATCACTAGACGTCTGACATTGGGGGCTGTGCTGGCCTGTGTGCTGTGTGGCGCACTGGCGGCGGACGCCCAATCGCCGAATCCGTTCGACGTTGCCGCCGTGCAGACGACGATCGACCTGAGCCAGCGGATGGCGCAGCTGCCCGATCTCACGTTCGCGACCTCGGCGCCGCCGAAGGGGACGCCGGTGATCTCGGTGAACGAGACGACGGGTTACCAGCGGATCACGGGGATCGGCGCGTCGATGACCGACAGCTCGGCGTGGCTGATCCAGAAGCAGCTGCTGCCGGCGGCGCGCTCCGAGCTGATGACCAACCTATTCGCCCCGTATCCGAACGGCATCAACATCAGTTTTTTACGGGTGCCGATGGGTGCGTCTGACTTCACCCAGACAGGCAAGTCGTACTCGTATGACGATCTGCCCGCAGGCCAGACCGACCCGACGCTGGAGCACTTCTCGATCGCCCACGACTTCCGTTGGGATATCCCCGCGCTCAAGACGGCGCTTGCAATCGATCCGCACCTCGTGCTGCAGGCCAACCCGTGGAGCCCGCCCGGATGGATGAAGACCAACGATTCGCTCAACAACTACGCGGATCTTGGGTACCTGTACGGGCGCTCGTACGGACCGCTGGCGAACTACTTCGTCAAGTTCATCAAGGCGTACGCCGCCGCCGGCGTGCCAATCAGCATGATCACGCCGCAAAACGAGCCCGGAAACCCGACCCGCTACCCAGGGATGGATCTCTCAGAGCACGCCGAGGCGAATCTGATCCAGTACTTCATTGCCCCGGCGCTGAAGGCCGCCGGACTGCACACCCAGATCTTCGGCCACGATGCCGGCTTCTCGGGCCCGTCGGTCGCGTTCGCCGAGTCGCTCGGGGCTTCGACTGCGGCACCGTCGCTGTCGGGGATCGCCTGGCACTGCTACCACGGCTCGCCGATCGCGATGTCGACGATGCACCACCTGCATCCGAACCTGACCGAAACGATGGACGAGTGCGCGCAGGGTCTGACCTCCTCGATCTCCGAGACGATCGTCTCCTCGCTCAACAACTGGGCCAGCGCGGTGGCCCTGTTCAACCTCGCGCTCAACACACACCGCGGGCCGGTCGAGGCGCACAACGGCTGCCCGGGCTGCACCGCGGAGGCGACGATCAACCAGCAGACCTGGACCTACCAGCTCGGACTCAACTACTACGAGCTCGGTCAGGCGACCGCGTTCATCCAGCCCGGCTCCCACGTGATCGCCGCAAACCACTTCGTCAACTACAACATCGCAGGCAACGATCCGACGATCTCGACGCCCGGGCTCGACGACGTCGCGGTCCAGAATCCCGACGGCAGCATCGTGCTGCTCGCATACAACAACTCCACCAACCCGGTCACGTTCGCGGTCTCCTGGCACGGCAGGTCGTTCATGTACACGATCGAGCCTCGCGCGACCACGACCTTCGAGTGGAACCGTCCCGGATAACCTCCGGGCCGTGAATGCGGTACGCATCTTTTCCGGAATCCAGCCCACGGGCCGCAAGCACCTCGGCAACTACATCGGCGCGATCGAGCAGTGGGTCGCAGCGCAGGATCGCGGTGAGGCGATCTACTGTGTCGTCGACCTGCACGCGATCACGGTCCCGTACGAACCCGATGTGCTGCGGGAGTCGGTCTACGACACGGCGGCGACGCTGCTGGCCGCGGGCCTCGATCCCGATCGGATCATCTTTTTCCGGCAGAGCGATGTTCCCGAACACACGGAGCTGACGTGGCTGCTGACGAGCGTGACGGCGTTCGGTGAGCTCAGCCGGATGACGCAGTTCAAGGAAAAGTCGGGCGCCCAGCGGGACCTGGTGTCCGCCGGCCTGTTCGTGTATCCGGTGCTGATGGCGGCTGACGTCCTTGCGTATCGCGCGAACGAGGTCCCCGTCGGCGACGATCAGCGCCAGCACGTCGAGCTGATGCGCGACGCCGCCGAGCGCTTCAACGCCCGGTACGGCGAGACGCTGGTGGTGCCCGAGCATCGGATTCCGGCGGTCGGCGCCCGGATCATGGACCTCCAGAAACCCGACATGAAGATGTCGACGACGGGCGGTACCGAGCACGGAACGGTGCTCATGCTCGACGAGCCGGACACGGTCCTCAAGAAGATCCGCGCGTCGGTCACCGACTCGGGTAGTGAGGTCCGGCGCGGGGCCGACAAGCCCGGGATCACCAACCTGATCGAGATCCTCGCCGCGGTCCGCGGGACGGAGCCCGAGCAGATCGAGCGGGAGTTCGATGGCTCCGGGTACGGTTCGTTCAAGGCAGCTGTCGCCGAGGCCGTCGTCGACTACCTGGCACCGGTTCGCGAGCGCTACACGGCGCTGCGCGCGGACGAGGCCACGCTCGAGCGAACCTTCGCCCAGGGCGCGGAGAAGGCCCGCGCGATTGCCTCGAACACGCTCACCGATGTCCGCCGGGCGATGGGCGTCGGTCCGGTTCGGTAGCTAACGTTCGCCAACGGTGCGCGTGATCGATCTCGAGCTGGACCTCGACGTGTTCGCGGGTCCCTTCGACCTGTTGCTGACGCTGATCCTGCGCGAGGAGGTCGACCTGCTCGAGGTTGACCTCGCCGAAATCGTGATCGGGTACGTCGACCATCTCGAGCGCAAGGGCGAGCTCGACCTCGAGGCGGCGACCGAGTTCCTCGTCCTGATCGCGGCGCTGCTGGAGCTGAAGTCGCGGCTGATGCTTCCCGGCGCCGAACCGGACGAGCTTGACCTCGACCCCGGTGAAGCCGCCGAGGAGCTACTCGCTCGCCTGCTCGACGCGCATCGCTATCGAGCGGCGGCCGAGGTCCTGGGCGAACGGCTGTCCTGCGAGGCGGGGCATCGCTTTCGCTCGGCGCCGTTGCCGCCGTGGCTCCGGCGGGCGTCACTCGGTGAGGCGCACGCCGTGTATGACCCGCGGCGGCTCGGGCAGGCGATCGGCGAGCTACTGCAAACCCCGGAACCACTCGACACCCGTCACATAACCGTTCCCAAGGTCAGCGTCGCGGAGCGGCTCGCGCACCTGCGCGCGTTGCTCAGGCGCGGGACCTTCTCGTTCGACGAGGCGGTCGCCGCTGCCGACCGGGTGACAATCGCGGTGACGCTGTTCGCGCTGCTCGAGCTGTACAAGCAGGGCGAGGCGACATGGGCCCAGGACGAGCCGTTCGGCGAGATCACGGTTCAGGCGGCGCGTTCGGCGCCAGAGCGGGCGACCGCGTGAGCGCGTCGGTGACCGAGACTTCGCAGCTCGAGCGCACTCTCGAGGCGCTGTTATTCCTGTCCGCGGAGCCTGTCTCGGCGGACGCGCTTGCCGACGCGACGGGCGCGGAGCTGCACGAGGTGGTGACCGCGCTCGAGAGCCTGCGCGAGCACTTCGACTTCGAACGGCGTGGGCTCGTCCTGCGTCAGCTCGCCGGCGGCTGGGTGCTGTCCACCCATCCGCGACGCGGAATCGGCCGCGCGGCGGCTGCTGGCGCGGCCCCGGACACCGCCGCTGACGCCGGCCCAGGCGGAGACACTCGCGATCGTCGCCTATCTGCAGCCGGTCTCACGGCCCGAGATCGCGCGGATCCGCGGCGTCAACGCCGAGTCGGCGACGGCCACGCTGCTCGAACGCGGGATGCTCGAAGAGTACGGTCGCTCTCAGTTCGGCGCCGCGCTGTACCGCACGACGGAGCTGTTCCTGCGGCTGTTCGGGCTGGACTCTCTAGACGAGCTTCCGGATGTGTCGGAGTTCGAGCCTTCGCCGGAGTTCGAGGCCGAGCTCCGCGACCGGCTGCTGCGGGCAGGCGAAGCGCGGGCCGGCGGCGGCACTGATCGGGCGCCGCCCCGCGATGACTTGACATAGCGGGCGTTATCTGAGATAAGGAGCGCTATGGGAACGCTGCGCACGCAGCAGAAGGCCGCGACCCGCCGGCGCCTGCTGGATGCCGCCCAGGCCGTGTTTGCGCGTAAGGGCTACCACGGCGCCTCCGTCGACGAGATCGCACGCGAGGCCGGCGCCACGACCGGCGCGCTGTACGCGAACTTCGCCGGCAAGGAGGATCTGTTCCTGGAACTGCTCGACCATTCGATCGCGGGCGACGTTCGGGGTTACACGGACGCGGTCGCGGGCGGCGGCACGCTCGAGCAGCAGGCGCGCGCCGGGGCCGACCAGTGGATGCGGGTGCTATCCGAGCGGCCCGAGTACTTTCCGCTGTTCATCGAGTTCTGGGCGTACGCGATCCGAGAGCCGGCAGCACGCGAGCGGTTTGCCGCGCGGATGGCCGCTTTCCGGCTCGCCACCGGGCGGATGGTCGCCACGGGGGCGCGGGAGCAGGAGATCGAGGTCGACCCCGAGCACGCCGAGCCGCTCGGGACGTTCGTCAACGCGCTTGCCAATGGCCTTGCGCTCGAGAAGCTGGTTGATCCGGAAGCCGTTCCGGACCATCTGTTCGGTGACCTGCTCGTACTGATCTTCAAGGGCTTTGAGGCGCTGATGCGCGAGAGCAACGAGAGGAGCGAGGCATGACGGTCGACACAGCCACCACCGGAGCGCAGACACGACTCGCCGCGCGCGACGAGTTGGATGGGCTGGCGCAGACGCTCGCTGCGGCCTTCACCGACGACCCCGTGTTCGGGTGGCTCCTGCCCGACGACCAGACGCGGCCGGTCAGGCTCGCTCGCTTCTTCACGCTCGCGCTGCGCCACATGGGGTTCGCGCGCGGGACCGTTTGGACGTGCGACGAGCGCGCCGGGTCCGCGATCTGCATGCCGCCGGGAAAGTGGCAGCTGCCGCCCGCGGTCACGCTCGCGCACGGCCTGGCGTTCTGGCGCGCGTTCGGGCGGCGGTTGCCGATTGCCACGGCGTTTCAGGGGAAGATGGAGCTGCGCCACGAGCGCCGGCCGCACTGGTACGTGCTCGCCGTCGGAGTCCGTCCCGAGCAGCAGGGCCAGGGGTTGGGCAGCGCGCTGCTGGCGCCGACGCTCGAGCGCTGCGACCGCGAGGGTCTGCTCGCGTACCTCGAGGCCTCGAGCGAGCGAAGCGCCGCGCTGTACGAGCGGCTCGGGTTTGAGCATGTAGGTGAGCTACGCCTCGGCGGCAGTCCGCCGGTGTGGAAGATGCTCCGCCGGCCACCGCGCGGGAGCTGACGGTGGCAACCGTTGAGCAGCACACCGACACGGCCGGCGTGATCGCGCCGCCGCCGCTGATCTACCTCGGCGCGCTCGCGGTTGGCTTCGGGCTCAACGCTGCGATCGGGTCGGGCTCGCTTCCGCGCGCGGCCGCGCTGCCGGTCGGCGGTGGGCTGATGGTCGCCGGCGGGGCGCTCGCGGCCACGTTCGTGCGTGCGTTCATCCGCGCCGGCACGCCCGTGGATCCTTACGAGCCGACCAAGACGATCGTGACGGACGGCCCATACCGGCTGACGCGCAATCCGGCCTACCTTGGGATGGCGCTCGCCTATGCGGGGATCGCGCTGGTCGCCGACGCACCGTGGGCGCTGCTGCCGCTGCCGATCGCGATGACGGTGATCGACCGCGGCGTGATCGCCCGCGAGGAGCGATACCTCGAACGGCGGTTCGGCCCCGCCTACAACGAGTACCGCGCGCGGGTCCGGCGGTGGCTATAGCTTGCGGATCCGCACGCGCCCGGTCGCTTGCGGAACGCCGTTCCAGCTGGCCGACAGTGTGTAGCCGCCAGTCCTGGCGACGGGCAGCACCAGGCGCCGGCGCTTCGTCGTCAACCGTGACAGCGTTCGCGATACGTGCACAGGACCTCGCGTGAGCTGCACCGTGATCCCGGTCATCGTGCCGGTCGTCGTGTGCAGCCAGACGACGAGGCCGTGCAGCTTGGCGCGGTAGCCTCCGGAGCGGAGCACGAGCTGCGGTGGCAGCGGTAGCGGCGAGAGCGAGTTGCCCGCTGGGACCGAGCTACAGCCGTTGGCAACCGGCAGGCCCATCAGCCGCTCCGTCAGGAACAGCGTCGCGGCAGGAAGGAACGCGATCGCAGCGTGCGTGTGGTCGTCGCCGCCGTAGATGTTCAGCTCGACGGAGACGCCGCGCTCGCAGTAGGTGTGGGCGAGCGCCTCGACGTCCTTGTAGACCATCACACCGTCGCCGGTTCCGTCGGCGTTACCGACGCCCATCAGCAGCGGTTCGCGCGGCGTTCCGCCCCGTCCCATGATCAGGTCGTTGCTGATCCGGACGAAAGCCGGAATCGAGTAGATGTTCTGGAACGCCGGCTTGAGCAGCTGCTGGTAGGTGAGCCCCGGCCAGTGGCCGACGAAGTTCGCGATGCACTCGGATTGGACCTGGTTGGCCAGCCTCAGCCCGTACGGCGACAGGTACGCCTGCAGGTCGACGTGGAACGCCCGTGCGAGCGACACAAGCACGGCCGGGATCACGCTCGACCACGACGGGCTCCCGTTGATGTACGCGGTGTTGTGCACGAGATCGACCGGGATCCCGCCCTCGGCGACGCCGACGATGTTCAATGCTCCGGCGTACTTCGGGGCCAGTTCCGACGCGAACTCCGTCGCGATCGAGCCGCCCGAATAGCCGACCATCCCGACTGGACTCGACGACGGCAGCTTCAGCAGGTTCTCGGTCGCGCGGATCCCATCGAGCGTGTTGTAGCCCTCCTCCTGGCCGGCGGCCCAATCAAGCGAGGTGCCCTCATAGTCGGGGACGACGACGGTCATCCCGGCCACCACGATCGTTGCGACGAGCTGCTCCTCTTCCGTATTCGTGGTGCCGCCGGCGGGCATCCCGCCCTGCAGCGTGTACGACGGATCGCATTGCGGCCCAAGTGCGTCGTACGCCATCTGATAGGAGACGATCTTCGAGGATGCGCCGGTGAGCGGCTCGATTACCGTGGCGACCGTCGCGGTCGGCTGTCCGAGCTCACCTGTCGTGCGGTACAGGACCTGGGTCGCCTGGAACGGGATCTTGATGCTGAAGTCGACGAGGTCGATCGGTCGCTGTTTGAGGATCGTTCCCGGCGCGACGCCCGCGAGCGACCCGGAGTAGCTGTAGAACGGGTCGCTCGTCGGCAGCACCGGCCCGTTGGCGGCCGCGCTCGCCGCGCCACCCAGCGCCACAAGCGCCACGCAACATGCACCGAGGGCCAGCCGCGTTGCTCTCCTCACGCCCCGCATCTTTTCATTTCGGAGGCAAAGCGGGACGACTAGCCCACGGTGGCGGCCCGTGCCGCCAGCTGACCGCAGGCGGCGTCGATCTCGCGGCCGCGCGTCAGTCGTACTGTGGCTTCGATCCCATTGCGCTCGAGCTCTGAGCGGAACGCCTCGATTGCCTTGGGGGATGACCCGTCGAACGTCGAACCTGTCGGGTTGTACGGGATCAGGTTGACCTTGAATGTCCACGCGTCGAGCAGCTCGGCGAGCTGCTTCGCCTGCGACACGTTGTCGTTGACGCCGGCGAGCATCACATACTCGACGAACACCTTCCGGCGCTTGCGCTCGTAGAACGCGCGGCACGCCGTCAGTACCTGCTCGAGCGGGTAGCGGTCGTTGACCGGCATCAGAGCTGAGCGGAGAGCGGGGTCGGCGGCGTGCAGCGACAGCGCGAGCCGGAGCGGGAGCGGCTCGGCTCCGAGGCGCTCGATCCCCGGGATCCAGCCGACCGTCGAGATCGCCGTTCGCCGGTGCGTGATCCCAAGATCGGGCAGCCGTCGGCACGCCTCGAGCACGGCGTCGAGGTTCATCAGCGGCTCGCCCATGCCCATGAACACGGCGTGGTTGAGGGGGCCAAGCCGCCGGAAGTGGAGCGCCTGATCGAGGATCTCCGACGCCGTGAGGTTGCGGTGGAAGCGCATCTGCCCGGTCGCGCAGAACGTGCACGTCAGCGGGCAGCCGGACTGGGAAGAGAGGCACAGCGAACGCCGACCGTCGCGGTACACCATCATCACGGCCTCGACCGGGCGGCCGTCGCTGGTCGTGAACAGGGCCTTGACCGTGCCGTCGCGAGCGACCGCTTCTGTCTCGACCGACAGCGACGAGTACGGAACTAGACGGTCGAGTTCTCCCCGGAGCGCGTGCGGCACGTTCGTCATCGCGTCGTAACCGGCTGCGCCGTCCGCGGCCCACTCCCACACCTGCTTGGCGCGGTAGGTCGGCTCGCCCAGCTCGGCAAGCGTGGTGTTCAGGAGTTCGAGGTCCATCGGGATGACTATGGTGGCAGCACCGTGAGGCTTGCCAAATTTCTCGCCGGCGCCGGGGTCGCTTCACGTCGTGCGTCCGAGGAGCTGATCCGCTCGGGACGGGTGAGCGTTGACGGCGAAACGGTGACCGACCCGGCACGGGACGTGACTGCTCAGCACGATGTAGCCGTCGACGGCCGCACGCTCGAACCTGAGCCTGCACGGCTCGTATACGCGGTGAACAAGCCCGCGGGAGTAGTGTCGACCGCGCGCGACACGCACGGGCGCCCAACCGTCGTCGAGCTCGTCCCCTCACGCGTGCGGCTCTACCCGGTCGGACGGCTCGACGCCGACACCACCGGGTTGATCCTGCTGACGAACGACGGCGAGCTCGCCCACCGGCTGACTCACCCCAGCTTCGAGGTGCCGAAGACCTACCGGGCGGTGCTGGGAGGCAAACCGGTCGGGCAATCGGGGTTGCAGGCGCTCCGAAACGGGGTCCGGCTCGATGACGGTCTGACCGCTCCGGCGAGGGTGCGCCGAACTGCGAAGGACACGATCGAGCTGACGATCCACGAAGGCCGCAAGCGCCAGGTCAAGCGGATGTGCGAGGCGGTCGGCCACCGTCTTGTCCGCCTCGAGCGGATCAGGTTCGGCTCGCTGGAGCTGGGCGACCTCAAACCAGGGGCATACCGCCGGCTGACCGAAGCGGAGGTCGAGCGCCTCAGCGCTGAAGGACCAGACCGTCGTGGCGGATCGGCGTCGCGGTCAGCGCCTGCGCGATCACAGCCTTCGTCAGCAAGACCGGCCGCGGCGCGACGAGCTTCACGATCGTGAACTGGTACGCGCGCGTCGTCGAGACCGGCGTGAAGCCGGGAATCGGATAGGTCAGCTGCGCTGGCGACGGCGTCAGGTTGCACGCGGCGCCCCACCAGCACAGGTGCACGCGGGGCGCCTTGATCGCGATCACGTCGACCTCCGAAACGCGCACAGTCGGGCGGTGACGCCAGAACCGCAGGTGGTGCTCGTACAGCGACAGCGGCAGCAGCGTGCGGTACTCCTGGATCAGCAACAGGCGCGACCTTGCGGAACCGAGCGCGCGCGCGACCGCGCGCCAGTCGGGCCGCTGCAGGTTGCGGTCGACGGCGACCGCGACGGCACCGGCGACCCCGAATGCGCACAGCACGCCGGCCAGGGCGGCGCCGGCCGCACCGACACGCGAGCGCAGCGGCGCGGCTGCGAGGCCGCCGGCCACCAAGACGGCCGCCGCCGGCCAGAGCGCGAGCACGTTGCGCGTGATCAAGTCGTCGGTGCCACCCGCCACCAGCAGCAGGTTGATGACCAATCCCGCGGCGAGCAGGCCGCCCGCGAGCACCGCGCCGCGCGCCGACGATCGCCACCAGACGACAAACCCGACCGCGATCAGCGCAATCACCTCGGCGAGCCGGTCGAGCAGCTCATGCGCCGGTCCACCGAACCCGACGACGAACTGCGGGAATAGCTGCCCGAGCCTGGGGGCGAGCGCGATCTTCCCGATCCAATTCGCGTTGCCGGTCCCGTTCTGCGACAGCGCCAACGGGATCAGCGCGAGTCCGCACACGCCGACCACCGCGATCCCGGCGAGCACCTCGCGCCGGCCACGAAACGCCCACAGCAGCCACGCCGCCTCGGGGACGACGATCAGGAACGCGTAGTAGTGGGTCGCGAGTGCCAACGCCGATGCGATGACCCAGGCAGCGACCGTCCGTGCGCGCGGCTCGGAGCGCACGTTCGCGAACGTCAGCACCGAGACCGCGCTCAGCAGCACGAGCAGCGAGTAAGAGCGCGCCTCCTGGGAGTACCAGATCAGCAGCGGGTTGCACGCGGTCACCGCTGCGGCGATCACCCCGGCGCGGCGGGAGACCAGCTTCGCACCGGCTCCGTACATCACGGGGACCGTCAGCGACGCCGGCCAGTGCCGACAGCGACCGCAGTCCCGCCTCGCCGTAGCCGAAGATTCGCGCCCACACCCACGCGACGCAGTAGTACAGCGGCGGCGTCGACTCGGACTGCGGGATCAGTCCGAGCATCCTGCCCGGCGACAGATGGACGAGCAGCGCGGTATTGCCCTCGTCGAACCAGAACCCCTGGTGGCCGATTCGCCAGAAGCGCAAAAACGCTGCAAGCACGGTCAATCCCACGACGGCTGAGGCGACCGGGTCGGAAAGCAGCGTCGTCGGCAACGACGAGCGGGGGCGCCCGGCGGGCTCAGCTGCCGTAGCGGCGCTCACGCGCGCTCATCTTAGGGCGTGAGAGGCTTAACGAAACTCCAATCGCTTGGTGGGCTTCTCGAAAGGCTTGCAAGGCAAGATCAACTGGAATGCGGCAGGACTCGCTCCACAGTGACGTGTCCGTCGCGCTTGCGACCGGCCAGCCCGCCGGTGCGGCGGCCGGCTCACCAGACACCACGTTTCCGCTCCCACGGCTCGCGCCACTGGGCGCGCGCTGGACCCTGCCTCGCCCGAGCCTGGCGGTGTCGCGAGCGATGGGGCTGTTCGCGCTCGCGATCGTCGCCGCGGGCACGGTGGCGGTCGTGCTGGCGGCGGCGTCAAGCCCGTCGGTGCTCGTGCCGCGCAGTGCAACCTCTTTCCCGAGCTGGTTTGCCGGCCCGCTGCACGGCCTGCTCGGCAGCCTGGGGAGCCACAACGCTCCTGTCGACCTCGGCCTCACGATCGTCGTCGGGGCGATGGGGCTCGCCTACCTCGTGGTGGTCGCGGCCGCGCCGACGTTCAGCCGGCGGGTGGTGATCGGGTGTGTGGTGGCGCTGCACGCGGTGCTGCTGCTCAGCCCGCCGCTGCAGCTGACCGACATCTTCAACTACATCGGCTACGCGCGGCTGGGCGCCCTGCACGGACTCAATCCGTACAACCACGTGCTGTCGATGATCAGCCACGATCCGGTGTACCAGTTCCAGACCTGGGCGCGGCTGACGAGTCCATACGGACCGCTGTTCACGGCGCTGACCTACCCGCTCGGCCTGCTGCCGCTCCCGATCGCCTATTGGCTGATGAAGTGCGCGGCGGTGCTCACGAGCCTCGGGTTCCTCGCGCTCGTGTGTGTGTGCGCCCGCCGTCTCGGGCGCGATCCGCGGATCGTGCTCGTGTTCGTCGCGTTCAACCCGATCTACCTGATCTACGCGGTCGGCGGCTTCCACAACGACTTCTTCATGCTGCTGCCATCGATGGGCGCGGTAGCGCTGCTCGCGAATCGCTCCCAAGAGGGCGCCGCGCGCCGCGAGCTTGGCGCCGGCGCGCTGGTGATGGTCGCGGTCGCGATCAAGTTCACGGCCGTCGTCGTGCTGCCATTTCTGCTGCTCGCGTCACCATCGGTCAGAGGCCGGCTCCGGGTGCTGGGCGGGGCGGCTGCCGGGGCGATACCGCTGTTCGCGCTCAGCGTTGCGCTGTTCGGGTTCGCGCTGCCGAACCTCTCCGATCAGAGCACGCTGCTGACCGCGTACAGCATCCCGAACCTGCTCGGGTATGTGCTCGGCCTGGGTGGCGGCATGCCTTGGCTTCTGCATCTGTTCGACGTCGCGCTCGCGCTGTCGATCGCATGGATGCTCTCGCGCCGGTACGACTGGGTCGCCGGCGCGGGCTGGGCGACGCTCGCGCTGCTCGCGAGCCTCGCGTGGCTGGTCCCCTGGTACGTGGTGTGGGTGCTGCCACTCGCGGCGCTGTCGGAGAGCACGCGTCTGCGCCGGGCGACGCTCGTCATGACAGCGTTTTTGGTGATCACGTTCACGCCGTCGCCGTGGATGTTCCTCTCCAACCACGGCTTCAACCCGATGAATGGTGCCGCGGGCGTCGCATCCGCGACGCGGCAGCGTGCGCTCGAGTACTAGTGACTCGGGACTCTGGCTAGCCTGACGCCCCGATGACGACGTCCACCGTGTCGGACGCGGCGCCGCCCGTCTCGCGGAGACGCGGAGCGCTCGCCGCGACCACGGCCGATCGACTAGGCGGCTGGGTCGCGGCCCTGCTCGCGCTCGCCGGCGCGGCATGGGCACTGCGGCTGTGGCGTGCGGATCTCGGCGTCCCGTTCCACTACTCGTCGTACAGCGACGTGATGTTCTACGTGTCGCTGGTCAAGGGAATCATCGATCACGGCTGGTTCTTCATGAACCACAGCCTTGGCGCTCCGTTCGGCCAGCAGCTGTACGACTTTCCGCAGAGCGCCGACAACCTGAACATCGTGGCGATCAAAGTGCTCGGCCTCTTCTGGAGCGCGCCGACGGTGGTCAACCTGTTCCTGCTGGCGACGTTCCCGGTCAACGCCGCCGTCGCCTACGCGGTGATGCGCCGGCTCGGCGTCTCAGCGGTGCCGACGGTGATCTCGTCGGTCCTGTTCGCGCTGCTCCCGTACCACTTCTTCCGCGGCGACGAGCACTTGTTCCTGTCGGCCTACTACGCGCTGCCGCTCGCCGCCTACCTGTTCATCGCGCTGCTCACGGGCCGGCCGCTGTTCGCCCGCCGTGTGCCGCCGCATCGGCGCTTTCTCGGCTGGGCGAGCGCCCGGACCGGGTGGACGGTGCTGCTGTGCGTCGTGATCGCCTCGAGCGGCCTCTACTACGCGGTGTTCGGGATCGTGCTGCTGATCGCCGCGACGCTGCTCGCGCTGCTCGCGCGGCGCGGCCGGGCCGCTGTCGCGACCGGCGCCGTGATCTGCGGCGCGATCGCTGCGGTGCTGGCGATCAATCTCGCGCCGACGTTCGTCTACCAGCTCTCAAACGGGGGCAATCCGGTCGTCAACCACGCGGCCGGGACCGGCGACGACCTCGCAATGTCGGCGTCGTACCTGGTGCTGCCGCCGCTGCACGACCGGATCGCCCCGCTGCGGAGCATCACCGAGCACTACGCCGCGCACACGCCGCCGCACATCTACTGCGAGCAGTGCTACGAGTCGTTGGGCGGAGTCGGCGACGTCGGCTTCGTGTGGCTGCTCGTGATCGGGTTCGCGGGGCTGGTCGGGGTGCCGCTGGTCGTCCGGCGCGCGGGCATCCTGCGAGCCGCGGCAGTGGGCGTGTTCGTGTGCCTGGCGGTCGGCGTTACGGGTGGCCTGTCGAGCATCGCGCGCGTGTTCGTGAGCTCGAATATCCGCGCGTGGAACCGGATCTCGGTGGTGATCGCGTTCTTCTCGCTGCTCGCCGTCGCGGTGCTGCTCGAGGCGATCGCCGCCAGGCTCAGCCGGCGTCCGGGAGGCCGGATGATGTTCGGCGCGCTCGCCGTGGCGCTGCTGGTGTTCGGCCTCGCAGACCAGACCGGGTCGTATTACGTGCCGCCGTACAGACAGGACGCGCGAGAGTCCGCCAGCGACGCCGCCTTCATGTCCGCGGTGCAACGCCGGCTGCCGGCCGGCGCCTGGGTGTTCGACCTCCCGTACGTGCCGTACCCCGAGGGGTATCAGCCGTTCAGCTCGCCTGGTCAGACGATCCCGGAGACGCGGAGCCTCGCATTCGAGTACGACGAGGCCCGGCTGTACGTCCACTCATCCGGGCTGCGCTGGAGCTACGGCGCGATGAAGGGCCGGCAGGCCGACTGGGAGTCCCAGCTGGCGGCCAAGCCGGCAGGGCTCGCGGTGATCGGTGCGGCCGCCGCGGGGTTCCAGGGGGTGGTGGTCGAGAACCTCGGATACCCGGGGGCGCTAGGGCCGGAGGTACGCGGCGAACTCCAGCGCGAGCTCGGTGCGGCGCCACTCGACAGCCCGGAGCGCGATGTCAGCTTCTTCGACCTGCGACCGCTGCTCGCACGGCTCCGTGCCCGCTATTCGCAGACCCAAATCGCGGCACTGCGGGCGGCGGTGCTGAAGCCGCTCGCGCTTCAGTGCGTTGCGCGGCGGCTGACCGTGGTCAACCCGGACCGGGTCGCGCACACCGCGACGCTGTCCGCGACGGTCAAGGGCGACGTGCTCGTCCGAGTCGGGACCGGCGGCCTGGCGTGCAGAGTCGCCCGGTGCGATGCGGCTGCTGCTCTCGCTGCCGCCCGGGCCAACGACGATCAGGCTGTCGAGGGCATCCGGCGGGCCGCCCGCGTCACTGTTCGCGCCGACGGTGACCGACAGCGCGTTCGCGCCGTTCGCTGCGGCTGCGCCGCAAGCGGTACGGGCGGGGATCATCGGGCCGCCGTGCGCGAGCGTCACGGACTGAGTTGGCACAATGGCGCGCTCGATGAGCCGCCTATTCGCCCTCCGCGGCGCCAACAGCGTGACGGCGAACGAGCCCGACGCGATCCTGTCCGCCACGGACGAGCTGATGCGCGAGCTGATGGCGCGCAATGAGCTCGCAGCCGAGGCGATGGTGAGCTGCATCTTCACGCTCACCGACGATCTCGATGCGGAGTTTCCGGCCGTCGCCGCGCGGCGGCTGGGGCTCCATCACGTGCCGCTGCTGTGCGCGCGAGAGGTGCCGGTGCCCGGCTCGCTGCCGCGCGTGATCCGCACGCTGGTCCACTACTACGCAGACGAGCAGCACACGCCGCGGCACGTGTACCTCGGCGAGGCGCGCGCGCTGCGCGCCGACCTCGACTCGGCACAATGAGACATACGATGCCGATCGAGTTCGCACAGCGGATCAAGCGGATCCCGTCGTATCCGGTGGCCGCCGGCTACGACCTCGGCACCGACATCGCGATGCTCGCATCGAACGAGTGCGCGTACGCGCCGCTGCCGGAGGTGGTGGCGGCTGCGACGAGCGTCGTGGCGGGCGCCCACCGGTACCCCGATCCGGCGTACTCGCCGTTGCGCGCCGCGCTGTCGGACCGGTACGGGATTCCGATCGACCGGATCGCGCTCGGCAACGGGTCCTGCGACGTGCTGCTTGCGGCCGGCGAAGCGCTGCTCGAGCCGGGGGCCGAGGTGGTCTACGCGTGGCCTGCGTTCAGCGTCTACCCGCAGCTTGCGGCGACGACCGGCGCCCGCGCGATCCAGGTCCCGCTCGACTCGGCCCACCGCCACGACCTCGACGCGATGCGGGCGGAGATCACCGCTGCGACGCGGCTGATCCTGATCTGCAACCCCAACAACCCGACCTCGACCGCGCTGCCGCTCGAGCCGATCGAGGAGTTCCTCGCCGAGGTGCCTCCGCACGTGTGCGTGATCCTCGACGAGGCGTACGTCGAGTTCTCGCTCGCGATCGGCGATCCGTACGCGTCGCTCGAGCTGCTCGGGTCGCTTTCCGAACCTGGTGCTGCTGCGGACCTTCTCGAAGGTGTACGGGCTCGCCGGCCTGCGCGTCGGCTACGCGCTGCGCGGGCTCGAGCGAGTTCCGCGGCGCCGTCGACCAGGTGCGCCAGCCGTTCCACCTGAACATCGCCGCCCAGGCCGCCGCGGCCGAGGCGCTCAAGCACCAGGACGCGGTCGAGAAGCGGGTCACGCTGACGCTCGCCGAGCGGACGTCGCTGATCGGCGGGGTCCGCGCGCTCGGGCTGGAGGTCGCCGAGTCAGACGCGAACTTCATCTGGGTCGTGTTGCCGGACGCCGAGGACCCCGCGGCCGCCGAGGCCGAAATTACGCGCGGGCTGCTCGAGCGCGGCGTGCTCGTCCGCGCCGGCAACTCGCTCGGCCGCGCCGGCGCGATGCGCGTGACCGTCGGCACCGAGCGCGAGAACGCGCGCTTCGTCGCGGCGCTCGGCGACCTGCTCTAGCCGGCTGCACGCCCAAACCCGCCAAACGCTGCGTCCACCAACGATCCGGGCAAGAAAACCGGTCGTGGAGACCCGAAAGTCGTCCTGATCGGTGCAAGCCGTGCGGGGAATGCGGGTTTTGGGCCGGTGTTCGCCGATTGGCACGCCGGGCGCCGTGTGGTACAAACCCCGCAGACGCGTATGGACGACTCACGCCACACCTTCCTCGGCTGGTCCTTCTTTACGCGCTTCTACGCCTGGCGATTTAGCTAGGCGCTCGCCCGTGGCCCGCTAGGCCGCCCGCCGCCCACAGAGCGGCGGCCCGCCCCGCTCCGACAGCCGCCACCGAGCGCCGTGACTCCCCCGCCGTACGGGCAGATCAGCCCCTTCCGTAGAGTCCCAGAGCGTAGAAAGGCAGCACCGATGACGATCACAATCGAGACCACAGAGCCACACCGAACCGGCGCCCCGATCGGCGCGAACCGGTTCGAGCTGATCGCGGGCCCCTGCACGATCGAGTCGCGCTCGCAGGCGCTCGAGACCGCCAAGACGGTCAAGGCGGCCGGCGCCACGATGTTCCGCGGCGGCGCGTACAAGCCGCGCACTTCGCCGTACGCGTTCAAGGGCCTCGGCCGAGCGGCGCTGACGATCCTCGCCGAGGTCAACGAGGAGACCGGGCTGCCGATCGTGACCGAGTTGCTCGACATCCGGGACCTCGACTACGTCGCCGAGGTGGCCGACGTGATCCAGATCGGCGCCCGCAACATGCAGAACTACCCGCTGCTGACCGCGGTCGGGGAGACCGGCCGCCCGGTGCTGCTCAAGCGCGGGCTCGCGGCGACGATCGACGAACTGTTGCTCGCGGCCGAGTACATCCGCGCCGAGGGCAACGACGACGTGATCCTGTGCGAGCGCGGGATCCGCACGTTCGAGACCGGCGATCGCCGGGCAACGCTCGATCTGATGGCGATCCCGATCCTCAAGGAGCGGACCGAGCTGCGGGTGATCGTCGACCCGAGCCACGCCGCGGGCCGCCGCGAGCTCGTGCTGCCGCTGTCGCTGGCGGCCGCTGCCGCGGGCGCGGACGGGGTGATCGTCGAGGTCCATCCCGACCCCGATAACGCTGTGTGCGACGGGCCACAGAGCCTCGTCGCGGCGGAGTTCGCGCAGTACGCTGATCGCGTGCGCGCGGCCGCGGAGCTGGCGGGGAAGGACGGCTAGGTGGCGATCGCGCGTCCTTCGAGCCGGGACGCCGTCCGCGACCAGCGGATCGAGCGGCTCGAGCCGCTGATCGCACCCGCGCAGCTGCTGTATGAGCTGCCGCTGTCGGACGCGCACGCGGAGACGCTGCTCGCGGGCCGCCAGAACGCGCACGCGATCCTCGACCGCGAGGACGACCGGCTGCTCGTCGTGGTCGGGCCATGCAGTGTCCACGACCCCGACGCGACGCTCGAATACGCCGAGAAGCTCGCGCAGCAGGCGGGAAGGCTCCAGCGGGACCTGTGCATCGCGATGCGGGTGTACTTCGAGAAGCCACGGACGACGACCGGCTGGAAGGGACTGATCAACGATCCCCATCTCGACGGCTCGGGCGACGTCAACTTTGGCCTACGCGTCGCTCGGCAGGTGCTGCTCGGGGTCCTGAAGCACGGCCTCGCGGTCGGCTGCGAGTTCCTCGACCCGATCATGCCGCAGTACATCTCAGACGCGGTCTGCTGGGGGGCGATCGGAGCGCGGACGGTCGAGAGCCAGATCCACCGACAGCTCGGGTCCGGATTATCGATGCCGGTCGGGTTCAAGAACCGGACCGACGGCAACGTGCAGGTCGCGGTCGACGCGGTGCGCGCCGCGGCCGTGCCGCACGCGTTCGCCGGGATCGCCGACACGGGCGAGCCGGCGATCATGCACACGCGCGGCAACGTCGACTGCCACATCATCCTCAGAGGCGGCAAGAACAGCCCCAACTACGACGCTGAATCGGTCGCCGGTGCGCTCGAGCTGCTGCGCGCAGCCGGCCTTCCCGAACGGGTGATGATCGATTTCAGCCACGACAACAGCGGCAAGAACCCCGACCGCCAGCCGGAGATCGGCGCCGATCTCGCCAGCCAGATCGCCGCCGGCAACGCGCGCGATCGCCGGCGTGATGATCGAGTCATTCCTCGTCGGCGGCCGGCAGGACCCCGAAGGCCCAGGGCCGCTCCGCTACGGCCAGTCGATCACTGACGGCTGCCTGGGATGGGAGCCGACCGTCGAACTCCTCGAGCGGCTCGCCGACGCGGTTAGGACGCGCCGCGCGGTCGCGGCGTCCGCATAGCGCAGCCGAGCGATCGGATGCGGATCGCGGTGATCGGTGTCGGGCTGATCGGAGGCTCGATCGGGCTCGCCGCGAAGGAGCGTTTGGGAGCGACGGTCACCGGCGCTGGGCGCCGCCGAGAGCCGCTCGAGCGCGCGCTCGAGCGTGGCGCGATCGACGTCGATCGCCGACTCACCGGAGGATGCCGTCACGGGCGCCGAGGCGGTGTTCGTCGGCGTCCCGGTCGGATTGCTGCCAGAGACAATTTCGCGGGCGCTCAAGGCCGCGCCGGCGGACTGCGTCGTGACCGACGTGGGCTCGACCAAGCGCGTCGTGGTCGCCGCGGTCGACGACCCGCGGTTTGTCGGCGGTCACCCGCTGGCAGGTGCGGAGACGACCGGCGTCGAGCACGCGCGGCCTGATCTGTTCGACGGAGCGGTCTGGTATCTGACGCCGACCGAGCGAACCTCGGGAGTCCTCGTATGAGCGCCTGCACCGCCTGATCCACGGGATCGGCGCGCGGCCGGCGGCGATCGACGCCGACCTGCACGACACGATTCTTGCGTCCGTCTCGCACCTGCCGCACGTGTTCGCGAACGTGCTCGTGGCGCAGGCGGCGGGCGCACTCGCCACCGAGCGGCTCCCCGCGACAGGCCCGAGCTTCCGCGACGCGACCCGGGTCGCCGGCGCATCGAGCGCGATCTGGACCGACATCTACCTGTCCAACCGCGACGCGCTGGGCGAACAGATCGACGACGCGATCGACCGCCTGAGCACCATCCGCCGGCTGTTGACGGATGGCGACGGCGCGGGACTCACCGACTGGAACGACGCAGCGGCGGAGGCCCGTCGCCGGCTGCTCGAGGCGCAACTCGGCGGGCGGCACGCTGTACGAGCTGCGCGCCTCGGTGCCGAACCGCCCGGGCGTGATCGCGCAGCTGGCACTGGAGCTCGGTCGGGCAGGGGTGAACATCACCGACATGGCGCTTTACCCGACGGCCGACATGAGCGAGGGCGTCGTCGCGATGTGGATTGCGGGCGAGCAGCAGGCCGAGCGCGCCGAGCAGATCGTGCTGGCGCTCGGCTTCCCGGTGGCGCGGGCGTGAACCAGACGTTCGCACCCAGCGGGCCGCTCCGAGGGCGGATCGCGCCGCCCGCGGACAAGTCGATCTCGCACCGAGCGGCGCTGATCGGCGCGATGGCCTCAGAGCCGGTCTGCGTGCGCAACTACCTTGATGCCGCCGACACGAACTCGACGCTCCAGGCAGTCCGCGCGCTCGGGGCGATCGTCGAGCAGCGCTCCGAGGAGCTCGTGATCCGCGGCTGCGGGCTGCGCAACGCCCAGGCCGTCACCGGCGAGATCTACGTCGGCAACGCGGGCACGCTGATGCGGCTGCTGCCCGGCTGGCTCTCGTTCCAGACCGGTCTGAGCTTCACGCTCGATGGCGACGAGTCGATCCGCCGCCGTCCTGTTGACCGGATCGCTGAGCCGTTGCGCCAGATGGGGGCGCGGCTCGAGGCGCGCGACGGCCGCCTGCCGCCGCTCACGATCCACGGCTCGGAGCTGCAAGGGATCGAGTACGAGCTTCCGGTCGCGAGCGCCCAGGTGAAGTCGTGCGTGCTGCTCGCAGGGCTGACGACCGATCGCACAACGGTGATCGAGCGGGCCCCTAGCCGCGACCACACCGAACGGATGCTGCTGCGCGCTGGCGCTCCGGTGACCCGCATCAGTGCGGCCGCCAACGGAGGCGCCCGGGTCACCGTCGGCAATGCCGACGAGCTCGAGGTCGAGGTGATCGACGTGCCCGGCGACCTGAGCTCGGCCGCGTTCCTGATTGCGGCGGCCGTGCTCGTCGCCGGCTCGCGGCTGGTGCTCGAGCGCGTCAATGTCAACTGGACGCGCGTCGGATACCTGCGGATCCTCGAGCGGATGGGTGCGATCGTGCTCGGGGAGGTCGAAGCGCCGGGCACATTCGGCCCGGACGAGCCGGTGACCGAGCTCGATGTCTCCTACGGCCCGCTCGAGGGCACGACCGTCGAGCGCGACGAGGTTCCGCTGGCGATCGACGAGCTGCCGCTGGTGGCACTGCTCGGTTGCTTCGCCGAGGGTGAGACGGTCGTCCGCGGCGCCGAGGAGCTGCGGGTCAAGGAGTCTGACCGGATCGCGACGGTGGTCGGAGGGCTGCGCGCCCTCGGGGGCGAGATCGAGGCGACCGACGACGGGTTCGTCGTCACAGGCACGGGTGGTCTCCGCGGCGGGACGATCGATGCGCACGGCGACCACCGGCTGGCGTTGCTCGGCGCCGTCGCCGGGCTCGCGTCGCGAGACGGCGTCGAGGTGGTCGGGATGGATGCTGCGGCGGTCTCGTATCCGGGATTCGCCGAGGACATCGGCAAACTGCTGGGCTGATGGTGATCGCGATCGATGGCCCCGCGGGCGCCGGCAAATCGAGCGTCGCGCGCGCGGTGGCGGGCGAGCTCGGCTTACACGTATCTCGATTCCGGGCGCGATGTACCGCGCCGTCGCGCTGGCGGCGCTCCGCCGCGGGGTCGACGCGCGCGAGATCGCCCACATCGTTCACATCGATCTGTCAGACGGCGTGATGCTCGACGGCGAGGAGGTCACGGATGTGATCCGTGACCGGGACGTCTCAGAGGCGGCCTCGCGCGCGGCTGCCGATCCGGAGGTGCGTAAGGCGATGGTCGTCAGAGCAGCGGCGCCTGCTTCACGACGGACGCGACTGGGTCGCGGAGGGCCGCGACATCGGCACGGTAGTCGCACCCGATGCGGAGCTGAAGGTGTATCTCGATGCCGACCCCAAGGAACGCGCGCGCCGGCGCGCGGTTGAGCTAGGCGTCGATCAGGCGACCGTGCTCGCCGAGCAGACGACTCCGCGACGAGCGCGACCGCAGCCGCGAGCATTCTCCGCTCACGCAGGCGCCCGATGCGGTCGTGCTGGACACGACCGGAATGCCTTTCCAAAAAGTAATCGCCAGCGTGGTCACGCTGGCGAGAGAGAAAGTTGGGCGTGAGGTTGACACGGGGCCCGCATCAAATTGAGCCACTCTAGGAGGGCAAGCAGCGGGACGGACTCTTGAGCCCCTGACGTCCGCTCTTCGCTTCGTCAGTTCCTCACGCCCAAGCACAACCTAGCTCCCGTCACCCCGCGCGTCTAGACGCCTGAGCCGAAGATTGCGCTATTTGGCACAAAATGGGTTGCGGCACGGGTTCGCAGGCCCGACTACCCTCGCCAAGCCACGATGAAGATCGCTGTTGTCGGATATCCGAACGTCGGGAAGTCCTCGCTCGTCAACCGCTTGGCGGAGTCCCGCGAGGCGGTGGTGCACGAGACCGCGGGCGTCACGCGCGACCGCAAGGAGCTCGACACCGAGTGGAACGGCAAGCCTCTGACGCTGATCGACACCGGTGGCGTCGATCTCGATGACCGCGACGAGCTCGCCCGCCAGGTCCAGGACCAGGCACGAGCCGCGCTCGCCGACGCCGACGCCGTCGTGCTCGTGGTCGACGCGAAGGTCGGCCTGCGCCCCGGCGATGAGGAGGTCGCCGAGCTGCTGCGCCGCGGCCGGCTGCCGGTCGTGGTCGCCGCGAACAAGATTGACGGCGCCGGCGACCTGCCGCTGGCGGCCGAATTCCACCGGCTCGGGTTGGGGGAACCGGTCCCCGTGTCCGCCGCGCACGGGCTCGGCACCGGCGACCTGCTGGACCGTCTCGCGGAGCTAGCACCGGAGCAGGCCGAAGAGCCGGACTCCGGCGAGGACCAAACCGTCCGTCTCGCGATCATCGGCCGCCCGAACGTCGGCAAGTCGAGCCTCGCGAACCGATTCGCCGGCGATGAGCGGGTGATCGTCTCGCCGATCGCCGGCACGACCCGCGACGCGATCGACCTGCCGATGACATTCGAGGACCGCCCGCTGATCCTCGTGGACACCGCCGGACTGCGGCGCCAGAGCAAGGTCTCCGAGTCGCTCGAGTACTACACGTCGCTCCGCTCCAGGCGCGCGGCCGAGCGCGCCGATGTCGCACTCGTGGTGTGTGACGCAAACGACGGGATCACCGCGCAGGACCTCCGTGTCGCCGAGCTTGCGATGCAGTCCGGCTGCGCCACGGTGATCGTGCTGAACAAATGGGACGTGGCAGGCGACATGGTCGATCTCGAGCACGAGCGCGCCCGCGCCAAGCAGAAGCTCCGCCAGCGCCCGCGTGTGCTCACCGCCAGCGCGAAGACCGGACGCAACATCGAGCGATTGCTGGTAGAGGCCGTCGCGCTCGCCGACCGGCGCGCCAACCGAGTCCCGACTTCGCAGCTCAACCGCTTTCTCTCGGAGGTCGTCGCCGCGAGGCAGCCGCCCGCCGGCGGCGGGCGCAGCGCGGACGGGCCCCACCGGCTCAAGCTGTTGTTCATGACGCAAACGAGCGAGCGGCCGCCACGGTTCTCGATCCAGGTCAACTCGCGTGCGCGGATAACGCGCGACTACGCGTACTTCATCGAGAACCGCTTGCGTGAGCGCTACCGGCTCGAGGGGGTGCCCGTGATCATCGACTTCGTCGAGCGGAGCGAGCGGAGGGCCCCGTGACGCGCCTACGGGCGCCCGGCGCACGGATCGCGCTGGCCGCTGTGCTGCTCGTGGTGATCGCTGGTGCTGCGGTCGCCGTGGCGGTCACGAGCGGACCGAGCGAGCCGCCGCCGGCGACCGGCGCCGCCGCCGTCGTCCCCGCCGATGCACTCGCGTACGTCCACCTGTCGACCGACGGATCGCGCCCGGCCGTCAAGCGCGCGCTCGCGCTCGCGACGCAGTTTCCGGACCTGCCGTTGCTCGCCGAACGCCTCGCGCGCAGGCTCAGCGTAATCGCGCCGGGGGGCGCGCTGTCGCTGGCGGCCGACGTACGGCCGTGGCTCGGCAAGGAGGCCGCGATCGCGCTGCTGAACACCGCCACGCTCGACCGCCGGAACGCTGGTCGTGGTCGACGTCGCGCACAGTGGCCGCGCGCACGCGTTCGTGGCGAGCGCCGGCCTTGCCCGCATCGGCGCGTATCGCGGCGTCGCGCTGTTCGGGAAGTCGTCTGGGACCGAGCTCGCGTTCGTCAGCCACTACCTGGTCGTCGGCCAGGATGCGAGCGTGCGCGCGGCGATCGACGTGACGAACGGAGGCGCGCCCTCGCTCGCCGGCAACCAGGCATACCAGCAGGCCGCGGCGACCGAGCCGGACGGCCGCGTGCTCGACATGTATGCGTCGGCCGTCGGCGTCCGCCGCCTGCTGGTTGACCGGGGCGGATTGCTCGGGGCGCTCGGCGTACTGCTCTACAACCCCGCGCTGTCAGGGGTCGCGCTGTCGCTCGATGCGACTTCGCCCGGCGCGCGGATAACGATCCACACGGTGCTCGACCCGGGCCTCGTGCGGGTCGGCTCGAGGTCCTCCGCCGCATCGTTCACGCCCACACTCGCAGGCCAGCTGCCGGCCTCCTCGACACTCGCGCTCGATGTCGCCGACCTGCTGCGGATCGCGCCGCGCGTGCTCAACGCCGGCACAACCGGCGGCATCGCCGGGGGCATTGGGCCCCTGTTGTCTCGACTCGGCGCGGCGCTGCGCGCGCAAGGTGTGAACGTGGCGCAGATCGAGCAGCTCTTCGCCGGCGAGTCGGTGGTCGCGCTCGCTGGGGCGCTGGGCAGCGGATCAAACGGCGGTGCGCCGGCGCTGGTGATCGTCGCGCGCACGCGCAACCAGGCGGCGACGGCGTCCGAACTTGCGCAACTGGAGGTCCCGCTCGCGCAGTTGCTGAGCAGCGCCGCCGCCTCGTCCTCGAATCCAGGTGTGATCCCGAGCTTCACCCAACGCCAGATCGATGGCGTCACCGCTCATCAGCTGCCGGTCGCCCCGGGTCTCGAGCTCGACTACGCCGTCTTCCGCGGCCTCGTTGTCGTCTCCACGAGCCTCGGCGGAATCGGCGCCGTCGCGTCGACACGAGACACGCTGGCCGACAGCCCCGCGCTACCGCGCAACGCTGTCGGCTCGCCCGTCGCGAGTTACCTCGCTACTCTTTCTCGACTTCAGCCAGCTCCTCAGCCTGGGCGAACAGACCGGATTGACACGTGGTGCGGCGTTCAGGGCGCTGCAAGCCGACCTCGCGAGGGTCCGTGCGATCGGTCTGGTCTCGACGGGTGGGGAGAACGATTCGACCGCGGAGCTGACCCTCCAGATCCAATGACAACGCTTCCCGACAACGAGTACCTGTTCACGTCCGAGTCCGTCACCGAAGGACATCCGGACAAGATCGCCGACCAGATCTCCGACGGCGTGCTCGACGCCGTGATGCGCGACGACCCGGCGGGTCGCGTCGCGTGTGAGACGCTCGTCAATACCGGCCTCGTCGTCGTCTCGGGCGAGATCACGACGACCACGTACGTCGACATCCAGGAGATCGCCCGCGAGACGATCAAGAAGATCGGCTACACCGACGCCGCGTTCGGCTTCGACTGCCACACGTGCGCGGTCATCAACGCGATCGACAAGCAGTCCCCGGACATCGCGCAGGGCGTCAACACCGCCTATGAGGCGCGCACCGACCCGGGTGACGACGACGAGCTCGACATCGCCGGGGCCGGCGACCAGGGGATGATGTTCGGCTATGCGGCGCGGGAGACCGAGGAGCTGATGCCGCTGCCGATCTCGCTCGCGCACCAGCTCGCGAAGCGGCTGGCAGATGTCCGCAAGGCCGAGATCGTCCCTTACCTGCGGCCGGACGGCAAGACGCAGGTCACGGTCCGCTACGTCGATGGCCGTCCGGTCGAGATCGAGAAGCTGCTGATCTCGAGCCAGCACCGCGATGGCGCCGAGTCGCTGATCAAGGAGGACCTGTGGGAGCACGTCGTGGTCCCGATGCTCCCTCCGGATCTGTATGACGCGGGCAAGTTGCGCCGCAGCTTCCTCGTCAACCCGACCGGCCGGTTCGTGATCGGCGGCCCGATGGGAGACTGCGGCCTGACGGGACGCAAGATCATCGTCGACACGTATGGCGGCATGGCCCGCCACGGCGGCGGCGCATTCAGCGGCAAGGACCCCTCGAAGGTCGACCGCTCGGCCGCGTACGCGGCCCGGTACGTGGCCAAGAATGTGGTCGCCGCAGGCCTCGCCGACCGCGCCGAGGTCCAGGTCGCATACGCGATCGGCGTAGCGCATCCGGTCTCGGTGATGGTCGAGACGTTCGGCACCGAGAAGATCGGCCGCGGCAAGATCGCGGAGCTGGTCTCGGAGCATTTCGACCTGCGCCCAGGCGCGTTCCGCGAGTACCTCAAGCTGCACCGGCCGATCTACCAGAAGACCGCCGCGTATGGCCATTTCGGCCGCGAGGACCACGACTTCACGTGGGAGCGGACGGACAAGGCGGCGGAGCTTCGGGCCGCCGCCGGACTCTCCGGCGTCGCCGCAGTCGAAGCCTAGATCGCCAATCTAGACGCCGGGGGTCGTCTGCCCGAGCTCGTGGATCGCGCGGTCGACCGTGCGGACGATCGCGCGCGGGTCGTCGACGCCCGTGAACTTGAAGTCGTACTCGGCGCCGGCGGCGGTGTCGAAGTCGACCGTGCCGATCCGTAGCGCCCGCTCGAGCACGGTCTGCGAGCAGTTCACGTTCTGAACGCGCTCTATCCGCGTCTCATGCATGTCGCGGCGCAGCAGCCCGGTGTTGATCGTCAGCCGGCGGCTGGTGATCGCGTACGTCGTCGAGATCAGCTTCACGAGCGCGAACAGCAACATCGCCCCGAACACGACAAGCACCGCCGCGGCGACCCAGCCGACCTTGACGTGGCCATCGGCGATCGCGGTTATGACGCCGGCGATGGCGCCGGCGGCGATCGCCAGGAACAGGCCCTTGGCGTAGAAGTCGAGGATCGAGCGCCACGACGGATGGCCATGGAAGAAGACCTGCTCATCGGGCTCGAACTGCACGGCCTGAGGCTACCCGCCGTGTGCACCCGTCACGATCGCGACCACGACCACGACGACGATCACCAGGACCGCGATCAGCAAAGCAGCAGCGGTCGGATGCCGCCGCGTCACGCGCGTTGGGGCGCCGCCCCGAGCTGCGGCCTGCCCGGTCCTGCTACGCCGCATCGGCTCGCGCCGCGAGCGACGGAGTGGCCGGCGATGGCGCGAGACCGCGGCTGCGTGCGCGTTCCCGTCGATCTCCACCCGGCGCGCGGCGACGAACTCGGTGCCGCGGGTGATCGCCTGGCGCGGTGGTGTGACCGGCGGCCGAGGCGGGAGGCGTCGGGGCTGCCGCGGCGGATCGCGCTGGGCGAGCGCTACGACGGTCCTCGCGACAGCGCCTGGGCCGGGGTCGAGAGGTACGGCGCGGGGCCGAGGCGGCGCGGGACCCAGCGCTTGCAGACGCCGGCGGAGCGCCGTCTCTACCTCAGCCGAATCGCCCTTGAGCTCGCCCGGCGCGAGCCGGAGCAGCCGCAGCCCGTGCTCGCGCACGCGCTCGTCGATCGCCTCGTCGCCGCCGTTGGGACTGTCGCGGCACAGCACGACAAGGCGATTCCCCGGGTAGTACGCGTCGACCGGAAGCCACCCGTCGGCGGCTGGCGCCCGCAGCCAGCCGAAAAGGTGATCGCGCCGGCTGATCTCTCCGAGCGTGCGATCGCACAGGTCGAGTAGCTGCGGGGCTGTTACCGGCCGCTCCCCGATCGGCCCGCCGGTCGTCATCCTTGGGCCACTCTACCCTGAGCCGCCGTGATCGCGAAGGTCGAACCTCTGACGCGGACGCGCGCGCTGCGCGGTCCATTCGACTACCGCCTGGCCCCCGAGCACGAGGTCGCCATCGGCTCGCTCGTGCGGGTGCCGTTCGCGCGACGTTCGACGCTTGGTGTGGTGGTGGAACTGGCCGAGCGCTCGGAGCTGCCCGACGAGCGGCTCTCCGAACCTGAGGCGGTGCTCGAGTCCGGACCCCCCGCGGAGCTGGTCGAGCTCGCGTTGTGGATGGCGGTGGAGTACTGCTCGACCCCTGCACGGGCGCTCGGGCTCGTGCTCGCTCCCGGTGCGATGGCCGGCACCCGCGCCAAGCGCGAGTTGGTCGCGACGCTGACACAAGCAGGGGCCGGCGCGCTGGCTGGGGCCGAGCCGCTGACTGATCGCCAGCGAATGCTGCTCGAGGCGCTGCACGAGGGTGGCCCGCGCACGGCGTCGGAGCTCGGCACGCCGGCGCTGCGCCGGCTCGAGCGGCGCGGGCTGGTGGAAATCTCGCTCGAGACCCGCCGCCGCGCTCCCGCGCACGTGTCGGTTGGATCAGCTAGCGCCCACGCACCGGCGCTGACCTCACACCAGCAGCGCGCGCTCGGCGCGCTCGGTGCCGGCGGCCCAGGGTTCCTGCTCCACGGCGTGACCGGCTCTGGCAAGACCGAGGTCTACCTGCGGGCGGTCGCGGACACGCTCGCGAGCGGCCGTAGCGCGATCGTGCTCGTGCCCGAGATCGCATTGACGCCGCAGATGGTCCACCGGTTCGCGTCGCGGTTCGGCGACGTGATTGCCGTGCTGCACTCGGGGATGAGCGCGGGGGAGCGCCACGACGAGTGGCGCCGGCTCCGAAACGGCGAGGCGCGGGTGTGTGTCGGTCCGCGGTCGGCGGTTTTCGCCCCGCTGTCGGACGTCGGCCTGATCGTCGTCGACGAGGAGCACGAAAGCTCGTACAAGCACGAGGGCGACCCGCGCTACGACGCGCGCGCGGTCGCGGCATGGCGCGCGCAGCGCAACGGGGCGGTGCTGCTCGTCGGCAGCGCGACGCCGCGCCCCGAGAGCGCCGAGTCGCTGCCACGGCTGCGCTTGCCAGAGCGCGTCGACGGACGCCCTCTGCCGCCCGTGCAGTTGCTCGACATGCGCGAGCACCACCACCCGCTGCACCCGGCGACACGGCTCGCGCTAGCCGACGTGCGTCGTGGCGGCGAGAAGGCGATCGTGCTCCTCAACCGCCGCGGCTGGTCGAACTTCCTCTCCTGCCGCACCTGCGGCCACGTGTGGATGTGCCCGAACTGCGAGGTCACGCTCGTGCTTCATCGAGCCGGAGCGTTCGTCTCGTGCCACCACTGCGGCCACCGTGAGCCGGTCCCGGAACGGTGCGTGGCGTGCGGCTCGAGCACTGTCGCGCGGCACGGCGCCGGCACCGAGCGGCTCGAGCACGAGCTGCGCGAGGCGCTCGGCGAGCCCGGCTTCCCCGTGTTCCGGCTCGACGCCGACGCAACCGGGCTGAACGTTCGCGCGCGAACGTTGGAGGCGTTTGAGGCGGCGCCGGCGGGGCTGCTCGTCGGCACGCAGATGGTCGCCAAGGGCCACGACTTCCCGGACGTGACGCTCGGAGTCGTGCTCGATGCCGACCAGACGCTGCGGTTTCCGGACTTCCGCGCCGAGGAGCGGACGTTCGCGCTGATCACGCAACTCGCCGGCCGCGCCGGTCGCGGCGGCCGTGGCGGCCGGGTGCTCGTGCAAACGCTCGCCCCGGACGCGCGCTCGATCAGGTTCGCGGCGCGCCATGACTCCGATGGATTCCTCGCTGACGAGCTCGAGCAGCGACGCGCGCTCGGCTATCCGCCGTTCTCGTCGCTGATCCGGATCGTGTGCTCGGCGCTCGACGCCGGTGTGGCGTCCGACGCCGCCGGCCGGCTCGCATCCAGGATCGCCGCCCCCGGGGCGGCGGTGCTCGGTCCGGCGCCGCTGTTCGCGCTCCGCGGCCGGGCCCGGAGCCAGGTCGTCGTCAAGGCCGGCGACCGGCCGGCGGCGATCACGGCCGTCGGCGGGGCGGTCGACGAGCTCGCGCGAGGGCGGACGGCGAAGGGCGTCAACATCAGCGTGGACGTCGACCCGCAGTAGGAGATCGCCTTGCCAAAGCTCGGCGGCTGCTTTAGGGTGGCTTAACGTGAGGGCTTCCGGGGGAAGGTTGGTGGTCGGTTTGCTGTGCGCGCTGCTGCTGTGCGTGCCCGCGGCGGCTTCGGCACGATCGAAGGTCCACCACGGAGCGCCAACCCCGGCGCACGCGCTCGTTAGCGCTCAGCACAGCCTCCGAGGACTTTCGAGCAGCTTCGCGCGCGGGCAGCGAGCGAGAGTGCTGGGCGCGCTGAGTCAGAGCGCCAAATTGCTGGGGCGCCACCAGGTGTGCAAGGCGATCGCGCCGCTCGACCTCGCCAGCGGGCTGCTGCTGAGCACTCGCACCTGGCGCCACGGCACGCCCAAGGCGGTGGGCCAGACGATCGCACCGCTGCTCAACTCGGCTGAGCGGTCCCTGGCCAAGGGTGCCCGCAGCTGCGCTGCGCTGTCGCACGGGATCTCTCGCCCGCGCTCGACTCGCGTCGGTGGCGGATCGGCCCCGCCCGTCCCGACCTATACCAGCATCAACAGCCAGGGCGGGGACGACGAGGGGAGCGCTCTGCCCGCGGGGCCATTTCGACCGCTCACGCACATCGGAGCACCGGTCACCCTCAATCCGAGCCCGCAGTTCATCGCCACGGCCTCGGACCAGGGCGCCGGTGCCCACACGGCCGACGCCGGCCAGTTCGCGATTGGGCGCTCGATCAACCTGGGCGCGCCGCCCGCGGCCGGCGGGGAGCCGAAGGAGATGACGACAGCGGTCGGGCACAATGTCGTCTGGTACACGGGCAACACGGCGGACAGCTACTCGCTGGACGGTGGCAAGACCTGGTCAGCCTTCGCCACCCCCGACACGATCCTCAGTCCCGGCCCACCGAACCTGGCCTCCTGTTGTGATCAGCAAGTCGTCTATGCGCCGGCCCAGAACCTGTTCGTGTGGCTCGTCCAGTACTGGTGTCCAGCGTCGGTGCCGCCCGGAGCGGCGACCCCGAGTAACAACTGCGCCACCGTCCCGGGCAACAACGTGATCCGCTTCGCCGTGGCCACGCCGGAGGAGATCCGGCAGGCGGCCGCCGCGGGCAACGTGGGCAAGGCCTGGCACGTCGTCATGGACATGACTCCGCAACAGCTCGGCCAGCCGAGCAACGTCTGGTTCGACTACAGCACGCTGTCGGTTAACGACCGGTTCGCCAACTGGACGGTGGACATGCTCCAGGGCAACGCCGCATACAAGGTTGCTTCGGTAGCGATGCGAATCAACCTGCAAAGCCTCGCGTCATCCCGCTTCCAGGCCAACTACTTCTTCTCGAGCCTCCACACGCTGGCCGTCCAGCAGCCACCGGGAGAGAGCCGGTCGCTGTTCGTCACCGACCCCAACAACAGCACGACTCGTGTTTGGGACTGGCGCGACAGCTCCACCGTCGCGGTCGCCCATGACATCAGCCACCCCACGACTCCCGTCTACGACTACACGATTCCCGGTACGGATGGAATCGACTGGAATGCGCGCGCCGGAGGCGGCCTGACAGGCCATGCCATCACCGCCGCCTGGAGCCACAACGAGCTGATCATCGCGACCATCAACGGGCGCAGCGAATGCACGGCGAAGTGCAACACGAACAGCCCGACGCTGAAGAATGTGTTCGCCCACCCGGGCGCCACGCTGCTGAAGGTCAACACCACGGACTGGACCGTGGATCAGCTGTTCGGGGAGCTGTGGTCGACCAGCATGGCGATCTCCTGGCCCACGCTGGGGGTAGCCACGGACGGGGAGATCGGCCTCACCTTCCTGGCCTCGGCCGAGAATGCCAATCCCGTGGCCTGGGCCGGCTACCTGAACATGCACGGTGATCAGTTGGTCAGCCAAGTCTCGGACCCCGCGGCGGGCCCGCAGCCCGGCCTCCAGATCCCGGGAACCACGAACTTCAGCGGCGGCACGGGCGACTACTACTCGCTGCAGCCTGGTCCCCAGCAGGACTCGTTCGTGATGCCGTTCCGCTCGGTCGATCCGACGGCCGCCGGGCCGAGCGACGACTGGCACTTCCTGAGCTACGCGCATGAGCCGTTGTTCCCCCCAACGCCCCCGGGGGTGCAGATAACCTCGCCGACGCAGGGTGCGACGTTCACTCAGGGCACGCGCATCGGCTTCAGAGCCGCGGTCAGCGACGCGCTCGACGTCACCATCCCCGACGACGCGATCTACTGGTCGGTGGACGGCAAGGTCACCCCGTACCACGGCGCGCAGGTGTTCATCAGCGACCTCGACTACGGCGATCACGCCGTCACCGTGACCGCGGTCAACAGCTCGGGGCTGTCGGCCTCGAGCTCGGTGATGATCACCATCGTCCCGCCAACTCCGGGCGCGCCGACGGTGTCGATCGACTCCCCGCTGGACGGCGCCGGGTTCCAGGCCACCAACGGCGACACCCAGGGCGACTACGTGGACATTCCCTTCCAGGCGCAGGCCAGCGACCCGCAGGGCAAGGCGCTCGTGTACAGCTGGGATGACACGGTTCAGGAGGGAACGAGCTCGCACAGCAGCTTCGGGATCTCGCAGGCACTGAGCCCGACGCTGCGCCTGTACGTGCACGAGACGAACTGCGGCCTGGCGGTGCACACGCTGGTGCTGAACGTGTCTAACGGCAGCGCGGCGGCGACGGCGACGGTGCACGTGAAGGTCTCGTCGCAGCTCTGCGTGAAGTGAGAGCGCATCCGGGCGTCAGGCCGTGCTGTGGGTGGCCTGTCTGGCCATCGGCGCGGTAGTGGTCCCTATAGCCGTCGCGCACCCTCGACGGCCCCGCCCGAACCTCGTCGTCTCGATGGGAGGGGTCTCGGCGACGCCGGCCCGCATCTTCGGCAGCTTTGAGGTGGCCGACACGGGCCGGGGCGGCGCCGGCGCCTCGAAGGCGCAGCTGACCGTCCGGACGCGAACGGGCGCACGGACGCTGGCCACCTATCGCGTCGGTGGGATCGCAGCCTCGGCGTCGCAGACGGTCGACGTGTCGATCGTGCCGCCGGGCGGGATGAAGGCAGGCTCCTATTCGATCCGGGCGTGTGCCAATAGCAGCGGCTCGGTCCGCGAGTCCTCGAGCCGCGATGACTGCCGCACGATCGGTCGGCTTACGATCGCGGCGCAGGCGCCGCCCTCTACTGGGGCGGTGCCCTCGGCCCCGGTCGACTTCCAGCCCGACACGCCGTTCACGCTGCAGAGCTCGGCCAGCAACTACTGGGTCGACGTTCCCGACAGCTACGACGCCTCGGGCCAGACTCCGATCGAGCTGCTCGTCTGGCTGCACGGCTGCGGCGGGGAGTCCGCCGGCGACATCTACACGGTGTCGCCCGCCCCCACCGGCCGCTACATCGCGATCGCCGTCGGCGGTCGCGAGGACGACTGCTGGGATCCGAACACCGACCAGGACACGGTGCTGGCGGCGATCGCCGACGTGGAGACCCACTTCAACATCGATCGCCACGAGGTCGTGCTCGGCGGCTACTCCTCGGGGGGAGATCTGGCCTACCGGCTCGCCTTCTACCACTCGCTGCAGTTCGCCGGCGTGCTTGCCGAGAACACCTCGCCGTTCCGCGACACGGGCTCCACCGGCGAGCCAGTCGCTGGCGGCCGCGCAGTGGAAGTTCAACGTGGTCCAGCTGGCTCACCTCCAGGACGACGTGTACCCACGGGCCGGCGTCGAGAACGAGGTCGGCGCGCTGCAACAGGCCGGCTTCCCGGTCCAGCTGGTCGAGCGCCCCGGCCACCACTACGACGACAGCACCGCCACCTTCGGCAGCGACCACGACCTGCAGACCTACCTGCTGCCCCACCTCAACGACGGCTGGCGCTCGCCCTGAGCGTCCGGCCCAAACCAACCCGGAGGCTCTGATGCGCAGACACCTGACCCCCTCGCCGGCGACCGTGATCGCCACCATCGCCCTGCTCTTCGCCGCCGGGGGCGGCGCCTGGGCGGCCGGACATCTGCCCTCCGCGCACCATGCGAAAGCGCACGCCGCGGCCTCCTCCAACCGCGGTCCGCGCGGTCCGCGCGGGTCCGCGGGGGTTCCGAGGCGCGCGTGGCTTCACCGGGTCGGCGGGTCCGGCCGGTCCCTCCGACGGCTACGTCGTCAAGGTCGCTCAGAGCCAGACATTGGCCCCGGGAAGCGACACCACGGTGGCGTCGCTGACGGTGCCCGCGGGCGGCACGTACATCGTCACCGCGTCCACCGAGCTCGGCAATCAGACGCCCACCGAGAATCCGCTGAGCTGCACGCTGTTGCAGAACTTCAATCCGCTGGACTCAGGCTCGGCCGACCTCCCGGCGGAAGCGCTCTTCGCCGCCACGGTCACGCTCACCGGCGCGGCCACCGCTGACAACGGCGGCACGATCAAGGTGAGCTGCAACCCCTCCACCGGGGCCTCGGCGCGCAACACGGTGATCACGGCCGTCAAGGTGGGCACGCTGCACGTCGAGACCACGACGACGCCTTGAGTGTCCGCCGGCTGATCCGTGGGCTCGCGATCGCCGCGTTCGCATTCGCGGCGATCGCTGCAGGTGCCGCCGCCCGCACGAGGATGGTGTCGATCTCCGGCAACCGGCTACTCGGCACCGACGGCAGGGCGCTGCGGCTGATCGGGGTCGACCGCTCTGGTACCGAGTACTCCTGCTCGGGCCCTGTTGCGGGCGGCGGGTTCGGCTACGGGATCTTCCAGGGCCCCGCGGACCCGGGCTCGGTCAAGGCGCTCGAGTCCTGGCACGTGAACGCAATCGCGCTGCCGCTAAACGAGGCGTGCTGGCTGGGCGGCTACGCGGGCCTGAACCCGGCCTACGTCGGTGGCGCCTACCGGCGAGCGATCGTGAGCTACGTCAAGCTGCTGAACGCGGCCGGGATCTACGTCGTCCTGCGCTTGTCGGGCGCGGCCCCGGGCGACCGTGCCTACGGCTCGGACGACATCAGCTCCGACGAGGTCCCGATGGCCGATGCCGATCACTCGGTCACGTTCTGGAGTTCCGTGGCCACGACCTTCCGTTCCTACAAGCAGGTGCTGTTCCACACCTTCGACGAGCCCCACGACGTCAGCTGGCAGTGCCTGCGGGACGGATGCACCGCCGACGACGTGCCGGAGGGGAACGTCCGGTTCGGCAGCTATCAGACCGCCGGCAACCAGAGCATGGTCGATGCGATCCGGGGGGCCGGCGCTCATCAGCCGATCATCATCTCGGGCCCGAACTTCGCCGGCGACCTCAGCCAGTGGGACCGCTTCATGCCAAACGATCCCCGGCACGAGCTGATGGCCGACGTGTCGTCATTCGACTACTCCGACTTCGTGCTCGCGCACAAGTCCGAGCTGCGCACCTTCGTCAAGCATCACCCGGTGATCGTCGGTGGCTTCGGCGACACGCACTGCGAGTCCACGTATTCCCAGAAGATGATGGCGGTGATGGACGGGCTCCACCAGTCCTACCTGGCGTGGACCTGGGACACCGTCCAGGACTACGGCGGCTGCTCGAACGCGCTGCTCGACGACCCCGGGACCCGCAACGGCTTTCCCGCGGGTTACTACACCGGCCGGCCGAGCGGGTTCGGACGTGGCGTGCGCGCCCACTACCTCAAGGTGAGGTGACCGGCCTCTCCTAAACTTCCTCTCGATGGCCGAAGAGACCGAAGAGATCATTGAACGCGGGCCCGACGAGCACGAGATCGACGCCGAGGCGAACGCTCGGCGCGCGGCGGCGCTCGCACACGTCCGCAAGTTCGGCGACCCGGTGCTCCGCACCCGAGCGCGCGAGGTCGACGTGTTCGACGATGCGCTCCGCGACGAGGCCAGGCGGATGGGCGAGCTGATGATGGACGCCGTCGGCGTCGGTTTGGCCGCGACCCAGCTCGGCGTGCTCCATCGCCTGCTCGTGTACCGCGTACAGCAGGACGCCCCGGTGATCGCGCTGGCCAACCCGGAGATCGAATGGCGCGGCGAGGACGAGGAGATCGCCGAAGAGGGCTGCCTCAGCCTCCCGTCGGTCTTGGTCGACGTCGAACGGCCGGTCCACGTTCGCGTTCGCGGCCTCGATGAGTACGGTCAGCCGGTGCTGATCGAGGCGACCGGACTGGAGGCCCGCGTGATCCAGCACGAGCTCGACCACCTCGACGGCGTGCTGATCCTCGACCGTACAACGCGAGACCAGCGCCGCGAAGCGATGCGCGCGCTGCGCGAAGCGCAGTCGCCGGCCGCGGCTTGAACACCGTCTATCTCGGGACGTCCGGCTTCGCGGCCACCGTGCTGCGGCGTCTCGCGGACTCGCCCCACCGGCCGTCGCTCGTGCTCACGCGTCCCGATCGACCGCGCGGGCGGGGCCGGAAGCTCGCGGCGCCGCCCATCGCCGACGAGGCGCAGGCGCTTGGAATCGAGGTCTTCCAGCCGCCGTCGGTGAACGAACCCGAAGCGCTCGAGCGCATCTCCGCCACGGGAGCGCAGCTGCTCATCGTGTGCGCGTTCGGGGCACTGATCAAGGAACCGCTGCTGTCCGCGTTTCGGATCCTCAACGTGCATCCATCGCTGCTGCCGCGCTGGCGCGGGGCGGCGCCTGTGGAGCGGGCATTGATGGCCGGCGACGGGGTCACCGGCGTCTCGATCATGGAGCTCACGGCGGGCCTCGACAGCGGCCCGGTGTGCCTTCAAGAGGAGGTCGCGATCGAGGCGGACGACACGTATGGGACGCTCGCGCCGCGGCTATCGGCGCTTGGCGGGGAGTTGCTCGTGCGGGCGCTGGACTCCGAGCCGTCATGCGCCGAGCAGTCCGAGGACGGAGTCACCTACGCCGAGAAGATCACCGCCGAGGACCGGCTGCTCGACCCCGGCGAGCCGGCGGTGGCGCTCGAGCGGGTCGTGCGGGCGCTGACGCCGCACATCGGCGCGCATGTTGCCCTCGACGACGGGGAGCTGCTCGGTGTTCGGCGCACGCGGGTCGTGGCGGACGGGCCGCCGAACGGGATCCTGACACTGACGTGGCCCCGTTCCGGTGCTCGGCTGCGCGATCGACTCGCTTGAGCTGCTCGAGGTCCAGCCACCGGGGAAGCGGGCGATGAGCGGCGAGGATTACGTGCGCGGATACCGCAGGTGAGCGTCTCGCCGGCGCGCGTGTGCGCGTTCAAGGTGATCCGGCGGGTGTTCGAGCAGGGCGCGTACGCCGACCGGGCGCTGCGCGGCGAGGCGCGGGGATTGTCCGCGCGCGATCGGGCGCTCGCAACCCAGCTCGCGTTCGGGACGGTGCAGCGCCGCGCGACGCTCGACTACGTCGCCGCGCGGTTCTCCAAGCGGCCGGCGGACAAGCTCGATCCGCCGGTGCTGGCCGCCCTGCGGCTCGGGTTGTTCCAGCTGCTGTTCCTCGGAGGGATCGCCGACCATGCTGCCGTCAACGAGTCCGTCGAGCTCTGCAAGCAGTTCGCGCGCGGGGGGTCGGGATACGTGAACGCGGTACTGAGGCGGGCGGTGCGGGAGGGGAGGGGAGTGCTCGAGGCACTGGACGACGCGACGCCGGACGGCGCGGCGGTGCTGCACTCCGTCCCCGAATGGCTGGCTACCCAGTGGTTCGCGGAGCTCGGTGAGGACGAGGCGCGGGCGCTGCTCGCGGTCGTCAATGATCCCGCGGAGGCGGCCGTACGCGTCAACACGCTGAAGGCTCCTGATGGCATCTCGCTACCGGTGCGCACGCATCCAGCGCCGGACCTCGCGGAGGGGCTCGTGCTCGACGAGCCGTTCGACGTGCACTCCTCGAAGCCGTTCGCCGACGGGCTCGTGATCCCGCAGTCGCGCGCATCGATGGCGGTCGCGCGGGCGCTCGAGCCCCGCGCAGGCGAGCGGATCCTCGATCTGTGCGCGGCCCCGGGGGCGAAAACCACCCACGTCGCCGCGCTCATGGACGGTGATGGGGAGATCATCGCGGTCGAGCAGCACCCGGGTCGCGCCCGGGCGCTGCGGGAGACGTGCGCGACGATGGGCGCCGCGAACGTCTCGGTCGTCGAGGTCGACGCGCGCGAGTTCGTTGCGTCCGAGCCGTTTGACCGCGTGCTGATCGACCCGCCTTGCACCGGCCTCGGGACGCTCCAGTCGCGGCCCGACCTGCGCTGGCGGCGGGAACCGTCGTCGATTCCCGAGCTGGTCGCGCTGCAGCGCGCGATCCTCGACGCGGGCGCGGCCGCGCTCGCGCCCGGCGGGACAATCGTGTACTCGGTCTGCACGATCTCGCGCGCCGAGGGCGACGGCATGGTCGATGCCTTCCTCGACGCGCATCCGCGCTTCACCGAGCTCGATCGGCGCCAGCTGCTGCCGCACCGAGACGGCACCGATGGGTTCTTCATCGCACGGCTGGTTGCGAGGGGATAACACCAGCGTGCTCCATGCGAGGTGCGCGCCGCCTGCCCGGCTACGCTTCGGTCGGTGAGCGAAGCGCCGATCAACCTCGGCCCTGAGTGCCCGAGCTGCCGTGAGCCGTGGCTCCGGCCCACAGCAGTGCCCGGTCGCTACCGCTGCGTGTATTGCCTGCATCGCTTCGAACTCGTTTCCGTGTGCCCCAACTGCGGCGAGCACTCGACGATCGTGCGGATGTCCAGCACCGCGATCGTCGCCTGCAACCACTGCCAGGGCAGCATGCTCAGGGCCGTCTAGTGCCCGTATCCGAGTTAATGCGCGGACGGCGCGTCGTGCCGTCGATCCTGTCGGCCGACTTCTCCCGGCTCGGGGAGCAGGTCGAAGAGGTGATCGCCGCCGGCGCACGGGTGATCCACGTCGACGTGATGGACGGCCACTTCGTCCCGCCGATCACGATGGGACCGCTGGTCGTCTCCTCGCTCGCTGATCGCGTCCACGCCGCCGGGGCCGTGCTCGACGTCCACTTGATGATCGAGCGGCCCGAACGCCAGGTCGAGGAGTTCGCTCGCGCCGGCGCCGACTCGATCACGATCCATGTCGAGGCGACGCCGCACGTTCACTACACGCTGCAGGCGATCCGCGAAGCCGGTTGCGCCGCCGGCGCCGCGGTCTGTCCGGCGACTCCGGCGAGCGCGCTGGACGAGGTCGCGGACGACGCGCTCGACCTGGCGCTGTGCATGAGCGTCAACCCCGGATGGGGCGGCCAGGTGTTCATCGATGCGTCGGTCGGAAAGCTCGCGCGCCTCCGCGCCCGGTTGCCCGAGGCGGTCGCGCTCGAGGTCGACGGCGGGGTTCACACGAACACGATTTCGCGGTGTGCGTCCGCCGGCGCGAACCTGTTCGTCACCGGCTCCGCCGTGTTCGGCTCAGACGACCCGCCCGCGGTGTACACCGAGCTCGTGGCGGCCGCCGGCGCCGAGTGAGGCGGGTCTACAAGATCGGGGCGATCGCGATCGTCATGGCCGCACTGGCCGGCTGCGGGGGGTCGCCGGGGGTCGCGCCGGCCGCGTACGTCAAGTCGATCTGCACTGCGATCACGAGCTGGCGCAGCCTGGTGGAGAGTGCGACCGGTCAGTTCGAGAGCACGTTCCCGAAAAGCCGGTCGCTCGTAGAGGCCAAGCAGCGGCTGTCCGCGTTCGTCGCCGCGCTGCTGCGCGCCGCCACCGGCGGGATCTCCTCGACGAAGGCGGCAAGCTTCCCGAGCATCTCCGGCGGACGGCGGCTGGCGACCGGCCTCGTCGACGCGTTCGAGAACGCCCAGAGATCGCTGGGCGGTGCGGCGTCCGAGACGACATTGATCCCGATCACCGGCAATCAGGCATTTGCCGCCGCCGAGGGGCAGGTGCGGGCAACCGTGACCGCGACGCTCCACACGATGAACACGGTCAGCCCGAGCACGAACCCGGTGCTACGCCGCGAAATCGAGAAGCAGCAGGCTTGCGCGGCGCTCAGGGCGCCGGGCGGCTGAACCGGTACACGCCAGTCAGCAGCGCGCACAACAGCGCGGCAGCGCCGAAGTAGCCGACCTCGACCCGGGTGACCTCGTAGTGGATCGTGTTCGCGGCGACGAACGCGACGAACACCGCGGCCGAAACGAGCCAGCAGATCGCGGCGGCGGTGGCTCGGCCACGCGCGAGCGCCGCCTGGTTGAGCGTGCCCGCGATCAGGTGGAAGCCCATGCCCACGCCCATCAGCGCGAGCCCGCCGCGGGCGTAGTGGCCCGCCTTGTCGGTCAGCAGCGCGCGCATCACCGGCGGCCCGATCGCGAGCAGCCCGAGCGTGACGGCGGCCGCGAACGCGACGATCACGAGGATCGTGAGCCTGATCGCGCGATGGAATTCGTCTCGCGACTCGCGCACCTCGAGCCCGGCGAGGTGGGGGAGGATCGAGGTCTGGATCGCCTGGAACAGCTGCAGCGGCGCGCGCACGATCAGCAGCACGTTGAACACGAAGCCGGTCAGCCCGCTCGTGATCGCACCGCCACTGCTCGCCGCGACGACCAGCACGCCCGCGTTCAGCAACGTCTGCTCGGACAGCATGATCGCGACCACCGCGGCGGCGAACCTAGTGCCGTGCTTGAGCGACAGGTCGGTGGCTGCGTCCTCGAGCTGGCCGTGGACGGGCCCCTCCCGGCCGGCATCCGCCACCTCGACCGCGTGTGCCGCGCTCGGGTTGGTCCCGCGCACTCGGGAGAACGCGAACGGGATCACGCACAGCGACACGAACGGCGCGACCGCCATGCCGAGCCCGACCGCCCCTTCGCCCGAGCCGATCCCGACGGCGACCGCCAGCGCGAACAAGAACCGCGACGTCGACTCGAGGAACACGAGCGCGCCGTATAGCGCGAACCGCTGGTGGCCTGCGAGCCAGCCGCGCGCGAAGTAGCTGCCCGCGTACGCGAGCACGCCGACGACGAGGATCCAGTAGAGCGCGCTCGAGCCGTTGAACAGGCTGTGCTCGATCGTGTGGCGGAGCGCGATCGCGACGACGAAGAACAGCACCGCGAATGACGTCTGGATCAGCGCCGGCACGCGCAGGACGTGGCCGCTCTGACCCCGGGCGAGCCGATCGGCGATCGTGCGCGAGAGCAGCTGCTCGATCGGCCGGTAGATCACCGACAGGATCACGAACATGATCGCCCAGCACAGCGACACGCGGCTGTAGTCGCCCTTGCTGAGCACGTGGCTGGCGGTTGCCAGGTACGCGAACGTGAAGATCCCGGTCGAGGCGATCCCGATCGACAGGACGCGCGCGCCCGTCGCGAAGCCCTGCCCCTCCGGAAGGGACGGCTGCGACGGCGGTGGATCCCCCTGCGCCGGCGGCGCGATCGTCTCAGCCATCGGCTGTGTCAACGAGCAGCATCGTCCAGGGAAACGGCGAACGCGCCTCGACGACCGTCCCGTACCGTCCGAGCAGGCCGACGAACGCCCGCTTGGAGAAGTGGTTGATGTGGCCGGGCGTGTTGCCGAGCTCGCGCAGGTACGCGCCACGGGCCATGTTCAGCGCCCGCCACAGCGGCTCGCGCGGGACCGACACGAGCAGGTGCGTCCGCGCCACGCGGGCCATCTCCGCGACCGTCGCCGCTGGGTCGGGCACGTGCTCGAGCACCTCGATCGCGGCGACCAGGTCAAACTCGTCGTCCGCGAACGCGAGCGGCAGCGGGTCGCCCTGCACGCCAACGAACTCGAGGTTCGGCCGCTCCCGCGTGGCCCACTCGCTGCGCAGCTTCGGATCCTCGAGGTCGATCCCGACGACGCGCCCCTCCCCGAGTCGCTCCGCCCATTGGCGCGTCAGAACCCCCTCGCCGCAGCCGAGATCGAGCACGGAGCCGGGCGCGGCTCGGGCAAACAGCTCGGCCAGCGTTGCTTCGAAGCCGGCCATCAGGTGCCGGACTACCGGGTTGGCCGAGCCGTACTTGTCGAATGTGTTGCCGGTCGGAACGGCTTGCGAGAAGTCGGCCGCGCTCATACGTTGAGCGGCTCTTTGTCGGCGGCCGCCGCCGGGCCGGGTGCGCCAGGCTCGTAATGCGACGGCTCGACGCCCAGCTGCAGCTCGACCCGCCTGACTCGTTCGAACGTCCGTTGCGAGAGCGTCCGCTGGGCGGCGAGCAGGTCGCCGATCACCCCGAGCGCGCCGAGCAGCATCGCGGCGATGAACAGGACCGCCCCGAGGATCAGCGACTGAGTGTGCCCGCTGCGTCCTGGGTTGGTGACGAAGTCCACGAGGAAGCGGATGAACAGCACGACCGCGGGGATGCCCATGATCAGGGCGCCGCCCCAGAACACCTTGAGCGGCTCGTACTGGGAGTAGATACGGAAGATCGACAGCGCGTTGCGGCGCACGTAAGCGCCGCTCGACGGGAACAGACGCGACTCGCGGATCTTCGGGTTCGTCCGGATCGGAACGTCCTTGATCGCCACGAGCAGCTTCCCGGCCTGGATGATCGTCTCGAGCGTGTAGGTGAACTGCGAGACGGCCTGGACCTGCAGCGCGGCTTCGCGGTTGTACGCGCGGAACCCGGACGTCGCGTCCGGGACCTCGGTCGAGGAGGCCTGCCTGACGACCCACGAGCCGAGCCGCTGGAGCTGCTTCTTGGCCAAGGAGAAGTGCGCGATCGTCGACACCTGCCGGTCGCCGACGACCATGTCGGCCTCACCTTGGAGGATCGGCGCGACGAGCTTCGGGATGTCCTGGCCCTCGTACTGGTTGTCGGCGTCGGTGTTGACGATGACGTCGGCACCGAGCTTCAGGCCGGCGTCGAGTCCGGCCTGAAACGCAGCCGCGAGACCTTTGTGGTTGGTCAGCCTGACGATGTGATCGACGCCACCACGCCGGGCGACCTCGATCGTCTCATCGGTGGAGCCGTCGTCGATGATCAGCCACTCGACGGCGTCGAATCCGCGCACCTCGCGCGGCAGGTGGCGGAGCGTCAGCGGCAGCTGATCCTGCTCGTTGAAACACGGAATCTGGATGATGAGCTTCATCTGAGCGCCTTGATCGCGGACCTTGCCTGGGCGCGCCGTTGCCCACACGGTAGCGGGATACTCGGGTGCGATGACGGATGCAGTGACGCGCGAAGGTGGGTACCAGATTCTCGAGCCCCGGCATGCGCTGACCGCCCGGTCCGCTTCGGCGCGACGCGGGCGGGGCGACGCCGCGGATGGCCGCCGCGGGCGCCTGGAGCCCCACACGGTCGCCCTCGCGGTGATCCTGCTGGCGACGCTCGGGCTGCGGCTGTGGGGGATCAAGCAGGGTCTGCCTTACAGCTACAACGTCGACGAGGCGACCCATTTCGTGCCCCGCGCGGTCGGTTTCTTCGGACACAACCTGAACCCGGATTACTTCCTCAACCCGCCGGCGTACTCCTACCTGTTGTACATCGTGTTCGAGCTGTGGTTCGGGAGCGCGGACGCGGTCGCCCGCGCGTACACGACCGATCCCACGAGCGTGTACGTGGTCGCGCGCGTGGTGGCGGCAGTGCTCGGTGTGGTCTCGGTATGGCTCACGTATCTGGCGGGCCGGCGGCTGTTCATGGATCGCACCGTCGGGCTGGTCGCGGCCGCCATCAGCGGGTTCGCCTTCCTGCCGGTCTTCTACAGCCACCTGGCGCTCAACGACGTGCCCACGCTGGCGCCGGTCGCGCTGTCGCTGTACGGGATCGGCGGGGTGATCCGGTATGGCCGAACGCGCGACTACGCGATCGCCGGTGTCGGCATCGGGCTCGCCGCGGCGACCAAGTACACAGGCGGGATCACGATCGTGTGCCTGGCGTTCGCGGCAGCGTGGGCGATCGGGTCGGCCGAGGGCGGCCGCGCGCCGCTCGCGAGCGCCGCGCGGCTCGCGTTCGCGCTGTTGCTCGCGCTCGGCGCGTTCGTGCTCGCCAATCCCTATTCGGTGCTCGATTTCTCGGCGTTCCGCGACGGTCTCACCCAGCAGGCGTCGGCCGCCGGCGGGGCCGATCCGGTCAAGCTCGGCACGACGGGAAGCGGCATCACCTACTACATGTGGACGTTCACCTGGGGCCTCGGGTGGATGCCCGCGCTGGCGGCGGCCGGAGGTGCGGTGCTGCTTGCGGTGCGGCGCTCGTGGGCGCTGGTATTGGTGCTGGTGCCGGCCCCGATCGCGTTCATCGTCTACATGGGCGAGCAGCAGCGCTTCTTCGGGCGGTGGCTGATGCCGATCTTCCCGATCGCGGCCGTGGTCGCCGGCTACGCCGTGGTCGAGCTCGTGCGGTTCCTCGGGCGAGGACCACGGGTGCGGCGCGTGCCCGCGCCGCTCGCGGGAGCGATCGCGGCCGTTGTGCTGCTCGCACAGAGCGTCGTCACCGTCATCCACGACGACGCCGTGCTCTCGCGACCGGACACGCGCAACCTCACGCGCGCCTGGATGGTCGCGAACGTGCCGGCGGGGAGCAAGGTGGTGATCGAGCCCGTGGTGCCCGCGAACTGGGTCGCGGACGTCGGGCAATCGCTCGGTTGGACGCCGAACGGTTCACGCTGGTACTCGTACCCGACGCAGCTGACCGACGTCGACGACCAGGGGAACCTGCTGCCCGTCGGCCAGCGGCGCTACGTCGCGATCGACCAGTACGAGCGCACGCTGCGGCCGCAGCTGCTCGACGAGTACATCGACAGCGGCTACTGCTGGGTCGTCGTCGGCTCGCTCCAGGCCGGCCGGGCGTTCGCCGACCCCCGCGCCGTCCCGTCCGCGATCGCGTACTACCGAGCGCTCGCGCAGCGCGCGCAGCTGCGCTACCACCTCACCCCATTCGGGCCCGGCGATCGCTCGGTCCCCTTCAGCTTCGACTGGTCGATCGATTACTACCCCGGCCAGTACCGCCTGCCTGGGCCGGAGATGAGCGTCTACCGCCTGACCGGCGGAAAGTGCGCAACTTGAAAGACCGTTTGTTCGAGTGGCGGGTCCTATCCTGATGGGAGGTATGCCGCTGCGGACCGACTCGGACCAGAACCACCTGGCGCGCGCAATCGAGCTTGCAGCTGAAGGCCGTGGACGCGTCAGTCCGAACCCGCTCGTCGGCGCGGTGATCACCGTCGCGGATGAGATCGTCGGCGAGGGCTTTCACGACTCGTTCGGCGCGCCGCACGCCGAGGTCGTGGCGATCCGCGCGGCCGGCGATCACGACCTCGGCGGCGCGACGATGTATGTCTCGCTCGAGCCCTGCTGCCACGTCGGCAAGACTCCGCCCTGCACCGAGGCGATCCGGGCGGCTGGCATCGCGCGGGTGGTGATCGGCTCGGACGATCCCTCCTCGCATGCATCCGGGCGGGGGCTCGGGATCCTGCGCGACGAGGGGATCGAGGTCGAGGTCGCCGACGGCGAGCTGGCGACCCGCGCGCGGCTGCTCAACCAGCCTTTCCGCAAGCACGTCCGCACCGGCATCCCGTGGGTGCTGTTCAAGTCCGCGATGACGCTCGACGGCAAGGTGGCGACGCGGGTTGGCGACTCGAAGTGGATCTCGGGAGAGCCGAGCCGCACGCTCGCGCACCAGTGGCGAGCCGAATGCGATGCGGTCGTCGTCGGGATCGGCACCGCGCTCGCGGACGACCCGATGCTGACCGCGCGCGTCGAAGGCGTCCACCGCCAGCCCCGGCGGGTCGTGTTCGACTCCGAGGGACGGCTGCCGCTGTCCTCGCAGCTGGTGCGCGATGCTCGCCAGGTACCGCTGACGGTCGTCGCCTCGCGCGCCGCGCCGCGAACCGCGACCGACGCGCTCGAGACCCACGGCGCCGAGGTAATCGTCGCGACCGGCGAAAACGAGAACGCCCGCGTCGTCTCCGCGCTCGAGCAACTTGGCGCCGCCGGCGTCACTTCGATCCTGCTGGAGGGCGGACCGCATCTCGCCGGAGCGTTCATGGACGCCGGCGCGATCGACGAGGTCCGGATCTTCCTCGCGCCGCTGTTGCTCGGCGGGCGCGCCGCGCGCGATCCACTCGAGGGCGAGGGCGTCGAGAAGGTCGCAGACGCCGTCAGGGCGCAGACGCTCGAGTGCCGGCATGTCGGCGAGGACCTGCTCGTGTCGGCGCGCCTGAAGGAGTGGTGAGCGATGTTCACGGGCTTGGTTATGGCGCTCGGCTCGATCAGCGGAATCGAGCGCTCGCCCGAGGGTGCGCGCCTGACGGTGGCAGCAGATGGCGTCGTCTCCGAGCTCCGCGAGGGGGACTCGGTCGCCGTCAATGGAGTGTGCCTGACCGCGGTCGCGGTCGGCGAGCATGAGTTCTCTGCGGAGGTGATGAACGAGACACTCGAGCGCAGCTCGCTGCAGCAGGCGACGGTCGGCACTCCTGTGAACCTCGAGTTGCCACTGCGCCCGAGCGATCGGCTCGGCGGCCACGTCGTCCAGGGCCACGTCGACGGCGTCGGGCTGGTGCAGGAGCGCATCGAGGACGGGTTCGCCGTGCGCGTCAAGGTCAGCGCGCCGGCGGAGGTCCTGCGTTACGTGGTCGAGAAGGGCTCGATCGCCGTCGACGGCGCCTCGCTGACCGTCGCGGAGCTAGATCACGGTTCGTTTACCGTTTCTCTGATACCTGAGACGTTGCAACGCACAAATCTCGGCAGCGCGGCCCCCGGGACCAAGGTGAACCTGGAGGTCGACGTGCTGGCGAAATACGTTGAGAGGCTTCTGACTCATGGCCACGACTGACACCCCGCTCTCCACGATCGATGAGGCGCTCGAGGACATCGCAACGGGCAAGATGATCGTCGTCGTCGATGACGAGGATCGCGAGAACGAGGGCGACCTCGTGATGGCGGCTCAGTTCATCACTCCCGACGCGGTGAACTTCATGACCCGCCAGGCCGGCGGATGGATCTGCCTTGCAATGACACCCGAGCGATGCGACGAGCTCGGCCTCGAGTTGATGACGCTCAAGAACGAGAGCTCGCATCAGACGCCGTTCACGGTCACGATCGAGGCTCGCGAGGGGGTCACGACCGGGATCAGCGTCCAGGACCAGGCGCACACGATGCAGGTCGCAATCGACCCGACGAAGGGTCCCGCGGACATCGTCAAGCCCGGCCACGTGCGCCCGCTCAAGGCGAAGTCCGGCGGCGTGCTCGAACGGACCGGCCACACCGAGGCCTCGGTCGACCTGGCGCGGCTGGCTGGACTCAATCCGGCCGGCGTCATCTGCGAGATCCAGAACGAGGACGGAACCATGGCCCGAGGCGAGGACCTCGCGGTCTACTGCTTCAAGCACGGGCTGAAGATGATCACGATTGCCGACCTGATCGCCTACCGGCGCAGGCACGAGAAGCTCGTGGAGCGGGTCGTCGCCACGAAGCTGCCGACCGCGTTCGGCGAGTTCGTCGCTGTCGGCTACCGCTCGCTGGTCGACAACAAGCACCACGTCGCGCTCGTCAAGGGCGAGGTCGAAGGGACCGAGGACGTGCTCGTTCGGGTCCACTCCGAGTGCCTGACCGGCGACGTCTTCCACTCGCTGCGGTGCGACTGCGGCGAGCAGCTCGAATCGGCGCTGGCGATGATCGAGGCCGAGGGGCGCGGCGTACTGCTGTACCTGAGCCAGGAGGGGCGCGGCATCGGCCTGCTGAACAAGCTGCGGGCGTACAAGCTTCAAGAGGAAGGTTTCGACACGGTCGACGCGAACCTCCGGCTCGGGCTGCCGGCCGACCTGCGCGACTACGGGATCGGCGCGCAGATCCTCGTCGACCTTGGGCTGACGTCGATCCGGATCCTGACCAACAACCCGAAGAAGATCTCGGGGCTCGCGGGCTACGGCCTGTCGGTAACCGATCAGATCCCGATCCAGCACATGGCCAACCCGCACAACCAGGCCTACCTCCAGGCCAAGCGCGACAAGCTCGGCCACATCCTCCACCACCAGGGACTGGCGCTGGACGAGGAGATGCTCCGCGATGAGGCCCACCATGACCGAGAGCGCTCGTCCGAGTGACCCGCGTCGCACTGTGCGTGGCGAGGTTCTACGAAGAGCTCGCCGAGCGGCTGGTGGCCGGGGCGCGCGAGGCGCTGACGGAGGCCGAGGTCAGCGACATCGATGTGTTCGACGTGCCGGGTGCGTTCGAGCTGCCGCTGATCGCATCGTACGCGGCGCGCTCAGGCCGCTATGACGCGGTCGTCTGCCTCGGCGCGGTGATTCGCGGCGAGACCGATCACTACGACTACGTGTGCGGCGAGACCGCCCGCGGGATCCAGGAACGTGCAGCTGACGACCGGCGTGCCGTGCGGGTTCGGCGTGCTCACGGTCGACGACATGGATCAGGCGCTCGCGCGCGTCGCCGGCGGCTCCAAGCGGGACACCGGCCGGCACGCCGCCGAAGCCGCGCTCGCATCCCTGAAGGTCCGCCGGGCGCTCGAAGGCCGGCGGGGGTCGGCCGGATTCGCCTAAGCGACTCGCTCCTCGGCGGGACCAGGGCCGCCCACATCCTCGTTGGCACGGTTCGCCGCTGCCTGTTGTTGCCACGGGCGGGCGCTTACGAGCCACAGCACGCCCGCTCCGAGCAGCGTCGCGCACAGCACCCAGCCGAGGGCTTGCGTCTTCAGCCCGACGTACTTGAGCCCCGACGCGAAGATCACGAACGCGATCGCGGGGCGGACGTACCGATCGGGCACGCTCGATGAGAGCAGCGAGCCGACGAACACGGCCGGGACGCTTCCGATGATCAGCGAGCCGGTGACCGAGAACTCGACGTGGCCAAACACCAGCGCGCCCACCGCGGCCGCGAGGGTCAGCGGCACCGCCTGGGTCAGGTCGGTGCCGACCAGCTGCTTGGCACCGATCGTCGGGTAGAGGAACAGCAGCAGCACGATCATCAGCGACCCCGAGCCGACGGACGTCATCCCGACGATAACCCCGCCGACGAGCCCGACCAGGACCGTCGGGGGTGGCTTGACGAGCAGCTCGTGCACGCCGGCGCTGCGGTCCTGGCCCGCGCGGCGGTCGAGGTACATCCGCCACACCATCGCCAGCGACCCGACAAGCAGCGCGCTGCCGAGCGCGACCTCGATGTTGTTCTGGGCCGACTTCGAGTTCCCCATCAGGTGCAGCGCGTACGCACCGAGGATCGCCGCGGGGACCGAACCGATCACCATCCACCGCACGAGCCGTAGGTTGACGGTGCCCGCGCGGAGGTGGACGCCGGCGCCGATCGGGCGCATCACGACCGCCGCGACGAGGTCCGAGGAGATCGCCGTCGACGGCTTCACGCTGAACAGCAGGATCAGCATCGGGGTCATCAGCGCGCCGCCGCCGGCGCCTGTCATCCCGACCAGCAGTCCGACCACCGCGCTGCCGAGCACGATGTAGGGGTCGATGTGCAAGCCGCGCAGTATGTCGCGGCAGGATCGCGACCGGCGGTCAGACGGTGAACGTGTCGCGTCCGGGCGTAACGGTCCCGTCGTGCGCGACCGCGATGTACTCGCCCGTCAGCTTGCCGCCGCCCGCGGTCATCGACAGAAAGCCCCAGCCGCTGTCATCGCCGAACTCGAACGTCACATCGGACGCGACCTGCATACCCGCCGTCGCGTCCGAGGCGAACGGATGCAGGTTGTGGTAGCCGCCGTTGCCGGTGACGGTGTAGGTGATCGTCTTGCCGAACGCGGCCCGCGTGAACCGCTGGTAGTCGTGGACATGGCCGTTGAGCACGAGCTCCGGTGCCCGGTTGGCCGCCGCGATCGCCGCGTCGAGCGCGGCGCCCATCGTCTGCGAGCCGCCGTGGTGCGCATCGACGCTGTAGACCGGGTGATGGAAGGCGACGACAAGCGGCTTGGACGGATCCGCGGCCTTCAGCTCCGCGATCAGCCAGTCGGTCTGCGACTGCTCGAAGTAGCCGCCCTCGGGCACGTTCGAGTACAGCCCGATGATCGTCACCTCCCCAAGGTCGAGCGTCCAGTCGCACCACGGCTGCGTCTCGGTGTCGCGCCCGAACTCGCCCTGGAGATCGACTGGCGGTCGTATCGGCGCCGGCGTACAGAAGTTCGCCATGAACGTGGCGATGCCGGTCTGGCTCGGGTCTGTGATCGTGGGGTCGGGGTCCCCGTCGTGGTTGCCCGGGATCCCGATGAATGGCGCGAGCAGATGGCCGTAGGGCTCGTAGAACTGAGGCACATACTGGTTCGCGTCACCGTAGAAGTAGACCCAGTCCCCGACGTGGTAGATGAACGCCGGCTTCGGGCGGGCGGCGATCGCGGCCGCCACCCGCATCTGCGGGTGCGGGTCCATGATCCCCCCGGTATCGCCGAACACGACGAACGTGATCGGATCGGAGTCGGTGATGCCGACCTGCGCGCCGGTCGCGCGCCCCGGGCTTCCCGGAGGAAGCGGCTCGATGCCGACCGGCGAGGGGTATGGCTTCTGAAGCTGCTGGCGCGCCGTCGCCGGCTCGATCCCGAACCGCCGCATCGCTTATCCCGCGTCCAGTGCGTCGGGGAGCATCCCCTGGCAAGTCGAGGAAGAAGCCCGCACCGGAGGTTCGTCAGTCGCCGCCGCCACCGCCGTGGCCGTTGCCGGCGGCGGGGCCGTTGCCTGCGCCGGGGCTTGGGCCGGGGCCGCCCGGGCCGGGGCCGCCGTCATGAGCTCCGCGCGCGTGCCGGCCGTGCCCGCCGCCGGCCGGCGGCAACCCCGCGGCCCGCTCGGCGAGCTTCAGCTCGATCTGCACGACCGCGGTCTGGTTGGGGTATTGGAGCCGTTGCTCGAGGATCGGGATCGCCGCCTGCGGGTCGCCGGCGAGGCGCAGCGAGCGGCCGAGGTCGAACAGCGCGTACGCGTGCAACAGGCTGTCCGGCGACGTCCCCGCCAGCACCTGGCGCATCGCGGAGATCGCTCCCGTGTAGTCGCCCTGCAGCATCAGCTCGTGGCCCTGCGTGTCGAGCGCGAGCGGGGTCGGCGGCGTAGGCGGAGCCGCCGTGGTGCTCGTCGGCGTGGTGCGCGGCTTGGCCGTCACCTGCGGCTGCGTCACGGCCGCAATCGTGGTCCGGGCCGCACGCTTGTGTACTCGTGCTGCTGATAGGTCGCGGGATCTGTGCTTGCCGCTGTCCGATGAGCTGGCCGCGCCGGCCGCGATCCCGGCGCCGAGCGCGACGGCCGCGATCGCCGCCAGCGCGCCCGTCCGTGCGGCGTAACTGCGGCGGCGCGCACCGGAGGAAACGAACGGGGCATATGTCGCCGGCTCATCCGCGAAGTGCAACGGCGCCGGCGCGTGCACCGGCCCGGCGAGCGCGCGCGTCAACGCGCCCGAGAACTCGGCCGCCGAGGCGAATCGGCGCGCGGGTGCGATCGCGAGCCCCCGCGCGAGCACCGCGTCGACGGCCTTCGGCAGCCGGGGGTTGCGTGAGCTCGCCCGCACAGGCTCCTCGGCTCTACCACCATGCCGCGCGAGCACCGCTTCCGCCTCGAACGGGCGGGCTCCGGTGAGCATCTCGTAGGCGGTGACGGCGAGCGAGTAGAGATCGCTCGCCGGCGTGGTCGGCTCCCCGCGTACTTGCTCTGGCGAGAGGTACGCGGCGGTCCCGAGCACCTCGCCGATGTTCGTGATCGTCGCCTCGGACATCAGCCGCGCGATCCCGAAGTCGGCGACGCGCACGCGCCCGGTGGCGTCGAGCAGCAAGTTCCCTGGCTTGACGTCGCGATGGACGACGTCGAGCGAGTGGGCATAGTCGAGCGCTGCGGCTGCGTGCCCGAGCCAGCCCGCGACGGCCTCTGGATCGAGACCCTCGCCGCCGGCTTTCTTCAGTGCGCTCGCGACCGAACCGCCCTCGAGGAACTCCATCACGATGAACGGCGCGCCGCTCCGGCCGGCACTGTCCGTTGCGGGCGCAACCCCGATGTCATATACGGTCGCGACGTTCGGGTGGCCCGAGACGCGGGCGGCGGCGCGCGCCTCGCGCTCGAACCGGCGCACGGCGGTCTCGTCCGCGGCATACGCCTCGGCCAGCAGCTTGATCGCGACCCTGCGACCGAGCGACTCGTCGCGGGCGCACCACACCGACGACATGCCACCGTTGGCAACATGACTGAGGACCACGTAGCGGTCGGGAAGCGCGACCCGGTCGAGCGGGCTCCCGCCGGCGGGGGCTGTGATTCCCATCCGAGTTTTCAGTACCCGCGCAGCCGTCATCCGTAACGGCCGCTCGCGACGTGCACAGAGCTACCCGCTGCGGCCTGCGTATACTCGCGCGGCGATGTCAAAGGTCTGTCATGTCTGCTCGAAGGGTCCCGTCGTTCGGCCACAGCCGGAGCCACTCGATGCATCGCCACCAAGCGCCGGTTCGAGCCGAATCTGCAACGCGTCCGGATCGACGACAACGGGACCCCCCGGCGCGTCTACGTCTGCACACGCTGCCTGAAGGCCGGCAAGGTCACCAAGGCGCGCTAAGCGCCTCGCCCGGGGACCGTGTCCGACCCCAGCATCGTCCGTTTCCGCGCGCTCGTTCAGGCGGGTCTCGCGGCACTCGAATCCCGGCGCGAGGAGGTCAACGATTTGAACGTGTTCCCCGTCGCCGACGGCGACACGGGGGACAACATGGTGCTGACGCTGCGCGCCGTGCTGCAGGAGCTCGACCGGCTCTCCACCGCCTCTCAGGAGCGCACGATCGATGACATCGGCCGCGACGAGATCGTCGCGTCGGTGGCGCGCGCGGCGTTGCTCGGTGCGCGCGGCAACTCGGGCGTAATCCTCTCGCAGCTGATCCGTGGTGCCGCGGAGGAGCTCGCTTCGAGGCCGGGTGAGCTGGTCGATCCGGTGCTGATCGGGGCGGCGCTCGCGCGCGCGGCCGACCAGGCGTACGGCTCGGTCCGTGACCCCGCCGAGGGGACGATCCTCACCGTCGTGCGCGAGATGGCCGCGCGCGTCGCATCCGAGCTCGCGCACATGCCGAACGGGCGACTCGGCGACGAGGCCGGCGACGAGGAGCAGGACGCGGTGATCGCGGAGATCATCGAACGCGCGCTCGAGGCCGGGCAGGACTCGGTCAAGCGCGGGCCCGATCTGCTCCCGGTGTTGCGCGATGCCGGCGTCGTCGACGCCGGCGGCTACGGGCTGACGGTGCTGCTCGCGGGGATCATCGGCGCGCTGCGCGGATCGGAGCCGCCGGCCGTCGACCACCACGAGGCGGCGCGCGTCACGCACCCGCAGCACTCCTCCAGCACCTACCGTTACTGCACGAACTTCGCCGTCACCGGCACCGCGCTCGAGCCGCGCGAGTTTGCTGTCGCGCTCGAGGAACTGGGCGACTCGGTGCTGGTCGTCGGCGACGCCACGACCTTGAAGATCCATGTCCACACGGACGATCCGAACGCGGCCACGGCGCTGTTCGCCGACGCCGGCACGATCTCGCACCTCGATGTCGCCGACATGCGCGAGCAGGTGCGCGCGCGCGATGCCCGCCTCACTGAGCGGGAGCTCGATGGCGCCGGCGGGCTCAGCGATGGCGGGGCGCCGGCGGAGGCCGCCGTGTGCGGCGCCGTCGCCGTCGCCACCGGGCAGGGAATGACGCGGCTGTTCGAGAGCCTCGGCGTGCGGGTGCTCGACGGCGGCCCCACGCTCAACCCCTCGACATACGACCTGCTCGCGGCGATCCACGCGATCGACGCCGAGCAGGTTGTCGTGCTGCCAAACAGCGCGAACGTGCTGATGGCGGCCGAGCGGGCCGCGGAGCTGTCGGACAAGACGGTCGAGGTCGTCCCGTCGCGCTCGCAACAGGCTGGGCTCGCTGCCGCCGTCAGTCTCGACCCCGCGCGCAACGCCGCCGAAAATGCGGCGGAGATGCAGGCGACGCTTCACCGTGTGCGCACCGGTGCGGTCGCGCCCGCGGCGCGCGACGACGCTCAGGGCCGCTTCCGCGAGGGCGACGCGATCGGGTTCGTCGAGGAGGAGCTGATCGCCTGGGGCCGTCCGCGCGAGACGCTGCGTGGCGTGCTCGAGCAGCTCGCCGAGAACGCCGAGCTGATCACCTGCCTGCGGGGCGTCGAGGCGCCGCTCGACGACGAGACCGTGCAGGCGCTCGCCGCCGGCGAGGTCGAGTTCGAGCTGTCTGACGGCGGGCAGCCGAGCTACTGGTGGTTGCTGTCGGCCGAATAGAGGCGTAGGCTGGCCGCGGCGCGCGTACAGCGCGTCCGGGACCGACAGGAGGAGGGGAAGCATGAGAGGTTTCCTGCAGCGGCGCAGCGCGCCCGCTTTGGTGCTCGGCACCATCGCGCTGGTCGTGGCCGCCGCCGGCGGCGCGTACGCCGCCACGAGCGGAGGCGGCAAGATCTCGGTGTGCGTCAGCAAGAGCGGTGGCGGGCTGTACAAGGCCAATCATTGCGCCGCCGGCGACAGCAAGCTGAGCTGGAACGTGACTGGGCCGAGAGGCCCCAGGGGCAGGACCGGCCCGGCCGGTTCGACGACTGGGACCGGACCCGCCGGTCCCGCCGGTCCCACGGGTCCGACGGGTCCCGGCGGAGCGACCGGTCCGCCCGGTCCCGCGGGGAACAACGTGACCGTCACCGAGACCAACACCGTAAGCGTGGCCACGGGCAACTTCAACGTCGCCACCGTCCACTGCCCAAGCGGAGATCAGGCCCTCGGTGGAGGCGTCGATTTGGGCAATGTGTTCACGATGCAGGTCACCTCGTCGGGGCCCCAGATCGGTGGCGTCCGCACGCTCAATATCGCCAATGGACAGCACGGGTTCGCAGACGGCTGGCAGGCCAGTGGGGTCAACAACTCCGGATTGACCCAGCAGATCACGGTTTCCGCGATCTGCGCACCGATCAGCTGATCCGGTAAGACGCGACTCACTCGCCGGGCGGCCGCCACAGCGGCGCAGCCGTCCGGCGACGTGTTGACGCTCGGGCGATCGGGCGACCGCCGCGGCGGTCATCATCCGTCTCGATCGCATGACGGCGACCGCGTTCACGACCGCCCGCCCGCTCGAGCCCTCAGAGCTCCTCGACGCGCCGGTCCGCTACCCCCGCCCCTCCAGGCTCGCCGAACCGCTGAGGCTCGGCGGTCAGAAGGCGACCAAGGCGGCCGAGACGCTCGGACTGCACACGGTGGGCGATCTGCTCGAGCACCTGCCGCGGGACCGTCGCGAGGCGCGCGCGATCGCCGATCTGGTTCGTGGCGAGCGGGCGACGGTCGTCGTCGAGGTGCGCAGCATCTCCTCGCGCTCGGTCCGCCGGCGCGGGATGCGGCCGCTGGTCGAAGCGACGGTCGCCGATCAGACCGGCTCGATGAAGGTCGCGTTCTTCAACCAGCCGTGGCTCGTCGGCCGCTACCCGGCCGGGACGCGGCTCGTGCTGCACGGCAAGTTCGAGGGGCGCAACCGCTTCGGCGTGCAGGCCCACGCCGTGACGAACGAGACCACGGCCGGAGGGGAGGCCGTCGCCCACTACCCCGCAACCGAGGGCCTGACGTCGACCGAGATCCTGGCGCTCGTCCGGCGCCACGCGGGCGCGATCGCGGACGAGGTCGAGCCGCTGCCCGCGGCACTGCGGGTCCGCGAGCAGCTCGCCGACCGCGCCGCCGCGCTGGCGGCATCGCATTTTCCGGGCGCGGGCGAAGATACGGAGGCCGCGCGGCGCCGGCTCGCGTTCGAGGAGCTGTTGCTGGCGCAGCTGGCGCTGCTTCGCCGCCGCCGGCTCCGCCACGGGTCGGCGTCGGCTCCCGTGCTCGACGAGCAACGCACCGCTCACCGCGCGGTGGCTCGCAACGATGCTTCCGTTCACGATGACCGGTGATCAAGCGCGGGCGCTGGAGGCGATCGATCACGACCTGGCGCGGACCGAGCCGATGCAACGGTTGCTGATGGGGGAGGTCGGGTCCGGCAAGACGGTGGTCGCGCTGTACGCGATGCTGCGGGCGGTCGAGCACGGCTACCAGGGGGCGCTGATGGCGCCGACCGAGACGCTCGCCGAGCAGCACTTTCAGACGATCGACTCGCTGCTGGCCGCGGAGCTGCCGGTCGCGCTGCTGACGGGCTCGACGCCGGGCCGGCGGCGCGCCGAGATCGCTGTCGAAGCTCCAGTCGGGCGAGCTCAGCCTGATAGTCGGTACGCACGCGCTGATCGAGGAGGGCGTCGAATTCGCGCGGCTTGGCGTGGCGGTGGTCGACGAGCAGCACCGGTTCGGAGTTCGCCAGCGGGCGGCGCTCGATTCCAAGGGCTCGGATGGCGCGCCGCACGTCCTTCACATGACCGCGACCCCGATCCCGCGGACGCTCGCGCTGTCGCACTACGGCGACCTCGACTTCACTGTGCTGCGCGAGCTGCCGCGCGGACGCCAGCCGATCCAGACGTTCGTCTGCTCGACCGAGGCCGAGCGGTCCCGGGCGTACGAGCGGATCCGCGAGGAGCTCCGAGCCGGCCGCCAGGCGTTCGTGGTGTGCCCGCTCGTCGAGGAGTCGGAGCTGCTCCAGGCGCGCGCGGCGACGGCGGAGTTCGAGCGGCTGCGCGAGGGCGAGCTCCGCGAGTTCGATGTCGTGCTGCTGCACGGCCAGATGCGCCCGGCGCGCGAAGCAGGCGGCGATGGCCGCGTTCGCCGGCGGCGGCGCCGATGTGCTCGTCGCCACGTCCGTGATCGAGGTCGGAATCGACGTCCCCAACGCGACCGTGATGCTCGTCGAGGACGCCGACCGCTACGGGATCTCACAGCTCCATCAGCTGCGCGGGCGGATCGGGCGCGGCGCGCACGAGTCGCTGTGCCTGCTGTTCGGCGCCAAGGACTCGGCGCGGCTGCGCGCGCTCGCGGCGCACGGCGACGGGTTCGAGCTCGCGGAGATCGATCTCCGCCTGCGGGGCGAGGGCGAGCTCGTCGGCGTCCGCCAGCACGGCCAGGCGCAGTTCAAGATCGCGGAGCTGCCGCGGGACGCGGAGCTGCTCGAGCGCGCCCGCTGGCACGCCGAGCGGCTGCTAGCCGACGAGCTCGAGCCGCTGCTCGCCGAGGCACTGCATGCCGCGTACGGTGTCGAGGCGGAGGCGCCGATCAGGTTGTGAGGGTTATTGCTGGCTTGTATCGCGGGCGTCCGTTGGTCGCGCCGCGCGGCCAAGCGACACGTCCCACGCCAGACCGAGTGCGGGAGGCCGTGTTCTCGATCCTCGGCTCGGTGCGAGAAGCGCGCGTGCTCGACCTGTTCGCCGGCTCCGGCGCGCTCGCGATCGAGGCGCTGTCGCGGGGCGCCGCGAGCGCCACGCTCGTCGACTCCTCGCCGGCTGCGATCGCGGCCGTGCGGCGCAACCTCGATGCCCTCGAGATCGAGGCCGAGGTCCGCCGCCAGGACGCGCTCGGCATTCCTGCGCAACGCACGCGCCCAGGCGCGTGACTACGATCTCGTGTTCCTCGACCCCCCATATCGCCTTGCGAGCCGCCTCGATCGGCAGCTCGCCGAGGCGCTGCCACCGGTGCTCTGCGCCGGCCGCCCGCGTCGTCAGCGAGAGCGACCGGCGGTCCCCGCTCCAGCTGACGTTTGCACGGGCGGGCGAGCCGCAGCAGCGCCGGTACGGCGACACCTTGATCTCATCTATGACACCTGATAACCGCATCGCAATCTGTCCCGGGACATATGACCCCGTCACGTTCGGCCACCTCGACATCATCGGCCGTGCGTCGGCGATGTACGACCAGGTGATCGTCGCCGTCGTCAACATGCCGTGGCGCAAGGGCTCGACGCTGTTCACCGCCGACGAGCGGGTCGCGTTCCTCGCAGCAGGCCACCAGCGACCTACCGAATGTCACCGCCGAGCCGTTTTCGACGCTCGTGGTCGACTTCGCGCACGAGCGCGGCGCGATGGCGATCGTCAAGGGCCTGCGCGCGATCTCCGACTTCGAGTATGAGTTGGAGATGAACCAGCTCAACCGCCGCCAGGCGCCTGACGTCGAGTCCGTTTACCTGATGGCGTCGCCCAAGTACAGTTTCGTTAGGTCCAGTGGTGTCAAGGAACTCGCGACTTTCGGCGGCGACATCGATGATCTCGTCCCCGAACACGTCGCGGTCGCCTTGAAGGAACGAATCAGCCGCTGACGAAACAGAGGCTCGCGAAATGGATGTCCTGGTACTGATCGACAAGCTGGACGATCTCGTCCACAACGCCAAGCCGGTCCCGCTGACCGACCAGGTGCGCGTGGACAAGGAGGAGATCTACGACATCCTCGACCAGATGCGCGCGACGATCCCGGAGGAGATCAAGCAGGCGCGGTGGATCGTCAAGGAGCGCCAGGAGATGCTCGCCGAGGCAAAGCGCGAGGCCGAGCGGATCGTCAAGGAGGCGCGCGAGCGCCAGGAGCGGCTGGTCTCCGACGAGGAGATCACCAAGCAGGCCGAGCGCGCCGCCGAGGAGATCATCGAGGATGCCCGCGGGCGCGAGCGGGAGATCCGCCTCGGCGCCGAGGACTACGCCGACGAAATCCTGAACACGCTCGAGGTCAACCTGTCGAAGTTCATCGCGGCGGTGCAGCGCGGCCGCGACCGGCTCGCCGGCAAGGACGAGCCCGCCGAAGTCTCTTAGTGGCCTCGATCGAGGTCGCTCGAGACGGACATCACGGCGCTCGCGGTCGACGCGATCGCGAACGCAGCGAATACGCAGCTGCTGCACGGCGGCGGGGTCGCCGCTGCGATCTCACGCGCGGGCGGGCCGGTCGTCGATACGGAGAGCCGCGCGGTCGCTCCGATCGGACTCGGCGAGGCCGTCGAGACAAGCGGCGGGGCGATGCCGTGCAAGTGGGTGATCCACACCGCGACGATGGAACTGGGCGGCCCCACGAGCGCCGACGTGATCCGGCGCGCGACGGCGTCGACGCTGCGGCGCGCCGACGAGCTGGGCGCTCGCTCGCTCGCGTTGGTCGCGTTCGGGACCGGCGTCGGCGGGTTCCCCCTGGACGAGGCGGCGAGGATCGAGGTTGAGGAGGTGCGCAGGCACCTCGACGGCGGCGGCTCGGGGCTGGCACGGATCGTGTTCGCCGTTCGCGGCTCCGAGGCGCGTCGGGCGTTCGAGCGCGCGCTCGAGGCCACGTAGTCCCCGTCGGGTTTTGGGTCCGTCCTCCGGCTCCCCCGACGGCTCTAATAGATCTGGAAGCCGCTGAGACCTTCTGGCGGCTCTTCGCTCACGTCGACGCGCTCCACGTGCGCCCGGGCCGGACCGGAGCGGAGCTCGTGCAACATTTCTTGCACCGCGTCGGGACTTCCCTCGAGTACCGCCTCGACGGTGCCGTCGGCGCAGTTGCGGACCCATCCGGACAGCCCGAGGGTCCGTGCTTTCTGACATGCGGTGTCGCGGAAGAAGACTCCCTGGACGCGACCGTGGACGATTGCGCGGCGGCGGATGAGCTCTCCCTGCATCTGAGCGGATTGTTCCCGCTGGGGGTTCCGTCCGCACACCGCGCCATGCTCGATTCAGAGATGACCGGACTGTGGCTCCTCTTGGGTCTGCTGCTTGGCGCGGCGGCGATGTGGGTGGTGATGCGCGCGCGCGTCAGCCACGAGCGCTCGCTCGCACAGGAGCGGCTGACGGCGCTGACGGACACGCAGGAGCAGTTGGCGGCGACGTTCAAGTCGCTCAGCGCTGAGGCGCTGCAGGCGAACATGGCGCAGCTCGCGGAGCTCGCGCGCGGCCAGCTGCAGTCGGCGCAGCTGCGGGGCAAGGACGAGCTCGAGCAGCGCCAGCAGGCGGTCGAGCGGCTGGTCGCGCCGCTGAAGGAGCAGCTCGGGCGGGTCGATGCTCAGCTCGTGGCGCTCGATCAGGACCGCCGCGAATCGCGCGGCAGGCTCGAGGCACAGCTGCGGACGCTAGCCGAGACCGGCGAGAAGCTCCGGACCGAGACCGGCGCGCTCGTAACGGCGCTGCGCAAACCGAACGCCCGCGGGCAGTGGGGACAGATGCAGCTGCGAAACGTCGTCGAGCTGTCTGGGATGGTGGAGCACTGCGATTTCCTCGAGCAGCAGTCGATCGGCGGGAACGACGGCGCCGCGCTGCGGCCCGACCTGATCGTCCGCGTCCCCGGCGGCAAGCACGTGATCGTCGATGCGAAAGCGCCGCTGCAGGGCGTGTTGGACGCCTACCAGGCGCGCGACGAGGCCGAGCGCGAGCGGTACCTCGCCGACCACGCGAGGCTGCTGCGCAAGCACGTCCGGCAGCTCGCCGACAAGCAGTATTGGGCCGGGCTCGACTCGGCACCCGACTTCGTCGTCATGTTCCTGCCCGGCGAGCATCTGTACGGCGCGGCGCTCGAGGCCGACCCGACGCTGATCGAGGACGCGATGTCGCGCCGCGTGCTGATCGCGACGCCGACGACGCTGGTGGCGATGCTCCGCGCGGTGGCCTACGGCTGGCAGCAGGAGCGCGTCGCCGAGTCGGCACAGGCCGTCTCCGAGCTGGGGCGCGAGCTGCACGGGCGGCTCGTCAAGCTCTCGGAGCTGCTCGCGACGCTGGGCACGCGGCTCAACAGCGCGGTGCGCGCGTACAACGACACGATCGGCTCGTACGAGGCGCGCGTGCTCCCGGGGGCCCGCAAGTTCGCCGACCACGGCGCCGCGGCCGGCGGACGCGAGCTCCCCGAGCTCGAGCAGGTGACGCTCAACGCCCGCCGCGTCCACGCTCCCGAGCTCGAAGCCGACGAGCCGGCCACAGTCGAGGAACTCGCCGCCGCCGCGCGCCGCCTATTCGGCGGCTGACGGCTAGCGCCGCGTCCCGCCACCACCACGCAGATCCTCGCGCTGGTGGGGCAGCGGGTCGGCGCTCGGCTTGCGCCGCTGGACGATCGCCAGCGCCTCGTCGATCTCGACGCCTTGGCGGATCGCGACCACGCCGGCGGCGACCGCCGCCGCGCGCTGCCAGCCGGCGCGGCAGTGGAGGTACACACGGTGACCCTCGTCGAGCCACTCGTTCACCTGCTGGACGGCGGCCTCGATCTCCATCGATGGCAGCCCGCCGAAGTCGGTCAGCGGAAGCCGTCGCTCGCCGATCCCCGCGTCATGCAGCGCCTCGACGACGCGGTCGCGGACCCCGGGCGGGTATTCGCCGTCCTCGACCAGGTTGACGATCCGGTCGATCCGTAGCCGCTCGAGCATCTCCACATCTTTCCCGTCGAGCGGGTAGGCGCCGACCAGCAGCTCGTCGCTGATGTCGGCGAATCCATAAGAGAGAAACCACTGCGACATTCGGACCATATGATCGCGCTTCCGCCCGTGACTGAGCGGTCGGTGCGCGATCTCGAGCCGCAGCGCCGTCGCTACGCTCAGGTCGTGACGGTGCGAACCGACGCTTTGGACCTCGGCAGCCTCCACCTCAGCTCCGGCGAGGGCCGCCGGCTGGAGTTTGGGGTCAGCATCGAGCCGTTCGAGCTGGGAGCCGAGCGCTACGCGGTGAAGGACGCGACAGTCCCGGTCCGGCTTGATGTGTCGCGCATGACGGGCGAGGGGTTCGCACTGCGGTTGCGGTTCTCGGCGACGCTGACGGGACCCTGCATGCGCTGTCTCGAGCCGGCGGCGCCGGTGTTCGAGGTCGACGCGCGCGAGGTCTCACAGCCGGGAGCGGGGGAGGAGCTCGAGTCACCGTACCTCGACGGAGGCGTCCTCGAGCTCGGCGCATGGGCCCGCGACGCGCTCGCGCTGGCGCTGCCGGCGCAGTTGCTGTGCCGCGCGGACTGCCGGGGGCTGTGCCCCGTCTGTGGCGTGTCACTCAACGAAGCCGGACCCGATCATCATCACGAGAGCCCGCCGGATCCGCGCTGGGCCAAGCTGTCCGAGCTCAAATTCGAGTGATGGCTGCGGCAGGCCTCCTGCTAGCCTCCACGGCCGATGGCTGTCCCCAAGCAGAAGCAATCGCACGCGCGCACCTCGCAGCGCCGAGCCCAGCACAAGATCGTGACACCGGCGTACAACCAGTGCCCGCAGTGCCACAGTCCGCGGCTTCCCCATCGTGTCTGCCCGACGTGCGGCACGTACAAGGGGCGGGAAGTCGTGTTCGCCGATGACGGCGAGACCAGCTGACGCCCGCACGATGGTCACGGTTGCCGTGGATGCGTGCGGGGCGGATCTCGGCCCCGGAGAGGTAGCCGCGGGCGCGGCGCAGGCGGCCGCCGCCGGGATCGGCGTGATCCTGTTCGGGCCTGCGGCAGAGATCGGGACGCCGGCCGCCGGTGTGGAGGTCGTCGACGCGCCGGTCTCGATCGCAAAGGCGCCGGACCCGGCGTTCGCGGTCAAATCGACGCCCGAGGCGTCGATCGTGCAGGCCGCGCGCGCGGTCGCCGACGGGCGCGCACAGGCGCTCGTGTCCGGCGGCTCGACGGGCGCGGCGCTCGCCGCAGCGCTGTTCAACGTCAAGCGCGACCGCGGCATCCACCGCCCGGCGCTCGCGCTGCCTGTCCCGATGCCCGGCGCACGCCCGGTGCTGCTGCTTGATGTCGGCGCGAACGTCACCTGCCGCCCCGAGTTCCTGGTCCAGTTCGCGCACATGGGCTCGGCGTTCGCGCAGGCCGTGATGGGGGTCGAAAGCCCCCGGGTGGCGCTGCTCTCCAACGGCGAGGAGCCGGTCAAGGGCACGCCGGAGCTGCTCGAGGTCCACGAGCGACTCGCTGGGCAGCGCGGCACCGGGCTTAACTTCATCGGCAACATCGAGGGCACGCAGTTGCCCGAGGGCGCGGCGGACGTGGTCGTGATGGATGGCTTCACCGGCAACATCGCACTGAAGCTGATCGAGGGGGTCTCCGGACGGACGATGCGCGCGATCCGCGATGCCGCGATGAGCTCCCCGCGCGCGAAAGTCGGCGGCCTGCTGCTGGCGCCGGCCGTCAGGCAGCTGCGCGCCGAGATCGACCCCGAGAACCCCGGCGGCGCGTACATGCTCGGCCTGCGCCAAGTTGGAGTCGTCGCCCACGGACGGTTCACGCGCCGTGGCTTCGCGCGCGCGATCGAGGTCGCCGCGCGCGCGGTCGAGGAGGACGTGATCGGCCGCACTCGCGATGCGCTACAGCGGGCCGGCGCGCTGCGGAGCGTGCCGGGTGCCGATCAAACCGGCTCGTCCGAGCCCGCCGCTACGGTCTCCGGCTGATGAATCGCGAGCAGGTCTTCGCATTGATCCAGGCCCACCTGGCCGACGAGCTCGAGGTCGATCCGGCTTCGATCAACGAGTCGACGCGTTTCAGGGAGGACCTCGAGGCCGATTCGCTCGACCTCTACACGCTTGTCCAGGAGCTAGAGGACTCCTACGGCGTGAAGATCTCGGACGAACAGGCGGCGAAGATCCTGACAGTCGGCGAAGCCGTCGACTTCGTGCTCGCTAGTGGGGTCGCTGAGTCGGCGGCGGCTGGTCGAGCCCCCGAGACCAAGTGAGTGACCGCTAAGCGCGCCTCGCCAGCGACGCTGCACGAGCTCCTTGAAGAGGTCGCCGACGATGTTGCCGCACAGGTCTTCACCCACTCATCGTGGTCCTCGCGTCGCGCGGATTCCTATGAGCGGCTCGCGTTCCTCGGAGACAGCGTGCTCGCGCTAGCGGTGACGACACATCTGTATCCCCGACTCGAGGCCGAACGGTACGGCGCCGGCAGCCTGACGAAGATCCGCGCCCAGGCCGTCTCGGGGCGGTCCTGCCGCGCGGTCGCCGAGCGGGTCGGAGTGCCCGAGCGGCTGCGCGCAGCGGCACCCCCGGAGGCGGCCGGCACGATCGCGGCGCTGGTGTCGACCGAGCGGGTGCTCGCGTCGGTGATCGAGGCCGTGATCGGTGCCTGCTATCTCCAGTTCGGCTACGACACCACCGCCGGGGCGGTGATCGACGCATTCATGCCGGAGATCGAACAGGCGCTCGAGCACCCGGTCGATTTCAAGTCCGCGCTCCAGGAGCGGCTCGCCCGGCGCGGCGAGCTGGTCACCTACGAGGTGATCGATCAGCGGGGCCCCCCACACGATCGGACGTTCACGGTCAGCGCGATGATCGCGGGTGTCGAGGTCGGGCACGGAACCGGGCGGAGCAAGAAGGACGCCGAACAGGAGGCCGCGCAGGCGGCCTTGGAGGCGATCAAGTGAGCGCCGAATGCCATATCTGAAGTCGATCACGCTGAAGGGGTTCAAGTCGTTCCCGGACCGGTGCAAGCTCGAGTTCGGCCCAGGCGTCAGCGTGATCGTCGGCCCGAACGGGTCGGGCAAGTCGAACGTCACCGACGCGGTCCTGTGGGCGCTCGGAGAGCAGTCGCCGGTCAACGTTCGTGGTCAGTCGATGCAGGACGTGATCTTCGGCGGCGCGCCCGGCCGCCAGGCCGCGAAGGGCGCGGAGGTCGAGCTCGTGCTGGACGACAGCGAAGGATCGCTCGGGCTGGGCGTGCCCGAGATCTCGATCATCCGCAAGCTCGACCGAAACGGCGAGGGCGAGTACCGGCTCGCGGGCGCCCGCTGTCGGCTCGTCGACGTGATCGAGCTGCTGTCCGACACCGGGCTCGGCAAGGAGATGCACTCGGTGATCTCCCAGGGGCGGGTCGAATCGATCGTGACCTCCAAGCCGCGCGACCGACGGCTGCTGATCGAGGAGGCGGCCGGACTCGGCAAGCACCGCAAGCGGCGGCGGCGAGCGCAGCTGAAGCTGTTGCGGACGCAGGACAACCTCGACCGCGCGCTCGATGTCGAGCGCGAGGCGCGCTCGCGGCTGCGCCCGCTCAAGCGCCAGGCTGAGGCCGCCGAGCTGCACGCACGGATCGAGCGCCAGGCGCTCGAAACGCGATGGGAACTCGCCACCGACGACCTCCGGATCCGTCGTGCGACGCTCGAGCAGGCGACCGGCGCGGTAGCCGCCGCGCGCGCCGCCCGTAAGGAGGTGGAGGCCGAGCTCGATCAGGTGTCGCGGCGCCGCGAGCAGGCCGAGGAGGCGCTCGCCGCCCGCAGCGCTGAGCGCGATGAATTGTCACGACGGTGTTTCGCGGCGCGGTCCGCCGGCGAGCGCGTCGGTTATCGGTGCGAGTCGGTCAAGCAGGCCGCCGAATCGATCGACGCGCGTCTTGCGGGTGCTCGGCAGGCGCTCGCGGTCGCTGAGTCGGAGATCGAGAACCACGTCGCCGACCCCGACGCAGCCGCACGGATCGCCGCGCTCGAGGAGTCACTCGCGGAGCTTGACCGCGACCGCGAGGCGGAACTCGCGCGGCAGCTGGCCCAGCTCGAGCGCGACCGGGCGGCAGCCGCCGACGAGCTTGCGCGGTACGGTCAGGACGTCTCCGCTGCGGAGGCTGTGCGCGTGGACTGCGACCGGAGTTTGCAGACGGCCCGCGATGGCGTGCGCGACGCGGAGCTTGCGACGGAGGCCGCGCGACGCGAGGCGGCCCGCATCGGCGGCGAGCTCGCCGCCGTCAACCAATTTCTCCGGGCCCACACAGCGGTTCGCGCCGGTTCAACGGCGCTGGCGGACGAGCTCGAAGTCGAGGCCGGCTTCGAGCTCGCTGTCACAGCGGCACTCGATGGCCGGCTCGGCGCGGCGATCGTCGCCGATCGTGCCAGCGCCGGCGAGCTGCTCGACCGCGCGGGCACGGACGGCGCGCGCACGCTGATTCCCGGCGGCGCCGCTGCGCGCGGTGCAAGCTCGCCGCCGAGCGCCGACGCGAGACCGCTGCTCGACCACATCCGCGGCCCGGAGTCCGCGCTCGCACTCGCATCCGTGCTGCTCGCCGACGCGTGGGTCGTCTCGGATGTTGGCGATGTGACTGATGACTTCGGCGGTATCGCGGTCACCGCTGCCGGCCGCGTTTGGTCTCCCACGACTCGCGAGCTCCGTCAAGCCCCCGCCGTCGGCGAGGAGCGCGTGCTCGCCGAGCGCAACCGGCGCGATCAGCTCGTCCGCGCGAGCGAAGCCGCCGCCCAAGGCGAGCTCGACGCCGGCGCGGCACTGGAGCGCGCGACCGCCGCCGTGTCCGCGGCCGACGAGGCGCGCCAGCACGCGATCGAGGCTTACCGGGCCGCGGTCGCGGGACGCGACGAGGCCGTCGAGTCGGAGCGGCGGATCGCCGTCTCGATCGAGCGGCGCCGCTCGGCCCCGGATGACGGGCCGCAGGGCGAGCGCCGCGCGCGGTTGACCGCGGAGCTCGCCTCCGAGCGCGAGAAGCTCGAGCGCGCCGAGCGCGAGCGGATCGAGCGCACGGCCAGGATCACCGCGCTCCGGGCCGCGATCGAGCGCGATCAGGGGTTCGGCCCTGCGGTCGGCACCTTGCTCGACGCACTCGGCGCTGCGCAGGCAGCGATCGCCGCGCGGACCGAGATTTTCGAGGCCGCGCTCGCCACCGACCGCGAGGCGGGCGAGCACCTCGCCGCCGAGCTGCGCTCCTGCGCGCAGGCCGAGGCGGGGCTACAGACGCGGCTGCACGCCGCCAACGAGGTCCTGACCGAGGCCGAGGTCAGCACCCAGCGCGCGCGTGACCAGGCGGATGATGCGCAGAACGAGATGAGCGAGCTCGCGCGGCGGCTCGAGCTGGAGCCCGAGCCCGCGGCCGACCCGCTGTCCGAGGAGGACCGTGAGGCGCTGCGCGCACGGCTGGAGCGGCTGGCGCGCCGGCGCGAGCAGATCGGCCCCGTCAACCCGCTCGCGCAGGAGGAGTACGCGGAGGCGGTCGAGCATGTCGAGGAGCTCGAACGCCAGCGGGCAGACCTCGAGACGGCGCTGCGCGAGCTCGAGAAGCTGATCGCCGACACCGACCGTGAGATCCGCGAGCGGTTCGAGCAGACGTTCGAGGCGGCTGCTCACAATTTCGAGGAGCTCGCCGCGCAGCTGTTCCCCGGTGGGCGCGGCAGGCTGCGGCTCGTGACCGAACGCGACGGTCCGCCGCGCATGCTCGGTGGCGAGCAGGCACCGTCGGCCGAGGATGACGCCGACTCGGCGGACGCCGCGGTCGAGGAGGAGCGCGACGACGAGGACCTCGACGGGGTCGAGATCGAGATCACGCCGGCGGGCAAGGCGATGAAGCGGCTGTCGCTGCTGTCAGGCGGCGAGAAGTCGATGACCGCGCTCGCGTTCATGTTCGCCGTGTTCCTGGCGCGCCCGTGCCCGTTCTACATCCTCGACGAGGTCGAGGCGGCGCTCGACGACATCAACATCGATCGTTTCCTCGGGCTGCTGCGCGAGTACTCCGCGCGTGCCCAGTTCATCGTCGTCACGCACCAGAAGCGCACGATGGACGCGGCCGACTCGCTGTACGGTGTTTCGATGGGCGGCGACGGGATCTCGAAGGTGATCTCGCGCAAGCTGCCGGCGCAGGCCGCAGCCGCCGCGTAGTCTGCGGGCCGTGGCGCATGACCCCGCCGAGCTGCTCCAGCGGCTGATCCGCTTCAACACGACGAACCCCCCGGGCAACGAGCGCGAGTGCGTTGCGTGGGTGGAGCAGCTGTGCTCCGGGGCTCGGGCTGCAGACGCGGGTGGTGGCCAGGGACGCTTCGCGTCCGAACCTGCTGGCCCGAATTCAGGGGCGCGGCGAGGCGCCGCCGCTGTTGCTCCAGGGCCATGTCGACGTCGTCACCGCCGCCGGGCAACAGTGGCGGCACGAGCCGTTCGGCGGCGAGCTCGTCGACGGAGAGATCTGGGGCCGCGGCGCGCTCGACATGAAAGGCGGCGTCGCGATGATGCTCGGCGCGACGCTCGCCGTTGCGCAGGCGGGCGAACCACCGCCCGGCGACGTGCTCCTGTGCGTACTCGCCGACGAGGAGAACCTGAGCGGGTACGGCGCGCGGTATCTGGTGCAGGAGCACCACGAGCTGTTCGACGGCGTCAAGCATGCGATCGGCGAGTTCGGCGGGGCGCTGACCCACATGGCCGGCCTGCGGGCGTACCCGATCCAGGTCTCCGAGAAGCAGATCTGCTGGACGCGTGTGACGATCCGCGGACCGGGCGGCCATGGCTCGTTGCGGATGCGCGGCGGCGCAATGGCGCGGCTCGGCCGGCTGCTGACGACGCTCGACGGATCGCGGCTGCCGGTGCACGTGACCGAGGTGCCGCGCCAGATGATCGAGAAGCTGGGGGCGGAGTTGCCAGACGGCGGCCGGGAGCTTGCGGATGCGCTGCTCGATCCGGCCCGGACCGACGCCACGCTCGACGCGATGGGAGACCAGGCAGCGCTGTTTGACCCCGTGTTGCACAACACGGTCAACGCGACGATCGTCAAGGGCGGAGAGAAGGTCAACGTGATCCCGTCCGAGATCCACCTCGATCTCGACGGCCGGCTGCTGCCCGGCCAGACGCCGGAGGATCTGTTCGGTGAACTGCGCGCGCTCGCCGGCGACGACGGGCTCGAATTCGACGCGAACTTCGAGCCCGGCCCTGAGCACGCCGACATGTCGCTGCTGCCGCTGCTGAGCGAGGTGCTGACCGAAGCCGACCCCGACGCGGTCGCTTTGCCGATGCTGCTCCCGGGCGTCACCGACGGCCGCTTCTTCGCGCGGATCGGGATCCAGACATATGGCTTTCTGCCGATGCGCCTGCCGCCGGAGATGCGTTTCATGAGCCTGATCCACGCCGCCGACGAACGCGTTCCGGCGGAGGAGATCAGGTGGGGAGCGGCTCGGATCGGCGAGGTGATCGCGAGGTACCGCGGCTGATGGCCCGCGACTGGGATGACCTGTTCATCGTCGATGGCGGCGGGCCACTGCAGTCAACGGCGGGTGAGGCCGCGGAGCCGGAGGAGCGCCGGGCCGGCCGCTTCCGGCGGCTGCGCGACAGCCTGCGCCGTACGCGGCAGGCGCTGGCCGACGAGATCCAGGCGACACTGTTCGAGGATCTCAGCGACGAGACCTGGGAGCGACTCGAGGAAGCGCTGATCTACGCCGACGTCGGCGCAACCACGACCGCCAACGTCGTCGGCGAGCTCGAGCGGGAGGCGACGAGCGGGTCGATCTCCGGCGGTGAGGCCCTGTCGGACCGACTGACCGAGTTGCTCGCCGGGATCGCTCAGATCGGCGACGGGCGGATCGACCTCCGCGCCGAGCCAACGGTGATCCTCGTCGCCGGCGTTAACGGCACTGGCAAGACGACGTCGGTCGGCAAGCTCGCGTGGCACATCTCACAGCACGCGGGCCGCACCGTCGTGCTGGCCGCGGCGGACACGTTCCGTGCCGCCGGCGTCGAGCAGCTCGAGCAGTGGGCGTCGCGGGCCGGCGCGGCGTTCGTCCGCGGGCCTGACGGTGGCGACCCGGGCTCGGTGGCATTCGAGGCGATCTCGACGGCCCGGCGCGATGGCGCAGACGTCGTGATCGTCGACACCGCCGGGCGGCTGCACACCCAGGATGACCTGATGGGCGAGCTCGCGAAGGTGCGGCGCGTGATCTCCAAGCAGATCCCCGGGGCGCCACACGAGACGCTGTTGACCGTCGATGCGACCACCGGTCAGAACGGGCTGCGCCAGGCGAAGCTGTTCTCCGAGACGGTCGACGTCACGGGGCTCGTCCTGACCAAACTCGACGGCACCGCCAAGGGCGGGATCGCGCTCGCGATCGCGTCAGAACTCGGGATTCCCGTGAAGCTGATCGGGGTCGGCGAGCAGCTCGAGGACCTGCGGCCGTTCGACGCGTCCGAGTTCGCTCGCGCGCTCGTGACCTAACGTCTACGGGTACAGGCAGTCGGCGTCAGCCACCGTCTGCTTGCCCGCCACGACCGTCGCGGTGCCCGTGCACGCGCCGGCGCGGAGCGTGTACTTGCCGGCCGGCAATGGCGCGAGCGTGTAACTGTGGTCTGCGGCGACGGTCTGGGTTGCCTGGACGTTTCCGTTCGCGTCGGTTGCCGTGACCGTGTATTGCTGCTGGAGGCACTGGTCGATGCCAGGGAACGCGCCGCCGATCCCGTAGGCGCCGCCGACGATCCAGCCGTCGCCGACGGGGATGTTGACGGCCGGTGGGACCGGCGGTTTGCACGGGACGTAGGGCGGCCCGATCGCCGAGTGCTGCGCTGCCGTGGCGGCAAGCAGCGCGGCTCGCCGGATGACCACGATCCGAAGCGAGACCGGTCCGACCGCATCGCTCTTGGGGACGCGCCAGCGAACCACGAACGCGCCCGTGCTCGTGATCCCCGCGGATGCCATCGTGGTCCACGCGCCGTGGCCCCGCGCCGCTTCAAGCACCGCCTGCGCGTGGCGCGGCGCATGCCGGGTTGCGCCGGTGACCGTAACGAGGCCCTGCTGGCGAACCACGCTCGGGAGCGGGCGCGCCAGCTTGATCGAAACGGACCCCGCAGCAGCGGTCGAGAACGCGAACGCCGTCAGCCCGGCAGTGAGCGCAACGGTGCGCACAACCGAATCTTCCCACGTATCGGAGTAAGCTCGGCCTATGCCCGGGTGGGTGCTTTGGGTGGTGGCGATGTGCGCTTTCGGGATCGGCGAGATGCTGACGGCCGGGTTCTTCCTTGCGTCGTTCGCGGTCGGCGCCGGGGCCGCGGCGGTCGTCGACGTCGCGGGCGCCCCGGAGCTCGCGGCCGCGCTCGTGTTCGTGTTCGTATCGATCTCGACGCTTGGATTTGCGCGTCCGATCGCGATGCGGCACATGAAGGTGCCGCCCGCGCTCCGCACCGGCGCCGCGGCGCTGGTTGGCAGGCAGGCAGTCGTGCTCGAGCGGATCGTGAACCACGAGGGCTTGGGATGCGTCAAAATCGACGGCGAGGTGTGGACCGCGCGCTCGCTCGACGACGACGTAGAGATCGAGCCGGGCAAGCGGGTTGAAGTTATCCAGATCAAGGGCGCGACCGCGCTCGTGGCGGAATAGAGGGGCCTTTAATGGTAGGAATCATCGTCGGCGCAGTGGTTGTCGTGTTCCTGTTGATCATGTTCGCCAGGACGATCCGGATCGTCCCGCAGGCGAGAGCGGGGATCGTCGAGCGGCTCGGGCGCTACAGCCGCACGCTCACTCCGGGACTTGCGGTGCTGATGCCGTTCGTCGACCGGCTCAAGCCGCTGATCGACCTGCGCGAGCAGGTCGTGTCGTTCCCGCCGCAACCGGTGATCACGTCCGACAACCTGGTCGTGCAGATCGACACCGTTCTGTACTTCACCGTCAACGACGCCAAGTCGGCTACGTATGAGATCGCCAACCCACTGCAGGCGATCGAACAGATCACGGTCACGACGCTGCGCAACGTGATCGGGTCGCTGACGCTCGAGGCCGCACTGACCTCGCGTGACCACATCAACGCCGATCTGCGCGGCGTGCTCGACGAGGCGACCGGCAAGTGGGGGATCCGCATCAACCGGGTCGAGATCAAGTCGATCGACCCGCCCGGGTCGATCCAGGAGGCGATGGAGAAGCAGATGCGCGCGGACCGTGACAAGCGCGCCGCGATCCTCAACGCCGAAGGGGTCCAGCAGTCGCAAATCCTGACCGCCGAGGGCCAGAAGCAGGCGGCGGTGCTGACCGCCGAGGGTCAGAAGCAGGCGGCGATCCTCAGAGCCGAGGGAGAGGCGAAGGCGATCGCGACCGTGTTCGAGGCGATCCACGCCGGCAACGTCGACCAGAAGCTGCTCAGCTACCAGTACCTGCAGATGCTGCCGCAGCTCGCGCAGGGAGACGCCAACAAGGTGTTCGTGATCCCGGCCGAGTTTCCGGAGGCATTCGGGTCGATCACCAAGGCGTTTGCGGCGAGCCGGACGGCGGTATCCGAGAACGCCGGCGGCCCGCACGCGTCCTAAGGGCGCTCAGCCGTGAGTGCCCTACGCTCTATCTGAGTGTTCGATTCCCTCGCTGAGAAGCTCCAGGCGACGCTGTCCGACGTCCGCGGCCGCGGCACGCTGACGGAGGCCGACGTCAATGCCGCGATGCGCGAGATCCGGCTCGCGCTGCTCGAGGCCGACGTCAACTTCCAGGTCGTCAAGAGCTTCACCAACTCGGTCAAGGAGCGCGCGCTTGGCGCGGATGTCGTCGGGCAGCTCAACCCCGGCCAGCAGGTCGTCAAGATCGTCTCGGACGAGCTGACCGAGTTGATGGGCGGCGCCGCTTCGGAGCTGGCTTTCTCGCCGCGGCCGCCGACGGTGATCCTGATGGCCGGGCTGCAAGGGTCCGGGAAGACCACTGCAACCGGCAAGCTGGCCCGCTGGCTGCGGGTGGAGCGAGGCGCGTCCGTGGCGGTTGCGGCCTGCGACGTTCGTCGGCCGGCGGCGGTCGAGCAGCTGGTGAAGGTCGGGGCTCAGGCCGGGGTCGATGTATACGAGCAGGGCACCGACACGGATCCGGTATCGATCGCCAAATGGGCGCGCGACCGCGCGGGCGCGGAGGGCAAGGACGTGTTGATCGTCGACACGAGCGGCCGGCTCCACGTCGATGCCGAGCTGATGCAGGAGCTCGCAGAGATCAAGAACGCGGTCAAGCCGACCGACGTGCTGCTCGTCGTCGACGCGATGACTGGTCAGGACGCTGTCAACGTCGCCGAGCAGTTCGCCGAGACGGCCGAGTTCGACGGCGTGATCATGAGCAAGCTCGACGGTGACGCCCGCGGCGGCGCGGCGCTGTCGGTCAAGGCGATCACCGGCAAGCCGATCATGTTCGCCTCCACGGGCGAGAAGCTCGATCAGTTCGAGCGTTTCCATCCCGATCGGATGTCACAGCGAATCCTCGGGATGGGCGACGTCATGACCCTGATCGAGAAGGCGGAATCCGCTTACGACGAGGAGCAGTCGGCCGAGCTCGAGCGGAAGCTGCGGCGCTCGGAGTTCGGGCTCGATGACTTCCTCGAGCAGCTGCGGCAGATCCGCCGGCTCGGCCCGCTGCAGTCGCTGCTGTCGATGATCCCGGGGATGGGCAAGGAGCTCCGCGGCGTCAAGGTCGACGAGCGCGATTTCGACCGGATCCAGGCGATCATCCTCTCGATGACCCCTGAGGAGCGCCGCCACCCGGAGCTGATCAAGGGCTCCCGCCGGCTGCGGATCGCCCGCGGGTCAGGCACGAACGTGCAGGCTGTCAAGGCGCTGATCAAGCAGTTCGACGAGATGCGCAAGATCATGCGCCAGGTCGCGCAGGGCCGGATGCCAGACCTCGGCGCGATGCTGCGGCAGGGCGGCCGCTGAGCCGCCCGGACCCCGCGCGCCGGGCGCACCCGCTACCCTCATCGATCGCAATGGCCGTGAGAATGAGATTGACCCGTATTGGCGGGCGGAAGAATCCGATCTGGCGGGTCGTGGTCGCCGACCAGCGCTCGAAGCGCGACGGTCGCGTGATCGAGACGGTTGGGCACTACAACGCGCAGACCGAGCCGTCGACGATCGTGCTCGACGAGGAGCGGGTCCGTGACTGGCTCGCCCGTGGGGCGCAGCCGAGCGATCAGGTTCGCAAGCTGCTGCACGTGCAGGGCATCGAGTCCCCTTGAAGGATCTGCTCGAGTACCTCGCTCGCGGGCTCGTCGAGAACCCGGACGACGTGCAGGTCGACGAGGTCGAGGAGTCTGACGGGACGATCGTGCTCGAGCTGTCCGTCGCCGAGGGCGACTACGGGAATGTGATCGGCCGTGGTGGCCGGACCGCGTCCGCGCTGCGGACGGTCATCAAGGCCGCGGCGGTGAAGGACAAACGCCGCGTGTTTGTTGACATCGTCGACGACTGATAAATGGCTCTCGGCCGGCGTCGTCGGCAGCCCGCACGGACTCGACGGAAGCGTCCATGTCACCCGGCCCCGGCCCGAGCTGCTGACGCTCGGGAGCGCGGTCCTGATCGCCGGGGTCGAGCACGAGATCGTGCGCCGCGCCGGCACCGACGCCCGGCCGATCATCCGGCTCGCAGGGTTCGATGACCGGACCGCGGCCGAGGCGCTGCGCGGCGCCCGGCTGATGGTCGCGCGGGCGCAGGCGCCACCACTCGAGGAGGACGAGTGGTGGGCCGAGGAGCTCGAGGGGTGCGCCGTGCGCGATGGCACCCGGGCAGTGGGCACCGTGACCCGGCTGCTGGCGCTGCCATCGTGCGAGGTGCTCGAGGTTGTGCGCACGGACGGCGCTACGCAGCTGCTCGTCCCGCTCATCACCGACGCCGTCCGGTCCGTCGATATCGAGGCGCGCTCGATCGACATCGACCTTGCAGTTTCTCGGCGAGGGCTGATGGAGATCGACATCTTCACGCTGTTCCCCGACGCGTTCGCCTGGTTCGAGCGCCAGCGTCACGTCGCCAATGCGCTCGCGCGCGGCTCCTCGCTCGGGTACGTCAACTATCGGGACCACAGTCCACTCAGCGCGGGCCAGGTCGACGACACGCCGTTTGGCGGCGGCGCCGGAATGGTCTTGCGAGTCGACGTGGTTGAGGCGGCGCTACGTGCGCGGTACGGACGCGATCCGGTCGACCTGAGAGCGGACCGGCGAGTGATCGCGCTCACGCCCGGCGGCAGGCTGCTCGACGATCCACTGATCGACGAGCTCGCGCGCGAGCCCGCCGTGACGCTGCTATCGGGCCGCTACGAGGGCTTCGACGAGCGGGTGCTCGAGCACTTCGCCTCGGATCAGGTGTCGATCGGGCGGTACGTGCTCGCGGGCGGGGAGCTGGCAGCGATGGTCGTGTGCGACGCGGTGCTGCGCAAGCTCCCGGGCGCGCTCGGCGACGAGGAGTCCGCGATCGAGGAATCGTTCAGCTCCGCGCTCGAGGGCGCGCCCGAGTACCCGCACTACACGCGGCCGGCGCAATGGCGCGGCTGGACGGTGCCCGAAGTGCTGCTCTCAGGCCACCATGCGCGCATCCGCGAATGGCGCCGGGAGCAGAGCCGGTCCAGAGCGGCTGGTCCGCTACCATAGGCCGCCCGCGTGGGCCGGGCTCTCAGCAGCATGCGCGCGCAACGTCCTGATGGCGCCACCAGCCCAGGCAGTTTCACGGATTGATATGAGCACCTTGATCGATAGCCTTGAGCGCGCTCAGCTGCGCCGCGTCCCGAAGTTCGACGCCGGCGACCGCTTACGCGTGCACTTTCAGGTCATCGAGGGCACCCGTCGACGGACGCAGGTGTTCGAAGGCGTTGTGATCAAGCGCCAAGGCCATGGCGCGCGCGAGACATTCACCGTCCGCAAGCAGTCCTTCGGGGTCGGCGTCGAGCGCACGTTCCCGCTGCACTCGCCGAAGATCGAGAAGATCGAGGTGGCCGCACGCGGCGACGTAAGGCGGGCGAAGCTGTACTACCTGCGCGAGCGGGTCGGCAAGCGCGCCCGGGTGCGTGAGCGCCGTAACACCGGCCCCGAGGAACTGATCGAGCGCGAGCTGCTGTACGCCGACACCGAGCCGGTCGACGCCGAGGGCGCGACCGTCGACGAGGTCGAGCAGATAGACGCGGCCGAGTCCGTCGAGGAAGCGCCGGCAGCGGAAGCGCCCGCGGTCGAGTCGGTCGAGGAAGCGCCGGCAGCGGAAGCGCCCGCGGCAGCGGAAGCGCAGCAGGACGCGGAAGCTGAAACGGAAGCGCCCGCGGCCGAGCAAGCGCAGTCATCGGCTCCCGAGGCGGAGCCCGGGGCCGCCGATGCGGAGGCCGCAGTGGCGGCGGCGGCGGGCGAAGAGCCGGGCGCTGACGCCGGCGAGCCCGAGAGCGAGGCCCAGGGGCCGGACTCGGCGCCGTAGTGGCGGCGCTCTTCATCTACGGGCCTCCTGACTGGATCGGCAGACTGTGAGCGCGCTTCGCGATCGGTTCAGGCGCCCGCGCGCACCCAAGCCGCAGCCCGAGCCGAAATCTGGCGTCAAGCAGCTGATCGAGCTCGTTATCACGGTGGCGGTCGCCGTCGGGCTGGCGCTGCTGATCCAGGCGTTCATCGTCAAGCCGTACCGGATTCCGAGCGGCTCGATGGAGCCGACGCTGCACATCGGCCAGCGAATCCTCGCCAACCGCTTGATCAGCCATCCGAGCGTTGGTGACATCGTCGTCTTCCATCCGCCGGCAGGCGCGACGACCGGTAACGGCGTATGCGGCAATCCCAGTCAGGGAAACCAGGCGGCCGGTCGAGGTCAAGCGTGCGACGTGCCGACCCCGCAGGAGTCGGGTCAGACGTTCATCAAGCGCGTTGTCGGCGGCCCGGGGGACGTGATCAAGATCGTCAACGGGGACGTGTATCGGAACGGGGTCCGCGAGAAAGCCCCGTACATTGCGCAATGCGGTGGCGGTCCCGACTGCAATTTCCCCAAACCGATCAAGATTCCACCCGGCGAGTACTTCATGATGGGCGACAACCGTGGGTTCTCACTCGACAGCCGCTACTGGGGACCGGTCCCAGACAAGTGGATCATCGGTGTCGCGTTCTTCACCTACTGGCCGCCGGACCGGATCGGGTTCCTCTAAGCGCGCGCACCGCCGCCTGTTCGCATTCGATCGTGGACTCGGCGTCCGTTTCGTCGCCGGCGCCGACGAGGCTGGACGAGGCTGCTTGGCGGGACCGCTCGTCGCGGCCGCCGTACTTTGGGATCTCGAGCGAGTCAATCCGGCGGTGATCCGAGCGCTCGGCGGGCTCAACGACTCAAAGCAGCAGACGCCCGAGGCCCGTGCGGACCTGTTTCCGGTGATCCTCCGGTACGCCGCTCGGGTCGCGGTCATAACGCGCTGCGCGCCGGGAATCGACGCCCGCGGGCTCCACGTGACGAACCTCGCGGCGCTGCGCGACGCGCTCGCGCTTGTTGCGTGCGAGGGGTGCATCTGCCTCAGCGACGGATTCCCGGTCGCGAAGCTCGGCCACGAGCAGCGGGCCGTGATCGGCGGCGATGCGCGCAGCGCCGCGATCGCCGCCGCATCGGTGATCGCGAAGGAGACGCGTGACCGCTACATGCGGCGCGCCGACGCCGAACATCCGGGCTGGGAGTTCGCCCAGCATGTCGGCTACGCGACCCCGGAGCACCGCGAGGCGATCCGCAGGCTCGGGGTCTCGCCACTGCACCGGCTGTCGTTCCAGTCGGCGGCCTATCAGCAGCTCGCGCTGGCGGATTAGAACGCCCCTTCCAGGTGTTCGATGCCGGCCAACCGTCCGGCGAGATCGAACGTCACCCCGATCGCGTCGAACCGCATCACCTTGGCGAACGGCCGCTGCCCGCGGCGGTCTATCAGCCAGCTGCGGGCCATCTTCCTGATTCGCGCCCGCTTCGCTGGACGGATCGCCTCGAACGGGCTGACACCCTCGGTCGGCATCCGGCGTGTCTTGACCTCGACGAACGCGAGCACGCGACCATCGAACGCGATCAGGTCGAGCTCTCCCCAACGGGTCCGGTAGTTGCGCTCGACGATTCGGAACCCCCGTCGCTCGAGGTGCTCGGCGGCGAGCTGCTCGCCGAGCATTCCGAGCCGGTGACGGGGGTCTTCGCTCACCCCGGCGACGCTACGTCGAATCGTGTGACGGGTGGCTCGCGGCGTGTGTCAACTCTCAGCAGCCGGCCGTGGTCGCCCTGCGCACAGTTGGCACACGCCGTTACCCACGCCTGACGCGATCGCACCTACGGTGCAGCGATGCTCGCGCGTGTCTCGACCTTCGCGATCGACGGCGTCGATCCGCGCCAGGTGTGGGTCGAGGTCGACATCCGCTCCGGGCTGCCGGCATTCACGATCGTCGGACTCGGAGACGCAGCCGTCCGCGAGTCGCGCGAGCGGACTCGGGCGGCGATCCTCAACTCCGGGTTCAAGTTCCCCGAGGGGCGGGTGACGGCGAACCTGGCGCCGGCGTTCCTGCGCAAGGCGGGCCCAGGCTTCGACGCCGCGCTGGCGCTCGCGGTGCTCGCCGCCTCGGGCCAGATCCCCACCGATGAGCTCGAGGCGTATGCGGTGTTCGGCGAGCTCTCGCTGGGCGGGGAGATCCGCGACTCTCCGGGCGTGCTGGCGGTCGCGGAGGGGGCGCGGCGTGCTGGGTTCGCGCGGCTGATCGTCCCTCGTGAGCGTGCCCGTGAGGCTTCGCTCGTCGAAGGGATCGCCGTCGTCGGCGTCGACTGTCTTCGCGAAGCGGCGGCGATCGTGATGGGAGCCGACCCTCGGCCGCTCCCGTCTGATGCCGGCAACCCATCGAGATTCGTCCGGCCGGAGCCCGACCTCGCCGACGTGCGCGGCCAGGCCGCCGCTGTGTTTGCGCTCCAGGTAGCCGCCGCCGGCGGACACAACCTGCTGCTCGAAGGCGCGCCCGGAACCGGCAAGACGATGCTCGCGAGGCGACTCCCGTCGATCCTGCCGGGCATGACCCAGGCCGAGGCGCTCGAGGTCACGCGGATCCACAGCATCGCCGGATCGCACTCGGGCGGCCTGATCACCGCCCGGCCATTCCGCGCGCCCCACCACACGATCTCGCCGGCGGGGCTGGTCGGCGGCGGCTCGCCACCACGACCGGGGGAGGCGTCGCTGGCAACCCACGGCGTCCTGTTCCTCGACGAGCTTTCGGAGTTTCAGCGACCGTCGCTCGACGCGCTCCGGCAGCCGCTCGAGGACGGCTGCGTGGCGATCGTGCGCGGGCAGCGAGCGCTGACCTTCCCCACACGGTTCATGCTGATCGCTGCGACCAATCCGTGCCCATGCGGGTTCGCCGGCGTCGACGACCGGTGCGCATGTGGAGAAGCCGATCTGCGGCGCCACCAGCGCAAGCTGAGCGGACCGCTGCTCGATCGGCTCGACCTGCTCGTCGACGTTCGGCGTCTCGCCGCGCACGAGCTCAACGGGCCACCCTCGATCACGTCCGCCGACGCACGCGCCATCGTCATCGAAGCACGCGAACGTCAGCGCTCGCGCTTCGCCGGGACCGATGCGAGCTGCAACGGCGAGATGGATGTGCGCCTCGCCCGCCGGCACGCGCGGCTCGACGCCGAAGCCGATACTGCGTTGAGCGACGCGTATCAGAATGGCGCGCTCAGCGCCCGCGGACGTCATCGGGTGCTGCGGGTGGCACGGACGATCGCCGACCTCGAGCACCACGAGCGGGTGACCCGGCTCGACGTGCTGACCGCGCTCGGAATGCGACAGCGCTCCGGCGCGGCGACGGAGCTCGCGGCGTGACAACGCGCGAGCCGTGCGATCGCTGCGTCCGGCGGGCATGGCTGCTCGCTCGGTTGGCGGGCCACCTGGAGCCGGCGCGGGCGCGAGTCACCGAGGTGCTCTCGCTCGACGATCAAGAGTTGATCGCGGCGGTCGGTGGCGGCCGGAGAGACGCGCTGATGCGCGATTGGGTATCGGTGGACGCCGGCGGCACAGCGCCGGCGGTATGCCGCGGCTGGGATCAGCGCGCTGTGCCGGTGCGACCCGCGCTTTCCGCGCCGGCTGCTCGACCTCGACGCGCCGCCGGCGGTTCTCCACATCGCCGGCGACGAGACGGGGCTGCTCCGGTCAATCGACTCACCGGTCGTCGCGATCGTCGGCGCACGCCGTGCCTCCAGGTACGGCCTCGAGGTTGCCCGATCGATCGCCCGCGGGCTCGCGAGCTCGGGCGTGACGGTCCTCAGCGGGATGGCGTATGGGATCGACTCAGCCGCGCACGACGGCGCGAGCGCCGCTGGTGCGACGATCGCGGTGCTGCCCGGCGGCGCCGAGCGGCCATACCCGGCGGCCAAACGGGCGCTGTATCGACGGATCGTCGCGAGCGGCGGGGCGCTGTCCGAGCTCCCGCCGGGGGCGTCGGTTAGGCGCTGGATGTTCGCGGCTCGCAACCGGATCACCGCTGCGCTGGCTGCCATGACCGTGGTCGTCGAGGCGGGGGAGAGGTCGGGGTCGCTGATCACCGCGTCGCTGGCGCTGGAGCTCGGCCGCTCGCTCGGGGCTGTTCCGGGCCAGGTCACCTCACCCCTCGCCGAGGGTCCGCACCGGTTGCTCGCCGCCGGGGCGAGATTGGTCAGCGGACCCGAGGATGTGCTCGATCAGTTGTTCGGCGCCGAGGCGGCCGGGTTGCTGCCCGCCCGGCCGCGGCCGTCGCTCGAGCCGAAGCTCGCGGCGTTGCTCGACGGTCTGCGCACGGGACGCACCGCGACCGAGGCGCTCTGTTCGGCCGGGCTCGGTGCCGGCGATGGACTCGCCGCACTGAGCTCGCTCGAGCTCGACGGATACATCCGCCGGGAGCCCGGCGGGCGGTTCACCGTGCTGCCATGAGTACCCTCGGCGCCGATGAGACCGATCCCGCGCGTGCTGTCGATCGCCGGTTCGGATTCCGGCGCCGGCGCCGGGATCCAGGCGGACCTGAAGGCGTTCGCCGCCTGCGGTGTCTACGGGATGACTGCGATTACCGCGATCACCGCCCAGAACACCGTCGGCGTGATCGCGGTGCAGCCAATCGCGCCGGAGATGATCGTGGCGCAGGTCAAGGCCGTCGCCGACGACATCGGCGTCGATGCCGTGAAGATCGGGATGCTCGGAAACGTCGCGACGATCGAGGCGGTCGACGCGGCGCTCGATCTGCTCACCGAGGGGACCCCAGTCGTGCTCGACCCGGTGATGGTGGCGGAGTCGGGCGCCGAGCTGCTCGATCCGGCGGCGCGCGGAGCGCTGATCGAGCGGCTGCTCTCGCGCGCGACCGTCGTGACGCCGAACATCCCGGAGGCGGCCGCTCTGACTGGCCTCCGCGACGCCGATTCAGAGACTCTCGCGCGGGCGGTCCTGGAGCTCGGCCCGCAAGCGGTCGTCGTCACCGGGGGCCATCGCGAGCTCGCGACGGATGTCTTCTACGATGGACGGACCTTGACCGAGCTGGAGGGCGAGAGGTATCCGGACGGCGCGGCCCACGGCTCCGGATGCACCCACTCGTCGGTGCTAGCCGCGCGGCTCGCGTGGGGGGACTCGCCGCTCGAGGCCGCGAGGACGGCCAAGCGGATCGCCGCCGAGGCGGTCCGGGACGGGATCGAACAGATCGGTGCGGGCGCGGGTCCGGTGGACGTGCTCGCCTGGGCACAGCGCGCGCGGGAACCCGCTCGGACCGAGCCCCCGTTTTGACATAATCGGGCCGTGCGCTTCCTTAGGATGAGGCCTGGCCATGGAGAGGTTTTGATCGCCGAAGGCGACGTCGAGCAGGCCGAGGACGAGCAGCGCCTGATCGAGGAGTTCCGGCGCCAGCTCGACGCCGGATTGTGGGCCGCGGTCCCGTTGACGGGGATAGCGGGGATCGCCACGCGCGGATGGTGCGCGACGTTCGAGGACGTCCCGCGCGATGCCGATCGCGTGATCTTCTTCCCGCGGGCAGCGGGCGGGGACCGCTAGGGGCCCAGGGGCCGATGCTGCTCGCGCTCGCCGCGACCGCGATCGTCACCCTCGCGCTGCTGTCCGAGGAGCTGATCCCGCGAATCAGTGAGGCGTGGGCCCGATATCGCGCCGGGCGTCGCCCCGCGCAGGTGGTCGCGTACGACCCTGGTCGCGAGTTGCGCGCCGAAGCACGGGCTCGCACGTTGCTGCAGTCGTGCGTTAACGACGAAGAGTGGGCGATGTACCGCGATCTCGGCTTCATCCGCGTGTGGGGCAAGCAGGCCGACGGCCCCGACGACGCTGGTGGTACGGGCGGCGCTCCGTACGCGTATTTGATCTACCCGCACCGGGCGATCGTCGCGTACCTCGCCCAGACCCACCGCCTGCTGAACGAGTACTGCGTGGCGTTCCCGGACGAGACCCGCCCATACGGCAGCGCGATGCTGCCCGAGTCCGACGACGTGCTGGCCAAGTGGATGGCGCTGACCGGCGACGAGCGCCGCCTGATCGCCACCGCCAACATGCACATGCCGGGCCGTCAGCTCGACCCGGCGAAGGTCAAGCGCGACCTGTGGCGCCTCGCGCAGTGGGAACGGGCGCGGATGCGCGGGGCCGCCGCCGAGCGATCGGATCGCGCGCCCGCGGACGTCCGCCCGCGCCCCGCGCACTGAACATCGCCCCACCGACGGTCACCGGGCGATTGAGCGCCGCCCCACCACAGTCATCGGGCAACTGAACGCCGCCCCACCACGATCGCCGGAGGCTGCGGCCGTCGAGAGTGCCCACTTATTGCTGCGGCCGCTTAGCTACAGTGCCGAACCCCATGAGCACGGCCAACCAAGACCTCAAGCACCGCAGCCGCGCGCTCACCGAAGGCCCCGAGCGCGCGGCCGCGCGCGCCTACCTGAAGGGAATCGGCTACGACGACGAGGCGCTCTCCAAGCCGCTGATCGCCGTCGCGAACACGTGGATCGAGACGATGCCGTGCAACTTCCACCTGCGCGCGCTCGCGGCGAAGGTCAAGGAGGGGATCCGCGCCGCCGGCGGGACGCCGATGGAGCTGAACACGATCGCGATCTCCGACGGGATCACGATGGGCACGCCCGGGATGCGCGCGTCGCTGCCGAGCCGCGAGGTGATCGCCGACTCGATCGAGCTCGTCGTCGACGCGCACATGTTCGACGCGGTGATCGCGATCTCCGGCTGCGACAAGACGATTCCCGCGACCGTGATGGCGCTCGCGCGGCTGAACATCCCCAGCCTGATGCTGTACGGCGGCTCGATCAACCCCGGCCACTTCCACGGCGAGCAGGTGACGATCCAGGAGGTGTTCGAGGCCGTCGGCAAGCACGCCGCGGGAACGATCACCGACGAGGAGCTGCACGAGCTCGAGAACGTCGCCTCGCCGGGCGCCGGCGCGTGCGGCGGCCAGTTCACCGCCAACACGATGGCGATGGCGTTCGAGGTGCTCGGGATCTCGCCCGGCGGGCTTCAGCATGGTCCCGGCGACGCACGAGGACAAGCCGAACAAGGCGGTGCAGGCCGGCGAGCTCGTGATGGACGTGCTGCGAAGAGGTCAGAGGCCCAGCGACATCATCACGAAGGAGTCGCTCGAGAACGCGATCGCGGCGATCGCCTGCAGCGGCGGCTCGACCAACGGCGTGCTCCATCTGCTGGCGGTCGCCAGCGAGGCGGGCGTGCCGCTGGACATCGACGACTTCGACCGGATCAGCGAGCGGACGCCGTTGCTGTGCGACCTGAAGCCGGGCGGCAGATTCGTGGCGCCCGACCTGTACGCGGCCGGCGGCGTGCCGCTGCTGATGAAGCGGCTCAAGGAGGCCGGCCTGCTGCACGAGAGCGAGCAGACCGTCACCGGCGAGACGATCGGCGAGATCGCCGACGACGCAACCGAGACCGCCGGGACAGGAGGTGGTCCGGCCGCTGAGCGACCCGATCAAGGCCGACCGGCGGGCTCGCGATTCTGCAAGGGCAACCTCGCGCCCGAAGGGTGCGTGGTCAAGCTTGCGGGCCACGAGCGTGTCCTGCATACCGGTCCGGCCCGGGTGTTCGAGTCCGAAGAGGACGCGATGGCGGCCGTGACGGCGCGCCGGATCAAGTCCGGGGACATCGTCGTGATCCGCAACGAGGGCCCCGCCGGTGGTCCCGGGATGCGCGAGATGCTCGGTGTCACCGCCGCGCTCGTGGGCCTCGGGCTCGGCGAGGAGGTGGCGCTGCTCACCGACGGCCGGTTCAGCGGTGCGACGCACGGCTTCATGGCCGGCCACGTGGCGCCGGAGGCCGTCAAGGGAGGGCCGATCGGGCTGGTCCAGGACGGCGATGAGATCACGCTCGATGTCAACGCCCGGCGGCTCGACGTCAACCTCTCCGACGAGGAGCTCGAGCGGCGACGAGAGGCCTATCAGCCGCCCGACGCAAACCACATCCCGGCAGCGCGCTCGCCAAGTACGCGAAGCTCGTCTCGAGCGCGTCCGAGGGCGCGATCACCAGTTAAGCGGATCTTTAGGGCTTCCCCCGTCGCGGCGCGGGTATCGTGGCCCGTGAGAGTGGCGTCGGGTCGGGGCGCCAGACCATCAAAGGAGGAACCGATGAGCCGATTCATCCGTTCGGCGGCCATCGTCGCCGTGGTCGCCGCGTGTGCAGCGACCGCCGCTATCGCCGGCGCGGTGGGCGCGTCGGGCAACGGCAAGGCTGACAGCGGCACCGCATATGTCGCGATCACGCATACGGTCGGCAAGAACGACTACGCCGCGGGTAACGTCACCGACAAGCTGCTCGGGAACGGCGCGGTCACCTACGTGATCACCGCCGGCACGGGTGCCAAGCCGGGTTCGATCAAGCTCGGGGGCTCCGTGACGACTTTCACCGCGACCGGCTCGCTGTCCGGCGCCGACTCCGGGACCGAGGTGACCTCGGCGAGCGGGGCGGTCACGCTGAGCGGCAAGCTCATGCTGACCATGGCACGGGGGGCCAGAAGGGCCACAGCTACATCGGCACCTTCACGGGCACCGGGAAGGCGGCGCTCGGGCCGTTCGTGTTCCACGTCAAGGGCACGTACAAGTAGCGCAGAGTGCCGAGCAGGCTGCGGCGCACTCTCGCCCGCAGCCTGCCTGCGAGAATCGCCGGATGGCGGACCTTCACGGCAGCGACCCGTACGGGCAACCAACGGCCGAGCTCGCGTTGAGCGAACCTCCCGCCGCGCTGCCGGCGAGCCCGGAGGACCTGCGCGACGCGCTCGGAGGCCTCGAGCCCGAGCGGCAGGTCACCGATTGGGGCCGTTCGGAGCGCGTCGAGCGGCTGCTCGACCGGACGGCCTTCGGCTTCCTCTACCACTACTGGTTCAGGGTCGAGGTCGAGGGGATCGGCAACGTTCCTGGCGACCGGCGGCGCGCTGCTTGTCGCCAACCACGGCGGCGCGATTCCGGCCGACGGGGCGATGATCGCGAAGGCGATCGGCGAGGCGCACCAGCGACCGCGACCGCTGCATCTGGCGATCGACCGCAGCATTCGCGAACTTCCCCGGGGTCGGGATGCTGCAGACGAAGCTCGGGGTTGTGGGGACGCATCCCGCGAACCTCCATCGATTGCTGTTCGACGAGCAGCAGCTCGTGCTCGGCGTTCCCTGAGGGACGCAAGGCGACGCGAAAGGCGCTGTCCGAGCGCTACCGGCTGGCCCGGTTCCCCAGCACCGCATTCATCGAAGCGGCGATGCGCGCGCGGGTGCCGATCGTGCCGGTCGCGGTGCTCGGCGCCGAGGAGTCGGTCCCCGTGTTCGCCCGCCTCCCGCGGTTGCGGATCAGCAGCGCACTTCCGCTGCCGGCGAAGTTTCGCATCCGGTTCCTGGAGCCGGTGGCCACCGATTCGCTCGGCGATGCGCCGTGGGAGGACGACCGCCTCGGGCAGGCGCTGAGCCACGACATCCGTGCGCTGATCCAGGAGAATCTGCTCGAGCTGGTCGCGCAGCGCAGAAGCATCTGGCTGGGCTAGGCGCACCGGAATCGCAATGCAATCGCGCAGGATCCTGATCACCGGGCTGTCGTCGCACTGGGGCGGGCGGCTCGCGCAAACGCTCGAGCGCGAGCCTTCGGTCGAAGCGATCATTGGCGTCGACACCGGCGATCCGCGACACGAGCTCGATCGGACCGAATTCGTCCGCGTCGACGCCGAGCACGCCCGCCTGCGCCGGATCATCAGCGCGGCCGCGGTCGACACGGTGGTCGATACGCGTCTCGTCAGCGACCCGCTCGGATCCGGGCTGCGCGCGGCGCATGAGGTCAACGTGATCGGGACGAGCAACATCCTCGCGGCCTGCATGGGGCCTCGCTCCCCGGTCCGCAAGCTGGTGTTCAAGTCTTCCGCCGAGGCCTATGGCTGCTCGAGCCGCGACCCCGCGTTCTTCACCGAGGAGATGCCACGCGCGCACGATCCGAGCACGGCGATCGAGCGCGATATCGCCGACGTCGAGCAGGCGGTCTCCGAATTCGCCGCGCGCAACCCCGAGACCACGGTCACCGTGTTGCGGTTCGCGGACGCCGTCGGACCCGAGATCCGCAGCTCATTCCTTGCCTTGCTCAGCCTGTCCGTCGTCCCGGGGATCTTCGGGTTCGACCCCCGCTGGCAGTTGATCCACGAGGACGACGTCGTCGGCGTTCTCGAGCACGCGGTCCGAAACGAACTTGCCGGGACGTTCAACGCCGCCGCCGACGGCGTGCTCGTGCTGTCCGAGATCGTGTCGCTGCTCGGAAAGCCGCTACTCCCGGTCCTGCCGCCGTGGGGTACGACGTTCGCGGCGGCGCAGCTCCGCCGGCTCGGGCTGCGGACACCGGTTGAGCTGCTGCGGGCGCTAAAGCACGGCCGCGGCCTTGACAACAGGCGGCTGAAGGCGACCGGCTACACGTACCGATACACGACCCGCGAGGCGGTGCTCAAGCTGCGCGCGCACCAGCGGTTGCGGCCCCTGCTGCGCAGCGGCGAGGACTCCTACCGGTACGAACGCGAGGTCGAGGACTTCCTGCGGTGGAGCCCGAGCGTTCAGGCCGTGCGTGCTCGCGGCAATGGAGAATCGGGGGATCCCTCGCCGCCGCTGACGGACTACGACGAGCTCAGCGCCGACGAGCTGATCGGGATCATCGCGTCGCTCGAGGCCCCGGCGCTGCACAAGCTGCGAGAGTACGAGGCGTCGAACCGCGCCCGCGCGGCAGTCCTCGACGCGCTCGACCGCGGGCTGTCGCGCAAGGGATTCCGCGTCGACGCGAATTGAAAGAGTTCTTGCACGCAGGAAAATCCGCTCTTACCGGGGAAACACCGTGCCATCGCCCGGTACCATCAGGGAGCACCGATGATTTCGTCCACCATCTGAGGGCGCGATGGCGATCTCCTATCTTCGATCTGAGACAGCGGGGCGGTCCGCCGCGCGCGCACATCGCAAGCTCACCAGCTCGCCCCGTCGGCTCAGGCCGTGGCACTACGGCGTCGGCGCCGTGCTTGTGGCGATCATCGCGCTCGCCGTGGTCGCGGTGCTGTTCGCATCGTCCAGCCCAACGCTGACGGCGGACTCGAGCGCGCTGGCGAAGATCGGAATGCCACTCGGTGGCGGCACCGTGCAGAGCGTTTCAGTCACCGGCCCGAAGGGCGGGATCATCCCCGTCAGCGTCAGCGGTGACCCGCGGCTTTGGCCCCAGCAGCTGATCGGGGCGCACGAGCGCCTGCGGATCACGGTCGTCGTCAAGCGGCCCGGATGGATCTCGTGGCTTAGCGGCTCGACGCAGACGTTGCACATGACGGTCCTGACGCCGAGCGCCAGCCTCCGCACTCACTTCATCACCGTGCCCCACGGCCAGTCGCTGCAGCTGCGGTTCAAGCAGCCGGTCGCGGTCGTCTCCTACGGGCAACCTGGCCGGCTCCAGCGGCACGTGCTCGCCACGCCGCAGAGCGTGATCACCGTCGGGCACGAGCCGCCCGCGGGCACGCTGACTGTGGAGGCGTCGCTGCGCCGCTGGGAGCGCTCGCGTCCGGCGGTCGTCAGCTGGTTCCCCGCCGGCGCGTCCTCGGCGAGCGCCGTCGCGACCCCCTCGCCCGGAAGCAAGATCACCCCGACGACGCCGATCACCCTCACCTTCTCCAAGCCGGTCGCCAAAGCGCTCGGCAGCTCACGGCCCGCGATCACGCCGGCGACGGCCGGTACCTGGACCACGCTCAACTCGCACACGATCCGCTTTCAGCCCGACCGGCTATGGCTACGGGCTCGCGACGCCGGTATCGGTCGGGCTCCCGGGTGGGGTCCGGCTCGTCGGGGGCCAGTCGTCGACCGGAGCTTCGAGCGGCTCCTGGACGGTGCCGGCCGGCTCGACGGTGCGCCTCCAGCAGATGCTGGCGCTGCTCGGGTACCTGCCGCTGACGTTCAACTACTCCGGCTCCGGGGTCGCGCTGACCCCGGCCGCCCAGGAGCTGGCGGCCGTCAACCCGCCCGCCGGGCAGCTTCAGCTTCCGCTGGCCGAACACTCCGTCGGAGCTCAAGGCCGAGTGGAAACCTGGCGTCTCCGGTGTGATGACCCAGGGCGCGCTGATGGCGTTCGAAAACAGCGAGGGGCTCTCGACCGACGGAGTCGCGGGCGACGGCGTGTGGAAGGCGCTGATGGCCGCGGTGATCGCCGGCCACAAGTCGACGTTCGGCTACACGTTCGTGCACGTCTCTGAGGGCAGCCCGGAGACCGAGTCCACGTGGCACAACGGCAAGACGGTCGTCTCAGGGCTGGTCAATACGGGGATCGGCGCGGCGCCGACCGCGACCGGGATCTATCCCGTGTTCGAGCACGCGCTGTCGGTGACGATGTCGGGCACGAACCCCGACGGCAGCCACTACAGCGATCCGGGTGTCCCGTACGTGAGCTACTTCAACGGCGGCGACGCGCTCCACGGCTTCATCCGGCCCGGCTACGGTTACCCGCAGAGCCTCGGCTGCGTCGAGATGCCGTATTCGGAGGCCTCGCAGGTCTATCCGTACACGCCGATCGGGACTCTCGTCGACGTCACGCTAAGCAGGGCCTGAGCCCGGTGATGGCGAATAGCCCGGGGTCATGACCGACGACTGGCGAGCCGCGCTCGACGCATTCGAGGCCGACCTCCGGCGGCGCGCCGTGGCGGAGAAGACGCAGCGGGCGTACGCGATCGACTCGGGGCAGCTGGCGGAATGGGCTTCTGAGCGGGGGCTCGAACCCTCGGCAGTCGATTTCAGGACGCTGCGGCGCTACGCCGCGAGCTTGTCCGAGGACGGGCAGGCGCCCGCCACGGTGGCGCGCAAGCTCGCTTCGCTCCGGGGTCTGTTCCGAGCGCAGGTCGAGCTCGGGCTGCGAGATGAGAATCCGGCCGACCTGCTGTCGGCACCGAAGCGGCCGCAGCGGCTCCCGCGAGTACTGAAGCCGTCCGAGGTGGCCGAGCTGCTCGACCGGATCCCCGTGACGACGCCGCTCGAGGTCCGCGATCGGGCGCTGTTCGAGCTCGCATACGCGTCCGGCCTGCGCGCCGAGGAGCTCGTCTCGCTTGACGTCGCATTCGCTCGACTTCGATGCCGAGTCCGTTCGCGTCGAGGGCAAGGGCGGCAAGACGCGCGATCGTCCCCGTCGGCGAGTACGCCCGCAACGCGCTCGAGCGCTATCTCGCCCGAGCTCGGCCCGCGTTGATCGACGATCGCTCGACCGTCGCGCTGTTCGTTTCGCGCTCCGGAAGGCGGCTGTCGACGTCCGACGTCCGGCGCCGGCTGCGGACCTGGTCGCGGCACGCCGGCACGCATCCGCACGCGCTCCGGCACTCGTTCGCGACCCATCTGCTGGAGGGCGGCGCCGACGTCCGCACGATTCAGGAGCTGCTCGGACACGCCAGCGTGTCGACTACCCAGGTCTACACTCGGGTAGAGTCGCGACGCTTGAGATCAGCTTACGCACGGGCTCACCCACGGGCGTAAGGGGGAAGTCCTGGATACAAACGTCAAAGCGATCGAGTTGCAGGACCTGTGGAGGAAGTACAAGTCCTCCTCCGACGAGCGCGCCCGGGAGCGTCTCGTGGTCGCGTACTCGCCGCTGGTCAAGTACGTCGCCGGGCGGATGAGCTCCGGATTGCCGGCGCACGTCGAGGAGGCCGACCTGATCTCCTACGGCCTCGGTGGGCTGATCTCGGCGATCGAGCGGTTCGACCTGAGCCGCGAGATCAAGTTCGAGACGTACGCGATCACGCGGATCCGCGGCGCGATCATCGACGAGTTGCGGACGCTCGACTGGGTGCCGCGTTCGGTCCGCGCCCGCGCGCGCGAGTTCGAGCGGGTCAACATGAAGCTCGAAGCGCGGCTCCAGCGGGCGCCGACCGACGAGGAGATGTCGACCGAGCTCGGGATCGGCCTCGAGGAGTTCCACGAGGCGCTGCTGCAGATCTCCAATTCGACGATCGTCGCGCTCGATGAGCTGTGGAACGTCTCCGACGCGACCGGCGACCAGGTGTCGCTGCTCGACACGCTGCCCTGATCGCGGCGCGCCCGACCCGCAGCAGCTCGTCGATCAGTCCGAGCTGCGCGACCGGATCGCCGACGCGATCGCGGCGCTGCCCGAGCGCGAGAAGCTCGTGATCGCGCTGTACTACTACGAGAACCTGACGCTGCGAGAGATCGGCGAGGTTCTCGGCGTGACCGAGTCGCGCGTGTCCCAGCTGCACACGAAGGCCGTGCTGCGGCTGCGCTCCAAGCTCCAGGGCGAGCTCGACTAGTCCGCAGCCGGCGCGGCTCCGGTAATGTCGCTGCTCCCGTAGCAAAAGAGAGGAGCAGGCATGCACAAGGCCGCGGATCGGATCCGCAATGTGGCCCTCGTGGGCCACCGGGGCAGCGGAAAGACGTCGCTGCACGAGGCGCTGCTGTTCTGCGCAGGCGCCGTCAAGCGGCTCGGGTCCGTGGTCGACGGGACGACCCTGTCCGACGCCGACGTCGACGAGAAGGCGCGGCAGATGTCGATCTCCGCGGCACTGTCGACCTTTGAGTGGCAGAACCGGAAGGTCAACCTGCTCGACACGCCCGGCGACTCGAGCTTCGTCGCGGACGCGCTTGGCGCGCTGCGCGTGTGCGAGTCCGCGGTGTTCGTCGTCAACGCCGTGATGGGCGTCGAGGTCCACACCAACCGGCTGTGGCAGCGCGCCGCCGAGCTCGACCTCGCCCGGCTGGTGTTCGTCAACATGCTCGACCGCGAGCGTGCCGACTTCTTCCGTGCGCTGGAGTCTTTGAAGTGCGCGTTCGGCCAGCACGTCGTCGCGACCGAGATCCCGATCGGCTCGGAGCATGAAGCCTCCGGCGTGATCGACCTCGTCGACATGAAGGCCTACGAGTACTCCGGCGCCGGCCGCGACAACTGCAGGGAGATCCCGATCCCGGACGATCTCCAGGGGCAGGCCGAGGAGTATCGCGAGAAGCTGATGGATGAGGTCTGCGAGGGCTCTGACGCGCTGATGGAGCGGTATCTCGAGGGCGATGAGATCTCGCACGAGGAGATCGTGGCTGCGCTCAAGGAGGGCACCAACCACGGCGCGCTGTTCCCGGTGACCTGCGGGATCGCGACGGCCAACTTCGGTACGAACCGGCTGCTCGACGCGATCGTCGAGGACCTGCCCTCGCCGGTCAAGCACGGCGGGCTACAGATCGGCGAGGTGACGCTCGAGCCGGTCGAGGACAAGGAAGTGTTCGCGTACGTGTTCAAGACCCGCGCCGACCCGTTCGCCGGACGGATCAACCTCTTCCGCGTCTACCAGGGCATGATGAAGCAGGACACGCAGGTGCTGAACACGCGCGCGCACGTGAAGGAGCGGGTCGGCCAGCTGCTCACGTTCGAGGGCGGCCAGACCGGACATGTGACTGAGTTCGGTCCGGGCGACATCGGCGCAGTCGCGAAGCTCAAGGAGACGCGTGCGGGCGACTGGCTGGCTGCGCGCGACGAGCCGATCGAGATGCCGTCGATCAAGTTGCCGGCGCCCGTGATGGCGTTCGCGATCGAGCCGAAGAGCAAGGGGGAGGAGGACAAGGTCTTCAGCTCCCTGCGCCGCCTTCAGGAGGAGGACCCGACGATCGACCTGCACCGCGACAGTCAGACCGGCGAGCAGATCGTCGCCGGGCTCTCGCAGGTACACGTCGAGGTGATCACCGGGCGGTTGAAGGAGCGGTTCGGGGTCGAGGTCAACCTGAAGCCGCCACGAGTCCCGTATCAGGAGACGATCCGCAGGCCGGCGAAGGCACACGGCCGACACAAGAAGCAGACCGGTGGCCGCGGCCAGTTCGGCGACTGTCACATCGAGATCGAGCCGCTAGAGATTGCCGATCCCGCCCACCCCGGCTTCGAGTTCGTCAACGCGATCAAGGGCGGCGTGATCCCCACGGGATTCATCCCTGCGGTCGAGAAGGGCGTGCTCGAGGCGATGCAGGAGGGGGTCGTCGCCGGCTACCCGGTCAAGGGCGTGCGCGTGCGGCTGTACGACGGCTCCTACCACACGGTCGACTCGTCCGAGATGGCGTTCAAGGTCGCGGGCTCGCTTGCGATGAAGCAGGCGATGGAGCAGGCCGGAGCGGTGCTGCTCGAACCGATCATGCTCGTCACGGTGTCCGCGCCCGAAGACGCCGTCGGCGACGTGATCGGGGATCTCAACTCCCGCCGCGGCCGACCGCTCGGGATGGAGCCCTCAGGCGGCGGGATGACCGAGGTCAAGGCGGAGGTGCCGATGTCGGAGATGCTGAGCTATGCCCCCGATCTGCGTTCGATCACCGGCGGGCGGGGCGAGTTCGGGATGGAGTTCCTCCGCTACGAGGAGGTCCCCGGCCACCTTGCAGGAAAAGTTGTAGAAGACGCCAGAGCCGAGCGGGAGGCCGTGAAGGCATAGCCGCGCGTAGTACGCTCGGAGCGGTGAATACCAGGGACATTCGCACTGGGAACGCTCATCTGAGCTGCGATGTGTGCGGGCGGACGTTGCTGCGCGGCGAGCGCGCCGAGGCCTTCCGGGACGGGGGCACACACAAGACCGTGTGCGAGCTGTGTACATCGCGCGCGATCAACGAGGGGTGGGTGAGGGAGGGCAGTTCGCCTGCCTTCGATGGCCGAGAGTCCTCTGGTGAGCGTCGGCGCTCGCTGCTGGGCCGGCTGCGCGCGCGGCGCGAGGCGGCCGTCGAATCTGCTCGCGCCGACAACGGCGGCCCCGAGGTAGAAGCACCCGCGCGAGCGCGCTTCTCGCCGCCGGCTCGCGATATCGGCGCGGCGCTCCGCCCCCGCTCGGAGATCCGGGAGCCACGCCACGTGCGTGCGGTCCCGACCTCCGGCGAGCAGCGGGTCGCGGCTGCCGTCGAGATGTTCAACGGCTCGGAGCACCCGCGTACGATCGCCGGCGTGGCCCGGTCGTTGGGCGCGCCGACGATTTCTGTGATGCCGTCGCCGAGTCGCGCGAGCGTGGTCAATGTGACCGCTTCGTGGGAGCTGTGCTGGTATCGCTACGAGGTAGACCTTTCCGACGAGCTGCCGACCGTGCGCGTCGCCGGTCAGGGCTACGAGCTCGACGAGCTCCCGCCGGAGGAGCGCGCGGCGAACGCCGTCGCCGACCAGCGCGGCGCGCTCGCGTTGGGCTAGTTAGGCTTCCCGGCGAATGATCTACTGCGTCGTCCCTGAACCGCTCGCCGATGAGCTGTTCGACAAGCTCACCGAGTACTACGCCGACGATCCGAACGTGACCGTGATCGTGGACCGACGGCGCTCCTCGCGACGCGAGCCCGGTTCCTCGGGCGGCGGCAAGCGCGAGGTCCGCGACCGGCGGCGCCCGCGGGTCACCGGCGAGCTGCCGGACCTCGCGACCGAGTGAAGCTAGTCGTACACGTCGATGGCGGCGCGCGGGGAAACCCGGGGCCCGCTGCGATCGGAGTTGTGGTCTCTGATGGCGACGGTGTCGTCTTGCGGGAGGTCGCCGAGACGATCGGGGTGGCTTCGAACAACGTGGCCGAGTACCGGGCTGTCCTGCGGGGCGTCGAGGAGGCGACGCGCGCTGGGCGCTACCGAGGTGGAGCTGGTGGACGACTCGGAACTCGTTGCCAAGCAGCTGACAGGCGACTACAAGGTCAAACACCCGGCGATGAAAGAGCTGTTCGTGGAGGCGCGGGCGGCACTGCGCGGCTTCGACCGGTGGTCGATCCGCACCGTCCCGCGGGCGCAGAACGCGCGGGCGGACTCGCTGGTCAACGCGGCGCTCGACGGGAGTGTCCGTCGATAAGCCTGCTATAGCCGGGTCGATCGACGGACACTCTTACGCGAGCCCCTTGTCTCGGAGCTCAGCCAGGGCCGCCTCGGTCTTGCTGCGTGCATCCAGCCCCATCGCGCGGGCAACGGTCGGCGCCTTCGTGAACTGGATGTCGCGGTAGTCGACGACCTGGACGTGGTTCCCCCACGGATCGCGAAAGTCGACCGATCCGGACGTGCCGACCGACACGCCTTCACGTTGCAGGGCTTCCCGCACCGCCTCGCGGTCATCCACCACGAGCCCGAAGTGCCGCGCCTCGTCCGCCGGCTGCGTCCGCCCCGCGGAGAGCGCGATGAACTGATCGCCCATGTCGATGAACGCCATCCGATCCCCGTGGCGCCCCCGGAGCGAGAGCTCGAAGAGGCGCCCGTACCAGGCGAGCGCCTCATCGATGTCGCCGACCTCGAGTGCGACGTGGTTGATCCCGATCAGCTTCGTCAAGCCGTGATCCGGTCGTAGTTGAGCCGCATCAATCGCGATCACGTCGTCGACGTCCGCCTGGCTCTCAATCCGGCGGGCGCCGGGGCCGGTCTTGCCTGGGAACACCGGATGATCGACGATCCTGCCCTCGTCCACGAGCTCCTGCCAGAGGTCGCGCGGGAAGAAGAAATGGGCCGAGTGGTCGCCGTGCAGGTGTCCGATCTCGCGCCGGCCGACCTTGAACGCGAACTCGCCGCGCCGGCCGGGGCCCGCCTCGACACCGGGCCACGAGGTGACCTCGGTGGTGATCTGTGCGCTGGGTGATGTCGTAGTGGTCATGCGTTCATGATCGCGCCGCGACCGCCCATTTCCCACGGGCAATTGGTCTTAGGACCCCTCCGGGTCGACGACCCGCCCCGCGAACAGCACCGCGCCGGTGGCGTCGTCGCGGAGGAAGAACAGGAACGGGTGGTCGAGCGCGAGCCGGACGAGAGGGCCCCCCAGGACCGAGGTCGGCTCGGTGGAGATCCCGGTCGCGGCGGCGGCGACCGTGCCCTGCTCGTCGGCGGTCAGCGTCGCGCCGTGCTCCACCGCCTGGATCTTGAGCGCGACGGAGCGTGTTATCCGCGAGAAGTCGGCGGCGTCGCCGAACGCGAGCGGCATTCCGAGGGCGGACAGGACATCGTTGAGCTCGGCGTGCAATGAAAGCTTGAACCTCGGCATCCGCAGCGCGACTCGGGCGCTGCGGAGCCCACGCTCTATCCGCGACACCGCGGCTGGGGTGAGCGCGCGCTCGAACCTCGCGATGAGCCGGCAGCCGGCATCACGATGAGCATCGACAGGCTGCTGTCGATGTAAGGGAGGTCGATCGCGCGGTAGCCGGCGCCGTGGCCGTATGCGAACTCGGTTGGCGGCTCGGTCATGAATGGCACCGTCACCCTCGCTCCGGCGCCGGTGTCGAACGACCCGGCCGCGGTCGCGGCCTTGACGAACGGATTGGACCAGCGGGCCCTCAAATAGATCGCGTTTGCGAGCACGAGCCGTGTCCGGGCCGTGATCGTGCCCGGTGGCATCAGCCCCCTGATCAGCTGGGCGGTGTGCCCGGCGACCCATGCATTGATCGCCTGACGGGCCCGATCTGGCGCTGTAGCAAAAGCGGCTGTCTGCGGGATCGCACCGAAGTCGCTCGACAGGGCGTTCTCGAACGGCGATTCGAGCGCGAGACCTGAATCGACCCACAGGCCGTTCGCGACATGGAGCACCGGAACGATCGACCCTGGCGCGCTGCCCGCGGGAGGTACCACTGCCACGTTGCGCAATCGCGCGGCGAGCGCCGCCTCGCCGGTGCCGAGCGCGGTGGAGTTCAGTGTGCCGAGCAGGCGGCCGATCTCGGACGCGGTCGCGCCGGCGGCGCCCTGGTCGATCATCGCCAGCGCGGTCGCGATGCTGTACGGCGAGAAGACCACGTCGGCGCCGCCGCCGAGCCGCGGCAGGAGCGTGACCGCGAGGCGATCGGTCGCGGCGACCGCGGGCGCCAGCGGACCCGCCGCCTTGGCGTGGCTGCGAGGGGCGGTGCCGCCGGCGGCGGTCGAGGCTTCGACCACGACAGCGAGTACAGCGGCGACGAGCAAGCAGACAAGTGACCGTTTCATGGCCTCAATACGGCGGTGGGGCCCCGAACATCTCAGGCAATTTTGCGGCCAGCGCGAAATCGCCGTCGAATGATGCCCGGCCCGCGAGTAGTGGTTCGGCCGGGTCGATCGTGCCGGCGGCGATCCGGACGAAGTCGGACAGCGTGAAGCGGATCTTCAGCTTTGCGCCGTTGTCGGCGCCTTGGTGCGCGCTTGCTCGGTCGTTGTGGACGCGGATCGTCCAGCGCACCGGCTGCTGCCCGGTCGCGGGCCGCGAGAGCTCATACAGGAGCCGTCCTTCGAACTCGGGGACCGCGTCCGACACGTACGAGCGCGCCATCCCCGCGAACAGCGCCCGCAACGCCAGCGGCGAGGAGAACCGTTTCTCGACCTGCTCGTCCGACGCGCCGTCGACCAGCCGCCCGAGCAGCTGCGTCGCACCGCGCCGTCCGACCCGTTGGGCGCTATCGAGCACCGCGGTCACCATCTCGTCGCGGGCGGGCAGAACCTGTCCACGCCCACGTCGGGTTGCCGCGAGCTCCCCCTGCTCGTCGATCACGTACGCGGTGCCCAGCAGCGAGGGCGGCTCGCGCCGGGCGAGCGCCGCCTTGACCGCGGGCGCCAGCCGTTCCGCCTTCGCGGCCTCCCGCTCATCGCGACCTTCGGCGAACTCGGGCATCACCTCGGCCGCGAACAACTCGAGCGACTCGCAGATGTGCTCGTGGCGGGTACGCCCCGCTTGCAGGATGAAGGTGATCTGGTCGATGCCGGCGGCCTCGTAGCGGCGGACGAGGTCCGCGATCTGTCCGGGGGTGCCGATCGCCGCCGGCAGCCAGGAGTCGGCGCGCTGTGACTCGAACCCGCGCCACACGTCGCTCACGCCCGCCCGGTGCGGTCCCCCGGCGTAGAAGTGGGCGAGGGCGTGGCTGAAGAACGCGGCGCCGTCGGCACCGCGCTCGGCGGCCTGCACCTGGTCGGGCGCGAGCATCATCGGCAGCACAATCGCGACCGCCGGGTTGACCGCGAACCCCGCCGGCACGCACTCCTCCGAGCTCAGCAGTCCGTAATACTCGTCGACCCACTTGCGGGCGTCCTCGGGCTCGACGAACGAGAACGAGAGTGCCCCGATTCCTGTCCGCGCCGCCAGCTGGATCGTCTCGCGTCGGGTGCATGCCACCCACACCGGTGGATGGGGCCGCTGCAGCGGCTTCGGAACGACGTTGCGCGGCGGCATCTGGATGAAGTTGCCGTCGAACCCCGCGAACGGCTGCTCGACCAGCATCCGTGTCACCGCGTCGACCGCCTCGTGCCACATCGCGCGCTTGTGCTCGCGCTCGACCAGGAAGCCGCCGAGCTCGGCCGCCGAGCTCGACTCGCCGGTGCCGAACTCGACCCGGCCGCCGGAGATCAGATCGAGCGTCGCTATCCGCTCGGCGATCCGGGCCGGGTGGTTGACGGCGGGCATCACGTTGACGATCCCGTGGCCGAGCCGGATGCGATCGGTCCGCTGCGAGGCCGCCGCGAGGAACACCTCGGGCGCGGAGCGAGTGCGAGTACTCCTCGAGGAAGTGGTGCTCGACCGCCCAGACGTAGTCGAACCCGAGCCTGTCCGCCAGCTCGACCTGCTCGAGCGAGTCACGCAACAGCCGCGCCTCGCTGTCGGGCCCCCACGGGCGCGGCAGCTGGAGCTCGTAGAAGATCCCGAACCGCACGTTGAGAGTATCCCTCGCTACCCTGTGCGCCGTGAGCGACGACCTGACCGAGCTCAGCGTCCGGTTGCGAGAGATAGCCGACCGCCTGCGGACCGGCGATCTGGAGCCGGGCGAGGCCCTGGAGTTGGTCGAGGAGTGCGCGAAGTTGGCGGCAGAAGCGAGCGCGCGCGTCGACCAGCGTGCCCGCGCCGCGCTCGAGCCACTGCCGGATCTCCCGGGCCAGCTTCCGCTATCGGCGGCTTAGGCTGCCTTGGCAGCCCCGGCGCAGTACCCGGACCATCTTCGCAACGAGATCGAGCGCTATCTCGAGGGCCTCTCCTTCTCGACCGAGGCAGCGACCGCGGGCCTCGAGGAGGCGATGCGCTACTCGCTGCTCGGCGGCGGCAAACGGATCCGCCCGGTGCTGGCGCTCGCGACCGCGCAGGCAATCGGCCTCGATCACGCGACCGTGACGCCGCTGGCGGCCGCGATTGAGCTGATCCATACATACTCGCTGATCCACGACGATCTGCCGGCGATGGACGACGACGATCTCCGTCGCGGGCGTCCGACGTGCCACAAGGTCTACGGCGAGGACGTCGCGATCCTCGCCGGCGACGGCCTGTACGCGGAGGCCTTCCGGCTGTTGCTCTCAGAGCAGCAGGGCGCTCCGCAGGACGTCCTGGCCGCAGCCGCGCGCCTGGCGGCAGCCACAGGCGTACAGGGGATGGTCGGCGGGCAGTACGTCGATGTGGCTGAAACGGCGCCACCGACGGCGGAGGGCCTCCGTCACCTCCACGAGCTGAAAACCGGTCAGTTGATCGCTTCGAGCATCGAGTGCGTGCTGCTGCTCGGCGGGTCGCACAAACGTGACACAATCTCATCGTTTCGCACCTTTGCGACCGAGCTCGGCGTGTTGTTCCAGATTGTCGACGATATCCTCGACGTAACCGGCTCAGACGCCACGCTCGGTAAGCCGCAGGGCAGCGATGAGCGGCTGGGTAAGCGCACCTACGTGACCGAATTCAGTCTCGACGGAGCGCGCGAGCTGGCCGCCGAATCCCACCGCCGCGCACGCGAGGCACTGGCTCAAGCGGCCCCGGGGGACCCGACCGCACTGGAACAGATCACCGACTTCATCGCCACCCGCAGCTACTGATGACCAGCCTTCTCAACTCGATCGACCGACCCCAGGACCTGCACGAGCTGACCGACGAGCAGCTCCAGCAGGTGGCGCAGGAGGTCCGCGAGCACATCATCGACACCGTCGGCGAGATCGGCGGCCACTTCGGCGCCAACCTGGGGGCGTGCGAGATCGCCGTCGCGCTCCACTCGCTACTCGACTCACCGCGGGACAAGATCCTGTGGGACGTCGGTCACCAGGCATACCCACACAAGATCCTGACCGGCCGCCGCGACCAGCTGCAGACGATCCGCAAGTACGAGGGGCTCGCGCCGTTCTGCGCGATCCACGAGTCCGAGCACGACATCATGGGTGCCGGCCACGCCTCGACTGCGATCGGCTACGCAGTCGGGATCAAGGAGGCGATGCGCCGCGGCCACGGCGAGGACGGCAAGGTCGTCGCGGTGGTCGGAGACGGCGCGATGACCGGCGGTGTCGCCTTCGAGGCCGTCCACCAAGCCGGCGGCGAGGGAACGCCGATCGTCGTGCTTCTGAATGACAACGGGATGTCGATCGCGCCGAACGTCGGCGCGCTTTCGACGTACTTCAACCGCGTCCGGCTGAACCCGAAGCTGTGGCATGCCCGCGAGGGCGTCGAGGGCGGCCTGACGAAGCTTCCGGTTGGAATCGGTGCCGCGTTCGAGCGACTCGGTCCCCACGTAAAGGAATCGCTCAAGGCGTTCTGGGCCCCCGGCCTGTGGTGGGAGGAACTCGACTGGGCCTACATGGGCGTGATCGACGGTCATGACGTGCGCGCTTTGCGGCGCGCGCTCCGCGAGGCGCTCGCCGCGCAGCGCCCCGTCGTCGTCCACTGCGCGACCGTCAAAGGCAAGGGGTTCGCACCCGCCGAGGAGGGCGGGCTCGAGGGGATGGAGCAGTGGCACGCGGCGAAGCCGAAGTCGATCGCGAACGGCGCGCCGGCCGTAGCGAAGCCCGCCGCCGCGAACGGCGCCCCGACCAAGCCGTCGCCGCCGCAGTACACCACCGTATTCGGCAACGCGCTCGTCGACGAGTGCCGACGCGACGAGCGCGTGATCGGGATCACGGCCGCGATGAACTCCGGCACCGGGCTGAACATCCTCCAGCGCGAGCTACCCGAGCGCTACTACGACGTCGGTATCGCCGAGCAGCAGGCAGTGTTGTTCGCTGCCGGCCTCGCGCTCCAGGGCTGCAAACCGGTCGCCGCGATCTACTCGACCTTCCTCCAGCGCGCGTTCGACCAGATCGTCCACGACGTCTGCCTGCAGAAGTTGAGAGTCGTGTTCGCGATGGACCGCGCCGGGCTCGTCGGCGACGACGGTCCCACCCACCATGGGATGTTCGACATCGCCTACCTGCGGTGTCTGCCGAATATCGTGCTGATGGCGCCGCGCGACGAGGCGATGCTGGTGCACATGCTGCACACCGCGCTCGCATACGACGATGGCCCCGTCGGGCTGCGCTACCCGCGGGGCACGGGCATCGGCGTCGAGCTGCCGGTCGCTCCGCACGAGCTGCCGATTGGCACCGGCGAGATCCTGCGCGACGGCGACAGGGTTGCGCTTCTTGCCTACGGCAGCGGCGTGCAGAAGGCATTGGACGCGGCGACGCTGCTGGCGCAGCGGGGGATCGAGGCGACCGTCGCCGACGCCCGCTTTTGCAAGCCGCTCGATGTCGGGCTCGCGGCCCAGCTCGCGGCCGAGCACGAACTGCTGGTGACGGTCGAGGAGGGCGTGCTCGCCGGCGGCTTCGGGTCGGCGGTTTGGGAGACGCTGTCGGACGCCGGGGTCCTCGCGCCGAGAATCGTCCGCGTTGGCCTGCCCGATCGTTATGTCACGCACGGATCGCCGACGCTGCTGCACGAAGAGGTCGGGTTCACCGGCGCGCGGATCGCCGAGCGGATCGAAGCGGCGGTGTCCGAGTTCAGCGGACACGCGGTCTGACGGTCCCGTTCTCTAAATGAAACGACCCGCCGTGAGGCGGGCCGTTCCAAGGGAGGAGAGATGTATCTGCGTTTGATCGCTGGGAGGAAGTCTGGGGGGCGCTCCTCAGCCCGCGGCGATGTACCGCGTCGTGAAGCTGAGCAGTGCCTGAATCGCGACCAACACCGCCAGGAACGTGGCGGCGCCGCGCTCCCCGGCGATCGCGAGCCCGAGCGCGCCGAACGCGGTCAGGATCACGAGGGCGCCGTCGAGGCTGCCGTGCCACGACACAGCGGAGCCAAGGTGTCCCTGGAGCGACATGCCGACTCCCATCAGCACCGCCCCGAGCACGACCGAGACGACGATCCCCGCTGCACCGAATCCGAACACCACGGGCGCGGCAAGCGCCGCCATCCCGGCGATCAACTCGACCGTGCCGTGTGCCGAAAGGCTTACACCTCTGGTTCTCATCGTGGGTTAAGGGTCGCTCGGGACCGTCGATTTGAGTGTGAGGTCGGTCACGTACCGATCAGGATGTGAAAATTGGCCAGGGTGAGGCTCGACCAGCTGCTGTTCGAGCGCGGCCTGTTCGAGTCGCGCAGCCGCGCGGCGGCGTCCGTGCTTGCCGGTGACGTGCTGCTGGGCGCCGCACGGCGACGTGCCGAGAAGGCCGGGCAGCTGGTGCCGGCTGACATCGAGATCGATGTCGTCGCCGCCGCTCGTTTCGTCTCGCGAGGCGGGATCAAGCTCGCGAACGCGCTCGACGCCCTCGGGATCGGAGTCGCAGAGCGGTCTGCACTCGACATCGGCGCCTCGACCGGCGGATTCACCGACTGCCTCTTGCAGCGAGGAGCGTCCCACGTGGTCACTGTCGATGTCGCTTACGGCGAGCTGGACTGGCGACTGCGCAACGATCCACGGGTCACCGTGCTCGAGCGGTGCAACGCCCGCTCGCTTCGGGCGGACGCGCTCCCGTACGCTCCCGGCCTGATCGTGGTCGACGTCTCATTCATCTCGTTGACGAAAGTGCTGCCGGCGGTGCTCGCATGCGCGGCGCCCCGGTTCGACTGCTTGGCGATGATCAAGCCCCAGTTCGAAGTGGGTCGTGACGCGGTCGGTAAGGGGGGCGTGGTGCGCGATCCGCTGGCGCGGCGGGGAGCGCTCGTCGCCGTCGGGCGGGCGGTCGCGGCGGCCGGCGGTGCGTCCGTGCTCGGGTACGCGAGCTCGGGTCTTTCCGGACCGAAGGGCAATCTCGAGACGTTTGTCTGGCTCGCCGAGCCCGCGCGCGCCGGCGCCCTCGACGACGCAGGGATCGAGCGGTCGGCGGCTGAGGTCGAGCCGTGACCGCCGGCCGGTTTCGCGCAGCGACGCTGTTCACGCATCGGCGCCCCGAAGAGACGGCGCCCGCGATCGCGCGGCTGCTCGAGCTTGCGCGCGCGTCCGGCGCGGTCCTGCGGCTCGACGCCGAAGAAACCGAGAAGCACCAGCTCGAGCCGGCGCCCGGGCTCGAGCTGAATGTGCCGGTCGGCACGGACGTCGAGATCTGCTTCGCGCTCGGCGGCGACGGCACGATCCTGCATGCCCTGCGGACCTACGCGGGCACCGGGATCCCGGTGTTCGCAGTCAACTACGGCGAGATCGGGTTCCTCGCGACGGTCGAGCGCGAGCAGGCGGAGCAGGGATTCGAGCGCGCGTTCGCCGGCGATTTCGAGGTACTGGCACTGCCCGCGATCGAGGTAGCTGGCGATCGCGGCCGGTGGCTGGCGATGAACGACGTCTCGATGCACCGCCAGCCCGGCAAGCGGGTCGCCGATCTTGCGTACGCGGTCGGCGACGACGAGATCGGCCGGGTGCGCTGCGACGGTCTGGTGATCGCCACTCCGGCCGGCTCGACCGGGTACAACCTGGCCAACGGCGGCCCCGTGATGGCATGGGGCGTCGCCGGGATCGTCGTCTCGTTCATCGCGCCACACTCGCTGACGGCGCGGGCACTGGTGGTCGCACCCACCGACGTCCTGTCGGTCCTCAACCGCTCGCAGGAAGAGGATGTCGACGTCACGATCGATGGTCGCCCGGTCTGCACGCTGCCGCCCCACAAGGAGATCACCGCTCGTTTCATCGAGGCCCAGGGGTGCCTCGCGCAGCTTCCGGGAACGAACTTCTACGAGCGGTTGCGCGAGAAGTTCGGACGCCTCGCCAGCCTGCCGTAGCGATCCGTCTTGCGCCATTGGTACACCGTGGCGCGTGCTCCACGAACTGAGAGTCGAGAACCTGCTGCTGATGGAGCGTGCCGAACTGCGGCTCGCGCCGGGGCTGAACGTGCTCACGGGGGAGACCGGCGCCGGCAAGACCTTGCTCGCGCATGCGCTCGACCTGCTGCTCGGCGGCAAGGCGCGTAGCGGGATCGTCCGGCCGGGCGCCCCGGAGGCGTATGTGGAGGGGGTGTTCTCGCTTCCGGCGGGCGTTGACGCCTCGGCCGATCAGCGGATCCCACCGGACGCCGAGGAGCTCGTGCTCGCGCGGCGAGTGTGGCCGGACGGTCGCACGCGCGCGTACGTGTGCGGGCGCGCGGCGACGGTCGCCGACCTGCGCGAGCTCGGCGGGCTGGTGCTGGCGTTCTACGGCCAGCACGAGCACCGCAAGCTGATGCTCTCAGAGGCCCAGCTGGAGATCCTCGACACGTTTTGCGGCAGCGCGCAGCTGGAGCTCCGCCAGCGGGTGCGAGGCGCCCACCAACGGGTGCGGGAGCTCCGGCGCCGGGCCGACGAGCTGCGCGCGCTCGCCGGCGCGCGCGAGCGCGAGCTCGACCTGCTCGCGTTCGAGCTCGACGAGATCGAGGCCGCCGACCCGAGCGTCGAGGAGGCGCAGGCACTGACGCGCGACCGCGATCGGCTGCGCAACCTCGAGGCGCTGCGTGGCGGGGTCGCGGGCGCGTGTGCGCTCGTCGCGCCCGATGAGGGCGGGATCGTCGAGCGGTTGACCGGCGCCGCCTCGGCACTGGACGGCGCGGCGGCGCTCGATCCGTCGCTGTCGGCGCTGGCCGAGCGGCTCGCAGCGCTCCGCTACGAGGCCGAGGACGCCGGCGCAGAGCTGCGCGGCTATCTGCTGGCGCTCGAAGGCGATGGGCCGGAACGGCTCGAGCAGATCGAGGAGCGGCTGGCGCTGTTTGCGCGGCTCGAGCGCAAGCACGGCGGGTCGATCGCCGACGTGCTTGCGCACGCTGACCGGTGCCGCGCGCGGCGGGCCGAGCTCGACAGAGCCGAAGTGTCGCTGGAGGAGTCCGAGCGAGCGCTCGGAGATGCGCAGCGTGAGCTCGACGAGTTCGCCGGCCAGCTGCATGCGACACGGGACGCTCGGGCGCCGAAGCTGGCGGCCGCGGTTCGCAAGCGCCTCGCCGACCTCGCGATGGTCGATGCCTCGTTCGAGGTGCTGCGTGGCGGCCCGTCCTGACGGCTGCGGCCCGACCGGCTCGGACATGGTCGAGCTCATGATCGCCCCGAACGCGGGCGTCCCCCCGGCGCCGCTGCGCGAGATCGGCTCGGGCGGCGAGCTGTCGCGCGTCATGCTTGCGCTGCTGAGCGTCGCTCACTCCGGCCCGGGCGCGCATTCCGGATCGCTGCTCGTGTTCGACGAGATTGACGCTGGTATCGGTGGTCACACGGCCCGCTCGGTCGGCGAGCACCTGCGCTCGCTCGCCCGCGGTCGGCAAATGCTTTGCATCACCCACCTGCCGCAGGTTGCGTCGCTCGCCGAGCGCCACTTCCGGATCGTCAAAGAGGGCCGCGGGAAGGTCTCGACGACGGCGGTTCAGGCGCTGACGGGAGACGAGATCGTTTCGGAGCTGGTGCGGATGCTCGGCGCCGGCGAGGACGATCAAGCCGCCGGCGAGCACGCGCGATCGCTGCTGCGCGCCGCCTGACAGCGCTAAAACCCGCTCAATGCGCGATGGCGGGCCGAGGCTGTCCGCGGCCGTCGCTAACTTGGGCGAGACCGCTAATACACTCTTTTACGACGGACGCATTCATGGCCCAAGACTCCCGCTCAGAGACGCGCTTCATCTTCATCACCGGCGGGGTCGTCTCCTCGCTCGGGAAGGGAATCGCCGCCGCCTCGATCGGCCGCCTGCTCGTCGCCCGCGGGCTCGACGTGCAGTTGCAGAAGTTCGATCCGTACATCAACGTCGACCCGGGGACGATGTCCCCGTACCAGCACGGCGAGGTGTTCGTCACTGAGGACGGAGCCGAGACCGACCTCGACCTCGGCCACTACGAGCGCTACACGGACGCGAACACGAGCCGCGCGTCGAACGTGACGGCCGGTGGCATCTACAACACCGTCATCCGCCGTGAGCGGCGTGGCGACTACCTCGGGGCGACCGTCCAGGTGGTGCCGCACATCACCGACGAGATCAAGCAGCGGATCAAGCTGATGGCGGAGTCGAGCGAGGTGGACTTCGTGATCACCGAGATCGGCGGCACGGTCGGCGACATCGAATCGTTGCCGTTCCTCGAAGCGATCCGGCAGTTCCCGGTCGACGTGGGTCGCCGGCGCTGCATGTTCATCCACTTGACACTGGTTCCATACATCGGGCACGCCGGCGAGCTGAAAACGAAGCCGACGCAGCATTCGGTCAACGAGTTGCGCCGGATCGGAATCGCGCCCGACATGGTCGTGTGCCGCTCGGAGTCGGCGCTGTCGCAAGAGATCCGTCGCAAGATCGCGCTGTTCGCGAGCCTGCCGGTCGAGGCCGTTGTCTCCGGGCGAGACGTGCCGGACATCTACGGCGTGCCGCTCGTGTTCCACAAGGAGGGCGTCGACGACTTCATCTTGCGTGAGCACTTCGGGATCGACGCGCCGGAGCCGGACCTTGCCGGCTGGGAGGCGTGGGTCAGCCGCGCGGCGGCCGCAGAGCGGACCGTCAAGATCGCGCTCGTTGGAAAGTACGTCAAGCTCGAGGACGCTTACCTTTCGGTCGCCGAGGCCCTGCGCCACGCGGGAGTCCACCACGGCGCTAAGGTCGAGATCGACTGGGTCGACTCCGAAACGGTTACGGAGCCCGAGGTGGTCGCGCGGCTAAAGGACGCGGGCGGGATTTTGATCCCGGGCGGCTTCGGCGGCCGCGGCTGGGAAGGGAAGATCCGTGCCGCGCAGATCGCCCGCGAGTCGAAGATCCCGTATCTCGGCATCTGTCTGGGAATGCACGTCGCGGTGTCCGAATTCGCCCGCCACGTCGCCGGCATGGACGGCGCGAACTCGACCGAGATGGATCTCGAGACGCCGTTCCCGGTGATCGACCTGCTTCCCGAGCAGAAGGAGATCGCCGACATGGGCGGGACGATGCGGCTCGGCGCCGATCCGGTCAAGCTGCACGACGGCACCGTCGCCCGCGAGCTGTACACCGAGCCGGTGGTGTACGAGCGCCACCGCCACCGCTACGAGGTGAACAACCACCTGCGGCGCAGGCTCGAGTCGGTCGGTCTCGTCTGCAGCGGAACATCGCCGGACGAGCGGCTCGTCGAGGTGATCGAGCTCGAGCGCGATGCTCACCCGTTCTATGTCGCGTCGCAGTTCCACCCCGAGTTCAAGTCGCGCCCCGAACGCCCGGCCCCGCTCTTCAGGGAGTTCGTCGGCGCCGCGCTCGAGCACACGGAGAGTGGTTCGGAGGCTGCCGCTGCGGCCGCTGAGGACGACGTGGCCGCTCGCGCCGCGCAGTGAGGCGCGCCAGCGACGGCGAGCGTGAGCAGCTCAACGACACGTTCGCGGCGCTGTGCGCGATCGAGAGCCCGACGGGCGACGAGCGCCGCGTAGCGGACCGGGTCAGCGCCGAGCTAGCAGCGATCGGGCTTCAATCGGACGAAGACGGCGCCGGACCGCTCGCCGGCGCCAACGCCGGCAATGTATTCGCGCGGATCCCGAGCAGCCGAAGCGGATGCCGCCACCATCCTGTTCTGTGCGCACATGGACACGGTCCCGCCGCTCGCCCCGATCGAGCCCGTCCGCGTCGACGGCGGCTGGACGAACGCCAACGAGGGGATCCTCGGCGCCGACGACAAGGCCGCGGTCGCGGTCCTGCTCGGGATCGCGCGCCGGTTCGGCGCCCCCGGGGTGCTGCCGCCGCCGGTCGGGATCGAGCTTCTGTTCACGATCTCGGAGGAGACCGGACTGCACGGCGCCAAGGGGTTCGACCTCGGCAGGCTCGAGAGCCGCTTCGGGTACGTGTTCGACCACGCGACTCCGATCGGCGAGGTTGTGATCGCCTCCCCGACCTATCACCGGATCGAGGCGATCGTCCGCGGTCGCGCCGCTCATGCGGGCGTGCGCCCGGAGGAGGGGCGCAGCGCGATCGTCGCCGCTTCCCGCGCGATCGCCGCGATGGAGCTCGGTCGCCTCGACCCGGAGACGACCGCGAACGTCGGGACGATCGCCGGCGGCACGGCCACGAACGTGGTGCCCGAGCGCTGCCGGATCGAGGCCGAGGTTCGCGGACATGACAGCACCCGAGTGCAGGCGGAGACCACGCGTATCGTCGACGCGCTCCAAGACGCGGTCAACGCGGAGGAGTGCGACCTCGACGTGATCGTGACGACGATGTTCGAGGGCTACCGGGTCGCGTTGCGCGCACCCGAGCTCGAGCTCGCCGAGCGCGCGTTGCGTGCCTGCGGATACGAGCCGAAGCCGATCATCAGCGGCGGCGGCTCGGACGCAAATGCGTTCAGAGCGCGAGGCTTCCCGTGCCTGAACCTCGCCGACGGCACCCAGCACAACCACGAGCCCGATGAGCGGATCAGCGTCGACGCGCTCGAGGGGCTGTTCGAGGTAGCGATCGCGCTGGTCGAGCAGCGCTGGAGCACCGGCGTGAGCGGGACCGAATTCGAACCGCTCGGCGGCGAGCGCAAATACGAGGGCAAGATCGCGACGGTCACCGTCGAGCGGTACCGCTTCGCCGACGGGGCCGAGGTGACGCGCGAGAAGATCTCGCACCCGGGCGCAGTCGGCGTGCTGCCGGTCGACGACCAGTTCGTATGGCTCACGCGCCAGCCGCGCGAGGTCGTCGGCGAGACCGCCTCGCTCGAGGTGCCCGCCGGCAAGCTCGACGTCGAGGGCGAGTCCCCGCTCGAGACCGGCAAGCGCGAGCTCGCCGAGGAGATCGGCAAGCAGGCATCGCGGTGGGAGGAGATCACATCGTTCTGGACCAGCCCGGGATTCACGAACGAGCGGGTGTGGCTGTACCTCGCCACCGATTTGTCGGATTGCGCCGGCGAGCCCGACGAAGACGAGCGGATCGAGGTCGTGCCCTGGCCGCTGGCGCGAGCTCGACCGCGCGATCGATCAGTGCGAGGACTCGAAGTCGCTGATCGCGCTGCTCTGGTTGGCCGCCCGCTCGGCGTCGCTCGCACGCTCGCGCTCATAATCGATGGCGGCGCCAGAGTCATCCCGCCGGCCGGCACAGAGGATGCAAAGCGACCGTCCCGAATAAGCTCGTGTGGCGACAACCACCGTCAGGCTGAGCGACCTCACGCTCGACTTCCTCGCGTACCTCGAGCTCGAGCGCGGGCTTGTCGCGCAACACGCTCGAGGCGTATCGCTCGGACCTCCAGCAGTTCGGCGAGTTCCTCACCCGTGCCGGCGTCGACCCGCTGCAGGTCTCGCCGGCGGTGCTCGCGTCGTTCGTGTCGGAGATGGCCGACGGCCGCGAGGGCAAGGCGCCGGTCGCGCCCGCAACGCTCCAGCGAAAGATCGCGTGCCTGCGTTCGTTCTACCGCCATCTCCGGCGCGAGCAGATCCTCGACCACGACCCGACCACCGAGTTGCGCCCGCCGCGGTCCCGCGCGCGGCTGCCGAAGGTGCTGTCCCGCGATGAGGTCGCGCGGTTGCTCGCGCAGCCGACCGGGGGCGATCCCGCGGCGCTTCGCGACCGGGCTCTGCTCGAGACGATGTACGCGTGCGGCCTGCGCGCATCGGAGGCGACCGCGCTCGAGCTCGTCGGAGCTCGACCTCGAGGACGGGATCCTGCGCGCCCGCGGTAAGGGCTCGAAGGAGAGGATCGTGCCGATCGGGCGGACGGCGATCGACTCGCTGAAGGCGTATCTCGAGCGGGGACGGCCACGGCTCGTCGGGCTGCGCGACGAGCCCCACGTGTTCGTCAACCAGCGAGGTCAGGGCCTGTCGCGTCAGGGGCTGTACAAGATCGTTCAGCGCCACGCCCACACCGCCGGACTCGAGCACCGGATGAGCCCGCACACGCTCCGGCACACGTTCGCGACCCACCTGCTCGCCGGCGGCTGCGACCTGCGCTCGCTGCAGGAGATGTTGGGGCATGCCGATATCGGCACCACACAGATCTACACGCACCTCTCGGCCGGCCGGCTGCGCGAGGTGTACTTCGACGCGCATCCCCGCGCGCAGCTCGAGCGGTAGCTGCCGATCCCAGGCGGCAGTGGGTACGCTGGCCCGATGGGCCTGACCCACTTCGACGAGGCCAAGAGCGGCGAATTCGAGATCGGCCACATCCGAGGGACGTGGTCGTACCTCGGTGAGTCGGCCGGATGCCAGTCGGTGGGCGTCCGCCGGATCCAGCTTCCGGGAGGTGCGTGGTCGACGCCGGCCCACGAGCACGGCCGCCAGGAGGAGATCTTCTACGTGCTCGCCGGGCGGGGCCTATCGTGGCAGGCCGGCAAGATCGCGGAGATCCGGGCCGGCGACTGCATCGTCTACCTCGCGCGCCGCGGTGCGCACACGATCCACGCGCTCGATGGCGGCATCGATCTGCTCGCGTTCGGTCCGCGCGAGTACGACGAGAGCGTGCGCTTCCCGCGGCTCGGCATGTCGCTCGTCGGCAGCCGCTTCGTCGAGAGCGTTCCCGGCTCTGTGAACGGCGTCCCGCTCCAGTTCGTCCGCGAGTCAGAAATCGGGCCGCCCGAGCTGCCAGCGATAACCGACCCTCCCGGCCCGCGGCCGCGGACGATCGTCAACGTCGACGATGTCGAGCCGACACTGATGGACCGTCCGCGGATCGGGCGCACCCGGCGCAACCTCGGGAAGGCCGTGGGTTCGGTCGACGACCGGCCTCCAGCACGTCGACGTACTCCCCGGCAAGCTGTCGGCGCCACGGCACTGCCACTCGCTCGAGGAGGAGATCTTCGTCATGCTCGACGGCGACGGCGTTGCGGTGATCGGCGATGCGGAGATCCCGGTCCGGGCTGGGCACGTCGTGGCGAGACCCGCCGCCACCGGCGAGGCACACGCGTTCCGCGGTGGCCCACGCGGTCTCACCTACCTGGCGTACGGGCCCCGCGAGCCGAATGACATCTGCTACTACCCGGACTCGAACAAGATCCTGTTCGGCGGAGTCGGGCTGATCGCGCGTCTCGAGTCGCTCGACTACTGGGACGGCGAGGACTGAGAACGCTCACTGCTAGGCGTGACTGTTGCGATCGCGGTCGCGCTGCTCACGGGCTGCGGCTACGGCCGTACGCCGCCCGCCGAGCCGCACTCGGACCACCGGGCGCATTCACACGTCTGCAGCTGATCAACGTCGGGGTCAGCGTTCGCGCGCCGCTCGAACTGGACGAGAGTGCCTCGGTCCAGGGCCGCTGCTTCGATCAGTTCCTCGCCGGTCCGCGCGATGATCTCGCTGTGGCGCTATCGCCGAAGCGCCCCAGTCCCGACCAGCCTCGCGGCGGTCGCGCGGCTGCCGCGCCGCGCTGCTCGATGCGGTCCGGGCGCGAGATCCACACTTCGTCCTGATCCGCTCGAAGCTCGCCAGGGTCGCCGGCGCAATACGCCGTCGTGCTCGATGCGATCGAGACCATCTCGCATTCGCGCCGGCGGGTTCGGTCGTTGCACGTGTTCGTGCGCGGTGCGCGAGATCGTGCTCGATGAGTACGCGCCGGTCGCGAGCTTCCACGCGGTCGACCACGCAGTGTTCTCGCCGCTCTACCACTCCCTGAAGCTGCTTGCGTCGCGAGCGGGTGACACCGATGCCCGAGCTCCCAGAGGTAGAGACCATCCGCCGGCAGCTGGCCCCCGCCGTGGAGGGCCGGACGATCGTGCACGCGACGATCCTCGATTGGCGATGGACGCGGCCGGACCCGCCCGAGCCGGTGCAGGGCGCGCTCGCGGGCGCACGGATCGAGCATCTCGAGCGCTACGGCAAGTACCTGATCTGGGAGCTGTCCGACGACCGCTTCCTGATCACGCACCTGCGGATGACCGGCTCGTTCCTGTTCGACCCGCGGCCGACCCGGTCCACACGAGGGTGATCCTCGAGCTCGACGCCGGCCACCGGGTGATCTATGCGGACCCTCGTCGATTCGGGACGGGCCACCTCGTGTTCGGCGCGCCGGCGCGCGACGCGTATCTGGCGGCACGGCTCGGGATCGAGCCCTTCTCGCCGGAGTTCACGCCGGAGCACCTGCGCTCGATGGCGCGTGGCCGCCACGCGCCGATCAAGGCTTTCGTGCTCGACCAGCGCCGGATCGCCGGCGTCGGGAACATCTACGCCGACGAGGCGCTGTTCCGCGCGCGAATCCATCCGCTCCGCGAGGCCGGCAAGCTGACCGGCCGGCAGTGGCAGGCGCTCCACGCCGGGATCGAGGAGGCGCTGCAGGCCGGGATCGATGCCAAGGGCGCCTCGATCGACGACTTTCGCCACATCGACGGGGCACGCGGGATCCTTCCAGGACCGGTTCCTGATCCACACCCGCGCCGGCGAGCCGTGCGTGCGCTGCGGCAACCCGATTCGCAAGATCGTCGTCGGCGGACGGGGAACGTACGTGTGCGAGCGCTGCCAGCCGCGACCGCGAGCTACGGCGCCCTGCGCGCCGAGCAGCTCCTTGAGCCGTCCGGCGCGGTCGGCGGCGATCAGCTCGTCGAGCCCGCCGATCGTCTGCTCGTCGATCACGATCTGCGGGAACGTGATCATCCCCGTGCGCCGCGAGAGCTCCTCGCGACCGTCCGGGTCCTTTGCCAAATTGATCTCTTCAAACGTCGCCCCACGTTTGGTCAGGAGCGCTTTGGCGGTCACGCAACGCGCGCACCGATCGGTCGTGTAGACGGTGACGTCCGCCATAACTTCATTATATATAGCATTGTTTTGCGCGCGTTCGTAGAGACCGAGGCGATCATCCTGAGATCGATCCGTTATGGGGAGGCGGACCGGATCCTGCACCTGTACACGCCCCGGCATGGCCGGGTCGGAGCGATCGCGAAGGGCGCGAGGCGAGCGACGAGCCGCTTCGGGGCGCGGCTCGAGCCGTTCTTCCGCGTGCGCGTCGTGCTGCACGAGGGACGCGGCGAGCTGTACTCGGTGACTGGCGCCGACACCGTCGCGGCGAACGCCGGGATCAGGGAGTCGGCGGCGACGCTCGACGCCGCGTCACGCGCGTGCGACGCGGTCGCGCGGCTGTTCGAGACCGACGATCCGCACCCCGAGGTGTTCACGCTGCTCTCCAATGAGCTAGCGCTGCTCGCGGACGATCCAGGTCATGGACGGCCGGCCAACGGGCTCGCGTTCCGGCTCAAGCTGCTGCTCGCCGCCGGAATCGTGCCGCAGCTCGCCGCGTGCGCCGCGTGCGGCGAGGCCGATCACCTGCGCGGGTTCTCGGCCGCCGCGGGCGGCGTGGTCTGCAGCGCGTGCGAGGCGGCCGCGTTCCCACTCGACGAGGAGTCCTACGAGTTCCTTCGTCGCCGCGCTTGGGCAACCGCTAGCCGATGCCCCCGACGGCTCCGAGCGCGCTCTGCGGCAGGTCGAGCGCGCGATCACCGAGACGGCCGCGCATCACGCGCACGTGCGGCTGCGGCCGCTGCTCGTCTGATCAGCTGGAAGCTCTCGAGGAACCGCCACGCTTGGGCACGGGCGGCGGTCAGCGCCTTGTTCGCGATTCCCGAGCTCCTCGATCCGGCCGTGGCGCGTCTTGACGATCCCGCGGCTCGCGCCGTTCGCGATCAGGTACCAGGTGTTGAGCCCGACCTTGAACGGCTTTCCGAGTCGCTTGGTTACCCGTGATCCGAGCCGGATGCCGCGGAGAGTGAAGTGGCGGTTGGCGGTGAGGATCAGGACGGCACGGCCGCTGTAGCGGCGCGCGCTGGCTCCGCGGGACCGTGCGCAGCAGCTTCGGGGACGGCATATCCGATCCGGATGCCGCTGCTCGCCAGAGCAGAAGAAGTCCATGTACCGGCGTCCGCGGTTCGAGCTGAACCGCAGCGCGTTGCGGGCCTGAGCGCGCGTGTCGCCGAGCCTGACCGGGCCGAGCTCGGCGCCGGCCAGCCTCCCGCTCGGCGCGGGGCAGCCCAGCGCCGTCCTCGCCGTGGTCGTGAACGACGCCGGCTCGTGCGAGCGGCAGCTCGACGCTCGAGGGGTACGCCGCCGAGTGCTCGAGGTTGTAGACGCCGCCGAGCAGGTGAGGGATCTGCAGGACAGCTCGGGCAAGGCATGCGGGAAGTCCGAGGTGGCGATCGTCACGCGCAGCCGATGACCTGGCTCGAGCGTGTCGAACGTCGGGAACACCTCGATGTCGTAGCGCGTCACCTTGCCCGGAACGACCGGAGTCGCCGAGGCCTGGGTGTACGGATGGAACGGGAGCAGCGGATCGCCATTGGCGCCGTACCAGGTCAGGCTCGGATCGATCGCGCGCTGGTCGCCCTCGAGCAGGCCGGAGGTCAGCGGCTTCGAAGTGCCGTCCGGGTGCGACGTCGGAGATCTGCACCACCCACTCGGTGTCGGTCGTCGTCGAGGTCGCGTACAGCGTCGCGCCGATCGGTCCGGCGAGCGTCGTCGCCGTCTTGAACGGAGCCGTGGTGTACGTCTGCGTGCCCGGGCCGAGCTGCGACAGCACGTCGTTCTGCGTGCAGGGGTCCGTGATCCCGAAGAGGCCCAGCGCCAAGACCCCGAGGCCGGCCGCCCACTGCTCGGTCGAGTTCGTGCATGGGATCTGGGTGCCGGTGAACGCGAGCAGATCGGGGTTCGGGCTGCCCGTCGGCGCGGACGTTTCGAGGCCGGAGTGTGGCTGCAGGTAGTACGTGGTCGGAGTGGCCTGATTGAGCGGGTAGCGCGACGCGTCGACGTACTTGCCGGTGGCGAGGTCCTCGAGGTGGAGCGGCGTGGTCGTGTCGGTGATGCCGGTGTCGATCCCCTTGAGCCAGTGGTCGAACCAGGCGAGCTCGACGCCGTCCATGTCGAGTCCGTGGTAGTCGAGGCCCGTGCCTGCGGTGACGTGGTACCACGGTCCCTGGATCAGCTGGTAGCGGGGCGTGACGGGCTGGTTCGGAGCCATCGGCGCCAGCACGGGCCGATGGTCCCAGGCGTTCTGGAAGCCCGAGTAGTTGAGCGGCTCGCCGCGCTGGAACAGGTCGTACCAGCCGCCGACGAGGAATGCGGGGATCCCGTCCTTGACGATCTGAGCGATGCTCGTTGACCGGGCTGCGGTCCTGCCAGTAGCTGCCGTCGTAGGCCTGGTCCCCGCCGGTCTCGATGTTCGCCACGAGCGACGCGTCGAAATCGCCTAGGTCGTGGACGTGCTGGGTCAGCGCGGTAATGAAATCGGAGTTGCCCTCGGCGGCGGGCAGCAGCGTGTTCAGGCTGCCGGTCAGGGCGAGGTAGAAGCTAGAGAACTCGATGTCCGGGAAGCCGCCGGCGAACGCCGTGTCCTTGTAGATGTCGTTGCCCGAGATGATCGGGAACATCGCCTTGACGTGAGTGGGGCCCGCGTCCACGGCGGTGGCGAACTGGTCGATCCCGAGGTAGGACGCGCCGAGCAGGCCGACGTTGCCGTCCGAGTGGGGGAGGGCTGCCGACCAGTTGACGAGCGTCGCGCCGTCGGTCCCCTGGATCGGATCGAACAGGCCCCACTCGCCCTCCGACCCGCCCGTGCCGCGGACGTCGGCGACGACCTGGATGTAGCCGCGCTGGACGAGGTAGTCGCTCTGGCCCGCGAGCTCTGAGAGGGCGCCGCCGCCGGCGTACTTGGCGTCGTCCTTGCCGTACGGGGTCTGCGTGAGGATCACCGGGAATGATCCGGCGGCCTGCGAGCCCGGTCTTCGGGTCAGTCGGGTAGTAGACGTTGGCGCTCAGAACCGTGCCGTCGCTCATCTTGACCGACTGGTTCGCGAGCTCGCCGACGCCGTACGCCGCCGCTCGGGCTGCCACGCCTGCGCCGGATGCGGCCGCTGGCAAGCGTCGCGAGCAGCGCGACGCCGAACGTCCATGCCAAGCGGGTAGGTTTCACAGCCGCAGACGCCATCCCTTTGGTCCGCGGCGGAGTCTAATCGCTACGGAGGTGTCATGGTGTTGGTCACGAAGCCCTGCCTGCGTCGAGTGGCGCTGTCAGAATCGTGGTTATGTCGACTCTTGCCTCGCATCCGAGCGGACCCGTCGCCGAGCGCTTCGCCGCGCGCGTGCGCGAGCACGAGAGCGCGGCGCTGTCGCCGCCCGCGACCCGCTCGTATCCAGCCGACCGCGTCGTCCCTGAGCCCGACTGCGGGCTGCGGACCCCGTTTCAGCGCGACCGTGACCGGATCGTCCATTCGAAGGCGTTCCGGCGGCTCAAGCACAAGACGCAGGTGTTCGTCGCGCCGACCGGCGACCACTACCGGACGCGCCTGACCCATACGCTCGAGGTCACGCAGGTCGCGCGCACCGCTGCCCGTGCGCTGCGCCTGAACGAGGATCTCGCCGAGGCGATCGGTCTCGGCCACGACCTCGGCCACCCGCCGTTCGGCCATCTCGGTGAGGACGTGCTCGATCGCTGCATGGCTTCACGCTTCGGCTCGGGCTTTCGGCACAACGAGCAGTCGCTGCGGGTGGTCGAGGTGCTCGAGCCGTTGAACCTGACCGCGCCGGTCCGCGATGGCATCCTGAACCACTCGTGGCGCGCTGACGGAACCCACGACGCTCGAGGGTTTCGTCGTGCGGATCGTCGACCGCGTCGCGTACATCAACCACGACATCGACGACGCGCTGCGGGCGGGTGTGATCGCGGTCGACGAGCTGCCCGCCGAGGCAATCGCGCGTGCTCGGCGACACGGGAGCCCGACGGATCGATGCGCTCGTCCACGATCTCGTCGAGCACTCGGAGCGCGCCGGCGCGATCGTCCAGGGCGGGCAGGCGGCCGCGGCGATGGATGAGCTGCGGAACTTCATGTTCGACCGCGTCTACCTCGGACCGCAGGCGAGGCGCGAGCACGCGAAGATCGAGCGGATGCTCAGATCGCTGTTCGAGCACTACTGCGCCTCGCCCGAGGAGATGCCCGAGTCGATCCCGCCCGGCGACGTCGGCCGCCGCGTCACCGACTATCTCGCGGGGATGACGGACCGCTTCTGCATCAGGGCGTTCGAAGAGCTGAACGTGCCGGTGTCGTTCGCGCCGTGAGCCGCTACACCCCCGACTCGAAGGACCGCGTCCGCGAGGCGGTCGACATGCTGGCGCTCGTCTCCGCGCGCGTCGGCGAGCTGCGCCGCGCCGGCGTCGACAGCTATTTCGGCCTGTGCCCGTTCCACGACGAGCGGACCGGGTCGTTCCACGTCCGCCCGGATGAGAAGCACTACCACTGCTTCGGCTGCGGCGTCTCGGGCGACCCGTTCGACTTCGTCATGGAGACCGAGGGGCTCGACTTCAAGGGCGCGATGGAGTCGCTCGCCGACCGCTTCGGGGTGAAGCTCGAGACGGTCGACGAGGACCCTGCCGCGGCGGCCCGCCGGGCCCGGTACGACCGGCTCCACAAGCTGCTCGACCGCGCTGCGACCTACTATGCGCGATACCTGTGGGAGGCGCGCGAGGCCGCGGACGCGCGGTCGTACCTGCTCGGGCGAGGGCTCTCGGAGGAGACCTTGCGCGAGTTTCGGGTCGGTTATGCGCCAAGCGCGTGGGACCGAATGCTGCTCGCCTCACGCCAGGCTGGGTTCAGCGACGAGGAGCTGCTCGCGAGCGGTCTCGTGCAGCGCTCGCAGTCGCGCCCGGGCAGCGTCTATGACCGCTTCCGCGCGCGGATCATGTTCCCCTCGTCCGACGTCCGCGGTCGCGTGTGCGGTTTTGGCGCGCGCGCGATGAGTGCCCGCGAGCGGGCCAAGTACATCAACTCACCCGAGAGCGACGTCTACCACAAGCGCGAGCAGCTGTTCGGGATCGACCGCGCACGAGGTCCTGTGAGTCGCGCCGATCGGGCCGTCCTGGCGGAGGGGTACACCGACGTGCTCGCACTCCATCAAGCGGGTGTGACGAACGCGGTCGGGATCATGGGCACGTCGTTCACCGAGGAGCAGCTGCGCGTGCTCGAGAAACATGCCCACGTGCTCGAGCTGTGCCTCGACGCGGACTCGGCCGGCCAGAACGCGATGCTGCGGGCCTCCGAGCTCGCTTCCGGGCATCAGCTGGAGCTGCGCGTGGTCGGCCTGCCCGAGGGGCTCGATCCCGCGGACCTGCTCGCTCGCGACGGCGCAGGCGCGCTGCGCGGTCTCGTCGAGGGGTCGGTTCCGTTCGCCGTGTTCCATGTCGAGCGGATCCTCAGCGGGGCGCCGGTCGGCAGCGCCGAGGGGCGCGACCGCGCCGCCGCCGAGCTCGGCCCGGTGCTCGCCGGCGTCCCGCCGAGCGTCTTGCGCGAGGACCTCGTCCGCCGCGTCGCGGGGCGACTCGAGCTGTCCGAGGCGCGCCTGGCGGCGCTGATGGCGGGCGGGGGCGGGGCCGTCGCGCGGACGGCGCCTGAGCGCGCGCCGGCACCGGCCGCACTTCCCTCGCTCGATCCCGACGGCCGCGCCGAGCGCACGTTCCTCGTCCAATGCGTCGCGGTCCCGGATGCGGGCCGCCGCGCGCTGCAGTCAATCGACGTCGACGAGCTCTTGACCAGCGAGCCGATGCGCCGCGCCGCCCGTCACATCATGCCGCGCACGGACTCACCGATGTCCGATCTGCCGGAGGGCGACGAACAGCTCGCACGGATTGTCGCCGACCTCGTTGGCCGCGCCGGACGGACGCCTGACGCCGGGCCTGACCGCGTCGAGCACGCGCGGTTGGTGCTCGAGCGCAGCCGGCTCGATCGCGCGATCCGCCGCGCGCGGGTGAGCGGATCGATGGACGTCGCTCGCCTCGCGCGCGAGCGCGAGCAGGTGTTGGAGCGGATCCACGCTGTAGTGGTGTCGCTCGAGCAAACGGTCTAGACCAGGAGGTCTTCGGATGAACCAGGTGCAGCTCGGCCGGACGGGGCTGCGCGTCTCACGCGTGTGCCTCGGGATGATGAGCTTCGGCAAGGCGCCGGACCGCGAGTGGACGCTCGACGAGCAGGGCGCGGAGCCGATCGTCCGCCGCGCGGTCGAGGGCGGCGTCACGTTCTTCGACACCGCCGACGTCTACAACGGGGGCCAGAGCGAGGTGATCACCGGCCGGCTGCTGAAGCAGCTGTTCGCGACCCGCGAGGAGTACGTCGTCGCGACCAAGGTGTGGGGCAAGACGATGGAGGGGGAGAACGGCTGGGGTCTATCCCGCAAGCACATCCTCGCCTCGATCGACGACTCGTTGCGGCGGCTCGAGCTCGACTACGTCGACCTGTACCAGATCCACCGCTGGGATCCGGCCACCCCGATCGAGGAGACGATGGACGCGCTGCACGACGTCGTCCGCGCCGGCAAGGCTCGGTACATCGGCGCCAGCAGCATGTACGCCTGGCAGTTCGCCAAGGCTCAGCGCGTCGCCGCGACGCGCTTTGTCTCGATGCAGAATCACTACAACCTGATCTATCGCGAGGAGGAGCGCGAGATGATCCCCCAGTGCCTCGACATGGGGGTCGGAGTGATCCCGTGGTCGCCGCTCGCGCGCGGGATGCTCGCAGGCAACCGCGCCCGCGGCGGCGAGAAGCTGACCACCCGCGCCAACACCGACGCGTTCGGAGATCACCTGTACTCCGACGCGGACTTCGACGTGGTCGACCGCGTCGTCGAGGTCGCGAGCGAGCGCGGCGTGCCGCCGGCGCAGGTCGCGCTCGCGTGGCTCCTGCACAAGCCCGGCGTGACCGCCCCGATCGTCGGCGCCACCAAGGTCGAGCACGTGCAGGACGCACTCGCCGCCGAGCAGCTGTCGCTCTCAGACGAGGAGATCGCGCGGCTCGAGGAGACCGTACGTCCCGCACCCTGTGCGCGGGCATTGACACACTTTTGACACATATTTTCCCTGCAAATATTGCGTTTCCGTCCGGGCCACACGCGAACATGTGTTCCCATCGAAGAACGAGAGACGAGGGGAATTCGACGTGGACAAGGCTTCGCTGGAGGCCCTGCTTGCTCGAGGACTGAGCATCGAGGAGATCGGTCGTAGATTCGGACGGCACCCGTCGACCGTGTCTTACTGGATGAAGAAGCACGGCTTCGTGGGAAATGGCAGCGATGAGCACACCCCTGGGAGCTGGTGCCGAAGGAGCGCCTGGCCGCGCTGGTCGAGGGCGGGATGACGATCCGCCAAATAGCCGCGGCGATCGATAGATCGGAGAGGACGGTGCGCCGTACCCTCGCCCGTTACGGGCTCCGGACTCAGCAATCGAGCCATGCTGATCAGCAGCGCGCCGCCCGGGAGGCCGGGTTAGCGGTGGCATTGCTGACTTGCTCGCGCCATGGCGAAACCGAGCACTCGCTCTCAGAGGACGGCTACTACCGCTGCAAGCGTTGTCGGGTCGAGTCCGTGGTGCGCCGACGCCGAAAGGTCAAGGAGCTACTCGTCGCCGACGCCGGTGGCTGCTGTCAGCTATGTGGATACGGCCGCTATCTGGGCGCGCTCCAGTTCCACCACGTCGATCCCTCGCAGAAGCGGCTGGCCCTCGGCGGCGGGCGCGCCACTCTCGCGATCGAAGCATTGCGTCAGGAGGCCATGAAATGCGTTCTGCTCTGCTCGAATTGCCACGCCGAGGTGGAGGCCGGCGTCTCCGTGCTTCCCGGTACAGTTGCGGCATAGCTGGCGCTTTAGTCCGCAGTACTCCGATGCGCAACTGCGGGGTAGCTCAATGGCAGAGCATTCGGCTGTTAACCGTTATGTTGTGGGTTCGAGTCCCACCCCCGCAGCTGACAAATACGGCGGGAGGCGGTTTGAAGCTTTACATCTGTTACGGCCTGTTTCCGTCGCCTCGCCCGGGTGGCCACCCGTGCAAGAACGCCGCGGCGGCGCTGAGGGAAGCGGGGCACGACCCGGAGATCGTGAAGTCGTACGGACTCGGGATCTTGCCCGGCGCGCTGAACATGACGAAGGGCCGGCGCGAGGTCAAGAAGCTGACCGGGAACTACTGGGTCCCGGTGCTTGTGACCGACGAGGGGGTCGTGGTCCAGGGCTCGCACGAGATCGCCGATTGGGCGCGGGAGTATCCGGCGGGAGCGGCCGCCGCGGACGCCGCGGCCCCGGCGCAGGCTTGAGCGGAAGGACGTGGAAGGCCGGCCGACCATTACCGTCGAGGACCTCGAGCGGTGGACGGACCACGGCGCGCAATGGCGCACGCTCGAGCTCAGTGACGAGCGCGCGGTGGTGGAGCTGTGCACGTGCTACGGCGAGCCGGTTGACGTGGTCGAGAGCGGGACCGCCGAGGTGATCGCGTACGTGCGCGATCATGACGGCGACAACTGACCTGCGGGCAGCTTCTCCACCAGCTCGGCCGCCCTGGTCGCCCCGTCGTGCGTCGCGGCCCATACCGCGAGCTCTCGGGCGGCTGCGCGCCGGCGCGGATCGGCCAGCGCGCGGCGGACCGCGAGCCGCAGCGTTGCCGGCGACAAGAGGCGCCAGGGAAGCCTGACGCCGACCCCGGCCCAGTCGGCCCGAGCGGCGTTCTCCGCCATGTCACCCGAGTGCGGCACGGCGAGCACGGGTGCGCCGGACGCCAGTGCCCGCGCGAGCGTGCCGTGCCCGGCGTGGCAGATCACCAGCGCGCACCGGTGCATCGTCCGCGAGTACGACACCCACTCGACCAGTCGCGTGTTCCCAGGCACGCGCAGGGGCCCGCCGAGCGGGCGGCGGTTCCAAGTGGCCAGCACACGCACGCGCTCGCCCGCGAGCCCGCTCACGGCCGCCGCCAGCAGCCGGTGCTCGGGATCCTGTGCCGTCGAGGGCGCCACCAGTACGAGCGGGTCGTCGCCCGGTGGCGGCTCGACCTCGCCGAACGGCGGCTCCCACAGGAGCGGGCCGACGACGTGCACGTGCGCGGGCCACTGGCGCGGATATTCGAGCTGCGGGAACGTCCCGACGATGCACAGCCGCTCGCTGATCCCGCCGTGCAATCGCGAGACAGGCCGCAGTCCGAGCTTCGCGCGGGTGTCGTTCAACTCGGTGCGGCCGCGTCGCACTCCCAGCTCGACGGGCCGCTGGAGTGCTCGCCACAGCGCGCGGCCGGCTCCGGTCCGCGGGGGCCGCGCGCCGATCGCGTACGGCGGAAGGCCAGGAGCGAGCGCCGGGTAGGGGTGGGGGACGAGCGTCGCGGTCGGGACATCCTCGAGCTCAGCCGCGAGCGAGGGCGCGAGCGTCAGGATGTCGTGGACGACCGCGTCCGGTGCGAACGGCGCGAGCGAGCGGCGCGTCACCGGGGTTGCCTCCACGACGGCCTCGTAGGGCTGAAGGGGGCGCTCGCGGGTGGGGAACACGGGATACTCGGGTGCCGCTACGAAGCGCATCCCGGCGCGCTCCGCGTCGCCGCGCCATCGCTCCCACGTCTCGAGCATCACCTCGTGGCCGCGCTCGACCAGCCGAGATCCCAAGGCGAGCATCGGGAACGCGTGTCCTGGATCCCCGAATGCTCCAAGGAAGAAGCGCACCCGGCCGGACCGTACTCAGGCGGCGAGCTCGGCGACGCCGCGCAGCTGGGCGACGCGATCCTCAACGGTGAGCGCCATCGGCGTGATCGCGAGCGTGCCTACGCCGGCGTCGCGAAACGCCGCGATCCGCTCGCGAACGAAGTCGCGCGGACCGCAGAGCGAGACCATGTCGATCAGCTCGGCGGGGATCGCCTCGCACGCCTCGGCCTGCTTGCCGTCGAGGTATAGGTCGCGGATTCGATCGGCCTCCTCCTCGAACCCGTAGCGCTTGACGAGGTTGTTGTAGAAGTTCTGCTTGCGCGACCCCATCCCGCCGATGTACAGGCCGAGCACTGGTCGCATCAGGTTGCGCGCCAGCTCGCGGTCGTCGGAGATGTAAGCGGTCACGTTCGGCGCGATGTCGAACCCGTCGAGCGAGCGGCCAGAGCGCGCCGCGCCCTCCTCGAGCAGCGCGCGGAAATCGCCGACGTGTTCGGGCGAGAAGAACGTCGGCAGCCAGCCATCGGCGATCTCGCCCGCGAGCGCCGTGTTCTTCGGCCCGATCGCCGCAAGGTAGATCGGGATCCGCTCCTGGACTGGGGCGATCATCAGCTTGAGCGCCTTGCCGGGGCCGTCGGGCAGCGGCAGCTCGAGCGTCTCGCCGTGGTACTCGAGCCGCTCGCGCGCGAGTGCCTTGCGCACGACTTCGACGTACTCGCGGGTGCGCTGCAGCTGGTTGGCGAACCGCTGGCCGTGCCATCCCTCGGCGACCTGGGGCCCCGAGGAGCCGATCCCGAGGCGGACGCGGCCGCCCGACAGCTCGTCGAGCGTCGCGGCCGTCATCGCGGTCATCGCCGGACTCCGCGCCGGCATCTGGAAGATCGCCGACCCAAGTTTGATCGTGCTCGTCCCCGCGGCGAGCCACCCGAGCACGGTCGCGGCGTCCGAGCCGTATGCCTCAGCGGCCCACACCGAGTCGTACCCGAGTCGCTCCGCCTCCTGGACGACCTGGAGCTGCTCGGTCGGTCCGATCCCCATTCCCCAGTATCCGACGTTCAGTCCGAGCTTCATTCTTGCAACGTTCCTTTCACGCCCAGGAGATCGCTTGAGGGTCGCGACGGGCACGACTAAGGTGGCAACCCGCCTCGTTAGAAGGCCCGGAACCCTATGCGAACACGACGTCGAGCGACGATCAGAGACCTGCGGCTTGCGATCGACTGCCTGCCGCGCTCGACCAGAATCGCGATGCTCGACGGGATCCACTCGAACGAGATCATCGTCGGCGCATACACCGACGCAGGCGGCGTCTGCCCGATGCTCGCCGCGCACCGGGCCGGCGGCCGCACGAGCTTTATCTCGTTCGCGCGGGCGTGGGACCGGTTCGCGTTCGGCGATTCGCGCGTCGGCGTCGCCCGCCGCGCAACCGAGCGCGAGCTGCTGATCCTGCGATCCCATCTCGAGGCGAGCCTGCTCGCCGAGGACGTGCCCGAGCAGGATCTCGCCGCGGCCGTCGCGGAGCACCGTGAGCTCCTCGCACGCCACGTGACGCGGCCGCGCTTGGCCGACGCCGCACGTGCCGAACCTGAGCAGACCAGCCGCACGGAGCGTCCGGGCGACCGCGACCGCAGCCGGGAGCTCCGCTCCCGCGACGGGTGGGCTTGGCTACGCGTATTCCGGCGCTACGAGGACTACGAGCGGGCGCTCGAGCGCGTGTACGCGGAGCGCGATGCGCCCGATCGCGGCGCTGACCGCGAGCTCGTCGGCTAGCGCGGCGCCAGCGTCAAGCCAGACCGGCGGCGCGGAGATCGGCCCGTAGCCCCGCGTGGCTGCGCCGATCGGCGCGCGAGACCGCCGCGACGAAGCTGACCCGGCGGTCGCGGATCCCGTACACGTATTGACCCCCGCGGGCGAGCCAAACCCCTCCGAACAGCCGTTGCGCGCCGAGCACCAGGGCGTGCGCCGACCCGGAGCGCGCCGGCGCGCTCCCCGCGCGCCGTGCTCGCGATCAGCACGATTCGGCCGCTCGGGTTGAACACCGCGGCCGCCGCGGTGCCACGAGAGGCGACGCAGTAGCGATACGAGCGGCCGGGTCGCGACACCGGCTGGCCTGCGGCGTACAGCGAGGTCACCGTGGTCTGGCCGAGCCGGAGCCCGCCGACGCCGCTGCGGGTGAACCCCCCGCCGGCCTTCAAGCAACTCGTCGGCGGCACCCCATCGGCGCGCTCCCACATCTCGAGGTAACCCTCGGCGCCCTGGAACATGTCGTTCATCAGCGGGCGGCCGCCGAGCCGCTGGAGCTCTTGCAGGTAGTCGGCGTACATCCCGTAGTTCGCGAGCCCGTCGGTGTTGAGATCGAACGTCCGGTTGCCCCACTGCTCGCGGGTGAACGTCACGCGTCCGTCGTAGCTCTTGAATGGGTACGCGATCGGGGTCGATGGGGAGGGGCCGGGCTGGTCGGCGAGGCCGTTCATGTCCGACCCCCAGCCGAAGCCGAAGTGGAAGCGCGGGCTGCTCTGCGCCTTGTCCGCGCGCTCGGTGGCGATGAATGCCGCGGCCGGTGCGACCGGCTCGGTGACGAACCCACCGGTCGCGTAGATCCGCCGGAACAGCTGCGGCGACGAGCAGCAGTGGGCGGAGACGACGCCCGAGTAGTGCTGGCTTTCGGCGATCGACAGCGCGGCGGTCGCGGTCGCTGAGTCCATGTGGTCGAGCTGGATGATGTAGTGGTCCTTGACCATCTGCCGGATCAGGTACGAGCCAAGGTCGGTCAGGCCGCGCGTGTTGCATTGCGGTCCCGATCCGTACACCGGCAGCGCGGTGCCGCCGATCAGCTTCGCGACCGTCCCGTTCAGCAACTGAGCGAGCGGGCTCGCCAGCGGGACCGAGACCTGCTCTGCGTCCTGGGTGACCGCGGAGCACGGCTGCAGATTCCAGAACCCCCCGGTCTCGAGGCGGTTGCCGGCGTTGACGACGAGCCCGAGGTCGCCGGCGATCCCCTTGGTCCCGCCGAACGCGTTGTCGAACTCGTGGATCGGAAAGAAGGTCCGTATCCCGAGCGTGTGGAACTCGTTCAGCCCCGCATCGATCTGCGCGGTCGCTGCACTGCGGGGCGCCGTTGACCTCGCCGCAGCCGAAGATCCGCGACATCTCGACTCCCTCGATCACCGCCAGCTTGCCCTCGTTGATCACGCGGCGGGCCTCGAATGGGTCGGTGACGATCCGGAACCAGCCCTTACCCGGGCCGCCGGACTGCGCGTCGATGTAGTTCTGCAGCGCGTACAGGTCGGCGCTCTGGGTCTGGACCGAGTCAGTGTCGTTGCACGGGTTGTGCCGCGTCGTCATCAGCGAGCACAATGCCTCGTTGTCGACGAGCTGTGTGACCATCAGCCGCAGCCCCGCCTTCCACGCGCGTTCGATCCCCGTGTAGTAGTCGCCCTCCTCGGCCAGCGCGGTCGGGCTAGGCCAGCCGGAAAACGTCGGCCATCCACGCAGCGTCTGGGGGCGGACCGGGGACCCGAAGTCGATGAACGATTCAAACGCGCCGTTCGTCCCCTGCTCGTCGGAAGCGCAGCTGGCCGGCAGCGCGTACGGCGCCCCGAACGGACTCCACGGCCGCCCGCAGTGCCAGTCGCCGCCGAGGAACTCGAACGCCGTGATGTGGGCGTGGCCCTCGACCGTCCCGAACACGGATGTCTCCGGGCTTGCCCCTGCGGCTGGGGTGCCCGTCGCGTCGACGCTCGCTTCTGGATAGGGGGCGCAGCCGCTCGCGGCCGAGAGTCTCACGGGCATCTGCATGTGCGTCGCGAGGTTCGTGATCGTGAACCCCGGTGGTGAAGTTCCGTCGAGCACCCACTCGGACGCCGTGCTCGGCGTGGCGTTCGCAACGAGCGTGCCGTCTCCGTTGTCGCTCAGATAGTCGCCTTGCGGGTCGTAGAGGAGGTACACCCCGAGTGCCGCCGCCTGCATCGTGAACGGGCCATCCGACGCTGCAAGTGGCGCGCCGGTCGCCGGGGAGCTGAGCGAGTAGCAGCCGTGGACGACCGAGTAGCGCGTCAGCGGGGTTGAGGGCGCGGCCGTCCGTCGCGCGACCGTAGTCGCCGCGGAGCTTCCGAGCACGATCGCGATCGCTGCGCCGAACGCCGCGAGCGGCGCGCATCGCCGCACGATCCTGACCACCGTTGAGCCACCGGGTCCGCCCGGCGACCCGGTGCCGCTGCTCGCTCCCATCGCGCGGCATGCTCGCACGTAGTCAGGGCCGGCGCAAACGGCTACTCGCCGTGTGGGCGCCGGTACGCCAGACTTGTGCGCGTGAGCACACACACGCTTGACCACTTGATCCACCAGTACGGGGTCGCGCTGGTGTTCGTGGTCGTAGCGCTGCAGGCGCTCGGGGCGCCGTTGCCGGGGACCACGGCGCTGATCGCGGCGTCGTTGTACGCCGCGACGAGCCACGGACTCCCGATCGAGGGCGTGATTGCGGCTGCCGCGGCGGGTGCGATGCTCGGGACGTGTGGCGGCTTTGCGCTCGGCCGTTGGGGCGGCGAGCCGCTGCTGGTGCGGGTCGGGCGCCGATTCAAGCGGAGTCCCGAGCGGGTGGCTCAGCTGCGGACAGAGTTCGCCAGGTACGGAGGGCCGTGGCTGATCATCGGCCGCTGGATCACCGGCGTGCGCAACGTGGCCGGGCTTGTCGCCGGCGCCAGCGGCATGGCGGTGAGCCGGTTCCTCCGCTACAGCGCGATCGCGGCGGTGGCGTGGGCGCTAGTCAGCGGGCTCGAGTACTACTGGTTCGGCCGCGCGCTCGAGGGCGCCGACACCTGGGTGCAGATCGTGATCGTGATCGTCGGGCTGGTGTGGACGGTCGTCTTTTTCAGGATCCTGCGCCGACGGGCGTTGGGGCGGTTGCGCAGCGCGTCGGAGTCGACCGTGGCATGAGCTCGCGGAGCGCGATCCCGCTCGTCAAGCGCGATGTTGCTCGGGAATGCAGTTCGTGTGGCGCATGGCGCGCCATTCGTGTTCGAGGATCGCGAAGTCAAGCTCGTCGCTCCAGCGGCCCTTGAACCATTCGTTCTCGATCAGGTGAGCCTCTTGGCGCATGCCGAGGCGGAGGGCAAGCCGGGCGGAGTCTTCATTGTCGGCATCGACACGGGCGATGACGCGGTGAAGGCCGAACTCGTCGAACGCGAGGTGCAGGAGCCGGTGTGCCGCTTCGGTCGCGTACCCGTGACCGGAGTACTTGGGATTGAACACGTAGCCGAGCTCGCCGCATCCGTGCTCGGAGGACACCCATCGCAGCATCAGGTCGCCGACCAGCTCCCCGGTCGCGGTCAGCTCGACGCCCGGGAACAGCGCGTCGCCTTCGGTCTCGAGGCTGTGGCGTTGCCATAGGCCATTCACACGCTCACGAACGATCGAGGCGTCCATCGGCTCGAACGGAACGTAACGACACACCTCGCGGGAGCGAGCGGTAGGCGACGAGCGCGTCGACGTCGCGCTCGGTCAGCAGCCGCAGCGACAGCCGTGGGGAGCGCAGGGGGTAGCTCGGCGCGAATGCCATCAACCGAAGGATGCCGGACCCGCGCGCAGCAGGCCCTTAGGCTTCACTCTCATGCCCCACGGATCGCACGACTTCGAGGACGATCCGCGTAACGAGCGGATCCTTGTCTGGGTCAGCGGCGAGCTAGTACCGCGAGACCGCGCCGTCGTATCGGTGTTCGACGCGGGCTTCGTCCTCGGCGATGGGGTCTGGGAAGGACTTCGGATACGAGCGGGCCACCCCGCGTTCGTCGAACGCCATCTCGACCGCCTGTTTGCAGGGGCGCAGGCGATCATGCTCGACGTGGGCCTCGACCGCGCGCAGCTCACAGATGCGATCTACGCGACCTTGCGAGCCAATCAGATGACCGACGGGGTACACGTGCGGCTGATGGTCACTCGCGGGCGCAAGCGCACCCCGTACCAGGATCCACGTGTCACGGTTGGGCCCGCGACCGTCGTGATCATCGCCGAGCACAAGGAGCCGCTCTCGCGGACCGTGACCGAGGGCATCACGCTGTTCACCACCCACGTGCGGCGAGCCGCGCCCGACACGCTCGACCCCAAGCTCAACTCCCACTCCAAACTCAACGACATAACCGCGTGCATCCAGGCATATACGGCCGGCGCCGACGAGGCGCTGATGCTCGACCCTCTCGGGTTCGTCGCGACGTGCAACTCGACCCACTTCTTCATCGTCACCGGCCCCGAAACAGCACCGGAGGTGCTGACATCGGATGGGCGCTACTGCCTCCCCGGGATCACCCGAGCGAACGTGCTCGAGCTCTGCCGCACCCACGCCATCCAGGCGCGGGAGACGACGTTCAGCCTGACCGACGTCTACGCCGCACGCGAAGCGTTCGTCACCGGCACATTCGCCGGTGTCGTGCCGGTGCGGTCGGTTGACGGACGGACGATCGGCAACGGCGGGCGGGGCCCGGTGGTCGAGCGCCTCCAATCGCTGTACCGCGAGCTCGTCGACGCCGACGTGTCGGCACGCGTTGCGCCGTGAGCGACGCCGTCCGCGTGGCGATGTGGTCGGGCCCCCGGAACATTTCGACGGCGATGATGCGCGCCTTCGAGAACCGTCCCGACACCGTCGTCGTCGACGAGCCGCTGTACGCCGCGTACCTCGCCCGCACGGGGATCGACCATCCGGCTCGCGAGCAGGTCATCGCATCGCAACCGACCGACCTCGCCACGGCTGTCGCCGAGCTGACCGCGCCACTGTCGCCCGGACACCGGGTCCACTACGCCAAGCACATGGCACACCACGTCTCCCGAGAAATGGACCTGGACTGGACGCTGGGATTCCGAAATGTGCTGCTGATCCGCGATCCGGTCGAGGTGGTCGCCTCCTACGTTCGCGCCCGCGAATCGTGCGAGCCGGACGACGTCGGGCTGCCCCAGCAGGGGTGGCTGCTCGAGTTGTGGGACGAGCACGGGCTCGAAGTGCCGATCATCGACGCCGGCGCATTCCTGCGCGCGCCGGAGGAGCACCTGCGATGGCTGTGTGACTGGCTGGGTATCCCGTTCACGGCTCGCATGCTGTCCTGGCCCGCCGGCCCGCGGGATTCAGACGGCGTGTGGGCGCCGCACTGGTACGCGGCGGTCTGGGCATCGACCGGATTCGAGCCGCCCCGCGTGAGGGATACAACGCTGTCCGAGCACGACGCCGCCGTGGCGGAGGCGTGCCGGCCGGTCTATAGCTCGCTCCACGCCCGGCGGGTCGCTGCGGAATGAACGTGCGACCTCTCGCCCGGCTCGAGGGGGTCGTCGACAAGATCTCTGATCCGCTCCTGAGCGTCGCGACAAACGAGAGCCTCGGGACCGTCGCGAGCATCGCGACGGATGCCAGCATTCTCACCGTGGCTGGGATCGGCACCTCGGAGAGCATCGGCACATTCGGGAGTGCCGCGACGCGTAACAGTGTCGGCACGGCAGGCGGTGCCGGGACGATCGCAAGCATTGCCACCGCCGGCAGTGCCGGCACCGTGCTCAGCGCTGCCACGGCCGGCTGCGCGTTGACCCTGTTGTGCGTGGCAGTCGCCGGCTGCGCCGCGTGCGTCGGATGTTTGGGCTGCAATAACTGCGTCGGCTGTGTCGCGTGCGTGAATTGTTCGGGGCTGCGGTTCGCGTTCGGCAAGGTCGGCGTCCACGCCGAGGCGTGAGGCGCCGGCATCCGGGGTTACATTCGATGCGCAGCCCGTTGGCGGCGACGGGTGCGGGCGCAGAAGCCTCGAACGACATGTCCATCGGACCGCTCTCAATCGCCAAGCTCCAGGCGCCATGAACCGTGTAGTGGTCGCTAAGTCGGCCCACGAGATCCCCGACCGTCCCCCGATTCGCGTGGAGAGTGGCGACCGCGTAGAAGTGGCGAGCGCGATACCGAGTGGCCGGCCTTCGTCTTCGTCAGCTCCCGGAGCGGCTCGGGGTGGGTGCCCGAGCGCCACCTGAACCGTGAGGGTTCGACGGCAGTTGTCACACGGCAGTACGACACCACCGAGTTACCGACACAGAATGGGGAGGAGCACGAGGTGCTCGATGAAGATTTGAGCAGCGGCTGGCTCTGGTGCCGCGCGCCGGATGGCCGCGAGGGGTGGGTTCCGGAGAAGACCGTCTCCCACCTCCCTTGAGGCGACGACGCTGCCGGAAAGCCCGTCGCCTGCGTGATCAGCGGGTCGCGCGACGCAGGGACGCGAGGCCGTCGCGTAGGACGAGCGGTCCGTGAGACACCAGGACGTGCTCGACGGGGAGGCTCGAGAGCGAACCGAGTATGGAGCGGAGACGCGCCGGGCCGCCCGGGGGTTGTGTCCATGTCTCTGGGCAGACGCTGAGCTCGCCAGCCCGGGTTCGAATCATCGCGTCGCCGAACAGAAGCGCCCGCTGCTGGGGTAGCCATAGGGCGATCTCATCGGCGCGCTCGACATCAAAAACCCGCAGCCCGTCGAAGATCTCGTCACGATCATTGACCGCGTGGTCGACGGCATAGCGGACCGAACTATCTGGATGCGGTCGTGCCCAGACATCCGCGTCGTAACGGGTTGCGACGTCAGCGATGCTGCGCTGATGCCAGTGGCAAGTGCGCACCACGCCGGCACAGCCGCCGCCGCGGGCGACGAGTTGATCGACCGCGTGCCAGTCGTCGACGAGCGGATCGATCAAGACGAGCCCGCTCGCGACCGCCACAGCCCACCACGCGACGTTTTGCTCCCAGCCCTCCTCGTCGCCGTCCGGTTCGGTCCAGTCGGGATGGAGAGCCTCGAACCGCCAGAGTCCTTCGATGATCTGTCCCATCGCGCCTTCGGGCATCCGATGAGAGTGTCGCAAAAGGGTTCGCCGGTTCGACAGTCTGGGGTCGGGGTGCTGCGAATTCTCGCGAGCAGCACCGTCGCGCAGGCTGCCTGTTCCGCGACGGGGGAAAGCCTCGCTAGCCGTCAGCCCGCTCGGGATCCGGCCGGCTCGCTAACGAGGGATATATGCTTCGGGCTTCAGGGCGGTCGGTTCGGAGGAGGGGTAGCTGATGGCGATCACCGGCGCTGGTGCCAACGAGGCGGTAGGCCCGCCCCGGTCAGACGACGGCCGGTTGGCGCGAGGGGTTCTCAACACCTGGGACATCGCGGCCCTCACGTTGGCCGACATGGCGCCGGCGATGAGTTTCTTCTTCTCGTTCGCGACGATCGTGGCCACCGCCGGGATCGCCGCGCCGTTGACGGTGATCGCTGCGACGATCGCGATCGCGCTGCTGGGCAACACGATCAGCCAGTTCTCGCGCTCGCGGCCCTCGACCGGCTCGTTCGTGACCTTCATCGGAAGAGCGTTCGGCGGCTACAGCGCGGTGGTGACGGCGGTGGTGCTGTGCGTCGGATACATCATCGCGGTCGCCGCGGTCGTTGTGATCTCCGGCGGCCTGCTCGAGACGATCCTGAAGCACTACCTGAGCATCACCGTCCCGTGGCAGGCGAGCAGCGCGGTGCTGTCAATCGGCGCGTTTGCGCTGATCGTCGCGGGGGCCAAGCCGTCGACCAGGGTCGCGGCCGGCCTCTTCGTGTTCCAAGTCGCGCTGCTGATGGTGGTCGCGATCGCGCTGTTGATTCAGCATTCCGGCCATATCAACCTATCGCCGTTTGATCCGTCTCACCTGCATCGTGGCTTCTCGGGTTTATCGCTGGGCTTCCCGCTCGCGATCTATCTGTTCGTCGGCTGGGAGAACTCGGCGGCGCTTGCCGAGGAGCACCGCGACCCGCGCAGGGGCGTGCCGCGAGCCGTGTTCTCGAGCATCGCCGTTGTCGGCGCGCTCTACGTGTTTCTCTCCTACGCGACGGTGGTCGGCTTCAACGACAACGGCGCGGCGCTGACCGCCGCCTCGGTTCCGTTCCTAACGGCGGCCGGCGGGGTCGCCAGCGGACTGTTGTTCGTCGCGTACCTGGCGGGCTTTACCTCGATCTGCTCCTGCCTGATCGCGGCGACCAACTCGCAGGCGAGAATCATCTTCAACTCCGGCCGTGAGGGGCTGCTGCCGTCGGCCGTCGCGCGACTGACACACACCCGCCGCACACCGTGGGTGGCCTTCTTGGTGTATCTCGTGCTGGCCCTGGGGCTGTGCTACGTGTTCGGCTGGAACACGACGCCGGTGACCTTCTTCGGCGAGATCGCGACGCTGGGCACGATTCTGATCGCGCTCACCTACCTGGTCGCCAACCTGGCGCTGCCGGTCTACTACCACCGCTTCGAGCGTCAGAGCTTCTCGGTCGATCAAGCATCTGGTGCTGCCGCTGCTGGGCGCGGCGGCGATCGGGTACCCGCTCTATGAGCTGGTCAAGCCGGGACAGCCCGCGCCGTTTGACCACTACCCCGCGATCGCGGCCGGCGTCGTGGTTGTGGCGCTGATCTGGGGCGCGATCGTCTACGCGCGCGACCGAACGATCGGCGAACGGGTCGGCTCGATCGTCGCCGACGCCGACTGACGGCATCAATCTGTTGGTCTGGCCTGTTCCATGGCCCGGGGAGGATGCGAACCTGCGCGCGACGGATTATGAGACGCCCAATTTCCCTGCGTATACTGTGTTTTTGAGCCTCTGAGTGTCGCTGGGTGGGCCTCAGATAGGCCCAAAACGATGAGTTCGGGGAGCCTTTGGGGAGCCTAGGGTGGCGTCGGGGTGCCGCCTTGATCAAATCAGCGCACGGCGTGCCTGGCCCGGGTCAGAAAGCGTCGTGGGCATGTGAGCGAGTAGAGGTGGTCGCGGTCTAAGGGCGGGACGCTTACGGTACGACCCAACCCGGCGGGGACATCCCACCCGGCGGGGACGTCTGAGAGGGTGAAAGCGACGGCTTCGCTTGGCCCAGCGCGACAGTGGCCACCTCGCACCGGCGACGCGGCCAGCCCTGGATTCGCGTTGGCGCGCGGGGCGCGCGCGTACATCGCGCGGGATCGCCGTGTCCGTATAGCCCCCGTTGATGCGAAATCCGTGCGGACACCCCATCTGCGACGCCGGCGGGGCCGTTGGCGTTGGCGATTGGGTGGTTGCGGAGTCGCCAGCGGCGTGCGGTGGTCGATCGCTCACTGCGACGGCGTCAGGGGGCGCACGCTCAGTTCCGTCGAGACCCGCTTCTGTCAGAGTAACCCTCGTTGCGCGCCCTGCGCATGGCTTGGGACTGCGGATCAGTCGTCCTTAGCGGAGTCCGTCCGCCGAGCATCGCTTCGCACGAGCGCCCCGACCTCGTGCCCGATCCCGATAGACGGCCCGCCGACCAGCTCCCATGCCCGCGCGATCCCGATCAAAAAGCAGACGACGACCAGCACGGCGATCGTCCGCATCGCGCTCGAGTCATCCGGGTGGGCGATCACGTCCAGTCCCGCGATCAACTGGATCACGAAAGTGGCCGCCAGGCCGAGCAGGAACGCCGCGTCGCGCGCGTCGCGCCACTTTAGCCCCCGGACACGGGTGAGCGACAGCAGCGACGCGGCAGTGAACATCAGCCCGAGGATCGCCACCACTAGCGCGGCCCCGCCGATCTTATCTCCGGAGATCAAAGCGAACAGTGACACCGCCAGCGCGTTGGTGAACGCCGTCAGCGCCGCGGAGGCGCGCACACGGTGAACCTGCGTCTCGCCCATCTCGGCGAGCTGCTGCCGGGAGACCGAGATCACCACGAACAACAGTCCGATCAGCGCGCCGGCGACGCCCGCGCTCGCCATGAAGAAGTCATGAAGGTTCGCCGGCGTCACGGATGCATCCTCGCAGGCAGAGGCAGACGGTGACGGTCCGCGGGGCCGTTCGCTGAGGGATCTCTGAACGAGCTCGGTGCCAGATTCCGACGCCTCTCGGGTGGCCGATGGTGCCACACTTGTCGATGGCCGCCCGCGCAACCCCGCGCTTTCGTACGTACCTTTCCCCAGCGATTCCGCGCTCGCGCCGTGCTGCTACGTCCGGGAGCGGGTCTAGCGTATTCCCATCGCTGCCATCTTCAACTTGAATGCTCCGGCGCACACGGTGCATTGGCATTTCTTCTCGATGTCGGTCGCGAACGTCGTTGTGATCGTGGTGATGTTGGTCGTGTTCGCGGTCGCGATCTTGGCGCCGTTTCCGGGCCGTGGAGGGGGTGAGCGATGAGCGCTATGGGTCGTAGGTCGTGGACGGCCAGAGCGCGTGAGCGCGCGGTGGGGGCGTTGCCGCCCGAGAAGCTTTTGCCCGACAGCCAGCCGTCGTACATGTCCTCGTGGATCTACGTGTTCGGCGTGCTGACGCTCACGGCGCTGGTCGTGATCATTGCGTCGGGCTCGATCCTGGCCTTGAAGGGTCCGGGGTGGTGGCACTTCACCGGCATTGGCCACTTCTTCAACGGCATCCACATGTGGTCGGTCGAGCTGTTCTTCTTCTTCATGGTGATCCACCTGTGGGGGAAGTACTGGATGGCCGCATGGCGGGGCGGCCGGGCGCGGGTGTGGATCACTGGTGCGGTCACGTTCCTGGTTGCGGTCCCGTGCGCGCTTACCGGCTACGTCTCCCAGCAGAACTTCGACGCCCAATGGATCTCGACGCAGGCCAAGGACGCGATGAACGCGTCCGGGATTGGGGCGTTCTGGAATCTCATGAACTTCGGGCAGATGTACTCCTATCACGTATTTCTGCTGCCGCTCGCTGTTGTCGCGCTAGTGATCGCGCACGTGTTGCTGGTGCGCAAGCACGGGATCGTGCCGCCGTTTCAGCTGTCCGAGGCCGGAGCCAAGCCTCCCTCGACGGCTCGGCCCGCGCCTGACTCCGGCTCGGAGGGCGCGGCGTGAGCCGCAAGCGCCGCCGGCGCGAGGAAGACGAGACCTACCGCGAGTGGAAGGGCGCCTACAAGCCCTACGACATCCTCCGCGAGGCGACGATCGCGCTCGGCGTGGTGCTCGGGCTTGCGCTCGTGCTGACGATCCTGTTCTCCTCGCCCGACCTCAAGCCGAGCACCGTCCAGACGTGGTCGCGCGGCGACCCGGTCGACTTCGTCACGACCGCTACGACGGAGCTCGACGGCTCGAGCGCCACCGGCGGCTACGGCCCTCCGTACAACAGCGCCGCCGACGGCCAGAACATCTGGTTCATCCACCTCGCGAAGTGGTTCGGCATCGCCCACCCGATCAACACCGCGCAGGACTTCGTGCTCGCGCCGCTGCGCTCGATCACCGGACAGCCAGCGCTGCAGGCCGCGGTCTCCACTTATGAGGCTGCGCCCGCGAACACCCACACGACATGGACGAGCGCGTACGAGAAAGCGCTCGCCAACGCAAAGGCCACCCCAAACGGCTCGGTCTCGGTCAAACCCGGCAACTATGGTCCTCTACCCACGATGATGGGCTCTCTGCTCACGTTCGCACAGAGCGGCGGTCTTGACGGCGCGCTTTTGACCAGCAAACAGTTCTACCAGACCGACTACACCAAGCCGCTGATGTTCATGGCCGACGGCGGCGTGCTCACAAACCGTGCGATGCAGCAGCATCTGCTCGGCACCCAATGGGGAATGATGAACGAGACCGGCAGCTACCCCGGGCAGGTCTGGCTTTGGCTCTACACCTTCTGGTACCAGATCAAGCCGTTCTCTACCTCGACCAACGCCGACGTCCTGGTGATGGCCGTGATGGGTGTGCTGAGCCTCGCGTTCATCATGGTCCCGTTCCTACCAGGCGTCCGCGACCTTCCGCGCCGGATCCCGATCTACAAGCTGATCTGGCGCGATCACTACCGAGCGCAGGGCACAGGTCGCGCATAGCGATCCGCCGTGTCGAGGTCGAACGCAGTGGCTCGCAGGTTCCGACGCAGCTGGCTCGCAGCTGGCGGAGCCGAGAGCGCTGTCGTCATCACGCGCCCCGCTTCCAGCGGGCGAAGCCGCTCGGAACGCCTCTCCGCAGAGTGCTGCTCCGCCCCCGGCAATAGGGCAGCACCGGCGCCAGTGCCGCAACCGAGGAGAATGAGGCACTTCAGGTGGCGTAGCTCGCCTGCTCGGCTGACAACCCGGGCATCCGTGCTGCACCGCCGACTTCTCCTCGACGCGGGGGCACCGCGCGTGATCGGTCGGCTCCGTCGCACTCATTCGGCCTTCTCGGGGGTTCTCGCGCCGGGGTCAGTTCGGACCCTGCGGGTCGTCGTCCGTTGCGCGAGCTCGGCGCTCCTGTGCCTGAGCAGCGCGAAGACGTGCTTCTGCCTGTTCGCAGGCTCGTTCGAGCTCGCGCAGGCGTGCCGGGCTGGTGGGCCGTAGTCCGTAGGACTTGGCCTTGTAGATCTGGTAGCGCTGGCGGGCGTATTGAGCCTGTGCTCGCAGATCGTCCAGATGCAGGGCGGACATAAGGTTTAGGCCTCTGGGGCGCGGTGGCCGGGCTCCCGCCGCGGTGACGGGTCAGCGGCGGGCGAGCCGGCGTCCGCTCTCGGTGCCAGGCGGTGTGTAGTTCAGCTCGTAGTGGTGGTAGAGCGCCGACTCGTCGGCTTGGGAGAGCTCCTCGCCGTGCTGCTCGATGTTCGGTGCCGACTCGACCTGCGCCTTCGTAACAGTTACCTGCAGGTCATCGGGACCTACCGCAATCCCGCCCAGCGGCACAAAAGTCAGGTGGCGGCCGATGAAGCCCTCCTTGACGGTGGCGAACTGCGGCTCATCGTTCTCAACGTCGACGTAGACCTCCTGCAGCTTGCCGATCTTCTCGCCATCACGATCGATGAGCATCTTCCCGTGCCACTCGGCAACGTTGTAATGGTCAGCCCGCTCGTCCGCAGTCATCGTCGAAGCCTCCTAGTCCTTCCTCACCGTCTGGCAGTCATCCATCTTAGAAGCAGGCTCTACGACGCGCCAGCGGGCGCAGGCCGTATGAGCAAGTCGGCCAAGACCCGCTCCCCATGGCTACCAAGTGGCTCGCCGTACGCTCGCAAGGACAGGCAGGACGCGCGCCGATGGCGGCCGGAGACCTCCTTCCGACCGCGAGGAGGTCCGTCGGCTGACAGTCGTCTGCGAGATCGCGGTTTCCGAAACCAGCGCACCGATGCTCCGCCCGGCAGCCTTTGAGGACCCCGAACTCCCCTGACGCCGCGCTACCGGCCTGAGCCGGCCGCCAAGATCCGGCGGAGCAGATACAAATCAACGACCAGGGGGACGACGAACACCAGGCCCCACCAACGTCCCGTGGCGCAGAGCACAACAACGACGACGGTGATCCAAACGGCCAGCAGCAGCCGGATCACCAGCGATGACTTTCGGTGTCGCAGATCCCAGTTCATTGTTGCCGCACAGTATTCCCGACCGACCCTCTCTGGCATCGTCCGTTGAGACGCTCACGAACAGGTATCCGCGTGATCGCTTTTCCGTGCAGTCCAACCGAGGACCTCAAAATCCTGATCGTAGAAGCGGTCACCCGGCACCGCGGCAGCGCGTAACTGCATTGCCGCGAACGCGGTCACTAGCCACCATCGACGCGCGACTGCTCTTGGAGCAGACCAGTCACGATAAGGATGCCGGTGCTCCTGCCGCGCGCTAGCGGCATCGGACAGATCCAGCCACGCACGGCCGGCTGTTCGCAGATGACGTTGGGTGTCTGCGACCCGAACGCGCAGACGAGGACAGATCGGGACGAGGTCTCGAGCGCGCGAACCGCCGGCGCTGCCCGGCGAGGTAGTCGTCGAGTTGTAGGCGCGCGTCGGCGAATCCGTCGATCGAGTGCCGGCTTTTCTCGAGCGTTTCGGCTCGGCCCGGAAAGTGCAATGTCTGCAGTCCGCCGGGCTCGCCTGCCGGTGAGCGTCAGCGGGCCAGCGGACTCCGATGGATCGTCCTCGCTCTCCTCATCGCGCCCTCTGTTCGAGCTCGAGCAGGGTTGCCTTTGCGGCATGTCCGCCGCGGTAGGCGCCGAGCTGACCGCCGGTGCGCACGACGCGATGGCACGGGACGACGATCGGCAGTGGGTTGGTCGCGAGCGCCGACCCGGCGGCCCGGACGGCCTTCGGGCTCCCCGCGCGTGTGGCGACGTCCCGATACGACGCGGCCTGTCCGTAAGGGATCTCAGTCGCAGCAGCGAGAACCTGTCGCCGGAAGCCTGCAGCTCAGCCGCCAGTCGAGCGGCACGTCGAACCGCATCCGGTGGTGCTCGAAGTACTCGTCGAGCTGGCGGTGCGCCGTCGTGATCGCATCGCGAGGTGCTGGGAGCACTCGGGTGGAGATCTGGCGCGCGAGCCCGTCGAGGACGGCATCCTCACCTTCGGCGGGAAGTCCGACGCGGACAAGTCCGTTGTGGGTCGCCGCCAGGACGATCGAGCCGAGCGGAGAGTCGTGACGCTCGAACGCGACATCGATCAGTCCCTCCGCTTCGGCGCGTCTGCCGAGCTCGGCACGCAGGTGCCGCCACCGTTCCGGATCGATCTCGTGCAGGTCGAGGAGGCCTTCGAGTTGATCGGTGTGGGAGGTGGTGTTCATGGTGATTTGACGGTCTGAGCGGCGACGTTCGTGAGATCACCTGGCGTCGTGGAAGATGATGCCGAGCGCCGTCCGCTGGCCTGCCGTGACGGTGGAGACTCCGTGTCGCATCCTGATCCGGTGATAGCCGTTCGCGCCGCGGTTCGGACGCTCCGCCGTCGGAAAGATCACGAACGCGCCTTGGGGTGGGGTGAGGACGTGAGCGCGGCTCTGCGCGCGCGGCCGCTGCTCCGTCAGGACGAACTCGCCACCCTCGAAGTTCCCGTGAGGCGAGAGGACGGTGACGATCTGGAACGGGAAGAACACCTCGCCGTAGAGATCCTGATGCAGCGCGTTCCAGTCCCCCTGCTGATACCGCAAGATCAGCGGGGTCGGGCGTCGCTGACCGGCGTCATGGCAACGCGACAGGAGTTCGTCGTGCGTCAGCGGGAACGTCGGATTGTCGCCGCGCAGCAACTTTGCCCAGCGGTTGGCGGTCGGCGCGAGGTGTCGATAGAACGAGCTGCGCAGCTGGGTGATCGCGTCTGGAAGCGGGTGATCGAAGTAGCGGTAGCGGCCGTCGCCGAACCGGTGGCGGGCCATGTCGATAGTGGAACGGAAGCGGCCGTCATCGAACAGCGCGGCGAGCGTGACGCATTCGTCCTCGTCGAGGAGCGTTGGGGTGACCGCGAAGCCGCCCGAATCGAGCTGAGTGGCCAGGTCTCCCCAGCCGAGCCCGTCGACGCGTTCGCCGATGCTCGTTGTAGCGGTGGTGGTCATCCGCGCTCCTGATTGGGTGTGGGCAGTTGGTGGTGGGCGAGGTCGGCTCTGAGTCGTTTGAGTCCTTCGAAGACGTTGCGGCGGGCGGCGGCCTCGCTGGTGTGCATCGCGTCGCCGACCTCTTGGTGGGAGAGATCGCCGAGATACCGAAGCGCGACGGCCTGGCGCTGCTTGTCGGGGAGCAGCCTGACGTCATTCCAGATGCCGTTGTCCTCGGCCGGCGAGACCGAGCCGACCGGCTCCGGGTCGGGCAGCGGGATCGGCGAGCGTGCAGTCACGCGATGCGCGTCGATCGCCTTCCGAGCCGCGATCGAGAACAGCCACGCCTTGATCGCGCCCGGATCTCGCACCGTGTCGTATGCGCGCAGGGCGGAGATCATCGTCTCCTGAAAGACGTCGTCACCGGCGCTCTGCCCGGCCTGCAAGAAGCAGAACCGCAACACCGCCGGACCGTGCTCATCGAGGATCCTCGCGAACGGCGGAAGAGTGTCGGAAGTTTTGCTCGAGCCACTCCTACTAGACGGCCTGCCGTCGCGTTTTGTGAGACCAGCGCACCGGTGACTTCGCCTCACGGCGAGACCCGAGCAAGAGAGTCGGCCCAGGTAGCAATCTCAGGAAACGACCAGCCCGACGGACGCGTTTGGCCCGAGGGCGCGGCGGCGATCGCAGAGACGGATCTCTGGGTGGCGTGACTCCTTCACGCGTAACCGCGGGACGCAGTCAACCCGTTGGTCGTGAGATCCGCCACCGCGCAATTTTCCGGAGGCGCATCTCACATCGAGTCCAGCACTGGCGTCTCAGTGGTCGAGCCGCACCAAACGGGTGAGGCACACCACATCGAAAGGACACACCCATGTCGACAGAGGACAACAAGGCAGTCGTTGGCCGTTGGTTCACCGAATTCTGGGGGCCGAACTTCAACCCGGACGTGATTGACGAGCTCGCCGCGCCCAACATCCGCTTCGAGTACTCCCTGCATGCTCCACTGCGCGGCCGTGACGCCGTCCGCGACTTCGCGACCAAGTTCCGCGACGCGTTCCCGGACCTCGCATTCGGCGGTACCGCGGACCTGATCGCCGAAGGCGACTACGTCGTCGGGCAGTGGATCGGCGGCGGGACGCACACCGGCGCCCCGATGACCGACCTGCCGCTAGGCGGGCTCCAGGACGCCGACACCGGCAAGGCGATGCGATTCACCGGCACCACGGTGCTCAAGGTCGAGAACGGTCTGATCACCGAGGAAGTTGGCCTGGACGACGGCGTCTCCGTGCTCGAACAGCTGGGCCTCATCGCCGAGAGCTGACACAGCGGCTGACCGCCACGCCAGAGAGGGTCACGCCGGGCCCAGATGCCCGGCGTGACTCCGGCACGCTGAACGTTCCGCTTGCGGATCCACTGCCGAGCTTGGGGCTTGCCCGACTGGGATGAGCTGACGTCAAGGGTTGAGCCTCGACACTCTGACAAGCATGCTCTCGCCGACAACCACATCGATTTCCGACACTCGCATCGAATTCCGGGCGCGTTCGCTCGACGCTGGTTAGTGAGATGGCCCGGTGCCGCGTGCCACCGATGCCTCCACCGCGGCTCGGACGTGCGTTGATCCATCGCCATCTGCGACGCGAACGTGCTGTCCGCGAGCGAAGCGAGCGCTGAGCTGAGCGGCGGAAGGTCGTGTGGTGGGGCGGGAGGAGGTCTCCCGACCGGCGGCTGGCGCGGCTCAGGATTCCGGATGGCGCGCTCGGTGGCCCGCTCTAGCTGGCAGTCAGTCTGTGGGCGACTGCTGTGGGGATATCGTGCGCCTTGCCGTGGTATCCCGCGAAGACATTCGTCAACTGGCGCTGGCGCTGGCGGGGGTGGTCGAGCAGGATCATCATGGGCGACCCTCGTTTCGCGTGGCGGGCCGGATCTTCGCGACCTTGTGGGATGAGCGGCACATGAACGTGATGCTCGATGAGGCCGGGATCCGTACGGCCGTGCACGCCAACCCAGCGAGCTGCGAGGAGTTCAGGTGGGGCAAGCGCCTGCGCGCGGTGCATGTCGATCTCTCGGCGGCCGATCATGCGCTGGCTTCCGAGCTGCTCGCTGACGCCTGGGAGCAGAAGGCGCCCGCGCGCCTGCTGAAGGAACGCGGCGCCCTTCAGGCGGGCGCGAACTTCCGGCGATCGGCAGGCGCCTTGGAGCTGGCGGAGCGCTTCCGGTTGGGCGAGGACGATTTTCACGCGTGGGAGCAGAGCAACCTGCGCGACGACGAGTTCGAGGACTGGCTGACCGACCGCGTAGCCAGACGGCCGGCGGGTCGCCGCGCCCGCGACACCTACGGCGCCGAAGACGTGCACGACTTCGCTCGCCGCGCGATCCTGGCCGCGCTATCGCTTCATCCCGGAGATCGCCTACTCGAGGTCGGCTGCGGTGGCGGCGTACTGCTGCGCGAGGTAGTGGCCACGGGAGCATCTGCCACCGGCCTCGACCACAGCCCCGAGATGGTGGAACTCGCGCGCGAACGCGCGCCGGCCGCCGAGGTCGTGCACGGCAGCGCCGAGCGCCTTCCGTTTGCAAACCGATCGTTCACCGCGGTCGCGATGTCGATCGTGTTCATGTTTCTGCCCAAGCCACTGGCGGCACTTCGCGAGTGTCACCGCGTCCTGGTGCCGGACGGCCGGATCGCGATCTACACGACCTCGCCAAGGCTGCGCGGAACCCCGGCCGCCCCCGAGCCGCTCGCGAGCCGCAGCTATTTCTACGAGAGCGAGGAGCTCGCCGCACTCGCCACAAAGGCGGGGTTCCGCGACGTGGCCGTCGCCAACGACAACGGGGGCCAGCTACTCACCGCAAACACCTGAGCGAGCTCGCTCGCCGGCGCAAACCTCGAATTCCGCGCATTGCGGGGCACCCGCAGCAAGCGCCGCGAAAATGCGGGTCCGGATCGGGCTTTCTTGCGAAAGCGACGCTGCGATGGTCCGGACCCGCCGTTGGGGTTCCGCTACGGGACGCTGAATCTAATGCGGCGGTGCCGGGATGCAGAACAGGTCCCACTGCCGCCGCCGTCGAAATCCATCTTGCACGAGTACCCGTCAACGCGGATTGTTCGGCGGAGTGCCCGCTGGAATTCTCCGCGTCGTCGGTAGACGTGTCTCGCGGCTTGGAGTTACGTTCCGCGTTGCCCACAGTCCCCAGCCAGAGCTGGAGTAGTAGAAGCAAGTGCGCTCCGTCGTTTCACCCGCTAGAACGACGACCGCGGCGAGCAGCGCTAGCGCAATGATGCTGCTGTTACAAGGCGCGACCGCGTCATGACAACGAGAGCGCTCGAGCGACTCCCACGGCGAACACGGTATACCAACAGGGCCACCGTCGCGCGAGCGTGAGGCTTGCGACCTTACGAGGGTCGCCTGCCTCGTTCACGGGTCTTTTCGCGACCGAGTGTTCATGCGGATGCTCGAGGTGCGAGGACGCCTTCGTGGCGAAGCCGATCGGCCATACCGTCGCAGTCAGCCTTCCCCCTGAGACGCCTGCCGCCTCCGCTCCAGTTGGCGCGATGGGCCGCGACCTGGGCGCGTCACACCGGGCAGCTCGCTGGTGAGGGGTGGGTCGCGCCGGTGATGGTGATCATGGAAGCTCGATGACCGATCCTTCGCTCGCCGGGTAGATCTCACCGGTAAACGATCGTCGGGCTTCGCGAACAGCGGACGCCCGATCGGTGTCGGGCCAGAAGTGTGTGAGCAGCAGACGCCGCGCTCCGGCCGCGGCGGCGACTTGACCCGCCTCGGCGGCGCTCAGCAACAATCGAGGCCGATGCTTATCGGGAGCCGCTGGTGGCGGCGTCGGCCGGGTCGCGTCAACGATGTAGAGGTCAGCGTCGCGGCCGAGGTCGATCAACGATGGGTCCGGACCGGTGTCGCCGGTGTAGGCGATGATCAAGCCCGGCGAGGTAAGTCGTACCCCCGCATTGGGAACATGGTGCGGAAGGGCAAAGCTCTCAAGCACGAACGGCCCCACCTCGTAGGCGGGGCCTGGAAGCGGATGCCAGTCGAACACGACTCGGAGATCCTCGGCGGTGTCCGGATCCTCGAGACCGACAACCTTCTCGAGTACCCCCTCCGGCGCGTACAGCGGCACGCGGGGTCCCTCCCTAGCACCGAACCAGCGGGCGCGAAACAGCCCGTGGAGATCGACCATGTGATCGGCATGCTGATGAGTGATCACAGCAGCGCCAAGGCCATCACCGACCGAAGAACCCAGCAGATCGAGCAGCCGCGAAACGGTCCCATAACCAAGGTCGAGGACGATCACGAAACCCTCGTGCTCAACCACGAAGCCGCTGCAGGCTCGCCCGCGCTCTGGCCAAGCGCCGCAGCTACCGAGTGTCGTTAGCCGAGAGCCCACGAGACGACAGAGTCTTCCAGCTCCACGGCCGCGACGGCCACCCAATCACGCGGATCACCAGCCACAGACATCGAGCACCCGCTCGACGCCAGGTGCCCCTAGCGAGAGAACTCCCGAACGCGGTCACGAGCCCGCTGGCATCGCGATCCGAAGGCGAAACCGACACAACGCCGGTCGCCGCCTTGGCGCAATCAGCGTTCGCATCTGACACGGAGACGTGGTTGCCGCACAATCGACCGCAGTCGGGTTCATGGTCGCGAGCGGCGCGTTGCAGGGTCGAGGCATCGACAAGCGAAGGGTCAACGGCGGGACGCCGTCAAGGCGCGAAGCGATAACGTGGTCAGCCAGCCGAACCCACACTTGATCGAGACCGCGCTGGAAGACCCGACCCATCCGTCAACGCGTGGCAGGCCGCCAAATGCGGCGCCGAATAGCGCGAACGCGCCCGCCGTCGCAACCGCCGATCCGGCCGAATATGCAGCCCAGCAATAGTCACCGGCTCGTGCGGCAGAACCCGCGCAGGTCACGGCCTCGGCAGGGATGCCGGCGAAGATTGATCATCGCGCACACGTTGTGCAGCTGGGCCCCGGGAGTGATCGCCGCCCCCGGCGTCACGCCGTCAGGATCACCCACCAACGGCGGGGAGCCGGTCACCGGATCAGTCACGAACAGCCCGGAATGGATCGCCCTGCTCCCGTACCCCCTTCGCTCGCCCCTATCGATGTGAACGCGCCCACGAACAGGGGACTCGCTACGACGCCGCAAGCAATCTCTGCACGGGCGCGGACCGACAGTGTGCTGCTTGCTGCCACGCACGGTGCAGTATCCACACTCGCGGATAGCACACGCGGGAGCCCGCCGTTCCGTCGCGCACCTCCATGCTCCTCGCCAACCCCGAGGCAGCCGGCCGGCTCCCGGCCGTCCGGTGAGGGATCGCCATCTGCGAGACACATCCCATCGCGCCGTGGAGCGGACGCGGAGCGCGCTCGCGATGCTGGCGCCGGAACGAGCAGCACTCGCAGCCACGATCACCCCCTTGCCGGCGCGGGTGGGGGGCGCCACGACGCGCTGCTGGCTGACGCCTGAAGCACCCGCACCGGTGTCGACGCCGTCGTGACCGCTCTGATGCTTGCTGCTTCCCGACCGTCAGTTAGCGCCCCGAGCAACGGTCGCTCCGACATCTTCGATATGCGGCGTACGCATTTGTGGGACGAGCGGAGATGTGATCGAGTGCGGTGTAAGTCTGCTGTGTCACTGTCCGTTGTCGGACTCGAGGTGCTTGATGCTCCTCATTTCCGCTCAGCGTTGTTCAGCGGCGCTGAGTTTGAGGACGAGCGGGGGTGCTTGTCCCGTTTATCGTGGTGATGAGGCTGGTGGGGTGGCAGGCTGGGTGGGATGGGGTTTGAGAGGATCGCGGCGGCGATCTGGTCGGGGTGGTGTTGGGGGGCGACGTGGTCCAGTCCGGAGAGCGTCGCGACGGCGACGTTGGGGATTACGTCGGCGAGCTCGGCCAGAAGTTGTTGGCTGATGATGGCGGGGCTCTTCGTTCCGCACATGAGCAAGGTGCCCGCGGTGATCGTTGAGAATCTCTCGGCGCTGGACGCATCGAGGGTGGCCAGGATGCGATGCTCCACCAGGTTGGTATCGAGCAGCCGGTCCATCGAGGCCCACTGCCGGGGCCGGATCGCGACTCGCAGCATCGCTGGACTAACCACACAGGCATGACGGTCAGGGGGCGCGGGGCGAACCCGGTGTGCTTGACCATCCAGGCAAACGCGCCGCGCCGGTCCCCGGATCCCAAGCGCTGCTGATAGCCGGCGAGCCAGTCGAACGAGAACTGGCCGCGGAGCGGGACGCCGGCCTCGTAGACAAAGAGCCGATCGAAGACCGGTTCGCGTCGCGCGGTCTCGAGCGCGATCAGTCCACCGAAGCTGTGGCCGAACACCGCGCCGGCGCCGGTCCTCGCCGCGACGGCGATCAGATCCGCGCACTCGTCCTCGATCGAATGGCTCTGGCGCTGCGGCCCGCTGCTGCCTCGCCCTCTTCGGTCGATAACGTGCACCTCGAAGTCCTGCGCCAGCAGATGAGCGAGCGCCAGGTAGTCCGAGCCGCTGCTGAGGGCCCCGCCGACGATGATCAGACCCGGCCCCTCACCCACCGAGCAGTAGCCAATTGCTGTGCCGTCGGCAGAGGCGACCGAGTTCATCCGAGCCAGCTCGTTTCCACGGCCCGTCACGCCGCTGCCTCGGCCCCGGAAGTCTGCCCGTCGGCGTCGAGCTGGCTGAGCAGTCTTCGAGTGTGGCGCTGGTAGGCGGCGTAGGGCACTCCGCTGCGCCTGAGCAACTCCTCAAAGCGGCCCTCGAGCAGACGGCCACAGCGATCGACGAGTTCCGCGCCGCTGCCGGTGAGCTGCAGCTGTCGCCGATTGCCGGCGCCCGCGACCGTGGTCACCGTCAGCAGTCCCTGCTCGGCCAGGACGCCCACCATCTGGCTGGTGGATGGCTCGGTCTGACCGAGCCATCGGGCGAGGTCACGTTGGCTGCCGGCGCCCTGGCTCACGGCGAACAGCGCAAGAAACCGGGAGTAGGACACCTGCGCGTGGCTGCGCAGCAGTCCGTCGGCGGCTCGATCGAGCCGGGCGGTCAACTTGTGCAGCTCGTAGCTCAGCGCAGTCGGCACGAGAAGTAGATTAGCGATCTTAAGTTCGGAACCTAAGTCAGTATTCGACGCACCGCGCCGCGTGAGTGATCCAGATCGGCTTCCGCGAGGTCGAGCGCCTCAGCGATCCGAAGACCGGCGCGCCACAAGAGCACGATCAGGGCTCGCAGGCGTGCACCGAGAGACCCCACGCGTAAGCCGGCAGCGCTGCCATCGTCCCGGGAGCGTCGCCTCGATCGACCAGCAGCAGTCCGCCCGAGCGGCGCGAGCGTTCGTTGGACGTTACTTCTGATACGCGCGCGTGAGCCGGGAGGCTGTTCGCCGAGGGCTGGTGAGTGGGACTGTCGGGCGCTGCGTGTACGACACCGCCGAGGGCGGCGTCCGAGTCTCGTGCTCGGCTGGTCGCTCCGGACTTTCGCCTCCACAGGACCGGACGGCCGGCCAGTCTTGGTGCAGGCGCGTGACAAGCGTTCCATGATGGACATAGACCAGGTGGATGGTTTCGGCACGGCGTTTACGACCGGCGGGGTCAGGGCGGGCCCGGGCCGTCCGGGCCCTGTCGGGGGCGGGTAGGGTCGGGTGATGCGTCGCGCGGTGGTTGTCTTGCTGTTGTTGGTCGTGTGCGCGGGGCCGGCTACGGCGGGGGCGTTCGCGGCGACGTCGGGTGGTCCGCGAGGCGTCACGACGCTCACGACCCAGGACCCCACTACCTATCAGCTTGCCTCTGACGCCGGTGGTGCAGCCACGGTCCTGTGGACCGCTGAGAAGTTCGTTGGCCCAGAAAACCAGGCCGACGCTGTGATTCGAGTGCGCCAGCAGAACGCTCGGGGCAGCTGGAGCGCGCCGGTGCAGGTGGGCGGGGTAACCCAGACCAACGAAGCGCAGTTGGTGGAGTCGTCCGCCGGTGCGGCAGCGGTCGTTTGGTATTACGTGCAGGGCGGCCCGCACAGCCGGACAGTGCTGCTGGTGGCGACCCGCCGAACGGCAGACGGGTCCTGGTCGGCACCGAAGACGGTCTGGTCCGCCGGCAACGCTGACGGCCTGATCATGGCGGTCGGCATCGACGCGCCCGGCAATGTGACCGTCGCCTGGGCCAGCTACGGGGCAACCAACCCGGCGATCTGGGTGGACAGTGTCAACGCGCCCGGCGACGCGATCGCTCGGCCTAAGCAGGTCGTTGCCGCCGGAGCTGGCGGAACGGCGCCGAACCTGGCGGAGAACGCCACCGGCGCGGCCGTGCTCAGCTGGCAGCGCCAGCTCTCGCCCACCAGGCGCCGTCCCATCGGATCGCCTCAACGAGTTGCCGAGATGGCCGCACAGCGACCGACGGATTCCGCGAATTGGTCAGCCGTCCAGCGGCTCGGGACCTTCTCGATCCCGGAGGAGGGCGGTGGAGGGGATTCCTGGGGGCCGGTGGCACCGACCAGCGTGGTCACGACGGACGGCACCGCGGCGGTGGGATGGCGTGCCGGCGGCGGGGAAAGCCGGGTGCCGCTTGAGATCAGCACCCGCATCCCCGGCAGCGCGAGCTGGAGCGTCCCGCACGAGCTGACCGGGAACCTCGGTGGCTTTAGCGTGGTCGCGGGGGCGAACAATGAGCTCGTGGCCGTCTGGTCCACCGACACCGCCCAGGAGCTTGCGCTGATCACCGCGACCAGCGCCGACGCCACCCACTGGTCGACCCCCACCCAGCTCGCCCGCGTCCGCGGCGGCACGTACGGGCCTGTTCTCGCCGCTGCCGCCAACGGCCGGATCGCGCTGGCGCCGCTGACCGGTAACGGCACGCCAATTGAATACGCGACCCGCAGTCCGTCCGGCCGCTGGTCCGCGTTGAACCGCGTCGGGACCGGCGACAACGCCGAGGTTACGGTGACCTCAAGCGGGTCGGTCACCGTGCTCTGGGAGACGTTCAACCAGCACGGCCAGTACAAGCTGGAAACCCGCACGCAGCGGTAGCGTCGGGCCCAAACCACGACCCTCGGCGCGGTCAGCACTGGCTAACACGAACACCGGACGCCCGGCCCAGCCGAACCTCCGGCATGTGCGTTTAGCGTTTGCGACTGCGGAGTGAGAACGCGCTCGAATGCCGGGGGCGTGTGATGCTCGGTCGGTCGACGTGGGCCCTCGCGAAGGGGGCGGCCGCCTGAGAACTGTTTGCCGCGATCAGAACCGTTTGGCGCGATGCGATCATGCGATCGGGTGTGATTCACGCGGTACCTTGGCGCAATGACGACCGTGTCTCTCGGGCGCCGCCTCGTCTCGCTCCCGGATGCTCGCGTACGCGGTAACCGGACCGGAGTGCGAGTGGCAGTTGCGGCTGGGATCATCTTCATCGTCGCGGGCCTGGTGAAGTTCGTCTTTCATCACTGGGAGCTGCACGCCTTCCGCACGTTTGGCCTCCCATGGCCCTCCGCGCTAGAGATCTTCGCTGGGATCCTTGAAACCGTCGGCGGGGTACTGCTCGCTTTGCGCCGATGTGTGGCGCCGGTGGCTGCGCTGCTCAGCGTCACGATGATCGTGGCTATCGGTTCCTCAGGCATCGGTCACGGCGACGTGATCCCGAGTCTGACGCTGGCGCCGGCGTTGCTGGTCGCAATGCTCTACCTCTTGTACGCCGCGTACTGGACGACCCGGTCGGCCGGATCCCACGCGTGACGACAGGACTCGCATCAAAGGCGGTGTCGACCGGAACTCGGGATACACCAGCGTTCGCTCCAGATCCGGTCGCGCCACTCAACTCCGATCCGGGCGCCGGTTTCTATTACGCCTGCTACGCGTTACCGCGTCTTTCGGCCCCGACGAGTGCCAGCCGGCTCATCTCGCGGATGTCCGGTAGTGGTTCGTTTTCGAATTGTCCAAGCGGCTTATCCCTGCCCGAGCCGTTACTGGAGCACGGCTCCCGCGCTCGATCAGAGGCTTGGGCCTCCAGCAGACGGCGGGTGGCCTAGTGCTGATTCGGCGTAGTGCTCCATGCGGCGAAGTCGATCACCACGCAGGGCTCGTCCCCGACCACCCAGCCGTCGTGCCCCGGGGGAATGGGATGACATCGCCAGGACCGAACTCGACTTGGTGCCGTCATCCATCCGAACCATCTGGCGGCCCGAAACGACGTAGCCAAAATGCGGCGCGTGACAGCTATCGGTACCAGCGATCGGCTTGACGTGATCAGACCAGCGCCATCCGGGCTCGAATGTGGCTTTGCCGACGAGCCATCGCCGATCCTGACAAGCTCGACGCGACCCTTGTCGGCCATCGGCCGAACTTCATCCGGCGATGCAAAGCTCTTCTTCTGCAGCTCCACGGAGACGGTTCCTCTCAGTCGATCGACCCGACCGACCTACGCCGATCCCAGCCCGTCCGTCAACCATGCGGCAGCTCGCGCCGCCGACTCCGATCTCAGCCTCACCTCAGCCGACCTGGCTTGACGAAGGCCCAGACCGCGACGCTCTCCACGAGCGCCGCCAGCTGCCCCGCGTCCGATCAGCGTTCGCCATCTGCGACGAGACATCAACATCGCGCGTTGGGGCGGACACGGACCCGCGCTTGCGTTGCTCGCGCCGGAACGGAGCCCACCGCCGCCGCGATCACCGCCCGTCGGCGCGCTGTTAGCGCCCCACGACGCGCTCTGGATCACGCCTCACGGGGTCACGACGGCGCGGTGGCCGCTTTGCCCAGCTCGGTAACGCAGGCGCCGGGTGCCCCTCGGCCGCTCGGCTCGTGCGTCAATGTGGGTCGGTTGCAGTGAGTACGAGTAGGCTCGCAACGGCACAGCTGAGGGCCGCTGTCGTAGAGCGCGGTGAATTACTTGCGCGCCGCTGCCGCCGTCGTCGTGTCTTCTGCATTCGGGGCGTCGGATGCGCACAGGACGAGTACGAGCGAGCAACTATCGAAGGAGAGGTTCGAGATGTCGCCACTATTTGGCAACAAGCGAGAGAAAGCGGCGCAGGACGCCGAGGCGAGTGCCGAGTTCGAGCGCCTGGCGGCACTGCCCGTTCGCGAGCTTGCAGCGGCGATCTTGCCCGCCTGGGGCTCCGACGGAGTCCATCGCTCCAAGGGCGGCGGCGTCGGCTCGGTCCAAGTCGTGAATTGGCTAATGGCGCCGAATCCGCGCCGTGGGAAATACCTTCAGCCGCTCCTTGCTCCCGTGAACGAAGCGGTCCAGGCGCTCGAGCGCGCCGGCTTGCTGGTACGCACAAACCTCAGTATCGGCGGCTCGCAAGTTGACCTCACCCGAGAGGGCCAGGCGGCATTGGCTGCCGGGAACGTAGACCAGCACCTAAACGATCCAGGTAGCTAAGAACCCACGCATTCGTCGCGAAGAATAAGCCCCGCCTTTGTCCACCAGTCGAGGAGAGCTGCAACGCCTTTGAGAACACTGAGGCGCGTTCCGCCCACAGCTGTCGCGCCGCCACCGTAGCGCACCGAACGCGAGCGACGCCGCCGCGACGCCGTCGCGGTTTCGACCTTGCCGGCGCCGCTGTGCGCTGCTCACCTGGACACCGGCGGTTACGAAGCGACACCAAGGCTGGGACCCGGACTGTGATGCCCGAACGTCTCTCGATCGTGTCCGCAGCCTGTTCGGTGCCGGACGGCGGACCCGACTGCCAGAGCCCAGGGGGGCGTGACCTGATCCAAGCTCGGTCGCCCGTGCGGCGCTTCGCGCACGGTGCCGCTAGAGGAGCCGGGGCTCCGAAGTCATTGGGCCGCCGGCATCGCCGGTATTCACCGTCTCCCTCGGCTCGATGAGGAGAACCTCGGTCTCTTCTTGAGCGTCGGGGCAGTGTTCGACGCCGCGCGGCACGACGAAAATCTCGCCGGGCTCGAGCTCGATGTCGCGATCGCGCAAATGGATCGTCAGCCGCCCGCTGATCACCAAGAAGAAGTCATCGGTCTCGTCGTGCTTGTGCCACACGAACGGCCCTTTGACCTTCACGACCTGGAGCTTGTAGTCGTTGAGGAAACCGACGATGCCCGGCTCGTAAGGGTTCTCGAGCAACGCTAGCTTCGCAGCAAGATTGATCTTGTCGTTCATAGCGCAGACGTTTACAGCAGATCTGCGCGGCGCGCCGTGCCCCCGGCCGCGAGCGTCCGTTTGTCCTTCCCGTGTGAAACGCGGCCCTCTCGCTCGACCTGCAAATTCACGCGAGCGCCCGGGCGTGTCTGCTCTGCATGCCAGAGGGGGCGAAGCGCGCCGAGCGGGTGTTCGCGATCGTGGCAATCCAGGCGCGCCGGAGACTGCGGTCGGCGTGATCGAAGCGTCGCCTATTCAGTCGCCCGGCTATCTCGGTCGAACGGCTAAAAGGATCGTCCGCGCGGGGGCGCGCACAAGAGAACAGCGCCGTGCCCTTACGGCTCGTGCCCGGGGTCGATCCAGCGGCCGCGCCGGAAGCTGAGCGCCTGGTCGAGCTGACCGCCGTGGACCTCGATCGGCTCGAGGACGAACCCGACATGGTCGCCGAACGCGACCCGATCGCGCACTCGACCAGCGAACCAACTGCTGAGCTGGGTGAGCACCGGCGCATCGCCCGGACCGGATCGCCATGCGCAGCGAGCGAATTTGTCGACCTCGTCGCCCGTCTCGCCGCCGAACAGCTGCGCGAGTTGCTCCGCGTCGTGCGGAACGGGGTGGACGATGAGAATCTCGGCTCCGCGGGCGATCCGATAGGTCCGATTCTTCACCGACAGGCAGGCGAGGAACCGGGGGGGACCGATCGACACCTGAGCGGCGAAGCCAATTAGGCAGCCCCCGCGCTCGCCGCCGTGGGCGACCGTCACGATGTACAGCGAGTAGTCAGCCTGCGAAACGAGCTGCGCGAAGGCCGAATCGAGCGAGCCCACTGCTGGGTACCTCTACCCGACGGTGTCTCGACGGAATCCGCCCGGCCGCGCTGTCGGCGAGGTGTCGGCGCCTCGTTCCGGCGACGATGCGTTGTCCGATGTGCGTGCGAGCGCGGTCGTCATTTGACTGCCAACGGTCCGTGCGACGCCTTTGCGACGACGAGATGGCCGCTGTTCAGAACGCCGCCGGCGTCCGCGCCGCGCCGGATGGTGAGCTCCAGGTCTCAGTAAAGCCGCTCGTGAAGTGGTCCTGCGGCGGCGCCGAAGCGCTGTTCGCTAAGCGTTGCGTGCTGAGAAGCGGTGCTCGTTGACTCACGCTGGCCGTCGGCCGGCAGCACGACGATCCAGCAGCGCGGGCGCGCGATCACCGCTGAGCAGGTCGGCTATGCGATCAACGGCACCGGAGACGATAATCCGGGGGTGGTCCCGGAGGCTCCTCTGCAGTCCCTCGACGGAGGTCTCGTCCCGCAGGGCGAGGGCTGGTTCGTCGTGAACGTGCGTGACGCGCGCTGGCTGGAGGGCCACTTCGGGGCCTATACGCGATTCGAGGGCGACGCGCGGTTCCCCAAGCTTGGCATCAATATTGGTGTGCTCGCGCCTGGTCAACCAGCGTGCATGTACCACGGCGAGGACGAGCAGGAGGACTTCCTTGTCCTCTCGGGCGAGTGCCTGCTCCTGATCGAAGGCCGGGAGCGGCGGCTCAAGGCTTGGGACTTCGTGCACTGCCCGGCGTGGACCGAGCACGTGTTCGTCGGAGCCGGCGAGGCGCCATGCGCGATCCTGGCCGTCGGCACGCGGCTGACCGACGAGGTTGTGTATCCGGAGTCGGAGTTGGCGCGGCGCCACGGCGCCGGCGTGCGGAGCGAGACGCACGACCCCGAGCAGGCGTACGCGGGTATCCCGGCGGACACGGGTGTCAGCTACCGCGACGGTTGGCTCCCAGGCTGAGCGCCTCCTGGCGGCCGGCAACGACGCGGCGTCCCCGGCGCAGGCTCCACGAGCGGCGAGCCCCGTCGATCGTGCAAGTCGCGTTGATCGGCGCTCGGTATACACCTTGCAGTCCGCTCGACCTTCGGTCTGTGCGACACTCCGGAGAGCGCTGCCTCCCCTCCGGCGCGATCCCCTGCGGCGACCGGAGGCGTCCGCTCATCCATGCGTGGCCGTCCGTCGTGGCGTCGTCGGTTCAGCGTATGTCGGTATCGCCGTGCGAGCCTAGACACAGCGTGGGCAGTGGATAATGCCGGCAATGGCGGGTCGATCGCCGGCACGGCGAGCCGTGAACTCGGTAGCAACTTCGACGGTCGCCGTCGGCGTCGGCGTGCTGGTTGCCGTCATCACTGGTCTGGGCGTGGCGGGTGAGCTTGCGGCATCGATCTGGGACAACGAGTCCCCTAGTCACTGAGCAGTGGCAGCTCGCGGCTCCTTTGGAGCTCGAGCGCCTACGCGCCGGCCCGGCCCGGTTCCCAGCTCGGATGAGCGGCTAGGTCACCTTGAACGGTTTGGTCGCGCGCATCTGCCTGCCGCCGGGCTTTGCCGCGTCGTACAGCCAGGCGCAGGCAATGTAGTTGCCCTTACCGGCGTTGTGCGTCGTCTCTCCGATCGGTTCCGCGACCTGGTAGGAGAAGTTGTGGTTCTTCCTGACGGTCTTCTTCAGCCCCACCGTCGCCCCGATGGACCTAGCCATCGCGGCCTCCGTCTTCTGGCACGTGGTCGATGGCGGTAAGGCGAAATACAGCGCAACGGTGTCGTAAGTACCCGAATATCCCCTGGCAGTGGTGGTGAACGCCCCGTCCGTTGTCTTCACCTGTGCCGGCACGACCTTCAGCGTGAGGCTTGCGTTCTGCGCGGCACCCGCCTCGGCCAGGCCGATACTCAGAGTCGCCAGCGCGGACGCCAGGAGCACGGTCAAAGTCCGGTAGCTCGATCGGTGGGTCCTTCGCGCGTCAGGCATACGTCCTGCTCCTCTGCTTCGCAGGAGGGTCGATCCACTGCCAGCGAGCCGTCCCGGCCAGACGATCATCGCAGACACGCGCCGCTTGATCGCGTCCGCAGGGCGCTGGGATTTGAGACACGGCAGCTCGACATCAACCGCGAGCGCATCGCCGATCACCCATTCGCCGTGCGCTGGCGGGGTCGCGCACGGGGCCTGGGGCTTCCGGCTAGATCGAGATCAAGATCTGGGGCCAACTCGGTCCTAGACGCCCCGGGTCTGGGGCGTCGGTAGCGTTGCGCGATCGAGCGCGACGTGCGGATCCAAGGCGCAGTGATCACGCTCGGTCAGCTGCTGAAGCTGGCCGGGCTGATCGAGAGCGGCGCCGAGGCCAAGGGGTTCCTTCGAACCGAGCAGGTGTGGGTCAACGGAGGACGCGAGATGCGCCGCGGCAAGAAGCTGACGCTCGATGACGTGATTCGCGTCGGCGAGCTCGAGGTGCGTCTAACCTCGGCCGACTTGGACATCCGCCGGCCCGATCTCCGAGGCGTCCGTCGATCGGGAGCCGTTCGCTGGTACAGCGAGGACAAGGGCTACGGGCGGATCGCCGCTGACGATGGCGAGGTTCTGTTCGTGCACTTCTCAGGCATCGTCGGCGATGGCTATCGGTCGTTGGCGGCCGGTCAGCGCGTTTCGTTCGTCTGGGACGGCGGGATCCAAGATCACGGTCGACACCGCGCAACCGACGTTCAAGTCGACTCCTAAGCATCAGATGCAGCTGCCGCATCGATCGACGAGCAGACGCCCCGCCGGCGCGGTGCGAGCGTCCGATGGGGTTGGGTCGAGAGACGTCGTGACGCAGCCACAAGCCGGTCGTGTCGGAGCCGGAGCGTTTATGTGTGGATGCTTTGAGATGAGGCCTTCTCTCGGAGCTCCGGGACTGTCAGAGCCGCAGACCTTTCGGTCCTATCAGACCCGCGTGGCGGGGGGCGTGATCAGCGTGTGAGGGCAGCCGGGAGCGGCGGGTCGGTGAGCTTGATCGGTCCAGGCGCGTCGAACTCGGCGGTCAGGTTCCCGGACAGCATCCCGGTCGTCTTCCCGAGCCTGATGCTCGTACTCGCCGTGTAAGTCGCGCTGCCGGCGAGGAACGGGCCAAACGCACTGAGGCTCGCGCTCGAGAGATTCGACGTGGTCGTCAACGCCGAAGCGGGCGGAGCATTCGCGTCGATCACGTCATCCATTGCGACGCCCCGATCGCGGCGCACCAGCTCGAACGTCCAGCCGTTACCGTCGGGGTACAGCTTGATGTTCGGTCCCGCGGCCGAGGCGCTCCCTGCCAGCAGGGCGACAGTCGGCGCTGCGATTGCGTCGGAGGCTGTCTCGTAGCCGCTCGTGCCACCGATTTCGCCCGCTCGGAAAGACGTTCGCGCGATCACCCGAAATACCTGCCTCCCGGCGCCAGGCGGAACTCGCCGCGCGCGTGACCGTAGTGCGCGACAACAGGACAGCTGCCGGTGCGCCTGATCCCGGTCGCCGAAACGTGGACGTCGATCCTGCCAAAGCGGTGGAGGTTCGCGCTCACGCTCGCCGACGCCAGATCACGGCTCACCACCACCCGCACCCGATGCTCCAAAACGATCTCGTGCGACTGCGCGAAGCTGAAGATCGGAACTCCAGGAACCCGCTTGCCGGCGCTCCGGTAAAGCCCGACCACGAGCGTGGCGGGGCTTCCCGGCTGTCCACGACTGCTCGGCTGCGCCGTGTACGCAGTGATCGACAGATCGTACGAGCGAACATGCACCGGGCCGATAACCACAAGCGACGGCTGCGCAGCCCCAGCGCGCGCCGCGAAAACCGAGCTCGCGCTCGCCAGCACCACCAGCGCAACGAGCGCCGCGAACCTGGAGCGCGAGCCAACCATGCTCGCACATCATCCTCCGAGCCCGACCGCCACAACAGCACAGAACCGGATCGTTCCTCGCTTCCGCGAATCCCAGGAGCGGACGCCGTCGGCAGCGCGGTGCGTGTGGCGTGTCCGGCCGCCGTCTGTCAAGGGCAGCCCTGATCGGTCCGGTCCTACGCGAGTCGTGCTTCGAGTGCCGACGTTGCCCGCTGCTCTTGACAGCGCCGACCGGACACGCAGTTGCCTAGGAGGTCGGGGCCAAGGGCCCCGATTGCCGGGGCTTTCCAATGGCCCGGGGAGGATTCGAACCTCCGCGCGACGGATTATGAGTCCGCTGCTCTGACCGCTGAGCTACCGGGCCGCTACGGCGCGCGACGCTAGCACCGCTCGCGGCGCCGCAGCTCAGCTGGCACGAGGTCAGAACGCCTGAGAACCGCCGTTCGTCCGAGCGCCGTCCCGGGCTCCGTCATTACGCTCGTCCGGCTCCTTGAAGCGGTGCTCACCGACGATGACCGGCTCCACCCGCGGCGCGCCGTGGACGCGGTCGACCGCATGGGGCTCCGCGATGAACCGCCAGGGGCGCCATGCCGCTACGAGTACGCGGTCGAGGCTGAAGCGCTCGCGACGGGCCGGCGGCGCGAACACCAGCAGCGAGATGAACATCATCGTGTAGATGATCCCCGTGCCGATGTCGGTGGCACCAGACTGGTACGGACCCGGCATCGATGGCCCAGATCACGCCGAACAGCAATCGGACGATCGTCCCGGTCCAGCCTGCGGACGGCGTCGGTGCTGTCCGCTCCTGGGACCGGACTACGGGCGGTGTATCTGCCCTTAGGCCTCGTGTTGCGCTCACGAACCACGACTGCCCACGTGCGAGCGCGCGAAACCATCCGCACGGGAGATGTTTCTAACCTGGCGCGCGCAGCCAGCCGCTGGGACGCCGCTCCGCCTCTCGCCGGCCCCCGTTTCAGGTAGGCTGAATGGGGTGGAGCTCGCCCTGATCCACTTCTCGCACTCTGTCGGGCAGACCCTTGCGCTGCTCGCGACGTTCCTCGGCATCGGAGTGCTCGTGAACCTGCTGATCGTCTACATCGTGCTCCAGGTGATGGCCGAGCGCAAGCAGAATCAGGAGCGCCAGCAGCTCAACCGCTGAGGCTTGTTCGGGGGCCGGTGAAGGAACGCCGCAGGCGGGCGTCGAATAAGCCGCCTGCCGATGAAGCACGTTGCATCTACGAGCGCGACCGCTGAGCAGCCACACGGGCACCAGGCCCTTTCGGCGTACATCCGGGCGCGATTCGACGAGTTCTCGCGCTCGCAGAAGGACGTCGCCCAGTACATCGTCGATCATCTCGATGAAGCCGCGTTCCAGACCGCTGAGGAGCTCGCGCGCCGCGCAAGTACCTCGTCGAGCACGGTTGTTCGCTTCTCCCAGGCGCTGGGGTTCGAGGGCTTCCCTGAGCTTCAGCAGGCGGCACGGGATGAATACCGCCGCCGCCCGCCGGGCGCCGTCAACGGCGAGTCCAACGGCGCCGTCACGCCGTTGTTCAGCCTCGACCACACGGAGTTCGAGGCCGCACTGGCCGCCGACCACGTGAACGTAGAAGACACCGCCCACAAGCTGTCGCGCTCCGATTTTGAAGCCGCGATCGACGCGATCGTGTCCGCCGAGAAAGTGCTGATCGCCGGCACCGACCAGATGGCATTCTTCGCGAGCTACCTTCGCCACCTGTTGATGTTGCTTGACCTCCGCGCGGAGATTGTCGCCAGCCCGTCGCAGGAGGCGCTCGGGCGGCTCAGCCGGATCGATGAGAGAACGCTCGTGATCGGGCTGTCGGCGGGACGGCCGCATCCGCTGATCACCCGCACGATGAAGCTCGCACGCCACCGCAAGGCGCCGACGATGGCGATCACCGACGCGACGCTCTCAGAGGTGGCGCGGCTCGCGCGCATTCGGCTCTACTACTCGTCGAACACGCCCGCGTTCGTGCGCTCGCACACCGCGCTGCTGTCGCTGATCCAGGCGCTCGCGTACGGCGTCTACAGCCGCGACGCGCAGCAGTACGACGTGCGGATCAAGGCTTTCCGGCTCAAGTAGCCTCAGCGCCGCGCGACGTAGAGCGACTGCAGCGACCGCCCGACGCGTCCCTGCGAGTCGTACAGGACGGCCTCCGAGAACCCGGTGCCGCCGTCGCCGACCCGCATCTGCGCATCGAGACAGATCCAATCGCCGCGCGGTTCGCGCTCGACGTACACCGTCAGATCCGGATTGATGAACACGTACTCGTCCCACGGGACTTCGGTTGCGATTCCGTTGGGGAAGTCGGCCGCCGCCGCGAGCCGCTGCAGCGCGGACGGCTCCTCGCCGTCGACCACGGGGACCCGCAATCTGAACCATGCGGTGGCGGGACCGCGCTCGTAGAAGGCGCCGGCGACAAACCTGATCTCGATCGCGTCCCGCGGGAAAAGCTCGAGCTCGCCGCGCGCGAAATCGTTCGGCCGGCCGTGCTCCGGTCCGGGTGGCGGCGCCGCGCTTGAGCCCGCGTTGACATCGGCCCGGGCGACGCGCAGCGCCCGCGCGCGGACCACCTCGGTGCCGTCCGGGGTCACCAGCGAACCCTCGAGCAGCTGCACCCGCCGGCCGGGACGGATCACAGCGGCCGAGACGTGCAGCTCGCCGAGCGGGACCGGTCGCAATAGCTCGTACGTGACCCTGGCGATGGCGAGCGACGGCTCGGGCTCGCAGGTCTCAAACGCCCGCATCAGCACCGCTGCGGCCGCGCCGCCGTGCTGAGCATTCGCATCCCACGGCCCGCGCGCGAGCCCGGTGGCGAACAGGCCAGCTTCCCTTTTCTCATACACGGCGGTGGGCACGGCGGCAGAGAGTAACGCCCGGGTACACTCAGCCCTGATGGCACAAACCAACGGCGACGCCCCGCGCGAGGAAGCGACGTTCACGGTCAAGGCCGGTCTCGCCGAGATGCTCAAGGGCGGCGTGATCATGGACGTCGTCACGCCCGAGCAGGCGAAGATCGCGGAGGACGCCGGCGCCGCCGCGGTGATGGCGCTAGAGCGCGTCCCCGCGGACATCCGTCGTGACGGCGGGGTTGCCAGGATGTCCGACCCCGAGATGGTCAAGGGGATCCAGGAGGCCGTCGACATCCCGGTGATGGCGAAGGCCCGGATCGGGCATTTCGTCGAGGCACAGGTGCTCGAGGCGCTCGAGGTCGACTACATCGACGAATCCGAGGTCTTGACTCCGGCCGACGAGGCCAACCACATCGACAAGTGGCCGTTCAAGGTCCCGTTCGTGTGCGGCGCCACGAACCTCGGCGAGGCGCTCCGGCGGATCGGCGAGGGCGCGGCGATGATCCGCTCCAAGGGCGAGGCCGGCACCGGCGACATCGTCGAGGCGGTCCGGCATCTGCGAAAGATCAACGGCGAGATCCGCCGCCTGGCCACGCTCGATCAGACCGAGCTCGCAACGGCCGCCAAGGAACTGGGCGCTCCGCTCCATCTCGTCCGCCATGTCGCGGCTGAGGGCAAGCTCCCGGTGGTGCTGTTCTGCGCCGGCGGGATCGCGACGCCGGCCGACGCGGCGCTGGTGATGCAGCTCGGCGCCGAGGGTGTGTTCGTCGGCTCGGGGATCTTCAAGTCCGAAGATCCCGAGCGCCGCGCCCGCGCGATCGTCGAGGCGACGACGCACTTCAAGGACGCGGCGCGGATCGCGGCTGCGTCCACCGGTCTCGGGCAGCCGATGGTCAGCCTCGAGACCTCCAAGCTCGAGTCCGAGCAGCTGCTGTCGCCGCGCGGCTGGTAGTGCCGCCGGTCGTCGGGATCCTCGCCCTGCAGGGGGACTTCGAGGCGCACGCAAAGCTCGTCGAGCGCGCCGGCGGTAAGCCGCGCGAGGTCCGGACGGTCGCCGAGCTGGATGGGATCGATTCGCTGATCATTCCCGGCGGCGAGTCATCGGTGATGACGCTCGGGATCGAGCGCGAGCAGCTCGCCGAACCGCTGCGAGATCTGATCGGGGCCGGGCTGCCGACGCTCGGGACGTGCGCGGGGATGATCTTGCTCGACCGCAGCCATCTGAACCTGCTGGACATCACCGCGAAGCGCAACGCGTTCGGCCGCCAGCTGAAGTCGTTCGAGGCTCGAGCTGGAGCTCGACGGGCTCGAAGGTGGCCCGTTCCATGCGGTGTTCATCCGCGCCCCATGGGTGGCGGAGCATGGGGAGGACGTCGAGGTCCTCGCCGCTGTCGACGGCCACCCGGTGGCGGTCAGGCAGGGCAACGTCGTCGCGATCGCGTTCCACCCCGAGCTCGCCGGGGATGCACGCCTGCACGAGCTCCTGATTCAGGAGACGCCAGCCGAGTCGCGTTCCGAGTAGGCGCGGAAAGCGCGTTCGAACGCCGCCCAGTCAAACTCGGGCAATCCGTCCGGGGAGGGGGGTGGACGCTCATCTTCCGGCTCCTCACCACCGCGTGGCGGGTCCTCGGGGTCGGTTCCGCGGGACAGCCACAGCGCCACACAGCAGACGAAGATCCCGGCCGCGTACACGAGCCCGGCGACGATCGGGTGGTGGCTGAGCGACGCGACCGCTCCGACGGCATACAAGAGCACTGCCGAGAGGACGAGCCGGCGCAGGTCGCCCTTGGGAACCGCGCGGCGCGGAGCGTGCCCGTACGCGCTCAACAGGATCGTGGCGCCGAGCGCGAGCGCCAAGGCGATTTTCCACACGGTGGTCGTACCGAACATGCTTCCTCATCGATGATCGGCCGCAACATGGAATTAATCAAGCGAAATTCCGTGGCGCATCGTGTTTTCGGTCAGCGCGCGGGGCTCGACGAACGACAGCAGGTAATCGGGGCCGCCCGCCTTGGTGCCGGTGCCCGACAGGCGGTTGCCGCCGAACGGCTGACGCGCCACCATCGCGCCGGTGATCCCGCGGTTGACGTAGAGGTTCCCGACAGGACTGCGCTCGCGCACGAGCCGCACAGTCTGCGGGTCACGCGAGAACAGTCCGCCGGTCAGCGCGTAGGGGAGCGAGTCGACGATGTCGCAGCCCTCCGGCACCGACCGGATCCGCTCGATCGTCAACAGCGGTCCGAACACCTCCTCGCGCACCACGGGCGAATCGGCAGGCAGATCGACCGCCACCGTGGGCGGGCAGAACCACCCGTGTGACGGTACGTCGGTGCCGCCAACGACCACGCGGCCGTCACGTGCCGCGCGAGACGGCGTAGCGCATCACGCGCTCCTGCGCCGAGCGCTCGATCACAGGCGGCACGTCGGTTCCGAGCTCCGCCGCCTGGCCGACGACCAGCGTCCTGACAGCGCCCGTGACCCGTTCGATCAGCTCCTCGGCGATCGCGTCGTGAACGAGCACCCGTGCGGCGGCCGAGCATTTTTGGCCTGCGTACACGAACGCCGAGGAGACGATCGCCGGTACGGCCTCGTCGAGATCGGCATCGGAGTCGACGATCACGCAGTTCTTGCCGCCGAGCTCTGCGATGACGCGCTTGATATGGACCTGGCCCTCGGCCGGCTCGGCCGCCGTGCGCACGATCTCGAGCCCGACCGGAAGTGACCCGGTGAACGCGATCGTGGTGACCTCGGGATGCGCGACGAGCGCAGCGCCGACGTCGCCTTCGCCGGGCAGCAGCGAGATCGCAGCGGGCGGGACGCCGCCGGCCCGTAGCGCCTGCACGAGCGCATGGGCGCATCCCGGCGACTGCTCAGCCGGTTTCAACACGACGGGGTTTCCGGTGGCGAGCGCAGCAGCCGTCATCCCGCACGGGATCGCAAGCGGGAAGTTCCACGGGCTGATCACCGCGGTCACGCCGCGCGGCGATGTACCGGAGCTCGTTGTGCTCCCCCGGCACCTGGAGCAGCGGGCGCCCGTCCGCGAGCGAGACCGCGCCGCGGGCGTAGTACTCGAGGAAGTCGATCGCCTCGCAGACGTCCCCGTCGGCTTCAGGCCACGGCTTTGCGCACTCGCGCACCTCGAGCGCCGCGAGCTCGAGCCGCCGCTCTCGCAGCCACGCGGCCGCCCGGACGAGCGCATCAGCGCGCTCCACGGCGGGCGTTCGCGACCACGCGCGGAGCCCTTCGACGGCGGCCGCCACGGCTGCTGCCGCCTCGTCGGCGCGCGCCGAAGCGGCTTGCGCAACGACCCGGTCGGGATCACCCGGGTCGGTCGACGGCAGCTCCGTGCCGGCGCGGCTGTCGGCTGCCGACGATCACCGGTACCGACAAGCGGCAGGCGGGCGTCGAGCGCGGCGAGCGCATCCGCCAGCTGCGAGCGGACGGTCGCCCGTCGCAGCTCGAGCACCGGCTCGTTGGCGAACGCGGGAAGTGCCGACACCGGGAGCGACCATAACATTGGCCGCGATGGTCGAAGACGAACGATGCGCGGCGTGTGGCGCTGCAACGCTGACGCCGCACCTCGCGGTCGCCGGCGACGCCGGCCCGGACGGACTGATCCCGAGCACCAGACCGGTTCGGCACGGCGCTTGCCGACATCGTCCGGTGCCGCAGCTGCGGCCACATGCAGCTCTCGCCGATGCCCTCCGAGGAGCTGCTCGCTCACGGCTACGTGGGCGCCGAATCCGACGACTACGTCGACGAGGAGCCGGGACAGCGCGAGACCGCGCGCGCTGCGCTCGAGCTGATCGAGCGGTACGCCCCGCATAAACACGCCCTACTCGATCTCGGGTGCTGGGTCGGGTTCCTGCTCGCCGAGGCGCGCGCGCGCGGCTGGGAGCGCACGCTCGGGGTCGAGCCGAGCGCGTTTGCGTCAGCGTACGCTCGGGACGACCTGAGGCTCGACGTGATCACCGGCGACCTGTTCGCCGTCGACCTACCAGCCGGCGATTTCGACGCGATCGCGATGGGCGACGTAATCGAGCACCTGATCGCGCCCGGCGCGGCGCTCGAACGGGTGCGAGAGCTGCTTGTCGCCCGGTGGTGTCGTGTGGTTGGCGTTGCCGGACGCCGGCAGCGCGTCGCGCGGACGCTCGGCAGGCGCTGGTGGTCGGTGCTCCCGACGCATGTTCAGTACTTCACGCGCATCCTCGATAGCCACCTTGCTCGAACGCACCGGGTTCGAGTTGCTGCAGGCGACGACCGCGCCGAAGGTGTTCACGGTCGGCTACTACCTTGGGCGGATCGGCGGCTACTCGCCCGCGGCCGGACGGGCGCTGGTCGGCGCAGCGGGCAGGGCGCGAGTCGCGGAGCGGATGTGGGCGCCCGACTTCCGCGACCGGATGGCGGTGATCGCGCGCTGCCGGTGAACCCACGAAAACCACCGCAGGTCGCGGTCGTGGTCGCAACCCGCGACCGCCCCGAGCATCTCCAGGCGCTGCTCGCCGGCCTGCGCGAGCAGACACTGAGCCGCGAAGCATTCGAAGTCATCGTGGTCGACGACGGCTCGGAAGCGTCCAGCACGCAGGCGGTGCTCGCCGACGAGGCCGCGGCCGGAGAACTGCTGCTGCGAACCGTCCGCCACGACGCCCCGGTCGGACCAGCGAGCGCGCGCAACAGCGGCTGGCGGCGAGCCTGCCGCGCCGCTCGTCGCTTTCACCGACGACGACTGCGTCCCGTCCCCGCGGTGGCTCGAGCGCGCGCTCGACGTTGCCGCCGCGAACCCCGGCGCGATCGTGCAGGGACGGACCGAGCCCGTTCGCGAGCAGCTCGGGCCGTTCGAGCGGAGCGTCTGCGTACGCGAGCTCGGCCCGCAGTACCAGACCTGCAACATCGTCTACCCGCGGGAGCTGCTCGAGCGCCTGGGCGGCTTCGATCGAGACGTTCGGGCTGGTGATGGCTGGGGAGGACACGGACCTTGCGTGGCGCGGCGCTCGAGCTCGGGGTGCCGGCCGTGTTCGCGGCCGAAGCAGTCGTTTTCCACGCGGTCCACGATCTCGGTCCGCTCGGCGCGCTGCGCGAGGCCGGCGCGGTGGCGACAGGCCCCGCGCGTGTTCCGCGAGCACCCTGGCGCGCGCGCGATCCTGAGCCGCGGTGTGTTCTGGAACGGCTGGCACTATCTCGTGTTCCGGTCGCTGGTAGCGCTGTGGCTTCCAGCCGGCGTCCGGCGCTTCCTGCTGACGCGGCACCTGCTGCAGCTCGCCAAGCGCGCGCGCGACCACGGCGCCGGACCGTGGGCGATCCCGTTCCTGCTGCTCTACGACGTGCTCGAGGTCGCGGCCGTCGTGCGCGGCTGGATCCGCTACCGCACGTTCGTGCTCTAAGGGCGGCGTGGGTACGGCGCGCGACGGCCGAGCGTCGTGCGTATCCCTGGAATCGCGATCATCACGCGCAGTAGACGATCGCGTGGGGTCAGCGGCGTCAGTGCGGCGGCCTCGCCCAGCACCGTCTCGGCGTCGTGCCAGCGCCGCTCGCGCACGAACCCTCGTGCGAGCGCCACGAGGTCGGCTGCGCGCACCCGCCGGCGGACCTCGCTGCTGACCAGCTGCGCATGCGCCTCGTGGACAAGCAGCGAAGACTCGGCGAGTGCCGCGACGTCGGCGGTCATTCCGCCCGGGTGGCGCCGGTAGGAGATAACCGCGTCGGGGGCGCACACGAACGACCCGCCGCGCTCGACCAGCCGCAACCACAGCGACCAGTCCTCGCACAGCGGTGGCCCGGTGAAGCCGCCGGCGGCGAGGACGGCCTCTCGACGAACAAGCACGCTGGAGGTGGGGATCGGATTTGACTCGTATAGCGCCGCTCCGAGGAACCCCGGCTCGAGCACCCCTGCCGGCAGCGTGGCCCACCGCTCCCCCGTGGCGCGGCCATCGGGCCCGACGATCTCCGCCGCGCCGAAGCACAGGACGGCCTCCGGCGATCGGTCCAGAGCACGCAGCTGCGCCTCGAGCTTTCCCGGCCGCCACACGTCGTCGGCGTCGGCGCACGCGATCCAGTCGGTCGAGATCGCCGCAAGCGCGGTGTCGCGCGCGGGACCGGGCCCGCCACGCGTGTCTCGCCGGAGTAACCGGCAACGCGACGCAAACGCCGCAGGCACACGCACGGCGGACGGGGAGCCGTCGTCGACGACGCACCACGTCGTCGGGCGCCGGCGACTGCTCGAACACCCCGGCGAGCGCTTCCTCCAGGTACGGCGCCGGCCCGTACACGGGCACGATCACTCCGACGCTCATGCGCCTGGAGTCTGTCAGCGGAAAGAGTCGGCTAAAGCCCGCGCTGGGCGAGCACGTGCGCGACGGTCCGAATCAGGATCTTCACGTCAGTCCCCAGCGACCAGTTCGCCGCGTAGAGGTAGTCGGTCTTGACCATCTCCGACAGCGGTGGCCGGCTCGGGCCAATGTTAGGGCGCTGACAACAGCCGGTCGAGCGAGACGCCTTTGGCCTGCTCCGACAGGAACGATTCGTTGCTGGTGTTCTCGAGCAGCCGGCGCACGAGATACGCCATTCCGGCCACCAGATCACCGATTGGGCAATAGGTCCGGACGCGAAATCCGCGTGTGGCGAGCGCGTCTTGCAGCTCGTCGCCGAGCCCGCGGAGCACTTGCAACTCGAGCTCTCGGTCGGTGCCTCCGGCGATCCGATTGGCGACGATCGCGTGCGATACCGAGCGCAGGTTGTGGGAGGCGACCGCGACGCGCACCAGCGGGCGCGCCGCCAGCAGCTCACGAGTCAGCGCCTCGAAGTTGCGATCGCAGTCGGCCTTGATCTCGAACACCGGCGCCGGCCAGCCATGCTGGCGCGCTTGCACCAGCTCGTGATCCCAGTATGCCCCCTTTACGAGCCTTACGGTCAGCGGCGGAGACCTGGGGGCTCGCCGGGCCCAGTCGAGGATCACCCCGAGCTGCTCGGGCGAGTCTCGAAGGTACGCCTGCAGCACCAGCCCGACCGAGGGGCCGGACGCGAACTCGGGCGCTGATAGGACCGACAGCACAAGCTCGAGTACCGCCTCACGCGAATCGAGCGATTCCATGTCGATGTGGATGTGGGCGCCGAGCTCCCGCGCCTGGCGCAACAGCGGGATAAGGCGGGCCTCGGCGTCGCGTCGGCCCAGCTCCGGCGCATCGGGCCGCAGCAGCGGGGTCAGCGCCGAAACCTTGACGGAAACGTTTGCGCGCGGAATCGGGCCGCTCGCGTCGGACTCGAGCACGGGGCGCGGCGGCCACTCGCGGGCTGCCACGGCGAGCCGGGCGAGCGCCTCCGAGCAGCGCGCGGCGTATGCGTCGGCCTCCGAAGCGGTCACCGTGGCCTCGCCGAGCAGGTCGACCGAGCTCGAGACCCCATGCGCCCACAGGCCTCGCAACACCCCGAGCGCGGCATCCGGGGTCTCCCCGACGATGAATCGGTGAGCCATGTGGCGTACCCCGCCGGCGGCAGCCGCGCCCAGCGCCGTACGGCCCGGCCTCGTTCCAGAGATCTTCATCGCCGTCGCGAGCGGCGGTGGCGGTCCGTCGGGCAGGTCGCCGACGAACGACGTCAGGTGCCTGGCGAGGTCCTCGAGCGATCGGCAGGCCGGGACGACGTCGACAAACCTGAACAGTGCCGCACGCAGCTCGCGGTCTCTCGAGGCGAGCTCCATCGCGCGGGCGTCGAGCGCCCGCATCGGATGGCGCGCGGGCGACGGAAAGGCGGCCGCGAGCTCGCGCGCCGACGCGGCGGATCTCCTGTTCGACCGAGGCATCGGTGGCCATCTACGACAGGATGTTGACCGCGCGCGCAACCACGAGCCCGATCGTGACGAGCGCCGTCGTCGCCTGCGCCGCCATCAGCAGCTTCGCGGTCCGCGACAGCGGCATCGCGTCCGTCGGGCTGAACGCGGTCGCGTTCGTGAACGACACGTACAGGTAGTCGATCAGGTTCGGCTCCCAGCCTTGCGAACGTACTCCGGCTCGTCCATCTGTGGGAACAGGAAGTCCGGCAGCTCCGGGCTGGTTCGGCGCGCGACCGGCCCGCCGCGGTCGAGCTCCCAGAACCACAGTCCGAACAGCAGCACGTTCGTAACCCAGAGGACAATCCCGGCGAGGATCAGGCGGTGCCCGGTTGCGTTGTGGTTGCCGCCTTTGAGCAGCTCGTGGACAAGCAGCACGAGCGAGACGATGTTGACGAGGCTGACGAGCGCGATCAGCCCGATCGCGACCGTTCGGTGAGTCGGCGACCAGCTGACCCCGGAATCGCGGAGGCTCGACCGTCAGCCCGACCAGCAGCAGCGCCTCGACGCTCGGGAGCAGCCAACTGCGGCCCGATCGTCAGCTTGTTCGGTAGCGACACGTCGAGCACGATCGCCGCCAGCGACCACGAGCTGGGGCGCCGATGATAGGGCTCCCAGCGCACGATCGTCGTCGAGCAGGCCGCGCGACGGAACGTGTGACCTTCGGCGGCCGGATCGGTAGGTGTCTCGGTGAGTCGACATCAGGAAGGATTTGACGACAGCATGGCCGAAAGTCAAGCGATGAAGCGCCTGATTGCGATTGCCCTGGGTCTGAGCGTCGCGGCGAGTCTCGCCGCCTGCGGCAGGCTCCAGCTACGAGTTCGAGCGTCTCGAGCAGCACGACGCGGCCGCGTCGACCACAACGACGAGCGCTACCGGGACGGCGTCGACGACGTCCAGCTCCTCGGCCACGGCCACGCCCGGTCAGCGATCGGCCTGCGTCGCGGGCGATCTCGCGCTCTCCTACCTCGGCGGCCAGGGCGCCACCGGCCACGGGGAGCTCGGATTCGAGTTGCGCAACACCAGTTCGAACCCCTGCCACACATACGGGTACCCGGGCGTCCTGTTCCTGAGCAAGAGCGGTCAGGGCCTGCGCACCGCGACGACCCGGACGACGCACGATTTCTTTGGCACCGCTCCGTTGACCGCGATCACGCTCGCGCCCGGCGCGACCGCCTCGTTCCGGATCGGCGTCACGCATGGCGCGGCTTCGTCGTCGCGCGTGCGCCATCGCCGACGGCCTCCAGGTGATCCCGCCCGACGACACGGCGACGCTGAAGACCACGATTCCCAACGGCGGCGCGTTCGAGTGCGGGACCGCGACCGTATCGCCGCTCGAGCCCGGCACCTCGGCGTACCAGTAGCGCCGAGAACAGCTAGCCGTTCCGGACGAACACGGCGAGGAAGTCGCGATCGTCTGGCGTCAGGTAGCGGGTCGCGTCCCGCGTCATGTCCGGCAGCAGCTTGGTCGGCTCATTCGCTCCGAGCGCCCCGAAGAAATTGAACGTGACCCATTCGGCGTTGATGTCGAGCTCCATCGCTCGGACCGCCCCCGCCCGTTGGAGGATCTGCGCCAGGCTGGCCGCCGTCTGGTTGTCCGCGGCCGCGTAGATCAGGTTCCCACGCGCGTCGATTCCGACGCCCGAGCGCCACACGCGGACCGCGTTACCGAGCGTCGCGCCCCATTGCGAGCCGTCGTTGATGCTCGGGTTGAGTTGGCCATCCGAGACGATCAGCGGCAGGTTCTGACGCGCGAACTCGATGTTGGGGCCCGGATCCGGCCCGCCGGTCCAGTCCAGGACGTCGGGCTGGCCGTCGCGGTAGCGCAGCAGCGTCGCCATGCCGTCATGCAGCGGCGCGTAGACGTGGCCGCCGGCGACGAACCCGCCGTTGTCGTCCTCGAGCTTGAAACCGCTATTGAAGGTCGCCAGCAGCTCGCCGCGCAGCGCCTGTGGCACCACCGCCGGCGCGTTGCCCGAGTTAGGCGGCTCGTACAGCCCCGGGTACAGCTGGAGCCACGCGCGCGAGGTGTCGATCCACGCGACGCCTGCGACCAGCTGGGGGTAGTTCGGATCGGGACGGAACGTCGTCACCAGCACCGGCGGGGCCCCGCGTACGAGCGGCCCGGTGCCGTGCCAGACGCCTTCCCCCGGCAGCGCCGGTGTGATCGCCGGCTGGATCGCGGGCGGGACGTAGGTGGCGGCGCTCGCGACTGCGCCGCCACCCACCTTCGGGAGCCGCCGTAATGCCGGGCCGCCGGTCGCTGGGGAGTTGATCGAGTACCAGACCGACTCGATCTTCGACACGATCCCGGCGCCGCCGTTGTCGCGGACCCATTCGACGAACCGCACACCGGCGCCGACCGCCGACCGCTGGAACAACGCCCCGGCGAGCGACACGCCGCTGAGCGCAAGCAACAACATCGCCGTCAAAACGATGATGCGGCGGACCCTGTAGCGCGCGACCGCAATCGGGCGACCTCGCGCGCGGAGCGGCGCGCCAGCGTTCCCGCGGGCCGTGCGCGGCCGCGGCACGAGACCGCTCGTAGTCGAGGAGACGCCGTTCGTAGCTCTGCGGCGTCCGCCGGTTAGGGACCGCCATAAAGACCGCCCATGAACAGACACGCCCACGCGGCTGCCAGGACGAGCAGCGTCCGATCGGCGAACACCAGCTCGTCGGGCGCTTCCCCTGCGCCGGCGCGCAACAGCGTTGCGTAGCGCACGAGGCACAGCATGAACGGCAACGCGGACAGCTCCGCGAGCGGGTTGAGCCCGGATTCAGAGAACGCCCAGCGGCAGTACGCGGCGAGCGCGGCGGCCGCCGAGGAGGTCAGCAGCCCGCGCAGCAGGCGCTTCGAATAACGGCCGAGGGTCGCGCGCGTCGCTCCGCGTGAGCCGCGGGCGAGCAGCTCCGCATGGCGCTTGCCCGCGACGAGAAACAGTGCGCTGGCGACCGCGACCGCGAACAGTGCACCGGGCAGCGACTGCCCCGTCGCGTCCGCCCCGGCGACCGCGCGCAGGCCGAATCCGAGCGACACGGCGAGCAGGTCGGCGACCACGATCCGCCGCCACAGCAGCGAGTAGCTGGAAGTCAGCAGCAGGTAGACAGACCCCGGTCAGGGCGACCGCGCCGCCAACTGACGCGCTCAGCGCCAGGCCCGTCATTGCCAAGGCGACGGCGACTCGAATCGCCGCGCCCGGGGCAATCAACCCCGCTGCGATCGGCCGCAGCCGCTTGCGCGGATGGAGCCGGTCCTGATCGCGGTCGCGGACGTCGTTGACCAGGTAGGTCGCGCTTGAGAGCAGGCAGAACGCGATCCCCGTGACCAGCAGCCGTCCCGCCACCCCCGGCTCGCCGAGTTCTCCGCCGGCGACCGGCGCGAACGCGACGACGGCGTTCTTCAACCATTGCCGCGGACGGCACGCGCGCACGATCGGCGCGAGCCCTCCGTGGAATGCGCCGGCGGCCGGAGACGGTCGTAGTGTGGCGTGCGGTTGGGGCATGCGAACCGGTCGAATGCGCCTTCCACAACCTCCGCGCGGCTCCTACCGCACGACACAGAAATTGAGAACTTTCTAACCGAGCGCCTCGAACCGCACGACGCCGTCGCGTTCGCGCTCGGCGACCTGGCCGTCGCGGACCAGCAGATCCAGGTGTCCGAGCACTTCCGAGATCGTCAGGAACGCCTGGGTCACGGCGATGTTGCCCCACATCTGCAGCGCGAGCTCGTACGCGCTCAGCGGTGCCGGCTCGAGCAGCCTGAGCAGCTTGCGAGCGCGTCGCTCGTGCATCCGGAAGCGCTCGTCGATCAGCGAGACGTGGTCGCTGATCGCCTCCCCATGACCGGGCAGGACGAGATCGAGCTCGAGCGAGCGGGTCTTCTCCATCGATTCCAGATACATCAGCAGTGCATGGGGACGTTCCCCACTGTCGTCGGCGGCCCGATCCAGCGGCCGCGACACGAGTGGGTTTGACGAGATGTGGGCGAGCAGGTGGTCGCCGCCGATCGCCATCCGCCGCCGTTCGTCCCAGAACAAGCGTGTCCGTAGGGCTGTGGCCGGGGCGATGGAGGACACGTAGCGTGCGGTCGCGGAACTCGAGCTCGTCGCCTTCGGACAGCGGGCGCGTCACATGGCCCCCGGAGCCGAACGCGCGGAACGCGGCCCCGACTGCGCCGAGCACCGTCGCGAGCTCGACCGGCGTTCCGTGCCGCCGCATCGTCTGCTGCGCAAACTCGTCGTCCGCAGCGGCGCTCGCGCCCCAGTCGGCCAGATACGGCGCCAGCGGCGCGAGCGCAGCGACCTCGGCGCCCGAGCGCCGCGACAGGATCTCGAGCAGCCCGACGTGATCCATGTGCTGGTGGGTGAGCACGATCAGCTCGAGCTGCTCGACCGATCGGCCGTGCGCCGCGAGCGCCTGCTCGAGCTCGTCGAGCGACTTGCCCGAGTTCGGTCCGGTGTCGACGAGCGTCAGCGGTTCGTCGTCGATCAAGTAACAGTTGACCCGCCCGACCAGGAACGGCGTCGGGATCGGGAGGCAGTGGATGCCGACGGCCGTCGCGGCGTCGAACGTCGACGGGGGTGGGTCGGCCGTCACGAGCGGATCAGCGCGAGCACCTCGTCGCGCATCTGCGACCATGTGCTCGCGCGAGCGCAGTGACTCGAGGCACAGCCGCAGCAGTGGCTCGGTGTTCGACGGGCGCACGTTGAAGTGCCAGTCGTCGTAATCGACCGAGATCCCGTCAAGCCGGTCCTGGCGGGCGTCCGCGTACTGCTCGGCGAGCAGTTCCATCTTCGCCGGAGGGTCGTCGACCTCGGAGTTGATCTCGCCGGAGATGAAGTATTTCGAGCGGAGCGGTTCGAGGAGCTCGGACATCGGGGCGCGGGCGCCGGAGAGCAGCTCCAACATCAGCAGCGCCGGCAGCGTTCCCGAGTCCGCGCAGTAGAAGTCGCGGAAGTAGTAGTGGCCCGAGACCTCGCCGCCGAACACCGCGCCCTCGTCGCGCATTCTCGTCTTGAAGAACGCGTGGCCGACCCGATTGATCAGCGGCGTCCCGCCGGCCGCCCGCACCGTGTCGGGCACGGCCCAGCTCGCGCGGACGTCGTACAGGATCTTCGCGTCCGGGTGTTTCGCCAGCATCGAGCCCGAAAGCAGCGCGCATAGGAAGTCGCCGTCGACGAATGCGCCCCGGTCGTCGATGAAGAAGCAGCGATCGGCGTCGCCGTCCCAGGCAATCCCCAGATCGGCGCCGGTGCGCACGACCTGGGCCATGATGAACTCTCGGTTCTCGGGCAGCAGTGGATTCGGCTCGTGGTCGGGGAACTCGCCATCCGGCGTCCAGTACGCGGTCTCGAGCTCCAAGCCGAGACGCTCGAGCAACGGTCCGACCATCGGCCCCGCCATACCGTTGCCGCCATCGACGACCACCTGTAGCGGCTTGATCGCGTCCGTGTCGATGAACTTCAGCGCCGCATCGTGGAACTCGCCGAACAGCTCGACCTGCTCGACCCGCCCGCCGCCCGGGGAGTCCCCGAGTCCCGCCTCGATCTCGCGCCGCACGTCGCCGATGCCGGCGTCGCCCGACAGCGCGATCGAACCGCGCCGAACGAGCTTTGCCCCGGTGTAGGCCTTTGGGTTGTGCGAGGCGGTGCACATCAGCCCGCCGTCGAGCTCGCGCGAGCCGACGAGGTAGTAGAGCATTTCGGTCGCGACCTGGCCGGCGTCGACCACGGTCGCGCCCTCAGCGATCATTCCGGCGCGGTACGCGGTCGCCATCGATGGTGCCTGGAGGCGCATGTCGCGCCCGAGCCCGAGCCGGAGACCGCTCACAGGTTTGCCCTCCAGTGAACCGATGACGCGAGCAAACGCGCGACCGATCAGCAGCGCCGCCTCCTCGTCCAGCTCGGAGCCATACAGGCCGCGGATGTCGTAAGCCTTGAAGATGTCCGGGGCGAGCGCGCTCATCGGCGCGGGAGCGTACTGCCATGGCCGTTCTTGGCACCGGCGCCTGCCGACGCCGGCTGCACATCGAGCCCGGGCTGGGAGAGCAGCGTCGCGGCGGCGTCCCAGCCGAGCCGGACGCTGTAGTTCGTGCCGCGGTCCTCGGGATAGATCTGGGTCGTGTTCGCGAGCACCAGGCCCGGCACCCCCGTATCAAGCGCCGGCATCCGGTCTCGGTAGCCGATCGTCACGATCGGCTGCGCGTGCGGCTCGCGGAACAGCCACCGCTCGCGCACCCAGTCGCGCGAGAAGTCGCGGTTGATCGCGCGGAGACCGGGCTCGTACGCGGTCAGCAACTCGTCGGCGTCGAGCTCAAGCAGATGGTCGTCGGGCGCGACGTAGTTGGCGACATAGGCGAACCGGCGTCCGCCGTACCGCTCGGGCTCGACGAAGTTGGTGTGCTCGACGAGCCCACAGAACGGCAGCTCGGGGTCGATGATGTTGGTCCAGTAGTAGCCGGTCAGCGGCCGCTGCACCTCGATCACGAGACACACGGCCGTGTGGTACTCGCTTGCCCGTACGCGGCGCAGATAGTCGGCACGCAGCCGGCGCTCGAGGCGCTCGTCGAGCATCCTTACGAATACGTCGGACGGCACGGTCGCGACCACGGCGTCGTAACGCTCCGGCTCGCCGGCGCGCTCGAACGCCCGCGGGTCAAGGCCGCGCCGGAACGATTCGGGCGCGCCGGAGTGGATGACGAAGCCGTCGGTGTCGCGTTCGAGCACGGCGACCGGATGGTCGATCAGCACGCGACCACCGGCTTTCTCGATCGCGCGCGCCTGCGCCCCGAAGATCGACTCGAAGCTGCTCCGTGGATACCCGAGCAGTTCCTTGCGTGCCTCGGGCCCCTTCAGCTCGCGCCGGAGCGTCAGCTTGCTCCACAACCATGCCATCGCGATCGCATCGGCGCGCTCGCCGAACTTGGCCCGCAGTAGCGGACCCCACACCTTCTCCCACACCTCGCGGCCCATGGCGCGCTCGATCCAGGCCCGAGCGGTGATCAACTCGAACGGCTCGACCTTGTGCCGCCGCTGGAGCGCCAGCACTGCCGCGCCCATTCTTAGCCGCGAGCGGACCGACAGCGGCGAGTAGCGCAGCAGGTCGAGCGGGGTCGTGAACGCACGCGTGTGGCCGCCGGAGAACATCGCCACCGACGACGGCCGCCACTCGAGTTCGTCGTCGAGCCCCAGCTGCCGGCACAGCGCCTTGATGTGCCGGTCGGTCATGAACAGGTGGTGGTAGTAGCGCTCGATCCGCGCGCCACCGCCGACGTCCACCGTCGCGGCCTGTCCGCCGAGCCCCGGCCAGCGCTCGTATACGTCGCAGGTATGACCGCTCTGCGACAACCGATGCGCGGTCGCCAGGCCTGCGACGCCGGCGCCGATGATTGCGACCCTCATACCGCCTGGAGCGTATCGGTGGCCGCACCGACCCGGACGCGCCGGATCGCCGCCACCAGCCACAGGGCGACGCCGGCCCACACGATCAAGATCAGGGGCACGTAGGTCCAGCCGAGTCCCGACAACGCGAAGTGGAAGTAGATCTGAGCGGCGGGCAATGCGAGCCCGACCTGCAGGGCCGCCACCTCCTTGCGCCATCCGGCCAGTACGAAGAAGGGGAGGCCCCAGATGAAGTACTGGTACGCCCAATCGAAGTTGGCGACGTACACCGTCAGCCAGATCAGCGCCGCGGCCGGGACCGGATCGAGCCGCCTGCGGTACGCGTATAGCGCGGCCGCCAGGGCCGCGGCTCCGACGATCCAGTTCTGCTTGGCCCAGAACCAGACGGTCAGCGCAGTCGGTGCCGCCACATGCCCGTGCTGCAGCCCGCGGGCGAGGCTTGGCTGGAGCAGCAGGCTGAGGCCGCCGAGGCCGGGGAGCCCCTTGTTGTACGTCAGCGAGGTCCAGGTCGGGTTGGGGTTGTCCGCAAGGAACGGGAGCACCGAGGCCGCCGGGACCGCGAGCGCTAAGCCGATCAGCAGCGCCATCTCACGGCGCGAGCGCGCGGTCGGCAGGAGCGCGAACACGACGAAGAACGGTGGCTGCTTGATCGACGTCGCTACGCCGAGCAGGAGCCCCGCATACAGCGCCCGCCGCTCGCCGTCGAGCTTCCACACGACGGCCGCGCCCAATGCCGGCAGGGTCGCCGCCGCGTCGATCTGCCCGTGGTAGCCCGAGATCAGGATGAAGATCGGTCCGAGCGCGACTAGCGCCGCGCTCCACACCTGCTCGCGCGGAGTGCCCCCGAAGCGGCCCACGGCCCACGCGAGCAGCGTCGCGATCGCCGCGTCGCACAGGATCGAGGGGACCTTCCAGACGGCCCAGAATGCGGCGCCGGTCGCCTGCGCGATCCAGTGGCACAGCAGGATCACCGGGAAGTACCCCGCCGGGTACGGGTAGCGCAGCGCCGAGTAGGCGTGGAGCGGATGGGTCACGAGGAGATGGGCGACGATGTACGCCGAATTGACATCGAATGGCCATCCGTAGTTGGTAAACGCGATCCACAAGCGGATCCCCGTTCCGACGGCGACCAAGACCGCGACGATCAGCCACCAGCGTCGGTGCGCTACGCCCACGCGACCAGCGTAGAGCAACCGCTGCGATCGACGAGAAGGGCTGGCGCGCCGGGTACCGCGAGCACCCGCGCCGCGGCAGTCGCGTGGCTCCTAAACTAGATCAGTCATGTCCGGACACTCCAAATGGGCCTCGATCAAGCACAAGAAGGCCGTTGTCGACGCCCGCCGCGGCCAGCATTTCACGAAGCTGACGCGCGCGATCACGGTCGCCGCGCGCGAGGGCGGGGGAGACCCGGAAGGAAACCCGGCGCTCGCGCTGGCGATCCAGAAGGCGCGCGACGCTTCGATGCCGAAGGACAACATCGAGCGCGCGATCTCGAAAGGGACCGGCGAGGGAGCCGATGCGGATCGAATCGAGACGGTGCTCTATGAGGGCTACGGCCCTGGCGGCGTCGCATTGCTGATCGAGGCGCTGACCGACAACCGCAACCGAACGGGCGCGGATGTGCGACACATCCTGTCCAAGCACGGCGGCAGTCTCGGCGAGCCTGGCTCTGTTGCGTACCTGTTCGAGAAACGCGGGGTGATCGTCGTCGACGCCGGCCGCTACGACGAGGACGACCTGATGCCGGCGATCGACGCCGGCGCGCTCGACATCGCACTCGACGACGACGTATACGAGGTGATCACCGAGCCGGGCGATCTGGCGGCCGTGCGCGAGGCGCTCAGCGGCGCCGGCGTCGAGTTCGAGAGCGCCGATGTGACCCAGCGCCCGACCGTCCGCGTGCCGGTCGAGGAGGGCGACGCCGGTCGGCTGCTGAAGCTGGTCGACGCGCTGGAGGAGTCCGACGACGTTTCCTCGGTCGACGCGAACTTTGATGTGGACGCGGCTGTGCTCGAGCGGATCGCCTCATAAGGCGTTCTCGAGCTCGTTCGCTACCCTGTCGCGCTCGATGTCCCCCAAGCGGTTCCTAACAGCCCTTGCCACGGTCGCGCTCGGCGTCGGATTGAGCGCCTGCGGTGGTTCCTCCAACGGGATCGTGCAGGCTCCGTCGGGGGGTCAGACCACGGCCGCGCTCACGCCAACGACGACGACTTCGACCACGTCGACCGCGTCGGTCACGACGCCGGCGCCGCCGTCGCCGCTGTCGAAGAAGCCGGCGGTCACGGTTCCCAGCGGCCCGCCGCCGAAGAAGCTCGTGATCAAGGATCTGATCGTCGGCCACGGCAAGGCGGCGACGGCGAGCTCGACGGTCACGGTCAACTACGTCGGCGTGCTGTACAAGACCGGCAAGGAGTTCGACTCCTCTTGGAAGCGAGGCCAGCCGACGAGCTTCCCGCTCTCCGGGGTGATCCCCGGCTGGACCCAAGGGATCCCGGGAATGAAGGTCGGTGGCCGTCGCGAGCTGATCATCCCGCCGAGCCTGGCATACAAGAACCAGAACTACGGCGGGGATTCCGCCTAACTCGACGCTCGTCTTCGTGATCGACCTTTTGTCGGTCTCTTAGCGGAGCGCGGTCCATCCGCCGAGAGCCGGTGCGCGCGGTACAGCGGCGCCGCCTCGGCGACGCCCTTCAGCCGGAAGCGCCCCGCGAACGACCAGTCGAACCCGTCCTCTGCGGCGTCGCGGACCTCCTGGGTGCACAGGACGCTCCCCGGCCGCGCGACCCCGGTGACGCGGCTGGCGACGTTGACCGAATGGCCGTAGAAGTCGCCTGAGCGCAGGTGCGCGGGCCCGAGCGCGATCCCGGCCCGCAGGCTCGGCATCTCCGCGCTCTCGACCGCCTCGACGAGTGACAGTGCGGTCTCGACGAGTGCAGCCGGCTCGCGCGAGACGAACATCGCGGCATCGCCGATCGTCTTGACCAGCCGGACCGGCGGTTCGGTCACGTCCGCAGCAAGCCGGGCGAGCCGGGCGGCGACGCTACCGAGCTCCTGCACCTCGACCTCGCCTCCGAGCCGCGTGAACCCGACCAGATCGGCGAAGCACACCGCGATCTCCTGTGCCCCGGCGACCTGCCCGGCCTCGCGCTCCTCGCGACGGATCATGCCGCGGCCGACGCTCTCGCGCAGGTGCTGTCCGTACGCCGCGGCGAGCACTGGGCTGAACGCGGGGGTGAGCTGCCGCGCGAGCGCCGTGAACCGCTGCGCGACCTCGGCCTCCGAGTCTCCCGGCCGCAGAAACGCCTCGACGAAGGCGGCCGTCGTCGTCCCCGCGAGCCGCGCCATCGACTCGCCGAGCACGTGCGTGATCTCGATGATCGCGTCCTCGGAGAGGCCGGACGCGATGATCATGTCCGTCGCCCGAGTCGCCTCGATGTCGTCCTCGGAGAACACCCGATCCGCTGGACCGGCGTCGGGCAAGCCCAGCAGCCGGCGGAAGCGGAGCGGTAGCTCGGGCGGCACGCCGGCTCGCTCGGCGACCTCCGCAGCGGTGTAGCAGGCCCCCAGCACGCGCTCGACGGGCAGCAGCGCGAGCCGGTCCTCGGCGACCGCGGCCGACAGCTCCTCGAGCGAGTAGCCGTCGCCGGCCAGGCCCGCGAGCAGCTCCTCCCGGGAGGCCCGCTCGTCGCCTTCCAGCCCGTCGAGCAGTCCCGCGGCGGCGAAATCCATGGCGGCATGTTTTCATGCCGGACTGTGCAGCTATCGATTCTGATGCCCGTTTACAACGAGCGCGAGCGGGTCGCGGCGGCGATCGCGGAGGTGCTGGCGACCGAGTTGCCGGTGGATTTCGAGCTGATCGTCGTTGACGACGGCTCGACCGACGGCACCCGCGAGATCCTCCGCGCGGGCGACTGGGACGGGCGCGTGCGGCTGCACGAGCACGAGCACAACCAGGGCAAGGGCGCCGCCGTGCAGACTGCGCTGGCGCATGCGGCCGGCGAGCTGTCGGCGATCATGGATGCCGACCTCGAGTACGACCCCAAAGATCTCCGCCTACTGCTGCCGCCGCTGCTCGAGGGCCGTACGAACGCGTGCTTCGGGGTACGAGCATTCGACGGGTACACCAGCCACTCGTTTCTGTACGTGCTCGGCAACAAGGGCGTGACGCTGGCGTGCAACATCCTCTTCAACGTCTACCTGCGCGACATCATGACCGGCCACAAGCTGATTCGGACGGGGCTGTTCCGCGACCTCCACCTGACCTCGCTCGGGTTCGCGATCGAACCGGAGATCGCGGCCCGGCTGGTACAGCGCGGCGAGCGGATCTACGAGGTGCCGATCTCCTACCAGGCGCGGCTGACCGAGGAGGGCAAGAAGCTGACCGCGGTCGACGGATTTCGGGTGATGGCGACGCTGCTTCGCTGCCGATTCACCTCACCACGATGAGCGACCCGAAATCCCGACCTCGCTCGCCCGCCACGTGAATCGGGACGACAAACCGGTCTCCACGACCGGAAACTCGGCACGACCTTGCGGCCGGCCACCGGATGTCGGGTTTCCGGTCTAGACGTGGCCCGGGCAGAGCGAGCCGGCCTGCCCGTACTGCGAGCCGACCTTCCGTGAGACGGCGTACACACGCCACGCCCCGGAGCTCTGGACGAGCCTCACGTTGTCGACTCGTGCAGAGACGATCGGGGGCGGGTGGCCGAGGTCGGAGACGTGCGGGCCGACGAACACGTAGCCCTGGCTGACCATCAATGGCCTGACCTTGAACAGGTCGACCTTCAGCTTCCACGCGAGCATGCTCGCGGCGGTGTGGTTGATCGCGACGTAGCTGAGGTGGCAGACGAAGATCTTCGACTTGCCGCCGAGCCGGTCGACGACGGTGAACAGATCGTGCTGATAGGTCCCGGAGGCGGTCGCCTGCTGTGTCTGTGTGACCATCAGCTTGCCGCGGTCGATCGACCATGGCAGCGTCACCGCGACCACGGCGGCGCCGACCGCCAGTGCGGCCGCCCTTGCTGGCGCCGGCCGGCACGCGTTCGGCCGCCATCTCCGCGAGCCAGACCACGCTCACCGCCGCGAACACACACGCGATCACGGAGGCGGGTAGGAGGTAGCGGGGCAGGCCGTAGAAGAACTGCGTGATCAGCGCCACCATCACCGCCCACAGAATCGCGGCGGCGCCGAGCCAGATCAGAGTCCGGTTGCGCCGCAGGCACGCGAGCCCATACCCGATGGCGGCGAGCAGCAGGATCCCGTCGGTCAGTTGGCCGGCGCTCGACTTGAGCTCCGCGAACGCGGTGCCGGGCGAGCCCTGACCGCCCGCCGCGGCGTTTTTGGCCTGGAGGAAGTCGCCGTTGACGATCCCCGGTGGGAACGTCCACAAGATCGGGACCAGCACGAGCAGCACGATCGCGTATGCGCGCGTGCGGGTGTCGGGCTCGGTGACCCACAACCAGAGCCCGTACAGGAACATGATCGGCGTGAACTCCGGCCGGTTGAGCGCGCCGAGGAACAGCAGGAAGTAGGTCGTGCGCTTGGCGCCGTCCAGATGGCGGTCGATCGCCCAGACGGTGACCGCGGCGACGACCGGCTCCGATGTCCCGCGCGCCATGTAGAACACCGCGTCGGCCGTAAAGCACAGCGCGACCGCGGCGAGGATCCCGGCCGGGGTGCCGCCGAACCGCCGACCCAAGCGGAAGATGCCGACCAGCGCGAGCAGGCTCGACGTGCGGCTGACGACCAGCCACAGGCCGGGCGCCGCGTTTCCGAACAGGCCGAAGATCGACGTGAAGATGACCGGGAACGGCTTGAACGAGGGGCCGCCGTGGTAGCTCAGCGCGATCTTCGTGCCGACGATGTGGCTCGCGAATTCCTGCCCCCAGCTGATCCATGCATACGGGTCGGAGCTCGGGACCCACGGCAGTACGAGCACGCTGATGATCCCGAGGATCAGGCAGACGATGAAGATGGACGTCAGCGGCCGATCGCGGAGGGTCTTGGAGACCCGTGCGGAAGGACCTTCGGTCGGTCCAGGCGCGTCCGCTGCGGCCCGCTCGAGAACGGGCTCCGAACCCAGCATGGGAGCGGCCACAGTAGCAATCACCGGGGTGGCGGGCCGCAAGGCGCAAGGCCTTGTCGGTACGGCCCGCTTACCCTATTGCTAGCCTCTGGCCGCGCCGGCCCCCAGGTTCCCATGGAGACCTTTACAGAAGCGAAGCTGCCCGAGACCGGGCCCGATGACGATGGCGCTCAGCGGCAGCCCGATGGCATGGTCGTGACGATCGTGATGCCGTGCCTGAACGAGGCCGAGTCGCTCGAGCCGTGTATTCGCAAGGCGCAGGGGGCGATCGCCGACCTCGGGATCGAGGGCGAGGTGCTGATCGCCGACAACGGCTCGACCGACGGCTCGATCGAGCTTGCGCAGTCGCTTGGCGCGCGCGTTGTCAACGTCGAGGCGAAGGGCTACGGCGCCGCCCTCCAGGGCGGGTTTGCGTCGGCCCGCGGTAAGTACATTCTCATGGGCGACGCCGACGGCAGCTACGACTTCTCGCACCTGCCGCGATTCATCGAGGCGCTCGACAGCGGCGCTCAGCTCGTGATGGGCAACCGCTTCGCCGGCGGGATCGCCCCCGGCGCGATGCCGCCGCTCCACCAGTACTTCGGCAACCCCGGGTTGAGCTGGCTCGGCCGGCTGTTCTTCAAGGCCCCGGTCGGCGACTTCTACTGCGGGCTGCGCGCGTTCCGCCGTGATGTCCTGCCAATCCTCGACCTGCAGAGCCCGGGGATGGAGTGCGGCGTCGAGATGGTCGCCAAGGCGGCGCTGTACGGGCTGCGGATCTCGGAGGTGCCGACGACGCTCTCGCCGGACCTCCGCACTCGCGCGCCGCACCTGCGGACATGGCGCGACGGCTGGCGGACGCTGCGGTTCTTCCTGCTGTTCAGCCCGCGGTGGCTGTTCTTCTACCCCGGGCTCGTGCTGATGGTTCTCGGGCTGGCGCTGTCGATCCTGGTGCTACCGCACGCGGTCAACGTGTTCGGGGCACGGCTCGACGTCCATACGCTGCTGTACGCCGGCGCCGCAATCGTCGTCGGGTTCCAGGGGGTAGCGTTCTCCGTGCTCGCGCGCGTGTACGCGGCCGGCGAGGGCTTCCTGCCCGACACCGAGCTCGTACAGCGGGCACGCAAGCTGTTCTCGCTCGAGCGGGGCCTGCTCGTGGGCGGCCTGCTCGTGCTCGCCGCGGTCGTGCTGACGGTCATCGCGCTCGTGCGCTGGGACGACGCTTCGTTCAAGCATCTCGATTACCCATCGACGCTGCGTCTCGCGATCCCCGCTGCCGTGATGCTGATGCTCGGCGTCCAGGTGATGTTCTGCAGCTTCTTCCTCAGCGTGCTGGGGATCAAGCGCGATAAGTAGCTGAGATCAGCCGACAAGGCCGGCCTGGCGCTGGCCGTAGAGGTGGCCGATCAGCGCCTGCGTCACATTCGGGTCGAACTGCGTGCCCGCGCAGCGGGTGAGTTCCTCGACCGCCTCCGAATGCGAGCGCGCGGCGCGGTACGGGCGGTCGGAGGTGATCGCGTGGTAGGTGTCGGCGGCAATGATGATCCGGCTGCCGAGCGGGATCTCCTCGCCGGCCAGGCCGTCGGGGTAGCCGCCGCCGTCCCACCGCTCGTGCTCGTGGCGGACGATCCGGGCGACGTTGCCGAGGCCTGGCAGCACGCGCAGGATCCGCTCGCCAATCACCGGGTGCTCCTTCATCAGCTTCCACTCGTCGTCGGTCAGCGGGCCCGGCTTGTGCAGGATCTCGTCGGGGATCGCGACCTTGCCGATGTCGTGCAGCAGCGCCGCAGACTTGACCCGGTCGACCTCCGCGGCGCCGAGCCCGAGGTTCCGCGCGACCGAGCCGGACATCGAGATCACCGCCTCAGAGTGCTCGCCCGTGTAACGGTCGCGCTCGAGCAGCGCCACCGCGAGCGCCTCGATCGCGTCGCGCTGCGGCGTCTCGCGAGTCCTTCGCGGACTCGTCGCGTTGCTCGGCCAGCACGGCTCGTCCGCCGCCGGCGGTCTGCGCGTGCGTGCACGCCATCCGCGCGCTTGCGAGCAGCCCCTCGGCGGTCGTCCCGCGCTCGAGCTGCGCGACCCCCATCGACGCGCCGGCCGCGCGGATCGCCCCTTCGCCGACGACCTCGAGCTCGACCAGCATCCGCTCGAGTGCCGGGAGCACCCCCTCGGCACCCGTGTCCGGCATCAGCAGCCCGAACTCCGCGGCTGCCGTGCGCCCGATCAGATCGTGCGAGCGGGTCGAGCTCGACAGCCGCCGCGCGACCTGCTGAAGCAGCTCGTCGCCCGCCTTGAACCCGTGGCGCAGCTCGAGCGTCTGGAAGTCGTCGATCGAGACGACGACGACCGACAGCATTCGCTGGTAGCGGCGGGCCCGCTCGACCTCGTCGCTGAGGCGGCCCCTGAAGGCACGCGCGCTGAGCAGCCCCGTGACGCCGTCGAGCCGCAGCCCGCGGGCCTTGTCGGCCTCGAGCTCCGCGACGCGCTGGCGCAGGAACGTGACTTCCCGCAACAGCTCCACGTGCTGTGTCTTGCCGAACATGCAGACGGGGTATCGGCATTAGCGGCCGGTCTCGTGACTCAAACGCCTGTCCAGGGAGGCGTCCGGGGCCCTACGCAGAATGTCTGTTCGTATGGTCGTCGTCGGCATTGATCCCGGGACCGCTTCGACGGGCTACGGCGTCGTCGAGAGCTCGGGCTCGATGCTGCGCGCGCTGGATGGGGGCGTGATCGCGACCGCGCCCGGGGTTCCGCTCGAGCGCCGGCTGGCGAACATCCACGCGCGCGTGGGCGAGCTGCTGGACCACTTTTCGCCCGATGCACTGGCCGTCGAGGAGCTGTACTTCGGCGCGAACGTCCGTACCGCCTTCGCGGTCGGGCAGGCACGCGGTGTGGTGCTGCTGGCCGCCGGCACGCGAGCCGTGCCGGCGCGTTCGTACACCCCCCAGCAGGTCAAAGCGGCGGTGTGCGGCTCGGGGCGCGCCGACAAGGGCCAGGTCGCGCGGATGGTCGCGCAGCTGCTGCGCCTCCAGGCGCTGCCAACTCCCGACCATGCCGCGGATGCCCTGGCGGTCGCGATCTGCGACCTCAACCGCGCGCCGCTCGCGGGTGCGCTGGTGAGCGCGTGATCGCGCTGGTCTCTGGCACGGTGGCCGTGCGCCGCTCCGACCACGTCGTGATCGACTGCGGTGGGGTCGGGTACCGGCTGGCGGTTTCCTCGAACACGTTGCGCCAGGTACCCGCCGTCGGCTCTGAGGTCCTGCTGCACGCGCACCTGGTGGTCAGAGACGATGCGCTCGCGCTGTACGGGTTCGCCTCCGAGGACGAACGGGAGCTGTTCCTGATGCTGCTCGGGGTCCAGTCGGTGGGGCCGAAGGTGGCACTCGCTGTGCTCTCCGGCGGCTCGCCGCGCGAGCTGCTGACCGCGCTCGCCGCGGGAGACGCGGCGCGCTTTCAGGCGTTCCCGGGGATCGGCAAGCGGACGGCCGAGCGGATCATCGTCGAGCTGCGCGAGAAGGTCGGCGTGTCGCTGCCCGAGCACGCGATCAGCGTTACCAGCGGCGATGATCCGCTCTCGCTCGCGCGCGACGGGCTGCTGGGGCTCGGGTACTCGCCGGTGGAGGTCGACGAGCTGCTCGACGGGGTGGCCGGTGAGACCGCCGAGGAGATGATCGCGAACGCGCTGCGAGGTTCGCGTAGATGAGCGGCGTGCGGATCCAGACGCCGGAGGAGCTGCCGGACGAGGAGCTCGACCGCTCGCTGCGGCCGCGCCGGCTCGGGGACTTCGTCGGACAGGAGGCGCTCAAGGAGCAGCTGGCCGTGTCGATCGCGGCCGCGTGCTCGCGCGGCGAGGCGCTCGACCACGTGCTGCTCGCCGGGCCGCCAGGACTCGGGAAGACCTCGCTCGCGCAGATCGTCGCCGCTGAGCTCGGCGTCCCCTTCGTGCAGACGGCCGGCCCGGCGTTAGAACGCAAGGGCGATGTGGCCGCGTTCCTGACCGCGCTCGAGCCGCGGGCCGTGTTCTTCGTCGATGAGATCCACCGGCTGCCCCGTGCGCTCGAGGAGACGTTCTACCCGGCGATGGAGGACGGCGTGCTGCCGATCACGGTCGGGCAGGGCGCCGGCGCGCGCGTCGTGACGCTCGACCTGCCGCCGTTCACGCTCGTGGGTGCGACCACGCGCACCGGGCTGCTGACGACGCCGCTGCGCGACCGCTTCGGGATCCAGCACCGGCTCGAGCACTACGGCTCGGACGACCTCGGGACGATCGTCCGCCGCAGTGCGCGGCTCTTGGAGGTCGCGATCGAGGATGCCGGCGCACGCGCGATCGCGCGAGCGCAGCCGCGGCACGCCGCGGGTCGCAAACCGGCTGCTGAAGCGGGTGCGCGACTACGCCGAGGTCCGGGGCGGCGGCGTCGTCACCGAGCAGATCGCGGGCGCCGCGCTCGACCTGCTGGAGGTCGACCACGAGGGCCTCGACCGTCTCGACCGGGAGATCCTGCGGGCCGTGTGCGAGAAGTTCGGCGGTGGCCCCGTCGGCCTGTCGACGCTCGCGGTCGCGGTCGGCGAGGAGCAGGACACGATCGAGGATGTGTATGAGCCGTACCTGCTTCAGCGCGGGCTGCTCGAGCGCACACCGCGCGGCCGCGCCGCCACGCGGCGCGCGTTCCTGCACCTCGGGCTAGAGCCCCCCGGTCCGCTGCAACTTCTTTGAGCTCCGTTTCAGGGGCGACAGCTGCGCCGTGTTGTGGTAGGAGGCGGAGACGACTGCCTCGACCGGCTTCGGGTTGCCGGAAAAGTCGAACAGCCCTTTCTGGTTGAGCCCCGCGTTGGGGAGCGGGTTGCCGCCGCTGTATCCCGGGAACGAGACGAAGTCCTGGAGCACGAAGTACAGCGCGCCGGACAGCCACGGCCGCGCGTTGAACACGCCCAAGTCGTACGCGGCAGTGTTCGCCTGGAACGCATACGTGCCGCGCTCCTCGACGGGGCCGACGCGGTTTCCGTCGACGCCGAACTCGGTGATGATGATCGCCTTGTTCGGCAGGCACGTGTGCGCCGAGTCGAGAAACGGTCCGAGCGAGTCGCGATCGTCGGTGACGCCGCCGCCGACGTCGAACCAGCCGAAGTACTCGTTGATCCCGATGACGTCGAGCGGCGAGTACTGGAGCGCCTGGCACGGGAGCCCTGGCCAATCCTTGATTGCCATCCCGACCGGCCGCGTAGGGTCGAGCTGGTGGGCGAGCGCGGCCGCGGACGAGATGTAATTGGCCTCGCCCGTATCGACCGTCTGGGGCAGCTCGTTGCCGATGCTCCAGATGGCGATCGACGGGTGGTTCTGGTTGTCGAGGATGTTTGCGCGCAGCAGCGCATGCGCGTTCGCCAGCCAGCCCGGCTGGCCAAGGTACTGATCGGCGGTCTGGTAGACCGGAACCTCGGACCACAGCAGGATTCCGGCGCGATCGGCGAGCTCCTCGATCTGTGGGTTGAGCGGGTAGTGCGCACGGATCATCGTCGCGCCGACCGCTTTGGCATACCCGAAGAGCTGCTGCAGCTGCGCGGGCGTCATCGCGGAGCCGTCCGTGATGTTCTGCTCGTGCAGGTTGACACCGCGGATGTGCAGCAGCCGGCCGTTGAGCGTCAGTCGCCCGTCGATCACCTTGATCAGCCGGATGCCGCTGTACGTCAAATACCCGCCGAGGCGTTTGCCCTTCAGGTCGGTCAGCGTGAGCGTCGCCTTGTACAGGTAGCCGTGCCCGATCGACCACAGGTGCGGCCTCGCGATCGTCACGCTCGCGCTGGTGCTCCAGCTGGCGCCGGCCGCGAGCTTGTGCTCGCCGAAGAACAGCCTCTGCGAGCCGTACGTGCCGGTCAGCCGGACGGTCTGAGGGGAGGTGGTGACGTTGTGGACGACCGCGGTCTCGTCGATCGTCGCCGCGCACGTAGGGCACTGGAGGAGCGGACGGACGAGTACCTGCTGCAGGTCGGCGCGCGCCGCCGCTCGCAGGTAGACCTCGCGAAGGATCCCGCCCCAGTTGAACCACAGCCCGCCGGGCCCGGGCGGGAAGTCGGCGGCCGTCCGGATGTTGTCGACGCGGACGATCAGCCGGTTGACGCCGGGCTGCAGGTACCGACGCAGGTCGAACTCGAACGGCAGGAACGCGACGCTGTGGGTGCCGAGCTCGTGGCCGTTGAGCCATACGGTCGCGTGGTAGTTGACCGACTCGAACCGCAGGATCCAGTCTTGATCGCGCTGGGGGATCCAGCTGCCGAACGCGTTCGCCGGCAAGGTGAAGTCGCGGCGGTACCAGCCGATGATCCCGTTCATCCCCTGGGCGGTGTAATTGCCGACGTTGAACGCGTTCGGGACCGTGATCGGTGTCCAGCCGGTGGTGCTCGGGTTGTTCTGCCACCAGCCGTCGGCGGTGCCGACGTTGGTCGGGTCGGCCTGGTACAGCCATTCGCCGCCGAGCAGGTAGCGGCCGGTCTGGCCGTCCTGGTAGAGGGCGTTCGGGGTCGGCGGCAGTGGCTGCGTAGACGACCGGCTGGGCGTTCGCTGTAGTGGCGATCGCGCCCAGCAGAGCGCCCGCGGTCAGCACCGTTGAGAGAAGCCGGCGGGTCATTTCTTCTTCTTGTGCTTGCGCTTCGGCGGCGACTTGATCTGCAGCGTCTGCGTCCTCTTCGTCACGTTGCCGGCCCTGTCGCTGACCGTGATCGTCACGCGGTATCGCCCCGCGGCCCTGTACGCGTGGTACTTCCCGTGTGTGATCGTCTCGCGCGTGCCGTCGCCCCAGTTGACGGTCACCAGGTTGACACCCGAGCCGTCACTCGCGGGGAGTCCCGGCGGGGCGTCCGAATAGGTGACGTAGAGGTGCAGCTCGCTGCCTGCCTGCAGCCGCCCCGACAGGTTGTAGGCGACCGTCGGCGGGATCGTGTCGACGAACACGGTCGCCGAGTTGGTCGTGCTCGTCAGCCCGCCGCCGTTTACCGCCTCCACGCTCCACGCGTGCCGGCCCTGCGTCAACGGGACGGACGGGCGCGCATCGGTCGCGCCCGTACGCGCGACGACGCTGCCGTCGACGATCAGCTCGTACGCCGGGCCCCACAGCTCGTGCGCCGGGGCGGTCCACTGCAGCTCGGGAAGCGTGCTGCGCACGTAACCTGGGCTGGGCGCGAGGGTGAAGCCACCTGGCGGCTGATACAGCTGGTCGACGACGATCTCGCGCTCGCCGGCGGCGCCCTGGACCCATCCGATCGCGACGTCGACATTGAAGTCGGCGCCCGCGTACAGGCCGAGCACCGCGTCCGTCGGCCCGAGGTCCGTCGGCGAGATCACCTGCTCGGGGCTGAAGCTCGTCCCGTCGTAGAACCGGGCGACGACCTCCGATGCGCCGATCGCAGCCGGGGTGTCCTGCCACGCGACCAGGCCGGACTTGTACCCGCTGTCGACGGGCGCCGCGTACGGCTGCCCGAAGTTCTGGGTGCTGTCGAGCTGCTGCGCGCCGACGAACTCGCCGTTGCCGGTGAGCGTGGCCTCCCACAGCTGGTTGGTGTCGCTCTGCGCGGCCGTCGCGATTCCAATGCCGTCGTCGGCCATCGAGATCCTGGGCACGCTGGCCGCAGAGCTGCTTGGGACCGCGAGCACGTTGACGAAATCCACCGGATCCCAGACCGAGGCTCGCAGGCGGTGGATCAGCGCGGCGGACTCTTGTTGCGAGCCGTTCGCGAACGTCTCCCGGAACGCCACATCCACGTATGAAGAGTCGCCGCCGGTCGCGACCTGCGGCTCATCCGCGCTGATCTCAGGCAAGCCGTTGAGCGACGGCACGTCGGCCTGATAAACGGAGACGCTCGGCGCCAGCCCCCACACCCGGCGCAAATAGACGTGGCCGGCCTCGCCCCAGGTGACGATCCCCTCGCCATCGCCGGATACCGCGACGGCGGGGACGCCCGTGCCGGTGCCGGCATTCTCGGATGCGTTCGCATTCAGCGGGGAGGTCGCGACCCCCCAGCGCCCGGCGTCGTAGTACGCGGCCCGTACCTGGTCGACTCCGCCGCCGGTCGAAGTGAACGCGACGTACGCCTTGCCGAGCAACGGCGTGACCGCGATCGCCGGGTTGATCGCCCCGGCAAACAACGCCCGCGGGGCGCTGAAGCGGGCGGGCTCCGTCGTGCCGGTGACCTCGTACAGCTGCCCGCCGTTGATGAAGGCGACCACGAGCAGTCCGTCCTGTCCGGCGCCGATGACGGGCTGCGACGAGGGGCCCGCCAGCTGGGAGTCGACCTCCACTGGCGCCTGGAACGATCCGAACGCCAGCTGCGAGACGAATACGTGCGCCGCCCCGTCGACGGTCTTGAGGTAGACGAGGCCGCCGCTGCCGTCGCGGGCGACCGCCATCCCAGTCAGCGCCTGGATGTTGGGGTTGGGTCCGTCGAGCACCGCCGGCGGGCCATATGCCCATGACTGGGCTTGGGCGGGCACGGCGGCGGCGCACGTCGCGACAACCACTCCGAGAAGCGTGAGAAGTCGGGTGCCGATGACCTGTACAACAGCAAACCCGGCCCAGGGTTGCGCGTTAGGGTTTCGTGGCGCAAGGGTGGGTTACACGCGCTGGCATCACCCCATCGACCCACTGTCTATCCTCAGGCCCGATGGCCCACGAGCACTACTTCATCTGCCCGCACTGCGGCAATCGGTCGATGGGGACCGATCGCAACGCCGGCTTTCGCCGCGAGGCGCGCGGTTGCGAACGGTGCGGATTCGCGTACCTGTTCGAGCTGCTCGAGGACTACTACCCCGCTCCGAATGCCGCGTTCTTCGCGCTCGATCGCGACGGCCGGATCGTCGATTGCGGCAAGGGCTCGTTCGAGTTCACCGGCCTACGGACAGAGCAGGCGATCGGCCAGCCTGCGCGCGACGTGCTCGGGCTGCAGTTCGACGATGGATCAGACCATGTCGGGACCGCGCTCGAATGGGAAGTCCGCGTCCAGGGAAAGGCCGCCCGGGTGCACGCGCACGGCGACCAGACCGCGACGGCGGTGGCCGATCTGTTTCCCGCGTACGATGATGACGAGGGCGGGCTGCTGGTCGTGCTGACGCCGACGAACAACCACACGGGATGACTGATCGCCAGCGCAACGTCTTCGTGTTGCTGCTCGTCGCCGGCCTGATCGCGGCGTCGGCGGTTGTTCTGGCGACGAAGAGGACGTACCTCGGCCTCGACCTGAAGGGCGGCACGGAGCTCGTCTACAAGGGCGAACGGACACCGCAATCTCCCGTCAACGCGACCTCGCTGAGCCGCGCGGTCGACATCATGCGCCAACGCGTCGATCAGCTCGGCGTCTCGCAGCCGAGCATCTCGACGCAGGGAACAGGCGCGAACGGTCAAATCGTCGTAGCGCTGCCCGACGTTCAGGACACCTCGCGTGCGGAGGCGATCGTCGGTAAGACCGCCCAGCTGCTGTTCTACGACTGGGAGGCGAACGCGCTCACGGCGAACGGCAAGGTGGTTGCGAGCCAGCTGCTGGCCCAGGACCCGACGGCGGAGGCGATCAGCGCCGGGACCTCGACCCCGGGTGTGCCAGGCGCCGGCAGCATGTCGCTGTACAACGCGGTCCAGCTGGCGTCGAAGCAGCCGCTCGTCCCGGCCACGTCCGGCAACCACCTCAGCCGGCTGGGCAACCTGTACTACCTGTTCGGTAAAGGGGGCACCCCGGCGTGTGCGGCGGCCGCGAGGGCCAACGGGGTAATTGAGGCCGCAGCGCCCAGCCACTGTCTGCTCAACGGCCCGATCCCGCTTCCGGTGAACGCATCGCAGAGCGCGATCCAGGCGGCGCTGACACCCGGGCTGCCCGCGGGCGTCACGATCGGTCAGGGTCAGATCCTGGAGGTTCCGCAGGGCACGGTCGTGCTCCAGGCGGTGCCGTCGAGCTTCTCGAGCCCGCCCAAGGCCGCCTCCCCCAGTACCCAGTTCTTCGTGCTGAAGGACGACGTCGCGCTGCGCGGCACGGACATCACGAATCCGACAGCAGTCGACGGACTCGGGCGGCAATCCGGACGTGTCGTTCGGGTTCACCTCGACGGGCACGACGGAGTTCCAGAACGTCACCGCGGCGATCGCCAAGCGAGGCCAGCTCGACCAGCCGGCGGGCGCGACCCAGGAGAACCAGCATTTCGCGGTCGCGCTGGACAACCTGCTGATCACCGTCCCGTCGATCGACTACAAGAATTATCCGGCCGGGATCCCGGCCGGCCAGGGCGCCGACATCACCGGCGGCTTCACGATCCAGTCCGCGCAGGATCTCGCCACACAGCTGCGACTCGGCGCGCTGCCGATCAAGCTCGTGCTGATCTCCTCGCAGCAGGTGTCGGCGACGCTCGGCAAGCAGTCGCTGCGCCAGGGCTTGATCGCCGGCGGTATTGGCCTGCTCGTCGTCGCGCTGTTCCTGCTCCTGTACTACCGCCTGCTGGGTCTGATCGCGGTCGCGGGACTGGCGGTGTACGGCCTGTATTTCTACGCGCTGATCAAGCTGATCCCGATCACGATGACGCTCGCCGGGATCGCCGGCATGATCCTCACGATCGGCGTCGCGGCGGACGCGAACATCGTGATCTTCGAGCGCGTCAAGGAGGAGATCCGAGCCGGCAGAAACGTCCGCCAGGGGATCGCGATCGGATACCGCAAAGGCTTAACCGCGATCATCGACGCGAACGTGGTCACGATCATGACCGCGTTCATCCTGTTCGTGCTCGCGACCGCGGATGTCAAGGGGTTTGCGTTCACGCTGGGCATCGGCGTGTTCGTATCGCTGTTCACGGCGGTGATGGCGACCCAGGCGATCCTCGGCACGATGGGCAACTCGAGCCATCTGTCGCGCCCGTCGATGCTCGGCGCCGGTCAGCGAAAGCGTTTCTGGCGCTTCGACTTCATGGGCGCCTCGAAGTACTTCTTCACGATGTCCGGCGTGATCCTGCTCGTCGGCGCGCTCGCGGTCGGCGGGCGGGGACTCAACCTTGGCATCGACTTCACGTCCGGCACGCGGATCACCACGGGGCTGGTCGCGAACCCGACCGCGCAGCAGGTCTCGAGCGTCGTCACCTCGGTCGCGCCGAAGAGCAGCCCGCAGGTGCAAGCGCTGGCCGGCGACAAGGAGATCGGCGGCCGCGGCTACCAGATCTCCTCGAAGAACCTCGGACCGAATCAGGTGCAGGCGGTCAAGAGCGCCCTGATTCAGAAGTACGGAGTCCGCAACAACGACTCGGATTTCAGCTCCACCTCCGTCGGCCCGACGTTCGGGAGCACGGTGACGAGGAGCGCTGTGACCGCGATCATCGCCTCGCTGATCGTGATTTCGCTGTACGTGGCGCTGCGGTTCGAGTGGAAGTTCGCGGTGCCGGTGCTGATCGCGTTGATGCACGACCTGCTGATCACGGCCGGCGTGTATGCCCTGACCGGGAAGGAGGTGACGGCGGACACGGTCGCCGCTTTGCTGACAATTCTCGGCTACTCCTTATACGACACGATCATCGTGTTCGACCGCGTCCGGGAAAACATCCCGCGGATGCCTCGAGCCGCCTTCTCCCAGATCGTCAACCGCTCGATGAGCGAGGTGCTGACCCGGTCGCTTGCGACGACCTCGTGCACCCTGTTGCCGGTGATCGCGCTGCTGCTGTTTGGCGGCTCGACACTGAAGGACTTCGCGTTCGCGCTGCTGATCGGCGTCGCGTCGGGTGCGTACTCGTCGATCTTCATCGCCTCGCCGGTGCTGACGCACTGGAAGGAGCGCGAGCACGTCTACCGCTCGCGCCGTCACCGGATCGAGGACGAGTTCGGCCACGTGCCGGCGTTTGCAGGTGCGGCCGCCGACGTGGAGCCCGCGAAGCCGAAGACGGCCCGCCGCGCCGGCCGGCTGACCGAGCCTGAGCCCGAAACCGTGTCGGCGGCCGAGTTTGAGCAGATGAAGCGCGACCTCGAGATCGAGCGCGGTCAGCCCTCTCATCACACCTCGACGCTGACCAGGCGTCTTGCCCGCGCCGAGGAGGACGAGACGCAGCCGGCACCGCCGCCGAATCGCGCCGGGCGGCGTCGCGCGGGCAGACCGGACGGCCAGGCGAGGCCGGCGAGCAGACCGGATACCCCGGCGAGCAGACCGGATACCCCGGCGAGACCCGCGCCGGCCGCGCCGCCGACGCCGCCCGAAGCCAAGCCGCCGGCCGACGAGCAGGACGGAGCGCCCGCGGCGGAAGGGCCGGTCACGCCGGCGCCCGACATCGCAGAGAACGAGGGTATGGTTCCGTCGCCGAAGCGCAAGCCGCAGCCGAAGTCACGCAACCGCCGACACGGGAGGCGTAGATAATGGGCATGCTCGCCTGGGTGATCATGGGGCTCGCCCTGTGGCACTTCACGATCTGGCTGCCGGACCATTACTGGGGCGGGATCGTCGGAGCATTCATAGGCGCGATCATCGGCTCGGTCGTGGTCGGATTGGCGATCCACGGGTTCTCGATCCCTGGACGCCACGCGACACACATTGCGACCGCGCTCGAGGGGATCCCGGGCGCGCTGATCGGGATCGGGCTGGTCTACCTCGAAGGCGTCCGCCGCGAGCGCGCCGGCGAGCAGCAGTCGATCGGTCTGACCTGATGCTCGACTTCGCCAGGTCGGCTCTGCGCTCCGCGATCGGTGCCGCCGAGCACGTGCCGGCGGAGGCCGCCCGCCATTCGCCGCTGCACGAGACCCGCGAGCTCGAGTCGGCATTGAGCGACGCGGTCCAGGCCGTGCACCGGTCGTGCGACTCGCTCGAGCGGCACGTCGCCGTGATCGAGGCCCTGGCGGACTCGCTGCCGCCGCTGACCGAGTCGGTCACGCGGCTCACGGACCAGCTCGAGCCGTTGCTCCGGATCGCCGCGCCGCTTGGCTCTGCCGAACGAGAGGTAGCAAAGGCAGAGCAGGAGGTGGCGAAGGTTGAGCACTTCTGGCACCGCCGCCATCACGATGACGAGCCCGAGGCAGGCGCGCCGGCTGCTCCCGACGCGCCCCCACCGCCGCCCGTGACGGCCGCTCCCGACGCGCCCCCACCGCCACCCGCGGGTTAGCTGCGCTCGTAGCGGACGATCACCGAGCCCGACTCGAGCGGCCGGGTCTCGGCGAGCTTCAAGGTGTGGGCATCGGCGTGCTCGCCGAACAGGCGCTTACCGCTTCCCAGCACGATCGGGTGAACCATCAACCGCAGTTCGTCGATCAGGTCGGCGTCGAGTAGGCCGTTGACGAGGGTGGCGCTGCCGTGGACGACGATCTCGCCGTTGTGCCGATCCTTGAGCTCAGCGACATGATCCAATGCGACCACCGTCGAGTTGTTCCACGCCAGCTCGTTCAGCGTCGAGGTCACGACGTACTTGGGCATCGAGTTGAACTTGTCCGCGAAACCGACATCGTCGGTGCGCTCCGGCCACGCCGCCGCGAACGCTTCGTACGTCACACGGCCCAGCAGCAGCGCGTCGGTGGCCTGCGTCTCGTCGAGCTTGAACTTCCCGCCCTCGGGATCGTTGAACTTGAAGCTCCAGCCGCCGTGCTTATAGCCCTCGGCGCCGCCGGGATCTTCGACGACCCCGTCGATCGAAATGAACTCGGTGACAACGATCTTGCCCATCATCAGCCTCCTTCTCGTTTGGGTTGACTGCCTTGCACTGAAGCGTCGAACGATCGTCACGGGAATCGACACGCCGTCGATCCGTCCCCGGCGCGGCCTACATTGGCCCAATGCCAGAGGCACACCTCGCCGCCACCGCGCCAGAAACCGCGCCCGCTCCGCCGCAGCTCGAGCTGATCCAAGGAGCGGGGGCGCAAGCGCCGCCGCGGCCCGTGCGTCGGTTCGACGTCCCGCCGTACGACCTCGGTTCGGCGCTGGCGTTGGCGCGCGAGCTGTCGGTCAGCCACACGCTCGCTCAGATCCTCGCCCGCCGCGGCCTCAGCGAGCCGCACGCCGCACGCGCGTTCCTGGCGGCCGACGTGCGGCACGGTCCGTTTGCCTTCGCCGGTATTGAAGACGCGGTTGAGACGATCCGCCGCCATATCGATCGCCGTTCGCGGATCGTCGTCCACGGCGACTACGACGTCGACGGCGTGTGCGCGACCGCGATCATGGTGCGAGCACTCCGTTCGCTCGGAGCCGACGTCGGCTGGTTCTTGCCGAGCAGGCTCGAGGATGGATACGGCATCTCAGATGCGACGGTGGCGAAGCTGGCCGCCCGCGGCGTCGGCCTGATGATCACCGTCGATTGTGGGATCACGGCCGTCGAGCAGGTCGCCCGCGCGACCGCGGCAGGGCTCGACGTCGTCGTCTCTGACCACCATGCGCTCCGCGCAGACGGCGCGCTTCCGTCGTGCCCGATCATCCATCCGATCGTCGGCGCCTATCCATGCGCGGAGCTGTGCGGCACCGGCGTCTCATACAAGCTCGCGCAGGCGTTGGGTGCCCCGAGCGCCGACGACGATCTCGAGCTCGTCGCGCTCGCCACGGTCGCTGATCTCGTTCCACTGGTCGGCGAGAACCGCCGGCTGGTGCGGACCGGTCTGGCGGCGCTCGCGAACACCGCGCGGCCGGGCATGCGGGCGCTGATGGAGGTCTCGCGGGTTGATCCGAGCGCGCTCGACGCGCACGCGCTCGGCTTCCGCCTCGCGCCCCGGATCAATGCGGCGGGGAGGATGCGCCGCGCCGACGCTGGGCTGGAGCTGTTGCTGACCGACGATCTCGCCCGCGCTCGCGAGATTGCGGTCGAACTCGACCAGGTGAACGCCGAGCGACGTGCGGTCGAGCAGCGGATCGGTTGGGAGGCGGAGGCGCAGGTCGCAGCGCTCGGCGATCGGTACGCGTACGTGCTCGCGCGGGAGGGCTGGCACCAGGGGGTCGTCGGGATCGTTGCTTCGCGAATTGTCGAGCGGTATCACCGGCCGGCGATTCTGATCGCGCTCGACGGCGACGGGCCGGGTCATGGCTCTGGCCGGAGCATCTCCGGCTTCGACCTGCTCGGCGCTCTGCACGCTGCCGCCGGGACGCTCGAGTCCTACGGTGGCCACCGCGCGGCGGCCGGCCTGACCGTCTCTCCCGACCGAGTCGAGGAGCTGCGCGAGGCGATCGAGCGTCATGCCGAAGCGGTTCTGACGCCAGAGGTGCTTGAGCCGATCGAGCGAGTCGACGCGATCGTGTCCGGATCGGAGCTCGGGCTCGCGCTCGCCGAGGAGCTCCAGTTGCTCGAGCCGTGCGGGCTCGGAAATCCGTCCGCGCAGCTGCTCGTCCCGGGCGCGCGGTTCGCCGATCTGCGGCGGATGGGGGAGGAGGGGCAGCACGCCCGCTTCTCGGTGATCTCGGGCGGGGCCAGCGCGCGGGCGGTAGCGTTCGGCTGCGAAGACGGGCTCGGGGCTAACCCCGCGGCGGCGCTCGACGCCGCCTTCCGGCTCGAACGCAACGTCTGGAACGGCGCCGTCGAGCCGCGGCTCGTGCTCCGCCACAGCCGTCCGTGCAGCGCCGGGCGGATCGACGTGATAGGGGAGCCCGCCGATGGCGAGTACCTCGCTGCGGCATTCAGCGAGCTCGGCCAGGCGCTCGCTGACACGCCCCTCGTCCCGGCCGGCGATCGCGTCGTTGTCGACCGGCGCGGCGAGAGCCCGCTTGCGGTGCTCGCGGACGCGATCTCGTGCTCGGAGCCCGTGCTCGCCGTCTGCTCTGACGTTGCGCGGCGGCTGCGCGGCCTCGCCGAGCGGGCCGGCGGGTTCGCGCTCGTCTCGTATCACACGCTCGGGCGCGAGCCGGCGCTCGCCCGCGGTCACGCCTCGCTGGTCGCACTCGACCCCCCGTCGAGCCCGGTTGCCAGGGAGCTGCTGCGCGCAGGTAGCGGCTTCACCCATTTGGCGTGGGGCGAGGCTGAGCTACGCTTTGCTGAGCAGATACATGAGTTGGAGTACGGCCTCCGCGCTCAACTCGCCGCCCTCTACCGAAGCCTGAGGCAACGGGGGAAGGTGACCGGTGAGGAGCTCGAGCAAGTGCTCCGTGGCGATGGCCAACACGGCCGTCCGGCACGCCTGGCCGGCAGGCTGATAAGCGTGCTCACGGAGCTCGAGCTCGTCAGCCTCGACCGGGATCTGCCGGCCCTGGCGCTGGCGGGTGTCGGCCCCACCGCACTCGAGCGCTCGCCGTCGTTCAGGGTCTACGCAAAGAGATATGAGGACGGACAGCGATACCTGAACAGCGCAAACCTTCGGCGAAGCATCTGACGCGCGGCGACGAGCAGCACGAGAGCGGCGCGACGAAGGTCATCGCCACCACGCGGCCGCCGATCGACCGCCTCGAGCACCCGCAGGCGCATACCGCGGTCGAGAGCGCCGAGCTCACCGCAGCCGAGCGGAGACTGCTCGGCGATCTGTTCGCGATCGTCGAGGAGCACTCGAACCAAGCCGCCGTCGCGGTCGACCGCGATCGAGTCGAGGAGGCGTTCGTGTACTCATGCGTGCACCACGCCGACCAGGTCCGCAAGTCCGGCGAGGACTTCATCATCCATCCCGTCGGCGTGGCGAAGATCTGCGCCGGGATGCGGCTCGACACCGAGACGTTGTGCGCCGCGCTGCTGCACGACACCGTCGAGGACACGAGCGCGTCGCTGGAAGAGGTCCAGGCCGCGTTCGGCGAGGAGATCGCCGGCCTCGTTGACGGCGTCACGAAGCTCACCGGGCTGACGTTCCAGTCCCGCGACGAGCGCCAGGCTGAGAACTACCGCAAGATGATGATCGCGATGGCGACCGACATCAGGGTGATCCTGATCAAGCTCGCCGATCGCCTCCACAACATGCGCACGATCGGCGCGATGTCGAAGCAGAAGCAGATCGACAAGGCGCGCGAGACGCTCGACATCTACGCGCCGATCGCGCACCGGCTCGGCATCCACGCGATCAAGTGGGAGCTCGAGGATCTGGCGTTCCAGACGCTCCACCCGCGCAAGTACAACGAGATCAAGGGGCTCGTCGCCCAGCAGCGCGTCGAGCGCGAGCGGTACGTCAGCCAGGCCGGTGAGTACCTGCGCAAGGAGCTCGACGAGCTCGGGATCGAGGCGGAGATCTCGGGTCGCGCCAAGCACTTCTACTCGATCTACTCGAAGATGACGAAGAAGGGCCGCGAGTTCAACGAGATCTACGACCTCACCGCGATGCGCGTGATTGTGGGCTCGGTCAAGGACACCTACGGGGCGGTCGGGGTGATCCATTCGCTGTGGAAGCCATTGCCCGGGCGCTTCAAGGACTTCATCGCGATGCCGAAGTTCAACATGTACCAGTCGCTGCACACGACCGTGATCGGGCCCGAGGGCCGGCCGCTCGAGATCCAGATCCGCACGCGCGAGATGCACGACCTGGCGGAGTTCGGGATCGCCGCGCACTGGATGTACAAGGAGGACGGCTCCGGTCGCGGCGGCGGCGCGGCGGGCGTGCGCAACTCCGACGGCAAGCTCAAGTGGCTGCGCTCGCTGCTCGATTGGCAGCAGGATCTCGCGGATCCTCGCGAATTCGTCGAGACCCTGAAGGTCGACCTGTTCGAGGACGAGGTGTTCGTGTTTACGCCGAAAGGCGAGGTCAAGTCGCTCGCCGCGGGGGCGACGCCGCTCGACTTTGCGTACGAGATCCACACGGACGTCGGTCACCGGTGCGTTGGCGCGAAGGTCAACGGCAAGATCGTCCCGCTCTCCTACCAGCTGCGCTCGGGCGACATCGTCGAGGTGCTGACATCCAAGCGCGACCGCGGGCCCTCACGCGATTGGCTCGCGCTGGTCAAGACAACGCGCGCGCGGAACAAGATCAAGGCGTGGTTCAAGGCCGAGTCGCGCAAGGACACCGAGCACACAGGCCGCGAGCTGCTCCAGGAGCACCTCAAGCGACAGGGCCTCCCTGCGCAGAAGATCGTCGGCTCGCCACTGCTGGCGGATGTGATCCGGGAGATGGGCTTCCGGAAGGGCGACGATTTCTACATCGCGCTCGGCGGCGCGAAGATCTCACCGCGGATCGTCGTCAACAAGGTGATGCAGCGGCTCAAGGAGGGCGAGGCCGCCGACTCCGAGCCGACGGCCGCCGACGATCTGCTCCACACCAGTCGGCGCCGCGCCCGCCCGACGACCTCCTCGTCGCGGTACGGGATTCGCGTCGAGGGGATCGACGAGGTGATGCTGCGCCTCGCCAAGTGCTGCCGTCCCGTTCCCGGCGATCCGATCGTCGGCTACATCTCGCTCGGCCGCGGGATCACGATCCACCGCGACGACTGTCCCAACGTGGCGGTGCTCAAGCGCGATCCCGAGCGCTTCACGCCGGTCAGCTGGGACGGCGACGCCGAGACCGCGTTCAGGGTCGAGATCGAGGTCCAGGGCTGGGACCGCCACCGCCTGCTCGAGGACATGTCACGAACGTTCTCCGAGGCGGGGATCAACATCCTCGACTTTTACGGCACCGTCAACCACCCGATGGTCAAGAACCGCTTCGTCGTCGAGGTCGGTGACACGCGCACGCTCGATCAGGCGATCAACCGGTTGCGTAACATCGACGCCGTGTTCGACGCGTATCGAGTCACGCCGGGCGGGGGGTAGGCCGGTGCGCCGGCGCATGTGGGCGATGGTCGTCGCGTTCGCGATGCTCGTCGGGTTCGCGATGCTCGCTGCATCGGCGCTCGCAGCCTCGGTGCCGGCGCGCGACGCGTTCTCGGGGACGATCTCGGCGGCCAATGGCGTCTACCGGGGCGACGGCGGCAGGCTCTCGATCGCTATCAGCGTTCCCGCGCCTGGCCCGGTTGTGCGCCACGCGACGTTCAGCCTCAACGGCGCGCGGTGCCGCAGTGGCGGGCGCTGCATGCGCCTGCTCGGCACGCTTCACGGCACGATCACCGTTGCCGGCCCGTCCAACCCGGATGCCGGCAAGCGATACACGATCGCGGCCGCAGGCAGCGTGCGCCAGCTCGGTCATGTCCGGGTCACGGGCTCCGCCTCCGGCATCGGCTTCATCGCGCAAGGCCGCGAGTCGCTCATGCTGACGCTGCACGGCTCCTCCGGAAGCGTCACGGTGTCTGCGCAGAGCGGCCTCGTGCGCGGGTTCAGCAGCCCGTAGCTCGGCGCGTCTAGCGCTCGGCGCCCCGATCCGGTGGTCGCGGTGTCACCCGCACCGTTCGCGCCCGCGCCTCCGGCAGCTTCGTGATCACGACTGCGTGGCCGGTGGGCAGCGACTTGATCTCGTTGGGATCGATGATGTACCGCTCGACCTGGCGCTGGGTTCCGTATCCCGACTGGCGCGTGCCGAGCAGCGGGTGGCGGCGCAGGCCGATGGTGCTCTCCCACACGCGCCGGGTGCCGACCATCTCCGCGATCATCCGTGCCGATGCAGGTACGTCCTGGCGGTGGGCGATCTTGACCGCGGTGACGCCGGAAACCTGGTCCCGCACGCCGCGCCCCGCCCGCTCGAGGTCGGCGAACTCCTGCGTCGCCAGCAGCACCGGGACTCGTGCCTCGCGGCCACGCGCGAGCAGCGCGACCACATTGTCGGAGTCGAGCGCAGAGAACTCGTCGATCCCGATGATCGCCTGGCCCGGCACCCCTCTGGACAGCCGGTCGCCGGCGGCGGCGACGAGGTCCTGGACGACGAGCGTCCCGACCTGTGCCGAGAGACCCGCGTAGCTGCTCGAGTTGAGGCTGAACAGGACAACCTCCGGCCCCGCCAGCGCTCGCCGCAGGTCGATCGCGCCCTCGCCACCGGTCAGGTATTCACCGGCGTGTGACTCGCTCAGCAGGGCCAGCCGGGTGGCGAGACCATTGACCGCGCTCAGCTGGTCCGGACCGAGCGATTCGAGGTAATCCTGCACGCGCTCGGCAAACGGACCGTCCGACGCCCGCAGCATCCGCGCCAGCCGGCGCGGATCCATCGCCGCGACGACCGATCTGAGCGTCGGCCGCCGGTCGGGGTGCGCGCGGCCGAGCACCTGGATCGCTGTTTGCAGATATCGCTCGGCGGCACGCTGATAGTGCGGCTCGGAGAACCGCTCCGTCGCGATCAGCTTGTCCTTGAGCTCGGTCGCGTTGCCGTGCTCGAGCGGGTTCCAGCGGTGCGGCCCTTCGAGCGTCCAGCATCGGAACGGCCGCCCTGCCGTGGTAGCCGCGTGCTCGAGCTCGCGGGCGAATTCCGGCGATCCCTTCATGTCGATTGCGACGACCGAGCCGCCGCGCCGGACGCGGTCCGTAAGAATCGCAAGCAGCGTCGTCGATTTGCCCGCGCCAGCGGCGCCGAGGATCAGTCCGTGCGCGGAGAGCTGGGCGTCGCTGAGTACGACCCGCTCGCCGCCGCTGTCGATCCCGAGTACGACGCCGTTGGCGGGTGCCGGCGCGTTCGCGCCCCGGCGCCGGCCGGCGGCCTCGAGCGACGCCTGCAGCACCAGACCGGCGATCCCAACCGCGACTAGCGCCGCGGTCGCCGCCGCCGACTGCCACACGAGCATCCCGAGGAGGATCAACACCAGCCACAACGGACGGCGTTCAAGGCGTCCAGCCGCTAGCACGCGCTTCACCGGCTGGCCTCCGTCGCGGCCCGCGCCGGCGCCCGCAGGTGCGCTCGCGGCGCCGTGCGGCCGCGTCCCGCCGGCGGAGCATCTTTGCCCCATTGCACGGGCTGGACGTGGACCAGGTCCGAGATCCCGACGCGCCGCGCCGATGCGGTGATCGCGGCGCCGACGGCCGGCCGGTCGACGAGGTACAGGACGGCGTCGATCCGCGCGTCGGCGGCGTACCCGGCGAGGATCTTCTCGCGACGCGGCCGATCTTTGGCGGACAGCTCGAGTTCGACCGCGATCCGGCGGCCGTCGCGGTCGACGAGCAGGAGGTCGGGGTAGTGCAACCGCTCGCGCCCGGATGGCCCGTAGCCGCCGAGCCGCACACCCCGCCGGCCCGACGCCGTCGCGACGGGGCGGTGCTGGGCGACCCCGTCCTGCGAGCGCATCGTCCGCTCGCTGACCAGCGCGGCGAGCTCGCCCCAAACGCCGGCGCGCGCCGCGAGCCACAGCCAGCCGACGCCGACGTCGTGGCGGTAGTGCGCGCGGTCGAGCGGCTTCGGCGCGCCGAGCCGGCTCCCGATCGCGCGCAGCCCGGCGCGGGCCACCTGGTAGCACGCGGGATGACCCGCGTAAGGGCGGTCCTCGAGTACCAGTCGCGCCTTGCCAAGCGCGCGCAGCCGCCGTGCCGCGGACTGCTCGGAGACGCCCAAGAGCACCCCGACTTGCGCGGCGAGCACGAGCTTGTGTTCAGCAGCGAAGACGAGCGTCGCTCGGTCGCGATCCATGCCACCCCTGAGCCTGGACTCCGGTCGTTTTCACCCCCTGCGGCCTGAACTGCTAAGCGACGACAGCGATCCCGCGGGGCGTGACCGTGAACACGGCCTCGTCGGCCTCGCCGATGTAGTCGCCGTCCACCTGCAGCGGCAGGGGACGCTCGTCGAGCGAGCGGATCCGCAGCTGGTCCAGGCCCGTGAACCCTTCGACGCGCCGGTGGTTCGACACTCGAGCGCGGACCGAGAGGGCGCGCCACAGCACGGTCGGGACGTCGATCGGGCTCGCACGGCGCAGGATTACGCCCGCGAGATCGCCGCTGTCCAGGGTCGCGCCCTCGCCGATGTCGACGCGGCGATTGCCGAAGTACGTGTACGGCGCGGCGTTCTGGACGATCGCAGTGACGCCTCGCACGCGCTCGTTCCCGAGCTGGGCCTCCAACTGCGGGGGCGTGAACAGGTAGCGACGGTTGAACACCGACACGGCGGTCGCCGTGTAGTACCACTCGCCGACACGCGCCTTCAGCCGCGGGTGGGCGTCGACCCGCTCGACGACGCTCGCGTCGAGCCCGACGCCCGCCGAGAAGGTGAACCACCGGTCGTTGATCCGCGCGAGGTCGACGCGACGCGGCCGCCAGTCGTCCGCGAGCCTCAGCAGATGTTCGGTCGCATCAACGACGTCCGTGGGGATGCCGAGCAGCCGACAGTAGACGTTCGTGCGGCCGCCCGGCAGGCAGGTCAACGGCGTCTCAGAGCCGGCCAGGCCGTTCGCCGCCTCGTTGATCGTCCCGTCGCCGCCGAACGCAACGACCACGTCGTAGCCGTCGATCGCTGCCTGGCGGCTCAACTCGGTCGCGTGGTCGCGGGCCTCGGTGTCGATCGCGTCGACGTGGTAACTCCCGCGCAGCGCGTACACGACGAGGTTCTTCAGGCGATCGGAGACCGTCGTCGCGTACGGATTGACGATGATCAGCATCCGCTTCGCGGGCACGGTCGGGCCCAGCCCTAGGGCCGCCTCGAGGCGGGCGAGCGGATCGGATGAAGTCGCAGCCATGCGGGAGTGTGAACACCGGGTTCCGGGGTCCGTTACGCGGCATGTATACTGCCGTTCCACATAGCAGTACGCATCCAGAGGGGTGGAGGGATATGGCCCTACGAGACCCCGGCAACCTCCCGCAAGGGAAAGGTGCCAATTCCATCAGGCTCCAACTACAAAGGCCTGGGAGATGTGGATAGGGCGGTTTCCTCGACCTCCGACCACAGACCCCGGCGGAGGTTTTTCACATATGCCGCCAGAGTCGCTTCGCTGCAAAGAATGCAAGACCACGTATCCGCTTGACGCGCGATACGTCTGCGAGCAGTGCTTCGGCCCGCTCGAAGTTGCCTACGAGGCCCGCAATGACCTCGATCCAGCCGCTCTGCGCCGCCGGATCCAGGCAGGGCCGCACTCGCTGTGGCGCTACGGCGACTTCCTGCCGGTCAGCTCGCCACCGAAGGGCACGCTGCCCGCCGGTTGGACGCCGCTGCTGCGCGTCGACCGGTTGGCCGAACGCCTCGGGCTGCACGAGGTGTGGATCAAGAACGACGCTGCCAACCCGACGCACTCGTTCAAGGACCGCGTCGTGTCGGTCGCGATGGCGCGTGCCCGGGAGCTCGGGTTCCACACCGTTGCGTGCGCCTCCACGGGAAATCTGGCGAACGCCGTCGCCGCCCATGCCGCAGCGGCGGGGCTCGAGTCGTTCGTGTTCGTGCCCCACGACCTCGAGGAGCAGAAGATCCTCGCAACGGGCGTGTACGGCACGAACCTCGTCTCCGTGCGCGGCAACTACGACGACGTCAACCGGCTCTGCACGGAGCTCTCCGGTGAGCACGATTGGGCGTTCGTGAATATCAACATGCGGCCGTACTACGCGGAGGGGTCAAAGACGCTCGCGTTCGAGACCTGCGAACAGCTCGGATGGGAGCTGCCCGACCGAGTTGTCGCGCCGATCGCCTCAGGCTCGCTGTTCACGAAGATCGCACGCGGGTTCGAGGAGTGGCTCGAGCTGGGCCTCGTCGAGGGCTCGCTGCCGACGTTCAACGGTGCCCAAGCGGCGGGTTGCTCCCCGGTCGCGCTTGCGTTCAATGCCGGCCACGACTTCTGCAAGCCGGTCAAGCCCGAGACGATCGCCAAGTCGCTCGCAATCGGCAACCCCGCCGACGGCCCGTACGCGCTCGATCTCGCTCGCCGCACGGCGGGGTCGGTCGACTCGGTCACGGACGACGAGATCCGCTCGGGCATCCGGCTGCTCGCCGAGACGACTGGGATCTTCACGGAGACCGCGGGCGGTGTGACCGTCGCGGTGCTGCGCAAGCTCGCCGAGCGAGGTGACATCGATCCCGACGAGCGGGTCGTGGCCTACATCACCGGAGAGGGCCTGAAGACACTCGACGCGGTTCGCGGCACGTTCGAAGCGTGGGAGATCGATCCGACTGCTTCGTCGTTCGAACAGGCGGCCGAGCGGGTCGTCGCCACAGCTTGATATGACTAGCGGCGCGATGTCAGTCAACGTGAAGATCCCAACTCAGCTGCGAGCCGCAACGGACGGCGAGTCTACGGCCGAGGTCTCCGGCTCTACGGTCGGGGAGGTACTCGACGCCCTCTACGAGCGGTACGGCGAGCTCCGTTCGCGGATCGCCGAGGATGGTGGCCTGCGCAGGTTCGTGAACGTCTACGTCGGCGGCGAGGACATCCGTTTCCTCGAGGGGCTCGATACGCCCGTCGAGGACGGCGACGAGGTCACGATCCTGCCGGCAGTGGCGGGAGGTTGAGAGGTTCCTAGGGCTGGCGGCGGCAGTTACAGCAGGCGCGCCGCGAGCCGGTCCCGCCGAGCCGCAGCGGTTGGCTCTGATTGAATCGCCTCCTCTGGCCGGCCGCACGCGTCTCCAACACCTTGCCGGCCTAACGCAGCCGGGGCTCACCACCGCCGGTACCGGCCGTCGTTTCGTTGGCCTCGCGCCCGTGGCGATCCTGGTCGGAGCGACCGTGGCGCGGATCGCGGTGATCATCGCCACGCCTCACTACGTACCGGTCAACGACGCCTCCGACTACGACCACGTAGCGGTCTCACTGGCCAGCGCCGGCCACTATCCGGCCTCGGGGGTGGGCGGGCCTTCAGCGTTTCGCCCTCCCGGCTTTCCGTTTCTGCTCGCGTTCGTCTACGACCTGGTCGGCACCAGCTCCGCAAGCGCTCGCTGGGAGGCAGGCCGGATCGCTCAGGCGCTCCTCGGCGTCGTCGCGGTAGCGCTGATCTTCCTAGTCGCCCGGCGCGTTTGGGGGCGCAACGCAGGTCTAGTCGGGGCGGCGCTGGCGGCTGTGTACCCACCGCTGGTGCTTGTCGGAAGCAGCTTGATGTCGGAGCCGCTGTTCATCGTCCTGACACTGGCCGCGGTGTTCGCGGCGCTCAAGCAGCGAGCAGCCCCGGAGCGATTGCGTTACGCGGCTCTCGCCGGCGCGCTGACAGGACTCGCCGCGGATACCCGTGGCAATGGGATCTTCCTCGTGTTGCCGCTTTGCTTCCTGGTGTGGAGCGTGCGCCCGCGGCGGTCGTGGGCCTCGGTACGCGCGCCGCTGGCGCTGATCGCGGTGTGCGTACTCGTGCTCGCGCCGTGGGCGATCCGCAACACGATCATTTTCGGCGAGTTCGTTCCGCTGGGAACCGAGGACGGTTACTCGCTCATCGGAACCTATAACGACGCTGCTCGCGACAATCCGAACAACCCGGCACTGTGGACGCCGTTGCTGGCGCCGGTCCTGCGGCTGCATCACGCCCACCCGAGCTGGAGCGAAGCGCGGATCTCCGACCAGCTGGTCACAGAATCGATCGACTTTGTCCGCGCCCACCCGGCGTATCCGCTCGACGTCGTTTTCTGGAGCCTCGTGCGGCTCTTGAATCTTCCCGGCCCCGGCCTCGAGCACCAACTCGCGCCCGTCTGGGGGTATCCAGGCTGGCTCGCGGTGGTGAGCGTATACGCGTTCTGGGTCGTCGGGATCGTCGCGATCCTCGCAGTGGTCACCAAGGCCGGCAGGGGGGCGCCGGTCGCCTTCTGGGGATGCCCGGTTGCGCTCGCGGCGCCGACCCTGCTGTCCGTCGGCCTGACCCGCTATCGCGTGCCCGCCGACCCCTACCTCTTGATCCTGGCCGGTCTCGGGCTGCTCGGCGTCGTCGACCGAATACGCCGGAGGGCGGGCAAACCCGCGTTAGGACCCAGCCGTCACATTCAAGGTGCCCCCGCGTAGCGGTCTGTGGCCGCGATGGCGCGTCCTCGCCGAGCGGAACTGCCATGGCGGCGTACCACTCAGCGCGCGCCGACCGGCGTTCAGGCGGACGCGGGTGGAGCTACCTCCACCTGCGGGACGTTCAGACCGACCGGGCACGCGACGCCCGTCCCATGGTCTGGACAGTAACCCCACGGGTTCTTGTGGAGATATTGCTGGTGGTAGTCCTCGGCGTAGTAGAACGGGCCGGCGGGAGCGATCTCTGTGGTGATCTCGCCGTAGCCGGCGGCCGTTAGCCGCTCCGCATACGCGTCGCGTGAGGCGATCGCCTCCGTCCCCTGCTCGTCGCCGTGTGTGTAGATCGCGGAGCGGTACTGGCTGCCCACATCGTTGCCCTGGCGCATCCCCTGGGTCGGGTCATGGTGCTCCCAGAACGTGCGCAGAATCTCCGTGTACGAGGTCTTCGAGGGGTCGAACACGACCAAGACGGCCTCAGTGTGGCCGGTGCTTCCGCTGCAGACCTCATCGTAGGTCGGGTTCGGCCTGAAGCCGCCCGCGTAGCCGACCGCTGTCGTGTACACGCCGGGTATCTGCCAGAACGCCTTCTCGGCCCCCCAGAAGCAGCCCATGGCGATCACGGCCTGCTGAAAGCCGTCTGGGAACGGAGGCTTCATCGGCGTGCCGAGGACGACGTTGGTCGGCGCGACCGCCATCTCGACGTCACGGCCCCGGGGCGCGCGATCGGAATCGATCGTCTTGGACTTGTCGCGGAACCCGAGCATCTGAACATAGGGTAGCGAGCGCCCCGCTCACAGCACGAGCGTCCGGTAGCGAATCGCCCCGCGCGCGATCGCCCAGCACTCGACTGCGTCGTTCAGCACGAAGAACGCGACCGCCCACCACCCGCCACCTTCCAGCCGAGCGCGCTTGCGCAGCTCGAGTAGATGGCGCATCACCAGCAGCCGTCGCAGCCAAGCGGGCGCCAGCATCGCCAGCAACGATCGCCACATCAGGTAGTGCCACACGTTCCAGAACCGGCCTCGATAGAGCGCCGTGCGCGCGCTCGGGTGGTCGGCATGGATGCGCACCGCGGCGCTCCATCGCGACGAGATCCGCAACTGGCCGCGAACGCCGACGCGCTCGACCGCGTGGCGGACGACCGCGTCTGGCGCGAACACCGGCTGCGCCCCTGCTTCGATCGCCCGGAACGCCAGGTCCGTGTCCTCGCCCGCGGGCCTGGTGCCGAACGTCTCGTCGAAGCCGCCGAGCGCCTCGAGAACGGCCCTCGGATAGAAGACGTTCGAGGTTTCGAAGATCGGTCCCAGCTGCTCAACTCGCACGGTGTGCGACAACACGCCGTCGAGCGCCAGCTCGTCGGGATCAGGCCGGGTCGGTCCCTGAATCAGGGCGCCAGGACGTTGCCTGGCGACGGCCAGTGCCGCCTCGAGCCAGCGCGGTTCGGGTCTGCAGTCGTCGTCGGTGAACGCGATCAGCGGCGCTCGGGCGAGCCGCCACCCGGTGTTGCGCCCGCCGCCCGGGCCTCGCGTGATCTCGTGCCGCTCGTACCGGAGCCTGAGTCTCCCGTCTGCGGCTTCGCGCGCCAACAGTGCGCCGGTCTCGGGCCGAGAGCCGTTGTCGACCACGATCACCTCGTACGCGTCGGGCGCCAGCGTCTGGTCGCGTAGTGCATCGAGGAGCCGCGCGAGCCGCGCCGGCCGGTTGTAAGTCGAGACCACGACCGACACGAGCGGGTCTGGCACGGCCCGACATCTTAGTGCGGCCGTGGCGTCGACTCGACGGCCACCCACCGTGCCACCTAGGCTCTCCCACGATGTCCAGGCCCCGCCCCCTCGTCCTCGTGATGATCGCCACGGGCGTCATGGTCCGCGTCGTGATCGCGCTCACGACCGTCGGGCTGCCATACGACGTTCACTCTTGGGAGATCGTGCGCGCCGCACTCACTGCGGCGCCCGGGCACGTCTACTCGCTGACCAACCCCGGGAGTATCTTTCACTGGCCGTACCCGCCCGGGTTCTTCCCGCTCGCTCTGGTGATGGGTTGGGTCGCGGACGTGGTCGGCGGCTTCACGCACGTCATCCGGTTCCCGGCGATTGCCGCCGACGCCGTCCTAGTCTGGCTCGTCTGGGAGGGGCTCGACGGCCGCGTGAGCGAGCGGATGCGGATCGGCGCCGCGGCGCTCGTCGCGTTCGGCCCGGTGTTCATCACGATCTCCGGCTACGCCGCTCAGATCGACTCCGTCGCGATCGTGCCGGCGGTGATCGCGTTGCTCGTCTGGGAGCGCGTGCAGACCGGGCGACGCGCGTGGATTGCCGGTCTGCTGATCGGACTCGCCGCCGCGATCAAGACGGTCCCGTTCGCGATGGTGCTCGCGCTGGCGCCCACGGCGCGCGACCGGCGAGAGCTGTTCCTGCTCGTTGCGTGCGCGGTCGCCGTACCACTGGTGGCGTTCGCGCCGTTCTACGCCGTGGATGCGGCCGGAGTCAGGCATGTCGCGCACTACGCGGGATCGCCGGGGATGGGCGGGCTGAGCCTGGTGCTGCAGCCCAACATGGCGGCGCGGTGGCTCAGCTACTGGGTCGTCGCATCGGGCTTCGAGCAGTCGGTGTTCATCAACCACGCCGGGGTCTACAACGCGCTGATCTTGGTCGCGTTCGCCGTCTACGCCTGGCGCTTCCGTCCCGAGCCCAGATTGGCGGCCGCGTTGCTGTGGCTGCTGGTGATCGCGCTCGGCAGCGGATTCTTCTTCCAGTACCTCGTATGGGGACTTCCGTTCTTCCTGCTTGCCGGTTACGTTCGCTCGAGCGCGCTGCTGCAGGGACTGATCACCGCACCGATGGTGATCTACTACTCGGGCCCCTGGAAGGCCCACTCGATTGTGTGGGTGTACGTGCCCCTGATGCTCGCCGTCTGGGCGTGCTGGGTCTGCGGCGGCGCGGTGCTCGCGCGACGTGGCGCAGCCGGACGGCGGGCGGTGGCCTCTTGAGCAGGCTCTCGGTCGCGCGGCTCTCACCGGTCGAGGTGGCGCTGCTCGCGGCCCTGGCGATCTGGGGGATCGGTCCGGTTCTGCTGATGGTGGTCCACGCCGCCGTCAGTCACGAGCAGCTCACCGGCACGGACGGGATCATCGGGGGGGACCAGCTCCAGTACATGGCGTGGATCAGAGACGCCGGGAGCCACGGACTCGCATCGAATCTGTTCGAGCCGAACCCGACCGCCCACGTGTTCGCGCAGCCGATGTTCACGGTCAGCGCCGCGCTGTGGGCGATCGGTGTCCCGCTCGCGCTCTCCTACCTGCTGTGGAAGCCAGTCGCGATCGTCGTGCTTCTGCTGGGGCTGGCGCGCTTCAGCGCCCGCGTATTTGCAGACGATCGCGGCGCACGCTGGGCGACACTGGTCCTGAGCCTCGCGTTCTTCACGCCGCTCGCCGCACTCGCCGGATGGGCCGACATCGGTTCGGTGGCCCACCGCACGAGCCTGCTCGTGCTCGCCGGCGAGCTGTTTCCGGCCGGCGAGCTGTGGGGGTATCTGCCGAGCGCCATCGCGATCGGCCTGATGCCCGTGACGCTGCTGGCAATCGTGCGCGCTCTCGATGCCCGAACGGGCCGGGATGCGGCGCGCCCACTCGCGCTTGCGATCTGCTGCGGCGCGCTGATCTCGTGGCTCCACCCGTGGCAGGGAGCGATCCTCGAGCTGATCCTCGTCGGGCTTGCCGCGTGGGGCCGTGGACGGCGGCTCTCGAGAGTGGCGCCCCTGTTCGTCGCCGTCGGTCTGCCGCTCGTCTACTACCTGGCGCTGGCGCGCTTCGATCCGGCGTGGAAGCTCGCGTCACACAACGAGCTCGCGCCGCACTTCAGCGCCCTCGTGCTGCTCGTCGGTCTCGGGCCGCCCGCCGTGATCGCCGCGGCCGGTGTCCGGCGTCCCGGCGAGGATCAGCTGGAGCGGGCCCTGCTGCTGTGGGTCCCCGCGAGCCTGATCGCGTACTTCGTGCTCGGCTCATATCCGTCGCATGCGCTCGAGAGCCTCGGGCTGCCGCTGGCCGTGTTCGCCGTCAGGGCATGGCGCCGGCTACGGCTCCCGGCGGCTGCCGGTGCGATCGCGATCGCGCTGGTCACGGTTCCCGGCATGGCGTATGAGGCACGCGTGTTCCGGGACGACGCCGACGGCCCGCTCCAGCGCTACTACTACGTGAACCGCTCGGAATCGCGAGAACTGGCGTGGATCGCCGACGACGCGCCGCCGGGCGCGGTCCTCGCCCGAACCCTGTTCGCGCTCGTGATTCCGTCCCAGACCGGTCGGCGGGTGTGGGTCGGGCACCAGTTCTGGAGTCAGGACTACGCGCAGCGGCGCGAGCTGGCGGACGCACTCTTCGCGGGCGGTCTGCGCCCGGCGGTGTCGCGGACGTTCGTGCTGCTGAGCGGGGTGAAGCTCGTCGCGGCCGACTGCACCACCGGCTCCAAGCTCACCCAGATCCTCGCCCCGATCGCGTCCTCAATCCATCGCTTCGGCTGCGCGACCGTGTATGTCGTCAGGCGTCCCGCGCACGCGGTATAGCCTCGGCACGATGACGACGGGCGCGATCGACTCCGAACGCCGGCGGACGGCGGTCGCCGGCCGCTTGGGTCGGGCGTGGCCATCGCTCACGGCGATCGCGATCGCGGCGGCGCTCGTGTGGGCGCTCATCCCGATCGCTCTGCTGGCCTATCACGCGCTCGGTCACGGTGGGGTGATCTCCGGCTCGACCGGACCGCTCGCCGGGGCGGATCAGCTCTTCTACATGGACCAGATCCGCCAGAGCGCGGAGCACGTGCTGATCACCGACCGCTTCGACCTGGCGCTCGGGCACGCGGTGTATCTCAACCCGCTGTATCTCATCGGCGGCCTCATCTGGCTTCTCGGGCTGCCGCTGCAGGCCGCGTTCTGGACGCTTTCGCTGCTCGCTGCGCCGCTGCTCGCGTTCGCCGTCGTAACACTCGCTGTCCGAGCGCTGCTGTCGCCGCGCCAGCGTGCGGCCGCCGTGACGCTGGGCTTGTTCTACATGTCCCCGCTAGTGCCACTGCTGGGCTGGACGGGTGCGGTGGGCCCGGTTGCGAGCTATCAGTTGCTGCTGCCCGGCGGCGAGAGCATGCCAGCGTGGCAGCTGTGGGGATATCCGCATTCGGGTGTTGCCGTCGGGCTGCTCGCGCTCGCGCTGATCGGCTCTGCGTCGATCGCGCGCGGCAACCACTCGGGCCGTCTGGTCGCCGGCGTCTCGGCCGCCGCATGCCTGTCGGCCTGGCTGCACCCGTGGCAGGGCGCGACGCTCGCCGCACTGCTCCTGATCCTGATGCTCGAAGGCCGTTCGCGAAGGCTCGTGGCCTCGCTCGGGATCCCGCTGGCCGCGACTGCGGCACCGCTCACGTACGAGTACATCCTCGAGCACACGGATCGGGCGTGGCGGATCGACTCCGCTCAGAACAGCGTCGTCCACGTTCCGTGGTGGGCGTTACTCGCTGCGCTCGGCCCGATTGTGGCGGCCGCGCTCCCGGGGATTCGAGCGCTCTCGCCTGGCCCTTTGCGAACCGTGCTGATCGCGTGGCCGCTGGTGGCGCTGGCGATCTATTTCGGCACCTCGGAGTTCCCGTATCACGCGCTCGAGGGCATCGCGATTCCGCTCGGCGTACTCGCCGCGGCCGGCTGGCCACGCATCTGCGACGCCGTGCGCAAGCGCGCCCGCGCGCTGACGTCGCTCGGCCGGACTCGCATAGCGCTAGCCGGAACCGTCGTCGCCGCCGCCCTGATCGCGATCGCCACGATCCCCGGCGCCGCGTACGAGGTCAAGAACTTCCACGACGCAGAGCGGTCAGGAGCGGCGCCGTACTTCCTCACGCCCGACGATCACGACGCCCTGTCGTACCTCGACCATCTGAAGACTGCCGGTGGGGTGCTCGCACGCGACTACATCGGGATGGCGGTCCCGGCGTTCACGGGCCGCCGGACGTGGGTGGGCGAATGGACGTGGACCCCAGACTTCGCCTATCGGACGGCGGTCGCCGAGGATTTGATGCGTGGCCGGTTCGGGCCCGCGCAGACGCAGCTGTTGGTCGCGCGGATTGGAGCACGGTTCGTGCTGAGCGACTGCGGTACCGCCGCGCCGCTCGCGCAGCTGCTCGGTCCGCTGGTCGTCTCGACGCGCCGCTTCGGCTGCGCGGCCGTCTACCAGGTGCGAGCCACGACTGCGTCGAGCTCTCGGGCCAGCGCCGCGTTGAACCGCGCCTCGGTGAACCCAGCTGCGGTCGTGCGCCCGCCGTCGACCAGTGCGTCGCGCAGCGCTGGCTCTGCCGCGAGGCGGCGCAATGCGGCCTCGAGCCCAGCCACGTCGTCGGGCTCGAACTGAATGCAGTTGCGCCAGTCCTCGAGATACTCGGCGACGCCGCCGCCAGCCCGGCTCGCGACCACAGGGCGACCGACGGCCATCGCCTCGAGCGGGACGAGCCCCCAGGGCTCACGCCACGTGACCGGAAACAGCAACGCGTCGCAGTCCGCGTAGACATCGCGAAGCCCGCCTCCGAGCGAGCTCGGTTCGAAGTGAACCCGTCCCGCCAGCCCGAGCTGAGCAGCGAGTGCCTGGAGCTCGCACGCGAACTCGTGCGGACCGTCTCCCTTGATCGTGAGCGTCGCTTCAGCGGGAAGACGGGCGAGCGCTCGAACAGCGGTCGCGACGCCCTTGCGCGGATCGACCCGGCCGCAATAGAGCAGGCGCCAGCGCCACGGGGCCGGTTCGCTCGCGGCGAATTGCGCAGCGTCGATTCCGGAGTGCTCGACGGCGCTGTCGGGTAACGACCAGCCGGCGTCGCGCGCCGCGCGCCGCGCGTACTCGGAGATGAAGATCCACCGCGCCGCGCGGTCGAGCTCGAGCCGCGCGGGAACGCCGCCGAGGTGCTCAGCGATCCGTGCGAGCGCGGCGGGCAGGCGCTGCGAGCGGCGCGTCCAGGCGTCGACGCTCGGCCCATAGGCGATCCAGTCGTCGCACACCATCCCGAGCGCCGGGAGACCGGCGCGGCGCGCCTGCTCGAGCATCGACAGCGACATCCCGCCCATCGACCACCACATCACGGCATCCGGGCGCAGCTCGCGGACGTGGTGCGAGAGAACGCGAGCGTTCGAGCGTTCGAGCGCGGCGCACGCGCGCAGGCCGATGCGGGGAAATGCGTGAGCGCGCCAGTACCAGCGGAGCTCACGACGGACATCGCCAATCACCGGATCCGACGCGACGGCGCGATCGGTCGGGTCCGGCACCGTGGTGAGCACGCGAACGGTGTGGCCGCCGGCGATCAGGTGCGCCACGAACGAGGACCAGATCCGCTCGTACCCGCCCACCGACCATGGCGGATACCGGCTCCCGACGCAGAGAACGCGCACGGTGGCGACTCAGCCGTGCCGGAGCGCCCAGTCGTACGGAATCTGCCCGGCGAGAGGGTCGAGCCGCTCGATCTCGGTCGGATCGTGCGCGCTCGTCGCGCAGTTCGCGACCAGCGCCGGCCGGTCGCCGATGCCCTTGAAGCCGTTCCAGACGTGCGGGGGGATCGTCACGAGCACGTAGTTCAGCTCGCCGACGTGGAGCTCGTGCACGGCTCCGCGGCTGGGGGAGTTCTCGCGATCGTCGTAACAGACGAGCTTCACCATGCCGACCGGCACCGCGTAGTTGAGCGTCATCCGATGGTGCAGATGCCACCCCTTGATCACGCCGGGGTAAACGAGCGAGAAGTAGATCTCTCCGAACCGCTCGAACGCCTCGTCATCCTCTCTGAGCATGTGGAACACCGCCCCGCGCTCGTCCGGGATGCGTCTGAGCGGCGTTACGCGGAGATCGTGGATCTCGCTCATAACAGCTCTTCGCGATGGCTCAGGCAGAACTCGATCGTTTCGGCCACGGCATCGCCGATCGGCGTATCGAGCTGGAGCCCCTGCTCGGCCGCGCGTCGCACGGACACGCAGTAGGGCCCAGGGGCATCTGGCTCGGGCTCAGGCGCGTGCAGTGGCGGCCGCTCGCCCGTCCGGCGCTCGAATTCATCCGCGATCAGCGTGGCGAGCGCACGGACGGTCATCGGCTGGCCGGAGCCGAGGTTGTAGGTCCCGGGAGCCGGCTCGCGCTGATGCGCGCCGCTCGCGGCTTCGATCGCTCCGCAGACGTCCGCGAGCGCGACGAAGTCGCGCCACTGCATGCCGGAGGACCTGAGCGTGAGGCGGCCGTGAGTGGCGCCCTCGCGGCAAAGGTCGTTCGCGACCAGGCTCCAGCGGTCGACGCCCGGATCGTCCGGCGCCCCGACGCAGTTCGTCAGCCTGAGCACGACGAGCTCGAACGATCCGTACGCGAGCGCCGCGGCAGCGTGCTCGGAGGCGAGTCTCGAGATCGCGTACGGCGACCGCGGCTCGGCGCGGAGGTCCTCGTCCAGCGTTGCGCCCGGCACCATCTGCGCACCATACACGTGGACCGTCGAGACGTAGACGAGCCGCCGTACCTCGCCGGCGGCACATGCCTCGGCGACGCGCTCGGTGGCGACGATCGTACTCGCGAGCGCCGCCGCCGGACCGCGCGCGGCGGTGATCTCGTTCTCCCCGGCCAGATGGACTACGACATCCGCGCCGGCGCACGCGCCGCGGAGCGCCTCCTCGGCTCCGCTGCCGGCGAGATCGCACACGGTCTGCGGCGCGGCGAGCCGCGGCGCTGGCTCGCGCACGATCGCCTCCACCTCGAGCTCGCGGTCGCTGAGACCGGCGAGCAAGCGACCCCCGACGTACCCGGCGGCGCCGGTGACCACGACCTTCTGCACCGCCGAGACCCTACCGGCCTGTCATGTAGAGACGCTCGCACAGCGGGGCCAGGCCGAGGTCCCAGTCGAACGGCTCGGCCGACGAGCGGCAGGCGGCGACCGTCGACTCCCGGCGGGCCAGCGCGAACGCCCGCAGGCAGGCTGCGGCCAGGCTCTCAGGGTCCGCGGGGGCGCACAGCTCGCCGGTGACACCCTCGTGGACGAGCTCTCGTGGCGCGCCGTGCGTGGTGGTGACCAACGGCGTCCCGCACGACAGCGATTCCACGAGAGCCATGCCGAACGAGTCGTGCATCGAGGGCAGGCACGTGACCCAGGCGCGACCGTAACGCTCGTGCTGGCGGTCGGTATCGCCGACGCCGAGCAACTTGACGCGCTCGCGCACCGGCGCGGGCGTCGCCTCTAGCAGCGGCTCCACATCGCCGGGCCCGCTGAGCCATAGCTCGACGTCCGGCTCCTGCGCGGCGATCAGCGGCAACGCGTGGAGCAGCACGGGGACGCCCTTGCGCGGCTCCGTGATCGCCCCGGAGAAAAGGATCGTCGGTCGGGGCTCGCGCTCCGGGGCGGGCGTGAACTCCTTCATGTCGACGCCGCCGGGGACGACGACACCGTCGGGGCGGCCATAGTTGTCGCGGAGGTAGTCGACCGCGGTCTGTGACATCGCGCTGTAGACGTCGATCGAGGCAATCGCGCGAGCCGCCGCCCGGGCTTCGAGCCATCCCTGCTGGCGCCACCAAACCGGATCGGGGAGCCCGAGGTCGGTCATCACGGTGCGCCGGCCGTCGCGCCGCAACCAGGCGGCTCGGACGGAGGCGACCGCGTCGTGGCGCCCGAGCGAGTGGACCGCATCGAAGCGCGAGCGTGCGAGTGGTCCCAGCACCCTCCATCCGAACTCGGCCTCGTGCCGGTAGCCATCGGCGAACACGCGTCGCAGGCGTACGGTTTCGACGCCGTCGCGCAGCTCATTGGCCGGCTCCCAGGCGGCGGAGTAGTGCACGACCTCGTGGCCGCGCCGCACCAACGCGGCGCCGAGCGCGGGCACAAATCGTTCGGCGCCGCGACGCACCTCCGGCCAGCAGAAGGCGTGGGTTAGCGCGATTCGCACGGCGTCGAGGGTAGCCGTACCCTTGCGCGCGATGGCCGACGCGAGTGTGATCGTGCCCGCGCGTGACGCGCGAGCGACGCTGCCGCGGACGCTTGCTGCACTCGACGCCCAGGACTACGAAGGACGCTATGAGGTGATCGTCGTCGACGACGGCTCACGCGATGGCACGGCGGAGCTGGCCGCCACTCATCGCGCCACGGTGATTCGGCAACCGGCACTCGGCCCGGCCGCGGCGCGCAACCTCGGTGCGGCGCACGCGTCGGCGCCGCTGCTTGCGTTCTGCGACTCCGACGTGTTCCCCACCGCCGCATGGCTTCGCAACGGCGTGGCCGCGCTCGCCCGAGCCGACCTCGTGCAGGGGCGCGTGCTGCCAGATGATCTCGTCGAACTCGGGCCGTATGACCGAACGATCTGGATCGTGTCCGCGGCGGGGCTGTGGGAGACCGCGAATCTGTTTGTGACCCGCGCCGTGTTCGACCGCGTCGGCGGTTTCGAGCAGTGGCTCGAGCCACGGCGGGGCAAGGCACTGGCCGAGGATGTGTGGTTCGGTCATCGCGCCCTGCGATCCGGAGCGGCCGCGGCGTTCTGCTCGGATGCGCTCGCATACCATGCCGTGTTCGCGCGTTCGTGGCGCGGCTACGTCCGAGAGCGCGAACGGCTCCAGTACTTCCCGGCAATGGCGGCAAAGATGCCCGAGCTGAGGCACGAGTTTCTCTACAGGCGGCTATTCCTGAACCGCCGCACCGCCACGTTCGACCTGGCGCTCACGGCCGCCGCCGCAGCGCTCATCATGCGCAGGCCCGTGCCGCTCCTGGCCGTCCTCCCGTACCTAAAAGCGGCCCGCACTCGCCGGGACTCGATGGCCGCGGACGCCTGCGCCGACGTCGTCGGCCTGCTCGCGCTCCTCTACGGGAGCGCTCGCTACCGGTCGGCCGTGCTGTGAGGCACGGTCGCCGTCAGCGCCACGAACGGCAGCTTCTTCTCCGGCATCACGTCGAGCCGGAACAACCTCCGTGGGCGGATCGACTCGAACCCGGCCAGCAGCAGCACGCGCCGGAGGTATGCGATGTTGCCGAGCCACCAGTCGAACAGCGTCCGGTGGGCGCGGAGCTGAGCCGTCGGGGTCAGAGGCCGGAGCAGCGAGCCGGGGAGGTCGTACGGCTCGACGAGCAGCAGCTTTCCTCCCGGGCGGATCACCGAGCGAGCGGCCTCCAGCCCGGCGACGGGGTCGCGGAGGTGGAGCAGGAGCGCTCCGATCACCGCGAAGTCGACTTGGCCACCGAGCCGCTCGGGCGTCAGCTCGTAGATCGAGCAGCCGACATGACGGACGTCCGAGCTGCGACTGCGGTGCGCGATCCAGAACCGGTCGGCCGGTCGCATGCCCTCGAACTCGTCGGCGAACCGTGCGCGCGTCGGCTTCGGCCAGGAGGCGAAATCCCACTGCTCGAGATCGGTCGCGACCACTTCGCGGGCGCCGCGGGCCTCGAGCTCAAACGCCCAGAACCCGTCGTACGTGCCGATGTCGAGCGTCCGCAGGCCGTCAAGTCGAGACGGCAGGACGCGCGGAGCCACCGCGCGCAGGTCGACGTGCCCCTGGGTGACGTTTCCTGGCGCGAGCTCGATTGTGTGGTACCAGAGCTTGTGCTCGCGTATGGCCTTGAGCACCGTCGCGACGCCGTCGTCCGCGACGTGATCGTCCATCGGCACATCGTATCCGCAGCCCTCCTGAAGCCGATGTCTGCGCGATGAGTGAACTGCGACGGAGCACGGCGCGCGGCACACTCGTCAATGGCGCGTTCTTCATCGGCGTTACATCACTTTCGCTGGTGAAGGGGTTCATCGTCGCGGCATTTCTCACGCGCCATGACTACGGGATCTGGGGCTTGTTGATCGGGTCGCTCAGCGCCATCGGGCTGCTCAAGCAGGTCGGGATCGAGGATCAGTACGTGCAGCAGCGGGAGACCGATCAGGAGCTGGCCTTCCAGCAGGCGTTCACGCTCGAGGTGATCTTCGATGTCGGATTCGCCGCGCTGATGGCGGCCGTGGTGCCGTTGCTCGCCGTTGGGTACGGCCGCTCGGAGCTGCTCGCCCCGGGGCTCGCGCTGGTGCTCGTCGTTCCGGCGCTCGGGTTCCAATCGCCGCTGTGGGTGTTCTACCGGCGGATGGAGTTCGGCCGTCAACGGCGACTCGGCGCGATCGATCCGATCATCGAATTCGTGGTGACCGTCGCGCTCGCGATCGCCGGCGCCGGCTACTGGAGCCTGATCATCGGAGCGCTCGCCGGCAACTATGTCGCCGCGGCCGTGATCGTCCGCGCCTCGCCATATCGGCTCGCTTGGCGGTGGAGCCGCGCCGCCGCGCGCAAGTACGTCCGTTTCTCCTGGCCGCTGTTCGTAGCGGCGATCGGTGGGCTGGTCGTGACCCAGGGCGCCGTGATCGTGGGAACCGCGAGCGTTGGACTGGCCGGCGTCGGCGCGATCGCGCTCGCGAGTTCGATCGTCTCCTACACCACGCAGGTCGACCAGATCGTCTCGACGACCCTCTATCCCGCGATCTGCGCCGTCCGCGACCGCGCGGACCTATTGCTCGAGTCGTTCGCGAAGGCCAACCGCCTCGGCCTGCTGTGGGGCGCGCCGCTCGGCGTCGGGATCGCGTTGTTCGCGACCCCGTTGGTCCGCTACGGGCTCGGCGCGCACTGGCACCCCGCGATCGGGATCATCCGCGCATTCGGACTGATCGCGGCGTTCGATCAGATCGCGTACAACTGGGACGACTATTTCCGTGCGCGTGCCGAGACCCGTCCGATCGCCGTCGTGAACACGCTCGCGACGGTCGCGTATGTGGCCGTCGCAATGCCGCTCCTGGTCACGGACGGCCTGACCGGATTCGAGATCGGGCTGGCGGTGGCCGCGATCACCGGCGTCGGCGGTCGCATCGTTTACCTGTCGAGGCTGTTCGCCACGCTCGACATGGCCCGGCACATCGTCCGCGCGATCATCCCGACCGTTCCGGCCGCGGCGGTCGTGCTCGCGATCCGCGCGATCAACCGCAGTGACAGCCTCGCGGCCGCCGTGGCCGAGCTGCTCCTGTACCTCGCGCTGGTACTGGCGACGACGGTCCTCCTGGAGCGGCCGCTGCTGCGCGAGCTGGTCGGCTACCTGGCGCCGCGACCGGCGAGCTGACGGCGGACGCCCCCGAGCCGCCACCGGTCGGAGTCGCGTGCGCGACCGGCGCGGCCCAGGCGCCGAGTCGAGACCCGGGAGCTATCAGGGAGGGTGGCGACCGTAGCATGTGAACCGTGGCCCACAATCTGATCTACGGCGTCGTCTCAGACATCGTCGATCGGCTCGCGCCGGAGATGCGCGAGCCGATCGTGGAGTTCGGCTCGATGCAGGTGGAGGACGGACAGCCGAACGATCTCCGTCCGCTGTTCGGCCGCCGCGCCTTTGTTGGCACGGACTTCAGGGAAGGCCCTGGCGTGGACCGGATCGAGGACCTGCGGGCACTCACGTTCACCGATGGCGAGGTGGGCACCGCGCTCTGCATGGACACGCTCGAGCACTGTGCCGATCCGCTCGCCGCGGGTCGCGAGCTCCAGCGCGTGGTCTCGCCCGATGGCGGCGTGTGCGTGATCTCCTCGGTGATGCTGATCGGAATCCACGGCTACCCGAACGACTACTGGCGGTTCACTCCGGACGGGCTGCGTCTGCTACTGGATGGCTTCGACGATGTCGACGTCGCCGGCATGGGCGATCCATCTGCGCCGTTCTGGGTCTTCGGGATCGGCCGCAAGGGACGCAAGCTCGGGATGTCCCTCTCGGAGCTGCCGACGCTGGCAGCAGCGCAGCGTGACTACGACCTCGCCGACGGCAAGATCAGACTGGGCCCGTTCCGCTACTCGCTGAAGGAGCTCGCGCGAGAGCTCCGCGGAGAGCTTCCGCGCGCTGTCCGAGAGCGCGTCGCGTCGCGACTGACCGGGGCCAGGTGAAGCCGCTGCGCCGGCTGCTCGGCGGGTCCGGCGTTCTCGCAACCGCCGCACCTGACGACGCCCTGCTGGCGGGGGCGAGTCCGATCGAGCGACGGATCGTCGAGCGTGTCGCAGACCGCACGATGACGAACGTCCCGCAGCTGCTGGCGTTGATCGACGCGGTCCGCTACTGCGACGCGCGGGCGATCCCCGGCGCATTTGCTGAGTGCGGAGTGTGGCTCGGTGGCTCGGTGCTCGCGATGATCCTGACGATCCAGGAGCACTCTCTCCGAGAGCGCGAAATTTATCTCTACGACACGTTCGAGGGGATGACCCCACCTACCGGCGAGGACACGTCGAGGTACGAGCGGCCGGCGCTCGAGACGTGGCGCGGCGCCCAGCGCGCGGGCCGGCAGCCGTGGATTGAGTTGTTCGATCCGGATGTGTTCAACCTCGACGCCGTCCGCTCGTTGCTGCTCGAGACGGGATACCCGGAGAAGCTGCTGCGGTTCGTGCCCGGGCCGGTCGAAGAAACGCTGCCGGCGCGAGCCCCACGCCAGCTCGCGCTGCTGCGGCTCGACACCGACTGGTACGGGTCAACCCGACACGAGCTCGAGCACCTGTTTCCCGCGCTCGAGCAGGGCGGCGTCCTGATCATCGACGACTACGGCCACTGGGACGGAGCGCGCCGCGCTGTCGACGAGTACTTCGATGGGCACCACCCGCCGGTGCTGCTGAATCGTGTCGACTACACCGCGCGGATCGCGATCAAGCACTGAGCGCCGGGGTGCGATCAGGCCGACGTACACTTCTGCCCCGTGCTGCACCTAGGGATTCGCGGACGGATCCGGAGATTCCACGAAACGATGTTCCTGTGGTGGTGGCGGCGGCGGATCAAGGCACACACGTTCGCGAGGTTCGGCGAACGCAGCCTCGTGGTCGCTCCGCGGGGCGTCCTTTCGCCACACCGGATCTCGATCGGCGACGACGTGCTTATCCGCGATGGCGCGATGTTCTCCGTCGTCGAGCACTATCGAGGGCGTGCTCACCAGCCTCGGCTGACAATCGGAGACGGGACGCAGATCGGACAGGGGATCTGGTTCAGCTGCGTGGGTGACATCGAGATCGGCGAGAACAATCTGCTCGGCCACAACATCCTGATCGCCGACAGCTATCACGAATACCAAGACCCGGACACGCCCATCATCTTTCAGCCGATGGCCGAGCCGGCGAGCGTCACAATCGAACCGGGCTGCGTGATCGGGCCTCACGTGGCAATCCTCGCTGGCGTGACGATCGGCGCGAACACATTCGTGGCGGCCAACGCCGTCGTGACGCGATCGGTCGGCCCGAACTCGGTCGTCGTCGGCAATCCCGCGCGAGTGATCCGACACTACGATCGCACTCGCCGGGCATGGGTCGACGGCGCTCCGGAACGATGACGGACGATCAGCGGCGCCGGTCGCCGGTGACCGTCATCGTCGTCTCGTGGAACACGCGTGACCTGCTGCTCCGCTGTCTGGACTCGCTTGCCGCTGATGTCTCGGATCGCCGCGCGACCGTCTGGGTGGTCGACAACCGATCGAACGACGGCTCGGCCGCGGCCGCACGTGAACGCGCACCATGGGCGGAGATCGTCGAGCCTGGCGAGAATCTCGGTTTCGGGCGCGCGGTCAATCTCGTCGCGCGCCGCACGGAGAGCGAATGGATAGCGTGTGCCAACGCCGACGTGGCACTCGAACCCGGCGCGCTCGCGGCCCTGCTGGCTGTCGGTCAAGGTCAGCAGGTCGGATGCGTCGCGCCGAGGCTCGTACTCGCGGATGGAACGACGCAACACTCCGTGTACCCGCTGCCGACGCTCGCCTTCACCGCCGCCTTTAACCTCGGCCTGCAGCGGCTCGTTCCGTCGCTCGGCGACCGTCTATGTCTCGAGGGGTATTGGAACCCCGACCGCGGGCGCGCGGTCCCATGGGCGATCGGCGCGTTCCTTCTGCTCCGCCGAAGGGCGTTCGCGGAGGTCGGAGGGTTTGACGAGCGGCAGTGGATGTACGCCGAGGATCTTGATCTCGGCTGGCGCCTGCACGACGCGGGCTGGACGACTCGCTTCGAGCCCCGGGCCCGGGTCGTGCACGCGGCAGGGGCGTCGACCGAGATCGCATTTGCGGACGATCGCATCGAGCGGTACACGCGAGCGACGTACGCGGTCCTGATTCGCCGCCGGGGGACCTCGCTCACCCGGATCGCGGCGGCCATCAACGTCGCTGGCGCAGCCGTCCGAATCGTGTGGCTGGCGCCGCTGGCGGTGCTTGGCCGTCGCTGGCGCGGACCGCTCGCGGCCGCGCGGAGGTGGCTCGGCGTCCATCTCGAAGGTCTCCACCTCGCCCGGGCGAGCGAACCAGAAGGATCGGATCTGTAGTGGCCTGCGGGCGCGTTGCCAACCTCGACGCGCTGAGCTGCCCCGGTTACACGGTAGACGTCTACGATGGCCGCGGTGCGCGAGCAGGAGATGAGACGGTTCTGGAACGAGCGCGCCCGCGAAGACGCGTTCTACTTCGTCGACACCCGCCAGCGGTATCGGCGTCCTGACCATGCGCGCTTCTGGGCTGCGGACGAGCTCGTCGACTACCTCCTCGCCCAGCTCGAGGTCGAGCTACACGCGGATGAGACAGTGCTCGAGATCGGCTGCGGAATCGGGCGAATCACGCGCTCTCTCGCGGCCCGCGCGCACGATGTGATCGCGCTCGACGTGTCGGACGAGATGCTGCGCCAGGCTCGCGAGCTGAACCCGGAACTCGACAACGTCCGCTGGGTGCAGGGGGATGGGGTCACGCTCACCGAAATCGAGCCCGACAGCGTCGACGCGTGCATCTCGGTCGTCGTGCTCCAGCACGTGCCGGATGCCGAAATCACGCTCGGCTACGTGCGCGAGCTCGGACGCGTTCTGCGCCCCGGTGGCTGGGCCGCGCTCCAAGTGTCGAACGACCCGTCCATCCACCGGCCTCGCGATCGCCTGCTCCACAGGGTGATGGCGCTCGTCCGGCTCGGTCCGCGGGGGCGGCGCCACCCGGCGTGGCTGGGGTCGTACGTCGAGCTCTCAGCGATCGCGGACGCGGCGGCCGACAGCGGCACCGGAATCGAGCGCGTCTGGGGAGCGGGCACTCAGTATTGCCTCGTGCTGCTGCGGCGGCCACTGGGCGGATGACCTTCCGGCGAGCGCTGGGCGCGATCCTGCTCGTCGCGCTCGTCGCACGTGTGGCCGTGATCGTCGCGACGCCGCACTTCCGGCCTGTTACCGACGCCGCCGACTACGACCGCTACGCAGTGTCGCTGGCCACGCGCGGTGGGTTTCCGAACTCACAGCTGGCTCCGGGCCCGACGGCATTCCGGGCGCCGTTGTTTCCGCTCGCACTCGCCGCCGTATACAAGCTGGTGGGAACCGGCGCCGCGACCACGCGGTGGACGGCGGGGAGGGCGCTTGAGGCATTGCTGGGCACGATCGCCGTGGCGCTGATCGCGTTGATCGCGGTCCAGATATGGGATCGGCGAGTCGCGCTCGTCGCGGCAGGGATCACTGCGGTGTACCCACCTTTGATCCTGACGGGCGCCTCGCTGATGTCCGAGTCGCTGTTCATCCCGCTCGTGCTGGCTGCCGTGCTGGCAGCGCTGATCACACGCGATCAGGCAGGCGCGCGTCGGCTGTGGTGGGCACTCGGGACCGGCGTCCTCACGGGCCTCTCCGCACTCGCACGCTCGACGGACATCATCCTCGTGCTGCCGGTCGCGTTACTCGTCTGGAACGAACGCCCGCGTCGCGCTCCGCGTTCGCTGCTCGCGCCGGGGATCGTCACCGTTGCGACGCTGCTCACGGTCGTGCCGTGGCTGATCCGCGACGCGGATGTGATGCACACGTTCGTGCCGATCACCGACGAGTCGGGGTACGCGATCGTCGGCACGTACAACGCCTACGCGCAGCATCGGACCGACGATCCGGCGCTCTACACGCCCCCGGTGTTCGAGGCGCGCAAACTGGAGCGACTTGGACGCGGGCTCAACGAGGCCCAGTTCTCCAACCGGCTCGAGAGCCTGGCGGTCGACTACATCAAGGCGCATCCTGACTCGGTTCTGAAGACCGGCCTCTGGACGACGTTGAGGTTGTTCGACCTGACCGGGGCTTCGTTCGAGCGACAGATTGAGCCGACGTGGGGCTTCCCGAGGTGGCTCGCGGTCGTCAGCGTGTATGCCTTCTGGCTCGCGGGCGCGCTCGCGATCGGAGGTGCGCTGACGCGCCCCGCCCGGCGCGCGCCGCGGGCTTTCTGGATCTGCCCGCTCGCGCTTCTGGCGACGACGGTGTTCGTCGTCGGCGCCGCGCGCTACCGCACGCCGGCCGATCCGTGGATCGTGCTGCTGGCGGCGCTCGGCGCGTGCTCGCTCGTCGCACGGCTTCGGTCCACGCGAACGGCAGCCATAATCGCCACCGGATCGTGAGCGCCGGCGCCCTCAATCCCAGCCATGCGGCACCGGCGCAGCCGAGCACGAACCGGCTGGGGATCAGGTACGGACTGCTGGTGGTGCTCGGCGTTGCGCTCCTTTTTCGCGTGATTGTCGTGATCACGACCGCTCATTTCGTGCCGCACACGGACGCGGCCGATTACGACCGCATCGCCGTGTCAGTCGCGCAGCACGCACGGTTCCCGGTCTCAACGCTGGCACCGCACGGCCCGACCGCCTACAGGCCGCCGCTGTTCCCGCTCGCGCTCGCGGCGGTCTACAAGGTCGTCGGGGTTGGCTCAAGCAGCACCCGGTGGGAGGCTGGCAGGCTGTTCGAGGCGCTGTTGGGCACGATCGCTGTTGCGCTCATCTACCTGATTACGACACGGATCTGGGACCGCCGAGCCGGCATCGTCGCGGCGGGATTGGCGGCGGTGTATCCGCCCCTTGTGCTGGTCGGCTCGTCGCTGATGAGCGAGTCGCTGTTCATCCCGCTGGTCCTGGCGGCCGTGCTGGCCGCGCTGATCCACCGCGAGTCCGCTCACCGCTGGCGCTGGCCGATCGCGTCAGGCGTGCTCGTCGGACTTGCGGCCCTGACTCGCAGCAACGGTGTTGTGGTCGCGATTCCCGTCGTGTTTCTCGTCTGGAGCGCGCGCCCGCGGTGGACGTGGGCGGCGATCCGGATCCCGCTAGCCGTCGGGCTCGCGACGGTCGTGACGCTGATTCCTTGGGCGGTCCGCAACGAGCACGTCTTCCACTCGTTCGTCCCGATTTCGACCCAGGGCGGCTATGCGTTGGCCGGCACGTACAGCAAGTACTCGGCAGCCGACACCAGGTATCCCGCGATCTGGGCGCCACCGGTGTACCAGCAGTTCGCGCTCCTCGCCCGGTACCCCAACGACGACGAGGCGCAGCTATCGAGCGGGTTGCTGAATGACGGGTTCCACTACGCCGAGCACCATCCGGGGTATGTGGTCAAGGCCCTGTACTGGAACACGTTACGGATGCTCAACCTCACCGGCCCGGGGTTCGAGCGCTACTTGGCGCCGTTCCAGTCGTACCCCAAGTGGCTGGCGTCGGACAGTGTCTACGCGTTCTGGATCCTTGGATTGTTCGCGCTCGTGGGCTGTTTCGGGAGCGCAGCACGCAGAGCACCTTGGGCCCTTTGGGGCTGCCCGGTCGTGATCTTCTGCTCGACCGTCGTATTCCTCGGCTCGACTCGCTATCGCGCTCCGGCGGACCCGTTCCTGATCATGCTCGCGGCGCTCGCGCTGATCGCTGGGTGGGACGGCTGGCTGCGTTTCCGTGGGCGGGCAGTAGCATCCGCGGCCGCATGAGCCAGCGTGTTGCAGTCCTCGGGGGCGGGCTAGCCGGTCTCGCGTGCGCGTACGAGCTCGCGAAGGCCGGAGCCGACGTGACCGTGCTCGAGCGCGAGCCCGAGCTCGGCGGCATGGCCTGCTCGTTCATCGACACGAGCGACCGCGAGTACTGGTCGTACGACTTCGGACCGCACCGCTTCCACACGCACGATCCGCAGCTGATCGCCCACGTGCAGGAGATTCTTGCCGGCAACCACCTTCAGGCGCAGCGGCTGTCGCGGATCGTGCTGTTCGACCGCTTCTTCGACTACCCGTTGCAGACCGCAAACGTGTTGCGGAACCTGCCGCCGCTGGTGCTCGTGCGCTCGTTTCTCGACTACTTCTGGGTCCGGTTCACCGAGCGGGTCGGACTCAGCCACTACACCGACGAAGACTTCGAGGGCTGGGTGACCAAGCGCTTCGGTCGCACGCTCTACGACCTGTTCTTCGGGCGGTATACGCGCAAGACATGGAAGATGCCGCCCGCAGAGATCTCGGGCGACTGGGCGAGCCAGCGGATCTCGCAGTTGAGCCTCGCCGACGCGGTGCGAAAGACGCTGTTCCGGCCTCGTGACGCCCCCCGCAGCCTGGTCACGAGCTTCATCTATCCACGCGAGGGCGGGATCGGAGAGATCGCCCGCGGGTACGCGCGCGAGCTCGAGGCCAGAGGTGCGACGGTGCTGACCGGCGCGCCGATCACGCGGGTGCACTGCGACGGACAGCGGGTCACCGCCGTGGACTACGGGGGCGCGACGCCGGGTCAGGTGGAGGCGGACGAGTTCGTCTCAACGATCCCCATCACCGTGCTCGCGCGCGCCGTCAGGCCGGCTGCGCCCGCGCACGTCGCGAGGGCGATCTCGAGCCTCAGGTACGTGTCGATCATCTTCGTGTACATGAAGCTGGCCAAGCCGCAGGTGTCGCCGGACAGCTGGCTCTACATTCCCGACCCCGAGCTCACGATCCACCGGATCTCGGAATTCAAGAACTTCAGCCCCACATGCGCGCCCGCGGACAAGACGATGGTGTGCGCGGAGGTCACTTGCCGGATCGGCGACGAGCACTGGCGCGCCAGCGACGAAGAGCTGATCGCGACCGCCACCTCCGACCTCGCGCGGCTCGGGTTGATCGAGCCGCACGAAGTTCTAGGCGCATTCGTCAAGCGGATACCGCACGCGTACCCGGTCTACGATCTCGAGTACAAGCGGCACCTGACGCCCGTGCTCGAGTTCATTCACGGGCTCGAAAACGTCAAGACCGGCGGCCGCCAGGGCCTGTTCCGGTACAACAACATGGACCAGTCGGTCGAGATGGGCCGCAAAATGGCCTGGACACTGACCTCCGAACGTGACGCGGGCCACGAGGCGGTCGCGACCGAGAGCGAGTACTTCGGGTGATGGCGCTCGAAACCGAGCCGGTCCACGAGACGGTCGACGCGTGCCCGCTGTGCGGATCCGAGAGCTGGCGCACGGCGTTCGAGGAGGGCAAGTGGGGGGTGCGACGGTGCAATCGCTGCGGGGTGGGATGGGTCTCACCCCGGCTCGACCCCTCCGGCCTCGAGGAGATCTACAAGTCCGACCAGTACTGGCGCTCACCGTCGCCGAAGGTCCAGGGGTACACCGATTATCGCGGCGACGAGCGCCTGTACATGGACACTTTCCGCCGGCGCCTCGAGTTCGTGCTCGCCGACGGTCCGCATGCGGGCCGCTCGCTCGACGTCGGCTGTGCGGCAGGCTTCTGCATGGCCGCGATGCGCGAACTCGGCTTCGAGGCCCACGGGCTCGAGATCTCCGAGACGATTGCAAGGCACGCTCGTGAGCGATTCGGCTTCGACACGGTCCAGATCGGGACGCTTCACGGCGCGCCGTATCCGGATCGCCACTTCGATCTGATCACGATGTGGGACGTCGTGGAGCACGTCGTCGATCCGGTTGCCCTGCTCGTCAAGGCGAGCGAGCTGCTGACTCCCAACGGGCTGCTGGTGGTCGAGACGCAGGACATCGACAGCGCCTTCGCGCGGCTACTGGGGCCGCGTTGGCATCACTACAAGCACGAGGAGCACATCTACCACTTCACCCCTGCGACGGCGCGCACGCTCGTCCAGAACGCAGGGTTCCGGGTGACGAAGCTCACGCACCGCCACGGTGGCAAGTACGTCTCGATGGACTTCATCGCCGAGCGCGCGTCGAGGCTGCACCCGGTTCTGACGACGGTCCTGAAGCCGCTGACGAGGCTCGAGCACGCGCGGCTGTATCTCAACTTCATGGACGAGATGATCGTGCTCGCCCGTCCAGCCTGAGCGGTGGACGAGACGGCCAACAGGCAGTTCGTCGAGTTGGAGCAGACGCACTTCTGGTTCGTCGGCCGACGGCGGATCTTCTTTCATCTGCTCGACCGCGAGCTGACGAATCGGTCGGAGCTGCGGGCGCTCGACGTCGGTTGCGGCGCCGGCGGGATGCTCGGCCCGCTCGGGCGGTACGGCTCGGTGACCGGGATCGACATGCAGGAGGACTTGGTGGCCTTCTGCCACGAGCGCGGGTTTGCCGACGTGACCGTGGGCTCCGCGTACGAGCTGCCGGCGGCGGACGCCTCGATCGACCTCGTGACGCTGTTTGACACGATCGAGCACATTCCCGATGACGTCCGCGCGCTGCGCGAATGCCGTCGGGTGCTCGCGCCGGACGGCCGCCTGTTCATCTCCACCCCGGCGTACCAGTTCCTGTTCGCGAACAACGATCGCGTTGCTCACCACGAACGGCGTTACACGGCGGGACGGTTGCGGCGCACGCTGCTGGCGGCTGGCCTGCGCCCGGTCAAGATCACGTACTTCAACACGCTGCTGTTCCCCGCGATCCTGCCGGCGGTGCTCGGTAAGAAGCTCGTCGAGCGGCTATCGGACCCTGGGGATCGAACGAACCTCTCGCACGCGCCCGGCCGCACGCTGAACACGGTGCTTGCCGCCATCATGGGCTCCGAGCGCCATCTGCTGGCGCGTACGAGCATGCCGTTCGGCCATTCGATCATCGCGATCGCGAGGCCCGCCGACCTCGACGGATGACCGGCGTGCGCTGGCGCCGGGTCGCGCTGCTGGCGGTGCTGGCTCTCGCGGCGGCCAACTTCGCCTGGCAGCTCGGCTCCTCCAGCTACTACGTCGACGAGGTGCTCGCGCTGCGCACGGCATTTGCGCCGCTCAGCGGACTGCTGCATGCGATTAGGACGCTCGAGATCAGCCCGCCAGGGTACTTCCTGTTCCTGCACGAGTGGACCATCCGGGTCGGCTCGGGACCGGAATGGGTGACGCGGCTGCCGTCGGTAATCTGCGGTGTCGCGCTCGTCGCCGCGGTGTATTGGCTTGCTTCGCTGCTGTCCGACGATCCCTTGGTGCCGTTGCTGGCGGCCGGGCTTCTCGCGATCAGTCCGTTCGCGCTTGAATACGCGCAGCGAGCTCAGGAATACGTTTTCCTGATGCTCGGGGGGACGGTGGCTCTCGGCGCTGCGATCACAGCCGAACGCGCGGTCGGGCGCCGCCAGCTCGGATGGATGCTCGTCGCGTCGCTCGCCGCAGCGCTCTCGCTGTGGCTCCACTACACGGCGGGCCTGCTGCTCGTGCCGTTGACCGTCTGGGTGGTGACGCGCAAACGGCTCACCTCCCGGCAGCGGGCGGGCTATGTCGCGACCATCGTTGTGGCCGGCGCGATTCTGATCCCCGTGCTCGCGCGCCAGTACGAGAAATATCCCGATCGCAGCGGTGTCGCCGCGAGCGCCCGCGTCACGGGCACCACGCTCCTGCAGATGCTCGAGGTCCCGTTCGAAGGCCGTGTAGACAGCCTGCGCTGGCTCGGTGTGACGGTCACTCTTGCGGCGTTTGTGGCGCTGCTGCTCGTACGCCGTCGCGCGGGGCTACTGGCCGAGCGGAAGCTGGTTGTTTGGGTCGCCGCGGGAGCGCCGCTCGCATTGATCGTCCTCAGCCTGTTCGGTGGCGCGCTGATGCTGACCCGCTACGCGGCCGTCGCCGCGCCGCTGATCGTGGTCGTGATCGCGACGGCGGTCGCGGCTGTGCCGAGAGTTGCCGCCGTCGTGCTGCTGGCCGGCGCTTTGATCGTGTCCGCCGTTGGCCTCCGCGACGCGCATCGCGCGTCGGGGCTCTACATCGACGCCAGGGCCGTAGTCCATTACATCCGTCAACGCGAGCACCGCGGCGACGGCGTGATATCGCCCGTGGAACCGGGGATCTCGTTACCGCTCGGCTACTACGGGGTGGGGAGGCTGCACAACTTCGAGGGCGGCAGCGCAGCCGCCTACGAGCTGCTCAGCTCTCACCGTCACCGAGTGTGGATCGTGGAACCCGGCAAGCCAGGACTGACGAGCGCGGAGCTCGCCGAGTTCGAGCGCCCGCAGGCGGAGTTGCTCGGCTACCGCCTCCTCCGCGACGCGGTCTTCCCCGCGACCACCCCGCTCGGCGTGTTCTTGCTTGCCCCACGCAAGCGCGCCGGGTGAGATCATCTGTGCGCTGTGGACGGAAGCGCAGGGGATAGGCGGCGGCTGAAGCAAGTGCTGGCCGGGATCGCGGTGCTCGCGCCGGTCGTGCTGATCGTGGTCGGGATCGCGATCAGCTCCGGCGGCGGCGCCAACGCGCAGGCATCCGGGACGACGTACACGCCGGTGGCCGAGCAGGGGACGTCAGCTTCGAAGCTCGCGGCGATTCCGCAGTTGGGCTCACGTATTCCACCCGGGCCCGGTGCACTCGTGGCGCGGGTCGTGAGGCCCAGCTCGATGCGCTCCACGCCCGGCGGCCGCGAGATCGCCCGCGTGGGGCTCCGAACGGAGTTCGGCTCGCCGGACTTCGTGCTGGTGACAAAGGTCTCGGGCTCGTGGCTGGGCGTTGTGAGCACGCTCGCCGGCAACAACCAGCTTGGATGGATTCCGATGTCGGCGACGCAGCTGAGCCGAGTGCCTTACGAGATCGAGGTTTCGCTGTCCGCACGCCGGCTGACGGTGCTTGATTCGGGCCGCGTGGTGCAGCGGTACAGCGTCGCGGTCGGACGTCCGACGGCGCCGACGCCGACCGGCCGGTTCGCTGTCACCGACCGCCTCTCGACCGGCGACCCCACCGGACCCTACGGGTGCTGCATCCTGGCCCTGTCGGCCGTCTCTCCGCACGCGATCCAGGGATGGACCGGCGGTAGCCGGATCGCGATCCATTCGACCCCCGATACGTCCTCGATCGGGCTTCCCGTGAGCCATGGCTGCATGAGGCTGACGCTCGCCGAAGGACGCTGGCTGATGTACCACATCCCGCTGGGCACGCCGACTGTAATCACGAGTTAGCCTTCGGCCTGGCGATGGAGTTCGCCGCGGCGCGCGTCGCCGGAACCGCCCCCCGGGGCTGATGGCTCCTACTTGAGCGAACGTAGGAGCGAGAGTGTTTCGTGCGGATCGACGTGAACTGGTAGCGATCTTCGCCGGTGGGGCGATCGGCGGCGGGCTTCGAACGTGGCTGTCGAATGCCGCACCGGCGCATGCGGGGACCTGGCCTTGGGTGACGTTCTCGGTCAATCTCGTCGGCTGCGTGGCACTCGGATATTTCGTCACGCGCCTGGCCGAGCGGCTGCCGATCACGGCGTACCGCCGACCGCTGCTCGGCACCGGCTTGTGCGGCGGGCTGACGACGTTCTCGACGTTCCAGCTCGAGCTCGTGCGGATGCTCGACCGGGGCGATCTATGGCTCGCGCTGGCGTATGGCGGCGCAAGCGTGGTGGCCGGGTTCGCAGGCGTCTGGCTCGGAACCGCAGCCGTCAGGCGGGCGAGGCTGACGTGGTGACCGTAGTGCTCGTGCTCGCGTGCGCGGGGGTCGGCGCCGTCGCTCGGTTCGCGGTCGACGGGCTCGTGCAGTCGCGGCGGCTCGGTGAGTTCCCGCTCGGCACGTTCATCGTCAATGTCAGTGGCTGCTTGGTGCTCGGTCTGCTCGCCGGACTGCGGCTCGCGCACACCCCCACGCTCGTGCTCGGAACGGCTGCGATCGGCTCGTATACGACGTTCTCGACGTGGATGCTCGAGAGCCACCGCCCGGCGCAGGACGGCGAGGGACGGCTGGCGAGCTTGAACATCGGCATGAGCTTCCTCGTTGGACTCGGAGCGGTTGCACTCGGTCGGGTCGTGGGCGGTTGGCTGTGAGCGAGGCCGCGATCAAGCTGACGTCGTACTTCTCCGAGCGCGACCGCTCGGGCGATCGGTTCCAGGCCGACGCGCTGTTCGACGTGTACGAGCGACACATGCTGCGGACGAGCGTGCTGCTCCGCGGCGCCGGCGGCTTCGGCGAGCGCCACCGCATGGCGACCGACAGCCTGCTGACGCTGTCGGAGGATCTGCCGGCGGTGTCCGTCGCGGTCGATACGGCCGAGCGGATCGAGCGGGCGCTGCCCGACGTGCTGGCAGCGACCCAGCACGGGCTCGTCAGCCTCGAGCGGGCCCGTCTCTGGGCCGGCGATGGGGCCGCATTCGAGGCTGCGGATGCGCTGAAGGTGACCGTGTACGGCGGCCGCGGTGTCCGCTCTGTGGGCGCGGCCGGCTACGTGGCGGCAATTGATGTACTGCGCGAGGCCGGGGTCGCAGGTGCATCGGTGCTGCTCGCGGTCGACGGGACGCTGCACGGTGAGCGGCGGCGGGCGCAATTCTTCGCGCGCAACGGCTCAGTGCCGCTGATGCTGCTGGCGGTAGGAGAAGGTGCGGCGTTTGCACGTGCCATGGCGGAGGTGTGCGCGCTCGTATCGGACGCGGTCGTGACAATCGAGCGGATCCAGGTCTGCAAGATGGAAGGCGTCACCCGCGCCGCGCCGGTCGCGATCGCGGGGAGCGACGCGTCCGGACTGCCCGTGTGGCAGAAGCTGATGATCCACGCCTCGGAGCTCGCGACCGTCGACGGCCATCCGCTGCACCGGGCGCTCGTCGCTCGGCTGTGGGAGGCGGGGGCGGCCGGCGTCACGGTGCTGCGCGGCGTCCGCGGGTTCTACGGAGGGCGCGAAGTGCTCGCCGACCGGGTCCTGTCGCTGCGACGCGACGTGCCGGTGCACGTCGTGCTCGTCGAGCGGCCCGAGCGCGTCCAGCAGCTGTGGCCGCTGATTGACGAGCTGACCGCCGGCGCGGGAATGGTCACGAGCGAGCTCGTGCCGGCGGCCGGTCAGCGACTGTGGAAGAACCCGGCCTTGCAGGCCCGGTAGGCCTCGAGCGCGTTCAGGCCGGCGATGATCGGGTGGTGGTTGCGGACGTCCACGAGCACGCGGTGGCCGTGGTAGAGGCAGAACAGCTTGTTCGCGTTGCGCTTGCCGATCACGTGGTTGAGCACGTGGTGAGCGATGATTCCGCCGACGAGGTGACCGCCTGCCCCGCAGCCGGCGGCGCCGAGCGCGGTACCGCCGATGCTGAGCACGGCGAGCGTCACGGCGATCGTGCGCCTGATCGACATCATCGCGGGTGAGGGTAGCTCAACCGTCCGGGCGCTGGACGCGATTCCACTCGACCCAGCCGGTGCCCTCGCGGCCGTCGCCGGCGGTGATTCGGCACATCGCCCGCGGGAACAGCGAAACGCGACCGTCGGGCGCCTCCAAGCGCAATGCGCCGAACGCGACCGGGGTGACCTTGAGCTCGAGTTCCGGGGGTCCGAGCTCGATCGTGGCGCTTTCGATCAGCCCGTTGTCCTTGACCGTCTCGGTCGCCGTCACGGACTCGATCTCGGTCAACTCAGCGTCGCGTTGGTTGTAGCCGACGCCGTAGCCGGGCATCTGCGGCACGCCCACGGCGTGCAGGTGGGTGCCGTCGCCGAGGTGCAACCCGCTCCACATCCAGTCGACCGCCCACCAGTCGCGTGACCCCCACGAGTGATCGCGCTGACCGGGCCCGCTGAAGTCGATCGTCTCATCCCCGATCCGTACCCTCCCTGTTACGCGGCACGGGATCTCGTAGCGCGTCGACTGGCGCCAGGCGTACGGGATCCCGTCCGTGTTCCAGGTCAGGTCGAGTTCGATTTCCACCGGCTCGCCTGATTCGTCGCGCAGGGGCGCCGACTCATCATCGTGGGCAGCTGCGATGCCCTTGACGGTGACGTTCAACCTTTGAAGCGGCTCCTCGCAACGCTGTTCGGCCTGGAGCGTGTCCGTTCTGATCCGCTGCGACTCGTCGTCCGCGGCGGGAAGCGGGGCGGCAGGATCGACGAGCATCACCGACGGACGGCCGGGGCCGCAGACGCACGCGGTATACAGCGACACGTTCCGGTTGGGCAGCCGTCCGAGCCGGATGTACAGGCCGAGCGTTTGGTCGTCGCTGACCGCGTCGAAGTACCAGCTCTCATTCCACAACGGCTCGGGGCCTGGCTCGTGTCGCCCCTCGTCCGCGGGATCGGGCTTCAGCGGCGCCGGCTTGCCGACCCCGGGCGCGGGGAGGAGATCGATCGACTCGAGATCGATCGCCTGCTGCGCCGAGCGCTCTACCGACGCCATGAACATGTCGTCGCCGCGATCGGTTCGCTGGACGATCATCGAGGCGCAGATCGCCATCACGAGGTTGTGGAACACCTGGCGGCGATACTCCTCCCAGCACGTGTCCCAATCGAACGAGGTCACGCCGTTGGCTCTGAGCTCCTCGTAGTAGGCGCGTAGAAGGTCGCGTTCATGCGCGCGACGGTCTTCGACGGTGAGCCCGTTGCCGAGGAAGTACGACGCGTCGAGCAGCGCGGGACCCCAGGCGACCGTCTGCCAGTCGACGACGTGGCAGGTCCCGTCGCCGAACAACAGGTTGTCGAGCCGGTAATCGCCGTGGCTCAGGCCGAGCGGTGGGCGCCGGTCCGCGTACCAGCCGTCGACGCTCGGGATCAACCTCTCGCACACCTTGACGTGTTGGGGATCGAGCCGCTCCCCATAGCGCTCGAGGAAGCCGCTGAACACGGCCCTCAGCAGTGCCTCGTTGAGCGGGTTCGGCTGGTTCAGCCATGGCGCCGAGCCGACCGCGAGATCGCCGAGCACTGGCGCGTGGACCTGCGCGAGCGCTCGCATCGCCGTTTCCGCTTGGTACGGCGTGCAACCCTCGATCTGGTCGCCCTGGACCGCCGGCGACACGTCGTCGAGGACCAGCGTGAACCAGCCTTCGGCGTCGTCGTAGACCGCGAGGTGGCAACGGGGAACGGGGCCGCCGATCCGCGGCGCGAGCTGCTGGTAGAACGTGATCTCTCTGAGGTAGGCGCCGAGTCCCACGCCGGTGGCGCGGCTGGTGGCGTCGTCGGACGCGAGTTTGACGACGACGGTGTGGCCGTCGCCGGCCTCGCCGCGGTACGCGACGCGGTGGTTCTGGCTCATCTGCCCCGTCCCGATCCGCTCGACCGAGGCGATCTCGACCGCCCCGTCGCCGAGCGCCGCCGACAGCCACTCGGTCGTGATCTCGTCTGGGGTGCGGACGAGACTGCTCATCTCTCAGTACGCCCGGCAGGATTTGAACCTGCGGCCTCTCGCTCCGGAGGCGAGCGCTCTATCCACTGAGCTACGGGCGCGTTGTGACGAACAGGTTACCTGGAGGCAGGTCCCCCGCCCGGGGAGGTATGTTCGTCGGAGGTCAGATCTTGGGCGCCGGGGTAGCCGGCTTCGCCGCATCCGGCGCCGGCGTGACGACGACGATCTCGGGGGCCGGCAGGGGTCCCGTCTCGATCCGCTTGCGACCCTGGCGCTCGGGCCGCGGAAAGCGGGGGGTGAAGCGTCGTTGCCAGAGACCGACGAGACCGAGGCGCCAGAACACATAGCCGGTCCAGCCGGGGAAGATCGAGAAGTCCATCCGACGGAAATGCGCGAGCGCCCGGCGGGCGAGATAGAGCGTCCGTAGGACGATGCCGAGCCGCGGGTACATCGGCTGCTCTTCGGTTGACGCGCGTACACGCTTCAGCAGCCGCTTCCACAGCCATCGCGGCGGCTTCCATATGCAAAGGACGTAAAGCAGCAGGTTCCCCACACGCGGCGGGATCACGAAGAAGCTCGAGTCAATCTCGTCGAGGTCGATTCCGCGTTCCTTCATCGCCACCTCGAGCTGCGTGTTCGGGATCACCTTGAGCGAGTAGATGAACAACGTGTATGGCCGCGGCATGTCGTAGATCAGCTCGAGCGTGTCGATCACGTCCTGGCGGGTCTCGATCGGGTTGTCGACGATCAGGTCGAACGCCGGTGGGAGGTGGTAGGAGACCTCGCCGCCCGCGAAGTTGCCGATCACCTCACCGGCGGCCTTGATCTTCGCCGGCGGCGAGGGCCGCTTGTAGAACTCCAGGATGTGCTCCGAGCCGGACTGGATCCCCATCCGGATCCGGTTCATTCCGGCCCACGTCAGCAGCTCGAACTTCTCCTGCTTGACGTAGTTCGGGATCACGCCGTAGACCGCGAAAGGGAGCCGGTCGAGCTCGTCATGCCACAGCTCCGCGAACTCCTCGAGCTGCTCGTAGCCGATCGCCATGAAGCTGTCGTCGTGGAAGCTGACCTGGCTGAGATGGGGGAAGCGGGCACGCGCGTCCTTGATCTGGTCGACGATGTAGCGCGCGCTCGGGTGACGGATCCGCTTGTACTTGGCGTCGTTGGCGATGAACTTCGTATTGCCGCAGTAGGTGCAGTGGAATGGGCACCCGATCGACCACAGCGTGGTGTACGAGAGGCCGTCGTTGGTGACGTAGTCGCTGAGAGCGATGTTTTCGAAGCCCAGGCCTGAGCGGTAGATCTTCTCGCGCTCCCGGTACAGCGGGAACGGCAGCGCCTCCATCTCCTGCTCGGTCATCAGCGGCAGGAAGTGGTTGCGCTTGATCTCGCCGTCGCCGTTCTTGAACCAGAAGTTCTTCGTCCCGGTGTGATCGCGACCGTCCCGGAATGCGTCGTAGAACGCTTCGAATGCGAATTCGCCCTCGCCGGTGCAGATCGCGTCGACGTCCGCGGTGATCGCGTCCTCGGGGTGGATGATCGGGTGGATCCCGCCCCAGACGATGAACGTCGACTGATCGAGTTGCTTGACGCGACGAACGATCCGGCGGGTCAGGTCGGCGTAGCCAGTCATCGAGCTGAAGCCGAGCAGGTCGGCGCCGGCTAGCTCGTGCGCGATCTCGTCGACCTCGGCGTCGCCGAGGTCACCGCCGGAGCCGAGCCCCCCGAACAGCGCGTTGCGGATCCCGCGATACCGGTTGGTGGTCACATAGCACGCCTCGGTGTCCTCGTTGAGTTGTGCGACGTACGCCGCCATCTTTCGGAAACCGCAGGACGTAATCCCGTCCTCGAGGCACACCATCTTGACCCGCACTGTTCAGCTCCCCTCCGCCGGACGTTGTTGTCGTCCGGAAGAGTACTCAGTCATCTACTCGCGACCCTGCGACGACTAAAACTACCGCTCGA
>CAVWPV010000003.1:0-190189 GCA_963756985.1 uncultured Solirubrobacteraceae bacterium | reverse complement strand
GCAGCCGGGCCTGGGCTCTTCGCCTTTCGGGGCGCGGTGAACTTCTTCAGTGCGGCGTGTAGTGCGGTCATCACTGCTCCTCCGGTTCGTGGTAGTTGCCTGGGGATCAGTCTGGGACCGCCGCCTGTGCGTGTCATCGCCCGCAGGGCGCGTCTGGCCTCCTCCTCAGCGCAGATCTTTGCCGCTGGCTCCTCTGTCGAAGGACAGAGACGCGGTTATGCGCCGGGCGTGACCAGACCGCTCTCGTACGCCAGGACGACGGCCTGCACCCGGTCACGGAGCCCGAGCTTGGCGAGCAGGCTGGAGACGTGGGTTTTGATCGTGCCCTCGCTGACGAACAGCTCGGTGGCCAGCTCGGCGTTGCTCTTACCGTGCGCCAGCATCGTCAGCACCTCGCGCTCGCGCTGCCGTCAAGGCGTCCAGCCGCGTGCCGAGCTCCGGCGTGACCGGCCGGCGTGCGAACTGCTCGATGATGCGCCGCGTGACCGACGGGGCGAGCAGCGCCTCGCCGGCACTCACGACATGCACCGCGTGCAGGAGCTCCTCGGGTGGGGCGTTCTTGAGCAAAAAGCCGCTGGCGCCCGACCGCAGCGCCTCGAACATGTACTCGTCACGCTCAAACGTGGTCAGGATCACCACACGACTGTGCAGCTCGCCGTCTTCGGTAATCCGCCGGGTGGCCTCGAGTCCGTCACCGTCGGGCATCTGGATGTCCATCAACACGATTTCGGGCCGCAGGCGCCGGGTGCTGGCCATCGCCTGCTCGCCGTTTGCCGCCTCGCCGACAACCTCGATCTCGGGATCGGACTCGAGGATCATCCGAAAGCCGGCGCGAACCATCGCCTGGTCATCGGCCAGCAGCACACGGATGCTCACAGCACACCATCCGAAGTGGCAGCGGCGTAGGCGAATGGGTGATGGAAGGCCTCTGGCGCGCGGTCGCGGGCGACAGCAAGGTCGAAGCGGTGACCGTCCCGCGTATCGTCGGCCGAGACGGTCACTGCGTCCTGGCGGGCCGGGCGTCTTGGCGTTCGGGCCGCCCACACAGGGGTACGGTCAGCCGTACGGCGTGTGGTGCGGTCATCACTGCTCCTCAGGTTGGTGCAAGTTGCCTGGGGTTCAGTCTGGGACCGCCGCCTGTGCGTGTCATCGCCCGCAGGGCGCGTCTGCGCTCCTCCTCAGCGCAGATCTTTGCCGCTCGCGTCTCTGTCAAAGGACAGAGACGCGTCTACGCGCCGGGCGTGACCAGCCCGCTCTCGTACGCCAGGACGACGGCCTGAACCCGGTCACGGAGCCCGAGCTTGGCGAGCAGGCTGGAGACGTGGGTCTTGATCGTGCCCTCGCTGACGAACAGCTCGGCGGCCAGCTCGGCGTTGCTCTTACCGTGCGCCAGCATCATCAGCACCTCGCGCTCGCGCGCCGTCAAGGCGTCCAGCCGCGTGCCAAGTTCCGGCCTGACCGGCCGGCATGCGAACTGCTCGATGATGCGCCGCGTGACCGACGGGGCGAGCAGCGCCTCACCGGCACACACGACATGCACCGCGTGCAGGAGCTCCTCGGGTAGGGCGTTCTTGAGCAAAAAGCCGCTGGCGCCCGACCGCAGCGCCTCGAACACGTACTCGTCACGCTCGAACGTGGTGAGGATCACCACACGACTGTGCAGCTCGCCGTCCTCGGTAATCCGCCGCGTGGCCTCGAGTCCGTCACCGTCGGGCATCTGGATGTCCATCAACACGATGTCGGGCCGCAGGCGCCGGGTGCTGGCCATGGCCTGCTCGCCGTTCGCCGCCTCGCCCACAACCTCGATCTCGGGATCGGACTCCAGGATCATCCGAAAGCCGGCGCGAACCATCGCCTGGTCATCGGCCAACAGCACACGGATGCTCACAGCACACCATCCGAGGTCGGCAGCTTGACGCGCACGGCGAACCCGCCGCCCGATACCGGCCCCGCCGTCAGCTGGCCGCCGTGCAGGGCGGCACGCTCGCGCATGCCGATCAACCCCAGGCCGCCCGGGCTCGTCCCTGATAGCGCCGTCGCGCCGCGGCCGTCGTCGATGATCTCGACCTCGAGCTCGTCGGGCCAGTACCGCACGCGCACGTCGGCGCGCGACGCCGCCGCGTGCTTGAGGGTGTTAGTCAGCGCTTCCTGCACGATGCGGTACGCCGACACGCCGATCATCGGCGGCAACGAGCGTTCCTCCCCTTCGATGCTGACCGCGACAGCGAGCTCGGACTCACTCATGCTCGCCGCCAGCCGCGGAAGCTGGCTCAGGCCAGGGCGCGGAGCCAGATCGTCCTCGTCGCCGGCCTGCCGCAGGAATCCGAGCAGGCGGTGCAGCTCCCCCACCGCCTGTCGGCTCGAGACCTCGATCGCGGTCAACGCCCCCTTCGCCTTGACACGGTCACTGTCGATCACGACCCGGGCAGCGCCGGCCTGGACACCCATCATGCTCACGTAGTGAGCGACGACGTCATGCAGCTCCCGCGCGATCCGCACCCGCTCCTCGAACACGGCGTGCTCGGCCTGTGTCGCACGTGACTCCGCCACCTCGGCCCGCTCGGCCCGCGCGCGGACGGCAAGGCCTGCAACCCAGGCGACGGCGAAGTCGACGGGAATGAAGACGAGCTGGAAGACCGAGTGCCCGGGGATGTTGTAGATGAGGGTCGCCGCAGCGCCGACCACGATCGCCAGTCCGAGGCCGGCCCGCCGGACGTCCCGAAGGTTCCCGAGCAGGAATGCGGTCGCCAGCCCGAGCAGGAAGAGGGACTCGGGGTACGGGATCAGCAGCGGGTCGACGAACGAGATTCCCGCGGCCAAAAGCCAGTACCCCGCCGGTCCGGCAAACGGAAACCATCGCCGCGCGAACACGGGTAGCACCAGGATCGCGAGCGCGGGAAGGCAGAACCACAGCGTCGTTGTCGGAGCTCCGGACGAGCCGCGTCCGAGCACCACGTCAAGCATCGCCACGATCGCCAGCAGCGCGATCAGCAGATCGAACCAGTACGTGCGGGCGAGATGTTCGCCTCGGCTCACGCATCGAACGTACTCCACCAGCTCGCGGACCGCCTCCCACAAGGTCAGACCCGGGATCCCTCTCAAGTACTACCCACCTCGGAACCGGCAGCCTGGCGACGACGCCGCGCCGGCGACACCTCGCCCTAACGGCGCCCACACGCTCGCGGACGACGCCCACACTGCGCACCACTGGCGCACGCACGGCGCTGCCGCCACCCGCGCCCGGACGAGGCGCCGGAACCGCTACCGGTCAGTCCCCCGCGCTCACGGCCAAGACAGCCGCATCCCGCCGCCGCGGAGCTCATCAAGAACGACCGCTTCCGATCCGCCAACTGTCAAAGGAGGCCTCGAGCCCGGAAGCCCGTGCCGACGTCAAACCAGGGCGCAGAATCCAAGCGCGGTTGGTACCGCTCCTCGCCAATCTCGGGTCTCGCGAGCAATCAGCTCCCAGGAAGGCGATCGTCGCCCGCGCGCCGGCAGGGGACCGGCGTGATCGGACGGTCGCCGAGGAGATCGCGCGTACGCACGGTTCGCAGGGGCGAATGCAATCGTGCCTACGGCGATGGTGGGCGGGCACCCTAGCCTTGTTCGTGCCGCTCGACGTGAGTAGCCTCAGCGCTCGTGTCCGAGGCGTCGGGCGTGCCCCTTACCGGCGCCTGCAACTGCCGCGCGTGCGGTTTGCGATCAGCGAACCGCGCTGCGAGCTGGGCTCAGGCACCGCCAACTTGAGCCAGCTGCCGGGGCGGGGTCGATGGCGAATGGTGGGAACTCCTCTGTCACGAGCAGGAAGTAGGCGAGCGCGCGAGCCTGATACGAGGTCGCCATCAGCATCACGTCATGAAGTCCGCGCATCTGGTTCCCGGTTGCGACGATCACGAGCCACGCGACGAACCCGACGGCGTCGAGCACGCATCCGAGAATGGCCGAGATGATGTAAACGGGAATGAGGAAGATGATCCGGGCTAGTGTCTTGACACGGTCGTACTCCGCAAGCGCCGGAGGCACGATTACGCGGACCGGATACTCATCGTGTGCGCCACCGTCGAACGGCGGCAATGTGTCGGTCATCAACCACATGTAGCCGCTTGCGCGCGTCACCATGCGAATCGCAGATGCAACGAAGTCGTATAGGGCGGGCGGGTACGTGCCGGTGAAGACGATCGAGAACCAGGCAACGATCGCCGCCAAAATCGCGCCGACGACGTAGAGCCCACCGATGATCAACCACGGGATTGCGATCAGCATGCGGAAGAAGGTCGTCAATCGATTGCGCTGCTCGACGTAGTCGACCGTGTACTGAATTGGATAAGACATATGCCCCCTCGAGAAATGTTGTGCGTTCTGTTACAAGGTTCTACTCCATCGTGGGATGCAGCGCAACCCTGCGGGCGGCGATCCAACGGCTGATCGCACCGGAGGGAGGGGTCGCGAACACGGTCACCGCTCAGAGCGGTCCCAGTAGCCGGCGGCCATCAACCCTTGGCCTGCGCGATGAGCTGCCCATCCGCCCGCCCGCCGAGTTCCTTCGAACGGTTGGTCAGCGCCCGGAACCGCACGGGTCGATTGCACACGAGCTGGCCCCCATTGCGGCCCGCCCGCGGCGTCCTCCTCCGTTCGAGAGACGGGGCGACGAAGCTTCCTTCAACGGCAGGGACGTAGGCGTGAAGCGTGGGTGGTGGGTCGCGGCAGCCGCGGGTAAGAGGCTTTCTGGAAGGGCGCTCGCGCGATCGTGCCGGCGATCTGTGTGTCCCTGGCTCCTGAGTTCGCCCGCGAGGAGTCGCCGCTCGTCAGCCGGCGCGACGCTCGTCCCGGGATCGCCACGCGCACGCCCGGCGATCGGTCGAACGGCGCATGACTCGGTGGCCCGCTCGCCGCGCCGGGCAGGGCTCGCTCTACGGTTTGCGGATATGCCTCGCGCCTCGAGTGCCGGTCTCAGCCCCCGTACGACGCGCGGTATGCCCGGAGTGCCGATGCCTGGTGAGCCGGGTCCGAAGCTCTGGCCGGTAGTTCATCGGTGAGGGGTGGCCGATGGATTGGGCGGCGTTTCTTCGGGTTACAACCTTGACCGACTCCGGTGCGGAAGCGAGCTTGACTTTGGCGGTGTGCGGCTGAAAGACTCGGCCGGACCGCAGGCCGCAATGGGGCGAGGCCTCCGGAGGACGAGGGGAAGTCTGGATGAGACGCTGGTTGGCCTTGCTGGCATGCGCGCTGCTTGCTTGGGCATCCGTGGGCGTGGGGGTGACGCGCGGCTGCGCCGGGTGCAGATCAGTCCGCTCACCAGCTCTCCGGACCCGTGCTCGTCCGAATGCCCCGCTGAAGACTGAGTGCGCGGTGCGATCGCTGAGGCACCGGCGCTGTGATCGGGCTTCCCGAAGAAAGGAGTTCGGATGAGTTCCACTCGGAGGACCGCGCTGATTTTCGGCGTGCTGTACCTCGCCACATTCGTCTTCTCCATCGCAGGGGTGCTCCTCTACAACCCTGTGCTGCACCCCGCGAAGTTCATGGCCGGCGCTGGAGGCGACACGCGCGTGCGCCTCGGCGCGGTCTGCGAGGTGCTTCTCATCATCGCGAACCTCGGCACGGCACTCGTCGTGTATCCGATCTTCAGGCGGCGATACGAAGTCCTCTCCCTTGGATACGTGACCGCGCGTCTCGTTGAATGCACCTTCATCGCGATCGGCATCGTCAGCTACCTTGCGGTCGTCACGTTGCACCAGAAGACCGCCGGCGTGGGCGCCGGCCCGCTGCTCAACGACGCGAAATCGCTCGTTGCGGTTCGCAACTGGTCGTTCGTGCTCGGCCCGGGCTTCGTTGTCGGCGTCGGGAACGGGCTGATCCTTGGCTACATGATGTACCGGTCCGGCCTCATGCCGCGAGGCCTGGCGATAGTGGGGCTCATCGCAGGCCCGCTCATCTGCATTACGGGGCTCGGGGTGGTGCTCGACGTGATCCCCAGAGGCGGCACGGTGCAGGCGATCGCGACAATCCCGGAGTTCTTCTGGGAGCTGTCGCTCGGGATCTATCCGATCGTCAAGGGGTTCAAGGCATCTCCGATCATCGAGGCCGGCCCGACAACCTCCTAAGTGGACGAGGTTCGCTGAGGCTCACAATGGCTTTGACGCAATCGCGGGGGGAGTGTTGGCGGCGTCAATCGTGGCGCTCCTCGGTCGCTGGAACTCCTGGCTGCCGCCACGTGCCGCCCGTGTGCTGTGGATCGCTTCCCGCCCGATGCCGCCGTGTGATGGAGATCGCCGCTACTGAGCGCGTTCGGCTGCGGCCGTTGCTGGCCGACGACCTGCAGGCGTTCGTCGCGTACCGCTTACACCCCGACGTCGCGCGGTACCAGTCATGGGACCCCATCGCCGCGCGACTGCCTGACCAGGACGGAGATTCGAGCGCACAAGCGCGCGCCGTTGACACTGGGGCGACACGATCGGTCCGGGCGGGGTGACCGGCCTCACAATCTTGTTCGTCGTCCTGGGCGTTGTGCTGATCGTGCCGTTGTATGCGTTTGGTGTGCGCCGCCTGCTTGGCCTGCGCCTCTCGCCGCAGCGGGCGTTGATCGGCGGGATCGTCGCGCTGGCATGCGCGTCACCGATCATCACGGCAATCGGGGGCTCGATCGCCAAGCACAACGGCAAATGGCCATTCCTGCCGGCTCTGTGGTTCGTGATCCTCGGGGTGGCGATCGCGCTGCTGGTCGGGATGCTGCTGGTGGTGATCTTCGAGGCGCTGGTGCCGAGCGGAACGCTGCCCGGGCCGCTGTACCTGAGCCGGGCGCTGCGCAAGCGGACCCGGCGGGTGCGACGCTACTCCCAGATCAGCATGTACCCGTTTGGTACCCGCGGCCGGGAGCAACGAGATCTGCGGCGGCGACAACCGGGACGGCAACTCCCGTGTTCATGGAGGATCTGAGGAGTGGAGCTAGCCGGGCTCGAACCGGCGACCTCCTGGGTGCGATCCAGGCGCTCTCCCAACTGAGCTATAGCCCCGTGCGGCGGCGAAATCGCCGCGCGGAATGAGAAAGTTTAGCCTCGACTCGCCGCTGAGCGGGGCGAGGCAGGAACCGATCCAGGCTTGTTGGAACCGCCAGGGATGCCGATACGCTCACTGCGGGACGGATCTTCATGAGCTTTCGCACGCGCCTCACCGGGTTTTTCGTCCTGATCGTCGTCGTGCCGATGATCGCCGTCGGGTTCTTGGTCTTCCGGCTGATCGGCGATAGCGCGACGGGCAAGACGGACGCACGCGCGAGCGGCTTGGCAACCGCCGCCGCGAGCATCTACAACACCGAGACGGCGAATGCGAGGGTCGACGCCCTTCAAGTGGCGAAGGCGGCCGCAAGCCTACGCGGCGCCAGGCTACGCAGCGAGGTGGCCGCGCTCGCGTCGCGCGCCGGCCTCGCGCGTGTAACTGTGCGCCAGGGTTCACGCACGCTCGTATCGTTGGGCGGCGCCGGCGCTATCGCCACGGGCTCGGCAACGGTTGTGGGTCGGAGCGGCGGCGCTCCGGTGTTCGTAGTCGCCTCCGAGTTCACGGCCGACGAGCTCGTCCGCGAGCTGTCGGCTAGCGGCGTGCAGCTCGTGGTTCGACAGGGCGGCGGGACGCTCGCTTCGACGCTGCCGGGCGGTGGCCCGAGTTCGTACCCGAACAAGGCCAACGTCACAGTCGCCGGCGTCACCTACCGCTCGGTCACTCAGACCTTCCCGGGGCCGGGCGCTGCGCCGGTGCTCGTCACAGTCCTGTCGGACGTCTCGTCGACGGCCAGCTCGGTCGGCTCGAGCCGCCTCGTAGCGGCCGTGTTCATCGCCGGTTTCCTGCTGCTCGCGTTCGCGTTCTCGGTGCTCGCATCGAGGGCGCTGCAGGGACAGCTCGGCCGCTTCCTGAGCGCGGCGCGACGGCTGGGGAGCGGTGACTTCTCGTCACCGATACCGACTGAGGGCCACGACGAGTTCGCCGCCCTTGGCGAAGAGTTCAACAGCATGTCGGCGCAGCTCGAGAGCAAGCTCGAGGAGCTGAGCCAAGAGCGAGCCAAGCTCCGCGAGTCACTCCGTCGCGTGGGTCAGACGTTCGCGTCGAACCTCGATCGACCGGCGCTGCTGGAGCTTGCGCTCAGCACCGCCGTTGATGCGTCCGAGGCGAGCAGTGGTCGGCTCACTGTTCGTGCCAGCCCTGAGGAGCCGCTCGTCGAGAACGGCTCGTACGGCTCGCTCGACGGCATCGAGACCCAGGTCCAGGACGCTGAGCGGCGCGCGCTGGCATCGTTCGATCTCGGAGAGTCGGAGGCGGACGACGTCTTCGTAGCGTCGGTGGCGCTCGGGGCGATCGCACCGACCGATCGCGCGCACGGGCAGATCACGGTTGCGAGGCGGGGGAGGCCGTTCACCGACGACGACCGCGACATGCTCCGCTCGCTAGCGGCACAAACGACGCTTGCGCTGGAGAACGTCGAGCTCCACCATCAGGTGCAGCGGCAGGCGGTGACCGACGAGCTGACGGGTCTCGCCAACCACGGCGCCTTCCAGGAGCTGCTCAGCGCCGAGATCGAGCAGGTGCGCCGGTACGAGTACCCGGTCGGACTGATCATGCTGGACATCGACGACTTCAAGTCGATCAACGACACGTTCGGGCACCAGCAGGGCGACGTCGTGTTGAAGCACGTTGCGCGCGTCCTTCGCGAGAGCTCGCGCGACGCGGACTCGCCGGCGCGCTACGGCGGCGAGGAGATGGCGCTGATCCTCCCGCACACCGATCTCGTCGGCGCGCACGCGATTGCTGAGCGCGTCCGCACGGCGATCGAGACACTCCGGGTCCCCCGGCTCGATCGTCAGGGAGTGCTCCGCGTGACGGCGAGCCTCGGCGTCGCGGCATCGGTCGATGGGAACAAGGATGCGCTGATCTCAGATGCCGATACTGCGCTTTACACCGCTAAGCGGTCCGGCAAGAACCGAACTGCAAGCTCGGCGGCAGAGACCGCCAACGTGGTCGGAGGCGAGTAGGCTTAAGCCAGATGGGCCTGTTGGACGACGCCATCCGCGAGCACCTCGACCTGAAGCGCCGGCGAGGAGCTGACCCGACCGAGGTGGAGCGGGCCGAGCAAGAAGCGCTCGGTCCGGTGCGCCGTGCGCCGCAGCCCTCGGACGAGGAGCCGCACCTCGAGTTTGCCTCCGAGGGCGAGCATGCCGAGGGCGAATACGCGGACGATGCAGGGCTGGCCGGACACGAGGATCAGACGTACGAGGAGCTCGAGCTGGCACGACCCACTCGAGTCCGACGCCGACCAATCGGGGATCGATGCCGATCGGACGCACCCCGGCGCCGGATACGAAGAACCGCCGCCTCCGGCTCCCGCCACGCCACCGGTGGCCGCGACGCCGCCACCTGCCGCTGCTCCGCCACCGGCGGACGACCGGCCGGCCCCGCCGCCGGCTCCCGCCGAACCTGCCGACCCTGCCGAACGTCAGGGGCTCTACAACCACGGCGACGAGGAGACGGTCGAATACGATGTCGAGGAGGCGCTCGGCGCCGAGCCGGAGAGCGACGACGTGCTCGAGGAGACGCCCGAATTCCTGCAGGACACGCCCGACCACGACCGCTTGTGGTTCGAGCAAAAGCCGCCGCGCGACTTCGACTTCGACGGCTGATTTCCGTCCGGCGCGCTCGACGGGCGTCGGCGGTTCACCCTCAACTCCGATCCCTTTTCGCTCCATTGACAGGGGGTCGAAATGTTGGGTATAACGAAACAGCACTAAATCAGTTGGGTTTACGGCAAGGAGCCGAAACTGTTCTTCCGGCAGGTGCTCTATACGGACCTGGGATGTGCGTCTTACTTCGTCGCGTGCGGCGGGGAAGCGGTCGTCGTCGATCCACGCTGGGATATCGAGCCGTATCTCGAGCTGGCCAAGACCGAGCGCTTTCGGATCACCCATGTGGTCGACACGCACGACCATGCCGACCATCTGTCGGGGCGAGACCGGCTTGTCCGGGCGACGGGTGCGACGGCGCACCGCGCCGCGCGGCCCGGTGATGTGCGCGACGACGACCTCCATGCCGGCGATGAGATCGCGGTCGGAACCGTCCGGGTTCGGGCTCTGTCGATTCCCGGTCACCGACCCGAGCATCTCGTATTGACCGTCATCGACGGTGAGCGGGGCCGTGATCCGTGGATGGTCCTGACCGGAGACTCGCTGCTCGTCGGGGATCTCGCGCGGCCGGACCTTGTCGACGCGGCCGAAGACGGCGCGAAGACGATGCACGCGAGCATGCAGCGTCTCCTGGGATTGGGCGACTACGTCGAAGTGTGGCCGGCCCACGTCGGCGGCTCGCTGTGCGGGGGCGCCGGCCTGAGTGGCAAGACGAGCTCGACGATTGGCTACGAGCGAGCGCACAACCCGCTGCTCCGGATGGGCGAGTCGGAATTCGTCGCGAGTCTGACTCGGAAGCTGCCGCCGCGCCCGCCAAACATCGAGCGGATCGTCGGGCTCAACCGAGAAGGCCACGATGGCGGGCCAGCGGCGATCCGGGAGCTGCCCGATTCCCGGCTCCGCGGCGCGCTTCGAGGCGCCGCAACGGTGCTCGACGCGCGCAATCCGGATGCGTTCGACGCCGGCCACCTCGCTGGCGCGGTCAACCTGCCGGTGATCGCCGCCGGCGTCGGCACGCGGGCCGGATGGGCGCTGGCGCCGACCGAGCAGATCGTGATCGTCGCTGACGGCCCGGAAATGGCCGGGGCGATGGCCAATCGGCTGCACGCGGTCGGCCTATGGGAGACCCTCGGCTGGGTGCCGGCCGATCCCGATACCTGGCTGCGCGAGGACCTGCCGGTAGCCAGGGCGGGCTCGTGGGATCTCGAGCAGCTGGCCGCCTCGTTGCGCGCGCGTGCCGTCGACCTGGTCGATGTCCGGGAGGAGCCGGAATGGGTCACCGGTCACGTGGCCGGCTCGCATCACGTTCCGCTCCACCGTCTCCGAGACGGCCGCTCGGTCGCATTGCCCGATCACGGTCTTCCGACCGCCGTCGCGTGCGCCGCCGGGATCCGGGCTGCATTCGCAGCCTCACTGCTGCGTCGCGCCGGGCGCCACGACGTCGTGCGTATTGCCGGCGGCGGCGTCCCGGATCTAGACGGTCACGGAATCGAGTTGGCCGTCGGGCCGTAGGCGCTGGCGCAGTTCGCGCTTCGGGCTGCCCGCCGTTAAACTCGGTCACGGAAGGGGCCATAGCTCAGTTGGGAGAGCGCCTGCTTTGCAAGCAGGAGGTCGCCGGTTCGATCCCGGCTGGCTCCACTGATGGAGTCCCTGGAAATCGAGTCTGTTGATGCGGCAGCATCGAGCAATTAGCTTTGCTCACTGTATGGATACCCCCCACCATTATTGACTCTGTGAGCGCAGGAACGTTCTGATCGAGTCACAGGACCAACGAACCGGGTCGACTTCGAGTCCGGCCATGCGCGAGCGGTTCGCAGAGGAGGCGACGTACGCCGCCACTCGTCGGCATCTCACCGTTGCCCGAACGCTCGTTCCGGACGCCTACACGTCGGAAGAGTTCTTCGCGCTGGAACAGACGCGCGTGTTCGGCCGCGGCTGGGTTGCCGTCGGCGCCGGAGCGCGGTTGCGTGAGCCGGGAGACGCGCTGGTCGCCGACGTTGGCGGCCGGTCGATCTTCGTAATCCGCACGCGGGCGGGCGAGCTGCGTGCCTTCTACAACGTATGTCGCCATCGTGGCACGCGCCTGCTGCAGTCAGACGAGACAAAGGTCAATCGGTTCATCCGCTGCCCCTATCACAGCTGGGCCTATGACCACGAGGGGACGTGCATCGGCACGCCAATGTTCACCGGGTCCGAGATTCCTGACGATCAGCGCGCCATCTTCCAAATGGGCGACCGGGTGTTTGACCGTGCCGATTACGGCCTGCTGTCCGTCGCCGTCGAGGCGTGGGGGCCGCTGGTATTCGTCAACCTCTCGGCCGACCCGACGCCGCTATCAGAGCATCTCGGCGACCTGCCCGACCGCAGCGCCGGCTACCGGCTGTCGGAATGGTCGATCGCTCGCGTCGGCGAGTACGAGATCAACGCCAACTACAAGCTGATTGCCGAGAACTTCATGGAGTACTACCACCTGCCCTGGATCCACCCGGGATTGGTCAAGGTCTCACCAATCGAGGCTCACTATCGTTGGCAGGGCCGGGGCATGTACTCGGGTTTCTGCACCACGCCGATCGCCTCCGACACCGACGCTGGCGGATGGGGCAACGGCCTCGCCCCGATCGGCGGACTGAGCGAGGACGACGCAGTCAGCGCCCGCTTTGCCTGGGTGTTCCCCAACGTTGCGATCAACATCCTGCCCAACCACCTGTTCATCATCCACGCCAAGCCGATCAACCCGCGTCTGACCTTCGAGACGACCTATTTGCTGACGCATCCGGATGCCGGCGTAGGTGTCGAGGTCGAACAGGGCGTGGATCAGTTGGCGTCATTCTGGGACGGCGTCAACCGTGAGGACATTGGCATCGTTGAACGCGTGCAGCAGGGCTTGGAATCCACCCCGTTTGCGGGCGGTCCCCTGTGCTATCGGTTCGAGGAACCGCTGCACCGTTTCCAGAACATGATCATCGACCACATGATCGGCGCACCGCGCGTCCCGGACGGGGATCCGGTCGAGATGGTGCCGATGTTCGTTGGCGGGGCCACTGACGCTAACGCATGCGGGGCCGATGCAGCGATCGACTCCGGCATTTCGTGACCGAACGTTGCCCCCGCGGGCCGCAGTCTTGCGCTGAGCTAGCAGGTCGTCGCCAGCACTTTGCGAGCAGGAGGTCGCCGGTTCGCTCCCGGCTGGCTCCACTGATGGAGTCCCTGGAAATCGAGTCTCTTGATGCGGCTGGGAGGGCGTGGTAACGGGGTGTCGGCCGCGATGAAAGCGTTTTGGCAGCCTCTCAAACGCAGCCGAGCTACGTCGACTTGATCGAGACAAAGGCCGCTGCACGCTTAGCGGTCTGTGTGAGTCCTCAGCATTCGCCGGCCGTAGCGAGCGCCGCCTAGGGCGAGCGCGGCGGGGATCACCGACAGGACCACGACGCAGGGCTGTCGCGAGAGCAACGGCAAGCCCAGCGTGGCCGAGCCGGTGGCAACGCGCCCGGCGAGCAGCGCGACGGCACCGAGCACCACGATCGACGCCAGCCCGAGTGCCATCAGCGCGAGTGGAAACCGCCATTCAGGTCCGTCGCCCAGCAAGTGGTCGACCCGTGCCGAGTCGATCCCAGCCGCCAGGGTCTCATCCGTCAGCCCATCGAACGCGAGCATCGCCCGCGCAAGCGCGCCCCGGTTCGCCGGTGCCGCGCCGCAGGCGGTCTCGTCGGCGCTCAGCTCTGACAGCGACGCTGCGCGATGGACGAGCGCACCGAGACCGGGGACGAAGAACAGCGACCGCGACATCACGCGGCCTGCCGCGAGTCGCAGCGGGTCGCGTCGCTGCGCATGGTGCTGCTCGTGTTCGAGCACGGCGGCAAGCGCCTCCGGATCGAGCAACGCGACCGCCGCCGTAGACACGTAGACGCGCGGCCGCAGCAGACCGGCGCAGAACGCCTGCGCACGGCCATCGTCGAATACGAGCGCCTGGCCATGTGTCGCCAGCACGCGGCTGGCCAGGGCACGCTCGAAGCGACGCGCCGCGGCGGCCTGCTTGATCGAGGCCACCATCGCCGACAACAGCACGATCAGGCCGATCGCCGCCAGGACCAGGATTACGACGGCCGCTAAGTTAGCGCTCGGGTAGCTGAGCCGCGCACCGAACACGGTGATGTGATGGGACGCGCTGGCCGGCGTCACCCGCCACGTCGCCGCCGCGCGGGCAACCACGAGCGCCGAGGCGGCAAGCCCGAGGGCGCCGAGCGCCAGCGACGCGCGCGAGACGCGGGCGGCTGCGACCGTGCTGCGCCGGGTGTCCAGCTGGAGAGCCATCTCCTAGGTGAAATCGTAGCCTGGTCGCGTTCACGCGGCCGTATCAAAATCTGAACTCCGTGGCCGGGTCGTACCGAGGCTCTTGGAGCTTTGTCGACGATCGAATCGATCTCGGCGCCGGCCCGCAGCTTGGCGTAGTCGGCGCGCGTGTGGACCGGCTTGTAGAAGCGCCAGATCTCCTCCATCACCTCTTCCTCGAGCTCGTGAAGCTCCGGAGAGAAGTTCTCGTCGGCGCGCGCATACGTACGACGCAGCATAGTACTTTATGTGTAGTACGTTGCCCGCTAGGCCACGGCGAAGCCCGCCGCGATCCGCCCGGAGCTGCTGCTATGTTCCGTCGTAGATGGCGTCGCGATCTGGGAAAGGACGGCGAGCCGATGCTCCGCCGGCGCTCCACGAACTCGAGTCTGAGGTGATGGAGCAGCTCTGGGAGAACGGCGAATCGACGGTGCGCGACGTGATGCATCGCGATCAACAAGCAGACGCGTACTGACCGCGCGTACACGACCTTCATGACGGTGATGGCCCGGCTTCACAAGAAGGGGCTGCTGGCCCGGAGACGCGACGGCAAGACCGACCACTACGCGCCGACTTACGACCGTCAGGAGTACATGGCGCTTCGCGCGGCCGCCGAGGTCGACGATCTCGTCTCTCAGTACGGAGACGTCGCGCTCAGCCATTTCGCCAGGCAGATGGCGAGCCTTGATCCGGCCCGGCGACGGGCTCTCGAACGCCTGGCGCGGAAGGGCTGAACTCCTAGCTCAGGCGGGATCGGTCGCCGTCCGGCCGACCTCCGAGGCCGGACGACGCGGGGTTCCGACGACCGCATGTGCGTCGCCCGACGCACCAGGGCAGATCGCCTGGATCGTTCATTTCGCGCCGGTCGGCCTGAAGCCGAATCTGCGCCTCGAACGTGCGTCGCAGAGAGTCGATCGCCCGGGCTTCTCAAGCGATCAGGACCGCGCAACGGGTGGGGCCGGGGAGCGGACCGGAAAGAGATCTACTAGTCAGCATAGTATTATGCACCATCGGACATGGCTGAGCCGCACCGACCAGATCCCGACTCGAATTACACGGAAGCTCGCGAGATGCCGGGAGCCTTCGACGGCGAAACGGTCACGCGCAGGCGCATGATGACCCGCACGGTGCACGCCGCGGGCGCGGTTGCGGCCGCGGCGATGACGCTGCCGGTGCTCGGGTTCGCGATCGGGCCGGTGTTCGACCGCCAGCCCGACACGTGGCAGAACATCGGCCCGCTATCGAAGTTCCGCAGGTACACGTACCAGCCGGTCACGATCACGATCGAGGCGGGAGTGGGCGAGGCGGGGTACTCGCTCGCGTACGTCCGGCAGCACGTCGACTCGATCGACGGGCCGGCCAAGGACCAGTACGACCACATCGTCGCGATCTCCTCGCGATGTGTCCACGTCGGCTGCCCGGTGCGGTTCGTCCCCGCTGCGTCGGCGTTTGTTTGCCCGTGTCACGGCGGCGTATACGACTTCCGCGGGATCCGCACCGGCGGGCCGCCCCCGCGCCCCCTCGACCGCTTCTACACCCTTATCCGGGATGACAACGTACTGATCGGCCCGCGGTACAGCGTCAACAACGAGCTCCGCCGGTTCGCTCCCCGCGACCCCGGCCAGCCGCTCGATGGGATCGGGCAGTTCCTGTACCCGGCGCGGTTCTCAACGCCGCCGGCGCCACCGGGCGCGCTGCCCTGAAACACCCGACCGACGTTCTCGATTCTGGCATCGACGTCGCGATCAAGCCGGGGTTGGAGAGCGCGCCTGAACCAGCGCTCGACGACGCGACTACGCCGTGGCCCCTCAGCCCACACCGATGTGCAGACCAGTGCTTCGGCGACAAGGTCAGCGCTCGACGGCGTCCACGCCGGCCTGGAGCTCACGGATGATCGCGCCGAGCAGACCTGAGGACAGAACTCCAGGCCCAAGCGGACCGGAGCGGTCCTCGCCGACTGGTGGCAGCTGCCGGAGAGCCGCTCTGGCCGGCGCCGACAGATTGCGGAGCTGCCACTCGATCTCCTCGCCGACAGCCGCTTGGGGGTCGGGCGCAGCAAGCCCGGCCGCCTTGGCAGCGTATGCGGCTGCACCTAGTGCGTGCGCGCCCATGTGCGGCACGGCAGCGGCCTGTCCGGCTGCTCGTGCGGCAGCGGTCGCAGCCGGAGCGTTCACCTCACGTGCAGCGCCAGCCCCGACGAAGCGGCGGCGAATCTCTTCGGCGACGCCAAGCTCGCCACGGGCAAAGGCGCGCGTCCGCTCGATGGAATCGCGAGGACGGCTGTCATGTGGAGCTTCGCCCTCGAACAGCACCAGCACTCGTTCCGCGCAGTCCGCCGCCCAGGCGGCGACGATCCGACGCTCGGCTTCGCTCAGCGTCTGCGATGAACCCACACCCAGAGTCTTCCAGGGCTGACGCTCGCTTCATCAGCGCGACCGCGACGGCGCCCGGCTCTGTGGGACGCCGGCGCAATTGCAGGCGGGGAGGCCTGCGCTTATCGGGCGAGCGTCCGCGGGAGCCCGAAGTGGGCGAAGAGGCTGCGTTCGCCGAACCATGTGATTGCCGAGACCCGGCTCTCGGTGAGGGTGAGGACCATGATTCCGTAGGCGCGCGCGATCGGCGCGTGGGGATCGGGGAGGTAGCAGCCGAAGGCCGGCTGGGCGTTGGCGCGGGTCGGGACCAGCAGGTAGGGAGCGCCGCGCCGGGCGGCGCGGTCATCGAGGAACCTGGCGATCGCCTGCCCGCCTTGGTACTCGTACGGTTCGGGCGGCATTGTGAGCCATGCGTCGTCGGTCAGCAGGGACACGATGCCTTGCGTGTCGCCGCGCTCGACCGCGGTGGCGAAATGGCCCACGAGCTCCCGCTCGTGCGCGGAGTCCGGGAGCGGTGCATGTTCGAGACCGATTGCAGGCAGGCGTTCGTCGAGCGTCGCGCGCGCTCGCTGGAGCGCCCCTTTGACCGAGCCCTCGCCCCTGCCGAGAATCGCGGCGGCCTCGGTTGTGTCAAAGCCGAGCGCGTCACGGAGCACGAGCGCGGCTCGCTGGCGCGGCGGCAGGTGCTGTAGCGCCGTCACGAACGCGAGCCCGACGGATTCTCTGGTTTCGTACCGTGCCTCGGGCCCCGCGGCGGTGTCGGCGACTCCCTCGAGCAGTGCGTCGGGGTAGGGCTCGAGCCACGTCGGCTCTGCCATGCGGGTGGGCTCGGGCGGCTCGACCATCGAAGACACCTCCTGTGGGCGGCGATTGCGGTCGCGAAGCGCGTTCAGACAGCGATTGGTCGCGATCCGGTACAGCCAGGCGCGTAGCGACGCCCGGCCCTCGAAGCGATCAAGGCCCCGCCACGCTGCTAACAGCGTCTCCTGCAACACGTCCTCGGCATCCTGGACCGAGCCGAGCATCCGGTAGCAGTGCAGCTGCAGTTCTCGCTTGTACGGGTCGACCAGCTTACGGAAGGCGTTCTCGTCGCCCGCGCGGGCGTCGCTGAGGAGGTCCGCAGTCACGCGCGCACGTCCGTCTGGCAGTCGCTTCTTGATCGCATCACTTCTAAGGACACCAGCCGGCGGCGAAACGGAACGGTCGCCCGGCGCCGGCGGTGACCGTTCCGTTCATGAGCACGGCGGTGTCTCAACGATCGGGACTGCAAACGAGGCCACTGGAGAAGCACATGACATCCACACAGGGAAATATCAATCGCTGGCGGGCGTTCGCGCTGTTGGCGGTGTCGTACTTCATGACGGTCGTGGATTTCACGATCGTCAACGTTTCGCTGCCGACGATCGGCCGCGATCTGCACCTGAGCTCGACTGGTCTGCAGTGGGTGGTTACCGCGTACGCACTCACGTTCGGCGGGTTCCTGCTGTTCGGTGGTCGGGCGGCGGATCTTCTCGGTCGTCGCCGGATCCTGATGCTCGGCCTCGGCCTGTTCACGGCCGCTTCGCTGGCGTGCGCGCTCGCGACCTCCGATGCTCTGCTGATCGCGAGCCGGGCAGTGCAGGGACTGGGCGGCGCGATCATGCTGCCCGCCGCTCTGTCGATCGTGATGAACATGTTCCAGGAAGGCGCCGAGCGCAACAAGGCACTCGGGATCTGGGGCGGCCTGGGAGCCACGGCCGGCACGACAGGACTGATCGCCGGTGGGATTCTCACCAAGTACGCCGGTTGGCAATCCATCTTCTATCTGAACGTGCCGATCGGGGTTCTGGCACTGGCACTCGCGCCACGGATCATCCCCGACAGTCGGCTCGCCACCACGGGTCGGCGGTTCGACGTGCTCGGCGCGATCGCGGGGACCGGCGGGCTCGTGCTGCTGGTGGACGCGATCTCGCAGGCACCGCAGTACGGCTGGGGTGCCACGCGAACGATCGTGCTCTTGGCGGCGGCGGTTGCCGTTCTGATCACGTTCGTGGTGGTCGAAAGCCGGGTCAAGGACCCGCTGCTACCGCTGTCGATCTTCCGGGTGCGCACGCTCGCCGGCGCGAACGTGGCCGGGCTGCTGCTCGGCGGAAGCTTCTTCGCGTTCGTGTTCGCAGGCACGCTTTACATGCAGCAGGTGCTGCACTACAGCGCGCTGCAGACCGGCGCCGCGTGGGCGGTGGCCTCGGTGACCTCGATGGCACTTGCCGGGATCTCGCAACTGCTCGTCACCCGGATCGGACCGAGGATCGTGATGGCGATCGGGATGACACTGATCGGCACGGGGATCATCTGGGCGACCCAGGTTCCCGTGCACGGGCACTTCCTGGCCAACCTCGCCGGTCCGTTCGTCGTCGCCGGCGCTGGGACGGCGTTCTCGTTCATCCCCATCTCCGTCGCCGCGCTGACGGGCGTGACCGAGCACCAGTCGGGACTCGCCTCCGGGCTGCTGAACACCTCCACGCAGATTGGGGGCGCGATCGGGACCGCGATCGCGTCAAGCGTGGCGGCCAGCGGCACCCACACCCTGCTTCGCGCCGGCGACGCTGTGCCCACGGCGTTCACCGGTGGCTTTCACCAAACGTTCTGGGTGCTCGGAGTGATCGCGCTGATCGCACTGCCGGCGATCTTCGCGATCATGCGCCGGAATCGGCCTGCACAGATCGTGGACCAGCCGGAGAGCAGGGAGCCCGGTCGCGCCCTTGCTGCCACCAACTGAACTCGCACCAACCATCAACCAACGACCACGCGAACCGAGGTAGCCATGAACGAGAAGCCGAACAACCTCGAGTCGGCTGGAGCGGACGCAACCGAAGCGGTGGCCGCCCCGGCGGTCGTCGAGCGGGCGACGTTTGAAGCCGAGCTCGACGCGCTTCGGGTGCAGGAAAAGGCGCACACTCGCGCGGGCGACGTGATCGCCGCGGCGCGCCGCCGGCTGCCGATGGTCGAGGTCGACTCGACGCTGCCGCTGATCGGTCCGCACGGCCGGCTCACCCTGCTCGAAGCGTTCGAAGGGCGCGGGCAGCTGATCGCCTACTACCACATGTGGTATGACGGCAAGCCCGCCGCGGAGCAGTGCGAAGGCTGCACGCTCTACAACGGGCAGGTGCGCGAGCTGTCCTACCTGCATTCCCGTGGCGTCACCTACGCCACGTTCTGCCAGGGCCCGTACGAGGAGAGCGCGTGCTACCGCGACTTCATGGGCTGGAACGTGCCGTGGTACTCGGTGCAGGACTCCGCCGAGGCATTGCTCGCGGGGCGTCAGGTGAATCGGTTCTACCTCGTGTGCTACCTGCGGCAGGGCGACCGTGTCTTCGAGTCCTACTGGACAACCGGGCGCGGCGTCGAGCCGATGGGCAACGGCTACACGCTGTTGGACCTGACCGTCTACGGGCGACAAGAGAGCTGGGAGGACTCGCCGGCCGGCTGGCCGCAGCGGTGGGGACGCAATACGGCGGAACCCAATCCCTACCGCACCAACGGGCGCCCGATCGCACAGTGGTCACGCCTGGCAGCGGGACGCTCTGACACGCTAGGTTCATCTCCCACGCCGCCGAGATCACGACCGACGGGGTGACGGTGACCGAGGTGTGGGAGACCCGAGAGCAGTGGGAGCGGTGGTTCAACGCATCCGTCACCTACCGCCGACGCACCCGAACCGGGGTAACCGACCTGCACAACGCACTCGGGTAAGCGGGTCAGCGCCGCGGCGCGATCATCACGCGCGTGCGAGCCTCGGCTCGATTCAGCTCCGAGGGCGTCAGACCCCCGACATCGGAAGGGCGGCCGTGGCCCCGGCGGTCGCGCGCGTTGAACGGTTACCGCTGAGGATTGCCGGCGGGGAGGGACTGTCCCACGGTTCCTGTCGCGATCGTGCGGCAGTTCCTCTGAGCATCATCGGCCAGGGGCGGCGCGGCGGGAAGGCGGACTGTGACGCACAGCCCGCCGGCGACCCGGGGGGTGAGGGTTAGCGCTCCGTGGTGGGCCTGCGCGATGCTGTTAACGATCGCGAGGCCGAGTCCGACACCTGCGTGGTCGGCGCGTATGCGTGCGCTGCCGCGCTGAAACGGCTCCGCCAACGTGTCAACTAGCTGCGGGGTGAGCTCCTCGCCGGTGTTCTCGACAGTGAGCACCGTGCCCTCGGGGTCAACGCCGGTCGTGACCCACACTGTGCCTTGCGCGGGCAGGTTGTGGACGATCGCGTTGTGCACGAGGTTCGTCGTCATCTGCCGCAGGAGCGCGTCTGAGCCGCTGGTCGCGGTCACGTTGCCGGAGGTCTCGATGGTCACGCCGCGTTTCTCTGCGAGCGGGAGGAGCGTTTCGATCGCTTCTTCCGCGACGAGGGACAGGTCGACGTGTTCTGGGGTGAAGGACTGTTGGTCGGCGCGGCTGAGCAGCAGCAGCGCTTCGGTGAGGTCGATCGCTCGGGCGTTGACGCCGAGGAGGCGGTCGACAAGTTCGTCGTTGACGCGGTTCGGATCCTTACGGGCCACGTCGAGCAGCGTCTGCGTGAGCGCCAGCGGGGTGCGCAGCTCGTGAGAGGCGTTGGCGGCGAACCGCTGCTGTTCGGCGACGTGTGCCTCGAGCCGGGCGAGGAGGCCGTCGACGGTGTCGGCGAGATCCTTCAACTCGTCGCGGGGCCCCGAGAGCGCGAGGCGCTCGTTCAGGTTGCGCTCTGATATCTGCTGCGTCGTCGCCGTCATCGTGCGCAGCGGGCGCAGGACCCGGCCCGCGACCAGCCAGCCGAGCGCGATCGAGACCGCGGTCATGATCGCCAGCGCGATCCCGGACTGGATGAGCCCGTAGTGGAGACGGTGGGTGTGCCGTGCGACAGCCGCGGCGTACATTTGGCGCACTTGGCGGACGGCGTCCGCGTTCGGCAAAGCACCGTTGTGGGCGCCCAGGCTGGTCGACCGATGCGGAGGCCCGGCCGGGACGATCAGGTCGACCCCAGTGTTGCTGCGGAAGAGTAGGTAGGTAGTCACGAGCAGCGCGACTCCCGAGACGAGGAACAGCCCGCTGTAGAGCAGGGTCAGGCGCAGACGCACGGTCCGCGAGGGCAGGCGGAGCATCCGACGTGGCGTGAGCCTGGCGAGCGAGAGACGGCGCATCCTGAGGCCGGACGCTCTATCCACGATTCCCTCCATCGGGCCCGGTGTCTGGTTGGGTGTCGATGCGGTACCCGACGCCGGCCACGGTGGCGATGATCCAGGGTTCGCCGAGGCGCTTGCGCAGTGCCGAGACTGTGATGCGCACGGCGTTGGTGAACGGGTCAGCGTTCTCATCCCACGCCCGTTCCAACAGCTCCTCGGCGCTGACGACACCGCCTTCGGCAGCGACGAGCACTTCGAGCACCGCGAACTGCTTGCGGGTCAGCGCGACGTAGCGGCCGTCGCGGTGGACCTCGCGCCGGAACGGATCCAGACGCAGACCGGCAATCTCTTGCACAGGGGGCCTGGTGTGGGCGCGCCTGCGGTCGAGCGCTCTGAGACGTAGCACGAGCTCTTGGAGCTCGAAGGGCTTGGTGAGGTAGTCGTCGGCGCCGAGTCCGAACCCGGTGGCCTTGTCGTCGAGCCGGTCGGCAGCGGTGAGCATGAGGATCCCCATGCCGCTGTCCGAGGCGACGATCCGTCTGGCGATCTCGTCACCGGACGGGCCGGGGATGTCGCGGTCGAGGACGGCGATGTCGTAGGCGTTGACGCTCAGCAGTTCGACAGCGGTATCGCCATCACCCGCGATATCCGCCGCGATCGCCTCCAGGCGTAGGCCGTCGCGGATCGCGTCCGCCAAAAGCGGCTCGTCCTCAACGATCAACACGCGCACGCCCCGATGCTACGAGCCGGAACATATCGCCGGCATATCGAAAATCGCATACGTGCTGGCAACAGCACGCTGCCTTGACTGGAGGGCGTGAGCCACGGCACACCCGCACGAAGCGCAGTCCGCCGTCCCCGATCGACCGAGCCACCTCACTACGGGCCGAGCACCGTGTACGGCCGCCGCCGCCGCCGGGTGCTGGTCAGCGCGGTCCTCGCTCTACTCCTCGCCGCCGCAGCGTTCGCGGGAGTTCCCCACCTGTCCACGGACCAGGGTGCGCTCAACGAGCAGGGCAGCACCTACGCGTCGGCAATCCAGTGGCCCCCGCAGGGCCAGGCCGCGTTGGTGCTCGGCAGCGGCCGGCCGGCGGCGAGCCCGCACGAGCAGCCGGTGCCGATCGCCAGCCTGGCGAAGGTGATGACCGCCTACCTGACGCTGGAGCGCTACCCGCTGGCTGGTGCGCAGGACGGGTTCAGAATCTTCATCACACCTGGTCAGGCGCAGGTCGAGGCCCAGGACCAATCGGTTGTGGCGGTGCGCGCCGGCGAGCAGCTGACCGAGCGTGAGCTGCTCGAGGCGCTCCTGATCCCCTCCGGCAACAACATCGCCCGGATCCTCGCCGCCCAGGTCGCCGGCAGCGAAGCGAGCTTTGTCGCCGAGATGAACGCCGAGGCCCGCGCGCTCGGGATGGACCACACGATCTACACCGATCCGAGCGGGTTCGATCCAAGGACCGTCTCCACCGCCGCTGATCAGCTGCGCGTCTTCCAGCAGGCGATGCGCTTCCCCGTGTTCCGCCAGATCGTCTCGATGGCCAGCGTGACGCTGCCGGTCGCCGGCACGCTCACCAACTTCAACCCCCTGGTCGCCGACGGGTACGCCGGCAAGACGGGGTCGGACTCCGCCGCGGGGGGGTGCCTGGCGTTCTTCACGCGCGTAACCGTCGGCGGGCAAGGGCTGACCGCGGTCGGCGTGGTGCTGGGGCAGGGGCAGGGCAGCAACACGGCGCTGATCTTGGGAGCCGCGGGCGAGGCCGCGAAGCAGCTGGTCGAGTCCGTTGGCCCGGCGATCGGCACGAGCACGATCGCTGCGCCCGCAGCGGCCGGTGGCCCAGGAGGAGACGCTGGCAGACACCGCCGTCCGCTTTTGCTCGCTCCCGGTGGCCCCTCAGCGCAGAACTGATGTCAACGCAATCGCTACCAGCCGGAGAACACATGACCAGAAGACGGCGGCCGCTGGCCGCCCTTGCCCTGATCGCCATTGTCACCTTGATCACCGCGTGCGGTTCGAGCGCACCTGCCGAGACCGGCGGCGGCGGCAACAACGCCGCCGCCGATGCTCAGAAGTCGGTGAAGTTCGCCGAGTGCATGCGCAGCAACGGGGTCAGCCAGTTCCCGGACCCGGGCACGTCGGGCAAGCTCACCATCGATGCGGTTGCGAACGGCTCGTCGCTGGATACGAACAGCCCGGCGTTCAAGCAGGCCATCAGCGCGTGTAAAGACCTGGAGCCAGCCGGGTTCACGGGCACCAAGCGGAGCTCCCAGCAGCAGCAGGCGGCCCTCGAATTCGCCCAGTGCATCCGCGAGAACGGCGTGCCGGACTTCCCGGACCCCACCCCAAATGGCCCCCTTGTCGACACGAACCGGATCCCGTCATCCGCAACGAGCAGTGGTAGGAGCATTCTCAACGCCGCGATGCAGAAGTGCCGCGATGTGGCAGCCGCAGCTGGGGTCACGCGGTGAGGCGGCGGGGCGACATCTCACCCTCGACGGGAGCATCGGGACGGACCCTGAGTGGCGGCCGTGACCAAAGGGGGGAGATGATCGGGAGACGCTCGGTTAACCCGCAGATCTCAAACGGCAACATGACCGCTGCGGCCGTGGCGATGATCGCGAGCCGAACGCGTTCGTTCTCGGCGCGGCTGGCGAGCTCCATCGTGACCTGCAGGCCGCTTGAGTCGATGAACGTCAACCGGCTGAGGTCGAGAACCACGCATTCGGGGTGCTTCCCAAACGCGGCGGCGATGGCGCGACGGACCGCCGGGCATCCCTCGATGTCCCACTCACCCACCAGCTCGATCGAGACCGTCGTTCCCTGCTCGCGCATGTCGATCTGAATCGTTCCCGAGTCGTCCAGGAAGTCGACGTTCGAATCCTCCGCCATAGGGCAGCTCCACACGGTTGGTCGTTTGTGGGAGGGACTCGCCCGCTCTCTGATGAAGCGCCAAGCCGCCGCCTGCCATGCGATTCGGCCTGACGGGTCTCAGCGAGTCAGGCCGATGAACCAAATCTAGCGGCCTCGGCAGCCCGGTGTCTAGGGGGCTCCGTTGTTGTGCGACACTGCGGGGAGCTGTTGGGTCGCAGTCCCGGGCTTGGATGGCGTCTCGTGCCCCAGGCGGATCTTCCGCCTTTCCCTCTTCCGGGCCGAGACCTGCATTTCGGGGGAAAGGCGAGAAGGGATGCGCGATGTCTGCTTCGGCAGAACCAGAGCACCCACCAGCCGACGGCTCCGTATACGTGGCGATCTCCAACGCGATCGTCGGGCTGTTGCGCGAATACACGGGCCGCGGACCGACCAAAGCCCGCACCACGATCCGTGACAACGTCGTCGTGGTCATGCTCGAGCAAACCCTGACCAAGGGCGAGCAGATCCTCGTCGAGAAGGGCCGCCGTGAGAACGTGCTCGCGCTCCGCCGCGAATACCAGGAGGCGATGCGCGACGCAGCCAGCGCCAAGGTCGCAGAGCTCATCGGCCACAACGTGATCGCGATGATGAGCGCCAACCACCTCGACCCCGACCTCGCAGCCGAGATCTTCGTCCTTGACGCCCCCTACAACGCAACGAGCCGCGGGAACGGGGTGGGCGCGGAGTGACAGCCCGGGGGGGTGGCGACGCGGGGGCAACTCAAGTAGCGGCGCTGATCGCCTCCGCCGGTGGACTCGAAGCCGCAAGCACCGTACTCAACGGTCTTCCCGAGGGGCTGTGCGCGGCTGTGATCGTGCTCATCCATCAAGACCCTGACCGGGACAGCGATCTGGTTCAGATCCTCGAGCGGCGGTGCCGCCTGCCAGTGCGAATGGCCACCGATGGCACGCGCTTGGTCACGGGCAGCGTCTTTGTAGCGCCGCCGGGCAAGCATGTCCTCGTCACACCAGGTTTGGCGCTGGCGCTGATCCCCTCCGGTTCGGCGCCGCCGAGCCGGCCATCAGCCGATCTGCTCCTGACCACACTGGCTATCGCGTGCGGGCCACGTGCAACGGCTGTCGTGCTCTCGGGCGGAGGTCATGATGGCGCCACCGGCGCAACCGCAATCCATCGCTTCGACGGAACAATCCTTGCTGCCAGCGAGCTGACTTCGACGCACGCCGCGATGCCGACGGCCACAATCGAACGCAACGGCGCTCTCGTCCGGATCCTCGATCTCCGCCAGATCGCAGGCGCGCTGACTGCGATCGTCGGCGAGACGCAGGCCGCTCTCACGAGCTAAACGCCCGAAGGCGCCGTCCTGGCCCTTCGATCCCGAGGTCTTCGGAAGGCGGCGAGTGCGCCGGTTAGCGGAACCAGGCGATCAGATAGCCGCCGAGCGCTCCGGTGGCCCAGGCAGCCGTGGCCAGCACGAGCGCCAGCGCGCCGCTCATGTGCTCGACGGTCAGCGCCACAACCGCCGCGAACATGGCCATCGCGCCGGCGCCCATGATCGCCCCGCGGCAATCCTCGCGCGCCTCGGCGCTGTCCTCCTGCTCTTCGATCAGTGTCAGGCTCGCTCCGAGGATCGCGGGAAAGGCCAGGAAGAAGCCGCCGACGCGCGCGGTGATCGCGAGCGACACAATTCCGGCGACCACCGACGTCACGGCGCCGGCCAGGAATCTGTATCCGAGATCGCGTGGCCGGACGTCCTTGAGTTTGGACAGGTCGAGGCCGGGCCGCTCAGAAATGCGTGCGGTGATCGGTGCTTCGTCTCCCGATGCGCTCACGCCAGCAGCACCGGAACGGCCAGTGCCCCGGCGACAAGAAACCAGCCGGTCAGCGCGAGCGCCGCTGCGCGTCCAGCGCGCATCCGTCGCAGCAGCGGGATCGCGAGCGCTGCGTAGGCGGCCATTCCGGCGCCGCCGGCGATCATGGCCACCGCGCTCTCGTGCGTGTCGTGGGGCCCCTTGTCGAGCAACGACACCGCCAGCCCGACGAGCGCGACCGCGGGAGCGGCGCTGAACAGCCCCGCGAAGCGCTTTGGTGAAAGCGTCTGGGAGAGCAAGGCGAACAGCACCACGAGCGTTCCCCCCGCCAACCCTTTGATCGCGATGATGAGAATGTCGTGGCCGATCACGTCCGGGATCGCTCAGCCGGCCTCCGAGGAGGCGCCGTCCGGGGCACCGGCGACCGCTTTGGAGGTCGTGTTCCTGGCGACCGGGATGTGCATTGTGTTTCACATATGCACCCGCGCACGCGCGATCAAACATCACAACTGGAAGGCGCGCCAGGGCAGCAGGTTGTCCGGCACACGACCCGCCTGGATCTCGTCGCTGAGCATCGCCCGGAATCCTGCCCGCTGAAGCAGTCCCTGTTTGCCCACGAGCACCCCCTCGATTTCGAGCGAACGGTTGGCATCGCCCTCGGTAGCCCGGCTGGCGAGCACGTCGCTGACGCGGCCGACTGGGTCGCCGCGGTCGTCAAAGACCGTCTGCCCGACCAACTGTGACACGGCGATCGGCGCCTTCGCGTCGCCGTCGGCGCGGCTGAGCTCGGCCTCGGAAAGGTGGAGCACGATCTCGTTGCCGATTTCGGCGACGTGGTCCCACTCGACGCGGCGCAGACCGCGGGGGTCGCCTGGAAGAAGCTGCGCGAACGCGGGCGGCAGGCGCCGCTTCCACGCTGTTGCGCCGCACAGGATCGCGCTCACACGCGTCGGCTGGCCAGGCTCTCCCTCGAGCTCCAGATCCTCGACGCGACCGCATCGGCGCCCGTCACAGTCGACGAGCTGCTCGTCCATGATCCGCAACCCCAGCCGGACGTACTCGCGATCGCTCATTTCGTGCCGTGGTTGCTGATGATCAGAAGCGGGATGGCGACGACGGCAAACACCACCGAGATCACGAGGTACAGCCATCCAAGGGCGTTCGCGAGCCGGCCGTTGACGAAGTCGCCCATGTAGGCCTTGTCGCGGGCCACCAGCAGCGTCGCTAGGTAACACATCGGCAGGCCGACCGCGGCCAGCGGTACTGCGTACTCGACGATCAGCACCGGATTGGCACCGAACATGACGATCGCAAAGCCGCCGAACAGCAGCACGACGTACGTGAGGAGAAACTTCCGCGTTCTGGATCGAGGCTTGTCCTTGCCCCACTCCCAGCCGAAGAACTGACACCAGTTGTATGCCGCCGCCAGCACGGCCTCGGCGCACGCTCCGCTGATGGCGAACAACATCGCGGCGGCGGTGACGAACAGCCCAGCCCGGCCGAGCTGGAGCTGGTTGACGAACGCGATCGTCGAAAGGTAGTCGGGATGAATCTCCAGCGGCTTGAACAGCTCGGCACCGGCGAAGATCAGGCCCCCCGCCATGATCCCACCGAGAAAGAAACCGATCACGGCGTTGTCACGGCTGAAGGTGGCACCCTCCTTGCCCTCCCATCCCTCCTCGATCGCGCCCGAGGAGAAGAACGCCAGCTTGAACGGGATCAGCGCCGCGCCGATCACCCCGATCGCGAAGAACCAGTAGTCGACGCTCGAGGCGTAGCCGCCGTAGCTGCCATGAGGCACCAGCCCGATCAGCGCGTCGTGCCAGTTCGGGCCCTTGCTGAGCGCCGTGACCCAGTACACCAACAGCCCTACCCCGACGTAGCCGAACAGCCGCTCGATACCTGAGAACGGCAGCACCCACAGCAGAGCACCGAAGCCGAGGAACGCCAGTGTGAGCAGCAGCCGGAACGGCAGGTCGCCGCCGAAGAACTGAAGTACGAGCGCGACGCCGCCGATCTGGGCAGCGATCGTCATCACGATCACACCCTGCTCGGCCAGCAGCGTCAAGAAGCCCGCGCCGACTCCGAATCGCTCGCGAACGAGGCCCATCAGTGGTCGGCGAGTGGCAACGCTGACGCGTCCAGACATCTCGCCGTACACCATGATCCCGAGCACTCCGATGACGAGCGCCCACAACAGCGTGTAGCCGAAATGCGCGCCGGCGCCGGTGTTGAAGACGAGCTCGTCGGTGTCGACGAACCCCCCGAACGAGGCGATCACGCCAAGGGCGACCTGGCTGATCCGCTTCATTGGAGCTCCTCGAACAGTGACTTTGCGGCCTCGCCCTGCTGCTCGAGCGCGGGAGCCACTGTGGCGGCCGCCTGTCGATCGTTCGCCTTCGAGTGCAGGAACGCCAGCTCGGCTTCGAGTTGGCCCCCGATCTGTCCCGCGCGCTGCACCTCACCGGTCACCTCTGGAGCGGACATCTCCCCGTGGAGGTGGTCCAACAGCTCGCTGATGTGGTGCTCGAGCTCGCCCGACTCGATCCACGCGAATGAGACCGGAACCTTTCCGGCGGCGGTCTGCGTCGCGACAAGCACAGCCTCCGCGGCATCCGAATGCATCTGGTCGACGTAGCTGGCGAGATCGTCCTTGTCGACTGTCGCGCAGCTGCTGAGCACCAACGCAGCCGCCAGGGCTATCAGCCTGGTCTCGCCCCGCGTCTTAAGGAAGCTACGTGCTCCCACAGCAGGCCGATACCCGCCCGCGGTGGCCGCTTACACGCTGCTCAGGCCCCGGCCGCAGTTGAGAAGCAACGCACTCTCGGCTGGCTCCATTAAGGTGAGGAGAGCCAAATCGGCTGCTTAGCCCGAGTCGCGACGGCGTGACCGTGTCCGCAGCGCGGAGGGAAAGCTAGACGTTGGCCTGAAGAGCTTCGATGTCGGCGGTTCAAGGAGGAGTGTGAGCGTCATGAGTATGTATGCGGTTGTGAATCCGGCAACGGGTGAGACGGTCCGCGAGTATCCGACGATTGATGACACTGAATTGCGCGCGGCGATTGCGCGTGCCGATGAGGCGCATCGCGGCTGGTCCGCTTCCTCGAGTGTTGCTGATCGGGCGGCGCTCGTGGGTCGGGTTGGCGAACTGCACGTCGAGCGGCGGGTGCAGCTCGCGGAGATCATCGTGCGCGAGATGGGCAAGCCCGTCGAGCAAGCGCTTGGCGAAGTCGACTTCGTCGGTGACATCTACCGGTTCTATGCCGACAACGCGGAGGAGCTGATGGCCGATGAGCCAATCGAGCTTCTCGGCGGCGAGGGGTCCGCGATCGTGCGCCGTAGCTCGCTCGGGGTGCTGCTAGGGATCATGCCGTGGAACTTCCCCTACTACCAAGTCGCGCGCTTCGCGGGCCCGAACCTGGTGATCGGCAACACGATCTTGCTCAAGCACGCGCCGCAATGCCCCGAGTCGGCCGAGGCGATCGCCGGCATCTTCAAGGACGCTGGATTCCCGGCCGGCGCGTACGAGAACGTTTACGCGACCAACGACCAGATCGAGTGGGTGATCGCCGATCCGCGCATCCGCGGGGTTTCGGTGACCGGCTCCGAGCGCGCCGGCGCTGCCGTCGCGGAGATCGCCGGCCGCAATCTGAAGAAGGTGGTGCTCGAACTCGGCGGATCTGATCCGTTCATCCTGCTCGGGACCGATGACCTCGACAAGACGGTCGAGAATGCGGCCGCCGCGCGGCTCGACAACACAGGCCAGTCCTGTAACGCGGCGAAGCGGTTCATCGTGGTCGATGAGCTGTATGAGCCGTTCCTGGAGAAGTTCACCGCGGCGCTCACGGCCGTCAAGGCCGGGGATCCGGAGTCGGCGGAGACTGAAATCGGTCCGCTCTCCTCGTCTGCGGCGACCGAGCGCTTGGCGGAACAGGTTCAGCGCGCGGTCGAGCAAGGAGCGACGGTTGTAGCCGGCGGCAACCACGACGGAAACTTCTTCGAGCCTACGGTTCTGACCGACATCGGGCCTGACAATGATGCGCGTCGCGAGGAGATGTTCGGACCGGTCGCGCAGGTGTACCGGGTGTCCTCTGAGGATGAGGCGATCGAGCTCGCGAATGACACGCCATACGGCCTCGGCTCGTACCTGATGACGACCGACGCCGAGCAGGCCAAGCGCGTTGCCGATCGGATCGACGCGGGCATGGTGTACGTGAACCTCGTTGGCGCAGACAGCGCAGAGCTTCCATTCGGGGGGACCAAGCGCTCCGGGTTCGGACGCGAGCTCGGCCGCTATGGCGCGGATGAGTTCGTCAACAAGAAGCTAATCCGTACCGGATGAGCGCCGAGAGGGCCTAGCTTCCCGCCGCGACCGCCAACTCGCGGGCGACCGCCGCTCTGAACAGCGAAAGGTCGGACCACGTGCGGGAGCCTGCGCAAACCGGGGCTTCGGGCGGCCGCGGTCAGATCCCGAGGAGCTGGGCGGCTGCCGCGAGCGGCTCGAGATCGGCAGCGGACGCGACGCCGTCGCGGTACGCGTCAGTGTCGCGCAGCGTGGGGGTGATGGTCCCCTCGTAGCGGCGGCGCTCTGTCGCGAGCATGCGGAAGCCGAGTTCCTGCTCGGTCCGCTCGGCAAGCGTCCAGAGTCGGCCCGCGGCGGTTGCGTCCTGGTTGCGTGCGGCGACGCATGCGAGGCCGGCGAGGCAGTACGCGCAGTGCCGCAGGTTCTCGTGCTCGACGCCGAGCGCGAGCGACTCCGTGTAGTAGCGGTCAGCGCCCGACAGGTCGCAACGGTCCAGCGCCAGGTCGCCGAGGCTGTGCAGCACGGAATAGTCGCGGCCCACGCCGCGTTTGCGGCAGGTCTCGATCGCACGGGCGTAGAACTCCGTGGCTCGGTCAAACTCGCCGGTATCACGGAGGCTGTCGCCGAGGTAATGAAGTGACCGCACCATTTCCGCCGGGTCGTCGAGGCGCTCGGAGATCGCCAGCGCCTGCTCGTGCCACGCGATCGCCCGCTCCGAGTGGCCGGCAACCCACTCGATGCCGCCGAGGTCGTTGAGTACTCGCACTCGGCCGCGTTCGTTCGCGGCTTCCTCGTAGAGGGCGAGCGCCTCGGTCAGTGCGGTGCGGGCAGGGTCCACGTTCTCTTCGAACTCAAGCGTCATGCCAAGCCCGGCGAGTGCGTCGGCTCGATCGGCGGGCGCGAGCACGTTTGGGTCCGCGAGTGCCCGCTCGTACCAGCGCGCAAGTTCTCTGACCCGGCCGGCACCCAGCGACGCGCTGAAGAGGGCGTCGGCGAGCGGGAGGGCACCGGCGATGTCATGATCGAGCGCCCAAGACAGCGCGAGGCGAGCATCTGCCGTGTCCTGTCGCAGCCGGATCAGAGCGTCCGAGCACTCGGGACCGTGGCCCCGGGCCGTGACACCAAGCGACAGGTACCAGCGGGCGTGCCGGGCGCGAATCTCCTCGCAATCGTCGCTCGCCGCGAACTGTTCGAGCGCAAATTCGCGGGTGGTTTCGAGCAGGGAATACCGCCCGTTTTCAGAAGGCCGCACGAGACTCTTCTCGATCAGCGCCTGCAGGATGTCGAGATCCGCGTCGCAGATCTGCTCGGCTGCCTCGAGTTCGAAGCCGCCGCTGAAGACAGCGAGGTTGGTGAACAGCCGCCGCTCTGTCTGGCTGAGCAGCTCGTAACTCCAAGCCAGCGCCGCCCGCATCGTGATTTGACGCTCGGGCAGGTCGCGGCGGCCGCCTGCCAGCAGCGGGAGTCTCTGCTCCAGCCGCGCGAGCAGCCGGTCTTCGGACAGCAGCTTTACGCGCGTGGCAGCAAGCTCGAGCGCGAGCGGGAGGCGGTCGAGGCGCTCGCAGATCGCGCCGATCGCGGCTCCGGGCTCGAAACCAGGGTTGATCTCGCGCGCGCGAGTGGTGAACAACTCGACGGCATCGTGCGGCGACAGCGGAGGGACCGGGTACTCCTGTTCGCCGGCGATCGCGAGTCGCTCCCGGCTGGTGACGATCGCCGCACAATCTTGCGCACCTTGCAGCAGCTCGCCAATCTCGGGGCCGGCTTCGATCACCTGCTCGAGGTTGTCGAGCATGAGCAACAGTGCCCGCCCGCTCAGATACGTCGGCAGATCCTCGACCGCCCCGAGCGCGGACGCGATCGCCGCCGCTACGAGACCGCGGTCGGTCACGCTCGCGAGGGACACCCACGACGCTCCGTCCGCATAGCTGTCGGCGAGCTCCGCCGCCAGCGCGAGCGCTAGCCGCGTCTTCCCGGTTCCACCCGTGCCCGTCAGCGTGATCACCCGATGCGAACTGGCGAGTTCGACCAGCTCGCGAAGCTCGCGCTCGCGGCCGATGAGTGGGGTCGCCTGCACCGGGAGATTGACTCGTCGCAGCGTCCGCAGTGGCGGGAAGTCATCCTCGCCGAGCTGGAAGAGACGCTCGAGCGCGGTCAGGTCCTTGAGCCGATGCTCGCCAAGATCACGCAGTGCAACGCCAGCGAGTTGGTGTGTCTGATCGGACACGACGACCTGGCCGCCGTGCGCGGCAGAGCAGATCCGGGCCACCTTGTGCACTGCCATCCCGACGTACTCACCCCCAGCGAGTAAAACCTCGCCGGAGTGGACTCCCATCCGCACGCGCAACGGACTGCCCGCAATCGCTGTCTGCATCTCCCTGGCCGCGGCAAGCCCATCGCCGGCGCCCTGGAACGCAAAGAAGACCGCGTCGCCCTCCGTTCCAAACTGGACTCCGCGATGGGCGTTCGCGACGGCGCGCAGACGCTCACGGTGATCGAGCAGTGCAGCCGCATACCGGTCTGGTCCTAGCTGATCGAGCAACCGCGTCGATCCCTCCACATCCGTGAACAGCAGCGTCACGGTGCCGGAGGGAAGGGCTCCTTCGCCGAGCGTCATCGCTTGCGCAGACGTTATCCCGCAGCCCCCGGGAGCGTCGCAAGGCCGGTCGGCGGCTACGAGCGGATCATGAACGCTTGGACAACTTCCAGACCGCGACCGCGATCGGGACGGCTATCAGCAAGCCGACCGCGATGAAGATGATCGCGGTGACCCCGCCCGACGAGGAGCTGGAGGAGAGTCCAGTCGAGTCGTAGGTGTCGGCCTGGGTGAAATTGGCGCCGGACACGTTCGACCCGTTGAGCGTCGCGTGCTCCAGATAGGTCTGGATGAAATCGGCGCCCTGCAGGTCGGCATCGTTGATGTTGGCGTACTGCATCATCGCCTGGCCGAAGTCCGCGCCGGCGGCCTGGGCACCGTAGAAGTTGGAGCCCTGCAGCGTCGCCTGGCTGAAATCGTCACCCGTCACGATCGCGTGGCGGAAGTCCGCGGTTTTCAGATCGGACTGCAGGAATGAGATCCCGCGCAGGTCAGCGTGCTGGAAGTTGACGCACTCAAGGCTCGAGTACTTCGTCACCTCGGCGCTGGTGAGCACACGGTTTGAGAGGTTCGGCCCCGAGTCCGGTGCGCACGCGGCTGCCACCGGTGCGTACACCAACAGCGCCATGACGGCAAGCAGAAAGCGCGCACCCCCGGTCCGGAGCATTGCGCTGAGGCTACTGCGCGGACCGGCGCGATGCCGGTGGCTCATGACCCGGGACTCCGGTGGAGAAGCAACTTCGAGCGCGACCATGCGGTGTTACTCCGCGGGCGATGGGGTAGCAGCAGGGGGAAACCCCCCACCCCAAGGAGGAGCTGTGGAAGCGTCGACCCGCGATGAGACCGGTGGCGTCACCGGCACCAAAGACAAGGATTACAACCTGATCTGGTTTACCGAGCAGTGCTTGAGCAACGCGCTGCGACTGGAGGGCTACGTCCAGGACGCCGAGCGTGAAGGAGACTCGGATCTCGCCGAGTTCTTCCGCCGGGCGCAGAATGAGAGCCGTAAGGGCGGCGAGCAGGGCAAGGAGCAGCTCCGCAAGCGACTCGCTGGCTGAGCAGGGAACTCAGGGACGCCCAGCTCGGATCACGAGCATCTCCTCCTGCCCGTCGGCAGCGAGAAGCCCGCGCTCGCGCAGCCACGCCGCGCGCGCCTGCAAGCGTGGTCCGAGCGGGCCTCGCCGGCGGAGCACGACCCGTGGCTGAAGCCCACGGCAGCTCAGCGCCGTGAGCGTCTCGCGCTCGCCGCATACCGACGAGTGAACCAGCAGCAGCGCTCCGTTGGGGGAAAGGTGATCGGCTGCCTCGGCACAGATGCGATCGATGTAAGCCCGGCCGAGCAAGCCCGCCTCCCAGGCCCGCGCCCGACCGTGATGCGGGAGCTCGTCGTCGGGCGTGGGAAGGTAGGGAGGGTTTGAGACGATCAGATCGAAACGGGCGTCGCCGACTGGCTCGAACAGGTTGCCGCGCACCGCGGTGACCCTGACGCCGTTGAGTCTCGCGTTCAGGCGTGTCGCGAGCACAGCGCGCCTGGCGACGTCAACTGCCACGACCTCAGACCTCGCGCGGACGGCGGCGCGTGACTGCGAGCACGCCGCTACCCGTGCACAGGTCGAGCACGCGACTGCGCTCGTCAAGAGGCTCCTGACCGAGGCGATCGGCGAGCATCCAGCTATCGCTGTGGGGCCTGAACACGCCGGGAAAACGGACGAGATGCACACGGCTGGTTTTATCCACGGGTCCGCGCGGGCAAACGCTGACCAGCGTGAACGACGACGACGCCACATCTTGGCGGCCACCAACCACGGTCGCGGAATTACGCGTCCCATTCGACGACGCGACAAGGAACACGATCGGGCTCGAAGACGAGGTCATGCTGCTCGTGCCCGGCACGCTGGGCCTCGCGCACCGCGCCGAGGAGATCGCGGACCTGGTCAAAGGTGATCCGCGGTTCAAGCTCGAACTGCCCGCGTCTCAGCTGGAGATCATCACCACGCCCAGCGCCTCGGTCGGCGTTGCCGCCGTGGCGCTGCTCGAGGCGCGGCGGGATCTGGTCGCGGCGGTGGACGGGGCCGTGTCGTTCGCCGCTGCCGGCGCTCACCCTGTCAGTCCGGGGGCTGGTCGCCTCAACCGTGGCGCGCGGTACGAAGCGATCGTCCGGGACTACCGGTGCGTCGCCCACCGTCAGCTCGTGTGCGCGCTTCAAGTGCACGTCGCGATCGGCGGGAGCGACCGCACGTTGGCTGTCTACAACGCCGTTCGCTCGTTTCTGCCACTGCTGGCCGCACTAGCTGCAAACGCTCCGTTCTACGAGGCCGCCGACAGCGGCCTGGCGTCGGTGCGGCCAAAAGTGGCGAACCTGCTGCCGCGGCAGGGCATCCCGCCGTCGATCGAGAGCTGGGACGAGTACCTCGAAACGCTCACCTGGGGGGCAGCCTCGGGAGCGTTTCCCGATCCCGCCACGTGGTGGTGGGAGCTGCGGCTGCACCCGCGCTTGGGCACGCTCGAGTTCCGAGTCCCCGATGCGCAAACCACGGTCAGCGAGGCGGCCGCGATCGCGGCCGTGGTGCAGACGCTCGTCGCTTGGCTTGGCGCGCAGCACGACGCGGGCGAGACACTCGCGACAGATCCCAGCTGGAGGATCGAGCAGAACCGGTGGTCGGCGTGCCGCGACGGTGTCGAGGGCGAGCTGCCCGATCTGCAAACCGGTGAGCGGTGTCCAACCCGTGAACGCCTGGCGAACCTGTTCGACGCACTGCAATTGACGGCGGCCACGTTGAACTGCGAGCGAGAGCTAGCTCGTGCACGTCAACTGGCCGAGACCAACGGCGCCATCGCGCAACGACGAATCGCCGAACAAAACGGAGTCTCCGCGCTTCCGCGGTGGCTGTCCGATCGGTTCCTCGCCGCTGCCGACGGGTAGTCACTATGAGACATGTTCACGCTCCCGGGGCCGCGAGGGCCGATCACCGAGTTCCTGCTGGGCGAGCTGCGGCGTCCCAGCCACGAGCTGCCACCGTTCACCGTCGATCAGCCGGCCGAGCCATTGGACGACGACGATCTTCATTTGGCCCTGTACCTCTGTTACGAGCTCCATTACCGCGGTCTTCCCGGGGTAGACGAGACTTGGGAGTGGGAGCCGTCGCTGCTCGCGCTGCGCCGTGCGCTCGAACAACAATTTGAAGCCGCGCTTCGCGATGCCGTTCCGTTCCCCCGGTCCACGGAAGCGATCGACCTCGCACTCCGCGAAATCGCCGCCAGGGACGGTCCTTCTGTTGCCACGTTCATTCAGCGCAAGGCAACGGTGGAGCAGGTCCGTGAGTTCATCGTGCACCGCTCGGCATACCAGCTCAAGGAAGCAGATCCCCATTCGTGGGCGATCCCGAGGCTCTTCGGAGCGCCAAAGGCCGCGATCGTGGAGATCCAGGCCGACGAATACGGGGGCGGGCGAGCCGAGTGGATCCACGCCGAGCTGTTCGCCGTGGCGATGGCCGCACTGGGACTTGACCGGACGTATGGTGCATATCTCGACCTGATCCCGGGCGTGACGCTTGCCACCGTCAACCAGATGTCGTTGTTCGGGCTGCATCGCCGCTTGCGCGGGGCGATCGTCGGACACCTCGCCCTGTTCGAAATGACCTCCTCAATCCCGAACCGGCGCTATGGCGACGGACTTCGCCGGCTTGGGTTCAATGGCGACGCCACGCTGTTCTTCGACGAGCACGTGGAAGCGGATGCCGTCCACGAACAGATCGCTGCCGTCGACCTCGCCGGCGGATTAGTCGCTCAGGAGCCCGAGCTGCACGGTTCCATCCTCTGGGGCGCGGAAACCCTCAGCTTCCTCTCGGACAGGTGGGCGTCCCACCTACTGACCTGCTGGGAGAACGGACGGGGATCACTCAGAGCGGATCTCGACGAGCAGGCCTTCGACGTCGTGATCGCCCGCCCCGCTGCTTGAGTCCGGTGCGCCCGGCGCCCGGAAGCCGATCAGCTTGTGGGTTCCATCGCAGAACGGCCGCAGGCGTGACTTGCCGCACCGGCACAACGCGATCGGCTCACGGCGATGTTTCACCTCGCGTCCGTCGGCATCGAGGAGGCGCACCGGCCCGCGAACGAGCACCGGTCCGTCTCGATACGGCGTGACGACGATCTGGGAGTTCACTTCAAGACGCGTCTACCCGAGGGTGGCGGCCGCTAGTCGGTCGATCTCGCCTTGACCGAAGGGGGTCTAGATGCCAGGCTGACCAGGGGTTCGCGACTGCGCGATCCATACGCCAGCCGATCGGAGGGACCGATGCCCGGACTTGCAGGTCGAATCGAGACGTTCACCAAGGCGAAGATCTCGCATCTGCTCGACGGAGCAGAGAACCCCGGCGAGACGCTCGACTACGCCTATGAGCAGCAGATGGAAGACCTGCAGAAGGTCAAGCAGGGAATCACCGAGGTCGTCACTGCCAAGAAGCGCCTTCAGCTGCAGGAGGACCAGCTAAAACAGCAGGGCGACAAGCTCGACGGACAGGCTCGCGCGGCGATGTCGGCGGGCAACGAGGATCTGGCTCGCGCCGCGCTCGAGCGCAAGCAGCTGATCGTTCAGGAGACGAGCTCGCTCGATCAGCAGGTAGCTGAGCTGGAGTCACAGCAGCAGAAGCTGATCGACGCCGAGCGCAACCTCCAGACCAAGGTCGAGCAGTTCCGCAGCAAGAAGGAAGTGATCAAGGCGCAATACTCGGCGTCCGAGGCGCAGGTGCAGATCTCGGAGGCCGCGACCGGTATCGGCGACCATATGGCCGACCTCGGCGAGGCGATGCAGCGGGCGATTGACAAGACTGACCAGATGCAGGCGCGCGCGTCCGCCGTCGAGGAACTTCAGGCCGCCGGAACGTTCGACGACCTCACCTCCCTCGGTCCGCCACAAGACGACATCGACAGGCAGCTCGATCAGCTTGGAGCAAAGAGCGCCGTGGACGACGAACTCGCTCAGTTGAAGGCGGAGGTGGGGCCTGGGGCCGCACCGCGGTCGCCACAGATTGGCGCGGGCGAGGCGTCAAGCTGAAACCTTTGAGGGTTACTCGCAAACGCCTGGCCGCGAGATGCTGATCCAAGCCGTGGTGTTGCACTGACCGCGACCGTTTCGTAGCTGTGGTGGCGGTCGGGCCGGGATCGCCACTACACCCGGCGAGCGCTTAGGCTTCGCTCGCGTGAGCGCTACGAAGATCGTGCTCGGCCCCGGACGTCTGCGTGCGGGACGCGCTTTGCACCAGCACGCGCCGGGCGCCGCGGGGGCGGCGCCGCAGGGAAGGGCGTTCATCAGCTGGATCGCGGTAGCGATGATGACGGTCGGATCTGTCGGCTATCTCGGGTCGTGCCCGGCGCTCGCGGTGTTCGGCTTCGCCTCGGTGTTCTTGTACGTGCTGCCGGCGCTGGTGTTTCTGCTTCCTGCCTCGCTGGTCGCCGCCGAGCTCGCCTCGGGCTGGGAGGGCGGGGTCTACAACTGGGTGCGCGAGGGTCTCTCGGCGCCGCTTGGGATGGTCGCGGTGTGGTGCCAGTTCGCGCAGACGATCTTCTACTACCCGGCGCTGCTGGCGTACGTCGGCGGGACCCTGGCGTACGTGATCAAGCCGAGCCTGGCAAACAACGGCGTGTACACGGCGGCGGTGATCGTGGTGCTGTTCTGGGCCGGGGTGCTGGTGTCTTCGCGGGGGACCGGGCTGGTGGCCAAACTAGCCTCGAGCGGCACCGTGATCGGGACGATGATCCCGGCTCTGGTACTGGTCGTGCTTGGCGCCGTGTACCTGATCGGAGGGAACCACTCGGCGGCGCCGGTCAACACCCACCACATCCTTCCGGCGTGGAACGGTCTCGCCAGCATCGTTCTGCTCGTCAACAGCTTCTTCACCTACGCCGGCGTTGAGGTCAACGCCGTCCACGTGGACGAGTTGCGGAACCCCGCCAGAGAGTTTCCGCGGGCGATGTTCGTCGCAGCGGCGCTCGTGCTGTTGATCTTCATCTTCCCGACGCTGACGATCTCCTGGGTGATCCCCGCTCACCGGATAAGCCTCACAGCGGGCGTCATGCAGGCGTTCGACGGTCTGCTGCACCACTTCGACATCGCGTTCGCCGTGCCCGTAGTGGCGATCGCACTGGCCGTGGGCGCACTGGCGGGGATGATGGCCTGGCTCGATGGGCCATCGGAGGGATTACTGAGGATCGGGCGCGAGCAGGGATACCTCCCACCGTATTTTCAGCGGGTGAACGACGAGGGCGTCCAGCTGCACATTCTCACGGCACAGGGTGTGGTGATCACGGTCATTGGCCTCTTGTATGCGCTGGTACCGACCGTTTCGAGTGCCTACTGGATCCTCGCCGTGATGGCCACTCAGGTGTATCTGATCATGTACGTGTTGATGTTCGTCTCCGCGATCCGGCTGCGCAGGACGCAGCCGAACCACGCTCGCGGATACCGAGCACCGGCGTTGGTCGTGCAGTGCGTACTTGGCGTGGCAGCGTCAGTGGCCGCGTTCGCGATCGGATTCGTGCCACCGTCACAGCTCAGCAACACCAGTCCGGTCGTCTACGTGCTGGTGATCGCCGGTGGCATCCTGCTGATCGGGCTGATCCCGCCTGTGGTGCTCGAGCTGCGACGAAAGCCGGAGTGGCAGGCGCATGCGCAGGGGTGAAGCCAGGGCGCACGACGCTACATCGATAGAGCGGGCGCTACTTAGCGCTCACACGGACGCTTGCGACGTTCCAACCCGAGACGGTGGCGACCGGAGAGCCGCCGCGCAGGCCTGACGATCGGTAGGACGCGTGCAGTGTCTCTGACTCACCTGGCCACAGGGTGATGTCGTTGTCGCTCCAGAACACAGGGAGCAGCTCGTTGTCTCCCGGAGACGGGACACCGGTGGGGGAGCCGCGGCGGATATCGGCGCGGATGAAGAACGCGACGTGCGAGGAGGTGTTCGTGATCGTCACGTCTGTATCCGTGTCGGCGCCGTCGGAGCCCGGCGCCGGATGTGTGGCCGCGGTCACCGACACGGTTGCCGGCGTAAGCGTCTGTAGGGCTTGCAAATTGGCGAACCGGGTCATCGTCGCCTGCGGGTTACCGATCGTCTTGCGCCAGTTGATGAGGTCCTTCTGGGTCGAGAGCCAATAAACGTTCCGGTCGACGAGGAGACCGTTTCGGCTCAGCAGGAGCTCGACGAAGTACGTCCGCGCCGGGGTTGGCGGCGAGGTTGTCGCAGGCAGCCGCGGTCGCAGCACGCCGGCCGCGACCCCCTGGCTCGGGAGCGTGATCCCGCTCCGCTGCTGCTGATCGAGCAGCGTGCCGTCGAGCGCATACACCTTCTCCTGCACCGACAGACCGCTCTGCGTCGCTGGCCCGAGGTTGTCGACCGCGACCGTCCCGTCGTCGTATGCGTACAGGGCGTGCAGCGGCTCGTTCGCCTTCTTCGCCCCGAAGTAGCTGCCGCCTGCGTCGAAGTCGTAGTTGTAGAGGTCCCACAGGAGTGTCGGCCAGCCCTTGTTCAGCTGCCAGTAGACGATCCCCGTCGAGGGCGCGGCCAGCCGTGTGGAGTGGTCGATGTACGCCTCGAACTCGGCGCGTTGGGTCTCGTAGTTCGCGACCTGTGACTCCTCCACGAACCGATCGAGGCTCGACCAGCCGCCGTACCGTGCGCGCAGCGCCCGGTCGAAGTCGTGAAGAGTCCCGAAGGAATAGCCGCCGTTCGACGGTCCGGGCAGGCCGTTCTCGTAGTTGAGGTGGTATTGGTTGTAGTCGGGGTTGGTCCACAGCTGTCGCTGCTCGAACCGCGACATGAACCGTTTGATCGAGTCGAGCGTGGGGATCGTGGCGCCGGCGCTGGCCTCGCTGTCGAACGCCCAGGCTCCGCCGACGTTCGTCCGTGTCGAATCCCCGGGGGCGTAGTGGGCCGTGTCGTACCAGTAGCTCGGGGGCACCCAGTCGTATGGGCCCTCCTTCTCGCCGGAGGGACCGAGGCCCGGCGCGCTCTTGTACTCGGCCGAGGCGATCAGCGGATCCTGGAAGTCGGCCTGGCGGAACCCGGCCAGCGACACCGCTTCCTGTCGCGGGGTCGGGTTGTTGTCGCTCCAGCTGAAGTTGAGCACGCTCGGATGGTTGCGGAGGTTCTCGCCGATCGTCCGAGCGGAGTTCTCGAGCACCTGGTAGTCGTGGGGGCTCGTCAGCTTGCTGTCCTGGAGCTGCCACGCGTCGCAGCACTGGTAGCCGGCGTCGATCAGGATCCCGGCCCGGTCGGCCTGCTCGTAGAAGTCCTCGGGCATCTGCTTGCCCTCGGTGCGGATCCCGTTCAACCCGAGGTTCTTGATCATCGCCAGCTGCGCCGCCGTGTTCGCGCGGGAGTAGCGCAGGAACATGTCCTCCGACCAGCCGCCGCCGCGGAACACGAATGGCCGGCCGTTGACCAGGAACTGGCGGGAGCCCTGCGGCGCGATCGGCGAGCGTCCGATCAGCCGTGTGGTGATCGTCCTGATGCCGAACGTCTCGGATTCCGTGTCGGCCGGCCAGCCGCGCTGCTGGACGGTCATCGACAGCCGATACAGCGGCTGCGCGCCCATCTGGTACGGCCACCACACCCGCGGGTGGTTGATCGTGAACGGCAGGCGGAAGGTCTGGGTCGTGTGCGGTGCGATGAGGCCCGTTTGCCCCTCGGCCTCGAACCCCAGGGAGGCGACGATCGTGCCCCTCTGTGGGCGTCCGGACGAGTTGGTCACCGTGCCCTTGACCGTCAGCAGCGCTCGCGACAGATCTGCCGCGTCGTGCTGGACAACGTGCACGTCGCTCAGCGCCAGCGGCCCCGAGGTGTGGAGCTGGATCGGGAACTGGATCCCGGTGTCGTTGTCCGGCGCGATCTGCATCCAGTCGACCGTGTCGAGCGTGAACATCGTGTTCGGGTCGTTCGGATAGAGCTCCAGCGCGAGCGCGTTGCGGCCACGGCGCACGAGCCGCGAGATGTCGAACGTGTAGCGGGTGAAGTCGCCCTGCACGACCGAGTGGGTCGCGACAGCCGGCCGTCGACCCACACGTCGGCCTCGCCGACGACGCCGTTGATGATCAGCTGCGTGCGCTGGCCCGGGCGGGGGTGGGCGACGAACGTCGTTCGGAACCACCACGGCACCGCGAACCGACGGATTGTCTCCATCCCCGACCTGGTTCATGAACCCGAAGCACGACCGCATGCGGGTCGAGAAGAAGACCGCGGGGCAGTGACCGGTCTGCACGAGCGCGCCGACCTCGGTGCCGACCGCGCCCGCGTCGTCGGGGCGGACGTGCAGCCACGAGCCAGTCCGGAAGCTCGGTCTCGAGATCATGCTGCCGGGCGTCGGCTGCTTGCGCGCTGCTCTGAACCTGCCAGCCGCCGAGACCGACGGTCTCCAGTTGCGCGGACGCGGTCGACGACAGCGAGAGGACGAAGCCCGCGACCGCCGCAACTATCGAGAGCTTTCTCACCGGCCGACCGATGCCGCGTCAGCGGGAGTGGAGGCCTTCTCGGCGGCGGCAACGGCGACGTGGCACGCGACCTGCGAGGCCCCGATCGGTGTCGGTCGGGGTGTGACGAGCTCGCACTCCTCGATCGCGAGCGGGCAGCGCCAGCGGAACCGGCAGCCCTCGCTTGGATTGATCACCCGGGGTGGCTCGCCGGTATCGGAGGAGACCAACTCCTGGTTGTTGGCAGCGGACAGGAGCAGTTGCGTGTACGGGTGCTTGGGGTCGGACAGGACGGTCTCGGTCGGGCCCTCCTCGACCAGGTGGCCTGCATACATCACGATGATCCGATCGGCGACATACCGTGCGCTCGCGAGGTCGTGCGTGATGTACAGCAGCGACACGTCCTCGGTGTCACGCAGCCCGGCCATCATGTTCAGCACGCCCGCCCGGATCGAGACGTCGAGCATCGAGACCGGTTCGTCGGCGAGGATCAGCTTCGGCCGGCTCGCGAGCGCCTGCGCGAACCCGACCCGCTGGCGCTCCCCGCCGCTCGTCTCGTACGGGAAGCGCCTGAGGATCTGCGAGCTCAGCCCGACGCTGTCGAACACGCGCTCGGCCTCCTTCTGCCGCTCGGCCTTGCTCAGCTCACGCCGGTGCAGAGCGAGGTTGCGCATCACGCCGTGCGACAGCCGGTGGACCGGGTTGAACGCGCTGAAGGGATCCTGGAACACCATCGCGACCTCGCCCCGGTACCAGAACAGGCTGCGCCGGGAGCGGAGCTTGTGGATCGGCCGGCCGCGGTACAGGATCTCGCCGCGCGTTGGCGGGTACACGCGCGCGAGCAGCCGCGCGATCGTGCTCTTGCCGCTGCCGCTCTCGCCGACGAGCGCGACGATCTCCCGGGGGCGGATCTCGAAGTTGAAGTCGTCGACGGCGTGCAACATCTGCTTCTCGAGCAGACCGCCGAGGCGGAAGTGCCGCGTCAGCCCGATCGTCCGCAGCAGCGGCCCGTCGTCGGGGATCGCGTCCGGGCGAGCATCAGCCATCACTCAGACCGCCTCCTGCGCCGGCTGCTCGGTGTACAGCAGGCAGCGAACGTCGGCGCCGCCGACCCGGTAGAGCTCGGGCTCGACGGTGTGGCATTGCGGCATCACCTTGGGACAGCGCGGATGGAACCGGCAGCCACTCGGCGGATCGGCGAGGCTCGGCGGGCTGCCCGGGATCCCGGTCAGCTCGCGCCGTGGCCCGCTGATCGACGGGAACGCGCTCATCAGCCCCTGGGTATACGGGTGGCGCGGCCGCTCAAAGATCTCATTGGTCCGTGCTGCTTCCGCGACCTGGCCGGCATACATCACCATCACCCGGTCGGAGTAGCGGCTGACGAGGGACATATCGTGGGTCACGAAGATCACGGAGAAGCCGAGCTCGCGCTGGAGCTCCTTGATCTTCGTCATCAGCGACCGTTGCGCCACCACGTCGAGCGCCGAGGTCGGCTCGTCCATCATCACGAGCTGCGGGGTGAACAGGAGCGCCATCGCGATCATCGCGCGCTGGCGCATCCCGCCGCTCAGCTGATGCGGGTAGCTGCCAAGGTGTGACCGAGTCGATTCCGACCAGCTCGAGCACCTCAGCCGACCGCTCCTTGATCCGGTCGGCGGAAACCTTCTCGTGCGCCTCGAGTGCGTCCTTGAACTGGGCGCCGATGCTCTTCATCGGGTTGAGCGCGTTCATCGCGCTCTGCATCACCACCGAGAAGTCGCGCCAGCGCATATGCCGAAGCTCGCCCGGCTCGAGCCCGATCATGTCCCGGCCCCGGAAGATGACCTGCCCACCAACGGTCTCGGCCGGTGGCGACAGCAGCCGGCTGATGCCGAACAGGAGCGTCGACTTGCCGCACCCCGACTCGCCCACGACCCCGAGGAACTCGCCCTCGTCGACCGTGAAGCTGACCCCGTTGACAGCGCGGACGTCGGACGCCTCGGTCCGGTACTCGACGGTCAGGTCGACGACCTCAAGCAGCGGACCGGCCACGCCAACGCCTCTTTCTCGTTCGCCTGACCGGCCTCAGCGCCGGATTTCCGATCTCGTCGACGGCGTAGTTCAACAGCGCGAAGCCGATTCCCATCAGGGCGACGGCGGCGCCGGGCGCGAGAATCCACCACACGTTGCCCGACTCGAGCGCCGCCGATCCCTGCGCGTTGTAGAGCATCGTGCCCCACATCAGCTCGCCGCTGTTGCCGAGCCCGAGGAACTGGAGGCTCGCCGCGAACCCGACCTCGAACACGGCCAGCGCCAGGAATGAAGCGGCGAGCAGCGAGGTCATCGTCGGGACGATCTCGACGAGGATGATGTACAGCGACCGCTCGCCGCGTACGCGGGCGGCTACGAGGAAGTCGCGATTGCGGATCGACAGGCCTTGTGAGCGGAGTTGCCGGGCCTGGAACGCCCAGCTCGTGATCGTCAGGACGATGATCAGCGAAGTCACGCTGGGGGAGAGGTACGCCGCGAGCAGGATCAAGAGCGGCAGCACCGGGAGGATCAGGAACACGTCCGTGATCACGGTCAGCACCCGGTCGACGATCCCGCCGAAGTAGGCGGAGCTGACGCCGACGAGCATCGAGATGCAGGTGGCGATCGCGCTCACGACGAGGGTGACGATCAGCGTCTCGCGAGTGCTGTAGATCAGCTGCGAGAAGACATCCTGCCCGACCTGCGTGGTGCCGAGCAGATGCGACCCGGATGGCGAGAGGTTCGGGAGGTACGCGGTCGCCTGCGGACTGTCGGGCGCAATCAGGCCCGGGAACGCGGCAACGAACGCCATCAGCAGCAGGATCGCTGCACCGACCATCGCCTTCTTGCTACCCAGTACGGCGCGGAGGACGCGTCCTGAACTGCGCGAGGCGACGATGACGGGATCGGTCGCGGCGATGTCGGTGGCCGAGGCGCTAATCGACACCCGAGACCTCCCGCGTCCGTGGATCCAGCACCGCCGTCGCGAGGTCCGCGAGCAGCACACAGATGAGCACGGCGACCGTGTAGAACAGGAACAGGCCCTGCATCAGCGGCAGGTCGTGGTCGGTGGTCGCGGTGTAGAAGAGATAGCCGAGCCCCGGGTAGGAGAACAGGTACTCGATCACGATCGCACCGCCGAGCACGTACCCGAGCTGCATCGCGAACCCGGTCAGGTTCGGCAGGATCGCGTTGCGAGCGGCGTAGTCGAACATCACCCGCCGGTTGCTGAGCCCTTTGGCGCGGCCCATCCGGACGTAGTCCTCGGAGACCGTCGTGATCATGTTGTTCCGCATCGAGTAGACCCAGAGACCGGCGGTCACGATCACGAGGCTGAGAGCCGGTAGGAGCGCGTGCTTGAGCACATCGCCGATGAACGAGAGCGAGAAGGTCGGCGTCGCGCCGATCGTGTAGTTGCCGCCGAGCGGCAGCCAGTTGAGGTCGACGGAGAACACGTACAGCAGCAGCAGCCCGACGAAGAACATCGGCAGCGAAGCGAGGATGAACAGGCTCGGGGGGCAGCACGGCGTCGAGCCGGCCCCCGCGCCGCCAGGCGCTGAAGACGCCGGCGAGCGTGCCGATCAGGAACGCGAGGACCGTCGCCACCCCGACCAGGCCGAGTGTCCACGGCAGCTTCGAGGTGATCTCGTTCATCACCGGGATGCCCTGCGCGTCGACGCCGAACTGACCGGTGAGCGTGTTGCCGAGGTAGTGGAAGTAGCTCGAGATCAGGCCCTGATGGACGTTGACGCCGAACTGGATCTGGAGCGCGTGGAGCGCTGCCGCGTTGATGTTGCGGAACGTCGCAAGCACCGCTTGCGCCTCGTTCCCGGGCATCACGCGAGGGATGATGAAGTTGACCGTAAGCGCGGCCCACAGGGTGACCACGAAGAGGCCTAGCCGACGGATGAGATACCTCACAGCACAAACCTCAGAGCTCGGCTAGGCCTCAGGCACGACTGCTCACCCGGTGGGATAGAGGTGCGTCACGACCTGGCCATCGTCGGGGAACGAATACGGCGACGGCTGCGCATACGGGTTCGACTGCGTCGGCCATCCTCCGATCTTCGTGGTGTCGTACTGGTACCAGTCGACGCCCTCGGTGGTGGGAATGAACGGGATCTGGCTCACCATCAGCTGCTGGATCTGATGGATGATCTGGACCTGTTGCGCCTTGCTTGCCGCGGGGTACCGGTTGAACAGGGAGTCGGCGGCCGACGACTTGAACCGTGAGTAGTTGGTCGAGCCGATGTTGCCGCTGAACAGCCACCCGCGGAGCTCGTAGTACGGACTTGGCCCGGGGCTGGCGGCCGGACCGCCGCTGCCCGCGTAGGCGAGCTGGAAGTGGCCCCCCTGGATGTCCGCGGTGTAAGGAGTGGAGTTCTCGTCCTGCACCGTCACGGAGATCCCCGCTGCCTTCAGCTCCTGGGAGATGATCTGGAGCGAGGAGTCCCAGTCCGAATAGCCGCTGATCGTCTTGATCGTGAACGAGAGCGGCTGCCCGTTCTTCTCGAAGATCCCGCTCGAGTTCTTCGTGAAGCCCGCCGACTTCAGGATCTGCTGCGCCTTGGCCGGGTCATAGGTGGGCTGTGCCAGGGAGCTGTCGTACCAGCTCTGGAACGTCGGCGTGATCACGCCCGTCTGGTTGGCGGGCTGTTGCTCGCCGCCCTCGCCGAGGCGGGCGATCGTGGCCCTGTCGAGGGCGGAAGCGATCGCTTGGCGGACGGGCAGCTGTCCCAGGAGCGGGTTGGCCAGGTTGGGGACCAAGGCGACGTTCAGGACGGGCGGGAACCAGAGGTGTCGGTGCGCCGGATCTTTGGAGATGTAGAAGCCCTGGACGTTCGGGATGTACTGGCCGCCCCACTGAGCCTGGCCTTGGGCGAGGTACAGGTTGGCTGGTGTGTTGCTCAGGAACGCGGGATAGTCGATCTCCTGAATCTGCGGCACCGGGTGCCCAGGCGTGCTCTTCCAGTAGCTCGGGTTGCGCGCGTACTTGATGTTCTGCGGCGAACAGCTCGAGAGCGTGTACGGCCCCGTGCCGACCGGCTTGGTGTCGGCGTAGCTCGAGAGCTTGCTCTGGTTGAGCGTCGACCAGATGTGCTGCGGCACGATCGGCGTCTGGTCGGCGACGTAATAGAAGTACGTCTGGGCCGGCGCGTTGAAGCTGAAGACGACCTGATCCGTCCCCTTGGCGGTCACGCTCGTGACCGGCCCGCCGTCGCTGGCCCACAACGCGTTGAGATCGATCGCCTTGTCGTTCTTCATGGCATTGAACGTGTAGACGACGTCGGCCGCGCCGAACGGCTTGCCGTCGCTCCATTTCACGCCGCTGCGGATCGTGAACGTGAGCGTCTTGAAGCCGTTTGACCACTGCGAGGACGTCGCCAGCATCGGGACCGGTGGGTTGTTGCTCTGGAGGATGTTCACGAACTCCAGCGGCTCGTACATCAGGGCAAACGTGATCCCAGGGCCGAGGAGGGCGGAGTTGAACGGGTTGAACTGGCACGTCCACGTCGACCCGCTCTCATTGTCGATCACGAGCTTTCCACCGACGACGTTCTTGGACGCGGGGGTACTCGCCGAGCTGCTCGAGTTCGACGAGCCGCCGCACGCACTCAGCAGCGCGGTGCAGGCGACCAACAAGATGAGCCAATTCAAACGCTTCACCCGACTCCCTCCAATCCCGGTTTGCCGGACCGTCATTTGGAAAACTCCCGAACAAAAGGGGAATATATAGCTCCAGGGGTCGGGCTGCAACCTGGTGCCCGTTTAGGGCGTCTCCTTCCCAAACTCCTGAGCGGCATGGCTAGATCGCCACCCGCCTGGGGTTGGGCCTGCGGTCGCCCGGGGGCGATAGCAGCATCGTGCGGGCCGAGTGGAGCGCGACTGCGATCGCGCCTTGCAGCGCCGCGCGCTCGCCGAGCAGGCTTGTTTCGATCCGCGCGGTGATCGGAACGAGCGCCGCCGCGGAGCCGCGCGCGGGCCGCAGCAGGAGCGGGTTCGCGCCGATCCCGCCGCCGAGTACGACCAGCTCAGGGTCGAGAATCGCGCACACGGTCGCGATCGCCGTCCCGAGCCGCGCAGCGACGTGATCGACGACTGCGCGCGCCGCCGAGCTGCCGGTTGCGGCGAGCTCGAACACGTCGTGCACGGATTCGATCTCGGGGTCGCCCTGCGCGCGGCGCTCGTTGAAGGCGGCGACGATCCCGGTCGCACCGATCTCGTCCTCGAGCCCGCCGTGAAGGCGGTGGCGCGGGTCGAAGGGATCGCCGGCCAGCGGTAGGTAAGCGATCTCGCCGGCCGCGCCGTGCGCGCCGCGGACGAGCTCGTCGTCGATGATGATCCCCATCCCGATGCCGGCGCCGATCGCGATGAACGCCATCGTCGAGATGCCTCTGGCGAGGCCGAACCACCGCTCGCCGACGGCCGAGAGGTTGACGTTGTTCTCAACGATCACCGGCAGGTCGAACCGGTCCCGGATCACTTCGACGGGGTCGAACCCCCCTTCCGGCGCGACGTTGTAGGCGAGCGAGGTGACCCTGCCTGAGACCTGGTCGACGATCCCCGGGGCCGAGATCCCGAGCGCCAGCGGCCGCCCGTAGCCGGCGCTCGCCTGGTCGATCACGTGCGTGACCAGCTCGAGGATCTGCACGCCCACGGCGCGCGTCCCGTCCTTGGCGGTCGCCTGCTTGCGATCACAGATCGGCTCGCCGAACAGGTCCGCGGCGGCGACCCGGACGTTGCTGCCGCCGATGTCGCAGCCCACGACAAAGCCTGCGCGGGCGCTGACTACGTACGCGACCGGGCTGCGGCCCCGCTGCCCGGCGCGCCGGCCGGAGGCGCGGACGAGACCGCCCTGCTCGAGCCGGCTGACCGCAGCCGACACGGTCGGCTTCGACAGGTTCGTCGCTGCCGCGATCTCCGGCCGCGTGATCGGCCCGCGGCGGAAGATCGTCTCGAGCACCGCCTGCTCGCCGAGCTCGCGCAGCAGGCTGAGACGAGAGTCGTTGTCCGCGCCGCTGGCGCGTGGGGTGTCACCGTCGCGCCGCGTTGCCATTGAGGTTAAAGTCCTTTACGAATACGATGCCGCCGATGATGCGTAAGCATATGCGCGAATCCCGACATATGGCAAGGGCCTTGCATAAGCACCGACCGGGTTGCGCTAGATGAACGAGCGTCCCCGTGCCGAGCTCACCGTGATCGGGTGCGTGCAGGCCGACGTTGTGATGAGCCCGGTGACCGACCTCCCCCGGCCCGGGGGCACGCTGCTGACCGAGCAGATGACGATGCGCGTCGGCGGCGCCGGCGCCAACGCCGCGCTGGCGGCATCCGAGCTCGGGCTGCTGGTGCGGCTGATCGGATGCATCGGCGACGACCAGCTCGGGACCTGGATGCGCGAGCAGCTCGGGCCCGTCGGCCTCGACCACGAGCTGGTAGTGACCCCGGAGGGGACGACGGGGCTGACCGTCGCGCTCGAGTCCCGCGCCCGGGACCGCACTTTCCTCACCTACCTCGGCGTCAACGCCACCTGGGGACCGTCGATGATCCCCGCGTCTGCGCTGGAGTCGAAGAACTTGCTGCTGTGCGACTACTTCGTCGCGCCGGCGCTGCGCGGAGACGTGGCCCGGCGACTGCTCGACACCGCGCGGGACAACGGCGCGCGGACATTGTTCGACACGGCGTGGGACCCGGACGACTTCCCGGCGCAGACACGCGACGAGGTTCGCGAGCTGCTCCCGTCGGTCGATGTGTTCCTGCCCAACGAGGCCGAGGCGTGCGCGCTCGCCGAGCTACCCGACGACGGCGAGGCGGCGGCCCGCGACCTGCAGGCGATCTCGGGCGGCTGGGTGGTCGTCAAACGCGGCGTGGAGGGGTGTGTCGCGGTCGGGCCGGATGGAGTCGTGCTCTCGGTCCCGGCGCCGGTGGTGCCTGTCGCCGACACGACCGGGGCGGGCGATGCATTCAACGCCGGGCTCGTCCACGCGCTCGCGGGGGGCGCGGACTGGCAGCAGGCGCTGACGAGCGCAACCGCGTTCGCGTCGAAGATCATCTCTCGCCCGTCCGGCAACCGCCATGGCTCGATCCTCGCGGAGGTGAGCGGATGAAGGTCGCCGTGATCGGCGCCGGCTCGACGTACACGCCGGAGCTCGTCTCCGGGCTGATGCGCGAGCGCGACCGGATCGAGGTCCGCGAGCTGGTGCTGCACGACATCGACCGCGAGCGCCGCGAGGTGGTTGGCGGGCTGGCCGCGCGGATCCTCGACCGTCAGGGTTTCACCGGCTCGGTCGAGATCACCGGTGAGCTCGACCGCGCGCTCGACGGCGCCGACGCCGTGCTGCTCCAGATCCGCGTCGGCGGGCAGGCGGCCCGGCTGCGCGACGAGACGATCCCGGCGCTGTGCAGCTGCGTCGGCCAGGAGACGACCGGCGCCGGTGGGCTCGCGAAGGCGATGCGGACCGTGCCGGTCGTGCTCGAGATCGCGGATCGGGCGCGCCAGCTGGCGGCCGCGGAAAGCTGGATCATCGACTTCACCAACCCCGTCGGAATCGTCACCCGCTCGCTGCTCGACGCCGGACACCGCGCGATCGGCCTGTGCAACGTCGCGATCACGTTCCAGCGCCAGATCGCGGCGCACCTCGGGGTAGGGCCCGAGCGGGTGCGCGTCGACCAGGTCGGCCTCAACCACCTGACGTGGATCCGCGCGGTGTGGCTCGACGACCGGGACGTGCTTGCGGAGGTGCTCGAGTCGTTCGGGGACGCGCTCGCCGCAGAGCTCGAACTGCCGCGGGCGCTGTTTGACGCGCTCGGCGCGATCCCGTCGTACTACCTGCGCTACTTCTATGCCGAGCGCGAAGTCGTCGCCGAGCAACGGGTTAAGGCCCCGCGCGCAGAGGTCGTCGCCGAGATCGAGCGGAGTCTGCTCGAGATCTACCGCGACCCCTCGCTGACCGACAAGCCGGCGCTGCTCGAGCAGCGCGGCGGCGCGTTTTACAGCGAGGCGGCGATCGAGCTGGTCGCGTCGCTCAGCGCCGACACCTCCGATGTGCAGGTTGTCGACATCCGCAACGGCGGGACGCTGGCCGGACTCGCCGACGGACGACGTCGTCGAGGTCCCGGCGCGGGTCGGGCGGGCCGGCGCGGCACCGCTGCCGCAGCGGCCGCTCGCGCCTGAACTGCTCGGGTTGGTCCAGCACGTTGCCGCGTACGAGCGGCTCGCCGCCGCGGCGGCCGCCCGAGGCGACCGAGAGCTCGCTCGGCTGGCGCTCCTGACAAATCCGCTGGTGCGCGAGTGGGAGCTCGCGGACGGGGTCCTCGACCGGCTGCTGGCGGACCAGTCGGCGCCTGCACGGCGATGAGCGACCTGATCGTCGCCGCCGACGGCGGCGGTAGGAAGACCGACCTGGCGCTCGTGCGCGCGGATGGGAGCTTGGTGTCGCTCGTCAGGGGCGGCTCCAGCCATGCCCATCACCTCGGGATCGAGGGCAGCGTGCAGGTGCTCGAGGGAGTGCTGGAGGATGCGATCGCGCGGGACGGTCTCGGCCGGCTGGAGCGGCCGTTCGCGGCGGTCGGCTGTTTCCTGCTCGCCGGCGCGGATCTCCCGGAAGAGCTGCCGCTGCTGCGCGCACGGATCGAGAGGCTGCGATGGAGCGAGCGACTAGTGGTCGACAACGACACGGTCGCGCTGCTACGCGCCGGCACCGACCGCGGGTGGGGCGTCGCCGTGGTGTGCGGCACCGGGATCAACGGCATCGGCATTGCTTCCGACGGGCGCGAGGTGAGGTTCCCTTCGCTCGGGCAGATCTCGGGCGACTGGGGCGGAGGCGGCGATATCGGCCGGGCCGCGCTCGGGGCTGCTGCGCGCAGTGCGGATCGGCGCGGTGCGAAGACCGAGCTAGAGGAGGCCGTGCCCGAACACTTCGGGTTGGCGCAGCCGCTTGACGTCGCCCGGGCGCTGCACTTCGCCGAGCTGGCGCCGGAGCGGCTCGCTGAGCTTGCGCCGGTGGTGCTTGCAACGGCCGAGCACGATGCCGTCGCCGCCGGGATCGTCGAGCGCCTCGCAGAAGAGGTGGTTGCGTTCGCGAGGGCAGCGATCGTTCGACTAAATCTGGGCGGCAGCGATCCGGACGTCGTGCTCGGCGGCGGCGTGCTGAGAGCCGTCTCGCAGAACGTGATCGAGACGATCGCTCGAGGCGTCCGCCAGTTTGCGCCAGACGCCCGCGTGATCGTCTCCGCGAGCGAACCGATCGTCGGTGCTGTGTTGCTGGGCCTGGATGCGGTGCGCGCGGATCGGCACGCCGCGGCCCGGGCTCGCGCCGAGCTCGATGCGGCGGCGGCCGTCAGGTAGCCGTGACCTTCGTGAGGCCCCCGGGGCTGTCCGGGTCGTAACCGAGACGCAGGGCCAGCTGGTAGGCCAGCTGCTGGCCGCGGACGACCGCAACGATCGGCGCGAGCGGCTCGCGCAGCCCGTTCGGCAGGGGGACGAGCGACACGGTTGCGCCGCGCCCGCGCAGCTCGTCCGCGAGCGAGCGCACGTCGTCGCCGGCCGGCCCGGGCACGCAGAACGCGACGACCGGAAGGCCGGCGGTAACGGCGGCGATCGGGCCGTGGCGCAGATCGGCGGAGGAGTAGCCGTCGACGAGCAGCGAGCACGTCTCCTTGATCTTGAGCGCCGTCTCGAGCGCGGCCGCGAACAGGTAGCCGCGCGCGACGACGATCAGCTGCGGCGCGCCGACGAGTGAGTCGGCGGCGGCCGCGGCCGGCGGGAGATCGTCGAGCACCGCTTGAACGGCCGCCGGCACGGTGTCCAGCTGGGCGTCGGTGAACGGAGCGCGGCCGAGCGCTCGCGCGATGATCGCGAACACGAGCAGCTGCGCGGTGACGGTCTTCGTCGCGGGGACGGCGCGCTCCTCCCCGATCGCGAGGTCAAGCGTTGCGTCGGCTGCGTCCGCGAGTGCGCTGTCGGCATCGTTCGTGATCGCGAGCCCGCGCGCGCCGGCGCGTTGCAGCGCCTGCAGCGTCGCGACGATCTCCGGGGTAGCCCCCGACTGGCTGATCGCGATCGCGAGCTGTCCGCGGTAGTCGGCCTCGATCCGGTAAAGCGTGTGGAGGCTCGGCGCCGCGAGCGAGACCGGTTTCCCGGTCGCCGCTTCGAGCAGGTAGCGCCCGTAGATCGCCGCGTTGTCGGAGGAGCCGCGCGCGACCATCGTGATCCCGCCGAGCTGCAGCGGCGCGATGTCCCGGACCAGACGGCCGATCTCATCGGAGCGCTCGAGCAGCCCCGCCAGCCGATCCGGTTGCTCGGCCATCTCCGCGGCCATCCGTGTGCCTGTCGTCGGCATGCACGATCCATTATAAACATGCAAGCTCGTGCACGTCCATGTATAGTCGGGCAAGTGCTGACCGACGAGCGCCGAGCCGTAATTCTTGATCGGCTCCGGACCGAGGGGCGGGTGCTGGCGTCGGATCTCGGCGAGGAGTTCGAGGTCTCCGCCGACACGATCCGCCGCGATCTTCGCGACCTTGACTCGCTGGGGCTCCTGCGGCGCGTCCACGGCGGTGCGCTGCCGCGGCACGGTGACGCCGCTCCGTTCTCGGTCCGCGCGCGGCGAGCGCCGGATGCGAAGGCATCGATCGCGCGTCGAGCGGCCGAGATCGTCCGAGACGGTCAGCTCGTCGTGCTCGACGGCGGAACGACGACGCTCGAGCTCGCCCGCGCGCTGCGGCCCAACCTGCGCGCGAGCGTGGTCACGAACAGCCCGCCGATCGCGCAGGCGCTCGCCGACCATCCCGGGCTCGAGGTAACGGTCGTCGGCGGGACACTGCGGCACGACGGGCTCGTGACCGTGGGCGCGACTGCGGTCGCAGCGCTCGGGGTGATCCGAGCCGACGTCGTCTTTCTCGGCGTGTGCGGCCTGCACCCCCGGATCGGGGTCACGACCGAGGACCTCGAGGAGCGCCATGTGAAGGCCGCGATGATCGAGGGCGCAGGCGAGGTCGTGGCGCTGGCCGACGCCGACAAGCTCGGGACCGCGATGCCGGTCGTAATCGCCCCGCTCGGTGCGGTCACGCAGCTGGTGACCGACGCGGACGCGGACGCAGCCGTGCTGGCTCCGTACCGGGCGCTCGGGATCGAGGTGCTGACCGCGTGAAGCCCCGCGTCGCGATCACGCTCGTGTTCTTCGTGAACGGGGCGATGTTTGCGTCGTGGGCGTCACGGATCCCCGCCCTGTCGGACAAGGTGGGCGCGAGCACGGGTGCGCTGAGCCTGGCGTTGCTCGCGCCGGCAGTCGGCGCCGTGATCACGATGCCGCTCGTCGGGCGGCTGCTGCCGGGCCGGTCGAGCCGCACGTTCTGCCGGTTCGCGACCGTGGCGCTGGTGCTCGCGCTGCCACTGCCGGGACTCGCCCGCAGTGCTCCGGCACTGGCGGCCGCGCTGCTCGCCGTCGGGATCGCCAACGCGGCGCTCGATCTTTCGATGAACGCGCAGGGCGTGACGGTCGAGCGCGAGCTGGGAACGCCGATCCTGTCGTCGCTGCACGCCGCGTTCTCGCTCGGCGGGTTCACGGGAGCCGGGCTCGGCGCGCTCGCGGCCGAGCTCCGCATCGACCCGCTCGCGCACCTGGCTGTCGCCGCGGTCCTGTTTGCCGCGGTTGGGTCTGTTGCGTCCGCGCGGCTGATCGCGGGGGACCACGAGGACGCTCGGCAGTCCTCGTCGGGGCGCCGGCGTCAGCGCCCGTCGCCGCGGCTGCTGCTGCTCGGCGCCGCGTGTCTGTTCTGCTTCCTCGCGGAGGGCGGCGCGTCGGACTGGAGCGCGAAGCTCGTGCACAGCAACCTCGGCGGCACGGCGGCGCTCGGCGCGATTGCGTACGCAGGGTTCAGCATCGCGATGGCGTGCGGGCGGATGTCCGCCGACCGCCTGTGGAAGCGGTGGGGGGCGATCGGCCTGCTGCGACGGAGCGGGGCGCTGGCCGCCGCGGGATTGACCGCCGGGCTCGCAATCGGGACCGTTCCGAGCGCGATCGCCGGGTTCATCGCGCTCGGACTTGGATTGGCCGGCGTCGTCCCGACCTTGTTCCGCTCGGCGGCTGACGAGCCAGGTGTAGCGACCGGCCCGTCGCTGGCGGTCGTCAGCGGGCTCGGGTATACCGGATTCCTCGCGGGGCCGCCGATCATCGGCGGGATCGCGCAGCTGACCACGCTGCGCATCGCGTGCGGACTGCTGGCGCTCGCCGGTGTCGTCGTGATCGGCCTCTCTTCGAGCGCGCGACCGGCCGGGCGCGCCCTCGTCCGCGCGAGGGCGGTCGCGTGACACCCTGCGAGCTGCTCGAGCGCGCTGCCGCGCTGCTCGTCGACCTCGACGGGACACTGGTCGACTCGACCGCGCCAGTCCGGCGCGCGTGGGGTGCGTTCGCTGAGCGCCACGGGCTCGGCCCGGACGCCGTCCACGCGTTCGCGCATGGACGGCCGACCCGGGAGTCGGTCCGGCTGCTCGTCCCGGGCGCTGACCACGACCTGGAAACCGCGCTCGTCGATCGCGCCGAGTTGGAGGATACGGCCGGGATCGCCGCGCTCCCCGGGGCCGCCGAGCTTCTGGGCGACGAGCGGCGCCCGCTCGCGATCGTGACCTCCTGCTCGCGCGCGCTCGCCACACTCCGGCTCGGGGCCGCCGGACTGACGATCCCGCGCGTGCTCGTCACCGCCGACGACGTCGCCGACGGCAAGCCCGACCCGGAGTGCTTCCTGCTCGCGGCGCGGCTGCTCGAGGTCGAGCCGGCGCGGTGCGTCGTGCTCGAGGACAGTCCCGCCGGGGTGCAGGCCGGACGGGCGGCCGGCGCGAGCGTGATCGCGGTTCGGACGACGCATCCCGACGGCGAGCTCGAGGGCGCCGACGCGGTCGTCGAAAACCTCGCCGCCCTGCTCGGCACCGGCCTGAGGTAGCGTCCCGCCTATGGCCGAGGAACAGAAGCAGGACGACAACGGCGGCGCCGCGAAGGCGGACCACAAGCCGCCGGCAGGAGCGGAGATCACCGCGGCGTGGACGGCGGGTGAGGCGTCGATCGATTACACCGCCAGCGCGGAGTGGATCGTGCTCCGCAAGAAGGAGAAGCCCGCGGCCGAGATCTTCTCGGTCTCCTATGTCGCGCACCGCGACAGCGACCGCCCGGTCACGTTCGTGTTCAACGGCGGCCCGGGCGCATCGTCCGCGTACCTGCACATGGGCGCGGTCGGGCCACTGCGCGTTGCATTCCCGTCCGACGGGACGCTGCCGCGGATGCCGCCGCGGCTGGTCCCGAACGAGGAGTCGTGGCTCGCGTTCACCGACCTCGTGTTCGTCGACCCGGTCGGCACCGGCTTCAGCCGCGTGATCGAGGAGGACGGGAAGGACGGCGAGGCGGAGAAGAAGAAGTCGTCCGGCGAGGACGGCGCCGCGAAGGAGTACTTCGGCTACAAGCGCGACCTCGAGTCGCTGGCCGAGTTCATGGGCCGCTGGCTCTCGTCGCACCGGCGCTGGGGGTCGCGCGGTGTTCATCGCCGGCGAGAGCTACGGCGGCTACCGGGTCGGCCGGCTCGTGCGGATGCTCCAGGAGACGTCGGGCATCGGGCTCAGCGGCGCGATCCTGATCTCGCCGGCGCTCGAGTTCGGCGCGCTCGTCCCGACGGACTACGACGTCGTCGGCTGGGTCGATCTGCTCCCGACGATGGCGCTCGCCGCCGCCCATCACGGTCGCTCGCGCGCCTTTGCCGCCGGCGCGGGTCCGGACGGGGTACTCGCTGAGGCGGAGGCGTTCGCCACCGGCGACTACGCGACGCTGTTGACCCGCGGCCGCTCGATGTCGCAGGAAGAGCGCGAGCGGATCTTCGGACGGCTTGCCGACCTGATCGGCCTGCCCGTCGACCTGGTGGAGCGTGCGGAGGGCCGGGTCGGCCCCGACGTGTTCTCGCGCGAGCTGCTCCGCGACGAGCGCAAGGTGCTCGGGCTCTACGACGCGACGATTACGGCCACCGATCCGTTCCCGGACCGAAACGTGTTCTCCGGCCCGGACCCGACGCTCGCCGGGATCAGCCCCGCGTATACGACCGCGATCAACAAGCAGCTGCGCACGGAGATCGGCGTGCAGACCGATCGCGAGTACGAGCTGCTGAGCCTCGAAGTGAACGAGGCGTGGCGCAACGACGCGGCCGAGCACTTCTTTGTGCCTCCCGTCGGGGCGACCGACGACTTCCGCTACGGGATGTCACTCAACCCGCACATGAAGGCGTTCATCACCCACGGCCGGTACGACCTCGTGACGCCGTACTACGCGTCCGACCGGTTGCGGAACCTGATGCGGCTCGACCCCGACACGGCCGGCCGGCTCACCGTCCGGCACTACGACGGCGGGCACATGTTCTATGCGTGGGAGCGCAGCCGGCACGACTTCACGGCCGCGATCGCGGCGTTTGTCGCAGACGCGATCGAGAGTTAGCCGGGACCGCTGAACGGGAACGATCAGCCGGCTTCGGTGACCCACACCTGCGGTCCCGCCCCCGCGCGCCACACGCCGCGCGGCATCGCCTCGGTCGAGTAGGGGAGCGAGACGGTGCCGTGGGCGTCGCAGGCGATCACGCCGCCGGTGCCGCCCAGCGCCGCGACGTCGTCGAGCGCGAGCCGGGTCGCGTCGGTGAGCGCCGCCCCCTGCTCGACCCGGAACGCGACCGTCCTCGCCACCGCGGAGCGGATGAACAGCTCGCCGTCGCCCGTGCACGAGACCGCCACGTGGCCGTCGGCCCACGTCCCCGCGCCGATCACGGGCGAATCGCCGACGCGTCCCGGCGGCTGTCCGATGATCCCGCCCGTCGAAGTGGCCGCCGCGAGCTCGCCGCGCGCATCGAGGCACACCGCCCCCACCGTGCCCGGGCTGTCGCTCGTGACCGCGGCCTGCAGGTTGCGCAGCTGGCGCTCGGTGACGAAGTAGTCGGCCGAGACCTGCTCGGCGCCGTGGTCATAGGCAAACGTATCGGCGTGGTCGCCGATCAAGAGCACCTGTGGGGAGGCGAGCACGGCGGAGGCGGCGAGGATCGGGTTCTTCGTGTGGCTGATGCCCGCGACAGCACCGGCGGCGCGGTCGGCTCCGCGCATCAGCGAGGCACTCAGCTGCACGCACTCGTCGGTACACAGCGCCGCCCCGCGGCCGGCGTTGAACAGCTCGAAGTCCTCCATCACCATCACCGCCGCGGTGACCACGTCGATTGCGTCCGCGCCGTGCTCGAGCAGCTCGCGGCCGGCAGCGAGCGCGCGTCCGAGCGCGTCGCGGCACTCGTCGTAGTGGTCGCGGAGCTTCGGTGAGCGCGGACCGGCGCCCGCATGGATGCCGATCACGGTCACGCGTGCAGTCTCGCAAGGTCCGCCCGATAGAGTCGGCGCGCCCGTGGACGTCGCGATCCTCACCGTTCCCTACCACCTCGATCGTCACGCCGAAGGGAGCGGGAACGGGCCGGCGCGACTGCTCGAGGCCGGGGCCGCTGCGGCGCTCGCCGACGCCGGTCTCGCGGTCAGGCCGGTGGAGTCGGTGACGCTCGAGCGACCGGTCTCAAACGAGACGGGCAACATCTTCGAGCTCGCGCGCGGGCTCGCGTCGGACGTGCGAGAGGCGCGTGCCAGCGGCGCGTTCCCGCTCGTGCTCGCGGGCGATTGCCACAACGTGATCGGGGTGCTCAGCGGGTGCAGCGAAGCGGCCGACGACCTCGGGCTCGTATGGCTCGATGCGCACGGCGACGCGCACACGCCCGAGACGAGCGGCAGCGGCTTCTTTGACGGCATGCCACTCGCCGTCGTGCTCGGCTGGTGCTGGTCGACGCTTGCGGCGTCGGTGCCCGGGTTCGTGGCGCTGGCACCGGGCGATGTGGTCCATCTCGGCGGCCGAGCGTTCGACGAGAACGAGCGCGAGCCGATGGAGGCCGCGGGGATCACGGTGATCGACGCAGACGCGATGCGCGAGAACGGCGGGCGCGCTCGCGCCCTTGAAGCGCTCGAGCGCCTGGCCGCCGGCAAGCAGCGGATCCATATCCACCTCGATCTCGATGTGATCGATAAAGGCGACGGGATTGTCAGCGGGCACTCGGTGGACGGCGGTCCGTCGCTCGATGCGATCGAGGCGGCGCTCGAGACGCTTGGCGCCACGGGCCGAGTCAGCTCAGCCACGATCTGCTCGTACGACCCGTCGTTCGACACCGACGGCCGCGCGGCAGCCGTCGGGATCCGGTTGCTCGGCGTGCTGGCTCCGCACATCGCCGGCTAAGGCATCGCGCCGACCTGCGTGACACAGCGCGCCGCCGCCTCGATCGCGCGCTCGGGACCGCTGACCAGATAGCCCGCCGCGAGCGCGTCGCCGGCGCCGGTCGTGTCGACGACCTCGACCGCCGGCGCATCGAACTCACCCTCCGGAAAGCGAGCACCACGCGCGCCGAGCTTGATCACCCACGTCGTGTCGTATCGCGGCACCGCGGCCCGCTCGGCCTCGGTGGCGAATGCCACCTCAGCGCCGAGCGCTTGCAGACGAGCCGTGAACAGCTCCTCGCCGATCAGCTCGATGTCGTGGGCCGACGCCAGATCGACGGTCACCCGGCGCGCGGAGCGGGCCGCCTGCGCGGCCGCCTCGGCCATCCGCTCGCGCAGCAGGCAGTACCCGGACACGTGCAGCACGTCGCAATCTTCGACCCAGGCGGGATCGATCTCGGAGGCCTCGAGCTGTGCGGCGACGCCGCGGTCGGATGCCATCGTCCGCACGCCAAGGACATCCCGGGTCGAGACGACGACACCGCCGCGGCCCTCGAGCACCGGGCCGCAGACCTCGACGTGGTGGCGAGCGAGCTCGGCACCGGCGAGCTCGGCGGCGGCATCATCGCCACGCTTGCAGATCAGGCGCGCGCGCGCGCCGAGCGCGCTCGCCCACGCCGCGACATTCGCGGCCTGGCCCCCGGCGGCGAGCCGGATCGACGCAGGCGTGTCCGAGTCTGGCGACGATCGGCACCTCTGGCAAGACCACGACATCGAGGATCAGATCGCCGATCGTGGAGATCGTCGGCGAGCGGCCGGTAGCGTGTTGGCCCTCCATGCCGGACATCATCACGTCTCAGAATGTCGCCCGCGCGCTCCGCGATGGCGCGCCGGTCGTCGCGCTCGAATCGACGATCATCACCCACGGGCTCCCGCGTCCCGACAACGTCCGCGCCGCGCGCGAGTTCGAGCAGGCGGTCCTCGACGGCCGCGCCGTGCCCGCGACGATCGCGGTGATCGACGGTGTGCCGCACGTTGGGCTCGAGCCCGATCAGCTCGAGCGTCTCGCGGCGAGCGAAGGCGCGCTGAAGCTGAGCGCGCGCGATCTGCCGGTCGCGATGGCACAGGGCATGACCGGCGGCACGACCGTCGCCGCGACCTCGCTGCTCGCCGCACGGTCCGGGATCCGCGTGTTCGCAACGGGCGGAATCGGTGGGGTTCACCGTGACGCGAGCACCACGTACGACGAGTCCGCCGACCTCGGAATCCTCGGCAGCATCCGGATCACGGTCGTGTCCGCCGGCGTCAAGTCGATCCTCGACGTAGCGGCGACGCTCGAGCGGCTCGAGACGCTCGGGGTGAGCGTGGTCGTGTACGGCTCAAACCGGTTTCCCGGGTTCTGGCTGACCGACAGCGGCCACACGGTCGAGTCGACCGTGACGAGCGCCACCGAGATCGCCGAGGCGATGCGGGCCAGCGACGCGCTCGGACTTGATCGCGGGATCCTCGTGGCGAACCCGCTGCCCGAGTCCGCGCAGCTCGACCCGGCCGTCCACGATCGGATGCTCGCCGAGGCGCTCGAGGCGGCGGCGGCCGCGTCGGTCCGCGGCAAGGCGATCACGCCGTTCCTGCTCGACTACGTGCACGAGAACACAGGCCGGGCGAGCGTCGAGGTCAACCTCGAGATCGTGCGACGTAACTGCGCGCTCGGAGCCGAGATCGCCCGCGCGTGGTCAGCGCTCGGGTGAGGACAGGACGGCCGCGCCGGCGTCCGGGCGCCGCGTTCGCGCACATGGAGATGGACATCGTGCTGCGGACGCTGCTGCGCGAGTTCGATCTGCAACCGACCGGTGAGCGCGGTGAGGGCTGGCGCAACCGCGGAATCGCGTACGCGCCCGAACCGCGGCGGCCGCGCGGTCCTCCGCCGGCGCCGGGCGATGCCCGACCCTATCCCTCCCAGCCGAGCTCGAGCCGCGTCTTACGCGGGAGCGCGCTGACCACCAGGTCGTAAGAGTCCTCGATCATGTCGCGGATCATCTGGTCCGAGAGCGAGCCGTCGACCGCCACCGTGTTCCAGTGGCGCTTGTTCAGGTGGTACCCGGGGGTGACGGCGGCGTGCGCCTCGCGCAGCTGCTCGGCGAGCCGGGGCTCGCACTTGAGGCTGACCGAGAGCGCCTCGGATCGCAGCTGGGAGAGGGCGAACATCTTTCCCGCGACCTTGAACACCGACGTCTCCGGGCCGAACGGGAACGTCTCCTCCGATCCCGGGAAAGGTGAGGCAATGACTACGCAGACCGGCGGCTCGCATCCACACATAGAATCCCATGCGATGGGAGCGGATCCTGAAGTCCTGATCATCGGCGCGGGGTTCTCCGGGATCGGGGTCGCCAGCTCGCTCGACCGCGCGGGCATGCACGACTACCTGATCGTCGAGCAGGGCGACGGCTTCGGCGGCACGTGGTACTGGAACCGGTATCCGGGGATCGCGGTCGACATCCCGTCGTTCAGCTACCAGTACTCGTACGCGAAACGGACGAGCTGGAGCCGCGTGTACGCGCCCGGCGCCGAGCTGCGCGACTACGCCGAGGAGTGCGCGCGGCGCTTCGGCTTGCACGACAAGGCGCGGTTCGGGACCAAGATCACCTCGGCGACATTCGACGAATCCGCGCACCGCTGGGTGCTCGAGACAGACCGAGGCGACACGATCAACCCGAGGCACGTGATCGATGCGACCGGCGTGCTGACGCAGCCGAAGCTCCCCGAGATCGAGGGCGTCGAGCAGCTTCGCCGGGGCGACGCTGCACACCGCGCGCTGGGACCACTCACAGAACCTTGCCGGCAAGCGGGTCGCGGTGATCGGGACGGGCGCGTCGGCGGTCCAGCTGATCCCGGCGATCGCGCCGTCGGTCGAGCAGCTGACCGTGTTCCAGCGGACCGCGATCTGGTGCCTGCCGAAGCTCGACGGACCGATCCCTTCGTCGGTCAAATGGTTCATGGGCAGGATCCCCGGCGGGGCATCCGCCGCGAGGCTCGTCAGCCAGTCGGTCGTCGAGCTGATCTTCCCGCTCGCAGCGCACTACCACGGGACGCTGAAGCTCGCGACGATCTTCGAGGGGACCGCGCGCAAGTACGTGCGCGACCAGGTCGAGGACCCGGAGCTCCAGGAGAAGCTGACGCCGCGGTACTCGCTCGGCTGCAAGCGGCCTGGGTTCCACAACACGTATCTCGCGACGTTCAACCGCGCCAACGTGACGCTCGAGACCGACCCGATCTCGAGGATCACAGCGGATGGAGTCGTGACCGCCTCCGGTACGGCCCACCAAGTCGATGTGCTGATCCACGCGACCGGCTTCAAGGTGTTCGACCCGGGCAACTTCCCCAAGTACCGGGTGACCGGCCGGGGCGGGGCAGACCTCGAGCGGCTTCTGGGCCGAGAACCGCTACCAGGCGTACGAGGGCGTCAGCGTCCCCGGCTTCCCGAACTACTTCACGATGTTCGGGCCGTACGGCTACAACGGCTCGTCGTACTTCAACCTCGTCGAGACGCAGGCGCGCCACATCGTTCGCGCGCTGGGCCATGCGCACCGCCGCGGTGCGACGCTGATCGAGGTGACTGAGGAGGCGAACGCACGCTACTTCGCGGAAATGCTGCGCCGCAGGGGTCAGCAGGTGTTCTGGCAGGGCGGTTGCGCGCTCTCGAACAGCTACTACTTCGATCCCCACGGCGACGTGCCGCTGCGCCCGAGCACGACGATCGAGACGATGTGGCGCGCGCGGCGCTTCCCGCTGTCCGACTACCGGCTCGAGCACGCGCCGGTTCGGGCTGCGGCGCAGGCCGTAGCGGCGTAGTCTCCGCAGTGCATGGATCCTGAGGGGAAGATCGCGATCGTGACCGGCGCTGCCGGCGGGATCGGCGGGGCGCTGGCGCGCGAGCTGCTCGCCCGGGGCGCCGCGCGAGTCGTCGCGACGGATGTCGACGGTGAGGGCATCGAGGCGCTCGCGGACGAGCTCGACGGCGTGGTGGCGCGGACGCTCGACGTGACCGACGAGGAGGCGACGGTGGCGATGGTCGACGGACACCGAGGCCGAGTTCGGGCCGGTGGATCTGTTCTTTGCCAACGCCGGGGTCGCCACCGGCGGCGGCCCCGAGGCGGGCGACGACGTCTGGAACCTCCAGTGGCAGGTCAACGTGATGGCGCACGTGTACGCGTCGCGCGCGCTGTTTCCGCGCTGGACCGAGCGGGGCGGCGGCCATCTGGTCACCACCGCGTCGATGGCCGGGTTGCTCAGCTCGCTCGGCGACGGCGTCTATTCCACCACCAAGCACGCCGCGCTCGGCCTCGCCGAGTGGCTTGCTGTCACCTACGCGGACAAGGGCATCCGCGTCTCCTGCATCTGCCCGGGTGCGGTCGACACGGCGATGCTGCGTGCCGGAGGCGGAGGCGATGCAGGGAAGGCGAGCGCTGTGATCGGCGGAGGCGACGTGCTCGCGCCGGCGGCGGCTGCGGTCCGGATCCTCGACCAGCTCGCCGAAGACCGCTTCCTGATCCTCACCCACCCGGAGATGCGCGAATTTGTCGTCGGCAAGGCCGAGAACCCCGAACGCTGGATCCGCGGGATGACCCGGCTTTGGCAGCGCGCGCTGGCACTGCTTCAGACATGAGCGAAGAGGATCCCGAGCACCGCAGCTTTGAGGAGCAGCTCCGAGCGTTCGCCCGAGAGTTCTCGGAGTCCGTCGAGCGCGCCGCGGAGCGGATCGACAAGGAGAAGCTCGCGGAGGAGATCGACCGCAACGGCGAGCGCTTCCGCGAGCTCGCGCAGCTCGCCGGCCAGTGGCTGATCGACCAGTTCAGTGCCGAGGGGCCGGCGGAGGGCCCGCCCCAACGCCATGGTGGCGGGCCGCACCCGCTTGACGTGCCAACCGAGGAGCAGGGCCTCGCGCTGAGCGCCTTGCAGTCGGGCCGGTGGAAGGTGAAGCCCGGTACCCACGAGCTCGTCGCCGAGGAGGGAGCAGCCGATCCGCCTGACAGCGCCGATCTCGTCGGCGAGCTGCGCGCCCGGGACTGGATCGCCGCCGGCGGCGAGCTGACCGATCTCGGCCACCGGGCGTTGCGTCGCTGGTCAGAGGCGCCGGACACGTAGCCCGGACGCGGCGCCGAGGGCCGCGTCGGGAATACTGCGACTGATGGCCGACGGATCTCCACAAGACCAGTCGCTCGGCGGTAAGGAGGTCGCGGGCGCGTTCGCACGGGCGGTCGCCACGCTGGCGAGGTGGATCGCTCGCATGATCCGGGGTCAGGTCGTCAAGCGGGTCGGTGGGCCCGCGCGGGCGCGGGTGATCACGATTTTCGGCGCGGTGCTGGCGTTGAACGGCGCCGATGCTTCGACCGTTGGCGCGGTGGCGCCGCACCTCGAGGCGTCGTTGCACATCGGCAACACGAAGATCGGTCTGCTCGCCTCCGTCACGCTGCTCGTCGGCGCCGTGTTCACGATCCCGGTTGGCCTGTTCGTCGACAAGGTCAAGCGGATCCCGCTGCTGGCGGTCAGCATCGTGCTGTGGAGCATCGCGTCGCTGTTCAGCGCGTTCGCGGGTAGCTACAGCTCGCTGCTGATCTCGCGGCTGCTGCTCGGCGCGGTGGTGGCGACCGCCGGCCCGGCGATCGCGTCGCTGACCGGCGACTACTTCCCCGCGAGTGAGCGCGGCAACGTGTATGCGTACATCCTCGGCCGGCGAGGTTGCCGGAACCGCGGTCGGGTTCATCGTCAGCGCCAACGCCGCCCTGATCACGTGGCGGCTGGCGTTCATCCTGCTGGCGATCCCGGGGTTCTTCCTCGCGCGCGAGCTGTGGCGTACGGTGCCCGAGCCGCTGCGCGGCGGGCAGAGCCGGCTCGCGCCCGGGGTGATCGATCTCCAGCAGGCGGCGGCGGACGCGCAAGCGCGGTTCCAGGAGGCCGAGGCAACCCCGTTCGATGAGCGCGACACCGAGCCACACGGACAGACCGACAACCTCGCGTACGAGGCGGCGCGCAAGCTCGGCGTGGAGCCCGACCCAGACCTTGTGCTGCGCGAGGACCCAGGTCGGATGGGCCTGGTCGACGCGATCAAGTACATCCTCAAGATCCCCACCAACGTGCTGATGATCATCAGCTCGTCGCTCGGATACTTCTTCTTCTCCGGGCTGTCGACGTTCGCGCTGCTGTTCGTCAGCGGCCACTACCACGCGGGTCAGTTCACCTCGGAGATCGTGCTGGGCGTGCTCGTCGCGGGGTCACTGGTCGGGACGCTGATCTCCGGACGCGTGACCGACGCGATGCTCAAGCGCGGCAACCTCGAAGTCCGCGTCTGGGTGCCCGCGTTCTGTTACCTGGCGGCGGCCGCACTGCTGATCCCGGGCTTCATCTCGACCCACGTTACGCCGGCGGTGTGGTTCGACTTTCTCGGCGCGGCGTTCCTGTCAGCGGCGAACCCGCCACTGGACGCGGCGCGCCTCGACATCATGCCGGCGGGGTTATGGGGACGGGCGGAGAGCACGCGGACCGTGCTGCGGTCGCTCGCCCAGGCGCTCGCGCCGCTGCTGTTCGGCGGCCTGTCGCAGCTGATCTCGGGCATCCTGCCGTCGCAGACGCCGATCGGCACCCACGTCCACCACGCGGTCTCCCACAGCGAAGCCAGCGGGCTCGAGATCACGTTCCTGCTGCTGGTGGGGACACTGGTGGCGGCGGGCGTCTTCCTGCTCCGCGCCCGCGCCACGTACCCGCGCGACGTCGCCACCGCGGCTGCCTCCCGCCAGAGCGCCGAGCGCTAGCTTTTCTGGCGCTGATGATTACGCGGATCACGTGTGCGGTGGTGGTGGCGCTCGGGCTCGCCGGCTGCGGCTCGTCTGCCGGCGGCGGCGCGGGCGGGTCCGGAGGCTCTGGCGGCTCGGGCGGCTCGGGTGGCGCGGCCTCGCAGGCGCATCCGCAGGTGATCGAGCCGGCCGCCGGCGCGAACGCCGGCGGCGTGCCGGTCGCGGCGAACGGGACCGACCCGATCGGCGATCCGAACGCGCACGCGCCGCCGCTCTCCGAGGTCCGCGCCGAGCTGAAACTCGAGCTGGTCGCGGCGACGGTCAACACGGCCGGATACATCGACCCGCTGCAGTTCGTCACGACCTGGGAGCGGACCGACCAGGGCGTCGACGCGGTGCTGCCCGTCGGCGCGCCGATCCTCGCGCCCGGCCCGGTGAAGATTCTCGCGATCGAACCCGACTGGTACGCCGGGCAGCCGCTCGTCTACTGGGAGCTGCTGAACGGGCCCGACGCGGGCAGGGTCCAGTACGTCGCGGAGGAGATCACCGATATCGCGCGCCCCGGCACGATCCTCTCGCAGGGGCAGGCGATCGCGCGGTTCGCCAAGTCAGGCACGGGGATCGAGTTCGGCTGGTCGACCCCGAACGGGACTACGCTCGCGGTCGCGACGACCGGCTACGAGGAAGGTCAGATCACGCCCGCGGGCCGCGACATACGGGCGTGGCTGAACTCCCTGGGGGCGAACGCAGGGAAGGACTTCTGAAGCAGTGGGGCATATCATCTCTGTAAGGCTGTGAGGAAGCCGCGAGTGATCGGATGGTCTAGCGGCCTAGGCGCAGCCAGGCGGGTAAGGAAGCGCCCCGACCGCTTCGTAAGGTCGCGGACGATTTTGAGCATGTCTCGTACCGATCCTCCGCCGAGCTTGCCCTTCTCGTCGCCCAGGCGTACCTCAAGCGGAAGGTGGATCTCCACCTGCATGTTCGGTATCGGACGGTCGAACTCGAAGAGCGCGAGCTTTGTGCCTGTTTTGAGCGGCGGTCGGCCCGGGCGAGCACCTTGCGATGGATGGGTTCGACGCTGTTAGGGAGCTTGAAGCTGTCGAGCAGTTCGCTTGGGACCGTGTACATCGGCAGCGAGGCGAGAACTCGGTGCTTGTCAGCGTTCCAGAGTTCGTGGAGCGACCAAATCGGATCGTCGCTTGCCTTGTCGCTTCGGATGTAGTGGCTGCGAGTTCTTGATGAGTGTCCATGCATCACTGCCGCGGGGATGCCTTTGAGCGGCCCCCGCCTTTCTTCCGCCAGAGCTGCCAGGGCGTCGGCGCTCGACTTTTCGTGCCAGCCAGGGGTCGCTCCGGGCCACGCGTGCGAGCGTGGCTCGTTCGCCGTGGCTTCGACCAGGTAGCTCGCGAGATGGTCGAGCGCGGAGCGCATGTCATGGTTTCCCCGGCTTCCGCCGTCGGCGGCCGGCTCGTTCCTGGGTGGTCCTCGCCGGTGGTCCGCTCGGCCAGGGCTTTCTCGCTGCGCCTCGCCGCGCGCGCGCGCGTCCTCCGCGCGGGTCGCCGGCGGGGGCGGGGTGTGTCAAGAGACTTGACAAGCGCCAGCTGTCAAGTATCTTTGACACTATGCCGCCCGCCAACCGACACGATCCGCGCGGACCGCGTGTTCGGATTCGCAGTTCTCCCTCATGGAGTTCATGCGCCAGTTCCCCGACGACGCTGCCTGCCTAGAGCATCTGTGGCGCACTCGCTGCTCTGAGGACGGCGAGCACGCGCATTGCCCGAAGTGCGACCGTGAGCGGTCTTTCAAGCGGTATCAGACGGCTCAGGGGCGGCAGTCGTGGACCTGCACCGCCTGCGGGCATCACGTCCATCCGACGGCCGGGACGATCTTCCACAAGTCCTCCACGTCGCTCCACCTCTGGTACTTCGCGATGTACCTGATGACGAGCACTCGCTGCGGAATCTCCGCCAAGCAGCTAGAGCGCGAGATCGGCGTGTCGTACCCGACCGCCTGGCGGATGATGAAGCTGATCCGCAACCAGCTGATGGGCCAGGACGAGACGAGCCGCTGTCGGGCGCCGTCGAGGCTGACGAGACTTACGTTGGCGGCGAAGCACGTCCGCGCGCCCGACTCGCGCAGCGGCTTCGCGCGGTCGCCGAGGACCGCGCAGGCGACCGACAAGACAGCCGGTGTTCGGGATGGTCGAGCGCGGAGGGGAAGGTCACGTGGTCGCTCAACGTCCCGATGGTCCTCGGCCACGCTGATCGGCCGAACTATCGAGCAACGTGCTTCCCGCCTCCGTCGATCTACACCGACGAGTGGCGCGGCTACATCGAGCGTGTCGAGGAGCGGCTACGCAGCATCACCGCATCCACCACGCGAGAAGGTCTACGTCAGCGGAGACATCCACACGCAACACCATCGAGGGGTTCTTCTCGTCTCGTCAAGAACGGCATCCGTGGCGTCTACCACTCCGTCTCCCGCGAAGTGGCTTCAGGGCTACCTCAACGAGTACGCGTGGCGGTACAACCATCGCAGCAACACCACGCGCTCGATGTTCGAGATCGCTGATCGAGCGGGCAGCGGCATGAGCGAGTCCGACGCGATCAAAGGCATCCGCAAGGCAGCGCGTCAGCGCGAGCGAGCGGAGCAGACGCGTCGCGAGCGACCGCGCGATCTACGCGAGCGCATCCGCCAGGCGCAGGCCGAGGGCGAGTCGATCAGTCGGATCGCTCGCGAGGCTGGTCTGTCTCGGCAGGGCGTTTACGACCTGCTGGCGGCGCGACCTTCCTAACGAACTCATCGAACTCGTCGCGAGTCGGCACCGGAATCTCTTCGCCCGCTGGCGTCGTCTGCGTCGGCTCGGTCGTCGTGCGTGACCCATGGACAAGCCTAGCGGAGGAGCCGCAGCTGGACCTCGAACTCCGGAGGTACGTGAGCACGACCGCGTTTCTATGCGATAGCGGACGTAACTCCCACATCAAACAGCCAGCACCCGCCGCACGCGGGTTTCTCACAGTACGGAGAGGCTACGTCGCTGCACTCTGTCCGGACGCGACTGCGGCACGCTGCCGAGAAGCCGCCAGTCGAGATAGGCTTCCCGCAGAGAGGTAGCAGCTACATCGGTGACTCTCGGGAACTCAACCGGAGACCCAGTTGCGGAGTTCTAGCTAGCGATCGAATGAAGTAACCTGCAAATACAAAAAGATGAACTCCCGTCGACCTACTGAACGCCCGAAGGCCCAACACAACAAAAAGAAAAACAAAAAAAAAAAAAAAAAAGAAAACAACGCCGACTACAGAACTGAACTCAATAAGTCGCCCGGGCAATCCCTATCCACTTGGCCAATGCTCCGGGCGCTCCGCTAGCAAAGGATTACGTCTCACATGAGCGCTGATCTGATCATCTCCTATGACGGCACGCCGAACGACGACGACGCGCTCGCGCTCGGCAAGATGCTCTCGCGCGCCGGCGCCACGCTGGCGCTGGCGTACGTGCGCCACGCGCACGAGTTCGATCCCAAACGCGAGCAGCTCGCCCAGCACGACGCCGAGCAGCGGCTGGAGCGCGGAGCCGAGCAGCTCGGCGCGTCTGACGTCGGCAAGCACGTGGTGATCTCGGCCTCGACGACCGAGGGCCTCGCGCAGCTCGCGCAGAGCGAGGGGGCGAAGGCAATCGTGTTCGGTTCGGACTACCGCACCCCGCCGGGCCATGCGGAACCCGGCAACACCGCTCAGCACCTCCTCGACGGCGGTTCTGTTGCGGTCGCGATCGCCACCGCGGGGCTGCGGACGGAGTTGGATGGATCGATCGCGACGATCGCCGTGCCGATCTCAGGCGCGATCAACGACGCCGCCCGCGCCACCGCGCACACGCTGGCTGACAAGCTCGGATCGACGGTCGTCGATGAGCCGGATGGTGGCCACATCGTCGATCTGATCGTGGTCGGCTCCCAGCCCAACGCGCCCGCCCGCCACATCGTGCTCGGCGGCGACGTCCGTGGCGAGCTAAGCCGCGTCCGCAGCTCGGTGCTCGTGCTGCCCGCCGAGACCCCGCTGACCCTGTAGCTGCACCGTCTCCGTCCGCGCCGCGACGACGGCGGCGCGGCTGAGCTTCATCAATGCCAGATCGCCGAACGGTGCGCTGACCGGGCAGATCTGGTTGGACACGAACGCGACCGCGAGGCCGGTGCTCGGATCGCACCAGCCGCCGGAGCCCGCGTAGCCGAAATGGCCGAACGCGCGCGGTAGCCAGGTCCGTGGAACGAATGCCTGGTGGTAGCCCAGCCGCCAAACCATCGGGATCATCAGGTTGCGGTCGGGCGCTCGCGTCTGCACCCGGCTCAGCCCGCGCGCGGTCTGCACCGAAAGCAGCCGCCGGCCATCCGCGACGCCGAGGTTGGCGAGCGCGGCATACATCGTCGCCAACGACTCCGCCGTGAACATGCCGTTGGCGGCGGGCATCACCGTCCCCAGCACGCTGGGCTCGTGGCCGCTGAAGATCACCGCCATATCGGGAACGAAGATCGAGTGCAGCAGCCGCCGCCCCGGCGCCGGTCCAGGGAGCCGCGCAAGCGCGAACCCACCGAAACGGACCAGCCCGCCCAACCCACCGACGCAGGCCGACAAGCCCGCCGTGCCCTCGTCCGCGGGCCGCCCGTAGTGAAGGCCGTCGATCCCCAGCGGCTCGCAGATCTCTGAGCGGACGAGTTCCTCCATACCCTGCCCGGTGACCGACCGCGCGAGTCCAGCCAGCAACCACCCGTAGGTGATGCTGTGGTACGCGGGCGAGCCCGGCCGGTACTCGGGCGTGCGGGCCGCGAGCCGCTGCTCGGCGCCGAGGTGGTCGAGCAGGCCTTTCGCGTCTGGCGCGACCGGCCCGAGCGCGTCGAGTCCGGCTTGGTGGGAGAGCAGCTGACGGATCGTGATCCGGCCCTTGCCGCCGGCGGCGAACTCGCGCCAGTAGGCGGCGACCGGCTCGTCGTAGTCGAGCAGGCCGCGATCGGCGAGGCGGTGGATGATCGTCGCGGCGACGCCCTTGCTCGTCGAGAACGACAAGCCGAGCGTCTCGCGCTCCCACGGCCGGCCGGTGCGGGGATCGGCGACTCCGCCCCAGATGTCGACCACGGTGCGCTCCCCATAGCGGACGACGAACGAACCGCCACCGCGGCCCGCGACGCCGATCAGCTTCGCGAATAGGCGCGCGACCGGCTCATACCCCCGCTCGACGTAGCCTCGATACGCCATCAAGTAGAAGATAAGTGATGGACCGGGCGGCCCGGCGCACTGGGCTAGAGTGCCGCCGTGCCAGTGGTCGAGCTGACATCGTCCGGTTTGGCCGCGACGGACGTGATCGCGGTGGCGCGCGAAGGCGTGCGCGTGACGCTTTCCGGCGACGCGCGTGCCGCGATGGAGCGCAGCGCTGCCGTCGTTGCTTCGCTCGTCGACGCCGAGGAGCCCGCGTACGGAGTCTCAACCGGCTTCGGATCGCTCGCGAACGTCCGGATCCCGGCCGACCGGCGCGCAGAGCTGCAGCGCGCCCTGATCCGCTCGCACGCCGCGGGCATGGGGCCGCCGGTCGAACGCGAGGTTGTGCGCGCGATGATGGCGCTGCGGGCGCGGTCGCTGGCGATGGGCTACTCGGGGGCGCGGCCGATCGTCGCGGAAGCGATCCTCGGGCTGCTCAACGCCGGCATCACCCCGGTCGTGCCGGAGCACGGATCGCTGGGCGCGAGCGGCGACCTCGCTCCGTTGGCCCATTGCGCGCTGGCGCTGACGGGGGAGGGCGACGTCGAGTGCGACGATGGGGCCGTGCGGCCGGCGCCCGAGGCGCTGGAGCGAGCCGGGATCGAGCCGGTCGTGCTGGAGGCGAAGGAGGGGCTGGCGCTCATCAACGGGACCGACGGGATGCTCGGGATGCTGATCCTGGCCATCGCCGATCTGCGGGGGCTGCTCAAGACCGCCGACATCACCGCGGCGATGAGCGTCGAGGGACTGCTCGGCACCGACCCCGCGTTCGCCGCCGACCTGCAGGAGCTCCGGCCCCAGCCCGGCCAGGTGGCCTCGGCGGCCAACCTGCGGGCGCTGCTGGCGTCAGTCCGATCGTGGCCAGCCACCGCGGCCCCGAGGACCCGCGCGTGCAGGACGCCTACTCACTGCGCTGCGCCCCCGCCGTGGCCGGGGGTGCGCGGGACACGGTCGCGCACGCGGCGACGGTGGCGGACGCGAGCTGCAGGCGGCGATCGACAACCCGGTCATCGCTCCCGGACGGGCGCGTGGCCTCGAACGGCAACTTCCACGGGGCGCCGCTCGGCTACGTGCTCGACTTCCTGGCCATCGTGGTCGCCGACGGCGCGATGGCCGAGCGGCGGACCGACCGCTTTCTGGACGCCGCCCGCAGCCAGGGCCTGCCGCCGTTCCTGGCCCAGGATCCGGGCGTCGACTCCGGGTTGATGATCGCCCAGTACACGCAGGCGGCGATCGTCTCCGAGAAGCGCCGCTGGCCGTCCCCGCCTCCGTCGACTCGATCCCCTCCTCCGCGATGCAGGAGGACCACGTCTCGATGGGCTGGAGCGCGGCGCGCAAGCTCCGCCGCGCAATCGACCTCGCCCGGTGCTGGCCATGGAGCTCCTGACCGCCGCGCGCGGGGATCGACATGCGGGCCCCGCTCCAGCCTGCCCCGGCGACCGGGGCGGTGATCGAGCGGCGTCCGGCGCGAGGTCGACGGGCCGGGTCCCGACCGCTACCTGTCGCCCGACATCGAGGCGCGGTCGGGCTGGTGGCCCCGGCCAGATCAACGCCGCGGCGCGAGCGGGTAACCGGCCCGCTGGGCTGAGCCCGGCGCCCTCGTCTGACATCTCAGACGTATTTCTCGTCCACAGGACTTGCTTTCCGCCCGCGCCGAGGAACTATGTCCAGCCATCCAGACCGCTTGTCTCGCATGGCAGATAACAGCAGCTCGGTGAAATCGGCGGAACGGCTGCTCGATGTCCTCGAGCTGCTGGCCCGGCACACCCGCCCGGTGCCGACCATGACCATCGCCCGCGAGTGCTCGATCCCCAAGAGCAGCGCCCACCACCTGCTCAACGTGATGCGGGCGCGGAACTTCGTCACCTACTACGAGGCCGAGCGGGCGTGGGGGCTCGGCGTCTCCGTGTTCGAGATCGGCTCGGCCTACCTGCGCTCGGAGCCGCTCCAGCGGCTCGGTCGGCCGGTCCTCATCGAGCTCACCCGGCAGACCGGGGAGGCCTCCCACCTGGCCATGCTGCACGGCACCGAGGTCCTCTACATCGACAAGGAGGAGGCCTCCGGGCCGGCCCCCAAGCTCGTCACCGAGGTGGGGGTGAGGCTTCCGGCCCACCTGACCGCGGTGGGCCGCGCGATCCTGGCCGAGCTGACCGAGGCCCAGGTCCGCGCCCTCTACGCCCACCAGCCGCTCGTCCAGCGGACGGGCGGGGCCCGGCCGACCTCGACGAGCTCCTCGCGACCTCGAGAAGGTGCGCCGCCGCGGCTACGCCTTCGAGGACCAGATGGTCACCCCGGGGATCGCCTGCCTCGCCTCACCGGTGTTCTCGCACGAGGGGGTGCCCGTGGCGGCCGTCGGCCTCACCTACGTCGTCCGGCCCCGCGCCCGCCAGGAGCGGGAGCGGCGCCCGCGCTGGTCGGCGAGCTCGCCGCGGCTGTCCTCCAGCCTCGGCCACTCGCCCGAGGCGGAGCTCAGGAGCCTGGCCTCGTGAGCGAGCTGCTGGCTCCGGCCCTGATGATCGATCGCGACCTGTCGCTGTCCGTGGGTACCCGGACGCTCGCCCGAGCCCGGGCCCGACGAGGCCCGCATCCGGGTGCGGTGGGCCGGCCTGTGCGGCTCGGACCTGCACGTCGTGCGGACCGGCGACTGGGTCCAGGAGTGGCCTGCCACCCTCGGCCACGAGATCTACGGCACGGTCGAGAGCGCGCCCCGCGGACGGCTCGGGCTGAGCCGCGGCGACGCCGTGGTGGCCGACTCGCGGTTGCCCTGCGGCACGTGCCCGTGCCTGAGGGCGCGATCCCGGATCGCTGCGAGGCGATCAGCTTCGTGGGCGAGGCCCGGCCGGGCGGTTTCGCCTCGCACTGTGTGCTTCCCGCCCGCCTTCTGCACCAGGTTCCGGCGGGGGCCGAATCGCGCTGTGCGTCGCTGAGCGAGCCGCTCGCGGTCGTCCTCCACGGCTCTCCCAGCTGCGCTGCGACCCCGGCCGGGTGGCGGTCCTCGGCCACGGCCCGGTGGGCGCGCTCACCCAGGTGGAGCTTCGCCGTCGCTTCCGAGGCGGAGATCGACGTCGTCGAGCCGGCCGGGCTGCGGGCCGGCTGGCCCGGGCGCTCGGCGCCGAGACCGTCACCTCCTCGGATGAGCTGCCGCCGGCGAGTACGACACGGTGATCGACGCGGCCGGCTACGCGGGCTCGCTGGCCGGATGCCTCTGCACCTGTCGCCCCGGGGCCAGGTGCTGATCCTGGCTCTGCCCGCGCCCCGGTCAGCCTCGCCCCGGCCGACCTCGGTCGAGAAGGGCGTGACGATGTGGGGGCCAACGCGTTCGTCGACGAGCTGCCGGAGGCGATCGAGCGGCTGGCCGCCGAGCCCTGGCGCTACGAGCCGGTGATCACCGATGCCATCTCCCTGCGTGAGCTGCCGGACATGATCGAGCGCCAGCTCGAGCGCCCCGACGCGGTCAAGGTGGTGGTGAGTCCGTGAGCCGCCGCTGTCCGGCCGTGTCGCGACCGTGACGGGCCGCCACCGGCCGTCGCTCGCGCGCGCTGGCCACCCTCCCGAGCTATCGCCCCGGCCGCCCCGCGCCGCAGGGCAAGCTGTCCTCCAACGAGGCGCCGCTCGGCCCCCGGCGCGGGTCCGAGAGGCGATCGCCGCTCCGCCGGCCAGGCCAACCGGTATCCAAGCTCGGCCGCGCTCCGGAGGAAGCTGGCCGCTCAACGTGGGGGTGAGCGAAGACGAGCTGGTCCTCACCAACGGCAGTGACGAGCTGTGTTACCTGATCGCCACGCTGTTCATCGAGCCGGGGGCGCCCGTCGTCCTCTCCGATCCCTGCTACCAGATCGACGAGCTGGTCAGCCGCCTGCACCGGGGGGAGCCGCGCTTCGTGCCCACCGCGTCCGACGGCGGACACGACCTCGGCCCGTGGCCGAGGCGGCCGCCGGCGCGGCCGTCCTCTGGTTGCCCACTCCGCACAACCCGACCGGGGCGCGGTTGACCCGCTCGAGCTCGAGCAGTTCCTGGACGCCGTCCCCTCGAGCTGCCTGGTGGTGGTCGACGAGGCCTACCGGGCCTATGTAGATCCCGCCCGCCAGCCCGACATCGCGCGGCTGATCGCCGGGCACGGCAACCTGGTCGTCCAGCGCACGTTCTCCAAGTCCTACGCCCTGGCCGGGCTCCGGCTCGGCTACGGGTTGGCCGACGCCGCGCTGATCGCCGCGCTCAACCAGATCAAGCCGCCCTTCAATGTCAACTCCGCCGCCATCGCCGCCGCCGAGGCCGCCCTCGATGCCCCGGACTGGCGCGACTACGCCGTCGAGCTCGTGCGCCGCGAGCGCGGGCGCCTGGAGCAGACGCTCGAGGAGCTGGGAGTCGAGTACTTCCCCAGCCAGGCCAACTTCGTCACCTTCCGGGTCGAGGACGTGGAGCACCTGGAGGACGAGCTCGACCGAGCCGGGCTCGTCGCCCGGAACGGCGCCGACCTCGGGCTGCCGGGTGGCTGCGGATGTCGATAGGTTCACCGCCGGCCATGGCCCGGCTGCGGGCGGTACTGGAGGAGGTGCTGTGACCGAGTTTCAGGGCATGAGCGTCACCCGGCAGGGCGAGGTCTACGAGACGCTGCGCGACAGCCGCGAGGCCACCGTCCGCACGGCGGTCGACTTCGGGCCGCGGCGGCTGCCCCGGCTGGCCACCACGCTGTCCTTCTTCGACCACATGCTGGAGATGCTCGGGTGGTACGGCGACTTCGTGATCGACGCCAGCTACGAGGTCAAGACGTTCCGGCTGATGCACGTCGTGATCGAGGACACCGGCCTGGCCCTGGGGGCGGCCTTCGCCCAGGTCATCCGCGACCGGATCGCCGAGGGCGTGGAGTCGAGCGGACACAGCCACGGGGTGATGGACGAGTCGAGCGCCTTCTCCCAGGTCTCGTTCGAGGGCCGGTCAAACAGCTTCATCACCCGCGGTGGGGCCAGTGCGCTCGAGCGGGTGGAGGACGTTCTGACCGTGGACCTGGTCGCGTTCTTCGAGGGGTTCAGCCAGGGCGGCCGCTGCACGGTTCACCTGCACATCGACGAGGCCTGCCGTGATCCCCACCACGCGTGGGAGGCGGGATTCCGGGCCTTCGCCCGCGCGCTGCGGGCCGCGCTTGCCCCCAACCCCCGCCGGGCGGGGATGACCGCCGGCGTCAAGGGGACCCTCGATTAGCCATGGCCGCCCGGCGGGTGATCATCTCCGGCGGGACCAGCGGCATCGGCGCGGCCACCGCCCGTCACCTGCTCGGCTCGAGGAGCGCGGTGTGGATCCTCGGCCGCCGGGCGGAAGCGGTGCAGACGCCCGCGAGCAGCTACCCGGCCTGGCCGGCGCCTCGGTCTGCGATGTGACCGACGAGGCGGCCGTGGAGCAGGCGGTGGGAGAGGCCGCCGACGCAGCTGGGCGGGCTGGACGGGGCGTTCGTCAACGCCGGGATCGACGGGGCGGGCCGCGAGGCGCTCGAGCTCGACGCCCGAGGGCTTCCGCCGCGTGCTGGACGTGAACGTGGTCGGCGCGTTCCTGGTCGCCCGGGAGGCGGCGAGACGGATGGGCGAGGGCTCGGCGATCGTCATCAACGCGTCGGTCAACGCCCTGCGGGCCGAGCGGGAGTTCGCCGACTACAACGCCTCCAAGGCGGCCGTCCTCTCCCTCTCGCAGACGATGGCCGTCGAGCTGGCCGCCCGCGGGATCACCGTGAGCGCGATCTGCCCCGGCTACATCCCCACGCCGATGACCCAGGCCTACCTGGACGACCCCGAGACGAGCCGGGGAGCTCCTGGCGGAGATCCCGGCCGGCCGGTTCGGCAAGCCCGAGGAGGTCGCGGCGCTCGTCGCCTTTCTGCTGTCCGCGTCCGCCGGCTACATGGCGGGCGCGGTCGTCTCAATCGATGGAGGTCGCAGTGTCTGACACCCAGGTTCACCCGCTGGCCGTGATCCACTGGGATCAAGCTGACGAGGAGCGCCGCCGCCGGCTGCTCGACCGGGGCCTCGACAAGATCTTCGACCCCGCGCTCCAGGAGTCGATCGCCGCGATCATCGAGGACGTGCGCGAGCACGGCGACGCGGCGGTGCTGCGGGCGCTCGAGCGCTTCGACGGCTGCCGGCTCGAGGCCGGTCAGCTGCGGGTCTCCGACGAGGAGTTCGAGCGCGCCCGCCACGGCCTCGACGCCGCCGTGCTGGAGGCCGCCCGGATGGCGATCGCCAACATCCGCGCCTTCAACGAGCACGCCACCCGCGAACGCGAATGGCGGCTCGAGCTCGAGCCGGGGCTGATGGTGGGCGAGCGGCTGACGCCGATCGCCTCCGCCGGGCTGTTCATCCCGAGCGGGAAGGGCTCCTTCCCCTCGGTCCTCACCCAGCTGGGCACGCCGGCCGTGGTGGCGGGGGTGCCGGAGATCGCCGTCGTGGTGCCGCCCGTCCCCGGCGGCCAGGGCGAGGTCGATCCGGCCGTGCTCGCGTCGCCGAGGAACTCGGGCTGCGCAACGTCTTCCGGGCCAACGGGCCGGCCGGAGTGGCGGCGCTCGCCTTCGGGACCGAGACGTTCCCCCAGGTCCGCAAGGTGGTGGGGCCGGGCAGCCCGCCCGTGCAGGCCGCCCAGATCCAGTGCCAGCGCTTCGGCTGCCACACCCAGATGCTGTGCGGGCCGTCGGAGAGCCTGATCCTGGCCGACGACACCGCCGACGTCTGCCTGCTGGCCGCCGACCTGCTGAACGAGGCCGAGCACGGCCCCGACTCGAGCTCGCTGCTCGTCACCCATTCCGAGACGCTTGCTGGTGGCCGTGCAGGAGGAGCTGGCTCGCCAGCTCGCGGAGCTGCCCGAGCCGCGGCGCTCCTACGCCGAGGCGGCGCTGGGCGAGAACGGCGGCTGCGTGCTCACCCGGGGTCTGCTCGAGTCGATCGAGGTGGCCGACCTCTACGCGCCCGAGCACATGCAGCTCGTCGTCTCGCCCGAGCAGGAGGAGGCGGCGCTGGCCCGCCTCCAGCACGCCGGCGAGATCCTGCTCGGCCAGGAGACGCCGATCTCGGCCGCCAACTACATGATCGGGGTGCCCGCCGCGCTTCCCACGGGCGGCTTTGCCCGCGTGACCTCGGGCATCACCGCGGAGACGTTTCTCAAGCGGATCTCGATCGCCAAGGCCGACGGCGCGGCGCTCGAGCGGATGACCCCGAGCGTGCTGGCGCTGGCCGAGCACGAAGGCTTTCCTGCGCATGCCGCGGCGGTGCGTGCGCGCCAGACCAACAACAACCGCCCAGGAGGAAAATCATGAGGCTCCGTCTCAGACGTGACTTCGCCGGGGGAGCGCTGGCCGTGGCGGTCGGAGTGTTGCTCGCCGCCTGCGGCTCGCAGCTCGACCACGGTCAAGACGATCAAGTCGTCGTCGATCCCGAACAAGCCCGAGGCGGGCGTGATCAAGATGGGCATCGAGCCGTGGATCGGCTACGGCCCCTGGTACATCGCCCAGAAGGAGGGCTACTTCAAGAAGCTGGGGCTGAACGTCCAGATCGTGAACTTCAACACCGATGCCGAGCGGGAATCGGCCTTCGCCTCGGGCAACACGGACGTCACCAACATGCCCACGCAGACGGCGCTGCGCTTCGAGCAGCAGAACATCCCCGGACGGATCGTGCTGCTCGAGGACGAGAGCCTCACCGCCGACGCGGTGATCGCCAAGCCGCCGATCACCTCGATCAAGGCGCTCAAGGGCAAGCAGGTCGGCTATGAGCAGGGCACGACGAGCGACATCCTCATCCACTACGCCCTGGCCGCCAACCACATGAGCCCGAGCGACATCAAGATCGTCCCGATGAACGCCTCGGCCGCCGGTGAGGCCGCCGCCGCCGGCAAGGTGCAGGCCGCGGTCACCTACGAGCCCTACATCTCGACCGTGCTCGCCCAGCACAAGGGCTTCAAGCGGATCTACGTGGCGGGCGTCGACCCGGGCCTCGTGTCCGACGTGCTGGTGGCGTCGCACCAACATGCTCAACAACAAGCCGGGCCAGGTGCTGGCGCTGATGAAGGCCTGGGGGATGGCGATGAACTTCTACAACACCCATCGCCAGCAGGCGGAGGCGATCATCGCCAAGGCCGACGGCGCGTCGCCGCTCCTGGCCACCTCGTTCTCGGGCGTGAAGCTGTACACGATCCCGCAGAACGTGACCGACCTGCCCGGCTCGTTCGCCCATAAGACGGCCATCGACGTGATGAACGCCGCGCCAGGGTGCCTCGGCGGTCCGCTCACCGCAGAACGTCGATCCGTCGCAGTACATCCAGCCGCAGTTCGTGGCGGCCGCCCCCAAGGTAAGCCATGGCCGGCCGGTCACACAGACGAGGACGGACCCGGGGGCGCAGCGCCCCCGGACCCGTCGTCCAGCGGCCGCTCCTCCCCCGCGCGCCGCCGGCGCCGGCGTCCGGAGATGCTGCGGATCGGCGGGCGCATCAGCACCCCCGCCTTCATCGGCATCGCCGCCTGCACGTTCCTGATCTGCTCGGCTTCTGGTGGCTGGTCACCAAGGAGGGTGGGAGCAGCCGCTGTTCCTGCCCTCGCCCGTCGACCGTGTGGAACACGCTGGTGACCCAGTGGAACAACGGGCAGCTGGCTCAGCGACACGCGGTGTCTCGGTGTACCGGATCATGGTCGGCTTCCTGATCGCCTCGGCGATGGCGATCCCGATCGGGGTCCTGATCGGCACCTACCGGGTCTGGGAGGCGGCGCTCGAGCCGCTGATCGACTTCATCCGCTACATGCCGGTCGTGGCCTTCGTGCCGCTGACCATCGTGTGGAGCGGCGTGGGCGACACCCAGAAGTTCCTGATCATCTGGATCGGCACCTTCTTCCAGCAGGTCCTGCTGATCATGGACAACACCAAGCGGGTGCCGCTCGACTTCGTGGACATCGGCCGCACGCTCGGGTTGAAGGACCGGCACATCCTGTCCCGGATCATCGTCCGCAGCGCGGCCCCGGGGATCTGGGACTCGCTGCGGGTGAGCGCTCGGCTGGGCGTGGACCTGGCTCGTGGTGGCCGAGCTGGTCGCCGCCACCTCCGGCTCGGCTACCGGATCACCACCGCGCAGCGCTATCTGGAGACCGACCTGATCATCGCCTACATCCTGGTGCTGGGCGTGCTCGGGCTGGTCCTGGATCAGGCCATGAAGGCGGTCGGGCGTGTCGCTCTTCCGCTATGCGGAGCGAGCGACGATGAGCGCCCCCAAGGTCGAGATCCACGAGGTCTCCAAGCACTTCGTCAGCCGGCGGTCCGAGGTCCTGGCCGTCGACCGGGTGAGCATCATCCTGGCCGATAACGAGTTCGTCTCGCTGGTCGGCACGAGCGGGTGCGGCAAGAGCACGCTGCTCTCGATCGTGGCCGGACTGCAGGAGCCGACCAGCGGCGAGGTGCTGGTCGACGGCGAGCCCGTGGAGGGCCCCGGACGTGACCGGGGCGTGGTGTTTCAGACCTACACCCTGTTCCCGTGGCTGACCGCGCTCGAGAACGTCGAGTTCGCTCTGCGCGACGAATCACTCAGCCGCTCGCGAGCGAGCGCGAGAGGCGCTCGAGCATCTCCAGCTGGTCGGCCTCGAGCAGTTCGCCGACGCGCGCCCGAACCAGCTCTCGGGCGGGATGAAGCAGCGGGTGGCGATCGCCCGTGCCCTCTCCTACCGGCCCAGATCCTGCTCATGGACGAGCCATTCGGTGCGCTCGACGCGCTCACCCGCCAGCTCATGCAGGAGCTTCTCACGCAGGTGTGGGAGCAGCATCGCCTGACGGTCCTGTTCGTCACCCACGACGTCGAGGAGGCTGTGTTCGTCTCCGACCGCGTCGTGGTGATGACCAATCGCCCCGGGCGCGTCAAGACCGAGATCAAGGTCGACCTGCCGCGGCCGCGGTCCTACGACATCGTCTCCTCGCCGGAGTTCGCCGAACTACACGGCCGGGTGCTCGAGGCGATCCGCGATGAGTCGATGGCCGCCGCCGGACTTGAGGGCGCGATCACGTGAGCGCTGGTGACGCTCGACGGTGAGCTGACGATCGAGCAGCTCGCGCAACTCGCTGCCGGAGCCAGGATCGAGCTCGATCCCGAAGCCGTGCGGCGGGTCGATCGCAACCGCAACGTGCTCGAGCAGATCCTTGCCACCGGCGTCCCCGTCTACGGCATTAATACCGGCTTCGGCGCGCTCGTGGCCAACGATGTCGCACCGGAGCTCCAACGGGACCTGCAGGTGAACCTGTTGCGAAGCCACGCCGCCGGCGTCGGACGGGACCTAGCCCTGATCGTCGTCCGAGCGGCCATTGCGGTCCGCATCAACAGTCTTCTCCGTGGACATTCCGGGGATCCGCTCGTGCGTTCTGCAGCGACCGCCGTAGACCTGCTGAACGCCCGACTGGTTCCGCGGGTCCCGCGAACCGGCTCGCTCGGGGCAAGCGGCGATCTCGCGCCGTCCGCACACGCGTTCCTGCCGCTGATCGGCGAGGGCGCAGGTCTACGACGAAGACCTTCGGCTCCTCGATGCCGCTCCGGCGATGGCCTCAGCAGACCTGCGCGTGCTCGAGCTTGAAAGCAAGGAAGGGCTGGCGCTGATTAACGGGACTCACTTCATGGCCGCAATCGGCGCGCTACTGCTACCGCGGATCCGCTCGCTGATCGATTCCATCGACCTTATATGCGGCGGTCACGCTTGACGCTCTTCGTGGTGCGCATGCCAGCGTTCGATCCACGCGTCCATCGTCTACGGCCGCTTGCCGGTCAGGCGCAAAGCGCGGCCAATATCCGCCTAGCGCTGGAAGGCTCCGAACGAACCAGCCCGCCAGCGACTGGCCAGTCTGCAGGACGCCTATTCGCTGCGCTGCGCCGCCCAGGTGCATGGCGCCGCGCGCGAAGCGTTTCGGTTCTTTTCAGAGCTAGTTCTGGCGGACCTGAACGCCGTCACCGACAACCCACTGGTATTCGACGATCCTCCGGCAGTCATCTCGGCGGGAAACTTCCACGGCCAAAGCCTCGCGGTCGCATTCGACACGATGCGGTTGGCGCTCGCGGATCTGGGATCGATCTCCGAGCGTCGCACCTTCCGGCTTCTATCGCCGTCCCTCAACGGAATCCTGCCTGCCTTCCTGACGCATGACCCGGGGCCGTCGAGCGGCTACATGGTCGCGCAGTACACCGCGGCGGCTGTATTGGCCGGAGCTGCGTGCGACTGGCCCAGCCCGTGAGCATCGACAGCGTTCCCGACCTCCGACAACCAGGAGGATCACGTCTCGATGGGGATGACCGCCGCGCTGATGACGCTCGATGCCGTCGAGCACCTGGAGACAGATCATCAGCATTGAGCTGCTGTGCGCCTGTCAGGCGCTTGACTGCGATCCCGGAACGCCCGGCCGGCTGGTCTCGACTCTGCACGCAATGGTCCGGCAAGCGCGTGCCGGCTCTCGGTGCCGATCGCCCACCGTCGGACGACTATGAGGCAGTTCGCCGCGTCGTAACCAGCGGAGGGCTTGCCGACTGTTTACGCGCCGAGCAGACGGCGGAGCTGGCGGCGTGAGATCTTCAACCCGGACGGTCGACATGCGATGCCGCGGCTGGCAGCAGGAGGCGGCGCTGCGGATGCTCGAGAACAACCTGCATCCTGACGTCGCCGAGAACCCCGGGGAGCTGATCGTCTACGGCGGGATCGGCAAGGCCGCGCGCGACCATGCCGAGCTACGCCGCGATCCGCCGCGAGCTGACGCGCCTGGGCGACGAGGAGACGCTGCTCGTCCAGTCGGGCAAGCCAGTCGCCGTGTTCGAGACCCATGAGCGGGCGCCGCGAGTCCTGATCGCCAACACCAACCTGGTTCCCGAATGGGCGACTTGGGAGCACTTCCGCGAGCTCGACGCGGCCGGGCTGATCATGTACGGCCAGATGACCGCGGGCTCCTGGATCTACATCGGCAGCCAGGGAATTCTGCAAGGCACCTACGAGACGTTTGCCGCTGCCGCCCGCAAGCGCTTCGACGGGCACCTCGCCGGGCCGCTTGGTCGTGACCGCCGGGCTTGGCGGGATGGGCGGCGCGCAGCCCCTGGCCATCACGATGTGCGGCGGAACCGCGCTCTGCATCGAGGTCGACCTGCGCCGGATCGAGCGGCGGATCGCAGACCGGCTACCTGGACGAGCGGGCGGCCGATCTCGACGACGCGCTGGCGCGGCTGGGACGGCGCGAACGAGGGCCAGGCGCTGTCGATTGGCCTGCTCGGAAACGCGGCCGAGATCCTTCCGGAGCTGGTGAGGCGCGACGTCCACATCGACGTCGTTACCGACCAGACCTCGGCCCACGACCCGCTGAATGGCTACGTCCCGGCGGGCCTCACCGTTGAACAGGCCGAACGCGCTGCGGCAGAGCGACCCCGACGAGTACCTGCAGCGGGTCGGCGAGAGCGCGCTCGCGCACGTCGCCGCGATCCGCGAGCTCGCCGCTCGCGGCGCCGAGGCGTTCGACTACGGCAATGCGCTGCGTGGCTTGGCGGCCGAGCATGGCGACAAGAGGCCTTCGCCTATCCGGGCTTCGTCCCCGCTTACATCCGGCCGCTGTTCTGCGAAGGTAAGGGACCGTTCCGGTGGGTTGCGCTGTCTGGCGACCCCGAGGACATCCACCGGACCGATGCGGCGATCCTCGAGCTGTTCGGCGACCAGGAGCACATCGCGCGCTGGATCCGGCTCGCCGCGGAGCAGGTCCACTTCCAGGGGCTGCCGGCACGGATCTGCTGGCTCGGGTACGGCGAGCGTCACCTGGCCGGCGAGAGGTTCAACGAGATGGTCGCGTCGGGGAACTAAGGGGACCGATCGTGATCGGTCGCGACCATCTGGACTCGGGCTCGGTGGCCTCGCCGCAGCGCGAGACCGAGGCCATGCGGGACGGCTGCGACGCAGTCGCCGACTGGCCGATCCTGAACGCCCTGATCAACACGGCATGCGGCGCCAGCTGGGTCTCGGTCCATCAAGGCGGCGGCGTCGGGATGGGCAAGTCGATCCACGCCGGACAGGTCGTCGTCGCCGACGGCAGCCGCTCTGGCCGCGGAGCGAATTCGGCGGGTCCTGACCGCCGACCCGGGGCTCGGCGTTGTCCGCCACGCAGACGCCGGCTACGAGCAGGCGCTCACGTTGCGGAGGAGTCGGGCTGAAGATGCCGATGCTCGACCCGGAGCCGCGTGAGTTCGGTCGCCATCAACGGCGCGGCCGAGGTCCTGCGCCCACGCGAGGACGGCCTTCCGTACATGCGCAGGGCCGAGTTCACGACGGAGCCCGGCTCGATGTTGATCGAGGGCGAGCGGATCTCGGGGTTTGACGGTCACCTGACGCCGAGATCCAGATCGACGCGACCGGCTGCGCGGTGATCCCTGGGTTCGTCGACTGCCACACCCACCTGCCATTCGTCGGGTGGCGCGAGCGGGAGTACGCGAAGAAGATCGCGGGCGACTCCTACGAGGAGATCGCGCGCTCCGGCGGCGGGATCAACTCCTCGGCGCGCGCATTGGCGCAGGCGTCGGACTCCGAGGTGCTTGATCAGTCCTTGCGGCTGGCCTTGGAGATGCGCGCCATGGGACGACCACGTTCGAATGCAAGACCGGCTACGGGCTGTCGCTCGAGGAGGAGCACCGCGCGCTCGCTCTCGCGCGAGTACTGGACGGTCTCGTGCTGCAGGGGACCACCGTGACCGCGCTGTTGGCGCACGCAGTGCCCGATGGCTTCGACGCCGCCGGCTGGATGGAGCAGGTTGCCGCGATGGTGTGGAGGCATCGGAGCGAGCGCGCTCGACATCTACGTCGAGTCGATCGCGTTCGCCAACGACCATCTCGTCGCGATGGGGAAGCTGGCCGGAACCACGGGCTCGACCTCCGCGCGCACGTCGAGCAGTTCAACTCCAACGGCTCGGTACCGGTCGCGGTGGCGGAGGGGGCGCGGTCGGTCGATCATCTGGCCTGCGTCGACGACGCGGGGATCGAGGCGCTGGCGGGTGCGGAGACCGCCGCCGTGCTGCTGCCGGGGGCGGAGTTCCTTGGCGACGAGCGAGTGGCGCCGGCCGGGAACTGGCCGACGCCGGCGCGATCTGTGTGCTCGGCACCGACCTCAACCCGGGGACCTCGCCGGTCTACTCGATGCCGCTGATCATCGGCCTGGCGGTGCGCCGGTACCGCTGGTCGGCGGTGGAGGCGCTGCTCGCGTGCACGCTGAACGCGGCCTGGGTGCTGCGCCGCTCCGATCGCCTCGGCTCGCTGGAGGTCGGCAAGCGCGCCGACGTGCTGGTGCTCGACGGGCCGCTCGAGCGGATCCCCTATCGCTTCGGCCACAACCCCGTCGCAGCGGTGATCCTCGGTGGGCGGCTCGTGCGCTTACGGGAGGATTTCGATCAGCGGGTGAGCCGGTGAGCGTGGCCGAGCGGCTCGCCGGGCTCGACGGGATCGGCGTCGGACCCGACGGGGTCAAGCGGCTGGCCTGGACCGCGGAGGACGCCGCGTGCCGCGAGTGGTTCAGCGCTCAGGCCGATGGTGCTCGGGCTCACCGTGCGGGTCGACCCCGCCGGCAACATGTGGGCGGTTCCCGACTCGCCGGCGCCGATGGTCGGCGTTGGGTCGCACCTGGACAGCGTCCGCGGCGGCGGCCGCTTCGACGGTCCGCTCGGAGTGGCGTGCGGATTCGAGCTGGCTGCGGTGTCGGCGCGCCCGGTCGCGGTCGTGTCGTTCGCCGACGAGGAGGGCGCGCGGTTCAACACGCCGACGTTCGGCAGCAAGGCGCTGGCCGGCCGTCTCGATCTCCCCGGGTGCTCGGCCGCGTGACGGCGACGGGGTCACGCTGGCGAGGCGATGCGCGCGTTCGGCGTCGACCCCGACCGGATCGGCGAAGCGCCGCCGTGGCTCGAGCGGCTGTCTGGCTTTCTCGAGATCCACATCGACCAGAGCACCGATGTCGCGCGCGCGGGCGTCCCGGTCGGGATCGTCAGCTCGCTGGCCAACCGGATGCGGCTCGAGGTCGAGGTCGACGGCCGCGCCGACCATGCCGGGCACAACGCCGCGCGACGAGCGCCGGGACGCGCTGCTCGGCGCGGCGCGGCTGATCGTCGCCGCCGAGGAGTTGGCGCGACCGAGCTCGGCGCTGACCGTGACCACCTCCCGGTCTGCTCGCCGAGCCGAACGCCCCCACCACGATCGCCTCGCGTGTGCGGCTGTGGATCGACGCGCGCTCGTCGAGACCCGGACGGCTCGATGCGCTGGCTTGAGCGCGCGATGCGGCGCGGTCGAGTCGGCGCTCGCGACGCGAGTTCGCCGTCGCGTCGCGCTCGAGCGGGCGCGGGTTCTCGCCCGAGCTCCGCGAGCGGCTGCGCGACGCCGCGGCGGACGTGCTCGGGTCCGCGCCGCCGGAGGTCGTGTGCTTCGCGGGCCACGACGCCGGCGTGATCGCCGAGCGGGTGCCGGCGGCCATGTTGCTGGTCCGCAACCGGACCGGGGTCAGCCACGCGCCCGGACGAGGCACGTCGATCTCGAAGATGCCGAGGTGGCCGTGCGCGGTCGCCGGCGTCGGATGCGGTGCGTGATGACGCTCGTCCCCGGCGATGGTCAACGCCCACTCGCACGCCTTCCAGCGCGGGCTGCGCGGCCGCGCCGAGCGGCTCGCGCCCGACGGCGCCGACGACTTCTGGACGTGGCGGACGGAGATGTTCAAGCTGGCCGCGCGGCCTCGACCCCGACGCATGCGCGCGCTCGCCGAGCAGACCTACGCGGAGATGCGCGCGCGCCGGCTACGGCGCCGTGGGCGAGTTCCACTATGTCCACCATCAGCCCGACGGACGCCGTACGCGAACCCCAACGAGATGGCCGAGGCCGTGGCCGACGCCGCGCGTCGACCGCGCGGCTGCCGATCGTGCTGCTGCCCGCGGCCTATCACCGCAACGGCTGGGACGGCGGCGACGTCCGCCGGTCGACGGCCAGCGGCGGTTCTGCGACCCGGACGTCGAGACGTTCCTCGAGCGGGTCGACGCACTGCGGGAGTGGTCGCGGATCGCGACGGGGTCGCAGGTGGGCATCGCCGCGCACAGCGTGCGCGCCGTCCCGGCGGACTGGCTCGGGCGATCGCCGCCTATGCCGACGAGCACGGCCTCGTGCGTCCACGTCCACGCCCACGAGCAGCGGCGCGAGCTCGAGCAGTGCCAGGCGGAGCACGGCTGCTCCCCGATCGAGCTGCTCGAGCGATGCGGCTTCCTCTGGGGCGCGGACGAGCGTGATCCACGGCATCCACGTGTCGGCGGCGGACATCGAGCTCCTGGCGCGCGCGCGCGTAACGGTCGTCTCGTGCCCGACCACGGAGGGCAACCTCGGCGACGGCTACCTGCCGGCGATGGCGTACCTGCGCGCGCGGCGTCCCGCTGGCGATCGGGAGCGACTCGCAGGTGCGGATCGACCCGTTCGAGGAGGCGCGCGAGCTCGAGACCGGCTCGCGGCGCGAGCGCGAGCTGCGGGCCGGTCTGCTCGCCGGCGTCGGCGACCTGTGGGCGAGCTGTGCCGCGAACGGGCGCCGGTGCCTCGGCTTCGACGCCGAGCGGCACGATCGAGATCGACACTCGATCACCCGCGACCTGCGGGGAGTCGAGCCGAGCGATCTGCCGCTGGCGCTGGTCACTCGCGCCTCGGCGGCGGTGGTGGTGCCCGGATGAAGCTCAGCGAGGTCCGGGAGCTGATCTCGAGCGCCGGAGTGGCGTCCGGCCGCCGCCGGCTGGCCGCTGCCATCGATCGGCGGATCTGCGCCGCGCTCGCGCGGCGGCGGACTGCCGCGGCCCGGTGTTCGACTACGTCGAGGGCGGGCGCCGACGAGGAGCTCAGCCTGCGTCGCCAACCTGGCGCGCCTTCCGGCGCTGGGAGTTCGTGCCCGATCAACCCGCGCGACGTCTCCGGGTCGATACCGTCGACGACGCTGTTCGGGCGGCAGATCGCACTGCCGCTGATCTGCTCGCCCACCGGCTACACGCGGATGATGCACCCGGCCGGGGAGCTGGCGGTGGCCCGGGCGGCCGCGCGGGCCGGCCTGCCCTATGGGCTCTCGACCGTGGCCTCGACCTCGATCGAGGACGTGGCCGCCACCGGCCACCCCGACCTCTGGTTCCAGCTGTACGTGTGGCGGGACCGGGGGATGACCGCGCGAGCTCGTCGACCGGGCCTGGGCCGCGGGCTACCGGGTGCTCGAGGTGAGCGTCGACGCGCCGGTGGCCGGGCTGCGGATCCGCGACGTGCGCAACGGGCTGACGATCCCGCCGGGCTGACGCTGGGACGCTGCTCAGATCGCCCGCAAGCCGTCGTACTGGATGAAATGCTGCGCAGCCCGCCGATCATGTTCGCCAACTCTCCGCCCGGGTCCGGGCGGGCGGCGGAATCACGATCGAGAACATGAGCTCGCTGTTCGACCCCGACGGTGGCCTGGACGACATCGCCGCGCTGCGGCGAGCGCTGGCCGGGCGCGCTCGTGGTCAAGGGGCTCGCTCGATGGCGACGGGGCGCGGGAGGCGCTCGCCGCCGGCGCGGACGGCGTTCATCTGTCAAACCACGGCGGCCGGCAGCTCGACCGGGTCGCTGCCGCCGATCGAGCTCGCTCGGCGAGGTGCGTGAGGCGGTCGGCGAGCGAGCTGACCGGATCGTGTCGACTCGGGCATCCGCCACGGCGCCGACCTGGCGGTGGCGATCGCCCGCGGGGCCGACGCCGGAGCCATCGGGCGGGCCTACCTGTACGGGCTGATGGCCGGTGGCGAGGCGGGTGTGGACCGGGCGCTGCGCTGATCGGCGACGAGTTCAAGCGGACGCTGCAATTGCTGGGCGTTACGTCGGTCGCCGAGCTCCAAGCGCACGGCGGGCGCGTCGTGCGGGATATGCCGCGCCGGATTCCCAGCGACCTGCAGTTCCACCCACCCCTCGGGTAGAAGTGCAGCCGCCTGCGTCGAGGTGGCTCACGACTTGGGGCGGCGGGCCTCGGCGAGCGGGCGGCCCTCGGCGTCGGCGATCTGCGCCGGCGGCCAGTGACCGTTGTTGTTGTCGCGGGCGCCGTCGACGGTGAGGACCGTCCCGGAGACGAAGTCGCCGGCGGGGGAGGCGAGGTAGGCGACGAGCCAGGCGATCTCGTCGACGGTGCCGATCCGGCCGAGCGGGATCGTGTCGGCGACGGCGTCGATCACCGGCTGGGGGTACTTGGTCATGAACGTCTCGGTCCCGACCTGGCCGGACGCGATCGCATTCAGCACGATCCCGAACCGCGCCCACTCGATCGAGAGCGTCCGCATCAGGTTCTCGACGGCCGCGCGTGCCGCCGCCGAGTGGGCCATGCCAGGCTGGCCGTGATGCGGGGACAGCGTGATCGAGACGACCTTTCCGCGCCCCGCGGGGATCATCGCCTTGACCGCGACCGCGTGGGTCATCAGCCAGGTGCCCACGACGTTCAGCTCGATCACGGTGCGGAAGCCCTTGGGCGTGATCGCCTCCGCCGGCGCGAGGAACTGACCGCCGGCGTTGTTGACGAGCAGGTCGATCCGGCCAAAACGGTCATACACGCGATCGACCAGCTCCTGCACCTGGTCCTCCTCGCGGATGTCGCACACGATTGCGTTGATCGCACCGGAAGGCTCCAGCGCGATCGTCTCATCGAGCGGCTCGGCGCGCCGACCGCACACCGTCACGGACGCGCCAAGCGAGGACAGCTCCAGCGCGATCGCCCGCCCAATTCCCGTGCCTCCGCCCGAAACGATCGCGACCTGCCCGTCGAGCAGTCCGTCACGGAAGAGCGCGGAAGGCATCGAGCGCGAGTCTGTCACAGGAGCATCCTGTGAAATTCCAACCCGCGGTTTGACCAGCGAAAAGACGTGCGTTATAACCGACGGACTGCCGAATCCACGACGTGCGTAGGGAGCGCAGGAACCGTCGTGGCAGGGGCAGGCTCTGATTCTCGTGCTCGATCTGCCGGCACCCAACAGCGGAGTAGGACCGCGTGAGATGGCCACGCTCGCCGACCGCTACGAGCTGACGGAGGGCCGCATCTTCCTGACCGGCGTGCAGGCGCTCGTCCGCGTGCTGCTTGACCAGCACCGCGCCGACCACGCCGCCGGGCTGCGGACGGCGACCCTCGTCTCCGGCTACCAGGGCTCGCCGCTCGCCGGCTTCGACCAGGAGCTCGCCGGCCTTGGCGGGTTGATGCAGGCGAACGACATCGTCCACCGGCCCGCGGTCAACGAGGAGCTCGGCGCGACCGCCGTGTGGGGCTCGCAGCTGTCGCAGACGCTGCCCGGCCCGCGCTATGACGGCGTGGTCGGGGTCTGGTACGGCAAGGCGCCGGGCGTCGACCGTGCCGCCGACGCGATCCGGCACGGAAACTACGTCGGCACCGATCCGCGCGGCGGCGTGCTCGCGCTGTGCGGCGACGACCCGGCGTGCAAGTCCTCGACGATCCCGAGCGCGTCGGAGGCGCTGCTGGCGGCGCTGCAGCTGCCGATCTTCGTGCCGGGCAGCGTGCAGGAGATCCTCGACATCGGCCGCCACGCGATCGCCTGCTCGCGCGCGAGCGGCGTCTGGTCGGCGTTCAAGGTCGTCACCAACGTCGCCGACGCGGGCGGGACCGCCGAGGTGGCGCTGCACCGCGTCGAGCCGGTGATGCCGATGCTCGACTACCAGGGCGCGCCGTATGTACACCGCCGAGCGCCCAGCTGCTGGCGCCCGCGTCGCTCGAGATGGAGCGGACGCTCGTCCAGGTGCGGCTCGCGCTCGCCAAGCGCTACGCGCAGCTCAACGGGCTCAACCGGATCGTCCGCGACGCGCCCGGCGCGCGGGTCGGGATCGTCGCCGCCGGCGTGACCGCCCACGATGTCAACAGCGCGCTGGCCGAGCTCGGACTGAACAATCACGACGCGCCGGTGCGCGTGCTGCAGGTCGGAATGCTCTTCCCGCTCGACGAGGAGATCGTGCGGCGGTTTGCTGACGGCCTCGAGGAGGTGCTCGTGATCGAGGAGAAGGGCCCGTTCCTCGAGCGCCTCGTGCGCGACGCGCTGTACGGCGGGCCCGCGACGCCGCCGGTGCTGGGCGAGTTCGACGAGCACGGCGAGCCGCTCGTCGCGCAGCATGGTGTTCTGAACGGCGACTCGATCGCGCGGATCGTCGGGCGCCGTCTGCTCGCCCGCGAGGACCTTCCAGCGGTGCGCGAGCGGCTCGAGCGGCTCGACGAGGTCGCGGGCCGCGAGGCCGTCGATCTCGGCATGTCGCGGACGCCGTTCTTCTGCTCCGGCTGCCCGCACAACACGAGCACGGTCGCCGACGAGGACGCGCTCGTCGGCGCCGGAATCGGCTGCCACACGATGGTGATGGTCGCGCCGAACCGTCACGGCAAGGTCACGGGCGTGACGCAGATGGGCGGCGAGGGCGCGCAGTGGATCGGCGTGGCGCCGTTCGTCGACGTCCCGCACTTCATCCAGAACCTCGGCGACGGGACGTTCCACCACTCGGGCTCGCTCGCGATCCGCGCCGCGATCGGCGCGAACGTCAACGTCACCTACAAGCTGCTGTTCAACGGCCACGTCGCGATGACCGGCGGCCAGCATGTCGAGGGCCAGCTGGCGGTCCCCGAGGCGGCTCGCAGCCTCGCGGCAGAGGGCGTGAAAGAGATCGTGATCACCACCGATCACCCTGAGCGGTACAAGGGCGTCGAGCTCCCGCCGATCGCGTCGGTGCGCGATCGCCGCGACGTGCTCAAGGTGCAGCGCGAACTCGCGACAGATCGAGGGCGTGACCGTGCTGCTGCACGATCAGGAGTGCGCCGCCGAGCTACGCCGTGCGCGCAAGCGCGGCCGCGCGCCCGAGCCGCGCGAGCAGGTGATCATCAACGAGCGCGTGTGCGAGGGGTGCGGTGACTGCGGCGCGAAGTCCGGCTGTCTCGCGGTGGAGCCGGTCGAGACCGAGTTCGGACGCAAGACGCAGGTCAATCAGACGGCGTGCAACAAGGACCTGTCCTGCCTCGAGGGCGACTGTCCGTCGTTCATCACCGTGATCGCGCCGGCGGCCGAGCGCGCCGCTGTACGCCGGCCCGAGGTCGAGCTTCCACCGGCGCCGGTGCGAACTGACCGCGACGACGTGCGAGTGCGGGTCGTGGGCGTCGGCGGAGGGGGCGTGCTGACCGTCTCCCAGGTGCTGCAGATGGCCTCGCTGCTCGAGGGCATGCACACGATGGGCGTCGGCCAGACCGGGCTGTCGCAGAAGGCGGGGCCGGTCGTCTCCGATCTGCGGTTCACCTCCACACCCGGACAGGAGGGGGTGACGGTTCCGGATGGCCGCGTCGACGTGCTGCTCGGCTGCGACGTGGTCGGGACCGTGACGCCGGCGATGCTCCGCGGAGCGGACCCCGAGCGGACGGTGGCGGTCATCTCCGACGGCTTGGTGCCGACCGGGCGGATGATCGTCGACGTCACCGCGCAGGCACCCTCGGTGTCCGCGGCGCGAGCGGCGATCGACCAGGTGACCCGCGACGCCGAGAACGTCTACCTCGACGCGCAGCGGATCGCCGACGAGCTGCTCGAGGACTCGACTCCGGCGAACGTCGTCGTGCTCGGCGCCGCGCTCCAGCAAGGTCTCCTCCCGGTGTCGGTCGCGGCGGTCGAGGAGGCGTTCAAGCTCAATGCGGTCGGCCTCGAGCGCAACCTCGCCGCGCTCGCATGGGGGCGGGCGTGGGTCGCGGCACCCGACGCCGTGCTGGCCGCGCTGAACGGCCAGAGCGCGCCGGCGCCGCCCTCCGCTCGCGCGCGCGAGCTTGTCGAAGATCGACGATCCGGCGCTCCGGGAAGTGGTTGAGCGGCGCGCGGATGACCTGATCGGGTGGGGTGGCGTGAAGGTCGCGCGGCGGTATGCCGAGACGGTGGCGCGGATCGACGAGCTCGAGCGCGAGCGGCTGCCGGGCAGCACCGCGTTCACCGAGCGCCGTCGCCCGCGGGCTGCACAAGCTGACGGCCTACAAGGACGAGTACGAGGTCGCGCGGCTCCACCTCGAATGGCTCGCGACGGTGCCGCCCGGGAGCAAGGTCAAGTTCCAGCTGCACCCGCCGCTGCTGCGGACGCTCGGGCGCAAGCGCAAGATCGGATTCGGGCGCTGGTTCGTCCCGCTGCTGCGCCTGCTGCGGCACGGGCGGGTGCTCCGCGGAACGCCGCTCGACCTGTTCGGGCTCCCGGAGGTGCGTCGGGTCGAGCGCGCGCTACCCGGCGAGTACATGGAGCTCGTCGACCTTGCGGGCGAGCGGCTGTCGCCCGAGACGGCTCGAGCTCGCGGTCGAGGTCGCGTCGCTTCCGGACCTCGTCCGCGGCTACGAGCAGATCAAGCTGGATGGGGTGGAGCGGTTCCGCGCCGCAGGACGCGAGCTCCGCGGAGAGCTCGCCCGCCGGCCGGATCTCGTGGATCCGAGCGATCGTCTCGCCGGCGTATAGCGGTCCCGCATCGACGAGCGTGGCCGGGCCGCCGGCCGTCGCAGGCACCGGGCTGAACACCGGCCGTCCCGGCGACTGGATCGAGGCGAGCCGGATCTGAGCCCTGACGGGAACGTGCGATAGGGCCGGAGCGCTCGCGCGGTGGATCGCACGGAGCCAGGCCGGGCCGCGATTGTCGCCGGTGAGCCACCGATGGGTCGCCGCGTTCGGGACCACGCGGTGGGGCGCCGGCCACCCCGCACCGAACAGCTCGGTCAGAACGGTCTCATCTGCCGTCCAGAAGCCGCGCCTTGTACTCCGGGATGCGCGCCACTCTCGTCGCTGAGTAGGAACCGGGTCCCACACACGACGCCCTGCGCGCCGGCATCTACCCGTTCGCGGACGTCCCGGGCCTGGGCAACGCCGCCGGCGGCGAGCACCGGGTAGCCGCCGCCAAGCGCATGACGGACCCGCGCGAGCAGCTCGAGCCCCGGGGTCTCCGAGCGGACGTGCCCGCCCGCCTCGACACCCTGGGCGATCACTGCGTCCGCGCTCGCGGCGCGGGCGGCGAGCGCCTCGTCCACGGACCCGCACTGGTGGATCCACACGTTCGAGGTCCGCCGAACCGGCTTCCCCCAGAATGTCACGACAACGTCCGCATCACCGGCGACGTCGAACTCGGCCGCGCGGGCGAACGGGAGCAGGAGGTTGACGGCGACCGGCTTGTCGGTGTCGGCTCGGGTCGCGTCGAGCTCGCGCCGGAGGGACTTCGCATCCAGGAACCCGAGCGTGCCGAGGCCGCCGGCTTGCGAGACGGCGGCGGCCAGCTCGTGGCGCGAGATCCCGCCGCCCATTCCGGCCTGAGCGACCGGCAGCGCTACGCCGAGTCGCTCCAGGAATTCGGGCACACCGCGATTATTGCGGGTGGGCCCCTACCGCAGACAAACGGCTGGCGGGCCCGAGCCCGCCAGCCGAAACAATTTGAGCTGCGCGCTCGACTACCGGGCGTCGTAGGCCGGCGCGTACGCGCGCTCCCGTGCACGACGGGGCGCCCGGGCGCGTCCAAGTGACCCACGCTGAGGCTCAGACGCAGTCGAGCTGACGATCGAGTAGGCCAGTGCTCCAACGATGCCGCCGATCACGGCGAGGCCCAGAACTACGTTGAGGATGATCATTGTCGTGGTCATTTGGGTTCTCCTTTTCGGTGTGCGCACAGCCTGAATCGACCGGCGAAGGGGAACGTCGATTGACCGTCGGAGGAATGTAAGAGCGGCTAAGAGCGCGCTTACCGGACAGCCGCGTCGACCGCGACGGCCACGAACAGCAGCGCCAGATACAGCAGCGAGAAGTGGAACAGGAGCGCGGCCCGGGCGGCTGATGCGTGCCTCCACAAGCGCCAGCTCAGCACGCATAAGGTCGCACCCAGCGCCACCGCCGCGACAACATATGTCACGCCGAAGGTCCCGAGTACCGCGGGAATCACCGTGAAGCCGCTCAGCAGCATCGAGTAGGCGAGCACCTGTGTCGACGTCGCCCGTGGCCCTCGGACGACCGGCAGCATCGGCACCCGCGCCGCTTCGTAGTGGGGTGCCAGCAGCAGCGCGAGCGCCCAGAAGTGAGGCGGCGTCCACAACAGCACGATCGCGAACAGAAAGACCGCGCCGAGTCCGACTCGGCCATGGGCGACCGCCCAGCCGGCGAGCGCCGGAATCGCGCCGGCGGCGCCGCCGATGACGATGTTCTGGGTCGTCGAACGCTTCAGCAGGATCGTGTACACGACGACGTAGTACGCGCCGCCGCTGACGGCGAGGGTTGCGGCCAGCAGGTTGGTAGTCGTTGCCATCACGACGAACGACACCGCCGACAACGTCAGCCCGAACGCCGCGGCACGGCGGGCGGAGATCCGTCCCGCGGCGACCGGCCGCGACGCGGTTCGCGGTCCCATCAGCCGATCGATGTCTCGATCGAGAACGTGGTTGAGCGCGCTCGCGCCCCCACAGGCGAGCGCGCCACCCACGACGAGCGCCAAGAGGCGCCCGAGCGAAGGCGAACCGCCGGATGCCGCGATCATCGAGCACACCGAGGTGAGCACCAGCAGCGACATGATCCGGGGCTTGGTCAGGGTCACGTAGTCGCGCCATCCGGAGGGCACCGCGAACCGGGCCGCAGGTGCGGCGAGCTGCGGCGAGGCGACGGCCTGGGCGGTGTCGTTCATGACTTTGCGAGGACCCTGAGATCGTGGGTCACGAACCGTTGCCCGAACGGATACAGGTAGGCGGAACGCTCATAGCCGCGCTTGTCGATCAGGTAGATGGCCTCGGTGTGCTGGATATCGCCACCGATCGGCTTTGGCGCGACGTAGATGTGGTAACCGCTCCAGACAGCGGAGAGGTTCCGGCGCGACCCCATCAGCCAATACCAGGGAGCGACCTTCGCGAGCCCCCAGTTCGAGATCGCATGACGGACACTGGACGGCGTATCGGCGCGGTTGACGCTGACGGCGACGAGTACGGGCCGCTGGGCGCCAGCGCCAGCGGCTGCTCCGCGGCGGCGAGCAGGCGGCCCTCAAGCGGGCACTGCTGAAGGCAATGCGAGTCGAAGAAGACGAGCGCGACCGTGCGTCCGTGCAGCGAGCTCAACGCGAACCCGTGACCGTTCTGGTCGGTCAGCGTCGTGATCGGGGGCGCGGGCTTGGCCCCAGCGGCCCAGGTCGCCATCCCGTCCATCCCGTGACGCTGCGTCACGATCACCGGCTTCGAAGCCCCACCGGCCGTGAGTTGGTGCACGCCGAGCCCGACGCCCAGCCCCACGACGCCGGCGATCAGCACAGCGGCGGCGATCCGGCCCGGGCGCAGCATCAACGGCCGTGAAGGCCACGAGGTTCCCGCGGCTGCCTTCATCAGGCCTCGGGCGCCGGCGGGGTTATGTCCGGCGGGAGAGCCGCCGCGGGCTCGGGAGCAGGTGGTGGCCCTCCGGGCTCGGCGTCGTCCGCGGCGGGCACGCGCGCGGAGAACGCCCAGTACCAAATCGAAAGCGCGATCAGAAGCGCGACGGGCAGCAAGAGGGAGAGCAGTGCGCCCGTCAGGAAGGCTGCGATTGGAACCAAGGGCAAGTCCGTCTCCTCCTCAGGTCGTGAACGCCGTGGATACCGGCTTAGGCGAGCGGTCCGGCTCCAGCCACCGGTAGAAGCCGATGATGAACGTGATCACATAGGCGAGCGACCCCGGGACCCACATCACGCCCGCGGCGATCTGCTGATCGGTCAGCGCGCTGATCCCGCCGGGCCGGGTGTGGAGCGCGGCGTAGTAGCCGTATAGGGCATGCGGCCAGATCGTCAGCGTGATCGCCAAGATCCAGCCTACGACCATCGCCCCGGCCGCGTAGGCGATCCGTGCCAGCCACACCAAGCGCGGGCGGAGCGGCCCAAGATCGATCACGCGAGCCCAGAACAGAACGCCCGTGAAGAAGAACATCGCGTGCTCTACCACGTGGACCGCTCCCGAAGTGAGCGTGGCGTTGTAGGCGGCGGGGATGTGCCAGCCGACGACCGTCGCGTTGAACAGGATCCACGCCGGAACCGGCCGTGCGAGCGCGCGCACGGGCGACAGCCGGGGGGAGAGGGCGACCGCCCGCGCGATCCTCGTCCGCGGCTCGCGCGGGAGCGCGCGCCACATCCGCGGCCACGGCTTGCCGAGTATCAACAGCGGCGGCGCGACGGTGAGCAGCAGGATGTGCTGCACCATGTGCACCCAGAACAGCTGGTTGGCGTAGTAGTCGATCGGCGAGTTGAGCGCGATCACGATCGTCAGCAGGCTTGCGCTGAACGAGAGCGCCTGCAGCGGCGTCGGCCGGTACCGCCCGCGGCTCCCCAGCACATACAGCATCCCGGCCACTCCTACGTAGGCCATCGAGGGGTCCAGCGACCATGGCGTCAGCGGCATGTCAGCCGACGAGATACAGGAGGATGTAGGCGAGCACGCCGATCACGACGAAGTACGCCCAGTAGAACGAGGCCGACTCGATCCCGGCCGTCAGCAGCGCGGCCTCGGTCGTAGGCACGTCCGTCTCGCGCAGCTGGCCCTCCCGCCGGACCCGCCACAGGCTCGCGACCTGCACCTGGATCCAATAGAGGCCCATCAGCGCGACGATCGCGTAGGTCGTGGTCCACCCGACGAAGACCGCGGCGTAGCCGCCACTCGCCGCTCCGAAGTCCAGCGTGGTGTACTCGTAGAACTGAAGCGCCACCGCTGCCAGGCCCATGGCGACCGCGATCATCCCGGCCGCCATCGCGTCGGTGGCTTGACGGGTCGAGGCCAGTCGGTAGATCACGGCGCTGAACAGGAACAGGGCCGCAATCGCGATCCCGATGCCCCCATCAGGGACGACGTGGCCGATCTTCCAGTTGTGGTTGACATCGAGCGACTTCAGGTAGAAGAACGCGAACAGGAACGACGCGAAGAAGAACGAAATCGCGCCGCACAACAACCGTCCGGTGAACCACAGCGCCCGGGGCTGCCACTGCGGCGGCTCGGGCTCGATGTGACTGGCGGTCGGCGCTGAAGCCGCTGCGGAGGATTCCATCGCTATGCACTCCCGCCTGCGGGGGTGGCCGCGGGAGCGGTGACCGGGGCGCCTTCGATTCCGTATGGGTACGGGTCCTCGTGGAACCGGGGGATCTCATCGAAGTCGTGCACGGGCACGGGCGTCGGCAGCTGCCACTCGATCGACTTCGAGTGCCACGGGTTCACCTCGGCCGGCTCGCGCTTGATCACCAGAGACCAAACGACGTTGACCAGGAACACCAGCATCGAGATCCCGATCACATAGGCGGAAACAGATACCCAATCGTTCAGCGGCTGCCACGAGGAGTTGTAGGTGACCACGCGGCGGGGCATTCCCATAAAGCCCAGCGCGAACAGCGGCGCGAACGTCGAGTTGAAGGCGATGAACAGCGACCAGAAGTGGATCTTGCCCAGGCGCTCGTTCAGCTTCAGGCCGTACATCTTCGGCACCCAGTAGTAGATCCCGGCGAAGAACGCGAAGATCAGCCCGCCCATGATCGTGTAGTGGAAGTGCGCCATCACGAAGAAGCTGCCGTGCGTGGTGATGTCGCTGGGGGTGTCTGAGTTAAACACGCCGGAGATCCCGCCCCACAGGAAGTTGAACATCCATGCAAGGCAGAACAGCATCGGCACCGTCAACCGTATTCGGCCCCGCCAGAGCGTCCCCATCGCGCACAGGAAGATGAACCCCGTCGGCAGTGAGATCAGCTCGGTGGAGAGCATGTAGAACGGCCGTAGGTCGGCGTTGATGCCTGACACGAACAGGTGGTGCTGCCAGACGAACCAGCTCAAGAACGAGATCCCGAGCATCCCGGCCACCGCCAGCCGGTAGCCCCACAACGGCTTGCGGGAGAACACTGGAATCAGCTCGAGCACGATCCCCATTCCTGGTAGCGCGAGGATGTACACCTCCGGGTGCCCGAACACCCAGAACAGGTTCTGGAACAGGTAGGCGCTGCCGCCCTGCCCGGGAATGAAGAACGCGGTCTGGACCGTCCGGTCCATCGCGCCCATCAGCAGCGCGGCGATCAGCATCGGCGCCGCCAACATCATCAGCCAAGCGGTTGCGAAGGTCCCCCAGACGAAGATCGGCAACCGCGACCAGGTCATCCCCGGCGCGCGCATCGTGATGATCGTGACGACCAGGTTGAAGCCGAACAGCATCATCGACAGCCCGACCAACGCGAAGAACGCGATATAGGCGTCGTACCCGGCGGTGCCCTGGGCACCCAGCGGTTGATAGCCGGTCCAGCCGGTCTGGAAGCCGCCAAAGGCGATCGTCGTGATCAGGATCACTTCGCCGGCCATCAGGATCCAGAACGTGAACGCCGAGAGCCGCGAGAACGCCATCCGTCGCGAGCCGATCATCAAGGGCACCAGATATGTGGCAAGCGGTCCCAGCAGCCCCGAGGTCATCGTCCCCATCATCATCGAGCCATGCATGCCCACCAGCGTCAGGTACTGGTTGGCGCCGAACACGTGCACGTTGGGCTGGAGCAGCTCGGTCCGGATCAACATCGCGTTGAGCCCGGCGACGAAGAAGAACATCCCGATCCCGACCATGTACTGCTTGGCGACCACCTTGTGATCGGTGGACATCGCGAAGTAGCGGTAGAGCCCGAGTCCCTCGGCCTCGTTTTCCGCCAGCGACGGGGGATGCCCGATCAACCGCCTCACCGGGTAGTTGGCAAAGCCCATGCCGATGAGGAAGCCGACGACGCCGAGGGCGTAGCCGAGGAAGACCGAGATGTCGTTCTCGCCGGCGGTCTTGGAGTAGTAGAGGATGTCCTGGCCGTGGAGGTTGTTGCCGATCAGCTGGCCGATGTACCAGCCGCCGATTCCGAGCAGGATCCCGGTGAACATGTTGAAGCCGATGAACCGCTGCCAGCCGGTGCGACGGCCGGCGGGCACGGATACTGCAATCGCGCTCATCCAGCCCTCCTAAGTGCCAGGGGGAAGTAAGTCTTCGAGTACGGCGGCAGCGTCTTCGTCGCCGGGGCGAACTGCTGTTGCTCCTGGGCGATCCACGAGGCGAACTGTGTCTTCGGCACGACCCGGCCCTTGTCGAACATGTACCCGTGCCAGACGCCGCAAAGCTCGGCGCAGCGCACGTGGAAGGCCAGCGGTCCCTTCGTCGTCACATAGGCGATGTTGTCCACGCCCGGGTTCGCATCGGCCTTGACGCCGAGCTCGTATGCCCAGAACGAGTGGATTACGTCGAGCGAGGTGACGTTGAACTGCACCAGCGTGTTCGCGGGCAGTTCGATGCTCGGCGTCTCGACGCCGCCGTAGCTGGGCCAGCGGAAGGTGAAGTGCCACTGCTGGCCGATCACCTGGACCACCAGCATCTTGGTGCCCGCCGGCGCGTCGGGAGTGGCGATCGGGTTCGGACCCTGGCCGCCGCCTGATCCGTCGGTCAGCAGCCTGACCGTGCCGTAGCCGGCCAGGAACAGCACCATCGTGGTCGTGATGACCAGCCACCAGAACTGGACGCTGGAGTCGCCCCGGATCGGCGGGCCGTCGAGCACGACCTCCGGGGTGCGCTCGCGAAACGCCCAGATCGCGTACCCCATGAACACGAGTACCCCGAGCGCCACGGGTGTGGCGAGGGCGAGCAGCACGGTGTTGTCGACGACCTGTCCCGCCGACTCGACGGTTCCGTTCCCGGGCGGCAGTCCGGGCCCGAAGACCCAGATGACGATCGGCAGCATGATCACGTTGCTCAGTCCCCACAGCAGGACCACGTTGCGCCAATGCCGCGTTTGGTCCATGTTCAGTGCCGTGCCCCGCTCATACGACCTTGATGAAGCCGTCCATATATCCGACGGTCTGCATCGGCCCGCCGAACCCGGCGATGTATCCAGCCGCGCACGGCACGAAGCACTGCCACCGGTACAGCCCCTTGCCGGGTGTCCGGAAGGTGAATGTGGTGGTGGTGTGGTCGTTGCTCAACGTGCACGGCGCATTGCCGCACGGGTTTTTCGCAGTAGCGGAAATGCCGTTGATCGGGATTGACAAGCCGAGCTGCGGGATCGCGAAGACGTGCGAGGCGTTGTCGGGGTTGATCCCCGGCACCGGCTTTCCGTCGAGCGAGATCATGCCGCCAACCGTTCCGGTGGCCTGCCCGATGAACGGGTTGCGCAGCCCGGAGGGGCTGTCGAAGTTGTAGATCGTCACGTGCACGAGCGTGTTCGCCGGCAGCACGTACGTCGTGTCGTGCCGCCAGTTGCCGCCGTTCGCGTTGACCGCGTAATACGAGACCCAGGTGTTGTGCGGATCGTTCGGCGCGGCAGCGGGCACCGTCGCGAGATACAGCTGCGGTCCCGACGACGTCTGCGTAGCCGCCACCGAGCCGGGGACGTTGATTAGGTACAGGCCGATGTAGAGCCCGATCGCGGCGCAAACGATTGCGGCGACCGCCGAGACCAACAGAATTCGCTTTGCACCGCCAGTCAATCTGCCCTCTCTCGTCTCCTGGCGCGGTGTTATATCGCGAGCCGCGGCGGCGGCGGCAGAGATGACGTCAATGTCATCCAGCCGTCATTTCCAGGTCATCTGCGACACGGGCAGGGCCGCGTCAGAAATCGCGCTTGATCGCCTGCACGACGGTGGCCGTGTCGGAGACGTCCTCGCCGAACGCCTGATAGCAGCCGGCGTTGATCGCGTTGATCACGCCGGTGGGCGCGGGTCCCCAGCGCGGGGAGACGCCACCATGCTCTCTCACGAAAAGCCTCGCGTAGGCGTCCTGCCGATTGACATTCGTCGAGCTCCACTGCGCGCACGTGGTGCGATCCGTCACGGCGCCGGCCTTTGGCCCGAGCGCGATCAGCGCGAAGTAGGCCACCATCGCGGCGCACACTCCGGCGATCATCAGTGAAGCCGCCTTGTGCGAGGCGATCAGACCGCGCACCGTGGGCAGATCGTCCGGAGCGGGGTGGGTCGCCGAAGAGCTGGTGCTCACGCCCACAACAGATAGCCGATCGCTCTCGGACCGTCAAGATGGGCGAGGTGACGCCAAGACGGGCGCCGAACCCTTATCGTCCTTGTTCCTGAAAGTCGTGTGAGACAGAGCGTGCGATGCGAATCTTGATCGTCGAGGACGAGGCGCGGATTCGCGCCTTCCTCGGGCGCGCGTTCGAGGCGGAGGGGTGTCTGGTCGACGCCGTCGAGGATGGCGACGACGGACTCGCGTTGGCGCTCGCCGGTGCCTACGACCTCGTGATCCTCGATCTGCTGCTGCCCGGCCGCGACGGCCTCGATCTACTTGCCGAGCTGCACCATCGTCGCGCAGATCTTCCGGTCCTGATCCTGTCGGCGCGCACCGACCTGACGACCAAGCTGCGCGGGTTCGAGCTCGGTGCCGTCGACTACGTCCCGAAGCCGTTCGCGCTCGACGAGGTGCTCGCGCGCGCTCGTGTGCAGCTCCGCCGCCTGCGTGTTGCCGAGGACGGCAAGGTGATCCGGGTCGGCCAGCTGGAGCTCGACGTCACCAGCCGCCAGGCGCGCGTCGGGGAGACGATCGCCGATCTCACCGACCGCGAGTTCCGCCTGCTGCACTTCCTGGTGGCCCATGTGGGCCAGGTGATCAGCCGCGAGCGGCTGCTCTCTGAGGTCTGGGGGCTCGACTTCGACCCGCGCTCGAACGTCGTCGACGTCGCCATCCGTCGGCTTCGGCGCCGCCTCGGGCCGAATGCGCCGATCGAGACAGTGCGAAATGCCGGATATCGCGCTGCCGCGTAGGCGGACTGTCCCCGTCCGGCTCGCAGCGGCCGCGCGCCGCTACCGCGTCGAGCTGTTGTGGCTCGCGTTCGCGATCGTCAACTGCATCGCGGTGCTGGTGGTGCCGGCCGTGCGGATGGTGCCGTTCTTCCTGGTGTGGATCAGCCTCACGCTCGTGTACGGGCTTCGGCGGTGGCCGCTGCGCGCGACGCTCGTCGTGCTCTGTTGCGTGATCGTCGCGACCGGCACGCCGATGCTCGTACAGGCGCTCAACGGCACCCGCTCGTGGGACAGCCTGCTGCTGGTCCCCCTGACCGGGGCGATGTTCCTGGCGATGGTGTGGCAGGCCCGCCGGCGGGTGGACGCGCTCCGGATTGCCGAGCAGCGCGCGGAGGAGCGCCGCTCGCTGCTCGAGCGCCAGGAGCGGTTCATCCACGATGCCTCGCACGAGCTCCGCACCCCGGTGACGATTGCCCGTGGCCATCTGGAGCTGTTGCGGCCGAAGAGCGCCGACGGCGTCGAGATTGATGTCGCGCTCGACGAGCTGAAGCGGATCGACTCGATCATCGGGCGGTTGCTGCTGCTCGCCGCGGTCGACCAGCCGGACTTCATCGTGCCGTCCGAGATCCAGCTCGATGAGTTCCTCGAGGATGTATTCATGCGCTGGTCGGAGATCGCGCCGCGGGCGTGGCGCCTTGGAACGCTCGCCGTCGGCCGCTTGCGCGTCGACCCGGATCGGCTGAGGGCGGCGCTCGACGCGCTGATCGAGAACGCCGTCAAGTACAGCGATGAGCACGCGTCGATCGAGCTGCGCGCGAGCCGCCGGGGAACCGGTTGGGTGACGATCGAGGTGGCGGACGAGGGCACGGGCATCCGCGAGGAGGCGCTCACGCGGATCTTCGACCGGTTCGGCCGTGCCGACGCGGCGCGGACGCGCGCGGATGGCGGTGTCGGACTCGGGCTCGCGATCGTCGACGCGATCGCCAAGTCTCACAATGGTCGGTGCACCGTGCACAGCTCGCGGAACGGCTCGGTGTTTGCGCTGCATCTTCCGGAGTTCGTGGCCGACGCTGGACGGGCGGTGATCCGAGAACCGCCCCCGGTGCTTGCTGAACCGCCGCCGGGGAGTCAGCCTAACTACGCACATTAGGTTTTGTGCTACGCTCCTTAGCCAGTGAAGGCCCCCAAACTTAAGGAGCTTCCAGATGGCTGAAATCACCCGGGTATCGAAGCTTGGCTTCGTCAACTGTTACCTCGTGCGCGAGGAGGACGGGCTGACGCTCGTCGACACGATGCTTCCGCGCAGCGGCAAGCAGATCCTCGCCGCGGCCGAGCGGCTCGGTCAGCCGATCAAGCGGATCTTGCTGACCCACGCCCATGGCGACCACATCGGCTCGCTCGACCAGTTGCACGAGATGCTGCCCGACGCGGAGGTGATCATCTCGACGCGCGACGCCCGCCTCCTGGCCAAGGACAAGTCGATGGATCCAGGTGAGCCCGGCGACAACCCCGGCAAAGGGAGCTTCCCGGGCGCCAAGACGAAGCCGACCCGGACCGTGGAACCGGGGGAGACGGTCGGGTCGCTGCAGGTGATCGCCTCACCGGGCCACACGCCCGGCCACGTGTCGTTCCTCGATACGCGTGATAACACCCTGATCTGCGGCGACGCGTACTCGACGCTCGGTGGGGTGGCGACCTCGGCGAAGGGCGTGTGGCGGTTCCCGCTCCCCGCGTACGCCGCGTGGGACAAGCCGACGGCACTGGAGAGCGCCCGTGCGCTGCGCGCGCTCGACCCCGTGCGGTTGGCGCCGGGACACGGGAAGATCGTCGAGTCGCCGGCCGCGGCGATGGACCGGGCGATCGCTCGCGGGGCGTAACCGTTGCCCCGACAAGGGCTTGACACCCGCCGCGTGGTCGACGAGGCGGTGTCCATCGCTGACGCCGGCGGCCTCGACTACGTCTCGCTCGCGCGGGTGGCGTTGGCGCTCGACGTCCGGGCGCCGTCGCTCTACAACCACGTCGACGGTCGTGAGGCACTGCTCCGGCTGGTGGCGCTGCGCGGCATGACGTCGCTGGGTGACGCGCTGCGGGATGCGGCGGTCGGACGGGCAGGCGAGGACGCGGTCGTGGGCATCGCGCACGCATACCGCGCGTTCGCCCGCGGCCACCCCGGGCTGTACGCGGCAACTGTTCGCGCTCCGGCGTCCGGCGACGCCGAGCTGCTGGCAGCAGCGGCGCGGCCAGTCGACGTGCTCGTCACGGTGCTGGCGGCGTGGAAACTCGAGGGCGATCTCGCGATCCACTATGTGCGCGTCATCCGTTCGGCGCTGCACGGGTTCGTCGCGGTCGAGGCCGACGGGGGCTTCGGGCTACCGCTCGACCTCGATCAATCGTTCGAACTGCTGATCGAGACACTCCTTGCCGGCCTGGCCAGTGTCGCGACATAAAGCCGACGATGCACGATTCCACCGGAGGGGTCGGTACAAGTATGCGTCGCTGGGTCAGTGACCTGCGTGTTGCGTGGAGAGCTGCGGGTCGCGACGCGTGTTCAGTAGTTGCCCGAGACCCGGTCCCAGGCGCGCATCAGCTTCTGGTGCATGCCGCTGTCGCCGCCGACGGTCGGGTCGTCGCGCATCACGGCCGGGTTGGCGCTGGGCCTGGGTAGCCCGGCGGCGTCGGCAGTCGAAAGCTTCAGCACGACGCCGCGCTCATAGATCGTGTCGATCTGGTCGGCGTCCGCGAACACGTGCGGGTCGCGGTGGCCGAGCAGGTGGTGGTGCTCTTCGCGGTGGGCGATCACGATCCCGTCGAACACGTCCTCGCGGTCGTCCTCGAGGACGTGATCGACAACACCGATCTCCTCCCCATCGGCGCTGTAGACGGCAACGCCCCGGTCGAGCGCCAGGTACGCGATCGGGTTGCCGAGGTCCTCGGGGGCCGCGCTCATCCGCCCAGCCCGATCGGGGCGGCGAGGATCGCGTCCGGGATCCCGAACGCATCGACGAGCGCGCCGGCCTGCTGGCGGACCTCGTTACACAGCCGGTTGACCTCGCGCGTCACCGCTTTGGTGCGCGGCGAGGCGAGCCTGCCGTGCTCCTGGAAGAAGCCCTTGTCGGCCTCGACGTTTTGCAGCGCGAACAGGTCGCACAGCAGGTTCAGCGACTCCTTCACGGCCTCATCGTCGCATGAATCGATCGCCCGCACGAACGCCTCGAGCAGGGTCGTGTCGAGCCACGCGTTGGCGGCCGCGATCGCGTGGTCCTGGACGGCGCGGAACACCTCGAACGGGTCGTAGCCCTCGTCCAGTCCACGCTTGAACCGGTTGGCGACCGACGCCGTGATGTGGCCCTGGCGCCAGTTGAACAGCTCGAGTTGCTGGTCGCGCTCCAGCAGTGCAGCGTGGTCGTCCGAGCGCGACGGGACGGCGTCGGCGATCACCTGCACGATCTTCCGCGCGAACAGCCGCTCGACGACGGTCTCGACGGCCTGGCCGGCGACGAACGTGACCATCTCCGCCGGATTGAGCCCGCCGAAGTCGTGCGCGTAGCCGGTCAGCAGCGCGCGCGCTGCGAGCATCGTCAGGACCGTGTTGTCGCCCTCGAACGTGGTGAAGATGTCGGTGTCGGCCTTCAGCGCGGCGAACCGGTTGACGGCCATGTAGCCGGCGCCGCCGCAGCATTCGCGGCAAGTCTGGATCGTGCGCGTGGCGTGCCAGCTCGACGCGGCCTTCATCGCCGCGGCCAGGGACTCGAGCTCACGCCGCTCCTGGTCGGGCGGGTCCTGCTGGCGCATCACTTGGTCGAATTTCTCCGTCAGCTCGGCCTGCGCGAAGTGCAGCGCGTACGTCCGCGCCAGCAGCGGCATCAGCCGGCGCTGGTGCGTGCGGTAGTCGAGGATCGGGACCTCGTCGCCGTCCGGCGGCCCGAACTGGCGGCGGCGCAGCCCGTAGCGGACCGCGATCGTCAGCGCGCTCTTGGCGGCGCTGACCGACGCGCCCGAGATGCACACGCGGCCCTGGACGAGCGTGCCGAGCATCGTGAAGAACCGCTTGTTCGGGTTCTCGATCGGGCTCTCGTACCTACCGTCGGGCGTCACGTCCGCGTACCGGTTCAGGAGCGCCTCGCGCGGGACGCGGACCTCGTCGAACCAGATCTTGCCGTTGTCGACGCCGTTCAGTCCCATCTTCTCGCCGTCGTCCTCGATCCGGACGCCCTGCAGGACCGAGCCGTGCTCGTCTCGCAGCGGGACGACCAGCGCGTGGACTCCGTGCTCCTCACGATCGACGATCAGCTGTGCGAATACCGTCGCCATCCGTCCATGCTGCGCGGCGTTGCCGATGTACTCCTTGTGCGCTTCGTCGTCGGGCGTGTCGATCACGAACTCGTCGGCCTCCGCGTCGTAGGTCGCGGTCGTCCGGACATGCTGGACGTCGGAGCCGTGGCCGCCCTCGGTCATCGCGAAGCAGCCGGGCAGCTCGAGCGTTGCGATCGCCTTCAGGTAGCGGTCGTGGTGACGCGCCGTTCCGAGCTGATGGACCGAGCCGCCCCACAGCCCGAACTGCACCCCGAACTTGACCAGTAGCGACAGGTCGCCGTAGGCGAGCGTCTCGAACGCCGCGACGTTCGCCCCCGGGTCGCCGTGGCCCCCGTACCGCTCCGGGAAGCCGGGCGCGGTCAGTCCCTCGTCGGCGAGCTGCTGGGCCCACTCGAGCACCTTCTCGCGGTACTCCGGCGTCGGCAGCGCGATCACGGGCGCGAACTCGGGCCGGCTCAGCACGTCGCGGGTCTGCGCGCGAACTTCGGCGTACGCGCCGTCGAGGATGCGCTGCAGCACCGCCGGGTCAAACGGCGCGGTCCCCGCACGCGTGGTCGCCATCGCGGGCTAGCATAACCCGGTGACCGCGGCGGCCGTGTCCGAGCCAGCAGGGGCTGCCACCGACCGGCGCGCGATCTACGTCGTCTTCTCCGGGCTCGTGCTTGTGATGCTGATGGCGGCGCTCGATTCGACGATCGTGTCGACCGCGCTGCCGACGATCGTCGGCGACCTGGGCGGGCTGAACCACATCTCCTGGGTGGTCACGGCGTACCTGCTCGCCCAGACCGCGGTGACGCCGCTGTACGGCAAGCTCGGCGACCTGTACGGCCGCAAGGTCGTGCTCCAGGTCGCGATGGTCGTGTTCCTCGCCGGGTCGGCGCTGTGCGGCGCGGCCCAGAACCTCGACATGCTGATCGCGTTCCGCGCGATCCAGGGGCTTGGCGGTGGCGGTCTGATCGTCAGCGCGCAGGCGGCCGTCGGCGATGTCGTCCCGCCCCGCGAGCGCGGCCGCTACCAGGGGATCTTCGGCGCCGTGTTCGGGCTCGCGAGCGTGCTCGGGCCCCTGCTCGGCGGCTTCTTCACGACGTCGCTGTCGTGGCGCTGGATCTTCTACGTGAACCTGCCGATCGGCGTGCTCGCGTTCGTTGTGATCCAGGCGGCGTTCCAGTCGCGCACCGGCCGCGTCCACCATCGGGTCGACTACGTCGGCGCCGGCCTGCTCGCCGCAGCTCTGAGCGCGCTGGTGCTGATGTGCACGCTCGGCGGCACCTCGTACAAGTGGATCTCGGCGGTGCCGATCGGGCTCGGCGTCGCGGCGATCGTGCTCACCGTCGCGTTCGTGCAGGCGGAGCGGCGCGCCGCCGAACCGGTGCTGCCGCCGCGGCTGTTCGGCAATCGGGTGTTCGCAGTGACGAGCGGGGTCGGGCTGATCGTCGGGTTCGCGCTGTTCGGATCGGTCACCTACCTGCCGCTGTTCCTGCAGGTCGTCAACGGCGCCAGCCCGACGGGCTCGGGGCTGCAGATCCTGCCGCTGATGGCGGGCCTGCTGATCACGTCGATCGGGTCGGGCCAGATCATCAGCCGCACCGGGCGCTACAAGGCGTTCCCGGTCCTCGGCACCGCGGTGATGACGGTCGGGATGGTGCTGCTCTCGACGATGAGCGCCACGACCTCGCGCGCGCTCGCGTCGCGTCTTCATGTTCGTGCTCGGGCTGGGGCTCGGGTCGGTGATGCAGGTGCTCGTGCTCGCCGTCCAGAACGCCGTCGACTATCAGGACCTCGGGGTGGCGACCTCAGGGGCGACGCTGTTTCGCTCGATCGGCGGCTCGGTCGGGACCGCGATCCTCGGGTCGATCTTCTCGAGCCGGCTCAGCTCGAACCTGAAATCGACGCTCGGAGCCGGCGCGGGCAGCTCCGGGGCCAGCGGCCTCGCGCACGCGAACCCGGCGTCGTTGAAGAAGCTGCCCGCGCCGATTCACCACGCGTACATCCACGCGTTCACGAACTCGCTCGACCTGATCTTTGTCGTCGCCGCCGGGGTCGTCGGCGTCGCGTTCCTGCTGAGCTGGCTGATCCCCGAGCGGCGGCTGCGCGAGACGGTCGCCGCCGGCGCGGGCATCGGTGAGTCGTTCGCGGTGCCCAAGCACACCGATTCGCTTGCGGAGATCTCGCGGGCGCTGACTGCGCTGGTCGGCCGCGAGGGGAGGCGCCGGTTCGCGGAGGGGATGGTCGAGCGGGCCGGGGTGGAGCTTTCAGCCGCCGCGGCGTGGCTACTCGTCCGCCTGCACGAGGATCCAGCGGCCGAGCTGGGCGAGCTGGGGAAGCAGTACGACATCCCGGCCGAGGTCGTCGCCGGCGCGCAGGATGAGCTCGTGGCCCGGGGGCTGGTGGTGCTGGGGACCGGACCTGACTCTCCGGCGCGCGCGGTGTCGCCGGAAGGCGATCAGCTCGTCGAGCGGCTCGTCGCCGAACGTCATCGGACGCTCGAGCGCCTGCTCGAGGGATGGTCGCCCGAGCGCCACGCCGACCTCGCGAAGCTGCTCTCGCGGCTGGCGCACGAACTCGTCCGCGAGCCGGCCGATCACGGCGCCGGCGTCGGCGCGTCCGCTTAGCTAGGGGTGGAGCGGGAAGTGGTGTAGGAACTTGGTGAGCCGGCCGCGCGGGCTGGCCAGCCAGGTCGTGCCGAGCAGGATCACGAACAGGCCTGCGAGCAGCGCCAGCGTCGCGAGCAGCGCGGGCCAGTGCGCGGCGAGCCAGTCGCGGGTACTCGTCAGCACCTGCTGCGCGCGATCGGGCGCGAACGTGAGCAGCGCGACGATGCCGATCAGCGGCAGGACGAAGCAGATGTTGAAGAGCAGCAGCAGGAACAACTGCCGCGGAATCCCATAGCCCGAGCCTACGATCGCCGCAATCGCGGCGAAGTACGGGAACGCGGTCGGCAGCTCGATCGCGGTGATCGTCGCGCCGAGCAGTGCGCTCGACTTCCCCTGCGGACTGATCGGCTTCGTCTGCCGGTTTGCGAGCCGATCGCGGTGGCGCCACAGAAAGAACGACGCAACCAGCATCGCGCCCCCCGCGACGATCTCGAGCACCGCGCGGTCCTCGTGGTCGGGGTGAGGGACGAGCGACAGCAGCAGCTGCCCGGGCCCGAGTGCGATCGCCGCGCCGCCGACCAGGTACACGAGGAACACGCCGGCCGTGAACCGAATCACGCGGTCGCGCGGATGCGGGCCGCCGGCCATGTACAGCGCCGGGCCGATCGTCGACGGGTTAATCGAGTCGGCGAGCCCAATCGAGACGGCTAGGGCGATCAAACGCAGCATCAGCCTGAGATTCTTCCCACCCAGTCCAATTCTTGTCTTATTACTTGGGCTACCGCCGGCGGGGCCGGCTCCCCGGGGTCAGGCGAAGTGGAGCTCGTCCCCCTCGTCGTCCGAGACTGGGCGCTCGCATGTCGGACACCACCAACGTGCCTCCATCGGCGTTCCGCAGATCGCGTGGCGTGGGGCCGTGCCGCCGCCGCCGTGCCGCGCGCCCCATCCGGCGAGCAGTCGCAGCGCCCCGGTGAGCTCCTGACCGGAGGCACTCAGCTCGTACTCGAACCGCGGCGGTCGCTCCGAGTAGGGGCGGGCGATCACGAGCGCGTTGCGTTCGAGCTGCCGCAATCGCTGTGTAAGCACATTCGGCGCGATTCCCTCGACCTGCTCCTGGAGCTCGCCGAACCGCCGCGGCCCGTCGAGCAGCGACGCGACCAGCAGCAGCGTCCAGCGGTCGCCGACAGTCGCGAGCGCTTGCGCCAGCCCCCCGGTCTGGTCGTCTGCGTTCGCGTACTCCTCAGGAACGGACACAAGAGGATCCTACGCGCGCGTGGTAGGCTAGTGACTTGCACATTGCAAGTAAGTAGTTTAGGAGGAAACAATGTCTTTGCTTGGAGAACTACAGAGCTCGATCGGTGAGCTCGCGGGCCGCGTCGGACCCGCCGTCGTCGGCCTTGGCCGCAGCTGGGGAGGGTCCGGCGTGGTGGTCGCTCCCGGCCGGGTGCTCACGAACGCACACAACCTCAGGCACGACGAAGTGACCGTCACGTTTGCCGATGGCCGGCAGGCGGCTGGCCGCGTTGCCGGGAGCGACGGCGACCTCGACATTGCCGTGATCGAGGTCGATACCGGCGAGGTCGAGCCGGTCGCGTGGGCCGAGTCCGACGCCGAGGTGCCGATCGGCACCGCGGTGTTTGCGCTCGCCAACCCGGCCGGCCGCGGACTGCGCGTGACGCCGGGATTCGTGTCCGCGACCGCGCGCAGCTTCCGTGGCCCGCGCGGGCGCCGGATCGCCGGCGCGCTCGAGCACACCGCGCCGCTGCCCCGCGGGTCGTCCGGCGGGCCACTCCTCGACGGCGACGGACGGCTCGTCGGGATCAACTCGGTACGCGTCGACGGAGGGCTGATCCTGGCGATCCCCGCCGACTCCGCGCTTACACGAGCGCGTCGACGCGCTCGCTCGCGGCGAGACGCCAAAGCGCATGCGGCTCGGCGTCGCGATCGCGCCGCCGCGCGTGGCGCGCAAGTTGCGGCACGCGGTTGGGCTGCCCGAGCGGGACGGCGTGCTGGTGCGGGCCGTCGAGGACGGCAGCGCGGCGGATCGCGCCGGGATCGAGCGAGGCGACCTGATCGTCGCTGCCGGCGGCCACGAGATCGATCGCGTCGACCGGCTGTACGAGGCGCTCGACGGCGCGCGAGGGGAGGGCTCGCTGCAGCTGACGGTCGTTCGCGGCACCGACGAGCGCACGATCACGGTCAGCTTCTGATGGCCGTCGCTGAAGGTCCCGAAACCGTCGCCGTGGACCGCGAGGACGAGGCGCTCGACGCTTACTCGCGGGTCGTCGTCGACGTCGCAGAGCGGGTCGCGCCGGCGGTCGCAAACCTGCGCGTGATGCGGCGCGGGCGCAGCGGCGGTCAGGTGCCGGCGGGCGCGGGCAGCGCGTTCGCGCTGACGCCCGACGGGTTTCTGCTGACCTCGGCGCACGTCGTCGCCGGGCGGTCGGGGTCGGCCTCCTCGGGGCGAGCGTCGTTCGTCGACGGCCGCGAGCTCCGCTTCCGGACCGTCGGCGCCGACCGGCTGTCCGACCTCGCCGTCCTGCGCACGGAGGACGGCGACTTGCGCCCGGCGGAGCTCGGCGAGGCCGAACGGCTGCGGGTCGGCCAGCTCGTGGTCGCGATCGGAAACCCGAACGGGTTCGCCGGCTCGGTCACGGCGGGCGTCGTCTCGGCGCTCGGCCGCTCGCTCCCGGCCCGCTCGGGGCGGACCGTCCGCTACATCGACAACGTGATCCAGACCGACGCTGCGTTGAATCCCGGCAACTCGGGAGGCGCGCTCGTCGACAGCCGTGGGCGCGTCGTCGGCGTCAATACCGCCGTCGCCGGTGTCGGCCTCGGGCTGGCGGTGCCGATCAACGCCGCGACACGCCAGATCATCGGCGCGCTGATGCGCTCCGGCCGCGTGCGGCGGGCGTACATCGGCATCGCCGGCGGCCCGCGCCCGCTGCCGCCTCACGCGCGCGTGAGACTGGATAGAACGAGCGGCGTCGAGATCGTCGAGGTCGCGACCGGCAGTCCCGCAGAGCGCGCCGGCCTGCGTGCCGAGGACCTGATCGTCTCGCTCGCCGGAGAGCCTGTCGAGCGCGTCGACGACGTCCAGCGCGCGATGGCGGAGGACACGATCGGTCAGCGGGTCCCGATCACGGTGCTGCGGGGCGAGCGATGGCTCGATCTCGAGCTGCGCCCGGTCGAGCTCACCGACTGAGGTGGGCACGCTTTCAGGAGTTCAAGTTCTAGGGGAATGCCGGTAACCGGGACGTAACTGCACGGCTCCGCGCGCGAGCGCGTCCGCCGCGCGGTGGCCGCTACACTGCGGCACGGCGCCAGATGGCGTGCGTTTTCACGCCCGCGAACCGGTGCCGAAGCCTTGAAAACCCCGTACGGGAAGCGCGTCGAAGATGGCCAGAGGAGACGTCCGGATTGCCGCCACCCTCGCCTGCGAGGAGTGCAAGCGCCGGAACTACCAGACGAATAAGAGCAAGCGGAACAACCCGGAGCGCATCGCGCTCAGGAAGTACTGCCGCTGGTGCAAGCGTCACACGTCGCACCGCGAGACCCGCTGACGTAGAGCGGATCGGTCGTGGCTCGCAACCGCAAACGTGCCAAGGAGCGGCAGGCCCGCCAGCCGCAGCCCGTCCCGAGCGCGCGCCCAGCGCGCGACGACGAGTCGGCTCCCGAGCCGCTCGCTCACGCCGCCCCGGACGCGGAGCTTGCCGACGCGCAGCTGGCGCTCGGTCGCCCGGAGCTGGCTCCACAGCCCAGTCCGAGCGGCCAGGAGTTTGCGCAGGACGATGAGTTCATCGACGACGACGAGCTGGAGGACGAGGCGCTGGCCGGCGGTGGCGGCGGCGCTCGCGGCCCGACGCTTCGCGGGCTAGGCGGCGACGGCGACGGCGATTACGGCGGCGGCCCCGGGGGCGGCGCTGTAGCGGTCGGTCCGGGCGCGGCGCCGGCCCGCGGCGGCAACCGGCTGATCAACTTCCTGCAAGGAAGCTGGCGCGAGCTCCAGCGAGTACAGTGGCCGGATCGTCGGCAGGTGATTCAGGCCACCGGGGTGGTGCTCGGATTCGTGATCGTTGCCGGCGTGTTCCTCGGGGTGGCGGACTTTCTGGCGGGACACGTCATGAACTACGTACTTCAGGGACACTGGTAGACGGCGCCCGCCGTAAGAGCGCGAAGGAAGACGAAGAATGTTTCGCTGGTACGTAGTCAACACATATTCCGGCCATGAGAACAAGGTCAAGCACAACCTCGAGCACCGCGTCGTGTCGCTCAATCAGCAGCGCGCGGTGCGGCAGATCGTCGTGCCGACCGAGACCGTCTCCGAGATGAAGGACAACCAGAAGGTGATGGTCGAGAAGCGCACGATGCCCGGCTACGTGCTGGTCAACATGGACCTCAACGAGGACTCGTGGTCGCTCGTCAAGGGCACTCCGGGCGTGACCGGGTTCGTCGGCGCGTCGAACGAGCCGGTGCCGCTGACCCAGGACGAGGTCAACCGGCTGCTGCACCGCGAGGTCGCCGAGCGCCGTCCGAGCCGCGCGCAGTTCTCGATCGGCGAGTCGGTCAAGGTCATCTCAGGCCCGCTGTCCGACTTCTCGGGCGAGATCTCCGAGGTCAACGAGGACGCGCAGCGGCTGAAGGTGCTCGTGTCGATCTTCGGCCGCGAGACTCCGGTCGAGGTTGCGTTCGATCAGGTGAAAAAGATCTAAGGCACATGGCAAAGAAAGTTCTGACAGAGATCAAGTTGCAGGCGGTCGGCGGCCAGGCTTCGCCGGCGCCGCCGGTCGGCCCCGCGCTCGGCCAGCACGGCGTCAACATCATGGAGTTCGTCAAGGCGTTCAACGCGCAGACCCAAGGCGATGCCGGCACGGTGATTCCGGTCGTGATCACGGTCTACGAGGACCGCTCGTTCACGTTCATCACGAAGAGCCCGCCGGCGGCGGTCCTGATCAAGCAGGCGATCTCGCTCGCGAAGGGCTCCGCGGAGCCCCACCGCGACAAGGTCGGGCGGATCACCCAGGATCAGCTGCGGCAGATCGCCGAGAAGAAGATGAAGGATCTGAACGCCAACGACATCGACGCAGCGGCGAAGATCATCGCGGGCACCGCCCGTTCGATGGGCGTGGAGGTCGTATGAGCGCACGGCAAGACATATGTGGACGCCAAGCAGCGCTACGACCGCGAGCGCGAGTACGAGCCCGCGGAGGCGATCGCGCTGGTCAAGCAGCTCAAGCGGACGAAGTTCAACGAGTCGGTCGAGGTCCACGTGCGCACCGGGCTCAACGTCCGCCACGCCGATGAGCAGCTGCGCGGCACGATCGCGCTGCCCAATGGTCTGGGCAAGGACGTCAAGGTGGCCGTGTTCGCCCAAGGCGACAAGGCGCGCGAGGCGCAGGAGGCAGGCGCGGACATCGTCGGCGCCGAGGACCTGGCAGAGAAGATCCAGAACGGTTTCGATGATTTCGACGTGGCGATCGCGACGCCAGACCTGATGCCGGTGGTCGGGCGCCTAGGGCGGATCCTCGGTCCGTCGGGCAAGATGCCGAACCCGAAGGTCGGCACGGTGACCACAGACGTCGCCAAGGCGGTCGGTGAGTCGAAAGCCGGCAAGGTCGAGTACCGGACCGATCGCACTGCGATCGTCCACCTCGTGATCGGCAAGAGCGATTTCGACGAGCGCCAGCTGCTCGAGAACTACGCGGCCGTGATCGATGAGCTGATCCGCGCGAAGCCGTCGGCCGCCAAGGGCCGGTACATCCGGTCGGTGACGTTCGCGTCGACGATGGGTCCCGGCATCAAGGTCGACCCGTCGCGCACCCGCGAAATCGTCGAGGAGCCCGCGGCGGTTTAGCCGCCTGCACTACACTCGCCCGCACTTCAAAGAGCCACGCCCAAGACCTCCGGCGGCGACCGCGTAAGCCCGGAACAGGTGGAGCTTCGAATCGTCCACCGGCGCGCGCGCCGGATCTGATCGACGCCCGCCAACAGTGCGGGCGTTTTTCGTGAGAGGCAATATGAACCGAGAAGAGAAAGCAGCTGTAGTCGACGAGATCGCAAACCAGATCGGCGACGCCGAGGCGGTGTACGCGATCGACTACCGCGGCATCTCCGTATCTCAGGTCGCCGAGCTGCGCGCCAAGTTGCGCGACGCAGACGCGTCGTTCCGGATCGTCAAGAACTCGCTGACCGAGCTGGCGGCCGACAAGGCCGGCATGGCCGACCTGAAGCCGCTGCTCGAGGGACCGACCGCGCTGACGTTGGTCCGCGGCGACGTGGCGCTCGCCGCGAAGGCGCTGAACGACACCGCGCGCCAGCTCCAGCTCCTCGCCTTCAAGGGCGGACTGCTGAACGGCAACGTCCTGAGCGCCGACGAGCTCCGGTCGCTCGCGCGGCTCCCGGCACGCGAGGTGCTGTACGCGCAGCTCGTCGGGACCGTGGCGGCGCCGCTGTCAGGTCTCGTGCGGACGCTGAACGCGATGATCCAAGGGATCGCGATTCAGCTCCAGGCGATCGCGGATCAGGGATTGGTCAGCGGCGAGGCGCCGGCGGCAGAGCCAGCCGCGGAGGCGCCGGCCGCCGAGGCCGAGCCGGAGGCGGCTGCGCCCGAGGCGGCTGCCGAGCCCGAGGCGGCTGCCGAGCCCGAGGCGGCTGCCGAGCCCGAGGCGGCTGCCGAGCCCGAGGCGGCTGCCGAGCCCGAGGCGGCTGCCGAGCCCGAGGCGGCTGCCGAGCCCGAGGCGGCTGCCGAGCCCGAGGCGGCTGCGGAGCCGAGCCCGAGCCGGAGGCCGCTCCCGAGGAACCCCAAGCTGAACAGACTGATGAAACCGAACCGGACGCCGCGTCGGACGCGGGCGAGTCCGACGCGTAAGGAGGAACCATGGCCGTAACTACGGATGAATGGATTGATGAACTGAAGTCGATCTCGGTGCTCGAGCTGTCCGAGCGGATCAAGGCGCTCGAGGAGGCGTTCGGCGTGTCCGCGACCGCGGTCGCGGCGGCGGCCCCCGCGGCCGCAGCTGGTGGCGCCGACGGCGGCGGCGAGGCGGCCGAGGAGCAGAGCGCGTTCGACGTGATCCTGACGGCCGCAGGCGACAAGAAGATCCAGGTGATCAAGGTCGTCCGCGCCGCCACGGGCCTGGGCCTGAAGGAGGCCAAGGCGCTCGTCGACGAGGCCCCGAAGCCCGTCAAGGAGGGGGTCGACAAGGCCGAGGCCGACAAGCTCAAGGCCGATCTCGAGGAGGCCGGCGGCTCCGTCGAGCTGAAGTAGTCAGCTGTAGAGAATCGGGGCGGCCCGTGTTTGGTCTCGGCGCGTCCTTAGGACAAACAGCGCGCCGAGGACAATCGCGGCAGCCGCCTCCGTTGCGATCGCGATGACGATCTCGGGCCGGTAGTTGAACTCCATGAAGCCGAACAGCTTCGTCTGCTCGCTGATCAGAAGCGCGGCGAGCGACGTGGCGGCGATGCCGGCGCCGCTCAGCGCCGCGGCCTGGTGGGCGAGCGGGCCGAATCTCGAGGACACTCGGTCGAGCGGCGCGAGCAGGACGAGCCCGACCACGGCCGCCGAGATGAAGTTGAGAAGGAACAGCGTGCCGATTGTCGGCACCACGGAATAGCTGTTGACGGAGTACTCGTAGTAATGGTCAAGACCGACGAACAGCAGCAGCAGCGCGCCGAGGATGCGGACCCCGAGCAGGATGCGCGGTGAGGTAAGGGAGATTCGAGTCATGCCTGAATGGACGGCGGCGGTGCGCCGAACCTTCCGAAACGTTCGATAAGAGCTCGGGAGGACGCTCAGCCGAGCTGCTGGATACGAAGCAGGTTGCCGGCGCGATCGCGGAACGCGCAGTCGCGGATTCCATACGGCTGATCGACCGGCTCCTGAACGACCTCGGCGTCGCTGGCGGCAAGACGCTGGAAGGTGGCGTCAAGGTCCCTGCTCGCGAGGTTGATACTGGCGAAGGTGCCCTTGGCCATCATCTCGGCGATCGTGCGGCGCTCGTCGTCGGTGACGCCCGGCGTGGCCTGCACTGGATACAGGACGATCGACATGTCGGGCTGATCGGGCGGTCCGATCGTAATCCAGCGCATGCCTCCATAGCCGACGTCATTGCGAACCTCGAACCCGAGGGTGTCGCGATAGAACGCCAGTGCGGCGTCCGCGTCGTCGTGGGGGAGCATGCTCGAGTGAATCTTGATGTCCATTGCGCAGACCTTAGGAGCGGCTTCCGAGCGGCGCTTCTCGATTCCTGATCGGTCTGGTCACCTGTTTGGCCACGCACGGCGGGACCCCCGCCATCGCGTCCGCCTGCTCGCGCCGGTAGACGCCGGGGGAGACGCCAACCAGCTCGGTGAACCGCGTGGTGAACGTGCCCAGCGATGAGCACCCGACCTCGAAGCACACCTCCGTGACGTTGAGATCTCCCCGGCGCAGCAGCGCCATCGCGCGTTCGATGCGGCGCGTCATCAGATAGGAGTACGGCGACTCGCCGTACGCGAGCCGGAACTGGCGGCTGAGGTGCCCGGCGGACATGTGCACGCCACGGGCGAGCGCTTCGACGTCCAGCGGCTGCGTGTATTCGCGGTCGATGCGGTCGCGAACGCGGCGTAGCAGCGCAAGGTCCTCGAGGCGCGCGGTCATGCGTCTGGTGGACACGGGCGAGATCCTGCCACGTCCGGCCGCTGTTGCAACCGAGGTTGCCATTCGCTCCGCCGAGCACATCATCGCGCGATCACCGACTCGCTGTGTACGGACGGTTCACGGTGATCACGTCGCCTGCGCGACGGTTGCGGACGCCGTCGCGTCGCTCGCACGCATTCCCGCCGGCTCCCAGACGAAGCCGTCGGGGTCGGTGAACGGCCCGGCGCCGCTGTTGATGACGATCCGGTGCGATCCGCTGCCCTCGGGTGAGACGCCCGCGTCCTTGGCCAGGGCACGGCGCTTGTACAGCCCCAACTTGACCGCGTTCGCAGGCGCCTCGAACTCGGCATACGCGCGGGCGAAGCTCCTGGCCACGGTCAGGCCGCGGTCGACGTAGAACCGCTTGCTCGCGACGAAGTCCTCGACACCAAGCAGTAGCACCATCTGATCGATCTCCCGGGTGGCCGGCCCCGTGTCCTTCTTCGTCGACGTTGCGACCTTCCAGGTGGTGCCGTCCGGCGCCTGGACGACGCCACCGTAGCCCCACAACGACTTCGCGGCAGGCTTCAGCGGGGTCGCGCCCTCGTCCACGGCGGCACCGAAGAGTGCGTCGACGTTGGCCGGCTGCGATACGACGAGTGAGATCGTGAACGCACGGAAGCCGGTCGAGGGCGCGTCCGGGGCGCGGACGTTCAGCCTGGTGCCCAAGTCGAACGCGGCGTCGTAGAAGCGCTCGGCAGCGGCGGGGTCAGGAACTTCTAGGGTGAGTGATTCGATCGGGGTCATGGTCGCGTCCTTTCAGGAGTCTTGAACTAGCCCGAGGACGTTGCCGTCGGGATCGGTGAAGCTGGCCACCAGGCGGCCGCCGCCCACCTCGTGGGAGGGCTCCGCCACGGTCGCGCCGGCTGCGGTCACCTCGGCGAGCTTGGCCTCGATGTCCGGCACGCGCCAGTAGGCGACCGGCGAGGTCATCTTCTGCGGTCCTCCGCCGGGGACGAGCCCGATGTGCTGCCCCTCGACATCAAAGCCGACGTAGTACGAAGACGCGGTCTGTGGCTCGATCCCGAGCAGGGCGCTGTACACCGGCTTGGCCGCCTCGAGGTCCGAGACCGGATGAAGCACGATCTTGATTCCTTCAGTCGATGAGCTGGTCACTGATTCCTCCTGTGGGTTGAGGTCGATGCGAGCAACCTAGACCCGGTATGGCAGCGGCGCTTCTCGATTCCTGACCTCCTGCTACTCCTCGGCGAATGCGTCGCGATCCTCGGTTGCCGCTGGTTCCTGATCGGCGGTGACCTGTACACGGCCTACACGTTCATCGCGATCCCGGCGCTGCTCTATGGCACGGGAGCGCTCGGCTTCTTCGCCGTTCCCTACACGATCGTCGTGTATCCGCTGGTGTTCCTGATCATGCCGCGGCTGTGGTCGGTCTGCCACAGGCACGGGGCAGCGACGCCGGCCGACTTCATCCGCGTGCGCTTCGGCTCGCCGACGCTCGCGCTCGCGATCGCACTGACGGGCATCGTCGCGACGATGCCCTACATCGCGCTACAGCTGGTGGGGATCCAGTCCGTGCTGCAGAGCATGGGACTCGCCGGGAGTGGATGGCAGAAGGACATTCCGCTGATCATCGCGTTCGCGATCCTCGCCGCATATACCTACACCTCGGGACTGCGGGCGCCGGCGCTGATCGCGTTCGTCAAGGACGCCCTCATCTACATCGTCGCTGATCGTGGCGGTGATCTACATACCGTCGAAGCTGGGCGGGTATGGGCACATCTTCAAAGTCGCTCAGGCCCACTTCGCCACAGCCGAAGGCGAAGAAAGCGCACGCCTCGTTCCTGCTTGGGTCAGGCAGCGGACTCGCGTATTGGACGCTCGCGCTCGGCTCCGCGTTCGCGCTGTTCATGTACCCGCACTCGATCACCGCGGTGCTCTCGACCAAGGACCGCCACGTGATCCGCCGAAACTCGGTGCTCCTGTTCCCCTACAGCTTCCTGCTCGGGCTGATCGCGCTGCTGGGCTATATGGCGATCGCCGCACACGTCACCGTGACCAACACGAACCTGGCGGTCCCGGAGCTGTTCCAGAAGGAGTTCCCGCATTGGTTCGTCGGGATCGCGTTCTCGGCGATCGCGATCGGTGCGCTCGTGCCGGCGGCGATCATGTCGATTGCCGCGGCGAACCTGTTCACCCGCAACGTGTGGGTGGAATTCTTCGACCGCGACGCCACACCCGAGCGCGAGGCGTCCGTGGCCCGGATCGTGTCGCTGCTCGTAAGGGCGGACCGTGAGGCTCGTGGCGGCCGCTCTTGCCGTGTGAACGATTTGGCCGTAAACTCCCCGCGTCGGCCAATAGCCGTAGCCGCCCACTGACGACGGCACCGCGCCACATACGCGGTTGCCAAGGGCGGGGTCCGTGAGAGCCGACAGCCCCTGCACAGGGCATCGATGCCGTGTGCTATCTTTGCTGGTCGCGCTTGATGTGGAGCAATCGGCTCCTGCTAGCGCTTCTCTGCTCTCCTTTCGACCGCCCGAGGAGTCGCCACCTTGGCAACCGCTCACGCACCGCGGACGCGCCGGAGTTTCGCGCGTCTGAACAAGGTCCTTGAAGTCCCCAACCTGATTGATATCCAGCGCAAGTCGTTCGCCTGGCTCACCGACCCCAACGGGGGTGGCCTGCGCGAAACGATCGACGACATTTCCCCGATCGAGGACTACACCGGCAACCTCGCCGTTCAGTTCGGCGAGTTCACGTTCGACGAGCCGGTCGCGAGTCTCGATCAGTGCCGTGAGAAGGACCTCACGTACGCACGCCCGCTGACCGTCACGGTCGCATTCATCAACCGCGAGACCGGAGAGATCCGGGAGCAGTCCGTCTTCATGGGCGACTTCCCGTGGATGACCGAGCGCGGCACGTTTGTCATCAACGGCACCGAGCGCGTCGTCGTGACGCAGCTCGTCCGTTCGCCCGGCGCCTATCTGATGGAGCCGAAGGACCGGGAGAAGCAGGTCTTCATCGCGAATCTGATGCCGGCTCGCGGCTCGTGGCTCGAGCTCGAGATCGACAAGAAGGGCCGCGTCTATGTCCGCATCGACCGCAAGCGCAAGCTGCCGGTCACGGTGCTGCTGCGCGCGATGGGGTACGCGAGCGATGAAGAGATCATCAGCATGTTCGAGAACTCGCTGTACATCCGGAACACGGTCGAGGCCGATCCGGAGGTCACGCGCAGCGAGGAGGGTTCGCTGATCGAGCTGTTCAAGAAGCAGCGTCCCGGCGAGCCGCCGTCGCTCGACGCCGCGAAAGCGCTGCTGCACCAGCTGTTCTTCGACCCCAAGCGCTACGACCTGACGCGCGTCGGCCGCTACAAGCTCAACAGCCGCCTCGGTCTCGACATCGACCTCGACACCCGCACGCTGACCCACGACGACATCATCGCCCTGGTCAAGGAGCTGGTGTCGCTGCCGAAGCTGCTCGGCATGCCCGAGGACCCCGATGCGGAGATCAAGGACTACGCGGCCGAGGCCGCGACGATGAACCGCGAGCCGATCCAGGATCATCTCGACGAGTACGAGCACTTCGGCAACCGCCGCCTGCGCACCGTCGGCGAGCTGATCCAGGAGGCGTTCCGGATCGGTCTGTACCGGATGGAGCGCGTCGTGCGCGAGCGCCTCACGACCGAGGACGCCGACACGATCACGCCGCAGACGATCGTCAACATCCGGCCGGTTGTGGCGGCCCAGAAGGAGTTCTTCGGGTCCAGCCAGCTAAGCCAGTTCATGGACCAGACCAACAGCCTGGCTGGGCTGCGGCATCGCCGCCGCCTGAGCGCGCTGGGCGCCGGCGGCCTGACCCGCGAGCGCGCACCGATCGAGGTCCGCGACGTGCACCCGACCCACTACGGCCGGATGTGCCCGATCGAGACCCCGGAGGGTCCGAACATCGGTCTGATCGGGTCGCTGTCGAGCTACGCAGAGATCTCCGAGCACGGGTTCGTCACGACCCCGTACCGCGTGGTCAAGAACGGCGTCGTCAGCGACGAGATCGTCCGCATCGACGCGACCCAGGAGGAAGAGCAGATCATCGCGCAGGCGAACACGCCGGTCGATGGCAACGGCAAGCTCCAGGGCGACGAGATCCTGTGCCGGACGCAGGCCGGTCAGTACGTGACGGTTGGTCCGAAGGAGGTCGACCTGATCGACGTCTCGCCCGAGCAGATCTGGTCGGTCACGACCGCGATGATCCCGTTCCTCGAGCACGACGACGCAAACCGCGCGCTGATGGGCTCGAACATGCAGGCCCAGGCCGTGCCGCTGCTCGTCACCGACGCGCCGCTGGTCGGCACCGGGATGGAGCGCCGCGCGGCGGTCGATACCGGCGACCTCGTGATCTCCGATGAGGCCGGCACCGTCAACTACGTCGACGCCGAGCAGATCGTCGTCGAGCGCAAGGACGGCGCCCAGGACGAGTACGAGCTCCAGAAGTTCATGCGCTCGAACCAGGGCACGCTGATCCACCAGAAGCCGATCGTCGATGTCGGCGTGCACGTCAAGAAGGGCGAGGTGCTCGCGGACGGGTCGGCGACCGACTCCGGCGAGATGGCGCTCGGCAAGAACCTGCTGGTCGCCTTCATGTCCTGGGAGGGCTACAACTTCGAGGACGCGATCATCCTGAGCAAGCGCCTGGTTTCCGACGACGAGCTCACCTCGATCCACATCGAGGAGTACGAGATCGACGCGCGGACGACGAAGCTCGGCGACGAGGAGATCACCCGCGACATCCCGAACCGCTCGGAGGAGAGCCTGCGCAACCTCGACGACCGCGGCATCGTCCGGATCGGCGCCGAGGTCGCATCGGGCGACCTGCTCGTCGGCAAGGTCACCCCGAAGGGCGAGACCGAGCTGACGGCCGAGGAGAAGCTGATCCGCGCGATCTTCAAGGAGAAGGCGCGCGAGGTCCGCGACACCTCGCTCAAGGTCCCGCACGGTGAGGGCGGCGTCGTGATCGACGTCAAGACGTTCAGCCGCGACGAGGGCGACGACCTCCCGCCGGGGGTCAACGACCTGGTCCGCGTGTTCGTCGCGAAGAAGCGCAAGATCGCCGAGGGCGACAAGCTCGCCGGCCGTCACGGCAACAAGGGCGTGATCTCGAAGATCGTCGACGAGCAGGACATGCCGTTCCTTGAGGACGGCACCCCGGTCGACGTGATCCTCAACCCGCTCGGCGTGCCGAGCCGGATGAACCTCGGGCAGATCCTCGAGACGCATCTCGGCTGGGCCGCGGCGCAGGGCTGGTACGACGACGGCTCCGAGGCCCACAAGCAGGCCAGCAATGGCGGCAAGGGCAAGGTCTACGTCGCCACGCCCGTGTTCGACGGCGCGACCGTCGAGGACGTGGATGAGGCGCTCGTCCGCTGGCAGGACGAGCACCAGGGCCGGATCCGGATGGACGTCGACAAGAGCCGTCGCAAGGGCGAGCAGGCGTCCGGCAAGGTGAGGCTGTTCAACGGCCGCACCGGCGAGCCGTTCGAGGAGCAGGTGACGGTCGGCTACATGTACATCCTGAAGCTGCTGCACCTGGTCGACGACAAGATCCACGCCCGGTCCACCGGTCCGTACTCGCTCGTCACCCAGCAGCCGCTGGGCGGCAAGGCGCAGTTCGGCGGCCAGCGGTTCGGCGAGATGGAGGTGTGGGCGCTCGAGGCCTACGGCGCCGCGTACACGCTGCAGGAGATGCTGACGATCAAGTCCGACGACACCGTCGGGCGGGTCAAGGCGTACGAGGCGATCGTCAAGGGCGAGAACATCGCCGAGCCGAGCATCCCGGAGTCGTTCAAGGTCCTGCTCAAGGAGATGCAGTCGCTGGCGCTCGACGTCAACGTCGTCTCCGAGGAGGGCGAGCGCGCCGAGATGCGCGAGGAGGACGACGACCTGCTGCGAGCGGCCGAGGAATTGGGCATCGACCTCTCAGGCGTTCGGGCGACCGACGGCGCGGCGGCCGACGAGTCGACCGAGCACGAAGGCGAGACCGTCGAGGCCTCCGAGGCGGAGACCGAGGGCGAAGATCCCGATCTCGAGCCCGGCGAGGAAATCGAAGCGGAGGACTTCTCCTCCGACGGAGACCCGATGCTCGAAGCCGACGTACCCGCCGGCGACGCCGAAGGTGTTTTGGAAGAAGACGAGGTTTAAGGAATCACTTTGATCGACATCAATAATTTCGACGCAATCGAGATCGGGCTCGCCTCGTCCAAGCAGATCCGGTCCTGGAGCTCCGGCGAGGTCACCAAGCCGGAGACGATCAACTACCGGACGCTGAAGCCTGAGAAGGACGGCCTGTTCTGCGAGCGGATCTTCGGTCCGACGAAGGACTGGGAGTGCTACTGCGGCAAGTACAAGCGCGTCCGTTACAAGGGCATCGTGTGCGAGCGCTGTGGCGTCGAGGTCACGCGCTCGAAGGTCCGCCGCGAGCGGATGGGACACATCGACCTGGCCGCGCCCGTGAGCCACATCTGGTTCTTCAAGGGCGTCCCGAGCCGCATCGGCTACCTGCTCGACATGGCTCCGAAGGAGCTCGAGAAGGTCCTGTACTTCGCCGCGAGCATGGTCACGTGGGTCGACGACGAGGCCCGCGCCAAGGACGTCGACGGGCTCGAGGGCGAGGTCAACAAGGTGCTCGACTCCTACGCCGCCGAGAAGGAGGAGCGCGTGCTGGAGCTGAAGGAGTCGCTGGCGCGCCGCGAGGCGTTCCTCGAGAGCGGCAAGACCGGCCGAGACTTCTCAGACGAGGATCACCTGTGGGCCGAGACGCTCGAGGTCAACGTCGCGAAGCTGTCCGACGAGGAGCGCGAGAAGCTGCTCAAGGACGTCCGCAAGGTCTTCCAGGCCGACATCGACGACACGGAGGCCTACATCGAGGACGCCGCCCAGCGGATTCGCGACGTGTGGGACATCTTCAAGACGATGAAGCCGAAGGACGTCATCAACGACGAGACGACCTTCCGCGAGCTCAAGGACCGGTTCGGCTCCCCGTACGGGTTCGGCGAGTACTTCCGCGGCGGCATGGGTGCCGAGGCGGTGCGCGACCTGCTCCAGCAGGTCGACCTCGACGCCGAGGCTGCGGACCTCCAGGAGCAGGTGAAAACGGCCAAGGGCCAGAAGCAGGCCCGCGCGGTCAAGCGGCTGAAGGTCGTCTCGGCGTTCATCAACTCCGGCAACAAGCCCGAGATGATGATCCTCGAGGCCGTGCCCGTGATCCCGCCGGAGCTCCGCCCGATGGTGCAGCTCGATGGTGGCCGGTTTGCGACCAGTGACCTGAACGACCTGTACCGCCGCGTGATCAACCGGAACAACCGGCTCAAGCGCCTGCTCGACCTCGGCGCACCGGAGATCATCGTCAACAACGAGAAGCGGATGCTCCAGGAGGCCGTCGACGCGCTGTTCGACAACGGCCGCCGCGGGCGCCCGGTCACGGGCCCCGGCAACCGTCCGCTGAAGTCGCTGTCAGACATGCTCAAGGGCAAGCAGGGCCGGTTCCGCCAGAACCTGCTCGGCAAGCGCGTCGACTACTCGGGCCGCTCGGTGATCGTGTCGGGCCCGTCGCTGCGCCTGCACCAGTGCGGTCTGCCGAAGCTGATGGCGCTCGAGCTGTTCAAGCCGTTCATCATGGCCCGGCTCGTCGAGCGCAAGTCAGCGCAGAACATCAAGGCGGCCAAGAAGATGGTCGACTCGATGATCCCGGAGGTGTGGGACGTGCTCGAGGAGGTCATCCACGAGCACCCCGTGCTGCTCAACCGCGCCCCGACGCTCCACCGCCTGGGGATCCAGGCGTTCGAGCCGGTGCTGGTCGAGGGCAAGGCGATCCAGGTCCACCCGCTCGTCTGCCACGCGTTCAACGCCGACTTCGACGGCGACCAGATGGCTGTTCACCTGCCGCTCAGCGCTGAGGCCCAGGCCGAGGCCCGGATCCTGATGCTGAGCGCAAACAACATCCTCTCGCCGGCGCACGGCGCCCCGCTCGCGACCCCGACGCAGGACATGGTGCTCGGCGCGTACTACCTGACCTACGGTCCGGACGCGTCCGAGCTCGGTCAGATCGATCCCGCTACGCACAGCCCGCGGCCGCACGTCTACCAGACGGCTCAGGAGGCGGAGTTCGCCTACGAGAACCGGATGGTCAAGCTCCACGACCTGGCCGAGTTCCGGCCGATCGGTCGCGAGGGCGGCCACGTGCTGACGACCGTCGGGCGGATCATCTACAACGACAAGATCGAGCGCGCGCTCGAAGAGGCGCTCGGCGAGCAGTTCGACCCGCACACCTACGAGTTCGTCAACCGGTCGATGAAGAAGAAGGACACGACCAAGCTGGTCGACGACCTCGTGCAGGAGTACGGCGCCTCGTCGATCTCCCAGGTGCTCGACGCGTTCAAGGACATCGGCTTCCACTACGCCACCCAGGCGGGTGTGACGATCTCCAAGAACGACGTGCAGATTCCGCCGTCGAAGGCGGAGATCCTGGCCCGCTACGACAAGCAGCTGGCGATCATCGAGGCTCAGTACGCCGACGGCGAGATGGGCCAGGAGGAGCGCCACGAGGCGGTCACCAAGCTATGGGAGCGGGCGACGGTCGAGGTCGGCGAAGCAATGCAGGCCAACCTCGACGAGCTCAATCCGATCTGGATGATGGCCAACTCGGGTGCCCGTGGCTCGTTCTCGCAGATCCGCCAGCTGGCCGGGATGCGAGGGCTGATGGCGAATCCGAAGGGCGAGATCATCGAGCGCCCGATCAAGGCCAACTTCATGGAAGGCCTGACCGTGCTCGAGTACTTCATCTCGACCCACGGCGCGCGCAAGGGACTCGCCGACACGGCGCTGCGCACGGCCGACTCGGGCTACCTGACTCGCCGGCTCGTCGACGTCTCCCAGGACGTGATCATCCGCCAGGAGGACTGCGGCACGACCGAATACATCGACATGCCGGTGTCGAAGCTCGAGATCAACCCCGAGACGCGCGCGTTGCGGCCGACCGGGGAGCCGAACGACCACCTGATCGGACGGATCGCCGCGCAGGAAATCAAGACCAAGCGCGGCCGCGTGATCGTCGAGCAGGGCAAGGAGATCGACCGGGCAGAGCTCGCCGACCTCTACGAGGCGTGGCACGAGGACACCGAGAAGGGCCACACGATCACCGTGCCGGTTCGCTCGGTGCTCAAATGCGAGGCCCCGACCGGCGTATGCCAGGCTTGCTATGGCCGCTCACTGGCGACCGGCAAACTCGCGCAGATCGGTGACGCGGTCGGGATCATCGCCGCGCAGTCGATCGGCGAGCCGGGCACGCAGCTGACGATGCGTACGTTCCACACCGGCGGCGTCGCCGGCGCGGACATCACGCACGGTCTGCCGCGTGTCGTCGAGCTGTTCGAGGCGCGCAAGCCGAAGGGTCTGGCGAAGATCGCCGAGGTCGCCGGCAAGGTCTCGATCGAGGAGTCCGATAAGGCGCTCACGGTCGTGATCACCGACGACGCGGGCGAGGAGCACCGCCACACGTTCCCGCGGCGGACGATCCTGTACGTCTCCCCGGGCCAGAAGGTCGTGATCGGCGACCAGCTCAACGAGGGCTCTCTGTACCCGCACGAGCTGCTCGAGTTCGGCGGCGAGACGCGGGAAGAGCGCCGGACGAACACGGAGCTGTACCTCGTCCGCGAGGTCCAGGAGGTCTACAAGTCCCAGGGCGTCGACATCAACGACAAGCACGTCGAGCTGATCGTGCGCCAGATGATGAAGAAGGTGCGGGTCGACCAGAAGGGCGACACCGACCTGCTGCCCGGGCAATTCGTCGACCGCTTCGAGTACGCCCGGATCAACCAGGCCGTGATCGACGCCGGCGGCGAGGCCGCCCAGGCGGAGGAGATCATCCTCGGGATCACGAAGGCCTCGCTGAACACCGACTCGTTCCTGTCGGCGGCGTCGTTCCAGGAGACCACCAAGGTGCTCACCGACGCGGCGCTCGAGGGCAAGATCGACCGGCTCAACGGCCTCAAGGAGAACGTGATCATCGGCAAGCTGATCCCGGCGGCGACCGGGCTCAAGCGCTACCGCCGGATCGAGATCGAGCCGTCCGAGCCGCTGCCCCGCGGCCTCGACGACGTCGGTCTGCTCGACCACGACGAGCTCGCTGCCGAGCTCGGTCTGACCGACGGCGGAGTCGCTCGGCGGTCTCGCGACCGGGCTCGAGCCCGATCTCTCCGACCTCGAGGAGATCGGCAACGGCCCGACGCTCGGCTTCGTCGAGGAGCTGGCGGACCTCGACGTCCCCTCCGACGACGGCGATTCGTCTGACGAGTAAGCGTTCGCAAAGCTGAAGTTCAAAGCGGCCGGGTGGCATTTGTCTCCCGGCCGCTTTTGCGTCCGAAAGGGCATGGTGCTGTCTGGGCTCATTCGATGGGGCCCCTGGGTAGATACCGGATCAGGTATATTTTGTGGATCGACCCCGGCAAGGTGATCCGTGAACGGCGGCGAGCAAATGGCTTGACGCAGACGCAACTCGCGATCAGAGCGGGATCGACTCAAGCTGCGATCAGCCGGCTTGAGAACGGAGAGCTTTCGCCGACCTTCGAGACGTTCGAGCGGCTGCTCTCCGTGATGGGCGAAGAAGCCGACATCCGGGTCGAGCGCGGGATCGGCGATTACGATCGCGCGAGGCTGTTGGCGCTGCGGTCGCGCTCGCCGGCGCAGCGCCTTCAACTGGCGGTCGGTTGGAACCGGCTCGCCGGCGAGTTCGCCAGTGCGGGTAGGCGTGCCAGAGGCGTCGACTCATGACCCGTCGTGACATTCCGCTGGACGCAGCGGTGATTCTCGCCACGCTGGCCGATCATGACGTCGACTACGTCGTGATCGGCGGCCTTGCGGTACAAGCCCACGGCCATCCGCGGACGACGCAGGATCTGGACATCGTGCCGCGACCGGACGCTGGAAACAGAGCGGCGACTCGTGGCGGCCCTCGAAAGCCTCGCCGCACGACCGGTGGGGGGCGAGGCAGCCGAGCCCGTCGAGCTACCTCGCGAAGGCGTGCTGGAGCTCGACACCGATGCCGGAGGGCTGGATGTTCATCTCGATCCTCCGGGGGCGGCCCCGTATGACGAATTGTGCGCGCGCTCGCTCGAGCTTCAGCTGAGCTCGTCCGTCAGGGTCGCCGGCCTCGACGATCTGATCGCTATGAAGCGAGCAAGCGGGCGGCCAGTCGACCGCAGTGACGTACTCGCGTTGACCGAGCCCAGCGACGGTTGACCGAGTCAGCTGGGCGCGGCGGCGCCCGCGGCGCCGTCGGCGACACCCGCCGTCCGCACGATCTCGTCGATTACCTGTGGCCAGATCTGCGGCGGCAGGTCGTGGCCCATCCCGTCGATCATCACGAGCCGCGCGCCGGGGATTGCCGCTGCGGTGGCGCGGCCGCCCGAGGGGGACACAAGCCGGTCGGCCGTGCCGTGGATTACCGTCGCCGGCAGGTCGAGCTTGCGCAACAGCGGCGTGCGATCCTGAGTGGTCACGATCGCGGCGAGCTGGCGCGCGGCGCCGGCGGGGTGTATGCCCCGCTCGAAGCATCGGCCTCCCCTGTCGCGCAGGCGCTCGGTCTCGCGTGTATAGGTACGTGAGCCAATCACGCGGTAGGCCTCGACGAAATCGGTGATGTAGCCCTCGCGGTCGGTGCGGGCCCGGCGCAGCAGGTGCGGGATCAGGCGCGGGTGCGGCCGTCCGACTCGGCGGTCGCCCGTCGTCGACATGATCGAGACGAGCGACAGGACACGGTCGCGGTGCCGGATCGCGATCAGCTGCGCGATCATCCCGCCCATCGAGACGCCCACGACGTGAGCTCGCCCCACTCCCAGGTGGTCGAGCAGGCCGATCGCGTCGTCCGCCATGTCGTCGAGCATGTATGACGCACCACGCTTGTCGCGGACCATCAGCTGCCACGTCTTCGGCGGCGGGTTATTGCGGAGGATCGTGGAGCGGCCGATGTCGCGGTTGTCGAACCGGATCACCCAGAAGCCGCGGTCGGCGAGCTGCTCGCAGAACTCGTCGTCCCAGATCACCATCTGCGAGGCGAGGCCCATCACCAGCAGCATTGGCGTTGCCGATGGGTCGCCGAACGTCTCGTAACAGAGCTTGATCGGGCCGACCTGCGCGAACTGTTCGCCGGAGCTGGTCACGGTAGAGGGATGAATCTAGCCGACGCGCGGCCTGCGCTAGGGTCGAGCGATCAGGTTTGGGTGGAGATGGCGGCGGGGCCTCGTGGCGGTGGTGGCATGCGTGACGCTTGTCGGCATGCCGGGCGCTCGCGCCGCCACGCCGGTGCTCGCTGCGACCCCGTATATGGGATGGAACACGTATTACGGCGTCGGCGGGATCTACGACGAGCAGACGATCCTGTCGGTCGCGCAGGACTTGATCGACACCGGACTCGCCCACGCCGGCTACCGGATCGTGTGGCTCGACTACGGCTGGGCGAGCGGCGTCCGGACGAGCTCGGGTCAGTTCGTGCTCAACCCCGGTCAGTGGCCGCACGGCCTGGCGTGGTTGACTGCCTGGCTGCACGCGCGCGGACTGATGGCGGGTATCTACACCGACGCCGGACGCAGCGGCTGCTACGGGCGCGGGATCGGCTCCTACGGCCACTACCAGCAGGACGCCGATCAGTTCGCGGCGTGGGGGTTCGACGCGGTCAAGGTCGACTTCTGCGGGGCGGGCCAGCAGGGGTACGCGCCGCGGCCGCTTTACACCGCGTTCGCCAAGGCGTTGCGCAACAACTCGAGTCACCGCCCGATGATCCTCAACGTGTGCAACTTCTGGACCCCAGGTCAGATCAACGGCCGGCGGCCGGCGTATGCCGACTCCTCATACGCGAACGCGCTGTGGGCGCCCGGGGTCGCGCAGAGCTGGCGCACCGACACCGACGTCGGGGGCACCGGCAAGATCGTGTTCACGAACGTGCTGCGCAACCTGGACGCGGACGCCGCCCACCCGCGGGCGGCCGGTCCGGGGCACTGGAACGACCCCGACTACCTGGGGCCGCAACTCGGGATGACGGCCACACAGGCGCAGGCGCAGCTGACGATGTGGTCGATCGTCGCCGCGCCGTTGATCCTCGGGAGCGACCCGCGCAAGCTCTCCCGAGCGACGCTCATGGTGCTCGAGAACCGCCGCGTGCTCGCGGTCGACCAGGATCCGCTCGGCGTCCAGGGCACCGAGATCGCAGATGACGGCACCGGTCAGGTATGGGTCAAGCCACTCACCGGCGCCCGCCGCGCGGTCGCGCTGCTCAATATCGGCGCGCGGGCGATCCCGATCGCAACAACCGCTCCGGAGATCGGCATCAAGCCAGCCTCGCGCTACCTCGTCCAGAACGCGTGGAACGGCCGGACGTCGACGAGCAGCGGCGTGATCCGCGCGCAGGTCGCGCCCGACTCGGCGCTGCTGTACGTGGTCAGCAGGGAGCGGCAGTAGCGTGTCGACGATCACGCACGTGTTCGCCGGGATCCCGACGGCCGACCTGGCCGTCGCGCTGCCGTGGTACGAGCGGCTGCTCGGGCGGCCGCCGACGATGCGCCCCCACGACAAGGAGGCCGTCTGGCAGCTGACCGACACCGGGCTGATCTACGTTGTCGAGGATCCGCCGCGAGCAGGCCGCTCGCTCGTGACGCTGATCGTCGATGACCTCGACCGCTGGATCGCGGAGATCCAACAGCGCGGGATCGCGGTCGGGCCGGTCGAACGGATGGGCCCGGGCGCGCGCAAGGCGCTCGTCGTCGACCCCGACGGGAACGAGCTCGGGCTCGCGCAGACCTCCTAACGCCGCGTTCGCGAGATCGAGCAGCGCCAGGGTTGTTTTGGGACGTACGCCCCGAATGCGGGTTTGCAGCGCCGCTCGATCTGCCATCTTTTAAAGCGTGGACGAGTGTCAGCGGATCGGACACGGAGGAGCGAGCGCGATCGCGCCGGCAAACACGCTCGCGTCGTTCGACGCCGCGCGTGCCGTCGGGGTCGACATGATCGAGTTCGATGTCCGTGAGTGGCGTGGCGGGCTCGTGCTGGCGCACACGGTCCTCGACGCACGCCTCGGGCGGAGCGTCCCGCTCCCCGACGCGCTCGACCACCTCGCCGGCCCGGAGTTCGCTGGGATCGACCTGAACGTCGACCTCAAGCGCGTCGGCAACGAGCGGCCACTGCTCGACGAGCTGCGGCGGGTCGAGCTGCTCGAGCGGACCCTGATCTCGTCGCAGGTGCCCGCCGTGCTCGACCGTGTCCGCGCGCTCGAGCCGCGCGCCCGCGTCGGGATCTCCGTCGGCGGCAAGCTACCGCGTCTGTGCCACCGCTGGGGCGACTGGCGCGAGCGGGTGCTCGCGGGTCTCGCGGGCCGGCGCTGGGACGCGCTGATGGCGCAACATCGGCTGGTCGACGCCGGGCTGCTCGAGGCCGTGTGCGAGCGCGGTGGCCGGCTGTACGCGTGGACCGTCAACGAGCGGGTCGCGATCGAGTCGCTGCGCGGGCTCGGGGTGCACGGCATCACGACCGCCGATCCGAGGTTGTTCGCCCCGGCATAGAGGCCCCCCGCCCGAGACCTCCTAACGTCGGACCTAGAGCGAGGCGGCGCGTCGTCAATCCGAGTGGCGCCAGCACCCGGCCGAGCGGCGCGCGACCGGGGTGGCAGTCGGACAGCACGGCGGTCGGGTCAGACGCCGTCATGTTCGCCCCGCGGTAGACTTCAGTGAATCCGGATTCACACTGAAGTGCGAGGAGACGCTAAGTGGACCTGAACGACACGCCGGAGCAGGCCGCGTATCGCGAGCAGACGAAGAGCTGGCTCGCCGCGCACAAGGGCGAGGCCCCGCCGCGGTCGGGCTCATCGGAAGACTCGGAGTACATCAACGGGCGCCGCGCATGGCAGCGCAAACTCGCCGAAGCCGGCCTCGCAGGGGTCACTTGGCCGCAGGAGTACGGCGGCCAGGGGCTCGGCCCGATCGAGCAGGTGACGGTCAACCAGGAGATTTCGAAGGCAGGCGTGCCCGGGATCCTCGACGTGATCGGGCTGGGGATGCTCGGCCCGTGCCTGATCGCTCATGGCTCCGATGAGCAGAAGGGCCGCTACCTCGGCCCGATGCTCCACGGCGACGAGGTCTGGTGCCAGCTGTTCTCAGAGCCCGCGGCCGGGTCTGACCTGGCAGCAGTCCAGACGCGCGCGAAGCAGGGCGAGGATGGCGGCTGGACGCTGAACGGACAGAAGGTGTGGACGACGCAGGCGCAGTTTGCTTCGTTCGGGCTGCTGCTCGCCCGGACCGACCCCGACGTCCCGAAGCACAAAGGCCTGACGATGTTCATCGTGCCGATGGATGCGTCCGGGGTGACGATCCGGGGGCTGCGGCAGATCTCCGGCGAGGCGGAGTTCAACGAGGTGTTCTTCGACGACGTGCAGCTCGAGGAGGACGCGGTCGTCGGCGGCGTAGGCAACGGCTGGGCGACGGCGCTGACCGTGCTGATGTTCGAGCGGCTGACGATCGGCTTCGGCTCGCAGTCGTTCGGCAACCCGGCGCGGGTCGCGGAGGTGCTCGCCGCGGATGAGCGCGCACGACGGGATCCGGAGGTGCGCCAGCGGTTCGGCGACATCCAGACCGAATTTCTCGCCGTCCAGTTCAACGGCTACCGGGCGCTGACCGTGCTGGCGAAGGGGCAGATCCCCGGTCCCGAGGCAGGCCTCGCGAAGGTGACGATGGTCAACGCCGCGATCGCTGTCGGCGACCTGATGGCCGACACGCTCGGCCCCGAGGCGCTCGCCGGCGACAGCGACTGGAGCTACATCATCTCGTTCATGCCCGGGCTGAAGTCGGCCGGCGGTACCGAGCAGATCCTGCGCAACACGATCGGCGAGCGCGTGCTCGGCTTGCCACCGGAGCCGCGGCTCGACAAGGGGATCCCGTTCTCCGAGCTGCGCGCGAAGGAGAAGGAGACGGTGGCCGGATGAACTTCGCGCTCTCAGACGAACAGGAATTCCTGCGTGAGGCCGCGCGAGGTGCGCTGTCTCGGCACAAGACCGTCGAGGCGGCCCGCACCGCGCTCGAGGATCCGTCCAAGCTGCCGGACCTGTGGCCGACCGCCGTCGAGGCGGGATGGCCCGGGCTGCTGATCTCCGAGGAGCATGGTGGCGCCGGATTGGGCGCGTTCGACGCGCTGCTCGTCGCCGAGGAGTGCGGACGCGTGCTTGCGTCTGTGCCGCTGCTCGGGCTGTTGCCGGCGACCGCGATCCTGAACGCCGCCGGCGACGAATCGCTGCCGGCGGTCGCCGCGGGCGAACTGCGCCCGGCGTATGTCCCGGCGCGGCCGCCGAGCGAGACAGAGCCGGCGTGGACGGTCGATCCCGAGTCGGGATTGACGCGGGCCGAGCCGCCCCGGGTGACGGTCTCGGGCGACGATGTGACCGTCGACGGCGCGGCTTGGTTCGTGCCTGACGCGCCCGGCGCCGACCTGCTCGTTGTCGTCGGCGTCGATGGTGACGGTGAGCCCGTCGCGGCGGCGATCGCGGCTGAAGCCTCCGGTGTCTCGATCGACCAGGTGACGCTGTACGACGCGACCCGGTCGCTCGGCAACGTCCGCTTCGAGGGCGCCGCAGGCCGGCGGCTCGACGTCGGGCCGGAGGCGCTCGCGGACGCGTGGTACCTCGCGCACGCGCTGATCGCCGGCGAGTCGCTCGGCGCGGTGCAGACGTGCCTCGAGGTCAGCGTCGCGTACGCCAAAGAGCGGTTCACGTTCGGCCGCGCGATCGGCTCCTACCAGGCGATCAAGCACGAGCTGACCGAGGTCCTGCGCCGCCAGGAGAACGCCCGCGGGCTCGAGTACTACGCGGGCTGGGCCCGCGAGGCGAAGCCCGAGGAGTTCCCGCTCGCGGCGAGCGCCGCGCGGGTGGCGGCGGGCCATGCGCTCGACTTCGCGACCCGCGCGATGATCAACGTCCACGGCGGCATCGGCGCAACCTGGGAGCACGACGCGCCGCTGTTCTTCCGCCGGGCGCAGCTCTCGCGGCGGCTGCTCGCCGGGACGCACGACGCGACCGACCGGGTCGCCGGCGAAGCGCTGATCGGCGCGAGTGCAGCCGCGGCTTAGCTTCTATTTCGATCTGGGCTCGCCGTACGCATACCTGGCGGCTGAGCGTCTGGGGTCAATAATCCCGGAGCAGGCGCAGTGGCGTCCCGTGCTGCTCGGGGGCCTGTTCAAGCTGACCGGCCGCTCGTCGTGGGCGCGCGGTGGCGACGACCGCCGCCAGCGCGGGATCGCGGACATCGAGCGTCGGGCGCGGGAGTACGGGCTGCCGCCGCTGCGCTGGCCGGACCCGTGGCCCTCGAACTACCTGCTCGCGATGCGCGCGGCCACGTATGCGTTCTCGGTCGGGCCCGGGCAGGCGTTTGTGATGCAGGCGTACCGGAACGCGTTCCAGCGCGGTGCGGACCTCAGCATCCCGGCCCAGGTGCTCGAGGCGGGGCGCGAGGTCGGGCTCGAGCCGGACGAGCTCGAGGCTGCGAGCTCTGGCGACGCGATCAAGCTCGCGCTCCGCGACGCCACCCAGGCGGCCTATGAGCGCGGCGTCAGTGGCGTGCCGACGGTTGCGATCGGCGACGAGCTGTTCTGGGGCGACGACCGCCTCGAGGACGCGGCCGCGCAGCTCGAGGCCGCGCGTCGCTAGATCTCGTCGAGCAGCTCGGGCAGCTTCAGAGGGTCACGTGGCCCTCGAGCACCGTCTTCCCCGGCGTGGTCGTCGACGAGGAGGGCTGGACCGTGATAGTGAGCCGGTAGGCGCTGACCATGACCGGGGGCAGCAAACCCTCGGCAGCGAGCCCTCCGCTAGTGCCAACCGCGGGCTGGATTACGCCGACCAGCTTGGCTCTCGAATGCGGGGCCAGCTCGTAGCCGCCGGACAGGACTGTCAGCTCGGGTTGGATCCAGAACGCGTCGACGTATCCCGGCGGGGGCGGTTTGAGGCCCCCAGCCGTGATCGAGAACACGTAGCGGTTCGGAGGGCCCGTGTGGACCACCGCGACGCCGTTAGATGGGTGGCGGCGGTGGCTCGGTGGCAGCAGAGCGGAGTCGCACACAAGCTGGCCGCCGAGCGGGGGAGCGGGGGCCGGGGCGTAATTGCGGATCACGCGCGGCCCACCGGCGCCCGCGGGCACCGGCGTCACGGGCGCGTGCTTGCCACCGGCGGAGATAAACACGACCGCGACGATCACGGCCACGGCCACCGATGCCGACACGGCCAGAATCTCAACTCGCAGCCACGGGGGCGACAGTGGCGACCGCAGCCGGCGTGCGAACCACCCCCGAAGAGCAAGGCGCTCGGTCGCGTCCGCGAGCTGTGCTTCGAGCTGGTCGTAGTAATTGGCCATCAGTTCTCCTCCAGGTGTCTTCGCAGCCGCGCAAGGCCGCGGCTGACTCGCTTGCGCACGACCAGCTCTGAGCAGCGAAGCTCGGTCGCGATCTCGCGATAGGGACGCTGATCAACGACTCGCGCCTTGATCGCGGCGCGTTCGTCGTCCGGCAGCGATTCGACCAGCTCGACTACCCCGCCGCCTGCATCCTCGCCGAATGTCTCGGTCTGGTTGAGATCGTCATCTGTTAACTCGATCGGTTCCATTCCGAGGCGCTGGCGAATCCGATGCTCGACCCGGCCGCGGCGAAGGCTCTTCCCGAGTATGTTGCGAGCGATCCCGATTACCCAAGCGGCCGCTGACTCGGTCTGGGGCTCGTAGCGCCCGGCACCGACGATCACCGCAGCGAAGACCTCCGCGGTGATGTCCGCAGCGGCCTCGGGATCGCGCGTCTCGCGCATCAGGAACGCGACCGTCCGCCCCAGATGGCGGCGGTAGAAGACCGTGCACGCCTCGCGATCGCCGTCAGCGATCGCGGCGAGCAGATCCCGATCCGAAGATCGCTGGTGAATCCCGCGAGCCGCCATCTCGACTACATACCAAACGAGTTGAAAGTGTGACCGTGGACCGCCGCCGCCCGCCGACTTGCTATGTGAATCCGGATTCACTAAGCTTGTGAATCGAGATTCACGTCCGACGCCGCCGCAAAGGAGACGCACATGGCCACGACCGTCAGCGACCCGACCCGAGAGGTGCTGAACCAAGCGCCGCCGCTGCAGCCGGTGAACTTCTTCGAGGTCGACGTCGCGTTGCGCGAGGCGGTCGAGCGCGAAGGCGGCGGCTGGGGAGTCGACCGGCTTCGGGACGCGGGCGCGGTCGCCGGTAGCGTCGAGGCGCGCGAGCACTCGTGGCGGGCGGAGCACAACCTCCCGGTGCTGAAGCCCTACGACCGGTACGGGAACCGGATCGACGAGGTTGAGCTCGACCCGTCGTGGCACTGGCTGCTGCGCGGCGCGATCGAGCGGGAGATCCACTCGCTGCCGTGGCGAAGCGCGGAGGCGGGCGGCCACGTCGTGCGCGCCGGGCTGATGGCGCTGTGGGGCAACGCGAACGGCGGCGTGCTGTGCCCGGTCTCGATGACGTATGCGGCGATTCCAGCTCTGAGAGACAGCGCCCCCGAGCTCGCCGCCGAGTGGGAGCCGCGGCTGACCAAGCCCGACTACGAGCACGGCGCGCTCGCCGGGATGGCGATGACCGAGCGCCAGGGCGGCTCGGACGTGCGCGCCAACATCACGCGCGCGGAAGCGCAGCCCGACGGCACGTACGAGCTCCATGGGCACAAGTGGTTCTGCTCGTACCCGCCGTGCGACGTGTTCCTGGTGCTGGCGCAGGCGCCCGCCGGGCTGTCCTGCTTCCTCGTCAACCGCCACGACGGCGGGATGGAGTTCCAGCGGCTGAAGGACAAGCTCGGAACGCGCTCGCTGCCGTCGAGCGAAGTCGAGTTCCGCGGCGCGCACGGCCGGCTGATCGGCGAGGAGGGTCGCGGCGTGCCGGCGATCATCCGGATGGTCAACCACACGCGGCTCGACTGCCTGCTCGGCGCGACCACCTCGCTGCGGCGCGGCACCGTCGAGGCGATCCACCATGCGCGTCACCGCTCGGCGTTCGGTGCGCTGCTCGTCGAGCAGCCGGCGATGCGCAACGTGCTCGCCGACCTGGCGCTCGAGTCCGAGGCGACGACCGCCGCGGCGATGCGCGTGGCGCGGTCCTACGACGAGGGTGACGAGGCGGCGTCGTTCCGCCGGTTCGCGACCGCGGTAATGAAGTACTGGGCGTGCAAGCGAGCCGCCGCGCACGCGAACGAGGCGCTCGAGTGCCTCGGCGGCAACGGCTTCGTCGAGGACTCGGGGATGCCGCTGCTGTACCGCGACGCGCCGCTCGGATCGATCTGGGAGGGCTCCGGGAACGTCGCGGCGCTCGACGTGCTGCGCGCGATCGTCAAGGAGCCCGAGGGCCTGCCGGCGTTCATCGAGGAGTGCGAGCTCGCGGCCGGCGGCGATCACCGGCTCGACGCGCACTTGCAGGCCACGCGCGAACGCGCCGAGGCGGCGTTCGTCGGGTCCGGATCCCCAGTTCGAGGCGCGGCGGATCGTCGAGGAGCTGGCACTCGGCTCTGCAGGGCTCGCTGCTCGTGCGCTACGCGCCGCCGGAGGTCGCGGACGCGTTCTGCGCCTCGCGGCTGACAGCGGGCGCATCGGGACGCGTCTACGGGACGCTGCCGGCGGGCGTCGACGCGAAGGCGATCGTCGACCGCGCGCTAGCGCCGGTATGAGTCAGACCCGTTCTGTACGAGGTCGACGGCCGGATCGCGCGGCTGACCTTGAACCGTCCCGAGCGGGGCAACGGGCTCACGCGCGGGCTGATCACGTCGCTGGCGGAATGCGTCGAGCGGGCCGACCTCGACCCTGCCGTCCACGTGCTGCTGCTGTCGGGCAACGGCAAGGGATTCTGCGGCGGCTACGACCTCGTCGAGTCCGCCGAGGGCCAGGGCGCGCTCGGCCCCGACGACAGCGCGCCGCGCCGGCTCGCCGATCGACCCGCTCGTGATGATGCGCAACCACAACCCGGCCGAGACGTGGGACCCGATGGTCGACTACGGGATGATGAGCCGCAACGTCCGCGCGTTCATGTCGCTGTTCCACTGCACGAAGCCGGTCGTGTGCAAGGTCCACGGCTTCTGCGTCGCCGGCGGCACCGACCTCGCGCTGTGCAGCGACCTGCTCGTGATCGCCGCCGACGCGAAGATCGGCTACCCGCCGGCGCGGGTCTGGGGCTCGCCGACGACGTCGATGTGGGCCTACCGGCTCGGGCCGCAGCGCGCCAAGCGGCTGCTGTTCACGGGCGACTCGCTGAGCGGCGCCGAGGCGGTGGAGTGGGGGCTCGCGATCGAGGCGCCGCCGCCGTCGGAGCTGGACGAGCGGACCGAGGCGCTCGTGCAGCGGATCGCGATGAACCCGATCAACCAGCTGCAGATGATGAAGCTGCTCGTCAACCAGTCGCTGTACGCGCAGGGCCTGCACGCGACCCAGATCCTCGGGACCGTGTTCGACGGGATCACGCGTCACACGAAGGAGGGATACGCGTTCCAGGAGCAGGCCGCGCGCGAGGGGTTCAAAGCGGCGGTCCGCACGCGCGACGAGCCATTCGGAGACTTCGGGCGATGACCGCGACCGCGCCAACGCGCGAGCGGCTGCTGGCGCCGCGCGCGCGCTGATCGAGGAGGGCGGGTACGGCGCCGCGTCGGTGGCCGCGATCGCCGAGCGCGCCGGCGTCGCGGCGGGCACCCTGTACCGCCACTTCGCCTCCAAGGAGGAGCTGTTCGTCGAGCTGTTCCGGGCGGTCTGCGACCGCGAGGTGGAGGCGATGCGCGAGGCGGCCGCGGCGATGCCGCCCGACGCGACGCGGTGTCGAGCGGCTCGAGACCGTGCTGGCGACGTTCGCGGCGCGCGCGCTGCGGCGCCCGCGACTGGCGTGGGCGCTGATCGCCGAGCCGGTCGACCCGCTCGTCGACGCCGAGCGGCTCGCCTACCGCGCGCGCTACTCAGAGCTCACGGCGCAGGCGCTTCGCGCCGGGATCGAGGCCGGCGAGCTGCCCGAGCAGAACGTCGAGCTGACCGCGGCGGCGCTCGTCGGCGGTTGCGGCGAGGCGCTCGTAGGGCCGCTGTCGCCGCTCGCCGGCGCGAAGCCCGCCGCGCCGGAGATCGTCGATGCGCTGCGCACGTTCGTGCACCGCGCGGTGGGCGCTCGATGACGGCCGTCCGGGTCGAGCGCGATGGGCCGGTGTTGACCGTGCTGCTTTCGCGTCCGGATCGGCGCAACGCGGTCGACGGCGCGACCGCGGCGGCGCTCGCCGACGCGTTCCGCGAGTTCGACGCGGACGTCACCGCCGCGGTCGCGGTGCTGCATGGCGAGGGCGGCGTGTTCTGCGCCGGCGCCGATCTGAAGGCGGTCGGGACCGAGACCGGGAACCGGGTCGACACTGACGGCGACGGGCCGATGGGGCCGACGCGGATGCGGCTTGGCAAAGCCCGTGATCGCTGCGGTCGCGGGCCACGCGGTCGCCGGCGGGCTCGAGCTGGCGCTGTGGTGTGACCTGCGGATCGCCGAGGAGAGCGCGGTGTTCGGGGTGTTCTGCCGGCGGTGGGGGGTGCCGCTGATCGACGGCGGGACGGTGCGGCTGCCGCGCCTGATCGGCACGAGCCGGGCGATGGACATGATCCTGAGCGGCAGGCCCGTCGGCGCGGTGGAGGCGCTTCAGTTCGGCCTCGCCAACCGCGTCGTCGCAGACGGCGAGAGTCGCGCGGCCGCCGAGGAGCTTGCGCACCAGCTCGCGCGGTTCCCGCAGACCTGCATGCGCGAGGACCGCCTGTCGGTGCTCGAGCAGGCCGGCCTCGACGAGACGGACGCGATCGCGAACGAGCTCCGGCACGGGCTGACGTCGCTGGCTGAGGTGCAGGTGGGGCTCGAGCGGTTCCGCGCCGGCGCCGGGCGACACGGATCGTTCGATCAGAGTAGCTGAGGGCGGTCGGTATTCGCGCGGCGCTGCTGCGCATGTTATGCGCCACCACCGGCGCATGATGCGTCAGGAATGGCGTATAGTGCAGCCGTGGCCCCTCGCCAACGCAGCAGCGATCTGTTCCCCACCGACCAGCCGATCCCGGCGAGTCAGATGATCGGCCGGGAAGCGGATGTGCGCGAGCTGGCGGCGTCGCTCGGTGCGGGCACCAATGTCGTGGTGGCCGGGCCTCGCCGCACAGGGAAGACGAGCGTTTGCGACGCGGCCATCGGTCGCTTGGTCAGGCGCGGGTTCTATGCCGTGAGCCTTGACTTGTTCCGGATCGCAACCGCGGCCGAGCTCGCCGAGGCGCTAGTCACCTCCACGATCTCGAATCGCTCGCCGTTGCGACGTGTGCTCCATCAGACGCGGCGCGCGGGCCGGTTCGTGGCCGATGTCGTGCAGACATCAGCCGTGGTGAAGTCAAAGGCGCAGCTCGGCGAGGAGCTCGAGATCGCCTTCGCGCCGGGCCTTGCGGCACGCGATCCAGAGCGCTATCTCGATTACGCCCTGGCGCTTCCGGGGCGGATCGCCGATGCGGATCGCAAGCGGGTCGTGGTCTTCTTCGATGAGTTCCAGGAGGTTGGCAGCCCCCATCAACCGTACGGCGACGCGGACAGGTTGACGAAGCGGATGCGAGCGATCTTCCAGCGCTCGAACGGCGTGAGCTACCTGTTTGCCGGGAGCATCGAGCACCTGATGCGCGATCTGTTCACGCCTGCGCACAGGGCGCTGCACCAGTTCGGTGGCTTCCACGAATTGCGTCCGATCGACGCCCAAGCCTGGTTGGCAGGGCTCGGCGAGCGGTTCGCGGCCGACGACTGCGAGGCCGAGCCGGCGGCGCTCGCGAAGATCATCGAGTACGGCGAGGGTCAGCCGCGGAGCACGATGTTGATCGCCCAGAAGAGTCACCTCACGACGATCGAGCTCGACACCCGGATGATCGACCTCGCGGTCATCGACCAAGGGTTGCTCGCCGCGATGGCGGCTGACCGGCTTGCCCACGAGCAGACCGTCGAGCGGATCCGGACCCTCCACAAGCTCGGGTTGGTCGTCGCGGAGCGGATTGCCCGTGGGCGGCCGGTGTATCCCGGACTCTCGCGCGGCGCGGTTCGCCGCGCGCTCGAGGTGCTTCGGGACGCCGGGATCATCCAGAGCGAGGGCCGGGCGGAGTGGCGGTTCGCGAACCCATTGCTCCGGCGCTTTATCGAGACGATCGCGCCCTACGGCTAATGCGCAGTCAACGGCGCATGATGCGCCGTGGATGATGCATCGATACATCCCGAGTAGCCGGGAAGGAAAGCGCGGCCGCTGACGTCATCAAGGTCGCAGGGTCACTAACCCAAGGAGAATCCGATGACAAAGACGCCAATCGCGGCGGCCGCGGTGGCGGCCGTTGTGCTGGCCGGATGCGGTTCGAGCGGGAGCAGCGGGTCGCGATCGGCAGCGGCCGCCGCTAGCCCGTACGCCGGCACCCGCGGCAAGCACGACGGCGGCGACCACGACGCCGTACCTGACGAACTTCAAGCACGTGAAGGTGATCGGCTCGACCGTGCCGGCGGACGGGGACGTCAATCCGTACGGGCTCGTGGTCGTGCCGGGTTCCGCCGGCAAGCTCCGTGCCGGCGACCTGCTGGTCTCGAACTTCAACGCGAAGTCGAACAACCAGGGCACCGGTACGACGATCGTCGAGCTGACGCCGAGCGGCCACCAGACGCTGTTCGCGAAGCTCGACGCCAGGACGCTGCCGGGCGCGTGCCCGGGCGGGGTCGGGCTGACGACCGCGCTCGACGTGCTGCCCGACAACTATGTCGTCGTCGGCAGCCTGCCCACCACGAACGGGATGTCGGCGACCGCGCAGTACGGCTGCCTGATCGTGCTCAACCCGGCCGGCAAGCCGGTGTCGACGATCGCCGGGGCCAACATCCAGGGCCCGTGGGACATGACCGAGGTCACGCACGGCGCGACCACGTCGCTGTTCGTCTCCCAGGTGCTGAACGGCGGGCCGGTCAAGGGGCGCCACACGATCGACAACTCGACCGTCGTGCGGATCGACGTCAACGCGTCGCCGGGCCAGGCCCCGCAGGTCGTCTCTCAGACGGTCGTCGCGAACCGGATCCCGTGGCGTGACGACAAGGCGGCGCTGGCGATCGGTCCAACCGGCGTCGCGGTTGGGAGCAACGGCACGCTGTACGTGGCGGACACGCTGAAGAACCGGATCATTGCGGTCCCGGACGCGCTGACGCGCACGACGGCGCTCAAGGACAGGGGTATCACGCTGACCTCGGGCGGGATGCTGAAGCAGCCGCTCGGGCTGGTGCTCGCGCCCAACGGCGACATCCTCACGACCAACGCGGGCGATGGGAACGTCGTCGAGACGAGCCCGGGCGGCAAGCAGCTGCTGGCGCGGGCCGCCGATTCGAAGGCCGGCGCCGGGTCGCTGTTCGGGCTCGTCGCCGCGCCCGGTGGCCGCGGGTTGTATTTCGTCGACGACGCGAACAACGACCTGCGTCTACTGCACTGAGCAAGCCCGAGCGAAGCTGAGCAGCTGCGCCACGTGGCCGGCGGTGATCCCGACCGCCGGCTCCGTGGCGATCAGCAAGGTCCGGCCGGGCCGGGCCTTTGCCCACTCCGAGCAGCCGTCGTCGTGGGCGTCGTCGATCCAGGCGAGCGCGCGGTCCGCCCCGGCGTAGTCGTCGATCGCGTCGAGCTTCCAGTGGCCGTTCGCCGTGCCAACGGGGCGGTCGAAGCGCAGAAACGGCAGCGCCCCGGGTAGGCCGAGCGCGAACGGCAGATACTCGTTCGCCTTCTCCTCCCAGCCGGTGCACCAGGCGAGCTCAAACTCGTGCGCGAGCGTCCGCAGGTGCTCGCCGGCGACCGCGGATAGGTAGTGCGCGATCCCGTCGACGATCTCGAACCGCCCTGCCGGCGGCAGATCGGGATCGAAGCCGAACAGCGAGATCACCCCGTCGACATCGACGAGCAGGAGCGGCCTTACGGAGTTCATACGGGGTACTGAGTGTTACCTGTCCGAACTTCTGCTGTAATCCTCCGCGAGAGCTTCAGCCCTGCGCGATGGCTGCCGAGTAATCACGTGAGGCAGCGCGGCGCTCCCGTTGCGAACTCTCAACACCCCTCTATGAACTATCTCCTTGGCATCCTGCTCGCGGTCGGCTGCGCGCTGACAACGAATATCGGCTTTCTCTACAAGCACCGCGGCGCGAGCGAGGCGCCACGGGTGGACATGCGCCATCCGCTGAAAACGGGGCGCTCGCTGTTCGCGGTGAGGTCGTTCTCGATCGGGATGGCGATCGGCAGCGCCGCGTGGGTCTTCCACGTCGCCGCGATGTCGGCCGCGCCGCTGTCGATCGTCCAGGCCGTGCTCGCCGGCGGCGTCGTGCTGCTGGCGGTGATGGCCGAGCGGATCCTCGGCGTCCGTGTCGGTCGCCGTCAGTGGATCGGGCTGACGCTGACCGCGGCGGGGCTGATCCTGCTCGGGTTCACGCTGCCGGCCGCCCACGGCGTCCATTCGCGCTTCTCGGTGCCCGGGATGATCGCGTTCGAATTCGGCCTGATCGGCGCCGGCGCACTGCTGATCATGGGCCCGCGGATCGGCGCGCCCGCCGAGCACCACGGGTTCATGCTCGGCGCCGCGTCAGGGATCCTGTTCGGGGTCTCCGACATCGGCATCAAGGCGCTATCGGGGATGATCGGCGCCCACGGCATCGCCGGACTGATCTCGCCATGGTCACTGCTCGCTGTCGGCGCCGGGGTGGTCGCGTTCTATGCGGCGGCGAAGGCGTTCCAGGATGGCGAGGCGGTACCGGTGATTGCGGTCACCAGCATGGCAGCGAACGTCGCCGGGATCGTCGGCGGGATCATCGTGTTCGGCGATCCGCTCAGCGGCAATCCGCTGTCGCTCGTCGCCGAGTGCCTGGCGTTCGTGCTCGTGCTGGGCGCCGCGTGGCTGATGCCGGCGCCGATGCGCGCGACGGGCGCCCCCGCTTAGCGCGGCGTCCAGCTGCCGTAGTCGCACTACGAGCTAACTGTCAGCTGGCCGCGTCCGTTCCCGGCGGGCTCATGCCCGCGGCGCGGCGACGGTGGTCGGCTGCGACCGCCCCCGCAGCACGAGCTCGTCGCACAGCTCGAACCACTCCGCCTCTCCGTCTTTGGCGCGCCTCAGCGCCTCCTCGGAGACGAGCAACCGCCCGGGCCGCTGCTTGGCGAGCTCGGTGAGCCGCGCCGCCTCGTTGACCGGATCGCCGATCACCGTGTACTCGAATCGCTTGGCGGCGCCGAGGTTGCCGGCGACGACGCGGCCGGCGGAGACGCCGATGCCGGCCTCGATTCCCTCGGACGCAAGCCGGTCGCGGAGCGCGCGGCCGGCCGCGAGCGCGTTGCTCGCGGCGTCCGGGTCCTCGAGCGGCGCGCCCCACACGCACAGCGCGGCGTCGCCCTCGAACTTGTTGACCCAGCCGCCGTGCGCGGACGCGACCTCGACGACGATCGCGAAGAACATGTTCAGGAACTCGACGACCTCGGCCGGGTCGCGCGTGGCGGCCATCGCGGTCGATCCCTGGAGGTCGACGAACAGCACCGCCGCGTCGCGCGCCTCGCCGCCGAGCGCGACGCCGTTCTCGAGCGCGTGTCGTGCAACCTCCTCGCCGACCTGACGGCCGAACAGGTCACGGAGATGCTCTCGCTCGCGCAGGCCGGCGACCATCTCGTTGAAGCCTGCCTGCAACAGCCCTACCTCGCTGCCGTCGTCAACCTCGACCTCGACATCGAGGTCGCCCTCGGCCACGCGGTCGAGCGCGGCGCGGAGCGGACTGATGCGATCGGCCAGCGAGCGCGCGAGGCCCTTCATCGTCGCGAGCCCGACGATCAGCCCGATCACGCTCAGCACGAGCATCGCGATCGCGAGCCGCTCGCGGGTATAGGTGCTGTCCCACAAGCCGCCTTCGCCGATCAGCCCGATGCCGATCAGGATCGCGCCCGTGCCGAGCGTCCAGGTGAGGATCGTCCGCGCCGCAACGCCGGGGACGACCGGCCGCTCGGGCAGTCCCGCCGTCAGCGCCTTCGCGACCAGCGGGCGCGTCATCGTCTCGCACAACAGGTACCCGGACGAGCACGTGACCAGGGCGCCGAGCACGATCGTGAGCAACGCGTCGACGGCGATCTCGCCGGAGAACGGCGCGTTCAGGGCCGTGAAGCCGACCGCTGCAACGGCCCATAGCCGCGCGTTCAGTGTCTGCTGGCGGAGCGGGAAACGCAGCGCCGCGTCGCGCTCTTCGGCGGTCGGAGCTTGATCCTCGTGCGCCCAGGTAAAGCATCGAAGCCAGAGCTGCTTCGACTTTCGCCACCCGATCGCGATCCCGACCACGCCGCCGATCACCAACGCCACCGCGTTGACGACCGCGAGGCGGACCTCGTGATGGAAGCCGTGCGGTACCGGGAGCACGACGTTCGCGAACACGAACACGACTACCGCCCCGGCGCAGTTGGAGCCGACCATCGCCACGATCAGCCGTCGCTTCGACCGTTCAGCGAGCTCCCGCACCATAAACCGTAATTGTGACGCCTGGTGGCTACTTGCTGCTTGCGTCGAGCAACACGCGCGCGACCTGCTCGGGGTCGTCGTAGGTCGGCACGTGGCCGCAGCCGTACAGCACGACCGAGCGCGCGTTCGGGATCAGGTGCGCTGCCCACAGCGCCTGGCGTGGCGGCAGCAGGTGATCGTGCTCGGCCCACGCGATCGTGACCGGGACATCGATCTCGCGCTCGGCGTGGTAGCGCTGCTTGACCATCGCCTTGAGCGTCCCGTCGAACGACGGCGCATGGGCGAGCGCTCGCAACGAGTCGGCCGCTTCGGCGGGCGTCATCCGATCGCCGTGCTCGACGACCTGCGCGAACGACAGCCTCCGCGCGAGCGGCGATTCGAGCAACCGGTCGGCGTATGGAGCGCCCAGCCGGGCGCTGCGCACCATCATCCACAGCGAGACGCGCGAATAGACGTTCTCTTTGCCGAGCCAGAACCCCGCGGGCGACAACACCGTTGCGGTGCGCGCGCGGCCGCGCTTGGCGAGCTCGAGTGTCAGCCAGCCGCCCAGCGAGTTGCCGGCCACGTGCGGCTTCTCGAGCCCGAGCTCGTCGAGCAGACCGGCGACGGCTTCGGTGAGCGTGTCGATCCCGGGCGGCTGGTCATGGGGCGCCATTGGCGAGGCGCCGAAGCCCGGCATGTCGACCGCGATCACGTCGCGCTCGGGCTCGAGGTACGGCAGGACGTGGTCCCACATCTGAAGACGGGACCCGATTCCGTGGATCAGTACGAGCGGCTCGCCGCTGCCGCTGCGGTGAAAGTTGAGCGCCACGGCGACAACCTATACAAACTGGACAATTGAGCGCGGTGCAGCGGGGCGGTAGCGTTGTACGAAACGGAGATTTGAGGGAAGGTCATGGCCAGCACCGATGAAGTAGTTGGGACCGGGCGCGAAACGCTCCAGGAGCAGGCGCGCCGCCACCTGTGGATGCACTTCACGCGGATGTCCGCGTACGAGGACAACGAGGTCCCGATCATCGTCCGTGGTGAGGGCTGCTACGTGTGGGACGAGCACGGCAACCGGTATCTCGATGGATTGTCCGCGTTGTTCTGCGTGAACATCGGCCACGGCCGCGCGGATCTCGTCCAAGCCGGCGCCGAGCAGGCGAAGGAGCTCGGCTTCTTCACGAACTGGTCGTACGCCCATCCGCCCGCGATCGAGCTTGCGTCCCGGATCGCCTCGCTGGCGCCGGGCGACCTGAACCGGGTGTTCTTCACGAGCGGCGGCTCGGAGGCGGTGGAGTCGGCGCTCAAGCTCGCGCGGCAGTACCACAAGCTGACGGGCAACCCGAACAAGCACAAGGTGATCGCGCGCGAGGTCGCGTACCACGGCACCTCTTTGGGCGCGCTGTCGGCGACGGGCATCACTGGTCTGCGGGCGCCGTTCGAGCCGCTCACGCCGGGCGGCTGCCACGTGCCGAACACGAACACCTACCGGCTCCCACTCGGTCTGGCCGAGTCCGAGCTCGTGGAGACGATCGCCGAGCGGATCGAGTTCGAGGGGCCGGAGACGGTCTCGGCCGTGATCCTCGAGCCCGTGCAGAACGCTGGCGGCTGCTTCACGCCGCCCGATGGTTACTTCGCGCGCGTACGCGAGATCTGCGACGAGTACAACGTGCTGATGATCTCCGACGAGGTGATCTGCTCGTGGGGGCGGCTGGGCGAGTGGTTCGGAGCCGAGCGCTACGGCTACCAGCCGGACATCATCACCACCGCCAAGGGGCTGACGAGCGCGTACGCCCCGATGGGGGCGATGATCGTCTCTGACCGGGTCGCGGAGCCGTTCATGTCAGGCCTGCACTCGTTCACGCACGGGTTCACGTTCGCCGGGCATCCCGTGTGCGCGGCGATCGCGCTGGCGAACATCGACGCAATCGCGTCCGAGGGCGTGCTCGAGAACGTGCGCTCGAACGAGCCGGCATTCCGGGCGATGCTCGAGTCGCTGCGGGACATCCCGATCGTCGGCGACGTGCGTGGCGCCGGCTACTTCCACGCGATCGAGCTCGTCCGCGACCAGGAGACGAAGGAGACGTTCACCGACGAGGAATCCGAGACGCTGCTGCGGGGCTTCCTGTCCGGCGAGCTGTACCGGCGCGGGCTGATCTGCCGCGCCGACGACCGCGGGGACCCTGTGATCCAGCTGTCGCCGCCGCTGATCGCGGGGCCGGAGCAGTTCGAGGAGATCTCGCAGGTGCTGCGCCCGGTGCTGACCGAGGCAGCCGAGCGGATGCGGGTGCATGCTCACCGTCCGTGAGCTTCTGAGGGACCTCGACGTCCGCGTGCTCGCCGGCGAAGCCGGGCTCGACCTCCCGGTCCGCTGGGTGCACATCTCCGAGCTCCCGGATCCGACCCCGTGGCTGTCGGGCGGCGAGCTGTTGCTCACCACCGGGATGCAGCTGGAGGATCCCGAGTCACAGCGCGCGTTCGTCGCACGATTGTGCGACCACCAGCTGGCGGGGCTCGGGTTCGGAACTGGGTTCGCCCACCCTTCGGTGCCCGCGGCGCTGCTCGAGGCCGCGGCGGAGCGCGAGTTTCCGGTGTTCGAGGTTCCGTACGAGCTGCCGTTCATCGCGATCACCGAAGCTGCGTTCACGCAGCTCGTGAACGAGCAGTACGCGGTGCTGCGCCGGGCGATCACCGCGCACGAGCGGCTCGAGCGGATCGTGCTGTCCGAGCGCGGGCTCGAAGCGCTGGCGGCCTCCCTCGCGTCGCTGGTCGGCGGCCTAGTGATCGTGTTCGACGGCCGCGGCGAGCCGCTCGTCTCGCGCTCGTTCCGCCGCTCGCTCGATCCGGACGAGCTCGCGGTGCTCCAGGGCGAGGTGCGCGATCGAGCGCGCCGGCGCGAGGCGCGCGCGTTCCTGCCGGCCACGGCGGCCGACGGCAACCGCGGGCTGGCGCTGCCGGTGGCCGCTGACGGGGCTGCCGGGACCTCCGGCTCAGCCGCGCCACGGATGCCCGAGGCGTGGCTCGTCGCGCTGAAGGACTCGGGGCCGCTGACCGACTTCGACCGCCTGACGCTGCATCAGGCGGTGACGATCGTCGCGCTCGAGCTGTTGCGCGGGCGCGTCGCCGGCGACACCGAACGTCGTCTCGCGGGGAACCTGCTCGCGGGGGTCCTGAGCGGCGAGCTCGCGGGCTCGGAGCTCGCGCGCCGGCTCGCGCCACTTGGGCTTGTCGATCGGGTTGCGGCGATCGTCGTCGAGCGGCCCAGCAACGGGCGCGGCTCGCCGGGACCGCTGGAGGCGTCGCTCGGCGCGGCGCTGCGCGACGAGAACGTGGCGGCGTTGGTCGCCTCGAATGGGTCGGTGACGTGCGCGCTGCTCGCGGGATTACCCGACGAGGAGCTGTTCGGGATCGCCGAGCGCGTCGGAGAGCGGATGGCTTCCGAGTTGGGCGTGTCCGTGCGGCTCGGCGCGGGGCGGGCGGTCCCAGCGGGCGAGGCGAAGCGCTCCTTCCATGAGGCGCGGTGCGCGGTCGAGGCGTTGGGGTTCGGGCTGGGCGGCGATGACGGCTCGCATGGCTCGAACGGCGCGAACGGCTCGAACGGCGCGTCGGGGGCGGTCGCCCGGGTCGCGACCTACCGCGATCTCGGTTCGTTCCAGCTCCTGCTGTCACTTCAGGACGACGAGGCGTTGCGCCTGTACTGCGACTCGATCCTCGGCCCAATCGAGGCGGGCGACGGCCATTACGGGGGCGAGCTGATGCGCTCGCTGGAGGCGTTCATCGAGGAGAACGGCCAGTGGGAGCGAGCCGCGCGGCGGCTCTACTGCCACCGCCACACGTTGAGGTACAGGATCAGGCGCGTGGAGGAGCTGACCGGGCGCAGTCTCGGCAGCGCGCGCGATCGGATCGAATTCTGGCTGGCCCTACGAGGACGGGAGCTTGTGAGATGAAGGTTGGCGTGCCGACTGAGGTCAAGACCGACGAGTACCGGGTCGCGCTGACGCCCGCCGGGGTCCGCGAGCTGACCGACGCCGGCCACACCGTGCTCGTCCAGGCCGGCGCGGGGATGGGCTCGGCGATCACCGACGAGATGTACACGGCCCAGGGCGCAACGATCCTGCCCGACGCGGCGGCGGTGTTCGGCGAGGCGGAGATGATCGTCAAGGTCAAGGAGCCCCAAGCCGCCGAGGTCGAGATGATCGAGCCGCGGCACACGCTGTTCACCTACCTGCACCTGGCCGCCGAGCCGGACCTGACGCACGGGCTGATGCAGTCCGGAGCGTTGTGCATCGCTTATGAGACCGTCGAGGACGCGCGTGGGCGGCTGCCGCTGCTCGCCCCGATGAGCGAGGTGGCGGGCAAGATCGCGACCCAGGCCGGGGCGTTCATCTTGGAGAAGCCGCTGGGCGGACGGGGGATCCTGCTGGGCGGAGTGCCGGGCGTCGCTGCCGCGAACGTGATGATCATCGGCGGCGGCGTCGTCGGCATGCATGCCGCGTTCATCGCGCTCGGGATGGAGGCGACCGTGTTCGTGTTCGACCGGTCGCTGGACCGGCTGCGTGAGCTGGATGTGGCGTTCGGCGGCCGCGCCGACACGTGCTTCGCGACGACGCTGTCGATCGAGGAGCGGCTGCCGGACATGGACCTGGTGATCGGAGCGGTCCTCGTGCACGGCGCGAAGGCCCCGCGCGTCATCACGCGGGCGCAGCTGTCGCTGATGAAACGCCACGCCGTGCTCGTCGATGTCTCGATCGACCAGGGCGGCTGTTTTGAGACCTCGCGCCCGACGACCCACACCGACCCGACCTACGAGGTCGATGGGATCACCCACTACTGCGTCGCGAACATGCCCGGCGCGGTGCCGATCACCTCGACCTACGCGCTGACGAACGCGACGATGCCGTACGTGCTCGAACTCGCGAAGCTCGGCGCGACGGAGGCGATCAAGGCGAACGCCGGACTGCGCCTCGGGGTCAACGTCGCTCGCGGGCACGTCACCTACGCGCCGGTCGCGGAAGCGATCGGGGTCCCGTACGTGCCTGTCGGCGAGGCGCTCACCGGCGTCGGGGTCGGCGCCTGACCCCTGCTACATTCCCGAACCGCATGCCGACCACCAACCAGCTGATCAACAAGGGCCGCAAGAAGCCGACCAAGAAGCTCGCGACGCCCGGCCTGAAATCAGGCAAGGGCCGCAAGAAGAAGGTCGCGGCGCCCCAGCGGCGCGGCGTCTGCACCCGCGTTCAGACGACCACGCCGAAGAAGCCGAACTCGGCGCTGCGCAAGGTGGCGCGCGTGCGGCTGACTAACGGGATGGAAGTAAACGCCTACATCCCGGGCGAGGGCCACAACCTGCAGGAGCATTCGGTGGTGCTGGTTCGCGGCGGCCGGGTCAAGGATCTCCCGGGCTACCGATACAAGGTGATCCGCGGGACGCTTGACGCCGCCGGCGTGACCGATCGCAAGAAGGCGCGCTCGCAGTACGGCGTGAAGGCCAAGTAGGTTTCCTAGGTGCCTCGTCGCGCAGCCGCAGCCGTCCGTCCGATCGAACCGGACGCCATCCATCGCAATCGCCTCGTGCAGCAGGTGATCAACAAGGTGATGCTGGACGGCAAGAAGTCCGTCGCCGAGAAGATCGTCTACGACGCGCTGGCGATCATGGGCGAGCGCACCGGCAAGAACGCGGTCGAGCAGCTCGAGGCCGGGGTCAAGGCGTTGACGCCTGTTTTGGAGGTCCGCTCGCGGCGGGTCGGTGGCGCCACGTATCAGGTGCCGGTCGAGGTCCCGGCGCGCAGGGCTCGGACCCTGGCCGTCCGCTGGCTCGTCGGGTTCGCCCGCCAGCGTCGCGAGAAGACGATGGCCCAGCGGCTCGCCAACGAGCTGCTCGACGCGGCCCAGCAGCAGGGCGGCGCATTCAAGCGCAAGGACGACATCTACCGCATGGCGCAGGCGAACAAAGCGTTCGCCCACTACCGCTGGTAGACCGCCGTCCGTCCCGGGGGGTGGGCTGATTCGCGCACGCCTCGGACATCGAGCCGATGGTGACGCGGATACCTGTGACGGAACAAGACGCAGATGTGCCGTCTGTGGAAAAGTCAGAGCCGCCCACCGCACGGGACCGGGGGTTGCGGCAGACGGCTCTACTGAAAAACAGGTACCCAGGCCGAAGCGAAGGAAAACACGAGGGCCGCCGACCGCACGGGACCGGGGGCTGCGGCCGGACAACCCTCGCGTGGGTCTAAATGTAACGCCTCGGACGGCCGGCGATCAGCACGCGGAGCCGGTTGTCAGGATCCAGACAACTGCTCGCGCGAAGGCTGTGCAGAGCGACCGCGTGCGCTCGTGCCGGGACCGCCGAGCAGCAGTCCGGCACCGCTCGTGATCAGCAGCAGGACGGCGCCGAGCGTTTCGAGGTATAGGCCGAGGCCCGGGCTCGCGCTCGCCGCCTCGTAGTGGCCGCCGCGGAGCACGATCCCGCTCGCCTGCGCGTCGGGAAGATCGCCGATCAGCGCGATCAGGAGCGCGATCACGCCGAGCAGGCCGATCGCGAGCAGCGCGGGCGGGCTGCCGTCGCGGGTGGCCCCCCACGTCAGCAGGGCCGCGAGCAGCGCGATCGGGACCATCGCGAACGAGTTGTGCGCGTGAACCGGTGAGGGTCTGAAGCGCGGCGCGACTGGAAGAGGTGTGGACCGAGTAGAGCTGCGCGAACTCGGAGACGATCAGCAGCGCCGCGGCCAGAAAACCACCCACGAGCACGGCAAAAGTGACCGGCCGCGAGAGCTGCCGGCGGGGCGCGCGGCGGCGCAACGCCGAATGCCCGGGAATCGCCCGTATCCCTGCTATATTCGGCCTTCGCCTCGGGTGTCGCGCTCAACTGTGCTCGCTCCCGGGCGCGGAGTATCCACGCCATGGAGATGCCGACCGAATAGAACCACGCCCGGAGCCGACACCTGCGTCGTGAAACGGGCCCCCTGGGCCCTTTTTCATGTCCGCAGGCATGGCGCTCGAGCCAAAGAACCCTCAGACCTCATGCCTCGTAAGTTCACACTAGAGAAGACTCGCAACATCGGGATCATGGCGCACATCGACGCCGGTAAGACGACGACGACCGAGCGCATCCTCTATTACACAGGCCGCACCTACAAGATGGGTGAGGTTCACGAGGGCGCGGCCGTGATGGACTGGATGGAGCAGGAGCAGGAGCGGGGCATCACGATCACCTCGGCCGCCACCACGGCCGAGTGGGCCGACCACCGGATCAACATCATCGACACGCCGGGCCACGTCGACTTCACCGTCGAGGTCGAGCGCTCGCTGCGGGTGCTCGACGGCGCGATCGCGCTGTTCGACTCGGTCGCCGGCGTCGAGCCGCAGTCAGAGACCGTCTGGCGCCAGGCCGACAAGTACCACGTGCCGCGGATCGCGTACATCAACAAGATGGACCGGATCGGCGCCGACTTCGACCGCGGTGTGCAGACGATGATCGATCGCCTCGGCGCGCACCCGGTGCCGATCCAGCTGCCGATCGGTGCCGAAGCAGACTTCCTCGGCGATCGATCGACCTCGTCCAGAACAAGGCGATCATCTACAAGGACGAGCTCGGCAAGGACCAGGAGGTCGTGGACATCCCGGCGGAGCTACGCCGACGCGGCCGCCGCCGCGCGCGAGCACCTGCTCGAAGAGGTCTCGCACTACGACGACGAGCTCGTCGAGATGATCCTCGAGGAGCAGGAGATTCCCGTCGAGCAGCTGAAGGCGGCGATCCGCAAGGCCACGCTCGAGATCAAGCTGACCCCGGTCCTGTGCGGCTCAAGTTTCAAGAACAAGGGCGTGCAGCCGCTGCTCGACGCCGTGATCGACTACCTGCCGAGCCCGCTCGACGTGCCGCCGGTCGAGGGCATCGAGCCCGACGAAGACGAGCGACAACGGCGGCGAGCGGCCGGCGATGCGCGAGGCCTCCGACGAAGAGCCGTTCGCGGCGCTCGTCGCTCAAGATCATGGCCGATCCGTACGTCGGCAAGCTGACCTACTTCCGCGTCTACTCCGGCAAGCTCGCCGCGGGCTCGCGCGTGCTCAACGTCACGACCGGGCGCACCGAGCGCATCGGGCGGATCCTGATGATGCACGCGAACGACCGCGAGGAGGTCCCCGAGGTCTACGCGGGCGACATCGCCGCCGGCGGTCGGGATCAAGCAGGTGGTGACCGGCGACACGCTCGCCGCGCCCGATCGGCCGATCAAGCTCGAGATGATCGTGTTCCCCGAGCCCGTGATCAAGGTCGCGATCGAGCCGAAGACGAAGATCGACCAGGAGAAGATGTCGACCGCGCTCGGCCGGCTCGCCGAGGAGGACCCGACGTTCCAGGTCCGCACCAACGAGGAGACCGGCCAGACCGAGATCTCCGGCATGGGCGAGCTGCACCTCGAGGTGCTGGTCGACCGGATGCTGCGCGAGTACAAGGTCGACGCGAACGTCGGCCGGCCGCAGGTCTCCTACCGCGAGACGATCCGCGGCACCGCCGAGAAGGTCGAGGGACGGTTCGTCCGCCAGACCGGCGGCTCGGGCCAGTACGGAATCGTCTACATCAACGTCGAGCCGGCGCCCGGCGAGGGTTTCGACTTCGTCAACAAGATCAAGGGCGGCTCGATCCCGACCGAGTTCATCCCGGCGGTCGAGAAGGGGGTCGAGGAGGCGCTCGAGAACGGTCCGCGCGCGGGCTACCCGATGGTCGACGTGCGCGTCACGCTGACCGACGGCAAGTACCACGACACGGATTCGAGCGAGATCGCGTTCAAGGTCGCCGGCTCGCTGGCCCTGAAGGAGGCGGTCAAGCGCGCCAAGCCGGTGCTGCTCGAGCCGATCTTCGCGGTCGAGGTCGTCACCCCCGAGGAGTACATGGGCGACGTGATCGGCGATCTCAACCGCCGGCGCGGCCAGGTCCAGGGGATGGAACAGCGCGGCAACGCGCAGGTGGTGAGCGCGTATGTGCCGCTCGCCGAGATGTTCGGGTACGCGACCGACGTGCGGTCGACGACCCAGGGCCGGGCGACTTACACGATGCAGTTCGAGCGGTACGACGAGGTGCCGACGAACATCGCCGAGAAGGTGGTCGGGGAACTCCAGCCCGCCTAACCGGCCCCTAGCAGCAACCCCGGACAGAAGTCCGATAGATTCTCGAAGTTCGTCCTGCGACGGACACAATCTCTGAAACAGAAGGAGCGACACCAAAGTGGCGAAGGCCAAGTTCGAGCGCGATAAGCCCCATGTCAACGTCGGGACCATCGGTCACATCGACCATGGCAAGACGACGCTGACGGCCGCGATCACCAAGGTGCTGAACGAGAACTTCGGCGGCACGGAAGTGCGGTCGTTCGAATCGATCGACAACGCTCCCGAGGAGAAGGCTCGCGGCATCACGATCGCGACCTCCCACGTCGAGTACCAGACTGCCAACCGCCATTACGCGCACGTCGACTGCCCCGGGCACGCCGACTACGTGAAGAACATGATCACCGGCGCGGCGCAGATGGACGGCGCGATCCTGGTCGTCTCGGCGGCCGACGGCGCGATGCCGCAGACCCGCGAGCACATCCTGCTCGCCCGTCAGGTCGGCGTGCCGTACATCGTCGTGTTCCTGAACAAGGCGGACATGGTCGACGACCCCGAGCTGCTCGAGCTCGTCGAGGTCGAGATCCGCGACCTGCTGTCCGAGTACGAGTTCCCCGGCGACGACATCCCGTTCGTCACCGGCTCGGCGCTGAAGGCGCTCGAGGGCGACAAGGAGTACGAGGCGCAAGATCCTCGAGCTCGCCGAGGCGCTCGACACCTACATCCCCGAGCCAGTCCGCGAGCTGGACAAGCCGTTCCTGATGCCGGTCGAGGACGTGTTCTCGATCACCGGCCGCGGCACCGTCGCGACCGGCCGGATCGAGCAGGGAATCATCAAGACGGGCGAGACGGTCGAGATCGTCGGCATCAAGCCGACCGAGACGACCGTCGTCACCGGCGTCGAGATGTTCAAGAAGATCCTCGACGAGGGCCAGGCCGGCGACAACGTCGGCTGCCTGCTCCGGGGCACCAAGCGTGAGGACATCGAGCGCGGCCAGGTGCTGTGCAAGCCGGGTTCGATCACGCCGCACACGAAGTTCAAGTCTGAGGTCTACGTCCTGAAGAAGGAGGAGGGTGGTCGTCACACCCCGTTCTTCACGGGCTACCGGCCGCAGTTCTACTTCCGCACGACCGACGTCACCGGCGTCGCCAACCTGCCCGAGGGCACGGAGATGGTGATGCCGGGTGACAACGTCCAGATGGAGATCGAGCTGATTCAGCCGATCGCCATGGATCAGGGTCTGCGGTTCGCGATCCGCGAGGGCGGCCGTACGGTCGGCTCGGGGGTCGTCACCGAAGTCATTCAGTAGTACCTGGGCGGCGGCCGCTAAGTCCGCCGCCCAGATTTTTGAAAGCAGATACGACCGAGTGGGGCGGGCCCCGAAACCCGGGGCGGCCGCCCCTCTCAACGTGTTATGGCAACTATCGCTCAAAACAAAATCCGCATACGGCTGAAGTCCTACGATCACTCTGCGATCGAGACGGCGGCGAAGGAGATCGTCGAGACGGCGACGCGCACCGGCGCGACCGTCTCCGGTCCCGTGCCGCTGCCGACGGAGAAGAACGTCTACTGCGTGATCCGCTCGCCGTTCAAGGACAAGGACTCCCGCGAGCACTTCGAGATCCGCACGCACAAGCGGTTGATCGACATCCACCAGCCGACCCCGAAGACGGTCGACTCGCTCCAGCGGCTCGACCATCTTCCCGCGGGCGTGGATATCGAGATCCGGTTGGCGTCCTAGGGGTTCGTGATGGCTGCGATCCTGGCGCGGAAACTCGGAATGACGCAGCGGTTCCTCGACGACGGCAAGGTCGAGCGCGTGACCGTGCTCGAAGCCGGCCCGTGTCCGGTCACCGGGATCCGCACCGTCGAGCGCGACGGCTACGAGGCCGTCCAGCTCGCGTTCGCCACGTGCAAGGAGAAGGTGCTGACGAAGGCGCAGCTCGGCCACCTGAAGAAGGCCGACACCTCCGCCCACCGCGTCGTGCGCGAGTTCCGCAACGAGGCCGGCGAGCTGCTGATGGGCGAGACCGTCACCTGCGAGGCGTTCTCGCCGGGCGACGTCGTCAAGGTCTCCGGGGTCTCGAAGGGCAAGGGCTTCCAGGGCACGATCAAGCGCCACAACTTCGCCAGCGGCCCGAAGTCGCACGGCTCGCACAACGTCCGCGCGCCGGGTTCGATCGGCGCGTCGGCGACCCCCTCGCGCGTGTTCAAGGGCATTCGCGGACCCGGGCGGATGGGCGGCGGCCGCATCACCCAGCGCGGGCTGACCGTCGTCGAGGTGATCCCGCGCAACAACCTGCTGCTCGTCCGCGGCGCGGTGCCCGGCCCTACGCGGCGGGATCGTGGAGGTCCGGACCGATGGCTAAGGCACCGAAGGCTCGGCGGCAGGGCTCGGTCACGCTCGACGCGACCGCGTTCGAGGCCAACTTCAACATGCCGCTCGTGCACGAGACCGTGCGCGCCGAGCTGAACGCGCGCCGGCAGGGCACCGCGTCGACGAAGACGCGCGGCCAGGTCCGAGGCGGCGGCGCCAAGCCGTGGCGCCAGAAGGGCACCGGCCGCGCTCGCGCCGGCTCCTCGCGCTCGCCGGTGTGGACCGGCGGCGGCGTCGTCTTCGGGCCCTCGCCGCGCCACTACACCGTCAAGGTCAACCGCAAGGCGCGCCGCGCGGCGCTCCGCAGCGCGCTGTCCGTACACGCCGGTCGCGCCACGTTCGCCGTGTTCGACGCGTCGGTCTTCGACGGTCCGTCGACCGCGCAGGCCGTCGGCCTGCTCGACGACTGGAGCCAGGACTTCCCGACGCTCGTGCTGCTGCACGAGGACGAGGCCGATGCCGGCAAGTCGTTCCGCAACATCTCGCGGGTTTCCGTGATGCCGGTCGAGAACGCGGGTGTCGCCGACGTGCTCGGCGCCGCCAGCGTGCTCGTCTCCGAGGCTTGTTTGCCGGCGCTGGTCGCGCGCGCCACCGGGACGACCGCGGACCAAACCAAGCCGGAGCCGAAGGCGGAGGCCATTGAAGAAGAAGAGGGTGAGGAGTGATGGACGCGAGCCAGGTGATCATCCGTCCGGTCGTCTCCGAGAAGAGCTTCGTGCTCGCCGAGGCGGGCAAGTACACGTTCCGCGTCCACGACCAGGCGCACAAGACGCAGATCCGCCAGGCGATCGAGGAGCTGTTCGAGGTCAAGGTGGTCGACGTGCGGACCGCGTCGGTGAAGAGCAAGCCGAAGCGCCGCGGGCAGACGGCCGGCCGCTCGCGTCAGTGGAAGAAGGCGATCGTGCAGGTCGCCGAGGGCAGACACGATCCCGATCTTCTCAGGACTGCAGGGAGCCGAATAACCGATGCCGATTCGCAAACCAAAGCCGACGTCGCCGGGAAGGCGGTTCGTCAGCTATCCGGACTTCGCCGAGATCACGCGATCGGAGCCCGAGAAGTCGCTGACCGAGGGACTGAAGAAGTCCGGCGGTCGCAACTCGTACGGGCGCAAGACCTCGCGCCACCGCGGTGGCGGCGCCAAGCGCCTGTACCGCAAGATCGACTTCAAGCGCACCAAGGACGGCGTGCCGGCGAAGGTCGCGCACGATCGAGTACGACCCGAACCGCTCCGCGTACATCGCGCTGCTCCACTACGCCGACGGCGAGAAGCGCTACATCCTCGCGCCGCAGCGGCTGCGAGTCGGCGCGACCGTCGAGTCGGGTCCGGGCGCCGACATCCGGGTGGGCAACTGCCTGCCGCTCGGCGAACATGCCTCCGGGCACCGTCGTGCACAACGTCGAGATGACCCCTGGTCGCGGCGGGCAGATGGCGCGCTCGGCCGGCGCCGGCGTGCAGCTGCTCGCGAAGGACGGCGACTACGTCACGCTGCGACTGCCCTCAGGCGAGATGCGGATGGTGCGCGCCGAGTGCCGCGCGACCGTCGGCACGATCGGCAACTCGGACCACCAGAACGTCAAGGTCGGGAAGGCCGGCCGCAAGCGTCACATGGGCGTCCGCCCGCAGACGCGCGGCACGGCGATGAACCCCGTCGACCACCCGCACGGCGGTGGCGAGGGCTCGACCACCCCCGGGCGCAACCCGGTCACGCCGTGGGGCGTGCCGACGCTCGGCTACCGGACCCGCAAGAAGGGCAAGCAATCGGACCGCTACATCGTCCGCGGTCGCAGGAGAGGTAAGAAGCGATGAGCCGCTCGAGCAAGAAGGGACCGTGGGTCGAGGAGCGCCTGATCGACACGGATCGAGGCGATGAACAGCTCCGGCGACAAGCGGATGGTCAAGACCTGGTCGCGGACCTCGACGATCTTCCCGGAGATGGTCGGTCACACGATTGCGGTGCACGACGGGCGCAAGCACGTGCCCGTGTTCATCTCCGAGTCGATGGTCGGGCACAAGCTGGGCGAGTTCGCGCCGACGCGGCTGTATCGAGGACATGCGTCGACTGGTAAGAGGCGATGAGTCCGGACGAAGAAAGACTGAAGAGACGCCGAAGCGCCCGCGTCGACGGCAGCGCCCGCAAGGCTGACGCTCCCGAGGCCGCGTCCCCCGCCGAGGCCCCTCGCTCATCGAAGCCTGAGGGCGGACGGATGACGAGACGACGCGAGTGGCCTCGGCCGCGGACGCGACCCCGTCCGCTTCTGCTGAGGACGAGCCCCAGGCCGCTGGCGACTCCGGCCCCTCCGAGGAGGAAGAGCTGGAGGCCGAGGCCGAAGCTGAGGAGGAGGAGCCTGAGGCGGAGGAGCCTGAGGCGAGGCCGAAGCCCGCTCGGCGGCGCCGGCGGAAGGCCGATGACGCGGAGGCTGAGGAGCCTGCTGCTGCGCCGGCGCCCGCGCCGACGCGGCGGCGACGCGGAGCGGCCGGCTGGGCCGCCGCCGGTCGTGCGGGCGCAGGCGAAGTACGTTCGTTCTTCGCCGCGGAAGGCGCGGCTCGTGTGTGACCACATTCGCGGGAAGTCGGTTGAGGAGGCGCGAGCTATCCTGGCTCTAGCTCCGCGGTCGGTTGCGAAGGATTGGAGCAAGCTGCTCGAGTCGGCGGTCGCGAACGCGGAGCACAATCACGAGCTCGTCGGCGAGGACCTGTACGTGAAGGCGGTCCATGCCGACGACGGACCGACGATCAAGCGGTTCAGGCCGCGCGCGATGGGTCGCGCGACGAAGATCCGCAAGCGCACCAGTCACCTGACGATTTTGCTGACACCGAAAGACGGCTAACTGTGGGACAGAAAGTTCATCCTGAATCGCTCCGCGTGGGCTACATCCACGACTGGAAGTCGAACTGGTTCAACGAGAAGCAGTTCTCGGACTTCCTGTTCGAGGACATCCAGATCCGTGAGCACATCATCGGGCGGCTGTCGCATGCCGGTCTGTCGGACATCACGATCCGCAAGGACACGAACGAGGTCGAGGTCAACATCAACACGGCGCGACCGGGGATCGTGATCGGCAAGTCGGGCTCCGAGGTCGACCAGCTGCGCCGCGACCTGCACCGGATCACCGGCAAGCAGGTGAAGGTCAACATCCTCGAGATCAAGCGTCCCGAGCTCGACGCGCGGCTCGTCGCTCAATCGATCGCCGAGCAGCTGCAGAACCGGGTCGCGTTCCGCCGCGCGATGAAGCGCGCGCTCACGAGCGCGATGCGCTCCGGCGCAAAGGGCGTCAAGGTTCAGGTTTCAGGTCGCCTCGGCGGCGCCGAGATGGCGCGGACCGAGGGCTACTCCGACGGCCGTGTGCCGCTGCACACGCTGCGCGCGGACATCGACTACGGCTTCCATGAGGCTCGGACCACGTTCGGGCGGATCGGCGTCAAGTGCTGGATCAACAAGGGCGAGATCATGCCCGAGGGCTACACCGGCGCCGACCTGACGATCATGGACGAGCCCGCGCCGCAGGCGCCCGAGCGCGGTGGACGCGACGGGCGCGACGGCCGTGGCGGCCGTGAGGGCCGCGGCGGTCGCGGTGGCGGTCCCGGTGGTCGCGGCGGCGGTGGCGGCCAGGGTGGCCGTGGTGGCGGTCCCGGTGGTCGCGGCGGCGGTCCAGGGTGGCCGTGGTGGCGGTCCGGGTGGTCGCGGCGGTCAGGGTGGCGGTGGCGGCGGACGTGGAGGTTTCGGCGGCGGCGGCGGTGGTCGCGGTGGCGCGGGTGGCGGTGGCGCCGGCGGTGGCCGTGGCGGTTTCGGTGGCGGTGGTGGCCGCGGTGGCGCGGGCGGCGGTTTCGGTGGCGGTGGTGGCGGCGGTGGCGCGCAGGTGGCGGTGGTCGCGGTGGCGCTGGTGGCGGCGGTGGCCGCGGTCAGGGCGGCGGCGGTCAGGGCGGTGGCGGCGGTGGTCAGCGCGGTGGCGGCGGCGGTCAGGGCCGGGGCGGTCAGGGCGGCGGCGGCGGTCAGAGCGGTGGCGGCGCCAGTGGCGCTGGTGGGGGCGGAGGAGCTGCTCGCTGATGCTCGCCCCTAAACGCGTAAAGCACCGCAAGCATCACCGCGGACGTCGCGCGGGCCTTTCGCGCGGCCAGGTCAAGGTTCAGTTCGGCGAGTACGGGCTGAAGGCGCTCGACGCCGGCTGGCTCACGAACCGCCAGATCGAGGCCGCTCGTATCGCGATGACCCGCAAGATCAAGCGTGGCGGCAAGGTGTGGATCAACGTCTATCCCGATAAGCCGTTCACGAAGAAGCCTGCCGAGACGCGGATGGGCTCCGGCAAGGGCAACCCCGAGGGCTGGGTCGCCGTGGTCAAGCCCGGGCGCGTGATGTTCGAGCTCGCCGGCGTGCCCGAGCCGCTCGCGCGTGAGGCGATGCGGCTTGCCGGACACAAGCTTCCCGTACGGACCAAGTTCGTGATGAGGGAGGACGGATGAATCCCGCCGAACTGCGTGACCTCACCGACGGTGAGCTCACCGAGCACATCCACACGTCGCGGCGCGACCTGTTCGGGCTGCGCTTCCAGCACGCCACCGGCGAGCTCGACAACACAGCCGGCCTGCGCCGGGCAAAACGTGAAATCGCGCGCGCCCTCACGGTCGCGCGCGAACGAGAACTGCAAGTAGAGAACGAGAATGGCTGAAAAGGAAGAGCAAGATCCCACCGAGGAGACCGGCGTCACGCCCGACGAGGGCGCCGCGGATGCCGACCCCGTAACGGAGAACGAACCAGAGACGCCGGCAGAGGGCGCTGAGCCCGAGGCGGACGAGAGCGCCGAGGCCGCTGCGCCTCCCGCCGCGGCCGAGCCCGCTGCGCCTCGCGCGCGAGCCGCTGCGCCTCCCGCCGAGCCCGCTGCGCCTCGGGCCGCGGCCGAGCCCGAGGCGGTGCTCGCCCCGAAGGAGCGCAAGCGTGCGGCGAAGGCCGCAAAGGCGCCGGCGCCGCGCGGTCAGGTGAGCCCCGAGGAGCGCCAAGCCGAGCGCGTCGCCGGGCGGCGGCGCAAGGCGGCGCTGCGCACCGCGGGCCGCGTCAAGGCGCGCGAGAAGGCCCGCGCCGGCGAGCATCGCTCAGAGCCCACGCCGCCGCGCGAGCACGCGCCGGGGACGCAGAAGGTGCGCCAGGGAATCGTCGTGTCGGACAAGGCCGACAAGACGATCACGGTGCGGATCGACCTGACGCGCCGGCATCGCAAGTATCAGAAGATCGTCGCCACCTCGCGGACGCTGCACGCGCACGACGAGAGCAACGACGCGCACACCGGGGACACCGTGGTCGTGCGCGAGTGCCGGCCGCTGTCGCGGAGCAAGCGGTGGCGCCTGGTCGAAGTCGTTGAGAGGGCGAAGTGATCCAGAACGAGACCAGGCTGCGCGTGGCCGATAACACGGGCGCGCGCGAGATCCTCGTGATTCGCGTCAAGGGCGGCCACCGGCGCCGGTACGCGCACGTGGGCGACATCATCACGGCGACCGTCAAGCAGGCGGCCCCGCAGGGGTCGGTGCGCAAGGGCGAGGTCGTGACCGCGGTCGTCGTCCGCTGCAAGAAGGCTTACGGCCGCGAGGACGGCACCTACATCGCGTTCGACGAGAACGCGGCCGTGCTGATCGACGCGCAGGGCGCGCCGCGCGGCACGCGCATCTTCGGCCCGGTCGCGCGCGAGCTGCGCGAGCGCAACTTCATGCGGATCGTCTCCCTCGCCCCGGAGGTGCTCTGATGGCGGCGCGGATCAAGGCTGAGGACGACGTGATCGTGATCGGCGGCAAGGACGCGGGCAAGCGCGGCAAGGTGCTGCGCGTCGAGCCGAAGAAGAACAAGGTGTACGTCGAGGGCCTCAACATCATCAAGCGCCACCAGCGGCCCCAGCAGGTTGCCGGCGCGCAGCGCGCCGAGCAGGTCGGCGGCGTGATCGAGAAGGAAGGCCCGATCCACATCTCCAACGTGATGCTGGTCGACCCCAAGGACGGCAAGCCGACGCGTATCAAGATCGAGGTCATCGAGGGCAAGCGCCACCGTGTGGCGGCTCGCTCCGGAACGAGGATCGATTAGCCATGGCTGCACGTTTGAAGACCCGCTACAACGACGAGATCCGCCCGCAGCTGATCGAGCGGTTCGGCTACTCGACGCCGATGCAGGCGCCGCGGATCACGAAGATCACGGTCAACATGGGCGTCGGCGACGCCAAGCAGGACTCCAAGGTGCTCGACGCCGCCTCGGAGCAGCTCGCGACGATCACCGGCCAGAAGCCGAACGTCCGCCGTGCGCGCAAGTCGATCGCCCAGTTCAAGATCCGCGAGCAGATGCCCGTCGGGCGTCGCGGTGACGCTGCGCGGAGAGCGCTCGTACGAGTTCCTGGACCGGCTGATGTCGGTCGCGATCCCGCGAATCCGGGACTTCCGCGGGCTCAACCCGCGCTCGTTCGACGGCCGCGGCAACTACTCGCTCGGCGTCCGCGAGCAGATCATCTTCCCCGAGGTCGACTACGACGAGATCGACCAGGTCCGGGGTCTCGACATCACGATTACTACAACGGCATCAAGCGACGAGGAGTCATTCGCACTGCTCGAGGCGCTCGGGATGCCGTTCGCAAAGGAGAATCGCAACTAGTGGCCAAGGTTTCGCAGCGAGTCCGCCAGCAGCGGACGCCGAAGTACAAGACCCGGGGATACACCCGTTGCCGCCGTTGCGGCCGCGCGCGCGCCGTGTATCGCAAGTTCGGCGTGTGCCGGATCTGTCTGCGCGAGCTGGCGCACAACGGCTACGTCCCCGGCATGACAAAGTCGTCCTGGTAGAGCCATGTCGATGACCGACCCCGTAGCCGACTTCCTCACGCGCCTGCGCAACGCCGCCAAGGCGCAGCACCACGACGTCGCGATCCCGTCGTCGAAGCTGAAGCGCGAGCTGGCCCGGATCCTCAAGGAGCAGGGCTACATCGAGGCGTTCGAGGTGCAGCCGCCGAGCGAGGGCCGCCCCGGCGAGACGCTGACCGTCACGCTCAAGTACACCGACGACCGCAAGCCGGTGATCTCGGGGATGCAACGCGTCTCGCGCCCCGGCCGGCGGACCTACGTCGACCACGCCCACATCCCCCGCATCCAGGGCGGGATGGGCACCGCAATCATCTCGACCTCCAAGGGCGTCATGACCGGCCACGAGGCCCGGATCGAAGGCGTCGGCGGCGAGGTAGTGGCAAACGTCTGGTAGCTGATGTCCCGAATCGGTAGACAACCAATTCCCGTGCCCGCCGGCGTCACCGTCGCGATCGAGCCCGAGCGCGTGACCGTCAACGGTCCGAAGGGCGAGCTGTCCGAGCGGATCAACCGCGACATCAAGGTCGAGCAGGAGGACGGCGTAGTGACCGTCACTCGGCCGACCGATCGCGGCGAGCACCGCGCGCTGCACGGACTGACGCGGACGCTCGTGGCGAACATGGTCACCGGCGTCACCGATGGGTTCGAGAAGCGCCTCGAGATCCAGGGCGTCGGCTACCGCGCGCAGCTGCGCGGCCGTGACCTCGAGCTCGCGCTCGGCTACTCGCACCCCGTGCCGGTGAAGGCGCCCGATGGGATCGAGTTCGAGGTGCCGCAGCCGACGCGGATCGTCGTACGCGGCGCGTCCAAGCAGCAGGTCGGCGAGATCGCCGCATACATCCGCAAGCAGCGCAAGCCCGAGCCGTACAAGGGCAAGGGGATCCGCTACGAGGGCGAGTACGTCGCCCGGAAGGTCGGTAAGCGGGCATGACCGTGTCTGACTGCTCCCGCGCGGCGCCTGCGGCGCCGGCGGCGCGTCCGCGCCAAGGTCCACGGCACCGCAGAGCGGCCGCGGATCTCCGTGTTCCGCTCCAACCGTGGGATCTTCGCCCAGCTGATCGACGACGACGCCGGGCGGACGATCGCGGCCGTGCAGTGGACCGAGCCCGAACTGCGCTCGCTGAAGCCGCTCGAGCAGGCGACCCGTGCGGGCGCGCTGCTCGCCGATCGCGCGAAGGCCGCCGGGATCGACACCGTCGTGTTCGACCGCGGCGGCTATCAGTACCACGGTCGCGTGAAGGCGCTCGCCGACGGCGCTCGCGAGAGCGGCCTGAACTTCTAAGACCGCTACCCTGGATCGACTTCATGCCCATCCGTGATCGGACAGTTTCAGCAGCCGGACTCGACCTCCAAGAGCGCGTGGTCGAGATCAACCGCGTCGCCAAGGTCGTCAAGGGCGGCCGGCGGTTCTCGTTCACCGCGCTGGTGGTCGTCGGCGACGAGCGCGATGTCGTCGGGATCGGCTACGGCAAGGCGAACGAGGTTCCGGTGGCGATCCAGAAGGGCGTCGAGCGGGCGAAGAAGAATCTCTACCGCGTGCCGAAGCACGGCTCGACGATCACCCATCAGACGACGGGTGTCTTCGGGGCCGGCCGGGTCTTCCTGAAGCCCGCAGCCCCCGGTACCGGTGTGATCGCCGGCGGCGGTGTGCGCGCGGTCCTGGAACTTGCCGGGATCCACGACATCCTCTCGAAGTCGCTTGGTTCGCAGAACCCGATCAACCTCGTCAAGGCGACGATGGCTGGACTGGAGTCGCTCCGCACTCCGGCGGAGGTCGCCGAGCTGCGCGGCCTGTCGATCAACGCGGTGCTCGGACTGACCGACCAGCCCCAGAACGGCGAGACGATCTCGGCCGATGCTCCCACGGCGGACGCGGCGCCCGAGCCCGTCGCCGTCGAGGCGGAGGAGACGGCTTCGTGAGCACGCTTCGGATTACGCAGCGCAAGTCGCGGAATGGGAGCGACAAGCGTCAGGTCGACACCCTGCGCTCGCTTGGCCTGCGCCGCATCAACCACACCGTTGAGCAGGAAGACACGCCGCAGATCCGCGGGATGATCCACAAGGTGCGTCACCTCGTCGAGGTCACGGAGGACTGATGGCCGACGAAGAGACAACCGAGGAGCGGATCGGGCTGCACAACCTGCAGCCGGCGCCTGGCTCGCGCAAGCAGCGCAAGCGCGTCGGCCGCGGGGAGGGCTCGGGAACCGGCAAGACCGCAGGTCGCGGCCAGAAGGGCGCGGGCTCTCGCTCGGGCTCCAAGCGCAGAGCACGGTTCGAGGGCGGCCAGAACCCGATCCACATGCGGATGCGCAAGCTGCGCGGACCGAACAGCAAGACTGCGATGCCGTTCGAGATGTTCCGGACGCACACCCAGCCCGTCAACCTCGGCGACCTCGACCGGCGCTTCGAGGCGGGCGACGTTGTTACGCTCGAGGCGATGAACGCCAAGGGGCTTGCCACACGCAAGGGTGTGCCGGTCAAGGTGCTCGCGAAGGGCGAGCTCGGCAAGAAGCTGACGGTGCACGCGCACGCGTTCTCGGCGACCGCCCGCGAGCGGATCGAGTCCGCCGGCGGAACTTGCGAGCTGATCTCAGAGGGCTGAGCCGATGATCTCGACGATCCTTGGCGCGTTCAGGGTCAAAGAGATCCGCAACAAGGTTCTGTTCACGGCGGGACTGCTTGCGCTGTACCGGCTCGGCACCCACATCCCGGCACCGGGGATCAACGCGGCGGCCGTCAAGCAGATCCAGTCGAACTTCGGCGGCAACAGCATCCTCGGGCTGCTGAACCTGTTCTCAGGCGGAGGCCTCGGCCGGATCGCGATCTTCGCGCTGGGGATCATGCCCTACATCACGGCGTCGATCATCCTGCAGCTGCTGCAGGTCGTGGTGCCGTCGCTGGAGAAGCTGCAGAAGGAAGGCGAGGTCGGCCAGGCGCGGATCACGCAGTACACGCGGTATCTGACGGTCGGGCTCGCGTTCGCGCAGTCGATCGGCTACGTGTTCCTGTTCCGAAGCTTCGAGAAGCAGGCCGGTGGCCAGCCGGTGATCACGAACTTCACGCTGCTGAAGGTGTTCCTGATCGTGATCTCGCTGACCGCCGGCACGGTGCTGCTGATGTGGATGGGCGAGCTGATCACCCAGCGCGGGATCGGAAACGGGATCTCGCTGATGATCTTCGCGTCGATCGTCTCCCGGATCCCGAGCGGGATCAACGCGTGGTGGACGAACCCCGACCAGGTGTTCCGCGTGATCATGCCGTTCATCGCCGTGGGCGTCGTCGCGTCGGTCGTGTTCGTGCAAGAGGGACAGCGCCGAATCCCGATCCAATACGCGAAACGGGTGATCGGCAGACGGATGACCCAGGGCGGCCAGACCTACCTGCCGCTGCGCGTCAACATGGCCGGCGTGATCCCGGTGATCTTCGCTGCGTCGGTGATGGCGATCCCGCCGACCGTCGGCCAGCTGATCGGCCACAACAAGCCGGGCAGCTTCGGCACCAGCGTCTACACGTTCTTCGCCCCAGGCAGCTGGCACTACGTCGTCGGCGAATGCATATTCATCAGTCCTGTTCACGTACTTCTACACCGCGGTCACGTTCAACCCGGTCGACCAGGCAGACAACCTGAAGAAGTACGGCGGCTTCATCCCGGGGGTGAGGCCAGGCAGACCCACGGCCGAATTCCTGGATCGGATCCTGGCGCGATTAACGTTCCCAGGGGCCTTGTTCCTGGCCGCAGTCGCGGCCTTGCCAACGATCCTGATCAATCAGACGAGCGCGAACTTCGCGTTCGGCGGAACGTCGATCCTGATCGTGATCGGGGTCGCGCTCGACACGATGAAGCAGCTCGAAGCGCAGCTGATGATGCGCAACTACGAGGGCTTCTTGAAATAGCTGCGCTCGGCTAGAGTCAGGTTCTCGTGTCCGAGCTCAATCTGATCCTGCTGGGACCGCCAGGCGCGGGCAAGGGGACGCAGGCCGAGCGCCTGCGTAACGACTTCCGCCTGCCGTTCATCTCGACCGGTGAGATGCTGCGATCCAACGTCAAGGACGGCACCGAGCTGGGCGTCGAGGCGAAGCGGTACATGGACGCGGGCGACCTCGTCCCCGACGAGGTGATCGTCCGGATGGTCGCCGAGCGGCTGGACGAGGGCGATGCGGAGGACGGCTTCATCCTCGATGGTTTCCCGCGGACCGTGGTCCAGGCCGAGGCGCTGGACCAGATGCTCTCCGGGCTGCGGCGGCGGATCAACGCGGCCGTACTGATCGACGTCCCGGACGAGGACGTCGTGCGGCGAATCTCGGGCCGCCGCGTGTGCGTCAAGAACGGGCACAACTACCACGTCGAGTTCGACCCGCCCAAGCGCGAGGACGTGTGCGACCAGGACGGCTCGCGCCTGATCCAGCGTGACGACGACAAGCCTGAGGTCGTCCGCAAGCGGCTGCACGTCTACCACGACCAGACCGAGCCGCTGATCGAGTACTACGACGGTAAGGGGCTGCTGCGGCGGATCGACGGATCGCGCAGCCCCGCCGACGTGCACGACCACATCCGCGCCGTGCTCGCGACGCTGCGCATGGAGGACGACGTTTGATCATCAAGAAGACCCCAGAGGAGATCGACAAGATGGCGGCCGCCGGCTCGATCCTGGTGCGGACGATGAACCTGCTCGCCGGCAAGATCCGGCCCGGCGTCTCGACGCGTGAGCTCGACCAAGCGGCCGAGAAGTTCATTCTGAGTCAGGGCGCCGAGCCGGCGTTCAAGGGCTACCGCGGCTTTCCCGGGTCGATCTGCGCGTCGCCGAACTCGATGATCGTCCACGGCATTCCCGGCCCCTACAAGCTCGACCGCGGCGACATCATCTCGGTCGATATCGGCGTCGTGCTCGACGGCTGGGTCGCCGACGCGGCGCGGACGTTCGCCGTCGGCCCGATCTCGCCGGTCGCCTCAAAGCTGCTGAAGGTGACCGAGGAGTCGCTGTTCCTGGCGGTCGAGCAGGTGCGCCTGGGGAATCGCCTCGGCGATGTGTCGAACGCGATCCAGCGCCACGTCGAGTCGAACGGGCTGTCGATCGTGCGGACGCTGGTGGGCCATGGGATCGGGCGCAGCATGCACGAGGACCCGCAGATCCCGAACTACGGCGAGCCCGGCACCGGGGTGCCGCTGGAAGAGGGAATGGTGCTTGGCGGTCGAGCCGATGGTCACCGCCGGCCGGCACTCGGTCCGCGTCGGCGAGGACCACTGGGCGATCTACTCGCAGGACGGGTCGCTGGCGGCGCACTTCGAGTTCACGATCGCGGTCACCCCCGATGGGCCGCGGGTGCTGACGCCGTGGCACGAGGCGGGCAGCGGTCGCGCGGCGGCGGCTTAGCGCAGGCGGCTCACGGCTGCTGAGCGTGCAGTTCATGCGAGCCGCAGGCGCAATGCCGGCCGCCAGCGCCAGCGACGACGAGGATGTCCGGTCAGCGCCGTCGCGCTGCCGCGCAACAGCTCGACTGCGTCGGATGTGCGGACGAACGGGTTGGCTACGACGCGCCCGTCGTCAAGCGATAGGGCCGCGACGACGTCCGCATCGATTGTCGCGACCAGAATCTCGCCTGCCAGCTCCGCCGCGTCGTCGAGCTCGGCGATGCGCCGCAGCGTCCCGGCCTCGTCGGGGTGGGCAAACCGAACCGCTGCGGCAGGTGTCGTGCTGCCCGCGGTCAATGCATTCAAAGACGTTCTCATGATCGTGCTCCTCATACTCGACTGAACAGATCATGGCCGTAAGACGAGGCGCGCACATCGGGCATGTGCAGCGACTTTCGGACCTGCACCCCTTACCCGGGAGAGGTCTGACCTTAGGCGCGCGCGCTCGCAAAGGACCGCCCCGGGGCGCGCCTTCCGTCGGCCGATACGAGAACGTCCGCCCCTGCTAGTATCAGCGGATGCGCCTGTAGCGCCGGAGTTTTGTGCTGCAAGGGCGCGCCCCAGTGTCGGTAGCGGCGGCCGTAACGGCTTCCAGAGCCGGAACTGCGGGAACCACCGGAAGATACGACGAGAGCGAAGCGAGCGACGTGAAGGTACGACCCTCGGTCAAACCGATGTGCGAGAAGTGCAAGATCATCCGCCGGAACGGGCGGGTGCTTGTGATCTGCTCGAATCCGCGGCATAAGCAGCGGCAGGGCTGATCCCCTAATGGCGCGGATAAGCGGGGTAAACATCCCCCTCAACAAGCGGGTCGAGATCGGCCTGACTTATATCTACGGCATCGGTCGCTCCACCTCCAACAAGCTCTTGGGAGAGGTCGGGGTCGAGCCCGACCGCAAGGTCCGTGACCTGACCGAGGAGGAGGTCGTCAAGCTGCGCGACCTGATCGACTCGGGGCTGACGGTCGAGGGCGATCTGCGCCGCGAGCGCTCGCAGAGCATCAAGCGTCTCCAGGAGATCGGCTCCTACCGCGGGATGCGCCACCGGCGCGGGCTGCCCGTTCGGGGCCAGAACACGAAGACCAACGCGCGCACGCGTAAGGGTCCGAAGCGGATGCAGGTCGCCGGTAGGAAGAAGGCGACCAAGAAATGAGTCCAGCTCCTCGCCGTCCCCAGCGCGGTCGCCGGCGCGTCCGCAAGAACATCCCCGTGGGCCAGGCCCACATCAAGACTTCGTTCAACAACACGATCGTGTCGCTCACCGACCGCGAGGGAAACGTGATCGCGTGGGAGTCCGCCGGCGGCGCCGGCTTCAAGGGCTCGCGCAAGTCGACCCCGTTCGCTGCACAGGTGACCGCGGACGCGGCCGCCCGCAAGGGCATCGAGCACGGCCTGCAGAAGGTCGAAGTGTTCGTCAAGGGCCCTGGTTCCGGTCGGGAGACCGCGATCCGCTCATTGCAGGCGGCCGGGCTTGAGGTGACAGGCGTCAAGGACGTCACGCCGCAGGCGCACAACGGCTGCCGTCCCCGGAAGCGTCGGAGGGTCTGATCGATGGCTCGTGACACAGGTCCACAGTGCAAGCAGTGCCGGCGCGAGGGCCAGAAGCTCTTCCTCAAGGGCGAGCGATGCCTGACCGACAAGTGCGGCGTCGAGCGGCGCTCCTACCCGCCCGGCGAGCACGGCCGCGGCCGGATGAAGCAGAGCGAATACCGCGTCCAGCTGCGCGAGAAGCAGAAGGCCAAGCGCTATTACGGCGTGCTCGAGAAGCAGTTCCGCCTCTACTACCAGAAGGCTTCGCGCCAGCCGGGGATCACCGGCGAGAACCTGCTGCGGATGCTCGAGTGCCGGTTCGACAACGTCTTGGTTCGACTCGGCTTTGCGGCGTCACGCCGTCAGGCGCGGCAGCTGATCCTGCACGGCCACTGGACCGTCAATGGACGGCGGGTGAACATCCCCTCGTACCAGCTGCGCGACAACGATGTGATCGCGATCCACACCAAGTCGACCGCGGGGCAGGTGATCCGCGACGCCACCGAACTGACCGGTCAGGTGCCCGCGTGGCTGCAGGCCGATCACGACTCGCTCACGGCGAAGGTGTTGCGCAAGCCGGAGCGGCGGGAGATTGCCGCACCGGTGGAAGAGCAGCTCATCGTCGAGCTGTACTCGAAGTAGTGAAAGCTTTCAGCCGTGCCGCCCTGGCGGGCGTGGGCACGGCGTTGACAGCCGCCTAGGCGCGCGGCAGGAACCCACGACGTTAGGACCCTGATGCTTGACTTCCAAGTCCCCCGAATCTCCAGCGAGTCTGTAGACGACAACCGAGGATCGTTCACGATCGAGCCGCTTGACCGGGGGTTTGGCTACACCTTCGGTAACTCGCTTCGGCGGGTATTGCTGAGCTCGTTGTCGGGCGCCGCCGTGACCTCCGTCCGAATCGAGGGCGTGGCGCACGAGTTCTCGACGATCCGCGGCGTCAAAGAGGACGTGACCGACATCGTTCTGAACCTCAAGGGCATCGTCTGCCGGATGCACTCGGACGCGACCGAGATCGAGGCGCCGCTGGTCGTGACCGGCCCCGGCGAGATCACCGCGAAGGACATCGACCTGCCCTCGGGCGTCGAGATCCTGAACCCGGACGCGCATATCGCGACGCTCGAGAAGAAGACGAAGCTCGAGGTCTATCTGACGATCGGCCGTGGCCGCGGATACCGCCCGGCGGAGGAGAACAAGTCTCCCGACCAGCCGATCGGCGTGATCCCGATCGACTCGATCTTCTCGCCCGTGCGCCGCGTCGCGTACAACGTCGAGCAGGCCCGCGTCGGGCAGAAGACCGACTTCGACAAGCTGACGCTCGACATCGAGACCGATGGTTCGATCGACCCGCACGCCGCGCTGCGCGAGGCCGCGGAGATCCTGATCTCACAGCTGGCGATCTTCACCGACGCCGATCGCGTGATCGAGCTTCGCTCGGCGGGTGATGCCGGCGCTCTGGAGCCGGGTCTCGTGGGCGGCAACTCCACCGGCGCGCCGGCCCGTCCGCCGAGCGTGATGGACGACATCCTGATCGAGGAACTCGAGCTCGGCGTCCGGTCGTACAACTGCCTCAAGCGCGCCGGCATCCAGACCGTCGGCGATCTCGTCGCGAAGACCGAGGGTGAGCTCAACGCGATCCCGAACTTCGGCAAGAAGTCGATCGACGAGGTGATCGAGACGCTGCACGCGCGCGGCTTGGCGCTGCGCAACGACTAGTCTTACCGTTCGATGCGCCACCAGAAGAACCGATATCAGCTCAGCCGTAGCGCCTCGCATCGCAAGGCGCTGTTGATGAACCTCTGTAAGGAGGTGATCGACCACGAGCGGATCCAGACGACCGAGACGAAAGCCAAGGCCGTCAAGCCCGAGGTCGAGAAGCTGATCACGCTGGCCAAGCGCGGTGACCTCCATGCGCGCCGGCAGGCGCTGTCGACGCTGGGCCAAGATAAGTTTGCGGTCTACAAGCTGTTCGAGGAGATCGCGCCGCGGTATGTCGAGCGCGACGGCGGCTACACGCGGATCCTGAAACTGGGGCCGCGGCGGTCTGACTCGACGGAAATGGTGTTTCTGGAGCTCGTCTGACCGCTCGGTTGCTGTTGGAGTACGACGGCGGCGAGTTCGCCGGGTGGGCTCGGCAGCCGGGGAAGCGGACAGTTCAGGGGGAGGTGGAGCGGGCGCTCGAAGTGCTGCTGCGCGCGCCCGCGGTTGCGCTTACCGTCGCCGGGCGAACCGACGCCGGTGTACACGCGTTGGGTCAGGTGGCCAGTTACGAAGGCTCGGTGGTCTCGGTTCGATCGCTCAATGCGCTGCTGCCTGGGGATGTGGCCGTGCTTTCGTGTGTCGCTGCCGCCGACGGGTTCGACGCCCGGTTCGACGCGACATCCCGCGCGTATACATACGTGCTGTTGAATCGACCGGCGCGGAGCGCGCTGCAGCGCGGACGCGCTCTGTGGTGGCCGCACGTGATCGACCTGGCTGCGTTGGATGCGTGCGCCGCGTCGGTCGTGGGGAGCCACGACTTCACGGCGTTCACGCCGACGGAGACCGAGCACGTGCGGTTCTCACGCGATGTGTATGGGTGCTACTGGCGGGCCCAGGACGACGGACGCGTTGAGTTCTGGATCGAAGCGGACGCGTTCATGCGCCACATGAACCGGGTGCTGGTGGGAACGATGCTCGAGGTGGCGTCGGGGCGGCGGACCGTCTCGGAGTTCGTCGCGCTTCTGGACGGCGCGCCTCGGTCGGCGGCCGGGGTCACGGCGCCGGCGCACGGGCTCTACCTGGTCGGGGTGGGATACGGGGGCGAGCGCGTGCTCTCAGGGGGGTGATTTTCGGGTCGAGGCAGCTCTGAAAGGGAGAGAGGATGATGGACCGGAAAGTCGACACCCGACGCGCCGCCCCCGGCTCGGGGCGAATTTCCGGCCGTGGAGACCAGTTTGTCGCCCGTGTCGTTCCGTTCGCCGACATATTGCGGGTTTCCGGCATGCAGGGAGGCGGTGATCCGCTTGCGCAGCGCGTCGCGCGGCGACAACTCAACCTGATCACTACGCAGCAGCTACTCGCCGCCGGAATCACCGAGACGATGATCAAGGTGCGGCAGAGACGAGCGTTGCTTCATCGGGTGCACCAGAGCGTGTACCTATTTGGGACCGACGTGCTGCTTCCCGGTGCGGCAGAGATGGCCGCGGTGCTGGCGTGCGGGGGCGACGCGTTGACAGGACGCCGCTCGGCGCTTTCCCTGCTAGCTGTTATTCCGCAATGGCACGGACCAGTGGAGGTCACATCATCGTGGACCCCCAGACGTTCCGGGATCGTGGTGCACCGGGTGACCAAGCTGGCGGGAATCGATCGGCACGCCCACCGTGGCATTCCAATCGTGTCGCCGGCGCTCGCGCTGCTCGAGTTCGCTGCCGTGGCGACTGGCGATGAGTTAGAGCAGGCGATCGCTGAGGCGTATGCGCTGAAGCTCGTGTCCGCGCCCGCGCTGCGTAAGGTGCTCGAACGGTATCCGAGGATCGCCGGCGCCCCCGCGCTGCGCGCCGAACTCGATCGGGTCGGCGGTCCGCAGTACACGAAGCGGCAGGCGGCGGGGAAGATGAAGCTGCTAATCCGGGCGGCGCAGCTCCCGCCGCCGCTCACCGAGCAATGGGTCGAGGGCTTCCGCGTGGACTTCTACTGGCCGCAGTACCGGCTGATCGTGGAGACCGACGGCTACCAGTACCACGGTCACCGGTACGCGTTCGAGAAGGACCGCCGGCGCGACCAAGCTCATGTCACCTACAAGGTGCTCCGATTCACCTGGCGGCAGCTGACAGAGGAGCCGTAACGGGTGATCGCCGTGATCGCGATCGCGATCGGGGCGGCGACCGAGCGGAGCGTTGCCGCCGCCTAGACATGGTCCGGATTTGGCCGCCGCAAGGCCAATAGCATGGTGGACGTGCGCGTACTGCTGACCAACGATGACGGGATCGAGGCCGCCGGCCTGCAGGCGCTCAGGCGCGCGCTGCTCGAGGTCCCGGGAATCGATCTGGCGGTGATCGCGCCGGACGGCAACCGCTCCGCGATGGCCCGCTCGATCACGACCCGGCGGCCGCTTTGGGTCCAGGAGGTCGACTTCGAGGACGGGACCGTGGGGTACGCGACCGACGGCACTCCGGTCGACTGTGTGCGGCTCGCGCGGCTCGGGATCGTCGAGGGGTTCGAGGCCGAACTGGTCGTCGCCGGGATCAACCACGGCTCGAACCTCGGCGATGACATCACGTATTCAGGGACGGTGGCCGCCGCGCTCGAGGCGATCGTGCTCGGCCTCCCCGGGATCGCCGTGTCGCAGCAGTCCCGCGCGCGCGAGCTCGACTTCCGCGTCGGGCGGCAGTTCGAATTCAGCGCCGCGGCGCGCTTCACGGCGCGGCTCGTGACCGAGCTCGAGAGCGTGCCGCTGCCGGAGGGGACGCTGCTGAACATCAACGTCCCCGGGGCAGACCCGGCCGGCGTCGAGGTCGCGCGGCTCGGCAAGCGCGTGTACCGGGACGAGCTGGCGCTGATCTCGCAAGATGATGATCCCTCCCGCCCTCGCAAGCAGTACCGGATCTACGGCGACGCGAGCTACGAGCGCGACGAGACCGGGACGGATCTCGCCGCCGTCGCGAAAGGCCTGATCGCGGTCACGCCGATCCATTTCGACCTGACCGACCACGACGGGCTCTCGACGCTCCAGAAGTACGACCTGGCGACACTGCTCGCGCCCGCCGCGGAGGAAGTCGGACAGTGAGCACCCCCGACTGCGAGGCTCGCGCAGCGGAACTGCGCGAGCAGCTCCGTTACCACGCCAAGCGCTACTACGAGCAGGATGACCCGGAGATCACCGACGACAAGTACGACGCGCTGCTCGACGAGCTGCGGGCGATCGAGGCCGAGCATCCCGAGCTGATCACGCCGGACTCGCCTACCCAGCGGACCGGCGGCGAGCCGGTCTCAGACCTGGTCAAGGTCCGCCACCCCGATCGGATGCTGTCGCTCGCCAACGCGCGATCCTCCGACGAGCTGCACCAGTGGGTTCAGCGGATGCGCAACCACCTCGCGCGTGAGGGGATCGAGCAGCCCGAGTTCGAGTTCGTGGTCGAGCCGAAGATCGACGGCCTGGCGATCTCGCTGATCTACCGCGACGGCGTGTTCGAGCGCGGGGCGACTCGCGGCAACGGCGAAGTCGGCGAGGACGTCAGCCACAACCTGCGGACGATCGGTTCGATCCCGCTGCGTCTGCCTGTCGAGGACCCGCCGGCGCTGATCGAGGTGCGCGGCGAGGTGTACATGTCGCTGCCGGACTTCGCGAAGCTCAACGAGCGCCGCGCCGAGCGGGGGCTGTCGACGTTCATGAATCCGCGCAACTCGGCGGCCGGCACGATCCGCCAGCTCGACCCGAAGCTCGCCGCGGACCGCCCGCTGTCGTTCTGGGCGTACGCCGTCGGGGTCACCGACGGGATCGGGTTCGACTCCCACTACGGGTCGCTCGAGTGGCTCCGCGCGCACGCCTTCCCGGTCCACCCTGACGTCAGGCTGCTCAGCTCCGAGGACGAGGTCGTCAAGCAGTGCGCGGCGTGGGAGGAGCGGCGCGGCAACCTCGAGTTCGAGATCGACGGGGCGGTCGTCAAGGTCAACGACTTCGAGCTGCAGCGGCGGCTCGGCGTCGTCGGCCGCGAGCCCCGGTGGGCGATCGCGTGGAAGTTCCCGCCGACGACCGCGATCACGAAGCTCAACGACATCGGCTGGAATCCGGGCAAGTTCGGAGACCTGCACCCGTTCGCGATGCTCGAGCCGGTGCACGTGAGCGGTGTGACCGTGAAGATGGCGACGCTGCACAACGAGGAGGACCTTGCTCGCAAGGACATCCGGATCGGTGAGGATGTGATCGTGCTGCGGGCCGGCGACGTGATCCCGCAGGTGCTCTCGCCGGCGCCTCACGTGGCCGAGCGCACCAAGCGTCCGGACCCGCCGCATCCGCCGGCCAAGTGCCCCGTGTGCAACACACCGACGGTCAAGGACCCCGACGCCGTGTTCACGAAGTGCCCGAACCGCGACTGCCCGGGCCGCCGCTGGCAGCTGCTGACGAGCTTTGCGGCAGTGATGGACATCGACGGCCTCGGCGAGAAGCTCGTGACGCTGTTCATGGATCTCGGCTGGGTGCGGACGGCGGCGGATTTCTACCGCCTGGAGGCGGAGCAGATCGCTGAGCAGCCCGGCTTCGGCGAGGTGTCCGCGCAGAAGCTCGTCGGCGCGATCGAGGCGTCGAAGCAGCAGCCGTTCGGGCGTGTGCTGTTCGCGATCGGGATCGAGGAGATCGGCTACGTCACCGGGCGGAACATCGCGCAGCACTTCCGGGCCGTCGACGCGCTGCTCGCCGCCACGCGCTGAGCAAATCGAGGAGGTGCAAGGCGTCGGCCCGAAGATGGCGCAGAAGATCCACGATCAGCTGGCGGACACGAAGATGCGGGAGCTGATCGAGGACCTGAAAGACGTCGGGCTGCGGTTCGAGGAGGAGGGCCCGCCGCCGGGCGAGGGCCCGCTCGCCGGCAACACGTTCGTGTTGACGGGCACGCTGCCGAACCTGACGCGCGAGCAGGCGAGCGAGCGGATCGTCGCGTCCGGCGGGCGCGTCACCGGATCGGTCTCGAAGAAGACCTCCTACGTCGTTGCCGGCGAGAGCGCCGGTTCGAAGCTCGCGAACGCCGAGCGCCTCGGAGTGCGGGTGCTCGACGAGGCGGGACTACTGGAGCTGCTCGACGGTGGCGATCCGGGCGCTTAGATCCGAAGACCGGGAGGCGTGGAGGCCGCTGTGGGACGGCTACCTGCACTTCTACCGCGAGCCGCTCCCCGACGCGGTGACCGAGGCGACGTTCAGGCGCTTGTGTGAGCGGACCGACGGGATGCTGGCGCTGGTCGAGGAGAACGACGAGGGCGCGCTGGTCGGGTTCGCGCACATCGTGATCCACCCGTCGACGTGGACCGCGACCAGCTACTGCTATCTCGAGGACTTGTTCGTCTCACGCGCGGGACGCGGCGCCGATGTGGCGCGCCGGCTGATCGAAGCGGTGTACGACGTCGCCCGCGAAGCGGGATCGACGCGCGTGTACTGGCACACGCAGCAGTTCAACGGCGCGGCCCGATCGCTGTACGACACGGTCGCGCAGAACACATCGCACGTCGTCTACGAGTGGTATCCGGCCGAGTAGGGGTCCGGGATCAGGACGATCTTGCCGCGCAGGTGACCGCGCTCGCTCTCCGCGTGCGCGGCGGCCGCGTCGGCGAGCGGGTAGGTCCGCCAGATCGGCACCTGCAGGCGGCCGGCGACGAGCAGGTCGACCGCCTGCATGAGCGCGGCGTGCGTGTCGACGACCGCGCCGGGGCCGCCCGAGAACCGCACGCCGAGCTGCGTGGCCTCCTGTGCAGCGGCGATCGTGATCACGCGCTCCGGGCCGCCCGCGAGCTCGACCGAGAGCGGGAGCTCGCCGCGTCCGGAGGCGTCGAGCACCGCGTCGACCCCATCGGGAGCGAGTTCGAGGATCCGCTCGCGCAGCCCGTCGCCGTACGCCACGGGCAGCGCGCCGATCGAGCTCAAGAACTCGTGGTTCGCCTCGCTGGCGGTCCCGATCACCCGTGCTCCGAGCTCGATCGCGAACTGGGTCGCGAAGATCCCGACGCCGCCGGCCGCGGCGTGGACCAGCAGCGTCTCACCCGGCCCCGGATGGAGCAACTCCAGAACCCGATACGCGGTGCGTGCGCCGACGGGGACCGCGGCGCCTTCCTCCCACGAGATCCCGCCCGGGCGGGCAACGACGTCGTCGGCGTTGCAGACGGCGAGCTCGGCATATGCGGGAGTGGCGGCGTACCCGAGCACCTCCTCACCCACGCCCAGCTCGGCCACGCCGTCGCCGAGCTTGTCGATCACGCCCGCGAGCTCGACCCCCAGCCCGGCCGGCAGCTCGAGCGGCCGGACCTGAGCCATCATCCCGCTGCGGACCTTCCACTCGATCGGGTTGACCCCCACGGCGCGCACCGAGACGCGTACCTGTCCGCGGCCTGGCTCGGGGTCGTCGGCCTCGACGACCTGCAGGACTTCGGGGCCGCCGTATGCCCGGAATTGGACCGCGCGCACTTCTATCAAGCTACAGGGCTAGCCGTCGTAGCCAGCGAGCGCCTCTGCCATCCGATTCTGGATCGGGTGCGCGTAGGTCGGGTTGATCGCGTTCATCAGGAACGCGAACGCGAGCGTGTGGCCGTCCCGCGCCGTGCAATAGCCGACGAGGTTCGAGACCGCTTGGAGCGTCCCGGTCTTGCCGCGGCAGCGGCCCTGGGCGAGGGTCCCATTCATCTCCTGCGAGAGCGTGCCGGTCTCGCCGGCGATCGCCAGCGAGTCGTAGAAGTACGCGTTGTTGACCATCTTCGAGAGCAGCGTGACGACGTCCTGGGGCGACGTCGAGTCGTAGTACGAGAGCCCGGATCCGTCGTCGAGTCGCGGGTGGACGCCGAAGCTCGACGCGACCTGAGCGCGAACGACCCCCGCGCCGGCGGCCGTCGTGCCAGCGCCCCCGAACTGAGCGCCGATGTCCTTGATCAGCATCTCCGCGAAGAAGTTGTCGGACGGCGTGTTCGTCAGCCGCAGCAGCGTCGCCATCCGAGGTGAGTGGACGGACGTGAGCGACGTCGCGCCGGGTGGCGTCGTGCCTGTGCTGATCCGGGTGCCCCTCGGGATGTGAACGTGCGCGGCCTTGAGCGCCGCGGCGAACTGCTGGGCGGCGAACAGCGCGGGGTGCGCCTGGAAGGTCGACTCGCCGACGTTCGTGAAGCCGCGGTCGTAGGCGAGGCCACTGAGCAGCCCCTCGACGTCGATCGAGGGTGCGTAGTTGCTGTAGACGGTGCCGCGCAGCGAGTCGAAGTAGTGCTCGTCGCCGACGATCTGGCCGGCGATCGCCTTGATCGGAGTCGTGCGGAGCAGGTTCGCGACGAGCCGCTGCATCGTCGCGCCGGTGCCGTAGTAGTAGCGGTCGAAGCCCTGGGCGCCGAACGTCGGGTCGCCGCCACCGAACAGGTACAGCGTCCCGTGCCAGGTGCCGCTGGAGTCGAGCGAACCGGTGCCGTAGACCCGGGTCTGGAAGGTGCCGTTCGGGCCGAACCGCATCAGCGCGGTGGTGGTCGTGTACAGCTTCTCGACCGACGCCGGTAGGCGGCCGACGGTGCTCTTGTATGAGTACAGCGGCTGCCCCGTCGTCAGGTCGACGACGTACGCCCCGCTTGAGCTTCCGGCCGCTGTGACCCCGCGTTTCAGGGCCCTGGTCAGCGAACTTTGAGGGCTCGCGGCGGCATTCGCGGCCGCAGGCGACACCATCACCGCGGCGGCGAGCAGGACGAGGACGCGGCGCATCAACCGTATGTAACCCGCACAGCGCGGCAAAGCTTCGGTGGTTGACAGGCCAGCCAACTTACAATGCTGTTGGATGGGCAAGGTAGTCAAACTTGAGCCCGCGGCCGCGGACCGGTCGAAGTCTGGTGGTCGTGCAGCTGGCGGGCGCCGCCGGCCTCAGCGCTCGAAATCGGCGCTCGTGCTCGGCGGCGGGGGCTTCACCGGCGGCGTCTATGAGATCGGCGCGCTGCGCGCGCTCGACCTGCTCTCGGTCAACCGAACCGTCAACGAGTTCGACGTGTACGTCGGCACCAGCGCCGGATCGTTTGTGGCCTCCGCGGTCGCCAACGGCATCACCCCGGAAGAGATGATGCGGGTGATCGTCCAGCAGGTCCCGACGCCGTTCCCCGACGCGCGGGTCAGCGCGTTGCTGAGGCCGAACTACCTCGAGTTCGTGACCAAGGGGGCGATGCTCCCGTTGCGGGTCGCGCAGCTCGTCCGCACCCTGCTGCGGGACCTCGGGCAGGTGTCGGCGGTGGACATCGTCGTCGGGCTGGCGGAGGCGCTGCCGTCGGGTCTCTACAACGGCGAAGGGGTCGAGCGGTACGTGCGGACGATCCTCTCCGATCCCGACCGAACCGACGACTTCAGGCTGCTCGAGCCCGAGCTGTATCTCGCGGCGACCGACCTCGACACGTGCGAGCGGGTCGTGCTCGGGGCCCAGGGCTGGGACGACGTGCCGATTTCGACGGCCGTTCAGGCCTCGAGCGCGCTGCCGATGATCTACAAACCGGTCAGGGTCAAGGACCGCGAGCTGATCGATGGCGGCGTGCTGTCGACGACGAACCTCGACATCGCCGTCGAGGCCGGCGCCAAGTTCATCGTCGTCGTCAACCCGCTCGTCCCGTACGTCAACGACTTCGAGAAGCGGATGCCGACGATCACCGGCTCGCGCGCCCGCCGCGTATCCGACATGGGCTTTCCGCACATCGGCTACCAGGCGTTCAAGCTCGTCGCCTACCAGCGGCTGCACGAGATGGCGCGCCGCTGGGAGCAGCGCTACCCGGGGGTCGACATCGTCCTGATCGAGCCCGAGCCGGACGACGAGCTGATGTTCCAGACGAGCATCATGAACTACACGTCCCGGGTCGACATTGCGCGCCACGGGTTCCAGTCGGTGACGTTGAAGCTGGCGCACGACTACCCCCGGTTCAAGCGCATCTGCGCGCGCCACGGGATCGAGATCTCCGCCACCCGGGTGCGGAAAGTCGTCAAGCACTTCGAGGCCGAGCGCGAGAAGACGCGCGCTTGGCGCAAGATCCTCGAGCAGACGACGTCAACGCTGCTGCGTCAGTCCGCTCAGGAATAGCTCGGATGCTGCGGGCGTCCGTCTACGCGGACGCGACCTGAGGCTGCGGCTGCTGGGTCCCCGGCAGCTCGCAAAGGCAAGAGAGGAAGAGGGTCTTGTCGATCCGCCCGTTGAATATCGGTACGCCCAACTCGAGGCACTTGAGGATCACGTCTCTGCGCTCGAGCCCGGATTCGCGCGCGAGCTCTGTGGGCGTGAGGTGAATGGGCATCGGATCTATGTCCTCCCTTCGGGGGTTTACTACATGTGGCGCAAGTATGCCGACCGAAGCGGATGGTCTCAATGCTTTTTCGCTGCTTGTACACGCTCAGTGCGGATCTTGTGCTGAACACAGTTGGAAACCGACCCCATCGCGCTTGCTCCTTGGACATTCCTCCGATAAACGCTAGAGTTCATCTGTCGTTTTCCACGGTAGGGCCCCACGGATCTGGGGGAACTCGTTAGCGATGTCATTCGCGGTAACCGCGCCATACGTCCCAACGTCCTGCTCCGAGAGCGAACTCGTGGCTGCGGTCCGACGCGGCGACGACCGCGCGTTCGAACAGCTGTATTCGCGCTACGGCGAGCGGATTAGCGCCTATATCCACGGGATGGTCGGTGACCACGGTCGTGCGGAAGACATCACGCAGGACGTGTTCATCTCGGCGCTACGCCGGATGCGCGACTCAGACCGCCCGATCGCGTTCAAGCCCTGGATCTACGAGATCGCCAAGAACGCCTGCATCGACGACTTTCGTCGCACCCGTCGGGCCCGCGAGGTGCCGATCAGCGGCGACGACGGTGAGCTCGAGCATTCGAACCCACGCCTGATCGGGCGCACGCAGACCCCCGATGCCGCGATCGAGAGCAGGCAACACCTGACCGACCTGCGCGGCGCCTTCCGCGGCCTGTCGGAGAGCCACCACCAGATCATCGTCCTGCGCGAGCTCGAGGGCCTCTCGTACGCCGAGATCGGCAAGCGGATGGGGATGACCCGCCCGGTCGTCGAGAGCACTCTGTTCCGTGCCCGGCGCCGGCTGAGCGATGAGTACGACGAGCTCGTCTCGGGTCGCCGCTGCACGCATGTCCAGGCCGTGATCACCGACCGCGGGCCGCGTGCGTTCCGGGCGCTCGGAATCAAGGAGCGGCGGCTCGTCGCGCGCCACCTGGCTCACTGCCAGCCGTGCCGGCGCCACGCCCACCTGCACGGCTTCGACAGCTCTGTGATGCAGCCGCCGACGGTGATCGGCAAGATCGCGGCGCTGCTGCCGATCCCCGCGTTCCTCCGCTTCCGCCGTGGCGGCGGGTCCGGGGCCGGGTCGCGTGCGGGACGCGCCATCGCCGCCGCGCGCTCGCACGCTTTCAACGCTCTCCAGTCGACGCAGTCCGTGACCGCATCGCTCGATCCTTCCGCCCCCGCGGGCGGGATCAGCCGCGTGGCCGCGGCCGCGGCCGCGGCGACGCTCGCGATCGCGGGCGCAGGCGGCGGGATCCTCGCCGCTACCTCGAGTTCGACGCCTCACCGGACACCCGCGATCGTCAGAGCTGGCGCCGGGGGCGCTTCGGCGGCCCGGGCAGGACACGCCGCCACCGTCGCGGGATCCAAGGGTCTCACCGCCAGCGCGCGTAGTACACGCGCCACCGCGCGGCAGGGCGCCGGAGCGGTTTCCGGCACTGCATCGCACAGGGGTGGCGCGGCCGGCTCGGGCACCTCGGCCGGCGGTCTCGGCACGGGCCACGGAGGCTCGGCCAGCGCCGCCTCAGCGCACTGGCGCAACGAGTACGTCGACCGGACACGGCGGGAGCGCGGCCGGTTCGGTCACGGGCGCTGCCTCTTCGATCGTCAGCGGCGTGCTCAACGGCGTGCCGAAGGTGAACGTCCCCAAGGTGAGCCTGCCCTCGGTGCCGCCGGTGCACCTGCCGAAGGTGACGCTGCCGCCGCTCCCGGGTACCGGCAGCGGGTCCACGGTCACCGTTCCAGACCCGACGAGCACGGTCCAGAAGGTCCTGCACCAGCTCGGGCTGCTCCCGTAGGTTCCTGGCATACTGGTTCGCATCGGGGCGTGGCGCAGCCTGGTAGCGCGCACCGTTCGGGTCGGTGAGGTCCCCGGTTCAAATCCGGGCGCCCCGATTTTTCCCTGCGAATCTGCCCCTTTGCTCACACTGATTTGTGGTGAGCTGGCCATCGAGAGTGGGGGATATGATCGCCCAAACGCGCCGACAAGGTGAACTCCTGGAGGCCGCCGGCCGTCGAAGGCCGTGCCCGACGCCTGCCAACGCGACCCGAGGCCAGGACCAGCTTGGAGCATTGACTACAGTCGCTACAGTGTAGTTGATGGCGCCTAGGCAGCCGAAGACGCAGCCGTTCTCGATCCGCTTGGGCGAGCGGGCGAATCTGCTTGTGTCCGAGGAGGCGCGCCGGTCGGGACGCTCGCGCAGCGTAGTGGTCGAGGAACTGGCGGAGGAGGCCGCGAAGGCCAGGTTGCATCCCGGGATCGCGTTTCGCGGGCGTCCCCGCCGCGCGTGGGTGATCGGCAGCGGCCTGGACGTGTGGGAGATTGTCGAGCTGCTCCGCTCCTATGAGGATGATCTGGCGGCGCTGACGGCCGATCATCCGCTGCTAGGCGAGCGGCATGTGCGCACGGCGCGCGCGTACGCGAACCAGTTCCCGGACGAGATCGCCGGCCTGCTGGAGGAGAACCGGCGGCCGCTGTCTGAGCTGACAGGCCTGTACCCGTTCCTTCAGAGCCCCGGACGCTGAGTCGCGACCGTGCGGTTGCTGCTCGACGCGCATGTGTCCGGGCCGCGCGTCGGCCGGAGGCTCGAGGCCGATGGCCACGACGTTCGCGCGCTCGATCAGGAACCCGAGCTCGAGGGACTGGATGACGAAGAGGTGCTGAGCACCGCGGCCGCTGAGCAGCGGATCCTGGTGACCCACAACATCCGGGACTTCCCCGCGATCCTGCGTGAGTGGGCGGAAGCGCAGCGCCCGCATGCTGGTGTGATCCTCGTGTATGGGATCGATCATCGCGAGTTCGACACGATCGTGCACGGGATCGAGCGGTGCTTGGAGCTGTACCCGGCCCAGGACAGCTGGCGAGACGTGGCCCTCGTCGTCGATCGCGGGTTCGCCGGCAGCTGAACGGCAGGCAGGCAGATCCGATCGCGGCGATCGTCAGTCGATGCCATCGCATTTGCTAGCTCGGCAGATCTCGAAGTCCACAGGATCCTGTGAACTGTTGTCTTGCTGTCGTCGGCTCGGGATCCACGCGTGTGGACGACGCCCGCCGGCGCCCTGCCTGTGCCGTGCGCGCGCCAGTGGTGCGCAGTCTGGGCGTCGTTCGCGAGCTTGTGGGCGCCGGCAGGGCGAGGTGTCGCCGGCGCGGCGTCGTCGTCAGGCTGCTGGTTCCGAGGTGGGTAGTACTCGAGAGGGATCCCGGGGTCTGACCTTGGTGGGAGGCGGTCCGCGAGCTGTGGAGTACGGTCGATGCGTGAGCCGAGGCGAGCATCTCGCCCGCACGTACTGGTTCGATCTGCTGATCGCGCTGCTGGCGGTCGTGGCGATGCTTGACGTGGTGCTCGGACGCGGCTCGTCCGGAGCTCCGACAGCGACGCTGTGGTTCTGCCTTCCCGCGCTCGCGATCCTGGTGTTACCCATGTTTGCGCGGCGATGGTTTCCGTTTGCCGGACCGGCGGGGTACTGGCTTTTGGCCGCGGGAATCTCGTTCGTCGACCCGCTGCTGATCCCGTACCCCGAGTCCCTCTTCCTGCTCGGGCTGGCGGCCGCATTCCTGCTCGGGAACGTTCGGGACGTCCGGCGGGCCGGCCTCGGACTGGCGATCGTGGTCGGCGCTGCGGCGACCCTCATCTACAAGATCCCCGGGCACTCGGTCTTCCAGCTCGTCTTCATTCCCGTCGACTTCGCCGTCGCCTGGGTTGCAGGTTTTGCCGTCCGCGCGCGGGCCGAGCGGGCCGAGGTGGCGGAGTCACGTGCGACCCAGGCCGAGCACGCCGTGTTCGAGGAGCGCGTGCGGATCGCGCGGGAGCTGCATGACGTCGTCGCCCACCACGTGAGCATGATGGGCGTCCAGGCCGGCGCCGCCCGGGTCGTGATCGACCGTGACCGTGTCAAGGCCAAGGAGTCTCTGACCGCGATCGAGGTCTCGAGCCGACAGGCGGTGGGGGAGTTGCACCGCCTGCTCGGGTTCCTGCGGCAGGCCGGCGACCAGGACGATCTGGCTCCGCGCCCTGGCCTGAGCCAGCTTCCGCGGCTGGCGGCGAGCATGAGTGAGTCCGAGCTCGCTGTCGCGGTCAGCATCGAAGGGGAGGAACGCTCGTTGCCGCCGATGATCGGCGTGTCGGCGTACCGCATCGTGCAGGAAGCGCTGACTAACACCCTCAAGCACGCGGCGGCGTCGCGCGCCGACGTGCGCGTGCGGTACTGGCCCGACGAGCTCGAGGTCGAGATCATCGACGACGGCCGCGGCGCGACCCCGCGATCAGGGTCGAGCCCGGGCGGCCTGGGGTTGATCGGCATGCGCGAGCGTGCCGCCCTGCACGGCGGCCAACTGACGGCGGGGCCGGCAGCCGGCGGCGGGTTCGCCGTGCGCGTCAAGCTGCCCACCTCGGACGGTGCGTTGTGAGCATCGGTGTGCTGTTGGCCGATGACCAGGCGATGGTTCGCGCCGGCTTTCGGATGATCCTCGAGTCCGATCCCGAGATCGAGGTTGTCGGGGAGGCGGCGAATGGCGAGCAGGCGATGGCCAGCACCCGGCGTCTGCGGCCCGACATCGTGTTGATGGACATCCAGATGCCCGACGGTGACGGACTCGAGACCACCCGGCGGATCACCGAAGACGGCGAGCTGCACAGTCGTGTGGTGATCCTGACCACGTTCGAGCGTGACGAGTACGTGTTCGAGGCGCTGCGGTCGGGCGCCAGCGGCTTTTTGCTCAAGAACGCCCCACCCGAGGAGCTCCTGCACGCGGTGCATGTCGTGAGTGCCGGCGAGGCGCTGCTGGCCTCGGCGGTCACGCGGCGCATCATCGAGCAGTTCGCATGCCGGCCGGTCAGGCCGGAGCTCGGCACGCGGCTGGACGCCTTGACCCAGCGCGAGCGCGAGGTGCTGACGCTGCTGGCGCACGGTAAGAGCAACGCCGAGCTGGCCGCCGAGCTGTTCGTCAGCGAGGGCACGATCAAAACCCACGTCTCCAGTCTGTTCGCCAAGCTCGGGCTCCGTGACCGCGTACAGGCCGTCGTGCTCGCGTACGAGAGCGGGCTGGTCACGCCCGGCGCATAGCCGCGTCTCCGTCCTTCGACAGAGGCGCGAGCGGCAAAGATCTGCGCTGAGGAGGAGCGCACACGCGCCCTGCGGGCGATGACAGGCGCAGGCGAGCGGTCCCAGACTGATCCCCAGGCAATTTGCACCGACCTGAGGAGCAGTGATGAGCGGCACCACACGCCGTACGGCTAACCGCACCCCCGTGTGGGCGGCCCGAACGCCAAGACGCCTGGCCCGCCAGGACGCAGTGACCGTTTTGGTCGACGACACGCGAGGCGGCCACCGCTTCGACCTTGCCGACGCCCGCGCCCGCGCGCTAGAGGCCTTCTATCACCCATTCGCCTACGCCGCTGCCACTTCGGACGGTGCGTTGTGAGCATCGGTGTGCTGTTGGCCGATGACCAGGCGATGGTCCGCGCTGGGTTTCGGATGATCCTCGAGTCCGACCCCGAGATCGAGGTTGTCGGCGAGGCGGCGAATGGCGAGCAGGCCATGGCCAGCACCCGGCGCTTGGGGCCCGACATCGTGTTGATGGACATCCAGATGCCCGACCGTGACGGACTCGAGGCTACGCGGCGGATCACCGAAGACGGCGAGCTGCACAGTCGTGTGGTGATCCTGACCACCTTTGAGCGTGACGAGTACGTGTTCGAGGCGCTGCGGTCGGGCGCCAGCGGCTTTTTGCTCAAGAACGCCCCACCCGAGGAGCTCCTGCACGCGGTGCATGTCGTGAGTGCCGGCGAGGCGCTGCTGGCCTCGGCGGTCACGCGGCGCATCATCGAGCAGTTCGCATGCCGGCCGGTCAGGCCGGAGCTCGGCACGCGGCTGGACGCCTTGACCCAGCGCGAGCGCGAGGTGCTGGCGCTGCTGGCGCACGGTAAGAGCAACGCCGAGCTGGCCGCCGAGCTGTTCGTCAGCGAGGGCACGATCAAAACCCACGTCTCCAGTCTGTTGGCCAAGCTCGGGCTCCGTGACCGCGTGCAGGCCGTCGTCCTGGCGTACGAGAGCGGGCTGGTCACGCCCGGCGTGTAGACGCGTCTCTGTCCTTTGACGGAGGCGCGGGCGGCAAAGATCTGCGCTGAGGAGGAGCGCGGACGCGCCCTGCGGGCGATGACAGCGCAGCCGACGGTCCCAGACTGATCCTCAGGCAACTACCACGAACCGGAGGAGCAGTGATGACCGGACTACACGCCGCACTGAAGAAGTTCACCGCGCCCCGAAAGGCGAAGAGCCCAGGCCCGGCTGC
>CAVWPV010000002.1:0-334317 GCA_963756985.1 uncultured Solirubrobacteraceae bacterium | reverse complement strand
GAATGGCGTGCGTATCGCGTGCCCCCACTGCCATCCGGTGGGCACCGTGCAACCATGTTTGCGGGTCTTGGCTGACGCTCCCCCCGCCACGCAGCTGATCGACAGAACTCCAACCAGAAGCGCCAGAGGAACCGCAGATTGACATGGAGGCGCGCTGCTGCGGCTGCGGAAGCTACGCACGTCCCCGCCAAGGGGCGGCACCGACGACGCTCGATCGGATTGGTCGCTCTCCAAAGCATGAGCCGCTCCTCCCTCAGAAGTCCGAACCGTGGGTACCTCATGAAACGCCGACGGAGTCGAAAAGTTCCGCACGCTCCGGCTATGCAGGGCAGCCGCTTTGATCATCTAGCGAGTGTCTGCGACGAGCGCTTCGTCGTGTGTTCTCATACCGCACCGATGCGAATGTCACCCGGAAGCAGGTACTTCGCCGCCCTCCTGCTCTCGCTGTGCGATAAATGCACGCAGCGAGACGAAAAAAAGACCGCTGTCGGCGTCAGCCCTTCACCGTGTAGTGGGCGCTGGCGTGCGCGAGCGTCACGGTAGGCATTCGGGGCACGGAACGCACGAGGTACGCGCACAGGGTGTGCTTTCCACGCTTCAGTGCGACCGCGACGGAGATCGGCTCCGTCTTCGAGAAGCTCTTGTCGGCCTCGCCCTGCGTTCAGCTCCTCCGCGTGCAGCGCTGTCTCTCGGGTGAGCTCGCCGGTTTCGGTGGAGGAACAGGTCTGCGGCCCTCCCGCGACGCCCGGCACCTCGAACAGCTGGAGATCATTCCCGCCGCTGTTGAAGCCTGAGACGGCGAAGCTGACATGGGTTCCAGGCCGCGATCAAACGCGGGCCCTTTCAGCGTGACGGAGCTACCGAAAGTAGCTGCGATGCCGGCGAGGGTCATGACTGCAAGCGCAACGACGAGGAGAGCACAACCGCGCAGTAGTACCGTGCGAATCATCCAGTGACCTCCGAGTCGGGCGACTTCGGATTTGACGCCTGAGCCGTGGCCGCGCGCGGACGGTATCAGGTGCCCGCGACCCATCGTTGACTTAACGCGCGCTTGCTTTGCCACTTTCCCGTCACGTCGCCGACTTCGCTGCTTCTCGTGGCATCGGCAGTCACGGTCGGCGCAAAAGGACCGGTGACGGTCCGCGGGGTATCCGGCTCACTCTTGCATTCGCCTGGCGAGGCCGACACGCGCTCGCCACTACTTTCGCATGGCAGCAGAGGCACGAACGAGTCGTCGGTCACACGCTAAGCGAGCGATCAACTGCGCGGGCGACTTGCTCACGTGAGCGGGCTCCGACCGCGCTGGTCGGGCCACGCGCCATTGTTCGGGAGTCGCTGCTGAGCAGTTCAACCCCAGGTCGGCAAGTACAGCGGCCTGATCGACGTGAACGGCGATCTGTTCGGCGCGACGCTGGGCAGCGATATGTTGAGCACGCGCCAGCTGCGTGCGGCCACGGTCGCCAGCAAGGTTGATGAGATCCTCGGCTACCAGCGGCACCGCGCGTCGCGCGCACTTTTCCCAGGGCGCGTCGGCCGCCGAATCGACCACTACCTGACGGACGACGCGCCAACCCGCGTGGTGGGAATCGCAACGTGCAACGAGAAACCGGGCGAGCGCCTCCGCCACCCCCAGCGCTCCCGGTTCGGACCCATGACCGTCGAGGTGCCGTAGTGCGGCACCTACGTTATGGCCGCCCTCGACAGCGCTTGCGAGCTGGCGCGCAGTCCGTCGCGGCTTCTGTCGTCCATAGTCGATCCTTCCACCGTACTCGCCCAGGGATCCCAGTCGTTGGTCCACGCCCTCCACGAGTAACGAAAGCTGGCTATCCCTGCCTATCGTTCATCATCGGCAGGCTCGGTTCAAAGCTTTAGGCCAAAGTCGCAGGCACTGGCGAGCCGAGCTGATCGAGTCTCGACTAAGAGCATGTGAGCGCAGCGCCGTAGCGGAGCGACGTCGAGCCGTGCCGCGGAGATCCGTCACGTCGGACACTTCCACACGGCTTGGGCCACGGGCTAGCGAGCGCAACGGTGACCATGCAGGCGCCCGGAAGTCACCCGGGCACACGATCTCGTTGGGCTTCGAGAAGAACTCAGCCATCGCCTGCCGTCTGGCTCTAGCCTTCCCGCGTGGACGCTCCCGAGGCACAGTACGTAGAGCGTGACGGAGCCCAGCTCGCGTACCAGGTTGTCGGCGAGGGAGGCGTTGACGTGCTGGTGGTCGGCGAGACCGCCCAGCACTTCGACTTGTGCTGGACCGACCCTTACATCCACGAGGTGTTCGAGCGGGGTGCCTCCTTCTCGCGCACGGTCTACATGCAGCCGCGCGGCTTTGGGCTCTCCGAGCGAATCCGGTACGTCCCCACCCTCGAACAGCACGCCGACGACATCCTCGCCGTCATGGACGCAGTCGGGATGCGGACGGCAACGCTGGTCGGTGTGCTCACCACGTCCGGCCTGACCGCGCTCGCCGCAGCGCGAGCGCCTGAGCGCGTAGCGAACCTCGTCCTGTTCAAGCCGATCGCTTGTGGCCCACTCGCTCCGGACGCCGAGCAGCACGGATGGTCGATCGGCTGACGCCGCCGAGTACGTGTCGCGCTGGCGCCCAGCGTTGGATCGATGGGGAAGCGGTGCAGTGATCGACGCGTACGACCCGGTACAGGGCACCGGCTACAACCGCCGGCTGATGGCGATGCTGGAACGCTGCTCGGCGACACCGGCGACCGCACGGCAGTACTGGGAGTGGTTCGTGCGCCTTGACATCAGCGATGTCCTTCGCGCCGTCCGGTCGCCGACCCGAGTGCTGTACGCGCCGACCTCCCCGGAACCGGAGGCCGTCGTGCGCCGGGTGGCCGAGCTGATCCCCCAGGCCAGCCTCCACCAGCCTGCCTCCGACTCCCGCAGGGGCAGCCATCGGCGAGGCGTGGATCCCGGTCTGGCTGCATGTCGAGGAGGCCGCGACGGGCGCGCGGCACTCGCCGGACGCAGACCGGTTCCTCGGGACGATGCTGTTCACCGACGTCGTCGGGTCCACCGAGCTGCTCGCCCGGATCGGCGACGCCGAATACCGCGCGCTCCGCGCCGCACACGAGCGGCACGTGCGGCTCGAGGTCGAGCAGGGCGGCGGTCGGCTCATCAACGTCACCGGCGACGGCACGTTCAGCCTCTTCGATGGTCCGACTGACGCAGTGCGCTGCGCTGACGAGATTCGCAAGGCGGCCGAGGAGCTCGGCATTTCGGTGCGCGCCGGCGTGCACACCGGAGAGCTCGAACGCACCGGACGCGACTTCACCGGGTTGAGCGTGCACATCGGCGCACGAGTGGGCGCCATGGCGATGCCCAATGAGGTACTCGTTTCTCGCACCGTCTACGACCTCGTGGCGGGCTCGGGGCTCGCGTTCGTCGAACGCGGCGAACACACGCTGAAGGGTGTGCCGGGGAGCTGGCACCTATACGCACTCGCGGCCGCCGACCAGCCGGCGATTCTGCCGACCGAGAGGTCGCTCGAGACACCGCTCGACCGTCTCGCGCTACGCACCGCCCGTACCGCGCCCCGGGCAATGCGAGCCGCCTCGCGAGTCGGCAACGCGCTGCAGCGCTACCGCGCCCGGGCCGGGACCGGTGGCGTCTAGCGCAGCACTAGCAGGCCGCGCCCGCAGTTCCTCAGGACCAAACTCCCCTGGCCTGGGAAGATGGCGACCACGCCGCAGGTATCCGGAGACCGCGCCGGTCGCCTGACGAAACTCCCTTTGCGCGAGCAGCAACCGAGTCGTCGCCCGCGCGATCGCATTTACGTCCTCAACCGCCTGTGGCTCGGCCATCGCTTCGGCGACGAAGCGCGCCCGGGCGGAGCGGACTCACGCTGTCGGTGAGAAACGCGCATCTGGCGACGGGCAGGGCGGGCGCCGTCATCGGGTCGAGACCTGCATTCGTCGTCGCACATTCGGGCGAGCAGAGCAGCCGGAGCTGGGCAGGGCGTTCGGAGACGTTCCTGAATACGTGCGGGCGTTGGCGGGCACATTGATCGTCTCGCCCGCCGTTGCGACGGCGCTGACGCCGCGGAACGTGAGCTCGATCTCGCCCTCAAGAATGGTGAACATTCCTCGAAGTCGTGACGGTGGGGCGGCGGCCCGCCGCCCGGCGGGACGTGCATGTCGATCAACGTGTAACGCCCGGCGGTGTCAGCGCCGGACACGAGGATGGTGTAGGTGTCGCCGACCAGACCGAGGTGAGGCAGCGATTCATTGGTGTCGGGGCTCACGTGTGTCAGGGTCCGCCCGGGGCCGTCGACCGGGACCGGTCCTTCGCGACTTTGACTCGGCAGGCGAAGTGTCGTTCATCGGCGGCAGACCGGATACCTCGCGAATGCGATTCCCGTGCCGGGCGGAATCGGTGTTGCCTCGACGCCGGTCTCATCGGAATGCTCGTCCTCTACGGTATTCCGAGCACAGTGGCCACCGCGGCAGCGCTCGCCTATCCCGCGATCGCGCTTCGGGTCCCCGCACTGCTCGGCACGCTCGCCTTCATCCTGCTGCGACGCCAGATCGCATCGGGAAACTGGCGCCACGTGTGCCGCGCGATTGACTGTCTGCCCGACAAGGAAGCCACCTTGCTCGCCTCCCGCAGCTCGCCAATCTTGCGGAGCTCGGTGACGGCGCTCGGAGTCGGACGCCGGTGGTCAGACTAATTCAGCAGGTCGGTCGTCCTGCCGACCTAGCGTGCGGACCGGAAGTCGCCTTGAGCAGGCGCCGGAATCGTTCGGCGAATAGATAGGCGTCACCCGGCCAGCGTGCGGACAGGTAGTTGCCGTCCTGGACGACCAGAGCGGCGCTGTCGTCCGTGGCCGTGCCTCGGCTCTGGGTGCGCGGGCCGCGCACGAACTGGCTCGGGTCGTTCAGGGCGGCTGTGACCTCGTCCTGGACGTACGCCGGGTAGGTGCGGTAGTAGCGCCCGAGCCTCCACGCCGTGAGGTAGTAGGCGCCCCGTTCCATGTACTTCGGCAGACAGGTGGTTCTCCGATCCGCGATCACGCTGCGCCCGGTGCGCGGGTCGCGGCTGCGGGCCAACACGAGAACGCCGTGGCAGATCGCGCCGACCGGCCGATCAAGCGCCCAGAACTCGGCCACTTTGTCGTGGAGAACCGTCGAGGAGAGGTACTGGCGCATGCCGGGCGCGTGTCCGCCCGGGAGCAGCAGCCCGTCATAGTCGGCCGGGCGCAGGTTCGCCCAGGCGAGCGGCTGCTGAAACGACGTCGTCTCGACAAGCTGCCGGTAGAAGGCCTTCGGCTCTTCATACGCGCCGAGCCGCCCGAAGATCACCCCATCGAGCAGCCGCTTGTCCGCCTCGGGAGCAATGCCGCCGTGCTCAGTGGCGAACACGGTGTCATGACCGGCGTCCGCTAGGACGCGCCACGGTACGGAGACCTCGGTCACATCGAAATCATGGTCCGGCAGAGGGATCAGGACACGCACAGAGCAACCCTCTCAAAGCGCGCCACCACGCGCAGCCAGAAAGCGACATCGTTATCGGGCAGGTGGCTGCTGGAGGAGCTCGACGAGTTGGACGAGCGCGTCGGTTGCGGCGGCGAGTGCGTCGACGTCAGCGTCTGGGATTTCGGCGAGGTTGACTCCGAGCAGCTCGCGCGACGCGCGCCTGGACGTCCTCGAGCGCGGCAGCGCCGTTGTCGGTGAGGTGAACCAGGTTGACGCGGCCGTCATCGGCCTGTCGGTAGACGGCGCAGGAGCCGGTGTTGCTCGAGTTGCTTGACGAGGCTGGTCATCGTCGGCTGAGCGAGCCCTTGAGTTCCGCCAGCTCGTTGATCCGCCGCGGCCCGACGCTGAGAGATGTCGTATCCGTGTAGCAGGTCACCGCAGGAGGAGTTGGACGGTCGTGCTCGCACCCGCCGCGTCGGTCAGCGCGAGCCGCAGCTTGAGGCGGCCACGCAAGTGCCTCGTCGCAACGAGCAGGGGGCTGCCAGTTTGACCGCGACCGACTTCACCGCACGCTTGAGGCTGACGATCAGTTTGCCTCCACGAAGAGTGGCTCTTGCGTTCGCCCCGTGAACGGACAGCCCGTGACGAAGCCCGCCTGCGTTGAAGCTGAGCCCGCGCGGAAGCGCGACGCTGAACGCCTTGAGACCGGGAGCGTTGCGGCCCTTGGTAAGCGTGAACCGGAGGACCGGTCTGCCGCTAGCCGACCCGGAGAGTGAGCCGCCAGAGGCTGACGGGGTGCCGGCCGCCTTGGGGCAGCCCTTGACGCTCAGCCGCACGCTGTCGTTCACCACCGCGCCGTTCTGACCGGTGAACGAGCCCGACAAGGTGCCCGTCGGGACGGTGCAGTTCGACGATTCGAGAGCCTGCTTGCCGCCGAACAGCGCCACGACCAGTTTGGTCTGCGGTACGTCCGGGATCCCGCTGAACGTGACCGTGCTCTTCTGAAGACTGACCGCACCCGTCAAAGTGATCACGTTTGGGGGCGGGAAACGAATCGTCAGGGTGGGCAAGAACGCCGACGCGCCGGTGAAGTACACCTTGCCGGTCAGTGGCGTGGGCAGCAACGGCGAGTACGCGATGGCCTGCCCCACGGGGGTGCTGGTGTTCTGGAGGCTGAGCGACGCCAGATTCGGAGCCACCGTTGGGAACGGGATCGTCAGCTCCTGGGCCGAGGTGGAGGCCTCGTCAGCATTCTGGGTCACCGTCGTGGTCACTGCGGTTCCCGCATCGCCGGAGTCTTTGACGAAGCTGGCGCTCAGCTGCGGGTTGTAGGGGAGGCTGGAGCAACCCTTGATGGTGAAGTCCGGTGAGGCGCTGGAGGTCTCGGACGCGCCGCTGGCGTAAGCAACGGTCAGCGATGAAGGACCGGGCGAGCAGTTGCTCGGCATGCGCACGAACGGTTGGCCGCCCAGCGTCCCGTTGACGGTCAGCGAGGTCCCGGTGATGAGATTCCCGACGACGCCGAGAGTCGACAGGTCGACGTCCAGCACGCTGGAGATGGCGCCGCTGGCGTTCTGCTTGAGCTGAACCTCGGCGTGGGACGTCGAGCCACTCGAGACCAGATCGATTCCGGCCGCGTCGTTCGCATTCGTGGCGGGGACCAGGTATGCGATGAGCGAGACGGGGATGCCGAGCGACACGGTCGCGCTGCCGGATCCGATCATGCAGGCCGACGTGTGCTGCACGCTCTGAAGGCAAGACGGGTTCGCCGCCAGGCTCGCGAGCACGCCGGGCGAGAACGTGATGACGGCGTGCTGCGGAGCACCCGCCGAGCTGTCGAAGGTCATCGACGTGGTGTAGCTGGGGTCGCCGTTCGCCTGGAACGTCGAAGAGCCGCTGGGAGATCCGACCGAGAAGGTCTGCGCGGCGCTGGCGGCCCCCGCCGGTGCAAGCCACGCCGCAAGCATCGCCACAAAAACCGTTCCCCAGCGTTTCATCGGCGCCACCATAACGGCGGCGCGTGCGAAAAGCGACAGTTGATCGGGGCGCGGCGAGGCCCACGGCGAGCTTCTCTGTTACGCGCCGTAGCGGAGCAGAGCGGGGCTGTTCGGGAACAACGAGGAAGCAGGCGCGATGCACCCTGACTTAGCTAGCGACGCGCCCTGGCCGCGACCACCTCAATGCGGGAGGCCTAGCGGGGGGGCGCCGCACGCAGTCAGCGCCTCCCGGTATGCCGGCGCCTGCATGTTGACCGTGGCTGGAAACAGCAGGATCGCACCGTCAAAATCGGTGATCACCTGGTAAGCAGCTCGGTTGATATTGGCCGGCATCGAGGCTCGCGGGTCGGGGAACTCGGAGATCCCGTGGGCGCGCATGCACACCGCGATCCTGACCAGCTTGGCCATCGTCTGTGCGGAGGCTCGCGGGCCTGAACCCGACAGGACGCCGCTCCCCAGAAGCCTCTGGCACTTCGCCTGCGCGGCGCGGAACGCGGGCGCCGCCGGATTGGCGCCGGCAGGTACAGCGAAGAGCGCTCCGTGTCCAGGGTTCGGGTCCGGGAAGTTCGGCACGCCGCTGGCGCGCATGCACTTGGCGAATGCGAGCGGCCCCGATCCGCCAGCGGGCGTCGTGGTCGAGTGCGCGGATGTCGTGCTCGACGGCGAAGTGCTCGTTCCACTGGCCGCCGGCGTCGTCGTGCTGTTGGAGTGCCCTCCACATCCGGCCAGGACCGCGCCGCTCGCGAGCATCGCCGCGACAAGTGCACGCCCGCAGCTGTCTGGTCTCGTTCGCACAGGGTCCGCCACCGTTCTACGCGACCGGTGGTTTCCTGCAGGTTGCCCGCATGGAGTAACCGACGTGAAACCGCCAGGCGGTACCTTCATCGGACAGGAGCGGTCGATGCGGGTGCTTGTGATCGAGGACGACGAGGAGCTGGCTGAGACGGTCGCGGCTGGTTTGCGGGAGGCGCGGATGGCGGTCGATGTCGCGCTCGACGGCGAGGCAGGGCTGGCGCGCGCGCTCGTCCACGACTACGAGGTGATCGTGCTCGACCGCGACCTTCCCGGGCTCCACGGCGACGAGGTGTGCGAGAAGCTCGTCGCCGCTGGAGGCCGCAGTCGCGTGCTGATGCTGACGGGCGCCGCGCAAACGGAGGATCTGGTCGACGGGCTCGGGCTCGGCGCCGACGACTACCTGACCAAGCCGTTCCCGTTCGCCGTGCTGGTCGCGCGGATCGCCGCGCTCGCCCGCCGCGCACAACCGAGCATCCCGCCGGTGCTCCAATCCGGCGACGTCGTGCTCGACACCGCGACCCGATCGGCACAGCGCGGCGGCCGGCCGCTCGCGCTCCGGCCGAAGGAGTTCGGCGTGCTCGAGCTGCTGCTCGCTGCGCAGGGCCGGGTCGTGTCCGCCGAGGAGCTGCTCGAACGCGTCTGGGACGAGGCCGCCGACCCGTTCACCGGCGCGGTCAAGGTCACGATCAGCCGGCTTCGCACGAAGCTCGGCGACCCGCCGGTGATTCACACCGTCGCGAGGGCCGGCTACCGGATATGAACGTCGCGGCGCGTCTGAACAGCCGGATCACCCTGCTCGCGGTCGGGCGCCACCTCCCGTACCGGACGGTGCGGATGCGCCTGACGCTCCTGTACGGCGGTCTGTTCGTGATCTCCGGTGCCGCGTTGATGGCGATCGCGTACGCGCTGCTGGTCAACGCCGGATTCGTGTTCACGCTCCCGAGCTCCGGGAACGGCGCACCATCCGGGCAGTCCGTCGCGCGGCCAGGCGCCGCACGTCTTTCCTGCGATCGGGTCGACGACCCACCCATCCGCGCAGACGATGGCGCACTGGCGCGGGGTCGCGAGCTGCATGCGCGCGCACGGCGTCCCCCAATTCCCCAATCCGACGACCACGGTGCCCGCCGACTTCCTGGTTCTCCCCGGGCCGACAACCACCGCGCCCGCATTCAGAAAGAGTGCGCGGTACACCATGGTGAGCGATCGGGACGGAGCGATCATGGCGATTCCTGCCACGGTCGACCCGGCATCGCCGGCGTTCACGCGCGCGTCGAACACGTGCGGGTTCCAGCCGGACAAGTCCGGATTCGCCGCGCGAGACAGTCGCCGGACCACGCAGGTACGACAGCAGCTGCTGACCCAGTCCGGAATCGCGCTCGCAGGAATGGCACTGCTCTCGCTGGGCCTCGGATGGCTGATCGCCGGCCGCGTCCTGCAACCACTCCAGGACTCCTACGAGGCGCAGCGCCAGTTCGTCGCCAACGCCTCCCACGAGCTACGGGCGCCCCTGACCCGCCAGCGAGCGCTGATCGAGGTCGCGCTCGCCAACCCCGATGCCGCCCCCGGCTCGTTGCGGAGAGCCCACGAGCGTGTGCTCGCGTCCGAACAGCATCTCGAGCAGTTGATCGATGCATTGCTCGCGCTCACACGGGGTCAGGCCGGGCTCGAGCGACGCGAGCGGCTCGACCTGGCGGCACTGGCAACCCGGGCCCTGCATGCGCAGCGCTCCGAGGCCGACAGCCTCGAGCTAGACGTCCGCGCAACGCTCGAACCAGCCGCTACGGCCGGCGATCCACGACTGCTCGAGCGCCTGATCACGAACCTGATCGACAACGCGATCCGCCACAACACCCGCGGCGGGCACATCGAGGTCACCACCGGGACCCGTGACCGGCACGCACACGTGTCCGTCGCGAACAGTGGCCCCGACATCCCGCCGGAGGAGATCACGCGCCTGTTTGGACCGTTCGAGCGTTTGAGCAGCGCGCGCACGCACCACGATGGCGGCCACGGACTCGGACTGTCGATCGTCCAGGCGATCGCCACTGCGCACGGCGCCGAGCTGAGCGCGCGCTCGCGGCCGGGCGGCGGCCTCGTGCTCAACGTCTCATTCCCGCCGGCGAGCGCCCCCCACTCGAGGCTGTCGTTCGCGACGTCGTGGCTGAAACGAAACAGGCCGCACGCCAGCCTCCAAGACTAGGGCTAACCCCACCAAAGACGCCACTGCGCCCCAACGACATGGCCGCCGCCGCACGTCAGCGTGCGGGCCATGTCCAATTCACTCAAACACAGCATCGTTTCGCGCGTTGTGACGCGTACCGCGCGGGCCAGCTCGCGCCGGCCGAAGCTCACGATCGCCCTCTGGCTCGCAATGATCGTGGCGCTCGTCGCCGGCGGGGCGCTCGTCGGCACAAAGAGCCTCAGCACCTCGGCCTCGGGGACCGGCGAATCGGCGACGGCGTACCAGCGTCTGTCCTCGGCGCACCTGCTTCCCCCAGCGGTCGAGAGCGTGCTCGTCCGCTCCGCAGACCACGCCGCGGCTGCCAGCGCCGCCGCCGCAGTCGCTCGCGCCACGACAAAGCTCCCGCAGGTCCAATCCACGCACACACTCTCCCGTGACGGCGGCCGCACGATGCTGGTGCAGGTCGCGCTGCGCGGCGATCCGTCGAAGGCCGACAAGCACGTCGCGCCCGTCGAGCACGCGGTCGCTGCGGTCGCGAAGCGCCATCCTGGCACGGAGATCGTCGAGGCCGGTGGGGGATCGATCGATCACGCGATCACGAACACCGTCAACCAGGATCTCCAGCGCGCCGAGCTGTACTCGCTACCGGTCACGCTACTGATCCTGATCCTCGCGTTCGGCGCACTCGTTGCCGCATCGGTGCCGCTGCTGCTGGGGATCACGTCGGTCGCCGCAACGCTCGGCGCGGTCGGGCTGATCTCGCAGATCGTGCCGGACGGGAACTCGACGGCGCCCGTGGTCGTCCTGATCGGCCTCGCCGTCGGCGTCGACTATTCGCTGTTCTACATTCGCCGCGAGCGCGAGGAGCGGCGCCTCGGACGGCGCCCGGGACAGGCGCTCGACGTGGTCGCTGCCACCGTCGGCCGGGCGATCGTGATCGCCGGCCTGACCGTGATGATCGCGCTTGCCGGGCTGCTGTTCACGGGCCTCGGCGTGTTCACCTCGATGGCGCTCGGCGCGATCGTAGTGGTCGCGATCGCGGTGATCGGGTCGGTGACCGTGTTGCCCGCGACGCTGACGCTGCTCGGCGACCGGATCGACAAGGGCCGGATCTTCGGTCGCGCGGCCAGCGGCATCCGCGGGGCTCGCCGGCGCAGGCAGCGCACAACCGCGAACGCTGCCCGTCGCCACCGCGCATGGTCAACGCTCGCAAAGGCCGTCACCGGCCACCCGCGCGCGGCACTGATCAGCTCGATGTGCGCGCTCGGCGCGCTGGCAGTGCCGGTGCTCTCGATTCACACCGCCAACCCCGGCGACAACGACCTGCCCAAGGGCACGCCCGTGCTGATCGCCGAACACACGATCGAGCGGCTGTTCCCGGGCGCGCCGGCGACCGCCGACCTCGTCGTGACCGGCCACCACCTGAACATCGCAACAGCGAGGAGCGCGCTCCGAACCCTCGGCAACAACGCGATCGCCACCACGCGCGGCAGCGGCCCGGTATCGCTGAAGGTTGCGAGTGACGGACGCACGGCGGTGCTTGCCGTCCCGATGCCAAACCGGGGCTACGACGCAGCCGCGGCGACGATCGACGCGCTGCGCCAACACGTTGACCCGCGGGCCGCTCGGATCGGACCGGGTGCGCGCGCACAGATCACGGGTGACGCGGCGTTCAACGTCGATTTCAGCACCCAGATGTCGACGGTCACGCCGCTCGTCATCGGCTTCGTGCTCGTGCTCGCGTTCGCATTGCTGCTCGGCGCGTTCCGCTCGCCCGCCCTGGCGGCGAGCGTGATCGGGCTGAACCTGCTGTCGGTCGGCGCGGCGTTCGGCGTGCTGGTCGCGATCTTCCAGCACCATTGGGCGCAGTCGCTGCTCGGCTTTACCTCGGACGGCGCGATCGTCAGCTGGCTGCCACTATTCGCATTCGTGGTCCTGTTCGGGCTGTCGATGGACTACACCGTGCTGATGCTCGAGCGGGTGCGAGAGGGGAGGCTGAAGGGGGCCGACGCGAGGACGGCCGCACAGGACGCCCTGACCAACACCGGGTCTACGGTCACGAGCGCGGCGGTGGTGATGGTCGGCGTGTTCGCGATCTTCGCGCTGCTGCGGCTGCTCGAGTTCAAGCAGCTCGGGGTCGGACTCGCGGCCGCGATCGCGCTCGACGCGACGATCGTCCGGGGCGTCGCGCTTCCCGCCGCGCTGACGCTGCTCGGCGACAAGCGCGGGATCCGCGTCCCGCGGGCGGAGCCCGCCGCCGCGACCCCGGAGCGCGGCAAAGCGAGCATCATCCGTCGACGATCGTGGTTTTGAACAGTGACTGAGGTCCCTCGGACCCGTGGCACAGCGCTGGCCGGTCTTCTGACCGTGTCGGCGCTGTGCGCTTTCATCGTCACCGTGATCTGGGGCTCGACGGGCGCCGGGTACTTCTGGCCGATGTGGGTGTGGTTCGGCCTCGCAATCCCGCCGATCCTGATCGTCCGTCTCCAGCGCGCGTGGGCGTACCCGCGCGGGGCCCCGCGGCAACTGGCGATCCACCGGGAGCTGTCGCTGATCAGCGGCGGGATCGAGCCGGTCATCTGGATCCTCTCCGGGGCCGGTTTCTTCTGGCCTGTGTTCCCGATGCTCGGGCTCACCGCCGCGTACATCCTCCACGCTCGCCTGCGCTCCCCCGCTCATCAAGAGCTGGCGAGCAGGGTCGACGAGCTGACCCGCACTCGCCGCGGCGCGCTCGACGTGCAGGCGGCCGAGCTGCGCCGGATCGAGCGCGATCTCCATGATGGCGCCCAAGCACGGCTGGTCGCGCTCAGCATCCAGCTCGGCCGCGCCGAGGAGCGGCTCGCCGCCGAGCCCGAGGCGGCCGGCCTGGTCAGACGCGCGCGCGAGGAGGCGACCGCCGCGATCCGTGAGCTCCGCGACCTCGCGCGCGGGATCGCCCCCCCGGTGCTCGCCGATCGAGGCCTCGCAGCCGCCGTGCAGGCGCTCGCCGAGCGCTCGCCGGTAACTGCGACGGTGACGGCGCGCGTCCCCCGCCGACCGCCGCCCGTCGTCGAGACTGCGGCGTACTTTGTTGTCGCCGAGGCGCTTACGAACGCGGTCAAGCACGCTCCCGGCGCGTCGGTCCAGATCGAACTGACCCAGGCCCCGGCAGACCTAGAGGTCGCGATCACCGACGACGGGCCCGGCGGCGCTGACCCAGGCGGCGGCGGACTGACCGGGCTGCGCCAGCGGGTCGAGGCGCTCGACGGCCAGCTCACGGTGAGAAGCGAGGCCGGCGCGGGGACTCATATACGCGCGACCCTCCCATGCGTGTAGTGATCGTCGAGGACCAGGCGCTCCTGCGCGAGGGGATCGCAGCGCTGCTCTCAGAGCACGGGATCGATGTCGTCGCCCAGGCCGATGACGCGGCAGGGCTGCACCGGATCGTCGCCGGCCACAAGCCGGACCTGGCGATCGTCGACGTGCGGCTGCCGCCGACATTCACCGACGAGGGGATCCGGGCCGCGATCGAGACGCGAAGCCGCCACCCTGAGCTCGGGATCTTGATCCTCTCGCAGTACGTCGAGCCCGTCTACACCGGCGAGCTGCTCGCGACCGGCGACAGCGGGGTCGGCTATCTGCTGAAGGAACGGGTCGCCGAGGTCCGCACGTTCCTCGACGCCGTTCACCGCGTCGCCCAAGGTGGCACGGCTCTCGACCGCGAGGTGGTCGCGTCGCTGGTACAGACGCGCAAGACGCCGCGCGACGGCGACAGGCTCGACTCGCTCACGCCGCGCGAGCGCGAGACGCTCGAGCTGATCGCCCAGGGCCGTAGCAACGCCGCAATCGCGCGCGAGCTCGTGGTCACGCTCGGCGCCGTCGAGAAGCACGTCTCGAACATCTTCGGAAAGCTCGAGCTTCCTGCAACGGACGATGACCACCGCCGTGTGCTCGCCGTGCTTGCCTACCTCCGCGAGAGCTGATCTATGGGAGGATCCGGAGATGGACGACGACATCCAGCGGAGGCTCGCGGCCAATCAGGCGATGTGCCGCCAGGTCAACGAGGCGATCGAGCGCGGCCAGTGGCCAGGTGAGGAGGACAAGGCGGGCGCGTTCCGCTGCGAGTGCGCACGACTTGGGTGCGATCAGATGCTCGAGCTGTCGGTCCGCCAATACGAGCGGATCCGGGAGAACGGCCGGCACTTCGCGATCGCGCACGGACACGAGGTCGCGGAGGTCGAGATAGTGATCGAGAAGACCCCTGGCTACTCGGTCGTGGAGAAGCTGGACGTCGCAGGCGCGGTCGCGGAGCGGATGGACCCGCGCGATTGAGCGCGGTCGCGTGACCGCTCCGGCCCGGCGTCAATCCTGAAGCGCATCGAGACCTCGGTACCGCCGCCGGAACGCTTCGCGATCGCGGCCTCGTCGCAGACCGCGACGATCAGCATCAGGCCGAGACCGAGCCCAGTCCCGGATGGGTGCGGGTGCAGCCCACGGCCGTCGTCGGCGATCAGGAGGCACAGCTCCCCGCCGGCGATCGCGGCCTCGACCTCGATCGTGCCCGCCTGATCGCCGTAGGCGTGCGTGACGACGTTCGTCAGCGCCTCTGACGCCGCCAGCCAGATGTCCGCGAGACGGGCACCCTCGAACCCGGCCATGGCCGCAAAGGCGACGATTGCCTGGCGGGCAGCCCGCACCGACTGGGGCGCTGCCTCATACGTGTCCCGTAGCAGTGTTGCCGTCATCGGGCCCTTAGACGTGAGGGTACCCCGGCGTTCGTGAACCGAAGCAACGTTCAGGCCGGTGTTGAGAAATCGCAATCACAGCGCCACCTGAGACCCCATCATCACGGTCCGGTCGCTGGGGAGGCCGAAGTGGTCGATCGGGCTCGCGGCATTGCGTGCCATCGCGATGAACAGCGCCTTGCGCCATCGAGCGAGGCCCTGCTTGCCGCTGTCGGTGATCGTGATCCGCGAGACGAAATACGAGGCGTGCTCGAGGTCGAGATTGCGCTCCAGCAGGCCCCGCTTGCGCGCGTTGCTCAGCAGCTCAGGCACGTGCACCTTGTCCTGGTAGCCGACGCGGGCGTTGACGTGAAAGACCTTGTACAGCCCGTGTCCGAGCTGTTCGACGCGGAAGCACTCGCCGCCCTCGACGTGCGGGATGCCGACCGTGTCGAGCGAAACGATGATCACCTTCCGATGGAGCGTGTGCGTGTGCTCGACCTCGGCGCGGAGCGCCAGCGGAGTGGTGTTCTTACTCGGGTTCAGAAACACGGCGACGCCCGGAACGCGGACGAGCGGCGGCTTGATCTCCGGCAGCTCGTCGAGGAACTCCTGGAGTGGTCCCTCCTGGGCGATCCGGTTGCGCGTGACCATCACCTGCCCGCGCCGCCAGGTGATCATGATCACCGACATGAGCGCCCCGATCGCGAGCGAGAACCATGCGCCGTGGGTGATCTTGGCGATGTTGGCGCTGAAGAACGCCACTTCGACGCACAGGAACAACGCCGCCAGCGGACCGATCTTCCACCACGGCGTGCGCCACAGCAGCCGCGCAACCGCCGTGAACAGCAACGTGTTGAGGATGAACGTGCCGGTCACCGCGACGCCGTAGATGTCGCCGAGTTTGGTCGCGGACCGGACGACCAGCGTCAGCGCGACGACGCCGATGCACAGCGCCCAGTTGACGATCGGGACATAGACCTGCCCCTCCATCACAGAGGTGTGGACGACCTTCAGCCGCGGTAGGAACCCGAGCTGGACCGCCTGCCGCGCGACCGAGAACGAGCCGGATATCGCGGCCTGAGAGGCGATCACCGTTGCCGCCGTCGCGAGCACCACCATCGGCCACAGCGACCAGTGCGGCGCGATCTGGAAGAACGGGTTGAAGCGCGGGTTCCGGACGGCGCGCGCATGGTGCAAGATCCAGACCGCCTGGCCGAGATAGTTGAGCAATAGCGCCGGCAGCGCGACGAAGAACCAGCCGATCCGGATCGGCGCGGCGCCGAAGTGGCCGCGGTCGGCGTACAGCGCCTCGGCGCCAGTGACCGCGAGCACGACGCCTCCGAGCGTCAGGTAGCCGTAGGCGCCGTGGTCGGCCATGAACCGGACCGCCCAGCTCGGCGATAGCGCCTGGAACACCGCCGGGTCGTGCACGACCTGGCCGAGGCCGAGCAGCGCGATCACGGCGAACCAGACCAGCATCACCGGGCCGAACAACCATCCGATCGTTCCCGAGCCGAAGCGCTGGAGCACGAACAGCCCGATCAGGATCGCGACCGATAACGGCACGATCAGGTGAGAAAGCGCCGGGGTCGCGACCTGCACGCCCGCGACCGCGCCGAGCACCGAGATCGCCGGCGTGATGATCCCGTCGCCGAAGAACAGGCCGGCGCCGAAGATGCCGAGTGTCGCGAGCAGCGCGCCGCGCGCGACCTTGCTCCGCTGGAGCAGCGCCGCCAGCGCCATGATCCCGCCGTCGCCGCGGTTGTGGGCGCGCATGATGAAGCCCGCGTACTTGATCGAGACGACGATCATCAGCGCCCAGAAGATCAGCGAGGCGGCCCCGTAGACGTTGACTGGGACGATCTGGTGCGTCGCCTTGTACGAGGTGAAGATCGTCTGCTCGGTGTACAGCGGGCTCGTACCGATGTCGCCGTACACGACCCCCAGCGCGCCGACCGCGAGCGCGGCTTGCTCGCGTTGCGCGATCACGTCCCGGTTGGAGTCCGCGAGCGCTGCGAACCGCTGGCGGACGTCCTCGGGCTCGTCGTTGAGTGCGGAGCGAGCCGTTTCCTCCCGGTAGTCGAGCTTGTGCCCGGCCTCGTTGATGCTCCGCTTCTGCCCGGTCTTCATGCCCGGTCTGAGACTAGCCGACGTCCGAGCGTTCCAGACGACTATCTGAGGCCGTAGCCGAGCAGTCCCGCCAGCACATGCGGGGCGGCGTAGACCTCCCACGTCGCGGTTACGAGCAACACCGGGACGGAGATCGCGACGCTCACCACAGCGGCCGCCAGCAGCTGATCCCACTCGGCCCGCCTACTCGCGCCGATCCAAGCAGCGAGCGGCAGGAAGAGCGCCATCAGCTCTGGCAGCGCATGAGGCAGCAGGCCGAGCAGCAGCAGCCCGGCGGAGCGCCCGAGCGAGAACGCGACTTGGCCGGTCGTGCGGCCCAGCAGGTACGCCTGCCAGCACAGCGAGAACGTGGTTGCACCGACGATCGCGGCCAGCGCGCACCGGCGCGCGAGCTCGTGGGCGCGCCTGCTCATCCCGCGCTTGCGCGCGGCCTGGATCGGGATCGAGCTCCCCGCGATGAACCCCGCGACGCAGGCCATCGCATGGAGCGCGAGCACGAGCAGGTTCTTCGCGAGGATCGAGAGCACGTCGCCGGCGTCGCCGCTGGAGAACGGCGGCCGGCCGATCGCGACGAACCCGCGCCGGTACGACGCGAGCGCGACCACCCATACGCCGGCCAGCAGCACGAGTGATGCGATCAGGCTGCCGATCACCCAGCGGCGGACGGTCGGCCACGGGTGATCGCGCCACCGCGCGAACGTCTCGCGCGTGCGGCGGACGCCATGTGCGAACGCATACGCCGAGGCATCCATCAAAGCTTCATCGGCCGACGCTGAAAATGTTTGAGTCCGTCGCCGGCTGGGCATACGGCGCGGCGATGCAAGTGGCTCCAACGCCCGTGAGCCTGGCGCAGCGTCACACCGAGTCGGCCGTACAGGTCGAATCGGATGAGTTGTTCCGCCGCTGGCGCCGGACTCAAGCGCAGCAGGACCGAGATGAGCTGATCGAGAGGTTCATGCCGCTCGCGCGGAAGCTCGCGCGCAGGTATGCCGGCACGCGCGAGCCGTTCGACGATCTGATGCAGGTCGCCTACCTCGGCTTGGTCAAGGCGGTCGACCGGTTCGACCCGGACCGCGGAGCGGCGTTCTCTTCTTTCGCCGTACCGACGATCGTCGGTGAGCTGCGCCGGTACTTCCGCGACCTGGGGTGGGCGGCGCACGTGCCACGCGGCGCCCAGGAGATGGCGCTCGCGGTCGAGCGGGCCCGCTCTGCCTATGTCGCAGGGCATGGTGCCGGGCCGACCGTCGAGGAGCTCGCCGAGGACCTCCAGTGGGCCGTCGAGGACGTGCTCACCGGACTAGAGGCGGGCGCCGCGCAGCACTCGGTCTCGCTTGACGCCCCGTGTGAGCGCGACGACGAGCAAGCGACGCTGGTGGATACCGTCGGCGCGATCGACCACGATCTCGAGGCGATCGAGACCCGGCTCAGCATCGCGAACGCGGCGCGGAACCTCACCGCGCGTGAACGGCGGGTACTGGTCTTGCGGTTCATCGACGACCGGACTCAGACCCAGATCGCCGATCAGATCGGCGTCTCGCAGATGCAGGTATCGCGGATTCTCAGTCGCGCAGTGGCTCGGCTCGGCGAGCTGATGACCCAGCAACAGGCGGGAGCGGTCGACGGCGCTCGTCCGTAGGTGCATCGCTCGCCGTCGCGATCGACCCGTCGCGGGCGAGCACGTCCGCGTCAGCAGTAGATTCTGGCGTCGCGATCGCCAGACGCGCGAGGGTTTGAGCCTTCAAGAGGGCGGGAAAGCGAAAACCAAACGTCCGCTCTTATTCAAGATTCTCCGGCGGTTCGGCTCGAGCTCTCAAGTCGCCCTGAATCGGTGACACTCGTGCGTGGCGTGCTGGCCGCACTCGGGGAGGCGCTTGCGCTCGATCCTGAGCTGCTCGATGATCTCAAGACCGCGATCAGCGAAGCGTGCAACAACGTCGTCCTGCACGCTTATCCCGAAAAGGTCGGGCCGATGCTGGTCGAGCTTGCGGTCAGCCGCACGCATGTCGAGGTATGCGTGCAGGATTTCGGCACCGGGATCAAGCATCTCTCGCAATCGGACGACCGAATGGGGGTTGGCCTTGCAGTGATCAGCGCGCTCGCGGAACGTGCCGAGTTCCTCTCGGAGGCCGATTCCGGTACCACGGTCAGGATGTCGTTCGCCGGCGGGAGCCGCATAGTGCCCGAGACTGCTCTGAGCGGGCTTGGTGAGGTACCGACGAAGGCTGAGATCGAGCTGTCGGGCGAGGTCGTCGCGACGGTGACGCCGGTCGGGCTACTAGCGCGGGTGCTCGGTCGCGCCGCTCGGGCGACGGCAGCGCGCGCCCATTTCACGGTCGACCGGTTCGCGGATCTCACGATGATCACCGACGCGCTCGGCGAATACGCCAATCAGAGTCATGACGGAGAGCCTGTGGGATTCTCGATCCGGTCGGCGCCGCGCCGGCTCGAGCTTGCAATCGGGCCGCTCCTCATCGGGTCGGGCGCCGGGCTGCCGCAGTCGGCCACCGGCGAGCCTGCTGCCACCCTCGGACGGCTCGCTGACGAGCTGCGAGTCGAGGAGGTCGATGCGTACGAGCTACTCCGCGTCGTGTTCGCCGACCACAGCCGCGAGCAGCCGTAGGGCCAGCGCGAAGTTACGCCGCGGCGAGCTCGCGCAGCTGACCGAGCGCGGTCCGTTCCAGCCGGGAAACCTGCATCTGCGAGACGCCGATCCGCTTCGCGACCGCGGATTGGCTCAGGTCCTCCGCAAAGCGCAGATACAGCACCTTTCGCGCGATCACCGGCAACCGCCGACAGGCCGCGGCGATCGTCATTCGGTCGTCGGCTCCGACCAGGTCCGGATCGGCTCGGCCGGCTGTCACATCGAGCGACACGGTGTCGTGTGCCTGCGCTGCTTGAAGGCCCTCGACCACGTCTTCGAGCGGCCACTCGAGGTATTGCGCCAGCTGCTCGACCGTCGGTCGCCGGGCGGACAGCTCCACCGCTGCGGCCGACACCGCCCGCGCCTTCTCGGCGGCGCCGCGCTGCACCCGCACCGCCCAGCCCACATCCCGGAAGTAATGCTTCAGCTCGCCGAGGATCGTCGGTACAGCGAACGTGCTGAACGCGTATCCGCGATCGGCGTCGAAGCGGTCGACGGCGTGGATCAAGCCGAGGCTCGCGACCTGCACGAGATCCTCGTACGGCTCGCCGCGGCCCACGTAGCGGCGCGCAAGCTGGCGCGCGAGCGGCAGATGCTGCTCGATCAACTTCATCCGGTCCCGACCACCAGTGGACACTGGCACAGGCTCCACCTTCCCGCAGTTCGAGGCTGGTTTTACCACATGGGGCCCCGCCTCGCGAGCCCCCAGGTGGCTATATGACGGCTTGTCAGCCGGTGACGGGAAGCCCGAGCTCGTGCGTCAGCTTCAGGTCTGCGTCGCTTAAACGCGGGCGAGCCGTTCGGCGAGGCGGCTGTGGCGCCACCCGGTGTCGGGGGTCCGCGCGGCGCGGGCGAGGACGGCGCGGGTGCCGACGATCACGGTCGCGAGCTTCGCGCGCGTGACGGCGGTGTACAGCATCTCGCGGCGCAGGAAGAACGCTCCCGCCGCCTGGTGCGCCACGATCACGGCGACCGGGAGCTCGATCCCCTGGCCGCGGTGGACCGAGCACGCGTATGCCAGCTGGAGGCGATCGGCCTCCTCGACGGGTAGCCGGAAGATCGACTCGTTGTCGGCCTGCAGCAGCAACGCGGGCTCGTCCGTCTCGTCGAGCAGCCGCAGCAGCGTCCCGTTCATCAGTCCGAGCTCGTGCAGGTTCCGGCCGGTCATCATCAGCTTGTCGCCGAGCCGCAGCCGGCCGCCCCGGACCGGCTGCCCGCTCGGGTTGAGCACCGCGCGCAGCGCCTGGTTGAGCGCGTCGATCCCGAGATCGCCCTTATAGACGGGCGCGAACACCTGGATCTCGGACACCGGGTCGACGCCGTAGTGGGCCGGAAGCCGCTCTGACACGAGCTCGACGATTTCCTCGAGTGCGGCCCTCGCGCCGGGGCGCTCGATCATGAACAGGTCCCGTTTGAGCTCGTCGCCGGTGTTGAAGTCAGGAACCTCGCCGCGGCGGATCGCGTGCGCGCCCTGCACGATCATGCTTCCGGCGGCCTGGCGGAAGATGTGCGTCAGCCGGGCGGTCGGTACCAGCTCGGAGCCGACGAGCTCGGCGAACGGCTTGCCGGCGCCGACCGGCGCGAGCTGGTCGGCGTCGCCGACGAGCACGACGTTCGTCGTTCGGGCCGACCGCCCGCAGCAGCACGACGAGGAGCTCGAGGTTCGCCATCGAGGACTCGTCGACGATCAAGAGGTCGCAAGCGAGCGGGTCGTCCTCGTCGTGCTCGGGCCCCTCGCCGGGAACCCAGCCGAGTGCCGAGTGCACGGTCCGCGCTCGCACCCCGCTCGCCTCCGTCATCCGGATCGCGGCGCGTCCGGTCGGCGCGACCAAGATCACGCGCGCGCCCTGCCCGACTGCGACGCCGGCGATCGCCTTGATCGACGCGGTCTTGCCGGTTCCCGGGCCGCCGGTGACGAGCGACAGCCGGTGTGCGAAGGCGTTGTGGACGCCGGCGAGCTGAGCTTCGTTCGGCTCGAGCCCGGTTGCGGCGACTGCTGCCTCGTCCGGCGCAGCCAGACGGCCCGACGGTTCGCCGCGAAGCAGCTCTCCGATCCGCTCGGCGAGCTCGACCTCGAGCGCTGCCGTCGGCGCGCGATACACCCAATCACCGTCGCGCGCGAGGTCGCCGTGGTCGACGAGCTCGTCGACGAACAGCTCGCCGGGCGCCGGCTCGCCCGTCTCGCCGAGCAGTTCGGCGAGTCCACCGAGCAGCCGGTCGAGCGGCATGCACGTGCTGCCGCCGCGCTCGGCCTCGGCGAGCAGGTGCAGCGTTCCCGCGCGCGCACGCGCGGGACTGTCCGGCGCGATCCCCGCAGCGCGCGCGATCCGGTCGGCGAGCTGAAACCCGACGCCGAACACGCTTGTCAGCTCGTACGGGCGCTTGGCGAGGACCCGGTGCGCGCTCGCGCCGTACTCGTTGTGGATCCGCGCGGCGAGGTACGCGAGCCCGTGCGGCGCGAGCAGCAGGTGGAGCTGGCGCGTGACGCGCAGCTCATCCCACGAGCGGACAGCTTCGCTGAGCCGGTCGCCACGCCGCAGACCGGCCGCCTCGAATGCCTGGCGGGGGTCTTCGTCGATCGCCTCGAGCACGCCGTCGGTGCCATAGCGGTCGAGCAGCTTCGCTGCCCGCGTCACGCCAACGTGCTTGACCTTGAGCAACAGCATCGTCAGCGATGCGGCGTCGCTCGGCGGCAGCGGATGCGCCTCCGTGACCTTGACCTGGATCCCGTAGCGGCTGTCTTCGACCCACGTCCCCGTCACATGCACGCGCTCGCGCTCCTCGAGGTGGATCAGCGGGCCGACGAGGATCACCTCATCGCCGTCGGCGTCGACCGCCTCGACGACCGCCCAGCCCGAGTCCTCGCTCGCGAAGCGCCTGCGCCTGACCATCACCTCGGAGTCGAAGTCGAGCATCGCGCGTGTGACGTTAGCCGTCGGGGGAGCGCGATCGCTACGGTGATTGCAGAGATGGCACAGACGCGCGGCTCGGACAAGCTCGATCGCGGGATCTTGCTGATTTCCTCGGTGGTGATCGTCGGCGCGATCATGTCGATCCTCGACACGACGATCGTGAACGTTGCGCTGGCGACGCTCGGCCGCGAGCTGCACAGCTCGCTGGACACGATCCAGTGGGTGTCGACCGGCTACCTGGTCGCGCTCGCGGTCGTGATCCCGATGACCGGCTGGGCATCCGAGCGGTTCGGCGCCAAGCGACTGTGGATCACGGTCGTGGCCCTGTTCGTGCTCGGCTCGGTGCTGTCCGGGCTCGCCTGGTCCGCGGGCTCACTGATCGTGTTCCGCGTGCTTCAGGGTCTCGGCGGCGGGATGATCATGCCCGCCGGGATGTCGATCCTCGCGCAGGCCGCGGGCCCGCAGCGGATCGGCCGTGTGATGAGCGTCGTCGGCGCGCCGATGTTGCTCGGGCCGATCCTCGGCCCGGTGCTCGGCGGCCTGATCCTCCAGGGGCTCTCCTGGCGGTGGATCTTCTACGTCAACGTTCCGATCGGCGCGCTCGCGCTCGTGCTCGCGTGGCGGATCCTGCCGCACGTCGAGCCGCAGCGCGGCGAGCGTTTGGATTTGCTCGGCGTCGCGCTGCTGTCCCCGGGGTTGGCTGGGATCGTGTTCGGGCTCTCGGAGATCGCGACCCACGGCGGGATCTCGTACGTCGGCGCATGGGCGCCGATCGCGGCCGGGGTCCTGCTCGTCGCCGCGTTCGTGGTCCACGCGCTGCGGATGCGCGGCCGACCGTTGCTCGACCTCCGCCTGTTCCGCGCGCCCGGGTTTGGCGCCGCGGCCGTGTCGGTGCTGCTCGTCGGCGGGGCGCTGTTCGGCGCGATGCTGGTGATCCCGCTGTACCTGCAGGTCGACCGCGGCGCCTCCACGCTCGACACCGGGCTGTTGATGGCCCCACAGGGGATCGGGGCCGCGCTCGTGATGCCGATCTCGGGTCGGCTGACCGATCGCATCGGCGGCGGGCCCGGTGGTCCTGTTCGGGATGATCGTGATGACGCTCGGCAGCGTCGGGTTGACGGCGTGGGGCGCCGACACCTCCTACTGGGCGACGTCCGGGATCCTCGTCGCGCGCGGGATCGGTCTCGGCTGCTGCTTCATGCCGGCGATGGCCGCCGCCTACGCGACCGTCGACCGGCCGGCGATCCCGCGCGCCACGACGGCGTTGAACGTGCTGCAGCGCGTCGGCGGTTCGATCGGCACCGCGCTGCTCGCGGTCGTGCTCCAGCAGCAGATCAAGGCGCAGCTTCCGCACGCGCCGGGGATCGGCGGCGGCACGATCCAGCCGGTGCCGCCGGCCGTGCGCCAGCGGATCGCGGTGCCCCTGGCGCACGCCTTCAACCACACCTTCTGGTGGGCGGTGGCGCTGACCGCGATCGGGATCGTGCCCGGCATCGTGCTCGCGATCACCGCCCGCATCCCCCGGGCGGGCGGTCCGACGGGGGTCGTCGAGGCGACCCCCGCCGGTACGGTCCGCGAGCCGGTAGCGGCCGGTAAATAAGCCGGGCGAAGCCCGGCCCCATTTACTTGACCGTCTGCCCGCCGAGGCGCTCTGAGGTTGAGCCGCTGCCGGCGGGCGCGAAGCGTCACTACGTGACACGGCCCACCGTTGCCTTTGACCGTGGTCGCTGGTGCACCTATGCGTGCTGTTTGCGACCACCGTGCGGCGGCGCCGTGCGATGTGTCACGTTTTGGTCGTGATCCGCCCCGATGCGCGTCAGTCGACGCTCACGACCCGAGCAACTTGTGCTTGAGCGTCGCGAACTCCGCGTCGGTGAGTGCGCCCTTGTCGTGGAGGTCCGCCGCCTTCGTCAGCTCGTCGAGCACGTCGACGTGCTTCGGCGCGGGTGCACCCGGAGGGTGCCCGATCGGCGACATCCCCGGTGGGGTCATCACGAACGTCGAGATCCCCGCGGCTTGCGCCTGGGCGATCATCCGGTTGCGAAAGCCCTCGGGGTCCGCCTTGATCTGCGCGATCAGCTCGCCAACGGGGCCCTGGCCCGAGAAGATCTGTGCGAGCGCGGCGGCGCCGCTGATGTTGACCGGGACCTGTGGGGCCGGCGCCGTTGGGGCGCTGGGTGTCGCATCTGTGATCGGGGGCGTCACGCTGGGTGAGGCGCTGAGGGTCACCGTCGTCGCAGGTGGCGGCACCGAGAGGCCGGACCCGTCGTCAACCGGGAGCCCGAGCGCGTCCTGCGGCGGCTTGCGCTTACGTCCGAACATCGCCCGGTTCATCATACGGCCGTGATCCGCCATGCCCTGGCCCCGGTAGTGCCCGCCGCGGCGGCTTCGCTCGGGGTGCCGCTGCGAGTGCCGGATGCGGATGGCGTGGTGCTGACGTTCGACGATGGCCCGCACCCCGACGGCACCCCGGCCGTCCTGGAGGAGCTCGCGCGCGCGCGCGCCCGAGCGATGTTCTTCCTCGTCGGCGAGCAGGTCGAGCGCCGCCCGGCTCTCGCCGCGTCGATCGTCGCTGCGGGCCACGTGGTCGCGGTCCATGGCCATCGCCACCGGGTGCAGCTGCGCCTGTCGGCGTCGGAGGTCGCGGCGGACGTTCGGCGGGGTGCCGCTGTAATTGCGGACGCCACCGGGGTCGAGCCGCGTTGGCACCGCCCGCCGCTGGGGATCTACAGCGCAGCGGGTCTACGCGCCGCGCGCGCGGCGGGCTTGTCGCCGCTGCTGTGGTCGCGGTGGGGGAAGGATTGGCGCAAGTACACGACGCCGGCGCGGATCGCCGCGCGGGCGACCCGCGAAATCCGCGCCGGCGACGTGATCCTGCTGCACGACGCGGATTTCTACAGCTCGCGCGGCTCGCATCGGCGCACCGTGGCGGCGCTTCCGCGCATCTTTTCAGTACTTTCGTCGCGCGGTTTCGGTACCGTCCTACCGGTCTGACAGGCTTGCCAGGCGCGGGGGTTCCTGCCGCCGGCCGGCGGACTGCGCGGGCCCGCGCTCCGATTTTGCCGCCCAACTACTCGAATAGATGACTACAGCTTCCGCTTCCGCTGCCCCTGACTTCGCACGCTTCGCGATCGGCTTCGACGATCGCGACCGTGCACGGTTCCACGAGCTGATCGACGAGGTGATCGACTCCAACCAGTGGTCCGAGGGCGCGATGAACAAGCGCTTCGAGGGGGCGTGGGAGGAGTGGAACGGAGCCCCGGCCGTGGCGACGTCGAGCTGGGCCGGCGGCGCGCTGGCGGCGCTGGCGTTTGCGCAGGTCGCGGGCGAGACCGTGCTGTGCCCGTCGAACACGTTCATGGCGACGCCGCTGGCCGCGGTTCACGCAGGCGCGCAGGTGGAGTTCGTCGATTGCAACCGGTCCGACCTGTGCGTCTCGTTCGAGTCCTTCGAGGCGGTCGCCGAGCGGGTCAAGCCGAAGGCCGCATTCGTCGTCCACATCGGCGGCCACATCGCGTTCGAGATCGAGCAGATCGCCGCGTACTGCGCGGACAACGGGATCTTCCTGATCGAGGACTGCGCCCACGCCCATGGGGCGTCGTGGAACGGGCGCCGACCGGGCACCTACGGTGACGCAGGTGTCTATTCGTTGTACGCGACCAAGACCGTGTCGACCGGCGAGGGCGGCGTGCTCGTGTCACGTCGGCCCGAGGTGCTGGAATTCGCGCGGGATTTTCGCAACTACGGCAAACCCACGTATGAAGTGTCCGGGCTCAACTACCGGATGAGCGAGTTCACCGCGGCAATGGGACTGATCCAAGTCGAGCGGATGCCAGAGATCGCGGCCTGGAAGAACAAGGTCGCGCGCGAGTACCTCGATCCGCAGTTCTCCTCACATCTCGAGCTGCCCGACGGGATGGAATCCGGCCTCTACAAGTACATCGTGTTCGACTGGCTCGAGAAGTCGACCGGACGCGTTTACGACGAGCCGTGCCACCGAATCATGGGCCGGACGGACCTCGACCTGCCAAACACCGACTGGGTGGCGCGCAACCATTCGTGCCCGCCGTTGTACTACCGGCCGTAATGCGAGTTCTAGTCACAGGCGGATCGGGCTTCATCGGGTCGCACGTCGTCGACAAGCTGCGCGCGCGCGGCCACGAGCCCGTGATCTACGACCTGCGGCCCTCGCCGTGGCATCTCGACGCCGGCGAGCGGGTCGACACGGTGCTCGGGTCGATCACCGACCGAGAGGCGCTCGAGCGGGCGCTGCACTCGTGCGACGCGGTCGCCCACCTGGCCGCGGTCGCCGACGTCAACGACGTCCACGCCTCGCCCGAGGATGCCGAGCGCGTGAACGCGCGGGGCACCTCGGCGGTGCTCGAAGCCTGCCGCCGCGCCGGCGTCAAGCGGATCGTGTACGCGTCGACGATCTGGGTCTACTCGGACTGCGCCGAGGAGGACGTCGACGAGGACACACTGCTGCCGGCGCCGTCGCACCTGTACACGAGCACGAAGCTCGCCGGCGAGCTGTACTGCAAGGCCTATCAGGAGCTGTACGGGATCGACTACACGATCTTGCGATTCGGGATCCCGTACGGGCCACGCGCGCGCGAGGCGGCCGTGATCCCGGCGTTCGTCGGCAAGGCGCTGCGCGGCGAGCCGCTGACGCTCGCCGGCGACGGCGGCCAGTCGCGGCGGTTCGTGTACGTGGAGGACCTCGCCGACGGCGTAGCGCTGGGCCTCGACGACGTCGCGACGAACCGCGTCTACAACCTCGCCTCCGACGAGAACGTGACGATCAAGCAGATCGCCGTCCGCGTCCAGGAGGTGATCGGGCGACGTCGAAATCGTCTACACGCCGGCGCGGCCTGGGGATTTCGGGGGCAAGGTCGTCTCCTCGGAGCGGGCGCTGCGCGAGCTCGGCTGGAGCGCCTCGACGCCGTTCAACGTCGGCGTCGAGAAGTACATCGAGTGGCGGCTCGAGAACGAAAAGCAGAAGCAGACCGCGTCCGACGCAGCGGTGATCCCGGCAGGGGAGCCCGATGCGGAGGCCCCGCCGCGCAAGGTCCTGATCATCTCCGCCGACATCGGCGAGGGCCACGACCTTCCGGCCCGCGCGGTGATGCGCGAGATCCACGACGAGGACCCCGACGCGCAGGTGTCGATCGTCAACGGGCTGCCCGCGATGGGCCCGATCCTGACGAAGGTGCTGCGCGAGAACTCGGAATTCATGTTCGCGTTCGTCCCGTGGCTGTTCGACTTCCAGTACCGGCTGTTCATGAAGTTCGCGCCGACGCGCTGGGCCACGCGGCGGTTGCTGACCGCACTCGGCCGCCGCGGGCTGATGCGGCTGATCCGCTCGCACGACCCCGACCTGATCGTCTCGACGTATCCGGGCGTCACCGCGGTGCTCGGCGAGCTGCGCCGCAAGGGCAGGCTGAAGGTTCCCTGTTACTCGTCGATCACCGACCTCGCCGGGCTCCACTACTGGGCGCATCCGGGGATCGACATGCACTTCATCACCCACCCCGAGTCGGCCGCCGAGGTCGAGAAGATCGCCGGCGAGGGCTCTGTCAGGTGGGCGAAGCCGCCGACCTCGCCCGCATTCCTTGCCGCGCGCTCGCGCGAGGAGGCACGCAAGGCGCTCGGCCTGCCGAACGAAGGACGCGTGATCGCGGTGTCCGGCGGCGGCTGGGGCGTCGGCGACCTGGTCGGCGCGACGCGCGCTGCGCTGGCGGTCCCGGACGCTCTGGTTTTGACCCTCTGCGGCCGCAACGACAAGACGCGCGCGCGTGTGGCCGGGATCTTCGGCGCCGAGCCACGTCTGCGGCTGATGGGCTTCACCGATCGGATGGGCGATGTGCTCGCGGCGTCCGACGCGCTGATCCACTCCAGCGCCGGCCTCACGGTGCTCGAGGCGCTGATCCGCGGATGCCCCGTGATCTCCTACGGCTTTGGTTACGGTCACGTCCGCGAGTCGAACGCCGCGCTCGTCCGTTTCGGGCTCGCGCAGGTCGCGCGGAACGAGAAGGAGCTCGGTCCTGCGCTCAAAACGGCGCTCGAGTCGCGCCCGGAACCGGACAGCTCGTTCGCGCGCCGGCCCTCGACCGCATCGCTGATCCTCAACGCCGACCGCCGGGCCCGGCAGCTCCCGCGGTGGCGGTTGCGCACCGCGCGCGTGGTCACGTCGACGGCCGCGCTGCTCGCGGTCGCGGCGTGGACGCTCACGACCGGCGCGTCGTACGACCTCGTCTCCGCGTTCGTCCACATGCATCCGCTGACGAACGTCGCGACCGATCGGCCGGAGGTCGGGTTGCTGATCGACTCGCGGCTCGCAGACCTGCCTGCCGCCGCCGACGCGATCTTCGCGAACGGGCTCCACGCGTCGTTCGCAGTGACCAGCGGCAAGGGCCCCGTGACCCCCTCGGTCGCCGCGCTGCCGGGCGGCGACCAGGCGATCCCGCGGCTCAACGGCGGCGGCTTGGTGCGCTGGATCGAGACCGGCGATCAATTGCACCGCGTGCTCGGTTCTCAGGGTCGGCGCCATCACTTCCTGTACGCGTCCACTGGACCGAGCGTCGGTCAGTGGCTCGTCGCGCACGGCGACGGCGGCCGTCTGATCGGCGGTCAGGTGAAGCTCACCGGTGCGAGCGTCGCGGTCGGCCGGCTGCACGCCGGCGAGGTCATCGAGATCACGGTCAACAACCTCTCGCAGCTCCAGCCGATGCTGGCGAGACTATGTGCCGAGCTGCGCGCCGATCACCTGCACGGCGTATCCGTCGGCCGTCTGCTGCGCGACGCCGGCGTCTCGATCTAGAACGCTCAGGCCTTTGACCAGCGCTCGCGCGGATTGTGGAGCGGCGTCAGCGTCGGCTCGATCTGGTCGCGCAGGTGCTCGTACTTGGGCGTCAGCGACAGCTTCTCGCCAAGCTGCTCGAGCGGTTCGTCGACCGTGAACCCCGGTCCGATCGTGGCGATCTCGAACAGCACGCCCGATGGCTCGCGGAAGTACACGCTGAGGAAGTAGTGACGGTCGATCACCTCGGTCGCGCGCGCGCCGGCGTCGGCGACCGTGCGCTGCCACTGCTCGATCTCCTCGGGCTGCGCTGCGTACGCGATGTGGTGGACTGAGCCCGCGCCCTGCAGCGGCGTCGTGTCAGGGGCGGGGTCGTACAGGTAGAAGCCCCCTCGGTGCTCGCCGCGGACCTCGTAGGCGGCGGACTGGCTCGGGCCGTGCTCGACGGGCTTGAACCCGAGCGTGTCCTGGAGCAGACCGTCGCTCGGGGCCGGATCGACGGTGTACGCGCGGGCGGCGTGGAATCCCTGGATCGCGAACTCGGCGGGGATCTCCGGGTGGTTGGCTGTCAGCGGGTCGTCCGGTGCATCGGTGGGGCGGAGCTCGTGCGTCAGACCCTCGGGGTCGTCGAACACCACGCTGTCATCGGTTCTGGCCACCTCAACGCCGTTATCCCCCAGGCGGCGAGCCCAGAACTCGAGCGCCTCGCGCCCACTGACGCGCCAGATGATCCGGTGGACCATGCCGGCGCCGGCGCGGCCTCTGGGTGCACCCGGGTACTCGAAGAAGGTGATGTCCGAGCCGGGATCGCCGGTCTCATCGGCATAGAACAGGTGGTAGATCGATGTGTGGTCCTGGTTCACGGACTTCTTCACCAGGCGGAGTCCCAGCACCCCCGCGTAGAAGTCGACGTTCTGCTGGGCATCGGCGGTGATCGCGGTGATGTGGTGGATGCCTTCGAGCTTCATCCCGCTCCTTGTGTGGTCTACCAGTGGACCCCGCGCGTGGCCCTGACGAATGCGCGCTCCTCGGCGCTGTCCCGCTTGGGTTTGTCGCCGCCTTCGGGGAACAGCTTGATCGCCTCGTGCATGACCAGGTCCTGGGCTCCGGGCGCGATCGCGTACGTCAGCTGCCCGAGGTTGCCCAGTGCCGTCCCGACTCGCTTCGGCCGCTTGCGGATTGCTTCGGTGATCAGCTCGGCCGCGTCATCGGGCGTGAGCGCCGGGAAACGGTCGTACATCTTGGTTGGCGCGATCATTGGGGTCCGCACCAGCGGCATGTACACGGTCGTGATGTGCACACCATCGCCGATGATCTCGGCGCCGATCGAGCGGCTGAACGCGTCGAGCGCGGCCTTCGACGCAAGGTACGCCGCGAACCGAGGAGTGTTCGTCTGTAGCCCGATCGAGGAGATGTTGATGATGTGGCCCGAGTGGCGCTCGCGCATCCCCGGGAGCAGGTCGAGGATCAGCTTGACGGCGCCGAAGTAGTTGACCTGCATCGTCCGCTGGTAGTCATGGAAGCGGTCGTATGAGCTGCGGACCGAGCGGCGAATCGAGCGGCCCGCGTTGTTGACCAGGACGTCGACTCGGCCGTGCTCGTCGAGGACCTCTTGCGCGAGGCGGTCGATGTCATCGGGGTCCGATAGGTCGGCGGGGTGGACGAACCCAGTGCCTCCGAGTAGTTCGATCTCGCGTTGGACCTCGTCGAGCTTCTCCTTCGTGCGCGCCACCAGCAGCACATTCCCGCCCGCCTTGCCGACCTTCAGCGCAGCGGCTTTGCCGATCCCGCTGCTGGCGCCGGTGATCAGCACGAAGCGGTCGCCGACGGCACTGTGCAGCGACTCCGCGAGTACGCCGCCGGCGCCGGGTATCCGCTTGCTGAAGGCCCGCAGCGTGCGCAGTCCGCCGGTTGCGATCCCGGTGAGGTCGGGCGGGGCCATCGCGATGGAGCCTACCCCAGCAGTGGCGGCGTATATGCTCGCCACGTGCGTCTGGGGGTGAAGTACGACAGCTACTCGGAGCGAATCGGCGCCGCGCTGAATCTTGTGCCGGTACCGATCGGGCTGTCGATGTTCGGGATGCCGATCGCACGCTCGTTGCAGGTGGCGCAGCGGACCGGAGTGCTGACGATGCTCGCGCAAGCGCCGGCGAGCGCGCTGGAAGTGTCGTCGAAGCTCGGGCTGCGCGAGCAGGGGACAGCGCTGCTGCTCGATGTGCTTGTCGTGTCTCGGGGTGCTGTCGCTTGGAGGCGACGGCCGCTATGCGCTCGACTCGCGTGCCGCGAAGTGGCTGCGGCCGGAGTCCGCGACGTACGTCGGAGATTTCCTCGCCGACACGGAGAACTACTGGGAGTGGTGGGCGGGGCTCGAGGATCTGGTCCGCGATGGCCGCTCGATCGAGTTGCACGATCGCGGTCCCGACGATCCCTACTGGCGGTCGTACATAACCGGTCAGTATCAGCTCGCGCGTCTCTCGAGTGCGGCCGTCGCGAAAGCCGTCGCATTGCCTGCGGACGCCGCTTCGCTGCTCGACGTCGCGGGTGCGCACGGCGAGTACTCGATGGCGCTTTGCCGGCAGCATTCGGATCTGCGCGCGGTCGTGGTCGACCTCCCTGGCAGTGTGCGGATCGGACGCGAGATCGTGGCTGAGAACGAGATGTCAGAGCGCATCTCATACATCGAGGGCGACATGTTCTCTGCGGATTTCGAGGGCCCCCATGACGGTGCGCTTGCGTTCAACATCGTCCACCACCTCTCACCTGAGGTCGCGAATGAGTTGTTCTCACGGATCGCCGCGGCGCTGCGGCCGGGGGCGCCGTTGTGTGTGCTCGACTTGTACGACCGACCAGCGGGCAAGCGGCCTGACAGCGGCAGCTATCTCGGTTTGTTCTTCCATCTCACCTCGGGCGCCGACACGTACTCGATCCCCGAGGTATCCGAGTGGCTCGCCGCAACTGGGTTCGGGGCGGTCAAGGTGCGGACGCTCCCGCAGCTACCGGGGCTCGCGCTGCTCCGTTCCGAGCGGCTGGGCTGAGGCGCGTCCGTCCGCTGCGAGTGCGAACATGTGTTCGCGTGATCGTCTGCGTCCTCTTCCCCCGTTTCGAGCTGACGATCGCCGTCGGCGATCGCGGCGAACTGCTGCGCACACCGTCCGCGCTCGCCCCTGAACCAGGAGGAGTTCAGCAGGTCGGGGAGGTGTCACTCGCGGCCGAGGCGTTCGGCGTCCATCCGGGAATGCGGCTCGGAGAAGCGCTCGCGCGCTGCCCGCGGATGATGCTGGTGCCGCCTGATCCGGCCGGCACGGCGGAGCAGTGGGAGCGGCTGCTCGTTCGGCTCGAGTCGATCGGGGCTGCGGTCGAGCCCGAGCGACCCGGGCTCGTGTGCTTCGAAGCGACCGGTTTGCTGCGGCTGCACGGTGGCGTCGACGGGGTGCTGATGGCGGTGCGTCGAGTGCTGCGCGCGCCGGTCAGGCTGGGTGTCGCTCCGTCCCGGTTCGCTGCGGTCGCTGCGGCGACGAAGGCGCGCGTACGAAGGCCTGAGCTCGTCGGCAATTTCGGACGGTTTGTGAACGGCGCGAACCATCGGCGAGAGGCTCGTGCTTATCTGGCGCCGCTGCCGGTGGCGCTGTTGCGGGCGCGTCCGGCGCTCGCCGGGCTCCCGGAGGCACTCGAACGGCTGGGAGTTTCGACGCTGGGGGAGCTCGCGGCACTCGAGCCCGCAGCGATCGCAGATCGGTTCGGGGCTTCTGGGCTGCTCGCGCATGAGCTGGCGAGAGGTGGTGACAGCGCGCTCAGCCCGCGTCCGCCGAGCGAGTACCTGCGAGAGACGCTCGAGCTGCCAGAGGCGACATCCGGGAGTCAGCTCGAGCGCGGGCTGGGCTTGTTGATCGATCGGCTGCTCGCGCGCCGCGAGCGTCGCGGCCGGACATTTCGCGCGGTCGCTCTGTCGGCCGTGCTGGTCGAGCGGGGCGGGACGTGGCGTGAGCAGGTCGTGTTCCGCGAATCGCTCGCCGATTCGGTGCGGATGCGGTTGGCGCTGGTGCCGAAGCTCGCACTGATCCCGGCACCGGCCGAGTTGTTGCGTCTTGCGGTCGAACGGTTCGGGCCGCCGGCGAGCGACCAGCGTTCGTTGCTCGAGGATCCCGCGCAGGCGCGAGCCGCTCGATTGCGAGAGGCGATCCAGCAGGCGCGCACCGTCGCCGGCGCCGATGCGGCGCTGCGCGTGCTCGAGGTCGATCCCGATTCCCGCTTTCCCGAGAGGCGCGCGGTGCTGGCACCCTTCGAAGGGTTAGAGCGATGAGCGGCGAGAGGCGGTTCGCTGCGCATCGGTGCATGTCGAGGACCGAACGGTGAGCGGCCCGCGGCGGCTCGCGGTGCCACGGCGCATCTCTGTCCGTGCCAGCGATAACGGTCAGCCGCTCGAGGTCGACGGTCGCTTGGTCGACGCGGTGCGTGAATCGTGGCTGATCGAGGACCGCTGGTGGACGGAGCGGCCGCTGCGCCGGCGTTACTGGGAGATCGTCACAACATGTGGGCGGAACGAGGTCGTGTTCTGTGACCTGCTCGGGGGGAGGTGGTGGAGGCAGCGGTAACGGCTTGGGAGGTAGAGGCACTGGTAGTGGCTTATGACAACTCCGGACACCCGATACAGCTAGTCTTCAATGCTCAGGGATTGTGAGCTTTAGTCAGCCATTGGGGATCGCCCGATCTTGGAACCGAAACTGGACACAGTTGAATACGCGCCACAGGCACTGACCGCGCTCCGCGCGAGTCCCGTGACTGTGGTTCTCGGGGGTGACAAGAGGCGTGCTCGCGCGGCGGTCCGCGCGGGACTGGAGCACCTTGGCTTCTCTGTTGTCGCCGAGGTGAATGACGCCGACGAGGCAGTCGAGGCGGCTCGTGAGCACCACCCATCGGTCTGTCTCCTCGATGTCGATATGCCTGGCGGTGGCATCGACGCCGCGAAGCGGATCAACTCCGAGCTGCCCGACACCAAGATCGCGATCCTTTACGGGTCCGCGCAACGCGACAACCTACGCGAGGCGATCCGCGCCGGCGCCGACGGCTATCTCCTGCGAAGCACCGCGCCCGACCGTCTCGGTGCGGCAATCAACGGCCTGATCAACGGCGAGGCCGCGCTACCGCGCGCGCTCACGGGAAGTCTGGTCCGTGAGCTCCGTGAGATCGAGCGACGGCTCGAGCAATCGTCGAACGGCGACGCGCCCCCAGCGAGCCCGGCTGGGGCGGCGCGCAGACGCCGCGATGCAGCGGCCCGTGGCGCTGCCGCTGCGGGTCGTGCCGCCGCTGCGCGTCGTGCGGCAGAGGCGCGCCGTGCCCGCGCTGCGCGTCGTACGGAAGAGGCGCGGCGTGCCGCCGGTGTGGGTCGTACCGCGGGTGCGGGTCGTGCCGCCGAGGCGACCCGCGCGCGACGGGCAGATGAGACCCAGCGCGATGGCGAGAAGCAGCGCGCGGGCAAGACCCGGCGCTCTGCCGGGCGTTTCTCCCTGAGCACGGCGATCAGCTCCCGTGTCCTGTACCTGCCTCGCCTCGTGCGCCACTTCCGCCGCCGGCTTCGGTCAGGCCAGCCGGTCGCCATCGCCTGGGCCTCGGCCCGCGCACGGATGGCCGACTACGCGCGGCCCCCGATCGAGCCGTCGGCGACGGTCGCGGAGCCGGGCCCGAGTTCGCACGCGCCCTAGACTCCAGCCCGATGGCGATCGACCCAGGGCCCACCGCGATCGGGACATGGAGCGGCGGGCGTTTCATGCACTTCGGCGAGTCGCTCGACGACGAGCGGCTGATCGCGCTGTTCACGCCGGACGACTCGATCAGGACCGTCATAACCGCCGATGTGTATGGCGCCGGCGAGGCTGACGCGATGCTCGGCCGGGCGCTGGCCGATGTCGCGCGGGACAGCTTCTGTGTCGTTGGTGCCGTCGGTCACGACTTCTACATCGGCGAGCGCAACGGACCGAAGGGGTTTCCGCGCTTCACCGATCCGGGGCTGCGCGGGCCCGACGAATACGCGTCGTACCTGCGAATGGCTACTGAGCGGTCGCTCGAGCGATGCGGCGTCGACGCCTTCGATCTGCTGCTGCTCCACAACCCCGATCGGATCGGGTACACGAGCGAGGACGTGTGGAACGGCATGTCGGCGCTGCGCGAAGCCGGTCTGACGCGCATGATCGGCGTCGCGCCCGGGCCGGCGAACGGTTTCACCCTGGATGTGATCGACTGCCTCGAGCGGTTCGGTCAGCTGCTCGATTGGGCGATGATCATCCTCAACCCACTCGAGCCGTGGCCCGGCGAGCTGTGCCTCGCTGCGGCGGCCGACGCCGACGTCCGCGTGATCACCCGCGTCGTCGACTACGGCGGGCTGTTCTACGACGACGTGCTCCCCGGCCAGCCGATGGCGAAGGGCGACCACCGCGGGTTCCGGCCCGCTGGATGGATCGAGGCGGGACGCGAACGGATGGAGGCGATGCGGCCGATCGCCGAGCGCCGCGGCCTGTCGATGATCCAGCTCGCGTGTCAGTGGAACCTTGCGCACGAGCCGGTCGCGTGCGTCGCCCCGACCCTGATCCAGGAGGTTGGCCCTCACGCCCGATCGATCGAGGACAAGCGCGCCGAGCTGGCTTCGCTTTCGACTGAGCTGCGGCTGTCCGGTGAGGATGTCGAGACGATCAGGGCGCTCGGCGACAACACCGGGTGCATGGCACTGAAGGGCGCGTCGCCGCGGTTCGAGGGCGAGGAGCAGCCAGACCGGTGGGCGCTCGAGCCGCGCCTACTCGATGTGGCACGTCGCTGGCAGATCGAGCCCGAGCGCGATCTCGTTCAGCTGTCGATGTCCTGAAGCCACTCCGCGCACGAAGAGACCTCGAGCTGGCCCAGAGCGGCGGCCTGGTTCAGATAAGCGCCGTAGCGGAAGAACTCGTCGAGCCGCTCGGGGTCGGCGTGCGAGAGCTCTGCGGCTACGTTGACGAGGCGCCCCTGAGCGGCGCGGACCCGCTCGCGGATGACCTCGTCGTTGCAGGCTGCATACGCCTGCAGCTGGAGCATCAGCAGGTCGCGGTCGGTCTGCAGCCGCCGGACGTACGAGGCAGCCATTGCCATCAGCACGTCGAAAATCTCAGGCGGCGCGGTCTCGGGGTCGTACTCGGCGGCGGCACGCGTGAACATCTCGATCGTCAGCTCGAAGCACCGTTCGACCGCGGCTATGAACAGTTCGCGCTTGGAGCCGAACAGGCTGAACACGTACGGCTGCGCGACCCCGACCTCGCGCGCGATCGGATCCACGGCGGTGCCATGAAAGCCGGCCTGGGCGAAGTGGTGGATCGCCGCCGAGATCAGCGCGTCCCGGCGCTCGGACGCCGGGACGCGGGTGCGGGTTGGCTTGTCTTGCGTGGTGGCCATCGTCTTGCTCGATCGTAGGGGACCGTCAGGCGGCGAGCGGAGCGCTGGCCGCCAGGTCGGGGTTCGCTTCGTGGCTCACCGGCGCCTCAGTGGTCGCGGCGCGGGTCGCGAACGGCAGTGCCGCCGCGATCAGCGCGCCGGTCGCCAGCACTGCGACCCCGACCCACATCGCCGGCGTCAGGCCGCTCACGAACGCCTGCGCGGAGCGGTAGCCGCCGTGGCTCGTGAACACCGTCGCCAAGACAGCGATCCCGAGTACGCCACCGAGCTCCCGGATCGCGTTGGTCGCGCCTGACGCCTGTCCGGTCTGCTCGGTGCGGACCGACGCGAGCACCGCGTTGGCCGACGGCGCGAACACGAGCGCCATGCCCGAGCCGGCGAGGATGAACGGCGCGATCATGCTCGTGTACGCCTGGTGCGTGCTCGCGCCCAGCGCCAGCCAGCCGAGTGCCACGGCCTGGAGGCTCAGTCCGGCGACCATGAACAGCCGGCTGTCGTACCGCTCCGAGAAGACGCCGGCGAGCGGTGAGACGATCATCGACGCGCCGGTCCAGACCAGCAGCTTCAGGCCGGCATGGAACGGAGTCTGGTGGAGCACGTCCTGGAGGTACTGGCTCAGGAAGAAGATCGAGCCGAACATCCCGAAGTACATCGCCAGCGAGACGACGTTCGTAACCGCGAAGCCCCGCTTGGCGAAGAAGCTCATCGGCAGCATCGGCTGCTCGGTCCGTAGCTCGGCGGCGATGAACGCGACCAGCAGCGCGGCGCCGGTGATCAGCGAGATCAGCACCTGCGAGTTCGTCCACCCGAGCGACTGCGAGCGGACCAGCCCGAAGACGACTCCGAACAGACCGCTCGAGCCGAGCGCGAGGCCGCGCAGATCGAGGTTCCGCGACGCGCCGTGGCTCTCGCTGAGCCGGCTGCTCGCCAGCGGTACGAGCACCGCGCCGATCGGCACGTTGATCCAGAAGATCCAGTGCCAGTTGGCGGCCTGGATCATCGCGCCGCCGACCAGCGGGCCGAGCGCGACAGCAACGCCGCTGATCCCCGACCACACGCCGATCGCGACACCGCGGCGGCTGGGTGGGAACGCTTCGGCGATCAATGTGAGCGTCAGCGGTGTGACGAGCGCGGCGCCGAGACCCTGCGCGGCGCGGGCGGCGATCAGGGCGCCACTCGTGGGGGCGAGCGCGGAGGCCGCGGAGGCGACCGTGAACAGCGCGATCCCGGCGATGAACATCCGCTTGCGCCCGAATCGATCGCCGAGTGCGGAGCCGGTCAGCAGGAACACGGCGTACGCGAGCACGTAGCCGTTGACGGTCCATTCCAATGCCTGGATCGAGGCGCCGAGGTCGCGATGGATGCTCGGGAGCGCCACGTTCACGACGAGGTTGTCGAGCACGACCATGAACAGGCCGATCGAGACGATTGCCAGTGTCCAACCCTTGTGCTTTTGCATTTGGAGCCCTCCGAGTGGTTCTTAGTGACTGCTAACTAGGCAGAAGATTAGTAGCCACTAATAAATTTGTCAAGAGGAATTTCCGTCCGCTGAGGATGCGAACATATGTTCGGCATGTATGTCGAGCTCCACAGCCACTCAGCGTTCTCGTTCCTCGACGGCGCGTCGCTGCCCGACGAGCTCGTACCGGCGGCGCTCGACCTCGGCTACGACGCGGTGGCGCTGACCGATCACAACACCGTGTCGGGATCGATGGAGTTCGCGGTGACCGCGCGCGCGCTCGGCTTACGCGCGATCCACGGCGCGGAGATCGACCTCGACGATGGAAGACATTTGACGCTGCTCGTGCAGGACGAGCGAGGGTGGGCGAGCCTCTGCCGGATCCTCACGCGCGCGCACGCGGACACACGTGAATCTCGGGGTCCCCCATCGCATGCGAACGTTCCGTTACAGGAGGTGCTCGACAACAACGACGGGCTTGTCTGTCTGAGCGGCTGTGCATTGCGCGGGATCCACGACGAGCCGACGTTGCGACGGCTTCGGGGCGCGTTCGGAGTCGAGCGGCTGCGGATCGAGCTGCAGCGCCCGTTCCTGCGCGACGACCGCGCTCGCAACCGGCGGCTGTCGGAGCTTGGCCGGCTGCTTGGGATCGCGTGCGTGGCGACCGGCAACGTGCACGCGCACACGCGCGCGCGGGCGCTGCTCCAGGACGCGTTCGTGGCGATCCGGCTGCACTCGACGCTCGATGCCTCCGAACCACAGCGGCGCGGGAACTTCAGCCATGTGCTCGCCTCGCCGCAGGAGATGGCTGCCCGCTTCCCCGAGCATCCAGAGGCCGTCGCCGAGACAAGCCTGCTGGCGGACAGCCTCCGGTTCGAGCTCGACACCGATCTCGGCTACCGGTATCCGGGCGCGGAGGATGGGCTCGCGATGCGCAAGCTTGTCGAGCTGTGCGATGCAAGGCTCGATGATCGGTATGCGGGCGCGCCGGCCGATCTGCGCGCACGCGCGAAGGGGCGGCTCGAAGAGGAGCTGCGGATCATCGGCAAGCTCAATTTGCCGGGCTTCTTCCTGCTCCATCACGACATGCTCGAGCTGGCTCGCGAGGTCGCCGCGGAGGTCCGTGGACCGGACACCGCGCGTGCGCTGCTGCCGCCGGGGCGTGGTCGAGGTTCGAGCGTGTCCTCGATCGTGTGCTTCCTGACAGGGCTGTCGCATGTCGACCCGATCGCCAACGAACTGTTGATCGGTCGCTTCCTGAACGAGGAGCTGAACGCCCTGCCGGATATCGACCTCGACTTCCCGCGCGACATCCGAGAGGTGCTGATCCCACGCGTCCATCAGCGCTACGGACACGACCGCTCGGCGCTCGTCGCCGCATTCCCCACGTACCGTGCACGCGGCGCGATCCGTGAGCTCGGCAAGGTGCTCGGATTGCCGTCAGGAGAGATCGAACGGCTCGCGCGCGGAAGTGAAGGCTGGGACGCGCGCAACGTCGGCGAGGACATCGCGAACACGTTCGAGAAGGGCGGTGGAGGGCGCCGCTCGGGCGGTCGCTGGGAGTGGCTTGCGCGCCTCGCGGCGGAGGCGCACGGTCTTCCGCGTCATCTCTCGCAGCACTCCGGCGGGATGATCGTCGCGACCCGTCCGCTGATCGACTGCTGCCCGATCGTCCCCGCCGCGATGGAGGGCCGCCAGATCGTGATGTGGGACAAGGACTCCTGCTCGGACGCCGGATTCCTGAAGATCGATCTGCTGGGACTGGGGATGCTGTCTGCTGTCGAGCGGTCGGTGGAGATGATCGCGCGGACCCGGAACGAGCGAATCGACCTGAGCCGGATCCCCTATGACGACCCGGCCACGTATGAGTGCATCCAGACAGCGGACACGACCGGCGTGTTCCAGATCGAGAGCCGCGCCCAGATGCAGTCGTTGTATCGCACCCGTCCGGAGACGCTGAAGGACATCACGATCCAGGTTGCGATCGTCAGGCCGGGACCGATCCAAGGGGGCGCGGTCAACCCGTACATCGAACGTCGCCAGCGGATGCGCGTCGATCCTGACTTCCAGGTCCCATACGAGCACCCATCGCTCGAGCCGGTGCTGTCGGAGACACTGGGGACGATCATCTTCCAAGACCAGGTGCTTGAGGTTGCGGTCGCGTTCGCCGGCTTCTCGCCGGGAGAGGCCGAAGGACTGCGCCGCGCGATGAGTCGTAAGCGCTCGGATGCCGCGATCCAGGCGTACCACGAGCGGTTCGTCGCCGGCGCGCAGGAGCTGCACGGAGTCGATCTCGATACCGCGGAGCGCGTGTTCGCGATGGTCCAGGGGTTCTCGGGATTCGGCTTCCCGAAGGCCCATGGGGCAGCTTTCGGGCTGCTCGCGTACCAATCGACATGGCTCCGGGTCCACTACGGCCCCGAGTTCCTGTGCTCGCTGCTCAACGAGCAGCCGATGGGCTTCTATCCCCCCGACGCGCTCGTCCACGAGGCGCAGCGGCGGGGAATCGAGATCGTCGCGCCGGATGTCAACGAAAGCGCCGCGGAATGCGAGCTCGATTCGGAGGGGCGGGTGCGGATCGGCCTCGGCTATGTTCGGGGCGTTCACTCGCAGGAGGTCAAGGACCTGGTCGGGACGCGCGAGGCCGGTGGGCGGTTCCGCAGCCTTTCCGACCTTGCGTCTCGCGCTGGCACAAGTGCTCCGTCACTTGAGCTGCTGGCGTGGTCAGGTGCATGTGACTCGCTTGCTTCCCCGTCACAGTCTCATGTCAGGTGTTCCGCGGAAAACTCTGACAGTGGCGCGACAGGCCGCCCGCCGGCATCAGGATCCGCAAGGCGGCTCGTGTTGTGGCAGCTCGGCGTCGCCACGACCGGGCACAACGTCCCTGGTGGCACCCAGCTCGCACTGCCACTCGATCTTCCGGCGCCCCCGAAGCTGCGTGAGCTATCGCGGTGGGACTCGATGCTCGCCGATTACGCGACCACGGGACTGACTGTGCACGACCATCCGATCGCGCTGCTCCGCTCGCGAATGCCGGCCGACGCGGCAACGAGCGTCGACCTCGGGCGTCTACCGCATGGGTCGCGGGTGCGGATCGGTGGGCTCGTGGTGGCGCGCCAGCGCCCAGGTACCGCGAACGGGATCGTGTTCGTTTTGCTCGAGGACGAGTTCGGGACGATCAACCTGATCGTTCCGCCCCAGATCTACGAACGCCATCGGCTGACCGTGAGGACCGAACCACTGATGTTCGTGCGCGGCAAGCTCGAGCGGCACCCGGCAGCGGGCGGCGCGATCAATGTGCTCGTCGACGAGATCGGCTCGATCGCCGCCCAGCCGGATCTCTCGAGCGTCGCCCAAATCGGCGAGGCCGGAAGCCGAGCGGGCGACAGGCTCGAGCGGCCGCTGGCGGAGATCAAGGACTTCTCGATGCTCGACGAACAGGTGCGGCGCGGTCTCGCCGAGCAGCGTCGCGATCAGGCCCGCGAAGCGGCGGCTGCCGGAGCGACCGAGGCGGAGGACTTTCGCGCGGTCGCGCCGGCGGTGATGAGCTTCGGGGCGGGGAGGCGACGATAATTGTGCATAGCACACAAATTTCACGCAGGGCGCGCACTACCAACGATGCAAGAAATTCGCTGTTCGGTATGAGAGTCTTGATGACAATGACTCGCGCCGAGCGGATCACAAATCTGGCCGGAGTCGTGCTGCCGTTCCTCGGGGTAATCGCGGCGATCGTGATGCTCTGGAACAAATGGGTCGACGGCACCGACCTCGCGATCCTCGGCGTGATGTATCTGCTGACGGCGATCGGGGTGACCGTCGGTTTCCACCGGCTGCTGACCCACCGTGCCTTTCAGACATATCCCTGGCTCGAGCGGGTATTTGCGGTACTTGGCTCGCTGTCGGTGCAGGGGTCGGTCATGGACTGGGTGGCGGACCACCGCAAGCACCATGCGCATACGGACGTCGAGGGCGATCCTCACAGTCCGCATGTCGGTCATGGAAGTGGCCTGCGAGGGCTGTGGCACGCGCACGTCGGATGGCTGCTAGAGACTCAGGGACAGGCCGACTGGAAGCGCTTCGCGCCTGAGCTGTACGAAGATCCGGCGATGCGCCGGATCGGCCGCCGGTTCCCGCTGATCGTGTTGATCTCGCTGCTGGTGCCGACGCTTGCCGGATTCGTGCTGCACGGATTCACGCTCGGCGGGGCGCTGCGCGGCTACGTGTGGGGCGGGCTGGTGCGGATCTTCTTCGTCCACCACGTGACCTGGTCGGTCAACTCGGTGTGCCATTTCTTCGGCAGCCGGCGGTTCGACATCGAGGACCGCTCGACCAATGTCGGCTGGCTCGCACTGCTGTCGCTGGGCGAGTCCTGGCACCACAACCACCACGCGTTTCCGCGTTCGGCGTACCACGGCCTGAGGTGGTGGGAGGTCGACCTCTCGGGCCTGATCATCTCGGGGATGGAACGCGTCGGCCTCGCTTGGAACGTGGTTCGGATCGCGCCCGAGCGCCAGCGGGCGAAGACGATCGCCCGCGCCGCCGCCTGACGGTCGCCGCGGCCCCGCGTTGGCGCCCCGTCGAGCGGCGCCGCACGATATGGTGCCCGCCGCACCATGCTGGCCGTACTCCTGTTCATCCTGTTCTGGGTCTTCGTCGCCGCGGGCGTCTTCTTCATCGCGATCCGGGGCGGAGTCGGGGGCGTGCGTGCCGCGCTTCGCTCGCCGACACGAGGCAGTCGGCTGGTGCTGAGTCTCGCGATCGCGTTCGTGTACGTCGCGTTCGGCGTCGGCGTGCCGATCGCCCTGCTCGTCGGCAACCATGCGAACGCGAGCAAGCAGGTCGGTGGGCTGAAGCTGACCCAGAGCGAGAAGACCGGGCGGATGCTGTTCGGCGAGCATTGCGGCGTTTGCCACACGCTGGCGGCGGCCAACGCCATCGGCAAGGTCGGGCCGAACCTCGATCTGATCCAGCCGTCCGAGGGGCTCGTCCTGCGGACGGTCCAGAACGGCTGCGTCGAGAACGCGCCGGCGAACGGGCCGGGGAGCAACCAGACGTGCCTGGGCCAGGGCACGATGCCGCCCAACATCGTCCAGGGGCGGGATGCCGCCGACGTCGCGCAATTCGTCGCCAGGGTCGCCGGCAAGGAGTAGCCGCAAGGCCGCCTCGCGTCCTCGCGTACCGTGCCCCAGCGGCACGCGTCGCATCCGCGGGCGCTGGTAAGATCGCCGACCCGTACAGCTGAATTCCCGCACCGTCGGTCGGACGGGAAGCGGGGGACCCAAGTTGTTGGGGCTAATCGCGCGCCTGCGCGTAGCGCCGCTCTTTCGGCGCGAGCCCGTCAGCTAACCCCGCAAGCACCGAGAAAGAGGACGGTTGAAATGCCGCGAGCAGCGCGTGTTTCGGGGCTGTTGGACAAAGACTTCGATGACAGCTGGATCGTGCCCGCACGGCCGCGGAGGTCGCGGGGCCCGGCGGCCCGGAGCGGCGGGACGAGCGCGCCCGCAGCGACGGTCGATCCAGAGTTCGCTCCCGAATCGGCCTTGGCGCTCGACCCGGTAGCCGCGCCCGAGGCGTTGAGCCGGGTCGTACCCGAGCCGGTCCTCGCTCCCGAGCCGTTGAGCCGTGCCGTATCCGAGCCCGCCGTCGCTCCCGATCCGGCGCCGCGTCGCAGCGACCATATCCCGGGGTCGTCCGCCGGCATCCCGGGCCGCCGCACGATCACGATCCGTGGCCAGGTCGCGCGGCCCGCTTCTCGCCGGCCACCGCGGACCGTGCGCGAGCGCACCGGCACGCGCCCCGATCGGATCGCGATGTGGGCTGTCCTGCTCGGGATCCTGTTGGTGCTCGTCGCCGCCACGAGCTCGCACGCCGCCATGCTTCACGCGGTCGCCGGCGCGCTGCACTAGCGGCGACGCACGGGCTGATCGCCCGTTTGTCCGCCTTGGTAAGAGGAAGCATCGGAGCGCTCCGGACTCTCGCGTGCGACTGGGCGTGGAGTCCGATCGCGCGCGCGGCGCCATGTATTACAGGATGCGGAATCCCGGGTCAGATTCCGACGTTTCGCTTGTGCAAATCCGAGCGCCCGGATACACTTATGAACCGTAAGCAAGTCTCGAAAGTAAAGGACCAGGGCCACTGGTTCTGGTCTGTCCAACACTCAGCGGTGGGCCACTATGAAGACAGCGATGAGCAGGTTTCAGATACACGATGACCTGACCGCACCGGAAGGTTCGGTCCCGGTGCTGCGCGGCGCGCTGGCGTCGGGAGGCCAGCTACCGAACTTCCTTGGGGTACTCGCGGGCTCGCCTGCGGCATTGCGGGCGTACGCTCGATTCCGCTCGGAGCTGCGGCACGGGAAGCTGACGCTGGCGACGCTCGAGCGCATCGCACTGGCGGTCGCGGAGCACTATCAGTCGGAGCCCGGGATCGAGATGCACTCGCGCGCAGCGCGCGGTGCTGGACTCGCGCTCGACGAGGTCGCCGCGGCGCGGCAGTGGAGCTCGAAGGACGAGCGCGAGGCGGCGCTGATGCGCTACCTGCAGGCGCTCATCGAGGGTGTCGGCCGTCCGCCGATGCATCTCCACGAGGAGGCTCGCGAGGCCGGCTGGGACGACGAGCAGATCCTCGAAGCGATCGCGGCTGTGTCGCTCGAGGCGTTCACCGCGATGATCAATGTCGCCGGCGAGATCCCCGTTGATGGATCGAGCGAGGCATCCCGAGCGCTGCAGGCGGCATAACTGCCGCTCCGTGTGGTTTGAGGCGTAAGCTTCACAATTAGATGTGTGCCCGGGGTCACAGGGAACGCACGGACGGCGAGGAGAAGGCCGCGGGTTGTTGTCCGCTCTACCACGAGGCGGTTGAGCTCGTTGGCCGTCGCTGGACGGGAGCGATCCTCCGCGTACTGATGGACGGGCCGCTGCGGTTCTCTGAGATCGCGCAGTCCGTCCCGGAGCTCTCCGACCGCCTGCTGTCCGAGCGGATGAAGGAGCTCGAGGGGCGCGGAATCGTCGAGCGGACCGTGATCTCAGGTCCGCCATTGCGGGTCGAGTACGAGCTGTCGGCGATGGGCCATGAGCTTGAGCCGGCGCTCACCGAGCTCGAGCGGTGGGCGAACCGCTGGCTCGGCAGCCGCCCTAAGGTTTCCGCCGGCGTCTGAGCGATTAGCTGAGCGTGGCGTGGCGGGAGATCCCGTTCTCACGCCAGCGCAGGAGCGATCCGTGGAGCGCGAGCGACGATGACCGCACCCCGAGCCCTGAGGCGAGCAGCTTCAGCCCGCTCCTGTCGTCCCGGAACAGCTGCCGCAGCCGCCCGCCGTTGCCCAGCGACTGCTCGTACGCGATCCAGGCAACGGAACCATCGGCCTTCAGGACGAGCGCTTGGAGCCCACCCTGCTGCTCGACCAGCGTCTGGTTCGTCGCCGCCGTGTTGTGGAGTGTTTGGCCGGTCAAGAGGCTCCTGACGATCACCTCGGTCGAGCTGTTGTCGACGCCGCACTGCGTGGCGCCGTAGGCAACGTCGCTGCCTGCGAGCGCGAACGGCCCCGCGCGAGTACCACCGATGCAGAACGTCGTTGAGCCGAGCCTGTAGGTCTTGCCGCTCGACTCGAGGCATGCATAGGCGTGCCCGCCGCGCGAGTAGACGCGTGAGGTGCCGGAGCTATCGAGCGTCTGGGACCCGGCGGGAGCGCAGGCGGCGGCCGAGTCGAGACGGACGGGTCGCGCCCAGGCAGCCGGTCCGCCCATCGACAGCGCCACCGCGATCGCCGCGAGCCAAGGCACGGCGCGTCTCATGAGGCAAAGGGTAACCTCCCGCGCTCGAATGACCCCCCAGCTGCCCAAGACCCAGTCGGAGATCATCGCGTTCGTCCAGGAACGCGACATCCGCTTCATCAGGCTCTGGTTCACCGACATCCTCGGGCAGCTGAAGGCGTTCTCGATCAACTCGTCCGAGCTCGCCGACGCGTTTGAGGGCGGAATGGGATTCGACGGGTCCTCGATCACGGGCTTCAACCCGATCGAGGAGTCGGACATGATCGCGATGCCCGATCCGAACACCTTCGCGGTGCTGCCCTGGCGACCGGAGGAGCAGGGGACGGCGCGGATGTTCTGCGACATCCAGACGCCCGAGCAGACTCCGTACGAAGGCGACCCGAGGCACGTCTTGAGGAGGGCGCTCGATCGCGCGAGCGAGTTGGGCTTTGACCACTACTACGTCGGGCCAGAGCTCGAGTACTTCTACTTCAAGGACAGCAAGTCGACCGAAGTGCTCGACGAGGGCGGCTACTTCGACCTCACGACGCTCGACGCCGGCAGCGATCTGAGAAGGGAAACGGTGCTCGCGCTCGAGCAGCTTGGGATTCATACCGAGTACACCCACCACGAGGTCGGCCCGAGCCAGCACGAGATCGACATGCGCTACGCGGACGCGCTGAAGATGGCCGACGACTGCATGACGTACCGGATCACGGTCAAGGAGTACGCGATGAAGTACGGCTTTCACGCGACGTTTATGCCCAAGCCCCTGTTCGGCAAGAACGGCTCCGGGATGCACACGCACCAGTCGCTGTTCCGCGGTGAGAAGAACGCGTTCTTCGACGCGGACGACGAGTACTTCCTGTCCGATGTCGGCAAGGCGTTCATCGCCGGCCAGCTCCGGCACGCGCGCGAGATCTGCGCGATCTTCGCCCAGTGGGTCAACTCGTACAAGCGGCTCGTGCCCGGATACGAGGCGCCGGTCTACGTCGCGTGGTCGCGGCGCAACCGCTCTGCGCTCGTGCGCGTTCCGCTGTACCACCCTGGCAAGGAGCCGGCGACGCGGATGGAGATCCGCTGCCCGGACCCCGCCTGCAATCCGTACCTGACGTTCGCGGCGCTGCTGCAGGCCGGGCTCGAGGGAATCGAGCACGGGTACGAACTGCCCGATCCGATGGAGAAGAACCTCTACCACCTGTCGCCCGACGAGCGCCGCCGGCTCGGCATCGACCAGCTCCCTGAGACGCTCGGCGAGGCGATCGAGTTGACCGCCCAGTCAGAGCTCGTGCTGCGCACGCTCGGCGAGCACATGTTCAACCGCTACATCGAGATCAAGCGCCAGGAGTGGGACGACTACCGCGTACAGGTCACTCCCTGGGAGCTCGAGCGGTACCTACCCGTCCTCTAAAGCGCGCAGATTCACAGCAGCGCCGCGAGGTCCTCCGGCTCGGTCACCGGCGCCTTGCACTCGAACCGCTCGCACACGTATGCGGCCGCGCGACCGTCGACCGGCTCACGCCCCTCGAGCAGCGGCACGCCGTCGGAGGCTCCGCCGGCGAGCACGATGCGCGGCCGGAATGCACTGCGCACGACCCCAACGAGCGCAGCGGCCTCCTCGCCGACGATCGCGACCTCGTGCACCGGCCCGAGATAGAAGTCCGCCGCCGCGAGCAGATGACCGAACGCCTGGGGATGGCGGCCGGCGAGCGGGTAGACCAGTCGCAGCACGCTCAGCGCATACCGCTCGTACCTCGCCTCTCCCGACAGCAGCCCAAGCCGCAGCAGCCCGAACGCAGCCGCCGAATTCCCCGACGGGATCGGTGCATCGTCGATGTCCTTGCGCCGCACCGGCAGCCGCTCATGGTCGGCGGCGGTCGTAAAGAAACCGCCGCGTTCCGGGTCGGAGAATCGCTCGATCAGCTGCTCGGCGCACCGCACCGCCTCGTGGTACCAGCGCGGCTCGAACGTCGATTCGTACAAGGTGATGAGCGCTTCGAGCAGGTACGCGTAGTCCTCCAGATAGCCGTGAACGCGATCGGTGCGCAGCAATCTCCAGTCGGAGTCCAGGCGCTCCCGGACGATGAAGTCCGCCGCGCGGACGGCGGCTTCAACGTAACGGGGCTCGGACAGCGCGGCGCCCGCCTCGGCGAGTGCCGAGATCATCAAGGCGTTCCACGAGGTCAGGACCTTGTCGTCGAGCCCGGGGCGAACGCGCTGCTCACGGAGCCGGTAGAGCCGCTCGCGGACCCCGGACGGGATGGGGCCGCTCGCCCGCAGCACGAACGTCCCGTGCTCGAACGGCGCGAGCTCGAACAGCTCGGCGGCGTCACCGAGCTCCTCGCGCGTCCATGCGTAGTACTTGCCCTCCACTCCCTCGGAGTCGGCGTCGAGCGCGGAGTAGAAACCGCCTGCGCGGCTGACCATCTCCCGCAGCACCCAGTCGAGCGTCTCCCGGGCGATGCGCTCCAAGTCCGGATCGCGCGCGACCTGCGCGCCGTGCAGATACGCCCGCGCGAGCAGCGCGTTGTCGTACAGCATCTTCTCGAAGTGCGGGATCGTCCACGTGGCGTCGACCGCGTAGCGCGAGAACCCGCCGCCGATCTGGTCGTAGATCCCGCCCCGAGCCATCGCGCGTAGCGTTCCGACCGACATCTCGGTCTCGCCGCGCGCGAGCAGAAACTCGATGACCGAGGCGGGCGGGAATTTCGGCGCGCCGCCGAACCCGCCATTGACCGGGTCATACAGCGATCGAAGGTTCTCGACCGAGCGGTCGAGCGCGGCGCGGTCGATCGGTTCTCCAGACGGCTCGAGCCGTGCGCTCGCGCCGATCGCGTCGACGAGCCGGCTCGCCTGGCCGACGAGCTCGTCGCGTCGGTCACGCCACGCGTCGGCGACCGCGAGCAACACCATCCGCCAGCTCGGCAGCCCCTGGCGTTGCTCGGGCGGGAAGTAGGTGCCCGCGTAGAACGGCTCGAGCGTCGGCGTCAGGAACGCGTTCAGCGGCCACCCACCGTGGCCGGTCAGCGCCTGGCACGCCTCCATGCACAGCGCGTCGATGTCGGGCCGCTCCTCGCGGTCGACCTTGATGCAGACGAACCGCTCGTTCATCAGCGCGGCGGTCTCCGGGTCCTCGAACGACTCGTGCGCCATCACGTGGCACCAATGACATGCCGAATAGCCGACCGAGACGAGCAGCGGCTTGGTCTCGTCACGAGCACGGTTGAGCGCCTCGGTGCCCCACGGATACCACTGCACCGGGTTGTCGCTGTGCTGCAGCAGATACGGCGAGCTCTCCGCTGCGAGGCGATTGGGCACGATCACCAGCGTACCCCTAGTGTTCACGGGGCGAACCCGACCCGAGGAGCACTGTGCCAAACCAACGCGAGCCGATCAGCGCCCCCGATGCACCAGCAGCAATCGGACCCTACGTGCACGCCGTGCGCTCAGGGGGCCTGCTGTTCTGCTCGGGGCAGATCCCGCTCGACCCGCGGACCGGTGACCTCGTCGGCGCGACGGCGGCCGAGCAGGCGGGGCGCTGCCTGGAGAACCTCGCGGCTGTCTGCCAAGCGGCCGGCGCGAGTCTCGGCGACGCCGTCAGGGTTACGGTGTACGTAACCGACATGGCGCGTTCGCGTCAATCAACGAGGTGTACGCCTCATTCTTCGAATCTGATCCCCCTGCGCGCGTGACGGTTGGCGTGGCGGCGCTGCCGCGCGGCGCGAAGGTCGAGATCGAAGCCGTGGTGGCGGTCCCTGACTAACCGATTGGCGATCGAGGATGTTCGCCGCGCTGCGCTGGCGGGCGAGGGGGTGATCCGCGAGACGCCGGTCGTGAGCTCGCGGACGCTGACCGAGAGGGTCGGCGCGACGGTCGTGCTGAAGGCCGAGAACCTGCAGCGGACCGGATCGTTCAAGCTGCGAGGGGCGCTGTCGAAGATCGCCGCGCTCGGCGAGGAGTGCGCCGCGGGGGTGATCACGGGCAGCGCCGGCAACCATGCTCAGGCGGTCGCGTACGCGGCTCGCGCGCGGGGGATCCGTTGTGACGTGGTGATGCCGACCACCGCGCCAATCGCGAAGCTCGACGCGGCTGCGACGCTTGGCGCGACGATCGAGTTGTACGGCGACACGGTCACCGAGGCGCTGCAACGGGCGCGTGAGCGCGCCACTGAGACCGGGCTCGCGTTCGTGCACCCGTTCGAGGACCCGGACGTGATCGCCGGTCAGGGCGGGATCGGGCTCGAGCTGCTCAAACAGGTCCCTGAGATGTCTCGAGTGGTCGTCCCGGTCGGCGGTGGCGGGCTCGTGAGCGGGATCGCGATCGCAGTCAAATCGGTCAAGCCCGACGTTGAGATCATCGGGGTCCAGGTCGACGCTTGCGCGCCGTTCACCGCGTCGCTTGCCGCGGGCCGCGTCCTGGCGGTCGACTCGGCGCTGACAATCGCGGACGGGATCGCCGTCAAACGGCCAGGCGAGCTGACGCTGTCGCTGATCCAGGAATGGGTCGACGAGGTGATCGCGGTTCCGGAGGACGAGGTCGCCGAGGCGATGGTGTTCCTGATGGAGCGGTCGAAGCTCGTGGTCGAGGGCGCGGGCGCCGTCGGGGTGGCGGCGCTGCTGTGCGGCCGGTTGACAGGGAGCGCGGAGGGCGGCACGACCGTCGTGATCCTCTCGGGCGGCAACGTCGACGCGGGTCTGCTCGCGGACATCGCCCGCCGCCACGAGAGCCAGGCGGGGCGCAGGCTCGTGCTGCTCGCGCGGCTGCCGGACCTGCCCGGCTCGCTCGCGCGTCTGCTGGCGCTGATCGGCGAGCGGGGCGCGAACGTCCGCGACGTCTCGCACATTCGCGAAGGGCTCGACCTCCATGTGCGGGAGACCGCGGTCCAACTGGTGCTCGAGACGCGCGGTCCCGACCACGCAGAGGCCGTGACCGCGGCGATCCGCGAGGCGGGCTACGCCGAGCCGTTGCCGTTGCGGTAGCGGCGCGCCTGTTCGACGAGCGAGCTGATCACCCGGCTCGTCTGGTCTGCCTCGGGATGCCACTGCACGCCGAGCACGAACGGCTTGCCGACCACCTCGATCGCCTCGGGCAGCTCGTCGATCGTCGAGTGGCCGGTCACCGTCAGCCCGTCGCCGATCGTCGCGACGCTCTGGTGGTGGTGCGACTTGGTCATGTGGCGCTCCTCGCCGCTTGCCAGCGCCGCGAGCGACCCGGCGGCGAGGATCACGTCGTGGTCGTTGCCGTCGAACGTACCGAGGTTGCGGCGGTGCTCTTCGTGGCCGACGTCGTCGGGGACGTGCTGGTGGAGGGTCCCGCCGAGCGCGACATTGAGGACCTGCATCCCGCGGCAGATGCCGAGCACCGGCATGTCGCGCTCGACGGCGCGGCGCACCAGCGCCAGCTCGACCTCGTCGCGCTCAGGCACGGTGCCGCGGGTCAGCGGGTGGGCCTCGGCCCCGTACATCGACGGATCGACGTCACATCCGCCGGCGAGCACGAAGCCCTCCAACCGGTCGAGCATCTCGTCCGGGTTCTCGATCAGCAGCGGATCGGGCGGGATCATCACCGCCAGGCCGCCGGCTCGCTGGATCTCCTGGATGTACTCGTACGCGAGCAGCGCGGCGCGCCGGTCCCAGGCCCCCCACCGGGCGCGCTCTAGCGCGGTGCAGATGCCGATCGCCGGTCTCGAATCGCTCATGCGGATCTGAGCGTAGCGGGGAAGAATCGCGGCCTCGGGCGTCTATCTTCATCGCATGCGTCGATCTGCCTGCGTTGTCGCGCTGTTCCTCGCCGGGCTCTCGCGGGTGCGGATCCTCCGGCAGCACCAGCACCAGTACCACGTCGAAGGCCTCGACCGGTGGCGGCTCGCTGAGCGTCTCCGAGACCGAGTTCAAGATCACGCCGAAGACGCTCGGTCCCGTCCACGGGGACGATCGCGATCACCGCTCACAACAACGGCAAGATCATCCATGCCCTCGCCGTGCGGACCCCCCCGGCGTCGTCAAGACGCCACCGATCCAACCCGGCGGGAGCGCAACGCTGACCGTGAGCCTCACGAAGGCGGGCAGCTATCGCCTGTTCTGCCCGATCGACCACCACGCCCAGCTCGGGATGGCGGGGACGCTCACGGTCGGGGGCGCAGCGGCCGGTGGCGGCGGCGCCGCGAGCTCGACGACGAGCCCCTCGGGCGGGTCCGGCTACTGATCGCGGAGCAGGGCGCGCCTGACCTTGCCGCTGGCGGTCTTCGGCAGCTCGCCGACGAACTCGACGACGCGCGGGTACTTGTACGGCGCCGTCTGCTCCTTGACGTGATCCTGGAGCGTGTGGGCGAGCGCATCGCTCGGCGAGTAGCCGTCGCGCAGCACGACGACCGCGCGGACGACCGCTCCGCGCTCCTCGTCGGGCGCCGCGACGACCGCGGCCTCCGCGACGGCCTCGTGTGAGACCAGCGCCGACTCGACCTCGAACGGACCGATCCGGTACCCAGCCGAGATGATCACGTCGTCCGTGCGGCCCTCGAAGTACAGATAACCGTCCTCGTCCTGCTGGACGCGGTCGCCGGTCCGCCACGGCTGGTCGTTTGGCGCCGGCTCGTCGGCCTCCAGGTAGCGGATGAAGAAGGTCGGGTCAGTGGTCGGATCGCGCAGCACGAGCTCCCCGTCGTCGACCGATAGATCGACGCCGGGTAGCGGCCGGCCCATCGACCCGGGACGGGCCGGCTGCCCGAACGGCATCGCGGTCAGCTGCCCGGTCTCCGTCTGGCCGTACCCGTCGCGGATCTCGAGGCCCGTCGCCTGCTTGAACGCGCTCAGCACCTCCGGGTTCAACGCCTCGCCGGCTGCGACCAGCGAGCGCGTGTGGGGCAGCGGCACGAGCGTCGTGCGCTTGGCGATCACGCGGTACTCGGTCGGTGCCATGCACAGCACGTTGACCCGTTCGTCGTTGACGACTCCGAGCCGCTCCTGCGGGTCAAAGCGCGCGTCGTGCAGCAGCGCGGTGGCGCCGCGGATCCACGGGGCGATGAACACGTTTCGCGCGGACTTCGACCAGCCGCTCGCGGCGGTGCACCAGACGAGGTCACCGGGCCTCGCGTCGAGCCAATGCTCGGACTGGAGCCGCTGTCCCGGAAGGTACCGCTGCCCGTGCACGATCCCCTTCGGCTCGCCGGTCGTGCCCGAGGTGAACGTGATCAGGCACGGGTCGGTCGGTTCCAGCTCCGCCGCCGGGGCGAGCTCGTCGCCGTACGTGAACGGGATGTACTCGACGGGGCAATCGGGCGCGGCGGCTTCGATCTCCGATGCATTGCGGTCGTCCGCGAGGATCAGCTTCGGCTTGGCGGTGTCGAGCCGGTAGCGCAGGTCCTTGGCCCGCAGCTGCTCGTTGCACGGGAGGGCGACGGCGCCGATCCTGAAGCACGCGACCATCGCCAGTACCCACTCGGGGCGGTTGCCGATTACAAGCAGCACGAGATCGCCCTTGCCCACGCCGTGCACGTGGCTCAGGCCGTCCCGGCGAGGCGAGCGCTCGCGTCCGATACCTCGCCGAAAGTCCACTCCCGACGGCCGCCGTCGCGCGCGAGCTCGACGATCGCGCGACCGTCGGCGGGAGCTCTGTCGACGACGTCACGGGCGAAGTTCATGCCGGCGGCAGTGTGCCAGGATCCGGCGCTTGAACTTCTGGAACGGGGTCCTGTGGCTGCACCTGATCGCGATGGCTTTCTTCATCGGCGGCCAGCTGATGCTGGCGGCTGTGGTGGTCCCGGTTCTCCGCCGGCTTGACGACCGCGCGCCGCTGCGGGCGGCCGCGCGCCGGTTCGGGATCGGGACGCTGGCGGCGGTACTCGTGCTGGTCATCACCGGCGCGGCGATGGCCTCGCACCTGCACAAGTGGAGCGACTCGACGCTCCAGGTCAAGCTCGGGCTGGTCGTGCTTGTCGGGATCTTGATCGGGGCGCACATGCGCAACCCCGAGTGGCACGTGCTCGACGCGGCGCTGTTCGCGGTGTCGCTCGCGATCGTGTGGCTCGGGATCGTCGTCGCGGGCTGAGCTCTACAGACAGCCCGCGAGGTTCGAGAGGCGGTAGATCTTGTTCCGCGACTGATCGGCAAGGATCAGTGCATCGCGGCCGTCGGCGACCATGCCCTGCGGATCGCTCGCGGCGGGCGCGAACGCGTCTGTCAGCTTGATCAGGTGCGGCGCAACCTCCCACACGCCGCCGAGCAGACTCGACGAGATCAGGTGGTGGTTGATGACCGCAAGATCGTCCGGCACCGGAACGGTGGCGAGGCGTGTGCGCTGCCCATCGTTGCCGATGCGCCAGACGGCATTGGCGTATTCGTCGGCGACGAAGATCGCGTGCTCCCAGCGGATCGCGGCGACGGGGCGCGTCATCCCGCTCGCGATCAGCGTCAGCTTGCGCGAGGCCAGCTGGAGCACATACAGACGTCCGCGCGCGCTGTCGGGGACGAAGATCGCGCCGGCGCCGTCGGCGTTGATCCCGTCGACGCCTTCGCCGCCGTGCGGCAGCGGCAGCTTCGCGAGCGTTCGCCGCGGACCCGTCGGCAGCGGCTGCTCGACGATCGAGTTGGTCTTCTGAGCCGCCACGATCAGTGAGCCGCCCGGCCCGGGCACGATCCCTTCAGGCGCCGCGAAATGTGAGGCGATCGTTGTGGCATGGCCGTGGGCAATGACCGCGATGGTGCCCCGCTTGAGGTCGCTGCTCAGCAGCATGCGGCCATCCCACGCGAGGTCGTCCGGAGATCCCTGCCCGTGAGCGATCACGTGGAGCTGCGGATTGCAGCCGGCCGCCGCGGCGCGTGCGCGGATGCGAGGCGCTCGCGGTTGCGACCGCGCCGGCAACGGCGGCGAGCACTGCGATCGGCGCGACGATCCGAGCGACGGAACGGAACACAGGGCACATTCTTACCGGTTGGTAGCCTGGGACGCATGGGTTTGATGTACGGCACCGGTCCGTTCGGCAAGCATCCCGCCGGCGAATTCAACTTCGAGCCGCCGGCCCCGGGCAAGGCGCTGTACCTCGACCCGAGCCCAAAGCGCGTGCGCGTAGTCGTCGGTGGCGAGACGATCGCCGACAGCCGGCGCGCGTTCATGCTGCATGAGTCGGGCCATCAGCCGATCTATTACTTCCCGCCGGAGGACGTCCGGTCGGAGCTCCTCGAGCCGTCCGACCGCCACACCCACTGCCCGAAGAAGGGCGACGCGTCGTACTGGACGATCCGCGCCGGCAGCACCGTCGTCGACGCGGGCGCGTGGTACTACCCGGAGCCGCTACCGGGAGCGCCGGCGAAGCTGCGCGGCCTGATCGCGTTCTACTTCGACCGGATGGATCACTGGTACGAGGAGGACGAGGAGATCTCCGTCCACCCGCGTGATCCGTACCACCGGATCGACGTGCTTTCCTCCGCGAGCCAGATCCGCGTTTCGCTCGATGGGCAGCTGCTCGCCGAGACGACGCGGGCGCTCGCGCTGTTCGAGTCGAACCTGCCGACGCGCTGGTACCTGCCACGCGAGGACATGGTCGCCGAGCTGGAGCCGTCGGAGACGATCACGCGCTGCCCGTACAAGGGCGAGGCGCACTACTTCTCGGTCGCCGGCGTCGAGGGCGGCGAGGACCTCGTGTGGTACTACGCCGAACCATTCGCCGAGGTCGGGCGGATCGCGGGTCTCGTGTGCTTCTACAACGAGAAGGTTGACCTCGAGGTCGACGGCGAGCAGCTCGAGCGGCCCGAGACGCCGTTCAAGCACGCCGCCAAGTCGCAAGCTCCGGCGCGCGCTTAGCTCCACGCCGCGACGATCCGCTTCAAGCGGGCGGCCTCGGTCCCCGGCGTCTCGTGCATCTCCTCCCAGGTGATCCGCACCGTGGGGAGTCTGAGCGTCAGATGGTCTTTATCGCGGTCGCGATCATCGGCGAACGCGAACTCGTTCAGGTGGTACTTGACGCTGTCGAGCTCGATGACGAGCCGTTGGCTTGGCCAGAACGCGTCGACGGTCCGACGGCCGATCCGGTAGCCCATGATCGGGTCGGGGAGGTCCCAGCGGTCGCAGAAGGGAGGGAATGCCCGTTCCCAGTCCGAGCGGGTCGGGCCATCCTTGGTGACGATGAACGGCAGCAACAGCTTGGCTGCCGGATGGGTTGGGTGCCGCTGCAGTTGCTCGGCCAGGTGACCGCGGGTGAGCCAGGGGGTGTGGAGCGCGTTATTCACTGTGCGAGCGATTGTCCGCGCGGTGAGCCGAGGTGCGATGTCGAACACCGTCCGAGCCGGCTTGGTCACGCGGACCCGGTGGTGCACGGTGGTGTCGTGACGCTCGATTGTCCGGACGTTGTGCACACGGATCCCTTGCGGCCTCCTGCTGCCGGTGAGGATCGTGACCTCGAAGGGCTGGTCCCAGCGATGCCAGAACCCCCAGTGCGTCATCCCGGAGGCATGGCTCAGAGCGCTGTCCCCGCAAGCGAGAACGGCAGCCGCGGCGCGCTCACGTGGGGTTATCGGTGGCGTGCCCACGTGGTACACGCCCGGAAAGACGCGATGAAGGACGCCTCGCGCGATCCGGTGGTCGATTCCCGAGGCCGAGAGGCCCAGCTCCAGCAGTTGCCGGCGCGCGATGTTTCCGTTCTGCTTTACGGCGACCGCCGCGATCAGCCGGTCGATGACGTCCACATCGGTCCAGAGCCGCGAAGCTGCTGTGGATCACCCCCCTCTGAGGGGGAAAATCCGCAGCACCCTTCTCGGCGGGGCGGAGCGGTCTCGTCGGCGGGACGGACGGTATGCTCGGCCGCATGGCCCTAGCTACCACTGAAAAGACGGACGAGCAGAAAGCTATCTGCGAGATGGTCCACCAGTTCGCGGATGAGCAGATCCTCCCGAACGCCGAGCACTACGACCACGAGGACGAGTTCCCCGAGCCGATTGTCGAGCAGATGAAGGAGCTGGGGCTGTTCGGCGTCACGATCCCCGAGGAGTACGGCGGGATGGGGCTCGACCTGACGACGTACGCGATGATTGTCGAGGAGCTGTCGCGCGGATGGATCTCCATCAGCGGGATCGTCAACACGCACTTCATCGGGTCATACCTGCTGATGAAGTTCGGGACCGAGGAGCAGAAGCAGAAGTACCTGCCGAAGATGGCGACCGGCGAGATGCGCGCGGCCTTCAGCCTGTCCGAGCCGGAGCTCGGCTCCGATGTCGCGGCGATCAAGACGAGCGCCAAGAAGCTTTCAGACGGCGACGCGTATGAGATCAACGGCACGAAGATGTGGGTCACGAACGGCCTGCGCAGCTCGCTCGTGTTCGTGCTGGTGCGCACCGACCCGAGCGCCGAGCCCAAGCACCGCGGCCTCACCTGCTTCATCGCCGAGAAGGAGCCGGGCGTCAGCGAGAACACCGGCGAGTACGCCGGCTTCAACGTGCCGCCGCAGATCAAGAAGATGGGCTACAAGGGCGTCGAGTCGACAGAGCTCGTGTTCGACGGGTACAAGACACCCGCCGACTCGATCCTCGGCGGCGAGGAGGCCGGCCTCAACAAGGGGTTCGCGCAGATGATGGATGCGCTCGAGCTTGGCCGCGTCAACGTCGCGGCCCGCGGCGTCGGCCTCGCGCAAAGGGCGTTGGAGCTCGCGCTCAAGTACAGCCAGGAGCGCAAGACTTTCGGCAAGCCGATCGCCCAGCACCAGGCGATCCAGTTCAAGCTCGCCGACATGGCGACGCAGGTCGATGCCGCACGTCTCCTGACCCACCGTGCCGCCCGGCTGAAGGACTCGGGCGAGCGGTCGGACATCGAGGCCGGGATGGCGAAGCTGTTCGCCTCGGAGGCTGGCCGCTTCTGCGCCGAGGAGTGCCTGCGGATCCACGGTGGATACGGGTACTCGAAGGAGTACGAGATCGAGCGGATCTACCGCGACGCGCCGCTGCTGCTGATCGGCGAGGGCACGTCCGAGATCCAGCGAATGGTGATCGGGCGCAAGCTGCTCGAGCGGCACAAGATCTAGCCCCGGTGCAGCAGGTTTTACCAGAAACCCGCAAATTCCGACCTAAACCTCCTCAAGTTTCCTCATATCTGGCCGATAAGGCCATTAGCTCGCTCGTACATCTGTCGAGCGAGGGGGCAGATAACTAAAGGTCTCGGAGAGTGCCGCCACTTCGTGCCGGGGTGACGATCGAACTGATCGTCGGCGCGGGGTGCGGCAGCTCCGTATGCGTGGAGGAGCTGCGATGACTCAGCCGATGGAACAGGCCGCCGGAGCGGGAGGTGCCCACACGGGCGCGAACGGAAACGGCCGGACAGCCGGCGTCACCCAAACGTACCTGGAGCAACCAACGCTGCCCCACGGGGTTCCCTACGGGCCGCCCGTCCTTCCCGTCGCGATGCAGCCGGTTCCGGTGATGCCGCCTGCGCCCCCGAGGGCGCCGCGCGGCGCCGGCTTCTGGGTGGGGGCGGCAGCGATCGGGGCGGTGGTCGCCGCCCTGCTCCTGGTTGGCGGCTTTCTGTTCGGACAGGGAACTCGGATGAGCAACGGCCAGGTGCAGAGCAAGCTGAGCGCTCAGAGGCAGACCGACGCGGCGCAAGAGCAGACGGACCTCCGGGCGCAGCAGGCAGAGCTCCATTCGGAAGCCGTCGCCGCGCTCCGGCGAGCCAGCTCGGCTGCGCTCGCGCAGGGCCGTGCCCAGGGCCAGAAGGCCGGATACATCAGCGGCCAGAACGCCGGATACGCCGCGGGCCAGTCCTCGGGCTACGCCGCAGGCCAGTCGTCGGGTTACGCCCAGGGGCAGATCGACGGCTACACGAATGGAATCCAGACCGGCACCTGTCTGGCGAATTTCTTCTACTGCTGATGCTGCACACATCGGACCAGCGGTCGTCCGCGGACCACGGTGCGCCGTGGGTTTCGCCGGTGATGGCGGCATTGCTCGGCGAGGTGTACGCGGAGCCACATCTCGAGAAGGCCGGCGTTCTGGTCGGGCGCGCGCAGGGCAACGGGCTGCCGCGGATCAATGGAGTGATCCCGGCAGTGCGCTGCCGGCGGCCCGGCGAGCGGGCCAAGCTCACAGAGGACGCCTGGTCGCGGGTGGGCCAACAGATGGTTCGCCACTACCGCTCGCAGCAGATCGTCGGCTGGTACGTGGCACGAGACCACGGGGTGCGCCTGACCACGCGCGACATGGCCACGCAGGAGCAGTACTTCGACCGCCCCGGGTCGGTGACCCTGGTGTTCGACGCCGCGGGTCAGCGTGGGAGCGTGTACTGCACCGACGCGGGGAGCGTCAGGCTGCTCTACGAAGGGGCGTTCCCGGCCACGCCGGCCAGCAACGCCGGTCAAACGAGTGCGGTCTGGCGCGGAGTCGCACTTCTCGGGGCCTTCGGGTCGCTACTCGGCTGCGTGTTGTGGCTGTTCGGGCGCGCGGTCGGGATCAACTAGGTCAATCAGGTCGGGAGGCAGAACGATGGACGAGGCCCTGCAACACCACGAGGAAGCCGGGACGCCGGGGGACACGACCGAAGCGGCGACGCTCGCCAGCGAGCCTCAAACGCTCGGGTCCGAGCAGCCGGCACCCCCGCAGCAACCGCCATGGCCTGGCTACGCGCCGGGATACCCACCCGCGTATCCACCCGCGGCCCCCGCGTATCCACCCGCGGCCTACTACGGCTACGGCGTAACGCAGCCGGGCTATCCACCGCCACCCGCGCCGCCGGCGATGCCGCCAATCGCCCCCGGCGGCCACGCCCCACGCTCTCGTGGGCTGATGGCGAGCGGGATCGGCCTCCTCGTGCTGCTGATCCTCGGAGCCGGAGTCGCGGTGATCGTCGCGATGTCGAACTCGCGCAGTGTCGTCGTCGCGAAGCCGGCGGCGCAGACGCTTGCCACCTCCGCGAGTGTTGCGCCGGTCGCGCCACCGGTGACGAAGACAGTCACCAAGACGACCGCCGCTCCGCCCGCTGCCGTTCCCACATCTCCCGCAGCTCCCGCTCCGAGCGGTACGGTGAGCAATGCGACGGAGATCGAGACGATGCTCAACGCGCACTTTCAGGATCTGGTGAACGGCGACTACGCCGCGGCGTGGGCAGATCTGACCGGCAGCGCGGCAGGTTCGGCGGGCAGTGAGTCCGAGTGGATCAACGCGGAAAAGGGCGACGCGCTGTATTCGTTCACCCTGGCCGTCTCGCCTCAGGTCACCTCTGCGACCACGGCGACCGCACAGATCACAAACTTCGTCACGCGAGCCGCCAACTCGGGGTGCAAGACATGGACCGGCGACTGGTCGCTGGTCAAGGTGCAGGCCCAGTGGCTGATCAGCGAGGCGAACCTCAACGGCACACTGTCGTCCTGCAATGCATGAGGTACGCAGGCTGAGCCGCGGCGTGGCCGCCGTGGTCGTGTTTGCGTCGGCCGTCGCCGCCTTCTGGGCACTGTCGGCGGTAGCCGACTCCGGCGCGGGCAAGCAGTCGGTGCTCGTCAGAGCGATGAAACCCGCGCCGGCTCCCGCTCGGCCGCAGCTGGTGGAGCCGGTGGCGGGCAGTCCAGGCCCAGGACAGCCGGCTGCCGAACCGGCTGTCCGACCGCGCGTCCGCCATCACCGCTCAGTGATCGCGGCCGCGTCGTCTGCCGGGCAATCCCTGGCTCGAGAGGTCGGGGCCAAGGTCATGACCGGGATGGACGGGACGTATCCGTCGCAGGCGCTACTTGCGCGGGTGCGGCGCGGAGAGGTGGGCGGAGTGATCCTGATGGGCGTCAATATCAGCCCACAGCTGCCGAGCGCGATCGCGGCGCTGCAACGCGCGGCCACGAGCGGCGGTCATCCGCCGCTGGTAATCGCCACGGATCAGGAGGGGGGTGAGGTTCGCCGGCTAGCGACCGCGCCGCCGGCCCAAGCGCCGCTGACGATGACCGGCAACATTGAACGGCAAGGATGGATGACGGCGCAGGCGCTCCGTGCCGACAGGATCAACACGGATCTGGCGCCCGTGGCGGACGTGCTTCACCCGGGCAGCTTCATCGGCTCCCGATCGTTCGGATCGACTCCAGCCGACGTGGCTCGGAAAGCCTGCGAGTTCGGGATCGGCCTGCAGTCCGCGGGTGTCAACGCGACGTTCAAGCACTTCCCGGGGTTGGGCGATGCGATGACGAACACGGACGTGCAGGCGACCACGGTTGGCGCCTCGGCGCGCACGCTGCTCAGCGACCTGCAGCCTTACCGCAGCTGCCAGCCCCGCCTGGTGATGGTGTCGAACGCGAACTATCCAGCGCTTGGATCGGGTGGACCGGCGGTGTTCTCCTCGGCGGTCGTTACGGGGCTGCTCCGCGGCAAGCTCGGATTCCGTGGGGTGACGATCAGCGACACGCTCGGCGCGCCTGAGGTTGCCGGACCGCAAGCGGTGATTCGCGCGTCCGAGGCGGGAGTCGACATGGTGCTGTACACCGACGAGTCGGGCCCAGTGCTGGCGTACGACGAGCTGATGAGGGCGGTCAAGAATCACACGCTCAGCCTCAGCGCGGTGGGCCAGTCGGCCGCGAGGATTCACGCGCTGGCGGAGAGCCCGGGCGGATGATTCCTTAGACTCAACCGTCTGACCACGCCCGCCGACACGAAGTCTCTGATCGAGACCGCGATCAACCGGTTCTTGGACGAAGTGCCCGCGCTCCAACCACTGAAGCTCGTCGCGCAACTCGAGCTGCGCGGGCGCGGCGACGTCCAGCACTACTGCGTTGAGATGCCCGGGCCGAAGGTGTCGAAGGGGGTGGCGCGTGACGCGAAGATCACGCTGTTGGTGCCGCGGTCGCACTTCAACGAGCTCGCGACCAAGGGTCACGTCAAGGAGTGGCGCGAGGCGTTCGAGCATGGCGACGCGAAAGCGACCGGGATCGAACAGGTGCTGAAGCTGATCGTCAACGTCGTCGAGAAGCAGGAGGAGCGCTCCCGCACCCGCAAAGCTCGCGCTTGAGCGCTGGACGGCGCGGCTATATGCTTGCGGCGGGGGCAATGCTGAACGAGAGGGGGACCGGTGCACCGGACCGTCGGGCTGTTGGTAGTGAGTTGCGCGGTGACGCTCTCGTCGATCGCGCTCGATGCCGGCACCGCGGCCGGCAAGCCTGTCACGCGGATCCCAAAGATCACGGTCGACTACATCGGCCAGGGGACCACGACCGAGAACCGCGACCTAGTCGTCACGAACCCGTGCGGTGACGGCAACATGTTCACCGCGACCACGACCCAGGACGCCGAGACAAACTTCCACTTCGATGCCCGGTGGTCGTTCACCGCGGCGTGGCCGACCGTCCCGGGAAGCGTCCACGGCGTCTCGCTCGTCGGCGGCACCGCAACCAACCACGTCAGCGTGATGATCACGCCGTGTCCCAACAACCCGGCGCTGCCCGCCAACAATGTTGACTGCGGACCGAAGCCGCTGGATCTCAACGTCAGCCACGTCACCTTGACCGGATCCCAGCTCGAGGCCGGCACCGACTCCGGGTTCTCGAACAAGTCCAACTGCTACGGCTGGGAAGACAAGTGGGCGACTGGGCTCGTGTCACTGTCGAGCCTGATCCGGGAGACGTCGCTCCCACCGCTCACCAAGGGCCGGTTCGTGCACACCAAAACCTTCAGCATCTCTCACACGAAGGGCCCGGAGGAGGCGGACTGCGCGATCCCGGCCGGTGTCGAGCCACCCGGGACAGTGACGAACACCTGCACCGAGAAACAGACAACGTCGAACCTCAAAGTCAAGATCACGGTGGTCTGGCCGAAGGAGTCCTGAGGACCGCCGTCAGCGGTTCGCCGCTGCCTCTTCGGCAGCCGTGAGCTGCTGCTCGACGAGCGCCAGCCCCGAGTCCCAGAAGCCGGGATCGGAGAGGTCGATGCCGACCAGCTGCCCGAGCTCCTCGGGGCTCCGTGAGCCGCCGGCCGCGAGCAGCTCCAGGTAGCGCGGCACGAACGCCTCACCTTCGTCGAGGTAGCGCTTGTACACCGACAGCGCCAGCAGCTGCCCGTACGCGTACGCGTACACGTAACCGGGCGTGTTGATGAAGTGCGGCACGTAGGACCACCACGTGCGGTAGCCGTCGGTGATCTCGACGGAGTCGCCGAACAGCTCTGACTGCGCGTCGGTCCACAGCTCGTTGATGCGGTCGACCGATAGCTCGCCCTCGCTCCGCCGGCGGGTGTGGACGAGGTCCTCGAACCGGTTCATCGCGATCTGCCGGAAGACGGTCGCGATCGCGCCGTCGAGCCGCTCGGCGAGTAGGCCGAGCCGCGACTCGGCGTTCTCGGCGGCGTCGAGCAGGCGGCCGAATGTGAGCGCCTCTCCGAACACCGACGCGGTCTCCGCGAGCGTCAGCGGTGTCGACTGGTGGAAGACCCCCTGCGGCTGCGCGAGCGCCGCGTGCAAACCGTGGCCCAGCTCGTGCGCCATCGTCAAGACGTCGCGCCGCCGTGCGGTGAAGTTGAGCAGCACGTACGGGTGCACGCTCGGAACCGTGTATGCACAGAACGCGCCGCCCCGCTTGTGCGGCCGGACCGGTGCGTCGATCCAATGGCTGTCGAAGAACTGGCGCGCGATGTCGCCCGCCTCGGGGGCGAACGAGCTGTAGGTCTCGACGACCAGCTCGCGCGCCTGCGCGTAGGAGAACGTGACGTCCTCGGACAGCACCGGCGCCGCGCGGTCATAGTCGGCGAGCTTGTCGACGCCGATCAGCTGCGCCTTGAGCCGGTACCAACGCTGCGGCACGTCGTAGCGGGCGCGCACGGCCTCGATCAGCGCCGCGACTGACTCGTCGGAGGCCTCGTTGGAGAGGTTGCGGCTCGCGATCCAGCTCGGATACGAGCGCAGCCGATCCTCGGTCGCCTTGTCCTGGACGAGCGTGTTGTAGATGAACGCGCGCGTGCGCAGCCCGGGCTCGAGCGCCGCCGAGACAGCTTCAGCGGCGCTTCGCCTCACCTCACGCGAGGGATGCTGGAGCCGCGCGAGCGCGACGTCGAGGGTCGACTCCTCGTCGCCGAGCTGGACCCGCAGGGCAGAGACGAGCTCTCCGAACAGCCGGCTCCACGCCGCGTTGCTCGAGATCGACTTCTCGGCGAAGATCTTCTCCTCGGGCTCCGACAACAGATGTGGCCGATACCGGCGCGCGCTCCGCAGATAGTGGCGGCAGAACTCGAGACCCGACGCTGTGATCAGCTCCTCGGCGTGGGCGTCGTCCAGCGCGGCCCACTCGAGCTCGAAGAACAGAAGCTTCGTCTCGATCTCGGTGCCGCGCTCCTGCACGAGCGCAAGCAGCGCGCCGCGCGCTGGATCGGCGGTGTCGGTCGAGAACCACAGCGACGCGTACGAGCCGGCGCGGCCGACGAGGTCGTTGATCTCGGCGAGTTCGCGCATTGCCGCCTCGAGTCCGGCCTGATCGAGCTCGGCGACCTTGCCGGCGTGCGCCTCAGCGAACGCAGTGGCCCTGGCGCTCGCCTCGTCGAGTTCCCGCCGAACGCCAGCCTCGCCTTCGCCGAACGCGAGCGGTGACAGGTCCCACTCGGTCTCGAGCAGCTCGGGATCGGCTAGGTGTTCGGCGGTCGTCGACACGGTCGGGGAGGTTAGCGACATCGCTCCCCCGGCCCGCCTGAGCTTGATACTAAAGGTTCATGCCGAGCGAGCTGCCCTACGTCGACACGCACACGGTGACGGTCGCCGCCCCAGGCGAGGACGCGTTCGATGCGGTCGCGGGCTCGATCCCTCGGGCCGGCGACCGCGGTCCACTGTCGTTCTACGCCCGGTTGATCGGCTGCGAGGGTGGTAAGCCGTTCTCGGTTGCCGGCAGCGAGCGTCCCACCGAACTCGTGCTCACAGGGCGCCACATGTTCTCCCGGTACGAGCTTGCGTTTCGGTTTGTGCCCGGAGGCACCGGCTCGACGGTGATCAGCGCCATCACCCATGCGGCCTTCCCCGGCATCGGCGGCCGCCTCTACCGGGCCGCGGTGATCGGCAGCGGCGGTCACCGGCTGGCGATGCAGGCGATGCTGGCTGGCGTCAAGCGGCGGGCGGAGCGGGGCAGCCGCTCGGGTCGAGCGGTCCGCTGAGCGCGAACACGTCGATCAACTGCCCGAAGGCGCGGCGCTCGTACACGATCCGCGCCGCAGGGTCGGACACGATCCAGCTGCGCTCGGGCGAGTAGCGCAGCGGCTTCGGGTGCCAGGGGTCGCGGGCAGGGGTTGTGACCACGTACCGGTAGCCGCCCGCGTCGACCGCCGCTCGCCATGCTTGGCATGAGGTGAGCGGAGTGAACGAACCGTTCGGGCCGCGCGCGGCGATGTACTGCACCCGGTTCGAGTCGTCGAGCCCGTACATCGGGTACGCGAAGAACATCCCGAACGTGCCAGTGACCGCGACGCGGGAATGGTGCACGCCGCGGAACAGCGCCCACACGTGTGACAGCGCAGAGATTCCGGGCTGGAACGCGTACCGGCCGTTGAGGTAGTGGCGCTGCCATGGGTAGCCGGCGACTGCAAGCGCGGCAAGCAGCGCGCCGGCGCCCGCGAGAACCGCGCGCCGAGGCGGCCGGCGCGCCAGCATGATGGCGAGCGCCGCGCACGCGGCGGCGACGACCAGTGCGCCGGCGAGATGCTTGGAGGTCCACAGGTGGAGCTTGATCGCGGTCAGCACGAACACGATCGCGAGCGCTGCCGCCGTGATCGGCGGTCGGCGCGCGAGCGGCGGCGCGAGCGGCACGATCGACAGCGACAGCGCCAGCACCGGGGCGGCGTAGCGGAGGTTGAACGCGAACCCGAGCGGGTGACCCGCCGGGCCGGCCGCCGTTTCCGGAGTGACCAGGTACGCGAGCAGGGACGCGAACGCGACTGCGCCGAGCGCCCTCGTGGTGCGATCCGCTCCGGGCCCGGCCAGGCACAGCAGCGGGCCCGCGATCATCAGCACGAGCACCAGCGGCCACCACGGCCCGAGTCCGGCGACCAGGCCGGGCCCGAACACGTGGGTCCAGACGTGCGAGTTGCCGAGGTAGTGGACGATCGAGAAGCCCGTGTTCTGCTGGAGCGGCGGCGTGGGTGTGGCGAGCACGCCGCCAAGCCCGGTCCACGGCACCGGATTGCCGACCGCGATCAGGTTGCGCACGTACCAGTAGCCGCCCGCCAGCACGAGCGGCACCAACCAGCGGAGCGGCCTGCGATCCAGAATCAGGACAGCGACCGTCAGCGCGATCACCGGTGCGACGAGGCTCAGCTTCGTGCCGAGCGCCAGCCCGGCAGCCACGGCTGCGAGCGCGAGTGCAGCCCCGTTCCCCTCGGCGTTGACCCACAGCGCCACCGCCGCCAGCAGGAAGAACACGCCGACGACGTCATTGGCAGCGCTTCCTGCCTGGGAGCTGACCAACGCCGGCGTCGCGAACGCGATCGCGGCACCGACCAATGTCAGCCCGCCCAGCCCCCGCGGTCGGCCGATGCAATACGCCGCGAGCAGCGACAGCCCGAGCCAGATCAGGTTCAGCATCGGCGAAAGCGTGTCGCGGCCGAGCAGCACGATCCCGACCGCGTGGATCAGCTCGGACGTCGCCGGATAGAACTGCGACAGATAGTCGATGTCGGTGAACCGCAGCGGCGTGATGTGCCCGGTCTGCGCGAACGATGCGGCCCAGGGGAGGTGGTACCACAGCGAGTCAAAGCCGCGGATCCCGTGGTCGAAACTTTCGACAGTTGGGGCCGCCCAGGACGCGATCACGACGGCGCCCGCTGCTAGCGCTAGCGCTGCTGTGAGGCGGTTGGCACCCCACGTCGCGCCCGCCCTTGCTACGCGAGTACGGGCTCGACGTGGGGTACCAACCGCTCTGTGGGTCCCAATTGCGGCTAGGCCGCAGGCGCCGACGATCGGTCCTAGGCGGAGCCAGCCGATGGCTCCGAGGGTCTCCGTTAGCGCTATCAGGGCTGCGAGGCCGAGCAGGGATTCCGCGAGCCGGGCGGGTGCGCCTTGCCAATCCGCGAGCCAGTGGCGCCGGAGGAGCACCGCGATCAACCCGACGGCGCCGACGGTGATCAGCAGAGCCGCGACGCCCCATGCGTAGCGCCCGACGGTCACGTGGGTACGCTAGTTGGCCATCCCATGACCGCGGGAAGAGTAGTAGTGGTGGCGGTGCTTGCTGCCGTCGCGTTGGCCGGCTGTGGCGGCGGAGATCGGACGCCGTCGACTGGCAGGCTGCCGCTGGCGCCGGGGAGCGTTGTCCTCTCCAAGGTTCGTCAGTGCAATCCCGGCTCGAACGCGTACTGTGCGATCGAGCTGGTGGTTGTCAACAAGGGCGTCGCCAACTCGTGGGCACTGGTCGCGCAGGAACGGCGGGCGTTGACGCAGCGAGGGTGGACCGTGACGCACGCGAACAACGGCGACGAGCATGCCGCGATCTCGCCCGGCGACAAGCTGCGGGTGACGTACGCGACGGCGTACGGCGATTTGAAGGACATCGAGCTCGGCTGGATCTCAAGGGCGAAGCCGATCTCGCTCGCACTCAGCCACGCGATCTTTGACCGCGCAGCCGCGATGTCGGTGATGCTGGAGATCGGCTCCTAAGCGAGGTCGAGCTTCAGGTCTTCGCCGACCGACAGCGAGCGGTGCCCGGCGAGCAGATCGCGGAGGTCGTCGCCGACGAGTTCGCGTCGCCATCCGCTCAGCGTCCGCACGTCGGGTTCGGGCTCGCCGCGGCGGATGGCCGACACGATCAGCTCCAGCTCGGCGCGCGACGCGATCAGCTCGTACGCGAGTCCCGCGGCTAGTGCCCGGGAGCGGAGCAGCGCCTCGGCAAGGGAGATCAGCGGCGCGTCGCCCGGTTCAGAGCGGACGTGCGCCGCATCGCGGGGGATCGGCTCAGCATCGCGCCCCTGCTCGAGGGCCGCGAGGATCCCGCGGCCGCGGCGTTTGATCTGGGAGGGATGAATGCCGCGGATGTGCTCGAGCCCGTCGAGTGTCTTTGGCTGTCGCTTGGCCAGCTCTACCAGCGTCGGGTCCGCGACGACAGAGCCAACCGGACGGTTCTCGCTCATCGCGGTCCGCTCGCGCCACGCGGCGAGTGCTCGCGCGACCGCTCGTGTGCGCGGGTCGAGCTGATTGACGCGCGGGAGCCGCTCCCAGGCGGTATCCGGGTCGCGCTGGTCGGTGGCGCTCTCGAGCCGGCGGCACTCCTCGCGCGCCCATTCGAGCCGGCCGCTCGCTGTGAGCCGGCGCTGGAGCTCGTCGGCGAGCTCGAGCAGATGCGCGACGTCCTCCGAGGCGTAGCTGAGCTGCTCGTCGGTCAACGGCCGCGCGTCCCAGCGCGTGAAGCTCGCGCTCTTGTCGACGCGACGGCCGAGGATCGAGCCGAGCAGGTTGCCGTAGCCGGTCTGCGCTCCGGCGCCGGCAAAGCCCGCGGCGATCTGCGTGTCGAAGATGTTCGTGAGCTCGGTGTTCCACGCACGGCGCAGAATCGCGACGTCCTGGCGGCCGGCGTGCAGGATCACTTCGATTGCTGGATCCGCCAGCAGCTCTGCAAGCGGTCTGATGTCGCCGTCGCTGACTGCGAGCGCGTCGATCAGCGCGATCCGCGGCGTCGCCGGCGAGTCGGGATCCTCGACGCTGACCTGCACCAAGCACAGCAGCGCCTGGTAACGACCCTCAGACATGAACTCGGTGTCGATCCCGAACCGTCCCGCCGTCCGCGCGGCGGCGGCCATTCGGGCGACGGCGTCCGCCGTCGCGAGGGCATGGTGCCCCCCGGATACGCGGCTGTCCCCGCTGTTGCCCACGTTTCTTATCCTGCCCGGTCCCTTAGCGACTTCTTCGCGACAGCGCATCGTATGGGAGCCACCCGGCTAGGTAAACCTACCGCCGTGGTAGGATTTACGCGATGATCTTTTCCTCGAAGGCCGAGTACGGGGTGCGGCTGATGGTCGAGCTGGGTCGCCAGTCGCCCGAGCAGCCGACGAGCCTCAAGGCGATTGCCGACGCAGAGGGGCTGCCGCTCGCCTACTTGGAGCAGGTGGTCGCCCGGCTGCGTAAGGCGGGGCTCGTGATGAGCGCGCGCGGTGCGCATGGCGGCTACTGGCTCGCGCGACCGGCCGAGGAGATCCCGATGGACGAAGTCGTACAGGCGCTCGAGGGCTCGATCGCGCCGATGGAGTGCTTCGTCCATGAGCACACCGAGCGCGTGCTGTGCTCGCACGAACCCGATGCGGGGCACGGCTGCGCGACGAAGCTTTTGTGGACGCGAGTGCAGGGCGGGATCATCCGCTCGCTGCAGACGACCACGCTCGCCGAGCTGGTCGAGTTCTCGCGCCGCGGCGAACGCGTACCCGCTTAGAAAGAAGATATGGCTGACCTAGAGATTCGTAACCTCCACGTGCGCGCGGGCGAGAAGCAGATCCTGCGCGGACTCGACCTGACCGTCGACAAGGGGCAGATCCACGCCCTGATGGGGCCGAATGGCTCCGGCAAGTCGACGCTCGCGAACGCGGTCATGGGCCATCCCGGACTCGAAGTGACCGATGGCCAGATCGTGTTCAGGGGTGAGGACATCACGGAGGCGTCCCCCGACGAGCGCGCCCGCATGGGCCTGTTCATGGCGTTCCAGTATCCGGTCTCCGTTCCCGGCGTCACCGTTACCAAGTACCTGCGCACCGTGCTGAACGCGCACCGCGAGTCACGCGGCGAGGAGCCGATCCCACTGAAGGAGTTCCGCGAGACGGTCACCGCCGCGATGAAGCTGACCAACGTCCCGACGGAATTCTCGAGCCGTTACCTGAACGAGGGTTTCTCGGGCGGCGAGAAGAAGCGCATGGAGATCCTCCAGCTCGCGCTGCAGCGACCGGAGATGGCGATCCTCGACGAGACCGACTCCGGGCTCGACATCGACGCCCTACGGGTCGTTGCCAACGGCGTCAACGCCGTCGCCGGGCCGGACATGGGCGTACTGATCATCACCCACTACCAGCGGATCCTCCACCTCGTGCAGCCGAGCCATGTGCATGTCATGTACCAGGGCAGGATCGTGCGCGAAGGCGGCCCGGAGCTCGTCGACGAGCTCGAGGCGAAGGGTTACGGCTGGATCACGGACGAGATCGAAGCCGCGGCGTGACCGTCGCGGCAACAATGCGCGACCTCAGCGCGGAGTTCCCGGTCCTGCGGCGAGACCCGAGTCTGGTCTACCTCGACAGCGCAGCCACTTCGCAGACTCCACAGCCGGTGATCGACGCGATCACCCGGTACTACACCGAGACGCGCGCGTCGGTCCACCGCGGCGTGTACCCGCTCGCGGTGCAGGCGACCGAACTGTTCGAGGGCGCCCGGCAGCGGATCGCGTCGTGGTTGGGGTCGACCACCGAGGAGACGATCTACACCTCGAACGCCACCGCGTCGATCAACATGGTCGCGTACACGTGGGGCCGGATCAACGTGCAGCGGGGCGACCTGATCGTGCTCACCGAGTCCGAGCACCACTCGAACATCGTTCCGTGGCAGCTGCTCGCGCAGGATCGCGAGGCCGAGCTCGCCTACGTCCCGGTGCTCGAGGACGGCACTCTTGATCTGGAGGCGCTCGACCGGCTGCTGGAGCGCGCTCCGAAGCTCGTCGCATTCGTCCACGTCTCAAACGTGCTGGGGACGATCAATCCCGCGGCCGAGATCGTCCGGCGCGCGCACGACGCCGGCGCGGTGACGTTGATCGACGGCTCGCAGGCGGTGCCGCAGATCGCCGTCGACCTGCGCGAGATCGACTCCGACTTCTACGCCTGGACCGGTCACAAGGCGTACGGTCCGACCGGCATCGGCATCCTCCATGGCCGTCGCGAGCTGCTCGAGGCGATGCCTCCGTTCCTCGGCGGCGGCCACATGATCCGCACCGTTGCCGCGAATGAGTCAACGTGGACAGATCTGCCCTGGAAGTTCGAGGCGGGCACCTCACAGGTCGCGGAGGCGATCGGCCTCGGGGCCGCGGTCGACTGGATCCGATCGCTAGGGATCGAGCGCATCAGGGGGCATGAGTCGTCGCTGGTCGATGAGACGTTGCAGCGGCTAAGCGAAGAGGTTCCTGGCGTATCGATTCACGGGCCGCGCAGCGCTGCCGACCGAGGGGCCCTGATCTCGTTCGCACTCGAAGGAGTGCATCCACACGACGTCGGCGAGATCCTCGGGCGCAGCGGCGTGTGCGTCCGTACGGGCCACCACTGCACCCAGCCGCTGATGCGTCGCCTCGGGGTTCCCGCGACGACCCGCGCGTCGTTCGCCGTGCACAACACGCGGTCGGATGTCGACCGGTTGATCGCCGGCCTCCACGAGGTCCGGCGCGTGTTCGGGCTGTAGTTAGCCGCCCGCGTTCCGCAGGGCGTACGCGTCGAGCCGCTCGAGCTCGTCGTCGTAGATGCCCCGCATCACGCGTGGCGCGAACGTCCGCTCGAAGAACCCACCGATCCCGCCCGCACCATCCCACGACGTCTCGATCCGTACGCGCGACGAGTCGCCTTCGGGAGTGACGGTGAACGTGGTGACGAGGCTCGAGTTTGTGTCGTTCTCCTGGAGCACCCGCCCTGGTTCGGGCTCGGAGACCTCCATCCGGTATTCGCGCGTGCGGCCTCCAGCCGTCGTCTTGAAGCGAGTGATGGTGCCCGCGCCGACGCCTCCGGACTCGACCGTGAAGTCGGAAAACGCCGGCGGCAGGAACTTCGGGTGATGCTCGCGCATGTCCGCGAGATACCCGTACACGGTTGCGGCCGGAGCGGAGATCGTCCGCTCGGCGCTGACGTTGATCTTTGCCATAGGCGACCGATTATCCCGCGCCCGCGCGCTGGCTCACTGCGAGCCGATCGCGTAGACGATGTCGACGCTCGCGTCGACCTCTTGGAGTCCGGGGAGCACGGGTGTCGGCACAGCCGGCGTGCCCGGACCGGCGCTCGCGCCGGGAGACGACAGCGCCTGCGGCGGCTGTAGGACGCCGACGTTCGGGTCGAGATCGACCGACTGGACGCCGACTATCTGCTCGCCGAGCGCGGCGGCCGCTGCGTTCGCACGGCTGCGGGCGTCGTCGATCGCGGCGGTCGTCGCCTCCGGCAGACCCGCCGACGGATTCGAGAATCCGAAGTTCGGCCCCTGGAAGCCGTTCGCGCCATCGCGTGATGCGATCGCGAACAGCCCGGACAGGAGGCTGATCTGGTCCGTGTTGATCGTCAGATCGATCTCCGCGTCCCACACGGTGCGCCGATGGTGGCGGCGCCCGACCGTGTTCGGTGAAAGCGAGATGCTCGATGTCTGGATGTCCGGGCGGCTGATCCCGAGTCCTTCCAGGCCGGCGATGATCCGTTTGGCGACGAGGTCGGCGCGACTGCGCGCGAGCTCGCGGGTCGCCTTCTCTTGAAAGACGGTGATCCCGACATTCGCCATGTCGGGCTGCACGAATGCGCGCCCATGGCCGATCACGTGCAGGGTTCCTGTTGACGGGTCCGTGGCCGCGCTCATCGCGCTTGCGCCGGCGGGCGCTGCGAACGCCGTCGCGACCGCGAACGTGATCACCGTCCGGCGCATGTTCGGAAGTCTCATGTTCCTCCTCGAGCTGGGTTGCGGGATGCTTTGACCGGATATGTCCGGTAAACCCAGCCTGTGATGCGACGTCGCATCCGGACATAGTTTGGGTATGGGTGGCGATCGCGACCGGCTCGAGTCGTGCTTCGATGCGCACTACGGCTCGGTGCTGCGGTTTCTCCGGCGCCGGATGGACGTCGCCGAGGACGCCGAGGACGCGGCGACTGATGTGTTCGCGGTCGCGTGCCGACGCATCGACTCGATCCCGCCCGAGCCTGACACGCTGTTGTGGCTGTACGCGGTCGCGCGCAACGTCCTCTCGAACTACCGACGCGCCGCGCGCCGGCGGGGCAACCTCCACGCTCGGTTGATCCACCACCACGACCGCGACGGCGCCCAAGTGGATCCGATCGGCGCCCGCGACAGCGCCGACGTGGCGCTCGCGGCGTTTCGCTCGCTGAGCGACCGCGACCGCGACCTACTGTCGCTCGTCGCCTGGGAGGGGCTGACGACTGCGCAGATCGCGGTCGTGCTCGGCATTCCGCGCCCGGTGGCATCGGCGCGGCTGTACCGAGCGCGAGGGCGGCTCGCGAGCCGGCTCGACGGGCTCGACGGCCAGCGGGCGCCGGCGCCGCGACTGCTGCGGGATGGAGTCGAGCATGCGTGAGCGCCATCGCGACGCGCTGCGGCGCCTTGCGCATGTCGATCCGGCGCCGGCCCCGCATGTCGAGGCCCCCTCGGCCGTGCTGCAGGAAGCCCTGTGGCGGGCCGCGACGGTGTCCGTTGAGCGGGCGTCGCGCGCGCGGCTGATCGTCACGGCGGTGGCCGTGGGGGCGGTCGCGGTAGCGGTGCTCGTGCTCGCCGGCCGAGTCGCCGGCGGGGTCTCGCGGCCGCATGCCGTCAGCCAGTACGCGTTCAATGCGACCGGCTCCCCACCACGTAGCGCCCCGGCGCGTCGTGCGCATCGCGTGCGGCCCGTCCGGCGCGCAGCGGGCGCCGCTCCCACGGCGCGCGCCGGCTCGGCGCGAGCAGCGTCAGCGCCACCAGCGTCCGCTCCAACCTCGCCAGCGCCGGCGGCCCCAGCTGGGCCTGCAAAGCCGCCGTCGGCCATCGTGACGATGTCGCCCGGCGGGACCGCCATTGCGTCGGCGCCGAGCCGGGGAGGGGTGTCGGGATCGGCCGGGGCCGGCCAGAATCAGAGCGCCGCGCCAACCGTGACGGTGACACAGCCGCGGCCGCATCACCACAGGCACCACCACCGCCACTGAACGGCGCCCCGCTACCCTCCATTGAGATGGACGAGCTCTATCGCGAGAACATCCTCGACCACTACAAGCACCCGCATAACTGGGGCGAGCTAGAGCGCGCCGACCTCGAGTTTCACGACCTGAACCCGCTGTGCGGTGACGAGCTCACGGTCCAGCTCGCGGTCGACGGTGACGGCGTGATCGAGGACGTCAAGTTTTCAGGTCACGGCTGCGCGATCTCGCAGGCGTCCGCTTCGATGACGTCCGACGAGATCAAGGGAATGAAGGTCGAGGAGGTGCTGAAGCTCGACCGTTCGTTCGTGCTGGATCTGCTCGGGATCGACATCTCCGCCACGCGGATGAAGTGTGCGCTGCTGTCGCTGAAGGTGCTCAAGGGTGCGTCACTTGGGCACGAGGTGGGCTGGGAGCCCGAAACGCCCGAAAGCGCCGCCGGCGAGCACGACGCGGCTGCGTAGCCGCGTCGGCGCGGGCGCGGATTCTCAGCAACTCGAGCGCTCCTGCGGTGCGTACGAACGGGTCCGCGATCGCGGAGCCGTCGGCGAGCGACAGTGCGACTCGGAGCTCTCCGTCGAGCTCGGCGAGCAGCAGCGGGGCGGGTGGCACGGCATCGGCGCTGTCGAGTACGGCGAGCCGCCTCAGGGCAAGCTCGTCGTCCGCGTACGCCGGGCGGATGGTGATCTCTGGCTGTGTGTTCATGGATGGAAGGGTCACTCTCCGCGGCCATAAATTCAAATATGGATTGGGCTGATGGGGTATAACATGCGGTAATGCTCGATCCTCGGCGATTACGGGTGCTGTGCGAGGTCGCGCGGCACGGCTCGTTCTCCGCCGCTGCGGAGTCGCTCGGCTACACGCAGCCCGCGATCTCGCGGCAGATTGCGACGCTCGAAGCGGAGACCGGCGCGACCCTTGTGCGGCGGGTGCCGTCCGGTGCGGTGCTCACGGATGCCGGTCGGCTGCTCGTCGATCGCGGCGAGCAGATCCTCGCGCGGCTCGACGACGCCGAGGCGGAGCTCCATGAGCTGCTCGGCCTGGGCGGCGGCACGCTACGGCTCGCGTCGTTCGCGTCGGCGGCGTCCTCGATCGTGCCGCTCGCGATCGCCAAGTTCCGCGAACGACACCCGGCGGTCGAGCTGAGCGTCGCGATGGCTGACCCGATCGACTCGCTGCCGCGGCTGCGCGCCGGCGAGCTCGACATGGCCTTGTCGCACGACCCCCTCGGACTCGTGGAGGGGGTGGTTGGTGTCGAGTTCGTGCACCTGTTCGACGACCCGATGTTCGTCGCGCTCCCGAAGGCCCACTCGCTCGCCGACGCCGACCAGCTCGGACTCGCCTCGTTTGCTGGTGAGCCGTGGATGCTCGGTACGACAACTTCGTGTCCGGACTCACGCCTCTTCATGCGAGCGTGCATGGAGGCCGGATTCGAGCCGACGATCGCGTTCCAGAACGACGACTACGCGGCCGTGCTCGGGTTCGTCGCTGCCGGTGTCGGCGTCGCACTGATCCCGGACATGGCCGCCCGCGGAGTCCGGGAGGACGTCGTGATCAGACGGCTCGACCCGGCGCCCCCGCCCCGCCCGATCATGGTCGGCCTGCCATCGGGGTATCGCTCGCCGAGCGCGGATGCGATGGTCGAGGTGCTCCACGAGGTGTCCACCGAGTGGGTCGCCTCCCGTCCCGAGCGGCGGCCGGGGAAGACGGCGCGCTCGCTGCGCGCGGCGTAGCCTCCCGCGCCGGGCAAATCCTATTGGTGCGCTAGGATTTACCTGGATGGCCCAAGTGATCGAAGTGTGTCCGTTGTCAGAGCTTCCGCCCGGGGGGATGCGCCTCGTCGAGAGCGACGATATGGAGATCGGCGTGTTCAACTGCGGCGGCACCGTCTACGCAATCGAGGACCGCTGCTCGCACGACGATGGACCGCTCGTGGAAGGCGAGCTCGATCAGGAGAATTGCACGATCGAATGCCCCCGGCACGGGTCGCTGTTCGATCTGAAGACGGGCAAGCCTCTGACGCTGCCCGCATATATCCCGGTGGACACCTACGCGGTGATCATCGAAGACGAGACGATCAAGGTTGAGGTGGACTAGTGGCACTGACCGAGAACGAGCAACTCGCGCGAATCAACGCCGACTACACCGAGCGCTACGGCTTCCACGACGCCGAGAACTACCTGTACAAGGCGGAGAAGGGGCTCACGCGCCAGACCGTCGAGATGATCTCGGATTTCAAGTCCGAGCCGCAGTGGATGCGCGATTTCCGGCTCAAGGCCTACGACCACTTCATCGCGCGGCCGCAGCCGACGTGGGGCAGCCCGATGCTGGCCGAGGTCGACTACGACGAGATCCGCTACTTCGTGCGCGCCTCGGAACGCTCCGAGCGCTCGTGGGAGGACGTGCCCGAGGACGTCAAGAACACGTTCGACCGGCTTGGGGATCCCCGAGGCCGAGCGGAAGTTCCTGTCTGGGGTCGGCGCTCAGTACGAGTCCGAATCCGTCTACCACCAGGTCAACGAGCAGCTCGCCGAGCTGGGCGTGATCTTCATGGACATGGACACCGCGTTGCGCGAGCACGAGGACCTCGTGCGCGAGTACTTCGCGACGATCATCCCGCCGAACGACAACAAGCTCGCCGCGCTGAACTCCGCGGTCTGGTCGGGCGGATCGTTCGTGTACGTGCCCCCGGGCGTACACGTTGAGATGCCGCTGCAGGCGTACTTCCGCATCAACACCGAGTCGATGGGCCAGTTCGAGCGGACGCTGATCATCGCCGACGAGGGTTCGTACGTGCATTACGTCGAGGGCTGCACCGCGCCGACCTACAGCGCTTCGTCGCTGCACTCGGCGGTCGTCGAGTTGATCGCCAAGCCCGGCGCGCGAATCCGCTACACGACCGTGCAGAACTGGTCGACCAACGTGTTCAACCTCGTCACCAAGCGCGCGGTCGCGCACGAGGACGCGACCGTCGAATGGGTCGACTGCAACCTCGGCTCGAAGCTGACGATGAAGTTCCCGAGCGTGTACCTGCTCGGCGAGCGGGCGCACGGCGAGATCCTGTCGATCGCGTTCGCGGGCGCCGGCCAGCACCAGGACGCCGGCGGCAAGATCATCCACGCCGCGCCGAACACGACCTCGAACATCTTCGCCAAGTCGATCTCCAAGGACGGCGGCCGCGGCTCCTACCGCGGGCTGCTGGAGGTCGCCAAGGGCGCGCACGGGTCGAAGTCGAAGGTCGTCTGCGACGCGCTGCTGCTCGACGACCACTCGCGCTCTGACACCTACCCGACGATCAGGATCGGCGAGGACGACGTCAACGTCGCCCACGAGGCGACGGTCTCGAAGGTCGGCGAGGACCAGCTCTTCTACCTGATGTCGCACGGCATCTCCGAGGAGGAGGCCGGGAAGCTGATCGTCAACGGCTTCATCGAGCCGATCACCAAGGAGCTCCCGATGGAGTACGCGGTCGAGATGAACCGGCTGATCGAGCTGCAGATGGAGGGCTCGATTGGCTAGCGCCGGCAGCTCGCCGGTCATCGAGCTGCCGCAGTTCAAGGGCCGTGCCGGCTGGGAGTTCACCGACATCTCGGAGCTGGACCTGGCCGCGTACGAGCGGGTGCCGCCGTCCGTGTCCGAGGGCGTGCCGACGGCGGGCGCAGCACTGTGGGAGCTCAGCTCAGGCGCTCGGCCTGACGGTGTGATCGTCACCAGCTTGGAGGAGGCCAGCGACAAGCTCGGCTCGCTGCTCTCACCATCCGACGATGTGTTCGTCGCGCTCAACGAAGCCGGCGAGCGGAGCGGCACATTCGTGTACGTCCCGCGCGGCGTCACCGTCACCGAGCCGATCGCGCTCAACGTCGTCGTCCCCGCCGGCACCGTGCTTGCCAACGAGCGGACCCTGATCGTGATCGAAGAGGGCGCCCAGGCCGAGGTGTGGGAGCAGTTCCTGTCGGCCGACGAAGACCAGGACGCGGTGCTCAACGTGGTCACCGAGCTGATCGTCGGCGAGAACGCGCGACTGCGCTACGTCTGCGGTCAGGGCGTGAGCGAGAAGACGTGGATCTTCGGCGCCCAGCGCGCCGAAGTCGGCCGCGACGCATCGCTCGACTGGGTGGCGCTTGGCTTCGGCTCCAAACGGGGCCGCGTGCGGATGGAGACGAAGCTGGCCGGTGAGGGCGCCGATGCGCGCGTCACCGGCGCGTACGCGCCGCACGGCCGCCAGCACATCGACTTCGACACCAACCAGGAGCACGCGGCGCCGAACACGACCTCCGACCTCGCCTTCCGCGGCGTCCTTCAGGACCGCTCGACCGCGGTGTGGAAGGGCAACATCATCGTCGACCCAGGTGCGCAGAAGACCGACGCGTTCCAGGAGTCGCGCAACCTGCTGATCTCGAAGCGAGCGCACGCGGACGCGATCCCTGGGCTCGAGATCCAGGCCAACGACGTCCGCTGCACTCACGCGGCGGCGATCGCGCAAGTGGACCCCGAGCAGCTGTTCTACCTGGCTTCGCACGGCCTGCCCGAGGCGACCGCCAAGCGGCTGGTGATCGAGGGCTTCCTCGCGGCGCTGGTCGAGCGGTTCGAGGAAGGGCCCGTGCGCGAGGTGCTCGGTGATGCGCTCGAGCGACGGCTCAGCGCGATCCTCAGCCAGTAGCTGCCGCGACGCCGAGGAACCGGTCGCAGAGACGCGTCCTGCGATTAGGATCATCCGGAAAGGGGTAAATCGCCGCCGAAGTGGATCGCGAGTTCACCCGCCGCCAAGTTCTGCGAGCCGGTGCCGCCGGCGGCGCGACACTCGGCGCCTCGGCGCTGCTCGGAAACGCGCTGATCCAGAAGGCGCTCGCGAACCCGCCGAGCTGCGGCAGCCTCAACGACATCCAGCACGTCGTGATCCTGATCCAGGAGAACCGGTCGTTCGACCACTACTTCGGCTCGTACCGCGGCGTTGCGGGCTTCGCCGATCCGAGCGCGCTGACGCTCAATGACGGCAGCGGCCTGAAGGTATTTGCGCAGCCCGGGTACCCGGGAGGTTTCGACGGCGACCACCTCTATCCGTTCCACCTCGACTCGTTCCACAACGGCGAGTGCACGAACGACATCAACCACAGCTGGGGCCCGCAGCACACGTACTGGGATGGCGGCGCCATGGACGGGTTCGTCAGCGGTCACCTCGCGGTCGATGGAAGCGCGAACGGGCCGCTGACAATGGGCTACTACACGCGCGCGGACCTGTCGTTCTACTACGCGCTCGCCGACGCGTTCACGATCTGCGACCACTACTCGTGCTCGGTGATCGGCCCAACCGACCCGAACCGTCTATACACGATGTCAGCGTGGCTCGACCCGGCAGGCGTCGCCGGCGGGCCGATCCTGTCGACGAGCTCGACTCGGGTCGATCGGTTCGGGACCCTCAGCTGGACGACGATGCCGGAGCAGCTGCAGGCGCGCGGGATCAGCTGGAAGGTCTACGGGAACCCCGACGGCAACTTCGGCGACAACGTGTTGCCGTACTTCAAGCAGTACCAGACCAATCCGGCGCTTGCAGCGAAGGCGTTGACGCCGACCTACCCGGGCGACTTCCACGCCGACGTGCTTGCAGGAACGCTCCCGCAGGTCTCGTGGGTGCTGGCGCCGCTGATCTCGAGCGAGCATCCGCCGGCACCGACCGAGTACGGCGAGGTGGTCACGGCGAACGTGCTCGACACGCTCGTCTCGAACCCGTCGGTGTGGTCGAAGACCGCGCTCTTCATCACGTACGACGAGAACGGTGGGTTCTTCGATCACGTACCGCCGACGGCTGCGCCGGCGGGGACTGCCGGTGAATACCTGACGGTGAACCCGCTTCCCGCCGACGCGTCGGGCGTCGCGGGTCCGATTGGGCTCGGGTTCCGGGTTCCGATGCTCGTGGTGTCGCCATTCGCCCGCGGCGGCTTCGTCTGCCACAACGTGTTCGACCACACCTCGACGCTGCGCTTCCTCGAGACCCGGTTCGGCGCCGAGGTCCCGAACCTGTCGGCGTGGCGGCGCTCGGTCACCGGCGATCTGACGACCGCGTTCAACTTCGTCAAGGTCAACAGGTCCGTCCCCTCGTTGCCGCAGCCCTCGCCGGCCGACTCGCGGATCACGATGAGCACATGCGCGACCAGCGCGCCGATCGACCTCGCGACCAGCAACACGAACAGCTACGCGCAGATCGAGGACACCCTCGTCGCGACCTATCCGGTCACGGTCAACTCGTCCGCGCCGGCGCAGGAACCTGGCAGCGCGCCGGCCCCGAGCGGACCGGTCCGATGCGCGCGCTAGCAGCCGAAGGCCGCGGCTACGGGTTCGACGGGTTCCCCGCCAGCTGAGGGCCCGTCTGCGGGTTGCGGCTGTAGGTCTCGCCGGCGGGAACTCGCGCGCGACCGGCGTAGGTCGGTCCTTGGTCGCCGGGGGTGTGCGGATCGATCGCGAGCGTGCGGCCCTGCGGGTCGAAGGAGTTGAGCTTCAGCGGGTAGCCACGCTGCCCGGTCTCACAGTCGGCGTTCCCCTGGTTGTCGATCGCCGCACCGTAGTTCTGGCTGTGCAGGAACTCGTCGCCGCCCGAGCGGCCCTGCGTCGGCGGCGCCGCCGCCGTCGACCGGCGCGGTCGCGCCCTGGCTGCCGACGTTGTTCGCCTGCTGCGGGTTGGTCTGGTTCAGCAGCGCTCGCTGTGCGAAGCCGAAGCTCGTCGCCTCGGACAGGTGCTCAGACAGGAACGTCCACCAGTAGTTCCAGTAATCGCACACCGTCTGATACGGGCCGAGGTACTTGACCATCGGGTTCAACGTGTCAACCGTCGACTCAATCCGTTCAACGCAACATTCGTGCCCGGAGCGGTCGACAGCGTCTTCAGCGCCCCCATCACCTGCTGCAGCCGCGCGTTCAACGGCGGCGTCCGTTTCAACGTCGATGTCCCCACCTCGATCGCCGGGTTGATATCCGGCAACGCCGCCCGCAACTCCGCGCTCGCCGGCGTCAAACTCCGCCCCAGCGACGCGAAATCAGTCAAGAACGGCTGCTGCACCTTCAGCGACGCCGTCGACACGCTCAACGTCGACGGCGACTTCGCGATCGTCGACTCCAACGCCTGCGGACTGTTCGAGATCGCCGCAAACGTCGTCGCCATATCCGTGAACAACTGCGCATTCACATTCGCGACCGGCGCCACCACCCGCATGAACTGATCAAGCGAAGTGAAAAACCTGGTCAACTCCGTCGGCGGCGCCGACAAATACTGCGCCACCGGTCGCAGATGCGCCAACAACTGCGGCAAACTCGCGACCGTGTCATTGAACGCCGACCCACGCGACGCCAACGTATCCCCAAACCCGACCAGATCCTGCTGAATCGCCGTCCGCGTCGGCGCATTGAACATGTTGAACACCTGATCAATCTGCACCGGCAGGCTTGTCTGTGAGATCGGCATCGTCGCGCCGTCCCGGAACGACTGGCGCGAGCCTCCCTTGATCAGATTGAGGAACTTCAGCCCGAGCACGGACTTGGAGTAGACGGTCGCATGCGAGTCGATCGGCAACCGACCGTAAGCCTTGCTCAGCTTCAGCGTCAGCTGCGCGCCGAGCTCGCCGTCGGCGAACCGGGCCGGTCGCATATCCGAGATCACTCCGATCCGATAGCCGCCCTCGCGAACGTCGTTGCCGATGACGAGATTCGCACCGTCGGGGAGGTCGACCTTCAGCTCGCGGGTCGGGACAAACGGCAGGCCGGCATTCGAGTTGTAGGCGAGGAACACCGCGATCAGCGCCACCAGCACGGTGACGGCGCCGATCAGCACCGGCTCGGCGAACGCGCCGGGCCTGCGAGACCGCCCCGCGCTGACCGACTCCCATTCCTCGGCCAGCCGCTCATGCTCGACCTGGCGGTCGTGCTCCTCGAGGATATGTTGGAGTTCGAACGGCGTCGCCCCGGCGCCTCGCTCGTCGGAGCGCTTCCACGCCGCTTCGGCGCCGTCCCAGTCGCCGCGGGCCGACAGCAACAGACCGAGCCGGAATGCTCCGTGCGGGTCGCCGTGCTCGTCGGCAAGTCGGTATGCCTGCTCGGCTCCCGATCGGTCGCCGCGGCGTTCGCGCAACAGGCCGAGCGCCGCTGCCGCTTCCGAGGGCTGGGAGGCCGCGGCGCGCTCGTACGCCGCCTCGGCCTGATCGAGCTTGCCCGCGCGCGCGAGTTCATTTCCCTGCTCGACGGCGGCGGCCGCGTCCTCCACATCACGAGGCTATACCCGCCGAGATCTCCCGCCAGCGTCGAGTGTTCGACGTCACACAGCGCCGGTACGATCCCCGGGTCATGCCGCGCGGTACGCCACCACTGGTTCCGTTGGGTTACGGCAAGTTCGTCCGTGCCGACAAGGTGTACGCACTGGTCCCGCTCGAGGGGCCCGACCGGGGCGACGGCCGGCGCACGCGCGTGCACGTCGAGGGGATTGAGGACCCGATTGTCGCCTCGCGCTCGGAGGGCGCGATCGCCGACGACCTGGCGACGGCTCTCGACCAGGACTCTCCCCGCGGCAAGCGCGGGTCGATCGGGATCCCGGGTCAAGAGCACCTGTTCTGATGGCGACCCTGGTCGCGCTGCTCCGGGGGATCAACATCGGCCCGCGGAACCGGATCGCGATGCCCGAGCTGCGCGATGCATTGAGCGAGGACGGCTTCAAGGATGTACGGACCTACGTGCAGAGCGGCAATATCGTGCTCGGAACGAAGCTGAAGCCGGCGGGACTCGAGCGGCGGATTGAGGAGCTGATCGAGAAGCGATTCGGACTCGAGATCGCGGTCGTCGCGCGCACCCGCGGCGAGCTCGCAAAGGTCGTCGAGCTCAACCCGCTCGCGAAAGTCGCTAAGAACCCGAAGCGCTACCAGGTCGCGTTCCTGTCGGCGCCGCTCGCCGCCACCGTGGTCGAGAAGCTCGAAGCTGCCGTCATCCCGCCCGAGCAGCTCGTGATCGAGGGCCGCGAGATCTTCTCGTGGCACGCGGAGGGGATCGCGCGATCAAAGCTGTGGAACGCGGTCGCGTCGAGGGGCCTTGGCGTGAAGGCGACAGCGCGCAACTGGACCACCGTGACAACGCTCCTGCAAATGGCTGACGGCGAGGCCTGATCCGATACTCTCGCGGCAGGGGACGTGCCGTGGAACTCGGACGGGAGGAATCGGATGTTTCGGAAGTGCGCGCTCGTAGGGGGGTTCGTCCTGGTGCTGCTGATGCCCGGCGCCGCCAGCGCCGCCACCTGCACGAAGACGTGGATCGCAGGAGTCGGTTACTGGGGGGTGGCCGCGAACTGGTCGCCAGCCGGAGTCCCGACGTCGAGCGACAGCGTGTGCATCACCAACCCCGGCACGTACACGGTGACGATGGCGCCGACAGACAGCGGGACGGTCGCGTCGCTCACGCTCGGGGCGCCATCGGGCGGCGGCACGCAGACTCTGTCGATCGTAGGCGAGTCGAACCTCTCCGGGTCCACCACGACGCACCAGACCACGCTCACCCTCTCCACCGGCGGCGCGATCACGCAGACCGGCGAGCTGATCCTCGACGCGACTGGACAAGGCACCACAAACGACAGCCTTCAAGGCGGCAACGCCGAGTTCGATCCCGGCACGCTCACGAACGCCGGCGAGATCGTGACGCAGGTCGAGGATCCGCAGTGGGGCACGACGCTCGGCGCCGGCACGATCACGAACACCGGCGGGATCCGTGATGCAAGCGGCGTGCTGACGACGACCGCGGCCACGATCAACGAAGGCGGCGTCGCCGTCGCCAGCGGCGCGACCGACACGATCCTCGGTGCCTCGTTCGCCAACGCGGGCACGTTCGCCAACGGCGGCATCACGACAGTTGAGCAGCAGGGCTCGACCCCGATCGGGTGGGCGCAGGCCGGCCCCGAGCTCGGCAACGCGGTGTCGCTTCGCGAAGGCGCGACGCTGGTCGACTCGTCGGGCGCGGGCGCGTTCGTGTTTGATGCGGTCGGGGGAGGCATCATCGGCACGATCCCCGCCGGCCAGACGGTCACCGTTCGCGGCGAGGCAAACAACACGACCGTGTCGCTCGGCGGGGGGACTGCGTCCGTGACGAACCACGGCGACCTGATACTCGAGGCGCCCGGCAGCGGGACCTCCAGCGGAGGAGCGACGCACCTCACCGGCGGCGCGCTCGTCAATTACGGCAGGCTCGTCGCGGCAGTCGAGGACCCGTCCTGGGCGAACTACCTCCAGGTTCCGCTCACCAACGAACCGGGCGGGCTCGCCGACGTGAGCAGCGGGGTGCTCCACGACAACGCGGCGGTGGCCAACTACGGCACCGCTGAGATGGCTCCCGGCGGACATTGGGCGCTCGACTCGGGTTCGAGCTTCGTCAACGAGACGAGCGCCGAGCTCGAGCCGGATCTCGCCGGTCCGAACAGCTACGGAACCATCGATCTCACCGGCGGCACGCTGACCGCCGGCGGGACGCTCGCACCGTTTCAAGTCGAGGGCTACGTGCCGGCCGCGAACGCGGACTTCGCCGTTATCGCATTCACCGGTGGCAACTTCAGCGGCACCTTTTCGAAGGTGCTCGGCGGGTTCACCGCCGACTATTCGCACGAGCGCTCGACGCCGGCGTTCGTTGGCGCGATCTACCACAGGAGCTCGACTCCGCCGCCACCGCCACCCACCAAGAAGGCGGTGCTCCGGGTCGGCCCGGTGAAGGGCGGACGGGATGCCCTCACGGTCCAACTCTCGTGCTCGGGCAGGGGGACGTGTGCGAGCGCGACGATCGTCGCCACCGCCGCGCACGGCCACGTCGTCGCACGCGCCGGCGGGACGCTGAAGGCGGGCAGCTCAAAGACGGTGACGCTGAAAATCAAGACCAAGCACAAGGAGAGCGTGACCGTGACGGTCTCGGCTGGCGGGCACCGGCTCACCTTCAAAAATGTGAGCGTGAGCGCGAAGACGTAGGGGTACACTCCTTGTAGCGATCGTCACAGCCCCCACCGGAGGTGAATCGATGTCCGAGCCGGCACACGTTCTCGTCGTCGCGCACCAGACGGCATGCACCGATGGACTGCTCGCTGCGGTCCACGAACGAGCGGAACGGGGGCCGGCTTCCTTCCACCTTGTCGTGCCGCGCAACCCGCACGGGATGCACAAGGTTGTCGATCCACAGGATGCCGAGGCGGACGAGGCCACGGAGGTACTACGCGCCGCGCTGCCGAAGCTCAGCGAGGCGGCCGGCATCGAGGTTACGGGCGCGATCGGCGATCCCGAGCCGCTGATGGCGATCGAGGACGCGATCAACCTCGGGCGGTACGACGAGATCATCATCTCGACGCTGCCCCGCCGCGTCTCGAAGTGGCTGAAGCTCGACCTCGTCTCCAAGGCGAAGGGGCTCGGGCTCCCGGTCACGCACGTCGAGGCGCTTGAACGCGCGGAGGCCATAGGCTCTCCTGCGTGAGGCTCGCGACCTTCGCGGCAGGCAGGCAGACATACGCAGGCATCGTCGAGGGTGACCGGGTGCTCGCGTTCGGTGGCGAGCACACCGTCGTCGACGTGCTCGCCGGCGCGCAGCCGAGCTTTGGTGACCGCTCGTGGCCGCTGGAGGAGGTGACGCTGCTCGCGCCGGTGCCCGCTCCCGGCGCGATCTACGCAATCGGGCTCAACTATGCGAGGCACGTTGAGGAGACCGGTGGCGAGAAGCCCGAGCAGCCAATCGTGTTCGTCAAGGTGGCCGGCTCGGTCGCGCCTCCCGGCGGGCCGATCCGTTGCCCGGACGTTGTGCGGCGACTTGACTACGAGGGCGAGCTGACGATCGTGATCGGCGCTGCCGGAGAGATCGGTGGGTACTGCGTTGCCGACGACGTCAGCGCGCGTGACCTCCAGCGGCGTGAGCCGCAGTGGACGCGCGCCAAGGGCGCCGACACGTTCTGCCCGTTCGGGCCGTGGGTCACCACGGTCGATGAGGTGCCGGACTCCGAGGCGCTGGCGCTGCGGACCTGGGTCAACGGCGAGCTTCGCCAGGACTCGAACACATCCGACCTGATCTTCGGCTGCCAGGAGCTCGTCGACTTCATCGGGCAGACGTGCACGCTCCGCCCTGGTGACCTGATTCTCACCGGTACCCCGAGTGGCGTCGGGATGGCGATGGACCCGCCCCAGTTTCTGCGCTCAGGCGACGTCGTGCGGATCGAGATCGAGTCGCTCGGCGCGATCGAGCACCCGGTCGCGTAGCGCCGTCAGCTCTCGAGCGACGCCTCGACACTGATCTCGACGCCGGCGAGCGCGCGCGACACGGGACAGTTCTTGGCTGCGTCGGTGGCCGCCTGAATGAACTCCATGTCGTTGATCCCGGGTACCCGGCCGGTGACGGTCAGCGCCGACGTCGTCACGGTCGGCGCGCCATCGACCTCGTCGAGCGTCACCGTGGACTGGACATCGAGCCGCTCGGGCGAATGCCCCGCTTCGGCGAGCCCGTGCGCCAGCGCCATCGAGAAGCACGATGAGTGGGCGGCCGCGATCAGCTCCTCGGGGCTCGTCTTGCCTTCAGAGCGCTCGGTGCGCGAGGCCCAGCTGACAGAGAGGTTCATCACCGCGCCGCTCCCGCTGTTGATCGCACCCTTGCCGTGCGCGAGGTCACCCTCCCAGGCAGTGAGCGCGGTCCTTTCCGCCATCGCCATGGTCTCCGCCTCCTTTGCTAGTGGTGTTCGATCACTCGGTCGATCAGCCCGTACTCGACAGCTTCATCCGCCTTGAAGAACCGGTCGCGCTCCATGTCGGCGTGCACCTGCTCGAGCGGCTGCTCGGTGTGGAGCGCGTAGATCTCGTCGATCCGCTGGCGGATCTTGAGGATCTCGCGCGCGTGGATCTCGATATCTGTCGACTGCCCCTCGAACCCCGCGGAGGGCTGGTGGATCAGGATCCGGCTGTTTGGCAGCGAGAACCGCTTGCCCTTCGCCCCGCCGGCCAGCAGCAGCGACCCCATCGACATCGCTATCCCGACGCAGATCGTCTGGACGTCCGGCTTGATGAACTGCATCGTGTCGTAGACCGCCAGTCCCGAGTAAATCGAGCCCCCGGGAGTGTTGATGTACATCGAGATGTCCTTGTCGGGATCCTGCGACTCGAGGTGGAGCAGCTGCGCTACCACGAGGTTCGCGACGAGGTCGTCGATCGGCGTGCCGAGGAAGATGATCCGCTCGTTGAGCAGGCGGCTGTAAATGTCGAACTCGCGCTCGCCGCGCGCGGTCCGTTCGATCACCATTGGAATCAGGGGCATGTTGTCCCTCAGCCTACGGGATTACGACCGCCGTCCCCGTGAAGGCGCCGGCGCGCAAGTCGGCGAGGGCCTGCTCGGTCCGCTCGAGCGGGTAGGTCGTGACCGTCGTGCGAACGGGAATCTCCGCTGCAAGCTTCAGGAACTCGCGGCCGTCCTCCCGGGTCAGGTTCGCGACCGAGCGGATCTTCCGCTCCATCCACAGATCGTCGTACGGGAACGACGGGATGTCGGTCATGTGGATGCCGGCGCAGACGACCGTGCCCCCCGGGGCCAGGTGTTTCAGCGCCTGCGGAACGAGCTCGCCCGCGGACGCGAAGATGATCGCGGCGTCCAGTGGTTCCGGCGGTGGCTCGTCGCTGCCGCCTGCCCAGCTCGCGCCGAGCGTCCTCGCGAACTGCTGGGTCCGGTCGTCGCCGGCGCGCGTGAACGCGAACACCTGGCGGCCTTGGTACACCGCGACCTGGCAGATCATGTGCGCCGCCGAGCCGAATCCGTAGAGCCCGAGGTTGCCGGCTTCGTCTCCGGCGAGCCGCAGCGCTCGATAGCCGATCAGGCCGCCGCAGAGGAGCGGCGCCGCTTCGGTATCGGTCAGACCGTCGGGGAGCGGCAAGCAGAAGCGCTCGTCCGCGACGGTGTACTCGGCGAAGCCGCCGTCGATGTCGCGGCCGGTGAAGCGAGCGGCTACGCACAGGTTCTCGCGGCCCGTCGTGCAGTACCGGCACGTTCCGTCGGTCCACCCGAGCCATGGCACGCCGACCCGTCGAGCGCTTGTGGTGAGTCCGACGATCTGATGGCCGAGTACGACCGGTAGCTTCGTCGCCTCGATCTCGTGATCGCGCAGGTGGAGGTCGGTGCGGCAGACCGCGCACGCCTTGACCGTCAGGAGAAGCTGACCGGGTCCAGGTTCGGGGTCGGGCACAGTCCGCTCCCGCAGCGGCTCACCGGGATGTTCGAGCACGATCGCTCGCACTGACCGCGCAGAGTAACCGCTAGCGTTTGCGCGGCGATGGTCCCGCTGAACGCCCCGAACGTGCTGACCGTGATCCGGATCCTGCTCGTTCCGGTGCTGGTAGTGGCCCTGCTCGAGAAGACCGGCGGCGGTGATCTTCTGGCGGCGATCGTGTTCGCGGTGGCGTCATTCACCGACGCGATCGACGGGTATCTCGCCCGCTCGCGCAACTGGGTGACGACGTTCGGCAAGCTGATGGACCCGATCGCCGACAAGCTCTTGATCGTCGCGGCGCTGATCGCGCTCGTGTCGCTAGGGAGGCTCGAGGCGTGGGTGGCGATGGTGGTCATCGCGCGCGAGTTCGCAGTGACGGTGCTGCGGGTCGCGGCGGGCACGCAGCACGGGGTTGTGATCTCCGCGAGCGCGTTCGGGAAGCTGAAGACCGCCTGTCAGGTCGCGATGGTGATGGTGCTGATCGCCGTGCACCCGCACTCACGCCCGGCATGGGTGTACGCGGTCGTGTACGTGACCGTCGTCGTGACCGTCGCGTCGGGCGCGGACTACTTCTTCGGATTCGCCCGTGCCTCAGGCAGTCGTAGCGTCGAGCCAGGCTCGCCTGGTGGTGTGGGCCGCTGATGGCTCGCCGGTCTCGAGCTCGCGTCTGATCTCCCCGAGCGTCCCGAACCGCTCGGCGACGACATTGTGCTGGTGGATCGTCTCGAGGTTGACCTGGCGCGCCTGCACGAAGGCGCGGTCGTCGAGGGCGGGGAATGCGTTGACCGCGCCGCTGATCATCTCCCGGACGCAGTCCTCGACGAACCGCGGGCGGCGGTGGGCCTTCTCGACGACGTACGCCTCGTCGGAGCGCTTCATCAGCTCATAGATCTCCGACGACATCGCGTGCTCGACGATGTCGAGCAGCGTCCGAGCGTCGATCTCGTCGTCGCACAATTCGGTGCACCCGATGTGCAGCGTGCCGAGGCCACGCTGGTTGTGAGTCGCGACCGGCACGGCGTCGAGGACCTGGGCGATCTGGGCCTCGTCGAAGCCTTCCTGCGCCAGCCGTCTGGTCGCCTCCGTCGCGACAAGCTGCTGTGCGCACGGGCACGCCGTGATCCCTTGTGCGGTCACGCCGATCAGTCTTCGCGTGCCGAGCTCAGACGCGAGGGCCGAGCCGTGCAGCGTGTACAGCTCCTGCGTGTCGATCTGCGAGACAGGAGCCGGCTTGTGCTCGGGGAAGCGCGCCTCGACCGTGACCTCGGCGCGGCGCGCGCCCTGGCGGTCTCGGACCAGCTGCGCGATGTGCTCCGCGAGCGTCTCGACCTTGAACGTCGACTCGTGCAGCACGACCTCGCCGATCGCCTCGTTGACCACCTCCTCGAAGCGCGACATGTGCGCGCCTTTCTGACCGGGACCGAGGTCGACGACGCACTCGAAGCGGGCGAGGTAGAGCTGCTCGGCGCCGTTCTGTTTTAGACGGATGACCTTCTCGACGCCGGTCACCCCGACCCTGCTGAGCGACAGCGCGACGGACGGCCGTTGCGCCTGGACGTCGATGGTCGAGACGGTTTGTGATTGCTCGGTAGTCATGGCGACCACATAGCGTAGAGCGGTGCGGACTCCGGCAGGAGTGGACAACGCCCAAGATTGTGGTATCACTCGCCCGGTCGTTTGGGAGTTGAGAGAGAGGAAGCGCCCGGGTATCGGGGAGCTTCGAGGCCACGTCAGCGGAGGGCAGCGACTTGAGTGACAAGTCGATCGTTCTGTTGAGCGATGAAGCGCCGATCGCGGAGCTGGAAGAACTGCGACCGCTGATCTCGGAGGGCATGGAGCGGGGCTATCTCACGTTCGAGGAGATTGCCGCGTGCCTTGAGGAGGCCGAGGTCACCAAGGAGCAGGTCCAGGAGCTGCACGCTTATCTGGACGAACACGGGATCGATGTCGTCGGAGCGGACGGGCGCCCAGCCCGGTCCGAAGGAGGAAGCGTCGAGGCGCGTGCGGCGGAGGCGGGTGAGCCGGCCGGCGACAGGGCCTCGTCGTCATCGAAGAAGGTGGAGATCGATCTCACCGTCGAGCCTTCGCTTGATTCGCTGCGGCTGTACCTGCGCTCGATCGGTCGGGTGAATCTGCTGACCGCCGAACAGGAGGTGCTGCTCGCGCGCCGGATCGAGCGCGGCGACATGCTCGCCAAGCAGCAGATGATCGAGGCCAACCTGCGGTTGGTCGTCTCGATCGCGAAGTCGTATCTCGGTCGGGGGCTCACGTTCCTGGACCTGATCCAAGAGGGATCGATGGGCCTGATCCGCGCGGTCGAGAAGTTCGACTACCGCCGCGGCTACAAGTTCTCCACATACGCCACGTGGTGGATCCGGCAGGCCGTGACACGCGCGATCGCGGACAAGGGACGAACGATCAGGATCCCGGTCCACATGGTCGAGAAGCTCAACAAGGTGGTCCACGTCGAACGGCAGCTCGTCCAGCAGCTGGGCCGCGAGCCGACGCCCGAGGAGATCGCGGCGGAGCTCGAAACGACCGTTCGCGAGGTCCGCGATGTCCTGCGGATGGCCCAGCAACCGATCTCGCTGGAGAAGCCGATCGGCGAGGAGGAAGAGTCCGAGCTCGGCGACTTCGTCGAGGATCAGACCGCGGAGTCACCGTTCGAGCAGGCGGCCGAGCACCTGCGGCGCGAGAACCTGCGGCGCGCGCTGGCGGCGCTGCCGGAGCGCGAGCGCGAGGTGATCGAGATGCGCTTCGGGCTCGTGGGGGAGCGGCCGTACACACTGGAGGAGGTCGGTCGCGCATTCAACGTGACGCGCGAGCGGATCCGCCAGATCGAGAACCACACGCTGAAGAAGCTCGAGGCTCTGCCCGAGGCCCAGCGGCTGCGCGACGCTTCGTAGGCCGGGATAGTTCTGTCCGGCCCGAACGTACGTTTGGGTCGGATGGCGGATACCTGGACACCTCGAAAGCAGGGCGATGCGGGCGAGCGGTCGGCAGTGATGTGGCTGTGGTCGGTCGGCGCGCACGTATTCGTGCCGTTCGGGCACAGCCCGGATTGCGACTTGATCGCTGATCTCGACGGTCGGCTTCTTCGCGTACAGGTCAAGACGACATGTTGCTTCCGGAACGGCCGCTTCGAGCTGGCGCTCGCGACCCGGGGAGGCAACCAGAGCTGGAACGGAATCTCGAAACTTCTTGATCCGAGTCGATGCGACTATGTCTTCGCGCACGTCGGCAGCGGGCGGAGATGGTTCATCCCGACGTCGGCTCTAGGCGGCTGCTCCGGGATTCTTCTCGGGGGTCCGAAATACGCCGAATACGAGGTAGAACCAGGGGATCCGCTCCAGGCTCGAACCCTTCGCAGCTACTAGACTGAGGCGTCCGGCGGGATTCCGGAGCGGTCAAACGGGCGCGGCTGTAAACCGCGTGGCTAGTCCTTCCCAGGTTCGAATCCTGGTCCCGCCATTTAGCCGCTCTTAGCGGGTGCGTGATCCGCCGCACACGTCTTCGGACCTATATTGAGCCTTGGTGATGGGCAGCGACGAGTCAGAGCTTCCCGACGTCCCGGAGATTTCCGGACCGCCGGCGTCGCCAGAGACGGCGGCCGAGGCGTCGCGGCGTGCGGCCCGAATCCGAACCACCGCGGTCCGGCTGGACTCGCAGCCGGGCCTGCTGGCGGCGGCGCGTCGGCTGCGCCGGCGCCTACCCGGAGACGAGCGGTTCGGCGATGCGCTTTCGACCGCCGGAGTGAGCCCGGTCGAGATGGTGGCGCGCGGCGTCTCGGCACTTCAGCCCGAACGCGAGAGCTTCCTCCAGGAGCTGGGGCTCGCGGGACTTCAGGTGTGGCAGTCGCTGTCGGAGGCCACCGGGCGCGGTCGCGGCGAGCAGCCGTTGGCGCTGCTGTTCACGGATCTCGTCGGTTTCTCGTCGTGGGCCCTGAAGGCCGGCGACGCTGCCACGCTGCAACTGCTGCGCGAGGTGGGGGAGGCCGAGGAGGCCGCGGTCATCACCTACCGCGGACGGATCGTCAAGCGGCTCGGCGATGGGCTGATGGCCTCATTCCTGACGGTTCAGGATGCGGTCGAGGCCGGGCTTGTCGCCAACGAGCTCGTCGCCGGCGTCAACGTCAACGGGTACACGCCGCGGATGCGCGCCGGCGTCCACTACGGCCGGCCGCGTCGTCTCGGCGGCGATCTGCTCGGGGTCGATGTCAATATCGCCGCGCGGATCGGCGATGCCGCAAAGGCGGACGAGCTGCTCGTCTCCGACATCGCAGCGGAGCTGCTCGATGACGAGGGGTTGCGCCTGTCCAGGGCGCGTCGTCTGAAAGCCGAGGGCGCCCCACGCGACATGCACGTGCTCCGCGTCTCTCGCGCCTAGCCCGGCGGGCTGCACTTTTCCGTGCATGGGCAGGAACCGGCGGCCAGCGCCGCGACGGCCGTGTTACCTTCGACCCGGCTTTTTCGCCGGATCCGGAGCCCATGCCGAGCGTTCATCGACCATCTCCACGTGCGCAGAGCGCCGGCGTTGTTCTCGCGGCGCTCGCCGTGTCCGTCGGGCTAGTGGTGCTGCTCACGGCATCGTCGGCGCCGCCCGCGCGCGCCGCGAGCGTCAATCAGCTGCAGCAGCAGATCTCGAGCGGGCAGGGGCAGGTCAACGGGTTGTCCGGCGCCGTCAGCTCCGCCTCGGGCCGAGTCGCAAAGCTGGGCTCCGCGATCGCGGCGATGCAGAAGCAGATCTCGACGATCCAGACGGCACTCAACGCGAAGCGGGTCGAGCTGCTGACGCTGCGCACCCAGCTGGTCACGGCGCGCAGCCGGTTGACGGTGCTCGAGGCCCAACAGGCCCACGCCCAGACCGTGCTCGCGCAACAGCTCGTCAACAACTACGAGACAGCGCCGCCAAACATCGTCACCGTTGTGCTCGAGTCGACCGGCTTCCAGGACCTCCTGAACCGACTCTCGTTCGAAAGCAAGATCCGCGACCAGAACGTGAAGGTCTTCCGCCAGGTCAAGACGGCCCGGCGCGCAGTCGCGGCGCAGGCCGTCCGCCTCGGAGCGCTCGAGGTGCGGGCGCAGAATCTCACCGCCCAGGTTCTGAGCCAGCGCAACGCGCTCGCGAAGGTCCAGGAAGGATTGATCAACCAGCGGGTCAGCGTGGCCCAGACACGCTCCGCCAAGGCCAGCCAGCTCGCGCAGGTCCGCAGCCATGTCGCGTCGCTGCAGGCCGAGTTAGCAAAGCTCACAACCCCGGTCGTCCCGGCAGCCTCGTCGGGATCAGGTTCTGGGGCGGCCCCGCCGCCCGCGGCAGCCGGTAGCGGCGGATTCGTGTTCCCGCTGCCGAAGTCAGCTGCCTCCCCGCCCGGAACCTGGAGTCCCGACCAAGGAGTTGACATCTCCGCGCCGGGAGACACGCCCGAGTACGCGGTGTGCTCCGGCACGATCGTGCTCCACGGGATCGGCGGCTTCGGCCCCTGGGCGCCAGTGCTCCACTGCGACAGCCCACTGGATGGCTACAGCTACGTCTATTACGGCCACGCCGGCCCGCTCTACCAGCAGCCAGTCGGCGCCCATGTCAGCGCCGGGCAGGTGATGAGCTCGATCGGACCCGGGATCGTCGGGATCTCGACCGGACCGCACCTGGAGATCGGGTTCGCGGATGCGAGTGGCGCGCCGGTCGGCTCGCAGAGCGCCGGCACGATGCTTTCGCTGCTGCAGTCCTCGTACTGAGCCGGCGCGCTCCCCCGGTCAGGGAGCCGCCACCGGCTCGTTGCCTCTGCGACGGAGAGAACCGCGTAGCGAGAGTTCCGTCACCTCGATGAAGTCCAGCCGGTGACGGCCGATGACGATCTCGTCGCCATCGTTCAGCAGTCGCCACTCAACCTGCTTCCCGTTGACGAACACGCCGTTCAGGCTGCGGTCGTCTAGTACGTGAACGCCGTCTGCCCGTCGCACCACGAGCGCATGCCGGCGCGACACGGTCGGGTCGTCGAACATGACATGCGCAGAGTCGCTGCGACCGATCCGTATCGAGCCGGCCGGCAGCTGGAGAACGCGGTAGTCGCCGCTATCGGTTCGGTAGCCGAGATACACGCCCGGGCCGCGCAGCCGCCCCCGCAGCTCGTCCCTGGGGCTCGGCACTCGCGGGGCCAGAAGCTGCGGTACCCGGTGCGCCTCCGTCGCCTGGGCCGCGAACAGCGACGATCGCACGAAGCGTGTCCCATAGCACCGCGGGCACGTCGGCACCTGGTCGATCGCGTTCAGCGAAACGCGGTACTCGCACGTCGTGCAGTGGAAGGTCCCGAACCCCGCGACGTCCCCAGCAGTCCATTCAGTCATTCGGGTGGCGTGCTACCCGCATGCGCGCGCCGCCAACCCGTCCGGCGCGCAAGGCGATACGCTGGCAGTCGCGCCCTCTTAGCTCAGCTGGTAGAGCACTTCCATGGTAAGGAAGGGGTCGTCGGTTCGAGTCCGACAGAGGGCTTGGGCGAATCGCCTTTGTCTACGGGGAGTTGGGGGCTCGGGCTGGTCTGGCGAGCGTCGTTCGCGGGCCGCTATGGAAACTTTTTGGAAACCTCGCGTTCGCCGCGGCGTGCTTCGGCTCGCTGGCGAGCGGGGGTTGTTCGCCGTCGGCGGTTGCCGTTCTTCCGGAAGTTCTTGATCTTGGTGCGGTCCCCCTAACGGGAGATCATCCACTCCCCGGCGGGAGACGGGCCCGGATGGGCCGTCTTCCGGCGGGGAGTACCCCCGCTGGAGGCGACGCTTGTAGCTCATCCACGTCTCGCGCGCAACGGCAGCCGTCGTCCCGGTAGCCCGGCAGGATGAGGGCCTGACTACGGCTCCTCGGAGACGCCGGGCGGCTGGCGTCGGTCCGGACGAGAACCCGGCAGTCGGCCCCGCCGTGCGGACCTCGACGCAACGCCCATGGTCATCGTGCGCCCTCTTCTACCGGGACAGGGCCAGCGGGTCACTCGTCCCCACAAGCCCGGCGAGCTCGCGATCCCGTTCGCGGCAGCGCACTCGCCCGCCGCCCGCCGCCGGTCACTCTTCGGTCACCGATGCGCTAGCCGGTCGGGACGACCGCCGAATGATGAAAGGAGTCGCGCGCTGCGCCGTCGCAGAGCTGCCGCGTCACGCCTAAGCCGGTCACGACGGCGTCGCTGCTGCCTTGCGATTAGAGCGGAAGCGAAGAATCTGATTAGCCATCGCGGATCACGATGGTCCCCGTTAGGCGGTCGTAGACCGTTCGCCCACCGCGAGTCGCAGCCGCAAGAATCAATTGCGAAAGCATGGCGCCGGCGACCGACCATCCGCACCCCGCGAGCGGGTTGATGCTGTTCTCCTTGTAGAACTCCATCACGGCTCGCTGGCGCGCCTGACTATCAGCGGCGTACTTGTGCTCGACCTCCCTCAACTGCGGCGCCAATTCCTCCATTCGGTTTCGCTGACCGTGCACGTGAGATTGAAAGAGGTCCTTCGTGGCTGTTTCTCGCACCTGGACGAACAGGCCACCTATCAAAGCGCTGCGGACAGTGACGGGCCCGCCGCTGCGAGCATCAACGCGACTTAGCCCCATCACGCGAAAGCCGGGGCTACGCCAGTTCCGGTTCGCGATAGCGAGTCCTGCTCCCGCACCTCCGAGCGCCGCGCCTAGGAGTGGTGATCGGAGTGCAGCTCTGACTCGCCCAGGCACGCTCCGGTCGGGTCCGGAGCCACTGTGCTCGATCCCGCAAGACCGATCGTCCAGGTCGTCGACGCCCTCGCCGTCGGAGGGAGAACCCAAAGGAGCCTTCTCCTGCACTTCCTCTTCGGTTTCGTCTGCGTCATCCACCCGCTCGACACGCGCGTAGGCCGCAGCTGCTCCGATCCCCAGCCCAACCACAACCACCATGCCGAGAATGACAACAGCAGCATCAACTAGTCCCGCCAGGAACCTCTCTCGTATTGACGCGACTCCCATCCGGCAAGGGTTCCACATCGGTGGCAGACCTGAGGGTGCCAGCGGTTCTCCTGAAGGCGAGAAGCAGCCGCGTGGCCGCAGCACGCATCCGGCTCTATGCCACCTCCTTCCGAACGCGACGAGCCACGACGCCCAGGCCTAGCGACGGTCTGGGTTGTCACTCTGCTGGCGTTGAGTGCCGCCGCCGCACTCGGGCGGTGAAAAGCGGCGAGAGCGCAGTCGCGACCAACCCGATGAGTAACAGCGCGATACCGGCACCCCGCGTAGCACCCGAACCCAACGCGGTCATCAGAATCCCGGCGATCAACAGCACGGGCACCAGCACCATCCAGAGCGCAAGCGCAACACGCTCGCCACGCGTAAGCTGCGACAGCGACACAGCCCGACCGACACTCGGCTCAGTGCGGGCGACACCTGAGCTCAGCTCGCCGCGACGCTGCACTCGGAGCGCCTGGCGACGCTGTTCACGACGCCACATCGCCCTGAACAGCCATACGTCATAGGCGACGACCCCGACGAGGGCCGCGACAAAGAACCCGCCGATGACAGCATTCGGCGCACCGAGCGCGGCGGCGATGCCCGATATCGCCCCGGCGGCGACCAGCACGCCGAAACTGATCCCCAGGCGTTTCAGCCACCAAACGTCGTCCGGGTAGGGCTTCACCTCCTCAGACGGCACCGCCGACGACCCTCGCGGCTCGGATCCTGCGTAAGCGCTGGCTCGCCGACGCGGTTCAGACCGGCTCAAGTGACTTTTTTCACGAGTCGTGTCAGCTCGTTGAAGCTTGGCGCCGCGTCATTGGGCTGAGCTTTGCCGCGAGGGCCTTTGAAGATCAGTGTCGGCGTACCCACGACCCCGACCCGTGTTCCGAGCGCGACGTCGTGCGCGAGCTGCTTTGGGAGCGTTGGGTCGTTGCGCTGCTGTATCCAGCGGCCGAAGTTCAGCCCGGGAACCTGCTGGGCGAGATCGTCAAGGAAGCTCGGGGTGACATATGCCGTGCCTTCGGTGCCCTGGTGGAGGAGGAACAGCATCGTGAACTGCCAGAAGCGGTCCTGCAGCCCCGCGGCAAGCGCTGCCACTTGCTGAGTCTTGAACGTGTTCGGGTCGCGGGTCGCGGTCTGGAATCCGCGATAGACGATCCTGACTTTCCCGGCCTTCACGTCGCGCGCGACAAATCTCGCGAACCCGCGGCCGAGCACGAACTCGCGGCAGATCGGACATCAAGATCGCCATACAGAGTCACCAACACTGGCGCCTTCTCGGCGCCGAGGCGTGGTCCGCGTTGGTCGATCCCCGCGAGCAGCCGCATGATCTGCGAGCTGCTCAACGCGCCTGCTTGGCTCGGCGGAGCCGGAAAGCCCGTCGTCGGCGTAAAGCTCGCCGGCGCCAGGGTTGGCGTTGGCCGGAACGAGCCGGCAGTCCTCGTCGGTCTCCGTGTCGACGCTCCACAGCCGCACACGATCAGAGCCACACCAACGAACAGCCCAAGAGCGAATACGCGCGTGATGTCTCCCGCTGTCGGAATGCCGGCCAGGCATCAGGATACGCTCAGTTTCTCGACGAATCGCTCCGCGACCGCTGTCCCACCGAAACAGTCACGATCCAGGCCCGACCGGCACGCCAAAACCGCGGCCCCAATCGGCCACAAGCGGAAGCCGACCATAAGCAGCGCCGTGGATATGTCTAGCCCGCTGGGGAGCCGAGTCTCGGGCGCTGAACACGCCCGCTGCTCCGGCGCAGACCTACGCCCCTGGGGCGTTTGGTCCGGTCCTGCCTTTCATTTGACCTTCCGCCCATTTCTGCTGCTCTTCGCCCTCGATCTCCGCGCTATGGGCCGCGAGCTGCCCCAAGGCTTTGGGTGAGTTCGGCTGGAGCCCTTCGTACGGCGTCGCACCCGCAGCGAAGAGCTGGCGCTCCCGCAGTAGCTGTTGACACGTGGAACGCCATGCAACGTAGTGGTCGCCATAGTGGTGCATCGCGTCGAACCCCTGGCAGATAGCGATAAAGCCGCCGAAGCCTCCCGCAGCGAGTCGCCAACCCACCGCTGCCGGCAAGATCTGCGTCACAGGAATCGCGGCGGCGAAGCATATTTGAGCTCCTCGGAGCCAAAAGTGCCAAAACCTCGAGCGGCGGGGTTGGCGGCGCCTCCAGCCTGTGCGCTCGTCGCGACCAAACCAGGAGCTCACAAAGAGGGCTATGCGAACGTTGCCCCGAGCACCTGCTTGGCAACGGCTGGCCAGTTCGTCAGCGCAGAACCGTCGAGCACGATCGAGACGTCGTCGGGTAACGCGAACGCGGGCCAGCAAATCCGGAGCAGCACGAGGCAGACCGCAGTCGTCTCGCGCAGCTCGTCAAGCACGAGCTCGTAGGTGTTGGGCCGGTAGACCGGGCCATTGCTCGCCCAGAAGTCGGCGTTGTTGTAGCCAGCTTGCGCGTGCGCATACGCACAAAGCCTTCGGTCAGGACGGCGAGCCATCCACCATCGTTCGCGCTTCCAAAGATGGGGCCGTCGTGAAGTCGTCGAGAGATCCCCTGCCCGACCGCGCTCATGCGGATCGCCTCACGAGACTGGCCGAACTTGAGCTGGATCTCGCCTCTCCGCCACTTGTCGAAGGTGTCTTCGGCATCGGTTGCTGCCAAACCAGCGGCATGCGTGAGGATTTCCAGGCCGGTGCGCAAGCAGCCGAGCGCTTGCCGGTAGTAGCCGCCGTGAAGCGCTGCGAACTCCAACGCCTGGAACTCCTCGGAAGCGAGGAACGCACACTCCGGCGCGAACGGTGCCCCCGTCGGATGAACAGGAGTCGCATGCAGCCAGAACATCGAGACCGCGTGCATCGTCTCGACGGTGCTGCCCATCCAGTTCGTGGTCCGCAGTGCCACGTCATCGGGCAGATGGACGAGGTGGTCCCAGAGGCCCTGCTTGACAAGGTCGGAGATGGGCGGATCTTCCCCCTCGGAGAACGCAAAACAATGTGGAGCGAGCATCGAGCGCTCGCGCCGGAAGTCCTGATCCGATAGGTACTGGCGGTCCGCATCGGCCGTCATACCGAGGTGTGTACCAGCAGGTTCAGACCTCCCCGGATGTCGCGGTACCCGTTCGCAGGAGTGCCGACTGCGGCAACGCTCCGCCGGATGGTGGGTTCGAGTTATTCCGCCACGGACGCCGCAACGACCGGTACGTTGGGTTCGTGGCGTCGACGTCGCACGCAACCCCCCTGAAACCGTCCTGGTGGTGGTTCGTTCTTGTTAGTGCCAGCTTCGGAGCAGCCCTACTGGCGAGTCTCTTGTCCGGAGCGCCCAAGCACCTTCCTGGCATTGCCCTTGGGTTGCCGGCTCTCTTGCACTTGGAGCGCGCAGCAGCCATCGTTGCAGTCGTCGCAGCTGTTGCCGTGGTCGCCTATCTCACACGCCTTGGGCATCTGCCGACCCAATTTGGAAACGTTGGCTACGCCGATCTCGAATCCCGTCAGCAGGAAGGGGAGGATCGCCAGCGGGAGGCCGAGAAAGTCACGTCTGACGCGCTGCTTGCGCTAAGCGCGGGTCTACATACTCTGGAGGATTGGGCAGCGAAGGCCGCGGCGGCTGTGCCCGACCTCCCTCGGTTAGAGCCAGGTAGCGATGTCGACGACGCGGCATAAACTGTGGAACATGGCCGACTCAGAGAACGCACGCCACCCAGACGAGAGGACGCAGCCAGCTTCGGCTGACGATTCCGGCGATCTGCGGACCTCGCTCCTTGAGTCGTATCGCAGCCAGGTCGGGGCGTCGGCCGCGGTGCTGAGCGACCTAGCGAGCACTCCCGTCGGAGCGAGACATCACTCGGTCGATGTCTCTGACGGGGCACGCGTCGACGTGGTTCTCGCAGCGCCGACAGAGGCGTGGGCTGATGCGGTTGTGGCCAGATTGCGGGACGCCCTGGGCGCGGGCGTAAGCCTGGTGCCGATGAGCCCAAATATTTCTGGCTCGGAGACACCGTACGGCCGGAACCTTAGGTACACCGCGACCATGCCAGGGAACGCCAAAGAAGCCCACGAACGTGTCCGCCTCGCGCTCGCATCGATCCCTGATGTGGCCGTCGACTACAGCACACCTATCGACCTCTTCGTGGTCAAAGCCCGGCCATAGCAAGGGCGCCCGCTCCGGTGCTGGCGGTTCGCGAGCGTCGTAGCAGCAGATCGTCACGCGTTGTCCGCCGTTGCCTTTCCGTGGGTCCCCGGGTCGGCTGGGGTTTCCGCGGTCACCAGGCTCAACATCGCGTTGGTCGGGCAGTCGATGTCAAGAACGATGAGCCCAATGGTGGCTTAGCACCCAGCGTGTAGCTGGGAGACCATCCGGAGCACGATTCATCATCGCCATGTGGACTGGTCGGTGAGGTCACGACTGTCGTAGGTACTCTCGGAGGCGCCCTCGTCGGTGTGCGCGGCGCGCTGGCGATCAGCCGGAATGAGCAGCACGAGGCACGACGGCGTCAGTTGGGCGAGGCCTACTCCGCATTTCTCTCGGCGGTTGTTCTCTCCGTTGCTCAGCTCCGTCAATGGCCGACCCCCGGCGAACCGAATGCTTTGCAGCAGCTCACCAGCCGTACGCAGGACAAGCTTTACGGCGAAGGCACCTCTGACCTCGCAGCGCGCCGCAATGCGCGAGCCGTCTTCGGGGACCGACCGTTGACGCTCGCCGACAACGTGGTGCAGGCCTGGGCGGTGCTGCGCGTGCTGCCACTTGACGACGAGACGCGATCCGTTTGTGATGAGGCGCTCGATTACGTCGAACGACTGAGTGGCGCCCGGACCGATGCAATCAAGGCCGAGTGGTCCACCCTCCATGCCCGGCTCATGCATGCGGCCAGCCAGCTCTCAGCTGAGCCGCCCACGCGCATCTGGCGGATCAGGTCTCGCCCGGATCCGCCCCCGGTGCCCGTCTCGGCGGAAGATTCTCACGAGTAGCGACCGCATGGTTAGCTTGTCGGCGTGGCAGCTTTTCTAGGGTCGGTTCGAGTGCATGATCCGCTCGGGCGACGATCGGACAGACGGAAGACGAAGTCGAGCTATGTACCACTCGAATGCAGCCCCTGTCCGGGCGACGTTCTCATATGACCGATGTGGCGTCGGCGGCGGCTGCACGCGCGGCTGCCGCCACGACTCTCGGCGTTCGAGCGCACGATTGCATTCGACATGGCAACAGCGATTTCACCACCTCTGCTTCGGCGACTTTTCACGCGGTGTCCGAGATCGACGCGTAGATGCCGTCGAGATAAGCGGGTTGATGCAGCTGTGCTGACCGCCGCAGGACTTGTTGACCGGCGCGCAGTCTGGAAGGCTGGGAGCCGCGAAGGGCTAAGACACAGTGGGATCGACGGTTGACATCAAGTGCTGGGAATGTCGGGATCGCGTCCCGCTGGCCGACAACGGGGCGGAGGGCTTTCAGTGCCTGACCTGCGGGCGGACCTACGAGTTCTGGCTATGCACGTCCTGTGAGTCGGTCAACCAGATTTGGCCCGCCGCAGCAGGCGGCGAAGCGGCTTGCCAATGGTGTCTTTCGCGGATCCGCCTGCGGCGCTTCGGCCCCGGCGAGAGGTCGACTGCTGAAGACTGGTACGCCGAGCTGGAGGACCGCGGGCTTCTCGATGCCGGGCACGATGAGGTACTTATTTCCGGATTCAGACTGGTTGGTGGCAGCGGCATCAACATCGAGAGCAGAGCTATCTGTTCGGTGCTCACCCTTCCCGATGCTGTCGATGTTCGGGCCGAGGTCGGCGGAATCGGCGTCGCTTCGATTCCGTACGGAGAGATCACCGACATAGACATCGCCGGTTCGGCGAGGACGGGCAGCGCAGGGGTTATCGGCGGGGGATTCGGCCTTCAGGGCGCTGCTGAGGGGATGCTGGTCGCCTCGATTATCAACAGCCTCACCCGAAAGACGACGATCGACACTGGGCTGGCAATCGCGACGGCGCAGGGGGAGCTGCTCCTCAACCACGACGGAGTTCCGGCCCGCGAGCTTCGCCGACGGCTCTCCCCGCTGTTTACCCGTGTCAATGCGGCCCGTCATCGGGGCGGTGGCGAGCGGACGATCGACGACCCGGCCTCGCAGCTGGAGCGCTTGGCACAGCTTCGCGAGGAGGGACTTTTGACCGACGAAGAGTTTGAGGCCGCCCGCCATCACCAGGTGCAGCGGCTGATTGGAGGGGATTCACGGTAACCCGAAGCCCTCACTAGCACCGGGCTGAAGTAACGGCGATCCGTGCGATCGCTTTTCTTTCAGTGCCCCGGCTCCACTGGCGAGCGCTTTGGCGACCGAGGAGTGGCCCGCCGGCGGACGAGTGCGCTGCCGTGAACGGGATCGCGAGCTCGCCGGGCTTGTGGGGACGAGTGACCCGCTGGCCCTGTCCCGGTAGAAGAGGGCGCACGATGACCATGGGCGTTGCGTCGAGGTCCGCACGGCGGGGCCGACTGCCGGGTTCTCGTCCGGACCGACGCCAGCCGCCCGGCGTCTCCGAGGAGCCGTAGTCAGGCCCTCATCCTGCCGGGCTACCGGGACGACGGCTGCCGTTGCGCGCGAGACGTGGATGAGCTACAAGCGTCGCCTCCAGCGGAGTGGATGATCTCCCGTTAGGGGGACCGCACCAAGATCAAGAACTTCCGGAAGAACGGCAACCGCGGACCGCGCCGCCTCACCACGGAGATCAGCGAGCAGAACGACGTCTGGGACGCGTTTTGCCGAGTGCCACTTGGCGAGCATGCCACCGTTCGATCTGCGGTCGTAACCAGAGACACGGTCGGCCGGGGCCAAGATCGAGAACGGGCCGCGGCATGTCTGGATACCGGCGCTGGTACTGGCTAACGGTGTTGCGGTGAGCTGAGTCCGAGGATCCGGGCAACGTCGTGGGCGTCGATGAGGTCGTCGATCAGCAACGCGTTGTGGCATCAAGCGAGAGCCTACGCCCGTTGGCGGACATATCCTACGCGTGCAATCTTTCCGTCCGACCGACGATGTAGCCTACTCGCGTAGGACACAATCAATAGGCGACCCCGGCGGTGCTTGCAACACCCCGGGGTCTGGCCGAGACCTTTATGGGAGGTCCCGACAATGCAAGCGTACGCAAGTGCGGAGATAGCGCCAACCGCCGAGCTCCGTTTCCTCGACCACCGCCCGACGAGTTCCGACGAACAGCAGCGAGTCGACGCGGCGACCGGAGCCGTTGTTCTCGACGAGCTGCTGGGGCAGCTGGCCGATCTCGTCGCCGACAGGCTCGTCGCTCGGCTCGACGCATCGCAAGCTGATGCAGGCGACGAATGGCTCGACACGCGCGGCGCGCGCGGAGTACCTCGGCATCCATCGCGACAGCCTGCGCCGGCTTGGCTGCCGAGCGGGCGATCCCCGCCGAGCAGGCAGGCGCCGGCTGCAAGCTGTTCTTCCGTCGGTCGGATCTGGATGCGTGGCGCTGTCGTGGACCGGCGTCGGTCGTCGGCATCAGGAGCCGGCGCGATGGCTGATGTCGTCAGCAGCTCCGCGGCGCGTCCGGGTCGAGCGCGCGATCTACCGGCGTTCCACTGGCGTCCTCGAGGTCTGCTTCAAGGACGAGACGCGGCCGGCTGCGCTGGCGCACCGTCGACGGCGGCATCCTCGCGGCCCGAAGGCTGCGAGATGACCTTGCGGCGCGACGCGGCTCGCGGCGAGAGTGTCGCTCCGAATCCGAAGCTTCTCTTCGGCGAGGCAGCCGATCGGTGGCTCAACGGGCCGGTCTTCGACCTGCGGGATACGACGCAGGTGAAGTACCGGAGCATCGTGGATGGGCATCTTCGGCCTCGGTTCGAGGCGATGCGGCTCGATGCGCATCACCGCTGACGATCTGGCCCAGCCTGGTTCGTGATCTGCGTGCCGAGGGCAAGAGCGAGGCGACGATCGCGGTCGCCCTCGCAGTCATCGGACGGATCTACAAGTTCGCCGCTCGGCGATTGGGATGGACCGGAACTATCCCGACGATGCTGATGCTCTCCGTCCGAGCGGCCGAAGGTCTCGCTGGCCAAGCGTCGCCCGATCTTCACTGGGCGAGCAGCTTGAGCAGACGATCGCTGCGGCACACGAGCCGTTCCGGACGCTGTTCGCGGTGGCGGCGCTGACCGGCGCGCGGATCTCAGAGCTGTGCGCGCTGACGTGGGCCGATGTTCGCATCGATGATCTCGATGAGGCCGAGATCGAGTTCGGGTGGCAGGTCGACCGGCACGGCAACCGGCGGCCTACGAAGACCGACGGCTCTGCTCGGACGGTGCCGATCCCGCGGGAGCTCGCGCTCGTCCTCGCGCGGCACAAGCTCGCGGCGAGGTACTGCGCGCCGGACCGACTTCGTGTTCGCGACTCGCACCGGCCGTCCGTTGCAACAGCGCAACGTCGCACGGGCGCTCAGAGAGGCGCAAGCGCGCGCGACGGACGCGGACAGGACGTCCGACGTTCCCGATCCTCCACGAGCTCGACGCCGACGGCCGACCGGTCCGAGTCCCGCGCGGAATGCTCCCGTCGATGCACTCATTCCGGCACACCGTCGCTTCGCGGGCGTTGCTCGCCGGCGAGAGCGTCGACGAGGTGGCGTTCTTGCTCGGCCACAGGGACGGCACCGTGACGCGGACGGTCTACGTCCGCGAGGTTGCGGACGCTCGGCGGCGGGCGCTGCGCCGGTCACGGATGGCGGCCGAGTTCGCCGGCGCGCTCCGCGTGGCGCTCGACGCCGAGTGCGGTTCGGAGTGAGGCGATCGGGCGGCGCCGCGGGGTAATCGCTTGGCGCACGCTCGTATAGTCCGGCGTCGGCTCGCCTCTATTGAGCTCGGCCTGACCGCGAGGTACCCTAGAGCCATGTCGAATGAGCGACCTCAGCGTGGGCTGCGGCTGGTCGAGCTCAATGACGAGGGCGTGCGTGCTGCGCTCATGGCGATGGACGCGATGAGTGATGCCGAGTTGCGTGAGCTCGTCAGAGGGCGAGCAGCCCATCTTCGTCGAGGCAGTCGAGGGGGTCATCGCCCGTCGGCACTCGACCGAACAGCCGTAACGAAACGACCGAGCGGCTTGCCAGAGTCGGAGCATGTCTCCGCCTTGGTCAAGCGAACTCGCCGCCGGGCTTCGCCGAGACCGCATAGAGCTGCTCACCGCGTTCCTCAGTCATTCGTGGCCAGCTCCGTGACACGCGACCCGACGAGTTCCTCGGGGGCGAGGACGAACGATCGCGGCTGCTGCGTGAGACCGAGCACGACTCGGTGGCTCTTGCCTCAGCCGGCGCCGAGGCTGCCCATCTCGAGACGACGCTCGAGCGCGCCGATCGAGAGGTGACCGAGCCGCGAGGCCGATGCCGCCGCGCTCGTTGTCGCACAGATGCGCGAGTTCGTTGCCGCCGTGAGTGGACGGCTGCCGAACGTATGACCGAGCCGGTCGGGATCAGGTGCGATCTATGGAAACTCTTTGGAAACCGCAGCCCCCACGAAACGCCTCACAGCCGCCTGGATCCAAAACTCAAAGCCCGTCGTTTGCGGCATAAATCGGGATCCCCGAACAGCGGACATGCCCCGCGGGGTCATGGTAAGGAAGGGGTCGTCGGTTCGAGTCCGACAGAGGGCTTGGGCGGCATTGCCTGTGTTGGCGGGGCTTGGGGGTGCGGGGTTGATTCGGCGAGCGTCGTCGGCACGTCGGCGTGGAAACAATTTGGAAACCGCCGCGCCCGCGGCGCGGCTGTCAGCGGCCGGGGCTTGGCGGTTCTCCGAGAATGAGCGCGGTCCGGCATCTGCCCGTCGCCCCGACGTGACGCGGCTGCTAAATGCCGGCGCGAGGAAGCGATGAACATCGTTGCTCGGACGCCAAGCAGACCGTCAACTCACAGTCCAGCTGCCGGTCACGGTGATCTGGTCTAGGCGACAGACCGTCAGAGGGCGGTCTGAGCTTCCACGCGGCCAGTGGCTATCGCGTCTAGCAGCGCCGCGTGATCGCGCTCGTTCTGGTTGGCGTAGCGCTCGGCGAACTCGGCGATGGCGCGGTCGAACGGGTCGGCCGAGCCCAGATATCCCGCGATCGCGATCGCATCGCCCGAGCGCGCGTGAGCGCGCGCCAGCGTCCACGCGCACAGCCTGGCGTACAGAGCCATGTCAGGCGGTCGCATCGTGGTGATGTCCGCAGAGGTCTTGGAATCCCATAGCTGACGCACGTAGAAGTCGCGGGGTTTGTCGTCGTCGGGACCTCGCGCCTCGTGCAGCCATCCGAGGAAGATGTCGCCCGCGGCCGCCTGCATCAGCCGCTGGCCCTCGACCACTCGTTGGCCTTGGTTGGAGAACTCGGACTTGCCCGCGAACGGCTCGAGCACCGAGCGCTGCGCCTCCTTGGCCTGGAGGAACAGGGGATCGCTGGAGTCGCGTCCCAGCAGCAGCACGACCCAGGCGCGCGTTCCCACGCTCCCAACGCCGACGACCTTGCGCGCCAGGTCCGCGTAGCGATAGCGCTCCAGCAGCCGGCGGCGATCGCCGGGCAGGCTTGCCAGGTAGGAATCCAGCAGCTTGCGGGCGCCACGCTCGAGCCGCTGCTCATTCTTTCCGTCGACCAGGTCCGCGATCGGCACGATCAGAGGCGGATCGGCCCGGATGCTGGCTCCGCCGTTCGTCTTGACTGCGAGCCTCGCGAACGCCCGAGCGCTGTCCTTGCGCCTGCCCTTCTCGATCGTCCGATCTAACTGCCTGATCTGGCTTTGGGTGGCCTGCGAGCGCATCAGCTCCTGGACCTCGGTGACGTTGGCTCGCGCGTACCAGATGTCCAGCGTCTTCATCCCCGCGAACTCACGGATCGCTTGTCGATACTCGCTCACCATCTGGCGAACGATCGCTGCTCGCCGCTTGGGGGCAAATCCGTTCTCGCGCCCCGCGACGGCAACGCTCGCCGCCAGGCGCTTGAGGTCCCATTCCCACGGGCCGGGCAGCGTCTCGTCGAAGTCGTTGAGATCGAATAGCAGATGCCGCTCGGCCGATGCGAACCCGCCGAAGTTCGACAGGTGTGCGTCGCCACAAAGCTGAACGCGGATACCGGTCTGCGGCGTGCCAGCCAGATCGCCGGCCATCACGTACGCCGCGCCACGAAAGAACGAGAACGGCGAAGCCGACATGCGCCCGTAGCGGACCGGCACTAGCTCCGGTAGGCGGTCGGCAGCCTGCTCCTCAAGCAGCCCAATCGGGTCAGGGCGATCAGCGCTCGGCTCCCACGCAGCGTGGCTCGAGCGCGGCACCTCTGACCGCAGCGACCTACCGAGGGCAGCACGGGCCGCAGGCGACGAGTAGCACGGTGCCTGCGGCCGAGGTCGCGGGCCAACCTGCTCTGTGGACGGCTTTTCGTCGGTCATGCGCCCGCGTAACTCTCGCACCTACGAGGCGACTCCTGCAGCCGGTGAGGCGCGCGGGCGCTGGACACGGCCTAGCTCGACAGGTCGTTCGCACCTCCATCGGAACGCGGATACGGAGTTGAGCGTGATGCCGTCGAGACCTGCTCTGCGGACCGCGCGAGCATCCCAGGTGCGACGCCCATGTCCCTCCCTTGCGCGGATAGCGCGCATCCAGCGGACGACCGCTTTCGCGATCTGGGTCCCCGATGGGGCGAATCCGTTGGCGACCTTGCGCTGCTGCGGCTTCGTTGGTGCCGATGAGCGCTTCGCCGCGAACGGCGGGCTTGCAGATGTCCGTGGGGACGAGGGACCCGCTGGCGCATGACCCGGCGCTCGGGCATGAAGACGAGCGATGCGTCAACGCGCACCGCGCCGCGTCGACTCCTCCCGTCCCGGACCGACGCTAGCGCTCTCCGAATAGCCGCAGTCAGGCCCTCATCCGGCGCAGGGTCCGTAACGAGACGACCGCTCCGATGGCCAGAGTCGGAGCATGTCTCCGCCCTGGTCAAGTGAGCTCGCCGCGTCGCTTCGTCGGGACCGCGAGGAGGTCCTCGTCGCCTTTCTGATCGTTCGTGCCCAGCTCCGCGCCACGGATGCGGACGACTTCGAGGGTGGAGAGGACGAGCGATCGCGGCTCCTACGCGAGACCGAGCACGATGCGGTGGCGCTCGCTTCCGCCGGCGCCGAGGCCGTGCGGCTGGAATCGATGCTCGAGCGCGCCGATCGCGAGGTCACCGAGCGGCTTAGCGCACGGTCTGCTGCACGGACCACACCGCCCGGAAATGTTGAGTGCGATTTCGCTGCGCGGGTATGACCAGACGGACCCCGCACACACCCAAGGAGGAGGCATGGCTCAGACGAAGGCCGACCGCTCGGCGGCGGCGAAGAAAGCAGCCGCAACGCGTGAGCGGAACCAGAAGAAGACGCGCTCACAGAGCGCGGGCACCAAAGCGGCGGCCACCCGCCAGGGCAAGGCGGCCGGACAGGCCGCCGGACAGGCGAAGCGAGCCGCGGGCGGCATGGTCGGTGCGGCCAAAAAAGCCGCCGGCGCAGCCGGCCAAGCGGCCAAGCAAGCCGGGAAGTCGGCGGGGACAAGGTCGCGAGCATCGGGCCGAGCAGGCAAGAAGTAGCCATGCAGACAGCGTCGGTAGGGCAGGCCTAGGTAGGGGGCAAGAGGAAAGATGGCGGCCAGCACTTCACACCGTGATCAAGCGCCGGATGCATCTGACAATCAGGCGCCGGAAAAACCGACTCATCTGCGAGGGCGGTCCTGGGCTGGAGTCCTGAAGAGGACTGTCAGAGAGTTCAGGGCGGACAACATCACCGATTGGGCGGCGGCGCTCACCTACTACGGGGTGCTCGCGATCTTTCCGGCAATCATTGCGCTCATCTCGATCCTGGGTCTGATCGGCCACTCGGCAACGCAGCCACTGATCGCCAATATTGGAAAGCTCGCTCCCGGATCTGTCCACCAGATACTCACGAGCGCGATCACGAACCTTCAGCACAACCGCGGCACCGCGGGAATCCTGTTCATCGTGGGAATCGCAGCCGCAATCTGGTCGGCGTCCGGGTACGTGGCGGCGTTCATGCGCGCCTCGAACGCGATCTACGACATCGATGAGGGACGCCCGATCTGGATGACCCTACCTGTACGCGTGGGCGTGACCATTGTGCTGCTGGCGCTACTCGCGATCAGCGCGATCGCGGTCGTTTTGACCGGCGGGCTCGCCCAGCAGATCGGAAAGATCCTGGGCGTCGGTTCAACAGCCGTGACGATCTGGGACATCGCGAAATGGCCGGTGCTTTTGCTTGTGGTGAGCTTGATGTTCTCGATCCTGTACTGGGCAGCCCCGAATGTCCGGCATGCGGGATTCAGATGGCTCAGCCCAGGAGGAGCGTTCGCCGTTGCAGTCTGGCTAATCGCTTCTGCCCTGTTCGCGCTCTACGTCGCAAGCTTCTCCTCCTACAACAAGACCTATGGCGCGCTTGGAGGCGTGGTCATCTTCCTGGTGTGGCTGTGGATCTCGAACATCGCGGTATTGCTCGGCGCCGAGTGGAATGCCGAGATCGAGCGCGGGCGGCAAATCGAGACGGGACATCCCGCTGATCGCGAGCCGTTCGTAGAACCGCGCCGCGAGCCAAAGGACGCGCGCGAGTAGGACGACCCGGCATCAGCAGCTACGAGAAGATCTGGCCGTCACGAACAAGCTTCTGTTCCTCCCCTTCAGGTTTATGGTGTCAGCGCATGAACAACGCGTTCGAACCCGAGTGGCAGGGGGAGAGAGGCGACAATCGCGTCGCCAGGCTCGCCGCCGCCGCGGGCTCGCAGCGGCTCGGCGCGAGCATCGTCGAGCTCGCATCAGGCACGCTCAGCAGCCCCTACCACTTTCATCACGCCAACGAGGAGCTGCTGATTGTCCTCAGCGGCACGCCGGAGCTGCGCGGGCCCGACGGGCTTCGTGAGTTGCAACCAGGCGAGGTCGTCTCGTTCCCGCGCGGTCCTGAGGGCGCACACCGGCTGCGCAACGCGTCGTCGGATCCCTGCCGGCTCCTCTTCATATCCGAGGTGAACTTCCCCGACATCGTCAGCTACCCCGACACGGGCACCACACTCGCCGTGACCGCGCCGACCGCCCGGCTGGCGTTCCCCGGCGGCAGCGACGGGCCGTTGACTGAGCTCATTGCCGCAGCGTTCCATGCTGACCCGGGTAGCGCTTCGTAACAACCGTGCCGAGGACCTCGTCCGTTCCGCCCGGCCCGTACGAAGGCCACACCTTCGAGGCAGCTTTGGATAGTGTCGGCGGATATAGGTCGACAAGGAGACAGCCATGCATGCGGTGCTCGTGAATGTGAAGCTCTCGGATAACCCGGACCCCACCATTCTGCGCGACCAGGTCGTGCCGCGGGTCAAAGAGCTGCCAGGCTTCGTGGCTGGTTATTGGACCCGGGGCGCCGGGGTCGGACGATCGATCGTTGTCTTTGACTCAGAGGAGAACGCGCAAGCCGCGTCCGACCTAGTGCCGTCGCTGGTTCCTTCCGGAACCACGATCGAGGTCAACGAGGTGAGCGAGGTTGTCGCACACGCGTGATCCCCGCGTGGATCGTGTTGATGATTTCGCTCGCGTCGTCCTCGCGGAGACCGAAATGGCTCACACCGCGCCGCATGCGAAGACCCCCGGGTGGGTAGCTCTCCGCAGTAGCCAACCACTCGGTGGAGGTGCAGCGATGGCGAAGGATCACGGGCCCAGCGTCAAAAACGACAAGCAGTATGAAGGGCTCAAAAAGAAGGGGATGAGCAAGTCGCGCGCAGCAGCGATTGCGAACTCGGAGGGCTCATCCAGCCGGGGTGGGAAGAGCAGCGGTTCAAGCCGTAGCAGCAAGAGCAGTGGCTCGGGCTCCGGTGGAAATAAGGCGCAGAAGGCCGCCGCCGGCCGCAAGGGCGGTAAGAAGTCGAGTTAGCGGCGCGCACTGCTCAAGAGGGAGGACGCCAGCCCCGCGGAAGGGTCGTCTGTCCGACCTCGATCAGGTAGCCGTCGGGATCGCGGATGTAGCAGCGGATCTCGGTGTCGTGCTGCTTGGGCGGCGTGAGGAACTCGGCGCCTCGCGCGCTCCACTCGGCATAGACAGCCTGGATGTCGGCCACCCGGATGTTGAGGAAGCTGCTGACGCGATCGGGGTCCGGCGGCGTCTCGAGCGTGACCGTCGGCTTGTCGTCCGTCGGACCTCCGCCGGCGTTGATGATGATCCAGCTGTTGGCTAGCGCAACGTAGGTCACCTCGTCGCCCAGCTCGCCAGAGATGACTGTCTTGCCGCCAAGTACGTCGGTGTAGAAGCGACGGGAACGCTCGATATCGTTGGAGACGATGAAGTGAGCCACGACCATCTCCTTGTCGATGGTGTTCATGCTTGCCTCCGTGGTTGGCAGTGGGAACTAGATCATGGCGGGCGGTCAGGCTCGGCGGCACTCGTGCCATCGTTAGCACCGTGATCGAGCCGAACGCGTTCACGGGAGCCCGACTTGATCGCGCCGCCGACGGTCGCCGCCGCGACGAGCTGTGGCTGGCGCGCCAGAGTGCAGACCCGCGCGCGAGAGCGCTGATCGCCGGGACCACGGGCGTGTCGATGGACGGCAGCAAGCTCGCCTACGTCCCGCTCGAGGCTGCCCCGGTGGGGATCGAGGCCCCGCTCCTGCTCGGCATCGATGGCGAGGGCCCGGTATTCGTGGTCGACGAGGGCCCGCCTATTCCCGAAGCGACGCGCCCTCCGATGATCGGCTGGCAGGGGCGGCTCGGCGATGCACCGGCGACCGCCGACGGACGCGTCCCTCTACGCGAGGCGGTCGCGTCGCTCTCGCAACAGGAAGGGGGCGTCGTGGCGTACGCCGCCGGCCTTCTGAACTGGCATCGGCGCAACAGGTTCTGCCCGGTCTGTGGCGCGCCGACGGCGCAGCGCGAGGGCGGCGAGCTCCGCCACTGCGACCGTTGCGGTACTGACCATCACCCGCGACTGGACCCGGTCGTGATCATGCTCGTCGCCGACGGTGATCGGGTGCTGCTCGGACGCCAGCACAGCTGGCCTGCGAAGCGTTACTCCGCACTCGCCGGCTTCGTCTCTCAGGGGGAGAGCATCGAGGAGGCGGTCGCGCGTGAGGTCGGAGAGGAAGCGGGAGTGCAGATCGGCCGCCCGCGATACATAGCCTCCCAGCCGTGGCCGTTCCCGTCGTCGTTGATGCTCGGGTTCACCGCGCCATGGGTGTCCGGCGAGCCAGGCGGCTCCGACCCAGAGCTCGAGGACGTGCGGTGGTTCACGCGCGAGCAGGTCACCTCGGCAGCCGCGCGCGAGGACAACTGGGATGGCGCACCGGCGGATGGTGTGGAACTGCTGCTGCCACCACGGCTCGCGATTGCGCGGCGGCTGATCGAGCACTGGCTCACCGGCGACTGAGCCCGCAAGCCTCTCTAGAACATTCGTCCAAAGAGTTCGGCATCCGATCGGGCCGGGTAGCCCAAGCACACGTCCGACCGATGATCTTCGTCGGGCGATCCAACATGGAGGGGAGAGTCACTATGCCCGCAACCCGTCAGCGCGGCTCGTCCGCGCGCAGTTCTGCAAACGGAACGACTCGTGGGCGGACGAGTTCGAACAAGTCAAGCGCCAAACCAACAAAGTCCACTCGGACCGGTTCGAATAGCTCCCGCCGCAGCTCTCAGAAGACAGCCGCAGCGGCGAACCGCGCGTCGGAGGCGACCGCCTCCGCGTCGCGCGCGAAGTCGAATTCGAGCAACGGAAACCACGAAGCGGTGAGAACGGTCGGAGCGTCGATCGCCGGCGCGACCGTGGGCGTGGTCGGTGGCGTGCTGCTCGGGCGGACCGCGCTTCAACGCCGCCGCAAGATTCCGCCGAAGATCGATCTGACCGGTGTCGGACAGCAGATCGGAGAGGCCGGCCGGCAGTTCGCGCGGCTCGCCGGCGAGGTCAAGTCTGTCCGGGAGAAGGCGGAACAGATCGGTCGCGTCCTCGGCTGAATGCCATGGCCACAGCGACCAAGAAGCCCGTCCGCAAGGTGGCGAAGACCGTCGGCAAGAAGGCGGCAAAGAAGTCGCTGAGCATGATGCGGGACCGAGCGCTGGACGCGGCGGAGGAACTGCTGCGATCGGCCGCCGACCACACCGGGTCGATCGGCCGTCGCGCGCTGGAGAAGGGGCTGCACGATCGCGTGCCGATCCAGGTGTCGGTCGATGTGGCGGTCCCGCTGGCGTTCGCGTGGGAGCGGTGGATGACGTTTGAGGCGATGACCGAAGGCGTCCATCGGATCGAGGACGTCGACCGTGACGGCGACCACGTGGTCGGCAGGATCGCGGGCCTCCGGTCGTCCGACTGGGAGGCGGAGATCGTCGACGAGCGCGAGCACGAGGCATTCGCGTGGCGATCGCTCGAAGGATCGGACTGCGCCGGGCTGGTGACGTTTCATCAGCTGAGCGAACGGCTCACCCGGATCGAGCTCGACCTCGACGTGCTCCCGACCGGTCCGCGGGACGCCCTCGCGCTGTCCCTGCATCTGGCTCATCGGCGCGCCGAGACGGAGCTGCGCCGGTTCAAGGCGTCGGTTGAGTTCGTCAATCCAGACGTCTACGAAAAATCAAACGGGACCAAGCGGAAATCCACAAAGGAAGAGTGAGGACAGATGTCAACGATGGCGATGACGCGAGGGCCCGGATCCGGGTACGTACAGCGATCGAACTCGAGCGGCTTGGTCGATGTGCTCGACGTGCTGCTCGACAAGGGGCTCGTAGTCGACGTGTTCCTGCGCGTGTCGCTCGTCGGGATCGAGCTGCTGACGGTGGACGCTCGGATCGTGATCGCGAGCGTCGACACGTATCTGCGGTTTGCCGAGGCTGTCAACCGGCTCGACCTGGGTCAGAGCAGCGATGAGGGACTGCCGCAGCTCGTCGACGAGGTCACCTCAGACGGCGCTCAGAGCAAGACGAAGGGCGTGCTCGAGGGCGCAAAGGAAGCGTTGTTCGGCGGTGACGAGGACGAGGACGAGGACAAGGACGAGGACGAGAAGAAGAGCTCGAGCCGGCGGTCATCATCGTCCCGCTCCGGCTCCGGCTCCGGCTCCGGCTCTGGCTCTCGCCAGCGTTCCCGTTCGGCGTCGTCGTCGCGCGGGCGTTAGCGCGTGACCGAGTACATCTACGGGATCGTCGAAGCGGACGCGCCGGCACCAACCGGAACCGGAATCGGCGGCGCGCCGCTGCGACTGATCGGCGGCGACGGTGCGGCTGCCCTTGTGAGCGCCGTGGGCGAGACGGAAGTGCAGCTCGGCAGCGAAGAACTGCTCGCGCACGCTCGGGTTCTCGGCGACGCCCTCGAGCGCGGCACCGTGCTGCCAATGCAGTTCGGAGTCGTGATGGAGCAGGCCGGCGAGGTCCACGAGCGGCTGCTCGCGCAGCACAGCGCCGAGCTGCGTGAGCAGCTGCAAGCGCTGTCCGGAAAGGTCGAGATCGAGATCCGCGCGGTGTACGACCAGGAGCAGCTGATGCGGGAGATTGTCCGCGACCATCCCGACATCGCGAGGCTGGCGGAGCGCGGCGACGGAGCGAGTTACGGCCAGCAGATCGAGCTCGGGGAGCGGGTCGCCGAGGCCGTCGGCCGGGCGCAGAAGCGCGACACCAGCGAGATCGTCGAGGTGCTATCGCAGGTTGCGGTGGGGGCCGAAGTGCGGCCGCCAGGACACGAACGGGTCGCCTGCAGCGCCTCGTTCCTGGTGGAGCGCGAGCGGCTCGACGAATTCGACAGCGTGCTCGATGCGTTCGCCGACGGGCAGGGCGGGCGCCTGCGGTTCAAGTACACCGGACCGCTGCCACCCCATTCCTTTGTGCACCTCGCAGGGGCGGTTTGACGTGGGATTGTTCACCGGTTTGCTGACGCTTCCGCTGGCGCCCGTCAGAGGCGTCGTGTGGGTGCTCGAGCAGGTGGTCGACGAGGCCGATCGTGAGCTGTACGACGAGCAACGAATCCGGCGCGAGCTGCTCGAGCTGGAGCTCGAGTCCGAGGACGGTGGCGTCAGCGACGAGGAGCGAAGCGGGCGCGAGCAGGAGCTGTTGGACCGGCTCGCGGTAGCGCAGCTCCGCAGCCGACCGTCGCCGGAGGAGGAGCGATATGGCCGAGCGGCGCAGTAACCGCAGCCGCAACAGCAGCAGCAGTAACGGCAAGCTGACGGCGAGCGAGGCGATCAAGCGGGTCAGGCGTGAGCTGCCGCAACTGCTCGGGCGCCCGATCGAGTCGGTGCTGGGCGTCGAGCGTGACGCCGACGACGATGGTTGGAAGGTGACCGTCGCGGTCGTCGAACTGTCGCGCATCCCGAGCACCACCGATGTGCTCGGCTCGTACGCGGTCACGCTCGATCAGTCGGGCGAGCTGATCGGCTATGCGCGGAGCCGGCGCTACCACCGCAACCAGGCGGACGAGGACTGATCGATGAGCTTGACCGACCCCCGTCAGCCGCAGTCGTATCACCGGGCGGACATGGAGTTGCGCGGTGACGGGCCGGCGAATCTCGCGGACATCCTCGAGCGCGTCCTCGACAAGGGGATCGTGATCGCGGGTGACATCCAGATCAACCTGCTCGACATCGAGCTGCTGACGATCAAGATCAGGCTGCTGGTCGCGTCGGTCGATCGGGCGCGCGAGATGGGAATCAACTGGTGGGAGTCGGATCCGCGGCTGTCGGGCGGTGCTAAGCAGCTCGAGGACGAGAACCGCGAGCTGCGTGACCGGCTCGACCGGCTCGAGCGCGCGCTCGGCAGCGGAGAGGGGAGCGGGAATGGAGGCTGAGTACGTGTACGGGATCGTCGAGGGTTCGCTCGACCCCGACATCCTCGGAGGTCCCGGTCGGCTCGTGTCGCAGGACGGGATCGGCGCGGTGACCCGGGCCGTGGAGGCGGACGACTTCAGCGAGGAGCGCATCCGCGAGCGGCTGCAGGACATCGAGTGGGTCACGCAACTCGCGGTCGAGCACTCAAACGTGCTGGATCGCCTGCGCGGGCACGCGGCCGTGATCCCATTCCGCATCTGCACCGTGTACCGCTCCGAGGAGCGTCTGCGCGAGATGTTGAGCGCCGAAGCGCCGCGGTTCGCCCGCGCGCTCGCGCATCTGCGCGGGCGCAGCGAATGGGGCGTGAAGGTGTTCGCCGTCCGGCCGCCGACGCTTCCCGAAGCAGAGCCGACGGCCGTCGACGGTGCGCCCGGAGCCGGCGCCGCATACCTTCTCGCGCGCCGGCGCGAGCGGGATCAGGTAGCGACGGCCGATCAGCTGATCGACCAGGCCTGCGACGAGCTACACGAACTTCTGTGCTCTGTAGCGGTGGAGGGCAGAGTCAACCCGCCGCAGCGTGAGGAGCTGCTGAACGGCGTGTACCTCGTCGAGGATCGGTGCGTGAACGAGTTTGATCGCGTGGCCCGGGACCCGGGAGAGCGATACACGGCGCTCGGCCTGGAGCTGACCGTCACCGGCCCGTGGCCCGCCTACAACTTCGTTCCGGATCGCGCGGAGGCGACGGCGTGACCACCGGACTCGCTACGCGCCACCGCCAGGTTGCGCTCGTCGACCTGCTCGACCGACTGCTCGCTGGCGGCGTGGTGATCCAGGGCGACATCGTGCTCGCGGCGGCGGACGTCGATCTGGTGGCGCTCGACTTGAGGCTGCTGATCGCATCGATCGACAAGGCGGCGGGGCGATGACCGTGCTCCTGTATGCGATCACCGATCGTGACCACGTGAGCGATGGCGTCCGCGGGGGCCCGCTTTCCCTGGTTCGCGGCGCGGGGCTCGCCGCTGTCGTCAGCCACCGGCCGGCGCCGGAGGAGATGTGGGATTACGAGCAAGTGGTCGAGTCGCTGATGGATGACGGCGCGATCCTGCCGGCCAGGTTTGGGACCGTGCTCGAGCATGAGGACGCGGTTCGCGGTTTCCTGACGGAGCGCCGAGATGAGCTCGCTCGAGGCCTGGAGCGAGTTCGCGGCGCAGTTGAGATGGGGGTGCGCGCCCAGTGGCTTGACGACGTCGGGGGCGAATCCGGGACTGCGTACATGCTTGGGCGGCTAGCGCTGCTCCGTTCCGCGCGCGGGATCGCCGAGCTGCTCGCCCCGCTGCGGAGCATGGCGCGGACGAGCAAGGTCGCGGTGATGCCGCGCCGCGGCGTCGCAGTGTTGGCGGCCTACCTCGTCGACCGCAGCAGCGCTGATGAATTCGCGCGGCGGTGTGATCACCTCCGCGATGAGCTCCAGCACGCCGAGCTCGTGTGCACAGGGCCGTGGCCGCCGTACAGCTTTGCGCGGGAGGGCGCAGACGGATGAGCGCGCACCGTCCGCACGACCTGACGCAACGGGTCACTGCTGACCCTGAGCGTCTCGAGCGCGGGTTGGCTCAACTCGTGATGACCGTGATCGAGCTGCTCCGCCAGCTGATGGAGCGCCAGGCGCTGCGCCGGATCGACGCGGGCTCGCTTACCGCCGATGAGGTGGAGCGGCTCGGACGGACGTTCCTCGCGCTGTCGGAACGGATGGACGAGCTCAAGCAGGTGTTCGGGCTCTCGGACGAGGACCTGAACCTAAACCTCGGTCCCCTCGGGGACCTGATGTAGAGAGAGGAGGCCGCATGCCGCCACTTCAACAGCGCTACTACGACCTGTTGATGGAACGGGTCCGCAACGATCGCTATCCCAGCCATCAGTTGCTGAACCGTCTGGAAGCAACGATTTACACGCCTGACCAGGTGATCGAATACGTCGACATGCTGATCGCCAAGAACGACCAGAGCTGGTATCCGAGCGGGCAGATGCTCGACCGGCTCGAGCGGATGCTCCGGCTCGCGGCGGCGGCGGTCGCATGAGCGCGGCGGCCAGAACAGTCGGGCGCGCCGTCACCGAGCGCGTGCTCGGCCTCGGACCGGGCCGGTTTCGGGCGGCTGCCGCCGCCACGGTAGCCGGAGGCGCCGCGGCCGTCGCCACTTACAAGCTGCTCCGCGCGCGCGCCGACTGACTCGCGCGCGGCGCGGCCGCTCCGTGCGGCGCGGAGCGGCGCGGCTACGCCGCGCTTCGGTGGATGATCAGCACCGATCGCCGGGAGTGCTGTGAGACCGCGGTCGCGACGCTTCCGAGGAGCACATCGGCAAGCCCCGTGCGGCCGTGGGAGCCGAGCACGACCAACCGAGCGTCGCGCTCGTCAGCCAACTCGGACAGTCCCTTCCAGGTCGGTGCGGACTCCACCGCGACGGCCTGGGCCGCAAAGCCCGCGTCCTGCGCGAGCGCCGCTCCTTCGGCCGCCGTTTCCTGCGCCGCGCGCTTGACCTCACCAGCCTGCGCCGCGTTGAATTCGACACCCGCTGGCGTGACGAAGCCGACGTTGAACGTTTGCCAGACACACGCGACGAGCGCGCCGGCGCTCGTGTCGAGCAGCCGGCCGGCCTCCTCAATTGCGAGCTTGGCCAGATCCGAACCGTCGTAGGCGAACACGACTGGACCCTTTGCCGTGGGCGTCATGCCGCATCCCGCGCGAACACGCGGCCGCGAGCCCGCTGGCGCACCGCCTGAAGCAGCGGCGGCGAATACCACGCCGGCGCCTCGCCGGCGAGGAACCGCTCGAGGTCGGGCGTCTGCGGGCGGGCACCGCCGAGCACGTACAGCAACACCGCGATCACGGCGCCTGCGACCGCGACCCCGAGCCCGATCCACAACGCGATCCCGGTGCCGGCGAGTTCGTTGCCTCCGACGGTCGCCGCGAAGTGAGCGAACACCGGCGCGATCATGAATGCCGCGACCGCGCGGAGCAGCTCGACGATCGCGAACACCCGCTGGAGGCTCGCCGACGGCAGCGAGAAGCCCGCCACGAACAGCGCCGGCGCGACGGACGCGCCGAGCCCGATCCCGGTCAATCCGGAGGCCAGCAGCGTCAGCCCTTGGCTCGACGGAACCTTGATCCGGAAGACGGCGATCCCGGCGGCGAGGAACACCATTCCCGCCAGCGGCAGATAGTGCATGGCGCGCCTGTTGAACACCACACCCAGCGCAAACGCGGTGATCAGCGCGCCCGCTAGCTCAGGCAGGTACAGCAGGCCCACGTGTAGCGGCCCGTACTTGTGCGCGAGCACGGACGCTGTCAGCTCGGTCGCCGCAACGGAGGCGGCTGCCGCGAACAGCGCGACGACGATCCCCGCGACCGGCATCGTGCTGCTCAGCATGCTGCGGATCGTGAGCAGCGGACGCCTCGCGCGGAACTGGTAGACGATCAGCACCACGATCAGCGCGAGACCGACGAGGAGCGGCAGAACTGTGGAGACCCCGAGGAACCGGTGGCTGAACAGCTCGGAGGCACCGTAGAAGGCGGCGATGCAGCCGGTCGCCGCGAGCACGATCACAAACGGGTCGCGGGGCGCGCTGCGGTCAGCAGCAGGCGCATCTTCGAACGTCAGCAGCGACAGTGCCAGCGCTGTCAGCGAGATCGCGACGACGACCCACATCAGTGGCCGCCACGCGTGCGCCTGGGCCTGGATCCCGCCGACCGTCGGCCCGAGCGCGACGGCGCCGAAGATGCACACGCTCATCACGACCGCGGTCCAGCGCAGCTTCTCCGAGCCGAACCCGAGTGCCAGCGGCGGGACTGCGGCGATCAGTAGCAGGCTCGTACAAAGCCCCTGAAGCACGCGGCCGACGATGAACATCGCGGGATCCTGCGCGCTGGCCACCAGGACCGAGCCGATCACCAGCAGCGCTGCATACAGCACCATCATCCGGCGCTGCGGGAGGTGCTGCGCGAACTGGACCGCGAGCACTGTCCCCACGGCGTAGCCCGCGTTGGCGAGGCCGGCGCCGAGGCTGAACGTCTGCAGGCTCATGTGCAGCTGCTTCGCGATCAGCGGCGTCAGCGGCTGCAACGCCGCCGACAGCGCCAGGTACGGGACGAGCGCGGCCACGACCATCGCGGCCGCTGCGGGATAGCGGCCCGCAAGTCGACCGAGCCGCATCAGTGCGAACCCTCAGGGCGCATCCGGGTGGGTGCCACCGGCGGGCGCAGCTGGCGGCCGAGCCGGCGAGCCTCGGCGGCGACGACCGCGAGATAGTGGCGGTCGGCGGGCCGCCGCGCGCCGGCGACCGCACGGCGACCGGCGGCCGCAGCAAAGCGGCGCCCCGGCTTTGGACGGTTCTCACCAGGCATGGCCGGCCTCCCCGATAGACAGGCTGCTCAGGTAGCGCACGGCCCGGCGCTTGGCGCCGAAGCCCGTGAACCGGGCCAGCTCACGACCGTTGGTCAGCGCCACCGCCCATCCACGCTCGACCGGTTTGAGTATCAAAGCTAGTGCATTCGCCATTTGGTCCTCAGCTCAATCTGGACAGGTCTCACCGTTTCACCAATAGTGTTGCATATCGGAATAACCTACCGATTTGCGGGAATTCTCGCGAACATCCACAATGGTTGCGGACACGTGTCTCCGGTACTACAATTCGCGCTGATGGCAACATCGGCTGAGCCGCGGCGGAAAGACGCTCAGCGCAACCGAGAGGCGATCCTCGCGGCGGCGCGAGAGTTGTTCGCGGATTGCGCCGAGGCCCCGATGTATGAGATCGCGCGCCGAGCCGGAGTGGGCCAGGCGACGCTCTACCGCAACTTCCCCGACCGCCGCAACCTCGCCGCTGCGGTGCTCGCCGAGCACATGGAGCGAACGGAGCGGCTCGCGGCCGAGCATCGCGACGACCCGGACGCGTTCTTCGTGCTGCTCCGTGAGATCGTCGAGACGATGGCCAGCTCTCGCGCGCTCGGTCAGCTCGCTCGCGAGGATGAGTGCCTCGGCTCTGCGCTCGAGCGCCGCCGTGCGCGGCTCGCGGAACTGATCCAGGAGCCGCTGCGGGTCGCGAAGGCAACCGGCACGGTGCGCCGAGACCTGACGATCGACGACGTGTTCCTGGTCGTATCGATGATCAAGGGCGCCGTAGAACGGGCTGACGGGACCGCGGGGCGCGTGCGCGCGGCAAGCCGCGGGCTGGCGCTCGTGCTCGATGGCCTCGAGCGGCAAGGCCGACCACCCATCCATCGCGGTTGACGCTCGAGAGCACGGCCGCGTGCTCGAGAGCGCGTGCTCGAGATGGGTGTAGTGGAGCCCGCTACGCGTCGACGGGCGCGCGGCGCGCATTCCGCGATGCCCCGACTGAGGCCGCCACGACCAGAGCCATTCCCGCGAGCTCGCGCGGGCTCAGTCCCTGGCCAATGACGATGAAGCCCGCCAGTGCAGCCATCGCCGGCTCGATGCTCATCAGCACGCCGAACACGTTTGTCGCGATCCGGCGCAGCGCCTCGACCTCGCATGTGTACGGGATGGCCGAGGACAGCATTCCGACGACCGCCCCGAGTGCGAGCGAGTGCACGGAGAGGAGGTGGGCGCCGCCTTGCACGATCCCGAACGGAAGCGCGACCACGGTCGCGACGCACATCGCCAGCGCCAGCCCGGTGCCGCCGGCGAACGCGCGGCCGAGGCGCGCGTTGACCAGGATGTACAGCCCCCACATCGCGCCCGCGATCAGCGCGAGCGCAACCCCGAGTCCGTTCAGCCCGTGCGCGTTCCCGCGGGTCAGCGCGACGATCCCGCCGGCAGCGAGCGCCACCCACACGAAGTCGAGCCGCCGGCGCGAGCCGGCTACGGCGACTGTGAGCGGGCCAATGAACTCGAGGGTCACGCCAATCCCGAGCGGGATCCGGTGGATCGCCTCGTAGAAGCTGAGGTTCATCGCCGCGAGCACGAGCCCGAACAGCGCCGCCAGCAGCAGCTCCCGGCGGGCCACGCCCCTCACTCGCGGACGCCAGATCGCGAGCAGCACGATGCTGGCCGTCAGCAGCCGCAGCAGTACGGCGCCGCCCGGGCCGATCCGGTGAAACAGGGTCGTCGCGATCGCCGAGCCGAACTGCACCGACGCGATTCCCCCGAGCACGAGCACGGGGGACGGAGCTCGGGCCAGCAGCCCGCCGTCGCCGGTCGGTATCTCGATCGATGTGGAGCGGCTCAACAGCCGTCGACGCTACACGCCTCGCCGCCGACGATCGTCGGCTGCGGCGCTCGCTGCTCCCAGCCCTGCCGGAGTAGCTGCAGCATGACCTCCGGCGGCTGCGCGCCAGAGACGCCCAGCTGCCGGTCGACGACGAATGTCGGCACGGCGCTGATCCCGAGCGCGGTCGCCTCTCGCTCATCGGCGCGGACCTCATCGCTGTAGCGATCGCTGTCCAACAGCCGACGGACCTCGTCCTCGTCGACACCGACTTCGCCCGCAAGCCGAATCAGAGTCTCTCGGTCGCTGATCAGCTGTCCCTCGCTGAAGTACGCGCGCATCAGCCGCTCCTTCATCGCATCCTGAAGACCGTTGTCTGCGGCGATGTGGATCAGCCGGTGGCCGTCGAAGGTCAGGCCGCTGCGTGCGATGTCGAAGCGGAACTCGAGGCCGTCGCCCGCGGCGGCGTCGGTCACGCGCTGCTCCATCGCGCGCGCCTGCTCGACTGTCACGCCGTACTTCTCGGCGAGCCGCTCCGCGCGGTCACCGGGGCGCTCGGCCGGCGCGGAGGGGTCCAGCTCGAAGCTCCGCCAGGAGACGTGGACCTGATCGGCGTGCTCGAACTCGGCGAGCGCCGCCTCGAAGCGGCGCTTCCCGATGTAGCACCAGGGACACGCGATATCGGACCAGATCTCGACTTCCACGACGGGACTCCTAAGTTGAGGGGGCAACTATCCCGAGTGTAGTGCGGCCCGACCGGTTCGCCGGGCCGCACAAGCAGGTGCCCGGCGCTACGCGGTTGCGACGCTCGGGAGCCAGCTGAACCGCCACGCCGCGAGCGCCGTAGCCCCCACCGCCCAACCGGCGAGCACGAGCAGGTCGGTGACCGAGATCGAGCCAGCGAACGTGTGGTTGACCGACGCGAGGTGCAGGAGGTTCGCGAGGTGCGCGACCGGAAACAGGTCACCGATGTGCTTGAGCGTGGGGCTCAGGTTGTGGACCGGGATGAACACCCCGGAGATGAACCACAGCGGCAGCATCGTCGCCTGGACGAGCGGCTGCGCCGCGTCCGGCGAGCCGATCATCCCCGCGACCGCGTACGCGACGCACGCGAACGTGATCGTCGCGATGACAGTCGTGACCGCCATCGCGGCGATCGATGCGGGCGCGAATCCGACGCCGTACGCGACCTTTGAGATGACCAGCAGCAACGCACCCATCACGGCCGTGACTAGGACCGCAGACAGCGCCTGCCCGGTGATCAGCAGCGCCGGCGGCGCCGGCGTCGCGCGGCGCCGCTTCAGCACGCCGCTCTCGCGCATCGTCGTGATCGAGATCACGAGGCTCGCGTACGCGGCGGTGACGACCGACATCGCGAGGATGCCCGGGACGTAGAACACCTTCAGCGGCACGTGCGCGCCCTCCACGATCGTCTTGCCGCCGCCGAACACGCCGTTGAAGACGACGAGCAGGAGGATCGGGAAGAAGAACGTGAAGAACCGCGCGCGCGGGTTGCGCAGGCTCACCTTGATGTCGAACACGACTTGGTGGGCGATCAATGCGAGCCAGCCGCGGGCGGCCGCAGACGGGCCGGCGTCGGTCGATACGCGCATCGGTCGCGGAGCCGGCACGGTCGGTCGATTCGTCGCCGCCGGGCTGAGCCCCCGCGATCCGTGCCTGCCGCTCGAGCCACAGCCGGCGCAGGTACTTGAACAGGAAGTACATGTGTTCAGCTCCTCTCTGCTTCCGCCGCTTGCGCGGCGGCGGTCAGCCGCAGGTAGACGTCTTCAAGCGTCGGCCGGGTGACCTCGAGGTCGTCGAGCTCGAGCTTGCGGTCGAGCGCCCAGCCGGACAGGTCGTGGAGATCGGCTGCGACCGTCGCGCTCGGAAGCACGAGCCGCCCGCCGGCGTCCTCGTGGACGCGGTCGCGGATCGCGGCCGGCAACTCGCCCGCCACCACGCCCGGCGGCAGCGCGAACGCGATCTGTGCGTCGGCCAGCTGGCGGCCGCCGAGAGTCTTCGGGGTTCCCTCGGCGACGATCCGCCCGGCGGCGATCACCGCGATCCGGTCCGCGAGGACCTCCGCCTCTTCCATGTAGTGGGTGGTCAGGAACACGGTCTTTCCGAGGTCACGGAGCCCGGCGATGACATCCCATGCGGCGCGCCGCGCGGACGGGTCAAAGCCGGTTGTCGGCTCGTCGAGGAAGATCAGTTCGCCGTCGCCGATCAGCGCGAGCGCAACGTCGAGGCGCCGGCGCTGGCCGCCTGACAGCGCGGTCGCGCGCTGCTCTGACTGTTCGGTCAGGCCGACCAACGCGAGCGTCTCATCGACGCGGCGCGGGTGCGTGTAGTACCCGGCGTACAGCTCGAGGCACTCGCGTACGGTCAGCCCTGGCTCGGCCTCCGACTCCTGCAGCACGATCCCGATCCGCTCGCGCCAAGTCGCGTGCGCGTGCCACGGATCTTCACCGAGCACTCGCACGACGCCGTCGCTCGCGCGACGGAACCCTTCGAGAATTTCAACCGTCGTCGTTTTGCCGGCCCCGTTGGGGCCGAGGAAGGCGAAGATCTCGCCGCGGCGAACGTCGAGATCGATCCCGCGGACCGCCTCCTTGTCGCCGTACCGCTTGTGCAGCCCAGCGATCGAGATCACCGGGTCTGCCTGTTGTTCTGCGGCGACACGCTGCGACACCGCCGCGTCGAGTGAGTTCGTCAGCATGTCCGGCAAGCTACCTTCGGCCATCGCGGGTGTCATCGGGCTGCGGGACGAACCTTGCACCGCCGCCGTTCCACCCCAGGGTGGACCGCGCTATCCACCCCTCAGACGATGACGCGCCCGCGCGGGACACTTAACCTTTGCGCTGCCAATGACGCGGTTATTTCGCTCGTTCACCCACTCTCGCTGGGGCCCGCCGGGAAGGCCCGTTCCGATCGAGGCGATGATCCTCCGCTCATTCGGGGTGGTGTGGCTGCTGATCGTGATCGTCGGCAGCTTCACGACAAGGCCGTATCCCGGTTTCCACGGACGCGGCGTCGTGATCCTGGTGGCGCTGGTGTTGATGTTCGTCTCCGCTCTGAGCACGCAACCGCAGAGTCGTGCGGTGCCGACCTACAAGAGGCTTGCGACGCTCGCCATCGTGGTGGCGGCAGCTGCGGTGCTCGCGATCGAGCAGCGCAACGGGGTCTGGCAATCGGGCCCCATCTTTGCCGCGATCATGGCCGCGATCTTCTTCGATCGCCGCACCGGCATGATCTTCGTGGCGGCCGAGCTGTCGGTATTCGTGGCGATCCTCGCCGCCCAGGGTCGCCCGGGCCAGATCCTCGGGACCGTGATGAGCGTCATCCCGTGGTACCTGGTGATGCGGCTGATCCGCGCGTTCGTCGATCAGCGCGATGAGCTCGTGGCATCGCGCGAGTCCGAGGCCCGCGCGGCCGCCTCGGCCGAGCGAGGACGGCTCGCGCGCGAGATGCACGACGTGCTCGCGCACTCGCTGTCGGCGCTCGCGTTGCAGCTCGAGAGCACCCGCCTGCTGGCACGCAAGAAGCAGGTCGACGAGGAGATCGCGCGCGCGATCGATAAGGCCCACCACCTCGCGGCGAGCGGGCTCGACGAGGCACGGCGAGCGATCGCGACGCAGCGCGGCGACGAGCTGCCGGGTCCGGAGCGGATCGGGACGCTCGCGGCAGCATTCGGGGAGCAGAGTGGGCTGCCGGTCGAGCTCGAGATCCACGGACAGCCGCACGAGCTCGCTTCCGACGCGCGGCTGGCCGTGTACCGGACCGCGCAGGAGGCGCTGACGAACATCCGCAAGCACGCGACCGCGGCGCGGGTCGCGGTGCACCTCGATTACCTCCCCGACAGCACCGTGCTGGTCGTCGAGGACCAAGCCATCCCCGGCTCGCCCCCGCCCGTCGAGCTCGGCTCGAGCGGCGGCGGCTACGGCCTGACCGGGATGCGCGAGCGGGCCGAGCTGCTCGGCGGCGAGCTCACCGCCGCGCCCACGTCCACCGGATTCCGCGTCGAGTTGAGGCTCCCCGCCGGCTGATGACGGTCCGGGTCCTGCTTGCCGACGATCAGCGGCTCGTGCGCGAGAGCCTCGGGACGCTGCTGGGGCTGCTCGACGGGATCGAGCTGGTTGGCACCGCATCGGACGGCGAGGAGGCGGTGGCCATGGCCGCCGAGTTCCGCCCCGACATCGTGTTGATGGACTTGCGGATGCCGCGGGTCGACGGGATCGAGGCGATCGCGCGGCTGCGCGATACGCAGCCAGGATGTCCGTGCGATCGCGCTGACGACTTTTGCCGACGACGAAAGCGTGCTCGGCGCGCTCCGTGCGGGCGCTCGCGGGTACATCACCAAGGATGCCAGTGGCGACGACATCCACGAGGCGATCATGAGTGTCGCCGCCGGCGAGGCCGCGCTCGACCCCGCAGTGCAGCACCACGTCATCGCGGCGCTTGCGGGCGGGCAGCCGAGCCGCGAGACGACTGGCCCCGGCGGCTCGTCCGAGTTGCCGGACGACCTGACTCCGCGCGAGGCCGAGGTGCTCGCGCTGATCGCCGAGGGGCTGAGCAACTCCGAGATCGCGGAGCGCCTCGTCGTCAGCACAACGACCGTCAAGTCGCACATCAATCACCTGTTCGCGAAGGCCGGGCTCCGGGACCGTGCGCAGGCGGTCAACTACGCGTACCGCACCGGGATCGCGATCCCTCCCCGCTAGAGCGCAGCCAGACCTCGCTCGATCGCGCTCGCGACGATCCCGAAATGCTCGGTCGTGGCGGTCAGCGGCGGTGACACGGCGACGGCCCGCGCCAGCGGCCGAACGAGCACGCCCTCGGCCCGCGCCCCCGCCACCACCTTGCCAAGCGCGCCTGGCTGCGATTCGAGCACGTGATCCGATAGCTCGACCGCCGCCAGCAGCCCGACGCCGCCCCGGACGTCGGCGACCGCCGGGTGGTCGGCAAGGGCCGTGAGCGATTCGAACAGCGGTCCCTCGAGCTCGCGGCCGCGCTCCAGCAACCCGTCGCCGAGCAGCGCGATGTTGGCGAGCGCCGCCGCGCAGCAGGTCGCGTGGGCAGCGTACGTCGGACCGTGGCGGAACACCGGCCCGCCCGGCTCGCCCCAGAACGGCTCGGCGACCCGGTCGGCAACGACGACGCCACCAAGCGGGAGGTATCCGCTCGTCACGCCCTTCGCGAACACGATCATCGCCGGCTCAACGCCGAAGCGCTCGATCCCGAACCACGTGCCGAGCCGCCCGAACCCACAGATCACCGAGTCGACGATCAGCAGCACGCCGGTGCGCTCGCACACGGCCGCGATCCCCTCGATGTATCCGGGCAACGGTGGATACAACCCGCCGGCGCCAATCACCGGCTCGACGAACACCGCTGCGACTCGTTCCGCGCCGGCCGAAACGACGGCCTCCTCGAACGCCTCCACCGAGTCGTGCGGCACTTGGATTGTCTCGACCTGAGGGCCGAAGCCGACCCGATTGGCGGCGATCCCCGCGAGCGCGGTCCCGAACCCGTGCGTGCCGTGGTACCCGGCCGTGCGACTGACAAGCAGTGTGCGGTCAGGCTCGCCGCGCTCGAACCAGTAGCGCACCGCGAGCTTGGCGGCGGTGTCGATCGCATCGCCGCCGCCCGACACGAGGAACACGCGCGAGGGCATTGGGGCGAGATCGGCCAAGGTGCTCGCAAGCTCGAGCGCGGACGGCGACGCGAAGTCGCCGAACGCGGAGTACGCCTCGAGCTTTCGCATCTGCTCCTGCACGGCGGCTGCGATCTCGGGGCGACCGTGGCCGACGTTCGCGTACCACAGACTCGCGGTAGCGTCGAGGTAGCGGCGGCCGTCGGTGTCCCACACCCACACGTCCTCGCCGCGCTCGATCACGAGCTCGCCCTGGCGGACGGCGCCCATGTCTGCGAACGGGTGCCACAGCCGCGTTTGCTCGCCGGCCGTCCTCATCACGCGCGACCCTACACCGCCGCGCTGTGGCCTCGCCGTCCAAGCTTGCGGACGGCCGCACTCCAGTCAGCTCAGCGCCTGCGCGCGCTCCTCTGCCGTCTGCGGCGATGGGACGACGACCACCGGCCGGTCCGAGTGGTGAAGCACCGCTGAAGAGACGCTGCCGAGCAGGATCGACTTGACCCCGGTGAGTCCACGAGTGCCGATCACGATCGCGCGCGCATCGACCTCGTGCGCCTGGCTGACGACCGCATTCCAGATGCTCGGGCCTTGCGCGCAGGTCCGCGGCTCGGCGTCGAGGCCCACGCTGCCTGCGAGCTCGGCGCCCTCCGCGGCGCGCTGGACCGCGGCCGCCTCGCTGGCGGCGTCGATCTCGTCAAAGTCGGCGATCCCCGGCGCGAGACCGAGCCCCGCGCCCGTGTGCGCCATCACCTCCGCGAACGGCTCCCACACCACGAGCACCACCGTCTTCTCGCCAGGCAGCAGCTGGCCGGCGTGCTCGACCGCAGCGCGAGCATCGGGAGAGCCGTCGTACGCGATCAAGATCATGGATTCTCCTAGGTCGGTGGGCGAGCTGAACAGTACGCGGACGGTTTTGCGGCGGGCATCTCCCCCTCCCCCAATGGGTGTAATCCGCCATGTCCCGAAGGAGGGGGTCCGGGACACCCCCAAAACGGTGCGATGGAGCGATTGCGGCGCGGTGCTCGGCGTGCGACTCTTCCACTCGTGACCGGAAACCCCGTAGCACCCCAAGGGTTGGGGGTTGGACGGATCAAGGGGCGAATGAAAGCTGGGGGACGTACGTAGGACTTAGGGGGCTCCGGGGGGCAATTGAAGATGACCACACGCGGCGGCCTGGACGGGGTGGCCGCGTTTGGTCGTGCTCTCACGCGGCCCGTACTCACCACCTGGTTGGATGTAGGGGATGTTCGAGCCCTCAACCGAGCCCGAGCGTCACGCCCGGCAGCGTTCGGAGGAAGACGCCGGCAGGAACGCCGCCAAGGCGAGCCGCAACCTCCGAAACGGCCTCATCTCTGTGGTACTGCTGCTGGTGCTCATCGTCGGGCTGCTGCTCGCCATTCCGGGACTCCACGGCGTCGGGCACGCGATTACCCATATGTCGACGGCATGGCTCGTCGGCGCCGTGCTGCTCGAGGTGGGCTCGTGCCTCGGCTACGTGTTGGCGTTCCTGCAGGTCTTCGACCGCGCCCCCCTCCGTCTGGGCGCGCGGATTGCGCTCGCCGAGCAGGCGTTCGGCGCCGCGGTTGCGATCGGCGGGGCCGGCAGCGCGGCCGTCGGCTCGTGGCTACTCGTCGAGCGCGGCGCTCCGGTGGTGCGGGTCGTCGAGCGCTCGGCGGTGCTGTTCCTGCTGACCAGCGCAATCAACGTGATCACCGCGGTGCTGGCGTCGGTCGGTCTGCTCATCGGGGTCCTTCCCGGGACACAACGCACGTACCTCGCGATCATCACCGCGGCCGTGGGGATCGCGGTGTTCATGTTCTTTCTGGCACTGCCCAGGTTCGCCGACCGCCTGGCCGAGGAGCGCAAGCCCGGCAAGATCCGCACGTTCCTGACGGAGACGTCGGTCAGCGTCCGCGAGACCGAGCGGCTGTTGCGCACGCGGGACTGGCGGATCTGTGGCGCCGTCGCCTATCTGTGGTGCGACATCGGGGTGCTTATCGCGTGCTTCGCCGCGACCGGCCACGTGCCGCCGCTGTCGACGATCGTGCTCGCCTACCAGCTCGGATACCTCGTCAACATCATCCCGATCCCGGGGAGCATCGGGGTGCTCGACGGCAGCCTCGTCGGCCTGCTCGTGCTGATGGGCGCGAACGCGACCCGGGCGACGGCCGCGACGCTCGTGTACCACGCGATCGCGTTGTGGGTGCCTGCCTGCTGGGGCACCGTGGCCTTCCTGATCCTGCGGCGGAGTCGGGGCGAGCCGATCCGGCTCCGTCCACCCCGCGCGGAGCGACGCAAGGCACGTGCTGAGCGCTCGCTCGACGATCGCGTCGGCGCCGGTCGGTAAAGGTTGGCCATCGGTTAAGGGTCGTGGACACAAGATCCTGCATATGAGACGGTACGGGCGAGGGCTCACGACGGAGGAAGGGCTCACTACAAGAGGAGAAAGTATGTTGAAGGCCGGACCAATCCGGTGGCTGGCGTCGCTCAGACGCAGTCCGTTCGGGTTCATGGCGGTCGCGCTGGTCGCGAGCGCAGCAGTAGTTGCAGGATGCGGTTCGAGCTCCAGCTCGAGCTCAACCGGTTCGAGCACAAGCACGAGCACGGCGGCGGCGACGCCCAGCATCTCGGCGACATCGTTCACCAATGACTTCTCGGCGATGAAGGCCCTGATGTCGCTCGCCTCGGCGGGCAAGGGCAAGGTCGCAGCGATCCTCCCGGATACCACGAGCTCAACGCGGTATGTGGAGTTCGACGCGCCGGACCTCAAGAAGGCGGCAGCGGCCGCGGGCCTGCCGGCGTCGGACATGATCGTCCAGAACGCGCTCGGTAGTGATTCGACCTTCGTTACCGATGCCGAGAGCGACATCACCAACGGCGCGTCGGTCCTGCTGATCGATCCGGAGGACTCGGGCACCGGCGTAACGGTGCAGCGGTACGCCAAGACCCACGGCGTTGCGGTGGTCGACTATGACCGACTCACGCTTGGCGCGCCGGCGGGCACTGCGGACTACGTCAGCTTCAACAACGTCCACGTCGGTCAGCTGATCGGCCAGGGCTTCGTGAGCTGCGTCACTGCATGGCATGTCGCCAAGCCGAATGTTGTGGTCATGAGGGGCGACCCGACAGACAACAACGCGACGCTGTTCGCCCAGGGCTACAACGGCGTGCTCAAGCCGTATTTCTCATCCGGGAAATACAAGCTCGTCGCCACCCCCGCAGGAACGTGGAAGCCGCCGACCGCGCTGACGGAGTTCGAGGGTGCTTTCACCGCGCACTCGAACATCAACTCGGCCGTCATTCCCGAACGATGAGAACGGCGCGCCGATCATCTCGTACCTGCAGAGCCACGGGGTGAAGGCGAAGACATTCCCGACAACGGGACAGGACGCGACCCTGACGGGTCTTCAGAACGTCCTCTCCGGCTACCAGTGCGGAACGGTCTACAAGCCGATCTACCTCGAGGCACAGGCCGCGGTCGCGCTGGCGATGTATCTCCGGGCGGGCAAGACCGCGCCGACGTCGCTGGTGAACGCATCGACGACCGACCCGACCACGAAGACCGCAGTGCCGTCGGTGCTGCTGACGCCTGAGTGGGTCACGCCGACCAACATGAAGGACACGATTGTCAAGGACAACTTCGTGCCCACCTCGCAACTGTGCGGCGGCAAATACGCCACCGACTGCAAGTCCGCTGGGATCACCTAGCGGGTAGTGTCTGCCTGAAGGTGTGAAATGGGCCCTTCCGCTCCGTGCGGAAGGGCCCGAACACCGGAGGAGAGCTTGAGCACAGCGAACGTACCGTCGGTCACGCCCGGCGGCTCTCAACCCAATGATGCGGCGTTGCTGTCGCTTCGCGGAGTGACGAAGCGGTTCGGCCCGGTCCAGGCGCTGACGCGGGTCGATCTGACCGTCCCGCCGGGTCAGGTCACGGCCCTTGCCGGCGACAACGGAGCGGGCAAGTCGGTGACGATCAAGACGATCGCGGGGCTGTGGCCGCCCGACGAGGGAGAGCTCGTCTGGGAGGGCCAGCCGGTTCACTTTCACGGCCCGCGGGACGCGGAAGCCGCCGGGATCACGACGATCTACCAGGACCTCGCCCTGTGCGACAACCTGGACATCGTCCAGAACATGTTCCTTGGACATGAGCGGCTCCGCCACCGACTGATCGACGAGGGGTCGATGGAGATCACCGCACGCGAGACGCTCTCGGATCTAAACGTCAGGACGATCCGCTCGATCCGCCAGCCGGTCGCCTCGCTTTCAGGCGGTCAGCGGCAGTCGGTCGCGGTGGCCAAGGCCGTGATGTCGAAGGCGAAGCTAGTGATCATGGACGAGCCGACGGCTGCGCTCGGCGTGGCGCAGACGCGCATGGTGCTCAGCCTGATCAAGCGTTTGGCGTCACAAGGTGTGGCTGTATTGGTGGTCTCCCACAACCTCAACGACGTGTTCGCGGTCGCGGATCGGATCGTGGTTCTGTATCTCGGCGAGATGGTCGCGCAGGGGCCGGCGAGCGAGTTCGATGTTGCCAGCGTCGTCGATTACATGACCACCGGGCGCTCAGAGCGGAAAGCCGCGCAGCGCGGCGGAGCGATCGTCAGGAGGGGTGATGGACGACCCGACCACTGAATCGAAAGCGGGATCGGGGCTGACGGCTGAGGCGGGCGGTAGCGGCGAGGCGGACCTCACGCAAGCGCCCGAGAGCGATCTCGACCTGACGGCGGTGGCGCCCGAGGTGCTGGCCGACTCCCTCGGCCAATACCTGAGGGCATCGCTACGTCGGATCAAGAACGGCGAGAGCGGCGCCCTGCCGATCATCGTCGGCTTGGTCGTGATCATCATCTTCTTCCAGGCCGAGCGCTCGCAGTTCGATTCGCCGGTCAACCTCGTCAACCTGCTCGTGCAGGCCTCGATCTACATCCTGCTCGGTGCGGCGCAGTTGTTCGCGCTGATCCTGTCTGAGATCGACCTGTCCGTCGGCTTTATGCTGGCCCTCGGGGCATGGGTGACCTCCGAGCTGATCGCCTCTCCGGTCAACTTCCCGTGGTGGCTCGGGATCCTCGGCGGTGTCGGCGTGTGCGCCGCGTTCGGATTCGTGCAGGGCACGATCATCACAAGGCTTCACGTTCCCTCGTTCGTCGTGACGCTCGCCGGCCTGCTGTTGCTCCAGGGCATCGTGCTCGAACTCGCCACGATCGACAAGACCGCGGTCGGCGGCGTGATCTCGGTTGACCCGTCGAGCCCGGTCTACAAGCTCGTCAACTCCAACATCAGTAACGGGGTCTCGTGGATCTTGCTGGCCGTGGTGCTGGCGATCTTCGCCGCCGTGACGATCACACGGGCGGCGCGGCGGCGTGCGCAGGGCTTGAGTGCGCCGCCGTTAGGTATCACCCTGTTCACGATCGCGCTCACCGCAATCGGTGGGATCGTGCTGGTCTACGTCTGCAGCCGCAACCGCGGCGGCCTGCTGATCAAGCTCAGCGGCGTCCCATACGTGGTCGTGTTTGTCGGGCTCGTGCTGTTCGCCTACTCGATGATGCTCGGAAGGACCCGGCTGGGGCGCTACATGTACGCGATCGGCGCCAGCCCGGAGGCCGCTCGACGCGCGGGCATCAACGTCCAGCGCATTCGCCGGATCGCGTTCCTGTTCAGCGCCGGGACCGCGGGGCTCGCAGGGCTGGTGCTCGTGTCGCAGCTCGGATCGGTCTCGACCGGGGTCGACGGCGGAACGTACACGCTGTACGCGGTTGCCGCGGCCGTGATCGGGGGCGCGAGCCTGTTCGGCGGCCGTGGCAAGCCGCTCCACGCGCTGCTCGGCGGGCTCGTGATCGGAGCCGTGTACAACGGCCTCGCGTTGATGGGCATCAGCGCGGCCGGAACCTACATCTCCACGGCGGTCGTGCTGCTCGTCGCGGCGACGGTGGACGCGACCATTCGCCGGCGCGGCTCGACCGGCGCGCTCTGAGGACCGCCCCCTCTGCCTCCAGTTCTGCTCGACCCGCCATCTCGAGCGCGTCTCGTGCTTCGCCGCTGATCTCTGGGTACTGCGGATCGATCCCGACCAGCGTATCGACGAGCACCGCGCCGACGGCGACCCGCGCGAACCACTTGCGATCGGCTGGGATCACGTACCACGGCGCCCACTCGGTGCTGGTGTGGGTGAGCATCTCGGAGAACGCTCGCTGGTAGTCATCCCAGTGCTCGCGCTCGCGGATGTCCGCGGCCGAGAACTTCCAGTTCTTCTCGGGGCGGTCGATCCGCTGCAGGAACCGCCGCCGCTGTTCCCCCTTTGAGAGGTTCAGGAACAGCTTCACGATCTGGATCCCGTTGTCGACCAGGTAGCGCTCCCAGTTGTTGATCTCTCGGTAGCGCCGCCGCCAGGCGTCACCACGCAGCGCTGGCAGCTTCTGGCGCTCGAGCAGCTCCGGATGGACGCGAACGACCAGTACCTCCTCGTAGTGGGACCGGTTGAAAATCCCGATCTGACCCCGTGCCGGCAGCCGCTGCGAATACCGCCACAGGTAGTCGTGGCTCAACTCCTCGGTCGAGGGCACCTTGAAGCTATGGACGACGACTCCCTGTGGGTTGACGCCACTCATCACGTGGCGGATCGTGCCGTCCTTGCCGGCTGCGTCGAGCGCTTGGAGCACGACGAGAACGCCGGTGGTGTCCTGTGCGGCAAGACGAGCCTGGTACTCCGCGAGCTGCGCGATGTCCTGCTGGAGCCGCTCATGAGCCTGCTGCTTGGTCCAGTCCCCCTTGTACGCGGCGTCGTGATCGCGCGGCAGCTTGACCTTCGACCCCGGCGGCACGCGAAAGTGCTCGATCAGTTCGGTTGCGCGCTTCTCAGCCATCGCCGCACGACCTTACGCGCTACGGCGCAATCCCGGTGACCGCCTCATCGACCGAGGAGTAGAAGTGCTCGCTGCCGATCCGCCCCACGAGCCCACCGCGCTCGAGATTGGCGCGGACGGTATCGCCGGCGCGGGCAATCGCGAGCGCGACCTGCCGGCGCTCGAGCTCGTCCAGCAGCTCGCTCAGCGTGCGCACCCCGGTGAAGTCGACGTCGTGCATGCCGACCACGTCGAGCACGAGCGCTCGCGTCGGCGCGCGGTGGCTGTCGAGTGCGCGCTTCAGGTTCGTGGCGAAGTGCGACGCGTTCGCGTACCACAGCGACTCGGCGAACAACACGACGAGCACTCCGGGAACCCCGATGGCGTCCCGCGCGCCGAGTGGCGCCCAGCTGGTCGTTCCCGGAATCCGCCCGAGCGCGTGGACATTGGCCCTGTCTGAGATCCGCGTGCGGTCGAGGATCGCGAGCCCGACCGCGACGCCGATCCCCTGCACCACGCCGACGAGCGCCACCGTCAGCAACGTGATCACCGCGAGCGCGAACTCGATCTTGCTGAAGCGAGCAATCGATTTCAGATCGCCGTAGTGGAACAGGTGGGTGGCGACGTACACGAGCACTCCGGCGAGCGTCGCCAGCGGCAGGTTCTTGAGCAGGCCGGCGGCCGGAATCAGCGCGATCACGCCGAGCGCCGCGAGCAGCCCGGCGAGCTGCGTGCGTCCGCCCGCGGACACGACCGCGCCCGTCCTCGGCGGGCTCGCGTCGACCGGAAACGCGCCGGCGAATCCCGGCGAGGATGCTGCCGGCGCCTACGCCGAGCAGGTCCCGACCCGTGTCGGGTGCGCGGGCGCTCTGTTCAGCAAATGCGCGGCTCGTCGCAGCGGTCTGCGTAACGACGACCAGCGCGACCACCGCGGCGATCGGCGCGACCTTTCCGAGCGCGCTGAACGAGAAGCCGGGCAGTCCGAAGTGGGGCGCGCCGTGTGCGAACGTTCCCAGCACCGCGACCCCGTGCATGTGGAGGTGCGCCGCCGCGACGAGCACAGTGGACCCGATCAGCCCGATCAGCGCGCCCGGGATCCGCCGGTTGATCCGCTGCGCGCCGAATGCGATCGCGAACACGCCCGCGGCGATCCCAAGCGTCCAGCCGTTGGTGTGGCCGAGGTGCCTGAGCGTCGTGACGATCCGGTGCAGGGTGCTGCCGCCGGCGCCGTGGACTCCGAACAGGTCGGGCAACTGATGGACGGTGATCAACACCGCGATCCCCGCGAGGAACCCGGTGATGATCGGCGCCGAAAGAAACTCGGCGATCCACCCGAGCCGCAGCAGCCACACGAGCGCGACGATCACGCCGACGCTCACGGCGAGGATCGCGACAAGCTCGTCGTAGCGGGGCGAGCCGCTGCTCGCGAGGTGCGCGATCCCGACCGCGAACAGAGGCGCGATCGTCGAGTCGGCGCCGACCGACAGCTGCGCGCTCGAGCCGAGCAGCGCGAACATCACGGTGCCGGCGATGAACGCATACCAGCCGGTGACGGGTGGCATCCCGGCGAGCCGCGAGGTCGCGAGCTGCTCCGGGATCGCGATCACGAGCAGCGTTATGGCGGCTACCAGATCCGCTGTCAGCCACGCACGCCGGTACCCGCGTAAGGATGAGAGCAAAGGCGCCGCGCGAACCCCGGGGCGCGCGGCGCGATCGCCGGTCAGCTCTTGCGCGACGCGGCAGTCCTACGCGCAGCCGGCTTCTTCGCTGCTGACGCGGACTTGCGCGCGGTTGCGGACTTGCGCGCGGTTGCGGACTTGCGCGCGGTTGCGGACTTGCGCGCGGCGGGGCGGCTGCTCGTGTTTCCCGGGGCGACCGCCTTCGCGGCGCTCTCGAGGTCCTTCAGCAGCTGCGCGTTGGTCTTCTTCGTGTCGCGCTGGAGCGTCGAGAGGGTCTTCGAGATACCTCTGTACGCGGTCTGCGCATTCTTGCCTGTCCCGGTCCCGGCGACTTGCAGTGCCTTGCTCGCCTCCTCAAGCGCGCGCTCGAGACGACGGGTCGCCTGCTCGACCTGACGACGGTTCGGGGACTTCGGAGCGGCCTTCGCGACTGCCGCGCGAGCGCGGCCGGTGGTGGTGGTGGCTGGTTTTCTCGCGGGCGGCATGTTGTGGCGGACCTCCTCGGTCTCTCTGTACGTCGTAGCAAGTTGCAGGCGGCAGCTTACGAACTTCCGCGGGCAAATGGGGATTGTGTGCGCGCTTGTAGATTCACGCGCATGAGCGTCGGTGATCTGGGTACACGCGCGCCGCCGCCGACGGGCGCCAACGCGATGAAGGCGATGCTGACAACCGAGCGGTTCAGCGACCCGGCGTGGATCTTCGAGCGCAAGCTCGATGGCATCCGCTGCATCGCCGTGCGCGACGGCGGTGAGGTGCGGCTCCGCTCGCGCAACGACCTTTCGCTGAACGGCCGCTACCCGGAATTGGCCGAAGCGTTGAACACCGAACCATGCGACCAGTTTGCCGTCGACGGCGAGGTCGTCGCGTTCGACGGATCGCAGACGAGCTTCGCCAAGCTCGCGCAGCGTGGGCAGCACTACGTGCCCGTCTTCTACTACGTGTTCGACATCCTGTGGCTCGACGGGCGCGACGTTCGGTCGCTGCCGCTGAAGACGCGCAAGCGGCTACTGAAGGATGCGCTCTCGTTCAAAGGCCACGTGCGGTTCACGCCACACCGCAACGAGAAGGGCGAGGAGTTCTACGCGGAGGCATGCCGCAAGGGGTGGGAAGGATTGATCGCCAAGCGCGCGGACAGTAGGTACGGTGACGGGCGCTCACGTGACTGGCTGAAGTTCAAGTGCGAGCAGGGCCAGGAGCTCGTGATCGGCGGGTTCACCGCGCCGCGGGGGTCGCGGACGCACTTCGGCGCGCTGCTGCTCGGGTACTACGCAGACGGGAAGCTGCGGTATGCCGGCAAGGTCGGCACCGGGTTCGACGAGACGCTGCTCGGGTTGTTGGGCGCGCGGATGGAGAAGCTCAAGACAGACAGCGCGCCATTCTCGGATCCGGCGACGATCAAGGAGCGTGGCGTGACGTGGGTCAAGCCGGAGCTGGTGGCGCAGGTCGGGTTCAGCGAGTGGACCGGGGCCGGGCGGTTGCGCCATCCGCGCTTCCTGGGGCTGCGCGACGACAAGGCCGCGACCGAGGTGGTGCGCGAGCGATGACGTTCAACGTTTCGCGCCGGACGGTTCAGATCCCGCACCCGGACAAGGCGCTGTTCACCGATCCGACCGTGACGAAGCTCGAGCTCGCTCGCCACTACGAGCGCGTCGGGCCGGCGATGGTGCCACACGTCCGCGACCGGCCGCTCGCACTGCAGTCGTTCCCGCAGGGAATCGACGGCAAGGGCTTCTTCATGAAGTCGACGCCTGACTACTTCCCATCGTGGATCAAGCGGGGCGAGGTCCCGAAGAAGGGCGGAGTCAACATCCAGGTGCTCGCGAACGAACCCGCGACGCTCGTGTACCTGGCCGGACAGAACGTAGTCACGCCGCACATCTGGCTGTCGCGGATCGACCGGCTCCGCCAACCGGACCGGCTGATCATCGATCTCGACCCGTCGCCGGGGATCGGGTTCGCCGCCGTGCGGGCGGCGGCGCGAGCCGCCGGCGAACGGTTGCGCGAGGCCGGACTGAAGCCGTACGCGATGCTCACCGGCTCGCGCGGGGTCCACGTCGTCTGCCCGCTGCGGCGAGGGCCGGGGTTCGGAGATGTGCACGCGTACGCGCGCGCGCTGGCGGAGACGATGGTGGCGGACGACCCCAAGCGGCTGACGCTCGAGTGGAAGCGCGCCGACCGCGGCGCGCGGATCTATCTCGACGTCAACCGGATCAACTACGCGCAACATGCAGTGGCGCCGTACGCGGTCCGCCCCCGCCGGCGCGCGCCCGTCGCGATGCCGATCCACTGGGACGAGCTGAGCGACGCGAAACTGAAGCCCGACCGCTGGACCGTTCGCACCGCCGCCGATCGGCTCGAGTCAGAGGGCGACGCCTGGAAGGGAATCGTCCGCGACGCCCGCCGGTTGCCGAAATAACGGCGCGGGTAATGAACAACGATGAACGTTCTCGTGCTCACAAGTGAGGCAATCGACGCTGCCCAGCTCAAGCAAGCGCTCGGCGGCGAGATCGATCCAGCCGACACGCAGGTGATGGTGGTCGCACCGGCGCTGCACGACAGCCCGATCAAGTTCTGGTTCTCGGACGCCGACGACGCGATTGCAAAGGCCGAGCAGGTGAGCCGCCAGACGGTCGAGCGGCTCGGCGACGCCGGCGTGCCGGCGAGCGCGGATACCGGCGAGAGCGATCCGCTCGAGGCCGTCGAGGACGCGCTGCGGACGTTCCCCGCCGACCGGATCGTGGTCTTCATCCACCCAGAGGGCGAGCAGCGCTACCGCGAGGATGTCGACATCGATGAGGTCGAGCAGCGGTTTGGCATTCCGGTCGAGCGCGCGATCGTGGCGCCGGCGGGCTGATCTCGCTACCCGGAAAGCATCGACCCCAGCCGCCGCGCGTTGGCCGGCGCGAACGCTTCCCAGTCGTTGTTGAAGTACGCCCACACGGCCGTGTCCCGGCGCCACTGGGCGATCCGCCGCGCCCAGGTGCGAAGCTCGGTCTCGGAGTAGTTGCCGCGCCGTCCGCGCGTTCCGTAGTGGAAGCGGATGAAGCGCCAGCCGGCGGTCGCCTCGTAGCTCTGGAACGGCCGCGACGGGTGGTCGCCGAGCGTCAGCGCCACGCCATGGGCGCGCAGTGCGTCGAGCACGGGCTCACAGAACCAGCTCGGATGCCTGAACTCGATCGTGTGCAGGCCAGGCGGGCAGGAGCTCGCAGCCACCGCGCCAGCCGCTCGTCGTCGCGGTGGAAGTTCTCCGGGAGCTGCCACAGCACGGGACCCAGCCGGCCGGCCTCGATCAAGGGCTCCAGCGGCTCGTAGAAGCGCTGGATCCCCTGCTCGATCTCGTTCAGCCGCCGGACGTGTGTCAGATACCGCGAGGCCTTGACCGCGAACGTGAACCCGGAAGGTGTGTCGCGAACCCAGGCCTCGACGGCCGAGCGGCGCGCGAGCCGGTAGAAGGTCGAGTTGACCTCGACGGTGTCGAATCGCGCGGCATACAGCGCCAGCCAGCGGCGCTGGGGCTCCTTCTGCGGGTAGAACCGCCCGCGCCAGTCAGCGTATTGCCAGCCAGAGCAGCCGATGCGTACAGGCTTCATCGCGCGGGTAGCGCTCGTGCAGGATGCAGATGTCGATGACCGACGCCGAGTACCCGCCGGCGCCCGTACCGGAGCGGCCGACCAAGCGGGCGCTCAACGACACGATCGACCGCTGCCGCGCCTGCGATCTGTGGGAGGGAGCGACGCAACCCGTGCTCGGAGAGGGACCGCAGAAGGCCCACGTGATGCTGATCGGCGAGCAGCCGGGCGACCGCGAGGACATCGAGGGCCACCCGTTCGTCGGCCCGGCGGGGCGCGTGCTGGACCGCGGGCTGGAGCGAGCGGGGATCGCCCGGGACGACGCATATGTGACGAACGTCGTCAAGCATTTCCGCTACAAGCAACGCGGCAAGCGGCGGATCCACCAGACGCCCGACCGCTGGCAGGTCAACGCATGCCTGCCGTGGTTGCAGGCGGAGCGTGCGCTGATCAGCCCCTCCGCGATCGTGCTGCTCGGCGCGACGGCGGCGCAGGCACTGCTCGGCCCGTCGATCAGGATCGGTCGTGATCGCGGGAGGCCGATCGACTCCGACCTCGCCGAGCTCGTCACGATCACCGCTCACCCGTCGTCGATCCTTCGGGCGCGCGATGACCGCGAGCGCGAGCAGTCGATGGAGGCGTTCGTAGACGATTTGAAAACGGTGGCGAAGTGGCTGGCGAAGAGGTAGTCGTCGTCACCGGCGCCTCGGCCGGGATCGGTCGCGCGGTGGCGAAGGAGTTCGGCCGCCACGGCGCCAGCGTCGGACTGATCGGCCGCGGTCGCGCCGGACTCGAAGGCGCCGCCCACGACGTCCGCTGTGCGGGCGGTCGCGCGGTCATCGCAGAGGCTGATGTCGCCGACGCGGGCGCCGTCGAACGTGCCGCGGATGCAATCGAGCGCGAGCTTGGCCCGATCGACATCTGGGTCAACAACGCGATGACGACCGTGTTCGCGTTCTTCGACGACATCGAGCCGGACGAGTACGAGCGCGCGACGCGGGTGACGTACCTTGGAACGGTGTGGGGCACGCGCACGGCGCTGAAGCGCTTCAAGGCGCGCGACCGGGGCACGATCGTGCAGGTCGGCTCGGCGCTCGCGTACCGGGGGATCCCGCTGCAGGCGCCGTACTGTGGCGCCAAGCACGCGATCAAGGGCTTCTTCGAGTCGCTGCGCTGCGAGCTGCGCGCCCAGCACGCGGGCGTGCACCTGACGATGGTCCAGCTGCCGGGGCTGAACACGCCGCAGTTCGACCACTGTCTGAGCCGGATGCCGCACCACCCGCAGCCAGTCCCGCCGATCTTCGAGCCCGAGGTTGCGGCGCGCTCGATCTACTGGGCCGCCCACCACCGCCGGCGCGAGCTGTACGTCGGCCTGCCGACCGTGTACACGATTCTGGGCAACAAGCTCGCGCCATGGTTCGCCGAGTGGTACCTCGCGCGGACCGCGGTCAAGGGGCAGCAGACCGGTCAGCCGTTCGACGGCACGGCCGCCGCGAATCTGTTCGAGCCAGTCGACTCCGACCACGACGAGGGCGCGCACGGGATCTTCGACGGAGCAGCTCACCCGCGCAGTGCCCAGGCGTGGCTCAGCCGCCACCGGCGCGCAGCGGGGCTGGCAGCCGCTGCGGCAACCGCAGCGAGCGCCGCGGCCGCGCTCGTCCGTCGCGACTGACGCGCTTGCCGTCGAGCCGCTCGGCGAGCCGCGAGGCAAGCGCCATGATTGTCAGCGCCGGGTTCGCCGACCCCTGCGTCGCCATCACGCTGCCATCGGCGATGAACAGGTTCTCCAGCTCCCACACGCGGTGGTCGGCGTCGACCACGCTGTGCTCTGGATCGGACCCCATCCGGCAGCCACCAACGAGGTGGGCGTAGCGGTCGATCTCGAGGATGTCCTGGGCCTCGGCCGCGGCGAGGATGCCGCCGCATCGTCTCCTTCGCGTAGGCGATGTTCTTGCGGTCGTTCTCGCACTGCGAGTAGTCCATCCGCGCGACCGGCAGCCCGTGACGGTCGGTCACGTCCGCAGCCACCGTGACGCGGTTCTCGGGCAGCGGCAGCAGCTCCGAGAGCGCGCCGAGCGTGAACCAGTGGTTGTAGTCGCGCATGTACTCCCGCAGCGCTTGGCCCAGGTGGCCGGCGGCAAGCACGTGCTCCGCCCAGCCGATCGGCAGCGGACCGACGGTCTGGAGCGAGAACCCGCGCACGAACCCCCGTGCCGGGTCGGTTTCGTAGAACTGCTCGGATGAGATCTCGGGCGGCGGCGCCTTGTACATCCGGCACTCCATCGGGAAGCGGCCGGCGACCTGTGGCGCGCCCTGGACCATCACGCAGCGGCCAAGCTGGTCCGAGCCATTGCCGATCCCGTGGGGAAACCGCGAGCAAGCCGAGTTGAACAACAACCGGGGAGTCTCGATCGAGTAGCCGGCGACGACGACCGCGCTCGCGCGCTGCATGAACGCGGAACCTTCTCGATCGAAATACTCCACGCCGATGGCGCGGCCGCTCGAGTCATCGACGGCGACGCGGGAGACCATGCAATCGGCTCGGATCTCGACCCCGTGCTCGATCGCGTCCGGAAGGTGCGTGACCAGCGGTGAAGCCTTCGCGTTGACCTTGCAACCCTGCAGGCAGAAGCCGCGGTAGATGCAGTGCGGCCGGTTGCCGAACGCGCCGTTGGTGATCCCCACGGGGCCGACGCGCATCTCGATCCCCAGCTTGCGCGCGCCCTCGCGCGCGATCTCCGCGCCGCCGGTCACGGGGTGCGCGGTGTGCGGGTAGCCGTGGGGATCGCCCCAGGGCCAGTGATCGCCGGACACGGGCAGCTCGAGCTCGAGCCGCTCGTAGTGGCGTTTCAGGTCCGGGTATTCGATCGGCCACTGCTCGAAATCCGACGGGTGGAACCGCGGGCAGTAGCCGGCGTAGTGGACCATCGAGCCGCCGACCCCTCGGCCCGAGTTGTTCTTGCCGAGCTCGACCGGGTCGGTACCGCCGACGATCCGCTCCTCGGTCCAGATACAGCCCGTGCGAGCCGGCCTCGTCCGAGACCCAGTCGCGGTCGGGGTCCCAGAACGGACCGGCCTCCAGCACCACGATCCGCCACCCGCGGCGAGCCAATCGCTGGGCGAGCGTGCTGCCGCCGGCACCGGCGCCGACGATCACCAGATCGACTTCATAGTCGGGGTCGTACCGCGCCATCCGTTCCGTCGGCACCGCGCGGCGGTGCGGATCGAGCAGGAACGCCGAGTCATTGTCGGGCGGTCGTACCGCACCGCGGGCCAGCGTCCGCAGGGTGTGCAGTGGCGACGTCACTCGGTCTCCAGCACCGGATCGGCGTCCGCCGCCGGCGCGCCCTCCCAGTGCTCGCGCTGGCCGATGCCGAAACGGGCGTAGCCGCGCGGGTAGGCGGGTCCGCCGAAGCCGATCTCATTCCACGCCCATGGATGCGAGTAGAACTCGCTCAGCACCGCCCGCATCACGACGCTCCACGCCCGAGCGCACGGCAGCGAGTCCCACACGTCGCCGTGAAGCTTGCCCTCGGAGAAAGCCTGCACGACGTCGCGCTGTACATCTGCCGGCGCCGCCGCGAACCCCGCGCTGACGCCGTGCTGCGTGGCCGCCGAGTCGAGGCCCGCCGCTACCCGCCGCCAGGTCTCGCGGTCGTCGGGCATATCGGCGTAGCGAAAGCCGTCGAGCTTGCCGTCGAACAGCTTCGCGTCGACCATGTTCAGCACCGGGACTTTGGGCTCGCGGTCCTGCGCGAGCACGAGGTCGCAGAACGTGCCGAGCGTCGCCTGCTCGGCGTGCGTGAAGAACCGGATCGCCGGCACCTCGTCGATCCGCGCGAGCACCATCCGCCGGGTGACCTCGTCCCAGTGCGGCGCCTCGTCGAGCACGTTGTAGTCCGGATAGCGGCCGTGCATCTGCGGCGTGATCCCGTTGCGCTGGCGCGGGAGCTCCTCCGGCGAGGCGGGCTCGCCGTCCGGACGATGGTTCGGAAGATGCGAGGGAAGGGCGAAGTCGCGGCCGCTCACTGCTCGCGCCCGAACACGGCCGCCGCCACACCCATCCCGCCGACGAGCGCCAGCGACCCCGGGGCGAGCAGCGGCGGCCCCATGACGACGTTGAACAGCGGCTCGTGGAACCCTCCCGGTTTGCGCGCGACGCCGCGGACATGGGTGATGACGCCGATCAGCCCGTCCGCGCAGTAGAGCGCCGAGATCACCGGCAGCCACGTGCGCGCGGCCCGCTCGGACCGTACACCGGCGACACCGGCTGCGGTCAGCGCCGGAGAGAGCACGATCGGCGTCCACATCCACTTGTCTCCGAACGAGCCGCGGAAGTGCTCGAAGTAGATCTCGAGACCGAGCGGCAACGCGCTGAACGCGGTCACGCCGGCCAGCGTCCGCTGCATCCGGCCCTGCCCTGACGTTCTTCCACCAGTTGCTAAACGGCATAGCGCTGCGCGTCGCTTCGCTTGAGTTCGAGCCCGTTGCCGGGTGTGCTGAGATCCGGGTAGAGCGCGCCCCGGCGCGCCGTCGCGGTCCCGTCGAACAGCAGCTGTTCGATCCGCGTGTGGTCGTGGAAATACTCGAGGTGCACCAGCTGCGAGAGCGCCAATCCGGGATGGAGATGGATCGACGGGCCGCAGTGCAGCGACAGGGGCACCCGGTGCGCCGCGCACAGCGCATCGACGCGGAGCAGCTCGGTGATCCCCGCGCAGCGGGTGACGTCGGCCTGCAGCACGTCGACCGCGCCGGCTTCCAGCATCCGCCGGAAGTAGCCGATGTCGTAGCCGTATTCGCCGGCCGCGATTCGCAGCGGCGCCGGCGCGCGGTCGCGCAGCAGGCGCAGGCCATCGAGGTCATCGGAGGTGACCGGTTCCTCGAACCAGCTCACCCCGGCGTCGGCGACGAATCGTTCGCTCAGCGTGAGCGCCTGTTTGCGCGTGTAAGCACCGTTGGCGTCGACGTACAGCTCAGCGTCCGGTCCGATCGCCTCCCGCGCGGCGCGCACTCGGGCCGGGTCGTCGGCCGGAGCGGATCCGATCTTCATCTTCACGCGCGGGATCCCGTCCTGGACCCACCCCGAGAGCTGCGCTTGCAGCCGCTCGAGCGAATACGCCGTAAAGCCGCCTGAGCCGTAGACGGGGACGGAATCGTTGACTGCGCCCAGCAGCCGGCACAGCGGCAGCTCCAGCAACCTCGCTTTCAGGTCCCACAGCGCTGTGTCGACCGCCGCGATCGCCATCGACGTGATCCCCGGGCGGCCGAGGTTGCGGATCTCGTGAACCATCGTCTCCCACGCTCGCTGCGGCGAGAGCGCGTCGGCGCCGCGGACGACGCCGGCCAGCTTCGACTCGATCAGCTTCGCGGTGCTGACGTCGGCGTATGTGTAGCCGAGACCGCGACTGCCCGCCGGCGTGCGCGTGGACAACGACGATCGTCGTCGCGTCCCAGGCCAGCGTGCCGTCCGCCTCGGGCGCGTCGGTCGGCACCGTGTACGCGGCGACCTCGAGCCCGTCGACCGCCAGGGCGCTCGCCTCGCTCGGTCGTCGCGGTCATCGGTTCGGCAGGAACTCCTGCAGCTTCTGCTTGAACGACTGCCGGACGATCCGGCCCGAGTCCGGGTCGCCGGACAGCAGCGCCGAGCTGAGCGCCTTCGCCTGCTCGATCGTGATGTGCGGCGGCAGCGGCGGCACCTCCGGGTCGGTGACCGCCTCGTAGACCACCGGCCGGTCCGGCGGCCAGCGCTTCGTCCCACGCCGGGCCGACCTGCTCGGGCGAATCGACGCGGATCCCCTTCAGCCCGATCAGCTCGGCGTAGCGGGCGTACGGGAAGTCCGGCAGGTCCTGGGAGGCCTCGAACTTCGGGTCGCCCTCCATCGCGCGCTGCTCCCAGGTGACCTGGTTGAGGTCGCGGTTGTTGAGCACCAGCACGATCAGCCGCTGATCTGACCAGTGCTCGCGGTACTTGGCGATCGTGATCAGCTCATTGATCCCGTTCATCTGCATCGCGCCGTCGCCGACGAGCGCGAACACCGGACGGTCCGGGTACGCGAACTTCGCCGCGATCGCATACGGGACGCCCGGGCCCATCGTCGCCAGCGTGCCCGACAGCGACGCCTTCATCCCGGCGCGGAGCTTGACGTCGCGCGCGTACCAGTTCGCCGACGAGCCCGAGTCGGAGCTGATGATCGCGCCGTCGGGCAGCCGCTTGGACAGCTCGTGGAACACGAGCTGCGGGTTGATCGGGTCCGCTGAGAGCTGCGCGCGGCTATCCATCAGCTTCCACCACTCGGCGACCTCGCGACTCGATCTTCTCGCGCCAGGAGCGGTCCTCCTTGCGCTGCAGCCGCGGCAGCAGCGCGCGCAGCGTCTCGGCGCTGTCGCCGATCAGGTTGACCTCCATCGGGTAGCGGATCCCGATCATCTTCCCGTCGATGTCGATCTGCACCCCGCGGGCGTTGCCCTCCTCGGGCAGGAACTCCGAATACGGGAAGCTCGAGCCGACCATCAGCAGCGTGTCGCAGTCCTGCATCATCGTCCAGCTCGGCTTCGTCCCGAGCAGGCCGATCGAGCCGGTCACGAACGGCAGATCATCCGGCAGCACCGCCTTGCCGAGCAGCGCCTTGGCCACCCCGGCGCCGAGCATCGTCGGCGATCTGCTATCACCTCGTCGGCGGCGTCGAGGGCGCCCTGCGCCGACGAGCATCGCCACCCGCTCGCCCGCGTTCAGCACCTCCGCGGCGCGATCGAGCTCGGCGTCGCTCGGGACGATCGCGGGGCCGCGTGTAGCCCGGACCCGAGTGCACCGTTCCGTGCGCGTGCGGGCGGCTCCTCGACTGCGTCCGCTTCCTGCAGATCGTTGGGGATGATGATCGCGGTCACCGTACGCTCGGCCAGCGCGATCCGGCAGGCGCGGTCGATCGAGATGGCGGATCTGCGCCGGCGACCATCGCCATCTCCACGTACTCGTGCGCGACGTCCTTGAACAGGGTGGTGAGGTCGACCTCCTGCTGGTAGTTGCCGCCGAGCCCGGCTCGCGCCTGCTGGCCGACGATCGCGAGCACCGGCTGATGGTCGAGCTTCGCGTCGTACAGGCCGTTCAGCAGATGAATCGCCCCAGGGCCGGAGGTGGCGAGGCAAACCCCGAGCTCGCCGGTGAACTTCGCGTGCGCGCAGGCCATGAAGGCGGCCATCTCCTCGTGGCGCATCTGGATGAACTCGGGTCGGCCGTCGGGAGCGCGAGCCGTTGGTCGAGCGCCCGAACGCGCCGAGCAGGCCGTTGATCCCGTCGCCGGGGATAGCCGTAGATGCGGTTGACGCCCCAGGTGCTCAGTCGCTGCAAGTAGGAAATCGCCAACCGTCTCGCTCATCCGCCATCCGCTCCTTGTCGCGCTTGCTCCATCCCTGTTTCGCTACCCCCGCACGCCCCGCTGCTAACTCCGGCTCAGCGCCTGTTCGATCGCGACGGCGGCATCGATGTGCGCGAGGTGCGTGAGCGCCTGGGGGAAGTTGCCGCGCGCCTCACCGCGCCGCGGGTCGAACTCTTCGGGGAACAGGCCGACGTCGTTGGCGCACGCGACCGTGCGGTCGAACACGCTGCGGCTCTCGTCGAGGTCTCCGGTCTGTGCGAGCGCCTCTGCGAGCCAGAACGAGCAGCACAGGAACGCGCCCTCGTGGCCGCCGAGACCGTCGTCGCGGCGGTAGCGGTACAGCAGCCCGTCGGCATCGAGCTCCTCGCGGATCGCGGCGATCGTCCGCAGCATCCGCTCGTCGTCCCACTCGATGTACTCGACCGTCGGCAGCAGCAGCAGCGCCGCGTCGAGCTCGCGATGGTCGAATGCCTGGACGTAGATGCCACGCTTCGAGTCATACCCGCGGCTGTCGATCGCCTCGCGCAGCTCGTCCCGGGCCCGCTGCCAGCGGCGGGTCGGCGCTTGGCGCATGCACTCCTCCGCGAGCCGCAGCCCGCGGTCGATCGCCGCCCAGCAGAGGACCTTCGAGTGGACAAAGTGCTGAGGCTTGCCGGGCCATTCCCAGATTCCGCAGTCGGGCTCCTCCCACGTTTCCGCGGCCCGGTCGATCAGCGACACGAGGAAACGCCAATGGTCGTCGTCAGGCGAGTTGCCGCGCCGATGCCAGCGCCATGTGAGGTTGACCAGCTCCCCGAAGGCATCGAGCTGGCGCTGATCCGAGGCGCCGTTGCCGACGCGCACGGGCCCGCGTCCGCGGTACCCCTCCAGGTCTTCGACGAGCTGCGTGCCGATCCGGCGCTCGCCGCCGATTCCGTAGACGATGCGGAGATCCTCCGCGTGCCCGGCGGCCGAACGGATGATGAAGCCGCGGAACGCGTCCGCCTCGGTGACGCAGCCGATCGCCGCGAACGCGCGCGAGCTGAAGCTCGAGTCGCGCACCCACGCGAACCGGTAGTCCCAGTTTCGATCGCCGTCCATCGCCTCGGGAAGTGAGGTCGTCGGCGCCGCCACGACCGCTCCGGTCGGCTCGTAGGTCAGCGCCTTGAGCACGATCCCGGATTGCCGTGCCGGACCGTCGACATCGATCGCCGATGACCACTTCCGCCACCGCGGCGATCGTCTGCTGCACGCGCTGGTCGAGCTGCTCGCCGTCGGGTTCGGAGGCGGCCTGCTCCTCGATCGCCTCCGGGCGGCAGTAGCGGAGCGTCAGCCGGACCGTCTCGCCGGCGGCGACGGTGATGGTCGCGGCGAGCGCGTGGTCGTCCTCGGTCTCGAGCTCGCGGTCGGACCAGATCAGGAGGCCGTCGTCGCCCCCGGTAGCGCTGTACAGCCGCTCGCCGTGGCGGCGGATCCATGGCCGCACCCCGCCGTAATCGAACACCGGGGCGACCCGCAGCTCGAACTCGACCGCTCCGCGCACGCCCTCGATCACGCGCACGATCTCACGCTGATCGTCTCCGAGCGTGAAGCAGTCGGTCAGCCGGGCCTCGCCCTCGCCGGTGAACGTCGTACACAGGACCAGCGTGTCCTCGACGTACTCGCGATGGCTCTCCAGCGGGCCGGTCGGCGTGACCGAGCAATGCCCGCCGCGATCCCAATCGAGCAGTCGCCCGAACGCGCTGCCCGAGTCGAACCGGGGCAGGCAACACCAGTCGATCGAGCCACAGCGCGACACGAGGGCGGCGCTGTGGCTGTCGCCGATCAGCGCGTAGTCGCTGATCGGCGGATAGCGATCTGTCGAGTCGTCAGTGGGCGACTGGGACCTGCTCTTCTGCGCCACTTGATTGCGCGCCCTGACGGGCCGCCTCGGCCTGGATCAGCTGGCGGTTGACGTGGTCCCAGTCGAGGTTCGCGAAGAACGCTTCGACGTACTTCTTGCGGCCATCCGGCGTGCCGCCGAAGTCGCGTGCGTAGGCGTGCTCGTAGACGTCGAGTGCCAGCACCGGGACCATGTTGTAGACGGCCCACAGGTTTTGGCTGTCCATGATGTAGTTGAACAGCGAGCCATCGTTGAGGTCGTAGCCGACCATCACCCAGCCGCGGGCGGCCGACGCGGCCTTGCGGACGGCCTGCTGCCACTCCTCGAGGCCGCCGTGGAACTCGGACTCGATCAACTCGGCGAACCGACCGTTCGGCTCGCCGCCGTCGCCGCCGAGATGGCCGAAGTACAGGTCGTGGTTCTTGTAGCCGAGCAGCGCGAACGTGTAGTCGACGGAGACGGCGCGCAGCTCCGAGTAGACCTGGTTGCCCTCGATCGCCGAGTAGTTGAACTCGTTCAGCAGCTTGCGGCACTCGTTCGTCTTCTTGATGTATCCCTCGTACAGCTTGTAGTGGTCCTCCATCGTCTGCTTGGAGATCCCCTCGAGCTCCTTGTCGAAGGCGGGAAACTTGCGCGGCTTGATCTCGTCCCAGGGCATCATTTCTCCTTATTTGTCGTCGTTGTAGGAGGCCTCCCCGTTTGGCCGCGTAACTAATCGAACGGTTGCGCCTGCGACCCCGAGGAATCTGATTGAGTTGAGCCGCAACCGGGTGCCACAATGGACCGACTCTGGAGCGGAAAGAGGGTGGTATGAGCAAAGCGGTCGTGGGAGAGTCGGGTCGCACCGCGGCTCGCGCGAGCGCGGGTTCAAACGGCGCGGATAACGGCGGTCAGACGGACGCGCTCGCGCGGCTCGAAGAGGCTCTCCGCGCCGCCGCCGGCGGCGACTTCAGCGTGCGGCTGCCGGGCCGCCGGCGCGGCGCGATCGGCCGCGTCGAGTCGGCCTTCAACGAGCTCGCCGCCCGCAACCAGGCGCTCGAATCAGAGCTCGTGCGGATCAGCCGGACGATCGGCCGCGAGGGCCGGATGACCGAGCGCGCTCGCCTCGCCGAGGCAGAGGGCGCGTGGCGCACCTCGATCGCGTCGGTCAACGGTCTGATCGACGACCTCGTGCGCCCCACGACCGAGCTCGCGCGCGTCATCGTCGCGGTCGCCGAGGGCGACCTGTCGCAGAAGATGGCGCTCGAGATCGAGGGCCAGCCCGTCAAGGGCGAGTTCGCGCGGATTGGCACGACGGTGAACGCGATGGTCGACCAGCTGTCGGCGTTCGCCGACGAGGTGACCCGCGTCGCACGCGAGGTCGGTACCGAGGGCAAGCTCGGCGGCCAGGCCGCTGTCCCCGGCGTCGCCGGCACGTGGAAGGGGCTGACCGACAACGTCAACTTCATGGCCCGCAACCTGACCGACCAGGTGCGCAACATCGCCGACGTGACGACCGCGGTCGCGAACGGCGACCTGTCGCGGAAGATCACGGTCGACGCGCAGGGCGAGATCCTCGAGCTGAAGAACACCGTCAACACGATGGTCGACCAGCTCTCCGCGTTCGCCGACCAGGTGACCCGGGTCGCACGCGAGGTCGGCACCGAGGGGATCCTCGGCGGTCAGGCCGAGGTGCCGGGCGTCGCCGGGACGTGGAAGGACCTGACCGATTCGGTCAACTTCATGGCGCGCAACCTGACCGACCAGGTGCGCAACATCGCCGACGTGACGACGGCCGTCGCGAACGGGGATCTGTCGCGGAAGATCACGGTCGACGTGCAGGGCGAGATCCTCGAGCTGAAGAACACCGTCAACACGATGGTCGACCAGCTGTCCGCGTTCGCTGACGAGGTCACGCGCGTCGCGCGCGAGGTCGGTACCGAGGGCAAGCTCGGCGGTCAGGCGGAGGTGCCGGGCGTCGCCGGGACGTGGTCTGACCTGACGGACAACGTCAACTTCATGGCTGGGAACCTGACCGACCAGGTGCGCAACATCGCTCAGGTGACGACGGCGGTCGCGAACGGCGACCTGTCGAAGAAGATCACCGTCGACGCCCGGGGCGAGATCCTCGAGCTGAAGGACACGATCAACACGATGGTCGAGCAGCTGCGGTCATTCGCGGCTGAGGTGACGCGGGTCGCGCGCGAGGTCGGCACCGAGGGGATCCTCGGCGGCCAGGCCGAGGTCGAGGGCGTCTCAGGCACGTGGAAGGGGCTGACCGAGAACGTCAACCAGATGGCGTCGAACCTGACGACCCAGGTGCGAAGCATCGCCCAGGTGACGACTGCGGTCGCGGACGGCGACCTGAGCCGCAAGATCACGGTCGACGCCAAGGGCGAGGTCGAGACGCTCGCCGAGACGATCAACCGGATGGTCGACCAGCTGCGGTCTTTCGCCGCGGAGGTGACGCGCGTCGCGCGCGAGGTCGGCACTGAGGGAATCCTCGGTGGCCAAGCGCAGGTGCCGGGCGTCGCCGGAACGTGGAAGGACCTGACCGACAACGTCAACTTCATGGCCCGCAACCTGACCGACCAGGTGCGGAACATCTCCCAGGTCGCGACCGCGGTGGCGAACGGCGACCTCACGCAGACGATCACCGTCGACGCTCGCGGCGAGATCCTCGAGCTCAAGCAGACGCTGAACCGGATGATGGCCCAGCTGTCTTCGTTCGCGGCCGAGGTGACGCGCGTCGCGCGCGAGGTCGGCACCGAGGGCAAGCTCGGCGGTCAGGCCGAGGTCGAGGGCGTGTCCGGCACGTGGCGGCGGCTGACCGAATCCGTCAACCAGCTCGCCGGCAACCTGACGACCCAGGTGCGCGCGATCGCCGAGGTGTCGACCGCCGTGACCCAGGGCGACCTGACGCGGTCGATCTCGGTCGGGGCGCAGGGCGAGGTCGCCGAGCTGAAGGACAACATCAACCAGATGATCGCGAACCTGCGCGACACGACGACGCTCAACGCGCAGCAGGACTGGCTCAAGTCGAACCTGGCGTCGATTTCCGGCATGCTCCAGGGTCAGCGTGACCTCGCGGCGGTGACGCAGCTGATCATGAGCGAGGTGACGCCGACAGTGAACGCCCAGCACGGGGCGTTCTTCCTCGCCGAGCCGAGCGCCGACGGGACGGAGCTGGTGCTTGCCGCCTCGTACGGATACACGCCGCGGCGCAGCGGTCTGCACTCGCGCTTCAAGATCGGCGAGTCGCTGATCGGGCAGGCGGCGTTCGAGCGCAGGACGATCGCGCTGACCGACATGCCGCCCGGCTACGTCACCGTCGGGTCGGGGCTCGGTGAGATTCCCGCCGCCGGCATCGTGATCATGCCGGTGCTGTTCGAGGACCAGGTGCTCGGCGTGATCGAGCTCGCTTCGGTCACCGCCTTCTCCGACACGCACCGCGACTTCCTCGACCGGCTCACCGACACGATCGGGGTCGTGATCAACACGATCCGCGCGAACATGCGGACCGAGGAGCTGCTGACCCAGTCCCAGGGCTTGACGCAGGAGCTCCAGAAGCAGTCCGAGGAGCTGCGCAAGACCAACGACGAGCTCCAGGAGAACGCCCGGCTGCTGTCCGAGCAGAACCGCGACATCGAGCTCAAGAACGAGGAGATCGAGCTCGCGCGGCGCGGCCTCGAGGACAAGGCGGCGCAGCTGGCGCTGTCCTCGAAGTACAAGTCGGAGTTCCTCGCGAACATGTCGCACGAGCTGCGCACGCCGCTGAACTCGATGCTGATCCTCTCGCGGCTGCTGGCGGAGAACGAGGACCGGCTGCTGACGCCGCGCCAGGTCGAGTTCGCCCAGACGATCCACTCGGCCGGCAACGACCTGCTGTCGCTGATCAACGACATCCTCGACCTGTCGAAGGTCGAGGCCGGGAGGATGGAGCTCGACCTTGCGCCGATCGCGCTGGCCGACATCTGCGAGGACTCCGAGCGTGCATTCCGGCCGATCGCGGAGCAGAACGGGCTCGACTTCAAGGTCGAGATCGATCCGGAGCTGCCGGTGGCGATCGTCTCCGACGATCAGCGGCTCAAGCAGATCCTCAAGAATCTGCTCTCGAACGCGTTCAAGTTCACGCACGCCGGCGGTGTCACGCTGTCGCTCGGGCCGGCGCCCGAAGGCGCCGCGTTCAATGCGGAGACGCTCCGGTCGGCCGAGCGCGTGATCGCGTTCGCCGTCACCGACACCGGCGTCGGCATCCCTGACGACAAGCTCGGGGCCATCTTCGAGGCGTTCCAGCAGGCCGATGGGACGACGTCGCGCAAGTACGGCGGCACCGGGCTCGGGCTGTCTATCTCGCGCGAGATCGCGCGACTGCTCGGCGGCGAGATCGACGTCCGCTCGTCGCTCGGCCGCGGCAGCTCGTTCACGCTGTTCCTGCCGCTGACCGAGCGCTCGCTCGAGCTCACCGGCGACACCCCGCCGGTGACGCCGTTGGCAGTCCCGGAGGTCGTCGCCGTTGCGTACGAGGAGTCGACGTTCGCCGACGATCTGCGGCTGCTCGATCCCGACGACCGGCCTGTGCTCGTCATCGACGGCGACGCGGAGCGCTCGCGCCAGATGCTCGAGATTCTGCATGGCAAGGGTTCGAAGGCGATCGTCACGCCGCGGCCGACCGCAGCGCTGGCGCTCGCGCGCGAGCACCGGCCAAGTGCCGTACTGCTCGCCGGGGACCTGCCGAGGGTCGAGGTGGTGCTCGGCCAGCTGAAGAAGCATCCCGACACCCGCCACCTGCCGGTGATCGTGGTCGGCAGCCCGGTCGCACGGATCGACGCGCTCCGCGCGGGGGCGGCGGCGCACCTCGACGAGCCACTCGAGCAAGCGGCGCTCGACGCTGCGCTCGAGCGGGTCGCTCGCCTGCTCGAGCAGCGGACGCGGCGGATCGCGCTAGTGCAGCGCGCCGAGGGGCCGCTCGACGCGGAGCTCGCGCAGATGATCGGCGCCGAGGAGATCGACGTCGTCCGGATCGATCCGGAGGCGGCGTTCGACGTGCTCCGGGAGGACGCCGAGTTTGATCTCGCTGTTGCCGTGCTCGACCACTGCTCGCACGACGGCGTGCTGGCGCTACTCGCGGAGATCAACGCCGACGTCTCACTGCGCGAGCTGCCGCTTGTGGCATATGTCGCCGGCGAGCTGCCCCGCACCGAGCGGGCGCGGCTGGATGCGCTCGCGAAATCGGCCGTCGTCAACGTAGTCGATTCGCCGGAGCGGCTGGTCGACCGCGCGGCGCTGTTCCTGCACCGCGCCGAGGCGCAGCTGCCGACGCCGACCAGGCGGATGCTGGGCCGCCTGCGGACCGGGGATGCGCCGCTCCACGGCAAGAAAGTGCTCGTCGTCGACGACGACATCCGCAACGTTTTCGCCTTGACCTCGACACTGGAGCAGCGCGGGATGAAGGTCGTATTCGCCGAGAACGGCCGCGAGGGAATCGAGCGCCTCCACCAGCATCCGAACACCGACCTGGTGCTGCTCGACATCATGATGCCCGAGATGGACGGGTACGAGACGGCCCGCGCGATCCGCTCGATGCCCCGGTTCGAGCACCTGCCGATCATCTCCCTCACCGCCAAGGCGATGAAGGGCGACCGCGAGAAGTCGATTGCCGCCGGAGCATCTGACTACATCACGAAGCCGGTCGACACCGATCAGCTTGTTGCGATGATGCGGGTGTGGCTGGACGCGTAGACACCGGGGTCCAGACAGCCGCGGGCCCGAGACCGCCGGTAGGGGGCGACACCGAGCTGCTCGAGCTGCTGCTTGTCGATGACCGTCCGGAGAACCTGAGCGCACTCAAGGCGGTCCTCGCACCGCTTGGCTTCCCGGTGCAGACCGCCGGCTCGGGTGACGAGGCGTTGCGAATGTTGCTCGAGCGCGACTTTGCGGTGATCCTGCTCGACGTCCGGATGCCGGGCCTCGATGGACTCGAGACCGCGAGGCTGATCAAGGCGCGCGAGCGCACGCGCGACATCCCGATCATCTTCCTGACCGCGGCCGAGCACGACGTTGCTGAGGTGGTGCGCGGCTACGAGGTCGGCGCGGTCGACTACATCCTGAAGCCATTCGACGCCGACCTCCTGCGCTCGAAGGTGTCGATCTTCTTCGAGCTGCAGCGCGGCCGGCGCGCGCTCGAGCGCTCTGAGGGGCTGCTGCGCGCGTCGTTTGACTACGCGCCGATCGGCAAGGTGGTGCTCGACTCATCGCTGCGGATCGTTCGCTCGAATCCGTCGTTCGCGCGTCTGCTGGGCCGAGCGCCGGCAGCTCTCGAGGGTGTCGACGTCGCGGACCTGTGCGTCGAGGCGGACTGCGATCAGCTGCTCGATGCGCTCCGCGCAGTCGCGGCGGGCGAGGGTGGGGCCGCCGCACCCGAGCGCGGAGGCCTCGACGTGCGGCTGCGTGGCCGCAACGACACCGAAGTCTGGGTCGCGCTGATCGCGTCGGCGATCGAAGCGAGCGAGGTGTCCGGCTCGCTGCTGCTCGCGCAGTGGGTCGACCTCAGCGCCCGCCGTCGGGCGGAGGCGGCGCGCGCCGAGCTGATGATGGAGCAGGCGGCGCGCAATACCGCCGAGCACCTTGCCAACCGGCTGAATACGCTCCAAGCGCTGACCGATGCGCTCTCCACCTTGCCGCTCGAGCCGCTCGTTGCCGAGCTCGCGGTCCGCGTCCGGGAGCTGCTCGGCGCTGAGCGCGTCGAGGTGAGGCTGTACGAGAACGGATCGCCCCCAATCGGCGTGAGCGCTGTAGGTGGGGACGTCACGGACCTCGACTCGTCCGAGCCCGATCCGGCGCTCGAGCAGGCGGCGGTCCGCTTCGAGCGGATCGAGCTCGGCACGATCGCGGTGGCGCCCGCCGGTGGCCGAGCGCTCGACGAGGCTGAACGCTCACTGCTCTACGATGCGGCCGACCGCGCTGCGCTCGCGATCCGGCAGGCGCAACTCCATGAAGAGGACCACCGAACGGCGGTCGAGCTCCAGCGCGGTCTCTTGCCCAAGCGGCTGCCGGAGGTGGCGGGCGTCGAGCTCGCCGCCCACTACCAGGCCGCCGGCGCCGCCGCCGAGGTCGGCGGCGACTGGTACGACGCATTTGCGCTTCACGATGGCCGGATCGGGATCGTGCTCGGCGACGTCACCGGCCGTGGCATTCCGGCCGCGTCGCAGATGGGCCAGTTCCGGAGCGTCACTCGCGCATACGCAATCGCCGGGGGGGCCGAGCGGATGCCGAATGAGGTGCTCTCGCTCGTGAACCGCTATCAGCTCGCGCTCGAGACCGACCAGATCATGTTCACGCTGATCTACGCGATCATCGATCCTGCAGCCGCGACGCTTACCTGGGCCAACGCCGGACACCTGCCGCCGCTGGTGCGCGAACCCAGCGGTGAGGTTCGGTACCTCGAGACGGGCTCGTTCCCGATGGGGATCGAGGACGTTCCGTACGAGTCGATGACCGAGCAGCTCGCGCCCGGCAGCTCACTCGTCCTGTACACCGACGGGCTGATCGAACGCCGCGGCGAGTCGCTCGACGCGGGACTGGATCGGCTGGCCGAAGCGGTCGCTGACGGCCCGGACGACCCCCGGGCGCTGTGCGATCACGTGCTCGCGCGGCTGCTGCCGACCCCCCAGCAGCTGCACGACGACGTCACCGCGGTGCTCGCCCGGCTCGCGTAGCCCCGCGCTAGCCGGGTTGGTCCTCGGGCTCCGACGGAGCGTCCTGCGCGCTCGGGCTCCTCCTCGGGCGGCGCACCCGGGATGTTCGAATCGTTGCGCTTGCGCTTCCAGTCCGAGCGGACGTCGTCGATCTCATTGCCGAGCTCGTCCGCGCGGTGCTCGAGCCGGTCGGTGTCGTGCTCGAGCTCGTCGGCGAGCTTCTGTGGTTCTTGCTCCTCCATGCGGCTGTGATTACCCGGCTGCGCTGGTTGGGAACCACGCAGACGGGTAGCGCTGAGGAGCGATGGCGCGATCGATTTGGAATGGCACGATCGCCTTTGGGCTCGCGTTCGTCCCGGTCAAGGTGCACTCGGCGACGGAGGACCACGGCGTCCACTTCCATGAGGTCCATGCGCCCGACGGGGCGCGCATCAAGCACGAACGGATCTGCTCGAAGGAAGGCAAGCGCATCCCGTACAAGCAGATCGCCCACGGCTACGAGGTCCGCAGCGGCGAGTACGTCGTGCTCGACAAGAAGGAGATCGACGCCGCTGCAGGGGAGCGCTCGCGGCTGATCGAGCTCGAGGAGTTCGTGCCCGGGCCGGAGATCGACCCCGTCTTCTACAACCGCACCTACTATCTCGGCGCGGGAGAGGGCGGGCGCGATGCGTACCGCCTGCTGCACGATGCGTTGGCGCGCGCCGACCGAGTCGGGATCGGGCGATGGGTGTTTCACAACCGCGAATACCTCGTCGCCGTCCGGCCGCTCGAGCGCGCGCTCGTACTGCACACGATGCGGTTCGCCGACGAGCTGATCGACCCGGGCTCGATCGACCTGCCGGCGCCGAGCCGCAAGCCGCAGAAGCGCGAGGTGCAGATGGCGGCAAAGCTCGTCGACTCCCTGCACGAGCGGTTCGACCCGACCGCATTCAAGGACAGTTACACCACCCGCGTGCTGGCGCTGATCGAGGCCAAGGCGCGCGGCGAGGAGCCGGAGCTGCCGGACGAGCCCGAAGCGGGGGAGACCCCGGACCTGATGGCCGCACTCGAGGCGAGCCTGAACGCGGGGCGAGGGTGAGGATGGCTCGCTCGCTGTGGACAGGCTCGCTCAGCTTCGGACTCGTGAATGTGCCGGTCGGTCTCGAGACCGCCACCCAGGACCTCGATCTCCACTTCCGTCAGCTGCACCGCTCCGACGGCGCGCCGATCGAGGTGCAGCGGTGGTGCTCGAAGGAGGACGAAGAAGTTCCGTGGGAGGAGATCACCCACGGTTACGAACCCGACAGCGACGGCGGCGATCAGGTGGTCGTCTCAGACCTCGAACTCCAGGCGATCGAGCCGCGCCGGACCCGGACGATCGAGATCGAGCAGTTCGTCGATCTCGCCGACGTTGACCCGATCTACTTCGACCACCCATATCTCCTGGTGCCCGCCGGGGAGGACGATGGCACCCGCCGCGCATACCGGCTGCTGACCGAGGTCATGGGACAGACCGAGCGCGCCGCGCTCGGCCGCTTCGTGATGCGCGCCAAGGAGTATCTGGCGATCGTGAGAGAACGCGACGGTGTGCTGACCCTCACGACGATGCTGTTCGCCGACGAGGTCCGCGACGTCAAGGGGATCGACACCGCGCACCAGAAGTCGCACCTCCCTACGCGTAAGCAGCTCGACGCGGCCGTTGCGGTGATCGAGGAGCTCTCCTCGGCGTGGGATCCCTCCAAGTACAAGGACCGCTACCGAGCCCGGCTGAAGCGGATCGTCGATCGCAAGCGCAAGGGGGAAACGATCAAGGCACCCAAGCCGGCCGAGGAGCCGACCTCCGGCGCGAACCTGATGGAGGCGCTCGAGCGCACGCTTGAGCAGCTCGATGACGGCGGCGGAACACGCAGGCGGAGCAAGCAGAAGGTCAGCTGACCAACCCGAGTTGGTTGCCAACCACAGTTGTGAACACGGTCGCTGCGCAGGGTTATCCTCGGCCCGGGACCAGGGGGGTCAAGCTGATGACTGATCCTACGCGCCTCCGTCTCCACCTGTCCGAGAGTCTTCCGTGAGCCCGGCTCGAAGCATGGAAGCGGGCGGCGACTCGTCGGCGGGCGGCGTTCCTCTCTCTCCGCCGTCTCGCCGATGGGTCGCATGCGGGGGGCCGTCATGACCCGGGACTCGGGCTTCGGAGCGCGACGCTCCGGGGCTGATCCCCCGCTCGACCCGATCGCGCTGCGGGCCGATCGTGTATCGCGGGTCGCTCGCAGACTCAAAGCCGGCTTTGAAAATGCTCCACCGAGTCGCCAGCGCGCCGGCGCTGAGCAGCGCGCCGCCGGCGACAGCCGCGACCCTGCTGCGACCACGCCACGCGAGCAGCGCCGCACCGGAAAGGATGCACGCCTCGCCGAGCTTGCTCAGCGTCCCGCTCGGCCCACCTTCGTACGGGTCGCCGTGCGAGCCGAGGCGCTGCTTCATCAATCGCACGCTCGCGAGCTCGAGTCCCGCCCCCGCCAGCGCTAGACGCCGGGCGGGCGCTGCGGCGGCCGGCGGCGTGGCGGCCACCGCAGCTGCGCCGGCGCTCATCGCCGCACCGGCGGCGAACACGAATGGGAGCTCCGTCCGCGCCTCATGCCAGACGGGCACCGAGGTGTCGGCGATCAGCGCGGCCGTGTACGTCGACAGCGGCAGCCCCAGCAGCGCCGCGACCGGACGCGCCAGCCGGGCCGGCCGCTCGAGCCATCCGGTCCACGCGTTCAGAGTCGCGAGGCTGATCGCGGCCCCGGCGCCCGACACGATCCAGGTGCCAACGCTCATCGGCGAGGTCACCTTGAACATCCGCAGCATGTTCAAGAACCGCGACGGCACGCCCAGATCCGAGATCAACAGACCCGGGCTGGCCGTGACGCCCGCCAGGGCGCACGTCCACGCGCGGCGCGCCAGCACATCGTTGCCGCGAGCGCCGGCCCCGACCGCGAGCCCGGAGGCCGCTCCGGCGAGGCCCCCGGTGTAGAAGTAGCACGGGATCTCCCACGACCACACCGGCTCCTTGAGCACCGGCTGCCCGTGGTAGGAGCGGATCTGCGTGGAATCGCTCACCCCCGAGCGCCTCCAAGTACGGACGCCGCCAGCACTCCGGCGAGCGCGAGCGCAGCGGCTCCCGACGCGGCCCAGGTCATTCGCAGGTTGCGGCGCGGGTCGACGGGATCCGGAGGCAGTCCATAGACCTCCGGATCGTCGAGCAGCAGGAAGAATGCTCCGGCACCGCCGACCCCGTCCGCTTCATCGGCGAGGTACAGCTGCGCCTTGTCCTGGCCCGCCCGTTGCAGGTCCGCCAGCCGGTGCTCGGCCCGCGCGCGCAGGTCACCGAGTTCGCCGAACTGGATCGACTGTGTGGGACAGGCTTGCGCGCAGGCCGGCTCCTTGTCGTCCTTGAGCCGGTCGTAGCAGAGCGTGCACTTCCACACGCGGCCGTCATCCTCGCGCTGGTCGATGACGCCGAACGGGCACGCCGGGACGCAGTAGCCGCAGCCGTTGCAGACATCCTCTTGCACGACGACGGTCCCGAACTCGGTCCGGAACAGCGCCCCGGTCGGGCACACCTCGAGGCACGCCGCCTCGGTGCAGTGCTTGCACACGTCGGAGGCCATCAGCCAGCGGAACCCGTCACCCTCCTGGTAGGTCTGGACGCCGGCGTCGATTGCAGCGCCCCGCTCGGCGGCCTGCACAAGCGACGCGCCGTCGGTCGCGTCGGCGGGGAGCTGCTGCTCGATGAACGCGACGTGCCGCCAGGTGTCCGCTCCGAGGTCGATCGTGTTGTCGTACGAGTTGCCGGTGAAGCCCTGCAGCGACATCGGGATCTGGTTCCACTCCTTGCACGCGACTTCGCACGCCTTGCAGCCGATGCAGATCGAGGTGTCGGTGAAGAACCCCATCCGTGGCTTCGCTTCCGCGCCGTAAGACGCCGGCCATGCGTGCGTCTCGAGCTTCACGTCTTGACCCCCGCCCGCCGCCGGTACTCGTGCACAAGCTCGAGTCGCGCCGGGCCGCGCGGCCGCCTACCCGGGCGGATGTCGCACGTCGCGACCTTGTACTCGCTGATGTGGACGTTGTTGTCGAGCACGATCGGGAGCAATTCGTTGCCCGAGTCGCCCGTGACGATGCCGACCCCGCCCCAGTGGTATGGGACCCCGACCAGGTGCATGTCGCGGCCTTGGATCCTGAGCGGCTTGATCCGTGCGGTCACGAGCACCCGCGTCTCGATCGCCTGCCGGGCCGTGATGATCGTCGCCCAGTCGCCGTGCTCGAGCCCGCGCTCGGCGGCGAGCTGGGGTGAGACCTCGCAGAACGCCTCAGGCTGGAGCTCGGCGAGGTACGGGACGGTGCGCGACATCCCGCCGGCGGTGTGGTGCTCGGTCAGCCGGTAGGTGGTCAGCACGAACGGGAACACGTCGGCTCCCGACTCCTGGCCCGCCGGGTGATACGGGTTCTCCGGCCGTGCGAACACCTGTCGCGTCGGGTTCTGCTGCTGGGCGTACAGCGGGTTGACGAACGGCGTCTCGTGCGGCTCGTAATGGCTCGGCAGCGGTCCATCGACGAGACCGCTGGGGGAATACAGCCAGCCCCGCCCGTCGGGATGGAGGATGAACGGCTTGTCGCCGTGGATCGCCTCGAGCCCCTTGGCATTCTTCTTGGGCTTGTAGTCCGGCGCCTTCGTCGGCGGGAAGTCCGGGCGAGTCGCCGAGGCTCGTCCACTGCTCCTCGTCCGCGTCCCACCACACGTAGCGCTTGCGCTCGGACCACGGCTTGCCGTCGGCATCGGCCGATGCCCGGTTGTAGATGATCCTCGTGTCCTTCGGCCACGCCCAGCCCCACTCGTGCGCGATCCAGTTCTGGGCGCTGTGCGGCGTCTTGCGCGCCGACTGGTTGACTCCGTCCTTGTAGATGCCGCAGTGGATCCACGACCCGCACGTGGTCGAGCCGTCTGCCTTCAGATCGTCGTAGCTGTCCAGGAAGTTGCCCTCGGCGTCGCGGCCGCTGATTTCCTGGAGCACGTGGGCCGCGTCTGGCTCGTCGTGGGGGCCGACGAGCGGGTAATCCCAGGTGAGATCGAGGATCGGACGATCCTTCGGATCGCTCGAACCCGCGAGCTTCTGTCGGATCAGCTTGCCGAGGTGGTAGATCCAGTGCAGCTCTGAGCGGCACTCCTCCGGTGGCTCGCACGCTTTCCAGTGCCATTGCAGGAGGCGTTGGGTGTTGGTGAAGTTCCCGTCCTTCTCGGTGTGCGCGGCCGCCGGCAGGAAGAACACCTCGGTCTGGATGTCCTGCGCCCGGACCTCGCCCGACTCGTGTTCGGGAGAGTCCTTCCAGAACAGGCCGGTCTCGGTCGGCTGGAAGTCGCGGACAACGAGCCAGTCGAGCTTTGCCAGCGCGAGCCGCATCAGCTTGCTGTTGGCCGAGCCCACGGTCGGGTTCTGCCCCACGCAGAACATGCCGCGCACGCCCCCGTCGAGCATCTTCAGCATCATCGCGTAGTGGGAGTGGTCGCCGTTGATCCGTGGCAGGTAGTCGAAGCAGAAGTCGTTGTCCTCGGTCGCAGCGTCTCCCCACCACGCTTTGAGCAGCGAGACCATGTAGTTGTTGAGGCTGCCCCACGCGCCGCTGTCGGGCCCGCTGGAGTCGATGAACTTCTCCAGCGAGGGATGGCGTCGAGGGTGCGGCATCGGGATGTAACCCGGGAGGATGTTGTAGAGCGTCGGGATGTCGGTCGAGCCCTGGATGTTCGCGTGGCCGCGCAGCGCCAGGATCCCGCCTCCGGGACGGCCGATGTTGCCGAGCAGTAGCTGCACGATCGAGGCGGCGCGGATGTTCTGGACGCCGATCGTGTGCTGGGTCCAGCCGACCGAGTACACGACCGACGTGGTCCGCTCTCTACCCGAGTTCTCACACATGGCCCGTGCGACGGCGATCAGGTCGTCCTCGCTGCAGCCGCACGTCTCCGCCACGAACTCGGGTGTGTACCTGGCGAAATGCCGCTTCACGATCTGCAGCACGCAACGCTCGTGCTGCATCGTGTCGTCGCGGTGGGGCGGCTCGCCGCCCTTCAGCTTCATCCCGTGCGCGCCATGCGCCTGCTCGCCGGAGACATCGGCCTGCTGCTCTGACTTGTCGGCGGTGGTCTTGCCGCCGGCATCCTCATAGCCCCACGTGTTGATCCCGTACGCGCTGTCGTCCGGGTTCCAACCGGAGAAGAAGCCGCTTGCGTCCTCCACGTCCCGGAACTCCGGGGAGATGATCACCGGCCCGTTCGTGAAATCGCGGACGTACTCGGTGAACAGGGCGTCATGCTCGAAGATGTAATTGACGATCCCGCCGAGGAACGCGACATCGGTTCCGGCTCGGATCGGGATGTGGCGATCGGCCATCGCGCTCGTGCGGGTGAAGCGGGGATCGACATGAATCACCTTCGCGCCGCGCTCCTTCGCCTCGACGACCCACTGGAAGCCGACCGGGTGCTGCTCGGCCATGTTCGAGCCCATGATCAGGATGCAGTCCGAGTTCTGCAGGTCCTGTTGGAACGTGGTGGCGCCGCCGCGCCCGAACGAGGTCCCCAGACCGGGGACCGTCGAGCTGTGTCATATGCGCGCCTGGTTCTCGATCGACAGCGCCCCCATCGCGGTGAAGAACTTCTTGATCAGATAGTTCTCCTCCGAGTCGAGCGTCGCGCCGCCGAGGAAGTGGATCCCGAGTGTGCGCTTCAGCGGCTCCCCGTCCGCGTCCTCTTCCTCCCAGGTCTCGCGCCTCACCTTGAGCACGCGCTCGGCGATCATCTCGGTCGCAGTCTCGAGGTCGAGGTGTTCCCACTCGGTCGCTCCGGGCCGCCGGTACTTGACCTTCGTCTCGCGCATCGGCGAGTTCACGAGTTTCTCGGACGCCGCCCCCTTCGGGCACAGCCGGCCGCGTGAGATCGGTGAGTCGGGATCGCCCTCGATCTGGATCACCTTCTCGTCCTTCACGTACACCTTCTGGCCGCAGCCGACGGCGCAATACGGGCAGATCGACTGCACGACCTTGTCGGCCGTCTGTGTGCGGGCAGTGAGCTGCCGGGTGTGCTCCGATTGAGCTGAGCGGCCGAGCCCGTACCGATCCCCGGCGAGCTGGCGAAGGACCGGCGGCACGAGCTTCACGCCCGAGTTCCTACCCAACTCCGGTCGACTGAAACGCGCGGGCGTCGGGTAGATGACCCCTCCGATGGCAAGCAACGTCGAGATCGAGCGAGCGCTGGCGACGATCGCCAGGACGCTCAACGACCAGCACGTCGAGGAGCTCGAACGAGAACGGCTTCAGCAGCTCGTCGATGACGCCGTCGGCGAGCCCTTGGTACTGCGAGCCGATGACGGTGGCGGGATTCACGATGACCAGGGCGAGCGCGTCGGCGCGGTTCGCCGCACTCCGAGCGGCGAGTGGATCGCAGAGCGCCAGAACAGCGTCGCCGAGCGGTCAGACACAGCGATCCCGCGGATCCAGGATAAGCAGGGCCCGCTGCGTCGCCTGCTATCGAAGCTCAGCGGCTAGAGATCATCGACGAGCCGTCGCGGGCTCTGGTCTGGCCGGCCGTTGCTCGCGGATCCCGGCGGCGAGCGGCGGCGAGCTCCAAGCGGGCCCGTCGCCCGATAGCCATAGCTCGAGGTCGGGGCGCTCGAGCCGCGCGCGTCCGAGGATGAAGATGTACAGCGCGAGCAGACCACCCCCGGCCGCGATCGCAAAGCAGACCCACATCGCGGTGTTGATCCCAGCACCCTTGGGACCGCCGTCGACGGTCATCGCGAGATGCAGGATGATCGGCGCCGCCAGGAATGCCGCGACGGCGCGGAGCAGCTCGATCAGTGCGAACACGCGCTGGATCTGCGCGGAGACGACCGAGAAGCCGGCGACGAACAGCGCCGGCGCCACGGCGGCGCCGACGCCGACGCCGAGGAGGCCCGCGCCGACGACGACGAGCGCGTGCGGGCCGGTCGCGACCCCGGTGAGGATCGCGGCGCCGCCGGCCAGGAGCGTCAGCCCGCTGAATACGCCGACCACGAGCCAGCGCCTGCGCACGAGCAGGGCGAATGCGAGCGCGGCCAGCAGCGCGCCGCCGAACTGCGGCCAGAACAGCATCGCTGCATGGATCGGGGATGCGTCGTCTTCAGCGCTTGCTCGGTCAGCTCGATCACCGCGACCGATGCCGCGCCTGCGCTCATCGCGACGATGATCCCGGTGACCGGCTTCGTCGTCGCGAGTTGGCTCACCGGCATCAGCGGGCGCTTGGCGGCGTACTGGTGGACGACGAGCAGGACGATCATCGCGACGCCCGAAAGCAGCGGGATGAACACGATGCTGCTCAGCATCCGGTGGGTCTGCAGCTCGGAAGCGCCGAAGAACGCGGCCGCGGAGCCGCCGCCGGCGAGCGCGAGCGCGACGAAGTCCCACGGCGCGCTGCGGTCCTGGGGCGGCTGGTCCTCGAACGTCAGCAGCACGAACAGCAGCGCGATCGCGCCCGCGCCCGCGACAAGCCAGAACAGCGGCCGCCAGTCGCCGGCGCCCGCCTGGACGCCTCCGATCACCGGGCCGAGCGCGACCGCCCCGAAGATGCACATGTTCATCACGCCTGCGGTCCATGGCATCTTCGACGCAGGCCAGCCGATTACCAGCGGCGGCACCGCGGCGATCAGCATCAGGCTCGTGAACAGGCCCTGGAGGATGTGGCCGGCGATGAAGAACCCAGGCGTGAACGCGAGCGCGGTCAGCACCGAGGAGATCACCGACAGGGTCGCGTACACCACGAGCATGCGCCGCGCCGGCAGGTGGACGGCGAACTGCACCGCGAGCACCGTGCCGAACGCGTACGCAGCGTTCGCCATCCCGTTCGTCAGCTGCAGCGACTGCTGGGAGAGCCCGAGGCCCTTCGAGAGCACCGGCGTCAGCGGGGTCATCGCGGAGGTCAGCGCGAGGTATGGGATCAGCGCGAACACCACCAGCAGGACGGCGGCGGGATAGCTGTCGGCGAGCGGGCCGCGGAACCGCATCACGCCGCTGTGCGCTCGAACGCGGGTACGGTGACTTCGCCATCCGAGGACTCGCGCCGCCAGTACGGCGTCCGCAGCTCACGCTCGCTCAGTGCCTCGTGCACGATCAGTCCGAGCACACCGAGGGAGCAGATCAGCGCCCCGTCGGCGAACGCGAGCCACTTCGAGACGGGGGCCGCGAACTCGCAGGAGGCGACGATCGTCCACGCGCCGGCGATTGCCTGCAGCAGGTCGACGGCGCGGGCGCCGGCACCCCTGTGCCGCGCGGCGAACCCGGCAAGCGCCACTACGACCGTCGCACAGCCGACCGCCAATCCGAGCGCGCTTGCCGTTGCGGGTGCGAACGCGAACGACGCGACGATCAGCACTCCGCCCGCGAGCATCGCGAGCAAATTAGTGGCGAACCTGAAGGCCACATCTGCAGCGGTACCCCGGCCCGCGCCGTGCGAATCGGAGCATCACCCCTGCTCGTTCAACGTCCGGGAGCTCTGGCACCTCGCTTGGGCGGTACCCCGGCCGTGGGTGCTCGAACCCGTGAAACGGTCATCGCGGCCGCGGCCTTTCGGCGCTGCTGCCGTAGGACCCGCACGATCGCCGCCACCTGGCGGTCCAAACTGTGAGTGTTACCTGCCATCTGCCCGACTCTTTCTCCCGGGCCCCCTTGAATTACGTCTTTCGGGACTACCCTGGAACAGCGCGGTTTAGTCGTGTCCGGGCACGGTGCCGATCGGCGCTTCGGAGGGGACCGCCTCTGGCCCGGGATCGCCGGCGCCCACCACCCTGACGGCGCCACCAGGCGCGCGCTCCACGATCTCGCCCTGCCAGTCGCGGAGTGGGTGCGCGCCGCTCGCCTGCAGCGAACGGCAGGCGCTCCGGGTGATGAAGAACACGATGATCGGCACGAGCCACACGCCGACGCGCCAGAAGTCGATCTGGGCGGTGTAGGAGATGTGCAGCCGGAAGAACAGCCGGTCGGTCGAGCCGACCGCAAACACGATCACCACCCAGCTGAGGAAGGCCGCGCCAAGCGCGGTCCGGATCGGCTTGTCGCGCGGCCGGTCGAGCAGATCGTGGCGGCGGTTGTCACCCGTGATCCTCCGTTCGACCGTCGGCCACAGGAACAGGACCGCGAACACGACCAGCGGGAACAGGGCTCCACCGAAGAACGGGTTGGGGATGATCGTGTGGCCGGCGATCGTCGGCTCCCAGTTCGGCATCAGCCGCATCGCCCCGATCAGCCAGCCGATGTACCAGTCGGGCTGGGCGCCGTTCTCTGACAGGTAGGTGTGGTACGGACCCCACTGCCAGATCGGGTTGATCTGGATCAGGCCGCCGAGCAGGAACAGGACCGCGGCGACGGCAAGCATCAGCCCGATCGAGCGCAGCGCGTAGGCCGGCCACAGCGGTGTCCCGACGACATTGCGCTCGCGCCGGCCGGGGCCTGGAAACTGTGAATGGTGCTGGCGCATGACCATCGCCAGGTGGACCGTGATCAGCACCGCGAGCGCCGCCGGGATCAGCAGCACGTGGACGATCTCGAGCCGCGGCAGGAAGCTATGCGAGCCGGGGAACTGGCCGCCCCAGATCAGCGTCGAGAGCTGCCCGCCGATCAGCGGGAGGGCCATCGCGACCGAGTACGCGATCGCCAGCCCCATCCCCGACAGCAGGTCGTCGACCAGCGAGTATCCGGCGAACCCCTCGAGGATCGCCAGCATCAGCATCGTCAGGCCGATGAACCAGTTCAGGTCGCGCGGCTTGCGGTACGCGCCGGTGAAGAACACGCGCATCAGGTGCAGCGCGATCGCGGCGATGAACACGTCGGCCGCCCAGTGGTGGACCTGGCGGAACAGGAGTCCTGCCGGGACGTTGATCGAGAGGTCGAGGACCGAGCGGTACGCCTCGGACATCTGCTGACCGGCGAGCAGCAGGTAGGTGCCGTGGTAGAGCACCTGCGAGTCGCTCGGCGTGTAGTACAGGGTCAGGAAGATGCCGGTCCCGACGAGCACCATGAAGGCGTACAGGGCGATCTCGCCGAGCAGGAACGACCAGTGGTCAGGGAACACGTAGCGCAGCACCCAGCGGATCCCGGACGCCGCCCCCATCCGCTGTTCGGACCAGCGCGCGAGCCGTCGCACCCGCCGGTCGATCATCCGGCCGATCAGGCTCATATCCGTCGCACGCCGAACCAGGCCGGGCCGACGTCCTCGTCAAAGCCGCCCGCGGCGCGGAGGTTGCCGTCGGGATCGATCATCAGCGGCAGCTGCGGCAAAGGACGCCCCGCCGGCCCGAACAGGACCTTGCCGCCTTCCCCGGGGGCGAACGTCGAGTAGTGGCACGGGCACGTGAAGGCCGGCTTCACGCCGGTGGTCGGGCCGAAGGTCGGATAGCGGTACAGCGAGATCGCGCAGCCCGCGTGCGTGCAGATCTTCGAGTAGGCGAGGATCCCGTGGGGAGCCCAGCTGGGGCGGACCTTGATCATCTCCGCCGGCAGCTTGACCACGAGCAGCCCGGCCCCGAGCGCCTCGAGGTTGCCGCCCTCCGGCAGCGCGGTGTAGAACGAGCCGATCTGGATGTCGCCGGCGGCGTACGGCTGTCCCTGCTCGTCGACCAGCCTGACCCCGCGGCGCCACGGGGTGTTGTGGATGCTCGTCAACCGCGGCCCGAGCGACGCGAGCGGGGTGGCCGCCGCGGTAACGATCGCGGCGCCCGCGACGCCGCCCGCGCCGGTCAGGAGCACTCGCCGCGAGATTCCCTCACCGCCGGCCTCGATCATGTCGACGATCTCCTCGGTCTCCTCCTCGTCGAGCAGCTTGTCGCGCTCCTCCACGGATATCTCCTGGGGCACGACCAGCTTGCCGGCGACGATCGCCGCTGCTGCCAGCAGCGCGAGCGCGCCACCGATGGCGATGCCCAGCAGCTGCGTGTTGCGCGTGTCGGCGACGTACACGGCGGTGAACCCGAAGCCGAACACCGCGGCGCCGAGCAACAGCACCGCCACAAGGGTCTCCGCGCCGCGGTTGGACGGAACCTTGCGCTCGGATGGGTCCTCATCCTGGGAAGGCGGGGGTGCATGCACCCCCGCCCCGGGGGCCGCATGCGGCCCCCGGCCGGCCGGTGCATGCACCGGCCGGGAACGGCGAAAAGCGCTCCGCACCGCCGCGAACAGCGCGACCAGCCTTCCGAGCAGACGCGCTACCACGCGAGCCGCTCCCCGATCAGACGCGCGACGATCAGCAGCGCCACGATCGCGATGAACCAGGCCACCATCCCCTCCGGGATCGGGCCGATGTTGTAAATCCCCCAGCCCCCGTAGTCGGTCGGATGGCGTGTCCACAGCACGTAGCGGGCCAGCGAGTCGAGTTGCTGCTGGTTGATCTGGTTGGCATCGAAGCGGGGCATCACGTACGGGCCCATTCGCACGGCCTCGGCGATCTGCTGGGGCGTGGCCTGCTGGAGGTTCGGGACGAATGCGCCGAGCGTCAGGCCTCCGCGGCCGATGATCTGGTGACAGCCCGCGCAGTTGCTCGTGAACACTTGGATCCCCTGGGAGAGGTTGCCCTTCGAGGGGTCGACCGCCGGCGCCGCGGGCCCGCCGTAGCGGCTGACGAACGCGATCAGCGCATCGATCTGCCGGTGGTTGAACTCGGGCGTCGCGCGCTCGGGCTCGTCGCGAGGATTCTGGAGCGGCATCCTGCCGGTCGAGAGGTAGAAGTCGACCGGCCCGGGGCCGACTCCGATCAGCGACGGGGCGACTCGCGGCCGGCCCTGGAGCGCGATCCCGTGACACGAGGCGCATCCCTCCGCGTACAGCTGCCGTCCCTCGGCCACGAGCGAGGGGGAGCTCGGAAAGGCGGTGGTCGGATTGCCGGCGCCCGGCGGCTCGGGGCGCTTGGAGGGCACCGCCACCGGCAGCGGCTGGGCGCTCACCGAGCCTGGCGCCGGCGCTCCGGGGGCCGACGGCGCGGCGATCCCGACGACTCCGATCGCGCCGAGGACGACTGCCACTGCGAGTTGTGCCCGCGCGCTCACGTCGCAACCCTCGCGTCCCGTGCCTGCTGGCGGCGCTCCTCCTCCAGCATCGCGCCGATCGCCGTCCACAGGCCGACCGCGACCATGATCACGCTGGCGCCGACCCACATGATCGCGCCGGCCTGCTGTTGGTCGGCGACCGCGTGCGCGGTGTGGGCGTAGACGGCGTAGACCGGAGTCGTGGCCCGGTTCAGGTATGCGCCGACCGCGTCGATCGGCGCCATCGCGGCGAGCAGGTAGATCAAACGGCCCAGCCCGCCGAGCCGTCGTCGCGGAGAGGGGTCGCCGTCGTGCAGCGGCCACCACATCAGCAGGCCGGCCAGCAGATAGGCGCCGTGCTGCGCGGCGTGGAGCAGAGGGTGGCGGACGGCGGCGTCGTAGAAGGCGGGAAGGTGGGTCCCGATCACCACGAGCGCGAACACGCCGAGGCAGACCGCCGGGCTGGTGAACGGGCGCGCGCGGGACAGAGCCCTGACCAGTCGGCGGCGGCCGCGCGGTGAGAGCAAGCGCAGCGCGAGCATCACCGGCGCGCCGCCGAGCGCCAGCAGCGGCGCGACATCGAGCAGCAACAGGTGCTGGATCATGTGCCCCCGCAGGGTCCGGTCGTCGACGACGGTGACGGCGAGCAGCGCGCAGCCGACGGCCGCGATCAGCAGCAGCGGGCGCCAGCTTGCTCGGCTCCTCATCGCGACCTCCAGCGGCGGATCTCGCTGCGCTGCGCCCGCAACTCCAAGGCGAGCCGGCCGATCCCGGCGACGACGAGCCCGGCGCCGAAGTAGATCGGGAAGTGGCCGAAGGCGAGCCCGAAGACGATCGACCCGATCCCCAGCGCGACCACCACGGCACCCACGCTGACCGTCGGGAGGGCGAGCGGTTCCGCGCGCGGCTCGGGCGGGCCGCGCCGGCGCGCTTCCGATGAGCGCAGGACGAGCGAGGCGGACAGCGTGACGATCGCCAGCACGGCGAACCCGAACGTCCCGATCTGGATCCCGTCGCCGGTCCAGATCGCGTTGATCGTGCCCAGCACCGCGAGCAGCAGCGCCCAGGCGAACGGAGCCAGCGCGCCGCCCCTCATGCCCGCTCCTCGGCGGCTTCGCGCAGGTCCAGCAGTGGCGCGTACGAGCGGATGGGGGGCAGCGGCGAGACGAAGTTGGTCGGCGGCGGCGGCGAGCTGGTCGCCCACTCGAGCGTGTGGCCGAGCCACGGATCGTCGCCCGCTAGCTCGCGCCGGCGCAGCGACACGAACACGTTGACGAGAAACACGAGCACGGCGAGGGCGATCACGCCGGCGCCTGCTGTCTCGAGCCGGTTCAGCGTCGCCCACCCGGGGTGTGACGCGTAGCGCGACACGCGCCGCGGCATCCCCTCGAGGCCGAGGAAGAACATCGGGAAGAAGGTCAGGTTGGTCCCGATGATCAGCAGGACTAGATGGATCCGGCCGAGTGACTCGCGCAGCCGCGCACCGGTGATCTTCGGGAACCAGTGGTACACGCCCGCGAAGAACCCGAACACGCTGCCGGCGAACAGCGTGTAGTGGAAGTGGGCGACGACGAAGTACGAGCCGTACGCGTGGTAGTCGAGCACAGGCGAGGCGACGAACACGCCCGTCAGCCCGCCCACCAGGAACTGGATGAAGAACGTGATCGCGAACAGCATCGAGCAGCGCAGCACGATCGAGCCGCCGATCAGCGTGGCGACGAAGTCGAAGTACTCGACCCCCGCCGGGATCACGAGCAGCGTCGAGGTGAACGCGAAGTACTGGTTTGTGCTCCCCCCGGTTGTGAACATGTGGTGCGCCCACACGCTCATCGACAGCGCCGCGAACGCCATCATCGAAGCGACGAACGCCGTGTGCCCGAACCATCGCTTGTGGGCGCTGACCGCCGCCGCCTCCGCCGCCGCCCCGAGGTACGGGAAGAACATCACATAGACGACCGGGTGGCCGAAGAACCAGAATAGATTCTGGTAGTCGATCGACCCGGTGAAGCCGGTGAAGATGTGGCCGCCGTGGCGATCGATGTACAGCAGGATCAGCGCCAGGATCAGCATCGGGAACGCGCCGATCACCATCAGCACGGAGACAAGCTCGGTCCAGGTGAACACCGGCATCCGCAGCAGCGACATGCCGGGCGCGCGGCGCCGTGCGATCGTCACCGCGATGCACCAGGCCATGATCAGCATCCCGATCGCGGCGAGCATCACGCCGAGCACCCACAGGTCCTGGCCGACGCCAGGGGTGTTGGAGCCGTTCGAGAGCGGCGCGTAGGAGGACCACCCGTCGCGGCCCGCACCGTCCTCGGTCAGCCAACCGGATTGCATCACGAGGCCGCCGAGGAACCAGATCCAGAAGCCCGACAACGCCCACCGCGGCCCGCTGATCCCCGGCGCCCCGATCTGCAGCGGCACGAGGTACATCGCGAGCGCCAATGCCATCGGCGTGACGAACAGGTAGATCATCGTCGAGCCGTGCATCGTGAACAGCTGGTTGTATTGGTCGTCTGAGACCAGCTGGCCATTCGGCTGCGCCAGCTGGGCTCGCATCAGCAGCGCGAACAAGCCGCCGACGACAAAGAACGCGAGCGACAGCAGGCCGAGGTTCAGCCCGATTCGTTTGTGGTCCGTGCTCGTCGCCGCCCCGAGCAGGCCTCCGAGGCGAGGCACACGGCCTTGCGTCGCCGCGGTGCTGGGCGCCGGGCCGGTCCGCGTGCCGATGCTCACTGAGCCGGCGCCCTTCCGCCGCTCGAAGCCCATGCCGTGAACTGCGCGGGGCTCACGGCGCGCACCCAGAACACCATGTCGGCGTGGCGCAGGCCGCAGAACTCCGCGCACGCGCCGCCGAATCTACCCGCGCGGGGGAAGAGGAGCGTGACCCGCTGCGTACTGCCCTTGATCAGGTCGTGCTTGTAGTCGAGGTACGGGATCCAGAACGCGTGGATCACGTCGATCGAACTGAGGTTGAAGCGGACCGGCTCGTTGGTTGGAACGACCAACGGCTGGCGCCCGATCGCCCCGCTGCGCTCGGTGATCCCGTACCGCGGGTAGGTGAACGTCCACTCCCACTTCGCGGCGGTCACGTCGATCGTCAGGGCAGGCTGTTCGCGGGCGGACACGACATCCGTCTCGTGCTCGGCGCCGAACGTGACGTACAGCAGGAACGCGACGACCGCCGCGAGCACGAGTGCATAGCCGCCCTCGAGCGGGTTGTTCTCGTGCCAGCGCGCCGCGGCCGCCGGGGGCCGGCGGCGATAGCGCAGTACGGCGAACAGGATCGCCCCGGCGAACAGCACGAACACGCCGATCGCGATCGGCACGTAGATCGAGAACACGTGCTGGTACTCGTGGCGAGTGTCGACCAGAGCGAGCGGCGCCGGCATCCGTCAATGGCAATACCCGTTTACCGCGTGCGGATCTCGGTCATCCCTGGACAAACGACAGGAGGCCCCGATGACCCCGACGGATCTCAGCGAGCAGCTGACGAAATACCTGACCGACGCCCACTCGATCGAGCAGCAGGCGCTGGCGCAGATGAAGGCGGCGCCGAAGCTAGCGGGCGATGAGCGGATCGCCGAAGTGTTCGAGCGCCACCGCGTTGAGACCGAGGAGCACGAACGGCTCGTGACCGAGCGCCTGCACGCCCGCGACGCGAAGCCGTCGATCGTCAAGGACGCTGTGGGGACGCTTACGGGCCACGGTTTTGGAGCGTTTGCGGCGGCCAACCCCGACACGCCGGGGAAGCTCGTCGTGCACGCGTACTCCTACGAGCATCTGGAGGAGGCTGCCTACGACCTGCTCGGCAAGATCGCCACCCGCGCCGGCGACACGGAGACGGTCGCGGTCGCGCGCCGGATCGAGGAGCAGGAGCACGCGATGGGCGAGCGTGTGGCGGCGTGCTTCGACCGAGCGGTCGAGCTGGCGCTGGGTGACGACGTCGAAAAGCAACTAGGGAAGTACCTGGCGGACGCGCACGCGATCGAGGCGCAGGCACTCAAGCTGCTCGAGAAGGGACCCAAGCACGCCGGATCTTCGGAGCTGGCGGCGGCGTACGAGGAGCACCACAGCGAGACCGAGGAGCACCAGCGGCTGATCGGCGAGCGGCTGCGCTCACGTGACGAGTCGCCGTCGGTGATCAAGGACGCGGTGCTTTCGCTGGGAGCGCTGAACTGGGGAACGTTCTTCGCGGCGCAGCCGGACACTCCGGCCAAGCTGGCCGGGTTCGCGTACGCGTTCGAGCACCTCGAGGCGGGCGCCTACGAGATGCTGCGGCGCGTGGCCGAGCGCGCGGGGGACACAGCCACAGCGGAGGTGGCAAGCAGGATCCTCGTGCAGGAGCACGCGGCGGCGCAGCGGATCCGCTCGCTGTTCGACGTAGCGCTCGATGCGTCGCTTCAAGAGCAGGGGGTCGCCGCCCGCTGAGCGAACGGCCGTTTGCGAGGCGGCCCTCCATGGGTAGAGCGCCACCATGTGGCTTGCATTGGTAGTGGCCGTGCTCGCCGTCGCCGGCCTCGTCGGCGGCGCGTTCGCGGGCGGCATTTTCACGATTGTGCTGATCCCGATTGCGGCGATCGCGCTGATCGCTCTGTTCATCGGATGGTTGTGGGCACGCGCGACTGCGGGCGCCAGCGCCAGCACGACCACCGAATCCGCCGACACCGGCGGTGGCCTGCCGGCGAGCTCGCTGCCGCGGACGCGTGGCGGCAGCGGCGCGCACGCCCCGACGTCGCCCGAGCGCCTCGCAGATCTGCGCCGCGAGCAACAGTAGGCCGGGTCGGGGCAGCGCGCGTCTCGATGAGCCAGCCTCCCTCGGAGGGTCTACTCACCGGTTATGCCCCCGGTCAGGAGCAGGAGCTGCGCGGCCACGCCGTGCTGATGGGAGCCTTCGCGAGTCTGTGCGTTGCGTTCGCGACGTGGTTCCGTCGCAGCGGCCGTAAGCTCCCCAATGCCATCGGCGCCGGCGATCTGCTGCTGATATCGGTGGCCACCCACAAGGCCGCCCGGCTGATCGCGAAGGATCGAGTGACGAGCCCGCTGCGTGCGCCGTTCACCCGCTTCGATCGCGACGCCGGACCCGGGGAGGTCTCCGAGGAACCGCGCGGCCGGGGGCTGCGCCGCTCGATCGGCGAGCTGGTGATCTGTCCGTACTGCCTGGGGATGTGGATCGCCAGCGCATTCGTCGCCGGGCTGATCGTCGTTCCACGAGCGACGCGCGCGGTCGCGTCGGTGCTCGCCGCCGTCACCGGCGCGGACATGCTCCAGATCGTCTACAAGAAGGCCGAGGACACGCTGCCGGATTAGCCCGGGCCACCATCACTGTTGCTTGAGCGCACGACGGTCCTCGTCCGCCTGCGCCAGCTTGCGAAGAAACAGAATGCTCCCCAGCGCGGCGCCCGCGCACACGATCCACATCGCCTGGAATCCGTGCGTGGAGCGGAACGGGCCGCTGCTGGTCACGGAGATCAGCACGCCGGCGATGATCGGGCCGAGCGTGATGCCCACCCCGCGCGATGCGCTGTAGAAGCCCGTCAGCGCACCGTGCTCATCCTCGGGCATCAGCGGCATCAGGATCGCGTAGGCCATCGTCATCACCGAACCGCCGCCGATCGCGACAAAGGGGATCGCGGCGGCGATCGCCGGTCGGCTGGTCGTGAAGACCAGGACGAGGAACCCGAATCCGTACGCGAGGAGCGCGATCCGCACGACCCGGATGCGCCCAAACCGGTCCCCGAGTTTGCCTGCCGCCGCCGCGCCGACCAGGATCACGAGCGCGGCGCCGCCGATCATCAGCGACGCGCTGTCGAGCTTGTAGTGCAGGCCAACCGTCAGGTACAGGACGATGAACGCCTTGAGCGCCGCCAGCGACATCTCCCACAGCGCGTTCGCCACGAAGTAGCTGCGGAGTGCCGGGTGCTTCTTGACCAACCGCGGCAGCCGCCGAGCGACGTCACGCACGCGCTCGCCCTTGCTGCCCTGATCTGGCCGCAAGCGCCGCACGATCAGCAGGGAGAATCCCACCACGGCCGATCCCAAGATGACCGCCGCGAACAGGAAGGGGACGGGCCGCCCAAGGCTGAGAAGCAAACCGCCGCCGGCCAGCGCGCAGACCGTTCCAAGACCGCGGCCGATCGCTTGCGTGCTCTGTGCCCGCCCCGCCGTCTCGTCGCTGAGCAGGTCGGGGTACATCGCGCGGTACGGCTCGTACGCCACGAAGTAGAGCGCGAAGAAGACGGCCGCGACCAGTGCCACGAGACCGAGCGAGTGCATGAACCCGATCAGCGCCAGCGCGGCGGCGGCCGGTAGCGCCCCGGCTAGCAGGAGCGGCAGGCGACCGCCGATTCGCGTGCGCAGTGTGTCCGACCACGCGCCGGCGATCAGCGGGACCCACAGCGCCATCACGCCTTCGCCACCGACGATTACACCGATGATCTCAGTGTCGTGCGTGTAACGCCGGGTCACCGTCGACAGGTAAGTCGAAACGATCGTGATCGAAAGTGACAGCGCGAATGTCGGCAGCGCCAGGAGTGCGAGCCGCCGCTTCTCTTCGGGACGCAACGCCCTGCCGCCACGCCGGCCATCTGCCCCACGGGTCGGCCTTTGAGTTGGCTTCGCTCTGCTTCGTGTCGTCATCGGTTCCCCTTCTAGCCCTACCCTTCGCACACCGAACGCCACCCACGCCCCGTACTCGGATTCCCCACCGTCCGGACGCGGCTATTAGGACCGTGGCTCGCGGGGTAGCGTCTAGAGGGGCCCTGACCGAGAGAAAGGAGACCCGATGGGTGGAATCACCGACAAGATCACCGGCAAGGCCAAGCAGGCGGTTGGAGACATCGCCGACGACCCGTCGCTGCACCGCGAGGGACGTCAGGAGGAGCGCAAGGGCGAGGCCAAGGACGAGTTGACCCGCGAGCAGGAGCGCGCCGACGCGAAGGCCGACGAAGTCGCCGACCTCGAGCGCAAGACCTCGTAGTCGCACCCCTCTGCCGCTCTTAACTGCGCCCGGTCCGCCGTCTCGGCTGGCCGGGCGTTTTCTTCGCAGCGGGGCTGAGCGGGTATCGCCGCAACTAATGGACTCGACTCCGAGCAGGACCTCCGGGTTGACGTCACTTCCGTACCGGGCGGTGGCGTTCGCGCTCGGCCTGGTGGCGGTCGGGATCCTGTTCAAGCAGACGGTCGACATCTTCCTGCTCGTCGTGATGACGACGATCGTGGCGCTGCCGATCGCAGCGGGTGCGACCCGGCTGCAGCGGGTTGGCGTGCCGCGGGCGTTCGGCGCCGTGATCTGCCTGCTCGCGATCCTCGCGTTCCTTGGGCTCGTGATCGCGTTCGTCGTACCGCCGTTCGTCGATCAGGTCAAGGCGTTCGTCGCGCAGCTGCCGCAGACACTGCACCGCGTCGAGCGGACCGTCAACCACGACTTCGGGCTGAAGCCGGGCACGGTGGCCAACGCGGTGCAGCATTTCGCCGACCAGTACACCCAGCACCCGGCGAAGCTGCTCGGGCCGCTGTCGTCGGTCGGACTTTCGGTCGCGAGTGCGATCGGCGCGACCGTGGTTGTGATCATCAGCGCGCTCTATGCGGCGGTCAACCCGGCTCCGCTCGTACGCGGGATCGTGAGGCTGGTCCCACCGGACGACCGCGACCGGGCGTACGGCGCGCTCGAGCGGATCCGGACGGCATGGCTCGGGTGGCTGCGGGGGATGGTGCTCGACGGGCTCGTGCTCGGCGGGCTGCTGTTCCTCGGCATGAAGCTGGTCGGGCTGCAGTTCGCCGTCGGATTCGCGGTGCTCTCCGGGGTATTCACCGTGATCCCGAACTACGGGTCGGTGATCAGTGCGATCCCGCCGATCGTGTACGGGCTGTCGCAGTCGTTCAGCCTCGGGGTCGAGGTCGCGATCGTGTACGTGGTCGTCAACCAGATCGAGGGCAACCTGGTGCTGCCGTTGATCCTCGGGCGGACGGTCAACCTGCATCCGGCCGTGATCGCGATCGGGGTGCTGATCGCCGGCGCCGTGTTCGGCGCGCTCGGCCTGATCCTGTCGATCCCACTGCTGTCGCTGTTCGTGATCCTCGTGCAGGAAGCGTGGGTCAAGCCCCAGGCCGAACGCGACGCAGAGCGGTCGGTGGCCGCATGACCAGCTCCGAGGCCGCGCTCCGCCGCTCGGTGTACGGCGCGATCCTGATGGGCGGGGTGCTGGTGGTGCTCGGCCTGCTCGCCGCCCAGCTCGTGACGCTGCTGCTGGCCGTGATGTTCACGGTCATCATCAGTGTGCCGCTCGGCTCGGCCGCCTCCGCATTCGAGCGCCGGGGACGGCCGCGCGCGATCGGCGCGCTGGTGGCGCTGCTCGCGGGCCTCGGCGCGATCGCCGGCCTGATCGCGCTGCTCGTGCCACGGCTCACGGCGCAGATCAACCAGCTCATCAACGACGCGCCGGGCATCGTCCGCGGGGTGGAGGGGCGGATCAGCCAGGTCACTGGACAGAAGCCCGGCCACGTCGCCGCCTCGCTCCAGCACGACGTGACGACCTGGATCCATCAGCCGTCGCACTTTCTCGGCCCGCTCGCGACGATCGGGCTTAGCGCCGCGACGGTCATCGGCGGGCTGGTCATCGCGATCATCACCGCCTACTACATCGCCGCGAACCCAGCGCCGCTCACCAACGGGCTGCTGTCAATGTTCGCTGCCCGTCACCGCGGCGATGTCGTTCGGGTGATGGGCCGGCTGCGCGCGGCGTGGCTCGCGTGGCTCCGCGGGCTCGTGATCGCGATGCTGATCATCGGCCTGCTCCTGTACGGCGCGCTGACGCTGTTCGTGGGACTCCACTACGCGCTGTCGTTCGCCGTGCTCAGCGCGATGGCCGAGGTGGTCCCGTACCTCGGTGCACTGGTCAGTGGGATTCCGCCCGTCGCGTACGCGCTGACGGTCTCGCCCGGAACGGCGATTGCGGTGCTCATCATCTACATCGCGGTGCACCAGATCGAGGCGAACTTCGTCAGCCCGATCGTGATGTCGAGAACGGTCCACCTCCATCCCGTGGTGATCGCGCTCGGAGTCGTTGCCGTGGGCCAGGTGTTCGGCTTCCTTGGCCTGATCATCGCCGTTCCGATCCTCTCGACCGTGATGATCCTCGGCGAGGAGCTGTGGGTAGGCCCGATCGAGCGCGCTCGTGGATGGCTCGCCGACGGCTGATGGGTCGCCCCCCGGCGCCGACCGGTTGCGCTACCCCTCGCTCAGAAGCGCAGTAGCGCGGCGATTCCCTCGAAAGGTCCGAGATCGGGGTGGCGAGTGACGCAGGACATCCCGTCGCCGTGCCGTTGGCGCCCGGGTCATCGCGACGAGGATGTGCTCCTGCGCCGCGAGGCGGTCGATCGCGAGCCGCCCGAGCGACTCGTCGTGCGTGGACCGGCTCGACGAGCTCGAGCGGCGGGAGGTCGACCGAGCGCGGGGCTTCTGCCGGAGCTGACGCGGAACCTCGGCCCTGACGACATCCTTCACGAGCCGTATCAGCTCGGCGTCGAGGAACTTGGCCATCCGCTCCTCATCGCGCCGGATGCTGACGGCGAGCCGTGCCGTGTCGCGGTCGCCAACCTCGGTCGCGAACGTCTCGATTCGCTTGTAGAGCGCGATCTCGACATGCTCCTCGCGGAGCTCCTCCTGCGCGTTGCGCAGGTGAGTCTCGGCCTGCTCGGTGACCACCGCGCGCACCGCTCCGACCTGGCCCTTCACGGCGGCCACGGTCTTGCCGGCGACTCCGGCGACGGCGCCCGACACCGAGACGCCCACCGTCCAAGGAGCCACCAAGCTGCTTGACCCGGCTGGCGACGCGGCGCTTGTGGTCGCGCGTCTCGGTCAGGTGCTTGCGCAGCCGGTTCTTGTACGACTGCTTCTCGGTCAGCCCGATGTGGGCGGTCAGGTCGGCCTCGAGCTCTGACTCCTTGGCGTGGGCTTCTTGGAGCCACTGCACCAGCTTTGCGTCACGCGCGTTCAATTCAGCCATCTTCGGTTCCTCCTTCGGCATCGATGTGTTTCGGTGACGCCATGCTTCGGGGGGCGCCGACAGCCTCCACCTACCCATCGGCCCTTCGGATTACGCGCCGGTGGTTGACCACGTCGCGTCGGGGTAGACCGAAGCTCATGCGCGTTGTAATCACTGGCGCGACGGGAAACGTCGGGACGAGCCTGCTCGAGGCGCTCGCCACCGAAGACCGCGTGCAAGAGATCGTCGCGCTCGCGAGGCGCCGCCCGGCACGCACGTGGCCGAAGACGAAGTTCGTGGAGGCCGACATTACGAGCGCCGACCTCGCGCCTCTGTTCGCCGGAGCCGACGCCGTAGTCCATCTCGCGTGGCTGATCCAACCCGGCCGTGATGAGCGGCTGACCCATCGGGTCAATGTCGACGGCAGCGACCGCGTGTTCGCCGCCGTCCTCGCCGCGGATGTTCCGGCGCTCGTGTACGCCTCATCGGTCGGCGCTTACTCGCCGGGCCCGAAGGACCGTCTAGTCGACGAGAGCTGGCCGACGCTGGGCATCCCCAGCTCGTTCTACTCGCGCCACAAGGTCGCCGTCGAGCGCCGGCTCGACCTGCTCGAGGCCGAGCACCCCGCGCTCCGCGTGGTGAGGATGCGACCCGGGCTGATCTTCAAGTCGCAGGCGGCGACGGAGATCCGGCGCCTGTTCGCCGGTCCATTTCTGCCGCGTGTGCTGCTGGCGCGCAGGCTGATCCCGTTCGTCCCGGAGCTGCCGGGGCTGCGGTTCCAGGCGGTCCACTCGCTCGACGTCGGGGATGCCTACCGGCGCGCCGTTATCGGCGATGTGCGCGGCGCGTTCAACCTGGCGGCCGATCCGCCGCTCGGTTCGGACGAGCTCGCCCGCGTACTGAAGGCGCGCGCACGCGTGCGCGTCTCGCCCGAGCTGCTCCGCGCGCTCGCCGCTACGAGCTTCAAGCTGCACCTGCAACCCTCTGAACCGGGGTGGCTCGACATGGCGCTGCGGGTCCCGCTGATGGACACCGAGCGGGCCAGGGAGGAGCTGTCATGGCAGCCGCAGCGCAACTCAGTACAAACGCTGACCGAGCTGATCGACGGTATCGGCGCAGGCTCCGGCTACGACACGCCGCCGCTGGCTCGCGGCACGAGCGGTCCTGCGCGTGCTCGCGAGCTCCTCACCGGCCTCGGCTCTCGCCAATAGCCGGATCTGAGGCGCAGGGCCGCTTGATCGGCGTCGCCGGGTAGCCAGCCACGCTCTCCGGTCACGGCTCGAGCAGGATCTTGATCGCGCCGTCGTCCTTCTTCTGGAAGATCTCGTAGGCGTGCGGAGCCTGCTCGAGCGGAAGCTTGTGGCTCGCAAGGTCCTCGACCCCGAGCGGGTCCTGGTCATCGGTCACCAGCGGCATCAACGTGTCGATCCACCGCTTGACGTTCGCCTGGCCCATCCGCAGCTGGATCTGCTTGTCGAACAGATCCATCATCGGCATCGGGTCCGCGGCACCGCCGTAAACCCCGCTGAGCGAAATCGTGCCACCGCGCCGCACCGTGTCGATCGCGGTGTGAAGCACGCTCAGCCGGTCGACTCCGGCCTTCTCCATCATCATCGCGGCAGCCGGTTTCGGCAGCATTCCAGCGAGCCGGTGCGCGAGCTTGCCGAACGGAGCGCCGTGTGCCTCCATGCCGACGGCGTCGATCACGGCGTCAGGCCCGCGCCCGTCGGTCAGGCCGCGCAGGGCGTCGGCGACGTCGTCGGTCTCGCGGCAGTCGATCGCCGTCACGCCGTGACGCCGCGCGAGCTCCAGCCGCTCCTCGACGAGATCGATTCCGAACACCGTCTCGGCTCCGCGGTGACAGCGCGATCCGGCAGCACATCTGGCCGATTGGGCCGAGCCCGAACACGGCAGCGGTACCGCCGTCGGGAATCGCCGCATACTCAACTGCCTGCCAGGCCGTTGGGAGCACATCCGAGAGGTACACGAACCGCTCATCGGGCGGCCCCTCCGGCACCTTGATCGGGCCGAACTGCGCCTGCGGGACTCTGAGCAGCTCGGCCTGGCCGCCCGGAACCTGGCCGTACAGCTTCGTGTAGCCCAGCAGCGCCGCGCCCTTGCCTTGCTCGCGGACCTGGGTCGTCTCGCACTGGGAGTACAGCTGCTGATCGCACATGTAGCAGTGACCGCAGGAGATGTTGAACGGGATCACGACCCGGTCGCCGGGCCGCAATCTGCGTGACCTCGGTACCGACCGCTTCGCACGACGCCCATCGGCTCGTGCCCGAGGATGTCGCCCTCGTCCATGAACGCGCCCATGACCTCGTACAGATGGAGGTCCGAGCCACAGATGCCCGTGGAGGTGACCTTGACGATCGCGTCCGTCGGCTGCTCGATCGTGGGGTCAGGTACCGAGTCGACGCGCACATCGCGCCGACCGTGAAAGGTGACTGCCTTCATCGCGGCTGCTCCTTGTTCGGGGTCGTGTCTGTCGGCTCACCCCGATGCGTGGCGTGTAAACGCTCAGGCCGCGAGCTTTGCCGTGGCCGCTGAATCGCTCGGGTCGGCCAGCAGGTCGAGGACCGCGAGCTCGAGCCGTCTGCGACCGCGTCCCGCCGCGCCGTCGAGCAGCTCAGGGCCGCCGCGCGGCATCTTGATCGTCCAGCCCGATTGATAGCGGTCGAACACGCGCGGGTCGATATACGCGCGGCGGGCGACCGCCGGCGTGTTTCCGAGCACCTCGGCCACATCACGAACCACCGCGTTGATCGTGCGCTTGCGCGATGTCTTCGTGACGGAGCCGTGGGCCGCTGCCGCGAGCAGCGCCGCTGCGAGCACGGTCGCGTTCCAGGTGCGAAAGTCCTTGGCGCTGAAGTTCTCGCCGAGCGCCAGCTTGATGTAGTCGTTGACGTCGTCCGAGCGCAGACCGCGCCAGCGCCGCCCATCCCGGTAGGCCAGCAGCTCATCGGGGCCACCGCGGCGGCGTCGTAGTGCGGTGACGACCTCGACCACATCGGGATCGCGGACCTCGTGCAGCCGGCGAACGCCGCTCTTGGCGGGGTAGTCGAACACGAGCGCGCCGTCGCGCACGGTCACGTGCTCGGAGCGCAGGGTCGCCAGACCAAGTCCACCGCCCTGCTCGGCGTACTCCTCGCCGCCGATCCGGAACAGACCCACGTCGAGCATCCGTGCGGCGGCCGCGAGTACCCGCGTGCGATCGAGCTCGGAGCCGTCGAGGTCCACCGCCACCCGCGTGCGCAGCCTTGGCAGGGCACGAGCGAAGTCGGTCATTCGCCGGAACTTCTGCCGGTCACGCTGCTCGCGCCAGCCCGGGTGGTACAGGTACTGCTTTCGGCCGGCGGCGTCGGTGCCGGTCGCCTGCAGGTGACCTAGTTCGTCGGCGCAGATCCACACGTCCGTCCACGCCGGAGGGATCGCGAGCTCACGAATCCGCGCGAGCGTCTGGTCGTCGCTGACGCGGCGGCCGTGATCGTCCTCGTACGTGAACCCGCGACCACGCCGCTGACGATGCAGCCCCGGGCCTGAGCAATCCGAGCGCCGCAGGCGCCCCCTGGTGGGCATGTGGCGCTGATACCCGCCCGACGCGCGAATGGAAACGCGGTTGGGCGGAGTATGCTGTGTGTTCACGTCCCATCGGTTCCGGGAACGCGTACGAAATGGCGTCCGCCTCCACCACCCGGCTGTTCGAGGTGGAACCGGACTTGCTTCGGTTCCTGTCGGCCGAAGAACGGGCCGAGGCGGTGATGCAGGAGGTTCCGGTCCGTGCGATCCCGAAAGGCGACCTCGACGTCCGCGAGCTGTTTGCGCGAACCGGGTCGTTCGGCGCAGTGTTGCTCGACGGCATGCTGCTCCAATCGATGCGCCTCGACGAGCACACCGGTCTGCGACTGCTCGGCCCCGGCGACCTGCTGTCGCTGACCGACGCGCCGCGGTCCGCGCTTGTACTGGACACGACCTGCCGGGCGACTGTTCCAACCCGTTTCGCGTTGCTCGAGCGGGAGACACTGGTCGCGGCCAGGCGATGGCCCCGACTCGTCGCTGGGCTCCACGCACGCGCGGGCGAGCAGGCCGAGCGGCTACTCACTCAGCTGATGATCTGCCAGCTGCCGCGAGTCGACGACCGGCTGCTGGCGCTGCTGTGGCTGCTCGCCGAGGCGTGGGGTCGGGTCACCCCGTCCGGAACGAGCCTGCCCGTGTCATTGACACATGAGGCACTGGGGGGGCTGATCGGTGCTCGCCGTCCCACCGTCACGCTCGCGATCGGAGAGTTGGTAGAAGCCGGGGCGATCATGCGCCAGGACGGGGGGTGGCTGCTGCTGCGTCGCCCGCACGTCACGACGCGCGAGCAGGGGCCGCGCATCGAGGATCCGGTCCCGCTCGAGCCTCGAGGAACCGAGTGGGCGGCAATCGCTGCTCCGGCGAGACCGAGCTCCGAGCTGATACACGATGCGCTGCTACAGACCGTCAGTCGGCTACGCGAGGAGCACGTTCGCAACGTCGACCAGACGCGTGAGCGCCTCCAGCGCGTGGCATCGACACGCGCGGCGACCGCTGAGCGCCGTCGCCGCGCCGCCGGCCCGCGCGGCTAGACCTCGACGGGCTCCATCAGCATGATCGCGCCCGTGACGTTTCCGTCGCCCTGGGCATTGAGCGGCAGGATCGTCACCCGGCACTGAAATGGCTTGCCGCGGCGGTTCGTCGCTTCGATCACGGCTTCGTGTCGTGGCGAGGCGCCGGAGAGCGTCTCCTTCATCGGCGTCTTGAGCTGCTCGACCGGCAGCCCGATGTCGAGCGACATCAGGTGCTGGTCCTCGGCCTCGTCGGGTGTCACCCCCCACAGCTCGCGCGCCTCATCGTTCCAGATCTGGACGTGCTGGCGCTTGTCGAGCACGGCGACCGCCAGCCCGACCGTCGTGAGGATCGTCTCCAGGAACGCGTTCATGTCGTTGAGCTCGAGCGTTCTGTGACGAAGCTCGTCGTTCATCGTTTCCAGCTCCTCGTTGCTCGACTGGAGCTCCTCGTTCATCGTCTCGAGCTCTTCGTTGGTCGATTGGAGCTCCTCGTTGGTGGTCTCGAGCTCTTCGTTGGTCGATTGGAGCTCCTCGTTGGTGGTCTCGAGCTCCTCGACGGTCGATTGCAGCGCTTCGTACGCATTCTCAAGCTCGTTACGCGACTGCGCCAACTGTTCGTCCAGCCTGTGCGCGTCCGAGACGTCGGTGTAGATGATGCTGCAACCGAGCAACGCGCCGTCGCCGAGCAGCGGAGCGAGATGCACATCGAGGATCCGCTCCTGATCGCCCACCCGCCACCGGATCGCCTGCAGTTCGACGCTGCGCCGCTCTTGAGTGACCAGGCGCAGGTGCGCTCGCAGCTCGACCGGCCGGTACGACAGCTCGAGATCTTGGATCGGGCGGCCGAAGTCGTTGACGCCGAGGCCGAACATCCTCCGCGCCGAATCGTTCGCCATCACCACCGCTCCGCCCGCATCGAGCACGAGCTGCGCCGGGCCTGCGATGTCGAACGCTGCCTCGCGAAGGTTCTCGGCGGCGCTCTGACCGGCGCCATTGCCGGGGTCAGCGACCATCACTCTGACGCGGTCGCGGAGCGCCGGTCGCGCGACCTTTTTGAACACGCGCCACTTCAGTTCGACGGGCGTGAACATATCGGTGTGGGTGATCAGCATCTCGGACTTGCCGAGCAGCAGGACTCCGTCGTTATCGAGCGCGAAATGAAACCGCCGCAGGATCTGGGACTGGGTCTCCGCGGTGAAGTACATCAGCGTGTTCCGGCAGACGAGCAGATCGATCCGAGAGATCGGCGCGTCCTGTAGGAGGTCATTGCGTCCAAAGATCACGCACCGGCGGAGGTCCTTGCGAAACACGTACCGCTGGTCGGTCCGCTCGAAGAAGCGGTCCAGAGCATCTCGCGGGATCTCTTCGACCTGACGAGGTAGGTAGGCGGCGTGGCGAGCCTGGTCGAGCGTCTCCTCGTCGATGTCGGTGGCATAGATCTTGACTCGCTCCTTGAAGGCGTCGTCGCCGAGTACGCGCGCGAACACCATCGCGACGGTGTAGGGCTCTTCGCCGGAGGCGGCGCCGGCGCACCAGACCCGCAGCGGGGCATCACCGGGCCGGGCCGCGACGAGCTCCGGCACCACCTCGGCGGCCAGGTACTCCCACGTCGCCGCGTCGCGGAAGAAGCTGGTGACGTTGATCAGCAGCGTGTTGAAGAGCTGCGCGAATTCCTCCGGATTGAGCTCCAAGAACTCGACGTATTCGTCGTAGTCGCCGGCGCCGACCTCCGCGAGCCGCTTTGCCACACGCCGTTCGATGCTCGAGCGCTTGTATCCGGTGAAGTCGAAACCGCGCGACTCCTTGACGAACTCGAGCAGCGCGTCGAGTGACGTCGTCGTGCGTTGATCGGCCATCAGTCGACGCCCTGCTCGTGGACGTCGCGCTCAGAGTGCTCCAGATCCCGCAACGTCGTCTCCGCCGCTCGGGCGAGCGCGTCGCGTACGAGCTCGGCCTGCGCCTGCGCATCGCGGGCGCGGCGCTGGAAGGAGCGGGCTGAGCGCGGTTGTTCTCTGTCGGCCAGCTGGTCGGCCATTCGTTCGAGCAGCATGCGTCGATCCTCGAGTACGCGGATCGCGGCCCAAAGCGCTGCCTCGACCCCATTCCCCTGGGCGTCGACGAGGCTGTTCGCTGAGTACCGGTGGCCGACGCGGCACTCCCACTGTGTGATCCCTGCCTCGAACCGCTCGGTGAGCACGCCGCCGCATTCCGGACAGATCGTCGTCACGGTGTGCTCATCCGGAGGGTCCTCGACGGCTACGATGCGGAATGGCTCCCTCGGGAAGCTGTTCGCCTCGGACCATCGCTACCACCGTGGAGGCCACGAGCTCCGACCGAACAACTGCGTCGACGTCGACGCTTGCGAGTGCATTAGCAGGCATCCCTGGATAAAGCGCCTCGTCTGGGTCCTGTACGATCGCGGCGCCCCCCTTCTCCTTGATCGAACCCAGCCCCGCGGTGCCGTCATCGCGAGTACCTGACAGCACAACCCCGATCACGCGTCCGTTGAAGGCGTCAGACGCTGTTCGGAAGAGCACGTCCACCGCGGGCCGATGGCCGTTCTCTCGCGGACCGGTCGTGAGATGGACGTGGCCATCCTCGATCTCGAGATGTCGGTCGGGAGGCGCGACCAGGATCTGGCCGGCCTCCAAACGGTCGCCGTCGCCCGCCGGGCGACAGGGGAGCGGGCCCGCGCGCGAGAGAATGCTCGCCAACGCACTCGGGCTGCTGGGAGCGATGTGGACGACGACGCACACGGCGGCGGGTAAATCTCCGGGGAAGCCAGCGACCACTCGCCTGAGCGTCTCGACACCGCCGGCCGAAGCGCCGATCACTACAAGGTCGTGGAGGCCCTCGGAATCTGGGCTGCGATCCACACTCCACAGCGTACGCCCAAATGCGGGGTACCGCTGCTCTATCTCCGACCGGCGCCCAGCGTTGCTTTGCAACCAGCCACGATCTGTCGCACCCTACTCGTCCCGGACGGGACTAAATTTTGTATTCAGACGTCACGAGCGATTCCCCCCATGCACGTCCAGCCTGACGACCAGCCCCAGGAGACGATTGGCATTGTGACCCGGACGCTGAACTCCGGACGCCGGCTGGTGGCGGTCGACGGGGAGCTGGATCTGGCCAGCGCTCCTGCGCTCAGCGACGCGCTCGCGCGGGAGCTGGCAACCGGAAAGCAGATCCTGCTCGACCTCTCGGGCGTCACGTTCATCGACTCGACGGGACTTGCTGCGATCGTCAACGCGGCGCGCGCGGACGGCTCGCAGCTGGAGCTGTCGGCGGATCTGCGCTCGCAGGCGCGGCGGTTGATGGAGCTGACCGGCGTGCTGTCGCTGCTCCCGGTCGTCGACGTCGACGGGCAAGTCAGCTGACACTAAGTGCCCTGGCGGCGCTGAACGGGTAGTCCTTCGAGGTGATCGCGATCCTCGACATCGACGGCACGCTCGTCGATACCAACTACCAGCACACGCTCGCGTGGTACCGAGCGTTCCGTCACCACGGGAAGCTGCTCGCCAACTGGCGCATCCACCGGCACATCGGGATGGGCGGCGACAAGATGGTGGCGGCGCTGACCGACGATCAAACCGAACGCGAGCACGGCGACTCGATCCGCTCGGCCGAGGGGGTGCTGTACGCCCAGTTGATCGACGAGGTCGAGACGATGCAGGGATCGCGTGAGCTGATCGAAGAGCTGAAGCGGCGCGGTCACAAGGTCGTGTTCGCAAGCTCGGCAAAGCAGGGCGAGGTCGACCGCTACCTGGACCTGCTCGACGCCCGCGGGCTCGCCGACGCGTGGACGACATCGGCTGACGTCGAAGCGACGAAGCCCGATCCCGACCTCGTCAAGGCGGCGCTGGACGCGGTTGGCGGCTCGGGTCAGGGTGCCGACGCGGTGCTCGTCGGGGATACCCCGTGGGACGTGAAGGCGGCGGCAGCGGTCGGCGTGAAGACGGTTGCGGTTCGCACCGGCGGCTTCGGACACGACGAGCTGGTCGACGCCGGCGCATTCCTTGTGTTCGAATCGGTCGACGAGCTCCGGCGTGCGCTCGACGACACGCCGCTGCGCTGATCACTCGTCCTGCGTCGGCGCGGCTTCGCCGTTCACGGCGATCAGATAGCGGTTCGGCTCCCCGACCCCGGCGACGTAGACGTCCTGGCCGTCGGCGATCTGATGCAGAGACACGGGGCCTCCGATCTCCTTTGCAAGTCTGGCAACGGTCTCGGCCTGCGCTGCGGTCAGTTCGACTGGCATCTGCCCCACCTACCCGTGAGTTGTCGGTTCCATGCTCCCCGGGTGGGGTAGGAGAGCGTCATGAACTCGTATTCCCCGTCGCTCGAAGTTCCCCAACCGGTGGAGCCGGCCACCCCCGCCGTCCCAGACGCGCCTGTGACGCCGATCGATCCCGATCCCGGCACGCCGGCCGCGCCCGAAGTCCCAGCCGACGTGCCAGCGCCCGATGAGCCCGCCACTCCGATCGACCCGGATCCAGGGCCTGGCCCGACGCCGGGGCCCGGTCCGTCACCGCCCGGACCTGATCCGGGACCGACGCCCGACCCATCGCCCGGACCTGACCCACTCGCCACCGCCGGCCCCGCCGATGCCGGATCCCGCGCCGACGCCGGACCCCGCGCCGACGCCGGCCCCAGAGCCCGATACGCCGCAGATCTAGCGTTCGGAATGCTGGTCGGTGTCGCCGACCGGCGCGTCGTCTTCCGCCGGCGTGCCCTGGAAGCTTGTCGGCAGCGGGGCTTCCCGAGCCGCCCTCGGCGCCAGGTTCCTCTGGCCGATCCTCCGGCAGCGGTTCCTCGTGCTCGTCTTGCTGCTCGCTCATGGATTGCGTGTACCCACTGCGCCGCGGTCGTGAACCCCGTTTGCACCCGGATACGCCCGGGTAGCCGGGCAATATGAGCCTGATCGACAAACTACTCGGCCGCGCTAAGCAGGCGGCAGGGGACGTGGCCGGCGATCCGTCGCTTCGACGCGAAGGAATCGTCGATGAGCGCAAGGGTGAGGCCAAGGAAGAGCTGCACGCGTCCGAGCGCGAAGTGGAGCGCAAGGCGGCCGAGGTCGCAGATCTGGAGCGCAGGTCGTAGTGCCGGAGCCCGATCCACCCGGCGCGGTTTCGAACCAGAACCAGGAAGAGGCCGAGGGCGGGTTGGACGACGAGCGCTCGAAGCCGGCGTCGCCTCCCAAGGATGAGAGCAAGGAGCGCGGTGCACGACACGACGACGACTCACCCGGGTCCTCGACCGAGGGCTCGCAGGCGACCGGCCATCCAGAGAACGCCGGTTAGGCGGCGTGCTCGGATCGATCGTCAAGTTCGGCCTCGAGCAAACCGAGGTCGTAGCGCGGCAGGTGACGCGGATCGGGTTCGCTGTCGCACGGACCGTGGTCGGAGCCGTGGTGGGCACGGTGACCGGTGGCTCGCCGCAGGCCTCCACAGAGCCGGTGCCGCCGCCGCCACCGTCCCCGGGGCCAAGGCCGGAATCGCCGCCCCCCTCGCCCGGCCCGGAGCCCGAGCAACCGTCGCCCGAGCCCGAGTCAGCCGCCGCGCGAGCCCGAGCGACGCCGCCGGAGCCCGAGCAACCGTCGCCCGAGCCCGAGTCGACGCAGCCGGAGCCCGAGCCGCCGCCGGCGCCCGAACCGGCTGAAGACCCGGAGCGTGAGCGGCGGATGGCGCTACGTGACCTGCCGGCTCGAGCGGAGGAGCGCTCCCCTCACCACGAACTGAGCAACCCCGTCACCGACGACCCGGACCCGACGGAGTGGCCAGACCCGTATGACCAGCGGGAGGATCCACGCGATCCGGGCGCGGACGGTCCGGTGCTGCCCGGCGAAGCACCGCACCCCCCGACCGGAAGTCAGAGCACAAGCGAGCCGCACCCCTCGCAGGATCCGGAGGCCGAGCGGTGGAACGGGCCGAAACGCCAGACGCAGCCCAATGAGCGTTCATGAGTTTGACGTCGCGTGGCGGCTCGTCCTTGCGCTCGGTCTCTCGTCGATCGTAGGGCTCGAGCGAGAGATCCGGCACAAGAGCGCGGGGCTGCGCACGCACACGCTCGTCGGGCTGGGCTCCGCGCTATTCATGCTGGTCAGCACGTACGGGTTCGCTGACGTCCTGTCCACGCACGTGACGCTCGATCCGTCCCGGGTCGCCGCGCAGATCGTCTCGGGGATCGGGTTCATCGGCGGCGGGCTGATCTTCGTTCGCCGTGCCGACGTCCGCGGGTTGACGACCGCTGCAAGCGTGTGGACTGTCGCCGCGATCGGGATGGCTGCCGGCGGCGACCTGCCGATCCTCGCGACGCTGACGACGGTGATGTACCTGCTCGTTTCGATTTGCTACCCGTTCCTGACTGAGCGGCTTCCAAAGGTCCGCGGCTCCACGTCGATCGTGCTGACGTATCTCGACGGGAAGGGGTTGCTGCGACAGGTCCTGACGAAGTGCGCCGACCATGGCTTCGCGGTCTCGGACCTCGATGCGGATCACGCCGAGGACGATGACGATGGAGCGGTGACAATCCGGCTCGCGGTGCGCGGCCGTGGCTCACTGTCCGAGCTGGTCGACGACCTCGAAGCGATCGACGGGGTGCTCGCCGTCAACCTCGGGTCCAACCGTTCCGCGTCACAGCCTGACGAGCGGGGTAGGTCCCTGGTGAACCACTGAAAACAGAAAGGACGCACCATGCGCAGAAAGTCAAAGCCGTCGCTCGGCGCTGAGGCGGCCAAGGGCCTGATCGCTGATCCTGAGATCAGGGCAGCAGCAGCGGAGGCCGCGCCTCCGATGGCGAGGCTCAGCTTCAGCATCGGCAAGCGGTTCGCCCGCCGACGGACTCGTCGGCAGCTCGAGCAGCTCGGCGAGACGATCAACACGCTCGCGAGCACGCTTGCGACCTATGGGCCGGTCCTGGCACAGCAGATCGGCGTGATCGAGCCGCCAAAGCGCAAGCGCCGCAGGGTGCTCGTTCCGGTCGCGGCTGCGGGCGCGCTTGCCGCAGGTGGCGCCGCGATCGCGCTCAAGCAGCGCAGCTGATCATCTGAGCACCACGAGGCAGACCCCGCCGAGCGCCGCCGCGCCCGCGCTCCAGAACGCGATGTAGTCGCCGATGTGCCCGGAGTGGAGGCTCCGCAGGCCGCGGACCAGCGCTCCGGCGGGCCCGCTGACCCGATTTGGCAACGCTTCGCGAAGGCCACGCCCGAACAGGCCCACGGCGGCGGCGCCAACCGCGCCCGCCACCGCGATCAGCGCCGTGGCGACGTCGATCGCGTTGACGTGCGTCTCGGGCGTTCCCGGCCAGTGCACCGTCGCGCCGTGGAGCACCCAGGCCGCGTAGGCGCGGTGGTCGACGAACCGGGTCGCCATCCGCTCAACCCAGGGGACGGCGCCCGGGATCACGCCGACGATGGCGGCGAGCACGAGCAGCACGAACGGGACCACGATCATCAGCACCGGGGTGTGGTCGCGCTCGTCTCGCGTCTCGTCGACCCGCTCCTCGGCGGCCCGCGCCTGGCTTGGGTCGGGTCCTTCGGATGGGCCCCAGCCCAGCCACACGCGACCCGCGACGCGCAGCACCGCGCCGCCGGTGAGCGCGGAGACGACGACGAACAGACCCGTCAGCCAGCCGTAGCCGAGATCGGATCCGGCGCTGTCGAGCAGCGACTTGCCGGCGGACTCGGTCAGTGGCGGCGGCGCCGCGAGCAACAGGCCGCCGACCGCGAACAGCACGCCCACGGGCCACACGTCGCGGCCCCGCCCGTGCAGGTCGAACTCGTCGATCGTCGCGAAGCGATGCAGCAGCACCCCCGCGCACATGAACAGCGCCGCCTTCGTGAATCCATGGCCGATGATGTACACGGCGACACCGGCGAGCGCCTTCGCATTCAGCAACCCGATGCCGCACACGAACACACCGACATGGCTGATCGTCGAGAAGGCCAGCAGCCGTTTGATGTGGCGTTGGACCGTGCACATCCAAGCACCGAGCAGAGCCGTCAGCGTTCCGATCGCCACCAGCACGGCACGCAGCGCCACAGTGTGGGCGCTCATCGGGCCGGCGAACACCACCCAGTACAACCGCGCCACGGCGTACACCCCGAGCTCGACCATCACCCCGCTGAACAGCACGCACACTGGGATCGGGGCGACCGCGTGCGCGTCCGCGAGCCAGAAGTGCAGAGGCACCGCCGCGGCCTTGGTCAGGAACCCGAGCACCAGCAGCACCATCGCGACGATCACCAGCGGATCGGCGTGGTGCCCGTTCAGCGCGGCCCCGATCTGCGCCATGTTCAACGCGCCGGTCCGGCCGTACAGCAACGCGACGGCGATGAACATCGCATAGCCGGCGATGCTGTTGGTGATCGCGAAGTTGATCGCGCCCTGGATTGGCGCGCGCTCCTCAATCTGATAGGCGGTCAGCCCGTAGGCCACGGCGCTCATCAGCTCGAAGAACACGACCAGGTTGAAGAGGTCACCGGTCAGGCAGAAGCCGACCATCCCGGCCATGAACAGCAGCATCAAGCCGTGGAACAGGCCCTTGACCGCATCGAAGTAGCGCAGCGAGTAGACAAGTGCCGCGGTCACCAGCAGAGCCGCAAACGCCGCCATCGCTGCGCCGAGCGGGTCGATCGACAGCGAGATTCCGATCGCGACGCCATGACGGGGTGCGTAACCACCCACCCAGTACGCGAACGGCTGCCCTGAGGCGTGCACGGCGAGCAGCACGCAGAGGGCCGTAGCAGCGACCGCGCCGATCCCGCCGACGCCATCGTTGATCCAGCGCGGCGCGAACGAGCCGATCGCGACGAGCAGCGCGGCGCCGAGGAGCGCCACGACGATCGGAAGCGCGGCAAGGTGCGTCATCTAGTGCCGCAGCGTGCGCAACTCGGCGGGGTCGACCGACCGGAAGCGCTTGTGTGCCTGGACGACGAGCGCTAGCAGCAGCGCGGTCACGGTCGCCTCGATCACGATGTCGGTCAGCACTAGCACCTGAACGACGGGGTCGACCAACCTCGAGGTCTTGGGGATGTCCGCGACGATCGGCGCCTTTGCGCCGGCGCGGTAGCCGATGCCGACCAGAATCAGGTAGGTCGAGGACTGCACGACGGTCAGGCTGAGCACCGTGCGGACGAGATTGTTGCTCGAGACCACGCCCCACAGACCGATGACGAATAGCCACGCCGCGATCGCGAACGGCAGAAAGCTCACGGCGCACGCCTCATGAGCTGAGTTCGCCGTGCTCGACGAGCAGCGACTGGTCGAGGAACTCCGTCCATGTCAACAGGAACGCGCCCGTGACCTCGAGCCCGACCGCGATGCTGTTGAGCGGCATCATCCCCCCCGACAGCAGGTACCCCGGCTTACCGAGCGGCAGGAAGTTCTTGAAGAAGACTCCCGCGAAGATCAGCCCACCCACTCCCATCAGCACGTACGCCGCGGCGCCGATCGACTCGAGCGATTCGAGCGCGAACTCCGGCGCCACGCGCTTGAGCGCCAGGTAGCGTCCGGCGAGCAGGATCGCGATCGGGCCGGCCGCGAGCACGACGCCGCCCTGGAAGCCGCCGCCCGGCGTCAGCGCGCCGTGCAGCACGAGGTACACGCCGAGCGCGACAAGCAGCGGGATCAGCACGAGTGACATCGTCCGCAGCGCCTCGCTCGCGCCGGCGAACGCGTGGTCCTCGAGTCCGCGGCTCCGCTCGGCCTCCTCGTCTTCGTCGCGCAACACGCGCAACAGCAGGGCGACGCCGGCGACCGAGGCGAACAGGATGAACTCCTCGCCGAGGGTGTCGAACGCGCGGATGTCGAAGTTCAGCGCCGTGACGATGTCGGTCGCGTGGCGGAGGTTCGGCTCGATCTTCCCGAGCAACAGTCCGTAGATCCCGTGGTAATGACCGAAGGCGGGGAGCTTGTGCAGGCCGATCACCAGCACGGCGAGCAGGCCGAGGCCCGCGACGCCGAACAGCGACAGCCGGGCGCGCCGGCTCACGCGTCCCCGTCCTTGTCATCCGCGTCGTTCGCCTGCTTCTCCTGCTCGCGGATCTTGCGCAGCGCTGCGAGCACGATCAGCGGCAACGCGAGGCTCGAGACGACAATCTCCGACAGGCCGACGTCGGGGGCCTGGAGCACGAAGAACAGCGCCGTCAACGACAGCCCGTAGACCCCGAGAACGAGCGCCTGGCGCAGCGGCTCAGGCGTGAACACGACGCCGGTGCCGGCGAGCGCGACCACCACGAGCGCGGCGATCTGCAGCGCCGTCACGAGTCCTCCTCCCGCACCTCGTCGATCCCCTCGCGCCAGTCGCCGAGTTCCCGCGTGCGGAAGCTACGCACCGTCGTGTGCACGAGCACCGGCGAGAGCAGGACGAGCAGGACGCCCGTGGCGAGCGCCTTGTCGCCGATCAGTGACCAAGACTCGCGCACGAGGATCGAGATCCCGATCAGCAGCGCCCCGAACCCAGCCAGCCCGACGTAGTGGAGACGATCGTAGACGTCGCGCATCAGCGCGACGCCGAGAACCGCCAGCACTTCGAGCACGGCCCCGCCGATCAGCAGCACGGTGGCGATGACGTGCTTGACGGTCACAGATCGCGCTCCATCAGCCGCGCGAACGCGAGCGCGCCGAGGATCGAGACGAGCGCAAAGGTGATCGCAAGATCGACGAACGGCTGGCGGTGGAACCCCTCGGACAGCAGCATCAGCACCGTCGTCAGCAGCGTGCTCGCGACCTCGAACGCGGCCAGCGCGTGCGTCGCGCCGGCGAGCACGCACACGGCCAGGCATGGCACGAGCGCCGCGATCAGCACGAGCGCCACCAACGTCCACTCGTTCATCCAAGCCTCAGGGGATCGAGCTCGTCACGGCCGCCCTGTCGGTGGAGCTGATGGACGAGCACCAGCTTGCGCTCAGTGTCGACGCCGACCACGATCGTGTTCGGAGCGAACGAGCCGAGCGCCTCCGCCAGCGCCCGGCGCCCCGTGTCCGCTCCGTCCTCACCGCACGCGGCAAAGCTCACCGCGCGGAAGCTCCCACGCCGCGGTTTGCGGTCGAAAAGCTGCGAGATCGCGTCGATCGAGACGAGCGCGACGTGCACCGGCAAGCGGACCAGGACCCGCCAGGCGCGAGCGAACCACAGCGGGGAGATCACCGCTTCGGTGAATCCCTGCTCGCGTGAGACCTCATACGCCACGCCGGCCAGCAGCGCCGCGCCGATGAAGGCATACAGCTCAGGGGATGAGGTGGTGTCGATCAGCAGCAGGTAGAACGCTGCGCCGATCACCAGCCCGAGCAGCGCGCTGGCAACGCGGCTCATCACCGCACGCGGGGCAGCACCTGCTCGCGGTACGCCGCGAAGAACGCGTCCTGCTCCGGCCCGATCTGGTTTACGTAGAGCTCGTCGAAGCCCGCCTCCGCGTATGCCTGGATCGCCTCCACGTGCCTGTCGACGTCCGGCCCGCAGGGGGTGTCCTCGGCCACCATCTCCTCGGTGACGAGCTCGGATGCCTGCTCGAAGTGCGCCGGCGTCGGGAGGATCTGGGCGAGCTCGCCCGGAAGTCCCTCGTTCGCCCACAGGCGGTGGACCGTCTGGCGCGCGCGCGCCTCGTCGTCTGAGAAGCAGACCTTCAGCCCACCCTGCACGATCGCCCCGTTGTGCGACTGCTCGCGGAACGTCTTTACCGAATCGGCGTCGGGCCCCACCGTGCAGTAGCCGTCCCCGATCCGCGCGGCGAGCTCCACCGATTTCTCTCCGAACCCGGAGACGATGATCGGCGGGGGCTCGCTCGGCAGGTCGTAGATCCGGGCGTGCTCGACGCGGTAGTGCCGGCCTCGATGATCATGGACGCCGCCGGTCCACAGTTTGCGGATCACCTCGACGGCCTCCTCGAGCATCTCCAAGCGCTCGTCGGCCTCGGGCCAGCGATCGCCGAAGATGTGCTCGTTGAGCGCCTCGCCGCTGCCGACGCCGAGGCAGAAGCGGCCCTCCAGCATCACCGCGGCCGTGGCCGCCGCGTGCGCGATGATCGCGGGGTGGATCCGGACCGTCGGGCACGTCACCGCGGTCGTGACCTTCATCCCTGGCGCCGCCTGCGAGATCGCGCCGACCGTCGACCATACGAACGGGCTGTGGCCCTGCTTGTCGTTCCACGGGTGAAAGTGGTCTGAGATCCAGAGGCCGTCGAACCCGGCTTCCTTCGCCTTTACCGCCTGCGAGATCAGCTCGCGGGGCCCCCACTCCTCGCTCGAGAGGAAATAACCGATCCGCATGTCCCGGTTGCTGCCCCTCGGAACGTGGTTGTAATCACGCGTGAGGGGTAGGTGTCCAGAGAAGAGGAGACGGAGGAGAGATGACGATGCAGCGTTCACAGGCGCAGGCCGAATGGCATGCGCGCCAGGCGGCCCGTAAGGTCCAAAAGCGCCGCGAGCAGCAGACCGGCGCGGCCGCGTGGGTCGCCGAGCGCGCCGGCCAGTGGGATCTGAGCGGTCCCGATTGGGAGTTCATGGAACGCCAGAAATACCTGTGGAACCCGCTGATGGACTACTGGTTCCGAATGGAGATCTCGGGCTGGGAGAACATCCCGGAGCCACCGGCGCTGCTGATCGGGATCCACTCCGGCGCCCCGTTCGTGTGGGACGCGTGGACCGTGGGCGTGCAATGGTGGCGCCACTTCGGCAGCGAGCGCCCGGTCCACGGCACCGCCCACGACGCGCTGATGGCGCTGCCGGGGTTCGGGTGGTACTTCCGCCGGATGGGCGTGCTCCCCGCGCAGGCGGACAGCATCGCAGCGGCGCTAGCGGCCGGCCACGACGTGGCGCTGTGGCCCGGCGGCGAGAAGGACTCGCTGCGGCCGTGGACCCAGCGCGACGAGGCGATCCTCGCCGGCCGTCAGGGCTTCATCCGCTTGGCGATCCGCAGCGGTGTCCCGATCGTCCCGATCGCGACCGTCGGCGGACCCGACTCGATGCCCGTGCTCGCGACCGGCAGGCGGCTCGCGAAGCTTCTCCAACTCGACCGGATCGCGCGGCTGAAGATGTTCCCGATCGCGATCCAGGCGCCGTGGGGTGTTTCGCCCGCGCTGTTGCCCGAGATCCCGCTGCCGACGAAGATCAGGACTGCGTTCCAGCGGCCGATCGAACTCGACACCGACCCGGCCCGCGCAGAAGACGAGGAGTACGTCGACGCCAAGTACGACGAGGTCTGCGCCGCGATCCAGACCGGGATGGACGCGCTGGCCCGCCGGCGGCGCCTGCCGCTGTTCGGCTAGCCCACGCGGGCGCCGCGCAGCTCGGGCAGCACCTGGTCGCGGTAGACCTCGATCGCGCCGAGCGCGTTGTCGGGCCCCGACACGTTCGCCAGCGCGACGATTGTCGCCCCCATCTTCTCGATCTCCCGGACTGCGTCCGCGTGGACTGCCGGATCCGGAGAGATCGTGATCTTCTCGCGCAGGTCATCGTCGCTGAGCTGCTGTTCGGCGTGCTCGTGCATCGCCTTCGGATCGTGCCAGTCCTCGCGGTAGAACTCGACCGGCTGAGCGGCCTTCCACACGCGCGCACCCTCGAACGCGGCGGCGTCTTCGTCGGCCCACGAGAACATCCCCTGCAGCACGATCTCGCCCGGCTCGTGGCCGGCGTCGTCGCAGGCGGACTTGTACGCGTCGATGACCTCCGGCGCCTGCTCGGGATCGGCGAGCGTCCACACGCCGTCCCCCTGGCGAGCGGCGACGACCGCCGCCTCCGGCCCGAACGCCGAGACATAGATCGGCGGTCGCTTCTCCGAGCGCGTGTACAGCACCGCGCCATCGGCGCCGAAGTGCTTGCCGCCGCCGTCGATCCGCTTGCCCTCGAACAGCGCATGGATCATCTCGAGCGCCTCCTCCATCCGCGCGATCTGCTCGTCCACCGGCGGCCACGGCGCGCCGAGCGGCGACTCGTTCAGCGACTCGCCGGATCCGAATCCGAGGAACGGGCGGCCGGGGAACATCGACTCGAGCGTTGACCACGCCTGCGCGATCAGCACCGGGTGGTACCGCGGGCCGGGGGGCGTGACCGCGGTCCCGACGGTGAACGACTTCGTCGCTTGCAACAGCGCACCAAGCCATGGCCATGCGTGCCCCGATTGACCGCCCGGCCACCATGGCTGAAGGTGGTCGCTGCAGCACAGCCCGTCGAATCCCGCCTGCTCGGCTGCGATTCCGTGCTCGAGCAGCGCCTCGGGCCGGTACTGCTCGTGGAGCGCCGTGTAGAGGTAACGCATGCTCATCGCTTACGCCCATCGACCGCGCGCTGGAGCTGCGACTTGTTCATCTTCGAGCGACCCTCCACGCCGAGCTGCTGCGCCTCCTGGTACAGCTGCTCTCGGGTGCGGCCCTTGGGACGGTTCGTGCCCGACCGCTGACCGCCCCGCCGCGACGACGACATGTCGTTGATCGACGTACGCGAGCTCGTACGCGACTCGCCGCTCCGCGCTTTCTCCTTGTTGACGGTGCGAGCCGCGATCTCTTCGGCACGCCGCTCCGACGCGCCCTGATCGCGCTCTGATTGCTTGATGTGCTCGTACTGACGAGCCCGCTTGGTTCCCTTCTGCACTCCGCGTGGCGGCATCCGCTTTGACCTCCTACTCGTTCGGGTGTCAGCTACCCATGTTGGGATCCCGCGACGCGCGGGTAAGACGCCCACCGACGGGATGACGGAGAGCTTTGATCTGATCGTTGTCGGCGCCGGCCCCGCCGGCGAGACCGTCGCGTCCAGACTCGCCGGCGATGGCATGCGGATAGCGCTCGTGGAGCGCGAGCTGATCGGTGGCGAGTGCGCGTACTGGGCCTGCATCCCGTCGAAGACGTTGCTGCGCGCGGCGGAGATCCGGCGCGAGGCGCCGCGCGTCGCGGGCACCGGGGAGCCAGAGCAGCGATTTGACGAAGTCGCCTCCTACCGGGACTTCATGGTGCGCGACTACGACGATCGCGACGAGGTCACCTCGTATGAGAAGCAGGGCGTGAGCGTGTTCAAGGGGGAGGGGTCGTTCATTGCCGGCGGCGCTCTGGAGGTCGGCGACCAAACGCTCCGCGCCGACAAGATCGTGATCGCAACGGGCTCGGAACCGGTCATCCCCGAGATCCCCGGGCTCGAGCAGGCGGGCTACTGGACGAACCGGGACGCGACGTCGCTCAAGCAGCCGCCGGCCAGCGTGTGCGTGCTCGGCGGTGGCCCGGTCGGGATCGAGCTCGCGCAGATGCTCAGACGGTTCGGCGCTCAGGTCGATCTCGTCGAGGAGCAGGATCGCCTGCTCGGGCGCGAGGAGCCGCGGGTCAGCGAGCTGGTGCTCGAAGCTCTGCGCGAGGACGGGATCACCGTCCATCTCGGCGCCGAGGCGTCGAAGGTGGAGCGCGATGACGGCGAGCGCGTCGTCCATGTCGGCGATGCCCGGGTCCGCGCCGCAGAGCTGCTCGTTGCGACATCCCGGCGGCCGCGGACCGAAGGGCTCGGGCTCGAGCAGATCGGGATCGAGGCCGGTCCGCACGGAATTGAAATCGACGAGAACTGCCGCGCCGCCGAGGGGGTATGGGCGATCGGCGACGTCACCGGCGTAATGCCGTTCAGCCACGTCGCGATGTACCAGGGGCGGATCGCGTGCGCGCACATCAGCGGCGGCGAACGGCGCGCGGACTACGGTGCGATCCCGCGAACCGTGTTCAGCGATCCCGAGATCGCGGCGGTGGGTCTGACGGAGCACCAGGCTGGCGAGCGAGGGCTCGATCTAAAGTCTGTGCGGATCGAGCTGCGCGATTCGATCACACGTCCGTGGGCGTATGAAACCGACCCGCGCGGCGAGCTCGGCCTGCTGGTCAGCGAGAACGCGCTCGTGGGTGCCTGGGCGGTCGCCCCGCTCGCCGGCGAGTGGATCCACTACGCCGCACTCGCGATCAAGGCAAAGGTTCCGATCGATGTCCTGCGCGACACCGTGGCGCAGTTCCCGACCTACACGGAGGCCTACCTCAAGGCGCTCGAGCAGCTCGGCTGATCACCGGATCGGCGCTTGAGCGGGCAGCGAGACGTCAAGTTCGAACAGCCAGAAGTCGCGACCGGTGACCGGGATCGCGACGTTGTACACCGGCACATTCCCGATCGCGCCCTCGAACGTGCCAGCGTGAGCGTGACCGTGCAACACGATGTCCGGTTCGTGCTCGGCGATCGGTGCCGCCAGCCGGTCGCAGCCGAGGTACGGCCGGATCCCCTCCGGCTCACCGGCGACTGTCGCCTCGGTCGGTGCGTAATGGAGCAGCACGATCCGTGTCGGGCACAACTCGATCGCCCTGAGTCCGGCGTCCAAGGCGGCCACGTCCGCCGACGTCTCGGCGTAGATCTCGCGCAGCAACGGCTCCCCAAAGTCGGGCAGGTGCGAGCCGGCGAACCCTCCGACGAACCCCTTCGCGCCGACGATCCCGACGTCGTGTCCATCGATCGAGCATCGCTCCCAGCCACGCTCCATCACCCGGATCCCTCCGGATTCGAGCACCTCGATCAACTCCGGCACGCGGTTAGCGTGCCAGTCGTGGTTGCCGAGCACCGCGAACACCGGGAACGGCACGGCCGCGCACGCGCGTGCGAGGCCAAGCGCCTGCTCAGGCTCACCATGCGTGGTGAGATCGCCGGCGAGCAGCAGCAGATCGACTGCTGGACCGAGTCCGTTGATCGAGGCCGAGATCCGCTCGCCGTGCTCGTCCGAGCAGTGCAGATCGCCGGCGGCGGCGATCCGCAGGCAGGCCTTCGCTGCCCCATTCTGAGCGGAGCCCATATGCGTTCGCTACCCGATCGGCGGGTAGCTTGATCTGATCGGGACGTTCGGAGAAACACTCAAATGCGCGGTCGGCGCACTGCGTGAACGGGAGATCCCGTTCGTGCTCGGCGGCAGCCTCGCGGCGTGGGCACGTGGGGGGCCGGTGACCCAGAACGACCTCGACCTGATGGTCAAGCCGTCCGACGCGGAGCGCGCGCTGGCAGCACTCGAAAACGCAGGGATGCGCACGGAGCATCCCGTCGAGGAGTGGCTGTTCAAGGCCTGGCACGGGGAGGTCATGATCGACGTGATCTTCCACCCTGCTGGGCTCGAGGTCACCGACGAAGTGTTCGAGCGCGCCGACGTCCTGCCCGTGTTCGCGGTTGCCACGCCGGTCATGGCGATCGAAGACGTGCTGGCGACGAAGTTGAACGCGCTCACCGAGCACGACCTCGACTACCGGCCGGCGCTCGCGATCGCTCGCGCCGTACGCGAGCAGATCGACTGGCAGCAGCTGCGGGCGCGCACGAGCGGCTCACCGTTCGTGCGCGCATTCTTCGTGCTGGCCGAGGACCTCGAAATCGCGCCCGCGGCGCACGGTGCAGTAGCACGGTCGGGGCGGGTGCGCGTCGTCGCTACTGCGGACGGCCCCTGAGCGGCCGCACCGGGATCGGCGCATCACGCTCGTCCTCGGCCGGGCGTTGCTCGGCTGGGAGATCGTCCGCGTGGTCGAACCACGTGCCCCCGCGCCGGCCGATCCGGTGCATCAGCCGCGACGGTCTGAACCATGGCGTCAACGCGACGCCGATTCCAACGACAGCCACCACGACCAGCACGGTCTCGAACGCGGTCACTTCATTGCTCCCTCGCCGGACGCGGTGGCCGTCGCCGATGCGACCTGGCCGTCGTGCTTGCCCTCGGCGATCTCCTCGACCACCTTCGCGCAGAAGGCCGGCAGATCGTCGGGCTTGCGCGAGGAGACGAGCCCGTTGTCTACGACTACCTCCTCATCGACGTATTCGGCGCCGGCGTTGCGCAGGTCGGTCTTCAGGCTCGGCCACGAGGTCAGCGTGCGGCCGCGTACGACGTCGGCCTCGATCAGCGTCCACGGCCCGTGGCAGATCACCCCGACCGGCTTGTGCTGCTCAAAGAACGCGCGCACGAACGAGACGGCATCCTGGTCTCCCCGCAGAGCATCGGGGTTCGCGACGCCGCCCGGCAGGACAAGCGCGTCGAACTCCGAAGCATCCGCGTCCGACGCGGCCAGATCCGCCTCGATCGTGTCGCCCTTGTCGAGATGGTTGAACATCTGGACCTCGCCGGTCTCGAGTGACACCAGGCTTGCCTTCGCGCCTGCATCTCGCACGGCCTCGAGCGGTTTGGTCAACTCGACTTGCTCTACTCCCTCGGTGAACAGGAAGGCGACCTTCTTTCCGGATAGTTCAGTTGCCATCTCGCTGGACCTCCTAATCGACGGGTACGGATCAGATCCGGTCCCTCGCTAGCCCGGTCCCGGTCGGATCAGATCCGGTCCCTCGCTAGCCCGGTCCCGGTCGCTACCAGCGTCCGTACCACCGCCTGCGTCCAACGCCGGCTTCGACGCCGCCGACGAAGAACCCGAGCACCCACAAGAGCACCGCGGCAATCAGTACGAACCACAGGACATGAGCCGCGAATCCCAAACCGCCGAATAGGGCGAGGATCAACAGCAGTACCACTAAAGCGACCATCTAACTCCTCCTTGATGTCCGTTGAGCGCTCTCTCCGCGCTCAGTACATCGCTACCCGCCCGCGGACACCGGCAACCAGGTTGGACGGACGGCTTAGCGGCCGGTCCGGCTTGGACTGGCTGTCGCTCGGTACGTCGCGGCCATGTCCTCATCACCGTGGCCTTGGCGCTCGGCGCGGTGGAAGCGGTCGGCGACCGCTCTGAGCACCGGCGTTTCGAGCTCCGCCTGCTCCGCCGCGGCGAGCGCCAGCTCGGCGTCCTTGCGAGCGAGCTTCAGCTTGAAGTCGGGATCTGCAGAACTCGCGTTCGATCATCCGCTCGCCCTTCATGTGCGCATATGGGACGTCGAGCGCGCCGCCCTCGATCGCTTCGAAAAAGCTCCGAGGATCGATCTCGAGCTGCTCGGCGAGCGAGACGGTTTCGGCGAGCACGCTGGTGAGCCCGACGATCCAGTTGTTGACCACGACCTTGCACCTGGTCCCGTTCCCGGCCTCGCCGAGCCGGATCGTGCGCTGCCCAAGCGCATCAAAGATCTGCTCGCACGCGGCAACGCTCTCAGTAGGTCCCGATGCCAGGATCACGAGCTCCCCCGCTTCGGCGGGCTGGCGGGTCCCGAGCACCGGAGCGTCGACGAAATGCACGCCACACCGGTCCGCTAGCGCGGCGCACCGCTCCGTGCCTTCAATCCCAATTGTGCTCATCTGCAGCCAGATCGCATCCCGTTCGAGTGCGTCGAGCGCCGACGCCGCCGTGTCGAGCACCGCGCTCGCATCGGCGAGCATTGTGACCAGGACGGTCGCGCCGGAGGCCGCCTCGCCCGGGTCGTCGAAGATCGTCGCACCGTCTTGCGCGAGCGGCTCTGCCCGCTCGCGAGTTCTATTCCAGGCACGCAAAGAAAACCCCGCTTTCGCGAGGTTTCGTGCCATCGGCAGACCCATCGTCCCGGTCCCTATGAACGCAATGTTCGTCATGTGCTGCTCGTACCCGGGCCTGGGCGCTTGTAACCGTTCCGTTCCGCGGAGACGATCGGTAGGCTCGCGTCCGCGTGCCAAGCCACTTCAGTACCGAGGTCCGTAAGCAGGGCCGGGCGACGATCATCAGTCTCAGTGGCGAGCTGGATCTTGCCTCGAGCGCGGCGCTTCAACAGGAGCTCGACGCGGTCGCCGCGGCCGAGGTCCTGATCCTCGATCTAAGCGCCCTCGAGTTCATCGACTCGACCGGCCTCAGCGTGCTTGTCAAGGCACACGTGGAGGCCCAGGAGTCGGGCCGGGAGTTCGGGCTGGTCAAGGGCGGTGACCAGGTGCAGCGGTTGCTGGCGCTTACGGGGCTGACGGAGCGTTTCCGGGTGGCGGACGCTCCGGAACAGCTGCTCGACGGCAGCTGACCCTTTCACTGGCGGGCGTCGAACCGCATACGCACGTGTGCGCCGCCGCCATCCGTCGAGCGGAATTCGGCGTGGTCGGCGAGCGCGCTGATCACGGGCAGGCCGATCCCGATCGAAGGCCGCATCGCCGACGCCTTCCGGAAACCGCCACCGCGATCCTCGACGAGTGCTTCTACCGCTGCCTCCGTCGCCTCGAGCGACACGATCATCGGTCCTGGATCCGCGTCGTACGCATGCAGCACGACGTTGTTGCAGGCCTCACTGACCGCAGTTTCTATGTCCCCTAGAAGCTCGCCCCCATCGACGGCTGTCGCGTCCACGAACGCAATCAGCACGCGGCGTACGAGGGCCAGGCTCTCAGGGCGACTTTCTACCTCGAGACGTACCTTCGCCGTGTGTTTCATCAGCTCCGCTACGTTCCGTCTCCCCGGCACGCGAGCTGGGCAAACTGCCGATTTCGGGTAGTACCGGTTCTGCGTATGAGCGACTGCGTTTTCTTGCTCCGCCACGGCGACACGGAGTGGACCGAGCGCGAACTGCATACCGGCCGAAAGGACGTCGCGCTGAACGACGACGGCCGCGAGCAGGCGCGGGTGGCGGGACGGCTGCTCGCCGGGCGCCGCTTCGATCACGTGCTCGTCAGCCCGCAATCGCGTGCGCGCGACACGGCCGAGCTGGCGGGCGTCGGCGAGCTGGCCGAGGTTGACGACGATCTCGTCGAGTGGGACTACGGTGACTACGAGGGGAAAACGGACGCCGAGGTCCGGGAGCTCAAGCCGGATTGGGATCTGTTCCGCGACGGTGCGCCAAGCGGTGAGACGCCCGACGAGCTGACCGAGCGCGTCGACCGCATGCTCGCGCGGGTCGCGGCGCTGAACGGCCTGGTGCTGCTCGTCGGGCACGGGAAGACGCTGCGCGCGCTGGCGGCGCGGTGGCTCGGGCGCGATGTCTCGCTCGGTAGCGCCCTAGCGATGGATCCGGCTGCGATCTGCGTGCTGGAGCGCGAGGCCGGCAGGGCCGTTGCTGGCGCTGTGGAACTACACCTCTGACGGGATCGTCACCGCCGGCGGTTAGCTGCGCCCGTCGGCGCTCAATTCCGTTCCCCAGTCGTCGCTTTCGCGCACGATCTCCTTCAGGCGCTCGACCGACCGTCGCAGGATCCGGGATACCTGCATCTGCGAGACGCCGACGATCTCTGCGATCTCGGTCTGTGTGCGGTCCTCGAGGAACCGCAGCGCCAGCACACGGCGCTCGCGCTCGGGCAGATGCTTCGCCGCCGCGCCGATCGTGGCGCCTGCGTTGACCGACTCGAACCGGGAATCCTCCTCCCCGAATAGGTCCGCGAGCGTTCCCGCCTCGCCATCGCGATCCTCTCGAGGCGTGTCGAGCGACACGGAGTGGTGCGCAGCCGCCGCCTCGAGCGAGTCGAGCACGTCCTCGATGCTCAGCTCCATGTACTCCGCGAGTTGGGCGACCGTCGGCGGCCGGCCGTGGCTCGCTGTCAGCTTCCGCTGTACCTCTTCCACTTTCAGCGCGCGCTCCTGGGCGCCGCGCGGGACGTGTACCGACCAGCCGAGGTCACGGAAGTACCGCTTCAACTCGCCGAGAATCGTCGGGCACCGCGAATGACGAAAACGCCGTGCCGCGGTTGTAGTCGAAGCGGTCGACGGCCTTTACGAGGCCGAGGCTCGCGACCTGCAAGAGGTCGTCGAACGGCTCCCGAGCGCCCTGGTAGCGGCGGGCGAGCTTGCGCGCGAGCGGCAGATACCGCTGCACCAGCACCTCACGCGCACGTCGGTCTCCGTGCACCTGCCACAGCGCGAAGAGTTCATCCGAGTCGGACGGACGCACGCCCGACTCGGATGAATGCTGCGACAGGCTCGGAGAGAGATGAGCCTTGGTCATCGAATGGGCTTCTACCCAGGTGCAACGGCGCTAAACAACGGGCCGGGGGATGAGCGTCAGAACTCTGACCCCTCCGCGATCGACCGGTAATCGCCGTTGCGGGTTGCCTGGGCTGCTGCATCGATCGTTGCGACCAACGTGCTCGCAAGCACGACTGTCACCGGCTCGCGGCCCGCGCCAGTGGCCCTCGCCTCGTCGAGCGCGGTCTCCGCAAACGCCACGTATGCGTGCAGCGCGAGGCGAACGAGCGGCGGAGGCTCCGCCGTGCCCAGGTGGTTCTGCGCGACGTTCGCGATCACGATCCGCACGAACCGCGCCACCAGCTCGCGCAGCTCGGCCTCGTTCGCGGCCCGCGCGAGCCGATGGATCTGCCAGGCGTGCGTCGGTCGCATCGCGTGCTCAGCGATCCGGTTGAAGTTCGCGGCGAGGCGTTGCTCGAGCGGCACCGTCTCATCGACCGCCCAGTCTGCGGTCAGCTGCTGTGCCGCGCGTTCGACGACGGCGAGCGTCACGTCCCGCCGGCCCCGCGGAAAGTAGTGATAGAGGAGATTGCGGGTAACGCCTGCGCGCTCGGCGATCTCCTCGAGCGAGTAGTCGCGCAGCCCGCGCCGCGCGAGCACCGGCATCGCCGCGGCGACGAGTTGCTCGCGCCGTTCGTCCCTGGAGAGGCGTCGCGCCATGGCGGGAATCGTGGCATGATATTTACACAAAGTCAACTTGACAAAGCGTAAATAGCTCGTGTACGGTGGCGGCGATGCCACGCTCGATCTCTCTCCTCGCGGCCGTCGCCGCACTCGCCGCGCCGCTCGCGATCCCCACCGCCTCGTCGGCAGCTCCCGATCACCCAGCAGCAGGCCGAGCAACTCGGCCTCGCCGCGTACGACTACGGCATCCCGCTGATGGAGTTCCTCCGCAACGCGCGCGAGCAGACGAGCGTGACCGTGCCGAACTCGCTCTCCGACGCGCCGGTCAACCAGCTCGGCAACGCCCGCAACCTCGCCAACGCCCGCAACCAGGTGATCGTGCAGCCGAACAACGACACGCTGTACACGATGGGCCACCTCGACCTGAAGAGCGGTCCGCTCGTGCTGCACGTCCCGGCGGTCCCGGGCCACCGCTACTACTCGTTCGAGTTCATGGACCCGTACACGAACGTGTTCCACTACATCGGCACGCGCACGACCGGGGACGGCGCGGCCACCTACCTGATCGCGGGCCGCTCGTTCCACGGGCGCACCCCGACCGGGATGCGGTTGATCCGCTCGCCGTACCGGCTCGCATGGATCGTCGGCCGGACGCTCGTGGACGGCCCGGGCGATCTCGCCGCCGTCCACAAGATCCAGAACGGCTACCGGCTGATCCCGCTCGCCGGCTATCTGAAGAGCGGCCTGCGCTGGCGCGCGCCGCGCCCGAAGCGGATCGTCACGATCGCCGCTGAAGCTGACCGAGCCGACCGGCCTCAAGTTCTTCGACGAGCTCGGCACCGCGCTCGCCGAGAACCCACCGCCCGCCCGTGATCACGCGATCCTCGCGCAGCTGCGGACGGTCGGAGTCGGACCCGGGCTCGAGCCGTCGAAGCGAGCACCTGAGCGCCGCCGTGCGGGCCGGTCTGATCGCCGCGGCCGATGCGGGTCCCGCGCACGTCCTCGCCCTGAAGCTGTCAGTCGCCGGGTCGTCCGCGATTGCTCACGATGGCTGGTTCGTGCCCCCGGCGTATACGGGCGACTACGGAACGAACTACCCGTTCCGCGCCGTCGTCGCGCTGAACGGGATCGCCGCCAACCGTCCCGCCGAGGCGATGTACATCGTCGGCGTGACGGACTCGACGCACAAGCTCCTGAACGCGGCCGACGACTACGTGATCCACTTCCCGGCCGGCCAGCTACCGCCCGCGCGGTACTTCTGGTCGCTGACGATGTACGACCAGAGCTTCTACCTGGTGCCGAACGCGCTCAACCGCTACGAGCTCGCGAGCCACACCGCCGGGCTCAAGCGCAACCCCGACGGCTCGCTCGACATCTACATCCAGCACACGCCGCCAGCCGGGCACGAGTCGAACTGGCTGCCGACCGCGGCCAGCGGCCAGTTCGAGGTGACGTTGCGGCTGTACGGTCCGGAGGCGAGCGCACTTGGCGGTCGCTACACGTACCCGCCGATCATCCGGACGGGGTGAGAGGTCGCGCTACCGCTCCGGCGTCACTAGCGGCCCGAGCGCGCCGAGCCACACCGTCTCGAGCGTGTTCAGCGCAAGCCCGGGATCGCCGAAGGGCTCGGACCCGAACTGGTCGAGCAGGTACGCCTCGTTCATCAGATTCAGCGCCCGTGACACCGCGTGGGCGTCGAACGGGCGGAGCTGCCCGCGCGCGATCAGCGCGTCGAGTCCTGCGGCGACGACCGCGATAAACGCCTCGATCGCCCCCCGGTAGCCGCGCTCGATCCGCTCGTCGGTCGCGGCGGCGTCAGCCACCGCGCGGACCACCGGGCCGTTGCGGGTGAAGAAGTCGACGATCGCCCGCAGCGCCGCGCGCGCGGGCTCCGGATAGTCGCGGCCCGACATCCGGCGCCACCGCGCCGCGACCTCGAACAGCTCCGCGCCGATGTCCTCGAGCAGCTGCAGCACGAGCTCGGTGATGTCGTCGAAGTGGCGGTAGAACGCGGTTCGCGTCAACCCGGTGTCGGCCATCAGCACATCGACGGACAGTTCGCGATACGGGTGGTGGCGAAGGAACGCATCCGCTGCGGCGAGGATCTCGCGTCGCGTGTTTTCCCGCTGCTCCCGGCGGCGTGTGCGCTGGACGGACGTGCTCACCGGCGCTGATCATACCGCGCGTCAGTGACGCGCTGTTTGACTTGGCGTCACGATTCGTGATAGCGTCGCCACCCGTGTCATCTGGCAGGGTGCCACTCGTGCGGGGCGCTGTGGTCGCCGCGCTGTTGTGGACGTGCAGCGCGGCGGCCACGCCTTTCGCTGTCGCGACGACGCACGCGCGCGGGCACGCGTCGCTCGCTGTCAAGCACAAGCAGCAAGCGCAAGCACCACTCCGGCTACGTGATCCCCGCCGGGATCCACAAGATCAAGCACGTCGTGATCATCATGCAGGAGAACAGGAGCTTCGATAACTACTTCGGCACGTACGTGCCGGGGCCGTATCAGGGCCACCCGCAGACGGTCGACGGGATCCCGGGCCTCGCTGGTCACCCGGGCGCCGTCCCGTGCGTCCCCGACCCGAGCCAGAACGACTGCCAGCGGCCGTACCACAACACGGCCCTGACCAACGCCGGGGGCCCGCATTACGAGTCGAGCGCGGTAGCCGACATCGATCGCGGGAAGATGGACGGGTTCATCTCGAGCGTCGAGCAGTCCGGCGATCTCGATACCGACAAGCTCGGCTGCCTGGTGCAGCTCAAGACGCCCAACTGCGTCGACGTGATGGGCTACCACACGGGCCAGGAGATCCCCAACTACTGGGCCTACGCGAACAACTACGTGCTCCAGGACCGCATGTTCGAGCCCTCGATCTCCTGGAGCCTGGTCTCCCACCTCTACATGGTCTCCGGGTGGTCGGCCGTCTGCACTGACGGGAGCAACCCGTACTCGTGCGTCGCCGACAACAACTATCCGGAGCGGACGCTCGGGGTGCTCCCCAACGACACGCCGCAGAATCAGGCCAACAACCTGTTCAAGCAGCTCACGGGAGCCGCACTCGGGATCGTGATTCCGTTTGACCTCTCGAGCTTCCCGATCCTTCCGATCAACGAGAGTTACGGGTGGACCGACATCACCTGGCTGCTGCACCACTACGGCGTCAGCTGGCGTTACTACGTCGAGCAGGGATATCGAGCCCGACTGCACGAGCGGCGCGATGGACTGCGTGCCCGTACCGCAGGCCATCAGCACGCCGACGATCTGGAATCCGCTGCCCGACTTCACCGATGTCCACCAGGATGGCCAGGTCTCCAACGTCGTCAACTCGACTGAGTTCTTCACCGATGCGAAGGACGGGACCCTGCCGAACGTCTCTTGGGTGATCCCCTCGGGCGACGACTCCGAGCACCCGCCGGCGAACATCCTCGCCGGCCAGGAGCACGTCACCAACGTGATCAACGCCGTGATGAACGGACCAGACTGGAACTCGACTGCGATCTTCCTCGCATGGGACGACTGGGGAGGGTTCTACGACCACGTCGCGCCGCCGACCGTCGACGGACAGGGCTATGGCCTGCGCGTGCCGGCGCTCGTGATCAGCCCGTACGCGAAGCTGGGCTACGTCGACCATCAGGCGCTCTCGTTCGACGCGTACCTGAAGTTCATCGAGGACGACTTCATGGGCGGCGCGCGGCTCGATCCGAAGACCGACGGTCGCCCGGACCCGCGCCCCGACGTACGCGAGAACGCGAAGATCCTCGGCAACCTCGTCGACGACTTCAACTTCAACCAGGCGCCGCGCAAGCCACTGTTGCTGGATCCGTCGAAGCAGGTCATCCACCTCCCGGGGCCCAATTGAGGCCCGCGATTCGGATGCCCCTGATCACCGCTGTCGAGGCGTGCGCCGGCGCCGGGATCTCGACCGCATCGCTGTCGGCGAGCTTCACGACGGTCGAGCCGCTGGTCTCGTCGTGAGCCTGACGGCGCGGGTCGCCGACTGGGCAGCGAGTGGCGGGCGCCGTTCGGTCGCGGGCAGGCAGCTGTTCGTGTACGAGCGGCCGGGGGAGGGAACGCCGCTGCTGTTCCTGCACGGGTATCCGTCGAGCTCGTACGACTGGCGGCTCGTATTCGAGCTGCTTCCGGGCCGTCACCTGATCACGTTCGATTTCCTCGGCTACGGTCTCTCCGACAAGCCGGGGGACGTGCGCTACTCGCTGATGCTGCAGGCCGATCTGGCCGAGGCGGTGGCCAATGGGCGGGAGGTGCACCTGATCGCCCACGACATGGGCAGCTCGGTGGCGACCGAGCTGCTCGCGCGCGATATCGAGGGGCGGCTGTCCTTCGGGCTGCGCTCGACGCTGCTCACGAACGCGTCACTGGTGCTCGAGCAGGCGAGCCTGACGATCTCGCAGAAGCTGCTGCGCAGCCCGCTCGGACCGCTGTTCGCCCGCCTCTCGAACGAGCGCTCATTCCGCCTCCAGTTCGCGCGGATCTTCTCCGCCGGCCATCCGCTGTCGGCCGAGGAGGCGGCGGACCAGTGGTCGTTGCTCGCGCACAACGGGGGAGCGCGAATCCTCGACAAGCTGATCTTTTACCTACACGAGCGGATCGCATACGCGTCACGGTGGCACGGCGCGATTCGCGACTGGCAAGGCGAGCTGGCGCTCGCGTGGGCCCGGCTCGACCCGATCTGCACGGAGGCCGTCCTCCAAGCGGTGCTCGCGTTGCGCCCGGCGGTCCCGCTCACCCGACTGGAAGGGCTCGGGCACTATCCACAGATCGAGGACCCAGGTAGCGTGGCGGCCGTGATCGACCGCCACGCGGCGTGACCAGCACAGCCAGCCTCAGGCATCCGCTCACTCGCGGCCTCGTCGCGCTGACGTTCACCACTGGCGTCGTCGATGCGGTCAGTTACCTAGGCCTCGGCCGGGTGTTCACCGCGAACATGACCGGCAACGTTGTGCTGCTCGGCTTCGGGATCGTTGGAGGCTTCGGCCTGCCGGTGCTCGCCCAGACTGTCTCGCTGCTCGCGTTCCTCGTCGGGTCGGGCGCAGGCGGCGAGCTCGGCCGCCGGCTCGGCGACCGGCACCCCACGCACATCTCGGTCGCGCTCATGATCGAGGTTGCGTTGATTGCAAGCTGCGCGGTCCTGACCGCCGTGGTGACGATTCACCGCAACGCCCTCTCGGGCGACGCGGTGATCGCGCTGCTGGCGTTTGCGATGGGCGTCCGCAGCGCGACGGTCCGCCGGCTCGCGGTGCCCGACCTGAGCACGACCGTGCTGACGATGACGCTCACCGGCCTCGCCGCCGACTCGCGACTCGCCGGCGGCGATGGCGCCGGCACCGCACGGCGGGCCGTCGGGGTGCTCGCGATGTTCGCGGGCGCCTGCGCCGGCGCCGGCGCGGTGAAGGCGAGCCTCACGTTCGCGCTCGCGATCGCGGCGGCGCTCGCGCTCGCCACCTGGGTCCTGTATGTCCCAGCCGCGGTCCGCTCCGCGCGTGGCTGACTACGACTACATAGTCCTGGGCCACATCACCGTCGACGTCCGCGCCGGTGACGGACGCCGCACCCCGGGCGGCAGCGCGCTTTACAGCGGGCTTCAGGCTGCGCGGCTCGGGCTCCGCACTCAGATCATCACCGCCGGCCACCGCTCGGAGCTGGGGCCGCTGCTCACCCCCTATCGGGACGAGTTCGACGTCGTGATCCAGCCCCGCCCACACACGACCACGTTTGTCACGAGCGGGACCGGCGAAACGCGCCGCCAGCAGCGACTGATGTGGGCGGGCGAGCTGGCCGACCCCGGCGACCTTGACGCCGCGATCGTCCACGTCGCGCCTGTCGCGCGCGAGACCGGTTCGCTCCGAGTCGCCGAGACGAGCTTCGTCGGCGTCACGCCTCAGGGACTTGTGCGCGAGTGGTCGGAGGCGGGCGATCCATCCCACATCGCGCTCGACAGCCGCCGGCTGCCCGAGCGGTGTGACGCGATCGTGCTCGATGTTGTCGAGCTCCAGTTCGCAGCCGCCACGGTCACCACGCTCGTCCGCGCCGGCGTGCTCGTCGCGGTCACGGCCGCCGACGATGGCGTCGAGTTGCTGCTCGGGGATCGCAACGTTGCGCTGCCCGCCCTCCCCGTCGACGTCGTCGAGGATCTTGGCGCCGGCGATGTGTTCGCGGCGGCGCTGTTCACACGCCTTCGCGAGGGCGCCGACCCGGTTGCGGCCGCGAACTTCGGTCAGGCCGCGGCCTGCCTGCGGCTCGCCGGCGCGGGCCCAGCGGCCGTCGCCACTCGCGCGGCGATCGAGGCGCGCGCCGCGGCGTCTCCCGGCTCCCGATGACCCTGTGCACGCGCGCCCGTCTAGTGGCATACTCCGCCATACACGCTGTCTGATCCAGTAGGCAGTGGCAGACCCGACGAGGGAGGACACATGGCCGATGTCGCTGACCGTCGAGCGCGCGCAGGGAGCGGTGCGACCGCAGACCCCTTGAGCGAGGGTGAGCGACGCGCCCAGGATGGCGTCACCCGCCGGCGGTTTGTCGGCTATCTGATCGCGGCGCCGACGGTCGTCGCGGCCGCGGACATGCTCCTCGCCGGCCCCGCCCAGGCCGACGTGCCGACGGTCCAGCCGGTCGACTTCTACGACCTGACGGACCTACTGACCCAGTCGACGGAGCCGACCTGGGGGCTGATCAAGGTCACCGTCAACACCGACGGCACGGTTTCGTTCGCGCTCCCGCGCGCCGAGGTCGGGCAGGGCATCACGACCGCGGTCGCGATGTGCATCGCCGACGAGATGGACATCCCGCTCGACAAGGTCAACATGTCGCTCGCCGACGCCGACCCCGCGCTGATCTTCAACCAGTTCACCGGTGGCTCGAACTCGATGCACTCGATCTTCACGCCGGTCCGGGCTGCGGCCGCGATCGCGCGCGGGCAGATGGTCAACACCGCCGCGGCGATCCACGGCGGACCGCCGACGGGCTACAGCGTCCGCCAGGGCGTGATCTACGGACCGAATGGGCGAAAGGTCTCGTACGCGAAGCTCGCCAAGCTGGCGGCGTCGAAGACGACCAAACGGATCGAGGCACAGCTGAAGTCCGCCTCGCAGTTCACGCTGATCGGCACGCCGCAGACGCGAATTGATCAGCTCGACATCGTTACCGGCAAGAAGCAGTTCGCTATGGACATCGAGGTCCCGAACGCGCTGCCGACAATGGTCTGCCGTCCGCCTGACATCAACGGCAGCGCCGTCAGCCTCAACAACAAGTCGCAGATCACGAGCATGCCCGGGGTGACCGACGTCGCGGTGATCCCGCACACCTCGTTCGTGCCCGGCGGCGTAGCCGTCCGCGCGCGGACGTTCGGCCAGTGCATCGACGCGATCCGGGCGATGGACGTCACCTGGGCGCCCGGGCCGGTTGCCGGCAAGTCCGAATCGGACGTGCTCAACACGCTCGCCAACGAGGAGCTCCCGCTGCTCCCGGCGCTGACCCCGTCGATCGACACGAAGTTCACGTTCAACTTCCGCCCCGGCGATCCGCTCGAGACGAACTGTGCGATCGCCGACGTGCGCGCCAACAGCGCCGAGGTGTGGGCGAGCCTGAAGTCGCCGATCTGGGCCCAGGAGCAGCTCGCGTCGATCCTCGGGCTCGGCGATGTCAAGGTCCATGTCGTGCAGGGGGGCGGCTCGTTCGGCCGCCACTTGTTCAGCGACAACGCGTTCGAGGCGGCCGCGATCTCCAAGGCGATGAGCAAGCCGGTCAAGCTGATGTGGCACCGAACCGACAACTTCCGCCAAGGCCGTGTCCACCCGATGTGCACCTCGCACGTGCGCGCGACCTATCTCGCCAACAACGTGTTGACGTTCGAGCAGCGGCACACGAGCGTCGCGACCGACTTCACGATGGGCTTCGGGGAGATCCTCTCGGCGACGCTCGCGACCCAGCCGCTCGGCAACCTCGGGTACGCCGAGGCGGTGTTCACGCTGACCCAGCAGGTCCCGTACAACTTCGGCGTCGTCGACCAGCTGATCAACGAGGCCTACAACTACGACACGTTCAACACCTCGAGCGTCCGCAACATCTACAGCCCGGACGTCGTGACCGCGACCGAGGTGGTGGTCGACCAGCTCGCGAACGCGATGAAGATCGACCGTTACCAGTTCCGCGCTCAGTTCGTCCGCGACGCGCGCCTGGCGGCGGTGCTCGACAAGGTCGCCCAGGTGGGCAACTGGGGCCGGACGATGGCGCCAGGGACCGCGCAGGGGATCGCGATTCACGGCGAGTACAAGGGCGCGATCGCGGTGCTCGCCGAGATCGACTGCACGCCGGCGACCGTCAACCGCAAGATCCCCAACGGGTACGGCGGCCCGCGCGTGACGAAGATGGTGATCGCCGTCGACGTCGGTCTGCCAATCAACCCCAAGGGGCTCGAGGCCCAGATGCAGGGCGGCGCGATGGACGGGATCGCCCAGGCGCTGACCTACAGCCTCCACTTCCAGGACGGCCACTACCTCGAGGGCAGCTGGGACAACGCGTACTACACGCGCCAGTGGAACGTTCCGCTCGACCTCGAGGTGGTCATCATGCCTCCGACCGCCTCGCAGCCAGGCGGCGCCGGTGAGCTCTGCGTGGCGCCGTCGATGGCGGCCGTCGCGTGCGCCTACGGCGCGGCCACCGGCACCGTGCCGACGACGTTCCCGATCAACCACAACGCCTCGCTCGGGTTCACGCCGCTGCCGACGAGCCCGCCGATACCTCAATCGCCCACCGACGGCCTGTCACAGGAGTTCTGATGGCTGACAAGACATTCACCCTCCACGTCAACGGCCAAGACCACACGGTCACCTGCGACCCGTCGGTCCGGGTGCTGTGGGTCCTGCGCGATCTGCTTGGCATCCACGGGCCGAAGTACGGTTGCGGACTCGAGGTCTGCAAGGCGTGCACGTCCCATATCGACACCGGCTCCGGGCCGAAGGCGTTCAACCCGTGCTCGGTCCAGGTCGGCGACCTGCCCGCCAATGCGAAGATCACGACGATCGAGGGGCTCGCGAAGAACGGCACGCTCCATCCGATGCAGCAGGCGTGGCTGAACAACGACGTCGGCCAGTGCGGCTACTGCCAGCCGGGCCAGATCATGGCGGCGATCGCGCACGTCAACGAGGCGAAGGCGAACAACACGCCGATCGACGACGCGCTGTTCGACCAGATTCGCAACGTGTGCCGCTGCGGCACCTACCACCGGATCCGCGAGGCGATTCTCGAGGGCGCCGCGAAGATGTAGGGGCTGCCCGGCGGTGGCTGCGACTAGTCGGTATCACGAACTGACCGTTCGACCGGATCCGCCAGTACCGCCGGAAATCGGACCGCGACAGAGTCGCCACGAGCCGTGCGCTCGCCCCGCTCGGATCGGGTCGCGGGAGTCCGTTGTCCAGCACGGTCGATATCCATCGCGCGGCCAGCACCTGCCCGCGCGCGTTCAGCGTCACTCGGAGAACCGCTGACAGCGACAGCACGCCGCCGCCGGCGAGCGTGTGGTACCCGACGAAGTTGCCGAGGGAGTACGCGATCATCCGTCCGCGGTAGTCCTCGACACCGCGGATCACGTGCGGACCCGAGCCGAGGACCAGCGACGCACCCGCCTGGATCGCTGCGTGCGCGAACGCGCGCGCGTTGCCGCGGTCCTCGCCGAGGAAGTATTGCTCGCCGTAAGGCGTGTGTGTCTGATTGGCGCCCTCGGCGCCGGCGTGGATGATCACGACGACGATCTCCGCATGGCGCCGGGCGCGCTTGATCAGCGCGCGCGCAGCCGGAATGTCGAGCAGGTTCGCGTCGTACTGGTACGGCGCGAATCCCAAGAACGCCAACCGCAATCCGCCCGCGCGTAGGTACGTGATCTCGCCCGGCAGGCCGGTGTGCTCGATGCCGGCGGCGTTCAGCGCGGCGATGGTCTGCGCTCGGCCGGTGGTTCCGAAGTCGAGCGAGTGGTTGTTCGCCTGGTTAACGAGATCGAACCCGAGCCGCCGGAGGCCGAACGCGTATGACGGCGGTGCCTGGAATGCGAAGCACGTCCCGCCGCCGACGCCGCTGCCGCACTTGGACGGACCGCCGACTGACAGCGTCCCCTCGAGGTTCCCGAGCGTCACGTCGGCCGCACGGAGGACCCCTGACACGGGCCGGAGCGCGGCGTACAAACCCCCCGGCGGGAGCCCGCGCTGGGTCGACATCGCCATGTCGCCGACCCACTCGAGCGTCACCTTCGAGACCGGGTGGCGCGGCTTCGCAATCGCACCGCCGAGCGGCATGGACACGGCCGTCAAAACGGCCGCTGTGGCTAGTCGGTTCCAGGTTGACAACGTGTTCAGTCGCACCATATTCTCCGCCTCCGACTAGGGAGGTCGATGCCAGTCTGCATGTTCCGCTCGCCGGGCGTCGCCGCGGCGGCGCAAAGACGCGACGAGGCGGCGGGATGATCGCGCGGCGCGTGATCACGGTGGCCACACTCGCCGCAGCGCTGGCGGTGATCGCGATCCTGCTGTTCAGCGGAGGGTCGAGCTACAGCCTGCGCCTGAACTTCCAGGACGCGAGCCAGCTCGTGGCCGGCAACCAGGTCAAGATCGGCGGCGTCCCGGTCGGCACCGTGTCCGATATCGAGGTGACGCCCAACGGCCAGGCGCAGATCACGATCGGAATCAGCGATTCGCAGTTCGATCCGCTCCACCAAGGCACGACCGCGCAGGTGAGGATCAGCTCGCTTTCCTCGGTCGCGAATCGGTTCATCGCGATCAGCCCCGGGCCGAACAACACGACGGCGCTCGCGAACGATGCGGTGATCCCGGCGTCCGACACGCAGTCCCAGGTCGACATCGACGCGCTGCAGTCGGCGTTCGACGCGAACACGCGGGTCGCCGAACAGGAGCTGATCCACGGTACGGCGATGGCGTACGCGGGCTCGGGGCCTGCGCTCAACAAGGGGCTCGCCGCGCTCGACCCGGCGCTGACGCAGCTGTCGAGCATGATCACCCAGATCTCGGGCGACAACACGGCGTTCGACCAGGTCATCGTCAATGGCGCGGCCGTGGTCGCCGCCGTCTCCTCCCACCAGCAGGACCTCCAGCAGGGATTCGCGAACGCCGCCACGACAGCGCAGGCGATCGCCACCGAGCGGACCGCGCTCGATGGCGTACTCGCGAAGGCGCCGGCGACGCTGACGCACGCGACGAGGACGCTCAACAACACGGACACCGCTCTCGCCGCCCTCCAGCCTGACGCGCAGCGGCTGCTGCCGGTCGCGCCCCGGCTCACGACCTTCTTCACGAAACTCGCGCCGGTGCTGCACCGGTCGGTACCGGTGCTCGCCCAGGTGAAGTCGCTGCTGCCGACGCTCCACAATGCGCTGGTCGACCTGCCGGCGCTGCGCAACGCCGCGCTGCCGGCGTTCAGCGCGTCGGTCAGCGCGATCGGCGCCTCGGCCCACATCCTCGAGGGGACGCTCCCGTACATCCCCGACATCGTGCTCGGCAATACCAACGGGTTCGCCGGCACCGCCGGCGGCTATTACGACGCGAACGGCGACTACGCCCGGATCGCCGTTGTCGGTGGCCCGTTCTCGATCGCGGGTGCGCTCGGATCGCTGCTCCCGTACAACCCGATCGAGGGCTACACGCAGCACAACACCGAGCGCTGCCCGGGCGCCGCGACGCAGGTCGCGGTGGACAACTCGAACCTCGTGCCGCAGCCGTCGACGATCCCCTGCCTGCAGTCCGAGCGGCCATGAAACGGGTCATCGCGCTGCTCTTGTCGTTCGCGATCTTGTTCGCGCTGATGGCGCTGCTGCTGCTCTCGACCGGCCGCAGCGGATACCACGTCGACGCGATCTTCGACCAGGCCGACTTCCTGATCCCCGGCCAGGACGTGCGAATCGCCGGCGCGGCGGTCGGCCAGATCACCGGCATCACGCTGACGACCGACCACAAGGCGCGCGTCCAGATGGTGATCGATCCGAAGTTCGGGCCGTTCCACGGCGACGCGAGCTGCGCGATCGTGCCGCAGTCGCTGATCGGCGACCGCTTCGTCGACTGCACGCCCGGCACCCCCGCCCAGCCGGCGCTGAAAGGCACAGCCGGTCAGCCCCCGACCGTGCCGGCGGCGAACACGAGCGCGCCGGTCGACCTCGACGAGGTCCTGCAGACGCTCAACCTGCCCGTTCGCCAGCGCGCCGCGCTGCTGCTCGACTCGCTCGGTGTCGGGCTGACCGCGCGCGGCGCCGATCTGAACGCGACGATCCTGCGCGCCAACCCGGCGCTCCAGGAGACCCGCAAGGTGCTCGGGATCCTCAACCAGAACCGCGCTCAGCTGCAGTCGCTGATCACCGCGAGCGACGTCGTGCTCGGCAGGCTCTCCAGCAGCCGCCAGCGGGTCGGCGCGTTCGTCCACAACACAGCGACGATCCTCAACACGACCGCCACGAACCGCGCGGCGCTGGCGCAGGACATCGTCCGGTTGCCGCCGCTGCTCACCCAAGCGCGCCCGGCGCTCGCCGAGCTGACGGCGTTCGCAAAGCAGGGAACCGCGCCGGCGCAGGAGCTGAACGCGGCGGCCCCGTCGCTGCACTCGCTGCTCGGACAGCTGCAGACGTTCGCGCCCCAGGTGCTGCCAACGGTCAAGAAGCTCGGGACGACCGCGACCGTGCTGCAGAACGCGCTGCCCGCGGTGACGCCGCAGATCGAGCGGCTGCGGACATTCGCGAGCGTCGCGCCGGCCTCCGGCCAGCTGATCGCGTCGCTGTTCTCGAGCATGCGCTCGCAGGGGGCGGTCGACGGGCTGCTCGAGTTCACGTACTACGCCGCGGCCGCGTTCGCCCGCTACGACAACATCTCCCACATCCTCCCGGCGTACGCGATGGTGACGCCGTGCGAGGCGATCACGACCACGCCGTTCCCGGGCTGTAGCGCGCACTTCAGCTCTTTTGGCGGGGCGACCGACGCGCTTGCGCGCCGGTCGTCTGCCGCGCATGCGCGGCAGACCGGTGGCTCGCATGCGAGCCACCGAACGGCATCCGCGCGGTCGCAGACCGCGCCAGCGGGGTCGCAGCAGAGCGCTCCGGGGGCCGCGCCGACGGCGACCACGAGCGCGCCCGCCGCCGCCGACCACCACAACGAGCACGCCGTCGCCGTCGCCGACCAATCCAATCTCGTCGCTCCTGAGGTTCCTGCTGCAATGAGGATGCGCCGCTCCGAAAGCGCGTTCCTGAACCCGACACTGATCGGGGCCGTGACCGTGCTGATCGCGGTCGTCGCCGTGTTCCTCGCCTACAACGCGAACACCGGTCTCCCGTTCGTGCCGACGTACGACCTCCACATGGTGGTGCCCGACGCGGCCGAGCTGATCCCCGGCAACGAGGTCCAGATCGCCGGCTCGCACGTCGGGATCGTTCGCTCGATCACGCCGATCGTCCAGGGCGGAGTCGCGTCGGCGAACATCATGCTGCAGGTCAACAAGAACCTGCAGGAGCTGCCGATCGACACCTCGGCGCAGATCCGGCTGCGCTCGAACCTGGGCCTGAAGTACGTCGAGCTGTTCCCCGGCCACTCGCGACAGGGGATCCGTGACGGCGGTTTCCTCAAACCGTCGCTGATCGCGCCGGTCGTCAACCTCGACAACCTGTTCGACGTCTTCAACAAGCCGACCCGCAGTGCCCTGCAGACCGTGGTCACGAACCTCGGCGACGGTTTCGCCGGCCGCGGCGGCGACTTTAACGACGCGCTCTCAGCGCTGCCGACGCTCACGAGCCGGCTGAACACGGTCGGGCAGAACCTGGCCACCCCACAAACCGATCTCGCCGGGTTCATCACCGGGCTGAACTCCGCCGCGACGCGCGTCTCGCCCGTCTCCGGGCAGCTCGCCGACCTGTTCGACAAGGGGGCGACCACGTTCGGCGCGGTCGCGCCGACCGACCTCGCCAACACGATCACGCAGGCGGCCAGCACGGAGCAAGCGGCGCTGCCGTCACTGAAGCCGACGACCGCGCTGCTCAAGGCGGGCGCTGAGTTCTTGGACGCGTCGCAGCCGGGGCTGAAGCTGCTCCCGAGCGCGGCGCCGACGCTGACGCGGGCGCTGGCGATCTCGGGACCGCCGATCGGACGCGCGGGCACGCTCGCGAACGGGATCACGAACGTGGTCGGCGCGCTCGACCACGTCGCGAAGCTGCCCGACACGACCGACGCGCTCGTCCGCCTGACGCAGTCCCTGCAGCAGCTGACACCGACGCTCCAATACGTCAACCCGATGCAGACGACGTGCAACTACCTCGGGCTGTGGACGCGCAACATCGACTCGACGATCAGCCAGGGCGACACGCTCGGCACCTGGTTCCGCGCGTCGATCATCGAGAACCCGCTCGAGGATCTGCCCTCGGCGACGCCGTCGGCGACGCTGCACGACTCGCTGCAGCCCGACGCTGGGCAGAACGGGTCATGCACTGAGGGCAACCAGGGGTACGCCCCCGGCCAGCAGATCGGCAACCCGCCCGGCACCCAGCCCGACCACACCGAGAACACGCCCCCCGGCACGCTCGCGCAGCGCGTCGCGGCGGAGAACGGGCAGCCATGAGGCGGAGGCCGTCACGCTTCGGCCGGTTCGGGTGGGGCCTGATCGGGATCATCGTGATCGTCGCGATCACTTACGCGGTGTTCACGAAGCTGAGCGTGTTGTCGAGCGGCTTCACGATCAAGGGGATCTTCAACACCGCCGCGAGCCAGATCCAGTCCGGCTCGCCGGTGCGGATCGCGGGCGTCAACGTCGGCAAGGTCACGGCCGTCGGCCGCGGCCCCGGCAACACGGCCGAGGCGACGATGAACATCCAGTCGGGCGGCCTCCCGATCCACTCGGACGCGACGATGAAGATCCGCCCGCGGCTGTTCCTCGAGGGAAACTTCTTCGTCGACCTGTTCCCCGGGACGCCGTCCGCGCCGGACGTCTCGAGCGGCCACACGTTCGGCCTCTCGCAGACCTCGACACCGGTGCAGATCGACCAGGTGCTGAACATGTTCACGATCGACCCGCGCATCGGCATGCAGGAGGTGATCAAGGGATTCGGTACCTCGCTCCAGGATGGCGGCGCGCAGGCATTGGCGAACGTCTACCAGCGGCTCGCTCCGGCCTCGATCCCGCTGGCGGAGGCGACCGAGGCTGCCCAGGGCGAGCAGCCGGGCGACCTGCGCGACTTCATCGTCAAGGCTGCCGAGATCGCGGGCACGCTGTCTGTCCGGAGCGGTCAGCTCGGGACGCTGCTGAGCACGTTCAACCAGACGATGGGGGCGTTCGCCGCGCAGCAGTCAAACCTGAAGGCGACCTTCGTGCAGCTCAACAACACGCTGTCGGCTGCCGGCCCGACGCTGACCGAGCTCGACCGCGTGATTCCGCCGCTGACGCAGTTCGCGGTCGCGATCCGGCCGGCGCTCGAGAAGGCGCCGTCGGTCCTGAATGACGCGACGCCGCTGCTCGACGCCGCCGGGCGGCTGCTGGCTCCGTCGGTCGCGCCGGTGCTGCTGTCCGAGCTGTCGCCGGCGCTGTCGAGTCTCGACCAGCTCGAACGGCAGCTGCCGGCGCTGCTGAATCTGGTGACCCCCGTCGGGCAGTGCGTCGCGAACAAGGTCGTCCCGGTCGTCGACCAGCCCGTCAACGACGGCCAGCTCTCGACCGGCCAGCCCGTCTGGCAGGAGCTTGCCCGCTACCCGGTCGGGTTGACGAGCTCGGCGCAGAACTACACGGGCAACGGCTACGGCGTCCGCTACAGCTTCGGGCTCTCCGAGCACCTGATCGGGACGAATCTCGGCTCGCTCGACAACCTGCTCGAGCTCTCATCGACGCCGATCTCCGGGGCGCGCCCGCAGTACACCCCCGGGTCCCAGCCGCCGCTGCAGCCGAACGCCGACTGCACGACGCAGCCGCTGACGAGCCTCGCGGCGAGCAACGTGCCCGCACCGAAGGCATCGTTTGACATCACCCTGAAGCGAGCAAAGCCGTGGACGGGGAAGCAGCTCGCCATGCACCTTCGCGACTCGCTCGCGAAGCTGGGGGCTCATCGATGAGGCGGTTCCTGTTCGAGGCGCGCAACAACCGAGAGTGGCTCGTCGCGATCGCCGGCCTGATCCTGCTCGCGGCCGCGATCGGCGCGTACATCCTGCGCAACGAGGGGCTCTCGCTGCCGTGGGACAGCAACTACACGATTCAGGCGGACTTCTCCAACGCGCAAGCGCTGACCCCCGGCCAGGGCGAGGACGTGACCGTCGCCGGGGTCAAGGTCGGGCTGATCACGAACGTGCAGCTCGTCAACGGGGTCGCGCGCGTGACGATGACGATCGACCACAAGGTGCTGCCGGCCGCGTACCAGAACGGGACCGCGTTCATCCGGCCCCGGACGGGGCTGCAGGACATGACGATCTCGCTCGACCCCGGGTCGCCGCCGGCGCGCAAGCTCGGGGGCAACGTGATTCTTCCCGTCACCCGGACGGTGCCCGAGATCAACGTCGACGAGGTGCTGTCGCTGCTCGACTCCGACACGCGTGCTTGGTTCCAGACGATCCTGTCCGCGGGCGGCCACGCCCTCAGTGGAAACGCGGGCACGGCGCTCCGACAGGTGCTGAAGGCCTCGGCACCGACGCTCGCCGAAACCCAGCAGGTGAGCTCCGCGATCGCCGCCCGGCGGGTGCAGCTGCGCCGCGCGATCGGGAACCTGCGGCTATTGACCGACGCGCTCGCGCAGCAGCAGTCGAGCATCGGGCAGTTCGTCTCCTCCGGCGCGACCACGTTCCAGACGTTCGCCTCGGAAGACCGCCAGCTCGAGGCGGGGCTCCAGCAGCTACCACCGACGCTTTCGCAGGCCGACCAGACGCTCGTCGCGCTGCGGCCGTTCGCGAGCGCCGCGGCGCCGGCGCTGACCTCGCTGCTCCCGGCGGCGCGGCGGCTGCCGTCGACGCTGACCGCGCTGGATCCGTTGTTCAAACAGGGGGCACCGGCGGTCTCGAAGCTCGCCCAGGTCAGCGTCACGTCGCGACCGCTCGTCCAGTCGCTGCCGCCGACGTTCTCGAATCTGGTGCGCGCCACGCCGTCGCTGACGACGGCATTCTCGGTGCTCCGGTTCGTCGCCAACGAGCTGCTCTACGTGCCGAAGCTGCCGAACCACTCGTTCCTGTTCTGGCTCTCGTGGTTCGCGCACAACGCGAATTCGTTCCTCGGCAACCAGGACGCGAACGGCGCGTTCTGGCGCGGCGAGGTGATCGCCTCCTGCGACACAGCGCTCGCCTCACAGCCGGCGCTCGAGCAGCTGCTCAACTCGCTCACGACCCAGCTCAACCTCTCTCTCTGCGGAAAGGGACCGTCGTAGCGGTATGGAGACCCGTACGGCAAGCACGCCTCGGATCATCGTGATGACGCTGTTCGCGCTGTCCTGCGTCGGGCTGCTGCTGTTCCTGTGGGTGTCGTTCGGCGGGACGCTGCCGTTCAAGACCGCCGGGTATCGCTTCAACGTGCTGCTCCCGAACTCGCAGTCGCTCCAGGGCCAGAGTGATGTCCGGATCGCCGGCGTGTCGGTCGGCAAGGTAGTCGGCACCTCGCTGGACGGCAGCTATACGAGGGCGACGATCGAGATGCAGAACAAGTACGCGCCGATCCGTTCGAACGCGCACTTCTTCGTCCGGCTGAAGTCGCTGCTGAACGAGGTGTACCTCGAAATGACGCCGGGGACCCCGTCGGCGCCGTTCTTGCGCGACGGCGGAACAATCGCGCCCTCGCAGGTCACCGGCGCGGTCGGGCTCGATCAGATCCTCTCCGCGTTCGACCCGAAGACCCGGCTCGACTTGCAGACCTGGCTACAGGGATGGGCGGTCGGCGTCAACGGCCGCGCGCCGGCGATCTCCGACGACGTCGCGCGGTTCGGGCAGCTCGCGACCTCGGCGAACAACCTGCTCGGGATCATGCAGCAGCAGGCTGCCGCGGTGTCGGAGCTGATCCGCGACACCGGGACGACGTTCGCCACGATCGGCTCGAACGCGGCCCGCACCGACCAGCTGATCACAAGCACGGATCAGGTCTTCCAGACGACCGCGGCGCGCGACCGCGAGCTCGGCCAGACTTTCCATGATCTGCCGCCGTTCCTGCGCGCGCTACAGACGACGCTCGCCGCGACCCAGAAGCTCTCAGTGCCAGGCACGCCGGCGTTCGTCGACCTGCTGCCCGCGGCACGGCTGATCGCGCCGACGCTGCACGATGCGGTCGCGGTCTCGCCGTCCCTGGTGTCGGTGGCCCACGCGCTCGGGCCCGTGCTCGACGCCGCTCCCTCGGGCCTGCGGGCGGCGACCCAGGTGATCAACGGCACCGTCCCGCTGATCCCGAAGCTGCGCTTCCTCGCGCGCTATCTGGTGCCGATCATCGACTACCTGTACTCGTACCGCCGCGAGCTGGTCGAGTCGTGGCCCAAGGCGGCCGCGGCGACGAACGCGATCGCGTATGACCCGGGCAGCGGACGCTACATCCACTACCTGCGCGCGCCGGCGCAGATCCCGATCGAGTCGCTCGCGCTGGCGAAGACCCGCCAGCCGTACTCCCGCGCCAACGCCTACATGAACCCGGGCGGGATCGCGGCGTTCAATCACGGCGGCGTGTTGCAGTCGTTCGACTGCCGCAACACGTCCAATCCGCTCACCGTCCCGCCCGCCGGCCTCGGCTCGCCACCGTGCGTCCAGCAGGCGCCGTGGACGTTCGAGGGCAAGACCGCTGCGTATCCGCAGCTGCAGCCGGCTCCGTAGCGCGGTCCACCCCGGCGGCGATCGCGTCAGCCGCCGGCAGCGAACCCCGCGTTGAGCAGCTGCTCGGCCTGGGTCAGCCAGTTGCCGGAGTGGAGTAGCACGACGCCGAGCCACCGATGGCCGCGCTGCGCGGTCGCGACGATGCACAGCCCCGCGAGCGTCGTGTAGCCGGTCTTGACCCCGTCCGCCCCGGGGAAGCCGGCGCGCAGCAGCGGGTTGTTGTTGTAGAGATAGAGCTTGTGGCTCTTGATCGGGAACGGGAGCACGGCGCCGCTCGTCGCGACAATCCGCCGCAGTAGCGGATGCGCCAACAACGCATGGGCGAGCACGGCGAGGTCGGTGGCACACGAGTAGTTGCCCTGATCGACGATCCCCGAGACGGTGCTGTAGTGCGTGCAGCGCAGGTGCAGCTGTGCGGCCTCCGCGTTCATCATCCCGATGAAGTGCGTGCGCGTCCCGGCGATCTGCTGGGCCAGTGCGATCGCGGCGTCATTGCCCGAGGGGAGCAGCAGCCCGTACAGCAACGTGCTCAGCCTGACCGTCTTGCCGAGCGGCAGCATCCCGACGCCAGAGCCCGAGAAGTGGACAGCCTGTCTCGTGATCGGCACCTGCTCGTTGGCGCTCGCGTGGGTGGCGACGACGATCGCGGTCATCATCTTCGTGAGGCTCGCGATCGGGAGCCGCTCGGTCGGGTTGCGTGACCACAACACCCTCCCCGTGCGGACGTCGAACAGCAGGCCGCTGCGAAGCGGCAGCTTGAAGTGGGCGTTGATCAGGTGGCGCGCGGGAGTGACTCCGTACACCGGTTTCGTGCTGGTTCCCCGAGCCGGTGCCGGCGCGCGGCTGCCGGTCGCGCTTGCGGTCCGATGCGGCGTCGACGGTGACGATGCGGACGCCGCCAGCACGACGAGCAGTGCCGCGAGCAGCGCCCCGAGTGCGACGCCGGTCAGTTTTGCGCGGCGCCTGCGTCGTGCCCGCCGCGCTTGACGCTCGCGCTCCACGCGGAGGGAGCGGTAGCGGCGCGCCTCTTGCAGGACCCGGAGGTCATAGCTCGAGCTCACTCGGCTGGAGGATGCCGCAAGGCCCCGACGATGCCAACGACGAACAGCACCAAGATGAAGATCGCGACCACGCCGGTCCCGGTGACGCCGTTGTTGACGAAGTCGAGCACCGTCAGCGCGGCGAGCAGTGCGATGAACACGACCGCGATCGTGAGGACCGCGATCCTCATCGGTATGCCGCCTTTCGCCTGTGCGCGAACAGGTTGATCGCGACCAAGCCAAAGATGAACCCGCCCACGTGGGCGAAGTAAGCCACGCCGCCGCTCGAGCCGCCACCGGTGGTCAGCCCCGTCGCCCCGAAGATCGCCTGCTCGGCGAACCACACCCCGAGCAGCACCCACGCCGGTAGCTCGACCACCGTGAAGAAGAACACGATGAACACGAACGTGATCACACGCGCGCGCGGGAACAGGACGATGTAGCCGCCGAGCACGGCCGCGATCGCGCCGGACGCGCCGAGTGTCGGAACGGTCGAATGCGGACCGACGGCGAGTTGCAGCCCGAACGCCGCAAGCCCGCCGAGAAGGTAGAAGATCAGGTACTTGACGGGCCCCATTGCGTCCTCGACGTTGTTGCCGAAGATCCACAAGAAGATCATGTTGCCGCCGATGTGGAGGATCGACGCGTGCATGAACATGCCCGTGAAGATCGTCTCCCAGCTCGGCAGCAGGTTCTGCGCGCCGACGTGACTTTGGTTGAGCAGGTGCGTGTTGCACAGCGTCTCGATTTTCGCCGGGTTGATCGCCGGCGCGACGATCGCGCAGTGGACCCCTGGGTGGAGGACGGCATACGGGATCGCGCCGTACTTGAACACCTCGGTCTCGCTGGGGCCGCTGAAGAACGAGCCGCCGTGGCGGATCGCAAGGATGTAGACAACGAAGTTCGCCACGATCAGCCCGAGCGTCACGAACGGGAACCGATCGGTCGGGATGTTGTCCTTGATCGGGATCACGGCACGGGCAGGTTAGTTGGCCACCCAGGCGCCGGCGGCCGCGCCGCGCCGCCGGTCGGGTCAGGCGGTTGCGAGGGGGGTGCCGACCGCGACGATCCGCCACGGCTCGGCGGCGTCGCCGTTCAGGGCCAGTGTCCAGTGCTCTGTGAAGGCGGTCGCCCGCGACGCGTTACCCGCGATCACCTGGGTCGTGTCGCGGTTCTCGATGTACCGCCGGCCCTTGATCTCGACCTCGATCGACATCGTTGGGGGCTCGGCTCCGGCGTCGAGATGGGTGATCCGGATCTTGGAGACCTGTGGCCCGCGGACGACGAGCCGTGTGCGGAGGCTCGGATCGCCGGGGTGAAGCATGTCGTTCGTTGCCTGCGGGGTCGCGATCCGTCGGAGTTCCGCGTCGGAGCCGTCGATCGCGCGCGCCCAGGCAGCAACCGCGCGGCGCGCGGCGATCTCGAGCACGTCGGGCGCGAACCGGCCGTCGGCGAGACTCAGGTCGTTCGCGGCCGCGTGAGCGTCGCCGTCGAAGTCGAGGTCTGCGACCTCGGCGATCTTGGTGCCTTCGGGCACCGCATCGCCGACCGCCTGCTCGACGAGCGCCTCGTCCTTCAGCGACTGCTCGTCGCCCCAAGGCGTCGCGACGAGCTCGTCATTGAGGGCGTGCGAGCCCTCGGCGCCCTGCTCGATCGACTGCAGGATCCAGTGTCCCGCGCGCTTGCTCAGCGTCCAGAACTCGCGCGTGCGGACGGTCTCGGTCACGTGGCCCGTGCGCTTGATGTGGTTCCCATACGTGTCTTCCACGTAGTCGCGGAGCTTCGCTTCGATCCGCACGGTGACGTAGTCGCTTGCGCTGCCGGTCCGCTTCAGGCCGACGTACTCGACCTGCGGCTCACCGATCACTTGCACGCGGTTGTGCCAGCCCCGGCGGTCGAGGTCGTCTAGCCGGCGTTCCCACTCGGCCAGCAGCTCAGGCGCGACGACCCTGCGGAGCTTGACCCGGTCGCGCTGGTCCCACGCGACCTGAACCTCGTTGTACAGTCGCGCCGCGGCGGCGCGGACGTTGTCGGGCGCGAACATCGGATCCTCGTCGGCGGCCTCGGCCGCGGCGAGCTCGGTGCGCCGCTGGCGCTTGGCGGTCTCGCGCCGCGCGGCGTGGCCCTGGCTCTCCTGCGCGGCGCGCCAGCGCTGGATCTTCGGCCCGAGCCAGAAGAACAGCACCGCCGCCACGATCAGCCCGATCACGATCCACCGGGTGGCGCCGTGGCTGAAGATGATCAGGTCGACGATCGCGCGCAGGATGATGTAGATGAAGAAGCCCTTTCCGCCGCCGCCGCCGCCACCGCCGCCGCCTCCGCCACCGCCGCCGAAGCCCGCGGACCCGCCGCCACCCGCGGCGAGCGCGGCCGGCGCGACGAGCAGCGCGACGGCAACCGCGACCAGCAGGATCAGGGCGATACGGCGCCGGCGACTCTGCGCCGACCGCGGTCTCATGCGCCACCGCTCGACCGCGGTCAGCGCCCACCGCCTCGGCGAGCGGGCCAACGCCCGGCTCCGCCTGGGGAACGTGCTGATCGGCGTGGTAGCTGCTACGGACGAGCGGTCCCGCCGCCACATGCTCGAACCCGAGCTCGTACGCGGCGGTTTCCAGCGCCTTGAACTCGTCGGGGTGCCAGTAGCGGACGATCGGGAGATGGTTCTCGGTGGGGCGCAGGTACTGGCCGATCGTGATCACCTGGACGTGGTTGTCGCGCAGCGTGCCGAGCGCGTCGACCATCTCCTCGTGATTCTCGCCGAGGCCGACCATCAATCCGGACTTCGTCGTAATGTCGTCGCCGCCCATCTCCTTGGCATTGTGAAGCACGCGGCACGAACGCTCGAAGGTTGACCCGCGACGGGCCACCGGATACAGCCGCGGAACGACCTCGACGTTGTGGTTGAAGACGTCCGGCCGCTCGGCGATCACCTTCGCGAGCGGCATCTCCACACCCCGGAAATCAGGTGTGAGCACCTCAATTTTGCACTTCGGCGCCTGCCTTCGGATCTGCCTGATCACGCCGACGAACGCGTGCGCGCCGTAGTCGGGAAGATCGTCGCGGTCGACGCTCGTGATCACGGCGTGCCTGAGACCCATCCGCGCCACCGATCGCGCCACGCGCGCCGGCTCGAGCGGGTCGTTCCACGTCGGCGTGCCCGTTTTGACGTTGCAGAAGCCACAGCGGCGCGTGCACGTGTCGCCGAGGATCATGAACGTGGCCGTGCCGCGCTGCCAGCACTCGCCGATGTTCGGGCACGCGGCCTCCTGGCAGACGGTGTGCAGGTTCTCGCGTTCGATCAGCTGCTGGAGCTCGCGGTACCTTTGACCACCCGGGGCGGGCACCTTGAACCACGGCGGCTTCCGCGCACGATGGGGCTGCACGTCGGCGCCGAGAATCGAGAGCACGTCCCCGCCCCCAGGATTGGATCGAGAGCGCGTTGCAGCCATTACTTACAGGCTAGCGCGAGAGTTGACACGCCCCGCCACACATATGTCACGCGATCTCGTCCAAAGTCTTGACCGTGACGTCTGCCGACGAAATACCGGACGCTGCGCGTCACGGCCGTTCCGCAAAGCACGGGGTCATCTCGCCCGAGGAACTGCGCGCACTCGGCGTTCCGGCTTCGACGGCGCGGAGCCGCATCGCGGCGGGGCGATGGTTCCGCCTGTATCCGCGTGTCGTTTCGGTCGTCCATCCTTCGATGCTCCGCCCGAAGGGCCGGTGGCGCGCGGCGGTCCTCGCGTGCGGCGACGGTGCCGCGCTCGCGGCGCGGGAGGCCGCGCGGTTTCACGGCATCCGCGGCCGCCGGCGTTCGAGGATCGATGTCGTCGTCCCCTATCCGAGAAACCCCAAGCCTCGCGGGATCGACGTCCACCGCTCAAGGACACTGAGGCCGCACGACGTCACGGTCGTCGACGGCATCCCCGTGACGACCGTCGCGCGCACGATCTTCGACTGTGCCGGTCTGCTTTCCCGCGACGACCTCGAGCGCCTGATCGGAGAAGCCGAGGTTCAGGGAGTGCTCGACACACGGGCGCTCGACGAGCAGATCACGCATAACCGCGGCACTGTCGCCGCCAAGCGCCTCCGGGAGCTACTCGATTCATACGAGTACGACCGCGGTGTGGTGATGAACGACTTCGAGCAGGACCTGCGCAACGGTTTGCGGGAGGCCGGCGCGCCGGCGCCGCTGAAGAATCGCTGGATCGTTCTCAGCGACGGCGGCCCCCCGGTCCAGCCGGACTTCCAGTGGCCCGGCGCGAAGGTTGTTCTCAACGCGGACGGGTTCAAGGCCCACCGCTCCCGGATCAAGTTCGAGCGCGATATCGGCAACGACCAGCGGCTGATCGACGACGACTGGCTACCGATGCGCGTCACCTACCGGCAGGCCAAGGACCCGCGCACGCGCGCCCGTGTGGTCGCGACGGTGATCAGGCAGCTGCAGGCGCGCGGGGTGTAGCGGGTGCCGCCGATCCGATCGCCCGCTCGAGCCGGGCGAGCGAGATCAGCCGCTGGCGGCGGCCGAGCGCCTGGGCGACCGCGAACGCGACGCGCTTGCGGAAGCACGGCATCTGGCCGGCGAGGCGGCGCGTCTCCTTGATCAGTGAGGTCATCTGGACGCCGTCGAGGCCGCACGGCACGACCCAGGAGAACGGCTGTAGGTCGTTCTCGACGTTGACCGCGAAGCCGTGTGTGGTGACCCCGCGCGCCACATGAACGCCGAGCGAGGCGATCTTGCGCTCGCCGACCCACACGCCCGTGAAGTCCGGTCCGTCCTCGGGGCGGGCACGGGCGACGACGCCCTCCTCACCGAGCGCTACGACCAGAGCGCTCTCCAGGGTCCGCACGTATGCGACGACGTCGTCGACGCCGACGATCGGGTAGCCGACCAGCTGGCCAGGCCCGTGGTAGGTGACCTTGCCGCCCCGGTCGGTGTCGACGATCTCGATCCCCTGCATCCGGTACCACTCCTCGCCCATCGGCAGCTCCCCCGGCGCCGAGCGGCGACCGCGCGTGTACACCGGCCAGTGTTCGAGCAGCAGCATCACGTCGGGGATCAGCTCCTGCTGGCGGGCGGCGCGGAGGCGCTCCTGGAGCACGAGTGCCTCTCGGTACTCGACCGTCCCGAGGTGGCACACCCACAAGTCCATAGCTGAATCGTAGACTCCGACCATGGCCGAGTTGCCGCCTGGGCCGCCACTGCCCTCAGCAGCGCAGGCGTACCTCTGGGCGCACCGGTACCGCGAGTTCACCGAATGGGCGCACGGGCGCTACGGGCCGAGCTTCGGGGTGAAGATCGGCGGGCTTCCGAGGAGCGTCGTAACCAAGGACCGTGACGTGATCCGGCGGCTGCTGACCGGTGATCCCCTGCGCAAGCGCCATGCCAACGACCTGCTGCGCGAGGCCCTCGGCGATCGGTCGCTGCTGTTGCTCGAGCCCGAGGAGCACCTGGTGCGGCGCAAGCTGCTCTCGCCGCCGTTCCACGGAGAGCGCGTGCGGGCATACGCTCGGTTGATGGAGCGGCTGGTCACGGGCGAGCTCGACACGTGGAGCCCCGGAGCCGAAGTCACTCTGCTCAAGGTCGCGCAGCGACTGACATTGGACGTGATTCTCGACGCGGTCCTCGGTGTCTCCGACCAGGCGCTGCGCGACCGTTATCGAAGCTGGTTCGACTCGGTCATCGGGCTGCCGGGGCAAGCGATCGCGATGTACTACCCGAAGGCGCAGCAGCGCTCGAAGTACAACTATCTCGCCGAGCACTTCTACTGGCGCAGGCGCGACGCGCTCGATTCGATGCTCGACGAGCAGATTGCATCCACCCGCGCGGACCCGAATCTCGAGGCCCGCGAGGACATCCTCGCGATGATGGTCCTCGCGCGCGACGAGGACGGTCGGCCGCTGCCCGACCGCGACCTGCGGCACGAGCTCAACACGCTGATCGCCGCGGGCCACGAGACGACCGCGACGGCACTCGCCTGGGCCGCCGAGTTGCTCGCACACAACCGCTCGGTTCAAGCGCGCGCCCGTGAAGCGGCACTGGCCGGCGATCAGCACTACCTCGACGCGCTCGTCAAGGAGATTCTGCGCATCCGTGCGCCGGTATCGGTGGCGGCGGCGCGCCATCCGCTCGAGCCGCTCGAGGTCGACGGCTACACGATCGGGCCCGAGCACGTGATCATCGTCAACGCGTGGGGGGTGCACCTCGACCCCGCGGTGTACTCCGAGCCGGACCGCTTCAGGCCCGAGCGATTTCTCGAGCCGACGCCCGATTACAGCTTCCTGCCGTTCGGCGGGGGTGCCCACCGCTGCCTCGGTGCGGCGCTGGCGCAGCTCGAGATGAAGGTCGTGGTCGGCGCAATCCTCACCCGATTTGAGCTCCTGCCCCTCAGCGAGCGGCTCTCACCGCCGGTCCGTCGCGGGATCGTGATGGCGCCGAAGGGTGGCGGACACGTGACGGTGGCGGCGCTGCCGGCGCCGCGCAAGCCAGCGCCGGCAACTCCGGTACCGGTTTAGGCCCGGGTCCAGCCTCTAGGCGCCCCTCGACCTAGGCCCCGGTCCAGCCCTCTAGGTGCCGCTTGACCGTGGCCAGGAACTGCGCGGCTTCGGCGCCGTCGAGCGCTCGGTGGTCCCAGCTCAGGCCGAGGATCGTCATCGCGCGGATCGCGATCGAGTCGGTCCCCTCGGCATCGGTGACCACGACCGGCCGTTTCACGATCGCCTCGAGATCGAGGATCGCCACCTGCGGCTGGTTGATGATCGGCGTCGCCATGATCGAGCCGTACTGGCCCGGGTTCGTGATCGTGAACGTGCCGCCGCGGACCTCGTCGGGCTTCAAGGCGCCGGCGCGAGCGCGACGGGCGAGGTCGCGGATCTGCGTCGCGAGGCCCTCGACCGACAGCTCGTGCGCGCGCTCGAGCACCGGCACGATCAACCCGTCCTCGCCCAGCGACACCGCGATCCCGAGGTTGACCCCCTCGTGGCGCGTGTAGCGCTCGCCCTCGAGCCACGCGTTCAGCGAGGGGTACTCGCGCAGCGCGGCGATCGCCGCCCGCGCGACGAACGGCAGCGCCGTGAACCCGAACCGCTGCCGCGCGGCCTCGATCCGGGTCATGTCGACCTCGATCCACGTGGTGCAGTGCGCGGCTGTGTCGAGCGAGCGCTTCATGTGCTCGCCGATCTGGCGACGGACCCGCGGCAGGCGCCCGGCCGGCTCCGCTGTGGGCTCGGGGCGATACGGGCTTTCGATATGTAGCGGGGCGTCCGAAGGCGCACTCCCGGATGCGGTGTCCGGCGCGCTCCCGGACTCGAGCGCTGCGAGCACGTCCTGCTTGCGGATGCGGCCACCGCGACCGGTGCCGGCGATCGTGCTCAGATCGATGCCGTGCTCCGCGGCGATCCGCTGGACGACCGGCGAGTAGCGGCGCCCGTTGCCGTTCGCCCGGGGCGAGGGTGGGGCCGGCGCCGCGGGGCGCGAGGGCGGCGGTTCGCCCGCCGCCGCAGGGCGCGAGGGCTGCGGTTCGGCCGCCGGCGCGGATTCGGCCGGGGTGGGCCCCGGCGCGGACGCAGCTTCGCCGTCGAGCGATTCCACTGCGATTCGCGCCAGTACGACCCCGACCTCGACCGTCTGCTCCACATCGACGAGGATCTCGGCGACCACGCCGGTTGCCGGCGAGGGGACCTCGGTATCGATCTTGTCGGTCGAGATCTCGCAGATCGTCTCCTCGGCCTTGATCGGGTCGCCGACGCCGGCGCGCCATGCGACGACCGTGCCCTCGGCAACCGAGACGCCCATCTGCGGCATCGTCACGTCGACCAGCTTCGTGTCAGTACTCGAGGAGCTCACGGCATGCCTCCCTCACGCGGTCGACGCCGGGAAGTACCGCCTGCTCGAGCGGCGGCGAAAACGGAATCGGAACATCGGGCGTCGCGACCCGCACGACCGGCCCGTCGAGATCCTCGAATCCCTTCTCGGCGATCACCGCTGCTACTTGGGCGCCGGCGGCGCACGTGCTGTTCGCCTCGTCGACGATCACCACCTTCGAGCAGCGCGCGACGGAATCGAGAATCGCGTCCTCGTCCAAGGGCACCAACGACCGCAGATCGAGCACCTCGACCGAGGCGCCGTCGAGTCCGTCAGCGACCGCCTCGAGCGCGACGTGCACCATCGCTCCGTACGCGATCACGACGAGATCTGAGCCCGGCTGCGCGACCCGCGCGCGGAATGGCGTCTCGTAGACACCCTCGGGCACCTCGCCCTTGACGCGGCGATACAGGTGCTTGTGCTCCATGTAGCAGACCGGATTGGGATCGCGGATCGCGCTGTGCAACAGCCCCTTCGCGTCCTCGGCGGTCGATGGTGCAACCACCTTGATCCCGGGCGAGTGCATGAACCAGGCCTCCGGGTTCTGCGAGTGGAACGGCCCGCCGCTGAACCCGCCGCCACTCGGCAGCCGCACGGTGATCGGCACCGCCAGCCCTTGGCGGTAATGCATCTTGCCGGCGACGTTGACGAGCTGGTCGAAGCCGCACGAGATGAAATCGGAGAACTGCATCTCGCAGACCGGCCGCATCCCGACGACGGCCGCGCCGACCGCGCAGCCGATGATCGCCGACTCCGCCAGCGGTGTGTCCATCACCCGGTCGGGCCCGAACTCGTCGACGAAGCCGTCGGTGACCTTGAACGCGCCGCCGAACACGCCGATGTCTTCGCCCATAACGAGCACGCGCTCGTCCTCGCGAAGCTCGTCGCGGAGCGCGGAGGAGATCGCCTGGAGATAGGTGAGCGTAGTCATGACTGGAAGCCGCTCCAAGGCGCCTGGCCATCGCCGAGCACCTCGGCGTCGCCCTCGCAGAACAGCCCGTCAACGGCGGTGTCCGGGTCGGGCATCGGCGAGCCGAGTGCCTCCTCCGCGGCGCGGTCGATCTCGGCGGCGACCGCCGCCCGCAGCCCGTCGACGTCGGCGCCGAGCTCGCGCAGCCGCGCTTCTTGGCGGTCGATCGGGTCGCGTCGGCGCCACTCCTCGACGAGCTCTGACGGCACGTACTTCATGTCGTCGTGGGCGGCGTGGCCGTGCATCCGCATCGTCACGGCCTCGATCAGAGTCGGGCCTTGGCCTGCCAGCCCGCGCTCCCGCGCGGCGCGCGTGGCTTCGAACATCGCCTCGACGTCGTTGCCGTCGACGGTCACGCCGACGAACCCGTACGCCTCCGCGCGCTGCACCGGGTCGACCGCGAACTGCTTGTCGAGCGGCGTCGAGTACGCGTACTGGTTGTTCTCGAGGATGAAGATCACCGGGAGCTTCTGCACGCCGGCCCAGTTCATCGCCTCGTGGAAGTCGCCGCGGGAGGTCGACCCATCGCCGAACCAGGTGAGCGCGCAGCGCTGCTCGCCGCGGAGCTTGAACGCCATCGCCATCCCGGTGGCGACCAGCATCATGTCGGGGAGCATCGAGACCATCCCGACGCAGCCGAGCTTCCAGTCGCCGAAGTGCACGTTGCCGTCGCGTCCGGCGGTGATGCCGGCGGCGCGTCCCATGTACTGGGCGAGGATCCGTTCGGGCGTAACGCCGCGGACGATGTGCGCCGCGAGGTCGCGGTGCAAGATGCACAGCCGGTCCGCGGGCGCCATCGCGAACGCTGGGCCTGCGGATACGGCCTCTTGGCCGAAGCCGTCGTAGAACGAGCCGGGGACCTTGCCCTGGCGGTACAGGCTCATCGCGCGCTCCTCGAGACCGCGCATCAACAGCATCGCCCGTAGGAGCCAGATCCGATCCTCGAGCTGGAGGTGCTCGCCGACCGCGTCCGGAGCGGACGAACGAGCCATATCGGTAGCCATCTCTGCTTGTTTCCCTTTCCTCCGCGGGCCGGATCGGGGTCTCCGTCCGGGCCCGGATTGTCAAAGGTCGCACCGGGATCTCCGGGCGGCCCTTGGGGTCGCAGAGCGAGCTTACCTGACTGATCGGCCGCGGAGATGGGCCCACCGGAGGCTCGGGATTACGATTGGACGCATGGTCTATGGCGGTATCGCACGCCTTCGGTGGCGGAGGCGTGGCGCCTGGATGTGGCCCGCGTTCATCGCGCTGACGGTTGCCGACGGCGTCATCGGGCACCTGCTGCCGCCGGCGGGCAACTCGCAGACCGTGTTCGGGTCGATCCTGATCGGCGGCGCGCTGAACCTGCTCGCGGTGCTGTTTGGATCGCGGCCGCTGGGGGCGCTGCTGCGACGCCGCCGCCCAGATTTGCCGTCGATCGTCGCGCGCGACTACGCGGGTACCGCGGCGCTTGCGGCGGTGACGGCGGTGATCCTCGCCGTCGGCCTGGCTCACCGCCCGACCGTGGTCGCCAACGACCGTGCGATGGCGGACGCGATCTCGCGCGCGCAGGCGTACATCGGAGATCGCGCCCCGGCCGAGTTCCGCCGCAACCTCGCCGCCGTCAGCGCGTATCCGATCCAGCCGGGTAGCGTCTACCGCGTGTGCGTCCGGAGCTCCGATCGAACGCGGACCTACTGCGTCGTCGTCAAGCGCGGGTTGCCGTTCGACCGGAGCGTCAGCTTCTCTGGTTATGAGCCGAACTCCGTGCTCACGCAGGGCGCCTGGTGAGCGACGCCGCTCGTAAACGCACGGTGATCGTCGCGGCGATCCTCGGATCGGGGATCGTGTTTTTGGACGGGACGATCGTCAACGTGGCGCTCCCGGCGATCCGGCGCTCGCTGCACGGCGGCCTCGCCGAGCAGCAGTGGGTCGTCGAGGCGTACCTGCTGACGCTGTCGGCGCTGTTGCTCGTCGGCGGTTCGCTCGGCGACTTGTTCGGGCGCCGACGTGTGTTCATGATCGGGACCGCGTCGTTCGGCGTGTGCTCGTTGCTGTGTGCGGCCGCACCGTCGAGCGGCGTGCTGGTCGCGGCACGCGCGTTCCAGGGGGTCGCGGGCGCGCTGCTCGTGCCGAGCACGCTCGCGCTGATCATGGACACGTTCGCCAATCACGAGCGCGCGGCCGCAATCGGGACGTGGACTGCCTGGACCGGGATCGCGACCGTGATCGGTCCGCTGGGCGGAGGGGCGCTGGTGACTGTCGCATCGTGGCGGTGGGTGTTCGCGATCAACGTCGTCCCGGTCGTGATCACCTTGTATCTGGTTCGCACGTTGCCGGGCGACGCTCGGCGCCCGGGCCACGTCGATTGGCTCGGCGTGGTGCTGGTCGCGCTCGGGCTCGCAGGACCGGTGTTCGCGCTGATCGAACAGCCCCAGTACGGGTGGGGGAACGCGCGCGTCGCGATTCCGCTCGTCGCCGGGATCGTGTTCCTGGTCGCATTCGTCGTGGTTGAGCGGCGCGAGCGAGAGCCGATGCTGCCGCTTGAGCTGTTCAAGTCGCGCAACTTCAGTGTCGGGAACCTGACGACGCTGACCCTGTACGCGGGCCTCGGCGTTTCGACCTTCTTCATCGTGCTGTTCCTGCAACAGGTTGGTGGCTACACAGCGTTCCAGTCCGGGCTGGCGCTGATGCCGATCACGGTGATCATGTTCTCGCTGTCCAAGCGTTTCGGGGCACTCGCGGACCGGCTCGGTCCGCGCCTGTTCATGGCAGTCGGACCGGTGCTTGCGGGCGCCGGGCTGCTGTTGCTCGTGCGCATCGGTCCCGATGCCAACTACGCGAGTCAGGTGCTCCCGGGCATCCTCGTGTTCGGCCTCGGGCTATCCGCGACAGTCGCGCCGTTGACGGCGGCGGTGCTCGCCGCGGTCGAGCCGGAGCATGCCGGCGTCGCGAGCGGAATCAACAACATGGTCTCCCGGATCGCTGGTCTGCTGGCGATCGCCGCGCTCGGCGCGGTGATCACCGGGAGCTTCCAGACGCGGCTGAACCAGGACGTCACCCAGCAGCACCTCGGTGCGCCGGCGCACGCGCTCGTCCAACGCGCGCGGACCAAGCCGCTCGTGATCGACACCGCCGGTGTTCCGTTGCCGCAACGGCCGATCGTTCGGCGCGACCTCGTCGACGCGTCCGTGCACGCGTTCCGGCTTGGGATGCTGATCGCGGCGCTGCTCGCGGTGCTCGGCGGCTTGACCGCCGCGGTCGGGATCGTCAACCCACGCCGCAAGGTCGAGTGCGCCGACTGTCCCGGCGGCGCGCTTGCGGCGGGCAACATTGAGGTTGCGCGTCGGCCGGCGGCCAGGCCTGTGCCCACCTCCTAGACTCCGCGGCCATGTCAGGCCGCCACTTCCTTCAGGTCCCCGGGCCGACGAACGTGCCCGAGCGGGTGCGCCAAGCGATGGACCGAGCGGTGATCGACCACCGCGGCCCGGAGCTGCCGCCGGTCACGGCCGAGGTCATCGAGCGGCTGCGTGGCGTGTTCGGGTCGGGCGCGGCGGCGATCGTGATCCTCCCTGGATCTGGGACCGCCGCCTGGGAAGCGTCGCTCGCGAACACGCTCAGCCCTGGCGACAAGGTGCTCGGGTTCGACCTGGGTCACTTCAGCCACATGTACTGCGACTGCGCGCGCGGCCTGGGAATGGACGTCGAGGAGCTGCCGGTCGAGTGGGGCAGGGGAGTGCCGGTCGACACGCTCGCCGAGGCGCTGGCGGCAGACTCGCAGCGCGCGATCAGGGCGGTGCTCGCCGTCCACAATGAGACGTCCACCGGCGTCACAAGCTCGATCGCGGCCGTCCGGAGCGCGCTCGACGACGCCGACCACCCCGCGCTGCTGTTCGTCGACGCCGTCTCGAGCCTCGCGAGCATCGAGTTCCAATTCGACGCCTGGCGGGTCGACGTCGCGCTGACCGGCTCGCAGAAGGGGCTGATGCTGCCGCCGGGGATGGGGATCCTCGCGATCGGCGAGCGCGCACTCGCCGCGTCCGAAAGCGCCGACGCGCCGCGCTACTTCCTCGACTGGCGGCCGGTGCTAGAGCTGATGAAGTCGGGTTACTTCCCGTACACGCCCGCGACGCTGCTGCTGTTCGGTCTGCGCGAGGCGTTGAGGATGCTCGATGAGGAAGGACTCGAGAACGTTTACGCCCGCCACGCGGAACTCGCTGGGTGCGTCCGCGCGGGCGTCGCAGAGTGGGACCTCGAGCTCCTGTGCCGCGATGCGGCCGAGCGGTCGAATACCGCGACCGCGGTGCTGATGCCCGATGGCGCCGACGCCACGGAGGTGATCGCAGCCGCACGCGAGCTCAACCTATCGCTGGGGGCTGGGCTGGGCCGCCTGGCAGGTCGCGTGTTCCGGATCGGCCACCTCGGCTCGCTCAACCTGCTTGAGGTGCTCGCCACGCTCGCGGGCACCGAGCTCGCGCTCGACGCGGCGGGCGTGCCCGTCAGCTTCGGTTCAGGCGTCGCGGCGGCGCAGCGGCACGGGCGCCTCGAACGGGTCGCCGGCTAGCGCGGCGCCATGCGCGCCCACAGATTCGAGAGCATTTTCGACACGTCCGCGACAAGCGCGGAGCCACCGAAGTTGATCGTTCCGGCGTCGAACACCTCCGCCCCGGCCCGGGTCGTGTAGTACGTCATCTGTGCGGTCTCGCCTCCGAAGATGTCCCGGATGTCGGCGACGACGACCGTATGGGGCGGAGACGACGGGGCGAGGCCGTCGATCTCGACGCCGAAGTTTCTCCGGATCTGGCTGCCGTTGCGGAGCCCGGTGCCGGCGAATAGCCACGGCACCTGCTTCGCGCCGCGAACGACGTACTGCTGGTCCGGATAGAGGTTCCGGTTCCAGTCGATGTATTGCGCGCCGATCAGCGCTGCCTCCGGTCTGCCCAAGTCCCTGAAGCGCCCGATCAGCGTCATCGAGCGGCCGGTGACAGCCACGTCGCGGAAGAACTGATTCGCGGAGAGGAACGCGAGGTGCCCGCCCAGATTCCTGTACTGCTCGGTGATCTCGAACATGTGGCTTGTGACGTATTCACCGTGGCCCTCGAACACGATCATCCTGTACATACGGCGAAGCTGAGCGCCGCTTGCGAACCGGTTCAGGTCCTCGTCGGCGATCACGTCGGCCTGCTGGTGACTCCGAGCGAGCCATGCCAGGAAGTCTCGGTCGTAGTACTTGAAGTTGTATGGAACACCCGAGTCCAGGTATGGCCGCGTCAGGTCGACCGTGTGCACGCACGTGCACGCATACCAGGTGTCGCCGTCCCGACGGTTGTACGCCTGCCAGCTGAAGGTCGGGACGACCACCGCGACATGTGCGATGCCGAGCTCGGCCGGGCGCAAGACGACCGGGGCAACGGCGGTCCCCTCACTGCTCCGCACGCGAACGAAGTAGACCCCACTCGGCCACCGCCCGATGTGAACGCCGACAATGCCGGCACCAGGGTGCCAGGCGATCGTCCGTGCGGGGCCGACGGGCCGATCGCCGAAGATCGAGACGAGCGGATTCGCGGCGGCTGGCAGCGCCGAGATCGGCTGCACCGTGAGCCGGTCGGCGTTCGCGACGACGCGTAGCTGCGCGGTCTGTCCCTGCGCGTAGCTGGGCTGGGCGAAAATGGCAGTCATCTCGCCGACGCCCAGCGCCGGACCGACGACCGGGCGAGCGCCCCCCGCACTCGCCGCCAGAGCGAGTGACAGCGCCCCCACGCACGCGCCGACGCGTGCCAGGCGCCCGACGGGCCGGAGCGCTGCGATCACGAGCTCCGGCGCAGTATCAGCGGCCTCCCGGGCGCTGCCGGCAGCGCAAACAGTCGCGGGAAGCGGAGCGCCAGGAAGGGATCGCCCTGAGAGTTCGAGTCGCCCGCCGGCGAGCAGCGTCGGCCAGCCGGTACCACCGGTCACCAGAAGCACCATGTCGTCGGCGCCGATCGTGACGGTCGCGCCGGGGGCCGCAGGAGCGCCGCGCGTGACTGTCAGCCGCCCGTCGCGGACCGTCAGCGTCAGCGTGTCCGGCTTGCGCCCGCGCGGGTGGCTGATCTGGAGCGCGAACACCGCGTCGAGGCCGGCCGCGGCGGCCGCGTCGAACAATCCCGGGATCGCGCGCTCGATCACGCGCACGAGCGCGAGATGGCCGGCGGGGAAACGATCCATCTGTGCGACGCGGACGCCGCCGCGCCTGACTGCCCGCTCGACGGCGCTCATGACATCAAGTACTCCATTGCCTCGGTCGGGTCGCTGAACAGCATCAGCGCCTCGTCGGCGGCGACCATCCGGCCGTAGTGGGTAGACATCTCGTGCTGGATCGAGTACGCGTCGATCTCGTAGCCGAGCTGCTCCGACACCTCGTCGTATGGGATCACGAGCCGGTCCTTCGCGCGTATATCCCAGAACGCCTGCTGTTCGATCACCTCGATGTCGTCGCGCTCGGACAGGATCGCGGCGACCGCGTCGCCCTCGGCGCTCTTGGCCATCACGATTCCGACGAAGTCGTACGTCCCGTCGCCGGCCGGTGGCGGCGGCTCGCCGCCATTTACGAGCTCCGTGTCGGCGACGGGCGCGCGGCGCCGGACTGCCTTGCGGATGCGCCGCACCGTTGCGACCGGGGCCTCGACCGGCTCCGCGGGCTCATGCCCGACGAGCTCGCACAGCTCAGGCAGGCCCGCCGCCTCAAGCATCTCGCCCGCATACGCGCGCACGCGCGCGAGCGCCAGCTCGGTGTCGATGGCCTGTGGGACCGCCTGCGCCAGCGGCACGAGCGCTAGGCCTGCCTCGACCGCCTGGGGCAGCCAGTCGCGGACCCACTCGCCGATCAGCTCGCGGTTCGCGGCACCGTGCTCGGCGTCGTCGCAGAGGAACCGGATCAGCTCGATCGTCCACGCGCGCGTCCACTCCCACTCCTGCGTCGCTACCCGCGCGAGCACCGGCGTGACGGTGTCGCCGTTGGCGGCGGCGGCGCGGGTCCCGAGCTCGCGCCTGATCAGCGTGCCGACGATCGGCTCGAAGCACAGGTTCGCGGCGATCACCACCTCGCCCCAGTCGCTGGTCGCGCCGAGCCGCTCGAGGTAGGCCCGGGTCGGCTGCCATGGCCCGTCTTGCAGGAACGAGTCGCGCGCGGCATCGATCGGGAACTCGACGCCGAACTCCTGCTCGAGGTCCATCGCGTACAGCACGATCGCCTGCGCTGAGCGCTGCTTCATCGCCGCCTGCAAGCAGACGCATGAGGTGACCGAGTCCGACAGGCAGTCGCGCGCCGCTGTCGCGGTCGCGAACCAAAGACCGTGCTCCACATAGGCGGGGATCTGCAGGAAACCGCGGAGGAACTCGACCCATTCGCTGCTGAAATCCGCCAGCAGACCCTCGGAGACGGCGGAGCGCAGCGCCCCCTCGATCTGCTGCTCGACGGCGGTGCCGCGCTGGTAGAACGGCCGCTCCCACTGTTCGCCGGGGTCGCGGAATTCGAACCAGTCGGCGGACCGCAGCGCGGTCGAGGCGGCGTTCCAGGTGCCGCGCCCGTCCTCGAAGCTGACCGGCCAGCCGCGGGTCAGATGCCGGTGGATGGACGGCTGGGTGTCGATCGTGACGTCTTCGTACAGCGTCGCCCGGCGCTTGCGCGGCCGATACCAGGAGAACTGGCGCTCTGACTCATCGCCTGCCGGGGCGGCGGCCGAGTCGACCTTCTTTACCGGGGGAGCACCCACGGCGGCGCCCTCGTCCGACGGCGTCGCGTCCGCCGCGGTCGTGAACTTGTCGATGTAGATCCGCTGCTCGTCGAGCTTGTGTGTCTCGATCAGCATCGCCTCGGCGGCCTCGACCATCGGCGGCGGTCCGCACATGTAGACGTCCGGCGCCGCGTACGAGCCCTCGGCTAGGAACGCGTCGACGGCCTCGTGCACGAACCCGCCGACGATCGGGCGGAACTCGAAATCTTTCAGCTGCACCGAGTTGATCTCGTCGACTCCGAAGAGGTCGTCCCCGGTGCGCGCCCCGTAGAAGAAGCGGATCGGCCGCCGGCACCCGGCCGCGGCGAACGCGCGCAGCAGCGACAGGATCGGCGCCATCCCCGACCCGCCGGCGATCATCAGGATCGGGTGCTCTGAGTCGCGCGCCCGCAGCGACCCGTACGGCCCGGTGTAGCCGATCTTGTCGCCCGGCTTGATCTGCCCCTCGAGCATCCCCGAGAGCTTCCCGCCGCGGTAGCGCTTGATCATCAGCTCGATCCGGTCATCGCCGGGCAGGTTGGCCATCGAGAAGGAACGTTTGACGCCGGCTTCACCGGGCACGTGGATGTCGACGAACTGCCCGGCGGTGAACATGAATTCGGGCGCGCTCAGCACGAGCCGCGTGATGTCGTGCGTGAGCTCCTGCACGGTCTCCACGGTCGCCTCGCCGTCGCGGATTGCGTGCTCGAGCCGGTAGTTATCCGGGTCGTAGTGGAGCAGCTCGACGACCAGGTCCTGCTCGGGCATCGCCCGGCACATCAGCGAATAACCGCCCGACTGCTCCGAATCGGATAGCGCGAAGTTCGAGTAGCGCTTCAATGCGACCTCGCCCTCCATCAGGAAGCACTTGCACGCCGAGCACTGTCCCTCGCGGCAGCCATAGACGAGGTTCAGCCCCTGGCGAAAGGCGGCATCGAGCACGGTCTCATCCGGCGCACACTCGATCTCTTCGCCAATCGGCTCGAACCGGACCTTCATCACGACACCGGCGCTCCGGTCGCGAGGTCCGCGACCGCCAGCTCGATCGGCACGGAGCCGTCGCCGGGGACACAGTCGGAGTGGTCTCCGGTCGGCAACCCCAGCTCCCGCGCGACCCGGATGTTGGGGCTGCGGATCGTGATGTTGTTCTTGCGGATGTCCTCGAGCGTCCAGCGCCGATCGGGCTCCAGGTGCGGCTGCCCGATCGTGGTGACGCCGTCGGCGCGGACGAACCCGAGGTTGCGCACGACCTCCGAGGCCTCCCAGCCGTCGAAGCGATCGAAGAAGTTCCGATCGCCGGTGTACCGGCCCGGGTTCGACTCGTCCATCCACGCGCACTCGGGCGAGCAGTAGAAGCGCGTGCGCTGATCGACCACGCGGTGCCGGCGGTCGGTCTCGGACACGCAGAACCCCTGGCACGTCCAGCATGAAGGCGGCGCGAGGTTGATGAACTCGAGCGGCATGAAGCTGGCGTCTGGGTACAGCCCGTGGCGATAGGCCTCGAAGAACGCGCCGTACTGCGAGTACCACCCCGGGTACTTGTCCTCGAACCACTCGAAGTCGCGCTCGTCGAGCGGGTCCATCCGCCAGTTCGCGAACGGCCACGCCGCGAACATGAAGATCGCGTGGCGGTGGTGGATGCCGGCGACGATCCGCTCGCGTGCGCGCTCGAAGATGTCCGGCGGGATGTCGAGCCCGAGCTTGCCGAGCTTCATGATGTACGCGCGGTGCCAGTCGTCGCGGACCCAGCGGTCCCACTTGTCCAGGAACGACTCGGGGTCTGAGCGATCGCGCGAGAAGTACTCGATCACGATCGCGGAGAAGACGTCGATGAACGCGTGGTTGATCCAGAACGCCTGCTGCAAATCGCGCTCGATCAGCGGCGCGTTGTGGTCGTCCTGGAGGACGGTCAGCAGTGTCGCGTAGCCGTTGGAGATGTGCCGGGCCTCGTCGGATTGCACCGACAGATACGTCGTCGGCAGCGTGAAGTCGCCGTTGCGCGCCGCCACATCCGGAGTGGCCACGAACACGATGTTCGTGAACGCGGTCTCGGCGACCACCTGCAGCGTGAACGCGCACTGGATCGGATCGCCGACCATGAAGTGGCTGAGCATGTTCAGCCCCGGGTTGAGCATCACCGAGTTGGCGAGCGCCTGCGGGCCGATGTTCCAGCCGGCGGGATCGGGCGTGTTCTTGGCGTACCAGCGGGCGAGCGACATCTGCAGGCCCGTGTGGCGGATCTCGTCCACGAACTGGACGTGGTAGCCGTTGCGCAGCTCGTTGTTCGGGACCGCGCTCATCAGCATTGACATGCAGCGGCCGGCGCCGATCTCGGCGAAGTTTGTCACCGGGATGAACGCCTTGAGGATCTCCAGCCACCGCTCGTGCGCCTTCGCCGGCATGTCGGCGCGCACAGCAGCGTCGTGGCCGCCGTAGACCCGCTCGTCCTTTTCGAGCTCCATCGGCAGGTACTCCCGCATGATGTGCTTCATCGGGTCCTTCGCCTTGTTCGGGAACCGGTAGCGGGTGGGGTATCGGACGGCGGGCTCGTGGTAGGACGGGTCCCACCCGAGCTGGGCGATCCGCTCGTGCGTCTGGGTGATGCTGCGGCGGCGCGTTGTTGTCATGAGAGCAACCCTACGCTCATGTAGCCGCACCGTAAACGCCCTGGAGCAACGTCTTTTCGGGATTGCTTTGTCACAATTTGATAATCCCCGAGGAGAGCTTCACCTACGGCCCGATCCCGCCCGACGCGGTCGCGGCTGTCCGGCCGATCCTCGGCGGCCTGGTGGAGGGGATCGTGAGCGCGGTCCGCGCCGAGAACCCCGTCTACGCCGAGGTGCTTGGGGCGCCTGAAGGCGTCGGGATCCGCCTCGGAATCCAGCAGGCGATGAAGTCGTTTCTGGAGGCGGTCGAGCGCGGCGAAAAGCCGGCGGCCGAGACCGGCGAGGCCTGGCGGCGGCTTGGCGAGGCCGAGTTTCAAGCCGGTCGCAGCCTCGAGGCGCTGCGCGCGGCATGGCGGACGGGGACGCGAGCGGCATGGCGCGGAGCGGCGGAGCTCGGCGCGCAGGCGGGGGTGCCGACGCAGGTCGTGATCGCGCTGGCCGAGGCGATCTTCGTCTACACCGACGAGCTCGGCACCGATGTCGTCGAGGGTTACCTGCGGATGCAATCGGACGAGGCGGGCGAGCGCGAGCGCCGGCGCCGGCGGCTGTCCGCACTGCTGCTCGACTCAGACGACCAGGACCCGGAGGCGATCGCCCACGCGGCCGAGCTCGCGCGGTGGCCGATCCCCCAGTCGCTCGCCGTGCTCGCGCTGGCGGCGGACACTCCCGGCGCGGTCGGCCGCCGGCTCGACCTCGATGTGCTCAGCGGCGCCGATCGCGAAGGGGCCTGGCTCGTGATTCCGGATCCCGAGGGACCGGGTCGCGCGGCGGCGCTCGCGCAGGCGACGGCCGACACGACGGCGGTGCTGGGTCCCGCCGTTCCCGCCCGCCAGGCGAGCCGCTCTCTGCAATGGGCCCGGCTCGCGCTCCGATTGCTCGAGCGCGGCGTGCTCCCGTCCGAGCACCCGACGCGCGTCGGCGACCACCTCGCCTCGCTGGTCGTCCACCAAGACGAAGAGCTCGCCCGGGAGCTGGCGCGGACGCGGCTGGCCTCGCTCGACGCGCTGCGCTGCCGCCGAGCGCACGCGGCTGATCGAGACGCTGCACGCGTGGCTCGCCCACCAGCGTCACACGCCGGCGATCGCCGCCGAGCTCCACGTCCACCCGCAGACGGTGCGCTACCGGGTCAACCGGTTGCGGGAGCTGCTCGGTGACGCGCTCGACTCGCCCGACGGCAGGTTCGAGCTCGAGTTGGCGCTCCGCGCGCGCGGCGCGTAGGATCGCCCATACCCTGAGCGGAGGAGGCAGTCGATGGCCGAGGCGACGACGAAGACGACGGCACGCAGGCGGACGGCGAAGCTCCCGGCGGGTCCGGTGGGCAGGCGCGTGACCGAGCTGCGCAAGCAGGCGAACACCGACCCCGAGGGTGCGCGCGAGGAGGCGTGGCAGTGGATCTGCGAGCTGTCCGAGCGCTCGCACAAGGACCGTGCCGCTGCGATCGAGGAGCTCCAGGAGATGTTCCTGTGCGGTCAGCCCGCGAAGGTCTCCGGACAGACCGACGGGATCCTCGTCACCTGGACGATGCATCCGCTCGCCGACCGGGTGATCGGTGCGATCACGGACTCGTGGATGCCGTGGGTCGGGAAGAAGTTCGACGCCAGCAAGAAGCGGGGAGTCAACACGCTGACCGATTCAGCGCGGTGGCCCGCGAAGCTGCTGTGGCCGCTGTACTCGACCAAGGACTCGCCGCTCGGGCGCAGCGCGTTCGACTTCAGCACCTACACCGAGGCGGGCAAGCTCGACCCATCGGTGAACGTGCTCGTGATCGACTACGAAAGCGTGCCGGAGAACCCCAATCTGCTGATCCGCCAGATTCGCGACGAGCTCGTGGAGATCGTCCCCGGCGCGAACCTCGGAAAGATGCTCGTCAAGGTGCCGCGACGCAAAGAGCTGTTCGCGGCGCTGTACTTCGCGCTCAAGTCAGATCTCTAGCTCAGCCGCCGGCGCTTGCGCGAGCGGCAGCGTCGTGTTGCAGAAGTCCGTCCCGAACGGCGTCATCTCGATCGTCCGGTGGATCGTCTTGACGCGGCCGGCTCGCTTGATCGCCGCGATTGCGTCGGGCTGTGCCTCGAGCACCTGGTAGCGCATCGGATCGGGCAGCGCTTCGTTCGTGATCGCGATCAGGCCGAGCCGCCGCAGGTTGTTGAGGTACGCCGGGACCCTGTCGGGATGGCGCGCGCCGGCCTCGGTTCCGGCCATCGTCATATCGCGCGCGACGAGCTGGGTGCCCATCCCGATCAGGTTCGCGGCGTAGACGTCGACGGACGGCTGCGGGCCATGGTTCATCAGCAGCCGCAGGATCCGCGCTTCATCGGGCGCGAGCTCGGTCAGGATCCGCGCGTACGCGGGATGGGCTCCGTCCTCGGCATTGACGTCGGCTGAGCGCCGCAGCAGCTCCGCACCCTGCTCGCGCAGGGTGCCCCGCGGTTCTCGCGTCTCCGGACGCGGGCGGCCAGGCATCAGCTGGCGGACGCGATCGTCGAGGTCGGTGACGCCGAGCAGCTCGCGCGCGTAGTTGCGGATCCCAGACCCGACCTCCTCGACGAGCTCGGCGGCCGCCTCGGGCGACGTAGACGCGCGCGCGAGGCGCGAGCCCACGCGCAGGGACCTCTCGAACGCCCACACCCCTGTCCGGATCCACATCCCGGCGGCGACGCGGAACAGGCCCGGAAGCGCATCCGAGAGCGAGTCCGGAGCGCGGCCGTTCTCCGAGGGGAGCTCGGGGATGCTCATCCGAAGAGCCCCAGATGGATCAGGCCGGCGCCGAAGCCGAGCACCGCACCGTGGAGCAGCAGCAGCCACTCGTCCTGCTTGGTAGCGGTCCGCAGCAGCTCGCCGAAGTCCTCGGGTTTCATCGCACGCATTCGCTCGACGATCAATTTACGCATCGTGGCGCTCTGCGCGCGGCTGAATTCGGGGTCCTCGAGCGGCGTCATCATCTGCTCGACCGGCTCCGCCGCGAACGCCTCCCGGATCCGGTCGTACTCGCGCGGTCCGAGCGCGACGCGGACTGCGAGGCGGGCGGGTCCCGTGGCGCGGTCGATCGCCGGGCGCATCGAGGACTCGATCATCGCCCGCGTGCGATCGGCGCGTGGTCCGTGGAGCAGCTCGTCGCCGAAGTTGTGCATCGTGATGATCTCGTCCGAGACGATCCGCGCGTACACGTCGGCGAGCTCCGGCTGGCGGCGGATGAAGAGGCCGTGGATCCGGAGCGGCCCGATCTGGTGGGGGTATGCCGGCTCGTAGATCATCCACAGCGCGAGCCAGTTGGTGACCCAGCCGACGATCACGCCGAGGACCGGCAACAGGTACCAGGCGTTGACGAAATGCGTGATCGCCGCGACCGGGATCCCGCAGGCGAAGCCGAAGAAGAAGCCGAAGTTCTGGATGAACTTGAGCTCGCGCCGGCCCATGTCGAGGAAGATCCGGTTCGCGAGCTCGGGCTGTGCCTCGAACCGCCGGATCACCATCAGCTTGATGTCGATCAGCTGATCGATGTTCGTGCCGATCTCATCGGTCAGCTCGCGGACGATCGCGGGCACCTGCTGGAGCACGCGCGCGTGGACCATGTCCTTGATCTGCGGCGGCAGGTCCGCCCATAGCCGCGGGTGCTCACGGCTCATGATCCGGTCGACCGTCTCGCGCATCTCGTCGCGTGTCGAGTCGACGATCTGCCGGGCCATGTCGTCGGGGTTGAACTGGCTCCAGTACTCGCCCGGGGTGCCGAGTTTTGCGATTCCGGCATCGACTGCGAGGCTGCCCATCTTCGCTGCCCGCGAGGGGACGATCCCCTGCCAGCCGACACCCCCGAGCATCACGCCCGGGATCTGCTGGATCCGCCGCGGCGCCAGACGCGCGAGCGAGGCAAACGTCTTCGAGCGCCAGCCGCGGAACTGCACGGGGTAGAACAGCATCAGGACGCCGGTCCAGTTCGTGACGTACCCGATCACCCCCGTGAACAGCGGGATCGTCAGCAGCGCGATTGTGCTCTGCTTCACAAGGGCTGCAACGGTATTGATTCCGCCGCGCCGTACCAACGAGGCCTTCGGCCTCGCGGCCCGGCTAGGCTTCCGCTGCTGATGGCATTCGTGGCTCTGATCACCGGTGCTTCGAGCGGAATCGGTGAGGCGACCGCGCGGCGGGTCGCGCGTGAGCCTGACGCCCGAGTGATCCTTGTCGCGCGTCGCGAGGACCGCCTGCGTGCCCTCGCCGACGAAATCGGCGGCGCGACCGTGATCGCGATCGACCTGACCGACGCGGACGCGCCCGCGCGTGTGCGCGAGATTGTCGAGCGCGACCACGGCGGCGAGCTGCACATGCTCGTCAACAACGCCGGCGCGGCCTGGCGCGGCAATTTCGCCGAGAAGGGCTGGGCGAACATCGAGCGCCACATGAAGCTCAACTTCGAGGCACCGGTGCGGCTGACCGAGGCGCTGCTGCCGCTGCTCCGCTCGACGGCGGCGGCAGCCCCGCAAGCCGGCTCGAACGGCCGCCGCGTGTCGATTGTCAATGTCGCCAGCACCGCCGCACGCGTCTCCCGGCCCGGTTCGGCGGCGTACTCGGCGAGCAAGTTCGCACTCGTCGGATGGAACGACGGCCTGCACGTCGAGGAGGCACCAAATGGCGTCCATGTCGGCGTTGTGCTCCCGGGATTCATCCGCACCGAGGGCTTCCCGGCGGCCGAGCTGCCGAAATTCATGGTCTCCGAGCCGCCGATCGTTGCGGACGCTGTTTGGCAGACCGGGCCGGGCGGGAAAGCCGAGCGGTACGTGCCGCGGCCCTACTTCATTCCGGCAGCGTTACGGCTGCTGGCGCCTCGGGTGATTCGCCGGGCGCTCGCTCGCGGCGGTTTCACGACCGCCACGTCTGCGAAAGAAGACTGAGCTACGCTCGTGTAGCAAACGAGTACTGAGGAGTACCGAAAATGAATTCGAACGCGCGCCGCGTGGCGGTGCTCGGTGGAAACAGGATCCCGTTCGCCCGTCAGGACGGGCCGTACGCGAAGGCGTCGAATCAGGACATGCTGACGACGGCGCTGACGGGGATGGTCAACAAGTTCGGGCTCGACGGCGCCACGCTCGGCGAAGTCGCGGCCGGCGCAGTGCTCAAGCACAGCCGCGATTTCAACCTTGCGCGCGAGTCGGTGCTGGGGACCAAGCTCGCGCCCGAGACCCCGGCATACGACGTGCAGCAGGCATGCGGCACCGGCCTTGAGGCGACGATCCTTGTTGCCAACAAGATCGCGCTCGGCCAGATCGACGTTGGGATCGCAGGCGGTGTCGACACGACGTCCGACGCGCCGCTCGCGCTCAACGAGGATCTGCGCAAGGTGCTGCTGAACGTCAACCGCTCGAAGTCGAACGCCGAGCGCGTGCGCGCACTGGCGCGGCTGCGTCCGGGCCAGATCGTCCCGGAGATTCCACGCAACGCCGAGCCGCGCACCGGTCTGTCGATGGGCGAGCACGCGGCGGTGACGGCACAGGAGTGGGGGATCGGCCGCCAAGCGCAGGACGAACTCGCGGTGGCCAGCCACCACCACCTGGCCGCGGCCTACGAGAGTGGTTTCGAGACCGACCTGGTGACCCCGTACCTGGGGCTCGCGCGCGACCAGAACCTGCGGCCAGACTCGACCGTGGAGAAGCTGGCGAAGCTAAAGCCGGTGTTCGGAGGGCCCGAGGGCACGATGACTGCCGGCAACTCGACGCCGCTATCAGACGGCGCTTCTGCAGTGCTGCTCGCCTCCGAGGAGTGGGCGGCTGCCCACGACATCCCGGTTCAGGCGTGGTTCGTCGACGCGCAGACGGCGGCGGTGGACCACGTGCACAAGCGCGAGGGTCTGCTGATGGCCCCGGCTTACGCGGTGCCGAAGCTGCTCGCCCGCAACGGCCTGACGCTCCAGGACTTCGACTTCTACGAGATCCACGAAGCGTTCGCCTCGCAGGTGCTCTGCACGCTGAAGGCGTGGGAGTCCGAGGAGTTCTGCCGCGAGCGGCTCGGGCTTGACGCACCGTTGGGCTCGATCGACCGCGCCAAGCTGAACGTCCGCGGTGGCTCGCTCGGCGCCGGTCACCCGTTCGGCGCGACCGGCGGACGGATCGTCGCAAATCTCGCCAAGATGTTGTCGGATCGCGATTCCCATCCATCCCGGCGTGGGCTGATCTCGATCTGCGCCGCGGGCGGCCTTGGCGTGACCGCGATCCTGGAGGCCTGAGTCTGATGAGCGACCGTTACTCGCAGCTTGTGAACACGCCGATCGGGCGGATCGTCTCCAAGCAGGTCGGCCTGCCGTCCCCGGTCCAGCTCGAGCGCTACAAGCCCGGGCAGCCCGTGATCGACGGTCCCGTGCTGCTCGGAGCGGCGCACGGCTCGGGACGGCTTGAAGAGCCGGTGGCCGAAGTGCTCCGGTCGATCAATGCCGACATCCACCGATCGCTCCCCGGTGCCGAGGAGCAGACATACAAGGCGATTGTGTTCGACGCGACCGCGATCGCATCGACCGATGAGCTACGCGAGGGGTGGGCGTTCTTTCATCCGACGATCCGCCGTGTGCGCCAGTCCGGCCGGGTGATCATCCTCGGCACGCCTCCCGACGAGTGCGAGGACCCGGTACAAGCGAGCGCGCAGTGGGCGCTCGATGGGCTGAACCGCTCGATCGGGAAGGAGGTCAAGCGCGGCGCAACATCACAGCTGGTGTACGTCGCTCCGGGCGCCGAGGACGGGATCGCGTCGACGCTGCGGTTCCTCCTCTCGCCGAGGTCGGCGTACGTCTCGGGCCAGATGATCCACGTCGGCCCCGCTGTCGCGGAGGTGGGCGAACTCGACTGGCAGCACCCGTTGGCGGGCAAGGTCGCACTCGTGACAGGCGCCTCGCGCGGGATCGGCGAGGCGATCGCCTCCGTGCTCTCCCGCGACGGGGCGCACGTTGTCGGCGTCGACGTTCCAGGTCAGGCGAGCGAGCTCGAGGCCGTCGCACGCCGGCTCGGCGGCTCGCCGCTGACCGCCGATATCACCGCCGACGAGGCGCCGGCGAAGATCACGGACTACCTGCTCGAGGCGCACGGCGGCGTCGACATCGTCGTCCACAACGCCGGTGTGACCCGCGACAGAACGCTCGGGCGGATGAGCGACGACGAGTGGAGCCTGGTGCTCGCGATCAACGTGACGGCCCCGCACCGGATCGACAAGGAGCTGTTCGGCCGCGACGCGGTCCGTTCGAACGGGCGCGTGGTGATGGTGTCCTCGATCAGTGGCATCGCCGGCAACGCCGGCCAGACGAACTACGCCACCTCGAAAGCCGGGGTGATCGGGATGGTCCACGCGTTTGCGCCGCGGCTGGCCCAGCGTGGCGTGACGCTCAACGCGGTCGCGCCAGGGTTCATCGAGACGGCGATGACCGCCGCGATGCCGATCACGATCCGTGAGGCCGGCCGGCGGATGAACAGCATGTCGCAGGGCGGTCTGCCGGTCGACGTCGCCGAGACGATCGCGTGGTACGCGAGTCCGGGATCCGCCGGCGTCAACGGCAACGTCGTCCGGGTGTGCGGTCAGAGCCTGATCGGCGCATGAGCTCGGAGCCCTCGACTCGGGAGCTGGTCAATTCGCCGTCGATGCTCGGGCTGTTCGGACGGGCGGGGCTGGCGATGATCCCGGGCGCCTCGCGGCTGCCGTTTGTTCCGGGCGGAGGAGGCTCGAAGGAGATCCCGCTCCTAACCCTTGCGCTCAACGAGGTTTCCGTCGACCGTGAACGGCTGGCGGCGTACGACCGCGTCTGCGGCTTCCCGCTCGGCGACACCCTGCCGCCGACGTACCCACACATGCTCGCGTTCCCGCTGCATCTGGCGCTGATGACCGACGGAAGCTTCCCATTCGGCGCGATCGGCCTCGTGCACATCGAGAACACGATCACGATCCGCCGTCCGATCCTCGCGGACGAGCTGCTGTCGATCCGCGTGTGGGCCACAGCGCTCGAGCCACACCCTCGAGGGCGGCAGTTCACGATCCGGACCGAGGTCTCCGTCCGCGACGAGGTCGTATGGGACGAGGCCTCGACGAACCTGAAGCGGGGCGGAGGTTCGGGCGCGAAAGCGCGGGCGGAACGATCCTCGGACGGGCACGAGGATCTGCCGACGACCGCCACCTGGCGGTTGCCGGGCGACCTCGGCCGCCGCTACGGCTCGGTCTCGGGCGATCTCAATCCGATCCACGTCCACGCGCTCAGTGCACGACTGTTCGGATTTCCGACGGCGATCGCGCACGGCATGTGGACCAAGGCCCGATGCCTGGCAGCGCTCGAGTCCGAGCTGCCGGACGCGTACAGGGTTGAGGTCGCGTTCAAGCGTCCGATCCTCCTCCCCGCGACGGTCGCGTTCGGCGAGACCGGCTCGATATCGGAACCGGGTGGTCTGAAGTTCGGCGTGCGTGACGCGAGCAAAGGCACGCCGCACCTCGAAGGGCGAGCTACCGCGCCGTAAGCCTCGCCCGGGCCAATTCCCGTCCAGATTCGCGAGTTGAGCTCAGGACGCCGGCCTTCGTTCCCGAGTGAACGTTGCGATGGCGGGGAAAGCAGCCACGGACGTCGCGGGTCAATCGAGCTACCAGACCGTCCGGCTCGGGGCCGGCCGGCACAACGGTCCGGGTCGCGAGGTCTGTGTCATGGAGCTTGCGTCGATGATTGCCGGCGAGCGGTTCAGCGATCGGCCGGTGTCCGTGTGCCCGGTGATCGCCGCGATCCTGCGGGCGTACAACGACAACCTGGACGGGGGCCGGCGCGCTGATCTGTACCGGTACGCGGCCGAGGCGACCGGGACGCGGGGGAGCTTTCACCTGCAGCTTCGCCGCGCCAGCGTCACAATCGGCTGGGCGCGCCCCCGGTACGAGTCGCGGTCGTGGTGGGGACGGGCATTCGGGCGGCCGGCGGTCGCGCCCGAGGCCGATTGGGGTCCCGACCAGATCGCTCGATATCTGATCGGCTCGCTCGGCAGGGTGCGCCGGGTCGGCGGCTGGTCAGATCAGACGCACACAGCCGTGCTCGAGCTGGTCGACGAGTTGGTCTCGATCGGCGCGGACACCGCTGCTGAGCTACCGCTGGCGAATGACCAGACTCAGTCGGACGGGCGCTCGGCGAGCTCGTCGAACAGGTCGCGGAGGCGATCGAGCACCGCCGTCGCCGTCTGAAGCTCACGGGCGGAGAATTCGGACATCGCGGCGCTCCAGCGCGGCTCCATCTCGCGCGCGCCGCTCGGCGACGATCGCTTGGCCGCGCGGGGTCAGCGAGGTCAGCACGATCCGCTTGTCCTCGTCGGAGCGCAGCCGCACGACAAGCAGTTCGTCGACGAGGTGATCGAGCATCTGGGTGACGGTCGCCGGGGCAAGGTCGGCGAGGTCCGCCAGCTCCCGTGCGGAGCGGGGAATGCCGTCCGCAAGCCCGAACAGGAGGTGGTACTGCGCGTAGCTGAGCTCGCCCGGGCGGTGTGTCTCACGTCCTTTCATCCGGCGGACCGCCGCCATCACGCCCTTGAACGCGCGCGCGAGATCCTCGATCGGGTCGAGCGTTCCCGGCTCGGGCGCGGACGTCTCGAGGGTCATGCGGCCAGCTCGACCGACGGGTCGGAAGGTGCGGAAAGCTGGGTGGCCGCGTGGGCCGCCCTGGCATTGCGCTCGGTGACGAGCAGCACGATGCAGGGGATGATCGCCAGCGCAGTGATACCGGCCGACCACCAGAACGCGGTGCCGTACGCGCTGGCCTGCCCGCTGAGCGTGTGCGCTCCGCTGAGCGCTCGCTGGAGTACGACCGCGAGAATCCCGGTCCCGATCGCCCCGGCTGCTCGCTGAAGGGCATTCAGCTGAGGCGTCGCGTCGGACAGCTCGGAGCGCTCGAGCGAGGCGAACGCGGCGGTCATCGCCGGCATGAACGCGAACCCGATGCCGACGCCACGGACGAGCATCGCAACCGACAGGAACACGATCGACGTATGCGTTCCGACGAAGCCGAACGGGATCGTGGCGAGCGCGGTGAGGACGGCGCCGAACAGCGCGAGCGGACCGCCGCCGAAGCGATCGGTCAGCCTTCCGGCAAGCGGCATCACGAGCGCCATCCCGAGTCCCTGGGGCGCCTGCAAGAGACCGCTGTTGAGCACGCTCTCGTGCCGGATGCTCTGCCAGTACAACGGCAGCAGGATCATCCCGCCGAACAGCGCCATCGCCAGGCAGATCATCGCGAACGAGGCGGAGGCGAACGTCGGGCGGCGGTACAGCCGCACCTCGAGCAGCGGCTTGACCCGCTTGACGAACAGCGCATGCACGACGAAGGCGCAGACCAATGCGATCCCGGCCACCACGGGGACGATCACCTTCGATGAGGTGAAGCTGTGCGTGCTCGCGATCTCGGAGACGCCGTAGAGCACCAGCGGTAGACCCGTCGCCACGAGCGCGAGCCCGACGAAGTCGATCCGGTCGGCCGGCTTGCGCTCGACGCTCGGCAGGAACCGGAGCGCCGTCGGAACAGCAATCATCCCGATCGGGACGTTGACGTAGAAGATCCACCGCCAGCTCAGGTTGTCGACGATCAAGCCGCCGAGCGCCGGCCCGAGGATCGGCGCCAGCATCATCGGGACCGCGACGATGCTCATCACGCGGCCCATCCGCTTCGGGCCGGCGGCCTCGGCGAGCATCAGCTGACCGATCGGGAGGATCATGCCCCCGCCGATGCCTTGCAGGACGCGGAACACGATCAGCTCCGTGGTTGAGGTCGCGAGGCCGCACAGGGCCGAGCCGGCGGTGAACACGATTACCGAGAACAGGTAGACGCGCTTGGCGCCGAAGCTCCGCGCGGCCCATCCGGTGATCGGGATCACGGCGGCGAGCGACAGCAGATACCCGGTCACGACCCATTGAATGTGGCTGAGGGTGGCGTGCTGCTCGCGTGCGAGTGTCTTCAGGGCGACGTTGACGATCGTCGTGTCGAGGATCGACATGGCCGAGCCGAGCACGACGACGACGCCAACGCGCCAGATGAATGGGTCGAGACGCTCCCTATTCATGAGGTTCCGAAACGTTAGGTTCCGAAGGATCTGTTGTCAAGCGGCCGCCGTCTACAGTGGGGGTCGATGGCCACATTCAGGGACCTCGGGCTGGCAGACGACATCCTCGACGCGATCCACGACGTCGGATACGAGTCGCCGAGCCCGATTCAGGAGCAGGCGATCCCGCCGCTGCTCGAGGGCTCGGACGTGATCGGTCAGGCGCAGACCGGGTCGGGCAAGACGGCGGCGTTCGGTTTGCCGATGCTCCAGTACGTTGATCCGAGCGAGCACGAGGTCCAGGGGATCGTGCTGACGCCGACCCGTGAGCTCTGCATTCAAGTCACCCAGGCGCTGCGGACATACGGCGCGCGCAAGGGGGTCGATGTGGTCGCGGTGTTCGGTGGCGCGCCGATCCGCTCCCAGCAGGCACAGCTCCGTGCGGGCGGCCACATCGTCGTCGGCACCGTCGGCCGGGTCAAGGACCTGATCAGCCGCCACTCGCTGATGCTCCACTCGTGCCGCTTCGTCGTACTCGACGAGGCCGACGAGATGCTCGACCTCGGGTTTCTCGAAGACGTCGAGCGGATTCTCGCGCTGACGCCCTCCAGCCGCCAGACCGCATTGTTCAGCGCGACGATGCCACCGGAGATCCGTCGGCTCGCGGACCAGTACCTGTACGACCCGATCACGGTCAAGGTCAAGACCGACACGCTGACGGTGGACACCGTCGAGCAATTCGCGCTCGAGGTCAAGCCGCGCGACAAGGCCGATGCGCTCGTCGAGGTGCTGGCCGCGGAGCGGCCCGACCAGGCGATCGTGTTCGTGCGCACGAAGATCCGCTGCGATCAGCTGTACAGAACGCTCCGCGACCGCGGCATGAACGTGCGCGCGCTGCACGGCGACATGACCCAGGGGGCGCGCGACGGGGTGATGATCTCGTTCAAGGACGGTCGCATCCCGTACCTCGTGGCGACCGATGTCGCCGCTCGCGGGCTCGACATCGCCGGCATCTCGCACATCATCAACTTCGATGTGCCGGTCTCGCCCGACGTCTACGTCCACCGGATCGGGCGGACCGGCCGCGTCGGTCGGAGCGGCCGCGCGATCACGTTCTACGAGCCTCGGCAGAAGCGCGAGATCGAGGCGATCGAGCGCCACGCCGGGGTCAAGCTGTCGCCCTGGGTCAAGGACGCGCACGTCGCGCCGACGCCCGTCAAGCCTCCGCCCCGGCGCCATTCGAAGCCCCACGTGTCGGTCAACGGCGACGGCCGCCTGCGCAAGCTGATCGTCGGCGCGGGGCGGGCCGACGGCCTCGAGCCCTCGGACATCATCCACGCGATCACCGCGGCGACCGGCCTCGACGGCGAGTCGGTCCGCAACGTGCGCGTGCTCGAGCGGTTCGCGTTCGTCGAGGTGCCGGAGAAGGACGCGGAGCGGGTAATCGAGTTGACGGGCGGCACCGACGTCCGCGGTCGGCCGCTGAAGCTCGAGCTCGCCAGGTAGGTAGGGTGCGGGCATGAGCACAGCCCGAATGAACACAACGCTAGGCACGATCGACCTCGAGCTGTTCGACGAGGACGCGCCCAAGACCGTCGAGAACTTCCGCAAGCTGGCAGGTGACGGCTTCTACGACGGCATCATCTTCCACCGCGTGATCCCTGACTTCATGATCCAGGGCGGTTGTCCGGAGGGCACCGGCACCGGCGGACCTGGCTACACGTTCGAGGACGAATTCAACCGGCACAAGGTCGTCCGCGGCGCGCTCGCGATGGCGAACGCGGGGCCGAACACGAACGGTTCGCAGTTCTTCATCGTCACCATCGAGTCCGCGCCGTGGCTCGACGGCAAGCACACCGTGTTCGGTCAGGTCTCGGCCGGCATGGACGCGGTCGATGCGATCGAGGGCTTAGAGACGGGGCGGAACGACCGCCCGGTCGACCCGCCGAAGATCGAGTCGATCGAGCTCGACCCGGCGTAGCCACAACAGCGAGGAGGAGACGATGGCGAGCGCAACGAAGGACACGCCGTCGGGCACCAACGGCGGCTCCGGTGACGCGACGTTCCCGGTCGAGAATCCCGCTACTGGCGAGCTGATAACGACCGTGCCGCTGCTCGATTCCGAGCAGGTGGCGGAGTTGGCGGCACGCGCTCGCGCGGCGCAGGCCGGGTGGGCGGCACTCGGCTTCGACGGCCGCGCACGCGTGATGAAGCGGGCGCAGCAGTGGATGCTTCAGAACATTGACCGGATCCTTGACGTCGTCGTCTCGGAGACGGGAAAGACGTATGAGGACGCGCAGTTGACCGACCACGGATACACGGTCAGTGCGCTGGGGTTCTGGGCCAAGGAGGCCGAGGGATACCTGGCGGATGAGCGTGTGCGGTCCTGGAACAACCCGCTGGCGATCGGCAAGAAGCTAGTCGTCCGGTATGCGCCGATCGGGCTCGTCGGCGTGATCGGGCCGTGGAACTTCCCGATCGTGAACTCATTCGGCGACTGCATCCCGGCGCTGATGGCCGGCAATAGCGTGATCCTCAAGCCCAGTGAGGTGACGCCGCTGAGCGCGCTGCTGATGGCCGAGATGATGGCCGAATGCGGGCTGCCGCCGCATGTGTTCCAGGTCGCAACCGGTGACGGCTCGACCGGCGCCGCGTTGATCTCCCAGGTCGACTGCATGATGTTCACCGGTTCGACGAAGACGGGGAAGGCCGTGATGAAGGCTGCCGCCGAGCAGGTCATTCCCTGCTATCTCGAGCTCGGTGGCAAGGACCCGATGGTGGTCTGCGCCGACGCGAACATCGACCGCGCCGCCAACGCGGCGGCGTTCTACTCGATGAACAACGCCGGCCAGGTCTGCATCTCGGTCGAGCGTGTGTACGTCGAGGAGCCCGTCTACGACGAGTTCGTGGCAAAGGTCAAGGCGAACGTCGAAGGCCTGCGTCAAGGCGCGCCCACGGGGCCCGGGACAGTCGACGTCGGCGCGATGATCTTCCCGCCGCAGATCGAGATCGTCGACGAGCACGTTCGCGATGCCGTGGAGAAGGGAGCGAAGATCCTGACCGGCGGGCACCGCCGTGCGGGCGAGGGCCGCTTCTTTGAGCCCACCGTGCTGGTCGACGTCGACCACTCGATGAAGTGCATGACTGAGGAGACGTTCGGTCCGACGATCCCGATCATGAAGGTCGCCGATGTGGAGGAAGGTGTCCGACTCGCGAACGACTCTGAGTACGGGCTCCAGGCCAGCGTCTGGACGCGTGACGTCGAGCGCGGTGAGGAGATCGCCCGGCGGATCGAGGCGGGCGTCGTGTGCGTCAACGACGCGCAGGTCAACTACACGGCGCTGAATCTGCCGATGGGCGGATGGAAGGCGTCGGGTCTCGGATCGCGCCACGGCGCCCACGGCATCCGCAAGTACACGAAGCAGCAATCGCTCCTCGTCACCCGACGCGCCCTGAAGCGCGAGCCGTTCATGTTCCCGTACAAGGCATCGCGCACGATGCTGCTGCGCCGGGTGTTCAAACTGCTGTACGGGCGCCGCGGCGCCGGCTGAGCCCCGCCTGAGTGCTCGGGATCGGACTCGGTCTGTGCTCGTCCCTGGCCTGGGGCGTCTCTGACTTCATCGCCGGCACGCAGTCGCGACGGATGCCGGTGCTGCGCGTGCTGCTCGTCAGCCAGTCGCTGGGCTTCGTCGGCGTCGGCATCGTGCTCGCCATCCGGGGGGCCGGACCGCCGTCATTCGTCGCGCTGCTGCCGTCGATCGGCGGTGCGCTGGCTGGCACGGCGGCGCTCGGGGCGTTCTACCGTGCGCTCGCGATCGGCAGCATGAGCATCGTCGCGCCGATCTCCGCGACGGGGGTGGCGGTGCCCGTCGTCGTCGGGATCGCCGGCGGCGACCGCCCGGCGGCGCTACAGCTGCTCGGGATCGTCGCCGCGGTCATCGGCGTCGTGCTCGCTTCGCGCGAGCACGGCCCAGGTGTGCCGGACAACGCGCGCGCGGCGAGCCGGACGACGGTGATGCTCTCGCTGCTCGCCGCGGTCGGATTCGGGTGCTACTTCGTCGGGATCCGTCCGAGCGCTCGACATGACGTGCTGTGGACGCTGTTCGCGTCGCGCGGCGCCGCCAGCGCGATGCTGGTGGGAGTGGCGCTGGCGGCTCGTCCATCGGGCCGCCTGGATCGTGGGGACCTCTTACCGCTGTGCGGCGATCGGGCTGCTCGACGTGTCCGCGACCGGGCTCTACGGGCTCGCGACGCGCCACGGCGCGCTCAGCGAGATCGCGGTCGCCTCGGCGCTGTACCCGCTCGCGACGGTGGTGCTGGCCCGGATCGTGCTCAGCGAGCGCGTGCGCAGGGTGCAAGAGGTCGGAATCGTCGCCGCGATCGCCGGCGTGGCGCTGATCGCGGCGGGTTGAGAAGGTCGGTGCTACGCCGCAACGGGAAGCGGCGCCGACTCGCCCCGCAACACCGTGTCGCCGGCGGCGCCTCCGTCGATGGGCGTGCGCGGCTCCGCGGCCGTGATCGCGAGCATCACCAGTGGGAAGAACCACACGATGTACAGGTAGAACCAATGCGTGAGCGTCAGCTGGAACGCGATCGTGATCGCGCCCGCGAGCGCTGAGACCTGGACCAGGGATCTCCGGCCGCGCGGGAAGAACGCGAGCGCGATCGCGAGCGCCACCGCCATCCCCTCGACGATGTGCTGCTCGAAGCTCAGGTTCCCGTACAGCTCGTTCCAGAGCGAGAACGGTGACTGGCGATCGAACTGGCGCTGGATCGTGTCCATCCAGAAGCGGTGGAAGTCACCTTGGAAGAGAACCTGTGCCATGACGACGAAGCTCGCTACGGCGAACCCCAGCACGAACGGAAGCGCTCGCCGGCCAAGCGGCAGCTTCTCGTCCTGGCCGCGCAGGAACAGCGGCCCGAGCGCGGCCGGGAAGAACTTCGCGAACGTCGCCAGCGCCAGGAACACTCCGCGCGCCGGCCTCCAGGTGAATGTCAGCAGCGCCAGCACGATCAGCAGCGACACGAGCGAGTCGTTGCTGCTCGACTGCAGCACGTAGAAGGTGAACGGGTACGCCGCCCACGCGTACGCGAGCGCGACGCCGAGCGTCGGGCCGCGAACTCGGCGGCCGAGCCAGAACAAGCCGAGCATCGTCGAGCAGGTCGAACGCGATCGCCGCCGCCTTGCCGGCCGGGAGCGAATCCCAGGTCCCGCTCCAGCCGAAGATCGCGCGGAACGGGACGTACGCGTAGTAGTTGACGGGTCCGTAGGTGTCGCCGGTGGGATTGGAGGCCGGCCAGGTGCCGTACAGCTTCTCGCCCTTGATGATCCGGTCGGCGCCGATCACGCCGGCGTAGCCGACGTCGATCACGCCCGAGTCCGCGATGTTCGAGTAGACGCGGAAGCCGATCAGCGCGGACATCACGACGATCAGCGCGAACGCCGGGACGTTGAGCCGCAGCGGGTGCTTAGGCCGGCCGCGGCCGAAGCCGAGCAGCAGCATCCGAACCAGCAGATACAGCAGGAACGGGTACGCGAGTGGGACCGACAGGCCGAGGTTCGCGTTGTTGAAGTACGCGATCGAGATCGAGAACCCGAGCAGCATCAGCAGGTCGAGGTGGAGCAGCGACCAGCCGCTCCAGGACCAGCGTCCGAGCCGGCGGCGCGGCAGGGGAACGAACGGCGCGATGAACAACACGCAGAACGGCAGCCACACCCACGGGTGGTTGAGGTTGTGGCCGAACGAGCCGGGGTATCCGCGCGCCATCGTCCACGCGACCTGGAACCCCGTCCACGCCTCGGTCACCTTGCGCGTGGAGTCGTCGAGGTAGACCTGGATGATCTCCTTCTGGCCGACTGCGGCGTGAACCAGCTCACCTGCCACTGGCCCGCGCCCTTCGTGTACGTGCCCGGATACGCGGTCGGGTAGCGCTTGAGCGTCGAGATCACGAGCGGGTTCCGCGCGGCGATCCGTTCCGCCTGCCCCGCCGTGAGAGCGAACCCCGCCGGCCGCTCGTTCGGGTTCGAAACCAGGACCGGACCCCCAGAGCTGAGCACGGTCTTGGTGACCGTGACCGTTTTCACCCTCGAGTGGGTCGGGCCGCCCGCTGCGCCTTTGCCGAGCGGCGCTCCGCCGGACCCTCCGGCCACCGCAACGCTGGGTACGGTCAGCAGCGCCGCGAAGACCGCCAGCGCGGTCGCTGCACCTCGTCCTCGGTGCTGTGGACGCCAGCCCTTCAACGTACGCGCAAGGCTACCGAGCGCGTTCGCGCCGAGCGCGTCAGCCGACGCTCCTCCAGGGCGCGAACGCGTTCTGCGATCCCTCGAGCGCCGGCGCCAGCTCCGGATGGTGGCGGCGCACGACGTCGCCGAACAGGTTGTCCTCGATCCACTCGAGCCCCTGCTGCGTGTACATCTCGGGCGTGTAGTCGTTCGTGAAGAAGCGATCGGACTTCAGCCGCCGCGACGCCATCAGGATGAAGATCCGGAACGCGGTGTCGCTGAACCCGAACCCCGGGGGTATCTTCTCGCCGAGCATCCCGACCTGCGTGTCGACCTTGTCGATGTCACCGCCGTAGACCTCGCGGATCTGCTCGTTCCATTCCGGGTTCGGCGTCAGATCCTCGAACTTCTCCACGCGCCGCTTGCGCAGCCGCTGGCGGAAGTCGTTGTAGCGCGGGACGCCCCGTTCGCGGTCACGGAGGATGTCGATCGTCGCGATGTCCACATGGTCGCCGTTGACGCGCACGAGGTTGCGCAGTGCGTTCGGGTGGTTGTGAAGCGTGATCGCGCCCGGATGCGCGAGCCCGAGCGAATAGATCCAGTCGCTCATCCCGTATTCGTCGATCGCCTGGCGGGTGTCGTGGCCCTGGATCGGGGTGAAGTCGGTCGCCCCGATCACCTCGCCGGTCTTGTGCGAACGTAGCTCGTAGTCATCTGGGATCAGCGGGTGCATCCGGTACACGGACACGAATTCGCTGGTGATCGAGTACGGCGCGGCGTGGTGGTCGAGCGGCGACCCGACGATCCCTGAGATCAGCTCGCCCGAGCCGATGTGGCCGAAGGTCTTCTTCACCCATCTCGGCATCACGCCGTACCAGTTGGCGTTCATCCCGATCTGGAGCGCCTTCGTGTTGAGGATCCCCGGCGTCCACTCGACCGTGTGGATCTTCGCGATCAGCGCCGCGTTGATCAGCCGTGCCTTGAGGAACAGCTGCTCGTCGTCCCACGTCGGGTAGTGGCCCTTGAGCATGTCGCAGATCGCGTTGTGCTCGCGCGCGAACAGCGTGTGCATGATCGCCAGCCCGGCCCACCAGTTGTCGCTGAACCCGGTCAGATCGACGCCGTGCAGCGCGCTGTTGGTCTCCTCGGGCAGCCGGCCGTCGGCCATCTTCAGCTTCCCATCCTCGCCTGAGCGGAGCTCTCGGTTGCGCTCCTCGGTCGAGCCGTACAGCTGCGAGCCGTCCCACCACGGGGTGACCTTATTGACGTAGGTCGGCGGGTTCTCGCCGCCGCCGTTGGTCGAGTCGGGGGAGGTGCGGCGCACCTCCATCACGCCGTCGTCCCACTCGTCGCCCGGTTTCAGCGGGACCTGAATGAACTCGGTCTCGGAATTGTCGCCGTGGCTGAACCAGTCGTGATTCTGGAACTGAAGCCAGCATGCTGCGAGCACGTTGAGCGTCGTCGCCGGCTTGAACGAGTCGCGATTGAGCAGCGTCGTCGAGACGTCGCGCGGGCTCGGATCCAGCATCGACTGCTCCTGCGGATACGTCGTCTCCGGCGGCACGTTGCGGCCGAAGCGCATCCCAGTCTTGCCCATGTTCGGGCTCTGTGGGTCGGTCTGCGACCCGTCGTAGGTCCGGTACGGCGGCGGTGGAGCGGCCGTGGCGACAGCCCCATCGCCGTCGCCATTGGGCTCAGGGATCTCGGTGTCGTACAGGTTGAACTGCCGTAGGTCCTCCCGGAACCCCGCGAGCGCCGCGAGTTGCGCGGGGAGCGGCAGCTCCCACCAGCTCACGTGCTTGCCCACTTCCTCGAACACTTTGCGCCGGATGCTGCCGATCGGGTTGTCCGCCATCTCCGCTCTCCCTTTACGAAGGACGGCGCAACTCTACCCGTCAGCGGCTAACGCAGGCGGCGATCTCGAGCGTCCGCCACCCGGCGTTCTCGCGCGCCGCGATCGGGGTCAGATTGTGCTCGAGCGCCGCGAACGACGCGACCGCATCGCCTCCGTGCGCCAGTACCGCGATCGTGCCGCGGACCGTCTGCACGGCAGCCCCGAACTCGGCGAGCGTGCCGTGGTACCGGGTGGACAGATCGGCGGGCGGAGCGAGCCGGCGGAGCGCCGCCAGTTCGGGGCCGAGCACCGCGACGCCACGTCGGAGGAACGGCAGCGCAGCGTTGGCGGAAGCCGGCTGGGCGATACGGCTCAGACGCTCGGCGGCGTGTCCGCACACCGCGGCAGCGTTTGCACGCAGGTCTTTGCTGGATAGCGCCGCGCTGCCGCAGCCGGTCAGCGTCGCAACACATGCGGCGACGAGCAGCGCCCGCCTCACCGGAGCGGCACTTGGAGGAGGCGCTCGAGTTCGCTGACGGTCCGCTCGGCGTCGGTGTGGTGGATCGTCGCCATTCCGAGTGCTTCCGCGGGCGTCAGGTTGAACGGCAGATCGTCGACGTACACGCACTGCTCCGGCGCAACGCCGATCCGCTCCGCGCCGAGCGTGTACATCTCTGGTGTCGGCTTGCGGATCCCCTCCTCGCCGGAGATCACGACGCCGTCGAACAGCTTGGCCAGCTGCTCGCGATCGTAGCGGCGCGTCCCCCACGAGTTCGAGATCAGCCCGGTCCGGATCCCGGCGTCTCGCGCCGCGAGCACCGCGTCGAGCATTACCTGCTCTGGTCCCGAGCCGGCGAACAGCCGGTCGATCAGACTCGGGGCGGGGACCGCGAGCATCTGCGCCAGCGCCGGCTCGAACTCGTCCTCGTCGATCTGCCCCGTCTCGAGCCCGATCAGAAGCCGGCGCGCCACCCTATCGGTCCGGAAGCGCTCCATCAACGCTTCGGGTGCAAGCCCCTCGGCGGCGCAGAACGCGCCGAACGAGTCGAACAGGCTTGTTGTCAGGACCCCGCCGTAGTCGACGAGCAGGCCGGAGTAGTTCATAGAGTGCGGGAGGATGGCAAACGCGACCCCGACGCTGACGCGACGCGAGCTAACGGCGGCGCTTGCCGCCCGGCAGATGCTGCTCGAGCGCCAGTCGCTCGACGCCGTGGAGGCGATCCGCCGACTCACTCCGCTTCAGGGGCAGGAGCCGCGCGCACCGTACATCTCGCTCGCCGCGCGCGTCGAGGGCTTCAGACGTGAACAGCTGGAAGCCGCCGTCCACGCGCAGCATGTTGTCAAGACGACCGTGATGCGGACGACGCTCCACCTCGTCGCCGCCGACGAGTATCCGGCGTACGCGCAGCTCTCGAGGCAGGCGCGGCTGCGCCGCTGGCGCAAGCTCTATCCGGGCCTCGACGAGTCATCGGTTACGGCCGAGCTGCACGCGTGGCTGCGCGAGCCGCGGAGCAACGCGGAGATCGAAGCGCGCGTTCGCGCATACGGCGGCGTCCCGGACACGCCATACGCGGCGATCGTCTTCGCGCGGACGCTGGTTCCGCTCGTCCAGCTGCCGCCGGCGGGCTCGTGGGGCGACCGGCGGCGACCGCGCTTCGTTGCCGATCCGCGGCGATTGCCGTCCCCGGTGGACGCGGCCACGCTCGCGGTCACGCGCTACCTGGGCGCATTCGGGCCGGCCAGCCGGCGCGACATCGCCTCATGGGCCGGAGTGCCGCAGCGCGACTTCGCGGACGCGCTCGAGCGGATCGAGACGGTGTCGTTCCGCGACGAGAAGGGGGTGGAGCTGCTCGACCTGCCCGGTCAGCCGCTACCGCCGGCGTCGGTCAGGCTGCCGGTGCGGTTCCTCTCGCGATGGGACCAGGTGATGCTCGCGCACGCCGACCGCGACCGGATCATGTCGCCCGAGGTGCAGGCGCTGAACCTCGGGCTGGCGGGCGATCAGACGGTCACGGTCGACGGCCGGATCGTCGCGAGCTGGCTGTGGCGGAGCGAGCGCGGCCGCGTCGTCGTCGAGATCACGCCGCACCTCGAGCTCGGCCGCACCGCTCGCGACCGGGTCCGCGCCGAGGCGCGGCGGGTGGGGCGTTGGCTCGACCCTGACGCCGCGACCGTCGATGTGACTATGTAAGAGATTCCGGTCTCCACTACCGGTTTCTCTTACATACCTAGATCGGCTCGACGACCGCGAGTCCCGCCTCCGCCACCGGCGGCTCGCCACGCGTGTTCGTGGCTCGCAACGCGATCACGGCGGCGCCGACGAGGAACAGCCCGCATGCGAGCAGCGCGCGGCTGAACCCGGCAGTCAACGCGTGGTGAAGCGTCGCGTGCTCGTGCAGCAGCGTGTTCGTGCGGGCCGTGGAGATCGCGGAGAAGATCGCCAGCCCGAGCGCGCCGCCGACCCAAGTCGAGGTGTTGATCAGCGCCGCCGCGAGCCCAGCTTTGTCGGGCGGGACGCCGGCCTGCGCGGCTGTCGTCACCGCGACGAACACCGAACCGAGCCCGAACGAGAAGATCACGAGACCCGGCAGCAGGTCAGCGGCGTAGGAGCCATGCACGGGAATCCGGGATAGCCACAGAATCCCGACCGCGGCGATCAGCGAGCCGGCCACGATGATCGGGCGGGTGCCGGTCCGCAGCAACAGCTTCGAGCAGACACCGGCCGAGATCGCCACCCCGAGCGTCGTCGGTATGTAGGCCGCGCCTGCCTGCAAGCGCGAGAACCCGAGCACGTTCTGCATGTACAGCGTGACGAAGAAGAACATCGCGTACGAGCCCGCGATCGCAAGGACCTGGGTGACGTCGGCGGCCGCGAGCCCATTGATCCGCAGGATCGAGAATGGGAATAGCGGGTTACGGTGCCGCCGCTCGTTGATCGCAAACGCAGTCAGCAGCGCGACAGCGCCGGCGAGCTCGCCGACAGTGCTCGCCTTGCCCCAGCCGACCTCGGGCGCCTTCACCAGCGCGTAGATCAGGAGCAGCATGCCGCTGGTCGCGAGCAGCGCGCCGAGCAGGTCGAAATCACGCCGCTCAACCCGGCGCCGGTCCCCGGGGAGCAGCCGGAACGCGGCGATCAAGTCGACCACGCAGACTGGCACGTTGACGAAGAACACCCACCGCCACCCGGGCCCGCCGGCGAGCACGCCGCCGAGGAACACGCCGACCGCCGAGGCGATCCCGGCGACCGCGCCCCACGCCCCGAGTGCCTGCGTCCGCTCCCGCGGGTTGCTGAACGAGGTGGTCAAGGCCGACAGCGCGGCGGGGATCATCATCGCGGCGCCGACGCCCTGCACGAGCCGGGCACCGATCAGCATCGCTTCGCTCTGCGCCACGCCGCCGGTCAGCGAGGCCACGCCGAACAGTGCGGTGCCCGCGACGAGAAGCTGCCGGCGTCCGATCAGGTCGGCGGCGCGCCCGCCGAGCAGCATGAACCCGCCGTAGGTCAGCAGGTAGCCGCTCAGCACCCACTGGAGGCTCTGCACCGAGAAGTGCAGGCTGTGGCGGATGGAGGGGAGCGCGACATTCACGATCGACGCATCGACGAAGTCGAGAAAGGCGACGCCGCAGAGGAACAGCAGCATCGCCTTCCCCCGGCGGGTGGCAAGAAATGACGGTTCAGACACGATCAAGGGCCTCCGGTGCCGACGCGGTTAGTTAGTTGACTAACTTACCAGAGACCGGTTCGATCGAGCTACGATTAGTTAGGTGACTGACTCAAGCAAACGCGAGCGGCTGATCGGCGGCGCGGTCCAGGTGTTCCACGAGCACGGCGTGGAGCAGGCATCGCTCGCCCACATCGCGCAGAAGTCGGACGTTCCGGTCGGCAACGTCTACTACTACTTCCGCACCAAGGACGATCTCATCGAGGCCGCAATCGAGGCCCACCGCGAACAAGTCTCCAGCAGGTTGGCGGCGCTCGACCAGCACCGTACGCCGCGGGCGCGTCTGAGGGCGTTCATCCGGATGCTCGGCGAGCAGACCGAACTGACCGCGAGGTACGGCTGTCCCCAGGGGAGTCTGTGCTCGGAGCTCGAAAAGCGCGACGACGCGGTCAGCCGGGCCTGCGCGGAGCTGATGCGGCTGCCGATCGAGTGGGCTGAGCGCCAATTCCGCGAGCTTGGCCGCAAGGACGCCGCGGAGTTGGCGACGGCGTTGATCGCCTCCTACCAGGGGATTGCGCTGCTCACGAACACGTTCCGCGACCCTAAGCTGATGGTCCGCGAGTGCCGCCGGCTCGAGCGCTGGATCGACTCGCTCGCCTGACGACTACGGACCGATCTCGCTGAGCTAGCTGACGCGAGCGGCCGAACTCCTCACAGGCCTGTCTGGGTGACCTGTTGTGCGCGCCGCGCGAGTTCGATCACGCCGTCCCCGAACGACTTCAGGTAGGGGTCGTCGGTCGCGCCCGAGATCGCGCGCTTGTAGTTGCCTTCCATGAACACGATCGCCTTCCACAGCGCGAGCGTCACGTACCAGTTGAGCGACCGCATCGAGCGGCCGGAGCGCTGCTCGTACTTCGCGATCATCTCCTCACGGCTGGGGAAGCCGTCGAGCATCGTGACGGCCTGCAGGTTGAAATAGCCGATCTGGTCGCCGGGCCTGATCCAGTGGACCATCATGTAGCCGAGGTCGGCGAGCGGGTCGCCGATCGTCGCCATCTCCCAATCGAAGATCGCTTTCAGATGGGCGGGCGCGGTCGCCGCCAGCATCGTGTTGCCGAGCCGGAAATCGCCGTGCACGATCGTCGCCGGGGGGGACTGCGGCATGTTCTCCCGCAGCCAGTTGCCGACGGTCTCGACCTCGCCGATCTCCCGCGTCTTGTTGATCTCCCATAGTCCGAGGAAGCGCCTGAGCTGCCGTTCCAGATACCCGGTTGGCTTGCCGAACCCCTCGAGCCCGACCCGGGTCCAATCGACAGCATGGAGCTCGACGAGCGCATCGATCAGTTCATCCGCGATCGCTGCCCGCTGCTCGGGGCTGTCGAGTGGCGCCGGGATCGAGTCGGTGATCACGACCCCCTCGACCTCCTCCATCACGTAGAACGGAGCACCGATCACGGCATCGTCGTCGCACACCGCGAGCACCTTCGGGGCGCGGACGGGCGTCGGCTCGAGCGCGCTGAGCAACCGCGCCTCGCGTAGCACGTCGTGTGCGCTTGGCGGCAGCGGTGGCCGCGGCGGCCGGCGCAGCACGACGCCGGTGGACAGCAGGAAGGTGACGTTCGAGTGTCCCTCGCCGACGTGTTCTGCACTGAGATCGTCGGGCGCCTCCAGTCCGTTGACCGCAAGGAACGAGAGCAGCGGCTCGATCACCAACAGCGGCTCGCGCTGGTTCGCCGCGCCTTCGTCGCGGGTGCGGACGATGTCGTCGGGAGCCAGAGTCGCAGCCATCGGCGACCGCCAGCCTATCGCGCGCACGGATCTGAACAGCTGGTGAACGCGCGTCCAGCGGGGCGCTCAGATCGGTTTGCGCTGCCACAATCGAGCGCATGGATGACCACGTCCGGGGCTCGGTGCTAGTCGTCGACGACGAGCCGACGATTGCGGAGGTCGTCTCGCGTTACCTCGAGCGCGCCGGCTATCGAACGCGTGTCGCGTCGGACGGCGTGCAGGCGATCGAGGCGGCTGCCGATCTGCGCCCCGACCTCGTTGTGCTCGACCTGATGCTGCCGCGGATCGACGGCCTCGAGGTGATGCGTCGCCTACGCGAACACGGGCGCGACCGGATCGCCGTGATCCTGTTGACCGCGAAGGGCGAGGAGTCCGACCGTGTGATCGGGCTGCGGCTCGGCGCCGACGACTATGTCGTCAAGCCGTTCTCACCGGCGGAGCTGGTGGCGCGCGTCGACGCAGTTCTGCGACGCGTCGAGGTCGCGCCCCGGGACGAGCCGGAGATCGAGCTCGACGGCCTGCGGATCGATCCGCCGGGCCGCCGTGTGTTCGTCGGCGACGAGGAGGTTCAGCTGACGCAGCGGGAATTCGACGTGCTGCTGTTCCTTGCCCGGCACCCCGGCCAGGTGTTCAGCCGCAACCAGCTGATGGACGCTGTCTGGCAGTACTCGTTCTACTCGGACACGTCGACCGTCACGGTCCACATCCGCCGTCTGCGCGCGAAGATCGAATCCAACCCGGCGGAGCCGCGCCACATCCAGACTGTCTGGGGCGTCGGCTACCGCTTCCAGCCATGAGCTGGGTCCGGGCTCGGCTCGGTTCGCTTTCGCGGCAATTCGCGCTGACCGTCGCGATCGTGGTCGCGCCCGTTATCGCGGCGCTGATCGTGATCGCTGAGTTGATGGGCATCACGGTCGCAGACGCGGAAGAGATCGCAGCGATCGTGCTCGGCTCCGGCGCAGTCGCGATCCTCGCGGCGCGCCTGCTCGCTCGCGGCATCCTCCGTGACATCCATGCGATCCGCGACGGTCTCGGCGCGGTCGCCCACGGTGAGCGAGAAGTGCGGATCGACACCTCCGCGCGCGACGAACTCTCCGAGCTCGCGGACGCTGCCAACGCGATGATCGTCAAGCTGCGCGACGAGGAGAAGGCGAGGCGCGATCTGGTCGCAGCCGTCTCGCATGACCTGCGGACTCCGATTACCTCGCTGCGGCTGATTGCGGACGCAGTGGGGGACGGGGTCGTCGACGGCGAGACCCGCCGCGCGTACCTGGACCGGATGACCACCCACATCGACGCGCTCAGCTCGCTGATCGACGACCTGTTCGAGCTCTCGCGGCTCGAGGCCGGTGACATCGGCTGGTCGCTCGAGCGCGTTCGGCTCGACGAGCTCGTCGGCGAGACGGTCGAGGCGATGCGCGTCCAGGCGGAGCTGAAGGGGGTCGCGGTGCTCGCCGAACTCCCACCCGAGCTTGCGCCGGCGCGCGCCAACCCGGAGAAGCTCCAGCGCGTGCTGTTCAACCTGATCCAGAACGCGATCCGCCACACGCCGGCCGACGGCAGTGTTGTCGTGCGGGCCGAGCCGTTCGACGAGCGGATCGAGGTTGAGGTGCGCGACACCGGTGTCGGGATCGCGACCGAGGAACGCGACCGCGTGTTCACCGCCTTCTACCGCGGGGGCGAGGACGCATCACGCACCACCGCCGGCGCAGGCCTGGGATTGGCGGTCTCCCGCGCGATCGTCGAGGCGCACGGCGGGCGGATCTGGCTCGCCGAGGCCCCGGTCGGCACGCGCGTGCGCTTCAGCATCCCGGTCGCCGCCTGAGAGGGCGCACGCGGAGGCGTCGAAGGAAGCGTGCGCGGGGGCCGCTGTCGGGCTACGCCGGCAGCGGGGCGGTGGGGGTGCGACCGCCGACGATCCGGTCGAAGCGCCAGCCGCGGAGCTGGTCCCGGCTGCCGGCGAGGCCGACCACGATCGCGCCCGTCCGCTCCTCGATCGCGCGCAGCAGCGTCGCGAGTCGGTCGCGCAGCGCGCGGCCGTTGCGGGAGTCGTCCAGCGCCCAATCGTCGTCGCCGTCCTCGACCAGCACCGTGACCCGATCCGGGTGCCGGCGCTCGATCTCGTCGAGCAGTTGCTCGGCGTCGTCGGAGATCCCGATGATCGCCAGTAGATCGCTCATGGCGGGGATCCTCCTACCCCGGCGTAAGAGGTCACGAACTCATTCCGATGAGCTTCGTAAGAACTGTTACTACGCTCATATCGGAATGCCGGAACTACCGGAAGTCGAGATTACGGCTCGCCTGATCGACGCGGCGACCAGGGGCGCGCGCGTCGAGTCGGCGCTGACTCCCGGGATCAACGCGCTCAAGAGCTTCGACCCGCCGCTGAGCGCGATCGAAGGCCACACGATCATCGGTGTCCGCCGTCGCGGCAAGCTGTTCATGATCGGCTTCGACAACGACCTGACCGCGCTGATCCACCTGATGTCGGCGGGGAGGCTGCAGCTGTTCGCCACGCGAGCCTCGCTGCGCGACAGGACCTCGCGACTGCTGATCCGCCTCGACGACGGCCGCGAGCTCCGCCTGCGCGAGTTCGGCACCAAGCAGCGGGCGTGGGTCAAGCTGATGCGGACCGATCAGCTCGACCAAGAGGAGACGCTCGCGGCGCTGGGTCCCGAGGCGTGGCCGGATCCGCCCGATCTGACGACGCTGCTCGACGGCTCGCCGCGTCCGCTGTACGCCGCGCTCCGCGATCAGCACGTGATCGCCGGCATCGGCCGCTCGTGGGTCGACGAGATTCTGCACGCCGCGAAGCTGTCGCCGTTCAAGCGGGGAAACGACCTCGCCCCCGACGAGGCCGAGCGCCTGCGCACGGCGACGGTCGAGACGCTCACGCGCGCACTCGACCACTACGAACAGGCGATCAAGCTGCCGATCCCGGACAAGCTGCCGATGCCGCTCACCGTCCACCGCCGCAACGGCGAGCCCTGCCCTCGGTGCGGCGACAGGCTCGAGGCGGTCTTCTACGAGGACTACGTCATGTGCTACTGCCCAACCTGTCAGACCGAGGGCAAGCTGATGAAGGACCGCCGCCTCTCACGCCTGCTCAAGTAAACGGTAGGGTGGCGGCGATGGCGCTCGAACCCGGCGACACCGCCCCCGATTTCACGCTCCCGGACCAGCACGGCGACGACGTGACGCTGTCCGACTTCCGGGGGACGAACGTCGTCCTGTACTTCTACCCCAAGGCCGACACCACCGGCTGCACAGCGCAGGCATGCGGCGTGCGCGACCACCGCGACGAGTACGCGGATGCGCACGCAACCGTGATCGGAGTGTCACCCGATGCGGTCAACAAGCTGACGAAGTTCGACGACAAGTACGACCTGCGATTCCCGCTGCTCGCTGACGAGGACCACAAGGTCGCCGAGGCCTACGGCGTGTGGGTGGAGAAGTCGATGTACGGTCGCCGGTACATGGGCAACGAGCGCTCGACGTTCGTGATCGACCCAGAGGGGAAGATCAAGACCGTCTTGCGCAAGGTCAAGCCCGCCGAGCACGACGCGCTCGTGCTCAAGGCACTCGCGGGTTAGTTACTGGAGACCCGAGCGGGCCTCACGCACGAGCGTGACGGCCTCCGGGAACACCGTCGCCATCACCAGGCGCAGCTGCTCGGCCTGCTGCTCGGTCGTGCCCTGGATGTTGGCGCGCTGAATCGAGGCGACCGTCAGGTCGACCGCGAGCTTGATCGCGTTGTCGGCCCATGCGAGCCGCTGCGCGCCCTGCATCTGTTCGGCAAACTCGCCGAGCCGGCGCTGCAGCTCCTCGGGGTCTCCGAATAGATCTCCGAATCCACTTCCTTCCATACAGCGAAGGTTACTCAGGTGCCGGAGCGAGGATGTCGGCCAGCCCGAACGAACCGGGAACGTGGCTCGGCAGGGTTGGCGTCCAGCCTCGATCAACGGACCGGAACGACTCGGGATCGGCATCGATGATCCCGACCAGCACCTCTCCGACGATCCGGCCGCCGACCGGTCCGAGCTGCTCCCCGGCCTCGAGTACCGCCGATTCGCGCAGGATGTACCACCAGAGCGGCGTCTCGCCCTGCCAGCCGTCGAGTCCAATTGCGTCCGCCGCCAACGGCTCCACGCCGAGCTCGCGCGCCACCGCCTCACCGGACGGCAGCCCCACCGCGACGCCCCGCTGGAGGTCGCGGTTCGCGAGCGACGCGTACTCGGAGTCCGGTTGCTCGCCGCTGATCGCCAACGGCAGCGCGATCAGCGACTCAGGCAACCGCCCGTCGATCTTCTTCGCGCGCTGCGCCCGCGGTCCGCCGGGCACGTCCACGTGCAGCTCCCACTCGACTGCACGATCCGCTGAGACCGGCTGGAAGCCGATCAGGTCCGGGAACACCGGCACCGGGCCGAACGACGAGTTGACCTGGTAGCGCTGGCGGATCTGGCTGTGGCCGTAGCGGTACGCGGCGTCGGCGAACTCGAACGGGATGAACGGCTGCTCGCCGGGATCGTACGACTGAGGCCCCGCGCTCAGCAGTGACTCGGTCAGCTGAGTACCCACGAGCAGCGGCAGGAACTCGTGGAGGATCACGTGCTGGTAGTGCCACGTTGCGGCGCGGCGCGCCTCCTCGAACACGTCGGCGTCGGCGACATTGTCCTCGCGCAGCCGCCGGACGAGGCGGTTGTGCATCCGCAGGAATGCGACCTGGATCTGGTTCATGAACAGGTGCACGTCGTTGCGCGGGTCGCCGACCAGCGCGATCCCCTGGTGGTTGCGCGGCACATCGCTCGCGCCGGGGCCGAGCAGCAACAGGGTGGGGTCGTCGCGCTCGAACAGGTACGGCGAGCCGACCGGCCCGGCGCCGTACACACCCTCGAGATTCGCCCTCGGGGTGCGGAAGTTGCGGACCGCGTCCGCGTCGCCGCGGTGTCCGATCGGCGAGCGGTCGGCGGTGATGTCGTGGGCTATGAACTGGCCGAAGAACGGCCACACCGCGGCCACGGCGGCGTCCTCGCTGTCGGCGTAGTCGACGCCCACGTCGCAGGGCCCGCCCGGCCGTCCGAGGGCGTGCAGCGCCTGCTCGTCAGGCTCGAGGGCCGGCAGATGGTCGAACAGCCGCCGGTAGCGGCCGCCGTAGATCGGAGCGTCCGATCGCTCAGGGGCGAGGCAGTGGTCGCGCACGACGCTCATCTTCAATCACTCTACGCGTCGCGCAAGTACTGCGATCGTGCCTCCCCGCCGCTCCAGGCCCGCGACCAGCTCGAGCGCGGCCGCGAAGGGCGCGGCCGGTAGCGCCGCCGCAGTCACCGCGGCGTCGCCCCAGTGCAGCGGTGCGTTGCGCTTGAGCACGTTGTAGAGGTATGACGGATGGCGTGTCCACCGATTGACGAGCGACTGCCACATCCCGAACGGGTTGTGCTCGAACAGCAGATGGTGCGTGTGCACCGGCGCGAACCCGTTCGCTGCGAGCAACGCCGAGAGCCCCGCGGGGGTGAAGTGAACGCGGTGGCGGGGCACGTCGAGGTGGTACCACCGTGCGCCGCCGATCCGGGCCTGCCAGCTCGCGAGGTTCGGCACCCCGATCAGGAGCGCGCCGCGGGGAGCGAGCCAGTCGAAGATCCGCGCTAGCGCGGCGCCCGGGTCATCGAGGTGCTCGAGCACATGCCACAGCGTCACGCCGTCGACCGATCCGGGCTCGATCGACGCTTCCTCGATCGACACGCCGACGACATCGGCAGGCGCGGCGCCCCGCAGCCACGGTTCGATCCCGAAGGCATCGAACCCAGCCGATCGCGCCGTCGCGACGAACCGCCCGCGGCCCGCTCCTGCGTCGAGCAGCCTCGCGCCGGGATTCAACAGCGACCGGAGCAGCGCTAACCGCCGCCGGTCGAAGGCCCGCAGCACCGGTGCCAAAAGGTTTGAAAGCCGTGGCGCGCCAGGCTGGTATGCGCCCGATTGATGGAGCGCAGGCGGTGCCTCCCCCGCCGTCACAGCGGTCCCGCAGGCGCCGCACCGCAGCAGCTCGAAATCGCGATCGGCGAGCGCGGGCTCGGACCCCGGCGCCGAGATCCAGGACCCGAGCGATCCTCCGCATGCAGGACACCGCATGCAAGGCGAGTCTAGGGTTCACGACGCCCCGCGGGCCGTCATCCCGCAAGTACACTGCGCTTCGATGGCGCCCAACCCGAAGCTTCAGCGCGGTGTCGATGTGGTGATCCGCGTGCTCGCGCCGCCGCTCGATTTGCTGATCGCGGTCGGCGACCGGATCGCGCGCGTGCTCGCGCCCGGCGACCCCGATCACGTGCTGGCCCGGATGCCGCGTGAGGGCGACGCGGCCCCCCGCGGACTCAGGGACCGCTGATGGCGATCGCCGCGCCGCTCGAGCGGGAGAGACGGCTCAGCAATGTGGTCGGACTCGCGGCGATTGCCGCCGGGTTCCTGCTCGCGGTCTCCGGGGCGATGTCGCTCGTCGGGCCGCAGTCGAAGGTCAATGAGACGACGCTCGGGCTGATCACGACAAACAAGCGCCTCGGGCTCGATGTCGCCGGCGCGGGCGTCGCGTTGCTCGGCTGGATCGGCGTTGCCGCGGCGCTCGTGTTCCTCTCCGATGCGGCGCGCGCTCGCACACCCGATGGCCGCGGCGGGTTCGTCAGGGTGCTCGGGATCATCGGACCGGTGGTGGCCGGAGTGATCGGCGTGTTCACGGCCATCGTCGTCGGCGCCAAGGCCCACGACTTCGTCACCCAGGGCGTGCAGAGCTACCAGCAGGCGAACACGCTGCTGTCCGGCACGTTCGTGCTGGTGCTACAGCTACTCACGAACGTCGGGGGGCTACTCGTCGCGGTGGCGTTCGTGCTCGTGTCGCTGAGTGCGATGCGCGTCGGCTTGCTCACCCGGTTCATGGGGTACCTGGGCATCTTCGCCGGCGTGTTGGTGGTCTTCTTCCCGATCCCGATCCCGGTGATCCAGGCGTACTGGCTGATCGCGGTCGGCTATCTGATCTCCGGGCGGTGGCCGAGCGGCGTTCCTCCCGCCTGGCGCACGGGCCGGCCCGAGCCGTGGCCGACAAGCGCTGAAGTCCGGGAGCAGCGCCAGAAGGCGATGGCCGACCGTCGAGGTGGAGGCGGCAGCCCTGCCCCGCGCCGCGGCTTGTTCGCCCCTCGGCCTGCTCCGGAGCCGGTGGCGCAGGAGCCGAAGCCTGCTCGGCCGAGCCGCGCTACGACTCCCAAGCGCAAGCGCAAGCGCCGCAAGTAAGGACCGGGCCCTCGGACATACGTCCGCTGCGCTAACGGGGACGCGCCGCCAGCCGATACTCCGGTAGTTGGTCGTTACGCACCGCCGTCAGCATCATGTCCCGCCGTAGGGTCGGGACGGCCCCCGCGCTGGCGGTTGAGTGACGCCCCGGCCGAGACTTCCCCGGCCCCTGTCCACGCGGGGGCCGGGGTTGCGGGGCCGCTGGATCAGTCCTCTTGGGCCTGGCCGGCTTTGATTTTCTCGTCGAGCTTGGCCATCACGTCGGGGTCGCGCAGCGTGGTGACGTCGCCGAGCGCTCGTCCCTCGGCGATGTCGCGCAGCAGCCGGCGCATGATCTTCCCCGAGCGGGTCTTCGGCAGGTCGTCGGCCCAGATGATCCGCTTCGGCCGGGCGAACTTGCCGATCCGGACGGCGACCGTCTCACGGATCCCCTCGACGATCTTCTCAGAGCCCTCGAGGTCGCCCTGGAGCGTCACGAACGCGGTGATCGCCTGGCCTGTGTCCTCGTCGTACTGGCCGATCACGGCCGCCTCGGCGACCTGGTCGTGGGCGACGATCGCCGACTCGACCTCGGCCGTCGAGAGCCGGTGGCCGCGAGACGTTGACGACGTCGTCGATCCGCCCGATCACCCAGAAGTAGCCGTCCTGATCCTTGCGGGCGGCGTCGCCGACGAGGTAGGTCTCCTTGCCGAAGCGCTTGAAGTAGACCTCGATGAAGCGCTCGTCGTCCTTGTACAGGGTGCGCAGCATCGACGGCCATGGGCGCGTCAGCACGAGCAGGCCCTGGCCCTCCTCGATCGGCTTGCCTTCGTGCTCGTCGACGACCTCGGCCTTGATCCCCGGGAACGGCTGAGTCGCCGAGCCGGGCTTCGTCGAGGTGATGCCGGGCAGCGGCGTGATCATGATCGCGCCGGTCTCGGTCTGCCACCACGTGTCGACGATCGGGCAGCGCTCGCCGCCGATCACCTTGTAGTACCAGAGCCATGCCTTCGGGTTGATCGGCTCGCCGACGGAACCGAGCAGCTTCAGCGAGCGACAGGTCGAACTTGCGCGGATGCTCAGCGCCCCACTTGATGCAGGCGCGGATCGCCGTCGGCGCGGTGTAGTACTTCGTCGCCTTGTAGCGCTCGACGAGCTCCCACCAGATCCCCTTGTGCGGGTAGTCGGGCGCGCCCTCGTACATGATCGAGGTGGCGCCGTTGGCCATCGGCCCGTAGACGATGTACGAGTGGCCGGTGACCCAGCCGACGTCGGCGCAGCACCAGTAGACGTCCTCCTCGGGATGGAGGTCGAACACGTAGCTGTGGGTCGCCGAGACCCCGGTCAGGTAGCCGCCCGTCGTGTGCAGGATGCCCTTCGGCTTCGCCGTCGAGCCCGACGTGTATAGGACGTACAGCGGGTCCTCGGCGTCCATCTCCTCGGCCGGGCACTCGGCGTCGGCGGCCTCGACGATCTCGTGGTACCAGACGTCGCGGCCCTCCTGCATCTCGCATTCGGTGCCCTTCGCCTTGACGACGATGATGTGCTCGAGCGAGTTCGACATCGCCCATCACGCCATCGACGTTCTGCTTGATCGGCGCGGTCTTGCCCTTGCGCGCGGCGCCGTCGACGGTGATCAGCGCCTTCGCCTCGGAGAACTCCATCCGCTCGCTGCACGGCCTCGACAGAGAAGCCGCCGAAGACGACGTTGTGCGGGGCGCCGATCCGGGCGCACGCGAGCATCGCCACGACGACCTCGGGGATCATCGGCAGGTAGATCCCGACGATGTCGCCCTTCTTGACGCCGAGGTCCTTGAGCGCGTTGGCGAACTTCTGCACTTCGGCGTGCAGATCGGAGTAGGTGAGGTCCCTCTCCTCGCCCTCCTCGCCGCGCCAGTGGAACGCGACGCGGTCGCCGTTGCCCGCCTCGACGTGGCGGTCCAGGCAGTTGTAGGAGACGTTCAGCTTGCCGCCGACGAACCACTTGTAGAACGGCGGGTTCGAGTCGTCGAGGACCTGGTCCCACTTCTTGAACCAGTGCAGCTCCTCGGCCTGCTTGACCCACCAGCCCTGCCAGTCGCTGATCCGCCTCCTCGTAGATCGCGGGATCGGTCAGCAGCGCGTGCTTGCGGAACTGCTCCGGGGGGTCGAAGGTCTCAATGTCCAGCAGCGAGGCGAGCTCCCGCTCGAGCTCATCGCCGCTCGTTGCGCTCTGTTCTTCGGTTGCCATCTCTCGCTCACCTCCGGGTTTCGGTACTCAATGCGGCACGCGCCCGGCGCAAGCACCGGGCGCGTTTCCAACATTACGCTCCTATGTCGCTCGTGCGACCCAACTGTCGGCTCTACGCCGCCGGGGGCGTTGCCGCCGGGGGCGTAGCCCCTGGGGCGTTATCACCGGTGGACCGAACGGCAGCACCACCCGGCCGTAGCGGACTCGAGGATCAACGCAGCGGCCGTGTACACCGCTGCCGCCGCGGTCGCGAGCCCGACGTAGCCGCCGATGTGGATCACGTTGTTCGAGGCACCGGAGTTGCCGATGCCGAGGAACACGTACGTCGCGGTCAGCAGCAGCAGCACGACCGACACCGCCTTCGGGCCCCTGAACGAGCACAGGAACATCACTCCCGTGAAGATTCCCCAGGCCCACAGATACAGGCCGATCGCGTTGCCTGCGTCGCCGCCCTTGGCGATCTCGGGCAGCTGCACCTGCACGAGGAAGTAGAACGAGATCCAGAACGCGCCGTACGACGTGAACGCGACGGCGCCGAACGTGTTTCCCGTCCGGAATTCCCACATGCCGGCCAGGAACTGCGCCAGGCCGCCATAGGCGATCGCCACACCGAGCACCACCGGCAGGTTCTTGTCGAAGCTCACGAGGTTCGCGTTCATCATGCTGAGCACGAACGTGGTCAGGCCGAAGCCCATGAGGCCGAGCGGGGCCGGATTGGCGGGCACCCAGCTTCTTCCTTCCATCTAACCACCTCCCTCTGGGCCGTCGGTGGCGGCGGCCCGTTCAACAGGTCGGCCGGAGGCTAACCGCGCTCGGCGGAGGCATCAGCCGCCGATGCGAGCATCGGCACGAGTTGTGCGATGAACGGCTGCTTGCAAGCGACGAACGGCGTCCGCACGGCGTATGCAGGGAATATGCTCCCCGGTGACAGTGGAGGTTGTCCTCGGTGTGTTGCTCGGATGGGCGATTGCCGCATCGTTGTTCGCCGCGGCGAGGCTGGTCCGACCGCCGCGGGTGATCTCGTCGGAGCGCCGGGCGATGCAGGAGGCGCTGCACGCTGCGACGGCGACGCTCCCGCGAGCTGCGGCGCGGCCTGTCGGCCGACAGCGCCGAGAAGACAGTCGGCCACCTGCGCACGCTGACCCAGGCGGTGGCGGTCGCCGTCACCGACGGCGAGCGAGTGCTCGCGTTCGAGGGGGAGGGGTCGGGGCACCACTCGCGCGGCGACCTGATCGCGAGCGTCGGCGGCTCGGGCCGCGACGACCGGTTGCACGTCGACCTCGCAGATCCGCTGCGCCCACCCTGACTGCCCGCTCGGCGCGGCGGTGCTCGCGCCGCTCGTCGTCCAGGGCGAGCAGGTCGGCTCGTTCGTGGCGCTGTTCGCACGCGGCCGGCGGCTGTCGCCGGACGAGACGCGCACCGTCGGCGAGGCCGCGAGCCTCGTTTCGGCGCAGCTCGAGCTCGCCGAGCTCGAGGCCCAGGGCCGAGCGGCTGGCACGCGCCGAGCTGCGCGCGATGCGCGCGCAGATCTCCCCGCACTTCGTCTACAACGCGCTCGCCGCGATCGCCTCGCTACATCCACTCGAATCCAGAGGAGGCGCGCGAGCTGCTGACCGAGTTCGCGGAGTTCACGCGCTACGCGTTCCGCAGTCGCAGCCCGTACGTGACGCTGGCCGACGAGCTCGGCTACGTCGAGAAGTACCTGCGGCTCGAGCGGGCGCGGTTCGGCGACCGGCTCGAGGTACGGCTGCAGGTCGCGCCGGAGGTGCTCCAGACGGTGCTGCCGGTGCTGTCGGTGCAGCCGCTGGTCGAGAACGCCGTCCGCCACGGCGTCGAGCAGCGTGGCCAGGGCCGGATCGAGATCGTCGGGCGCGACATCGACGCCGACGTCGAGCTGCGGGTCTCCGACGACGGCGTCGGGATGCCGCCGGGCCGCGGCGAGGAGATCCTCGCGGGGAACGGCGGCGGAATCGGGCTGATCAACATCCAGTCGCGGCTGCACGCGACGTTCGGCCCCGACTACGGCCTCGAGATCGATTCGCGACTCGGACGCGGCACGACCGTGACGATGACGGTTCCGAAGTTCCGCGCGGGGGTGCGGGCGGCGTGAGCGACGGCGCGGGCCTGCGGGTCCTGGCCGTCGACGACGAGCGACCCGCGCTCGAGGACCTGGCGCGGCTGCTCCACGGCTCCTCGGAGGTCATCCGAGGTGGCGATCGCCGACAGCGGCGGCGAGGCACTGCGCACGCTTGCCGACCACCGTTTCGACGCGATCTTCCTCGACGTGCGGATGCCCGAGATCGACGGGCTCGAGCTCGCGGGCGTGCTCGACCAGTTCGCCGACCCGCCGGCGCTCGTGTTCGTGTCCGCGTACGAGGATGGCGCTGTCGGCGCGTTCGAGCTCGAGCTCCATCCACTCGACTACCTGATGAAGCCCGTGTCACGGGCGCGCATCGCGCAGGCGCTCGAACGCGTCGTCGCTGTCGCGGTCCGACGGCGAGATCGTGTCCGTCGAGCATCAGCGCGGCGGAGCGACCCGACTTGTCCCGCGCTCCTCGATCCTGTACGTCAAGTCCGAGGGCGACTACGTGCGGATCGTGTCCGACGACGGCCGCTTCCTCGTTCGCGGCGCGCTGTCTCAGATCGAGCGCAAGTGGATCCCGTACGGGTTCGTCCGCGTCCACCGCAGCTACGTGGTCAATCTGCGACGCGCAACCGAGATCCGCCCCGAGCTGGGCGGCAGCGCGACGATCGTGCTGGCGGATGGCTCCGAGGTGCCGGTCGCCCGTCGCCAGGTGCCCGAGTTGCGCCGGAGACTGCGAACGGTGACTGATCGCCGGCTGCGCCCGCCGCGGGTCGAACTCGCGGAGGCGACCGAGCACGGCGAGGTCTACCTGCGGCGACTGCGCCGCGCGCAGCTGCAGCTGGCGCTGTTCGCGCTGGTCGCGTTCGGCGCCGTGTTCGGCGTCCTGCCGCTGGCGCTCGACCTGCTGCCGGCGCTGCGCCACACGAAGCTGCTGACCGTCCCGATCTCGATCTGGCTGATGATCGTGCCGATGTTTCCGCTGTTCATCGCGATCGGGTGGCTGTACGCACGCCGCGCCGATGCGCTCGACGCCGCCTTCAGGGACCTGGTCGAGAAGTGACGGCGCTGCTCGCCGTCGGCGCGGTGACGCTCGGCACGCTCGGGCTGGGCGCGTGGGGGGTCCGGTTTGTGCGCACGACGTCCGATCTGCTGGTCGCGTCCCGCTCCGTGACCCCGTGGTGGAACGCCGCGGCGATCTCCGGGGAGTACCTGTCGGCGGCCTCATTCCTCGGGATCGCCGGGCTCGAGTACAAGCTCGGCGCCGCTGCGCTGTGGCAGGCGCTCGGATTCACCGCCGGATATCTGGCGCTGCTGCTGTTCGTCGCGGCGCCGCTGCGGCGCTTCGGCTCCTACACGATTCCCGACTTTGCCGAGGCCAGGCTGCGCAGCCCGTCGCTGCGGATGCTCGCGGCCGCGATCGTTCTGTTGATCGGCGGCTTCTACCTGCTGCCGCAGCTGAAGGGCGCGGGACTCGCGCTGAACGTCGTCACCGGCGCCCCGTATTGGGTCGGGGTCGCGATCGTCGCGGTGATCGTCGCCGTCAACGTCGCGATCGGCGGGATGCGCGGGATCACGTACGTGCAGGCGTTCCAGTTCTGGATCAAGGTGTTCGCGATCTCCGTGCCGGCATGCGTGCTGCGTGATTCACTTCGGCGGCCTGCCGGGGCGCGCCGCGCTGTTCGGGAACGCGTGGCCGCGGGCCGGGCCGCACGGGCTCGTGGTGGCCGGCGGCGAGCGGGTGACGTTCCCGGAGGCAGGGTCGTTCTCGGTCGACGGACGGGTCGCTGCGGGTTTCGGCCGGCGAGCACGTGCAGCTTCCGCGGGGGCTCGTGCGGTTGCCGCCCGACAGCGTCGTTCCGTACGCGGACGGGATCACCCCGCTGAAAGGGTCGCAGTGGTCGCGCCCGGTCGGGGGCAGGTGGCTCATCATCGCCGCTGCTCGTGTACTCCCTGCTCGTCGCGACCTTCCTCGGAACGATGGGGTTACCCCACATCCTCGTCCGCTTCTACACGAACCCGAACGGCCATGCCGCGCGGCGGACGACCGTCCGCGTCCTCTCCCTCCTGGGGCTGTTCTACGCGTTCCCCGCCGTGTACGGCGCGATCGGGCGGGCGATGGCGCCGCAGCTGTATGTGACCGGACAGACCGACGACATCGTGCTGCGGCTGCCGACGCTTGCATGGCCGGGGACGGTCGGCACGGTCGCTCGGCGCGCTGACAGCGGCGGGAGCGTTCGCGGCGTTCCTGTCGACCTCGTCCGGACTGCTCGTGTCGCTCGCCGGGACGATCTCGCACGACGTCTGGCCGCGGCTCCAGCGTGATCGCCCGGGCGGCGTCGGCGCCGCGGTGCGGCGGCTGCGATTCCGCGTCGCCGCCGTCGGGGCAATGATCGTGCCGGCGCTGCTTGCGCTGATCGCTAAGGGCGTCGCCATCTCGATCCTCGTCGGCTGGGCATTCGCGATCGCGGCGAGCACCTTCTGCCCGATGTTCCTGCTTGGAATCTGGTGGACGCGACTGACGGCCCGCGGGGCCGCGGCCGGGATGGTCTGCGGCATGACGATCGCGACCGCTGCGATCTTCACCGGCCTCGCGCTCGGACGAGCCGACCAATGGCGCGGTCGGCGCGCTGCTGACACAGCCCGCGCTGGTGTCGGTACCGGTCGCGTTCGCGGTGATGATCGTCGTCTCGCTGCGTGACTCGCGGGCGTTCGACCCGGGTTCCGAGATGCTGGCGCTGCACGCGCCCGAGGGGCTCGGGCTGCGAATCGCCGATGAAGAGCTCGAGCCGGCCACGGTTTGACCTGAGATCATCAGGGCATGAGCTCAACTGTCGGATCGTACGAAGAGGCGATCGCCTCGCACCGCTGGGAAGTACCGGAGCGCTACAACATCGCGGTCGATGTGTGCGACCGCTGGCCGCGCGATAAGCCGGCGATGGTCCATGAAGACTTCAACGGCAACGTGCGCCGGGTCGACTGGGGCGAACTGCAGGACCGCTCGAACCAGTTCGCGAATGTGCTGCGCGCGCGGGGCGTGGAGCGCGGCGATCGTGTCGCGATGCTGCTGCCACCGACGCCCGAGACGGCGGCCGCATTCCTCGGCACTTGGAAGGCAGGCGCGATCCTGCTCTCGATGTCGGTGCTGTACGGCGATGACGGGATCCGCCACCGCTTGTCGGACTCCCAGTCGAAGGTGCTGGTCACGAACGCCGCCAACGCCGACCGGATCGACCCCGAGCTGGTCGACGAGATCCTGCTGCTCGACGACGCACTGCTCTCGCAGGGCTCGACCGCGTTCCAGCCGGTCGACACCGCCGCCGATGATCCGGCGCAGCTGTACTACTCGTCTGGGACGACCGGGCTCGCGAAGGGGATCCTCCACGCCCACCGGTACATCCTGGCCCACGAGGAGTTCATCTACTGCCACGACGTCCGCGACGGCGAGCTGTTCCACGGGATGGGGGAGTGGGCGTGGGCCGCCGGAATCTGCCCGCTGATCGGACCATGGCGGTTCGGTGCCGTGCAGGCGGTGTTCCAGCGCCAGGGCGGGTTTGACCCCGCCAAGCAGCTGGACTTCCTCTCTCGGCACGAGGTGACGAACGTGTTCGCGACGCCGACGGCGATTCGGTCGATGATGGCCATCTCCGACGCCGGAACGCGGTACCCGCAGAAGTTCCGGATCGTGTGCTCGGCCGGAGAGCCGCTGAACCCCGAGGCGATCCGCTGGTTCCGCGAGCACTACGGGGTCACCGTGCTCGACTACTACGGGCTCACCGAGTCCTACCCGCTGGTCGCCAACTATCCGTTCATGGAGGTTCGCGAAGGGTCGATGGGGAGGCCGATGCCCGGTTGGGACGTCGCGATCCTGGACGAGGACGAGCGGCCGGTGGGGGACGGCGAGCGGGGCGAGATCTGCCTGCGCGCGCGGTCGAACCCGCACTATCCGCTCGGCTACTGGAACCGGCCGGCCGAGGATTCCAAGGAGGTGTTCGGCGGCGACTGGTTCCATTCCAAGGACGCTGCGCGGTGCGACGAGGACGGCTACTACTGGTACGAAGGGCGGGCGGACGATGTGATCATCGCGGCCGGGTACCGGATCGGGCCCTTCGAGGTCGAGTCCGCGTGCCTCGAGCATCCCGCTGTCGCCGAGGCCGCCGCGGTCGCGTCGCCCGACGAGCGGCGCGGGAACGTGGTCAAGGCGTTCATCGTGCTGGCTGCCGATCACGAGGGGTCCGACGAGCTCGCCGAGGAGATCAAGTCGTTCGTTCGCGACCGGCTGTCGGCGTACGCGTACCCCCGCCGGATCGAGTTCGTCGCCGATCTGCCCAAGACGCTGACCGGCAAGATCAGGCGGATAGAGCTGCGCCAGCGGGAACTTGGTGGCGCATGAGGAGAGTTTGTGTGTGCCGCGTTACGACACAGTTGCACCGGATTCACCGGGTGAGATAGCGTCGCGCTCGAGTCCCGGGATTGGGGACCCGAAACTAGAGGAGGAGCAAGGGTGAGTCACGTGACCCGCTGCCGAGCATTGTCCCTCGCGGTCGTATGTCTGGCGCTCGCTGCACTCGCTGCACTCGCGCCGGCAGCATCGGCCGCCAGCACATTCCGTCCGCGCGTCCGCAACGCGCTCGGCCTGATCCCGCCGGTCAACAGCCAGGGGAACTTCAACACCGAGCCGACGGAGAACGGCGTGCTCAACGCCGTCACCTACCACGCGGGCTCGGTCATGACCGGCGGCGTGGAGGTCCACGCGATCTTCTGGGCGCCTGCCGGATACGCCTTCCAGGGTTCGCCGGGCGGCGCCCCGACGTATGAGGGGATGATCGAGCGGTTCTTCACGGACGTCGCCGCCGACTCCGGGCCGTCGAAACCAAGCAACTGCACCTCGCCGGTCGCGGCGTGCAACATCTTCTCGACGCTCACCCAATACGGCCAGGGGACGACGCCAGGGACCGTCGCGCCGGGCGACTACAGCATCGCGTTCAGCTCGAGCAATTCAAACGACGTGATCCAGGACAGCGATCCGTATCCGACGACCGACTGCACTTCACCGCAGGACGCATCGGCGTGCATCCTCGACTCGAGCGTCCAGCAGGAGGTTGACAAGGTCGCGAGCGCCCACGGCAACAGCCGCGGGCTGCACAACCTCTGGTACGTGTTCCTGCCACCGGATGTCGACGAGTGCATCAGCCCGAACGTCTGCGGGACGAACGCATTCGGCGGTTATCACTCGTTGATGAACGTCAACGGCCACGGACTGACGATCTATGCCGTGACGATCGACCCGCTGATCGAGACCGGTGGCCAACCGAAGGGCATCGACCCCAACGGCAATCCCGACGCCGAACTCGCGGTCGACATCGCTGCGCACGAGACGAACGAAGCGATGACGGACCCCGAGGGTGTCGGCTGGATGGATCCGAATGGCTACGAGGTCGGCGACAAGTGCGAGTTCGGCCCCCAGCGGGGGACGCCGCTCGGCTTCGCCGGCCCGGACAACGCGCCGTACAACCAGGTCATCAACGGAGACGTCTACCTGACTCAGGAGATCTGGTCCAACGACGGCAATGCCACCCACCCGGTCCCCAGCTGCGTGCAGGGGACCCAAGCCACGAGTAATCCGCTGCCGCTACCGCAGGTCAACCTGACTCAGTTCAGCCCGACCGTCAGCGGCACGGTCTACAAGAACGGAGCGGCAGCCTCGGGCGTTACGGCGACCGTCTCGCTGATCCGCACGGACGTGAACGGAAACCCCGTGACGGTGTCCCGGGCGGCCTCGGCACCGACCGGCGCCGGCGGGACCTGGAGCGTCACGTTGTCGCATCCCGTCGGGGACGATCGCGATGAGATCACGGTCGACTATTCGGGAGCCAACGCGCCGACGCCGAGCCACCAGGTGATCCTCACGGGCAACGGCGGTAACCCGTTCACCGAATCAGGATGGACCGGCTGGACCGCTCTCGACAGTGGCTACGCGCTGCAGAGCTCGGATCCGACAGTGGGCGGTCATCCGTCGTTGACGATCGCGCCGTGCTTCCAGACCGGCGTCGAGTCGTACACGTTCAACGGCACCGCCGAACCCACCTCGCCGACCGACTTCTGCGGCACGGCGAGCGACGCGGCCGACCTCGATCTCACGCTGGATGGAATCGGCTCGATCGGCAAGAGCTCGGTATTCACGGTAACCACCAATGACAACCGGGCCTTCCAGGCGGCTGACACGACGACGCCAAATCAGGTCGGCGGGCTGGTCAGCCTGACCGTTCCGGCGGGCGAGCCGGACTCGTTCAGCTCGTTCGTGGGTCAGCTGCCCGGGTTCACGGCCACCGGGTTCCCCACCTGTACGGCCGACCTAGGTATGCAGATGGCGATCTGTTCGGGGCTCGTGCCAGGCGGTAGGTACACGATCGCCGACGGGTCGCGACATGTCTCGGGGACGGCCGCACCCGCTTCCGCCGCTCCGCCGGCGGTTCCCGGAACGGTGACGGTGGCGCTCGCCATCCACCGTGGCGACACCCTGACGCTGTCGAACGGCTCGCGGGTGCTGACGACGCTGCACGTGGCGAACCTTCAGGTTCACATCACCGGCGCCGGCGCGAGCGTCGACAGCGGCAAGTGCTCACCGGACCTGTACTGGGGAGGTCCGCTCAACACCGCGCCGACGAACATGCGCGGCGGGCGAACCGTCGTCCGCGGCCGGTGGCGGCTCCGCGGGCACCGGAGCGATCTGCCCGTCCAGCGGCGATGCGAGCGGGTTGCCGACGAGCACGATTGCGCAGACCGACGAACGGAGCGGCGGCCAGACGGTGACCGAGGTCGCCGACGTCGCCGACACCTCGCCGGTTGAGGGCGAAACCGTCTACGGCACGTTCACCGCGCTCGCGGAGGCAACCGACGGCAGCTCGCCGATCGCTCTCCGTATCACGAAGGCGTCGAACGGGCACACGGTGTTCCGCGCGGCCAACGTCGACTCGGCCAACGGGGTCAAGGTCAAGAACCTCGCGCCCGGCACGTACAACGCCACGTGGACCGTCAGCGACCCGAACGGCGACACCCGGACGGAGATGACCCGGTTCATCGAGGCCTCGGCGCTGGGTAGGACCTCGCGCGACACCGAAGGTCACGTGCACGCGTGCCAAGCACAACAGGATCAAGTGCAAGGTCGCGTTCCCGAAGTCGAAGTCGAAGCGGACGACGGTTCGGATGACCGTCGCAAGCGGCGGCCACGTGCTCGCACTCGGTCACGGTGCGATCAAGCACGATGCGGCGACGGTCACGATGCGGCTGCTCCGGCGCGCTGCCGAGGGCCGTCTGGCGGTCACGCTGGTGCTGAGCGCGCCCGGCACGGCGGCGGTAACCGAGCACGCGTCTGCTCGGCTGGTCTAGGAACGACTGTTTGGGGCGTCGGCCACGCGGCCGGCGCCCCTTACCGTCAGGAGCGCGACGTGGCGCGCGCCTGGGCGCGCATCTCGGACAGGATCCGCTCGAGACGCGGCTCGGTCTCCTCATCGACGTGCGTCATCGCGGCCGCGACGCCGGGATGGACGGCGGCGATCTGCGCGTGCATCTCGTGCGCGACCGCGCGGTAGCTCGGGTGGCCCTCGCGCCCTGACCGCAGCTCGATCAGCTGCATCGCCTCGCGCGCGTTGAGGTCGAGGATGTACCGGATCCGGTAGCCGAGGCACAGCGCGTAGATCGCCTGTTGCGGGTGGGCGGCGAGCCGTTCGTACTCGCGGCGCGAGATCTCGAGCGCCCGCCGGTAATCGTCGCCAACGCCGGCGAGCGCCACCTGCTCGGGCACGCCCGCGCCGAGGTCAGGCGTCAGCGTCTGCCATTGCACCGTCAGCATCCGGTGGCGCTGCAGATCGCGGAAGGCGCCGTAGTCGGAGACGATCTCAAACCGGTAGCGCAGCGCCTCGAAGCCCCGCCCGGGTCGGTGCCGTCGGTTGGCCCGCTCGCCGACGAGGTCGCCCAGCATCCTCGCTTTTGCGTCTTCGTCGAGGTCGGCGACCGCGTCACGGATCGCTGTCTCCGAGCGGCCCGATGACTCGAACAGCAGCGCGGCGAGCAGCCCGTCCTGATCGCCCTCGACGTCGAGCAGCGTCACCGATGGCCGGGTCCCGTCCGCGTGTTCGGGCTCGTCGAGCGCGAGCCGGCGCGCCCAGTGCTCGGCGGCCCGCGCGCGTGTGCGCAGATGCTCGATCCATTCACCGCCGCGCTCTGGACGCTCCACGCGGGCAACGAAGCTCGGCATCACCGCTTTGATCTCCTCGAGGATCATCTCCCCATATCGGCGCGCCTCGGGCAGCGGATGTGCGAGCAAGTGGAGGATCAGCTGTTCGTATGTCTGACCGCTGGCGAAGATCCCCATGTGCGAGAGCGAGCTCGCCGGCAGCAACCCGCGCAGCAGGTCGAGCGCCTTCGCCTTGATCGCGCGCGCATGGGCGGCGGGTTGCTCGCCCGGCTCGAGCGGGAACTCCTGTTCCGCCCAGGCACCGACGCGCGGCAGCGAGGCGGAGTAGATCTGGAACAGCTCGTCCATCGCCCGCTCGTACTCGGCGCCGAGCTCCGCGTCTCGGTAGTAGCGGTAGGCGCCGCCCGGTAGCGGCGCGTCGTAGGCGATGTAGCGGGTCGACTGCTCGAGGTAGGCACCCAGCCGCGGCCGCTGGAGGGTCTTCGTGAGCACGTTCGAGACCCACTCGCAGGCGATGTGTGCGCCGCCCAGCTGGGCCACGGAGTCGTCGCCGTAGCCGAGGAAGATCCGCTCGTACAGCGCTGCGGCGCGCTCGCCCTCGGTGCCGTCGTAATCGGCGGCGGGTGCGTCGCCGAGGTCCGGCGCGAACTCGTCGAGGAACAGCCTGCGCAGCGTGCCTGGGTACCGGGAATACCGCGCGAACAGCGCCCCTTTGACCGTTTCGGGCAGGTTGATCAGCGCGAATACCGGCCGGTCGAGGTTCGTGAAATGGGGGCGCAGGATGGCGCGCTCTTGCTCGGTGAATGCCTCGACCGGGTAATCCACGGGCGGCGAAGGGTAGCGGCGCTCTCGGAGGTTCAGGGCGTGATCAGATGTCCGGGGTCCGGGCGCTGACCATCGCCGGCCATGCTGTAGTCGCCGAACGGCTCGTCGCGCCCGTTCGTCGCGGCGCGGACACCCTCTGTCGGCCGCCTGCGCGATGAACGCCTGCCCGTCCGGCGTGTTGCGCATCAGCCCGTCGAGGATCGGCCCGAGCGTCTGCGTCGAGCGCAGGCCCATGTTCTCGTACGCCTGGTTGACGACGAGCTTCATCGCGGCGAGTTGCGAGCTCGGGATCGCGGCCAGCTGCTCGGCCTGCTCCCGGACCGCTTGCTCGAGCTGGTCGAAGGGGACGGCCTGGTTGATCAGCTCGATGTCGGCGGCCTCGCGTCCCGACAGCGGCCTGCCGGTCAGCGCGTGCTCCTTGGCCTTCGTCAGCCCAAGCCGGTAGAGCCACATGCCGCTCAGATAGCAGCCCCAGATGCGGCTGTAGGGCGTGCCGATCTGGGCGTCCTCGGAGGCGATGATCAAGTCGGCGCACAGCGCCGTGTCGCTGCCGCCACCGACGCACCAGCCGTGGATCTGGGCGATCACCGGCTTCGGGGTGCGCCAGATGCTCATGAATTTCTGGGTCGGGCTGTACGCGCTGCTCGCCCAGGCGAAGTCCTTGCCCGGATCCCAACGGCCGTCGGTCGTCAACGGCTCGTCCCAATGGTGAAAGCCGCCGCCGAAGTCGTACCCCGCGCAGAACGACCGGCCGGCGCCGCGGATCACGATCACCTTGACGTTCTGGTCGTACGTCGCGGCTTCGATCGCCCGCTCGAACTCGTCGGGCATCGGCGGCACGATCGTGTTCAGCCGCTCCGGCCGGTTGAGCGTGACGGTCGCGATCGGGCCTTCGGTGTGGTAGAGCAGGGTCTCGAAATCCGGCATGTGACTCCTTTGGAGGTTCGATGGCTGAGCGGTGGTTCTCCGACGACGAGCTTGATGCGATGTCCCGGCCAACGATGGACCGCGCGATCGAGGCGCTCGATCGCGGCGATGTCGAACAGGCGCGGGCGCTGTGCGAGTCGATGAAGCATGAGTGGCGCTACCTGCACGATCTCATGGTCGAGGGCATCGGCGGGCTGATCTCGTTCGTCCAGGACCGGCTAGGCGACGACGGCGTCGCGGACGCGTGGACCGCCGGGCAGGGCCGGGGGTGGAAGCGCGACGTCGGCGTGATCGACTCGCGGGACCGCCGCGAGATCGTTCTCGCGCTGGCGGCGACATGGCGCGCCCACTCGTGCAGCGGCGTCGGCCCACACCCGGGCGCGTTCACGATCACCGAGGACGACGAGAAGTTCACGTTCGCGATGAACCCGTGCGGGTCGGGGCAGCGGCTGGTCCGGATGGGCCGCTACGAGGGTCCCGGACGCGCTCGGCGTCACGCACGAGGCGCACGACTGGTCCTACGGACGCGCAGGGCTTCCCGCTGTACTGCACCCACTGCTCGTTCATGAACGAGTCGCTGCCGATCAAATGGATCGGCTACCCGCTGTACCCGTCGGACCCGCCGGACGACTTCGGAAGCGACCCATGCACGTGGTACTGGTACAAGGACCCGGCAGACATCCCCGACCGTCACTGGGAGCGCTACGGATTGGCCCGGGATGGCTCCTGAGCGCCGCGCGATTCTCACCGGCGCTCGGGGCGGGATCGGCCGCGCGATCCTCTCGACCCTGACCGAGTCCGGCTGGACCGTCGCGGAGTGCGACGCGCCGGGGACGGGCGCCGCGATCGAGTTCGACGTCAGCGACCGCGAGGCGGCGGCCGATGGGGTGCGCGCCGCGGCGGTCTCGGCTCTGGCTGGCTCGTGCGACGCGGTCGTCGCGAACGCCGGGATCGTCGACACGATCCACCGCGCCGAGCGATTCTCCGCGGAGGATTGGCGCCGCGATCTGGAGACGAACCTGTCCGGCGCCTTCTGGGTGGCGCAGGCGGCGTTCGAGGCGCTGGCCGCGTCGGGCGACGGGCGAATCGTGGTGATCTCGTCCGTAGCGGCCGAGATCGGGCTGCCCGGCCAAGTCGCCTACGGCGCGTCGAAGGCCGGGATCGTCGGCATGGCAAGGACGCTTGCGGCCGAGTGGGGGCCACGTGGGGTCCGCTGCAACGTGGTGATGCCGGGAATGATCGCGACGCCGAAGGTGCTCTCGATGCCCGAGGCGCTTCAGGAGCGCCTCAACGCCACGATCCCGTTGCGTCGCTTCGGCTCGACGGAGGAGCTCGCCGGTGTCGTCGCGTTCCTTCTGTCCCCGGCGGCCGCCTATGTCAACGGCGCCGTGTTGCGCGTCGACGGTGGCTTCGGCCTGGCGGCCTCGGCAATGACATAAAGCGGCTGGAATCCGGCACCGGGGCGAAGTGGGCGTGAATCCGCTCGCTCAGCGAAAGGATCCACGCCCACTTCCGCCGGCTTAAGTCGTCGAGGTCGTCGAGTGCGTCGTCGTAGTTGGTGTCGTCGTTGTCGTTGTCGTCGTCGAGTTGTCCGCCAGCTGGCAGAACAGGTCGCCGAGCGCGCCGCCGCCGCGGGTGGCAGTGACGTTCAGGTGGACCTGGTTGAGGTTCACGTCAAGGCCCAGCAACGTGAGGTTCAGCGGCCCGACGATCAGGTCGAGCACGGGGCAAGTGGAAGTCGCCGCATCGCTTCTCGTCGTCTGCGGGGTCAACCAGGTCGTGAACCGCAGCATGTGCTCGCGATGGCGGCGAAGCTCGGTGTTCACAGCTCGCGCTGCGGACGCCCGTGCGACGGAGACCTTCGCCTTCGCGAGCTTGCAGAACAGCGATCCGAGCACGCCGCCGTTCGGATTCCCGGTGATCGTGAGATGGACCCTGTCGAGGTGGGCCGTCAGCCCGAGCAGCACCAGGTTGAGCTGCTGCAGGTCGAGCGTGAGCACCGTGCAGCCCTTGCCGGCGGATGCGGCCAGCGCCACCGTCGTCTTGACCGTGGTCGTATGACCAGTGTCGTCCGTCAGCTTCGCGGTGACGAGCCCGGTGCCGCTGAGCTTGCGCCCGGCAGCGTTGAGGTGGAGCACCTCGACGCCGACGCCGAGCTTTGCGGGATGGCTCGACGCCGGAGCGGCGCGGCTGACCGTGCCGGCGCCGGCGGTTGCGGCGGCGGCGAAGACGCCGAGCAGGCCGGCGGTGATGAGCGCCACGACGTGGCGGAACCTCAAACGCATTAGCGATCCTCCTGAGGAGCTACGAAAGGTGGCTGCGGAGCTACCCGGTATTGCCGGCGCTCGAAACCAAGTTGGCTCCAATCAGCACCAGGGCCGACCGATCGGCGCAGGTTCGAGTCAGAAGATGCCGCTCAGGGCGTTGCCGGCGTGCGCCGCGAGGTGGAACAGCGGCTGCGGGATGATCCCGAACACCACGCACAGGATCGCAAACACGACCGCGACCAGCACCACCTCCGGGTACGGCACGGAGGTGGCGGAGGTGGGCCACGCGGCCTCGGCGTCGGCCTCGGCCGAGCCGCCGGCGATCGGCGCGAGCCCGCCCGGCGCCGGTGGCGGGCATCGCGACCGCCTCCGACGCGGATCCCCGTGACATCCACATTGCCGCCACGACCCGCAGGTAGTAGCCGAGCGAGATCATCGAGCCGAGCACCAGCACGACGGCAAGCCACGTGTAGCCGCCGTCGACGAACGCGTGGATCAGCTGGAACTTGCCGATGAAGCCGACGGTGCCGGGGATCCCGGCGAGCGCCAGCATCGCGATCGTCAGCGGCCACGCGAGCCACGGCGCGCGCGCGCCGAGGCCGGCGAACGAGGAGATGTCGTCGCCGCCGTCAGAGGTGCGCTCGACCGCGACGATCACCGCGAACGCGGCAAGGTTCATCGCCAGGTAGAAGGCCAGGTACAGCACGGTCGCCTGGGCGCCGAGCTTCGTCCCGACGACGACGCCGCCGAGCATGTACCCGGCCTGGGCGACGCCCGAGTAGGCGAGCATCCGCTTCAGCGAGGACTGCCCGAGCGCGCCGACGTTGCCGACGATGATCGTGATCGCGGCGAGTGCGGCGAGCAGCGGCGCCCATTTGTTCTGGGCGCCGATCGCGGCGACGTCGAAGAAGCGCAGGAACACCCCGAGCGCGGCCGTCTTGGTGGCCGTCGCCATGAACGCCGTGATCGGCGTCGGCGCCCCCTCGTACACGTCCGGGGTCCATTGATGGAACGGCGCCACGGACGCCTTGAACGCGAACCCGACCACAACCAGCCCGAGCCCGGTCAGCAGCAGCGGATCGCCGAGGATCCCACCGACCACCGAGCCACGCGACACGGCGGCGCCGATCACGGAGAACTGGGTCGAGCCGGTGGCGCCGTAGATCAGAGCGAGCCCGTACACCAGAGTCGCCGACCCGACCGAGCCGATGATCAGGTACTTGAGCCCCGACTCCAGCGACCCCTCGCGGCGCGACTCCGATGCGCAGAGGATGTACAGCGGGATCGACAGCAGTTCGATCCCGAGGAACAGCGTGATCAGATTCTGCGAGGAGACGAAGATCTCCATCCCGAGCAGGCTGAACAGCAGCAGCGAGTAGTACTCGCCGTGGCCGGATTCTCCCGGCGCGACCCCGCGCCAGCGAGAGCAGCACGACCGCGATCCCGGCGACGGCGAAGATCAGGTCGAGCACGAGCGCGAGCTCGTCGATCGCGAGCGCACCGGAGATGATCGACGCGTGGTGGTGGAAGTGGACGATCTCGAACGCCGCCGTCACTCCGATCGTCGCGATCGAGAGCAGCGGCGTCACGTGCTCGCGGACGAAGCCGGCGCGGAGCAGGCCGACGAGCAGCACGATCAGCGCGCCGGCGGTCAGCGAGATGAACGGCGAGAGCCCGACCCAGTCGATGTGCGGCCCGTGAAGGTGGCCCGCGTGGGTGATGGATCACGTTCACGAAGTTCATGGCCCGCTCGCCAGCTTCAGCGGCGCGTAGGCGGTCCAGCCGGAGGGTGCCTGCGCCGTGACGCTCGAGGGCTGGCCGGCGAGCGCCTGCGCCGACGCGATCGCCGCGCGCACCGACGGCTCGGTACGTCGCAGGATGAAGTGCGGATAGAACGCCAGCACGAGGATCACGCCGACGAGCGGCACGATCCCGACCGCTTCGCGCCACTCGATCTCACGGGACGCGACGCCTCGGCGGACGCGGTTGTGCATCGAGGTGATGAACATTCGCAGCGCGTAGTACGCCGCGCCGACGACGCCTGAGAACGCGATCAGCGAGATCGCGAGCTTCGACTTGAACACGCCGAGCAGGATCAGGAACTCGCCGACGAAGTTCGAGGAGCCCGGCATCGCGAGCGTCGCGAGCGCGACGATCAGGAACAGCGTCGCAAGCACCGGCGCTCGGAACGCGATCCCGCCCATCTCGCGCAGATCCTCGGAGCCGCCGGCGCGAGCCGCCAGCGCCGCGACGATGAAGAACAGCGGCGCGGTCACGAGCCCGTGGTTGACCATCTGCAGGATCGCGCCCTGGGCGCCCTGCGGCCGCAGCGAGAAGATGCCGAGCACGATGAAGCCGAGCTGCGCGACGCTCGAGTACGCGACCACGAGCCGGGCCTCGACGGTCGTGAACGCAACGGCGGTGCCCCACACGATCGATAGGAGCGCGATCAGCAGCATCAACATCTGGAAGTGGACGGTCGCTGCCGGGAACAGCGGCAGCACGATTCGCAGGAAGCCGTATGCGGCGACCTTCGACAGAACTCCGGAGAACACCGCGACCGCGGGCGTAGGCATCGCCTTGTACCCGTCCGCGAGCCAGCCGTGGAACGGGATCAGCGGCATCTTCACGAGGAACGCCGCGGCGAAGCACAGGAAGATCCACTCCTGCGAGGTCTTCGACAGCGGCAGGTGCTGGAGCGAGGAGAGCACGAACGTGATCGGAGTGCCGTGCTGGCTCGAGGCGAGCACTCCCGTTGCGACGGCCGCCACCAGCATCAGGAACGAGCCGACGAGCGTGTAGATCACGAGCTTCAGCGTCGCCCGCACGCGGTCGGGGCCTGTGCCCCACGTTCCGATCAGGAAGTAGAACGGGATCAGCATCAGGTCGAAGAAGCCGACGAACAGCGCCAGGTCCTGCGCGCAGAAGGCGCCGAGCACGGCCGACTGCGCGAGCCCGAAGTGGAGGTAGAACAGCGCCGGGCGCTCCCACTCGCGGTACGAGGCCCAGATCAGCGACGCGGTGAAGAGGATCGCCGTCAGCATGATCAGCGCGATGTTGAGCCCGTCGAGCCCGAGCTTGTAGTGGATCCCGAGCGCCCCGATCCACGTCTTGTCGGTGACGAACTGGAGCCCCGAGCGGCCCGTGTCAAAGCGCGCCAGGAACGAGATCGCGACGCCGAGCGTCGCGACCGAGCCGAGCGCGGCGCCGCGGCCGATCCATCCGCGCGGCAGCTGGCCGGCGACGATCGCGGTCGCGAGCGGGAGCCAGATCAGAATCGACAGCGTCATGACGACGTGATCAGGAAGTAGAGGGCGACCGCCGAGATGCACACGATCATCGCGGCGGCGTAGAAGCGTAGGAAGCCGGTCTGAGCTCGCCTGACCGCGGCCGAAGCGGCGCGAACAGCGCCGACCGCGCCGCCGGTGATCGCGCCGCCGACGACCGCGCGCTCGAGCACCGAGTCGGCGAACCGGCCGAACATCAGCGCCGGGCGGACGATCAGCACGTCGATCAGCTCATCGAAGTACCACTTGTTGTAGAGGAACGTGTACAGCGGGCGGAACCGCGTCGCGCAGGCTGACGGCGGTTTGCGGCCGCGCGATCCAGATCCGGTACGCGATCGCGATCCCGATCACGGCGATCACGGCGCCGATCACGAGCCCGATCCACGCAGCGCTCGTCGACGGCTCGTAGCCCGCGAACCGCGAGTCCGCGAACGTCGGTCGAGAGGAACCGGGTCACGCCGGAGTCGACGCCGGGGATCTGGATCGCGCCGCCGATCACGGCGAGCAGCGCCAGGGTGCCCATCGCGACCTTCATCGGCAGCTCCCGCTCGGCGATCGCGTGGTCGGGGCCCGGGAAGCCGACGTCGGTGTCCTCCTCCTCGCCGGTCATCGGGTTGCGCGGGACGTCCGCGTGGGCGAGGTGGCCGTGCTCGAGCTCGCGCGCCGGCTCAGACGGCTCGCCGTAGAACGCTCGGAAGATCATCCGGAACGTGTAGATCCCGGTCAGCAGCGCGCCGACGTACCCGAGGATCCCGAGGATCTCGAAGCCGCCGCCGCGGTGGTTGAGGAAGGCGATGATGTCGTCCTTCGAGAGCCAGCCGGAGAACGGCGGGAAGCCGGACAGCGCGAGACCGCCGATCACGAAGCACGCGAACGTGAACGGCATCGCCTTGCGGAAGCCGCTCATCTCATCGAGCGACTGCGATCCCGCCATCGCGCCGATGATCGAGCCCGCCGCCATGAACAGCAGCGCCTTGAAGAACGCGTGCGTCATCAGATGGAACAGGCCCGCGGAGTAGGCCCCGGCGGAGACGCCCATGATCATGTAGCCGATCTGCGACATCGTCGAGTACGCGATCACGCGCTTGATGTCGACTTGCGTGATCGCGATCGTCGCGGCGATCAGTAGCGTCAGGCAGCCGCCGATCGCCGTCACGTCGGCAGCCGTCGGCGCCTGCTCGAACAGCGGATGCATGCGCGCGATCAGGTAGACGCCGGCAGTGACCATCGTCGCGGCGTGGATCAGCGCGGAGACCGGCGTCGGGCCCTCCATCGCGTCCGGCAACCATGTATGGAGCGGGACCTGGGCGGACTTCGCGAACGCGCCGACTCCCAGCAGCAGGCAGGCGGCGACGATGTCCTTGCTGTCGTGGGCGAAGGTCGAGTGGACCTTCGCGAAGGTCCCGAGGAGGTCGACCGTGCCGGTGTGCTTGAGGATGATGAACGTGCCGATCACGAGCCCGACGTCGCCGACCACGTTGATCACGAACGCCTTCAGCCCTGCGCGCGTGGCGGTCGTGCGCCGGTACCAGAACGAGATCAGCAGGTACGAGGCCGCGCCGACGAATGCCCAGCCGACGATCAGCAGCACGAAGTTGCCGGCTAGCACCAGCACGAGCATCGAGAACACGAAGAAGTTCAGGTACGCGAAGTACCGGCGCAGACCGCGGTCGGACTTCAGGTAGGAGATCGAGTACAGGTGGATCAGCGTCGAGACACCGGAGACGACGAGGATCATGAACACCGACAGCGGGTCGACGAGGATCCCGAGCTTCGCGTTCGACGCCAGTCGTGACGGCGTAGTTCCACAGCGTCGAGGTGACCTCGCGGTGGGCCGGCGAGCGGCCAAGGATGCTGATCAGCGCAGCAACGCTGGCCGCGAACGCCAGCCCGATCATCGCCGTCCCGAGCCAGCCCGCGGTCGTGCCCGGCAGCCGCCTGAAGCCGAGGCCGATGACCACGGTCCCGAGCAGCGGGAACAGCAGCACCAGCCAGCCGAAGGTGCTGGTCATCCCTGCAGCTCGTTCAGCTCGTCGACGTCGATCGGCAGGCGCCGGCGGTAGATCGCGACGATCATGCCGAGCCCGACGGTCACCTCGCAGGCGGCCACGACCATCACGATCAGCGCGAAGATCTGCCCGTCCTCACCGCCGTGCATCCGCGCGAACGCGACCAGCGCGAGGTTCGCGGCGTTCAGCATCAGCTCGAGGCACAGCAGGATGACGAGCGGGTTGCGGCGCGTCAGCACGCCCGCGGCGCCGATCGCAAAGATCAGCGCGGAGACGACGAGGTACCAGCCGATCGCCATCCTACGAACGCCCCCCCTCGATCGGCGGCTCGCCTCCGACCGGGACCGCGCCGCCGTCGAGTTCGACCGGGACGTCGGCGTGGTCGATTTCGATGGTCGGGCCGACGCGCGTGCCGGCCGCCTCGGCCATCGTGCCCGTGTACAGCGAGCGCTCGATCCGGATGTGCCGCTCGACCGCCTCGTCGCCCTCGAGCCCGCGGCGCCGGCCGGCGAGCACGACGGCGCCGATCGCCGCGACCAGCAGCAGCAGCGAGGCGACCTCGAACGGGAACAGGTACGTGGTCAGGAACAGCTTGCCGATGTGCGCCGGCGTGCCGAACCCGGAGATGTACGGAGCGCCCTTGCCGCTGATCCCCTTCAGCGCGCGTGCCGAGGCACGCGATGCACAGCTCGATCGCGAGCGCCAGCGCGAACAGCGGCCCGAGGATCTTCAGCGCCGTTGGGCCGGTCGTCAGCGGCTCGTCGCTACCGCCGACGTACGCGACCACGAACACGTATAGGACCATCACCGCCCCGGCGTACACGATCACCTGCGCCGCCGCGACGAACTCGGCACGCAGCAGCAGGAACAGTGCGGCCAGGCAGATCAGGTGGCACACGAGCGAGAGCACGCTGTAGAACGGGTTGCGGAGCACGACGACGCCGATCGCGCCGGTGAGCGCGCCGATCGCGGCGAGGAAGAAGAGGACCTGGCTCACTCGTCCGTCCGACCTCAGCGGCGTCCGCTCGATCGGCTCAGCGAGCAGCATCTCCTTCGTGAAGATCAGATCCGAGCGCGTGTAGTCCGACATCTCGTAGTCGTGGCCCATCGTGATCGCGTCGAACGGGCAGGCGACCTCGCAGTAGCCGCAGAAGATGCAGCGCGCAGAGGTTGATCTCGTACACCGCGGCGTATCGCTCGCCGGCGGAGACACGGTTCTCGGGCGTGTTCTCGGCGGCGACGACGCGGATGCAGTCGGCCGGGCAGGCGGCGGCGCACAGCGAGCAGCCGACGCACTTCTCCAGGCCGGTGTCCTCGAACCGGTGCAGCCGGTGGCGGCCACGGAAGCGTGGGTACACCGGCGTCTTCTGCTCGGGGTACTGGATCGTGTGCGGCCCCTCGATGATCCGCGCGAACGTCGTCCGCATCCCCTTCAGCGTCGCGCCGAACGCGCGGTAGGTGCCGGCGACGGGCCCGGGGGCAGGGTGGCGGATGACTTCGATTACATCGTCTGAAGGGTTGTAAGGAGGCATCTTGGTCAGGTCGCCACGATGATCGCGGTGACGAGCAGGTTGAGGGTTGCGAGCGGGAGCAGGATCTTCCAGCCGAACGACATCAGCTGGTCGTAGCGCAGCCTCGGCAGCGTGGCGCGGATCCAGATGAAGAAGGTGATGAACAGCATCATCTTCGCGAGCACGACGAACGGGTCGACCCACCCGGGGGATGGATCCCGAAGGGCAGCAGCCAGCCCCCGAGGAACACGGTCGTGGCGATCCCGGAGACGACGATCATGTTCGCGTACTCCGAGAACAGGTACGCGACGAACGGCGTGCCGCCGTACTCGGTGAAGTACCCGGCGACGAGCTCGGCGTCGGCCTCGACGAGGTCGAACGGGGCGCGGTTGGTCTCCGCGAAGGACGCCGTCATGAACACGATGAAGCCGGCGAACTGGGGGATGAAGTACCACATGCCGCCCTGTGCGTGGACGATCCCCGTCAGCGACAGCGTGCCGGCCGTCATCACTACGCCGACGAGCGCCAGCCCCTGGGAGACCTCGTAGGAGATCAGCTGTGCGGCGGCGCGCATCGAGCCGAGGAACGAGTACTTCGAGCCGCTCGACCAGCCGCCGAGCATGATCCCGTAGAACGAGATGCCCGCGAACGCGAACACGAACAGCGGGCCGATCGAGACGTCGATCCCGTACAGCCCGACCCGCTGGCCGAAGATGTGCTGGACGTTGCCGAACGGGATGATCGCCAGCGCCGTGACGGCCGTCAGGATCGCGATCGCCGGCGCGATCTGGAACAGGTAGCCGATCGCGGTAGCGGGCCGGAATGGCTCCTTGGTCGCGAACTTGACGATCTCGGCGAGCGGCTGCAGCAGTCCGAACGGGCCGACGCGGTTCGGGCCGTAGCGGCCCTGGAAGCGGCCGAGCAGCTTGCGCTCGTAGATCGTCAGCATCGGCAGGACCGCGAAGATCACGAGGAAGATCACGAGCGCCTTGATGATCTGGACCCACCACGGCTCGAAGAAGAACGCGTTGCCGAAGACGGTCAAGACTCGTCCTCCTCGATGATCAGTTGCTCATCTTCTGCGACCGGGATGTCCTCGGGCTCGGGCGAGAACTTGCCGACGAGCACCGTCGGCTCGGTCAACACGTTGGCCGAGTCAGACGCGATCCCCTCGGCGAGGAACGCGGTGCCGGCGGGGACCCGCTCGCGCAGAGCGACCTTCGCGCGCAGGCGCGTCCCGTTCTGAGAAACCTCGACCTCCTCGCCGTCGGCCAGCTCGAGCCGTGCTGCGTCCTCCGGGGCCAGCTCGACCTGCTGGTGAGGCACGAGGAACTGGAGCGACGGCGAGATCTCGACCTCCGGGGAGGCCCAGATCGGGCGGTAGGTACCCAGGCGGAGGGCGCCGTCCGTGCTCCCGTGCTGCGCAGACGGACCGGTTTCCGGCGCGAGCGAGGTGGGAGCGGAAGCCGCCTGGGTCGGGAACGCGGTCGCGCCCGCAAGCGCCGGCCAGCGGACGCCGAGCCCGCCGATCCCCTCGAGCGTCAGCCCGCGGTAGAACGGCACCGCTTCGGCCAGCTGCGCGAACGCCACCGAGCTGCTGATCACCCCGAGGTCGAGCCCGCATGCCTCCGCGACGTCGGCGATCACCGACCAGTTGGGATGAACCGTCCCGGGGTGGCCGATCGCGGCGCGCAGCCGCTGGATGCGGCCATCGGGATGGACGACGGTGCCGTTCTGCTCGGCCGAGGACTCCGCCGGGAAGATCACGTCGGCGTGCTCGGCGATCCCCTCGGTCAGCACCGAGGCGTGGGCGACGACGAGCCCTGCGGCGTGCAGCGCTCGCTCCCACAGAGCCCGGTTGGGCCGGTCGCGAATCGGGTCGGTGTCGAGCAGGTAGAGCGCGTGGATGGAGCCGTCGGCGGTCGCCTCGGCGATGCCGGCCGCGTCGCGTCCGGCGACGAATCCATCAGGCACGGTGAAGCCGGGGCCGGCGAACGGGACCGCGCCCGCCTCCAGCTGGCCGCGACCGTTGGCGTTGACGGGCACGTACAGCAGGCCCGCGCCGTCGCGGCGCTCGAGGCCCAGTGAGGACGCGATCGAGACCAGATGCCGGGCAGACGCGCCGAGCCGCTCGCCCCAGAGGATCACGACGTCCTCGCCACCCTCGCGAAGCAGCCGGGCGAGCCCGGAGCCGTCATCGTCGGTGCCGTTCGCGACCGCCGTCGCGAGCGAGGCCAGGAACGCCTCCTCGTTACCCGGCGGGTACCGCGCCACCAGCGTGGCGTTGCGATCGAGCGCGCTCGGCCGAGCGCTCGCGACCGCCAGCTTTACCCCGTTGCGGCGCACGCCCTTGCGGATCCGCAGGTCGAGGATCGGCGCGTCGTCGAGCGGCTCGCAGCCGATGACGAGCACGGTGTGGGCGAACTCCAGATCCGGAACCGTGGCCTGTAGCGTCGGTGAGTGGAGCGCGAGCGTCTCCCCGAGCCCCGGCGAGCCATCGGGGCGCGAGTCGATGTCGGCCGACTGAAGGCCCTCGCGTAGCAACCGCTGAAGTAGAAACGCCTCCTCGTTGGTGGCGCCGCCGCCGACGAGCGCAGCCGACGTGGCCGCGGTGGCGGCGCAGACCGCTCGCGGCCTCGATCGCGCGATCCCAGGAAACCTCTCGCAGCGTGCCGCCGTCGCGGACCATCGGCGCGGTGATCCGCTGATCGACGTGGATCGCCTGGTAGGCGAACCGGCCCTTGTCGCACAGCCAGCCGTCGTCGACGTCGGGATTGCCTCCCGGACCGCCGCCGGTCCCAGCGCTTCTGGGGTCTCGAGCGAGTACGCGCACGACCTTCTCGTCACGGACCGTGAATTCGACGTTGCACTGCGATGGGCACAGCGTGCAGATGCCCCCGCTGCCCTCGTTGTCCCAGGGCCGCGCGCGGAACCGGTACGGCTGCGAGGTCAGCGCTCCAACCGGGCACAGCTCGATGATGTTGCCGCTGAACGGCGCCACGTACGGGTGGCCGTCGTGGGTGCCGACGAACGTGTGCGCGCCGCGCTCGGTGAAGATCAGCTGCCAGTCCTCGGCGATCTCCTGGGAGAACCGGACGCAGCGGTAGCAGAGGATGCATCGCTCGCGGTCGATCGCGATCAGCGGCGATAGCGCCAGCGGCTTCTCGAAGTGGCGCTTCGGTTCGACCACGCGCGAGCGGCCGAGCCCCCATCCGAACGTGATGTCCTGCAAAGGGCACTCCCCGCCCTTATCGCAGACGGGGCAATCCAACGGATGATTCACGAGCAGGAACTCGACGATCGCGTTCTGTGCGTTGCGGACCCGCTCGGTCTGGGTGTGGATGACCATCCCGTCCTTGACCGGCGTCGAGCAGCTCGTCTGTAGCTTCGGGATCCCTTCGATTTCGACCAGGCACATCCGGCACGCGCCGACCGGCTTGCCGAGCTTCGGCTCGTAACAGAAGTAAGGGATCTCGACGTCGCCCTGCTTGGCGGCGTCGACCAGCATCGTGCCCTCGATCGCCTTGACCTCGCGGCCGTCGATCGTCAGCTGGATCTCGTTCTGCTGTGGGCGGGGCATGGTCTTCTGGAACTAATGGACCGGCAGCGGCCCGGCGAGCTCGTCCGCGACGCCGGGCACGACGACATCCTCGAGCGCCCCCGCGCCGGCGCGCTCGCGCGCGGCCTCGATCTCCGCTTCGAACTCGGGGCGGAACTTCTCGATCATCGACCCCAGCGGCATCGCCATCGCGTCGCCGAGGACGCACAGGCAGTTGCCGATGATCTGCGTCTGGACCGACGCCATCAGGTCGAGATCCATCGGCGTAGCCTCGCCGGACGCGATCCGCTCGAGCATCTTCACGGTCCAGTTGGTCCCCTCGCGGCAGGGGACGCACTTGCCGCACGACTCGTGGGCGTAGAACTTCGCCAGCTTGGTCGCGACCTCCATCACCGTGTGCGAGTCGTCGACGACGATGATCGCGCCGGAGCCGAGCATCGATCCGGCCTTCGCCATCGAGTCGAAGTCGTACGGGATGTCAAGGTCGTCCTTCGTCAGCACGGGCGCGCTTGAGCCGCCCGGGAACCACAGCTTCACCTCGCGTCCTGGGAATGTGCCGCCGGCGAGGCCGAAGATGATCTCGCGGCTCGATGTCCCGAGCTCGATCTCGTAGTTCCCCGGTCGCTGGACGTCGCCGGATACCGAGACGAGCTTCGTGCCGGTCGAGTTCTCGGCGCCGAGCTTGGCGTACTTCTCGCCGCCCATCGAGATGATCGCCGGGGCCGTCGAGAGCGTCTCGACGTTGTTGATCAGGGTCGGGCCGTCGTACAGGCCCTCGATCGCCGGGAACGGCGGCTTCAGGCGCGGGTTGCCGCGCTTGCCCTCGAGCGAGTCGAGCAGCCCGGTCTCCTCGCCGCAGATATAGGCGCCCGCACCGCGGTGCAGAACCAAGGACACGGAATGATCGGAGTCGAGGATCCGGTCGCCGATCAGCCCCGCCTCGTACGCCTCGGCGATCGCCGCCTCGAGGATGTCGGCCTGGAGCTGGTACTCCCCGCGGATGTAGATGAACGCGGTCGAGATCTCCGCTGCGTAGGTCGCGATCGCGATCCCCTCGATCAGCGCGTGGGGGAGCTTCTGCATCAGCTCGCGGTCCTTGAACGTGCCCGGCTCGGATTCGTCGGCATTGCAGACGAGGTACTTGACCATGTCCCCGTGGGGCAGGAACGAGACCTTGCGGCCCATCGGGAAGCCGGCGCCGCCGCGGCCGCGGATGTTCGAGGCGAGCAGCTCGTTCAGCACCTCCTCGCGGGTCATCGACAGCGCCTTGCGCAGCGCGTCGTAGCCGCCGCGCCGCTGGTAGACCTCGAGCGTGTTGAGCCCGGGCTCGTCGATGTCCTTGAACAGCAGGTGGGTAGTGGTGCCCTCGTCGACGCACGGCCGCCGGCGGAGCTGCTTTTCCGGCAGGACCGGCTCGCCCGCACGCAACGCCCCGACGATCGCATCGGCGTCATCGGTCTCGAGCGGGCCGACGTACTCGCCGTTGACGGACGCCATCGGCGCGATGTCGCATGCCCCGAGGCATTCGAACGAGCGCACGTCGACGTTCGGGTCCTCTGCCGCGGCGGCGAGCATCGCCTCGTAGAACTCGTCGGCGCCGCGCAGCGTGCACGAGATGTTCGTGCACACGAACACGTCGTTGCGCGGCTTCGGATGCGTCACGAGCATGTCGTAGAAGGTCGCGACCGAGGTCAGGTACGCCGGCGTCACCTCCATCACCGCAGCGACCTGCGTGATCGCCTCGGGCGACAGCCAGCCGTGCTCCTCCTGGGCCAGATGCAGCGCCGGGATCGCGGCGGAGTGGCGGTCCGGGTAGCGCTCCATCGCCTCGACGATCCCGCGTCGCAGCTCGTGCGGCACCGGCGTCGTCGCCGGATCCGGTACGACCGCCGGTGGCTTGGTCAGATCGACGGCGTCGTCCCAGCCGGGGACGCGTGAGCCGTGACCAAAGCGCGGGACGGCCCTCATCTGTCGATCCCGCCGAGGATCGGGTCGAGCATCGCGAGGGTTGCGATCAGGTCGGCGATGTACGAGTCGCGCACCATCGGTGCGGTCGCCTGAAGGTTGACGAAGCTCGGGTCGCGCATGTGCACGCGCGCGGGCTTCGCCGAGCCGTCGGCGCGGACGAAACAGCCGAGCTCGCCGCGCGGCGATTCGATCGGGTAGTAGACCTCGCCCGGCGGGACGCGGAAGCCTTCGGTGACGAGCTTGAAATGATGGATCAACGCCTCCATCGAGGTGGCGAGCTCGTGGCGCGGCGGCAGCGCGACCTTGCGGTTGTTGGTGATGTGCGGCCCCTCTGGCAGTCCGTCGAGCGCCTGCTCGATGATCTTCGTCGATTCGTACAGCTCCGCGTGCCGGACGCGGTAGCGGTCGTAGTTGTCGCCGACGGTGCCGACCGGGATCTTGAAGTCGAAGTGGTCGTAGCTCGAGTACGGCGCCGCCTTGCGCAAGTCCCACGGGTTGCCCGCGGCGCGCAGCAAGGGACCGGTCACACCGAGCGACAGAAGCGTCGGCTCGTCGAGGATGCACGTGTCGCGCAAACGACGGAGCAGGATCTCGTTTCGCTCGAGCAGCGCCGCGTACTGGTCGGCGCGCGAGGGCATCTCGCGGCAGAACGCGCGGACCTTCTCGACGAACCCGCGCGGGATGTCCTCGATCACACCGCCGACCTGGAAGTAGCGGGTGTGCATCCGCTGGCCCGAGGACATCTCGAACAGGTCGAGGATCGTCTCGCGCTCGCGGAAGCAGTACCAGAACATCGACATCGCGCCAAGGTCGAGCGCGCTCGTCCCGAGCCAAACCAGGTGAGACATAATCCGGTTCAGCTCGAGATGGATCACGCGCAGGTACTGTGCGCGCGGCGGCACCTCGATCTCGAGCAGCGTCTCGACGGCGCCGCAGAACGCCATCGCGTTGAAGTAGTAGGAGAGATAGTCCATCCGCTCGACGCACGGGATCACCTTCCAGTACGCCTTGTCCTCGCACGTCTTCTCGATCCCCGTGTGGACGTAGCCGATGATCGGCTGGACGTCACGGACGATCTCGCCCTCGAGCGTCGTGATCAGCCGCAGCACGCCGTGAGTGGCCGGGTGGTGAGGGCCGATGTTGAGCGTCAGCAGCTCGTGCGTCTCGCCCTCGCCGACCTGCTCGGCCGAGTAGGTGATCGATTCCTCGCGCTTGCGATATTCCTCGCTCGAGAGCGTGGCCATCAGGCGTCCTTCCCGTAGCTCTGCTGCTCGTTGTAGGTGAACAGGACCGGCTCGCCGCCGATCGGGTAGTCGCGGCGCTGCGGGAATCCCTCGAAGTCCTCGGGCATCAGGATCCGGCGCAGGTCGGGATGGCCCTCGAACACGACCCCGAACATGTCGTAGACCTCGCGCTCGGGGTGGTTCGCGCCGGGCCAGATGTCGCACACAGTTGCGATCTGCGGAGCGTCGATCGGGACCCGCGCCTTGACGCTGATCCGGTCGACCTCCTTCATGTCGAGCAGCTCGTACAGGACGCCGAGGCGCGGCTCATCCGGGTAGTAGTCGACGCCGTGGAGCGAGGCGAGGAACGTGTAGCCCTTCTCGCGCAAACGCTCGACCACGCCGTGGACGTGCGCCGGGTGGGCCTGCAGCTCGGCGCGGTTGTGCTTGAAGCTCGTGCCGAGGATCGAGTCGGCGTCGGCCTCGCGCAATTCCTGGGCGATCAGCTCGAGCCCGGTGGCGTCAGGCACCGGCCGTGTCCCCGGGCTTGATAGACGTTGATCGCGGCGGATTCCGTGTCAGTGTCCCCCGGGAGGATCTCCTCCGTGCCGACCGCGTCGTAGCGGTCGCGCCATCCGTCGACCGCATGTCCCTGCACCTTGTCGCGCAGCCGCAGGATGCCGTGGGCCAGCGCCTCGGGCCGCGGCGGGCAGCCCGGGACGTGCACGTCGATCGGCATGAACTTGTCCGACGGGACGAGCGCGTAGTTGTTGAACACTCCCATCGAGGAGCAGCACGCGCCCATCGAGATCGCGAACTTCGGCTCGAGCATCTGGTCGTAGATCCGTCGCACGACCGGCGCCATCTTCACCGACACGCGGCCCGAGAGCATGATCAGGTCTGCCTGGCGCGGGGAGGCGCGGAACGCCTCGAACCCGAACCGGGCGATGTCGAGGCGCATCCCGACGATCGACATCATCTCGATCGCGCAACACGCGAGCCCGAAGGTCAGCGGGAAGAACGAGTTGCCCCGTGCCCACGCGACCGCCTTGTCGACTGTCGTCGTCATCACCTGCTGCTGGACGTACGCCTCGAGCTCCTCGTCGGTCAGATCGCCGCGCAGCATGTCGCGCGCCTGGAGCTGGCGGACACGGAAGTCCGACAGCGGCTCGCGCTTTATTTCCATTCGAGCGCTCCGCGCCGCCACACGTAGACGAACGCGATCATCAGCAGCACGACGAACACGACCGTCTCCGACAGCGCGAACGTGCCGAACGCGCGCAACTGCACCGCGATCGGATAGAGGAAGATGACCTCGATGTCGAACAGGATGAACAGCATCGCCACCAGGTAGAAGCTGATCCCGAAACGGAACCCGCGCTTGACCTCGGACGGCAGGCCGCACTCGTACGGCTCGTCCCGATTGCGGTTCGGATGCCGCCGGCGCCCGGTGAACAGGTTGAGCACCGAGAAGGTCGCTCCGACGATGCCACCGAGCAGCAGAAACACGATCGCGGGCAGGTAAGTACGGAGCATTACAACGACCTTATATCACTGCGCGCGGGGTAGCTTGTAACAACGTGTTACTTAGTGTCGCGCGCCACAAATGAAGGAAATCCACATCGCGATCGGGGTGCTTGCGATAGCGCTCAGCGTGGCCGCTTTCGCTTGGGGGGCGTACTGCTACTGGCGCTCTGAGCGAGTACCTGGTTCTGGCGCCTGCTCCGTTCCAGCCAGGTCGCGGTCGTGCTCGAGGCGGCGCTCGGGGGCATCTACGCGATCAACCACAAGACCCCGAGCATCCACATCATCTACGGGGTGCTTCCCATTCTCGTGTCGTTTCTCGCCGAACAGCTGCGGGTGGCCTCGGCGCAGATGGTGCTCGACCGCCAGCGGGTTCGAATCATCGGCGGCCGTCGGCGAGCTGCCGGAGGCATGAGCAGCGCGCTGGTCGTGCAGTCGATCCTGCTCCGCGAGATGGGTGTGATGACGCTCGCCGCGCTCGTCTGCATCGTCCTGCTGGCGCGGGCGGCGGGCACCGCCTGATGCCCGCGCTCGCCGGCTGGGGGGCGCTGGGGACGGCCGCTTCGGCGCTCGTCGCACTGAGCCGGCCCTCGGCTGCTCGGCGCCGGCGCGCCGCCGTGGTGGTTCGATCCCAACATCGGCGCCGCCGCGCGGGCTGTTCTACGCGGGGATGGCGCTCATGTGCGTTGCGTGGCTCGGCCTCGGGCGGCGGCTGCCGAGCGTTCCGCGCTGCTGTGGGCGATCGGCGCGGCCTGGTGCATCCCGGTCGTGCTCGGCCCGGCCGTGTTCAGCCGCGACGCGTACAGCTACCTGGCCCAGGGAGAGCTGCTGCACCTCGGGCTCAACCCGTACCAGGTGGCCCCCGTCGCGCTCGCGGCGCACGGCCACGCGCAGCTGCTCGGCGCCGTGTCGCCGTTCTGGCGCCACACGACCGCGCCGTACGGGCCGCTGTTCCTCGGAGCTGGTGAGCCTGTTCGCGGGCGTCGCGGCGTCGCATCTCGTCGCCGGCGTGCTGCTCGTGCCGGCTGCTCGATCTGATCGGCGTCGCGCTGATCGCCGTGTTCGCGCCGCGGCTCGCGCGCGCGCTCGGGGCCGATCCAGCGCGGGCCGTGTGGCTTGCGGCGCTCAGCCCGCTCGTGCTCCTGCAGCTGGTCGCCGCCGGCCACAACGACGCGTTGATGGCGGGGCTGATGGTCGCCGGGGTGGCGCTGGCGCTCGAGCGGCCGCCCGCTGGCGGGAGTCGCGCTGTGCGCGGTCGCCGCGACGATCAAGCTCCCGGCCGCGGCCGCGTGGTGTTCATCGCCGCCGCGTGAGGCGCGGATCGACTGGCGGTTCGCTCGCGCGGGCGGCGGTGGTGCTCGTGGCGGTGCTGGCCGTCGTCACGCTCGTCGTCGGCGTCGGCTTCGACTGGATCACCACCGGGGTGTTCTCGACGCCGCAGAAGGTGCGGCTCGCGATCACGCCGTCGACCGGGCGTCGGCTACACGATCGCCTCGATGCTGCACGACTTCGGCGCGTACGCGCAACGCGCGCTCGATCGAGTCGGCGGTCGCCGGCGTGTTCGGTGCCATGACCGTGGCGCTCGGCGTCTGGCTGCTGTGGCGCGTGACGGCGCGCGACGCTCGTGCGCGACGCTCAGCGTGTTCCTCCTCGCCGCCGCGCTCGGCGGCCCGGCGGCGTGGCCGTGGTACCTGATCTGGGGGATCGTGCTGCTGGCCGCGTGGCCGGCGCGCGCAGCGCTCGGTAGCGCTCGCGGCCGCGGTCACGCTGCCCGTGTTCCTCGTCAAGCCCGACGGGATCCTGCTGCTCGACCGCTCCGTGTCGCCGGCGGTGGCCGTGGTCTACATCGTGCTCGGCGCGGCGGCGTGGCTCGCCTGGCGTCACCGTCGTCCGGCGCCGGCGGTGATCGCGGCGTGAGCCGGCGCGATGGGGCCGCGGTCGCCGCGCCGGCGCTGCTGGCCGCGATCCTGTGCGCGATCGAGCTGACCGGCCGCAGCCTCGGCTTCGACGAGGCGGCGAGCGTGGCGATCAGCTACCCAGGCGCCCACCGCGCTCGGGCCGGCGATCGCGCATGACGGCGGGAACATGTCGGGCTACTACCTGTTCCTGCACCTGTGGACGGACGTGTTCGGAACCGGCACGCTCGCGATCCGGCTGCCGTCGGTGTTCGCGATCGTCGCGACGACGGCGCTGGTGGGGCGGCTCGCGCTGGCGCTGTTCGACCGGCGCGTGGCCGCGGCCGCCGGCGTGCTGACCGCCGTCAGCATGCCGCTCGTGTTCTGGGGTCAGGACGCGCGCGGCTACGCGCCGATGGTGATGTTCGTGGTCGGTTCGTTCCTTGCGTACGTACGGATCGTGCAGTCGGCGCAGCCGCCGACGCGCGCAGGCGTGGCTCGGTTACGTGGCCTGGACGGGCCTTGCGCTGTACTGCGGGTTTGTCGCCGCGCTGGTGCTGCCGGCGCAGCTGCTCGCGCTTCTGTGGCGCCGGCGCGCGGGCGTCGCGGTCGGCTCCGCGATCGCTGCGTGCCTCGCGGCAGCCGTGCCGTTGATGGTGCTCGCCGCCGACCGCGGCTCGAGCCAGCTGTTCTGGGTGCCGCACCCGTCGCTGATCGTCGAGAAGCAGACGCTCGAGCTACTGACCTCCGCCGGGCTGCAGCCGTCGTTCGGACCGCAGCCGACGATGTGGGCGCTGATCGCCGTCACCGTGCTGATCGTGCTTGCCGGCGCCGGAATGCACGTCGTGCGCGCCTGGCGACCGGCCGTCGCCGCCGGCGACGAGCTGTGGGGCCAGGCGCTCGTGTTGCTGTGGGTGTTCGTCCCGATCGTGCTCGCATTCGGAGAGTCGCTCGTGGCGACGCCGCTGTTCATCCCGCGCAACCTCCTGATCTGCCTGCCGGCGGTCGCGCTGGCGCTGGCGCTTGCGGTTACCGACGCGCGCGTGCCGAAGCTCGCGAGCTGTGCGGCGCTGGCGGCGCTGATCGCGCTGCGGATGGTTTCGCTCGTGCCCACCTACGGGGTCTCCCCGGAGAACTGGCGGGAGGCGACCCGCTACGTGCTCGCGCAGTCGCGGCCGGGAGATTGCGTTGCGTTCTACCCGCTCGACGCGCACATGGCGTTCGCGTACTACGTCGAGCAGTCGGGGCGCCACTGCCGCCGCGCCGCGCTCGGTGTTGCCGACGGTCGCGTGGACGCCGATCACGCCGTACGCCGAGCAGTACGCGACGCTCTCGCCCGGGGCCGTGCGGGCAGTCAGCCGCGGCGTGCCCGCGGCTGTGGCTCGTCTCGGCGCACGAGGGCCAGCCGCGCGGACCCTCGGCCGAGTCGCGGTTCAACTGGGCGCAGTTCGTGGCGCTGCGCGCCGCGCTCGAGCGGGCGTACACGCACCACTCGCGAACGCAGTTCAGCTACGCGGCCACGATCCACATCGACCTGTTGGCTCGCCGGCAATAACGCGCTGATCGCCGCGGGCCTGCCCCGAACTTAACTGCGCAATGCATAGTTCCTCCCGTACTCCGGGAGGAACTATGCATTGCAGACTTTGTTTCGGGCGGTTCGAAGGAACTCTGCGTTGCGCCAGCTACGGGCGCAGCGTGACCCCGACGAACGTCAGCGCGCTGAGCTCGATCAGCAGCAGCGTCATCACCACGATCAGCCACGCGAACTTGCGGCCCTCGATGTACCGCGCGTAGACGACGATCGCGGGCCATGCCGTGATCAGCAGCCGCGGGTTCGGCGGCACGTACTCGGAGGTGCATGCGAGGAACGCGATCCCGAGCGTCCAGATCAGAGCCGGCAGCGGGATCCACGCGGGCCGGCGCAACAGCAGCACGATCCCGCCGATCAGGATCACCGCGCCGATCAGCCCGATCGGATTGTTGAGGTTGATCGTCGGGACGTCGAAGTGCGAGATGTGCAGCTGATGGGCGAGGCGCGTCGCGAGATGGACGAGCGCGAACGGGTCGGTCTTCTCGTGCCAGCCGTAGTGCTGGGCGGTCAGCGTCGCGGTCGGGTGGCCCGTCCACCGCCACAAGAAGATCGCGAACGCGCCGACGCCCGTGAGCGACAGCAGCGGCGCCAGGAACGCTCGCCACGCGCGACGGACGCTCCAGCCCTGACGCCGCAGTTCGAGCAGTGCCGCGACCGCGCACACCACGATCAGCACGACCGAGTCCGGTTCGGTGGCGGTCGCGAACCCGGCGCACAGTCCCGCGATGATCCACCGCCGCTGCTCGAGCGCGAGCAGGCAGCCGGCGGCGAGCGGCAGCAGCAGCCCCTCCGAGTAGACCATCGAGAACACGACCGAGCCGGGGAACACGCAGTACAGCAGCGCTGCGCGCCGCCCGGCGGCCTCGCCCCACCAGCCGACCGCGAGCCGCTGCACGAGCACGGTCGCGACGAGGCCGCCGATCATCGAGATCGCGAAGCCCGCGGTCACGGCCGAACCGAACACGAGCGGCATCACCGCGCGGATCACGATCGAGTAGAGCGGGAAGAACCCGAGCACCGTCTGCGCATGCGAGATGTGGTGCGGGTAGCCAGTCTCGGCGAGCACGTGGTACCAGAACCCATCCCAGTTGCCGACCTCGTGCGTGAACGAGCGCGTGTGGATCCAGCCGTCGATCACCGCGACGGCGATCAGCAGCACGCGGGTCGCGACGTAGGCGAGGATCGCGAACCGGTACTGGGCCCAGAACGCGGGGAAGCGGTGCCCGTGTGCGGTCAGTCGAGGTCGCCGCGCCGGGCTCCTTGACCCGCGGCTCGACGGCCTCGGTTGCCATGGCGGTCAGTTTACGAAGCGCAGGCCAGCTGCGGTAATTGCCGGCGTACCACAGCAGTGGCTCGCCCTCGCCGAGCCCGAGCGCGACCACCTGGCCGATCCCGATCGTGTGATCGCCGCCGGCGATCAGTTCGCGCAGCTCGCACGCCGCCCACGCGAGCGTCCCCTCGATCAGCGGGACGCCGTACTCGATCCGGTGCTCGACCCCGTCGAGCTTCTCGGCCTCGGGCAGCTTCGACGCGAACACGCCGGCGAGTTCCTCCTGGTTCGAGGCGAGCACGTTGACGCGCGAACCGGCCGGACTCCCGCACGATCGGCAGCGTCCGCGCGCGGTTCTCGAAGCACACGAGCGCCAGCAGCGGGTCGAGCGACAGCGAGCAGAGCGCGTTCGCCGTCATGCCGCCGGCGCCGCGCGAGCCGACGCTCGTGATCACCGCGACGCCGGTCGCGAACCGGCCGAACACCTCACGGAACAGCTCCGGGTCGGGTGCGGCCGCCATCGCGTGGGTTATAGCGGGGGCAGGGCGCGGAAGAGCCCCGGACGCCGGCCCCCTTTGGTTGCCGCCGTGGGAGGACGATCGCGGATTGTTTGAAAGCGTTCGTCTCGATATGCCGGCGCCGGGGCTGTGCCGCTGTGTTTCGTCGCGCCGCGCCCCGATCCTTCCCCGGCATCGCCGTGGTCAGCGGATGGTCAGCGTCCCGTACGTGCCGAGCGCCTGGTCGGACATGACCGTCGAGGCGAGCGCGTACTTGCCGGGGGTGAGATCGACCGTGATCGCCGCGCTCTGGCCCGGCGAGATCGGCGGCGTCGAGCCCATCTCCACCGAGCCGCTGAGCACCGCCAGGTTGTGGCTCAGCCGTCCGTAGTTGTGCACCACGATCGTCAGCTGTCCCGAGCCGGCGGTGACGGTCTGAGGGTTGATCCGGTACTCGGTCACAGCGACCGAAAGGGTGCGGTTGGGACCGACGGCCTGAACACGGCCGCACCCTGTCAGCAGCGCGAGGATCGCGGCGGCACCGACCGCGGCGGCGAACACAGTCCGAGGCATCGATCGTCGATTGTTCCGTATGATCCACGCCCGCATGAGGAGGCCGATCAAGCATCTGCAGTTGCTGGGCGCGGCGCTTGCGGTCACCATCGTGACGGCGGCGTGCGGCACGGAGCACATCAACGTCGACAAGGCGGACTACATGGGCGCGCTGATCTTCTCGCAGCGGTGCGCCGGCTGCCACACCTTGTCGTACGCCGGCACGCACGGTTCGGCGTCGAACATCCGCACCGCCCAGGCGAATAACGGCCCCAACTTCAACGTCCGCTGCGAGCGCCCGGTCACGCGCGTGCTGTACGCGATCGAGAACGGCGGCTTCTCCGGCGCGATCATGCCCCAGAACGTGGTCGTCGGCAAGCAGGCGGTAGAGGTGGCCGAGTTCGTCGCCAAGTACGCCGGCCACCAAGCGGCGACCGCGCCCGGTAGCGGCGCTGCGTGCCTGGACAAGTCGATCGGCGCGCTGCCGGCGCAGCAGCAGGCGCTGCTCGCACAGGCCCCGTAGGCCCCTCCTGGACTCGGGCCCGTGCTCGACATCAGGCTGATCCGCCGCGACCCGGCCGCCGTCCGCGCGGCGCTCGCACGCCGCGGTCCAGAAGCTGCCGCGGCGATCGACGACGTGCTCGAGTTGGATGAGCGCTGGCGTGCCGCGACCGCCAAGGTCGAGGAGCTGCGCGCGGAGCAGAACAGGGCCAGCAAGGGCCGGAAAGGGGCACCCACCGACGAAGAGCGTGAGCAGCTGCAGGCACTCGCGGCGCGCGGTCGCGAGTGCTCAGACGCCGAGAACGAGCTCAAGCAGCAGCTGGACGCCCGCCTGGCGGCGCTGCCGAGCCTCCCGGCCGAAGATGCGCCCGACGAGGACACCGTGCTCAAGACCGTCGGCGAGGCGACGAAGACCGGGCGCGATCATCTCCAGCTCGCCGGTCCTCGGATCGACATCGAGCGCGCCGCGCGTATGTCGGGATCGAGGTTCGCGTACCTGACCGGCGACCTCGTGATGCTCGAGTTCGCGCTCGTGCAGTACGCGCTGACGAAGCTGCGCGGCGAGGGGTTCGACCCGGTCGTGCCGCCGGTGCTGGTCCGCGAGCACGCGCTGTACGGCACCGGCTTCCTGCCCGACACCGAGCAGCAGATCTACCGGCTGCCGGATGATGACCTGTACCTCGTCGGCACCTCTGAGGTGGCGCTCGCGTCGCTGCACCGCGACGAGATCCTCGACCTCCACCAGCTGCCCAAGCGTTACGCCGGCTTCTCGACATGCTTCCGCCGCGAGGCCGGCGCCGCCGGCAAGGACACACGCGGGATCCTCCGCGTGCACCAGTTCGACAAGGTCGAGATGTTCAGCTTCGTCGAGCCAGATCAGGCCGCCGCCGAGCACGAGCGACTGCTCGCGATCGAGGAATCGATCCTTCAGGAGCTGGAGATCCCCTACCAAGTCGTCGCGATCGCGGTCAACGATCTCGGAGCATCCGCATCGAAGAAGTACGACTGCGAGGCTTGGCTCCCGGGGCAGGGCCGCTACCGGGAACTGACCTCGACCTCGAACACCACCGACTACCAGGCGCGCCGGCTCGAGATCCGCTACCGCGCCGCGGATGGCAAACCGGCGTACGTCAACACCTTGAACGGCACGGCGATCGCCGTCGGGCGGACGATCATCGCGCTGCTCGAGAACGGTCAGCGCGACGACGGCTCGATCACGCTGCCGAGCGCGCTCGCCCCCTTTGGCGCGCCCGGCGAGCTTCCTCCGGCGGAACTAGATTGAGGTGACGGCGTGGAGTCGTCCGCGCCGCGGTCCTTCGAGCACGATCAGCGCGGCCCGCGGCGGCCCGCACGCGACGATCCGCGCGCGAACTCGGACCCCGTAGGTGTTCCACGGGCGCACGAACGAATAGGCGGGCCTGTCGCTGGATCCGACCGCGTCGGCGACGGCTGCGGCGATGTCGCTGCGGCGCGGCCCCTCGACGTCGGCGGGGACCAGAAGCTCGGCCAGCGGCCGGTTGACGACCAGATCCTCGCGTACGCCGAGCAGCTCTTCGGCTCGCGCTGAAAGCGCATGCACGCGCAGCGACGCGTCGACCACCAGGAACGCGTCCTGCGCCCCCGGGGCCGCGTCCTCGCGAGTCTCGAGCAGCAGTCCCAGGCCGCACGACCGGCAAACGCGCGCATTCGGCGCGGGTGCTTCGCCGCCGGGCGCGGGGGCCGCGCAGTGCCCACAGAACCACGACCACTCGGCCGCTTCTTCGAGCGCGCTGTGGACGAGGGTGAGCGCCGGACGGCTTGATGATGCTGTCGCGTTCATGGCCTTCCCCTAGCCAAACGATTGCAACGGTTCGAGGTTGGAAACTTGCAGCAAAACATCATCTGCAAGTTTTGACGGCCGCTTTGGCGGGCAACAAACCACGCAAAGTGGTCCGACTTCGGCTTTGACCACCCTTTTTTCAGCGTTATGCCCCCGGAACGTGTTGTAATCCAACTTTTAGGGTAGACAAGCGTTTAAGGATCAGATCGATCGATGGGGGTTGCGTGGGACGGGTGAGGCTGTTCGCGGTCGCAGATTCGAAGCCAGAACCCCACCTGTGGTTTTGCGCGTACTGCGGCCGTGGCGGCACCGCCGGCGACGAACCGGATGAGCTCGAGCGCGTCTGCTCACAGTGCGGATTCGGGCTGCTGCTCGAGACCGTCGCCGAGGTCGCGCCGGCGCCCACGGATGCATTCCTGGTCATCGACGACGAGTTCAGAGTCGTGGCGATCTCACACCAGACGGAGGAGCTGCTCGGGATCCATGAGCGGTTCGTCGTCGGGCATCCGTTGACGGAGCTGCTGCTCCCCGCGGGCCCGGAGCCGTGCGGCGTCTCCAACTTGATGACAGCGCTCGCGGAGGCGACCAGCGGTTGCGCCGGCGTGCGTCCGTCGCACCTGTTGCTGCGCACGGTCCACGATGATGGGTTGTCAATGCACGCGCGGCTCGGCCGGTGCGGCCCACCCCTCGGTGCCCTGATCGTGCTCGAGCCGACGGCGGCCGAGCGAACGCAGCTGCTGCACGGCGGCTGATCGGCTGATCGAACGGAGAGGGGGGGATTCGAACCCCCGAACGAGGTCAACCCCCGTTACGCGATTTCCAGTCGCGCCCGTTCAACCGCTCCGGCACCTCTCCAAGCGCCGCCCCTAGCCTATCGGTCAGCTCTGCCACGCGCCGTCGCGCAGCAGCAGAAGCCTCGTGGCCATCGGGTTTGATGCCGGTCACGAAGCTGACGCTCCAGAGCGCCACTGCGGCACGGCCAGCAGCGGCAGCCGGAGCTGCTTCTCGGCGGTCCGTGCGATCTCAGTGAGCTTCTGCGCGGAGGCCGCGCCGCGGTCGGGGGGCAGCTCGAGGATCGCTTCGACGATCGCGATCATCGTGTTGACGAGCAGTCCCGCGAGCATCTGCAGGTCCTCGGTCGTCCACTCGCGGAGCACCGGGAAACGCGCCAGGTCGGTGGCGAGCTCGCTCGTCACGAGCTGGATCTCGGTGCGGATCGCGTGCCGCAGGACGCCGTTGGCGCTCGAACGGACACGCGCGATGAACGTGAACTGCAGTCGGTTGGCACGCACATGCTCCACCAGGATCTCGACCGAGCGGTGGATGATCCGCTCGGGCGGAAGACCGCCCTCGCGGGCCTCGCGGAGCATCGCCCGGAGCGTCTTGAACGACTCCTCGACGAGTGCCAGCCCGAGCTCGTCCATGCTTGCGAAATACCGGTAGAAAGCGGTCGGGACGACGCCGGCCGCGCGCGCGACGCTGCGCAGGCTGAGCGCCTCGAAGCTGGTGCCGGCGTCGATCTGCTCGAGCGCCGCGTCGAGCAGCGCGCGCCGTGTCTGCTCGCGCCGCTCGGCCTGGGTCCGATGCGGGCGGGTGCTCTTTTGCGCGCGCGAGTTGCGGTGAGTACGCCTGTCCACCGTCAACGTGTGCACCTCATCACATACCGCATTATAGGCCTTGACACTTCGAGAACAATTGTCCACTATCTATCCCACGATGGCAACTCTGACGCGCACCCGCAGAATCCTCGGATCCTCAGTGATCGACCTGCTCGTCGGCCCACACGGGATCGACCGCTACCTCGAGCTGATCCGACCTGAGCTGACGATCCGCGACGCTCGCGCCGAGGTGGTCAGCGTTCGCCGGCAGACCGAGCGGAGCGTGACGCTGACGCTCCGCCCCAACCCGGCGTGGGACGGGTTCCGCGCGGGTCAGTTCGTTCGCGTCGGGGTCGAGATCGACGGCGTCCGCCGCACCCGGACGTACTCGCCCGCGAGCTCGCGCGCACGATCGCAGCACGTTCGAGCTGACGGCGACGACGCACCCCGACGGCCTCGTCTCACGGTACCTGCGCGACCGCGCGGCCGCCGGCCTGACCGTCCACCTCGCCGAGGCGCAGGGCGACTTTGTGCTGCCTGACGCGCGGCCAGACAGGCTCGTGCTGATCAGCGGAGGGAGCGGAATCACGCCGGTGCTGTCGATGCTCCGCACGCTGTGCGACGAGGGCCACGACGGCGATGTGACGTTCGTTCACTACGCGCGCACAGCGGCCGACTGGCTGTACCGCGCCGAGCTGCACGCGCTGGCCGCCCGGCATCCGCGCCTGCGGGTCGAATACGTCGCGACCCGCGAGGGCGGGACCCGATTCGCGGCTCGCGAGGAGGATGCCGGCGCCACCGTCGCGGTGTGCGGGCCGCCGCCTTTGATCGCGGCCGTCCGGGCCGCGCACGGCGACGACGTGCTAGCCGAGAGCTTCACCCCGCCGACACTGACAGGCGAGGCGGCGACCGGGACGCTCCGTTTCCTGCGCAGCGACACTGAGGCGCCGATCGCCGCCGGGACGCTGCTCGAACAGGCCGAGGCCGCGGGCCTCACACCGGACTTTGGATGCCGGATGGGGATCTGCCGTACGTGCACGTGCCGCAAGGCGGCCGGCACGGTCCGCAACGTGCTCACCGGCGAGCTCTCCGATGAGGAGGACGAAGACATCCAGCTGTGCATCTCGCTCCCCGAGAGCGACGTTGCACTCGAGATCTAAGCGAGAGGACGAACCATGCCCACCACCCACCCACCCCTCACGGAAGCGCAAATCGAGCAGCTCGGCGCCGAGCTCGACGAGCTGCGCAACCGTGTCGTCGCCGACCTCGGCGAGCGCGACGTGCAGTACATCCGCAACGTGATCAGGGTGCAGCGCGGGCTCGAGATCGTGGGCCGAGTACTGCTCGAAGTCGGCTGGCTGCCGCCCGCCTGGCTCGGCGGCGTCGCCGCGCTGTCGCTGTCGAAGATCCTCGACAACATGGAGATCGGCCACAACGTGATGCACGGCCAGTACGACTGGACGCGCGACCCGTCGCTCGATTCGAAGCGGTTCGAGTGGGATACCGCCTGTCCAGGCGACCAGTGGCGCCACTCACACAACTACATGCACCACACCCACACAAACGTGCTCGGAATGGACCGCGACATCGGGTACGGGGTGCTCCGGATGTCCGAGGATCAGCCGTGGCGCCCACGCGATCTCGGCAACCCCGCTTATGCGGCGCTACTCGCGCTCCTGTTCGAGTGGGGCGTAGCGGTGCACGACCTCGAGGTGGACCGGATCGAAGCGGGCGAGATCACGCTCGCGGACAAACGGGAGATCATCCAGGCGATCTGGAAGAAGGGTCGCCGCCAGGTGCTGAAGGACTACGTCGCGTTCCCGCTGCTCGCGGGGCCCGGGGCGCCGTTCACCCTCGCCGGCAACGTCTCCGCCAACCTGATCCGCAACGTGTGGTCGTTCATGATCATCTTCTGCGGCCACTTCCCCGACGGGACACACGAGTTCTCGCTAGAGGAAGCCGCCGACGAGACCCGCGGCGGGTGGTACCTGCGCCAGATGCTCGGCTCGGCGAACCTCACCGGTGGCCGCCTGTTCCACATCCTGTCCGGCAACCTCAGCCACCAGATCGAGCACCACCTCTTCCCCGACATCCCCGCACGCCGGTACTCCGAGATCGCAGTGCAGGTGCGCGCCATCTGCGAGCGGTACGGGCTCGACTACAACGCCGGCCCGCTGCGCACGCAGTTCGGCTCGGTCGTCAAAAAGATCGTCCGGCTGGCGATGCCGGACTCGAGCCGGGACTCAAGACCCCAGCGGGGGAGTGCTGCTGCTCCCGAGCGGCGGGCTGCTCGAGGTGCTTGAGCTGCTCGTCGACGGAGAGCCATTGTTGCCGGTGCCCGTACCGCCGCCGATCGGGGCGGTGCTCAGGTGATTCCTGCCGCTCGAGGTCGACGAGCCGCTGCCAAGCGGAAGCTTGCTGTTGGTGGCACCGGCGTTGGTGGCGCTGGTGCCGGAGTAGCCGGTGGACGCGCCGGTGGCGCCGCTGTTGCAAGACGTCTGCCCGATCGCGCAGGAGGACGACGACGAGGAGCTCGTCTTCGTCGACCCAGCGCTCGACGCTGGGACGCTGGGAGGGGTGTAGCCGGCCGCGGGACCGCCCGAGGCATTCCCGCCGGAGGGCGGGGTTGTGCCGCTGACACCCGTTGACCCTGAGGCGAGCGCGGCCACGTGATGGCTCGCCGCCGCAGCGGCGGTGGCCGCCCCGGGGCGCGAGAGCTGAGTGACAGTGGTCCCCGGCGCGACGGGCGCCGGCGCTGGAGCCACGTAGCGAGGCTGGGTCGGGACCGCGGCGACCGACGGGGTGTGGGTCGCGGTCGCCTCCTTGATCCCGATCGCGCCTGCGGCGACGATCCCCGTCGCGGCAATCACAGTCAACACATGGGCGGCGTTTGCGCCGACCACGCCGGCGGAGACGGCCAGGCCACCGGATGCGGCACTGGTGCCACCTGCAGCGGCCGCGCCGGCGCTCGCTCCACTGCCGGCGCCACCGAACCCGAACACCTTGGCCAGCACCGCGATCGGCCCCACGGCCGGGGTCAGAGCCGCCAGCTCGCGCGTGCGATCACGCATCGCGAGGCTGTAACCGCGACAGCCCTGACAGTCGTTCATGTGCCGGCGCGCGAGTGCATTGGGCCGGTCGCCACGGGCGTGGGCGTCCGCGAGCTCGTCGCGGATCTCAGAGCAGGCTGTCTCGCGCGCCTCGAGCGACTGGGCGATGCCGAGTCGCGCGCGGACGAGCAGCGACTTGACGGCTGAGACCGATGTCCCGAGCGCAGCCGCCACGTCCGCATATGAGAGCCCGATCAGCTCGCACAGCAGCAGCGCCGAACGCTGCTGTTCCGGCAGTCGCTGGAGGTCTGAAAGCAGGCGGCTGATGCGCTCGCGCTGGATCGATGCGACGTGCACCGGGTCCTCCTCGAGCGCGCGGTCGATGTTCGGCAGCTGGTCGTGGGGCACCGGCACCCGACGCCTCAGCTCGTCGATGCAAGCGTTCCGGGCGACTCGGTACAGCCACGGCGAAAGATTGAGGCTGCGATCGTGGGCGCGCAGGCCACGGTAGGCGCGGACGAACACGTCCTGGAGCACGTCCTCGGCGTCAGCGTGCGAGGCGCCCATCACGTGGCGGACGTAGGTCAGCAGGGGTCCTCGGTATCGGTCGTGGATCACGCGGAACGCGTCGTCGTCACCGCCCCGGAAGAACGTCACGAGCTGTTCGTTTGAGCGTAGCCGAAGCATGCGCGGGCCGATCGATACACGAGCGACCCTCGGTGCTACAGCACGCTGAAGTGTGGAAGCTTCCACGCAGATACCCCGTCGGGAATCCTAGCGTACTGGGGCGGCGTCACCGAAATTTCAGGGCGCAGTCACCGCCCAGCTGCCGCCAGTGTCCCCTTCACCGGGGCCGTTGGTGCCGAGCATGTAGACGCCGGTGCCGAACCGCTCCGACCCGTTCAGCTCGCTGCTGGTCGGATCCTCGATTCCGCGCTGACCTCCGGCGTTGAACGCCCGGCCCTCGAATACGCATAGGTTGCCCGGGGCAGCACCGGGGTTGAGCACGTTTCCGGTGCAGCCGCTTGGCATCGGGTAGCCGAGTTCGATGTAGTGAATCGCCGCGGGCGGCTGCGCGAGCGGGACCGGGAACGTAATCGGCGACACGGCGGAGCCGTCGGTGCCCGTCTCGGCCCAATCGCTCAAGAACCATGTCCCTCGTTCGGTCTGGCCGCTGGCGAGCGTGCCGACGCCGTTGGCCGTCGTCGCGCTGACGGCGCTGATCGCGGTCGTGGCGGTGTTGGCCGTGTTCGCCCGGTTCGCGTGCTGGGCGTTCGCCGCGGTCAGCTTCCGCGCGTTGATCTTCGCCGCCGTCACGGCGCCGTTCTGGAGCTTCTTCGTCGTGACGGCGTTGTTGCGCAGCTGCGCGGTCCCGACGCTGCCGCTGGGCACGCTGAGAGCCGCGTACCCGGTGCCGCCCAGCGCCACCATCAAGGCCACGATCGAGATCAGAAGTGCAGGGGTTGGCTTGTGACCGCGAAGCGTGCGCCGCACGATAACTAAGATTCGCGCTTCGATGCTCGCGGAGCTGCTCGAGGACGAGGTGTGGCAGATGTCGCGTGGCGAGCGGGCGGCGGTCGAGGGGGTGCTCAGGGCACTCGAGCCGGCGCTCGCGATCGAGATCGGTTCGGCGGAGGGTGCCTCGCTGCGGCGGATCGCGGCGCACGCGGCAGAGGTCCACTCGTTCGACCTGCAGCCGCCGAAGCTGTCCCAGCCCGCGAACGTGACCCTGCACACCGGGGACTCCCACGAGCTGCTGGTGCCGTTCCTGGCAGAGCTCGCCGAGGCGGCCCGCAATGTCGACTTCGCGCTCGTCGACGGCGACCACTCCGCCGAGGGCGTGCGCCGCGACCTCGAACAGCTACTCGACTCCCCGGCCGTGCACCGGACCGCGATCCTGATCCACGACACCGCCAACGAGCAGGTTCGCCGCGGCCTCGAGGCCGTGCGGTTTGCGGCATGGCCGAAGGTGGCGCACGTCGAGCTCGACTGGGTGCCCGGCCGGTTGTTCGCCGAGCCGACGCTGCGTAACGAGCTGTGGTTCGGGCTGGGCCTGGTCGTAGTCGACGGCGGCCGGCTGGCAATTGGCACCGACCCCTACGAGCGCCGCTACCACCCGGCCGGCCCGCTGCTCGCCGAGGTCCGAGAGCTAGTCCAGGCGCGCGAGCGGATGCCGCCGCCGGCGCGCGCACCGTTGCTCGAGGCCACGCAGATGCGCCCGCGGCTCGCGGAGCTGCTGACCGAGCTCGGTCAGCAGCGGCTCCGCGAAGCCGAGCTCGCGACCGAGCTTCGCGCCGTGCGCGCACGGCTCGAGGGAGCCGAGCGGGCGCTGGAGGACATCAAGGGGTCGGCCAGCTGGCGCATGACCGAGCCGCTGCGAGCGGCGAAGGGGCGCGTGCCGCGCCGGCGGCGCTAGCGCTCCGCGTCGGCGAATGACACGGATCGCGCTCGTCTCCAGGGAGCTGTACCCACTACGCGCTGGCGGGATCGGTCAGTACGTATCGGCCCTGGCGAAGGTGCTCTCGAGCATCGCTGAGGTCACGGTGTTGACGCTTGCGCCACTTGAGCCCGAGTACGAGCGCCTGCGGGCGGCGGGAGATCCGCGGCTACCGCCGAGCTCGGTACGGGTCGCGTTCGTGGAAGAGCCCTCCGAGGAGGAGGCGAGCGGCTACTACCACGTGATGCACTGCTACAGCGCCCGCACGTACGAGCGGCTGCAGGAGCTGTATCCCGACGGTGGCCCCGATCTGATCGAATTTCCGGACTTCCTCGGCGAGGCATTCGTGACGATGCAGGCGGCGGCGGCGCTCGACCCGTTCCTGGCGCAGACGCGAGTGTGCGTTCGGGTCCACACCACGGCCGAGATGTGCGATGTGCTGGATGGCCACCTCGACCGCCGGCTGTCGATCGAGGCGCTCCACGCGATGGAGCGCTACTCGCTCAGGCACGCGGATGCGGTGCTGTGGCAGGGGGGAGACATCCTCGACACGTACCGCCGCTTCTACGGGGCCGGCGCACTGGCCCCGCCGGTCCTGATCCGTTCTCCCTATATCGGTCCGGCGCAGCCCGCCGCGGAGCCGGACTACGCCCTCGGCGCCCCCCTCCGCCTGCTCTATCTGGGCCGGCTCGAGCGGCGCAAGGGCGTGCACAACCTGGTCCGCGCGGTCACCGGCATGCCTCGCGACAATTTCCATCTGACGCTGCTCGGCGGCGACACTCACACGGCTCCGCTCGGCACCTCGATGCGCGAGGCGCTGACGCTCGAGATCGCCGGGGATCCGCGGATCGAGCTGGCCGACCCGCTTGACGCCGACGGAGTCGCCGCCGCGATCCGCTCGCACGACGCGGTCGTGATCCCCTCGCTGTGGGAGTGCTGGCCGTACGTCGCGCTCGAAGCTCTCCATCTCAACCGACCGGTGCTGGGGACGCCGGTCGGCGGCCTCGTGGAGATGATCGAGCCGGGTCGCAGCGGGTGGTTAGCAAGTGGCAGCGACCCGATCGCGCTCGAGGCATCGCTGAACTCGGTGGTGTCCGATCCGGACGCGGTCGCGGACCTGATCCGCGCCGGCGCGCCGGGGCAGGCCGGACGCGCGCTCGCGGACGAGGCGCCGGATCGTCGACGCGTACGCGCAGCTGTCCCGCTCGCAGCCGCGGCGGCCACCCGCACGCCCGCCGGGTCGGCCGCCGCTCGTGTCGGCCGTGATCCCCTATTACCGCTCGGCTCGCTGGGTGCGCGACGCGGTCGACTCGCTGCTCGCGCAGACGTACTCCCCGATCGAGATCGTGCTCGTCAACGACGGCTCGTTCGAGGACGAGGACTGGGTCCTGGCCGAGCTCGCGGCCCGGCAGGGGATGACCGTGATCTCGAAGGCCAACTCGGGGCTCGGGGCGGCGCGCAACTTCGGGATCGCGCAGACGCGCGGCCGCTACGTGTTGCCGCTTGACTCTGACAACACGCTCGAACCCGGGTTCGTGGCCCGCGGCGTGGAGATCCTCGAGCGCCAACCCGAGGTCGCGTACGTGACGTCGTGGTCGCTGTACGTGGACGACGATGGAGAGGCGCTCGGCGGTCTCGACGTCGGCTACGAGCCGCTGGGCAACGAGGCCGTCGCCCTGGTGGCGATCGAGAACGTCGCCGGTGACGCCGTCGCTCTGATGCGCCGGCGCCTGTTCGACGTGGGCTTTCGCTACAGCGAGGAGCTGACGAGCTACGAGGACTGGCACTTCTACCGCGAGCTGGCATGCGCCGGCCACTTCGGCGTCGTCGTACCCGAGCGGCTGTTCCGCTACCGGGTGCGCGCCGACTCGATGCAGGCGCAGATCGCCCAGCCCAACCGCGAGCGGCTCATGGGCGAGATCGAAGCTCGGATCAGAGAGAATGCGATCCGATGGACGTCGTCGAACGCCTGACCTTGGAGACGGCCCAGGCGGACACGATGCTCGCCTGCGAGCACCGGCACCGCTACGAGTTTGCGGCCTCGCTGTGCGCGGGGGCCCGGGTCCTCGATCTCTGCTGTGGCTCGGGCTACGGCTCGGCGATCCTGGCGGCACGCGCGCGCGAAGTGATCGGCGTGGACAACGACGCCTCCACCGTGGAGCTCGCCGCGGCGACGGTCGGTCGCGATCACGCCAACGTCTCGTTCGAGCCGGCCGACGCGGTCGAGTTCCTGCGCGGGGACATCGCCGCCCGGTTCGATGCGCTCGTGTGCTTCGAAGGGCTCGAGCACCTGCGCGAGCTTCCTGACGCGCTCGAGCTGCTGCGTGGGCACGCCGAGCATGGCCTGCGGATTGTCGCCTCGGTCCCGAACAGCAAGCTGTTCGACGAGGACAATCCTTACCACCTGACCAACTTCGGCTATGACGAGGCGCTCGCAGCGTTCGCGGACTTTCCCTCGGTCGTGATGGTGCCGCAGTACCTGGCGGAGGGCTCGGTGCTGGTTCCCACGGGCGCGACAGGAGAGGAGGTGGTGGTCACGCTCGACAGCCGCGACGAGCCCGCATACGCCAACCACTTCGTGTTCGCGATCGGATTTGATCAGGCCGCCGTGTCCCGGGTCCACCACGGGCGCCTCCAGGTCAACGCCAGCCCGCTGTTCAACCGCTGGGCGGAGGACCTGAAAAAGGGGGCGTGGGCGCTCGCGCGCGAGAACGCACGGCTCGCGCGCGCCCAGCTCGGCAAGGCCGGCTCCGCGGCGGCCTCCGCGCTTGCCAACCCGCCCCAGCGGCGCATCGCCGAGCTCGAGGGCCGGTTGTCAGAGGCGAAGGGACGGATTGTCCAGCTCGAGGCCGCGCTCGCAGGCAGACAGATCGCCGCGCCGCACGTACTTCCAGACGATGAGGTGCTGGCGGTCGAGCCGTCGCTCGAAGCGGTCGCGGCGACGCCGCTCGCGGTCGGGCCGGACGGCGATCCCAACAGCTGGGACATGCGCCGTCGCCGTGCGGCCGAATACCTGATCCCGTGGATCGAGCAGACCGTGCCGCTCGCGGGCAAGACGGTCCTCGAGTACGGGTGCGGCAATGCCGCCGTGAGCTGCGCGTTCGCCGAGCGCGCCGGACGAGTGATCGGGTTGGATATCGACGAAGGCTGGATCGAGCTCGCTCGCGACGAGGTACGCAAGCGCGGCCTAGCCAACGTCGAGCTCGAGCTCCACCCGGTCGACGGGATCATGGACGCGGCCGCCCGGCGGCGAGGAGACGTTGACGTGTTTCTGCTCTACGCCGTGCTCGAGCACCTGACGGTGTCAGAGCGGATCGACGTCATCCGCCTGGCGCGAGAGGTGGTGAAGCCAGACGGCGCGATCGTCGTCTGCGAGACCCCCAACCGGCTGATCTACTTCGACCACCACACCGCCCGGATGCCGTTCTTTCACATGCTGCCCGACGAGCTGGCGCTCGACTATCGCCGCCTGGTGCCGCGCGATCAGCTCCGCGACGAGCTGGAAGCGGCCGAGTCCCAAGGGGGCCGCGAAGCGGCGCTCGAGGCGATCGCCCGCTGGGGCAGAGGCGTGAGCTTCCACGAGTTCGAGCTCGTGTTCGGCGAGCGGCTGGACCGGCACGTGGTCGCCTCCAACTACGACCCGCTCCTGTTCGGCGAGCGGCCCGTGCAGCCCGACGAGGTGATCCTGTGGCGCTACCTCGAGCGCTGGCGTCCGGACCTCGCGCCCGTGTTCTCGCGCTACTGGCTCGATCTGATCCTCTCGCCAACGCCGATCGAAAAGCGCGCTCCGTTCCTGCGGCCGTGGAGCTTCGACACGACCGCCAGCGAGGGCGTCGGTTGGTCGGGATCCGAGACGCTGCTGCTCAAGGGGCCAGAAGCGACGCTGTGGGTGACGCTCCCGGAGCCGAGCAGCCGGATCGTGGTCGGCTCGCTCACGCGCGATGGCAGCTGGGTGACCCTCTATGCGCGCGTGGACGGCTCGAGCGACGTGATCGCATCCGCGCACCGCGCCCCGAGCGGCTGCCCGGCGTTCACTTCGTTCGAGCTCGGGGGACCGGCACAGCGGGTGGCTCTGGCAGCCGACCGCCCATGCGAGCTGGTGCTCGTCGCGTTCGAGGCCTGATCGCTAGGGCGACAGCAGCGTCAGCCGGGACCTCACGGTCACGCTCCGACCGGCGGGACCCCGGACGGTCACAGCAGCCGATCCGATCAGCGGGTGGCCGCGGCGGATGAGCGACCGCCACCTGGACGTGATCGTCAGCCTGACGGTGCCCGTGGCCACCGGCCCGAGCGAGAGCTTGCCGGTTGCGAGCGTGACCGCATCCGAGCTGCCGCCTCGCTTGACCGTGGTACGGAGCACCACCGTCCCGGTGAGCGCGAACGGATTGCCGTTGGCGAGGGTCAGTCGGGCAGTGAAGCGCTTGCCGATCGACAGCCGATCGCGCGCATTGACGATCGAGATCCGCGGGCGGCTTGGATTGAGCGCGCCGCCCGAGCGCAGGAACGCGGCCAGGCCATACGGAGTGCCAAGACCCGTCGGGCCGTCCCATCCTTTGGCCGCGTGGCAGATCGGCGCCGTGCATTCTGGGCCATTGGCGCCGGTACGGATGTCGTGCAACGCGCTCGGCTCGGTCTGTGCATGGGCGTACAGCGTCTGCGCCTCGCGGCTTCCGAGGCTGCCCGCGAGGCCGATCACGCCCGCGATGATCGGGGCCGCCAGGCTCGTCCCCTCGGCCGTGAACCATGGGCCCCCCGTCTGTCCTGAGCCGGTGATGTGGACAAGCGCCCCGGGATCGGCGACCGCCGAGATGTCCGCGACCGCGCGCTCGATGCCGCAGCCGCCTGCCCTGGCATCAGCGACCTGCCAGGAAGGCGCGAGCTGGAACAGGCTGCACCCGGAGACGGTGCCGACCCACGCGCTCTCCCCGGAATAGCCGCCGCCGGAACGCAGGCGCAGCGATGTGCCTCCGACCGCGATCACGCCCGGCATGTTCGCCGGGAACTGCGGCTCGCCATAACCGTAGGTCGCTCCAACCTGCGCGTCGCCGGCGGCTGCGACGATCGCGGCGCGCGGCTGAAGGTAGTCGAGCGCCCAATCCGAGTCGATCGTGTCCTCGCCCGACGTGTACGCGGTGACTATCACGGTCGCTCCCGCGTGCGCGGCGCCCGCGATGGCGGCCGAGACGCTGCTCTTGGTGTCGTCGTCGGCCTCGACCAACAGCACCTTGCAGCTTTGGCAGACCGCGTGCACGATCTCCGTGCCCAACGCGGACTCGGTGACCCACTGGCCGCCCGAGATGTCGGGTCCGGGGTATTGGCGTGGCTTGCCCTCTGCGTTCAGCCTGCGAAAGCAGCCATTCTGGGTGGTGCATGCGGGCAGCCCGAAGCGCTTGTCATACGCGTTCAGGTCGGCTTGGGCGCTGGGGTCGTTGTAGGGGCTGATGATCGCCACCGTCTGCCCGCCGGCGCCGCGGTCAGGCAGCCCGTAAGCGGTGTGGATGTCGGCCGGCGTCAGCGCGTTGATCCCGGACGCGGCTACGGCGCGCAGGAGCGGACGCTCGGCGGCTCGCGCCAGCGGCGTGGCGGCGATCCAAACGAGCGCGGCGAGCAGCGGCGCAAGCGCAAGCAGACGGCAACGCATCGACCCATCCAAACACATCCGGTCCGCGAATGTTGCGGATCCGCGATGATGCCCGCGATCCACGGACCGTTGGGCCTTGGTGGGGCCGGCTGGCTGTGCTGGCTTGCCCGCTGTTGGCGTCTGGGGCAGCCCAGGCAGCGCTGGCGAGCGCAACCGCGGCACAGTTCAGGTTTACCTCTGCAAAGCCGTCACGCGGCAAGAGAACGGCCTCCGCAGGAGCTCTGCGGAGGCCGTTCTCAGTTGCGGCGTTGACGCCGGCCGCGGGTTTGCGCGACCGGCGTCGTTTGCCGGGCTACCGGTGGTGCTTCTGGTGCCGGTGCTGCTTGGCCTTGTAGGCCTTGTACGCGTGCAGGATCGCCGCGTCGTTCGGCGGGTCGTCGATCTGCGGCACGCTCTGGCTGTCGAGCGCATTTGTGCTGAACTTCGTCGTGCAGGTGCCGCCGCTCGGGCACGGTCCGACGAACGCGTCTTGCCCGATCTGCAGCGCGGTCGCGTTCGTGATCCCTGACGGCGAGTACTGCAGGGTCACCGCCAGCGGGCCGGGTCCGGCCGAGCTGTTGTACGACTCGGAGGTCGGCGCGATCGCGATCGGCAGACCTTGCGCGGTGTACAGCGTCAGCGCACCGGGGTTGACGGCCGAGATCCGGTCGTCGAGGTTGACGATGACCTGACCATTTGAATGGTTGATCGAGACGCCGAACGAGTCCGGCGCGCTCGTGAACCCATCGGCGAACGCGCCCGCGTTATCGCCGATGTTGGCGGTCCCGGGCAGGCCCAGTCCGCTGACCGTGATGTTGTCGGCGGCGAACGTCGTGCCGTAGTCGGCCCACGCCTCGACGGCGAACTCGGCCTTGTTCGACAGATCGCCTGAGTACGTCGCCGTGACCTGGTTCGGCGCGGTCAGCGTCGCCCCGGTCGAACCCACGATATTGCCGTTCTCCAACTCCGCAAAGAAATGGGTTGGAGGCCCGGGTTGACGATCACGTTCTTGTCGAACGTGTACACGATCTGATCCTGGTTTGACCCCAGCGCCGCCGAGGTCAGGTCAGGACGGCTGGTCGCGCACGGGCTCGCGCAGTTCGGCATCACCGTGTACTCAGTCGGCGAGTAGTACGGAGTTGCGATGTCCTGATCGGCGTACACCGCAGCGTTCGCGAGGCCGAACGGGAAGTTGTTCTGCTCGCCGGCCCGCACCGCGTCGCCGACAGTGGCCCCGCACGCCGGGCTGAACCCGATCGTGACGACGTTCGTATCCTGGCCTCCGAGAATCGTCGCGCCGTTGCAGAGCTGACCCGCGGCCGTCTCGAAGTGGAAATCGGCGACCGTGCTGACGTGCGTGGTCCTGTCGAACACGTAGGTCAGCGAGTTCGTCGACAGGTGGACGCTGTCGGGCACTAGCACGCCGACCAGGTTTGACTGATTCGTCACGCCGGTGGTGCCGTCATGACTGGTCGAGCCGGTCAGCGCGACCGAGTCGTCCAGGTTCGGGGTCGCCGGGCTGTTAGCCATGACCGTGCCAGCCGTCACCTTGAGGAACGTGTACAGGTTCACATCGAACAGCGCTTTGGAGTTGTAGAGCACGACCTCGCAGTTCGGGTTGTTCTGATCCAGCGAGAAGTTCACGGAGTTCAACAGGTTGGCCGCCCGGTAGCCGCCGAGCGAGAACCCGGTCGTCCCCGAAGCGGTCCTGATCGTCTTGTCGAAGCACACCTGGACAGCGTTCGAGACGCCGTCAAAGTTGATCGTTGCGCTGCGTAGGTTGGGCACGCCGGTGAACTGTGCCGGGGTCGCGCCCGCCAAGGCTGCCTGGGCTGCCCCAGACACCAACAGCGGGAACGCCAGCACAGCCAGGCCGACCGCGAGGCGCGGCCCCAAGCCGCGCATCAGTCGATTGGACATACGAACAACATCCTCCTTATGAGGGATTTGGCCGGCTTCTGAGGCCAGCGGACAACGCCACATCCGCTTCGGGACTGGCATCGGGTCAAGCTTTACCTTCCGGCGGACTCACACATTCCCCGCGAGTCGCCGCGCGCACGTTGAACTGCCTCGTACGCAGTCAGCACCTCCTTCTAAGCCTGGAGCATGAAGTTATAACGAGTCCCGGCGCAGAAAAGTTGCGAAAAGTTGCGCATGTTGCGCACGCCCGCCGGCGCAGGGCAAGAAACGGCCTCCGCAGGAGCTCTGCGGAGGCCGTTCTCAGTTGCGGCGTTGACGCCGGCCGCTGGTTAGCGCGGCCGGCGTCGATGCCGGACTACCGGTGGTGCTTCTGGTGCTTCAGGTGCCGGTGGTGCTTCTGGTGCGTTGCCCTGAGGGCTGTGTAGGCCTTCAGGATCGCCGCGCTGTTCGGCGGGTCGTCGATCTGCGGCACACTCTCAGCGTCCGCATGGAGCGAGCTGAACTTCGTCGTGCACGTGCTGGTGGACGGGCAGGGCCCGACGAACGCATCTTGCCCGATCTGCAGCGCGGTCGCGTTGGTGATCCCTGACGGCGAGTACTGCAGGGTCACCGCCAGCGGGCCGGGACCGGCCGAGCTGTCGTACGACTCGGAGGTCGGCGTGATCGCGATCGGCAGACCTTGCGCGGTGTACAGCGTCAGCGCGCCCGGGTTGACGGCCGAGATCCGGTCGTCGAGGTTGACGATGACCTGACCATTTGAATGGTTGATCGAGACGCCGAACGAGTCCGGCGCGGTCGTGAACCCGTCGCCGAACGCGCCGGCGTTATCGCCGATGTTCGCGGTACCGGGCAGGCCCAATCCGGATGCCGTGATGTTGTCGGCGGCGTACGTCGTACCGAAATCTGCCCATGCCTCGACAGCGAACTCTGCTTTGTTCGAGAGGTCGCCGCCGAACGTCGCCGTGACCTGGTTGGGGGCAGTGAGGGTCGCCCCGGTTGCCCGCACGATCTTACCGTTGGTCAGCTCCGCAAGGAAGAAGGGCGCAAATCCCGGGTCGACGATCACGTCCCTGTCGTACGTGAACACGATCTGGTCGTTGTTTGACCCCAGTGCCGCCGAGGTGACGTCCGGCCGGCTGGTCGTGCATGGGCTCGCGCAGTTGGGCATCACCGTCCACTCGGTCGGCGAGTAGTACGGCGACTTCGGTGCCGCCCCTTTCGGGTCCTGGTCGGCGTAGACCGCAGCCGTGCCGCCAAGGGGAACGAGGTTCTCCTCGCCGGCCCGCACCGAGTCCCCGACACTGGCCGAGGTGCCAACCAGGCATGTGAAACCAGCTCCGACGTTGAAGCTGATCGTGATCACGTTCGTGTCCTGGCCTGAGATCACCGCTTGCCCCTCGCATAGGGCCCCGGACGCGGTCTCATAGAAGAAGTGACTGGCACCAGCCGGATACGCTGGCGCTGTTCCGAGCACATGCGTGTTCTTGTCGAACACGAACGTGAGCGAGTTCGTCGACAGGTGAACGCTGTCTGGCACCAGCACGCCAACCAGGTTCGACTGCGTCGTGACGCCGGTCGTGCCGGAGTGGCTGGTCGAGCCGGTCACCGCGACGGAGTCGGCGAGGTTCGGGGTGGCAGGGCTGTTAGCGGTAACTGTGCCGGGCGCGACCTCGAGGAACGTGTACTGGTTCTCGTCGGCGATGGCCGTCGTGAAGAACACGACCTCGCAGTTGGGGTTGTTCTGGTCCAGCGAGAAGCTCAGAGAGGGCAACAGGTTGTCGGCGCGGTAGCCGCCGAGGAAGAACCCGGCCGTTCCCGAAGCGGTCTTGATCGTCTTGTCGAAGCAGACATCGACAGCGTTCGAGACGCCGTCGAAGTCAATCGTTGCGCTACGCAGGTTGGGCACGCCGGTGAACTGTGCCGGGGTCGCGCCCGCCAGCGCCGCCTGGGCTACGCCCGCGGCCAACAGCGGGAACGCCAGCACGGCCAAGCCGACCGCCAGGCGCGGCGCCAGGCCACGCTTCAGTCGATTAGACATAAGGAAAAAAGACCCCCCATTTGGATTGTTGGTCGGCAAGGGCAGGTCCGAGACAACGCCCCCATAGTTGCCTATATCTTCACGCGTGCACACCCGTGTGTCAAGAGTCACAAGGACTGGCCCGGTCCGGCCTGGCGGCTCGAAGCCGGAAGGCGCAACAGGGGCGCCGCCGGCGCTAGGCAAAGAAACGGCCCCCGCAGAAGTTCTGCG
>CAVWPV010000001.1:0-14468 GCA_963756985.1 uncultured Solirubrobacteraceae bacterium | reverse complement strand
ATAAGTCGCCCGGGCAATCCCTATCCACTTGGCCAATGCTCCGGGCGCTCCGCTAGCAAAGGATTACGTCTCACATGAGCGCTGATCTGATCATCTCCTATGACGGCACGCCGAACGACGACGACGCGCTCGCGCTCGGCAAGATGCTCTCGCGCGCGGCGCCACGCTGGCGCTGGCGTACGTGCGCCACGCGCACGAGTTCATCCCAAACGCGAGCAGCTCGCCCAGCACGACGCCAAGCAGCGGCTGGAGCGCGGAGCCGAGCAGCTCGGCGCGTCTGACGTCGGCAAGCACGTGGTGATCTCGGCCTCGACGACCGAGGGCCTCGCGCAGCTCGCGCAGAGCGAGGGGGCGAAGGCAATCGTGTTCGGTTCGGACTACCGCACCCCGCCGGGCCATGCGGAACCCGGCAACACCGCTCAGCACCTCCTCGACGGCGGTTCTGTTGCGGTCGCGATCGCCACGGCGGGGCTGCGGACGGAGTTGGATGGATCGATCGCGACGATCGCCGTGCCGATCTCAGGCGCGATCAACGACGCCGCCCGCGCCACCGCGCACACGCTGGCTGACAAGCTCGGATCGACGGTCGTCGATGAGCCGGGTGGTGGCCACATCGTCGATCTGATCGTGGTCGGCTCCCAGCCCAACGCGCCCGCCCGCCACATCGTGCTCGGCGGCGACGTCCGTGGCGAGCTAAGCCGCGTCCGCAGCTCGGTGCTCGTGCTGCCCGCCGAGACCCCGCTGACCCTGTAGCTGCACCGTCTCCGTCCGCGCCGCGACGACGGCGGCGCGGCTGAGCTTCATCAATGCCAGATCGCCGAACGGTGCGCTGACCGGGCAGATCCGGTTGGACACGAACGCGACCGCGAGGCCGGTGCTCGGATCGCACCAGCCGCCGGAGCCCGCGTAGCCGAAATGGCCGAACGCGCGCGGTAGCCAGGTCCGTGGAACGAATGCCTGGTGGTAGCCCAGCCGCCAAACCATCGGGATCATCAGGTTGCGGTCGGGCGCTCGCGTCTGCACTCGGCTCAGCCCGCGCGCGGTCTGCACCGAAAGCAGCCGCCGGCCATCCGCGACGCCGAGGTTGGCGAGCGCGGCATACATCGTCGCCAACGACTCCGCCGTGAACATGCCGTTGGCGGCGGGCATCACCGTCCCAAGCACGCTGGGCTCGTGGCCGCTGAAGATCACCGCCATATCGGGAACGAAGATCGAGTGCAGCAGCCGCCGCCCCGGCGCCGGTCCAGGGAGCCGCGCAAGCGCGAACCCACCGAAACGGACCAGCCCGCCCAACCCACCGACGCAGGCCGACAAGGCCGCCGTGCCCTCGTCCGCGGGCCGCCCGTAGTGAAGGCCGTCGATCCCCAGCGGCTCGCAGATCTCTGAGCGGACGAGTTCCTCCATACCCTGCCCGGTGACCGACCGCGCGAGTCCAGCTAGCAACCACCCGTAGGTGATGCTGTGGTACGCGGGCGAGCCCGGCCGGTACTCGGGCGTGCGGGCCGCGAGCCGCTGCTCGGCGCCGAGGTGGTCGAGCAGGCCTTTCGCGTCTGGCGCGACCGGCCCGAGCGCGTCGAGTCCGGCTTGGTGGGAGAGCAGCTGACGGATCGTGATCCGGCCCTTGCCGCCGGCGGCGAACTCGCGCCAGTAGGCGGCGACCGGCTCGTCGTAGTCGAGCAGGCCGCGATCGGCGAGGCGGTGGATGATCGTCGCGGCGACGCCCTTGCTCGTCGAGAACGACAAGCCGAGCGTCTCGCGCTCCCACGGCCGGCCGGTGCGGGGATCGGCGACTCCGCCCCAGATGTCGACCACGGTGCGCTCCCCATAGCGGACGACGAACGAACCGCCACCGCGGCCCGCGACGCCGATCAGCTTCGCGAATAGGCGCGCGACCGGCTCATACCCCCGCTCGACGTAGCCTCGATACGCCATCAAGTAGAAGATAAGTGATGGACCGGGCGGCCCGGCGCACTGGGCTAGAGTGCCGCCGTGCCAGTGGTCGAGCTGACATCGTCCGGTTTGGCCGCGACGGACGTGATCGCGGTGGCGCGCGAAGGCGTGCGCGTGACGCTTTCCGGCGACGCGCGTGCCGCGATGGAGCGCAGCGCTGCCGTCGTTGCTTCGCTCGTCGACGCCGAGGAGCCCGCGTACGGAGTCTCAACCGGCTTCGGATCGCTCGCGAACGTCCGGATCCCGGCCGACCGGCGCGCAGAGCTGCAGCGCGCCCTGATCCGCTCGCACGCCGCGGGCATGGGGCCGCCGGTCGAACGCGAGGTTGTGCGCGCGATGATGGCGCTGCGGGCGCGGTCGCTGGCGATGGGCTACTCGGGGGCGCGGCCGATCGTCGCGGAAGCGATCCTCGGGCTGCTCAACACCGGCATCACCCCGGTCGTGCCGGAGCACGGATCGCTGGGCGCGAGCGGCGACCTCGCTCCATTGGCTCATTGTGCACTGGCGCTGACCGGGGAAGGGGACGTCGAGTGCGACGATGGGGCCGTGCGGCCGGCGCAGGAAGCACTGGCGCGAGCCGGGGTTGGGCCGATCGTCCTGGAGGCGAAGGAAGGGCTGGCGCTGATCAACGGGACCGACGGGATCCTTGGGATGCTCGTACTCGCGATCGCTGACCTGCAGCGGCTGCTGAGGACCGCGGACGTGAGCGCGGCGATGTCGGTCGAGGCGCTGCTCGGAACCGACCGCGCGTTTGCGGAGGACCTCGTGGCGCTCCGACCGCAGCCCGGACAGGCCGACAGCGCCGCAAACCTGCGCGCGCTGCTGGCGTCCTCGGAGATCGTTGCGAGCCACCGGCACGGAGACCCGCGCGTCCAGGACGCGTACTCGCTCCGATGCGCGCCCCAGGTCGCCGGCGCGGCGCGCGACGCGCTGGCTTACGCGGTGACCGCCGCGGACGCCGAGTTGCGCTCGGCGATCGACAACCCAATGGTGCTGCCGGACGGGCGGGTCGAATCGTGCGGGAACTTTCACGGCGCGCCGGTCGCGCTGGCGTGCGATGTGCTCGCGATGGGAGTGGCCTCGGTCGGCGCGATCGCCGAGCGGCGGACGGACCGGCTGCTCGACCCGACCCGCTCGCACGGCTTGCCGCCGTTCCTCGCGCAGGACGCCGGCGTCAACTCCGGGATGATGCTCGCGCAATACAGCCAGGCGGCGATGGTTGCCGAGAACCGCCGGCTGGCCGCGCCGGCGAGCGTCGACTCGCTGCCGACGAGCGCGATGCAGGAGGACCACGTTTCGATGGGGTGGGGCGCGGCGCGCAAGCTGCGGCACGCGGTCGCGAACCTCGGGCGGATTCTCGCCGTGGAGCTCACGTGCGCGGCGCGCGGGCTCGAGCTGCGGGCGCCGCTTCAACCTGCCCCCGCGACGGGCGCGGCGCTCGCCGCGATCCGGGCGGTGGTCGCGGGTCCGGGTCCGGACCGGTACCTCTCGCCCGAGCTCGGCGCGGTCGAGCGGTTGGTCCGGTCAGGTGCGCTGCTCGAGGCGGTCGAGCGCGAGACCGGGGGGCTCCGGTAGCGTGGGCGCGAGATGACAACAGCGCCCTCGAGGTGTCGCGGCTGGCAGCAGGAGGCCGCGCTGATGATGCTCGAGAACAACCTGCATCCGGACGTCGCGGAGAACCCCGCGGAGCTGATCGTGTACGGCGGGATCGGCAAGGCCGCGCGGAATCGGTCGAGCTACGAGACGATCCGCCGGGAGCTGACCACGCTCGGCGACGAGCAGACGTTGCTCGTGCAGTCGGGCAAGCCGGTGGCGGTGTTCGAGACCCACGAACGCGCGCCGCGGGTACTGATCGCGAACACCAACCTGGTGCCCGACTGGGCGACCTGGGAGAAGTTCCGCGAGCTCGATCGGGCCGGGTTGATCATGTACGGCCAGATGACGGCGGGCTCGTGGATCTACATCGGCTCGCAGGGGATTCTCCAGGGCACGTACGAGACGTTTGCTGCGGCGGCGCGCAAGCGGTTCGGCGGCTCGCTCGCCGGGAGGTTGGTGGTGACCGCCGGGCTCGGGGGGATGGGCGGCGCGCAGCCCCTGGCGATCACGATGTGCGGGGGGGTTGCGCTGTGCGTCGAGGCCGACCTGCAACGGATCGAGCGGCGGATCGCGACCGGGTATCTGGACGAGCGCGCGGCCGATCTGGACGACGCGCTGGCGCGTCTGGGTGGCGCGGCTGCTGCTCGGCGCCCCCTGTCGATTGGACTGCTCGGCAACGCCGCCGAGGTGCTTCCGGAGCTGGTGCGGCGCGACGTCCACGTCGACGTGGTCACCGACCAGACCTCGGCGCACGATCCGCTGAACGGCTACATCCCGACGGGGCTGACGATCGAGCAGGCGAACGCACTGCGGCAGTCCGACCCCGACGAGTACCTGCGGCGGGTCGGGGATTCGGTGCTCTCGCACGTCGGCGCGATCCGGGAGCTCGCCGTTCGTGGCGCCGAGGCGTTCGATTACGGCAACGCGCTGCGCGGCTTGGCGTCCGAGCACGGAGACACCGAGGCGTTCTCGTACCCCGGGTTCGTGCCGGCGTACATCCGGCCGCTGTTCTGCGAAGGGAAAGGGCCGTTCCGGTGGGTCGCACTGTCGGGCGATCCCGCCGACATCCACAAGACCGATCGGGCGATCCTCGAGCTGTTCGGCGACCAGGAGCAGATCGCGCGGTGGATCCAGCTCGCCGGCGAGAAGGTCCCCTTCCAGGGCTTGCCGGCGCGAATCTGCTGGCTCGGGTACGGCGAACGGCACGTGGCCGGCCTCCGGTTCAACGAGATGGTTGCGTCGGGTGAGCTTCGCGGTCCGATTGTGATCGGGCGTGACCACCTCGACTCGGGCTCGGTCGCCTCGCCGCAGCGCGAGACCGAGGCGATGCGCGACGGCTCGGATGCAATCGCGGACTGGCCGCTGTTGAACGCGCTGCTGAATACGGCATGCGGCGCTTCGTGGGTGTCGATCCATCACGGCGGTGGCGTGGGTATGGGTAAGTCGATCCACGCGGGGCAGGTCGTCGTCGCCGACGGCTCGCCGCTCGCCGAGGAGCGGGTCCGTCGGGTGCTGACCGCCGACCCGGGGCTCGGCGTCGTCCGTCACGCGGATGCCGGATACGAGCAGGCGGTCGCGTTCGCGGAGGAGTCGGGTCTGAGAATGCCGATGCTCGACCCGGAGGCGTGAGTTCGGTCGCCATCAACGGCGCGGCCGAGGTCCTGCGCCCCCGCGAGGACGGCCTTCCGTACATGCGCAGGGCCGAGTTCACGATGGAGCCCGGCTCGATGTTGATCGAGGGCGAGCGGATCTCGGGGTTTGACGGGTCACCTGACGCCGAGATCCAGATCGACGCGACCGGCTGCGCCGTGATCCCTGGGTTCGTCGACTGCCACACGCACCTGCCATTCGTGGGGTGGCGCGAGCGGGAGTACGCGATGAAGATCGCGGGCGAGTCGTACGAGGCGATCGCGCGCGCCGGCGGCGGGATCAAGTCCTCGGCGCGCGCATTGGCGCAGGCGTCGGACTCCGAGGTGCTTGATCAGTCCTTTCGGCTGGCCTTGGAGATGCGCACGCATGGGACGACGACGTTCGAATGCAAGAGCGGCTACGGGCTGTCGGTCGATGGTGAGCTCCGCGCGCTTGCTCTCGCGCGAGAACTGGACGGTCTCGTGCTGCAGGGGACCACCGTGACCGCGCTGTTGGCGCATGCAGTGCCGGATGGGTTCGATGCCGCCGGGTGGATGGAGCAGGTTGCCGCGATGGTTGGAGGCATCGAAGCAAGCGCGCTTGACATCTATGTCGAGTCGATCGGGTTCGGCAACGACGATCTCGTCGCGATGGGGAAGCTGGCTCGGAACCACGGGCTCGACCTGCGCGCGCACGTCGAGCAGTTCAACTCCAACGGCTCGGTCCCGGTCGCGGTGGCGGAGGGGGCGCGGTCGGTCGATCATCTGGCGTGCGTCGACGATGCGGGGATCGAGGCGCTGGCGGGTGCGGAGACTGCCGCCGTGCTGCTGCCGGGCGCGGAGTTCCTTGGCGACGAGCGAGTGGCGCCGGCACGAGAACTGTTCGACGCGGGCGCGATCTGTGCGCTCGGCACCGATCTCAACCCGGGGACCTCGCCGGTCTACTCGCTGCCGCTGGTGATCGGCTTGGCGGTGCGACGGTACCGCTGGTCGGCGGTGGAGGCGCTGCTCGCGTGCACGCTGAACGCGGCCTGGGTGCTGCGGCGCTCCGATCGCCTCGGCTCGCTCGAGGTCGGCAAGCGCGCCGACGTGCTGGTGCTCGATGGGCCGCTCGAGCGGATCCCCTATCGCTTCGGCCACAACCCCGTCGCAGCGATGATCCTCGGTGGGCGGCTCGTGCGCTTACGGGAGGATTTCGATCAGCGGGTGGCCCGGTGAGCGTGGCCGAGCGGCTCGCCGGCCTCGACGGGATCGGCGTCGGACCCGACGGGGTCCAGAGGCTTGCGTGGACCGCGGAGGACGCTGCGTGCCGCGAGTGGTTCAGCGCTCAAGCCGATGGTGTTGGGCTCACCGTGCGGGTCGACCCCGCCGGCAACATGTGGGCGCTTCCGAACTCGCCGGCGCCGATGCTCGGCGTTGGGTCGCACCTGGACAGCGTCCGCGGCGGCGGCCGCTTCGACGGTCCGCTCGGAGTGGCGTGCGGATTCGAGCTGGCTGCGGTGTCGGCGCGCCCGGTCGCGGTCGTGTCGTTCGCCGACGAGGAGGGCGCGCGGTTCAACACGCCGACGTTCGGCAGCAAAGCGCTCGTCGGCCGTCTCGATCTCCCCGGGATACTCGGCCGACGTGACGGCGACGGGGTCACGATCGGCGATGCGATGCGCGCGTTCGGCGTCGACGCCGACCGGATCGGCGAAGCACCGCCGTGGCTCGAGCGGCTCTCTGGCTTTCTCGAGATTCACATCGACCAGAGCACCGAGGTCTCGCGCGCGGGCGTGCCGGTCGGGATCGTCAGCTCGCTCGCGAACCGGATGCGGCTCGAGGTCGAGGTCAACGGCCGCGCCGACCATGCGGGCACAACGCCGCGCGACGAGCGCGAGGACGCGTTGCTCGGTGCGGCGCGGCTGATCGTCGCCGCCGCGGAGTTGGGGACGGAGCTCGGCGCGACGGTTACGACCTCCCGTCTGCTCGCCGAGCCGAACGCCCCGACCACGATCGCCTCGCGTGTGCGGCTGTGGATCGACGTGCGTTCAGTCGAGGACCCACGGCTCGATACGTTCTTGAACCGCGTGGGCGTGGTCGAGGTTGGCGCTCGCACGCGCTTCGCCGTCGCGTCGCGCTCGAGCGGGCGTGAGTTCTCGCCCGAGCTCCGCGAGCGGCTGCGCGACGCCGCGGCGGACGTGCTCGGGTCCGCGCCGCCGGAGGTCGTGTGCTTCGCGGGCCACGACGCCGGCGTGGTCGCAGAGCGAGTGCCGGCGGCGATGTTGCTCGTCCGCAACCGAACCGGGGTCAGTCACGCCCCCGCCGAGCACGTCGAGCTCGAAGATGCCGACGCGGCCGTGCGCGTCGCCGCGAGGATGCTCGGATGACACTTGTCCCCGCGATGATCAACGCTCACTCGCACGCGTTCCAGCGCGGGCTCCGCGGACGCTCCGAGCGTCTCGCGCCGAACAGCGCTGACGACTTCTGGACGTGGCGGACGGAGATGTTCAAGCTCGCTTCGCGGCTCGACCCTGATGCGATGCACAAGCTCGCCGGCGAGACATTTGCGGAGATGCACGGCACCGGGTACGGCGCCGTCGGGGAGTTCCACTACGTCCACCATCAGGCGGACGGAACTCCGTATGCGAACCCGAACGAGATGGCTGAGGCGGTCGCGCGCGCCGCGGTCGACGCGCGGCTGCCGGTCGTGATGCTCCCGGCGGCGTACCACCGCAACGGCTGGGACGGTGGCGACGTGCCGCCGGTCGACGGGCAGCGGCGGTTCTGCGACCCGGACGTCGAGACGTTCCTCGAGCGCGTCGATGCAATGAGGGAGTGGTCGCGGATCGTCGACGGGGTCCAGGTCGGGGTCGCCGCGCACAGCATCCGCGCCGTCCCAGCTGACTGGCTGCGGGCAATCGCCGCGTACGCCGCCGAGCACGAGCTCGTGGTTCACGTCCACGCCGCCGAGCAGCGGCGCGAGCTCGAGCAGTGCCAGGCGGAGCATGGCTGTTCCCCGATCGAGCTGCTCGAGCGATGCGACTTCCTCTCGGAGCGAACGAGCGTGATCCACGGGATCCACGTGTCGGCGGCGGACGTCGAGATCCTCGCGCGCGCGCGCGTAATGGTCGTTTCGTGCCCGACCACCGAAGGCAACCTCGGCGACGGCTACCTGCCGGCGATGGCGTACCTGCGCGCGCGCGTCCCACTCGCGATCGGTAGCGACTCGCAGGTTCGGATCGACCCGTTCGAGGAGGCGCGCGAGTTGGAGACGGGCTCACGGCGGGAGTCCGAGCTGCGGGCCGGTCTCCTCGCCGGCGTCGGCGACCTCTGGGCGGAGCTGTGCCGCAACGGGCGCCGGAGCCTCGGCTTCGACGCCGAGCCGCACATCGAGGTCGACACCGGCCACCGCGATCTGCGCGGAGTCGAAGCGATCGACCTGCCGCTCGCGCTCGTTACCTCCGCCTCGGCGGGCGTCGTCGTCCCCGGGTAAGCGTCAGCCGCCTGCAGTTGTACCCACCCCTCGGGTGGAAGTGCAGGCGCCTGCGACTCAGGTCTTCGGGCGGCGGACCTCTGCGAGCGGGCGGCCCTCGGCGTCGGCGATCTGCGCCGGCGGCCAGGGACCGTTGTTGTTGTCGCGGGCGCCGTCGACGGTGAGGACCGTCCCGGAGACGAAGTCGCCGGCGGGGGAGGCGAGGTAGGCGACGAGCCATGCGATCTCGTCGACGGTGCCGATCCGGCCGAGCGGGATCGTGTCGGCGACGGCGTCGATCACCGGCTGGGGGTACTTGGTCATGAACGTCTCGGTCCCGACCTGGCCGGACGCGATCGCATTCAGCACGATCCCGAACCGCGCCCACTCGATCGAGAGCGTCCGCATCAGGTTCTCGACGGCCGCGCGTGCCGCCGCCGAGTGGGCCATGCCAGGCTGGCCGTGATGCGGGGACAGCGTGATCGAGACGACCTTTCCGCGCCCCGCGGGGATCATCGCCTTGACCGCGACCGCGTGGGTCATCAGCCAGGTGCCCACGACGTTCAGCTCGATCACGGTGCGGAAGCCCTTGGGCGTAATCGCCTCCGCCGGCGCGAGGAACTGACCGCCGGCGTTGTTGACGAGCAGGTCGATTCGGCCAAAACGGTCATACACGCGATCGACCAGCTCCTGCACCTGGTCCTCCTCGCGGATGTCGCACACGATTGCGTTGATCGCACCGGAAGGCTCCAGCGCGATCGTCTCATCGAGCGGCTCGGCGCGCCGACCGCACACCGTCACGGACGCGCCAAGCGAGGACAGCTCCAGCGCGATCGCCCGCCCAATTCCCGTGCCTCCGCCCGAAACGATCGCGACCTGCCCGTCGAGCAGTCCGTCACGGAAGAGCGCGGAAGGCATCGAGCGCGAGTCTGTCACAGGAGCATCCTGTGAAATTCCAACCCGCGGTTTGACCAGCGAAAAGACGTGCGTTATAACCGACGGACTGCCGAATCCACGACGTGCGTAGGGAGCGCAGGAACCGTCGTGGCAGGGGCAGGCTCTGATTCTCGTGCTCGATCTGCCGGCACCCAACAGCGGAGTAGGACCGCGTGAGATGGCCACGCTTGCCGACCGCTACGAACTGACGGAGGGCCGCATCTTCCTGACCGGCGTGCAGGCGCTCGTCCGCGTGCTGCTTGACCAGCATCGCGCCGACCACGCCGCCGGTCTGCGGACGGCGACCTTTGTCTCCGGCTACCAAGGCTCGCCGCTCGCGGGCTTCGACAAGGAGCTCGCCGGCCTTGGCGGGTTGATGCAGGCGAACGACATCGTCCACCGGCCCGCGGTCAACGAGGAGCTCGGCGCGACCGCCGTGTGGGGCTCGCAGCTGTCGCAGACGCTGCCCGGCCCGCGGTATGACGGCGTGGTCGGGGTTTGGTACGGGAAGGCGCCGGGCGTCGACCGTGCCGCCGACGCGATCCGGCATGGAAACTACGTCGGCACCGATCCGCGGGGCGGTGTGCTCGCGCTGTGCGGCGACGACCCGGCGTGCAAGTCCTCGACGATCCCGAGCGCGTCGGAGGCGCTGCTGGCGGCGCTGAAGCTGCCGATCTTCGTGCCGGGCAGCGTGCAGGAGATCCTCGACATGGGCCGCCACGCGATCGCCTGCTCGCGCGCGAGCGGTGTCTGGTCGGCCTTCAAGGTCGTTACCAACGTCGCCGACGCGGGCGGGACCGCCGAGGTGGCGCTGCACCGCGTCGAGCCGGTGATGCCGACACTCGACTACCAGGGCGCTCCGTATGTACACACGCCGAGCGCCCAGCTGCTGGCGCCCGCGTCGCTCGAAATGGAGCGGACGCTCGTTCAGGTGCGGCTCGCGCTCGCCAAACGCTATGCCCAGCTCAACGGGCTCAACCGGATCGTCCGGGATGCGCCCGGCGCGCGGGTCGGGATCGTTGCTGCCGGCGCGACTGCCCACGATGTCAACAGCGCGCTGGCCGAGCTCGGACTGAACAATCACGACGCGCCGGTGCGCGTACTGCAGGTGGGAATGCTGTTTCCGCTCGACGAGGAGATCGTGCGGCGGTTTGCTGAGGGCCTCGAGGAGGTGCTCGTGGTCGAGGAGAAGGGCCCGTTCCTGGAGCGCCTCGTGCGCGACGCACTGTACGGTGGGCCCGCGACGCCGCCGGTGCTGGGCGAGTTCGACGAGCACGGCGAGCCGCTCGTCGCGCAGCATGGTGTTCTGAACGGCGACTCGATCGCGCGGATCGTCGGGCGCCGTCTGCTCGCTCGCGAGGACCTTCCAGCGGTGCGCGAGCGGCTCGAGCGGCTCGACGAGGTCGCGGGCCGCGAGGCCGTCGATCTCGGCATTTCGCGGACGCCGTTCTTCTGCGCCGGCTGCCCGCACAACACGAGCACGGTCGCCGACGAGGACACGCTCGTCGGCGCCGGAATCGGCTGCCACACGATGGTGATGGTCGCGCCGAACCGTCACGGCAAGGTCACGGGCGTGACCCAGATGGGCGGCGAGGGCGCGCAGTGGATCGGTCTGGCGCCATTCGTCGACGTCCCGCACTTCATCCAGAACCTCGGCGACGGGACGTTCCACCACTCGGGCTCACTCGCGATCCGCGCCGCGATCGGCGCGAACGTCAACGTCACCTACAAGCTGCTGTTCAACGGCCACGTCGCGATGACCGGCGGCCAGCATGTCGAGGGCCAGCTGGCGGTCCCCGAGGCGGCTCGCAGCCTCGCGGCAGAGGGCGTGAAAAAGATCGTGATCACCACCGATCACCCTGAGCGGTATAAGGGCGTCGAGCTCCCGCCGATCGCGTCGGTGCGCGATCGCCGCGACGTGCTCAAGGTGCAGCGCGAACTCGCACAGATCGAGGGCGTGACCGTGCTGCTGCACGATCAGGAGTGCGCTGCCGAGCTACGCCGTGCGCGCAAGCGCGGCCGCGCGCCCGAGCCGCGCGAGCAGGTGATCATCAACGAGCGCGTGTGCGAGGGGTGCGGTGACTGCGGGGCGAAGTCCGGCTGTCTCGCGGTGGAGCCGGTCGAGACCGAGTTCGGACGCAAGACGCAGGTCAATCAGACCGCGTGCAACAAGGACCTGTCCTGCCTCGAGGGGGACTGTCCGTCGTTCATCACCGTGATCGCGCCGGCGGCCGAGCGCGCCGCTGTACGCCGGCCCGAGGTCGAGCTTCCACCGGCGCCGGTGCGAACTGACCGCGACGACGTGCGAGTGCGGGTCGTGGGCGTCGGCGGAGGGGGCGTGCTGACCGTCTCTCAGGTGCTGCAGATGGCCTCGCTGCTCGAGGGCATGCACACGATGGGCGTCGGCCAGACCGGGCTGTCGCAGAAGGCGGGGCCGGTCGTCTCCGATCTGCGGTTCACCTCCACACCCGGACAGGAGGGGGTGACGGTTCCGGATGGCCGCGTCGACGTGCTGCTCGGCTGCGACGTAGTCGGGACCGTGACGCCGGCGATGCTCCGTGGAGCGGACCCCGAGCGGACGGTGGCGGTCATCTCCGACGGCTTGGTGCCGACCGGGCGGATGATCGTCGACGTCACCGCGCAGGCACCCTCGGTGTCCGCGGCGCGAGCGGCGATCGACCAGGTGACCCGCGACGCCGAGAACGTCTACCTCGACGCGCAGCGGATCGCCGACGAGCTGCTCGAGGACTCGACTCCGGCGAACGTCGTCGTGCTCGGCGCCGCGCTCCAGCAAGGTCTCCTCCCGGTGTCGGTCGCGGCGGTCGAGGAGGCGTTCAAACTCAATGCGGTGGGCCTCGAGCGCAACCTCGCCGCGCTCGCATGGGGGCGAGCGTGGGTCGCGGCACCCGACGCCGTGCTGGCCGCGTTGAACGGCCAGAGCGCGCCGGCGCCGCCCTCCGCTCGCGCGCGCGAGCTTGTCAAGATCGACGATCCGGCGCTCCGGGAAGTGGTTGAGCGGCGCGCGGATGACCTGATCGGGTGGGGTGGCGTGAAGGTCGCGCGGCGGTATGCCGAGACGGTGGCGCGGATCGACGAGCTCGAGCGCGAGCGGCTGCCAGGCAGCACCGCGTTCACCACCGCCGTCGCCCGCGGGCTGTACAAGCTGACGGCCTACAAGGACGAGTACGAGGTCGCGCGGCTCCACCTCGAATGGCTCGCGACAGTGCCGCCCGGGAGCAAGGTCAAGTTCCAGCTGCACCCGCCGCTGCTGCGGACGCTCGGGCGCAAGCGCAAGATCGGATTCGGGCGCTGGTTCGTCCCGCTGCTGGGCCTGCTGCGGCACGGGCGGGTGCTCCGCGGAACGCCGCTCGACCTGTTCGGGCTCCCGGAGGTGCGTCGGGTCGAGCGATCGCTACCCGGCGAGTACATGGAGCTCGTCGACCTTGCGGGCGAGGGGCTGTCGCCCGAGACGGCCGAGCTCGCGGTCGAGGTCGCGTCGCTTCCGGACCTCGTCCGCGGCTACGAGCAGATCAAGCTGGATGGGGTGGAGCGGTTCCGCGCCGCAGGACGCGAGCTCCGCGGAGAGCTCGCCCGGCGGCCGGATCTCGTGGATCCGAGCGATCGTCTCGCCGGCGTATAGGTCCCGCATCGTCGGAACTATTGGGCGTCGTAGGCCGGCGCGTACGCGCGCTCCCGTGCACGACGGGGCGCCCGGGCGCGTCCAAGTGACCCACGCTGAGGCTCAGACGCAGTCGAGCTGACGATCGAGTAGGCCAGTGCTCCAACGATGCCGCCGATCACGGCGAGGCCCAGAACTACGTTGAGGATGATCATTGTCGTGGTCATTTGGGTTCTCCTTTTCGGTGTGCGCACAGCCTGAATCGACCGGCGAAGGGGAACGTCGATTGACCGTCGGAGGAATGTAAGAGCGGCTAAGAGCGCGCTTACCGGACAGCCGCGTCGACCGCGACGGCCACGAACAGCAGCGCCAGATACAGCAGCGAGAAGTGGAACAGGAGCGCGGCCCGGGCGGCTGATGCGTGCCTCCACAAGCGCCAGCTCAGCACGCATAAGGTCGCACCCAGCGCCACCGCCGCGACAACATATGTCACGCCGAAGGTCCCGAGTACCGCGGGAATCACCGTGAAGCCGCTCAGCAGCATCGAGTAGGCGAGCACCTGTGTCGACGTCGCCCGTGGCCCTCGGACGACCGGCAGCATCGGCACCCGCGCCGCTTCGTAGTGGGGTGCCAGCAGCAGCGCGAGCGCCCAGAAGTGAGGCGGCGTCCACAACAGCACGATCGCGAACAGAAAGACCGCGCCGAGTCCGACTCGGCCATGGGCGACCGCCCAGCCGGCGAGCGCCGGAATCGCGCCGGCGGCGCCGCCGATGACGATGTTCTGGGTCGTCGAACGCTTCAGCAGGATCGTGTACACGACGACGTAGTACGCGCCGCCGCTGACGGCGAGGGTTGCGGCCAGCAGGTTGGTAGTCGTTGCCATCACGACGAACGACACCGCCGACAACGTCAGCCCGAACGCCGCGGCACGGCGGGCGGAGATCCGTCCCGCGGCGACCGGCCGCGACGCGGTTCGCGGTCCCATCAGCCGATCGATGTCTCGATCGAGAACGTGGTTGAGCGCGCTCGCGCCCCCACAGGCGAGCGCGCCACCCACGACGAGCGCCAAGAGGCGCCCGAGCGAAGGCGAACCGCCGGATGCCGCGATCATCGAGCACACCGAGGTGAGCACCAGCAGCGACATGATCCGGGGCTTGGTCAGGGTCACGTAGTCGCGCCATCCGGAGGGCACCGCGAACCGGGCCGCAGGTGCGGCGAGCTGCGGCGAGGCGACGGCCTGGGCGGTGTCGTTCATGACTTTGCGAGGACCCTGAGATACGAGGTTCCC